>NZ_FRCN01000008.1 GCF_900142925.1 Chitinophaga sp. CF418
GGATATACGCCTTAATCTGCTCCGCCTGTTGCAATTTGCCCTGCAGCGATTCAATATTACCCGTAACACCTGCCAGCTTTCCTTTGGATGCACCCAGCAGCTCACCTTTCCCTTCCAGGAACTTTAAGGAATTACCCAATGAATCCAGATAGCTGTTCCCTACAGGCAGCTTCCCCGTTACCTTATTTTTGAGCCCTGCCTTCAGGCTGCCCAAACTGTCTATTGATTTCGAGAAAATATTACCTGCAGCCACAGAATCGACCTTCCACAGGCGGGCCTTCATTTTCTTTTCCTGTTTAAGTAAACGGCTCAATGCCTTGTCAGCACGCTTATTTACCTGCTGTTCCACATGCATTGACTTCTGTTTTACCTGGGATAAATATTTTGCAGGTAATTCTGGTGCTTTCATAGAACTGCTATCCCGGGCTGTAACTGTCGTATCAGTACGATAGGTATCAACAGGGTTATGCAGGTTCATTATAAGAAGACTTATAACAATCCAACTATTCATATTATAGGCTAAGATCTAAATTGAGAATTGTGAATATGCTCGAACAAAGTATAGATTATGAAATAAATTTTGGGCAACATCAAATTTCAACTGCAGCAAAGGTCACAAAACGATCTGATAAAGCGTATAACACATTCGTTGTAAAAGAATTGCAACCCCTATTATCAGATATCCCATTACAAAGAAAAACAACGCCTGCGCATCGTATATGCGCAGGCGAGTTTATATTACTTCCGGCCGACTACCGGATGTTTATATTTACTTCAGATATCTCAATCGGCCCCCTACTCCGCTCCTAACAATCTATTTCGACTCTTCCGCTTCCATCTCCTTCGGATTCGGCGCTCCTTTTCCCGTAGCAATCAGGTTCTTTAAACTCTCCTGTATATACCCTGTCCATGCATCATGACAAATCTGATAACATTCATACGCAGGCACTAATCCCTGGTGCATGAAGTGCACCTCTGTCCTATCTCCCTTTTGCACAATCTCGAAGATGATCTTTGTGTCCTTCCATTCATTCTTATCTGCTGTAAAACTGAAATAATTATCCAGAACATGCCAAACCGCCTTCTGCGCAGGAATAAGCTCAATAATCTTGATACGGCAGCGATGGACATCCTTGTAACTATATGTAAATTCACTATTGAGTTCATCTGTGTTTCCTTTTATGTTCTCGGACCACCATCCGCGAACGTTATTAATAGCATTAAAAGCTTGCTGGGCTGTCTGATCCACCAGAATAGCAGTTGTGAAATCCGGATTTTTCATGCTTCCATTTTTTATGTTAAGCAAATTTACCCCTCATTTACACAACGCTGGCTGTACTAATTGGACATTCTGACAGGCGGATTTAGACAGCCCGGCTACCTTATTCTCTCACATGGAATACCTTATACGTAGTCACAACATCATTTGCTCTCAGCTGCAATACATATATACCTGCCGGCAGGTTTGGCGTCTGCCAGGTAACAGTCTGTACACCTGGTTGCATCACCTTATCTACCAGACGAGCAATCATTCTGCCATTCACATCGTAAACATTCAGCTGAACCCTGCTTTCATCTGCAACATCAAATGAAATAACGGTGTAACTATTGAACGGATTAGGATAAGTCCTGATGAATGCCTGTCCCATTAATTCCTTACGGGCGCGGTTTTCCAAATCCTTCCATTCTTCGTCATTGTCTCTCAACGCAGATGACTGACGGAGCGGCATTGCCCGCAGCTGATCAATGATCTTCTGTGCGGAAGTAATAAGTGCATTCCTGTCAATATCTGTCAGATGTGTTCTTTGTGTCGCATTCCTTACCAGCACAATGAATATCCTCAATACAACAATAGCTGGCCGGATCTGTCCCCTGTTTTCCAGTCTCAATGAAATTTCCACGATCCCGTTCAGTATTCTTCCTTCCCGCGGAGTAAGCCTGCCGGCGTTCACCAATGCTGTGATCTGCTGCATGAGCGCCTTATATTGCTGTGCTACATCCTGCTGCTGCTGGGTCGCCTGTATGGAAACACTGCTTTGATCATCTTCAGTACCGACATTATTACCAGGGGATGAATCCGGATCTGGCAGTTTACTGGCCGTCACTTCCGCAGTACTGATAATATTTCCGGAGGCATTAACAGTACCTGTGATGGTCAGCGTTGCCTGCTTACCATTAAGCAGCAGCGGCACCTGCCATTTTCCTGTCGTATTACTATAAGTACCAACAGTAACTACAGCCTGTTTAAAGGTAACACCAGCAGGCAATACATCTGTAACGACGATATCCGGCGCATCTGCTGTTCCTTTATTAGTTAACTGAATAGTGTATATCACCTGGTCTCCAACAGTATACTGCGTCTTATCAGCCTTTTTGATCAGCTCAAGATCAGCAGTCAGCTCTTGTATCTTTATGGAAACACTGCTTTGATCATCTTCTGTACTGACACCATTGCCAGGAGAGGAATCCGGATCAGGCAATTTACTTGCTGTAACTTCAGCAGTATTGGTAATAGTTCCCGCAGCATCAACAGTACCAGTGATAGTCAGCGTAGCCTGCTTACCATTAGACAGGAATGGCACCTGCCACTTACCTGTCGTATTATCATAAGTGCCTAAAGTAGCCGTAGCCTGTTTAAAGCTAACACCAGCCGGCAGTACATCTGTAACGACAATATCAGGTGCATCCGCCGTTCCTTTATTTGCTAACTGAATAGTATATGTCACCAGGTCGCCAACAACATACTGCGTCTTATCGGCCGTCTTAGTTAATTCAAGATCTGCGGTTTCAATAGTTCCCGTCCCCAGACAAGCGCTGAATTCACTGGTATTGTGATTAGGGTCAGTAGCGGTACTGGTAACAACAGCCCCCGCCGGTAGTGTTATACCAGTTAAGATCGCATTAAAAGCGGCATTACCGCCCGCGTCAGTAGTCACTTTAAAGGAATCCAGGAAAGCCTGCCCCTCTCCAAATCCTGACGGATTACAGGCATCATTGGAGTAGAAATCCAGTCTGAAAGTTGTATTAGGAGTACTATTCAACGTACCCAGTATATCGGTATTTCCACCTCCACTGTTTACAGCTGTCAGTACAGGAAAATTCTGTAGATTATTCGGTCCGGCATCTCCGTCACCAGGATCATTTGCAGTAGGACCATCATTGCCCAGGTCAAGGCCCAGACCATTATTTTTGAAAATAGCATTCGCTGTTAAAGCACTACCTGTACCCGTTCCTCCGAAAGCAATACCTTTTCCATTAGCGGTGACGGTATTATTATTAATACTGGCCGTTGCGGCATCATTCACCAATATGCCGATGCCATTACCGGAAATGGTGTTGCCTTCAAGGTGCGCAATCGTAGTACCGTTCAGCAGGATACCCGGTCCTCCGTTGCCGGTAACAGTATTATTGAGTATACTTTTCTCCGTTAGGAAACTGGTAATTTCCAAACCTCCCAGCACATTCTTATCAAAAAGATCTTCCTCTATGAAAGCCCGGACAGTAACAAGATTCTTCCCATCACTGATCCAGCGGAGACCAACGCCACCATTCAGGACAAATGTATTGTCCATTGCTGTGAGGGTCGCAATGGCATTCACATCGGCGAACACATCCAGTCTGTCTCCGTCCTTACCATTATTGACAGCCGACGAGCCCGACAAGACATAGCTGACTTCCGTTCCTGCCTTCAACACCATTCTTCCCGTCCTTGCTCCGCCCGCATTGCCCGTATATACATCTGCCTTTGCCCTCACCGCTATTTGCACACCGGATACAGGATCTACTACGTAGTTGAAGGCCACACCGGCATTACCGTCATATATCCCACTGTTGAAATCTTTGTTCCCTGCCGCATGAAATATAAAGTTAGCCCCCGCCTGACCAAGCTTCAATGTATCGCCGGCAAAAAGCCAGTCAATCTTTCCACTCAAAGACTCTACTACATCCAGCGCCATACCATTGCCACCATGAAAATTATTTTCATACTTCATCTGTACAGTCTTTCCATCCCCGAACCGCAGCTTGCTCCCAATCGTCATATTCCCCTGAAAAGTGTTTTTACGGATATTATAACTACCATCTCCGGTTACAAACAGATCAATACCTACTCCCACAATATCAGTGATATAATTCCCTTCGATGGTGATCGGTTTAGCACTGGCAGCGATGCCTATTTTGAACTTGGCGCCCGTTTTATTTTCCCCAATAAAATTTCCCAGTATCTTGATCCCTTCTGTCAGGCTACCCGTGACAGTAACACCGTTGCTGTTGGTATTACCCGCCATCTTGTTTCCCTGGTTGTCGGCCGCCCCGCCGATAGTATTGTTTGGTGCATTATTTAAAACAACAGCATCCCCCTTGTTTGGCAAGGCATTCTCACCCGATATATCCAGGCCGATGAGATTACCTACTGCAAAGTTATTCTGCGCTCCGTTGGTGCCAAACTGCGAGGGATCAAGTCCCTGGATATTAATACCATGGCCTTCATTCCCTGATATGATATTCCTTAAAATACCAGTACCTCCAATCATACAGCCAGGTGTATTGTCAATGAATATCCCGTCTCCGCCATTACCTTTGGCGGTAGCGCCGGTAAAGTCGGTGCCGATATAATTGTTCTGTATACGGTGCCCGCCTTCGCCCGGAGGTGGTGTACCGGAGATGAACATGCCGTGAGAAGAAAAACTGTTGATGACCAAAAAGGAAATGTCACAGCCGCCGCCAAGCAAACGTAGACCTATTGCACCTCCTCCTGCCCCGCTTCCGTCCAGTTCAATACGCCTGCCGTCGCTATTCACGCCGCTGATAGATACTGCTCCCAGAATAGGCGGCAATGCTCCCAGACCTGTGCTTCCTACTTTTATAACAATACTACCTCCACCCGGTGCATTGGTTATTGCAAAAGTGATCCGGTTTTGTCCCAGGTGGCGGTTACCATTCTGATTTTGTATGGCTGCACGAAAAGTGCATTGGTCGCCCATTGTAATGGGGTCGACGTCACATTTCCCGTCATCTCCAATATCATTTGCGTTAGGATCACTTTCGTCACTGGTCATATTCACTGTAAATGTCTTGGTACCCTGTGCCTGTATGCTGACTGGCATAAGTAATAGAAACAGTAAGGAGATAATCAAAAAACTTTGTACTAAAGAACCATAGCAATAATTTAGTTGTGTTTGGTAGACATAAACGGGGTTGGTAAGAGATGAATACCTCTCGTTTAGATTTTGTCTCATGGTGATATGCTTTTGGAGTAAGCAATACGATACAATCCAGATTATAGGAATCCCTCTATTCCCTGAAAGGGAACGATCATTCTACATGCCCGCGTAATGAGTTGCCAGAAAAAAGGCCCACTCAGGTTGTTGAGTAATACATTGGAGTATTTTTTTGGGAGAAAATAGTTGGTATAATGAGAAATACTGGACGTCTAAAATTGGCTGTAATTCTACGATAGATGTGATGGAATCGATTCCAAACCAGTTAGTTATTAATAGCAACAAAGTTCATAAAAACGAGAGAGATAAAAAATAATATATTGCTGCTCACAAAAATTCTTTCATCAGATAAGGGTATCTGTTCTCATCAAATATTTATTTAGTTTTACGCCTCTATGGCAATATTCCCTCCCGGAAGCATCCAACTTCTCGTCCTGCTGATACTGGGCTGTATTATGTTCATCTGTATCAGAACAAAAAAACTAACTATTCCGGCAGCCCTGCTGGCAGGTCTGATCGGCTTCATTGCCATCCTGGGTACAGGATGGACTGGCTTACTTTCACTTCTCCTGTTTTTTATACTTGGTGTTTGGGCCACTTCCCACCGGAAAGATCTGAAAGCTAAAATAACGTCTGAAGGCATACATCCCGAAAGCCGGAAAGCCAGCCAGGTTTTTGCCAATGGCGGTGTGGCAGGTATCGTATCGTTTGTCGCCTACCTGGATCCTTCACATCTAGCCCTTTACGAACTAATGGTAGCCGCCAGCCTGGCATCTGCGCTGGCAGATACGCTTTCTTCCGAACTGGGTATGGTATATGGCCGTAACTTCTACAACATCTGGAGTTTCAAGAGAGAAGCCAAAGGACTGGATGGCGTTGTCAGCCTGGAAGGAACACTGATCGGTACCGTAGGCGCCGCGCTGATTGCACTGCTATACGCCGGCTTTGATAAAATGGGCATTATCGTCTTGCTGGCGGGTGTACTGGGGAATCTCCTTGACTCAGTACTCGGTGCAACACTGGAACGCGACAAACATATCGGGAATGATGCGGTGAACTTCCTTAATACTTTGTTCGCCGCAATTTTTGGTGGAGCATGTTTCGCACTTGTACAGCACTGACATGTGGACTATTGAAACCATTCCTCTTTGAGCACTCTGCAGTCCTTTTTTGAAATCATAACTTTTTTAAAGAATCCAGCTGACAGCCCCGGGCTGTATAGGTTAAAGGCTCATACTTCTGTCTTTTGAAAACTGAACAGGATGCCAGGCATACCGCGCATACCAAAGGGGACAATAATGTTGCTTTCATAAGATGAGATTGCATTTGTTGAAATTATCCTTTTTTTTCGTTAAATTCATTATAAGCAAGCATCGTTACACCAAACAGCTTTATCATGTCCACGTTTACTGAACATAAAACTACGGTATTTGATAAGTTCCCCGCCATGCGCACCCCACACCTGGAACTGGTCCAGATTACCGAGAAACATGCCAATGACCTGTTTAAGATATTATGCGATAAGCAGGTGAGCCAATACTACAACCTGTTGCCTCCGGAAGATGAAAAAGATTGTCAACGTCTTATCGATTACTTCCGTGAACGCTTCAAATCAAAAGCCGCCATCAGATGGGGTATCCAGCTGAACGACAATAACGAGATCATTGGTACGGTAGGATTCAACCATTTCACGAAAAAACACCGGGCCAATTTAGGGTACGACCTGCAATATGACTATTGGAACAAGGACATTATTGCAGAAGCCCTGTATGCAGTTATCAGTTTCGGCTTTTTTGCGCTGGACATCAACCGTATAGAAGCAGAAGTGATGGAAGGAAATGATCCTACCATAGAAGTACTGCATAAGATTGGCTTCCACCAGGAAGGTATCCTCAGGCAGTGGCATTACTGGGATGACAAACACTATGACATGCTGATGTTCTCCCTGCTACGCTCAGATGGAGAGGCATAAGAACTGACTTCCCCGCTGATAGTCTTATTATCCCCTTGCAAGCCGGTTTGCGACCCAGGCCAGGACATTACTTTAATATGACCTCATCGACGAGTTCAGAGACCGTTGTATTGAGCTATCCGGAGGTATAATTACCAAAACTTTTTCTCAACATCCCGTAAACCAGGTTGACCGGTTACGGGATTTTTTTTGCCTTTCACCTTTCATATAATCTATTAATAATATACCTTACTAACATCTTAACATCTATTTACATAGACCTTATTTTATAAGCTCCTTGCAAAGCTTCTACTATAGTGCTTTCCCTGAGATAACCCATATATAACCCATATATAAGCCATATATGACCCATATATAACCCATATTTAAAAGATATGGATTATATATGGGTTATATATGGTTAGATAATAGTTTATAGATGATTTATAGAAGAGAATTACTTAAATTGGTATCCTGTTTCACGCCTGTTAACCTCAGAGTGAGCATACAATCCATACTTTTATTTGTAACCATTTAAAAACTGTTAATTCCCTTATTATGGCCATTGTTACTAACAAGCTGCTTGACATCAACGGAAGTTTAGGGATGTTCAGCTTCTACAAACGAAGAGATTCCGACAAGATCATTGCGCGCACCAAAGGTGGCGCTACCAGAAAGCAGATCCAGAAATCACCGAAATTTGCGCTAACACGCCTCAACAATGATGAATTTGGAGACGCAGCAAAGGGGGGCTGTGCCATCCGCCTGGCAATATTTCATATCCGGCACCTGGCAGACTATAACTTTACGCCTACAATGAATGCCTTATGCAGGTCTATTATGAAGATGGATATCCATAGACCACTTGGTATAAGAAAGACGGAATTTTCGGAATACCGCCACCTGCTGGATGGGTTTAATCTCAACAAACGGTATCCCTTCAACAATGTGGTAAAACCACCTGTCTACTGTACTATAGACCGAAACACGGCAAGTGCTACCGTTCAACTTCCCGAACTGACTCCGGGCATTAACCTGTCATTACCATGGCAATATCCCATGTACAGGATCGTGCTGTCCATTGGTATTCTCTGGGATGGAGGTGCTGACCGCCATTATGCAGCCAGCGCTCCCATGCTGATCAGTCAGCCTGTTACTACGGCCTGGCGATTGGCGGCACAGGCTTATAAAGGAGAAACAATCATACTGCAACCGGGTACTGCCCAAAAGTTGCGTGACGATGAAACACTGGTAGTATCCATAGGCATTGAAATGGGCACTCTGATCTCTGATGCAGTGATCGAGCGGGTAAAATATGCAGGTAGCGGAAAGATCCTGATAACAGGATAATAAAAGCGCTTGTATAGAGACACTATCATACTAGAACCTGAAACCGGCTGTAATATAAGGCAGCGCTCCTTCTTCTGAGATACCAACCGCTGCCTGTATCAGGAACAGTTCCACCGGTATGATATAGATACCGCCACCATAACCGTCGTGCCATCTGCTGGAAGATTCGTTGGGCATCCATACACGGCCCAGGTCATTAAATCCGACCAGGCCTACACTTCCCGGCAACAGGTAAGAGGTGAAGTCAAATAATTTCAGGCGTAGTTCAAAGTTGTGATACACGGCCGTCTTTCCGACGAAACGGTTGGTATGAAAACCGCGAAGGATCTGCGTACCGCCTATAGACATCATCTGGAAATAAGCAGGATCACCGAAAGTGGTGCCCGCGGCTATACGATTTGCCATCACCAGTGTGGAATCGCCGATCAAAGGAACATAAAAGCTAAAGTCAGACGTCAGTTTGCCATATCTTTTATGTTCCCTGTTCGTCTGTTGCATGCCGGTCAGCTCCGTATGCCAGTTGATGCCCTTACGCGGCATCATACCCGGATTACGGGTATCCGCCTCTATAGCTGTTACCAGCCCCGCATAAATGCGGTCGTCAAATACACTTTCTCCCGGGAAAGCAGCATTGTAAGCTCCCAGGAACTTGTGACTGTTGTTAGCTTCCCGGCTGGTATAAAACTGTCCCGCAATACCTCCGCTCACGGCGATGTGATTGGCAATGGAACGATACAACCTTACATCGCCATTCACCAGGTCATACCGGTTACGGTAATACGAGATCTGTTTTTCATTTTCATTCACAAAAACAGATTCATTACCCAAACCGAAGAAGTTACTCAGGTTATGCGGTCCGCGGGAAAGGATATTGATACGCAGGTCATTCTTTCCTACCAGCTGTTTAAAATCAGCCAGGTATTGCAACAGGAAGGCCTGCCTGCCGGTCACATAACTCACTATCAACTGATGTTGTTGTGCATAGGGCTTCTTACGGAATCCCTGCTTTTCATACATCATATTGGCGCGGAACATAAGGCCCTGATCAGGGTTGTACTGTACGGAGAATAACGGCCCGAACCTGTCAAACAGGAAACTGCGTTTATCATAGCTGTTCACGGATGTATCAGCAGCTGTTCTGATCTTCGCATCTCCTTTCGGCGGTATATGATTTTCTTCGTCAGAGCGGTCATATACATACAGCCTTCCTTTACGTGGCACATCATTCGCCACAATGAAGCTGTCTACACCGCTGCCACCTATCATACGGATACGAATAGGCGATCCCTCATTACCACTCACGCTGAATACGTCACGCCCGTCAAGACCATACAACCGGACTTCTTTCGTCACTGCCGGATCGAATACCCGTTTATACAGCAGATCATCCGTAGTACCGTCCTTTTTTATTTTGTAGATAGACACGTCCACCTTACCATGCGGTTGTCGCTGAATATCCAGCAACTCCTGTTTATCGGAAGCCGGAACATCCACATAGATGGACAGGAATTTATAATAGCTGATCGCTTCTTTTTCCACCTTGTCTCTGCGGGCAATAAAAGCACTGATGATCCGCTCTCCGGACAACCGGAAGATCGTGTCCGGCATGAGCATCACTGACTGACGAATAAGACTGTCTGTCAGTGTAGCCTGGATATAATGCACCTGCTCCCGCCAGTCTTCCTCACTCAGTCCATTCAGGAAATAACGGTCAAAATACCGGGCATTGAAGTTAAAGCCCTTGATATCCCGGATATGGTCATGATAACCCTGGAACTTGGATTTCAGCCATTGATGGGAGATGATCCAGGGAAACAAACCGGTGGTATTGTAATACACCTGGTCCCTGTCGCGGGGCACCGGTGTATAGGTTACTTTCTTCTTATTCTTTTCCCGCTCCCAGCGCCATTGATCTTCATGCCGGTCCCAGTCGCCCAGCAGCATATCCAGCAGTCTTGCCCTCAGCACAATCTGTTGATTGAGGCGCACATCGTTGTCGTCTTCCAGCTTGCGTTGTGTTTTTTCTGTATTGTCGGTACGGCTGGCGTCTTCGGGTTCTCTTTCTTCAAACAGGAACACGGCATTGGCAAAGTCTTTCCGGTATTCTCCCAACGCAGGATCATCGGGTATATATATGATCTGCGGATTGGCATGAGGTATCCCCAGGGCTTCCGCCAGCGGCGGAACAGTCAGCGAGGAATACGGATGTGCAGTAACCACCTGGTCCTGCAGAATATCTTTGGCAATGGTGGCCCTCAGATTTTTGGGTAGCCCCCTTTCAGGATATTTCTGGATGGTACGCAATACCCATTCCTGGCCGCTGGGGTCTTTCAACCGTAAGGACTTGGTTTGTAGTCCACCGCCCCTTTGTTCGATGGTCAGCCCTCCCTTTTCTTTTTCCAGGTAGAATACCTTCATCTTTACAGGAGCTGCCCATAGCTTGCGGTAACTATCGCCAAACAATATACGGTGTACACCGCTTACACTATCATAAGCGGGAGAAATAGCTACGGTAATACTATCGCCGGCAGGCGTTTGCGCCTGCGCCGTGGAAATTGCCAGGATAGCCAGGGTAGTAAAAAGTCTGTTCAGGCCCATGCAGTTGTTTTGTCGGATTGATTAGTTATCTGGATAACATGAGGCTCCAGCCAGACGCTCAATATCAATGTTTGTGCCCTGCCCCGGGATAACCTTCAGAAGAAACACGAAAAATACGAAAATGAAGATAACTCCACCAAAGAAGGCACAAAAATTTATATTTGAAAGAACAGGCAGTTAACCAGCATACGAGGCCGCCTTATGCAAAACATGTATAACATAGACATTGTTCTCTCCCCCCGGTGGTTCTTTTCCCGGGGTCGAACCCTCGGGATCCCGTGTTTATAACAAATGAGATGAGCAAAACAATATAGGATTCCTAACGGAGTCCCGTGGTTGTAGCCCGGGGTGCAACCCCGGGATCCGATGTTTACAACAAATGCCATTAACAAAACACAATAGGACGCCGTCAGGAGTCCCGTGTTTGTAGCCCGGGGTGCAACCTAAATAATTACTAATCCGGGACAGCGGCAGCCCTGACAGCACTATTCCGGATAAACATAACAGACATCAGTGCTCCGAGGAAACCCAGGAATCCTGATATCCGCATGATCTTCTGATATGCCGATATAAAGCTGCTATGATATAGCCGGGTTACTTTTTCTTTATCTGCTTCATTCAGTGATGAGGGTGCTTTTGCATTTCCCAGTTCCGTTGTCTGTTGCATAACCTCCTGTTTGCTGGCCTCATTCAAGGGCAATGCCGACAGTTCATGTTTCAGTGAACCGGAGAAAAACAGGACCGCTAATGCCCCAAGGATGGCATTGGCAAATACCACTGCAATACGAGATAAGGCATTATTAATACCGGAAGCTGTTCCGGAGAAGTGATCGCTGACAGCGCCCATCACGGCAGCAGTCAGAGGAGCTACGGTAAAAGACATCCCCAGCCCGAAAACAACAATACCGGGAAAGAAGGTACTGAAATAGGCAGATGGTCCGGCTGTTTGTCCGACAAAAGACAACATCAGCAGTCCAGTTCCGGCGGTGGCCGGACCGATGGTCAATAAGAGCTTGGGACCATATTTATCGGCCAGACTACCTGCAAAGCGGGCCACAAACACCATGAGGATCGTAAAGGGTAAGAAGGTAAGTCCTGACTGCAACTGATCATACCCCTGCGCCTGTACCAGATTAAGAGAAAGGAACAACATACCGGCTCCCAATCCGGCGTAGAGAAAGAGGGTCAGCAGGTTGGCCCCGGAGAATGTCATGTTCCTGAACAGCGACAAAGGCATCATCGGATGTCTGCTTTTCTGCTCTATGAAGATGAAAGCGGTCAGCAGCAACAGGCCAGCTCCTAATGAAACAAGTACCTGCCAGTTGTTAAATCCGACCTCGGGGATACGCAGGAAGCCAAAAGTAACAGCTGCCAGTCCGAGCGCAATGGCGCCAGCACCGGAGAAGTCCAGTGTTTTATCGTCATCATCTGCAATACTTTCCTTCACTTTCCGCCAGAGAATGAGCACTGCTACCACGCCAATGGGCACATTGATGAAAAAGATATACCGCCAGTAACCGGCGTCAGCCAAAGCGCCTCCCAGTACTGGTCCGCCGATGGTTACCATGGTAGTAAAAGCAGACCAGGTACCGATGGCTTTGCCTCTCTCGTTTTCATTTATGGAGGAAGAGATCAGCGAAAGACTGCCAGGTATCATCAATGCGCCACCAATGCCCTGTAAGACTCTGAAGAGAATTAGCAGTGTCACATCGCCCGCCATTCCACAGGCAGTGGAACCTATGATGAATATGACGATGCCGGTAATGAAGATTTTTTTTCGGCCTAACTTATCTCCCAGCGAACCACCGATCAGCATCAGCGACGCCAGCATTAAAAGATATGCGTTCAACATCCAGAACAGGTCTGTCCCGGAGGCGTGCATACTTTTCTGGATAGCGGGCAGAACCACGTTCAGGGCCGTGCCATCAATAAAGGCCATAGCCGAGGCCATGATCGCCGATACCATGATCCATTTACCGGATGCGCTGGAGAGAGAGACTGTTGCCATTCAGGAAAGTTAGGACAAAAAAGGACGCATAACTCACTCTGTTTTCATGCTATTAATGGGATATCTGCCGCCCCGCTATGATGTTTATCGTAGCTATACTGGTCAGATGTACATTACAATGTAAATGCAACAGCGCGTGCCTGTTGCCAGACCTGTAACGCTAATAACGCTGACTGTTTTATTTTTCGCCAAATTGCGGAATGCAATTTTGAGGAAGCTTTTAATCATAACGGCCATAGTTGAATCATTTATCAAAAAAAATGGAATGCCAGTTATTTATTAACTATAAATGAAACAGTTAATAAATACAGGGATATTCAAATCCGTTCGGTTTTGAGACTAAAGCATTCATTATTGGACATGGGGTATGTTAGGAGAGGAATTCAAAAGGGGTAAACAATTTTTTCTTCTAATTGACATTGGCGCCTGTCAACAGATCAGCATCTGTCAAAGTTCCTTTATCAACCAGCTTTTTTATATACCCCTCTTCTGATAAGGGGCAATTGGCCAAATCAAGGAAGTCATCTTTCCCAAGATGGCACTGTTTTCTCATTTTCGCTATTAAGTAGTCATTTATATCCTGATCATTATGACTACAAAAGGTTTGGAGGACATATTTACCATTATGCCAGAACTCCATATACTGGTGCCCACCATTTGCCTTTACAAACCCTTTACTTAAAAGGTTTCTTATTGTCTTCTGCGCCTGCAATGCTGCCATTATTTAAAATTTACTTCTTTAACAATAGTATTTAATAATACTTTGATCCGTTTAATTCTCTCAGACATCTCGGTGTCGGATAATTCATTATAGCGCTGGTAGATAAAATCAAACTCCTGCGCGAAATCCTGCGCGGCTTCTGCTTCAGTTCTACCTGTAGCGACTATCCCTAACATCTCGTTCTCTATCATAAAGTATTCATCTTCCTGGCTCAGCTTAGAAGACAAAGGAGAATAGAGCAAATAAGTTCTCTGCCCGGAAATAATCTTGTTGGGAGAATACGATGACATAATTGATTGGTTTTTGTTTAATTCAACAACTTTAGTTACTTCGTGCTTGCCCTTTTGAGGATTGGTGTTAACAGCACCTGTTTCACCATTTGCCTTGAAGGCCATTGGCTGTGCGATAGGCAGGGAGCGATCATTTGCAATGTTCAACATGATATATAGTTTTTACAGCAACAAATGTACTATTCACTTTCCGGGATATTTCAGTTCATTTTGTTCATTCTTTAATTCGGCGCTTCGCATTGTTCACTTCTTCATCAACGGAATTTTCAAAGAAAAAATCATCAGGGGGCAACCCGGCATATCCCCCGGCTATTCCGCCTGGCATCTTTACCATAGCCGCTTTACTGCGTATATATAGTCCCCTGTAAACATCGCTACATATCATCTTCTGCATGCGCATCTCAGTTAACTGGAAAGTTTACACGAAATGTTACATTGTTTTTCTGCCTGAAGATCTTCTCAATCGTCTTATATGCAAATTTGCAGGTCCATATTAGGGTAAAGGAACTGCTGGCTGTAAACGAAAATACGGTCAGCAATCTGATGCTGCCATCAGAATTAAGCACTGCCGTATATTATACAAACAGGTGATCATAATTGATGCCTTTATTGGATGTTGCAGGGAGGGCGCCCCTACATTAGTGTCAGGATTTAAAACAGGAATGGAAGAATATAGGATCAGGTTGAAAACTTGGGGGGAAGGTTAAAAACAGATCCCCACGCTCATCAGTAATTTCCACAGGATCTAAAACAAAAAAGGACTACATTTCTGTAGTCCTTTTCGAGGTTTCGAGCGGATTCGAACCGCTGTAGGAGCTTTTGCAGAGCTCAGCCTAGCCACTCGGCCACGAAACCTTATTTTTGTGCTCCCATCCGTTTGATGGGATTGCAAAAGTAGTAAATTTTAGATATTTGCCAAATCTATTTCACAATTTTATCAGATAACCATGAATAAACGTATTGCAGAATCTGAACTGATATTAAATAGCCGGGGGGCTGTATATCATCTGGATGTCAGGCCAGAAGAGCTTGCCACGACTATTATAACGGTTGGAGACCCTGATCGCGTACCCGAAGTTAGTAAACATTTCGATCGTACAGAGAGTACTCATCAGCACAGGGAATTTGTTACCCACACCGGATATATCGGACAAAAAAGGCTTACCGTCGTGTCTACCGGTATCGGAACAGACAATATCGACATCGTGCTCAATGAACTGGATGCCCTGGTGAATATTGACTTCAGTACCCGGACCATTAAACCGTCTCTTACCCGGCTGCAAATCATCCGCTTAGGCACTTCCGGCGCACTGCAGGAGAACGTGCCGGTGGACAGCTTCGTGGTTTCCTCCTATGGTGTAGGACTGGACAATCTACTGCCCTGGTATGAATTCGAGAATACAACACAGGAAAAAGGCCTCCTGGAAGCTTTCCGGCAGCAGGTACAACTGCGTCCCGGTAGTGCCAGCCCTTACCTGTTAAGCGCCGCCAATGACCTCGCAGGACGCTTTACTGAAGGATATATCAGCGGTATTACTATTACCTGTCCCGGGTTCTATGCTCCTCAGGGACGCGCCCTGAGAGGACCGCTCTCCCACCCTCAATTACTGGAACAGCTGACCGCTTTCCGCCATGAGAATCATTACATTTCTAACTTTGAGATGGAGACTGCCGGTATTTATGGTCTCGGTCGCGTACTGGGACATGATTGCCTGTCTATCAGCGCTATTGTAGCCAACCGTATCAGGCAGGAATTTACCAAAGATGGTGCACTGGTAGTAGAAAACCTCATTAAACAGTCCTTAGCCATTATAGAAAAGATCTGATAATCAATCCTCATTAAATTTGACTTTGTCAGCCATTGACAGTTGACCATGTCAAACAACGCAGGCCCTGGTACTAAAGACCCGGGCCTGTTGCGTATGGCTATTGACTGTCATTTAAAAGACTTACTTTTGCGCATTATGTCAGCAATTCATTTCTACAAATACCAGGGAACCGGCAATGACTTTGTGATCATGGACAACCGGAAAGGCGCGTATAATTTCCTGACAGAAGAGCAGGTACATTTTCTGTGTGACCGCCGTTTCGGTATCGGGGCGGATGGACTGATGCTCCTCAATACCCAGGAAGGTTATGATTTCGGAATGAAATATTACAATGCTGACGGCCGTGAAAGCAGTATGTGTGGTAATGGCGGTCGCTGCCTCGTGGCTTTCGCCCGTAAAATGGGTCTTAGCAGTGAACAACTCAGTTTCCTGGCTGTAGATGGCCCTCACGAAGCTACCCTCAAAGGAGACAGCTGGGTGAACCTGAAAATGCAGGATGTGAACGGCGTGGAATTAGGTTCTCTCTATTCCTATCTCAATACCGGTTCTCCTCACTTCGTTAAGTTTGTGGAAGATGTAAAGGCGGTAGATGTATTCTCCGAAGGAAGGCAGATCCGCTATAATGATCGCTTTGCCAAAGAAGGCACTAACGTCAATTTTGTTCAGCCCCTGGAACAGGGCATCTTCGTCCGCACTTATGAACGTGGTGTGGAAGATGAAACCTACTCCTGCGGTACCGGCGTTACTGCTGCAGCCCTGATGACAGCAGGCCCGGACGAGAAAGAATATGTTATACCCGTGCAGACATTGGGCGGAAACCTGGAAGTACGTTTTACTAAAACCGGTGAAAGGTCTTACAATAATATCTGGCTCTGCGGCCCTGCAACCCTTGTTTTTGAGGGAAATATCACACTACCGTAACTTTAATTAATCTACCTTTGCGGCCGGATGATCCAATATTTCAAAAATATAGACGCGCGTACGGTAGAAATATCAAGTCCTGAGAATGGGGCATGGGTGAATATTACCCCTCCCCTGAAACAGTCTGAATTTGAACAACTGTCAGAAGAACTGGATATTCCTCTGGACTTCCTCACCGACTCACTCGATATCGATGAGAAGTCCCGCTATGAACTGGAGGATAATGTAAAGCTGATCGTCATCAAAACGCCTACGGAGAATAATTCCATCAACGAAAGCGATGCCTATTACATTACCATTCCTATCGTTATCATCCTTACGCACAATCAGATCCTGACGGTCAACTCATTCGATAACGCGGCCATCAACCGTTTCCTGAATACTTTCCATAACCGTCATCCTGAAAAAAGGAATATGATGGTGCTGAAGATCTTCGAAAAGGTGACCATGAACTTCCTGGATTATCTGAAAGAAATTAATCAGCGCAGGAATATCCTGGAACAAAAACTGTATGACAGTAACCGTAACGAAGAGTTGCTCTACATCATGCGGATCCAGAAAAGCCTGGTATATTTTCTTACTGCCCTTCGTAGTAATGAATTACTGCTCATGAAGATTGAGCGTACCAATTTCCTGGGATTGAATGAAGATGAGAAGGAATTCCTGCATGACCTGATCGTAGATACTTCACAAGCGCTGGAAATGGCCAACGTCTATACCAACATCCTCAGCAGCTCAATGGATGCTTTTGCCAGCATCATCTCCAATAACCTGAACCTGGTCATGAAACGCCTGACGTCCATTACCATCGTTCTGACATTCCCCGTATTGGTAGCCAGCATATACGGTATGAACGTAGAGATCCCGTTTGCCCACTCGACACACGCGTTCTATATTCCGGTCATTCTATCGATCGTCATCTCCGTGATTATGAGCTGGTATTTCATGAAGAAGAAATGGTTCTAAACAATGTTTAATGTTCGCGTATACGGCATAATGATGAACGAGCAGAAACAGGTGCTCGTTACTGATGAATATATCCGTGGTGCATATTATACTAAATTCCCGGGAGGGGGACTTGAATTCGGAGAAGGTACCCTGCAATGTGTAGTGCGGGAGTTCCAGGAAGAACTGGGACTTGAGGTGGAAGTCATAGAACACATCTATACCACCGATTTCTTTCAACTCTCTGCTTTTGGTGATAATTCCCAGATCATTTCAATCTATTACCTCGTAAAAGCTTTATCAGCAATCACCTTTCCTGCGTTGGACAAACCTTTTGACTTTCCCATTCCGGAAGACAAAACCGATGTGGAAGGCGCCAGATGGATAAGCTGGGAAGAGTTTTCCGCCGAAACAGTCACCCTTCCCATTGATAAAGTAGTGGCAGATCTTTTGAAGTTGCGCTACTAGTAATGTTTTATTCCGCAGACTTGCCCATAGCGGCTTCTTTCATACGGGCCGCAGTGTCCTTGCCCAAATAACTTTCTATACGCCCTTCTATGAGATATATCACAGGAGTCAGTAATATGGCAACGGTGAATTTGTAAATGTAGTTCACCACACACACCGCCAATACCAGCTGCCAGCTCCAGTTATTCCCCAGTTTAAAAGCAATAAACAAAACGATAAAACTATCTATCAGCTGGGATATCACCGTCGATCCGGTTGCCCTTAGCCATACATGTTTTTCGCCTGTAGCACGTTTGATGCGATGGAACACCGCCACGTCTATTAACTGGCTTACCAGGAATGCCGTGATACTACCGATAATGATCCACATGCCCTGGCCAAAGATCCCTCCAAAAGCTACCTGCATATTGGGAATGCCTTTATCTGCATTGGAACCGATCCAGAAATCGGCCGGCGGTACGGAAAGGGATACGTAAAACATGATGAAGGCATAACTGATCAGCGCTACAGCAATGTAGGAGATCCGCTTCACTGCTTTAGGACCATAATACTCATTAACGATGTCTGTCATCACAAACTCAAGGGGCCATAATAATACCCCGCAGGTAAGGTTGAAGGATAGTCCGCTTTGACCAAACACCGTGAAGGTATGTACGGGTAACCCGAACAGTTTCTCCAGGGAAAAGATCTTCCCGCCGATACATTCTGCTATCAGCGCATTAGCTACGAAAAAGCTGCAAAAGAAGATGAAAAGTTTAGTTGGTCTGTCTTTTAGAATGTTGTGTACCATTTAGAAAAGGAAATAAAATTGCACGATTAAAATTATAGCATTAATAATAAATACATAAGGAGGAAGCGCTGCCCAGGCCATTTTGCGCCTGTACAACATAATGGCAGCCACGAGCAATACCAGCAGGTTCAGCGGAAAAGCAACCACAATACCCATCAGCAGTATATATTTCAGCATCTCTGAAAAATGACCCTTGTAGTCGATAAAATAAGATGCCTCCGCCAACAGAAAACAAATGTTGCAGATAAATGCCACCTTTAAAAAGAATCGTAGCCGCCCCATTATTGAAATTTCGGATAAATTACAGTTATTTTGCTTTCCCTGTGAGGAATTAAATAAAAAAGGAAACTAATTCATGCAAATAGCAATATCAATAGTCATATGTTCATATAACAGAGAAGCCTATATCATTGAGGCCATCGATAGTCTGTATAAACAGGATATTGATAAACAACGCTATGAGGTGATCGTGGTCGATAATAACAGTAAAGATAATACTGCTACCAAGGTAAAAGCATACATCGCTGAACACCCTGATATACAGCTGTATTATTACATGGAAACCCGCCAGGGCGCTTCCTATGCACGTAATACAGGTGCAGAGAAATCCCGGGGGGCACTGATCTGTTGTATGGACGATGATGCAGTAGCGATGCCAGGGTATCTGGAGAATATCATCACCTTCTTCGAACAACATCCGGATGCTACCGGCCTGGGAGGCCGTATCATTCCCCGCTATATACCGTCAGAACCGAAATGGATGTCCCATTATGTCTCTTCACTGGTAGGCAACTTCGACTACAGCCCTATCGCCAAACCTTTCGACAACGGTCGCTATCCATTGGAATCCAATATGATAGTGCGACGCGACGACTTCTTTGCCGTAGGTGGATTTAATACCAGCCTGCCAGGAGTGAAAGGCACATTGCGCGTAGGTGGTGAAGGCAAGGAATTTTTTTACAAGCTGATAGAAAGAGGTGGAATCATTTATTACGATCCCTCAGTGATCGTACATCACGTCGTAGAAGTGAAAAAGCTCACATCCGAATACATGTACCGTGTCGCGTCCGGTATTGGCCGTGGAGAGAAAGTACGGATGGTTGCTAAAGGCGGAATGGCGGTGCACAAGAAAAGCGTGGAATACCTGTTTAAACTGGGAGCTTCTGTTGTGATAGGCGGGTATTACTTATTACAGGGAAGACCAGCTAAATCATGGCCGGTAATACAGTTCAGGATCGATGTGCTGAAAGGATATTGGGAGCCGGTGCATAAGCAGGACGCGTAGGAACCAGGCATTGCAAATAATGCATTTACAAAACATAATCAGCTCCGTCTGGAGCCGCGTGTTTGTAGCGCGGGGTGCAACCCCGGGGCAACAATATCCGGTATAAACAACATATTTAACAAAACGTAATCGGCTCCGTCAGGAGCCGCGTGTTTGTAGCCCCGGGTGCAACCCGGGGTAAAATGCAACCCGGGGTAAAATACCACCCCTGGGTTAATCACAACACCTTATAGAAATGAGGTTTATTACGAACAATCGTTGGCGTCAGCGCCCACAATGAACCTACGTTTTTCGTCAGGCCCCATACCTGCGGCATATATCTGAAAGGATTACGTCCTTTGAACAGGTTCTCCAGTATACTGCCGATGAAAAATACCGGTACAGCAAATGTATAGTTGAGTAACAGGATGAAATACCACATCACACCAAACTGCTTACGAACCCTTACATGATTGGACAACATCAGCTGCAATCCTTTCCTGTCATACAATCCGTAATAACCTTTCTCATCAGAACCGAATGCATCACCGGTGGTTTCGCCTTGCAGATGTATGATATTGATATCTCCGAAAATAGCCAGGGGGCCTAGTCTACGCAGACGGCTGCACCACTCCACTTCTTCTGCATACAGGAAAAAATCTTCATCCATGTAACCTGCTTTTTCGAGAGAGCTGCGTTTCACCATCAGGAAAGCACCGCTGATCCAGTCCACATGATGTTCCGTACTAGCCTCCTGTACATTAGGCACTTTGGTTTTCAGCTGATAGCCCAGCCAGCGGATCACCTTTCCCCAGTAAGGCAAGGGCAGCAGGTGATTCAATCCTCCTTTCATGAAGTAATTGCCGGAGATCTGAAGACTACGGTCGGCATTCAGTTGTTGTACGCCACAGGCTATGAGGTCGCTCTTGGCGAACCGCTGTACACAACGGTCCAATGCATGATCGAGGATCAGCGTATCAGGATTCAGCAGTAACAGGTAATCGCCCTTTGCGGCGCGTAAACCCATATTGTTGGCCCGGGAGAATCCCGCATTGTAGCCCATCTGCAGGAACTGTACAAAAGGGAAGGCATATGTGATCAGTTGCTCACTGTTATCACCGGAAGCATTGTCCACTACAATCACCTCATAGCTGATAGCGGTTGTCTCTGCCACAATAGTGCTGATACAATCCAGTATGAGGCGGCTGCTCTTATAGTTCACGATGACGACAGACAAATCCATTTGCAGGGCGAAAATTAAGTAAGTCGCCAAAATAAGAAATATGCGGCAATATTATATGAAAGCTCTCCTTAATCTAAAAATATAAATATCTTAGCGGGTCAAACAGACTAGTGTTATATGGGCGTTGTAAGGACTAAGAGCCTCGTTTCTTCGATTTATACATATTTTGGATTCATTCTGGGTGCGATCAACATCTACCTGATGACAAAATACTTCGCGCCCGCAGAAAACGGCCTTACCCGTACCCTTTTCGAGATCTCTACCCTGATGACCAGTGTTGCCTGCCTGGGTATTCCGACCCTGGTGGCCCGCTACTATCCTTACTACAAGGGGCTTCCGCAAAAAAAAATGGACCTGCTCACCCTCGCATTTGCACTGGGTGGCATAGGATTAGCGGTCGTATTTGCAGGTTCGTATTTTCTGGAACCCTTGATTATCCGCAAGTTCTCCGGAAAATCGCCCTTACTGGTGGAGTATTTTTATATCAGTTATCCCCTTGTCTTTTTCTTCCTGGGCTTTCAGATCATGGAAGTATATGCATGGAATCAGCATAAGACCATTCTTTCAAACTTCATGAAAGAGGTCGTATTCCGCGTGTTTCACACTGTTATAGTGTTGGCCTTCATCTTTGGCCTGATACGCTTCCATACCTTCATGAATATCTTCGGATTTACTTATGCCGTAACGTTCTTCGGATTATTTTTTTACTTCTGGTATAAGAAACAATTACCGCTGGGCAAACTTCCCAGCCAGGTCACCAAAGACCTTGGCAAACAGATGTTACGTTTCACGGCATTCATCTTCGCCAGCAATGTGATCACTATCATCAGCCTGACCATTGACTCTATCCTGATCTCAAGTTTCAAAGGATTGGAATTCGCTGCCGTATTTACACTAGCTACTTATATCTGTACTGTAATAGATGTACCGCAAAGAAGTATGATCAGTATAGGAGTACCAATCATCGCACAATCCTGGAAGGACAATGATATGGCAAACATTGCCAACATCTACACCAAGTCGTCCATTAATCTGCTGATCTTTTCTTCCTTTATATTCTCTATTATCTGGCTGAACCTGGATGATGCCTTTGAGTTCTTGCAATTGCCGGCAATCTATCATGAGGGGAAACCACTTGTACTAATATTAGGTATTACAAAGATCATCGAATTGGGTACAGGGTTAAACTCACAAGTGATCTCTACTTCTCCACGCTGGCGCTTCGAATTACAGTCGCATCTCATCTTGCTGGCGTTAACACTGCCGCTGAACTATTATTTTGTAAAAACTTATGGTATTATGGGAGCCGGCGTAGCACAGCTGATATCCCTGACGATCTACAACGGGATCCGATACCTGTTCCTCCTGAAAAACTACCATATGCAGCCGTTTACGAGACAAACGCTGTATTCAGTTATACTGACGCTATCGCTGTATTTTATTGTAAGCCGGCTGATTAATATCTCCGTACCTCTCCTGAATATGATCGTTCGAACAATAGTGTTTGCGGTTATCTACGGGTTTGCGGTAATCAGGCTGAACCTCTCAGAAGATATCACCATACTGTATAAAAAGGGCATCTCCTTTATTGGCAACAGAATAGGAAGACCATAACTATTTATACTTCCCAAGCAGCCTGTTCTTCAACATTTTAAAAATGTTCTGATAGGATATCCTGCTTTCAGTATATATTATCTCCCGGCGTACGATCAGCTGTTTGATCATATCCAGGTACCAGTCCTGGTGTTTGTTGACAATGTAGTCAACCAGTTCCACAACATTCGGGCGGGTATCGTTACGGTAGGTCGATTTTTTTGTTTGCCTGTAGAACAGCAGTCTTTCCGGTATCACTTCTATCTTCCATCCATGACGGGTCACACGGATATAAAACTCCCAATCCTCATATCCCAGTTTCATGGCTTCATCAAAGCCACCGATATCTTCCCAGCATTCTCTTCTGTATATCGCACATGCAGGGCATTGATTGCCGAACAGGAAATTAACGTCGGTTCCACCCCTAGGTTTGGATACTAACCTTTCAGCGCCGAACAACTGGATATAAGAGGTCACGACCCCTATTTCTTTGCGAGCATCCAGTATGGCCATAGCCTTCTTAAAAAAGGTATCACCAAAATAGTCATCTGAATCAAGTGCAGCAATGATCCTGCCTTTTGCATGCCTGATGCCGTAGTTCCTTGCGGAGGCCATTCTGCCGTTCTCCTTGTGCAATACCTGTACATCCGGGGCTACAACTTCATCCAGCACTTTTAAAGTAGCGGCATCAGTGGAGCCATCATTTACAACAATGATCTCATAATTGGGATAATCCTGCCTGCGGATAGAAGCAATTGCTTCATGCAGATAGGCGCCATCATTATAACACGGAATTACGACAGAGATCAGCTCATTCAACATTATGGATCAGATTATTTTTTTAAAAGTGATGTTAGATAACAAAGAAACATGCCAGTTTTTGAAATAATGCCCTTTGTCCATAAAGAAGCCGGCAGTTTTGACTGGAAGGCAGCCATGCGGTAAAGCTCAGGATGCACCGGAAAACCCTTTGCCAGATCGGTCAACTCTGCGCTGCTGCGAATGTTATATCTGCGTAATAATCGCCAGAAGTAGTCATAATATAACCACTTTCTTAATATTCCGGGTCGCAGCTTATCGAGTAACTGTATGTGTTCCTTTACATCCACTTCCTTATTGTCTTCACATTCCTGCGTTACCTGATAAGCATGAATACCTACTTTCACAAGTGGTTCATTCACACATACGATGGCGGGATTACGGTAAAGTTCATGAATATAACCATCAATATCCACCATCCATTTCATCCGGTTATCGTACATGAATTTATTTCTGAACAGCGTGACACTGGGTGTGGAGATCGGTTTTACGACCATCACATATTCCGGCTCCCGGCGCACACGTTCCAGGTTTTCGATCTTCATAGGAAGCAGCCATTCTTTCCCGTCATCATACACCAGTAGCGCTCTTGCGTATGCAAAATCACTTCCGGGGGCAGCCTCCAGTGCATCGTGCAGCTTTTGCAATGCATCAGGTGTTGCCAGCCAGTCATCATGATGAATTAGTTTGATGTACTTTCCCTTTGCCTGGCGGATGGCTTCATTCCAGTTCTCCGGGGTTCCCAGAGAAGGGACGTTATGTTTATAACGGATGGGAAGAATATCCTTGTAACTGTCGATCAGCAATTCCACTTCATTGCCCGGACTATCATCTGTTACGATTACTTCTATATCGGTAAATGTCTGCTGCCGGATACTGTCAAGACAGCGTTTTAGCATGTCGGGTTGCCTGTATGCCGGTATACATATTGAAACTGCTGGACTACTCATGAATCTTTTCTCTTTTTCCGGTTTACTCTATTCTGCCACTCCCGGCATAATATCTTGCCCAATAAGTCTCGTTCAGATCACTGATTGTCACTCCGAGGCTCGTTGAAGCGTGCACAAATTTATTATTATTCAGGTATACACCCACATGAGAGATTGATTTTCCATCAGTTTTGAAAAAAACCAGGTCTCCTTCCCTCATATCTGATTTACTCAATTTTCGGGCCTTTTCATATAATTGTGCCGAGCTACCTGAGCTGTTCAGCCGGAATACCGCTACCAGCAGGTTATTTGTAAAGCCAGAACAATCCACTCCGTTCCTGTTCTTGCCACCGTATACATAAGGGGTGCCCCACCATTCTTCAATAAATGCAAACAGATTGGTATTCAGTACTGCTTCTACACGAACATCCAGCAATTGGGCATATTTGAACTGCCAGAGCGGGGCATTTTCTATCAGCGTACTTGAAGCAGTAAATTTCAGCGTGCTTTTGCTTTTGGCCGTATAATTATTTCCATTAATGGATAAACCATCCAGGAATTCCACATTGCCGCGACTACCACTGCCTGTTCTTTTCGTTGTTCCCTGTTTTGAGGAAGAGCAGGCAGCCAGTCCCAACACGCAAAACATAGCCATTATCCCTGAAATACTTTTTTTGCCGATCATAAGCGCCCGTTGGTTAAATCGGGGCTAATTTACTAATAATAATTATAATAAATGTTTTTAACATGTTCAGTAATATTGATTACTAATGAAATATCAATTTACCATGGGATAAACCAGCGTACCGAATGATATGAATGTATCAACGCCGGCATGGATGCCCACGTTTCTACACAATAAATGGAGCATGAAAAGGTCAACGACAACAGGTATACGAAAGTGCAATAATGACGATGGCCTGGCCGGAAGATAGAATATCTTTCAGCCAGGCCATTGTGTTTAAGCGTCTGCTTTATTGACGACGGGCAGAACTGCCACCAGTAGTGTCAGCTAAGATCTGCTCGCCATAATAGTAATAGTTCTGATCAACGCGGTTCCATTCAAAGCGTTTTCCGTTCAGTACTTTGATATCAGCTACGAAGCTCATACCACCGTTAGGCGTTACAGTAATACGCGTAGCGTCACTGTTCACAAACCATGTACCATATACAACAGAACCGTCTTTATAAGTCTCAACAGATGTTCCGTCGGCTTTGTATTCAACTGTCAGCTGGTCCACCGCAGTGAAGGTATTATTTGGTTTACCAATACGCCATACAAGGTCAGCTGATGCCTGTGGGAAGTTATAGAAATATGTTTCATACTTCCATTTCTTTCCGCTCAGCAACTGAGTGGCTGTTTTTGTTTTGTCTGACTCAGGGAAATGTTTCATCATTACACCATAAGTAGTACCGTTCACCACCTCCCACTCGAACTGGTTAGCTGTCAGTACACGAATGTCAGATGTAAAAGTGGAGGTACTGTTCACCACGATCTGCGTTTCATTGTTGGTGAAATGCCAGGTGCCTTTCAGTGAATCTCCTTTTTCGGTGATTTCCCAGTAAGAACCATCTTTATTGAACTTTACCTTGTTCAGATGAAGATCCAGTGTGTTTACTGAACGGTTGCTTTTCCAGATCAGTGTGGAACCGGAGGTCTGGAAATTATTGTAATACTCATAGTATCTCCAGATCGTGTCTGTCAGTATCTTTCCTTTTGCGCTTAATACAATGGTATCAACAGGAATTACAACAGTATCTCCAGGATTAGGATTCTCGTCCTTTTCGCATGATGAGGATGTGAGGGCCAAAAGGGCAACAACACATAGGGATAGAAGGGAAAATAGTTTATTCATATAGCAAATATATGGTATGTACTCAATATTAAAATGAGTAGTGTGCATAAATTTTCATAACCTTTTATTCATATTCTGACAGAAGAGTCGGAATTTTGCCAAATGATCTTTTCCCACTTACACGTTCATACACAATATTCCCTGCTGGATGGTGCAGCAGACATCAAATCATTGTACAAGAAAGCTATGGCCAGCAATCAGCCGGCCCTGGCCATCACGGACCATGGTAACATGTTCGGCGTGTTCCAGTTTGTGGCGGAAGCTTACAACAACAAGCTGAATCCGGAAGATCCGAAGGATAAAAGACTCAAGGTAAAACCCATTGTTGGCTGCGAGTTCTACGTAGTGGAAAATCGCTTTAAACGTGCCTTTACCCGTGAGGAAAAAGATATCCGTAATCACCAGGTACTGCTGGCTAAAAACGATGAAGGCTATCGCAACCTTATCAAATTGTGCTCACTGGGGTACATGGAAGGCCTGTACGGTAAATATCCCCGTATCGATAAAGAACTGATCCTCCAGTATCATAAAGGTCTTATTGCCACCACCTGCTGTCTGGGTGCTTCTGTACCCAGGGCTATCCTGAAAAAAGGAGAAGAGGCGGGTGAAGATGAATTCAAATGGTGGCTGGACATTTTCGGTGAGGATTACTATGTTGAATTACAACGGCATGGCATTCCCGAACAGGAGAAAGTGAATGAATCCCTGCTCAAGTTTGCCGCCAAGCATAATGTAAAGATCATTGCGTCCAACGACTCCCACTATGTGGACCAGGCAGACGCCAACGCACACGACATCCTGCTCTGTATCAACACGGGCGAGAAAAAGAGCACGCCTACCATGAAGGATTTCTCTGATGATGACGTGTCCATGAAGAACAAACGTTTCGCTTTCTATAACGACCAGTTCTATTTCAAGACCACCGAAGAGATGAGCGCGCTCTTCCACGATCTGCCGCAGGCGATAGACAATACCAATGAGATCGTGGATAAGGTGGAACTGCTGGACCTGAAGCGGGACATCCTCCTGCCTAACTTCCCGATTCCGCCCCCTTTCCTGACACAGGACCAGTACCTGCGCCACCTGACCATGGAAGGCGCCCATAAGAAGTACGCGGAGGTAACAGCAGAGGTAGAAGAGCGTCTGAATTTCGAACTGCAGGTAATTGAGAACATGGGATTTGCGGGTTACTTCCTGATCGTATCCGACTTTATCAAGGCCGGACGTGACCTGGGGGTATTCATAGGTCCCGGCCGTGGATCTGCTGCCGGTTCTGCAGTGGCTTATTGTATAGGTATCACGAATATTGACCCGATCAAGTATAATCTCCTGTTTGAGCGTTTCCTGAACCCGGAACGTAAGAGCATGCCCGATATTGATACGGACTTCGATGATGAAGGCCGTCAGAAAGTAATTGACTATGTGGTGCAGAAATATGGCAAGAACCAGGTAGCACAGATCATTACCTATGGTACCATGGCTGCCAAGATGAGTATCAAGGACGTGGCCCGTGTAATGGACCTGCCACTGGTAGAATCTAACATGCTGGCCAAAATGGTACCTGATAAACCGGGTATCCAGCTGGACCGTATCTTCAACGCTCCTATTGATGAAGGGGAAAAGAGCCTGGCCGAAAAAGAAGGCCTGGGCCCTGAAGACCTGGAAAATGTGAAAAAACTGCGCGAACTGATCAAAGGACAGGACCTGCAGGGGGAAGTGCTGAGAGAGGCCTGCGTACTGGAAGGGTCCGTGCGTAACACCGGTATCCACGCGGCAGGTATCATCATTGCACCGAAAGACCTGTACGACCTGATCCCGGTATCTACCGCAAAAGACTCCGACCTGCTGGTGACCCAGTTTGAAGGTAGTATCATTGAAAGCGCCGGCGTAATCAAGATGGACTTCCTGGGTCTGAAGACCCTCACCATCATTAAGGGCGCCCTGGAGCTGATCAAAACCAACCACGGGATAGAGATCAGTATTGACGACATCCCGCTGGACGACGCCAAAACATATGAACTCTATCAGAAAGGGGAAACCAACGCCACGTTCCAGTTCGAGTCTGCCGGTATGCAGAAATACCTCCGCGAGCTGAAACCTGACCGTTTTGACGACCTCATTGCGATGAACGCCCTGTACCGTCCGGGACCACTGGAGTACATCCCGCTGTTCATCCGCCGTAAACACGGACTGGAAGAAACGGTATATGACCTGGCAGAAATGGAGGAATACCTGAATGATACCTATGGTATTACGGTATACCAGGAGCAGGTAATGCTACTGAGCCAGAAGCTGGCCAACTTCTCCAAAGGGGATGCGGACGTACTCCGTAAAGCCATGGGTAAGAAGCAGAAGGCTGTACTGGACAAAATGAAGAAACAATTCATGGAGGGTTGTGCCGCCAACGGACATGACCTGAAAGTCTGCGATAAAGTATGGACGGACTGGGAAGCATTTGCGTCCTATGCGTTCAACAAATCCCACTCCACCTGTTACGCCTTCGTGGCTTATCAGACCGCTTACCTGAAAGCACACTATCCTGCAGAATATATGGCGGCTGTACTGAACAACGCCAGCAACATTGAAAAGATCACCTTCTTCATGGAAGAGGCAAAACGTATGGGAATAGACGTATTGCCGCCGGATGTGAACGAGTCCTTCAAAGGTTTCGCGGTGAACAAACAGGGCCAGATCCGTTTCGGTCTGGCAGGTCTGAAAGGTGTGGGTGAAGCTGCGGTAGAGAACATCCTGGAAGAAAGACAAAAGGCGGGTGCATACAAGAACATCTTTGAGATGATCAAACGTGTGAACCAACGTGCCGTAAACAAGAAATCTCTTGAGGCCCTGGCCATGTCCGGCGCCTTCGACTGTTTCCCTGAACTGCATCGTGCCCAGTACTTCAATAAACCTGAAAATGATACCACTACCGGTCTGGACAAGATCGTGAAGTTCGGTCAGCAGGTATCTGCCGGAGCAGCCACTTCCATGAGCAGCCTCTTTGGTGCGGAAGACATGCCCGACATTGAACCGCCTAAGATCCCACCTTGTGATGCATGGCCGCTCATTCTCAAACTGAATAACGAACGTGAGGTGACGGGTATCTATATTTCCGGGCATCCGCTGGACGACTACCGCTTTGAAAGCCGGTACTATAATATGAACACGGTGCAGGAACTGGTTGAATATCAGGCAGATCTGACCACACCCGGCAATGCTCGTGCTGGCCGGGAACGTAACTTCAGGCTGGCTGTCTATGTGACGGGCGCACAGGAAAGAATATCGAGAAATAACCGTCAGTTTGGCATAATGACGATTGAGGATTATTCGGGTAAGTTCGAATTTGCCCTGTGGAGTGAGGACTTCATCCGTTTTGCGCCTTACCTCAAAACCGGGTTATGTCTCTTTATTAATGGTGGTTTTAAAGCCAAACGTTTCAACGATGCGGAATATGAGTTCAAGGTGAGCGGTATCCAGTTGTTACAGGAAGTGAAGAAAACACATACGAAGAAGGTTACGCTGGTCACCATGCCTAAATTCATTACACGTGAGCTGGTAGACTTCCTGGTAGATAATATTGCCAAATATCCGGGCGCCAGTGAGCTTTTCCTGCAACTCATTGATCGTGATGATCAAATGACTGTCAAGCTCCACACTTTCAACAAGCATATTGAGATGAATGATGAACTGGCGCATTTCTTGTCCAAACAACCTGATGTCGATGTGTATATAGATACAATCAATAAGTAAGGGTGCTAAAATGCGCTAATTTGCATGGTCAAATGGCGCCTTTTAACAAACAAATACCGGCTGTCAAAAAAGCAGTAATTTGCATCCGGTTTGAAAATTGAATGTATATATTTGCATTTATAAATTTATTCAGGAACTTTGATTACTATAATTTCATAAACTTTAAATATCATGGCATTAGAATTCACAGATTCGAACTTCCAGACGGAAGTATTGAGCTCCGATAAACTGAGTGTGATTGACTTCTGGGCAGAGTGGTGTGGTCCTTGTCGCGCTATCGGTCCGGTTATCGAAGAACTCTCTAAAGATTATGCGGGCAAGGTTAACGTGGGTAAAGTGAACGTAGATCAGAACCCTCAGTTGTCTATCAACTACGGTATCACCAGCATTCCTGCTATTCTGTTCATCAAAGATGGTCAGGTAGTTGACAAACAGGTAGGTGCTGCTCCAAGATCCGTTCTGGAAAAGAAGATTCAGTCCAACCTCTAATAGAGTAAAAGACATCATAAAAGAAGCCGGCTCGTCTTAGACGGGCCGGCTTTGTTATTGGGGAATGTGATCCAATGGTCCCGGGGTTACAAACACAGCGTTACAAACCGCGCGCGTTCACCCCGCGTTCCACCGTTTCCCCGGGTTATCCCACGTTACCCCCGGGTTTGCAACCCGGGGCTACAAACACCGGGACTCCTAAAGGAGTCCATTGGCGTTTTGTTTCCCGTTTCTTTGTCGCGGGGTTATTATAAACATGTAGTGTATCCAGGCTACAAACACTGGGACTCCTAAAGGTCCTAAAGGAGTCCATTGGCGTTTTTGTTCCCCGTTTTTTTGTTGCGGGGTTATTATAAACATGTAGTTTATCCGGAGTTGATATTATCTTATCAGCGTAACTGTACCCTTCTTACCGTATATCTTTCCTTCATTTCCATAGTAGGAATATTCTATCATGTATACGTAAGCGCCGTTGGGTTGCAATTCTTTTACATAAGTACCGTCCCAACCTTTATGAAGATCGCTTGAAGTAAAGACCAGCTCCCCCCAGCGATTATATACAGACATTCTGAAAACGGCCACACCACCCGCCTTTACCCGGAATACATCATTCACACCATCCTTATTGGGCGTAAAGGCGGTGGGAACAATCAGGAAGCGCCGGGTATCCACATAGATCGTTACCCTGTCTTCTTTTATACAGTTAAGGCCTGTAACAGTACTTACGATATATGTGGTCCGTTGCATGGGCTGGGCTATAGGGGATGCGCAATCCACACAGTTTAGCCCTTCCACAGGTGTCCAGCTATAATCCGGCGCATTAATGGCATGCAACTGCACCTGGTCGCCAAGACTGATAGTCGTATCATTATTTGTTATGGTGACTGCAGGTATATCAATATCATCTACTTCGGCATTGCTGCTGGCCCGACATCCTTTGGCATCGGTTACCACGACATTATAATTGCCTGCTGAAAGCTGTGTCAGATGCGTAGATGATGCCACTACACCATTGACCTCGTACTTGTATGGAGCTGCCCCCCCATTAACGCTTATCGTTAACTCTCCGTTTCCTCTGGCACAGTATTCATCGACTGGCGTAATGGCTAAATCAATGGCAGTAGGAGCTGTTAATGTCACTGTAGCGCTATCCAGACAATAGCTGTTACGGCCATAAACCTTATAAGTACCTGCCGCCAGATTATTAAAGGTGGTACCCGTCTGGTATGGCTGATTATCAATGGCAAATTCAAAAGGTGGCGGTCCTGATATCACGGTCGTAGTAATCGCTCCATCTGCAACACCCTCACAGCTAGGTGACTGTCCGGCGGCGGAAATGTCTATCGTGTTGGTCTGATCCAGGATGATGGTTGCCTGTCTCGTGATCGTACAACCCAGGTTATCTTTTATGCCGATAGTATATGTACCTGCGGTCAGTTGTGTAAAGCTGTTCTGTGAGCCTTTGTCTGTACCGTTCAGTGTATAGGTGAAAGGTGCGATACCACCACTGGGATTTACAACAATACTACCTGTTGGGTTCCGGCAATCGAGCATCGTTGTATTGAGTGTGGCATCTAAGGTAGGACTGATATTCACCACAACATCATCCGTAGCCGTACAACCGTTAGCGTCTGTTACTACCACACTGTAAGTACCACTGGTATTTACAGTAAGGGTGCTGCCAGTACTATTGTCAGACCACTGGTAAGAGCTAAACCCGTTGCCGGCATTCAGTAATACCGGTGTGCCGTTACAAGTGGTCACATCCGATCCCAGGTCCACCACAGGAGGAGGTACCGCTATGATCGTTGCCTGTCTGCTGATCGTACAACCCAGGTTATCTTTTATGTCGATGGTATATGTACCTGCTGCCAGTTGCGTAAAATTGTTCTGTGATCCTTTGTCTACACCATTCAGTGTATAGGTAAACGGTGCTGTACCGCCACTGGCATTCACGACAATGCTGCCTGTACTGTTCCGGCAATCGATCATTGTTGTATTGAGCGTGGCATCCAATGAGGGATCTATATTCACCACAACATCGTCCGTAGCCGTACAACTGCCACCGTTTGTTACTTCCACGCTATAGGTACCACTGGTATTTATACCAAGGGTAATGCCCGTGCTATTATCAGACCACTTATAGGAACTGAATCCGGTACCGGCATTCAGTAATACCGGTGTACCGTTACAGCTGGTTACATCCGATCCCAGGTCCACCACAGGAGGCGGCACCACGACAATGTTCCGGCAGGTGGTCTGCTGACTGGGAAGACCTTCGTCCATGATCATATTGACAGTGTAAGTACCTGGTTGATTATAAGTAAATGATGGCGGATTGACAAGTGTGGATGATGGTATACTACTGTTGGTACAGCTGCTGAATTTCAGCCTGGCAATCGTACTATTCCGGGCGCTGGCCACAAAAGTATACAGATCGTCCTTTACCCTGAAAACGGTAGACAATGAATGCGGATAATCCAGGCCTCCGATATTACCATAAGAGGTAGCCGTGATGTTGCCCGTGATACTACCACCTCCAAACTCCAGTTTCAGGATATCATCTCCTTCTCCATTGGCCACAAGCCCGAAAACACCACCGCAATCATTTACAATATAGATGTCACGGGGAGCATTCAGCAGGCCGTTGGGATTGCCCATATTCGTCGCCACGGGCGTATTCAGCAATGAATTACCGAAATCAAGGCGCGTAATAGTATTGTTGCCTCCGTTGGTAACAAACACATACCAGTTACCGTTATAATTCGCTGTGTAAATACCGGTCGGGAAATCCAGGTTCCCCAGGTTACCCAGGTTGGTACCTGTTGGCGGACTGTTAAAGGAAGTACCAAAGTCAAAACGTGTGATAGTGTTATTATCGGCATTGATGGTGAGGCCATGCCAGGAACCTGCATCCTGAAACATGTAAAGATCCACGGGATAAGCCAGGGTACCAATATTACCCCAGTTCGTAGAGGTAGGAGTATTATTCAGGCTGGAGCCGAAGTCCAGTTTTGCGATCTGCGGACTGGTAACCCCTCCTCCACCAACAATAATAATATGCCAGCCGTCTGCATCCTGTATAATCTGTAGGCCCTCTGTCTGTGGAGGGAGGTTTCCGCCGACGTTACCCAGGTTATTTACAACGGGCGTATTCAGGAGACTATTCCCGAAGAACATGCGTACAATAGACTGGGCGTTATTAGTAACGAAGACGTAATAGTCGTTCCCCTCTTTGACCATATCCACGAACGTCGGAATACTGAAAACATTACTCGGATTTCCCAGGTTAAGTCCCTCAGGGTCCTGAAACAGGTTGCCTGCACAAAAGCTCCAATAGTAGGAACTGCCGCCAGTGGAAGTATTCGCCAGGTTAACCGGTTCACTAACGCAAACAGTGTCCGGCGCTGTGAAACTGGCCTGCTGTGCCAATACTGGTATAGTTAGTAATGAAATAATTGAAATACAACATAACAGCCAGAACGCTCTCATAGATAAATTCGAATAAACAGGAATAAAGGGTAAGGGTTTCACTAAATTGATAAGAAATTTTCTCAAAATGCGTTTACTTATTGCATTGCCCCAAAAAACAGGCGGCAATTTACGAAATGGTTACAATATAAAATAATCATTATTTAACCAAACAATATCGCTTTTCGCAGATTCATCATCTGCATAATAGCTATAAGATTGTAACTTTTCCTGGAAAAATAACGGGACAAGCCGTATTTTAACATTCAAACTAGAACATTGCGCAATTTTACCCTTTTTATCCTCGCCAGCCTCTATGTTATACCTGCTTTTGCCCAACGTAAGTGCGGTACGGAAGAGGCGATGCAACAACTCATTGCGTCCAACCCGGCGTTGCAGAAGATCCGTGAAAGAAAGGAGGCCCGCCTCCAGGAAATGACCCGTTCCATCAAACAGTCGAGGGCGCAGATGAAAACCGTCTATCCTACAGTGACCATTCCCGTGGTAGTACATATTGTGCTGAGAAATCCCGGTCAGGTAACAGACGAACAGGTGCAGTCGCAAATAGATGCGTTAAACCGGGATTACAGTGCCGGCGCTCCGGATATTTCCAATATTCCTGTTGCATGGCAACCGCGCCTGGGCGATGCGCAAATACAATTCTGCCTGGCGCAGCGTACACCGGACGATAATCCCACTAACGGGATCGATAGAGTGACCACTACCCGGAGCTCTTTCAGCGTATCCAATTCCGCTTCCGCAGTAAAACACGTCTCCAGCGGTGGCGCCGATGCATGGAATAGCAGCAATTACCTCAATATCTGGGTGTGTAACTTGTCAGACAACTACCTCGGTATTGCCACCTTTCCCGAAGGATATCCTGCCAGTGAACAGGGCGTTGTGATCACCTACACAGGGTTCGGTACTACCGGCAGCGCCGTGGCACCGTTCAACGTGGGGCGTACTACTGTGCACGAAATAGGCCACTATTTCTCTCTCCGTCACATCTGGGGAGATGAATCCGGCTGCGCGGCAGATGATGGCATTGACGATACCCCTTTACAGGGTAACTATACATACAACTGTCCGGCCTTCCCTGTTACAGACGCCTGCTCTGTTGATTCACCGGGTATTATGTTCAATAATTTCATGGATTATTCGGATGATGCATGTATGCTGCTCTTTACCTCCGACCAGGTGGACAGGATGCGCCTCTCGCTGACTGAAGACAGGGCCTCCCTCCTTTCCTCCAATGGCTGCATACCGTTGAATCTCCTGGACAATGATGCACAGATACTGACAGTCGTTTCACCTTTCGGACAGATCTGTGAAAACTATATCACGCCTTCAGTTATACTTAAAAATCAGGGTAAGAACACGCTTACTTCAGTGAAGATCAATTACATCGTGGACGATGGCGCTATAAGAACCTATAACTGGACTGGCAGCTTGACAGCACTGAAAACAGCTACCGTACGGCTGGATTCCAGTACCTCGGAAGAAGGCGCCCACATCCTGAAGGCCTACACCTTATCCCCTAATGGAATTGCCGACGATGATCCGACTAACGACACCGCCTGGACTACCTTCCAGTACTATCCGGATGGCAGCTTCCCATATGCAGAGGGCTTTGAGAGCAATACCTTCCCTCCAACGGGCTGGGAAATAAAGAATTATGACAACAGTTATACCTGGGAGCTCACATCCGACGCCGCCAGTTCAGGCACGAAGTCTATCGTGATGCATAACCTGGCGTACAATACCAACGATGCTATTGATGACATTCTGAGCCCGACCTTTAACCCGGCAGGCCATGACTCCATATTCCTGTTCTTTGATGTAGCTGCGGCCGCATTTTCCAGCGTCAACGGCTCAAATAGGGTATGGGACAGCCTGCAGATATTCACCACTTCCGACTGTGGTCAGACCCTTGACAGCTTCTATAAAAAAGGCGGCGCTTCGTTCCTGACGCGTAAACAACCGGTAACCAGTGAGTTTATTCCTATGGCATCCGAGTGGCGCAGGGATTCAGTGAATCTGACCCCTATTATCAATAAAGGCCGGTTCAGGGTGGTATTCAGGAATATCAGCAATGCGGAAAACAACATTTACCTGGACAATATCAATATCGTTACGAAGAATACCCTCCCATATCTGAAGGAAAAAGGTATTGTGGTAGGACCGGTGCCTGTGGTGAACCAGTTGTTCATTACCTTCCTGGAGGTGCCTAACGATCTGGATTACATCGCGATCTATAACACGTTAGGACAACTCGTGGCCAAACAACCCGGCTCGTCCATCAACAATAGCAACCGTTTTATCTTTGATTTGGTAAATGAGCCAAATGGTATTTATTTTGTAAAATTAATATACAGGAATAACGTCAAGACTATTAAGATAACTAAAGTGAATTAAGTGAGATGACGACCAGAAATGATTATCCTGCCGTAGCAACATTACTGCAAGACACAAGATTGGACAAAGGATTGAAAACCATTGGAGAGAAGGTATTGTCAGCAGAAAGGCTGACACCTGAAGAGGGCCTGCTTTTATTTGAGAAAGGAGAACTGGCATACCTGGGCGCTCTGGCCAATGCGGTGAGAGTGCGCATGCATGGTGATAAGACCTATTTCAATCGTAATTTCCATATAGAGCCTACCAACGTTTGCGTTTTTACCTGCAAATTCTGCTCTTACTCCCGTTTATATAAGAACCGTGAAGAAGGCTGGGAATTAAGCATCGACCAGATGCTGGACATCGTAAAAAAGTATGATGGCCAACCTGTTACTGAAGTTCATATTGTGGGCGGCGTACATCCTAAGATGAACCTCGACTTCTTCGTGGAGCTGCTGCAAAAAATAAGGGCGCATAGACCAGATCTTCACCTTAAAGGTTTTACAGCTGTGGAGCTGGACTACATGTTCCGCAAAGCAAAAGTTTCCGTGGAAGAAGGTATGCGCATCCTGCATGACGCTGGCCTCCAGTCCATGCCGGGCGGTGGCGCTGAAATATTCCATCCCGACATCCGTGCACAGATCTGTCATGATAAAGTAGATGCAGACGGCTGGTTACACATACATAAGACAGCACACCTGCTGGGTATGCATACGAATGCAACCATGCTGTATGGCCACCTGGAACAATTCTGGCACCGCGTTGATCATATGGAACGCCTGCGTAGCCTCCAGGATGAGACCAAAGGTTTCAATACCTTCATTCCGCTGAAGTTCCGCAACAAGGATAATGAAATGTCCCACGTACAGGAAACTTCCGTGGTGGAAGACCTGAGATTGTATGCTATTGCCCGTCTCTACATGGACAACTTCCCCCATCTGAAAGCCTACTGGCCTATGTTGGGTAGAAATACAGCACAACTGACCCTTTCCTTCGGGGTAAACGACCTTGACGGTACCATTGATGATACCACCAAGATCTACTCTATGGCAGGCTCAGAGGAGCAGAATCCTTCCATGAACACCGCTCAGCTGGCCATGTTGATCAAACAGGCAGGTAGAAGACCTGTGGAAAGGGATACGGTTTACAATGAGATCAAGGATTATACTGATGTTGTATTTTCTGAAGAAGAATTGATGGCCCGTTAAAAACACGTTTATGTCTGCTTCCAGATGGTTGCTATTTAATGCAGGACTCTGTCTCTATATTGCCGGATGTCATAACAACCGCAGTCAGGTCAGCAACATTCAATCTTCTGAAACAGCCGTCACCGCTCCGGCAACCGGAGAACCACAGTTCAAAAAAGAAGGTGTTCTTTATTTTCTCAGTAAGGTAAATAATGATACCCTCCGCCAGATCGACATCGAACTGGCCACCAATGACCAGGAAAGAGCACAGGGCCTGATGGACCGCAAGTCCATGAAGGATACACAGGGAATGTTGTTCATCTTTCCTCATGCAGAGGAACAATCTTTCTGGATGAAGAATACTTATATCTCTCTTGATATTATATATATTAATGAAAAAAGAGAGATCGTATCTGTTCAGAAATATACCACTCCACTCTCGGAAGAAAGCCTGCCCTCCTTCAAAAAAGCACAGTATGTGCTGGAAGTCAATGCAGGGTTCTGCGATAAGTATCATATCGCATATGGTGATAAGATCAGTTATAAGGAAATAAAGTAGGATAATGATATTAGTATTATAAATAAAGACCGTTTCACACTGAGTGAAACGGTCTTTATTTTTTGCTTGCATGCATTAATTCGATACCTTTATACCAGCCATAACATTTAAATGATTGCATGCCGGGATTAAACATCTCATTCCTTTTGCAGTCTGAATGTATAATATACCATTAATCGTTTTTCCATTTATTCCTGCCTGCCAACAATCATTTAAATTAATAGGTCAAGTAATAGTGTTCGTGTCATTAGGAAACTAATATTATTCACCTTTTAATCTTAACATGTGAAAACTATCCTGATTGTCGACGACGAAATCCATATCTGCACATTGCTAACCACCATCCTCACCAAAGAAGGATATCAGGTAGATCATAGCGTTTCTGGCGCCATAGCCCTTAAAATGGTAAAGGAAAAAAATTATGATGTCATCTTCTGTGATTATCGTCTGAAAGACAAAGAGATAGATGGCAGCATTCTGTCGCTCAGGATCAGGGAATTGAGCCCTGCCACCAGCATTATTGTGATGACGGGTTATCCGGATGTACGGGTAGCCATTCAACTGATCAAACAGGGTATCTGCGACTATGTCGTTAAACCATTAGACGCAGCGCAGGCTATTCTGCTGGTGCAGAAGGCCCTTCTTCATCAGGCAGTGATCTCGAAAGAGCAACTGCCAGCTACCACTCCTTTAACAAGCGGTCCTGTTTCTACATATGTATCCCGCAAAGGGCAGCTCAGCCAGTTTGTCTATGGCGCAAGCAATACCTCAAAGGAACTGCATACGCAGATCAAACTGATCGCGCCTACTGATTATAGTGTTATCATCCTGGGAGAGACTGGCACAGGCAAAGAATCTGTGGCACATCTGATACATAACCAGAGTAAACGGAAGGACAAGCCCATGGTAGCTATTGATTGCGGTAGTCTGTCCCGCGAGCTGGCCAGCAGTGAACTGTTCGGACATGAAAAAGGAGCTTTTACCGGCGCCATACAGGCAAGGATTGGGGCATTCCAGGAAGCCCAGGGCGGAACTTTATTCCTTGATGAAATAGGTAACCTGTCTTACGAAGTGCAGACTGCCTTATTAAGAACTATCCAGGAAAGAGTTGTTCGTCCGGTAGGCAGCTCGAGAGAAGTACATGTGGACATCCGCATTATTGTAGCCTCTAATGAAGACCTGCAACACGCCGTTCTGCATGGCAGATTCCGGGACGATCTCTATTACCGGCTGAATGAGTTCACCATTAACGTACCACCATTACGTGAACGCCAGGATGATCTTCCGCTGTTTGTATCTACCTTCAAACAAACTGTTGAAGATGAGTTGGAAAAAGAATGCGGTCCCTTATCCGATGAAGTGCTGGCTGTCTTTTCCAATTATCCCTGGCCCGGTAATATCCGGGAACTGAAAAACGTGATGCGGCGCATATGTTTGTTGTCAACGGAAAAAGATCCTATTACTATTGAACATCTCCCGGAAGAATTACGTCCTGTACCCAGAGAATTGGCAGCGTCAACAATCCCCGGTGAGGCCAACCTCAAAAATGTGACCCGGCAGGCGGAATACCAAAAGATACTGGACGTACTGCAACAGGTCCGCTTCAATAAATCGCAGGCAGCGAGGTTAATGAACATCGACCGTAAAACACTTTACAACAAACTGCATACCCTGAACATACTGCTGTAAGCCGTAACGCATTCAACATACTGTTATGCGCCTATTTCAGTTCTTCCACAGTAAATGACTTCTGGCGGCCCTTATATTGTTTTCTGACGTCCTGGATATCTTTCTCTGTTACTTTGGAAGCGTGATTACTCCAGGCGCCACGGATGAAGCTGAGCACTTCAGCAATGTCCTTGTCTGAGAACTCGTCATTACTACCTATTCCCGGCATGTCGCCGCTTATTTCCGGAGCTTTGTATTGTTTGCCGGCCACATTCACCGGACCGGTCAGGCCGAACAGTACAATGGCAGCCAGACGCTGTTTATCCCCTGTTACGATCTCAGACTGATTCAGCGGTGGCGCAAGTGATTGTATACCATCTCCGTCTGTCCCATGGCAGGTCTGACAAACCGTTTTAAACAACACCGTTCCCCTCGGATAAGTCTTCTGCAGGCTCTCATTCATGCTGGCTTTCTTACGATTCTCTATATCCTTCAATACAGTTTCCAGGTGTTTATGCAGTACCAGTGTGCTATCCGGATTCCAGGCGGTAAGCTGTTGCAGTAATACCGTTTCCTTACCAGCCATCCGGCTGATAACAGCATCTGCTACATATGGATCATTGGCATAGCTTTCTACCAGCTGCATTTGCAGCATATCTACCTCCTTCTGCAGCTGTGGAGGAAAAGCTGGCAACAATAAGGCAACATAAGGCGCCAGGAAAACATTCTTCTCCATTCCCGCCAGTTCTTTCAGTACTTCCCTCCCATTGGCAGCAGTAAGCACCGCCGGCAGGGCTGCCAGGCCTTCCGCCTGTGCATATGGGTTGGACTGATGAAGCATGACCATCACATCCGTCAGCTGTAATACGCCCAGGCCTTCCAGCGTCCACAATGCATGGATCTGTCCATTCAGGCTGTTTTTCCGGTGCAGGCGTTCTTTCAATGCCGGCGCCAGTGAAGTATAGTGATGATCGATGATCATTTGTTGTGCCTTATCCCGTACCCAGCCATTCGGATGATCCAGTAAGGCCAGTAATTCACCGGGCTCATTTCCCGGCAATACAGGTACCGGTTTCTTACCGGCAGGCACGACACGATATATACGTCCGCAGTTCAGTGGATTGGTCAGGCTACGGCCTCTGATCTCTTTTTTAAGATAAGGTGTCAGGTAGGTTTTATGCTGAATAATCCCCCTGTACATATCCACGATATACAATGCGCCATCAGGACCATCATACAGACTTACCGGTCTGAAACGCTCATCCGTACTGGCCAGGAACTCGTGACCCTGGTAGGCTTGCTGCCCTTTTACGATATAACCGCTGTCTTTTACCAGGTTCCTTTTAATGAGGTTGCCGGAAGGTTCAGCTACAAAAATATTATTGTCATACGCCTTACCCATAAGACCACCTCTGTACACCAGCGGTCCGCAGGCAGCGGTCATATTACGCAGGCGGAGGCTGTCATCCAGCACGTTTTTCATGTATCCCCTGTTCACACCAGTAGTAGCTCTGATTGGATATACGCGGGTATCAGGAACGATCTTTTCGTCATAACCGGATACATTCTTCTGTTGCAGGTTATGCGCGCCTAGTCCGGCCGGGAAGTAATCTCCCAATACATTTTCGGAGTTATTATTATAAAAGAGGCGGCCATAGTTATCCTGGGTAATACCCCACTGACCGCGGAAATGTGTTTGTTCTTTCAGCCATTTCCCTCCTACCTTACGGTAGCGCTTATCTGATTTTGCGTTGTAGATCCAGTTGTCCATGGCTCTCAGCAGTCCGTTGGGCTGGTGCTCAACATTGCCACCTTCGGTATATTTATCGTCTACCAACGTACGTTTCCCAGGCTTGCCATTGTTGATCTCCACAAACCACAACTTAGGCGGTTCGGCTATCAGGATACCATTCTCCACCAGGCAGATCGCTCTGGGCAGTACCAGCGAATCCATGAACACTTCACGTTTGTCGGCTACCCCGTCATGGTCTGTATCATCCAGGATTACAATCTTTCCGTTAGGGACATCTTCTCCCGTACCAATGGTATCAGGCATATACCCCGTCATTTCCACCACCCACATACGTCCTTTTTCGTCAAACGTCATGGCCACCGGCACTGTTACCAATGGTTCTGCCGCCACCAGCTGCACTTCCAGACCTTTCTCTACTTCCATATGCGTGATAGCCGTTTTAGCATCCAGCACGGGAGAGACAGCGTATTTCTCCCGGATAGCCAGCGAGTCTGATTCTTTTGACGATTTCGTGCTGCCGCTGTTGTTACATGCCGCCAGCCAAAAGCCGATCCCTAAAAGATAAAACCTGTAACGCATTTCTTGTAAATCGATTGTTAAGCCCAAAATATAAATTAAATTAGGAATTTGGAATTATCTTCGTTTTTTATATCATTTTAACGCGCTTATGGGACGTTTCCAAGGAATCTTCGGGATTATCCTTATACTGGGACTGGCTTACCTGGTTTCCAACAATAAAAAAAAGATTAACATCCGCCTGGTAATCAGCGGAATAGGCCTGCAGATATTAATAGCATTACTCATTTTTAAAGTAGGGTTTGTTTTCCGGTTCTTCCAGGGCATTGGTAAGGCGATGGGCAAACTGGAAGATTTCGCCCGTCAGGGTGCTGCTTTCGTGTATGGTGGTATTGCGGTAGAAAAGACGCCCGGTACCATCGGTAACTACCTGACCGGTGGCTTCGTATTTGCATTCAATATCACGGCAGCGATCATACTTGTATGTTCACTCGTAGCCATCCTCTATCACTTTGGCATTATGCAGCGCATTGTAGCGGTGATAGCCAGGGCGATGAACTTCATTATGCGGGTGAGCGGCGCTGAAGCATTGAGTAATGTAGCCAGTGCTTTTGTAGGCCAGATTGAAGCGCAGGTAATGATCCGTCCTTATCTGCCGTACATGACAAAAAGTGAACTACTGGCGTCCATGAGTGGAAGCCTGGCCTGTATAGCCGGGGGGATACTGGTGGTATATTCCAATATGGGTAAAGCGGCCGGTATGGACATTGCTCCTATGCTGATCACCGCCAGCCTGATGGCAGCGCCCGGTGCACTGGTGATCTCCAAGATTGTTTTTCCGGAAACGGAAGAATCCCAGACCATGGGTAAAGTGAAACTGGAGGTAAAAAGTCAGTATGTGAATGTGATCGACGCTATCACCCATGGTGCGGGCGATGGTTTTAAAATAGCCATGAACGTGATCGCCATGATCATCGGATTTGTGGCCCTGATTGCCTTCCTGGACTGGGGATTACTGAAGATAGGCCAGCTGTTGCACCTGGACTTCGCACTGAGCTTAAACTGGATATTTGGAAAGCTCTTCTATCCTGTTGCCTGGGCAATGGGGGTACCTGATCAGGATGTAAACAGTGTGGCTACCCTGCTGGGACAAAAACTCAGCATCAATGAATTTATCGCATTCAAGAACCTTACAGATAAGGCAGTACCTGTATTTACTCAAAAGGGACTATTGATCGTGAGTATCGCGATCTGTGGCTTTGCTAATTTCAGTAGTGTGGGTATGCAGATAGGCGGTATCGGTGTGCTTGCGCCGGAAAGACGCAGTGATCTGGCCAGCCTGGGTCTAAAAGCGCTCTTCTGCGGAACGCTGGCTTCTTATTTATCAGCAACCATTGCAGGAATACTGATTTAAGTAGGTACAAACAAATACTAACAAAATCCGCCTTATCATCTTTCCGGTATCCGGTTGATGATAAGGCGGAGCTCTTTTATAGTATAAATTAGTAACCTAATCTCTTTATCAGATCGGCCAGTACAGCGTCCCAGCTATCCAGTTGTCCTTCTTCAGTTCTTGCCTCTTTCATTTCAGATGCAGTCCTGATCTTTTCAACAACACTGGCAGCCAGTTTACGGAGTGCCGGAGTAGCCAGCAGTTGCAGTGAATCCAGGTTGTCCAGCGGATCTTCCGGGAAATCTTCACTTGCTTTACCACTCAGCGCAGCTACTACTTCTGCAGCGGCCAAGGCGTCTTCGCATTCAGATGTATCCAGTACGCCATCCTTGTTAAGTGTGAACTGCAATGTGTCGGCTACCATGCCGCCATCTTTGTTGTCCATCATTTCAAATACCCAGTCTTGCGAGCCATCATTTTCGAAGTTTCTGGTACCCCATGTGCCCATGATATGTAGTTTTTTTGGTTTGCTTTATTGACGATTAACTTAGTTAAGACTCCTGAAATCCACCGGTACCAGCTTACTCACACCCGGTTCCTGCATGGTAACCCCGTAGATCACATCCACAGCCGCCATTGTCTGCTTGTTGTGCGTAACAATAATGAACTGCGAATTGTCTGAGAACTTACGGATCATATTGGTGAATTTACCTACGTTGGCATCATCCAGCGGCGCGTCCACCTCATCGAGGATACAGAATGGCGCTGGTTTGATCAGGTAAATGGCAAACAGTAAGGCTGTTGCCGTCAGAGTCTTCTCACCCCCACTCAGCTGTGTAATGGCAGCCGGACGTTTACCCTTCGGTTTGGCGATGATCTCAATACCGGTATCTGCCAGGTTTTCAGGATCGTTCAATATCATATCACACTGGTCTTCTTCGGTGAACAATGCCTTAAATACACGTACGAAGTTTTCCTTTACCTGGTTGAAGGTATCCAGGAATTTCTGGTTAGCCGTTGCCTCCACTTCCTGGATCGTCGCCATCAGCGATTCTTTGGCGGTTACCAGGTCATTCTTCTGCTCCAGTATAAATTCATAACGTTTCTTCATTTCCTGGTAGGCCTCGATCGCTGTAGGGTTGATCTCCCCCATATTTTCAAGACGCTTCTTCAGTCGCTCGGCGCCTCCCTGCAATTCATCCACAGGCAATGCGGAACTACGCTGTTCGTCAATGATCTCGTCCAGGTTTACCTTGAACTCTACACTCAGTCTTTCCTTCATGGAGGCCAGCTGCAGTTTCAGTTCGTTTACCTTGTCCTTGATCACTGTCAGCGACTGTTCCAGCTGTTCCTTGGCACGCTGGCGCGCACGCAGGCTGCTTTCTTTTTCCTGCAGCTGGTTACGGAAGTTGTAGTACTCCTGGTCTTTTTCGTTCAGCTCTTTCTCTTCTTCCTCTTTACGACGGAACAGGTCTATCAATCCATCTTCTGCTGTTCCCAGCTTGTCTTCCGCAGCAGCAATATTAGCCACTGCATCTTCCAGCTGAGATTTATTGCTGGTGATCTGCGCATGCAGATCTGTTAATTGTTTGCGTTTGAATTCCAGTTCCTGCTTCAGGGCCTGCACCTTACTCTGCTGACGGGTATGTTGCAGGTTCTGGTTGTTGAACTGTACATTGGCCTGGTTGAATTGTTGCTCTGCCTCAGTAGCTGCCCTTTCTGCGGCCACTATATTATCGTGCAAAGCATGCACCTTTTCATTCAGGTCCTCCAGTTCATCTTTCACACCGGAAATGCTTTCCTGGTTAGCTGCCAGGGAATCCTGCATTTCCAGCAGGCGCTTTTCGCCAGATTCTACCAGGTGACGGAAGTTCTCAATACGGTTCTGCAATCCGAACACCTGGTTATTCAACTGGTTGATCTTCTCGCGGGCGGCATTGATATTATTCTCATTCAACTGGCTATTGTATCCCAATACCTGGTTGTGTTTATCCTGGATCTGCTGACGCAGGTTAGCCACTACTTCTTCCAGTGCTTTGATCTCTTCATCCAGTTTTTCCAGGTTCTTGGCACGTCCCAGTTTCTTTCCTTCGAACAGTCCTACGGAACCACCACTGAAACTGTACCTGCCCCGGTTCATTCTGCCGCTCTTCTCTATCACCAATACATCCTGGTCTGCCAGCTGGCTGAATTCCAGGTTACTGATATCGTCAGTAATGAATACTTTACCCAGCAGGTAGTTACCCAGTCCCTTGTAGCGTTCTTCCAGTTCTACCACCTGCAGGGCCGGAATAGCGCCCGGAGGGGTAAACAGGCTTCCAACCGGTTGGTGGAACTGGTCCAGGATAAAAAAGTTGGCTTTACCTTTCTTATTATCATCCAGTAAGCGGATGGCCTGTACTGCCTCTGCTGCATTATTTACAACATAGTAGTTTAGATAAGGTTCAAGCAGATTCTCCACGCAAGTACGATATTCTTCCTTACAAAAGAAAATATCACTCAGGATAGGAGCAGTATTATTCCAGTCTGGATTTTTCTTGAGGAACTTGATACTTTCAGGATAACCTTCCAGGCTGTCAACAAGGGATTTTAACAGGTCGTATTCATTCTTCTTCTGGTCCAGCGCACGGTTCTCGTCTACCAGTTTATCGCGCAGACCTTCTATTTCTCCCTGGGTGGTCAGGATCTTTCCTTTGGTCTCTTCCTGGAAAGCGACCATATCTTCCAGGTCTGCTTTCTGGTCCTGCAGCGTTTCCTGGAGCCCAACCTTCTCTTCTTCCAGTTGCGTGATCTGCAACTGACGACCGGCCTTTTCGTCCTGTAACTGGTGTATACTGCGTTGCAGGTTCTGTACGGAAGTATCGGCTACCGCCACTTTCTTTTCCGCTTCGAACTGCTGCCGCTGCCATTGTTGCTGGTCACGGCGCAGGGTTTCGAGGGATAGTTTCTTCTGGTTGAACGCTTCCTTCTTCTCGTCCATCATCTCCTGCAATCCTTCCAGCTGGTCCTGTAAGGACTCAAACGCATCCTGTTCTTCCTCCACCTGTGTCTCGGTAAAAGCAATGGAATCTGTCAGTCCCTGCAACTGTCCCTCTGCATTATTGAGGAACTGGCTGATATTGCGTTCCCGCTCTTTCAGGTAGGTGAGCTGCTGGCTGGCCAGGTTCTTATCATTTTCCTTGGTACGGATGGTAGATACCAGTTCATTGAAGGATTTCTGCAGCACCTGCAGTTCTCTTTCCTTGGCAACGAAATGCAGTTTATCTTCTTCCACACTGGCCTCTGCGGAGGAGATCTCCGTTTCCAGGGCCAGTTTCCTGTCACTTTCCGCCTGTTGTTCATCTGTCAGTTCTTTAAACGTGACATTAAATCCTTCTAGGGCGGCTTTTGCCAATTCTATACTGATCTCGCGATATTCTTTTTTCACCTCGTAAAAGCGCTCGGCCTTACGTGCCTGGGCTTCGAGGGTCTTTAAGTTGTTATTGATCTCAAACAGCAGGTCCTCAATACGGTTCAGGTCACCCTCCGTAGCATCCAGCTTGGATTTGGCTTCCTTTTTACGCGTTTTATAGATGGAAATACCGGCAGCCTGTTCCAGCATGCGGCGGCGGCTGTTCTCTTTATCTTTGATTATATCGTCCACCATACCCAGCTCAATGATGGCATAGGAGTCAGTACTGACACCAGTATCCATAAATAAGTTATGGATGTCTTTCAGGCGGCAGGCCACATCGTTCAGACGATACTCGCTATCACCGTTCTTGTAAAACTTGCGGGTAATGGTAACTGTAGTGAACTCGGTTGGCAATACATTGCGGGTGTTCTCGAACGTGAGGCTCACTTCGGCCATACCACTTGCAGAACGTGTTTTGGAGCCGTTAAACACCAGTCCTGACTGATTCTCCGAACGCAGGTTACTGATTTTATGCTCCCCGATCACCCAGCGGATGGAGTCAATGATATTACTTTTGCCACACCCGTTGGGGCCTATTACCCCCGTTACCCCCTCATCGAAGTGTAATACGGTTTTGTCAGCAAAACTTTTGAAGCCTTTGATTTCTAATGTCTTTAAACGCACAATTGCTTTGCTTTGTTTTTTTAAGCCGTCAAAGATAACTATGATTTCTCTGATTTATGACCAGGATTTGCCTAATCATACCATAATAATGCATTTTTACCAGACTATTAATCTCCTTTTTCTGATAATCAGTATCTTAATCCAAGCCTGTAACCTTTATTTTTCCAAAGAAAACAGTAATTTATCAGACAACCATGTCCCGGTTAGAATTTAATTATACACAGTTGTGTATAAATTGCATTGAATGATTGATCAGTGGTTTGTTGCTGTAGTATTATATTTAACTAATATACCGTAAACAGAGGATTGCCTTGCGCCCTGGCCAGCATTCTTTTTGCTTATCAGCGATTTAAATAACTTTGCATATATTAATTTTTCCAGATGCGGCATTGGGTTCAGGAAGTCAGGAATTTCATTTACAGTTATCATTTCAGTACAGGATTACGTACTACCATTAGTGTGGTGGTACCGTCTGTAGCGTTTTCCATTATGGGCGACCTCCCCATGGGTATTGTGGTTTCCCTCGGCGCACTGGCTACGGCCCTTTCAGACGTTCCCGGTACTGCACTTCATAAACGGAACGGCATCCTGACCGCCATCGCTTTCATATTCTTCACGGCTGTTGGCACCAGCCTGATAGCGCCTTATCCCATTCTTATGACGGGCTGGATACTCGCCTGTTGCTTTGCCAACGGCATGCTGCTGGTATATGGCAACCGGGGTGGTAATATTGGCATCGCCTGCCTGCTCGTAATGGTGTCTATACTGGGAGAAACGCCCGTTGGTCCTGGTGAGGCCCTTATCCATTGCATCCTTATTTTAGGAGGAAGCGTCTGGTACGGCTTTCTCGCCCTCCTGCTCTGGCAGATCCGCCCATACCTGAGCGTACAACAGATGCTGTCGGAATGTATCATGGAAACCGCCCGCTACCTGGAAGAAAGGGCAGGATTCTATGAAAAGGGAGCAGACAAGCACTTCGATGAGATCTATAAATCGGTACTGGCCCAGCAGGTGGTGGTAAGCGAAAAGCAGGAAGCTGTCCGCGAACTGCTGCTCAAACGCCGTTCCTCACAGCAGGGATCCACCAGTATTAATAAAAGCATGGTGCTCATTTTCCTGGATATTGTAGACCTCCAGGAACAGATCATGGCTTCGCAGACAGACTACCAGGCACTGCATGAAGATTTTAGGGAAACGGAGATCCTGGAGAAATTCCATACCCTCATCCTCCAGTACGCATCCGAGTTACAATTGATCGGAACAGCTGTGGCAGCCGGACAGCGCTCTCTGCCCAAAGCGAACCTCCGGTACGAAATAGAGAAAGTACAGCATGCCATCGCGGATATCCGCAGAACATTGCCAACGTTCAAAGAGCGTACAAAGCTCATCACGCTGACCAACATCCTTCATAATCTTCAGGATATGACACAGCGTATCTACAACCTGCACCGGCTCACCAGGCTGGAAAGGGTAAAAGATGAGATCATTGATCCGCGGATACAGCTGTCCAGTTTCACTACCCGCAACCGCTATGACCTGGAAACCCTGCTGAACAACCTGACCTTCCAGTCGCACATTTTCCGGCATGCCCTGCGTGTGAGTATTGCGGCCGTGACCGGTTACCTGCTGGGACTGGTATTTCACCTGGACAGGGTGTACTGGGTACTGCTCACCATTGTGGTTATCCTGAAGCCGGGCTTCGGCATCAGTAAAACCCGGAGCTATCAGCGTATCATCGGTACCATTACCGGGGCATTATTTGCCGCAGGCGTACTGTTCCTGACCAATAATCCTCCCCTCATATTCATCCTGATGCTGATCTGTATCCTGGGCGCCTATAGTTTTATGACGCAGCAGTATACACTCAGCGTATTTTTTGTAACGCCCTTTGTCATTTTTCTCTTACACTTCCTGCATCCCGCACACCTGCAGAACGCAGAACTGCGCGTACTGGACACGTTTATAGGCGTTAGTATCGCCTTCCTGGCCAGCCTGTTGCTGTGGCCCAGCTGGGAGCATAATTACCTGCCGAACTATATGACAAAAATGGTACAGGATAATGCCCGTTACCTTAACCAGGTAATGCGGCTGTATACCGGACAGGAATTTGTAATGAATGATTATAAACTGGCGAGAAAGGATACCAATGTAAGCGCGGCTAACCTCATGTCAGCCTTTCAGCGGATGCTGTCTGAACCTAAAAGTAAACAGTTACATGGCTCGGAGATCTATCATTTCGTGGTATTAAGCCATTCCATGATGTCGCATATTGCGGCACTGGCTAACTATGGATTGTTACATGGCGTTCATTTCCCCAAGCCGGAATATAAACTGATCAATCAACAGATGCATGAGCACTTTGACTGTATCATAAAACTGCAGGAAGACCCAACATACAAGTCTGCACAGCTGTCTACGAGTCTCGAGGCTTTTGAAACACTGGATGTGGAACTCGAAACACTCTACCAGCGGAGACAGGAAGAGATTAACCAGGGTAAAGGAGATACACCTGTCCGCGATGAAATGCTGGAAACGAAGATGGTCCGCGACCAACTCCATGCCATGTTCTCATTGCTTAAAGATATGAAGAAGACGATCGATAAGACTATTGCTGATAAATAATACCAAACTGGTCGCACAGCGGATCTATATGCTCCAGCAATACATCGAAGAATGCTGGCCCCTGCTGTACATACCAGGGCATAAAGTTCTCCTTTCTTTCCTGTAAAGAGTTTGCGGGGAACAGTCTAACCTTCAGGTTACGGATCTGCTCCGTCTGCCAGCCGAATTTCTTCTTTTCCGCCTTCAGAAACTTATGTTCCAGTTTTCCGATGGATTTTACGGCCCGGGTACGCTCCGCTGCTACAGAAGCCACCAAAGTCACGTCAATCTCCCTGGCTTTCTGTGCCAGTTCGTCAAACAGTTTCTCTACCGCTGCATACTCATCTTTTAATACCAGCGCGGCATTGGTATTTTCCTTTACAAAACGGTTCACCAGCTCCTCTGTATCTTCAAAAAGATCAGTAACCGTCAGTCCGAGCTTCCGCAGGCGTTCCTGTGAAGCACCATCTGTCAGCAGGAAGGAATTACGCAATATCAGCGCAGGGTATGGCACCCTGTAATAAGCAAATAACTGTTGCAGCTCCAGCCAGTAGGCAATCTCCCCACCGCCACCAATGAAAGCAATATTAGGCAGGATCGTTTCCTGCAACATGCCACGCAGTATCACATTAGGACTGAACCTTTCAGGATGTTCCTCCAGCTCTTTCTCCAGGCTGGCGGCAGTAAATTCAACCGGCAGGTGTAATACCTTCCAGATGTCCCCCACCTGCACAATACGTTCACGGGAGGTTTCTGTCAGGTAAAACAGGTTTATTTCCCGGGGATTAGCCTGCACTTTATGATGTTTGGAGAGTTGTTCTATTGTTTCATTGACGATCCGGTAAGAATGCTGATTGAATAATTCATCCCGCATCACAGGTACGAACAGTTTCTTCAGCTTCGGATTGTCCGGTACCAGTACTACCAGTCCGTAACGGCCAAAGAGTTCGTTAACCAGATAGAGTGTGGCCGCCTGGATGTTTGCGTGGCCGAGGTAGGCCTTCTTTAACAACCCGATCAGTTCTTCAGCATATGCGCCATAGCCCAATGCCGCTTTCACCTTTTCGATCAGCTCCTCAAAACCTTCCGGTTGCATGCGTCCCACGGCTCCCTGCTGGTCAGTTGGCCAGGTGATTGTTTTGCCGTCGATATAGACGTGTCCCAGTTCATCCAGGTCAGCATCTTCACTGCCCATGTAATAAACAGGCACGAAATTATACTGTGGATATTGCGACCTGAGCTGATTAGCTAACTTAATGGTTTGCAATATCTTGTAGACGAAGTATAAATAACCGGTGAAGATGTTGGGCTGGTGTGCAGTGGTAACGGTGAAGGTCTGCTGGTCCAGCAGGCTGTTAATATTACTGCGAACACTATCGGTGATGTCCAGTCCTTCGTATTGTTCCTGCAGTGCAGCTACCAGGACGTCCCGCTGTTGTGGGAAAAGCTTTTTTGCCTGTATAACTGCCTCAAAATCAGGATGTACTGGGGAATATTTATAAAAAGGTCGGAGATTAGGATGCTCGGCCAGAAAATCTATTACCAATTGATTGAAATACCCGGTTTTACCATACGGGATATGACTTACAGGTTGCTCCATACGCTAAGCGCTGATTCTTTTGATGCACGAAGGTAGGGAATGAATCACGAATCATCAATTACGAATTACGAATGGTTAAAATATGGAAGGAGCGGAGGAAAAAAAGCATCTGTAATAAGAAATGCCGCGAAGCATCTCCGCGGCATTTCGTTCCTGTATATATCAGATTATCTAGATCACAAATCCATCGGGCAATACCATGCCGTTCTTGATCACCACAATACCATCCTTCACGGCATACAGTTCATGGTCGCCGTCAGGCAACACAGTTCCACCCACATTGATCAGCACATTATTGCCGATACTGCAATTCTTATCTATAATGGCATTATTGATACGGCAGTTATCTCCGATTCCCATTGGCGGATGTCCTTTGGACTGGGCTTTCTCCAGGTCTTCCAGCGTCTGGTAGAAGTCACTTCCCATCACGTAGCTGTTGGTAATAACAGAGTTCCGGCCTATACGGGTCCTGATACCCACCACGCAACGTTCCAGGTGGCTGTCGAGAATGATACTACCATCTGAGATTATAGTATTCTTCAGCGTGCCCGAGATCTTTGCCGGTGGCAGCATGCGTGCACGGGAATAGATGATCTGGGACTCATCGAAGAGGTTGAACTTCGGTATTTCATCTGTCAGGCCAAGATTTGCCTCCCAGAAGGAGCTGATATTACCGATATCTGTCCAGTAGCCTGTATACTGGTAGCTCACTACTTTCATGTCAGCATTGATGGCATAAGGGATCAGCTCCTTACCGAAGTCGGTAGCTGCTTCCTGACCATTCAACAGGTCATACAGCGTCTGACGGCTGAAAATGTATATACCCATGCTGGCCAGGTATATCCTGCCTTCCTGCTGCATCTCCTCGCTTACAGGAGAGGCCCAGGGCGCCAGCACATCCTGTTTGGGTTTTTCTGTGAAGGAAGTGATCAGGGCTTTGTCATCCGTTTTCAGGATACCAAAATCAGAAGCGTCCTTGGCATTCACCGGGATGGTGGCAATGGAAACCTCTGCCTGACTTTCTATATGGTGCTGCAGCATTTCGCGGAAATCCATCTGGTAGAGCTGGTCGCCGGAAAGGATGAGCACATATTCAAATTCGTAGTTGTCGATATGATGAAGGCATTGACGCACGGCATCCGCGGTGCCCTGGTACCAGGTCGGGTTATCGGGCGTTTGTTCTGCAGCGAGGATATCCACGAATGCCTTACTGAAGTGGCTGAAATGGTAGGTATTTTTGATGTGCTTATTCAGTGACGCAGAGTTGAACTGGGTCAGCACGAAAATACGGTTCATATCGGCGTTCAGGCAATTCGAAATGGGAATATCCACGAGGCGGTATTTACCGGCTACCGGCACGGCAGGCTTTGATCGCTTACGCGTAAGGGGATACAAGCGGGTGCCGGATCCGCCGCCTAAGATAAGGGAGATAACTGCGTTAGACATATATTACGATTCTTTGTTTCAGTGTTTGGGTGCTGGTCTCTGTATTACTATTGAGCTGTATAACTGCAGATATTCTTCCGCTGCAGTATCCCATGAGTGGTCAAGCTGCATGATGGTTTCACAGATATCATGCAATTTTTCAGTATCTCCGTACAACTCTACAGCCCGACCTACTGCAAGACAGGCATCCCATGCAGCTGCATGTATAAAGCGGATACCAAATCCCTTAGGATCACCGAAGTCTGTTACAGTATCTTTTAATCCTCCTACACTGCGAACAATGGGGACTGTACCGTATCTCAATGCATACATCTGGTTCAATCCGCATGGTTCCACCCGGCTTGGCATCAGCAAAAAGTCACTGCCTGCGTAAATTCTATGTGACAGTGCTTCATCATATCCAAACTGCACATTAAAATTGGCTTCAGTATATATTCTTGTCTGCTGCAATGACCATTCCACATGTGGATCGCCACTTCCCAACAATAGAAAATTCACTTGTTGTTTCTGCTCATAGATAGACCTGCCAATGATTTCAGGCAAGAGGTCTGCTCCTTTTTCCCCTACGAGACGGCCAATAAAGGATATTAGCGGGAGTTCCGGATCGAGGTTGAATTGCTCACATAATTGTTGCTTTATGTCGCGCTTTCCTTTTACGAATGTTTGCTTATCATAGTGAACTGGTAGCATAGGATCTGTAGCAGGGTCCCAGATCACAGTATCTATACCATTTAATATACCAACAGCTTTACCCCTTTCATAGTTCAGTAAATCCTCCAAACCGTTGGCGCCGGTATATAATTCTTCGAGGTAATTGGGTGACACCGTCGTGAACCGCCATGCACATTTGATAGCGGCGGCAAGCGGATTAATTGCTCCCTCCCAGCCGAGTAATCCGGCTTTCCAGAGATCGAAGCCAGGTAGCTGGTACAACCTGTCCCAGCCAAACTGACCCTGGTATTGGGCATTATGTATCGTTAAAACAGTAGCGATATTTCTTAAACGCTCATACTTGTAAGCGTGGGTCATCATAAATGGGATCAACCCGGTGTGGTGATCATGTACATGCACAACGTCCGGCTGATGCTGCCATTCATTCAGCCAGTCAAGTACAGCTACCTGGAAGGCCAGGAAGCGTTCCGTATCATTGTAATAGCCATACACTCTTTCGGTGTCCAGCAGCCCCGGGATATCGACCATATAAAGATCAAATCCAAGCATATTGGTAACCTCTCTCCAAACATTGAAGTGGTACCAATTATGCCCTAACCAGCAACCGCCCTGGTGGACCAGTTCAAATTCGTGTGTGTGAAAGAAACGGGTATTGTATGCAGGCATCACCACCTTGGCTATATGCCCTGCCTGGAACTGGTACTTAGGCAATGCCCCTACCACATCGGCCAGACCTCCTACTTTTGCTACAGGGTAACACTCCGCGCTAACGTGTAAAATCTCCATGCTAAATGATTATAACTGTTCTTTTAAATTACCTTGTAAAAAGCATATTACAAAGGATTCTCCAAATTTTATTTGGTTGCGCCCATCCTGCAATACACTGCTGATCTAAATCCTGAGTGTGGTGTAATTTAAACCAATCTCTTTATATAACATCACATTTGAACAAGCGTTTTTTTAATCCCCCCGTTACAGTTAGTTTCCTGTTATTGTCCCATTATCCCCTCATATGGGGCCGGCTGGCCCCGAAATGCGGAATACTCCGTATAAAAGCATAATGCATTACCTTCGGAGAAAGATTCACTTCGTTATGGATTTTGGTCGTGTTGATCCGGCTCTGCTGGATGAAATAGATTTCAAACTGCCGGCTGAACCGGCGTTTAATAAAATCGCTCTCAAGGGGAAACCTGTTAAGCAACCAAAGATCTACCTGGGTTGTGCAAAATGGGGCCGTAAGGAATGGATCGGGAAGATCTATCCCAAAGGCACCAAAGAAGCCAACTTCCTGGATGAGTATGTACATCACTACAACAGCATTGAGCTGAATGCTACCCATTACAAGATATATGGCCCCGAAGCCATCGAAAAATGGGATGTCCGCGCCCAGGGAAAGGATTTTAAATTCTGCCCTAAAGTACCGCAGTCTATCAGCCATTACAGCAACCTCATAGATGCCAGCCTCCAGACCACTTCCTTCCTGGAAGGTATCCTCGCCTTTGGCGACCATCTGGGGCCTATCTTTTTGCAGGTCAGCGATAAATATTCCCCTAAAAGAAAGGATAACCTGTTCCGCTACCTGGAAAGCCTGCCAAAAGACCTGCAGTTCTTCCTGGAAGTACGGCATCCGGACTGGTTCAGCGACGCCGCCACAAGAGACGAGCTATTCAACACCCTGCATAAACTCAATGTAGGCGCTATTATTACCGATACCTCAGGCCGGCGGGACTGTGCCCACATGCATATGCCCATTGCCAAAGCCTTTATCCGTTTTGTGGGCAACAGCCTGCATCCCACCGATTACGTCCGTATCGACGACTGGGTGAACCGTATGCACTACTGGCTCCAACAAGGCCTGAAAGAGCTTTATTTCTTCATGCACATGCATGATGAGGCTTATTCTCCCGAACTGACCGTTTACCTGGTGGACAAGTTTAAGGAGGTGTGCGGCATACAATTGCAGAAACCGGAGTTCATCGCCCAGCAGAATTCCCTGTTCTGATGCGGCCAGCACGCGGCACCAAATGGAACTTAATTCGGATTGTAGTTGTGTCCCAACTTTCTAAATATTAATTTTACTCTCTGAAAAGGGAAGTTTAATAATATGCGAGAACAGCTTAGGGACTTGGCCCGTGATCTGACGGGTACACTATATGACGATGACACCATGCGTACCCTATACGCCACCGATGCATCAGCCTACCGTGAAATGCCACTGGCTGTGGCTATTCCGGCAAATGAACAGGATATAAAGACATTGATCGCTTTTGCCCGCGCCAATAAAACCTCACTCATCCCCCGTACTGCTGGTACTTCCCTCGCAGGACAGGTAGTCGGAAACGGGATTATAGTAGATGTTTCAAAAACTTTCACTAAGATACTGGAAATCAATACAGAAGAACATTGGGTAAGGGTACAGCCAGGCGTCATCAGAGACGAGCTGAACATGTTCCTCAAGCCCTATGGCTTCTACTTCGGACCAGAAACCTCCACCGCCAACAGGGCGATGATAGGCGGAATGGTCGGTAATAACTCCTGCGGTTCCAACTCGGTGGTATACGGCAGCACCCGTGAACACCTGCTGGAAGTAAAGGCTATACTCAGTGACGGGTCAGACGTGGTCTTCAATACCATTTCAGCCGACGAGTTCCATGCCCGCTGTGAAAAGAATGACGGCAGCCTGGAAACAACCGTATACCGTCAGGTCCGTACCATGCTGGGCAACCATAGCAACCAGGAAGAGATCCGCAGGGAATTTCCCAAACCCAGCATCACCCGCCGTAACACCGGGTATGCCGTAGACCTGCTGCTGGAAACAGCCCCTTTCACTGCCGGCAAAGAAGACTTTAACTTTTGTAAACTGATCGCAGGTTCTGAAGGTACCCTTGCCTTCCTGACAGAGATCAAAGTAAACATATCACCACTGCCGCCCAAAGAAACCGGGCTGCTCTGCATACATTTCAATAACATCGACGAGTCCCTGCGCGCAAATATTATTGCTATGCAATTTAAACCAAGCGCCAGTGAACTGATTGACCACTACATACTGGAATGTACCAAGGATAACATTGAGCAGAGCAAGAACCGCTTCTTTGTACAGGGTGACCCTGGCGCCATCCTCGTTGTGGAATTCTGCCGGGATACCCGGGAAGCCATTACGGAAGTCGCCGACCGGCTTATTGCGGAATTACAGGCGGCCGGACTGGGGTATCACTTCCCCCTGCTGTTCGGTGAGGACACCAAAAAGATATGGACACTGCGTAAAGCCGGCCTGGGACTACTGAGTAACCTGCCTGGCGACGAAAAAGCCGTTCCTGTCATCGAGGATACCGCTATCGATATCGATGACCTCCCGGCTTATATCCGCGATTTCAACGATATCCTGAAGCAATATGGCCTCTACGCCGTCCATTATGCACATGCCGGTAGCGGCGAAATTCACCTCCGTCCTATCATCAACCTGAAAACGGAAGAAGGTAATCTCCTGTTCAGGAAGATCGCGGAAGAAATAGCCACCCTGGTAAAGAAATATAAAGGCTCCCTCAGTGGAGAACATGGCGACGGCCGTCTGCGTGGTGAATTCATCCGCCAGATGATCGGTGAGAAAAACTATACCCTCTTACGTGAGCTGAAATACACCTGGGACCCCGAGAATATCTTCAATCCAAATAAGATCGTTGATACCCCCAGCATGAACAGCATGCTGCGGTATGAACCCGGACAGAAAGTTCCTCAGCTGAAGACCGTATTCCACTTCCCGCAACAGACCGTTCTCCAGCATGCGGAACAATGTAATGGCTCCGGCGACTGCCGTAAAACAGAAAAAAGCGGTGGTACCATGTGCCCCAGCTACATGGCTACCCGCAATGAAAAAGACACTACCCGTGCCAGGGCGAACATCCTCCGGGAATTCCTGACGCATTCCAATAAAGAGAACCGTTTCGATCATAAAGAGATCTATGAAGTACTGGACCTCTGCCTGGCTTGTAAAGGCTGTAAGTCAGAATGTCCTTCTAACGTAGATATGGCCAAACTGAAAATGGAGTTCCTCCAGCATTATCACGATGCCAATGGTGTTCCGTTCAGGGCAAAACTGATCAGCAATTTCAACCGCATGAATGGCCTGGCCGCTATAGCGCCGGGTATTTATAACTGGATGGTGAATACGCCGCTTACCGGTAACCTGATTAAGAAAACTTCCGGCTTTGCACAGAAACGCTCCCTGCCGGAACTGCAATCCACTACGCTCAGAAGCTGGTTCAAAAAACAGTGGCCCCGTGAAAAGACGCCGCTATCTGCCGTTAAGAAAAAGGTATACCTGTTCTGCGATGAATTTACCAATTTCAACGACACGCATATCGGTATTAAGGCCGTTAAACTGTTGCACCGCCTGGGCTATGATGTAGAAATGATCGAACATCCTGAAAGCGCCCGCGCCTGGATGTCAAAAGGATTGCTGCGTAAGGCCCGCAACTTCGCAGAGGAAAACGTACGCATCTTCAGTGAGATCATTAATAACGATGTGCCATTACTGGGCGTAGAGCCTTCAGCCATCCTCAGCTTCCGGGACGAATATCCTGACCTGGTAAGGGAAGAACTGAGAGAAAAGGCTAAGAAACTTTCTCCGGATGTATTCCTGATAGATGAATTCCTGAGTAAAGAAGCTGCTGCCGGCAATCTCCCTGCCACGCTCTTTACCAGTGAGAAAAAGCAGATCAAACTGCATGGTCACTGTCAGCAGAAGGCATTGTCCACCCCACTGCACAGTAAAAATATCCTGTCACTGCCCGCTAACTATTCCGTGGAGATCATTCCTTCCGGCTGTTGCGGTATGGCCGGTTCTTTTGGATATGAGAAAGAGCATTATGACCTTTCTATGCAGATCGGTGAGCTGGTATTATTCCCGGCGGTGCGTAATGCAGCGGAGGAAACGATCATTGCAGCCCCCGGCACCAGCTGCAGGCACCAGGTAAAAGACGGCACCGGCCGTAAATCCATGCACCCGGTGGAGATCCTGTATGATGCATTAGTATAACAGCACTTTGTTACAACATAAAAGGCAGACCCATCACAGGTCTGCCTTTCCGTTTTTAAACACAAATGGCAATTTATAACCTGATTGTAACAGGTAAATATTTTGCTATAAGATCCTCATAGTATGGCTTTAATTCGCTTATTACAGGAGGTTTAGGACTCTTTGAATAGAGGTCGTACGGATTGAATTTCTTCACCCATTCAAACATTTCATAGTCATGCTCATTCATCAGATGCGCGTAGGCGTCCTCACGATGCTGTGCGTAGAAAGAGTGATAACGGATCATGTATAACGCCGGTTCAGGCAGATAATCCTTCATCATCTGGTAAAGATATTCGTCATGTCCCCATGACATGTCCACTTGATTCAGTCCGCAGTTGGGGCTATATACCCCGTATTTGGTATTATAACGTTCATCCTTTGCATCAGGATTGTCGGCAAAGAATTCAGGATATACTATTTTATCGGAGTGCTGGCAGCCTACCGGGAAGGTATCTCCCACTACGGCCCATTGCGGTTCCCCAAAAAGGCAAAGCACCTTGCCCATATCATGGATGAAGCCGGTCAGTACGAACCAGTCAGGATGACCGTCGGCCCTGATCGCTTCCGCCGTCTGCAACAGGTGTTGTAACTGATCCAGTTCAATGTCCGGATCAGAATCGTCCACGAGGGTGTTCAGGAACTCCATTGCACCCCAAACCGGCATTTCCTTTCTGCTGAAAGCCAGGAACTCTTTCTTCTTCTCCTGCACGAAATCGTAAGTCTGATATTTATGATTCAGGCGGTAGAACTCGCGCACGGTGTCCCTGCCCGGATTGTCATAATTCCTGTATTCCTCTTTGGATCTGGCCGTTTCTGCAACCCCTGGCTCGGGATAGCGCAATACCACATCATCTTCCCATTGTTCTATACTCTGCAATGGATTTAATTCTTCACCAGAAAAGTTGTTTGCATTCATAATTCGTGGATAATTGAAATGTTGGAGAATAGATCGTCTGCACTTCTAATTTACATATTTCAATCGATTTCCACAAATAATATATGCGGGTAAATATGCTCTCAGGTGGATGACCATTGTGGCCTCCGGAGAGGGTCTGTATTCGGTATGTATTCGGTAGAGATCCGGTGGAGACCATAGCCTACAGGCTCCTTACTATAGCTTTACAGGCACTGTTCTATAGCGTTCGCTATAGAACAGCAGGTGTAATGCATGACTATAGCGCCTATAGCTAGGGCGTCGCAGTATAGTCGAAGCGAATCTCATGCGAAGTCTGACCGGATTTGTACCACGGGAGTAGATCATGTCTTACAAAAAAGGCGTCCTGATACAGTTATCAGAACGCCTTTTTATAAACATATAGTCTGTTTAACGGCTACCAGAATACAGTATACAAAGCTGCCAATACACCCATGATGATCACGCTTCCTACAATAAAGCCCGGAGAGCTCTTGAACAAAGACCGGTCAATCTCTATCACACGTTTCTGCAACTTGCTCCTGCTGTCTACCAATGTGATGATGATCATCAGCGACACAAGCACTACAAACACCATGGTCATACGGTCGAGGAACGGAATTTCATATACGCCGTTTTCATTAGGCACCGCCAGCCCCAGGTTATACAAGGGAGACAGGTCCATCCATAAAGGCAGGAACTTCAGCAGGGTAGATAATGGTATGGTCAGCACTGCCGCTGCCAGGGCAGCTTTCGAAGTGGTCCGTTTCCAAAAGAAGCCCAACAGGAAGATCGCCAGTACCCCCGGGGAAATAAAGCCCACATAGTCCTGTATAAACTGGTAGGCCTGATCCAGCGTGGTTAAGGCCGGAGCCACCAGGCTGGCTATCACCATGGCTACGATCACCGTGATACGGCCCACTTTCACCAGCTGCTTTTCAGAAGCCTCTTTGTTGAAATAACGGTGATAAATATCCAGCGAGAAAATAGTAGAGATACTGTTTGCCTTACCCGCCAATGATGCAACGATTGCAGCTGTTAATGCGGCAAAGGCCAGTCCTTTCAGTCCTTCCGGCAGCAGGTTCATTAAGGTCGGATACGCCTGATCCGGTTTTATCACGCCTGCAGCGTTGCGAAGTTCCTCGTTGAACACACCTTCCTGGAACAGCACATAAGCGGTAATACCCGGCAGTACGGCTATCACAGGGATCAACAGTTTCAGGAATGCAGCAAACAGAATACCGCTGCGGGCTGTTTTGAGATCAGCTCCGAGGGCACGCTGAATGATGTACTGGTTACATCCCCAGTAATTCAGGTTATTGATCCACATACCGCCTATCAGTACAGACAGACCTGGCAGGTCCTTATAATAGTTATGTTCTTTCGAGAAGATCATGTGGAAATGGGAATCTGCCTTTTCACGCACCAGTGATAATCCTTTCAGGATATTCTCACCATACCCGAAATGAGTGGATACCATGCGTAAAGCCAGGTAGGTAGTAGCCAGTCCGCCGACGATCAGTACAAACACCTGTATCACGTCTGTATAACCGATCACCTTCATCCCTCCCAGCGTCACAATCACGGCAAAAACAGACAGGCCGACGATACACCAGAGGAATGGTATACCGGAAATAGCAGTGATGGCCAGCGCACCCAGGTAAATAATGGATGTCAGGTTCACAAATACGTATACCAGCAACCAGAAAATGGCCATTATAGTGCTCACAGTGGAATTATAACGTTCCAGCAGAAACTGTGGCATGGTGTAGATCTTATTCTTCAGATACACCGGGATAAAAAATACCGCCACAATAATGAGCGTGGCGGCAGCCATCCATTCATAGGTGGAAATAGCCAGTCCGAGGGCAAACCCCGATCCCGACTGTCCTATAAAGTGCTCCGCCGAAATATTGGAGGCGATCAGGGAGGCCCCTATCGCCCACCAGGTAAGAGAACCTTCGGCCAGGAAAAAGTCTTTGGTACTGGTTGTTTTTGCCCGCTTACGCTGGTAGATATAGTAACCATACCCGGCCACAATAACGAAATAGACTAAGAATACCAGGTAGTCCCAGTACTTTAAGTGGTGTGTATCAGTCAATTGATTCATATCTGGAAATTAAAATCCGCAGATAGCTGTCTGCAGACCGTGGCATTAAGTTAGATAGTATTAAAAGCTGGGCAAGATACTCAAATAAGCATTATTTCAATAGTCTGCCGATATAAATGACAGTATGCCCTGAACCGGTGGACGATTTTTACATATATTTAGGCATGTTAGAAGTAGATAAAAAGGAAGCACACCTTCTGCAGAAGGCTATCCGCCAGTGGGAATCTGAATCGCTGATCACGCCGGAGCAGGCAGGCAGGCTGAAAGAGACCTGGCAGGTCAGGGAGGGCGACTGGCAGGTAGTGACGCTGTATATCTTCATTGCAGCCATCTCCTGCGCCCTGATGGCCTTCGGGTCGCTGGTGCTGGACGAAAAATGGATAGAGGTTTTACGCCTCAGATTTTCCCTCACAGACGGCATTATCTCCACACTATTTGCGGCACTGACCGTATCCCTTTGTTTTCACGGCTACCGCCGCCAGCATAAACACCCTGAATATTCCCTTAACAGGGAGCTATTCTGGCTGCTACCGGTGCTGAGTGTTGGTGTCAGCGTAGTATACCTGGGAAAGACACTGCTATATCTTAACGGCAACTACGGCGTATTCTGGCTGTTGGCCACCGCCACATACGGCATTCTGGGGATCTTGTTGTCCTCCCGTCTGCTCTGGACGGCCACCCTCATATGCCTGATACCGGCTTATGTAAAACTGACCTACTATATCTCCGGCGGCGACTACTTCCTGGGCATGAACCTCCCCTGCCGGACCATCTTACTGGCATTTATCATGACCGGCCTTCATCAGTTGTTCCGCAATAATCGTTTATACAAACAGGTGAAAGATATCACATGGACCGGCAGCTGGCTGTTGTTGCTCCTTTCCGGCTGGATGATCTCTATTTTTGGTAACTCGGCCTCCTGGGAGGAATGGCAACACGTAAGACAGGTGCAGTTGCTCTGGTGGGTAGCGGCATTTACAGTATTATGTGTACTGGCGCTGATCTGGGGTATTAAAAGACATGATGCCATGGTCAGGGATATAGCAGTGTTATTTTTGTTGCTGGACCTGTATACACGGTATTTTGAATACCTCTGGGACCGTACGCACAAAGGCGTGTTCTTCACTATTCTGGCCTTGTCTTTCTGGTGGATTGGCAAGCTGCTGGAAAAGAGAATGAGAAAAGCGAAGAACCAGGGATGAAAATCAACCCAGGCCTGGCCCGGGGCTACAAACACGCAGCCCGTCTGAAGCGGACTGATTGCATCATGCACCACCTCCGCAGGAGGCCCATGTTTGTAACCCCGGGTTCGTAACCCCGGGGTCGGGATGCCAGATTTTTACACCATCGCGACGCACGTTGGTACGTGGGTCTCACATCCCGACAATTCCAATCTCTGATCTGATTTATTTCCCTATCAGGACTTCCACTTCTCTCACCTGATACCTGCCGGTATCATGAAAGCTCCAGTCATAATTTGCCGTAATCCAGGAACGTAGTACAGACAGGAACCTTTCCAGTTCCTGATCCAGTTCAGCGCCAAAGGAAGGCAGCAATTTCTCCAGGGCGGTAAACAGTTTCACTTCTTCATTGTGCATCCGCACAGTTTCATCTACGGCTTCCTGTAAGGAGATATTACGTTCATGCCTGAGTACTAAAACGAGATTGTGTACGTCTCCCTGCCGGGCTTCTTTGGCGCAGGAGAAGATATCGTTGGCCCAGCATACAATGTTATTGCAGGCCAATACGAGACGTTGTACGATAAAATGTTGCAGGATGTGAGCGGGTAGATATACTTTTTCAATGATCTCTATCGCTTCCACATCGGCGAACAATGCTCCGGTATAAGGGCGCATGGTGACGTATTCCGCAACGGTAGGAGTAACGCCTGCAGCCCTGTTACCTGCTTCCCAGTGGCAGGAGGTAAAGTATTCTTCCATACTGCGGATAAATCTTGCCTGCCATGCGGCGTCTCCAATGGCTTGCATACGATCCCATATGTCGGTGAAACTCCTGCCCAGAATAGTGTCAATAGGTGTATTATGTCTCAGAATGTTCATGAAGCCGTCTGTCACCTGTTCCAGTGAAACTGCTTTCCTGCCCAGTTGTGCTTCATCGCACTGATCGTCCAGCATGAACAACCAGGTGTTGAAGTTGGCAATGATACACAGTTCATGAAAGTCGGCATGCGGAAAGGCGCGGGCGGCAAGCCAGGCGAAGCGTGATCTGTCGAACCGGGCTAAAGCTTCAGGGCTTGTAATAAATCCGAAGGATTGTACCCATTGGCGGTTCTGTTCGTGAGCTGCTGTTACAAATTGGTTAATAGAAGAGGGAAACGGATAGGCTATCCGTGGCAAGGTGATCGTTGGCATAGTAAAATGGTTAAGAGGTGAATAGGGCCATCAGACCCTTAATTGGTCAATAACTCTTGGAAAAGCCAGCCTGAACCAGCTGGTAAACTGCTCCGGCACCTCTGCCATTAACCGGATAATTTCGTTTACGGGTAAATAACTATATGCATGCACTTCCCTGGGATCGGGGTTGATAGCACCGTTGTAAGTGCCTGCCCATACATGGTCATACTCATGTTCAATAAGACCATTGTCAAATTCTGTGCGGTAAGTAAATTGGAATAGTTCGCGTAAGGGACAGTCAAATCCCATTTCTTCTGAAAGACGCCGGTGAGCCGCGGCTTCCACAGTTTCACCTGGTAACGGGTGACTACAGCAGGCATTCGTCCATAAGCCGCCGGAATGATACTTATCAAGTGCACGCTGCTGTAACAGCATGTCGCCCTGATCATTCAAAATAAACACGGAAAAAGCCCTGTGAAGTAAGCCTTTCTCGTGAGCCTCCATTTTTTCCATCAATCCTGTTTCCTGATCCAGCTCATTCACCAATATAACCTGTGCTTTCATACAATGACAAATATATGGTTCATAATTTATGTAAACGAATTCCGGCTGGCATAAGTACACTTATAGCAGCAACATACCGTTGCCCGGCGGGGAGTGGATGCTCATCATAAGAGGTGTCTTTTAAGGTGACGTTTGAATTTTGGTTGCTGGATTTTCAATAGGGATATTGCTGACGGCAGCGGTGGGTTAAAACTTACAGTTTCAAATTACGCATTTATTTGTTCATTTTATCTTTTCCGTTTGTTCATTTTATCTCAGGGCTGCTGCCCTTTTGCATCGCTCCCTGCAAGTTTCATTATATTTGCATCTATGGCAGAAGATCTGAGCATAGTAAAAGGAGATAAAACAGCAGAATATAAGTCTATTATTCCGCAGATAGACGCATTGATAACCGGTGAACCGGACCTGGTGGCCAACCTGGCTAATACAGCCGCCGCATTAAAAGAGCAATTCGGCTGGTTCTGGGTAGGTTTCTACCTTGTAAAAGGCGATGAACTGGTGCTTGGCCCCTTCCAGGGTCCTGTGGCCTGTACGCGTATCAAAAAAGGGCGTGGCGTATGTGGCACCAGTTGGGCAGAAGCCAGAACCCTTGTTGTACCCGATGTGGAAGCTTTTCCAGGTCACATTGCCTGCAGCAGCCTGTCAAGATCGGAGATCGTGGTGCCCATCATCCGCAATGGCCAGGTAATTGGCGTACTGGATGTAGACAGTGAGCACCTGAATCATTTTGATGAAACTGACCGCGTCTTCCTGGAAGAGATAGTCGCATCCCTCAACTTTGAAGTGTAACTTAGCAGACCAGATCCACTGATTATGTTCTTTTTCCGTAAAAAAACTGATAGCGCAACTGCACATATTCCATTCCTGGCAGGAATAGAAACCGATATACACTCACACCTCGTACCGGCTGTGGACGATGGCGTGCAGGATGTGGAAACGGCTGTCCAGTTCATTGATGCATTACATGAACTGGGTATCAAAAAGGTCATTACTACTCCACATATCATTGTAGACCGCTATCCCAACTCGGCAGAGACCCTTGCGGCTCCTTTCCGGGAAGTAAAAGAGGCCCTCAAAGCCAAAGACAGCCCTGTGAGCTATCACCATGCTGCAGAATACTACATGGATGAATATTTCGAGGAGCTGATGAAATCCTCCCGCCTGCTTACTCTCAACGGAGAGTTGCTGCTGGTAGAAATATCTTTCATGTGTGCGCCGCCTCAACTGCACCAATGGCTGTTTGAGCTGTCGGCACAAGGCTACCGCCCTATACTCGCCCATCCTGAGCGGTATAACTATTACCACCAGCAAACAGACGAATACCTGACCTTCAAACAAAGAGGCTGCTACCTGCAGGTAAATCTTTTGTCGCTGGCGGGCTATTACGGTAAACATATCCAGAAAGCTGCCGAGTGGATGATCGAAAACCAGCTGGTGGACTTCATCGGAACAGATCTGCATCACGATAAGCACCTCCAGGCTATCAGAGCCATTGCTAAAGACAAAAAACTGGTGAAACTACTGGAAACCTATCCGTTTAAAAATAATACACTCACGACAACGGCTCAGGCTATAAAATAATCTACTCTACATGATAGCAGTTATTGGTCTTGGCTACGTTGGTCTGCCGCTGGCCATCGAGTTTGCCAAACAATACGACGTGCTGGGATTTGATATCAATGAAACCCGTGTGCAGGAACTCAGCAATGGCCAGGACAAAACCCGCGAAGCCAGCATAGAAGACCTGAAAGCCGTCATCCGGCAGAGACAACAACCGCATACCACTACCGGGCTGCGCTTCTCTTCGGATAAAAATGACCTGAAGGCCCATCAGGTCTTTATCGTTACCGTTCCCACTCCTATTGATGAATTTAAGTCGCCCGACCTGACCTTCCTGCTCACCGCATCAGCTATGCTGGGCAGCATCCTCAAGCCAGGCGATATCGTGATATATGAGTCTACCGTTTACCCCGGTTGTACAGAAGAAGACTGTGTGCCCGTACTGGAAAAATCGTCCGGACTGCGCTATAACCGGGATTTCTTTGTAGGCTATTCTCCCGAACGCATCAATCCGGGCGATAAGGTCAATACCCTGACGAAGATCAAAAAGGTAACCAGCGGTTCCACACCGGAGATCGCCACCCGTATAGACGAACTATACGCCTCTATCATAACGGCAGGTACGCACAAGGCGCCCAGCATCAAAGTGGCGGAAGCCTCCAAAGCAATAGAGAACGCACAACGCGATATCAATATTTCCTTTGTGAATGAACTGGCCCTGATCTTTGACCGTATTGGTATTGATACCAATGATGTAATAGAAGCGGCAGCCACCAAATGGAATTTCCTGCGTTATAAACCCGGCCTGGTGGGCGGGCATTGCATAGGCGTAGATCCTTATTACCTGGCGCATAAAGCAGAGTCCCTGGGCTACCATCCACAGGTGATACTGTCCGGCAGAAGGGTCAATGACCAGATGGGCTATTTTGTAGCCAATAAGATCGTTAAACTGATGATCGAAAAAGACCATAAGATCAAAGGCGCCAAAGCCCTGATCATGGGCATCACCTTTAAAGAAAACTGCCCTGATGTACGTAATACCCGTGTAGTGGACATCTATCATGAGCTAAAACAATACGGGCTGGACATTACAGTATATGATCCATGGGCCGATCCGGAGGAAGTAAAACGGGAATACGGTGTGCAGATCACGACACAGTTACATGGCAATGAAGTGTATGACGGTATAGTCATAGCAGTGGCACACCGGGAATTCCTGGAATTTGACTTCAAAAAACACGCCCGCAACAATGCAGTTATTTTCGATACAAAAGCCTGTATAGACCGCGATCTCGTAGATGCAAGACTGTAATACGGTCGCAGTCATCACTATATGAAAAAAGGCAATATCTGGGTGGTATTGCCTTTTTTGTATACTAAATCAATCAGTTGTAAAAAGATTTCTTTAACTTTACTTACGTCCCACTGCTTTTATCCAGGGGCTTAAAAAATCCCGTATCTTTTTTCCAAAGCCTCAATCAGATTGTTATTATTACTATTCGACCTTATCATGCAAGGCTTAAAGAGCTAGCCAATTTTTTAAACCATTAGAAGACGAGTCATTAACCTAATAAAGCATTCCCGCAGAATGGCCTTTTGCAGCTGTTTTACCGGGGATAAACCATGTACCATGAATACACCTTACCCAGCAGCCTCCGGCACACATGAGGCTCCCCCATCGAAAATCCTGTTGGTAACAGGAGATGCAGCTATTTTGCGCAAATTCCGTCAGCAGTTAATGCCAATTTATGATGTGATAACGGCCAACACCGTTGCAGAAGGCGTCCAACTGACTAACAAACAACGACCAGATCTAATCCTGTGTGACGTATTGGTAACCGATACCTCCGGTTATCAGTTTCTTATTACCCTCAGAGATGATCCAAGCCTGAAACATCTGCCTTTTATTCTCTTTAACCGGCTCAATGTCTCTCCTAATGTGAGAAAGGGCATGAACCTGGGTGCGGATGATTACCTGGTATATCCATTCAGCGGCGAAGAACTACTTAAAAGCATTCAATCCCGTCTGAGCAGGTATCATCATATCAGGGAGACCCTCGGCCCCGTTAAAGAGGCGATAATACCCCCTATTCATGCCGATGGCAGAGGTACCGTCATCAATGAACGATTAAGTAAAACAGAAGCCAAAATCCTGGATATGATAGCACGGGGCATGAGCAGCAGGGACATTGCGTCCTTTAAATGCATCAGTGTACGCACCGTGGATAATCACAGGCATAATATCACCAAGAAATTACAACTCTCAGGTCCCAACGCCCTTGTCAAATTTGCGATCGGCTACGGGGGAACACATTCCCGGTAAATTCTGCAACAATACGAATGTAAACCTTCCGTCGTCCCGGGTTGATACCGGGGGATTTCGTCGTTCCCGGGGTTGCCACCCCGGGAACAAACACACGGCGGGTACAAACACACGGCGGGTACAAACACACCCGGGCACAAACACACCCCGGGGTTACCACCCCGGGCTACAAACACGCGGCACCTGACGGAGCCGAATGCAGCGGATTTCCCGTCCCCGGGGTTACCACCCTAGGCTACAAACACGGCATCTAACGGAGCCGAATGTGCGGATTTCCCGTCCCCGGGGTTGCCACCCCGGGCTACAAACACGCGGCACCTGACGGAACCGAATGTAGCGGATTTTCCGTCCCCGGGGTTACCACCCCGCGCTACAAACACACGGCACCTAACGGAGCCGAATGTAGCGGATTTCCCGTCCCCGGGGTTACCACCCCGGGCTACAAACACACGGCACCTGACGGAGCCGAATGTAGCGGATTTCCCTGCCTTTACTATGCCTCTACCATGCCTTTAAAAACTTGATATAACTTTAAAAGTAAAAGAGCGTTCCGCAGAACGCTCTTTTTTATGCAGAGGAATATTAAGAATGGTCGCATAGATCAGCTCCGTCAGGAGCTGCGTGTTTGTAGCCCGGGGTGCAACCCCGGGGTGTGTTTGTAACCGGTTTCAACCCGGGGGGGATATATAAAAAAAAACGGCCAACCATGAATGGAAAGCCGGTCTTTCATCCATTGTTTGTTAACCCCAGTTATCGAATCCTATTTGGTATCTGGTAACTGGGGCTACCCTCACAAGGATTGTTAATGCAATATTAAGACTTTGTTAATTAGAAAGTTGTTAATCCTTGGTTAACGAAAATTTATTCTTGCATCATCTTCATAATACGAGCTGACACGTTTGTTGGATAGTGGAAATCCCTGGTAAATGACTGCGTGATTATGCATGATGGTTTTTTGCCAGATTCACAGCATTTTTTCACTTTTTCCATTTATTACGACTAACGGTTCCCGCAATCGTCAATACATTCTTAGTTTGATTTTTCAGCTCAGGCAAATCATCGTTTTTGCGTAAATAATGTTCGGAAAAACGTAAAAACTTACAATACACTGACAGAACAAAGGACATATCCGGGTTATAAAATGTACATATCTGTTGTACTGCAGCCATATTGGCCTTTACAGCATGGCTTTCCGGCCCCTGGATAGTCATCTCCGCGGCATCCTGCTACTTCCCCGCCGCCCAGAAAATGGCATTACGGAATAAAGTAAGGTAAGCCCCGTTCTCAAACAGGTCAGGTGAATGCCCCATGAAAATATAGACATTGCGGGCTTTGTAAGCTGTATTTGTCCATATAACAGGGTGATCGCCCATTTTCTTTTCAGAAGCGGGTTTATACGAGCTTTCGTCCACGCGGGCCAATACATGCACGTTGGGACGTGGGCTTCTGTCGTAGGTATACCATTCCTCCGTCTTTACATTAAACACTGCGGGTACACCTTTCAGCACAGGATGCGCAGCATCTTCCACATGTACATCCCCTGCCGCAAAATCAGCGATGTAATCTTTGAAGCGGATCTTTCCCATAAATTCATAAAACCAGGGCCATAAGCCATATCCGTCAAACTCTCCCAGCAATGTGGCATGATGAAATCCTATCCAGCCACCCTTTCCCTCAGATATATACTGTTCAAATGCTTTCACCGCCGCTGGCTTCCAGGCATAGGGAGGATAGTCCAGCTGGATGAACAACTGATATTGCGCCAGGAAAGCACTATCTATCTTATCACTGTTATTAATGTAATCAATGGCAAAGCCACTGTCGGCCGCCAGCTTGTCCAGCCATCCCTTTGCGGCCTTTGAATAAGCAATATGATGCCCACCGTTTTCCGCCAGTGCCAGCACACGGAAACGGGGTTTAACGGGTTGCATGGCCAGCAAAGAACACAGGACGGCCATAACGGGAATGAAGAGGATCTTCCGGAAAACAGGTTGAAACATGGTTATTGTGATGAATGTGATCTTTACAAAATAACACATCCGGCCCAATAATGCTATACCCGCGAGCATATCCTCATACGCTGTTTAGCGCCTTCATCCGGCGGAACATATCTCAGGCCTGCCAATTGGGGCATAATTTTTGGGCTCCTTGATTATTACAATCATAAAAAAGGTTTACAAATGCCTACTTCAAAACAAACAACAGCAAAGCAAACAGCAAAAAGCACTACAAAGGCAGCTCCGGCTAAGGAATCTGCGGAAAAGAAACCAGCCAAAGATGCCGGTGGCAAAGGGCTCAAAGCACCGTTGACACCTAGTCCGGAGTTAGCAGCTGTTATTGGCAGCAATCCGCTGCCCAGAACTGAAATGACTAAAAAGATCTGGGATTATATTAAGGAACATAATCTGCAGGATACTCAGAACAAACGTATGATCAATGCTGACGAGAAACTGAAGAAGGTTTTCAACGGTAAGAGTCAGATCTCAATGTTTGAACTGGCCAAGGAAATGAATCAACACGTGAAATAATTGTCAACCCCTTATCTCATTAATACGAGGGTTCCTTGTTGTATTATGGGTTGTTACTTACACACCAGTGCAGGTAACAACCCATCAATAAGTTGTTGTTTGTACCTCTCTTGTCGTTATACATTGCGCTTTAAGCGCCTGCCCGAATTTCCCGTTACCACTACATTATCGGGCACCCTCCTTACACAACTATTCAGGCGCCTGTCACAGACCTTCATTCCCTGTTTTTACAGCTGAGCCTATATCAATATGCGTTCCCTCTCCTGCAGTACATGGCCTGCTAAAGCATTCTATCCTACGCATTAACATGGCGTTAACTAATTTCTAAGAAAAAAAAATTTCCTTTGTAAGCATCAACCTTATCGCGAATTATCAGCACCTTATTTGTAACACCAGAACATAAGAACCAAAGCTAAGTATCATTATCACCGTATCCTGAATCAGCGTGTAATATCTATAATTCCAACAAGCCTCAAAATATTATGAAACACAGCTATACCCCCACGTTTACGCTTTCCATTGACTGGGAGGATTTTGGTCAGCTATTATGCAGAGATCATTGCGCCATGATCACGCAACCACTTAAAACGATTGACAGGCAAACCAACATTATTCTCGACATTTTATCCCAGACAAACCAGAAGGCTACTTTCTTTATCCTGGGTATGCTGGCGCAATACCGCCCAGACCTGGTAATGAAGATTGCCAGCCAGGGACACGAAATTGCCATGCATGGCCAGCATCACTTAAACATGCGGAGCCTCAGCAAAAGGGATGCGTACAAAGACCTGTCAGATTCCTATAAACTGATCACCGATATTATAGGAGCGCCTGTCTATGGTTACCGGGCCCCCTATTTTTCTATTGATGAAAGTAATATGTATGTGCTGGAAATACTGTCTGAACTTGGGCTTATCTACGACAGCAGTATCTTCCCGATTAAGCTTAAACGGTATGGCATCGCCAATTTTAATACAAACGATATGCTGTATGAATTACCTAATGGCAGATCAATCGTTGAACTTCCATTGACGGTAATAGAAAAGAACCGCAAGAAGATACCGGTAGCCGGTGGTGGTTATATGAGGATCTTTCCCAAGTTTTATTTAGATCGTGTTTTCAGGGAACTGAACAACAGGCAACAGAATGTAATGCTGTATCTGCATCCTTATGAATTCGACACACGGCATATCAATTGCAGGGAAAATTATCCTCCAGGCACCAGCTACTCCAAAACCAAAACTTTTCTTACCAATGTGCGCTGGAACCTGTTCAGAAGTTCCATCCTGCCTAAAATAAGTTCTTTACTTGAAAGTTATAATTTCATTACCTGTTTAAAAAAAGCTGAGAATGTCAAAAAACGTACACACAGCCCAACAGTACTGGGATGTCCGCAGTGACTTGTTTGCCAATTATTACAAAAAACCCTCTTTCTTCGACAAACTATTCAGGCAGGCTGTTTACACACGTACGGCTGTTGCACTGAAAACAATACAGGAATACAATCGCCCCACTGTGTTGGATATAGGTTCCGGACCGGGAGTAAACAGTGTTACCTGGCTAAAGAACTCAGATGCTTCTTTCCTGCTGGGAATTGATTTTGCAGAATCGATGAATGAATATGCAAGAAGACATGCTGCCGCTGAAGGCGTTGCCGATCGTTGCAAATTCATTGAGGGAGATTTCATGAAGCATGATCTGGACCGCAAAACTTTTGATGTATCTGTAGCGGCAGGTGTATTGGATTATATTGAAGATGCCCGTTCATTCATCAAGAGAATGGATGCTGTTACTAACAAAGCGTTTGTCGTGTCCTGGCCAAAAAATGGGCTCAGAATGGCGCTTCGCCGGTATCGCTATACCTGTTCTGTTTATCATTACAGTGAAAAAAGCATACGGGACCTTCACGCCAGCTGTAACATTAAAAACATCGAAGTAGTAACTACCGGCGCAGGTTGGGTAACCATTGCGAGGAAAAAATAAATTACGTTATGCAATATTAAGCCCGCCAGGTATTTGACCAGGCGGGCTTTAATGCTATTTGCCTCAGCGTCTCAGATCACCTGATTCCTGAGATATACCTTATCTGCAGTTGCTAATCTGTCTTTCACAAAACTTATATCCCTGATGTAGATGGTATTAAAATCACCAAAGGTTTTGCATCTGCACAACTCCTTCTTAAACGGATCATAAGTATAAGGAAGAAATCCATATTCCAACAGCGCCTCATGATTCTTTCTGTTCTCCACACCATACCGCTCACTCAGACCGTTTAGTTCGATAATGATCGCTTTCAGACTTTCATTCTGCAATGTATGTTTCGCGCCTCTCAACACTTCCGTTTCAAATCCCTCCACATCAATTTTTAATAGTATAGGGGAGTGATTTTCCAGTACATTGTCAAGTGTGTCTATATTGATCTCTACTGTATCTGCGGCCTCCTCTCCCACTACCACGTGATTGGTAGTATCCAGGGAGGTTGTAAAATTCACTACACCGGCAGCAGATCCCAATGCGATATTTAAGGCATGGACCCTATCCCCCATATCATTAATGCGGATATTCGCCAGCAACTTTGCATAAGTGGACGGAGCAGGTTCAATGGCAATCGTATCCGCTTCTACATGCCCGGAAGCCAATACTGTATATCCGCCTACATTTGCCCCTACGTCAACAAAAAGGTCTCCTGACCGCAATAAGTGCAGTAAAAAGGCCATGTCATGGAATTCATGAAGACCACAATATAAATTGCCTGTAGCACCGGACATTCCCTTTTGTACAATCAATTTCGACTTTACAGTGAAGGGATAAATGACCGGATACGGCGTCAGTCTGGAGGAAATCTGCCAGCCAATAAAACGGCAGATGGTCTGGAACTTGCGATCTGTACTTAACGGATGTTTTGCCAGAAATTTTAAAGTAGTAAGAAGACTCATGGGATTGGTTTCTAATATGGAATTTAAACGGGGTAAAAAGACAAAATATAACAATCCTCTCGCGTGGTTTACGTATCAGAAGATATTCCTTAATTTCTGAGAAAAATTTGCATTCCTACTTCAAACTACGATAAATTTCCGAACCGGAAAACTTTTTTCCAGCCCGGAAATACTTCCGTTCAGTGCCTATCTGATCAATACAAGCGTACCCTGTTGCTTTACCGCTTGCTTCTTACTATCAGTATACGTCAGCGCCCACACATAACTGCCTGCCGGTAAAAAGCTCCCTTTCTGTGCACCATCCCAGCCTGTCTCCGGATCATTTGTTTCAAATATAAGATTCCCCCATCGTCCGTAAACAGCCAGTCTGAATGCTGTTACCGCATCATTTACCTTCACCCTGAACACATCATTGACCCCATCTCTGTTCGGACTAAAAGCAGTGGGAATATACACGGCGCAATCCCTCGATTCCATTGCAATACCGGCCTGACCTTCCACTGTGCAGCCATGACTGTCAGATATTGTAAAATTATACCAGCCTGCTCCCAGTTGGTGCAGTGTACTGTCGGATTGCGTAATATTCCTTGCAGGAATACTATACACATAAGGAGGTGTTCCACCTGTAGCCGTCAGGATGATCCGGCCGTCCTGCACGCTGCTGCAGCTGGTATTCTTTATCGAAATCTCTTGCAGGGAAAGTGCGGGGGGCTCAGTAATGCGGATATCTTCTATCCTGTTGTAACAGCCATTCTCATCTTCTACTTTCATAGTATAATTGCCTGCCCGCAAATGATAAAATACAGGTGTGCTGACGCTCTGCTCAGCGTTGTTCAGATAATAACGGTATGGCGGCTGTCCGCCCGTTGTATGGATCTGCAAACGGTTCTGATCATCTCCATTGCATAAAGCGCCCGTCGCCGTAAAGGAACTTGTCAGATCGGACTCCGCTATTTGCACTTTTCCTGAGATCTTCAGACCATTTTTTGCCGTTACCTTCACCTGGTACTCCCCGGCAGCAAGATGTGACAGCTGATTGGTCGTTTCCCCGCCCGGCAGCCACTCATATGTAAAAGGCCCTGTCCCGGCAGTTACCTTCACTGATATATTCCCTGTATTGCCACCCTTACAGGTATTCGTTGCGGCAATAGTAATCTGTGGCCCCTCTGTCAATTGTGGAGATAAATTATCTATCAGCGCCACCACTCCATACTTACTATTACATTGCGCGGAAGATACCGTGGCGTAAATAGCCAGGTATTTGTAATCTGCCGACGGATTCAGATTAGCTGAATAACGCTTCCATGCGGTATGATAGAACTCGCGGGAATTCCATAACAGCTCAGCTGTATCTCCGGGCGCATTTCCCCCGTAAACCGAGACGTTACCATAACATCCTTTGTAAACATAAGCAGCATAATAAGCAAAATCGAATGACATATTATAAGACCTGCCTCCCCGCATTACAGTTGTCAGTGCCTGCGCAATACCTTCCAGATAGCCGGGTCCGCTGTGCAAGCCTACATAAGACTTACCATCTGTGGGCGGCACATATACTTTATACATACCCGGTTGCACATCCGGTGTCTGTGCGGCAATGACCCAGCCCGCGGGCGCTTTATTATCCTTGGGCTTATCTTCCAGCGAAGGATTGACCAGTGGTATATCCTGTGCTGCAACAGGACGGACTGACACGCCGGCAATAAATAAACAAAAGAGAAACTTCAGGCCGGTACAGGTTATTTGAGTTCCTCCAACAAGGAATGAGTTACGTCTGCGCACGGCTTCCCATCGCCGGGACAGACGGACAATGATTTTCATAGGTTCATAGGATAGGTCTCTTACTACTTCACATCCATAGTAAGAAGGATTAATTAGTCTGGAACAATCGTATTAATCAAATATACAAAAGTTATTATATAACTCTTTCCCCAGACAATTAATATTTTAAATTTTACAATACATGAACAATGGAGTCTCAGCTTCTTTTGGGAGGCATCACCAGTCATTACCTGCCACTGTGGCCCTGGAAAGAATAGAATTGGCCGGTAGGGAATAGAGGAGGTCGCTCTTTAATGATTGCAGTAATTCCAGTCTTTGCCTGCCTTCCGGAGAGTTCCCTCTCCCTTGCTGATATTTCTTATACGCTACCACAGACAACCTGTAGACAGTCCACATCTGGGTCAACCTGGTCACCAGCTGTTTTTGCTGATCTGTTTCTGCCAGTTTATAAGCGTCGGCAAGCAATTTATCGGATTGAGTAAGGTAATCATCCGGCACTGACTGTAAATAAGACGGATTAAAGAAAGTGATCCTGCTTTTGGTGTCGGAGTTACCACCATTGGCGAATACGTCCTGCGACCAGAACTTTTCCCATATTGCATAATAAGCCTTCAGCTTAGGGCCGCCCTGTTTGCCGGCAGCATTCCTGCACCAGTCGTCCAGCAGCGCGTCTACATCCTGGTTAGGATTCCATAACAACTTTCCTATTATCCAGCCTTTAGGCCCCTCTCCCCAATTCGGGTACAGCTCACCGTAATAGTACTTTACTTTGTGTGCGCTACCCCATGCGAGGTATTCTTTCATAGAATGAAACAAAACCCTCGGCAGCAGATATGTAAGACCATAAATATAGTCATACCAACCCAGTGACTCCGCTGCCTGCGCCCAACGCTGTGTTAAATCCTGATCCGTCTGTCTCAGTGCCCTGGCGCCCCAGCGCGCCCTTTCATAAGCAATAAAAGGAATGATATCCTTATCAACTTTTTTATCTGAAGGAGGTTCTGCTACCGACGTATATGCGAGTACGGGGTATTTTTTCCCGGGATATACCTTCCTGACCTTACTCACCACATCATTTGCCCAGGCATAATACCCGTCGGAAAAATTAGTAAAACCCATCACATTCTTCTGTCCCAGGCCCCGGGCATTGGAATTGCCTGATTCATTGAAATTGCCGGAATCGTTAATGCCGAGGGAATAATTCGTCGCATCCTTATGCTGATCAAACCAATTGATAATTTCTTTTGACGCGGCATCCGCAATACCGGCGGCACCAAAATCAGGCTGCCAGGATTGGTCGCTATTGGTTGTAGGTAAAACCTTCTTTCCCTTTACCATCGGATAAAATTCAGGATGGGACCTGGAAAACTTCTCCGGCGGAAACAGGTTCTTCAGGTTATGCGAGGCATCTAACCTGCTTCTCAGCCTGTTGAACCTACCCCATTGATTCATCGGAACAGTATTTTTATCTATCCAGATGGGAGAAATTGCGCGCGACAAAAAGACGGGGTTTTCGACAATCTTAACAGCAGGGATCTGCAGTGTATTCAGTTTAGGTATCACCGTTCCCAGATCCGTTGGCAGCAACCATCTTACGCCTACGAATCTTTCCAGGAAATCATATACCCCAAATTCTGTCCCCCAGTCACTGCCACCAAGGATAACAAAATTATTCCCATCAACTGATTGCAGAAGGAAACCATCGTCATCCAGGTCAACATTACCGATGCGGGTATAAGCACCTTTACCAATATACAGATTGGAAGTTCCCTGCCCCGGGTTTCTGATAGGCAGGGTAGCGCCGGTACTTTTTTGCAGATACTGCTGTAGCGTCTTCGCCGCAGTCCGCACCTGGTCGCTGGCGTCTTTTGCCACAACGATCCCAGATACGGCCACATTGTTTTTTACAAGAATAAGCCCCTGTGCGCAGCTCATAAAAGCGCCTGACAATACTGCCAGTAATAAAAATGCTTTTTTCATGTTCACGTTTTTTTTACGCAACCACATCTTTATCATACCGGCATCTATCCGCCTATACCTTCTGCGGCTGCATTACTTCATTGAATACATTAATTACCCTGTTCAGGTCATTCTGAGTAAGGTTTGATCCGCTGGGCAAACAAAGCCCCTGGTCAAACAGTCTTTCTGAGGTCCCGTTCGTATAAGCAGGTGCGGTTTCAAATACCGGCTGCAGGTGCATCGGTTTCCACAGTGGTCTTGACTCAATATTCTCCTTTTCCAACGCAATTCTCAGTTCCTCCCTGGTCACACCGTTACTTTCGGCAGGATTGACCAGTATTGTAGTCAGCCACCTGTTGGAATAAAATCCTTCCGGTTCCATAACAAAAGTAATGCCCGGAAAATCAGATAGTTGGTTTAAGTAATATTCATGATTAGCTCTTCTTTGCGCTACCCGCTCGCTGAGCACTTCCATCTGCCCCCTGCCGATGCCTGCGCATACATTACTCATCCGGTAATTGTATCCTATCTGGCTATGCTGGTAATGTGGTGCGGCATCCTTGGCCTGTGTGGACAGGAACCTGGCCTTTTTGATAAGTTCTTCATCATCTCCTGTAAGCGCTCCACCACCACTGGTGGTGATGATCTTATTGCCGTTAAAACTGAGTATCCCTAAGCGGCCGAATGTGCCACAGGCTTTCCCCTGGAAAGAAGCACCCAGCGCTTCCGCTGCATCTTCCACCACCGGGATGTCGTATGCAGCTGCAATGGCCAGTATTTCGTCCATTTTTACAGGCATACCGTATAAGTGTACAGGAATGATCGCCTTAGGCTTTTTACCGTTGGCAATCCTGTCTTTAATGGCTTCTTCCAGCAGTGCAGGGTCCATTCCCCAGGTATCTTCCTCACTGTCTACAAACACAGGTATGGCCCCCTGATAAACAATAGGATTGGCGGAAGCAGCAAATGTCATGCTCTGGCAGATCACTTCATCCCCTCTTTCCACGCCCAGTAAAATAAGTGCCAGGTGTAAAGCCGCTGTCCCGGAAGATAATGCCGCCACATGACCTGCACCTGTATAAGCTGCCAGATCGCGTTCAAACCCGTCCACATGAGGTCCTAAAGGGGCTATCCAGTTGGTTCTAAAAGCCTCCTGTACATATTCGAGTTCCTTATTTCCCATATGGGGAGATGAAAGCCAGATTTTTGTATTCACAAGTGTAATGTTTAAAGTCTTCGTATCGTTTTTCAACTATTGTGCATCATTCCCGGTAAACTTCTCCATAGAGACTGATGATGCGGAGCTTATGCCTTCGGATTGTATTACCTTCTGTACCGTCATCCGCAGGATCTTTACATCCAACGCAAAACTGACATTATCTACGTACCAGGCATCATACGCAAAGCGCTCAGACCAGCTGATGGCATTCCTGCCATTCACCTGCGCCCAGCCGGTAATACCGGGCTTCACATTATGCCTTTTCCGCTGTACATCATTATACAATGGCAAATATTCTACCAATAAGGGGCGTGGGCCTACCAGGCTCATATCTCCCTTCAAAACATTCAACAGCTGGGGGAGTTCATCCAGGGAGGTTTTTCTTATAAACTTCCCTACCGGGGTCAGCCTCGCTTCATCGGGCAGCAATTGCCCGTCGGCCGCCCGCTTATCATTCATGGTTTTAAATTTCACCACTTTGAATACCCGCCCGTTCCTGCCGGGCCTGGCCTGAAAAAAGAAAGGCTTTCCTTCATTCGCCAACCAGAGGAACACGGTAAGCAAAACAAGCAAGGGAGATAGCGCCAATAGCGTGATAAACGCTATTGCAGCATCCAGCAAAGGCTTTATCATCTTACTATACAACTGCATTACTCAGACTACCGTTTTTTAATATTTTCTGTTGTATGAAATCTATATACCGCAATGCCAGCACCTGCCTGTCAAAATTCTGCTTTGCATAAGCAAAACCGCTTTCTCCTTCTCTCTTAATCCTGTCAGGCTGTAACAGGTATTCCCGGATGATGCGATTGTACTCAGCAATATTTTCAGGCTCTACATAAGCGCCCGCTCCTGCTGTTTCCACCAGCCCCCTGGATACGCCATCAATAGCCATCAGGATAGGTTTTTTACAGGCCATATAATCAAACGTTTTATTGGAGTAAACTGTTTTGAAGGTATCTGCTTTCTTCAGAACGGAAGTACCCATTTCAGACGCCAGTATGTATTTAAACACATCCCGTTTAGGAACCGGATCCAGGAAGCGTACATTCTTTACCTTCATCTCATCGGCTACCTGCTGCAGGCGTTTTTTATCCATTCCCTGCCCTATCAGCAGGAACAGTACAGGCGTATCTTCCAGTTGTTTGCCCGCTTTCAGCAGCTGTTCCAGGTCATTGGCTACCCCGTGTGCACCCACATAAGTGATCACAAAATGACCATTTAACCGATGCTCTTCCCGGAACGCATCCCTGTCAAAAGTATCCAGCAGATTGTCTGACAAGGTGAAGTCTGCTGCATTGGGAATAAAGATCAACTTGTTCTCCGGTACGTTCTTTTTATCCCTCAGGGTATTGTAAAACGCAGGGGTCAGTACATTGATCAGCGCCGCCTTCCGGTAGATGAAACTTTCAAACCAGTAGGCCAGCTTAATGATCATTTTATTTTTAAGCACGCCCGAATCAATAGCCGATTCCGGCCAAAGGTCTCTTACTTCAAACAGGAAAGGCACTCTTTTGGCCCTGGACAGCACATACCCGGAGAATCCCACAAACAAAGGCGGCGAAGTAACGATCGCCACATCAAATTCTCCTTTTACTTTAAATAATCCTGCCCACATAGAAGAGAACATAAAACAGAAATAACCCCATAAACGTCCCAGGAAGTTACGGTTGTAGGACTCAGATACATGACACCTCCATACCGTCACATCTCCCTGCTGTTTCTTCACGAAATATTTCTTCTTGTACTCCGCACGTTTCTCCGATCCGTTGGCATGCATCATTCCGGCCAGCACCGTTACGCTATGTCCCTGATCAGTCCATGTCTTTGTTATTTCATTCCACCGGGAGCCTCCGGGATCGTCTTCCTCTAAAAAATACTGGTGAATCAGTAAAACCTTCATAACTATCTATTTAAACTTATATCTGTGATGATTGCATACTGGTCTGTGGTAAATATAAGCTCCCGGCTTTCTTCCCTCACGCCATACAGCGAAGAATAAGCCCCTTTTCTCTCCTCTGCCTTCAGTATATTTCCCTGCTTGTCCCCGGCCTTCCAGGTAATTGCTTCCGGCAACACAGTATGCCATAGCTGACGCATTGCCAAATGTGCCGGCTTGTTCGTGATGTAGTCTTCCACCCGCCAGAGCGGCGCGCCTTTTTTTTTCTTCACCACACGCCTGTGTGTAATATCCGGTCCGGCATGCTGAAAGGCAGAGATAGTTCCGTCCCAGATATACTCTTCCTTCGTTTCATACAGCACCGCATTCCTGCATTGCGTCCAGTTATACCAGATAAACCGCGCACCTTTCTCCATCTGGTCATAGTCTTCCAGCATCACCGTGTTATGGGAAGCAGTCCCCATGAAATACCGCAACGTCTGTTCATTGGTGTTGTACTTATAACTACCGGCGTCCATCAGGATGTTCTCTCCCTTATACCAGATATCCAGATGAAGGTTATCTGCCTGGGAAGGCCGGTCACGGTGACTGCCGCAACGCAGGAACGTGACAGTATCCTGTTCCCGGCAAACGTAATAACCACCGTCAGGATAGCTGAACAAGCCCTTATACTCCTTCGGCGTCACTTCTTTTTCAGCAGGCACTTTACCATACCAGTATACATCCTCATATGTTTCCGGGAATGCCGCATCAACGTCCAGCAATACCGCTAATGCCTGTAACTGCGGCCGGTAATCGCGGTACTGCCGGCTATTCAGCCGGAAGAAAAGCGCGCCGTCATTAGCGCCGTAGTTAGGTAACCAGCCATTGCTGTCGTTCATACATGAACGCAGGAACTGCAGCGATTTCTCTGCCCTTTCTGCTACCACAGCAGGAAAGGCTTCATCATTCAGCTCCGCCAGGCGGATGGCCCACGTTAACAACTGAACTACCACCCGGTGATAGTTCATTGAGAACTGCAGGTAGCTGCCATCAGGATAGATCTGGTACCCTATCTCCTGTATGAACCATTTCCGGCCCTTTTCTTTCCAGTTCGCAGCGCCCGGGAATGCGGGATATAACAGGCCTCCCAGGTAAAGGGCAAGCGTTTCCGTGATCGCGTGATTATTTCTTACGGCAATCCGGGAGAAGTTGATATTCTCATACACATGATGCAGCTGCCAGTAAATAGCATGCTGGATCTCTTCAAACACCTGTTCTGTGAGGTGTGCTGAATTGCGGTAATAATACAATGCAAAGGTCCAGTTCAGCACCCGCAGGCTTATTTCCTGACTACATTTATAATGAGGCCCGCAATTGACTTTATTTGCCTTTATCCAGGATAGGATATGCTGCAGCACAAAAGCGGCGCAATCGTCCTTAAAATGATAATCATAGCGGATAATATCATACAGATAAGCGAACCTCGCCTTTTCCCATACAAACTTGATATCGCCAGCCTCCTTTGAGTAATCTTCTATCTCTGTCCAGTGTTTATCGCGCTCATACACAAAACCACTATCCGGGTTCCTCATCCAGTCACTGTCAATACCCAGGTCTATCACCTTCCCATTGAAGAAAGGCAGTTTACCGGCCTTAATATCCTGGTAACGGGTAGCTAGTTCCGCCTCCGGATTACGGGGAATGGCCAGCTCTTCCCTGCTGCCGAAAAAGAATTGTACGGTCTGATTCTTCCAGCTGTCCAGTGACAGGTATTTAACTTTAGCCGGAGTGCCCGGAAAGCGCTTTTTAAGCCGTCCGGTTCTCCTGTTAAGTTCATAGACGGACCGGAATGCAATATACCTCCAGCCCATGTTGTGCACCACCCTCATACCTTTCTGCAAGGTCTTCCAACTACTCATATCGCACGGCTATATTTTTCAGTGTCAGCAAATATTTCCATCAGGCTTCCGATAATCCGCTCAGCGGCATGCCCATCCCATAAAGGAGGTATGCTTCCCTTTTTCCACTCGCCCCTGAATAATCTTTCCATCGCAGGTTTGATAGCACGGGGATCTGTACCCAGCAATTCATTGGTACCCAGCGTACACGTCTCCGGCCGTTCGGTAGTATCTCTTAAGGTCATACAGGGTACGCCCATCACCGTTGTCTCTTCTGTGATGCCACCGGAATCGGTGATAACAACTTTTGCATTTTCCACCAGGTAGTTAAACTCCAGGTACCCCAAGGGTTCCACCAGGTGGAGATTAGGATATGTCAGCCGGCTGTTCTCCAGGTTCCTGGCTGTACGGGGATGAACAGGGAAGATCACGGGCAGTCCGTTGCTATTGTTCATGATCTCGCTGATCAGTAGCGACAGGTTTTCCTGCACGTCCACATTGGCAGGACGGTGCAGGGTCATCACCAGGTAGCCCTGCGGCTTTAATCCTGCCGTTTCGAAGATGGCGGGAGGTGCAAACCGGCTACGCTGTTTCAGTAGGGTATCGATCATCGTATTGCCTACAAAAATGATCTGCTCATCCAGCTTCCCTTCCCTCCGCAGATTAGCGTTTGCTATGTCGGATGTTGTAAAGAAATAGTCAGTGATCGCGTCCGTTACCATACGGTTGATCTCTTCCGGCATGGTGATATCCCCCGATCTTATCCCGGCTTCCACATGGGCCACCTTTACCATCAGCTTTTTGGCAACGATGGAGCAGGCCAGTGTTGAGGTAACATCGCCTACCACCAGCACAAGGTCTACGCGGTGTTCCATCAGTTCCTTTTCAAAACGCACCATGATATTGGCCGTCTGCTCTGCCTGGGAACCGCCCCCTGCTTCCAGGTTCGCATGCGGTTCCGGTATGTTGAGCTGTTCGAAAAAAGACTGGCTCATGTTCTTGTCATAATGCTGACCTGTATGTACCAGCCGGTAATTGATATCCTCTCCCTGTTGCTGCCTGTCCCTGATGGCGGCAATGATGGGGGCTATCTTCATGAAATTGGGCCTGGCTCCGGCAATAAGAGTTATTTTCATTCAGTAATGTTTATTGACAGATGAACAACGTGCTGTTTATTGAAGTGCTTCCGCCGGTTCTGTGGCAACGGGTGCGGCGACTTTGACCTGGTCCAGTCTCACCCATCCGCTCTGTTGCAGGCTTCTTACAGCCGCAAAACTGGCGCGTGTAGTATTCACGATCTCATCAAACGGGATCAGGGGCGCTCCGCCATTTCTGATACTGTTGATCAAAGCCTGGAACTGCGCTTTATGCCCCTTGTCCAGCGTTGTCTTTAGTTTGGAGAAACCTCTGAAGCCGTAGCCGGTAGTCTGCTTATAATTATCGATAACGGCAGTCCTGTCCTGTGAATAGACTTCGATCCTTTCCTTAGGATAAGCTTTTGACCCGTTTGAGAAATAGTTGATCACACCTGTAGACCCGTTCTCATACTGCAGCAGTATGGAGGCGTTATCCGTATTCTCTGCAGGATGTATCCCCATAGCGTTCATACAGACCGCCGTGATCTTACTGCCGGTCAGGTAGGTAATGAGATCAATAAAATGGCAGGCTTCGCCGATAATGCGGCCGCCACCCACCTTCATATCATGTACCCATACATTCGAAGGAATAGCGCCTGCATTCATGGTAGCAATAACATTCATGGGTGTATTCCCTACCAGCTGTTTTACCTTCTGTACATGGGGGGAAAACCGGCGGTTAAAACCTACAGTCAATGTCACCGAGCCATCGTATGCATCGATGACCTGGTCCAGCTCATCTTCATTCAGTGCCAGGGGCTTCTCTACAAACACATGTTTTCCTGCCGCCAGGGCTTTCAGCACCATCGCAGCATGTGTATTATGACGTGTTGTGATCATCACGCCGTCTGTTTCCCTGTCTCTCAATATCTCCTGGTAATCCGTCGTACTGAGCGCTATTTTATATTTCTTCGCCAGCGCGGTTCCTGTAATACCGCCTGCACTTGCGATATACTTGATATCCGCTTTCGCCTTTTCCAGCGCCGGCAGCATGGTCATTTTCGTAAAGTTGCCCGCACCAATAATGCCCCATACTCCTTTCTTTCCTGCAAAAGAAATAGCAGGCAACACATACACCGTATGCCGGGGATCTGCATCTTCACTGTATACAAGGATCGATGCAATAGCACGGCTTTTACCGATACTGCCATATACCCTGTCATATTCATCCAGCGGTACTCTTTCCGTGATCAGCGAAGCCACATCCAGTTTACGGGAAGAAACTGCCTGTAAAATGGCTTCAAAGTTTCTCTTCTCTGTCCATCTCACAAAAGGCAGCGGATAATCTACTCCCCGCTGTTCATACTCTTCGTCATATCGTCCCGGACCATACGAACACGATACCTGGAAAGTGAGCTCTTTTTCATAAAACTCAGCCCGGCTGATGTTCAGTCCTATAACACCTACCAATATGATCCTTCCGCGTTTGCGGCTCATCCTGGCCGCCTGAGATATGATCTCGTCTGTTTTTGCAGAAGCAGTGATGATCACACCGTCTGCGCCGCGTCCCTGTGTCTCATCAAGTACTGATTTCACTACATCTGCGCCTTCCGCAGGATTGATACCTATAATCCCTTTCTTCCTCGCCAGCGCGATCTTCTCAGCATCCAGGTCAATGCCTATTACCCGGCAGCCGTTGGCCAGCAGCAATTCGGCGGTGATCATCCCTATCAGCCCGAGCCCTGTTACCACAATGGTTTCTCCCAGTGTAGGATTACAAAGCCGGATGCCCTGCAGTCCGATGGAGCCGATAACAGTAAATACCGCTTCATCGTCAGATACATTTGCAGGTATAGCGGCTACCAGGTTCTGTGGCACACATACGATCTCGGCATGCGGACCATTGGATGCCACCCTGTCGCCTACTTTAAATTCGCTGACGCCTTCTCCCACCGCTATCACTTTCCCCACATTACAATATCCCAGCGGTAGCGGCTGCGCCAGTTTGTTAAATACCGCCTCCAGCGTCGGCATCAGTCCTTCCGTCTTTATCTTCTCCAGCACCTGCTTTACCTTATCAGGTTGCTGCCGCGCTTTCTGGACAAGGTTCGCCTTGCCAAATTCCACCAGCATTCTTTCCGTACCAAGTGAAACAAGACTTCTTGTTGTCCTCACCAATACCTGTCCTCTGGCTACCTGTGGCGCAGGTACTTCTTCCAGGATGGTTTCACCTGTCTTGAAGGATTGAATCAGTTGCTTCATATGCTATTTTAAATAGTCTACAATTTCTTTGATCTTATTTTCTACTACGAGTGTTGTCGATTTAAGATGATCGCCTTTCAGTATCTGCTCTATGCTATCGGCTATTGAACGTGGCTCCATGGGATCGAATACGAGCGTCGGATTAACTACTTCAAAAACGTAGGGCAAATCAGATGCTACAACATCACAACCACATTTCACGGCTTCAATCAACCCTAATCCGAAACTTTCGCAAAGAGAAGGATACACCAGGTACTTATGCTGGCTGTACAGATCATAAGCATTTACAAACCCATGATTAACCAGCTTCAATCCCATATTCCTGTACGCTTCAATTGTATTGACCAACTCACTGTAATTGCCGGTAACCGTTAAATGCAGCTCGGGGAACATACTCCTCTCTGCCAGCATACGCCAGGCCTGCAGCAGGTTCTTATGATTCTTGTGCGTATTACCGTTGCTGATGAACACAAAAGATTCCTGTCTGCTGCCGTTCCCATTACACTGTGCTACATAATAGAATGGCGCTACGATCACCTTGTCAGCCTTCACACCTTTCTGCGCGAGTAACGCTTTCACTTCATTCGTCTGAACGATGAAATAATCCGTATTCCGGCTTAAAAAAGTGATCAGTCTTCCTTTGATCGTTTTCAGCACTTTCTCTTTCAGCCCATAAGTGGACGGATAACTGAGCAGGGAAACATTATGGAAATAAGTAAAGACCTTTGCTTTCAATCGTAAAGTTGGCGGCAGGTTACCAAAGCAAAACACCTTATCGAATTGCTTACCGCGTTGCCTGTAAAACCGGTGCCTTTCTGCCAGCGATCCTTTCATAAAAATCTTACGGTCCGCTGCAATAAATTCATAGTCTCCTTTGCACCTGGCATCGAATAGATAAAAACAGTCCAGCCCTGCACTGTTGATCTCAGATACGAGATAATCCAGTAAGACCTTTCCACCACTATTATTAATAAACACCGCGTCTAATAATATCATTTGCGTCTTTTATTTTTAACCGTCAACAAACGTTCCTCTCTTCTTTCCTTTTCTCCAGGGCGCCTGTGGGGCAGCCCCATTCCCATACACGCAATGGATGATATCCAGGAAATAATCGGCTGCATGCCCGCCCGACAAACATTCAGACCAGCGCCTGATCTTTTCCCTGGCGCCGGCGGGTACTTTTCCGGCGCTGATCCGTTTATTCATCTCTTCCGATAGCCGGTTGACATCGCCTGCCCGGATGACTGTACTGAAATTGTGATCTCCCAGTAATACAGAAGCACCACAATGGTCTGTACAGATAACAGGAGTACCTTGTTGCAGCGCCTCATTAATCACTGCGCCCCAGCCCTCTTTCAGTATACTGGGCAGCACAAACAGATCATGTTGCCCCATCAGCTTTATAACCGTACCATTCTCCTGGAAACCGGAGAATTTCACATTAGACAGGGACAGCTCATCCACCAGGCTTTTTAACATGGGCGCTTCCGGACCATCTCCTATTATATTCAGTTCACCATTACTGTTCTTTACGTTCGACCAGGCCTTTATAAGGGTATGCACTCCCTTGTTAGGCACCAGTCCTCCTGCGTACATCACCCTGAAAGCTGTATCTTCTGCTGCCGTTACAGGAGGCGTAGCCTGTACAAAATATCCCCATTCAAAGAGCTTATCTTTTTTATACCCGGCTTTGCTATACACTTCCATTCCTTTGCTGCCTATGGCAAGAATGAAATCAAACCTTCTTCCATATCGCAGCCGGTGATAGATGCTGCGCAGATACCTGATTTTACCTTTCAGTCCCAGCCAACTATATGGCTCAGCCATAATACCCACATTATGCCGGTGGCCTGTCAGATAGGCAAAGGCATTGCTGAAAAGCGGTTCACTATCAAAACCACTGAAAATATGATAGGTGTTTTTGTCTGACGACGCTACAATCTCATCGATCACTGTCTGCTCCGGCGATACGATCAGTTTCACCCGGCCCATATCAGGAATTGTCCAACCCATTCTTTTCCGCTTCTCTTCTATAGCAACAACTGTCACCAGTACCACCTCCACATTCACCTTCAATGAAAGGCAATGCAGGAAGCAAGACTGGTGTACACTCACCATATTCTGCCAGAAAACAAACTTTCTATTCATAGACATGCGCATAACTATTTTCTCCGGTATGCAATTCAACACGCGATTTTATATAGTAATCGAACTGAATATTGGCTACACAACACCAAAACAGGCTTGTCATCAATTCATTGATCCCGATCAGATAGGACTCTACAAAAGCCGTGATAAGAATACTGATAACAATAAACAGATAGGTACGCAGCTCTTCCCTTTTATTCCTGAAGAAGTCAATCGCATACTTCACACAGTTCCAGAACAGTATAAAAATGAAAATGGCCCCGAATACCACTCCCATCATGATGCCCAGCCCCAGGTAGCCATTATGCGGATTACTGGTAATGTTATTATTGCTGAACTTAGGGTCTGTCCAGCCATATCTTGCAAGACCGTGTCCTCTCATCAGTTCATCCTCAAAGGTTTTCAGTCCCCATCCATACGCATACTCCCTGTTACGGAATATGTTCTCCTTTCCACTAATGCTTGCCATCAACCTTGAGATGGAGTTATTGGCATCCATCGAGCCGATATAGGAAATGAAGTAGGGCAACAGCAACAACAAGGGTAACAGCAGCAGCAAATACTTATATGCCGGTATCTTTCTGAGATCAGAGAAGAACCAGGCCACTACATATACAATAAGGGCCGCCCTTGATCCGGTCATCAACACAACATAGGTCAGATAGATCATCGCAGGTATGGCAATGATCTTTCTGAAGAACTTATTTTGCAGTATGATACCAAACGCAATAGCGGCAAGTGTACCTGCACTGTTTGCATTCATGAATCCAAAACTCAGCCTGAAGGTTTCTGAATCCACCGTCTGTGAAAAAGAGCCGTACACCAGGCCAATGAGGATCAATATTGCCAGCCCCTTTAAACACTTCCGTTTATATTCATCTGTGTTAAGCGCCATAAACAGCGCGAACATCATGAACAACAGTGTTTTGGATACCAGGTACACCAATGACTCATCTTTCAGCGGGTCCAGGAAGATGTAGTACACGATAAAAAGCAAGGTCAGCGCTGTAAACAGCCTGAACTGAACAAACAATGAGAACAACTTTTCCCTTTTCAGAAAGAACAGGAAGAACACCAATCCGGCAATTACGGGCACGAAAAGGACATCCCCATCCAGAAAGCTGAGATGGGCGTACTTTAACGCGAAATTTAAGATGATGAATACGATACAGACGATGTTTATACCGCTCTTCACAAAGTTTCGTATACTCATGCCTTTTCCCATATCTTCAGAACGTTATCATATTTTTTAATAATCTTTGCAGGATTACCTGCTACTACACAATAATCAGGAACATCTTTCGTCACCACAGACCCCGCGCCGATAATAGCGCGGTTACCAATGGTAACACCTCCCAGTATAATAGACCCGATGCCCACCCATACACCATTGCCGATCACAATGTCCTTACCAAATCCTTCTCCTGCCATTTTATCCCCATCAGGGGTCAGTTCGTGCGTACCGGTAACGATCGTCACCCTGGAGGAAATATCACAGTCCCGTCCTATCCTGATGTGGCTGTCGATAGCACCCACCAGGAAAGTATCTTCACCGATGAAGGTATTGTCGCCTACCTGCAGTTCAAATGGCCCTGATACTTTCAGTCCCATGACCCTTACGTTGATGCCCAGCTTAGCACCTGCAAACGCCAGCAGCTTTCTCTTCAGACTGAACATCCGCGTACCGGGCAAGGCGCGTACCACCTTGTTGATAATAAACAATCTGCCGGGTCTCAGACTCATCTTACAATGTTTTTTATGATTGAATCCAGATCTACGCTGTTATAGAATGTCGCAGCATTTGAAGCATACTCACCATAATCAGAAAAGATCTTTCCCATTGTATCCTTCACGGAGTCCACACAGTTGAAATCCGTACAAAGGCCCGCCCTGTAATGTTCCACCGTGTATTTTAATCCAGGTATGTCATTACACAGCATGGGTTTTGAAAACATCGCATATTCCCATATCTTATTAGGTGCGCAGTAGATGTTATTCAGATCAATAAAATCATATACTACGATACCTATATCCGCCAGTTTCGTGATTTCCAGGTGCAAAGGCGCATCTATGAAAGGAATATGGATGATATTGGGATTGATCTCCTTTAAGGTATCTATATAGTCAAAGTCCTTTCCTACGATGAGGAACACAAACTTCGAATCATTCTCAAATGTGGCTTTGGCAATGGTATCCAGCCTGCGGTAATGTGTAATGATTCCCTGGTAAAGAATGATTTTCTTTCCCTTGCTGATCTCCTCTTTTACTTTCTGCACCAGCGGGCCGTTAGTCCCATTAATACTGCCTCCTTCCACTGGCTTGAAGTACGGCTTATTAGGCAATACATAAGGCGTATTCTTCAGCTTCCACCTTACCCTCAGAATAGCAGACCTGTTATATTCTGCTGTTACAATCTTATATGCATATTGAGAGAGACGTCTCAGCAGAAAATTATAGACAGGCACCGCATCATACAGTTCCAGCAGGCACATCACAAACTGGTAGCCTTTCAGTTTAGTACCAAGGCTCACCGCTGTATCTCCTGTGGCGATCCACAAAAGATCATGCGGTGTGCCGTTAATAAGCTGAAATACTTTCTTCCTGAAGTAATAAACGGATAAGATCTTTGATGTTCCTCTGTTCTGCAGCCGTAGATTCTCTATGGAAAGATGTTTACATTCTCCCAGGAGAAAAGCCTCACTTTCCTTACTGATATCACCGCAGATTAACTTTACGCTTTCATACAATTTTGAGAGCCCGAGCACCACATTTAAAACGGGTGCGATAAACGATGGATTACCCTTACATACGATAACAGCCGATTTGTATGACGTCTCTACTTTCATTTATTATGGTTAGTTTATATCACTTTATTACTGCAGGTTTTTCATTTAAAGACGTTTACAGCTCACATAAATACTGATGTAATGAGTCGAACATTTCGTCCGCCTTTCTCCGTAACGAATTCACGGAAGGGGAACAATCAAAGTTCTGCTCATCAAATACCCTCATCGCCTGCTTCAGATCGTCTGCTCTGAACGGCATATCCCACAACCTGAAGCCTTTCACCTGTTCTGCCAGTATGCCCAGCTTCGGTTCTATACCGATACAAACAACAGGCTTATTCAGTACAGCAGCCATTACTCCTCCGTGATAACGCGCCGTAATAAAGCCATCAAAAGCATTCAGCCTGTCCATGAACTGCTCTATACGGTTCTGGAACGGGTCCCATTCCAGGCAGGGATACCCATTTTCGCTGATGATTTTCTTCCATTCCACATCGCGCAAACTGGAAAAAATGATGAACGTGAATTCGTAACCGGCATTCTTCTGCTCATCAACCATCCTCAGTAATGCATTCTGGTACTCATTACCTCCATTTTCATATTTCCAGTCCCTTACTATCACACCTATCTTCCTGCGCTTTTGTCCTGCATGATTGTCCTTTCCATTTTTGCGAATAACTTTATCATAATTCAGAAAGCTCGAATAGCATATGTCTGCTCCTTCATTCACATTGTATCCCCAATCCTTACAATAAGACGCCGATGTAGCATCTCTTACATATAACATGTCCATCTGCCCTACCAACGTTTTCACTTCCTCTATCTTACCATTCTCCGGGTTGAACGGACCAAGCCCCAACCCAAGTCCCACGGACTTCTTTGCAGGCACCGTTTCTTTCCGTGAAAATTTGCTCCTGATCTTTTTTATCAGTAGTCCCGGATTATCCGTCAGCAACTTCCAAAAGAGTCTCAAATAAAATCCTCCTTTATTGGAATGGAATAAAAAGAACTGCGTACCTCCTCCATAGATCAATACGTCAGCCGTCGCCTTTTTGTTATCATTTGCATCCACATATCCAGACTTCCTCAATAACCGATGGCAGTAGTCGCTTGAGCTGCCGCAAAAATCAACATTCAGCCCCAGGCCATTCGTCAAAAAAAAATTCTCAATAGTACACATCAAAGCATCATCTCCAAAATTCGCTTCACCGTATGCACCTTTTACTACTACATTTTTTCTCATGGTATAATAATTAACAAACTGCGTTTAATAATAGTATTTCGCCAATCAGGCATTCGCGAATACAGGTTTATATTAAACACAATTTGTCTTTAAAAAACTTTAGTTCGCTTTAGACTCTGTTGATTGGCATTAACGTTACCCCTCACGACACGTTTACTCACTGAACAGTGTGACGTTTAAATGTCCTGATCAGCAAAAAAACTATTGCTCCCAGCACAGATAGTAATATGAAAATTCTAAGTGCGATCCCGATCTCGGTAAAGATCATCAGCGCTGCCGATAACAGGATCAGCAGCCATATTGATATACTTTCGAACGACCAGACAAAGTCCTTCTCGCACAACTTTCTTGAGGTATAAAACGGGATGAACACAAGCGTGTTCAGAAAATAGGCAATTGCATAGGCGCCGGAACGTCCGATAGCACCATAGTGTTTCAAAAAGTGCATACTGACCAGGGCCATTATACCCCACACTACATTTGTTATCAGGCTCCACCACATGTATCCCCTCGCGGTAAAGTTCCGCGCAATACCCTGTCGGTGTGCAACAATCACAGTGGTGAACATCACCAGTACGATAGAGCTTTTCAACATATCTCCGGCGTAATCACGGCCGAACAGCAGGTTACCCAATTCAGGAATATACATGAACGGAAGTGATATAAAAATCCCAACAATCCAGGGCAGGTAGTTGTTCGCCATCTCAAACTTCTTGTTCGTATTCTCCAGGTTCTTGACCACATAAGGTAAAAAGGCCTGCCCTATCATGCCATTGATCACCGTTACTACCAGCATAATATTTAAGGCCGCGTTATAGATACCCAGTTGCTGATAACCTTCGGGAAGCTCCACCAGGAATGCATTACAAAACCAGTTCACCGGTAGTACCAGCCCGCCGCTCAACACTGCCGGCAAACTATAGGAGAACAGGACGTTTAGCTCCTTTGTAAAACCACGCTCATTTACATTTATGCCATAATCACCCGCTGCCTTTCTCACTTCAAAAAAGCCAATGATGCAGATCACAATGGCATTGCTGGCTAAAGCAATCACCGCGCCTGCCACACCGAAGGTCAGGGAAAGTACAATAGCCACAGGGATGTTAATCAATCCTCCTACCAGGTTGATCCTGGAAATGCTCTTAAACTTCTCCAATCCCAGTAGTATGCCATTCTGTACCCCATTTACAGAGTAGAACAGAATAGCAAGCCCTCCCAATTGCAGATCCCTTATGAGTTCTGTCGATTTCAAAGAAACTGATGCCAGCGGCTTTGCATAAATAAAGATCAGCCCAGCCACTACTATACCTGTTACCCAGGATATCAGATATGACATCCTGATAATACGCCCGGCCTTGATCTTATCTTTCACGCTGAATTCTGAAACAAATTTCGTCGCCGTTACGCCAAGCCCCAACCCGGCAAACGTAGAGAACATATCTACCGTAGACCGGATCATTCCCAGCTCCCCAAAGCCCTGCTTCTTCAATATCCTGGCTATTGCCACATATGTCAGAAAGATCAGTAACCTGGACCCGATAGTTCCGATAAAACTCCAAATGATGCCCGAAGACACCTTCCTGGCAAGGTCTGAGCTCAGGTTCCCTCTGATGAAGCCAGTAGCTTTCTCTGGTAGGATACCTGCCACTCTTGAAATTAGCACGCTGCGGTTCATAATGCCTGCAATTCATTTATATGCGCTACAATCCTTTCACACGATCTTCCATCCCCGTAGGGATTTACCGCATTCGACATACTCTCATATGCCTGACGGTCAGTAAGAAGGCTATTCACGTACTCGTATATTTTCGTCTTGTCTGTCCCTACCAGCGACACTGTTCCCGCTGCCACAGCTTCCGGCCGTTCGGTGGTATGTCTCATCACGAGAACCGGTTTTCCCAGTCCCGGCGCCTCTTCCTGGATGCCTCCGCTATCTGTAAGAATAAGATAGCTGCGGTTCATCAGGTAAATAAAAGGCAGGTATTCCAAAGGCTCGATAATAAACACATTGGGCAATTGCTCATTCATCAGTATATCCGCCACCGGTTTCCTTACATTCGGATTAAGATGTACAGGATAGATGAAGTCAACATTGCTGTGTTTCTCCGCCAGCTCTTTGATAGCGCCGCAGATATTGAGGAATCCGTCTCCGAAATTCTCCCGGCGGTGCCCGGTTATCAGGATCATCCGTCTACCTGCAGTACCATTCTTCAGCTGCCATTCATTTATCAACTCCACTGAAATACCCATCTTCCCCAGCTCACATTCTGTCTCCTGTTTCAGCTGCTCGTCGGTCAGCACCCTGTGCAGCACCAGGTACAGGGCATCGATCACCGTATTACCGGTTACATATATCCTGTCATCCGGTACCCCTTCTCTCAGGAGGTTTTGCCTCGCGGTTTCCGTTGGTGCGAAATGACAGGTCGCCAGCCGTCCCGTTAAACTCCGGTTCATTTCCTCAGGCCATGGACTGTAGATATTATGTGTTCTCAGCCCTGCCTCCACATGTGCCACAGGGATCTGCCTGTAAAAGGCAGCCAGTGCGGCAGCGGTGGACGTTGTTGTATCGCCATGCACCAGCACCAGGTCTGGCGTCACTTCATTCAGCACGTTTCTCATGCCTTCGAGCACCCTGATGGTTACATCCGTCAGGTCCTGGCCCTGTTTCATGATATTCAGATCATAATCCGGCGAGATGTCAAATATCTTCAGTACCTGATCAAGCATCTCACGATGCTGGCCTGTCACACAAACAATCGCCTCAAACTCTTCCGGTTGGCTCATCAGTTTTTTTACCAGGGGCGCCATTTTAATGGCTTCGGGCCTTGTGCCAAAAACAATCAATACTTTTTTCTTCATCATACTTGCTTTACAACCTTGCATCCACAAGATCCCTGTTAAGACAGGCTTTTGTATCGAAAATGACACCGTTATTCCTGATGATTTTCTTATAGTCCAGCTCTAAAAACTCCTGGTGAGCTACCGCTACGATAATAGCATCATAAACAACAGAACTGCCTAACTTCTTAATAATGTCTACGCCGTATTCATGATATACAGTTTCTTCATTCGCCCATGGATCGTATATGTCCACATCCAGTCCGAACTGCTCCAGTTCATGGTAGATGTCTACCACTCTTGTATTCCTTACGTCAGGACAATTCTCCTTGAAAGTGATACCCAGTATCAGGGCCTTGGAGCCTTTTATTTTGTGATCCTTTTCGATCATCAGTTTCACCACCTTGTTGGCCACAAACTGTCCCATCGTATCATTCACTCTTCTTCCGGACAGGATGACCTGCGGATGATAGCCCAGTGATTCCGCCTTATGCGCCAGGTAGTAAGGGTCCACACCAATACAGTGACCTCCCACCAGTCCCGGTTTATACTTCAGGAAATTCCATTTGGTGCCGGCAGCTTCAATAACATCATTGGTATCTATTCCTATTTTGTCAAAGATCAGGGCCAGTTCATTGACGAATGAGATGTTGAGGTCACGCTGTGCGTTCTCAATCGCCTTGGAGGCTTCCGCCACTTTGATGCTCGGCGCTTTATGGGTGCCGGCTTTAATGATAGAGCCATAGAGGGCGTCTACAACAGTGGCAATCTCGGGGGTGGAACCGCTGGTGACTTTCTTTATTTTAGTCAGTGTATTGACCTTGTCGCCGGGGTTGATCCTTTCAGGGGAATATCCAACAAAGAAATCCTTATTGAGTTTTAAGCCCGAAACTCTTTCCAGTACAGGCACACAATCTTCCTCTGTACAGCCGGGGTATACTGTAGATTCATAGATGACGATATCGCCTGGTTTCAGGGCTGCACCGATCATTTCTGAAGCCTTCAGCAATGGCTTCAGGTCGGGCGCCTTAAACTGGTCAATAGGTGTAGGTACTGTAACGATAAATGTATTGTAGTCCCTGAGCTCTTCTCTATTGAAAGAAAAACATAATCCTTTGCGGGACTTTCCACTTTTTTTCTTCAGGTTCATCGCTTCCAGCAACTCTTCCATATCCGCCTCTTTCGTGCGATCATGGCCTTCACTCAACTCTGCAATGCGTTCCTGGTTGATATCAAATCCCATTACATTATAATGCTTCCCAAACTCAATTGCCAGGGGCAGTCCAACATATCCTAACCCTATTATGGCAATGCTGCGTTGTGCTATTTTTGTTTCTGTCTCCACAGCTATCTGAAGCTGATTAATTTCTTCTACAACATTGTTCATAAAAAACAGATTAATAAAGATTTTTAGAAAAAATTTCCGTTGACATAGACTTCTATTTTTTTGCCAGCGAACGTTTCACCTTGGATATTAAACCATTGGTAGAGCGTGCTGTATCCGAATAACCATAGCCGTAACCATACCCATATCCATAACCATAACCGTATCCGTAACCGCTACCGATCTTCACATCGTTCACAATGATGTTCATCTTAGGCAGTTTGCCGTTGAGGTGAAGATCCCTGGAGAGCAGCATCTGCTGCTTGAAGGTATATCCTTGTCTTACCAGGTACAGCGTTGCATCAGCAAAACGTCCCAGTAGCTGAGCATCCGTTACAAGGCCTACAGGTGCAGTATCCACAACGATGTAGTCAAAACGCTGTCTCAGCTCGCGAAACAACTTTTCTGTAGCAGGCAGCAGCAGCAATTCTGCAGGATTTGGCGGAATAGGACCGGAAGAAACGATGTAACAGTTCTCATGAAAGCCGGAAGGCTTGATCAGTTCTTCCATATTTGTTTTCCCGATCACGTAGGTACTGAAGCCGAACTGGTTCACCAATCCCAGCTGCTCTGAGATCTTCGGTTTACGAAGGTCCATTTCCATGAGTACGACCGACTTTCCGGAAAGTGCCAGTACAGAGGCGATATTGGTCGCCACAAAAGATTTTCCCTCGCCACTCATACTGGAAGTAAGCAGGATCACCTGTCCCTTGTCGCCCAGTATAAACTGAAGGTTTGTCCTGATAGCCCTGAACTGTTCCACCACCGGCGCAACAGATCCTTTACGTACCACTACCAGTTCCTTATGATCGGAGTGTCCGACCTCAGCCAGGATAGGAACAGGGGTATTGTTGACAATATCTTCCCGGCTTCCAATTCTGCGGTTGAAGAGATCTTTGAGATATAATGCAATGGCAGGGATCGCCAATCCTCCTATCAGGGCGAACAGATAGATCATAGTCCTCTTCGGGGCAAATGGAGCAGACTCGCTCTTAGCCGGGTCTATGATCCTTGCCATAGCCAGGTTGGACGATTTGGAGATGGCTGACTCTTCGCGTTTCTTCAGCAGGAACAGGTACAGTTCCTGTTTTACAGCCTGTTGTCTTGAAAAGTCCAGGAACACTCTTTCTTTGCCCGGCACCTGTTTGATCTGGCTGTTGATGCCGCCCATACGGGCTTTCAGCTGATTAATACTGATCACGACACCGCTTTTCAGAGAAGCGACATTAGAGCTCAGGTCAGCCCTCAGGGAAGCCAGTTGCTCATCTAAATTCTTTATAAAAGGGTTTGTTTCTGTAGTGGTCATCAGGCTGCGCTGCCTGTCCAGCTGCATGGCATTATATTTCTCCACAATGGAAAGGAAGGTAGGATCCTGCACTACCAGGGAAGAGGGTACGATGCGTTTATTATTACTCTGGTCTTTGATATACTGTTCAATAGATTCTACTATACTCAGCCTCACCTCCTGTTCTGTGAGCTGCTTGGTAATGTCTTCCGTACCGGATACCAATACTTTAGCCTGCTCTCCCAGGTCAGCCAGATCGTTCTCCTGTTTGAACTGCTGGATCTGTTTTTCGACGCCCGACAGTTCACTGCTCACCAGCACCAGGCGGTTATCTACGAACGCGATAGTGCTGTCCACAATCCTGTTCTTGTCCTCCACACTGGCCTGCAGGTATTTCTCAATCAGCTTGTTGAGGATGATCTCCCCTTTCCTGGGTATAGTAGCCTCTATGCCGAGATTGATCACACTTACCTGTTTATTCGGTATTTCCACGTTGATCTTCTTCTGGAAGGCGGCCACTGCATTATCGAATGAGGTAACGTTGATGACATATTCTTCACCCACCAGATCGAACTGTTTGTTCCTTGTGATACATAAGATGCCTTCAGCGAGCTGGATGGTATCGCCCCAGCTCAGGGACTTTTCAGTATCGCCGTTCCTGAAGAGGAATTTATTTTCATCGACCGGTTTTAAAATATACCGCACATTTTTGAGGGTATCTTTCAGATATATCCAGTTAGCGGTAAACGGCACATCCAGCACTTCTGCTTTCTTGAGATGACCTTCTACTACATAGGTAACATTCAGTTTCAGATCCCTTACTACCTTTTCAATGATAGATCTTGATTTCAGGATTTCCACTTCATTGTCGACGTTACTTTTTGTACTGAACAATTCCAGCTGATCCAGTATTTCCTGGCCCTGTATGTCGCCGCCCTTCTTGTCGTCTTTCACCAGGATCTTTGCATTGACATTAAACCTGGACGTTGCATATCTCAGGTATGCCCATGCCAGCGTACAGGTCAGTAACAGGCATACTACGAACCAATACCATCTGTTGCGGAGCTTTTCCAGGATGTTTTGTACATCAAGCGTATTGTCAGGTAAAAGCTCTGCTTCTATCTTATTATTTACTGCACCGTTAATGTGATTCCTACCACTCATATTATGGGATTAATTATAATTTAAGTCTGGTTGCAAGAACAACTATGAGAGACAACAGAGACACTGCAATTGTGAAATTCCTTGTTTTTGCAACATCTGTAGACTCAACTTTTGTTTTGTTCGGCTCAACGTATATAACATCTCCCTGGCGTAAATAGAAATACGGGGAAGTGAACATTTTGCTATCGTTGAGATTAAAACGTATGAATTCTTTTTTCACGCCTGCATCTCTTATCAGCAGGATATTCTCTCTCCTTCCATAGATGGTGAGATCTCCCGCCATCCCGAGCGCATCGAGCAGCGTTACTTTTTCATTGGGCATGATGTAAGAAGATGGTTTTGTCACTTCACCCAATACAGTGATCTTAAAATTGACGAAGCGGACGTTTACGACAGGATCTTTATAGTATTCAGCAGCTTTGCCCCTGACCTCGTCTCGTACAACGTCAGTGGTCTTTCCTTTTACGAATACTTTCCCGATCAGTGGCAGCACCACATATCCGTCTTTGTCAACGAGGTATCCGCTGATGGAGGAATTAGAAGAACCAGTGCCTGTTGCACTGCCCGGCGATAGCGGGCTTCCGTCTATAGGCCAGGTAGCGGTATTCTGCTGATTCAGCAAAGCTGTTGCAGAAGGATCGAGTGTTTGTATGCTTACCTGTAAAATATCGTCGGGTTGTATGGGAGGTGTGTAAAAAGTAGCCTGATCAATGGCTGTCTTTCTTACTGAATCAGGAATATCTTTGAAATAAGCAATATTCTTAGGGCTGGAACAAGATGTAAAATATAAAGACATAGCGCCTGCCATCAGTAGAAGCAGGTAAACTCCAGGTTTTGTAGTGCGACTCCCGCGGTTAATAATCCTCATTATAAAATTAACTGTTTAAAAAAGGTCTACCACCGGCATACCATTGGGTATGCGGATAATAATGTATTGATTGATTACTATAGTTTTATCTTATCCTTATCCAGTTGTTCGAACGCAGAATTTCTACTGATAAATTCCGGTACGAGTTGTTTCATCAGAACTACTGTAGGGGTGATGTAATGCTTCTGAGCAGAAGCAATTAATTTTTCGATGTGCTCATTCACTTCAACAAAATCGTATTCACGAACGCGGGCTATCATGATTTTCTCATGATAGGTACTGAGTGTATTTTCTGCATTGTTCAACAGTTCTTCATATAGTTTTTCCCCCGGGCGTAATCCTGTAAACACTACCTGTATATCTCTGCCAGGCTCTCTGCCGCTCATGCGGATCATCTTATTGGCCAGATCAGCTATTTTCACCGGCTGCCCCATATCGAATACAAATATCTCGCCACCTTGTCCCATTGCTCCAGCTTCCAGCACCAGCTGGCAGGCTTCGGGAATGGTCATGAAGTAGCGGGTGATGTCCGGATGTGTAACAGTAAGCGGACCTCCTTTCTCCAGTTGCTGTTTGAATCGCGGTATAACTGATCCGTTAGATCCTAATACATTACCGAACCGTGTTGTGATAAACCGTGTGGGCGGCATACCATATATCGGACCTGACTTTTTATATTGACGGTTAACGTGGTTATTGTAAGACTGTGTAAATATCTCGGCTATCCGTTTGGAAGCGCCCATGACATTGGTAGGATTCACTGCTTTATCAGTAGAGACCATTACAAATTTCTCCACCCCAAATTCGACTGATAATTCCGCCAGCGCCTTCGTACCCATTACATTGTTCAGCACGGCCACAGAGGGGTTCTTTTCCATCATAGGCACGTGTTTATAGGCGGCAGCATGATATACCACAGAGGGTTCATATACTTCAAACAACTGCTGCATACGGATGCGGTCGCAGATATTTGCGATATAAGGTACAACCGGTATATTAGGCGCCATCTCTCCTATTTCCAGTTCGAGTTCATGCAGGGGTGATTCTGCTTTATCGCACATCACAAGCACAGCGGGCTCCAGTTTAACCAGCTGTCTCACCAGTTCACTACCAATAGAGCCGGCAGCTCCTGTTACGAGAATCGCTTTGCCTCTTGCTTCACGGCTGACCTGTTCGTTATTGATACTGATAACGGATCTGTCCAGCAGGTCTTCAATTCTGATGTCCTGCAATTTGGCGGGACTCCATTCAGCGTTTATCCATTTATGAACAGGTAATACCTTCTGCACTTTAATGTTCAGCGCGATGCAATTATCGACAATATCGCTGAGTATCTGTGCATCAGGAGCTTCTTCTGCAACGATGAGCAAGCGGACTTTTTCCTGCCTCATCAGTCTTTCGAGCGAGCTTCTGGAAGTGCCGTAGATAGCCAGTCCATCCAATCGTTTACCCGTACGGGTGAGTTTATCGTCCAGGAATCCGGCAACGCGTATACAGCCTGTTTGATCTTCACTGATAGCCTTCCGCACCATCAACCCGGAATGGCCTGCGTTATATATAACAGCTTTGGTTTTATTGATAGTGCCGTACCTGTTATAATAGTGGAAAGCCCATTTTACAAAGAGCCTGTACGATAGCAGGAAGAAGGTGTTGATGAAGAAATTGATAGTGATAACAGATAGGGGAATCATGTTCACCTCGGTGTACGTAAATGCTGCAACGTTTATATAGTAATAAATAACAGCACTAACGAGGCTCACACATGAAATGCGCCCTATATCAGCCATACTCGTATATCTCACAATGCCTGTGTAAGTACGAAACAATAGCGATAACAATAAATTCACACTCACAATAACCAATACAATATCCTGCATGGGGTATCGACCAAAGTCTTCGAGGTTAAAGTTAAGCCTGAGTAAAAAAGACAAGCTCATTGCAACAATCGAACACCCGAGGTCTAATAACAAAATCAGCCAGGATGGGGTAATCCATGATCTCTTAGTCATCGGTTTAATTAGATAAGGTTAAAACTGTATCAGTATTTCTTTTTTCAATAACTCGGAATCTCTTAAAACAGTGTGTTTTTCAGTATTTTATGTTCTAACCTGTGTGCAAAATAAATACATAATGTTAAATTTTGTCCAGTTTATAGATGAGTTTGACCACATGTTTTTATCTCTAATATTTATATTCTATAATATTAAAAACACATTGATTCATACAATTCTTCTATACTGTTTGCTATCGGGCTTTTATTTACAGAACGTCATTTCAATCTTTCGGAACTAACAAATACGCCTAATTTAATATTCCGTATTAATACGTACCATTAAACCGACATAATCGCCGGTTCACGTATATCCAAGGGCAAAACATATCCAGATGGCGTATGCCACCTTACATAGGTCCTTACCCTTAAGAATATGGTATTACCGTGAAGCAATGAGTTTTCCATGGCACGCTAGTTAAGTTGACTAATTGGTTATGTACTAGCACTCTAAAGGCGTTATGAGCAGACTTTAAAGTAATGCTTGCTATTCAAGTGATTTGGTGAGACAGTTGAAACAAACACTATACCAAAAAGCAGCCATGCCAATTCTTTCTCAAGGCTACACTTGATAACAACTATTAAGGAGTGTTTGTTTTGGAGAATAAAAAAACCGTTAGCTCATCCGTTGTCTTTAAACAAAAAGGATTAACGAATAAAGAAATAAACAAATTCAAATTATTGCTTGTATAAACACCTGGGGCTATCTGAAAAAAAATTACCCGGTGCGTTTTACGCTCCGGGTAAAGTTTACTACAAAAAAATATATGTCTTAACGTTATTCCACAGTTAGTGTGCCGGTATAGCCACAGGTTTTGTCCTGATAACTGGAATAGCGTCGTTGGCGATTATCTGTTTGTTCTGAGGTTTATGCCATACATAACTTCTCTTCAGACAGGAGTAGCAGATATATCTGCGGATAGGGAATACACCCAACACATATTTAACAAAGAAACCACGGGGTACCCTGTCTTCAAGAACACCGTGTTTACATTTAGGGCAATCATGCAATTCAATACGCTCCACGTTGGAAGATGAGCCCTGTAGCAAAATGTAACTCATAGGTAATTAATTAGTCTGGTAAGGGATGGTAGTCAGTTCACGAACTACTTCACAAAAGTACGAATAATATTATTATTGAATTAATTTAATTTCTACTTTGAGAAGTACTTTATATGCATAAAGTTCGAAATTAGTTGCCACGGTCAATTGTTCATTCTCAAGGAAATTCTCCTGCTGGAGCCGCAGGTTTTGGGGGTATTTTAAAGAAATGAGTATGAACTGCTTAGGATACGGATATAGAAAGATAAATGTCTCTCAGCGCCAGGGCGTAAGCGCCGGTTCCATTCCGGGTCTTTTTTGCCTCATAGAAGGCTTTTCGGGCCGGATCTACTAATACGAGTAGTGCCTGCTGGCTCGCCATTTTAAACCTTTCCCTTACCGCTATCTGCTTTTCTGTGGGCGGCGTTGTGCCCGGTCCTCTTTTCCGGCCGGCAACCGTTTTACCGTTCCGTTGGCTGAAGGTGATATTTCCAACACTACCGGATGCACCCTCAAATATCAGGCTGTACAGAGGCACGCCGTTCAGTGATAAGTTTGATCTGTTTACTAACATGATTTACAATTTTAGTGTCATAAAATGCGCCCCGGCCGAAACCGGGACGCTGTTTTAATAATGCACACATTTAAACCTCTGGCGGACGAATTACCAGGTAAAAGGGGCGTGTTGATTACCGGACGGCATACGCGCCCTGTCTTCTATTACCTCGTCACGCCTTTACGATTACGGAATAGTAAACTCACGCGTGGTCTGATTGCCGGGCATATCTGTGGCCGTAATGGTGATACGGGTACCTGTAACCGCCGGATTCGCGACAGTGGCAGTGTATTTCCAGTCTTTGCTGTTACCGCCCGCCGCTGTAGCCTCTCCTTCTTCAAGCAGGACATTGGCGGCAGATCTGATTTCGACCCAGACCTTATCGAGTGTGAAAACGTCTTTCGCCTTGATCGTGATAACATCTCCAACGAGGCCTTTGTATTTGCCAGTTACCACGCGGCGTACTTCCGGGAAAGAATGGGCATCTTTTAATGCCAGGGCATAAGCACTCATGCCGAGTTTTACAGCGGCTTCATTGTAAGCTGCTTTTTTTGCCGGATCCTGCAATACGCCTAAAGCGTAATTTGCGGCATCTTCAAACTTTTCCCTGACTGCAATCTGCTCTTCAGTCGGCGGCAGGGAACTTCCCTTTGATTTTCTGCTGATGATCGTTTTACCGTTGCGCTGACGCAAGGTCATCTGTTTTGCGATTGTACCTGATACTCCTTCGATGAAGAAGTTTGTTTTATTGATTGCCATGTTATTTCATTTTTATTGTTACGAAAATGGATTGCCAGGCAAGCACTGCGAACGGGTGAAACAACAGGCGTCTCTCTGTCGTTTCAGACGCAGCCCCGTTTTGCGGTGATTGCTGATGCAATGTTAGGAAGGATTTCGACACGGTTTTAAACCATGTATATAAGAGCCTTTAATCCCGATATAAGACCCCTTTATCACGACATAAAGGCCTTTAATCCCAGGAGGAATTTGAATCGGTATCATCATCACAAGCCTGTAATGTCCTGAACCTTCTAAAAAAATCCTTTTTATAATTTTCGCCAAAAGGAACTTCGACGTTTCCCATTACTATTAAGTCTACGCATACCTTCTCCACATGCTCCAGGGAGATAATGTAGCTTCTATGTACACGGCAGAACATGTCTTCAGGCAATTGTTCCTCAACCTGCTTCAGGCTTTGTCTTAGGAGTATTTTCCGGTTATCGGAGAGTTTTATGGTACAATAATTAAGTTTTACTGAAATGTAGAGGATATTCCTGGTGAGGATCACCTCATGATTATCAGCGTCGCAGGTTATCAGTATGCGGTCTTTCATAAGTGTTGTTAATAGAGGTGATGAATGCAAGGGAAGAATGAGAAGAAAGGATGGTGCGTGGAGATAGTCGTAGTCGTAGTCGTAGTAGGGGTAGTTGTAGTAGAGGTAGCAGGCTTAGGTTGGTTAGGGAATACAGCAGGGTTTGAGGGTTCATAATGGATTTAGCAACTGGGGTGTGTTTTGCTGTACGTGTCATGATTTTGAAGTTTTAATTTTTTAATGATTTAAATAACTATAAGAGCTTCATCAGAAAGGAATTTTGAATTAGGTTGATATCCAAAAATAATGGAAATAATAATCTGAAGATCAATTTCATATATATTTTTTACACCACATAATTATGTGGGCTTGAATTTTATGTGGCCCAAAATTGGTCTGCATGTAACCCGGATACAACTAGCATATGACCTGCATCTTCCTCCGTCTTTCTTCCGTTAAAGACGGAGGAAGAACGGAGGAAGAACGGAGGAAGATGCAAGTTTGATGTAAGTTTGATGCAAGTTTGATACACTTCTGATACATCCCATTTTTACAATTCCGATTTCTTTGCTATTTTACCATAATGAAAGGCTTGCAAATAGATACCAGCAGCAAAATTCCCGTTTACATGCAGATCGCGGATTCCATTATGGCAGCAGTTCGCGATGGTATTCTGACCCGGGATCAACAGATCCCTTCCATTAACGAGTTAAGTGAACAATATTTGCTTTCGCGTGGCACGGTAGAGAAGGCTTATAAAGAGCTGCGGGATAAGAAGGTTATTATCTCAGTAAAAGGTAAAGGATATTTTATCAACCGGACAGACGTTGTCATCCCGCTTCGTATATTATTAATCTTCAACAAGATCAGCAATTACAAAAAGCAGGTTTACAATTCTTTTGTAAAGGCATTAGGTGATAACGTATTTGTAGACCTTCATATCCACCACCATAGTGTTCCGTTATTCGAGAACCTTATCAACAATCATCTGGGGGATTATGATTACTACGTGATCATGCCACACTTTTACGAACAGCCGGGAAAAGTTTTGGAAATATTGCGGAAGATACCTGCAGAACAATTAATCCTGCTTGATAAAGATCTGCAGGAACTAACAGGTAACTATGGCACGGTATACCAGAATTTTGAGAAGGATATATACGAAGCATTGCATGAGGCGCTACCAGCGTTGAAGAAGTATGATAATCTGGTATTTGTAAATCCGGGAATTACGCCCTACCCGATGGAGATTGAAAAAGGATTCCGATACTTCTGCCGTATGCAGGATTTTAATTTTTCGGTTATTGAAGGCATAGAAATGCATACTCCGATCAGCAAAGGTCAGGCATACATTATTATCGAGGAAACTGACCTGGTGAATCTTGTAAAGATATGCAGGAACGAGCAGCTTACCATTGGAAAAGATATTGGTATAGTATCGTATAATGAAACACTATTAAAAGAAATTCTGCTCGATGGTATAACAGTTATCTCCACAGACCACGAGCAGATGGGCGCCTCTGCTGCCAGAATGATTACAGAAAAGAAACAGGAGCGGATAAAAAATCCCTTTAAACTAATTCTGAGAAATTCTTTGTGATACATTGCTAGTGATGCTCCATGTAATCTTTAATAGCTGAGTGATAGACACTCTTACCCTTTCTTACCTTGTAGTTTGCCTTCTTCAAAGGGTCTGCGATGATACTCTTTGCGTAATCTACCGCATCCGCAAACTTATCATTAGACTCCAATTGTGATTCCGACAGCACCACGTTGCTCATGTCCGGATATTTACATACATAGTCCTTCCCCGCGACATTTCTTATTACGAATTGCTTGTTATTACGGCCCCGACTGATTTTCCAGCCCTTCCATAATCGATTGTTTGTTCTTGCCATAGTTTTTTACATCGAAATTAGAGAATTATCTATTGCGGGTTTTACGGATTCCACTCCATATAACCTATAGTAAATCAACACATTACCCCACTCCCTGATTTTCTCCAACTTTCCAAGATTCAAAAAAACAGTGGGAACGATCATCCGCAACCGATTATTTGCATATATTTGCAACCGAACGGTTTCAATAACTAATTATTTGACCAATGAGAAGGGATGTTTTTCAAGCCATCGCTGACCCAACCAGGCGGGCAATTATCCTATTGATCGCATCACAAGCGATGACGCCCAATGCCATTGCGGAACACTTCAATACCACCCGGCAGGCGGTGTCCAAGCATCTGCGCATATTGGCGGAATGCCAGCTGGTAACACAGGAGCAGTCTGGCAGGGAAATTTTTTATCAACTTAATGGTGACAAAATGAAAGAGATCGACAAATGGCTCGACCAATTCAGAAAAATATGGGAGAGCCGTTTTAACGAGCTCGATAAAATATTATTAACGCTTAAAAACGATAAAAAATGAACGTCAACTTAGCCTTTGATTTTTCCGTTGATAAGGAAAACAAAACCATCACCGTAAAAAGAGAATTTGATGCAGCAATTGCCCTCGTATGGGACGCCTATACCAAAAGCGAGATCCTTGACCAGTGGTGGGCACCAAAACCATGGAAAGCAAGAACTAAAACCATGGACTTCAGAGAAGGCGGATACTGGCACTATGCCATGGTAGGACCGGAAGGTGAAGAACACTGGGCACTGGCTAACTACCAAAAGATTCAGCCTCAGCAATCATTCACCGGGCTTGATGCCTTTGCAGATGCTGAAGGTAACGTGAACAAACAACTGCCCCAGTCAAAATGGGAGATCTCTTTTACTGATAAAGGACAGGTTACACTTGTACAGATACACATCTCCTACGATGACCTTGCTCAACTGGAAACTACTATTCAGATGGGCTTCAGGGAAGGATTAGCAATGGCAATGGAAGGACTGGACGAATTGTTGCCTTCATTAAAAAAATAGATTAAATTTAGACTATCTCACCACGTAAACACGAAAAACTACATTCAGGAAAAAAGAACACTATGAAGAAAAAAATTCTATTTGTTGTTAGTCTGCTGTTTGGACTGATGTTCATTAATGCAGGATTGAACAAGTTCCTCAATTACATGCCACCGCCGAAAGACATGCCTGAAAAAATGATGAAGGTAATGGGCGCTATTATGGAGATCACCTGGCTGATGCCTCTTGTCGGAATTGCTGAAATCGTAGGCGGCATACTTTTCATTTTCCCTAAAACCAGGGCGCTTGGTGCAATCATCATTTTGCCGGTAATGGTAGGGGTTATGCTGACTACTATCACAGTGGCGCCTTCAGCATTATCTATCGCGCTTCCATTATTCCTGATAAACCTCTGGGTGATCATTGAGAACCGGGAAAAATATCTCCCGATGGTAAAATAGAAAACAGCTTTACCGTCATAACTACAGAACCATTCAGGACTACAAAGTATCTGGACAAGGGCATCTTCATCGGAGGGTGCCTTTGTCATTTCAAAAAGCGTATGTTATCAATTACCAACACGCACCCTGTTATCCTCTTTCGCCAATAATTTCAGGGAGAGGTCGGCTGGCCTCTCCCCTGCTGATATTCAGATGTTTTGTCCCCGCTAAATGACTATACTAATTTCGTAGCTGTATTCAGCCTGCCAGCCACATCATCCCAGTTGATGATCTGCAACATATTATCAACGAAATCGGTTCTTTTATTTTTATACTTCAGGTAGTAGGCATGCTCCCATACATCGACCACCAGTAATGGTATGACACCCCATTGAGTTAACTTTTCATGATTCTCACATTGCAGGATGGTGAGTTTATCACTATACGGCTGATAACCCAGAATTCCCCAACCGTTACCATCCACATCTTTGGATGTTTTAGCCAGGTAGGTTTTCAGCTTATCATAACTGCCAAAATCCTTCTCAATCCGCTTTAAAAGATCACCTTTCGGTTCAGTCTTCTTATTCGTCAGGTTTGTCCAGAAGATAGTATGCAGCACATGAGACGAGAAATGGTAAGATAACTTCTTCGTCCAGTAATCTACCGTTTCCAGGCTGTTGTCGTCCAGCGCCTTCCTGATCTTCTGCAGATCGCCATTTGCTGCTTTTACGGCACCTCCATGGTGAAACGTGTGATGGAGGTAGACAGTTTCCTCATCCATGTATGGCTCCAGAAAATTTTTGTTGTACGGTAAGGGCAGGTGCTGAAAGTTACCTGCGGCATCCGTTAGCTTGTCCAATCCATTAGTGCGGTAATTTTCTGCTAACACGGAATTGGCGGGTAGTAACGCCGTCAGCGAGAGGATACCAGTTGCAGAAAGAAAATCCTTACGGTCCATTTATTTTTCTTTAAACGTTAATTAAATCAGATCTGGAATAAATTTTATCAGTAACCCGATTATAGCGGCCAGCGCAATAATGAGCAGTTCAGATACTCTTTTAAAGTTGAGTAGGATGAGTATTGTTCCCAGTGCAATGATGACGGAGGTGATATCAGTAAACTGACGTTTTGCAAGCACCAGTACCGCCCCTGCAATAGCGCCTATAGCAGCAGCCGTTACTCCATCAATAAACGCCCTGATAGTGGCATGCTTTCCGTATTTCTTAAAGTAGGGCGCTGGTAATACTGTAAACAAGTAACAGGGCAGAAAGGTTGCCAGTGCCGCTACGCAGGCACCCGGCAATCCCGCTACGAGATAACCAATAAAGCCCACAGTGATCACTACCGGTCCGGGGGTGATCATGGCCACGGCCACGGCGTCCAGGAACTGCTGTTCATTCAGCCATTGATATTCTTTCACGACGCCACCGTACAAAAAGGGAACAATGGCCAGTCCGCTACCAAAAACAAAAGCCCCGGCTTTCAGGAAGAACCATCCTGTTTGCACCAGTTTTTCATCCGCAGATAACTGACCAGTTATTTGCAGGAGTGCAGGAGCATACAAAACTGACTGCATTGTATTGGGCAAACGGGGACGGATCTTCCATAACCAGACAGCAATGCCGCCTAACAGCATCAGCCAGATCAGCTCCTTCTCATAGATGAAGGTAGATATGGTCAATACCAGGAAAATGATCCATAAGAGCCGGTCCTTTCCCAAACTCTTTTTTGTGAGTTTATAACTGCTGACAGCTATAATGCCTATTACCGCCGCTCCAATACCATAAAACAGGGCCTGCATCCAGGGCAGGCCGCCAAATTGTACATAAGCCATCCCCAATGCCACCACCATCAAAAATGAGGGCAACACAAAGGCCAAACCCACCAATGTGGCCCCCAGGATCTTATAATCAACGTATCCGATATAAATGGCTAACTGAGCGGCTAATGGCCCCGGCGCTAATTGTGCCAGCGCCAGTCCCTCTTTATAGTCCTCTTCCGTGATCCACCCGCGTTTCTCCACCAGGTCGCGGTTCATATACCCAACCAAAGCCACCGGTCCACCAAAACCAATGGTCCCCAATTTCAGAAAATACTTCACCAGGCCTGCCAGTGTGTAAGATTGCTTCTCACTCATACAAGTAATTTATAAGCTACGCCTTACCGCAGTGCGGCGATAACTATTGCAATGCTACTGCCTGTCGCAGGCAAAAAATAGAACGGAAATGACCTGTTTGTATGGAAATTACTTTTTACCCGGCTTTTTTCTATAATCCGATGGGTTCTTGCCAGTGTGTTTCTTGAAAATGCGTGTAAAATGACTTTGATCCGAAAACCCTGTCAGATAGGCAATTTCTGTTAGTGAATAAGTCGAAGTCTGCATCAGCGTTATAGCTTTCTCTATGCGCTGTTTACGGATATACTCACCAAAAGACAGGTCTTCAAAATACTTTGAGAACTCCCGTGAGAGATATGAAGGACTGATCTCAAGTCCTTTCGAGATTTCCTTCAGACTTAAATTGGTATCAATATGATCTTGTATGATTTCTTTCAATTCCTTCGCCCAGGCAGGGGTTCTCTTCTTAGTACCTGGTGTTGATCTCAGATAAGTATTGAACACATTCAACAACAGGTTTTCAAACGGCTGCTGCGTATGTTTTTCTTTCTGCAGATGCTTTGCCCAACTATACAAGCCGTCATATATGATCATGCCTTTTTCAAGCAGGTCCTGGTCGTCCGGATAGTTAAAGGCAAGTCCGGCTGAAATCGCCCACAGACCTGATGACTGAGCTGCCAGTTCATGATGATCCGTATCAGCGCCGCGTACTATGACGGCGAGCGTGCGTATGGCAGGGTCTTCTATCTGGTACTTTTGTACGAAGTAGTCGAATGTGCAATAGTCACCGTAATGGGTAAACTCCACACCCGGTATGTCAAAAGGAGTAGCGTTCAGTTGTTTTGCCTTTTCTGTTACCTGATCGAACGGAACGTAGATGATCTCTGCGTCTTTGTCGATGAATCTTTTAATAAGCCAGGGACAGGCAAGGCGGTCGATCTTAGGCCGTTCACGGGTGATCCATTTCATGATGAGAAGTAAATGGCGGCAAAGTACGGTTTTTGAGGGGAAGTCGGGATACTACCTTAATTATTAGGCTGCCACGGCTTGCAAATATTTTCGGTGATTAACATGCCGTTAACGCTAAGGCCAAAAAGTGTTTTGTTACATCACCGCAGGAGATAAATTGCAAAAAAGCATTCAAAATCTGGCAGCATTATCCGATAGCGGCACAAAGATGCTAATGCGTTACGCAAGGGATAAGCGCAACGGCGTACCTGTTAGAGTAGATTTTGGGGCTATTAACGCAATACCTCCTACTTCGGCATCGGCGTACTAATCTCTATCTTCCTTTTCATCACTTTCTGCAAACTTCTGGCAGAATCAAGATGTGTGTACAGCAACGGCAGACTATTACTGGCAAAAGTCTTCACATCAGGATCTGTGGCATATTTTGCCGCTTTTCCGAAATCCTTAATGTCTTTGTTATAGTCATTCACCGTAAGGTCAACATATGACCTGTCGAACTCAATGCCGTTCTTCTTGAGGAGATTTTCTTTCTCCTTCTGCTGATGGTTGGATATATCCGCAGGAAGTGTCACGTTTTTGGCGGCAGCCAGTTTCTTCAACTTTGCTTCCGCTTCTTTATGATCCCGGGCGATCATTTCACCGAGATCTTTTACCCGCTGATTGCCGGATCTATCCCTGGCCATCTGCCCCATTTGAGATTCCAGCATCACCCCGCTGGCTGTATTCACAAGGAAATCAGCATCATCCTTTGTCAATGCAATCGCCGATGAATCGTCCGGACGGCTCTCCGTATCAATTCTTTTGGCATTTACTTCTTTAGCACTTTTTACACTATCGGGATTTCTGCTGTTGCAGCTGAGAAAGATGGAAATAACTATAAGACCCGAAGATAATCTGACGAAATTTTTCATGGTCTTTTCCTATAACCGGCTCAAAATGTATGCCATGAGAACAGGACAATATGATTTACTATCCCCTTTAGAACGATTTCTACAACAGTTCAATAAACATTACATACCAAACGGATATGTTTCCGGTATCTTTTCATCAGGTTTTAATGCAATAACAATATTGAAATGTCCACAATAATTATACCCCTCCGAACCGCTTCCTGCTTATGTCCTGCCTGGTGGAAGCAGGTATGGTAATTGTGCTAACATAATATCGTTTCACCTATAAAACTATCGTTATGTCCATCGTAAAAGTAATTGAGATCATCTCCTCTTCTGAAAAGAGTATAGAAGACGCTATTCAAAACGCAGTGACAGAAGCGTCAAAGACCATACACAACATAGATTCAGTGTTCATAAAAGATATTAAGGTACATGTGCAGGACGGGAAAATAACCACTTATGGACTGATCTGTAAAGTATCTTTCAGAATTGACGAAAAAGTGAAGGAACACGTATAAACTTTGACAATGCATTAACGGCAGCCGGCAGATTACCGGCTGCCGCTTAAAGACATTATACACCCGGGATGGTGTCACAATAAAAATCAGTTGATACGCTTGTCAAATCCTAGTTCCACCAGCTCAGTATAGGCTTTCCATACATCCTCCGGTATTTCCTGAGGTATCTGAAATCCTTTACTGCTATATGTTTTTATCCTGTACAGATCACCCACCAGCGTATTGAGAAAAGTTTCATAAGAAATACTGCCACGAGAGAAATAATCCGACATTGATATTTTAGGGGATGTTACTGATATGGGCACTTCTTTAAAATGATTTCTGAAAGTGGCATAAGTACGCCGTTCCATATAAGGCTTATGCACAAGAATAAAGCTTGAGGGGTTAATATTACGTTCTTTCAATAACTGCATGCTAAAAACGACGTTTTCCCCGGTATTGGTCGATTTGTTTTCCAGGATGATGGCAGATTCCGGGACCCCTCTTTTTATCGCTAATTCCGCAAATGTTTCAGCTTCGCTTACTTTCCAGGTCTCCTGTGTCAGATATCCGAAACCACCGGAGAATACGATCAGCGGAGCAAATCCTTCCAGGAAAATATCCGCAGCTCTTTCAGCAACGCTGGTATCATGGCTCCCTAATACCAATATACAATCTGATACTTTAATCTCCTGATGCAGGCATAGATAGTCCCATAATTTCCGGGCCAGCTGAAACGTCTTGTCGTCTTGCATAAATTATTTCCGTTGAAAATAGTGATCTACAATATCGTATCCTAATAATACTAATTATACCGTTTATATGCAACCCTGGAGAACAATCATATCACTAAATGCCGGGTTTTCAAAAACACTGACGATGATCATACCGGTGCATTTTTTAATGAAATATCTTTGAATTGAAAAACCAGATCTCATGATACTGACTATAACAATGAACCCGGCACTCGACAAAAGCACTACCGTAGAGAAAATGTTTCCTGAGAAAAAGCTTCGTTGCGCGCAGCCGGTCACAGAAGCCGGCGGTGGCGGTATTAACGCCAGTAAAGCCATTAAAGAGCTGGGCGGAGAGAGCCTGGCACTCTACCCTGCCGGAGGCGCGAACGGCACAAGGCTGCAGGAATTGCTGATGTCATTGGGCATCAATAGTATAGTCGTGCCACTGAAGGGAGAAACGAGAGAGAACATCACGGTTACTGAGCTCAGTCATAATCAGCAATTCCGGTTTGTGATGCCGGGGCCTGCACTGGACGAAGAAGATGTGGAAAGATGTCTTGCAGCTGTCGAAGCCATACAACCGGTACCCAACATTATTGTGGCCAGTGGCAGCCTGCCTCCCGGTGTACCTAACGATTTCCTTGCACGGCTGGCGCTTTTATGCAAACGTACGGGCTCAAAGCTAATCGCAGACACATCCGGAGAACCACTATTACAGGCTGCCGGGAAAGGCATATACCTCTTGAAACCCAACATGTCGGAACTATGCAGCCTGGCGGGTAAAGAATACCTGGAACTGGACAATGTAACGGAAGAGGCCAGGAAGGTCATTGAAAAAGGTTATTGTGAAGTGCTGGTAATATCTATGGGACCTGCAGGCGCATTACTCATCACCAAAGATCTGAGTGAACGGATCAGTGCGCCCGCTGTAAAAAAGAGAACGGCTGTCGGTGCAGGCGACAGTATGGTGGGGGGTATGGCCTGGATGCTGGACAAGGGCGAGCCTTTACTGGCGGTGGCAAAATTTGGTGTAGCCTGCGGTACCGCTGCCACTATGAATGCAGGCACACAACTATTCAAAAAAGAAGATGTATACCGGCTGTACGAATGGATCAACCGATAATATCCGGCGGCTACACACGCTTACCCAACAGGCCATCACAGCTCATTACAAGGTGCTATAACGATGTACGAAGCCAGCTCGGATAACAGTTTATGTATGCAGATCATTCAAACATTAGGGCGTTGATAAGTGTTATCAATTATAACAAAGCTCCGTGGACCGGACCAATATGCCAGCTACTACTTATGTGTGATGATGCGGTCATCAGACTGCCGGGATAGTATCTTTTTTCCACGGAGGGACGTCAGCTAACTTCTGAAAACAACTATGCATGCTATCACTGTTCTACAGGTCAGCAGCATTCATGTGCATTTCAGGTTTTGTATTTGCCTGTGCCCGACCAATGCCGGAAGGCTGTTGCCATACCACTGACAAAATGAACTGATTGATGCTGATGTTCACATCAGAAGGAATCAACACACGGCTAAGGTGGTAATTTTTTGTATTACCCGCCACTGAAAAAAAAGAACCATGAAAAAGATACTTGCTGTTATTGATGCTCTTAATTACAAAGAAGAGCAACTGGATGTGATAGCATATATTTCCGATTTGTTAAAAAGTAATTTAACCATTGTGATGGCGGAAGATATGGACAGTATCCCCACCTTTATAGGCCCTGATTTTGCGGCAGGTGTACCCGAACGCTATTATGAGATCGTTGTAAAAGCCTGCGAGGAAAAAGGTAGCATTATCAAAAATAATATAGAAGCCATGCGGATGGCATGCCAGTCACGCAACCTGTTCTGCGCCGCACAGAGTAACAGGGGATCTACTACAGAAGAGATCATTCTCGAAAGCCGCTTTGCCCACCTGGTACTGCTGGAAAAAAACCTGTCCTTTCCTCTCCTGTTTGACGCAACCCCAACAAAATTTACCAAAAATGTGTTGGTCAATGCACAATGCCCGGTGCTTGTAATATCGGAAGATATGTCTGTAGTAAAGGGCGTTGTTTTCACTTACAATGGTGCATTTTCTTCCATGTACGCCATAAAGACATTTGCTGGCATGTTCCCTGAAATCGTAGCCAAAGAAGCAACAGTGATCTATGTATGTGAAAATGGGAGCAACACCATACCTCATGAAAAACTGCTGAGGGAGTGCCTGGGCTGTTACAACAGGAACATTTTCTACAAGACACTGACAGGCAAAGCCGACACAGTAATACAGTCTTACCTGCAACAGAAGCAACATTACATCAGCACCTTCGGGGCCTATGGCAGAAGCAGGTTATCCCGTTTCTTTAATAGCAGCAGTGCAGAAAATGTACTTCGCATGACGAAAGGACCACTATTCATTACCCATCCATAACATATGCCAATTTCACATCAGGGGAACAATGAGCCGGTACCACCACCTTTCCGGGAGCATCGCAGATTCCGCCGCCCCTTCATTTTATCACTAATTCGCAAATCTTTCCATCTCAGACATCCAAAGATGATCATAAACATCTTTCAGGGCAACCATGATCATTTTCCCCTCTTTTCTGCCATGGTACATTTATAGCAAAAAATGTATGCAGAAAACAACCTGCCTGTTGTTACTACTCTTAATGCAGTATTGCAATGTTGCAGCCGGACAACCAATGTGCTGGCTACCTGCGGATTGTGCAGGAAACAGACAGACCCTTTTTAATTATTTCGACCAGTCCGCATTGCTCGGACTCGATGCACATGATTATGCATATACGCTGGTACAGCAACTGAAAGCCGGTACAGGGCCTGCAGATTCCGCTGAAACAGATAAACAGCTGTCTCAGGCCGCTATTGCATTCTTTACCGACGTGGCATACGGCACTAAGGCAGCCAGAGTGGGATATGACGGTTTGAAATATACGCCGGACTGCATAGACATACCCAATATGTTGTACCGTGCCCTTTCCGATAATACCCTCGGAGAGCTGCTCGGTAAACTCGAACCTACCTGCCCCGAATACCTTTCTCTCAAAAATATGATTGCCGCATATACGCAACGTTTACAGCATAACAGTTACCATCCCGTAAAGATCAGTAGCGACATCGTAGACAGCACCAATCATCCCCTGATAGATAAACTGTACCAGCTGGGTTATCTGGATACTGCCAGCTACAACATACAGGAAGACACCTTAAGGATCAGGGTCCGGGCAGCACAGCACCTGTTTGAATTCCTGGAAGACGGTGCGCTGAAACGCGGTGTGCTTGAAGAATTGAATATTCCGCTTGAAAAAAGATTATCCGAGTTAAAACATGCGCTGAATACATACCGTTGGCTGAACTGTGTACGCCAATACCAGTCAGTCATTGTTGTGAACATCCCGGCAGCGGGGCTCTATCTTTACCAGGGCGACAGCCTGCTCCTGTATTCCCGTACGATTGTAGGAAAAGAAAGTACGCCTACTTCTCCCCTCACCAGCAGGATAGATGAGATCATTATGTATCCTTACTGGACGGTACCCTACAATATTGCTACCAGAGAGCTGCTGCCAGGCATAAAAGGTAATCCGGCGGCATACCTGGACGCGGGCAATTACCAGGTACTAGACAAATCCGGCAGAATACTGGATCCTTCCACTATCAGCTGGCAGGCACTCAGCAAGACAAATTTTCCCTATACCATCCGGCAGATGAACGGGTGTGACAATTCGCTGGGTATTATCAAGCTGAATTTCTTCAATCCTTACAGCACTTATCTGCATGACACGCCAGGTAAAAGCTATTTTATGTTCAACAAACGGTATTTCAGTCATGGGTGTATCCGGGTGGAAGACGCGATCCCACTGGCAAGGCTACTGCTGCCGGAGGAAACGCAACGTATAGACAGCCTTGTCAAAGTGGCCGCTGCCCCTCAGAAAGGGCCTGTTGTCATTCCCGTGAAGCAGAAAACACCAGTGTTCATACTGTACGAGGTAGCCTGGCCGGATCAACAGGGAAATATCAGGTTCTATGACGATGTATATAACAAGTTCAGATAACAGTTTATGCAGATTATTCAAACATTAGCGCTTTTATAAGTGTTATTAGATGTATCAATACTCTGTGGACCGGGTCAATATGCCAGCTACTACTTTTGGGTGATAATGCGGTCATCCGACTGTCGGGATGTATCTTTTTTCCACTGAGAGCGTCGCCTAACTTCGGAAAAACAACTATGTATGCTATCACTGTTCTACAGGTCAGCAGCGTTCATGTGCATTTTGGTTTTCATGTTTGCCTGTACCAGGCCAACGCCGGAAGACCGTCACGCAACATCGCGGGATAGTCTGGCACAATCATCTACAGCGTTTTCAGATGTGTTATCAGATGAAATAAAGGATACCGGACGTTATCAGCGTTTCCTTCTTCATCTTGTACATAACAATCCATCGGAGAAGTGGCCTGTGTATGGAGCAGTTCCTCCGGAGGGGGCACTGCTTCCATATCACAGGATCGTTGCCTATTATGGCAACCTCTATACGCCGGCAATGGGAATACTGGGCATGCAGCCTGAAGAGGAAATGCTGACCAGATTGAAAGATGAAACAGCCAGCTGGCAGCAGGCAGACACAATGCTCCCCGTATTGCCTGCCCTGCATTACATTGCTGTTACAGCCCAGGAAAATCCGGGGCCTTCGGGTAAATACCGCCTGCGTATGCCACAGGAACAACTCGAAAAAGTGGTTGCGCTGGCGTATCAGGAAAAGACCCTGCTATTCCTGGACGTACAGGTGGGCCTAAGTACCCTGCAGGATGAACTGCCACTACTGGAAACATATCTGCGCCTACCGGAAACGCACCTGGGAATAGATCCTGAATATTCCATGAAAAATCTGCAGGTGCCCTGTTCCAGTATAGGCACCTTCGATGCGGCAGATATCAACTATGCCATTACTTTCTTGTCGGACATTGTGAAGAAATATAATCTGCCACCCAAAATACTGGTGGTACACCGCTTTACGCAGGCGATGGTGACCAACTATAAGAATATTAAGACGGTGCCCGAAGTACAGGTGGTGATCAATATGGATGGCTTTGGCTCACCCGCCAAAAAGATCGATAGCTATACCGGCTTCGTTGCGCGGGAACCGGTGCAGTATACCGGCTTCAAATTATTTTACAAAGTAGACCCGAAAACAGGCAAACGGTTGATGCAGCCGGAGGAAGTACTGGCCTTGTATCCCAGTCCTGTTTATATTCAGTACCAGTAAATCTCATTGTTATGTATACGCAACTCACTCCCCTCCCCGTAAAAGGTATTATTCATGGCCAATGGCATGCACAGATTGAAAAGATCTTTGCCTGGCTGACAGCATTGTTACTTGCGGGAATGACTTTCCCTTTATGGAAAAGTATTGTCATAGTGGTATTCGAAAAGCTTTATGAAGTGCTGATTATGCAGCATTATTAACTGAATACTTCCTGAATAGCGTTGCTATGTTTATGCAGGGCAAGGTATTCGATGATCGCATCGCGGCTGATAACGCCCACGAGCGCTCCATTGCTTGTCACAGGAATGATCATATCTGTTTCAGGAGGCAGGTTTTCCCAGGCGCTGAGCGCAGTTATACCGATATCAAAAGAGGGATGTTCTTCCGTAATCAGATCAGCTACAGGATCATCGATATGCTTTTTATCAAGGCTCCGGATAAGCGTACCTCTGCTGATAATTCCCACCGGGTATGTACCCGCGGTGATCACAAAATAGGGTTGACGGTAATCGGTCAGGAAAGGCAATGCCTCTCTTAATGTCAATGAAGATGATATGGTACGATAGTCTGTTACCAGAATGTCCCTGAGCGTTACATTCTTCAGGGCATCCCGCACCAGGGCATTGTGCTTCTCCATGGTTCCCTGTAACAGCAACACCACTCCGGCAATAACAAGCAGCAGGTTCATATTCAGCAAACCTGAGATCACAAACAGTGATGATATAAAACGGCCGACCCATATTGCGATATTAGTTGCGTTCAGCGGTGTGGTAAATAGTTCCATCATCCCTCTCAGCACCCTGCCGCCGTCCATGGGGAATGCGGGAATAAGATTGATCACTCCCAACAGAACATTAATAGCGTGTAAAAAGAAGATGAGGTTCAGCCGGTCAATGCTAATGAAAAAAGGTATCGATCTCCACAACGGAGCGTGTCCGGCAAGAAATGGTATCAGCAAAAAGGCTATCGAAAGATTTACCAGCGGGCCGCTCAGGCTGATCATTATTTCCTGTCCCGGTGTTTCCGGCTGACGTTTCAGCTGTGTCATTCCTCCTATAGGTAATAACAGGATCTCTTTAGCCGGTATTCCGAAGTAGCGGGCGGCGAACATATGGCCCAGTTCATGTAGTACAACAGAAATGAAAGCTGCCATAACGGCTACCAGTTTCCACAGGGATTCTGCCGGTGTTCTACCCGTAAGCCCGTCAGCAATCAATATCCAGCTGATCAGCAGGATAAATGTCCAGTGGATGCCTATTTTGGTGCCTTTAAGCGTAAACAGGGTGAATGTTGCTTTCATGAGAGATGATTTGAGCATTAAAGTTCCGAAACCAATGCTCCGCGAGCAATGATGACTGTCATCCAAACAGATGGGTAAACGTCATTATCCATTGAAATGAGCATCATTGAACAGATATGTGATGTACACTAATTTCGATATCAGTCAATTTTTTTACTCGACAATTCTTCAATTATGAAAACAGACCTTCAATTACAACAAGACGTCATGGACGAACTGCTATGGGAGCCTTCCCTGGAATCTGCCGAAATAGGAGTTTCCGTCAATGATGGCGTAATAACCCTGAGTGGTACAGTAAACAGTTACACTAAAAAATTAGCGGCTGAAAAAGCAGCCAAAAGGGTAAAAGACGTAAGGGCTGTAGCTATGGACATCGAAGTGCACTTTCTTAACGGCGAAAGCAGGTCAGATACCGACGTTGCACATGCGGGCCTGAATGCGTTATCATGGAGTACTGTGGTGCCGAAGGACAGTGTTACCATGAAAGTAGAAGACGGCTGGCTGACACTGGATGGAGAAGTGGAATGGCAATACCAGAAACAAGCCGCAGAAAACCTGGTAAAAGACCTGCAAGGCGTAAAGGGAGTAACTAACCTGATCCGGTTACGTCCTGTACCTACCCGGTCGATCGTTAAAGATAATATCAGAAAGGCCCTGGAACGTAGTGCAGACGTAGAAGCGGATTCCATTAATATCGTAGCGGAGGGTCACAACATCATCCTCCAGGGTAAAGTGCGTTCATGGGGTGAAAGAAATGAGGTCGAAAAAGCCGCATGGGCCACTCCCGGCGTGGTCAACGTCAAGGACGACCTGATCATTGCTCCTTAATTCCTGCAACTATGCTCTACAATTGTTTTCACAGCCCACTCATGCAGGACCTGAACTTCTCGGCATCCAGGGAATACCTGGTTGCCGGAACTTCAGCAACCTGGAGCGCCAGTACGATATCGGGCTGTCATACCCGTAAATATCATGGTCTGCTGGTAGCGCCTCAGGCATTTCCGGGTGAAGATAACTACGTTATACTATCATCCCTGGATGAGACCTACATTTCTGGCGACAAGTCCATTCAGCTTTATCTTCACCGCTATACCGGATCCGATACGCCATCCGCCCAGCAAGGCATTCTCGCATTTGAAGCTAATCCGCTGCCCCGGTGGTGGTATCAGGTGGATGAAGATCTGCTGCTGAAAGAAATTGTACCGGACGCCCACGGTGGCATAATGGTCAGGTACACCTTGCTGACCGGTAAAAAGCCCATTAAACTTCAATTACGGCCATTGGTAGCATTTCGCAATATGCATTCGCTTACACGGGCCAATACCGCTGCAAACACTGCTACCCGTGCCATTAAACAGGGCATCAGTATCAATCTTTACCCGGGGTATAACGACCTTTTTCTACAGCTCAAAAACGGATCATTCCAGCCTGACAGTCACTGGTATTACAATATTGAATACAATTGGGAAAAAGAACGGGGTTATGACTACCAGGAGGACTTGTATTCACCCGGTTATTTTGAAGTGCAAATGGCACCTGGAGAGTCTGTTATTTTCTACGGAGGGCTGTCTCCTGCAAACACCGGCAATCTGGAAGAAACGTTCACCAAATGCACAGCGGGGGTCCGGAAACCGGAAACACTGAAAGATCATCTCCTGCTGGCAGCAGAACAATTCCTGATGCCCGACCGCATAAAAGCCGGCTTTTACTGGTTTGGCAGCTGGGGACGGGATACCTGTATCTCCCTGCCGGGACTAACATTACTTACCGGAAAGATCAACCTCTTCAAGAGTATTGTACGGCACCAATTACAACAGATAAAGAATGGCTTGCTGCCGAACGCAGGAACAGGTACATATGCACACTATAATACCGTGGATGCTTCTTTGTGGCTGATATGGGCCTTACAGCAGTATGTAGAAAAAACACATTCGTGGAAAGAGATCTGGCATGAATATGGCAAACCGCTGAAAAGCATACTAACAGCCTACAGAGACGGTACCTTATTCAATATACACATGGAAGAAGACGGCCTGATATACGCAGGAGGCCCCGGGCTGGCCTTAACCTGGATGGATGCAATAGCACCTGAAGGCCCTGTTACACCCCGCACCGGAAAAGCCGTAGAGGTGAACGCCCTTTGGTATAATGCGGTCTGCTTCTGTCTCAATGCCGCCACAGAGGCTAATGATCATGCTTTCATTCAAAGCTGGGAAACATACCCGGAAAAAATTGCAAAATCTTTTATCGCCTGTTTCTGGAGCGATGAAAAAAAATACCTGGCTGACTGTGTAAATGGAGATATACGAGACTGGTCTGTCAGGCCTAACCAGTTATTTGCTGTATCACTGCCTTCTTCACCATTGTTGCCCATACAACAAAGGGCAGTCATGGAAAAAGTAAAAGAAGATCTCGTCACGCCAAGGGGATTAAGAACCCTCTCTCCTTCCGACCCGCAGTACCTGCCGGTATATGGCGGAGATCAACCCACCCGCGACAGAGCCTATCACCAGGGAACTGTATGGCCGTGGCTGCTGGGCCATTTTACCGAGGCACTCTTAAAAGCCGAAGGCCCCGTGGCATTGCCCTTCCTCGAAAAGATCTATGACGGTTTTAAATATGTACTGGACGAATACTGTCTCAATAACATCCCGGAATTATTTGACGGCGACTTTCCTCACTGTGCCCGGGGCGCGGTAGCGCAGGCATGGAGTGTGGCTGAACTGATCAGGATGGAACATATTATATCCGGATTCAAGGCACAACAACTAACCACCACCATTAACACAGTAAATCAGCAAATATGAGCCCTGCAGGTAATGAGTACTTATCCCCCGACTATATATTCGAAATAAGCTGGGAGATATGTAATAAAGTAGGCGGTATCCATACGGTACTGAGTACAAAAGCCAGATTGCTGCAGGAGAAACTGAAAGATCATTACATCATGATCGGTCCGGATCTCACTAAAACGGGTGGTCAGCTGCCCGTATTCCTCGAAGACAGGTCCCTCTTTCCCTTATGGCAGGAGCAGGCAGGAAAGGAAGGCTTACGGATCAGAACAGGGCGCTGGGATATACCAGGCAGACCAATTACCATTCTTGTTGATTTCAGCCCCTTATACAGCCGTAAAAACGAAATTTTCGGCGATCTGTGGAACAGGTTCAGGCTGGACTCACTCACAGGACAGTGGGACTATATAGACCCCGCCTTATTCGGATATGCTGCAGGAGAAGTGATCGCCAGTTTTTACAGCCTGCACCTCAATGCCACCGACAGCATCATTGCCCAGTTCCATGAATGGATGACGGGCGCAGGCATCCTGTACCTCGAAAGGAATGTGCCACAGGTAGCAACCGTATTTACAACACATGCAACAGTGCTGGGCCGGACGCTGGCAGGCAGCGGACAGCCCTTCTATAATATAGCTGACAAGGTCGATGCCGCCACACAGGCGAGGAATTTCCAGATAACTGCCAAATACTCCCTGGAAAAAACTTCTGCCGCCACGGCAGACTGTTTTACCTGCGTCAGCGAAACAACAGCCCGGGAGTGCCGCAGCTTCCTGGAAAAGTATCCGGATTATGTCACCCCAAATGGTTTCGATACCGGTATAGTGCCTGTAAAGGATTATGAAGACAAAAGAAAACAGGCCAGGGCCACGGTGCTGAAGGTGGCCGGCGCATTGCTAAAGGAGAAACTTCCGGAAGACAGCCTGCTGATTATCAAAAGCGGCCGTTACGAATTCCACAATAAAGGTATTGACGTCTTCATTGACGCATTGTCACTGTTGCAAAAGGAAGCACTCCCAAAGACCATATTGGCAGTACTGTTTGTCCCGGCTGCCCATACAGGCCCCAGGGAAGCATTGCTGGAACATACACACCAGCCCTCTTCCCATATGCCGGAAGACAACATACTGACACATAACCTGTATGCCCCCGACAAAGACGCCATCATCCGCCGCATCAAAGAACGCGGCCTCAATAATGCGACCGGAGCAAGCGTAAAAGTAATCTATGCACCAGTATATCTTAACGGGCAGGACGGTATTTTTAATCTCACCTACTATGATATGCTCACGGGCTTTGACCTTGCTGTATTTCCCTCTTATTATGAGCCCTGGGGTTACACACCAATGGAAAGCCTGGCATTCCATATCCCCTCCCTGACAACTTCATTGTCTGGTTTCGGCATTGCAGCAAAAACACTCCCCGAAAGCGAGCGCAATGGCGTCACTGTCATAGACAGGCGTGATGCAGACATGCAGGAAGCACCGAAAGCCATTGCCATGTTCATCCGTTCCTTTCTGCAACTGACACCTGCAGCTGTTACCGGGATGCGCAACAGCGCAACAGCGATAAGCCTGCATTTCACATGGGAAAAATTGATTGGAAAATATTATGAGGCCTATAACCTCGTATTACATAAAAGCAGGCAACGGGAAGGATTGTTTCGTGATAAACCCCAAACATTGCCTGCAGAAGCCGCTGTTGCCCTGAGCCAGCAACCGGTATGGCGCGAAATAAACATTTCCCCCTCATTTCCACCGGGGCTTGAAGCACTCCGGCAGCTCAGTCAAAACGTGTGGTGGAGCTGGACACCGGCTGCCAGAGAGTTGTTCCGCAGTATTGACCCGGACCTTTGGTATGATTGCCATGAAGACGCTATCCGGATGCTGAGCTACCTCAATTATGAAAAGCTGGACGCGTTGATAAAGAAGCCTGATTTCATACAGCGTTTACACACACTCGAAGAACAGTTTGACCTGTATAAACACCTGCCCGTAGAGGCTAGTCCTTCGGTAGCTTACTTCTGTATGGAATACGCATTGCTACCTGCCTTCAGGATCTATTCCGGCGGATTGGGTGTGCTGGCGGGCGACTTCCTCAAAACTGCAAGTGACATGCAGCTCAGGCTGACAGCCGTCGGACTTTTTTACCGGGAAGGTTATTTCAGGCAACAGTTTTCTGATGATGGCAGACAGGTGGCGGTGGCGGAGCACCTGGATCCCTCACTGCTTCCATTCGAAGATGTCAGAGATTGTAAAGGCAATCCCTTGCAGATCTCCCTGGCCTTCCCCGGGAGAAAAGTTTTCGCAAAAGCCTGGAAGGTACAGGTGGGCAGAACCAGCCTGTACCTGCTTGATACGGACATACCTGAAAATAGTCCCGGAGACCGCAGGATCACTTCCAGGCTTTATCCTTCAGAAAAAGAGCTGCGACTGCAACAGGAAATACTATTAGGCATCGGCGGCATAAAACTAATCCAGGCACTCAGCCTGACCATTGATGTATATCACTGTAATGAAGGACATGCCGCTTTTCTCGTGCTGGAAAGAATAAGGGAGCTTATTTACCGGGATCATCTTTCTTTTGAAGATGCCTTTGAAGTTGTAAAGGCCTCGCTCCTATTCACAACTCATACCTCGGCACCGGCGGCAATGGACACATTCGATGAAACACTGTTACGTACCTATTTTTCCGGACTGGCAGAAGACTGTTATATTGGCTGGCAACAGCTGATGGCTTTGGGAAGAATGGACGAACAAGATACAAAGGCAGATTTTTCCATGTTCCACCTTGCCGCAAAGTCGGCGCAGGAGATCAATGCCGTCAGCCGCATCCATCGTGGTGTGTCAGCAAAATTGCTACAGCCGCTCTGGAGGGACTATCAGCCCGAAGAACTACCAGTCAGGTATATCACGAATGGCGTACATTATCCTACCTGGGCTGCGCCCGAATGGCAGGAGCTATTCCGGGAATACAATATTGATCTGCAATCAGGGAAAGGGCACTGGGAAAGCATTGCAGAAGTACCCGACGCCCGTATCTGGGAGATCAGGAACAAACTGAAACGGGCTATGACTGAACGGCTACGGCGATTGTTACAACAGCAGCTACTCCAACATCATAATGCCCCGGAGCAGATTGCCGCCTTATTAGCCGGATTACATCCGCAAACAATGTACATCGGGTTTGCAAGACGGTTCACACCCTATAAAAGGGCGAGCCTGTTATTCCATGATCCGGAACAACTAAAAAAAATTATCAGCGATGAGCAGCAACCTGTGACCTTTATTTTTTCAGGTAAAGCCCATCCTGCAGACATAGAGGGCCTCGGGATGCTACAACAGGTTATCAGCAACGCTGCAGGCGCTGCAACAAATACTCATATTGTTTTCCTGGAAGATTACGATACAGATATTGCCCGCCTGCTCGTACAGGGAGTAGATCTTTGGCTGAACTTCCCCGTAAGGGGAAAAGAAGCATCAGGCACCAGCGGTATGAAGGCCCTTATCAACGGTGTACTTAACTTTAGTACACAGGACGGCTGGTGGGCAGAACAATACCATCCTGAAAGCGGCTGGGCACTGACAACAAAGCATCTCTATACCGAAGAAAACAAACAGTATGCATTGGATGCCGCAGAGGTATACAGCATGTTGCAACATGAAATTATCCCTATGTATTTCAGAAGAAATCAACAGGGTGTTCCTGTAGACTGGGTTGCAAAGATCAAAAAGGCTATCACGTCATCTGCACACCCCGTATCCATGAACAGGATGATGAGTGAATATACTACATGTTACAACAAACTGTCTGAACGGCTAACCTCGCTCAGAGAGAACAACTATACGCTGGCCAGGGAATTGGTGGCCTGGAAAGAGAAGATAAGGAGCTGTTGGGATAGCATAGGGATCATTGCTGTTACCCCGGCAAAAAGCCTGCTGACCGTAAAGGTGGCAGGAGAAAACCTGGAAGCTGCGGTAACGCTCAATCCCGGTATACTGACTGCCGATGATATCGGTGTAGAGATCATTTTTACAGACAAACAAAGGAATGAAAGCCTGATGTTTAAACATGAATTACAACTTTGCTATCAGCGGGCAAATGAAATAGTATATGCCGCAAACGTCCCGTTGTTGCACAGCGGAGAGTATACTTACACATTCAGGATATTCCCGAAAAATCACTTTCTGTACCACCGCACAGACATCCCGCTGGTAAAATGGACATGACCATGGTCATTCCGGTTACTGACGATATTCAAGCCGGAAAAAACCGACGTCATAGGTCCAGCCCGGCCAGGGAGTTAGTTTTGTCATATCACCCGTAAACAAGAAACTATGAAAAAGATACTTGCTGTTATTGATGCCACTAATTATAAAGAGGAACAACTGGACGCTATAGAATATGTGTCCGGTATATTAAAAGGCAATCTCACTATCGTTATGTTGGAAGATGTAAACAGTATTACTCCCCTGATGGCCCCGGATTTTGCGACAGGCGTACCCGCACGGTATTATGAGATCGTCATAAAAGCATCCGAAGAAAAAGGCAGGATCATCAAAGAAAATACTGCAGCGCTGCGTAAGATATGTACAGAACGTGGCCTTACCTGTGCTATACATAGCGACAGAGGATCCGCTGCAGAAGAAATTATTCTGGAAAGCCGGTTTGCCGACCTGCTGTTGCTGGGAAAAGAACTGTCCTTTCCCTTCCTGTTTGATACCGAACCGACAGGGTTCGTCAAAAATGTACTTGCCAATGCACAATGCCCTGTATTTGTAATACCCGAAAATATGTCTGTAGTCAACGGTGTTATTTTTTCCTATAACGGTACATTCTCGTCCATGTACGCTATAAAGGCATTTGCAGGTATATTCCCCGAACTGGTTGCGAAAAACGCGACTGTAGTTTATGTATGCGAAAAAGGGCATGATACTATTCCGCATGAAAAACTGCTGAAAGAATACCTGGACAGCTATAACAAAAATATCACCTACAAAATACTGTCAGACAAAGCAGATATTGCACTTCAGGCTTACCTGGAACAAAAACAGGACCACATCACTACCTTCGGAGCTTATGGCCGCAGCAGGTTATCACGCTTTTTCAACAGCAGCAGTGCAGAGAATATACTTCGCATGATGCAAGGCCCCCTGTTCATTACTCATCCATAGTATATATATGCCGATCATAACAGACGCCATTTAGAAAATAAAAAAAGATAGCGACCGCAATCGCTATCTTTTTTTACTCACAAAGCAAAGCCGCCGGACAGCAGGTTTTCAAATGCTGTCCGGCGGCTTTTACTCGCTATTAACTGATCTCTATCTTTTTTGCCTGGCCGCTGTTTTTGTTTTCTTCCCTTTTCGGGAGCGTTAGTTTCAGTACTCCATCCTGATAAACAGCGGAAATGCTTTCTTTCTTCACACCTTCAGGCAAACGGAAACTGCGGGAGAAGCTGGAATAGTTATATTCTTCCCGGCTGATCTTTTCATTTTTACTTTCCGTTTTTTCTTCTTTCTCTGCGCTGATGGTCAGGGTATCACCGTCAACATCAACATTAAAATCTGCTTTACTCATCCCAGGAACAGCCAATGACAATTTGAAAGCATCTTTCTCTTCACTGATATTAACTGCCGGGACAGTAGCGGTCCAGGTACGGCTTCCGTTCATATCAAACATGTCTTTCCAGGGTTTGAACATATCATCAAAAAATGCGGGCAGCATTGGGGTTGCCCTTAGTAAGCTCGTAGACATAATAACCTCCTTGTTTTATTATTGTGACAATGATTATTAACGGCACTAAATTACTTACAGTATTACCGGAAAAAAATGATGCTTCTCAACACATTCAATGATTATTATCAATTCCCTGCATAGGTGATATAACACATTATTCATTCATATCTTCCGGGGTTGGGGATTTATGTGTAAATTTGAATACACGGCGAACTAACGACTGTTGTCGTCACACCATTTTCTGCAAAGCAATTCTTTATGGCAACAATATTATTAATTGAAGATAATGCCGAGGTGCGTGAAAATACTGCCGAAATACTTGAGCTGGCGAACTATAAAGTATTAACTGCTCCCGACGGGAAGGTGGGTGTACAACTGGCAGAAGAGTATCATCCAGACCTGATCGTATGTGATCTTACCATGCCTGTTCTGGATGGTTATGGCGTACTACATATGCTGAACAAGAAAAACGCAGCCCACCATATCCCGTTCATTTTTCTGACTGCCAAAACGGAAAGGGCTGATGTACGCAAGGGAATGGATATGGGCGCGGATGATTATATCACCAAGCCATTCAATCCTCTGGAACTGCTCAACTCTGTGGAGTCCAGGTTAAAAAGGGCTGTCAGTATCAAAGAGATGGCTTTAAGCGGCATTAACGGGGTAGATTCCCTGTTGGAAATGGTATCCACCGATCAGGCCATGAAGAACCTGCGGGAAGGGCGTAATATCAACAGGTATAAAAAGAAGCAATGCATTTACCAGGAAGGGAATCACCCCTCCTGTCTTTTTTATGTAATTAAAGGTAAAGTAAAAACCTATAAAAGGAATGACGATGGCAAAGAGCTGATCACGGGATTATATAATGAAGGTGATTTCCTCGGATATTCTCCATTACTTGAAGGCAGTACCTATAAGGACAATGCAGAAACCATGGAAGACAGTGAACTGGCTATAATTCCCCGTAATGACTTTGAGGAACTTACAAATGTTAATCTACAGGTAATGCAGCGTTTTATCCGGTTGCTGGCTAACAATATTGCGGAAAGGGAAATCCAGCTGCTTGGACTTGCTTACAACTCATTGCGTAAAAAAGTAGCAGAAGCGCTCCTGGTGGTTAGCAAAAAATATAACCCCTCCTCTTCAGACTGCTTTGGCATTGACATCAGTCGTGAGAATCTTGCCGCTATAGCCGGTGTTGCAAAGGAATCCCTGATCCGGACGGTGGGCGATTTCAGGGATGAAAAGCTGATTGATATAAGAGAAGGATGTATTTTCATTACCAATGCAAAAAAGCTCGCTGAATTATCGAATTAAAGCTATCTGCCTGCCAGAAAGAACTTTACCCCAAGCTTCTTGATCACTCTGATCGTCAGCATTGAGCCGAGACTGCACGACAGTACTATTATCCAATCAATAATATTCAAAGGTTGAAGCCTGAAGGGAGCGGCCAGCACCGGAATAACCGTGATCAATAACATGACTGCCGTAGTGCCGGCCAAAGCCATCCATATGTACTTACTTCTTACTACGTGGTTGTCATGAAAAGTATCCTGTGCATTGACCATATTTAACACATGCATCAGCTGTGAAAATGTGAGTGTAAAGAACAATACATTATTGGCATTGGTGAACCTGGATTCTGCGATTTTACCGCTAAGCAACGTAAATGCGGCTATGATCACCGCATAAATACCTATTGCCCTCCATTTGGCTTTTGAGATGATCGGCGCGTTCAGAGCCTGGGGCTTTTGTACCATTTCAGTACCGTCTCCGTTTGTAATTCCCAGCGCCAACGCCGGCAAAACATCCGTTACCAGGTTAATCAGCAGGATCTGCAGTGGTAAAAGCCGGAATGAAAAACCGGCAACAGCGATAGCACCTACTACCAGCAGTTCACTCAGATTACAGGAAAGCAGATAGATAATGAACCTCCTGATATTTTTGAAAATGATCCTTCCTTCACGGATGGCCAACACGAGGGATGAAAATGCGTCATCCTGCAAGATCATATCTGCCGCTTCCCGGGAGATCTGTGAGCCTCTTATTCCCATCGCTATGCCGATGTCAGCCTTACGTAAGGCAGGTGCATCATTCACCCCGTCTCCTGTCATGGCAACGACCTCATGATTTTCCTGCAACACTTTTATCAGTTCCAGTTTCTGAGCAGGAGATACCCGCGCGAAAATATCCGTGTCGGCCCACTTTGTTTTCTCCTCCACACCCAATGTTTCATAAGCTCGCATTTCCCTGCCCGTGATAATCGCAGGACGAGGGGAAAGCTTCAGCTTTTCAGCAATATAACCGGCAGTAGAAGGATGATCACCCGTCAACATTACTATCCTGATTCCCGCCTGCTGACAGAGGCTGACAGCTTTTGCTACATCCTTGCGGGGAGGATCCAGGAAACCAGCCAGACCGATAAAAGTAAGATCATGGAGAAAATCTTTACCTGCTTTTATTGTTTCCCGGTAGGCAAAGGCCAATGGCTTCAGCCCTTCTCCTGCCAGTTGCCCGTTACGCGACAGCCATTTCTTCCTGTCATCGTCTGTCATAGGCCTTGCCATGTTATTTTCAAGGATATATGCACAATGAGGCAATAGGTTCTCCATAGCTCCTTTTGCAGTTATCAGCAGGTTTCTGCCCCCCTGATGCATCATTCCCATGATACGTGTTTCAGAAGAAAAAGGTTGTTCACTGACTTTTATATAACCGGCATTTCCATTATTGATATCGCTGCCTTTATCCATAATAAATCTCTGCAAAGCTATTTCCAGCGGGTCTCCGGCAACCTTCAGCGTTCCGTTCTCTTCCCGCTGTACCATGGAGGTATTACATAAAACAGCCACCTGGAAAAACCGCTTATAGCTTTCTCCATACCGGACGATAGTTGGATCACTTTTCTGCCATTGATATGCCGGCGGGAATTCCAGCTGCACCAGCTCAAGCTGGTTCTCTGTCAACGTGCCCGTTTTATCTGTACAGATCACGGTGGTAAGTCCAAGTGTTTCTACAGCCGCAAGCTGTTTTACAATAATATGCTTCCGGCCCATCCGCAGCATGCCTTTGGCCAGGGCCAGGGTGGCTACAATCGGTAACCCTTCGGGGATGGCGGCCACGCTTAAAGCAATACCCGTTCTGATAATATCCGCCAAAGGCAGTTTATGAATTAAACCGGCAACGATCACGATCCCAACAAGCAATAATGAGAACACCAGCAGCTGTCTGCCGAAAACCGCCAGTTTTCTTTCCAGTGGCGCAGCCGTATCCGCTGTCTCGGTAAGTAGTCCCGCTATAGCACCGAATTCAGTCATCATACCTGTGGCAGTACACAATATGCTGGCATTACCTTTCTTCACAGCGGTACCTTTGAAGAGGATATTGGTCTGCTCTGCCAGAACAGTTTCGGTCTCAATATCACCGGCGTTCTTTTCCACCGGCACAGACTCTCCTGTTAATGTGGATTCATCAACCTGTAAGGAGGAAGCAGTAACAATCCTGCCATCAGCAGGCACAATATCCCCTGCCTCCACGTATATAATGTCACCTGGTACTATATCCTGCACCTCAATAAGTGTCATAGCGCCATCCCGCAATACCCTGGCATGTTGCCGGGTAAGGGCCTGCAAAGCGCTCATAGAACGGAATGCCTGCCATTCCATGAAAAAGCCCATCCCCGCATTTATCAGGAGGACCATCACAATGGCAAGTGCGTCGGCCCATTCACGGTAATAGGCAGATATACAGGCGGCCGCCAGCAGCAGCAACATAACAGGACTTTTGAACTGGTGCCATAAGATCTTTAGTATCCTGAAGTTACCAGGCGTGATAATGGCATTGGGGCCAAACATCTCCCTTCGCAGGTTTACCTGTGATGGTGCAAGTCCTTTTCTGATGTCGGTTTCCAGTATCCTTACCAGTTCACCGACACTATGTTTATACGCGCGCAACCTGACATTTCTAATAGCCATCTTTCACCAGTTGTTTACCCGGCTGATCTCTCTTTACAATATTCTCTGCTTCTACAATATTGCCAATTCCCTTCAGCAGCGCATCCGGGTTAAAAGAAATACTGGAAATGCCATTCCTTACAAGAAAGGCAGTGAATGCTGGCAGATCACTGGGCGCCTGGCCACAGAGGCCTACCGGCCTTTTACATTTTATTGCTCTTTTTATTACCTCTGATAGCAGGCTTTCCACCGCCTGATCTTCTTCATTGAATAGTCCTGATACCAGACTGGAATCCCTGTCAATACCCAGGGTCAGTTGCGTAAGATCATTCGATCCTATAGAGAACCCGTCAAATATGGCTGCAAACTTTTCGGCCAGCAGCACGTTGGAAGGTATCTCTGCCATTACGTATACCTCCAGCCCATTTTCCCCTCTCCTAAGGCCATATTCGTCCATAACGGATAAGACCTTGCTGCCTTCGGCCACGGTACGGCAGAAAGGAATCATGACTTTTACATTGGTCAGTCCCATATCATCCCTTACAGTTCTGATAGCAGCGCATTCCAGGCCAAAAGCCTCTTTATAGGCAGGATGATAGTAACGGGATGCTCCCCGGAATCCTAACATGGGGTTCTCTTCTTCCGGTTCAAATTCTTTTCCTCCCAGCAGGGCGGCATATTCGTTTGTCTTAAAGTCACTCATCCTCACAATCACCTCCCTTGGGTAAAAAGCCGCTGCAATAGTGGCGATACCCTGGGAAAGACGTTCAATAAAAAAACGTTTTTTATCATCATAGTCAGCGGTCAGTTCCCCGATCTGCTTTTTGGCCATGTCGTCTTTCAGGGCCGGATAACGTACCAGCGCCATAGGATGTATTCCAATAGTGTGGGTGATGATAAATTCCATCCTGAGCAGTCCTACGCCTTCAGCAGGATAGCCAGAAAGCTTAAAGGCCTGTCCCGGATCACTCATTATAAGCATAGGCTTTACCTTCGCGGGACGTTTGATATTGCTGAAGTCAACCTTTATCTTCTCATAGGGAACGGCCCCCTCATAAACAAAGCCCTCCTTTCCCTGGCAACAGGAAACGGTGATCACCATACCGGTTCTGATCACCTTTGTAGCGTTCCCGCAGCCCACAATAGCCGGAACATGCTGTTCTCTTGCCACAATAGCCGCATGACTGGTCCGGCCGCCGGAATCGGTGATAATAGCTCCGGCCTTTTTAAGCAAGGGGTCCCAATCGGGACTTGTTGTACGGGTAACAATGATTTCACCTTCTTTCAGTTTGTCTCCCTCCGCAGGAGAATTCAACACTCTGGCCATACCGGTAACGACCATATTACCGATGGCCTGTCCCTGCAGAAGGGCATGTCCTTTTTCCTTCAGACGGTATTCAAATTCTTCATGACCCGTTTTGCGGGAGTGGACCGTTTCTGGGCGGGCCTGTACTATATAGAGCTTGCCATCCAGTCCGTCTTTCGCCCACTCAATATCCATCGGGCATTTATAATGCCTTTCTATCAGTATGGCGTTGCCGGCCAGCTGCAAAACTTCCGCATCTGTCAATACCAGCTGGTGTTGCAGTGCGTCCGGAGTACGGACATTGACAATGTCGCCGGAATCATCGGCATACTTCATCGTCAGTTGTTTGCTGCCCAGCTTCTTTTGAATGATGGCCTGTTTACCTTCCTGCAGCGTTGGCTTGAAAACATAATATTCATCAGGCTCAATACTACCCTGTACGATATTCTCTCCAAGCCCCCAGGTACCAGATATAAGCACGAGGTCGCGGAAACCGGATTCCGGTTCCAGTGTAAAGGCTACTCCCGAGCAGGCAAGATCCGATTGCACCATTTTCTGGATACAGGCGCAAAGTGCCACCTTCTTATGTTCTATACCATTGTCTTCCCGGTATTTGATTGCACGGTCCGTATATAAAGAAGAATAACAACGCAACACAGTTTCAACGACCAGGTCCTCCCCTTTCACATTGAGAAAGGATTCGTGCTGTCCGGCAAAGCTGGCATATGGCATGTCTTCAGCAGTGGCACTACTACGCACGGCCACCGGTGCAGGGCCGTTTGTACATAACCTGGAATATTCATCTTTGATCGCCTTCTTTATAAAGTCAGGGATTTCCGCCTGCAGGATCAGTTTCCTGGCAGCAGCGCCTGTGTCTTTCAGATTATTGAACTGACGGCGGTCCAGACCTCTCATCAGTTCCTCCAAGGGCTCCCAAAGGTTGTTGAAGTCCAGGAATGTCCAGTAAGCAAAGGATGTAGTGGCAAAACCATCGGGTATATTAATACCCTGTGGAGTAAGATGCTTCATCATCTCTCCCATAGATGCATTCTTGCCGCCTACAATAGCAACATCCTGTATATTGATATCAGAAAAACTTTTTACCAAAGCTTCCATACTATAGCTTTTACTGGTGAGCAATAAACAGCGGCCATCTTAACTCCCTCATTAGCACATCTACCATGCTATGCCTGAAGAACCTTGATACAACGCCTCTCTTGTATGCGCCTGCAACTATAACGGCCGTGGCATCTTCGCTCCGCAGACGTAAGAGGATCTCTTCCTCAGCATCACCTTTCAAAACGGTATAAGCAGCGTCGGGCTGATGCCGCTTCATAAACTCCTTCATCAACCTGTTATCAGGTAAATGAAGGTCGTCATCGCTGTTCTTCACAGTGATCACCTCAGAAGGCAACGCGTTCAATACAGGAAGCAGATAGCTGAACATCTTGATAGCATAAACTGAAGAGGGCTGTCCATCATACAACAGGATAGATTTTCTGATTGGCACGTAAAACTTAGGCGCCAGCAGCACAGGACATTGAACGCCTGCAAGAAAATCCCTGATAAAACGGGTTGGCAGGTCTTCTGCATATCTGTTGAACGTTTCGTTTGCATCTATAATAACCAGGTCGGCATAAGTACTTTCATGCAATAATTCCATCAGCGCAATGTCTTTGTCTTTATGCACACTGTAATTCAACCCTGCCTCACTACAGGCGGCACTGAACTTCTCCACAGCTTTATTCCTTGTTGCAGCATCTTCTTCTTCCAGCGCGTCCAGTGTAGTATAATTATTATTATCTGCCTCAATCAATATCCTGTAAGGATTACGGCTGTAATAGGTCATATCATTCAGGAAAACACCCACGATATGGCATTTGTTCTCTCTCCCAAATGTAATAGCGTAGGATAATGTGCTGTCAGAAAATTTCAGACCGTCAAATGCAGCAATGATCTTTTTCATATGAATAATTTTGAAATTATTGATGTGCTATAAATACAGGTTGTGCAATCAGTTTTAATATAGGAGCAGCGTGACTTGGTGTAAAAAGTGTAGAAAAAGCATTCCTGCCATAAGCCCCCATTACAATAAAGTCCCTGGTACGCAGCAGCAGGCTATCTAATAACCCCGTTTTCACATTGCCATCCAGGACAATAAAATCTATATCATTGTAATGATCATGCAACCATTCCTTCAGCTTGTAATTCTCTTCAGGGGAAGGCTTATTTTTATCATCCATAACGGTGATGACCACCGCCGGGTGTTCTTTCAGTTCAGGAAACAGGTAGGTGAATTGTTTGATGGCAAATACGGAAGAACTGCGTCCATCATAGGTAAATACGATCTTATTCAGTCCTTCAAAGCTTTCAGGCAAAATGACCACCGGGCATTCCGCATCGGCCAGCACATCTGTCACAAAACGGGTAGGGACGTTTTCTTTAGTTACGGAGAAGGATGTGGAAGCATCTATCAGCAGCAAGTCAGCATACCTGCTTTCGATAACGACATCTTCCAGCGGTACGCCCATATCGCGGTGAACGATACCCGTCACGCCGCTCTTTGCGCAGCTGTCTTTAAACAGCTGAATATTATCTGCCAGGCATTGCTCCTTTAGCTCTTCAACATTCTCCGTCTGCACATTAATGCCTCCTTCCATTGCAGTTTCCTTTAACATCTTTACAGACCTCGACTCATTTGTCAGATTTTCAAGGAAGATGCCTGTCAGTTTTGAATGAGAGAGATTGCACAGGTAGCAGGCAAAATCAAGCGTGGATGGGTCCAGCTTTACCACGTCTGTTACATATAGTATCTTTTTCATGGAAAATATCAGTTTTATAGTGATGAGTAATAATCTTTATCAGGAGCATCTGCTAATGCGGCTTTACCCTCGCATTGACTGCGGACAATTGTTTAAAACGTTGAACTTCGTCCCAGGGCAGTGTGTTCAGCACATTTCCCCTGCTGCACCATCCCCGACGGGCCATGGTGACGCCCATCTGCATATAATCGTAGTGACTGCACAACTGTGCGCAGCTGTTGATGACGATCTTCACTCCTTTTTCAGCGGCCCCCTTGAGGAGATGATCTGAAAGATCGAGGCGCTGTGGCTGTGCGTTAATCTCCAGTGCCGTACCGCTGAGGGAGGCTTTTCTGAAGATCTGTGGCCAGTCCTGCGGTCCCGGCTCGTGCTGCCCGATGATCCTTCCTGTAGGATTGGCGATACAGTTGATATAAGGATGTTCACATGCCTGTACCAGTTTATTCCTGTAACAGTCAGCATCTGTTTCATTAATGACAGCCGTCACCCAGTCTGCCTGTTGCAGTAATTCATCAGGAATACCAGTGCCACCGTCTTCCGCGATGTCTACGACGATCCCTTTTTTCAGAAATGGGAATCCAAGTATGTTGTTTACGCGGTCTATTTCAGCAAACTGTTCAGGATACACCTCGGCGGGCAACTGGTCGGATATGACAATATATTCGTAATGTGGGAAGGCATTCAGCGCATAATGGGCAATGGAAGAGATAGCTTCCTCACCTTTTCCATAAACACTATGGATCCTCATATCACCTTTGATCTGGCTCGCATTGATCAGCTCCGGCAGCATATTGCGTGCTGCTCTGAATATTTCCCGGCCGCCTTCACGCAGTTCGGGAGGAATAGAGGAAAGGCCTAGTCGCCTATATATCTCTTCTTCTGTGCGGCCGGCTACCCAGGCGCCGGTTTCCACATCAAAGAGCCCATCAGCTGTCAGATTAAATCCTTTCTTCTGTGCCCGTTCGCTAAGCTGGACTGCATGTTCCAGGGAACCAGTGTAGTACAACAAGGCAGCTCCATAGGAGCTGTCATCAGCGATTCTTATATCGAGCTGCGTATCGTTATACAACACTGCAGAAACCCTTTTTCTGCCGGCAGCCGCAATGTTCTGCACCTGGGGGACCTGCATTAAATGTTGTAAAAAGCGTTCCCTGTCCTCTTCTGCCACATTTACCACCATATCAATATCACCTACTGTTTCACCACCCCTTCTCAGGCTGCCTGACAGTGATGCAGCCTCCACTTCAGGGATCAGTCTTATGACACGGAGTATTTCATTCCCCTGCAGGATGGCGTCCCATAGCAATAAACGGGTTCCCTTGGATTTATAAAGTTTAAGGCTACGTTTCAGATGATCGATCTTTGCGTTACTGATACCTCTGACCCTTTTGAGTTTACCTGACAAAATAAAATCTTTCAGTTGCTCAATAGTATTAATGTTCAGTTCTTCATACAGCTTTCTGACCAGCTTCGATCCAAATCCGTTTACTTCAAGGATCTCAAGCAGCTCAACAGGGACCTTTTGAATCAGGCGCATATATTTTCTCAATGTACCGGTAGTTGCAAATTCATTGAGGTCTTTCATTACGGTATCCGGCAGGTGAAGCGGGTTTTCCTTCCCGGAAGCGTGCAAATAGTTGCTGATATCATTTTTCAGCTTACTTACCTCGATGGCTATTCTCTCATACGCCCTGGCTACAGTGACACGGCCCTGGTACCTGTAACAGGCAGACATATTATGATAGATCTCGGCTAAGTATTCTTTGCAGTGTGATGATGTTGCAGGACTAATAACGGTCATAAGAAGATATTTTTTTAGATGACTTAATATGCAGTACGGTCATATATAAAATTGCCAATGGCCAGGGACTGATCTTTTTCTCCCGCATCAGGAACAAACAGGCGATAGCTAATATAACGGTGCAGGGGAAAGAAGCACCGGCGCCCAGCGGGGCAATTGCCAGCAGGAAAACAGTAGCTCCCGCCAGGGCAATCTTTTCCAATGGACCTTTCCACAATAGCGCCAGGCCGATCAACACCTGCCCTACAGCTATTAGAAGCACAAAACCGGTAATGTGACTGCCGAAGTATCCGTTAATGAACCGTTCATATGCAGGTAAGGCAGCAACATCAGCGTATGTGGTGTAGATCTGCGGATGAGAGATCGAAATAACCGTATTTACGACAGCGCCGCCAAGGAATAACAGGGACATGCACATCCTGCCAAAAACAGGTTTAATGATGCTGATATACAGGATCAACACTGCAATGAAATTTGATAACATATAAGCTTGTGAAAAAATATTGCCTCTCATAACCGGGATATTTGTATAGTTGGGGAATGTTAAATCTGTTCCAAAGCTATTTCTAATACCCCTACCGTTCAATAACGCCCATTACTCCATTAGCTTATTATAATCATACCCTGGGATGATGGAAGTCACCGCTCCCTGATTTTCTACAACTTATTTTTGATACGTCATTTAAAACTTATGTTATGAAAAAAAATATGGGCCGGTTTGACCGTATGGTAAGGGTTGTACTGGCATTAGCAGCACTCTTCTTTGTTTATAATAAAATGGTGACTGGCACGGCCGCTGTTGTTATTACGATCATTGCAGCTGTATTCATCCTGACAAGTGTTTTGGCAATTTGTCCCTTATATAGCCTGTTGGGGATCAGAACCTGCAGGACAAGCCATTCTCATGCATGATCTTCTTAAATAAATCCCTGTTATCATTAAAAAACTTAATCACTATGAGAAAAATATTATTATCATTTGACGGCACACATTACTCAAAAGGCGCATTTGACTTTGCCAGGAGGATGAACGATGAGGAACCTATCCTGCTCACCGGCGCATTTTTGCCACAGGTAGATTTCGCCAATTCGTGGAGCTACGCAAATGGTGGCGGCTCAGTGTATATACCCCTGATAGAGGGTTACGATGCGGATGTTGTTGCCGCCAATATCGCGAAGTTTGAAGAGGATTGCGTAAGGCATAATATTGAGCATCGCGTACACAGAGATTTTAGCTCCTTTGCATTACCGGAATTGCAGAAGGAAAGCCGGTATGCCGATCTCATGATACTGGGCAGCCAGCGTTTTTATGAAAACCTGGGCCTGGAAAGTCCAAATGAATATCTGCGGGACGCATTGCATGATGCAGAATGTCCCGTGCTCATAACACCTGAAGAATTTGACTATCCTGAAAGCATAGTACTTGCCTTTGATGGCAGCCGTTCATCTGTCTATGCCATCAAGCAGTTTGCCTATCTTTTTCCGGAGCTATGCAGGAACAGATCTATAGTGGTATATGCAACTAAAAAAGAAGGTGGGAACATTCCTGACGAAGATTATATTAAAGAACTGGCGGCCCGGCATTTCAGCAATCTGACCTTTTACGAGCTGGAAGCCAATCCGCGTGACAGCTTCTCTACCTGGATTACAGATCAGGACAGGCCAATACTTGTAAGCGGCGCATTCGGCCGTTCCGGTTTCTCGCAGATATTCAAACGTAGCTTCGCATCCGATGTTATAGCTGAAAATAGATTTCCGGTATTTATCGCACATAGGTAATAATAACAGTATATAATCGTCAACACCAAAAATGAGAAGGTCTGCTTTAAAAGCAGACCTCTTGTATTTAAACATATATTCTTCCAAAATATACCATCACAATGCAGATTCATACCGGCCGGTTACACCGCTCAATCTTATCCGGTACACTATAGGACGTAACTCGGCCGGCACATCCTCATCTCCGGTCCCTTCAAGAGCCATTTGAGGTAGCCGGGCAGTTTCGCTCACTTTCAGATGCTTCAGGCGGCTTACCAGGAATTTCATCGCATAATAACGTTCTCTTTCATCAGTAATTTCTTCATAGGTACCCTGGGCGATTACACTTTTCCAGCTGCCGGGATCATGGATTTCATCCACTTCGAAACACACGTTAGGATTCTTCCGCATCATTTCTATTTTCAGTCCTTCCCTCGAGTGGGCAATGATATATTTTTCATTGTATGCATAACTCACAGGAACGACATAGATGTGATCTCCATCCCGGCAACCAATACGGCCGGTCACGTTCCTGTTCAGTATTTCATCTATCTGTTGTTGTGAGAGTGTGCCCAACATATACATGTGGTTTAAATGTGAACAATAAATAACCGATACAAATAGACTATATTTATAAGTACAGGACAATGATGAAAATCAGTCGTCGCATGGTCTTTCATCATTTTCTGGCGGACGCATCTCTGCTAATTTGGCAAAAAATAAGAGATATGAAAGCACTAGTATATCATGGCCCCGGCCAAAAGTCATTTGAAGAAAAACCCAAACCCGTAATAGCCGACCCTACGGACGCCATCGTAAAGATCCTCAAAACGACCATCTGTGGCACAGATCTACACATCCTGAAAGGCGACGTTCCAGAAGTAACTGAGGGCCGCATACTCGGCCATGAAGGTGTCGGTGTGATAGAAGAAACAGGCAGCAGCGTCACAAACTTTAAGAAGGGCGATCATGTACTGATCTCCTGTATCACCTCCTGTGGCAAATGCGAATATTGCAGGAAAGGCATGTATTCCCATTGTGAAAATGGCGGATGGGTATTGGGGCACCTGATAGATGGGACCCAGGCTGAATATGTCAGAATTCCCTACGCAGATACCAGTCTTTATCATATACCGGAGGGGGCCAATGAGGAAGCCCTGGTAATGCTCAGCGATATACTCCCCACGGGTTATGAATGCGGGGTGCTGAACGGTCGGGTACAGCCTGGTGGTACGGTGGCCATTGTAGGTTCAGGCCCTATCGGCCTGGCATCTTTATTGACCGCACAGTTTTATTCTCCTGCGGCTATTATCATGATAGATCTCGACGACAACCGGCTGGAAGTATCAAAGAAATTTGGCGCCACCCATACTATCAATAGCTCAAAAGAGAACACAGTGGAACGGGTTATGGCAATCACAGGCAACCGTGGCGTAGATACAGCTATTGAAGCAGTAGGCATTCCCGCTACCTTCGAATTGTGTACATCTGTTATCGGTCCCGGCGGTTGTGTAGCCAATGTAGGAGTACATGGGAAACCGGCCACCCTTCACCTGGAAAACCTCTGGGCAAAGAATATCACGATCACCACGAGACTGGTAGATACGGTCACTACTCCTTTGCTGCTGAAAACGGTTATATCTGATAAACTGGACCCATTAAAGCTCATTACGCACCGCTTCAGGCTGACAGATATCATGCAGGCATATGAAACATTCGGACAGGCTGAGAAGGAGAAATCACTTAAAGTAATATTATCCAATGACTAATGGATTGCCCGGCGCCATGCAGGCCATGGTGCTGGAAACACCCCGTTCACCGCTACAGCTGCAGAAATTACCTTTACCGATCCCTGTGTCTGGCCAGGTATTGATCAGGGTAATAGCATGCGGTGTATGCAGGACGGACCTTCATATCGTGGATGGAGAATTACATTCTCCTAAACTACCTCTGATACCGGGGCACGAAATTGTAGGTATGGTAGTGCAAAACGGTCCCCATACAGACCAGTTCAGACCCGGAGATATTGTTGGTGTTCCCTGGCTGGGATATACCTGCGGCAAGTGCAAATACTGCCTGCATGAACAGGAAAATCTTTGTGAGCAGGCTCTCTTCACGGGGTATACTATCAATGGAGGGTATGCAGAATATACAACAGCCTGCGCCCGGTACTGCTTCCTCCTTCCAACTGTTTATGCCTCAGCTGCGGGCGCGCCATTGTTATGCGCAGGAATGATAGGATACCGGTCATGGCAGATGATCAGTCAGCACGCGCAGCACATAGGTATGTATGGGTTTGGCGCGGCGGCTCATATCCTGACACAGATCGCAAAATATAAACATAAGTCTGTTTACGCTTTTACCCGGAGAGACGATACGCTTGCACAGATGTTTGCCATTGAACTGGGGGCTGTCTGGACCGGCAGTTCTGACGAGGCGCCTCCTGTGAAACTGGATGCTGCTATTATTTTCGCACCTGTCGGCTCACTGATCCCCACAGCGCTGTCCCATCTCGACAAGGGCGGACAGATCATATGCGGAGGTATACACATGAGCGATATCCCATCTTTTCCCTACCACCTTCTTTGGGAAGAGCGTTCTATAAGATCTGTCGCGAACCTTACGAGGAAAGATGGTGAACTGCTATTTAAAGCTGCTGCAGAAGCGAAGGTTACAACAACAACAAAACAATACAAACTTTCTGAAGCCAATGATGCGCTGGAAGACCTGCGCAAAGGACTCATAAAGGGAGCAGCTGTACTTGTACCTGACCACGTCTAAAATTACTATCATGTTATCAGGATCGATATGGTTTTCTATAGTCATCATTATTGCCCTTATTCTGCGCTATTATTATGTACGCTTTTATAAAATGCTGGAAGCAGATCGCGGGAAACTACTCCTTCAATGCTGTTCCCGATGCCCTGATATACTAACGGAAGATGCTATACAGCATCTCCCTCGTGTGGTGAAGCGATGGCTGACGCACAGCGGCATATTGAACAAAGCTTTTAGTGGAAGTGTACATCTATGTCAGCAGGGAGAAATGAGGACCGGCAATAATGGTAAGTGGATGCCTGTAAAGGCAGAGCAATGGTTCAGCACTACTGTTCCCGGCTTTCTCTGGACGGCAGCTATAAATATGTTGCCCTTACTGCACCTGGCAGGCAAAGACAGCTACATAAACGGTAAAGGCCATATGCTGATCAGCTTTCTTTCAACAATACCTGTTGTGAACGCCAAAGGGCCCGAAATTGACCAGGGTAGTATGATAAGATACCTCGCCGAAATGGTATGGTTCCCATACGCAACAGTGAGTGATCAGATCAGATGGGAAGAAGTTGATGAATTAACAGCCAGGGCAACCATTACCTACGGTGGTATTTCGGCGTCAGCCCTGTTCCGTTTCAATGAGGAAGGAGATTTCATCAGCCTCACCGCAAAAAGGTATTATGCTGCTAAAGGCCGGTCAACACTGGAAGACTGGCTGGTGGAAACAGAGCCGGGCGCTTACCGGACATTTGAAGGCATACGCGTACCCGATCGGCTTCAGGTGACCTGGTTGCTCAAAAGTGGCAGGTTTACATGGTTCCTGCTGAAGGTGACCGACATAAAGTATCACGAAAACCGGCAATATCAACTTGCTAAATCACCACGGCATGAATACCTCTGAAATAAATAAACAACGACAGAATAAGGCTTTCTCCAGCCCGGGCTTTCCCGCAAACGAAGAAAATTATTTCCTGGAAGGGCCAAGGTCCAGGTTGCGGGAATTTATATTTGTACTGAAAATATTCTTTGAATTCATCCGGGGTTTCAGGGTGCTTCATTTTGTAGGCCCTTGCGTGAGTGTATTTGGCTCGGCCAGAACAAAACCGGGTACTCCTTATTACGATGCTGCCTATAAGATGGGTACGGGGATTGCCGACCTTGGTTTTACCGTCATGACCGGTGGAGGTCCTGGTATTATGGAGGCTGCCAATAAAGGTGCTTACGATGCCAAAGGATATTCCGTAGGCTGCAATATACTGCTGCCAAAGGAACAAAAGCCTAACCCCTATATGCAGAAATATTTCAGCTGCCATTACTTCTTTGTACGCAAGGTCCTGATGTTTAAATACTCCTACGCATTCGTCATCATGCCCGGAGGTATCGGCACCATGGACGAATTTTTTGAAGCGCTTACGCTGATACAGACCAGGAAGATCCTTGACTTCCCGGTTATACTAATGGGTAAAAGTTACTGGGATCCGCTGATGCCACTTTTCCACAAAATGCTGGAAGAAAGAATGATCGATAGCAAGGATCTGAAATATATGTTGTTTACCGACTCTGAAGAAGAAGCACTGCAGCATATAGCTACGTACGCGGTGGAAAAGTACCGCTCCAAACGGAATATATTGTTTAAAAAATTTTTGCTACTGGCCGAATAACGATGAATAACTATCTCTCCGATACAACGGCAATTAAAGGGCTCAGTACTGCGGATGTCGACACCCTTCAGCAACGGTTCGGGAAAAATATTTTCACCCAGCACCAGAAGGGACATCTATGGGCGATACTGAAGAACATTGTAACGGAACCCATGTTTTTACTGCTGCTATTTGCTGCGGGATTATATTTCCTGTTAAACAGCATTACGGAAGGCATGATGATGCTGACTGCTATATTGTTCGTTTCCGCTATTTCATTCTATCAGGAAATGAAAAGTGAGCACGCCCTGGAGGCGCTGAAACAGTATACAGCACCATTAACCACAGTTATCAGGGATGGGAAGGAAATTACTATTGCGACAACAGAACTTGTGCCCGGCGATATTTTACTGCTGCATGAGGGGGATATGGTCCCCACAGACGCGCTCATCCTGAGCGATAACGACCTTTCTGTCAATGACTCCGTGATCACCGGCGAATCTTTCCCGGTTGAAAAGCAGGCAGGCGATAAAACACCGCTCTATCAGGGCAGCACGATCAATTCCGGCGCATGCACAGCGGTTGTTACCTATACGGGGAATAACACTACACTGGGAAAACTAGGCAATGCCATTGCCTCCACACCTGATGAAAAAACCGCACTTCAACGGCAGACACAAGTCTTCGTAAAGCAACTGGCATTCTTCGGCATCGCTGGTTTTGCGGTTGTATTCACTGTCAATTTCATCCGCAGCGGCAACTGGACAGCCAGCCTGCTGCTGGGCCTTACGCTGGCCATGGCTGCCATCCCGGAAGAGATACCGGTATCCTTCTCCTCTTTTATGGCACTGGGCGCCTATTATATGAGCCGCATGGGCATTATCCCCCGGCAGGCACAGATCGTGGAAAACCTGGGTGCGGCAAACGTGTTATGCCTCGACAAAACAGGTACACTGACTGAGAACAAAATGAAGGTGGTAATGCTGTATGACCACATAAACGGGCAATTGTATGATCTGGATGAAAACGATACTCCCGGCAACAATCACTTGCTTTATATTGCAACACTGGCCAGTGAACGGCACCCCTTCGATAACATGGAATGTGCAATTATGGAGTCATTTCTCAGGGACAACAAACAGCATATAGTCCTTCCCGATATGATACATGAATATCCGCTTGAAGGCAAGCCTCCCATGATGACACACGTGTACCCTCAGGGAGAAACGATCCTGGCCGCCTCAAAGGGCGCTGTGGAACGCATCCTGAGAGTATGTCATGTCGACCAGCCAACCAGGGAAAAAATCACGGCTTATGCCGATAACATGGGCAAAAAAGGATTCCGTGTGCTGGGTGTGGCCAGCGCTATCATAAAGAATAATATTATGCCAGCTACGCAGGATGACGCCGACTGGCAGCTGGAAGGCCTGATCGCACTATATGATCCACCAAGAGCTTCCGCCGCCGGGGTAATATCCAAACTGTACGACGCCGGCATCAGGGTGATGCTGTTAACAGGCGATCACCTTAGTACTGCCACATATATTGCGGCAAGGGTGGGTATTTTGGGCTGCCGCCAGGGCATTACAGGAGATGAAGTGATGCAGATGGATGAGAAAACACTCCAGCGTACAGTAAAAGAAGAGGCATTATACATAAGAATGTATCCGGAAGCGAAACAAAAAGTAATAGAAGCTTTGAAGGCAGGCGGCTATACTGTTGCCATGACAGGAGACGGCGTCAACGACGGCCCGGCGCTAAAAGCTTCGCATATCGGCATTGCTATGGGTAAAAAGGGCACTGAAATTGCCAGGCAGGCGGCCGACCTTGTCATTACTGATGATAATCTTGCCATGATCCCGGTTGCTATTGAACAAGGTCGCAGAATCTACAGCAATCTGAAGAAAGCCATACGCTATATTATCTCTATCCACATACCCATCATACTTGTTGCTACTATCCCACTGCTGTTGGGCTGGCGATATCCCAATATCTTTACACCTATACATGTTATCTTCCTGGAACTGATCATGGGCCCCACCTGCTCTTTATTTTATGAAAAAGAACCGGTGGAAGACACTATTATGCAGATGCCACCCAGGCAAAAGACCAGCAGCCTTTTCAGCAAAAAAGAACTTCTTATCAGCATGGTACAGGGCCTGGTCATCACCGCCGGGGTATTGGCATTATACAGTATTTATATGCCGGAGCACAGCCTGGAGAAAACCCGCACCTTCGTCTTTACAACGCTGATCGTCAGCAACATTTCCCTGACATTTGCCAATCGCTCCTTTACCAAAAACTTTACCAAAACAATCCGTTACCACAATCCCCTGACTCCGCTGATCATAGGGCTTTCAGTATTATTTCTTGTCGTAATTCAACTGACACCGGGCATCAGGCAGGCCTTCGGACTCACTGCCATGAACATCAGGGAGTATGGTATTTGCCTGGCAACCGGATTTATCAGTGTTGCCTGGTTCGAAATATATAAGCGGTACCTCCCCGCTGAGTAGTTGCTGCTGCTACTCCATTTGCCGCCTATGCCTTAACAACCAGCTAATACTCTGATAATACGCTATCGCCTCTTTTGCCAGTCCGCTATCCACCTGCACGGCAGTCTCATTGCCACTCTTAAAATCAGGCACGTACTCATGGATACTTTTTACCGGCGACTGTACCAGCAGCTTACCATTCCGTAAATATCCCAGCCCCTGATAGGTACTGATAAACGCCCGCTGCCGGTCGGCCGGCATATGCAGTACATCCTGTCCGAAGAACTTTGAACGGTAATGCAGGTGCATTAGTCCGAGGATGGTAGGCGCCACATCGATCTGTGCGGTCAGCGTATTCACCTCGCGGGGTTCCACTATCTTCGGTGCATAGATCAGCATGGGAATATGATACCCGGTCACCGGCAATTCCACACTACCGGCACTACCCGCACAATGGTCTGCTACAATGACAAAGATAGTACTGTCAAACCAGGGCTTACTCCGGGCATCCTGAATGAATTTATTGATAGCATAGTCTGTATACTTCACAGCCCCTTCCCTTACCTGCCTGGCAGCGGGAATATCGATCCTGCCATCAGGATAGGTGAACGGACGGTGATTGCTGACGGTCATAATATGAGCAAAGAAAGGTTTCCCTGATTTAAAGTCCCGGTCAAGTACACGCAGGGACAGGTCAAACAGATCCTCATCCGCCACACCCCAGATATTCTGATAATGCACCTGGTTGGCCGGTATTGCAGACCTGTCGATCACGCTGTAACCATTATGACCAAAAAACTCCTTCATATTATCAAAATAGCTGTAGCCGCCATAAATGTATTGGGTAGTATAACCGTGGGAACGCAACACACTACCCAAAGAGAACAAATGCCCATTGTCGGGCCGCTTTACAATACTCTGCCCCGGCGTGGGCGGTATAGAGAGCGACAAAGCCTCCAGCCCGCGCACCGTCCTGGTACCCGAGGAATAAAGACTGGTAAATAACAGGCTATGGTGCGCCAGGGAATCCAGGTATGGCGTAATATTCTCATTACCGCCAAAGGCATGCATGAAGCTTGCACTCAGGCTCTCCACACTGATCAGTACCACGTTCAGCTTCCTCTCTGGTTCCGTGTAAGTGATATCCCTTTCAATATTATAGAGATCCGTGCTTACAAAATGACTATTAGGCGTTTCCAGCTGTTTCCTCAACAACCTGAATGCAGTAGCATCGGGAATAGTCTGATAGAATTTATAGTAGTCCAGCTCATTCTGCGTAAAAGCAACAGCAAACTCGTACAGGCCATTACCTGCCAGTGAACTGGCGTATTCGTTACGGCTGAAATGCCGCCATTTCTCCTGCACAGCATAATACGCCAGCAATGGTATCAGTAACAGGCTTATTGCTACCGCAGAACGCTTCAAAAAGGGGAATGGAGTAGTCACACTGGCCCTGATCTGTTTACGCAGCAGGAATACAATTACAATGGCCAATATCCCGACAACACTTAGTATCGGCACCAGTGGATACGACTCGGTAATATTCCCCAGTACCTCTGTAGTATAGACCAGGTAATCCACCGCAATAAAATTATACCGCGTAGAGAACTCCTGCCAGAAGAACCATTCGCTCACTGCGTTGAACAGCAACAGAAAAACCACCAATGCCGTGCTCGCATACAGTATGCCCGTGCGCCAGCGCACACGGAAAGAATAAGGCATAAAGAAGAGAAAGATATAAATGACAAACCGGGCAGCAACATAGTATACCAATACATTATGCAGATCAGTGTTAAAGTCTTTCGGTATAAGATCTGTAAACAATAACAAAGCGAGTACCCCTGCAAAGAACAGGCAGACGAAAGGCATGACGCCTTTCCGGTAAATGAAATCATTCTGCAGCCACAGGTGTAATACAAAAGGTATAATTACAAAAGAAGCTACTGACAGATCATATAATATTCCAATAAAGAGAGCGCCTGTGAATTGCGTTACCGACACACCGGAAGCGTGTGTTCCCAAAAGAAGTATAATGCGGGTAAGAGCAGATAGCGATAAAAGCAATGCTACAATCAATACAATAACTGAGAACCTCCCCTTGTGTTCATCCCTGGCCATAGATTGCTGTTTTAATCCGCCTGCAAATTTAATAAGCAAATCTGTCGTAAATTGGAAGAAATTCTGTCGCAAATTGGAAGAGGACCTTTTCCTTTAGAATCTATTCAGAATGCATCAATACTTTCACGGATGAAAATTTTAATAATAGAGGACGAAACGGCACTGGCAAAAAGCATAGGCGCTTACCTCTCAGACGAGAATTATCTGTGTGAATACGCCACAACCTTTGCACAGGCGTCCGACAAAATCAATATTCATGATTATGACTGCATCCTGCTGGACCTGATGTTACCCGGCGGCGATGGATTAAAGATCCTGGAAGAGATCAAGGAACAGAACAAACAGGATGGGGTTATCATCATCTCTGCCAAAAACTCCCTGGAAGATAAAATAAAAGGATTACAGATCGGTGCGGACGATTACCTGACCAAACCTTTCCACCTTCCCGAACTGGCCGCACGTATTTACTCTATCATCCGCCGCAAACAATTCGGCAATGTCAATATTATAGAGCAAAATGAACTAAGGATCAACCTGCTTGCAAAAACAGTCACCGTGAACGATAAGAATGTCACGCTGACCAGGAAAGAATTCGACCTGCTGCTTTACTTCATCAGCAACAAAAATAAGGTGATCTCTAAAAGTGCATTGGCGGAACATCTCTCCGGAGATGTGGCAGACATGTTCGACAATTACGATTTCATCTATGTACATATCAAGAACCTGAAAAAGAAACTGACGGAGGCCGGTTGTGATAACTACCTGAAAACCCTCTACGGCACCGGTTATAAATGGGAAATATGAGCAAGCTGCTGAACCTTTCTTTAAAACGATTCATGATCTACGCCGGATTAGTACTGATAGGCAGTATCCCGGTCTATTATTTCATCCTCAGTAAGCTATGGCACTATGAACTGGATGAACACCATATTGAGCTCACACCGGCTGCAGGAAGGGAAGACCGTTACCTGATCATCATGATAGTTACTACGCTGACCATGCTATTCTTCCTCTTGCTGATAATGGGTTTTGTGCTGATCAACAGGAGGATCTCCAAACGTCTGTGGCAGCCATTTTACAATAGTCTGTCAAAGATCAAGAGTTTCAACCTCGACCAGCAGCAAACCGTAGTTTTTGAAGATACAGACATCAATGAATTTGCAGAACTGAATCAAAGCCTCAATAAGCTGATTGCAGGCAATATCGCTGTATACAATCAGCAGAAAGAATTCGCCGACAACGCCTCACATGAATTGCAGACGCCATTGGCTATTATACAGTCCAAACTGGACCTCCTGCTCCAAAGCAAACTGCTGACAGATGACCAATATGAACTGATCGAAGACGCTAACAAGGCGCTGTCGAGAGTAGCCCGTATTAACAAGAACCTGCTGCTACTGACTAAAATAGAGAACAGCCAGTTTATGGACCGGGAGATCATAGACCTCTCCAGCTTACTGGAAGCGACATTGACCCTCTTCTCCAATTTCTCTGAAAATAAAGACCTCGTACTGGAAACGAATATTCCACCAGGAATAACAGTAGAGGGCAATAAAATTCTTATCGAGATCCTGCTCAATAACCTGATCACAAATGCTATCAGGTATACAGCTAATAAAGGCACCATATCCGTTACGCTTTCAGATAAGCACCTGTCAGTTGCCAATTCTGCCGTAGAAGCTTTACAACATGACCAGTTGTTTAAACGTTTTGGCACCACTACTTCCTCGATTACACGAGGTACTGGTCTTGGTCTATCGCTGGTGAAACAGATCTGCAGCAGATATGGATGGAAGGTATCGTATGACTTTCACAATATGCATCATATCTTCTCCATACATTTCTAACTTCAGATTTCCTTTCGAATCGGGTAGTAACTATGCAGAAACAAACTACTGCATGAAAGGAAGGCTATTCATCCATATTTTTTTATTGTTTATAGTAGCTGTAGCTAAAGCTCAATCCCCCAAAGTAACTGTAACAGGCGTCATAAAAGATGCCACAGGGAAAAGCCAGCTCTCATTCGTCAGCGTTACACTCAAAACCCGGGATAGCGCCTTTGTAGCGGGTACCATTACCGGTGATGACGGCCGGTTCTCTCTACGGGATATCAACAGTGGAAATTACCTGTTAGTGTTCTCTTATGTCGGCTATCAGCCAAGAATTGAACAATTCAATGTAGGACAGCTGAGTACATTCCTGGACATGGGTAATATTACATTGACACAGGACGCGAAATCTCTTAGTGAAGTGACCGTAACCGGCAGACAGGAAGAGGTCAGAATGGACAAAAAAACTTTCAGTGTTGCTGCTAATATCAGCCAGGCCGGCGGTTCAGTGCTGGAAGCCATGAAAAACCTTCCCGGTGTTACTACCCAGGATGGACAGGTTCTGCTGAGGGGCAGCAATAAAGTGATGATACTGATAGATGGAAGACAAACTGCACTGACTGGCTTCGGAAGCCAGACAAGCCTGGACAACCTCCCCGCTTCCGCTATTGAAAAGATTGAGATCATCAACAACCCTTCTTCAAAATATGATGCCAACGGCAATGCCGGCATTATCAATATTATCTATAAAAAGGAAAAGAAAGAGGGCTTTAACGGTAAGATAGGTCTTAGCGGAGGCCTGGGCGCCCTATGGGTAAAAAAAGAGAACTATCCGACCATCAGACCTCAATATGAGCGTACACCAAAGATCAACCCTTCCCTGTCATTGAACTACCGGAAGAACAGGATCAACTGGTTCCTGCAGGCGGATGATCTTTATACCAAAACGCTGAACAAGAACGAATTTGTGGACAGGTTCTATAATAATGGCGATACTGTAAGACAACAAACCAAGCGGAACAGGACCACCAACTTTTCTACTGTGAAAACAGGACTGGACTGGGCAGTGAGCAGCAATAACATCATTACCGTTTCCGGTATGTTTGGTACCGAAAAGATCCTTGACAGGGGCGATGAACCCTTCTTCAACGGCAGCCTTTCTGAAAGAAAGCGGTTGTGGCAGTTCCTGGAAGATGAGTTAAAAACAACCGCTACATTTTCTGCTAACTGGCAACATAGTTATAAACAGCCCGGAAGAACACTGAACGTGGGCGTTAATGCCACCTTTCACCGGGAGAATGAGAAGTATTTCTTCACTAATATAATGCCCGAATATACAGGCCTGGATTCATTCAAAGTCCTGTCTGACGAGCATGTTACTGACCTGAACGTCGACTATGTACATCCTTTGAAACATGGTCGTTTTGAAGGCGGGCTGAAATTCCGGTACCGGTATATCCCGGTGAATATGGACTTCAAACCTGGCCTCCATTCCGTGCTGGATGTCAGTGCCGGGGGCTGGGCAAAATATAAGGAGGTAATTCCCGCGCTGTATGGCAATTACGTGTACGAGAGCAGCAAGGTTGAAATAGAAGCCGGTCTGCGGATTGAATACGTGAACCTGCAATATGACGTCAATCCTACGCATCCTACGTACAAAAGCGATGGCTACAACTATACACAGCCATTCCCTAACCTGCGACTGGCTTACAAGCTGTCTGGCAATAACAAGTTGTCATTCTTCTACAACCGCAGGGTAGACAGACCTAATGAAGGCGATATCCGCATCTTCCCAAAATATGATGACGCTGAGATCATTAAGGTGGGTAATCCCGCCCTGCGTCCCCAATTCACCAATACCTTCGAACTGGGCGATAAGACCAGCTGGAATAATGGATACCTCTTCTCATCCGTTTATCACAAACGTATGGATGCCACTATCACCAGGATCGCCAGTACCGTTCCGGGCAGTACACTGATCTATAATATCTTCCAGAATGCAGGTAAGAGCTATAGTACTGGTATTGAACTGGTGATCTCCCAGAAGGTCTCTGACTGGGCCACTTTCAACCTGAATCTGAATGGCTACAGGAACATTATTGATTCCTTCTCTGTAGTGAATAAATACCCCGTTGAAAATGTGTTCAGTGCCGCACGGGAAGATCTCTATTCAGGTAATATCAAGCTGAACGGGCAGTTCCATTTCTCCCGGCAGATTGATGCTCAGCTGACAGCGATCTACCAGGCGCCCGACCTGATACCGCAGGGCAAGACCTTCTCACGCTTTTCTGTAGATGCAGGCATTAAAAAGGGTATTCAAAAGGGCAAAGGCGAATTGTTCGTGAACGCGACAGATATAGCCAATACCCTGCGGATAAAAAAAGAGATCAAAGGAACGGATTTCAGGTATACCAGCGTTGACTATAATGAGACACAGGTGATACGCGTGGGGTATAACTATAAGTTCTGATTATTGCCGGTATTCTGCGCTATCTGAGTCGCCGTTGTTATAAAGTGCCGCGATTACTTACTTTTGCAGGGAGGTCAGCTTACGCAGCTCACGAGGGCTGCGTAAGCTGACCATGTTTTATCTTTGCAAAAAATATCTGATGAAAATATTGCATACTGCGGACTGGCATATCGGGCAAACCTTTTATCAGTATGACAGAACGTATGAGCACCAGCAATTTCTGAACTGGCTGGTGGATACCATTAAGGAAAAAGACATTGAGCTGTTGATCATCAGTGGTGACGTGTTCGACGTGGCAAATCCTGCTGCGGGCTCCATCAAACTATTTTACTCCTTTCTGAATAACGCCGTAAAGGCACAACCCGACCTGCAGATCATCGTCACAGCAGGCAATCATGACTCTGCTGCCCGGCTGGAGGCTCCCAAGCCGCTGCTGGAATCATCCAATATCCATATTATCGGTATGATAGAACGCAGGGAAGACGGCAGTATCGACTATGAGAAGATGATCATCCCGGTGAAAGACAAACAGGGGAATATCGTGCTCTGGTGCCTGGCCATTCCATTCCTGCGGATCGGCGACTACCCCGCAGTAGCAGAAAGCGCCGCGCTCTATGCAGACGGTGTATCGGCACTGTACAGGGAAGCTTATGAATATGCACTAACCAAAAAACAGGACGGTCAGGGCATTATTGCGATGGCGCACCTGCATACGCTGGACGCTGAGCTGTCGGACCATGACAAAACCGAAAGAGTAATCATGGGAGGGATAGAGTTTGTACCGGCAAAGGCATTCCATGAAGACATTCTTTATACAGCCTTAGGACACATACATAAAGCCCAGAAGATCGGCGGAAAAGAAAACATACGGTATAGCGGCAGTCCCCTGCCGATGTCATTCTCCGAAATGAATTACAGGCACCAGGTAGTCACCTTCGATATTACGGAAGGTGAGATCAGCGATATAGCGCTGTGTGAAATACCTGTCACTACTGAGCTGCTCCGTGTACCATCCAAACCGCAACCGCTGGCGGAAGTGCTGGAACAGCTGTTGCAATTACCAGCGGCATCGGAAGATATCAATATCGCCCCCTACCTGGAAGTACGTGTGCTGCTGGAAGGCCCGGAGCCAGCCCTGCGTCATAAGGTAGAGACGGCCCTCGCCGGCAGGCATGTGCGGCTGGCCAAAATAGAGGTCAAATACCCTTCCGGTAATACTGAAGATGACACGGAGACCGCCCTCAGCGCCGATCAACTGCAGGAACTGAAGCCGCTGGACGTTTTTAAGCAGTTATACAGGGCTGATTACAACAGCGACACCCCGGAAGAACTGGTTACCCTGTTCAATCAGGTATTACAGGAAATCACTACAAAAGAGCAGTAAGCGCATGAGAATATTAGCCATTCGTTTTAAGAACCTGGCGTCACTGGAAGATACCAACGAAATAGATTTCACAAAAGCACCGCTTAGTCAGGCGGGTATCTTTGCTATTACCGGGCCTACAGGCGCCGGGAAATCCACTTTGCTGGATGCCCTCTGCCTGGCGCTTTACGCAAAGACCCCGCGTTACCAGCAGGCCAAAGAAACCGGTATTGAGATCCAGGACCTGGCAGGCAACAAACTGAACCAGGGCGATATCAGGGGCATCCTGCGCGATGGCACTGCCGACGGATTTGCAGAGGTGGAATTTGCCGGTACGGATGGCAACAACTACAAGGCTACCTGGTCTGTCAAACGGGCCCGTAATAAGATAGACGGAAACCTCCAGACAGACACCGTGGATTTATTCAATCTCACGACCAATATTGCTGTTCCCGGGAAAAAAACAGAAACCCTGAGAGAGATAGAACGATTGGTGGGGCTGAACTTCGAACAGTTCACCCGCTCAGTACTGCTGGCCCAGGGAGATTTTACCGCCTTCCTGAAGGCTGACAAAGACGCCAAAGCGTCTCTGCTGGAAAAACTCACGGGTACTGATATTTATTCTGAGATTTCCAGGACGGTATTTGATAAACATAAACAGGCTGACCAGGACCTCAAGACCCTGAAAATGCAGGTGGCAGGGATTGTCAGCCTCACGGAAGAACAACAGGAGGCGCTGACCACCCAACGGGAGGAACTGCTGAAAAAGACAGAAGAGCAGGAAAAGATCCTCGCGGGGCTAACCAATGAGATCAACTGGCACCAGTCGCTGGTCAGTCTGACGGCCAACAGGGACCATGCCGCGCAGGACCATCAACAGGCATTGACAGCAATGGAAAATGCCGGTGAGAGGATCCGCACCTTTACCCTGGTGGAAAACGTACAACCTGCCAGAGGATTGACAGAAGCGAAAAAAGCATCCGAAGTACAGCTGGCAGATAAAGCAACTGCCTTGCAGGAACTACAGTCCCGGATACAACATACTACAGAAGGTCATCAAACGGCCGTAAAACAGCTGGAAACCGCCAGTCAGGAGGTTCTATCGAGGCAGCAGGAAATGACCCGCTATCAGCCTGATATTAACAGGGCCAAGGAATTGGATACGCTTATCGTTGAAAAGGGCAAACAGGTTACGACAGCGGAAACCGAATCAAAGGCAGCACAGCAAAAACATGATGCACACCTGGAGGCGCTTGTAAAGAAAGAACAGGAGATTAATACGATCAATGCGGCTATTGCCAGACTGGAAGACTGGCAGAAAGAGCATGTGAGCAGGCAGGATATTGCTGAGAATATCATCGAGATTACTACACAGCTGGGACATGCCTCCAAATGGCTGCCCTTGCAGCAACGGCTGACAGATAATCAGCAAAGTGCCATGGTATTTGTTGCTGAAGCAGACAAGACCATCGCAACATTGCATGAGCAGGTATCACAATATCAGCAGCAACGAAGCAGGCTGCATTCGGCTTATGAACAACTGAATAATACGCTGGCTGTTATACCGGTGGAAGATATCAGAACGAAAGAAAGCGGTCTGACAAACAGTATCAGGGAAGCAGAAACTGCCAGGTCTCACTGGACACTGTTATTTACCCAACTGAAAGAAAAAGAGCATACCAACCGCCAGTATGATTCCTGCCGGCAGGAACTCAGCGCAAAGACAGGTACACTGGAGGAGAAGCAGGAGCAACTAAAAGAAGCGCAAACGAAAAAAGAACTGGCAGATAAACTCTTCCATCAGGCAAGATTACAGGTTGCAGAGAACGTGGAATCCCTCCGGGCGCAATTAACACCGGGAGAACCTTGTCCTGTATGCGGCAGCACCGAGCATCCATTTTCCGAAGAGAACCCGCTCGCACATGCCTTACTGAAAGGACTGGAGGATGAGAGTCTGGCAGCCAACCGGGCGTATAATATGCTTTCAGGAGAGATCAGTAGCCTGACACAGCTTATCAGCCGCCTGCAACAGGAAACGGCTACGCACGAAAAGACGCTGGCAGACAGGAATCAATATCTCGCTCAACTGGAACAACAATGGCAGGCATTCCTGCTTGCTACAGCGAGTGCAGCTGCACCTGCAGAAGAACGGGCCGCCTGGCTGGAAACACATGTACAGCAATTATTATCATCACAACGTGAACATCATACGCTGATCGCCTCTTATGAAGATAAAAAACGGGAAGCCGATCAACTGAAACTGCAACTGGATAAGCTGGATAGAAGTCTGCTGGAGGCCAACGAGCAATTGAAAGACAAACAACGGGAGAAGGCCAGCAAACAGGAATCACTCGTGCAGATACAGGAACAGCTGGATAACATCACACAGGACTTAGCAGTGATGACAGAACAGCTGGCGCCGTATTTCAACAATCCGGTGTGGATCACTAACTGGAAGAAAGACCCACAGGTATTTGATAACAGCATCCGCTCATTTGCCAAAAGCTGGAAGGAAAACGTGCAGGCTATTGCCGATAATACCCAGCAGTTAAACGTACAGCGTTCCGCGCTTCAGGAAATGCGCAGACAGGCGCCATCTATTGCCGCTGAGGTAACTGATAAGGTCAGGACACTTACAAGCCTGCAGGGCGAATCACAAACATTTGGCGCTGAAAGGAAAGCACTGCTCAACGGCGAGAATGCCAGCACCTTCGAAAACAGGCTCAGACAGGCTGGCGATACCGCAGCTACCGTAAGGCAAACAGCGCAGGAGGCAGTAACTACATTAAAAGACGAGCTACTTACTTATACCACCACTAAAACACAGACAGAGAAAGATATCGCCTTACTCAGGAGCAATATCGAAAAACAACAGCAGGAGATCGCTGCATGGATCAGTACCTATGTGTCACAACACGACATGGCCTTATCTGAAGATGATCTTGCGCAACTCCTCACCTATTCCACCACATGGATAGATAAGGAAAGAAAGGAAATCAGGGCAATACAGCAGGCTGTTACCACCAGCAGGGCCACCCTCGATGAAAGGACCCTGCAGGTGACCAATCATACCGGCAAACGCATTGCCGACCGCTCACTGGAAGAAGTGATGACACTTTCTGATGATACGCGTAAACTGTTAAGAGATCTTACCAACGACAAGAATAACATTGAATACCAGCTACGGCAGGATGCGGAGAACAAATCAAAGATCGGCGGTTTGCAGGCCGCCATCATTGCTAAGACTGCCGTGCATGAGAACTGGAGCAAACTAAATGAACTGATCGGATCTGCAGACGGTAAGAAGTTCAGGCAGATCGCACAGGAATATACGCTGGACATGCTGTTGGGATATGCCAATATGCATCTGCAGATGCTGACCAGCCGTTATAAACTACTCAGGATACCCGGAAACCTGGGCTTACAGGTACTGGATAAGGATATGGGGAATGAACTGAGAACCGTCTTTTCCCTCTCCGGTGGAGAGTCCTTCCTCGTATCCCTTGCACTGGCACTGGGATTAGCCTCATTATCCTCCAGCAAAATGAAAGTAGAATCCCTCTTTATAGATGAGGGCTTTGGCGCACTTGATCCCGATACGCTAAACGTGGCGGTAGATGCGCTGGAACGCCTGCACAACCAGGGACGTAAAGTAGGCGTGATCTCTCACGTACAGGAGATGACAGAACGTATACCCACGCAGATAAAGGTGATCAGGCTGGCGAATGGAAAGAGCAAAGTGGAAGTAGTGGGTGGTTAACGCCCTCCCCGCTCCCACTGCTTATGACTCCACAGCCAGTATTCAGGAGCATGCATGATATCATGTTCAAGATACCAGGCGAAGGTTTTGGTGATCTCATACGACTCTACATCCACAGGCTCTTCTGTAATAAGGGAGAAGTAAACATTCCAGCCTTTTCCTGCTGTACGTTTCCTTACCGAGGCATAAATGACTACGGCATCCAACGACTTGGCCAATTGTTCTGCACCGGTAAATAACCCTGTCGGCTGATGCAGGAAATCTGTTTCATACTTTGCCCTTACCGAGGGTGACTGATCTGCGATGAAGATATAAGCATTCGGGTGATCGCGCTGCGACAGCATAAAGCGTGCAGTCTCATTGATAGCCAGCAATTTAATTCCAAACCTGGAACGGATACGGTACAACAGTTTGTTAATAAACTGGCTCGGTTCCGGCTTATACACCGCATATACGTCAAAGGAGAGATATTTTGGTAAGATATTCAGGCATTCCCAATTACCATAATGCCCCAGCACAATAATGATATTCCGCCCTTCCTGATTACAATGTTTCAGCACCTCAGGGTTATGTATATGTACCTGTTTACGATGCTCTTTTTCTGACATGGACAACAAGCGTAAGGTCTCGATCAACAGTTCACTTAAATGCCTGTAAAAGAGCCTTGTAATAGCCTGTATTTGTCTATAACTCCTTTTCGGAATGGAACGGGAAAGGTTTTGCACCACTACATCATAGCGGTATCGTATCACTTTGTACAGTGACCAGTAAAGTAATTTCTGTAAAACATTCAATATACCTGCGGGCAATAGGCTTATCAAATACACAAGAACAAATAACAACTCATAAAGCAGATTGCGGCGCCTGACCACTGTTGTCTCTTTCATTTCGTGGCGGGCAAATCCTGCGGGTCTCTTCATAGAATTAGCAGCGTCGTACATAGGCAGTTTCTTTGACCTTGAGAGCTCTATACCGGGCTTCCTCCCCATTAGCGATTATCCGGACTATATCTACAATCCTGATAGCCCTTTAACGCAAATTTAGAACCGATTTATATGAAAGATAAAATCTTAACTTTTCTTTGCATAATGTATGTTTATCCGGCATAGTTATCATATTGAACATCAGGATCAAGAGAAAAAGACGCCGGCTCTTACTATGAAAAAAATGAGTAAGGGATGCTGTAAAAAATACACATAGTGTACCGGGGCTAATTACAGCGTGATGATTCCTGAAGTAAGTATGCAGTAAACACATCCTTTGGCATAGCTGTTCTTTTTTAACAAAAACCAATACTATATGAGCGTATGGAGACGAAAAGCGATTGAATGTCTTCCGGAGAACAGAACCGAATTTGAAGACCCTCAGACATCAATTTACACGGTATTCTCTGCGTTACTACCGGCAACAGTTGCTGCACATAAGGCAGGCGACCGTAACCGGCTGAAGCTATATTATGACTTTGCAGAATGGTGTTCCCGACAAAATGCACAAGAGCTGTGGAATGCCGCTGGTGTGTCCTTTTATGAACACCTGGGAGATTTTCCTGAAACGCTGGCGGCTTTGCCGGCATGGGTAACCCGATCCAGGTATCAGCAGATAAGAGGCTTACTGCAACTACGGCTCACGCAAGAACAAATGCAGGAACCTGACAAGCGGTATAAATAGTCTGTGCGTTATGCATTTGGGTGCTTACAATCCTGCCAGTAATCCAGTATCTGCCTGAACTGTCTTTCAATATCACTTACCAGATACTTTTTAACAAAGTAACCTTGTACAGATAGTTCATATACTTCATCAACCACGTCCTTTGATTCGTTTGTGGTCAGAAAAACAAAGGGAATACTTTTTCTTCTCAGGAGCTCATCGGCATCTATCAGCCGTCTTAATTCCAGCCCGCTCATCCGGGGCAGATTGATATCAGAGATGATAATAAACGGCTGCACGTTTGTTGCCTGTAAATAGCGTAGCAGGTCGTCCCCTCCTTCAAAGAACATGATCTCGTTTTTAACACCCAGCGACGCCATTACCTCACTGTAGATCTCCCGATCATCCTCATCGTCTTCCAGTATAAGAATGGGGCCTGTTTTAGCCATAAGATCGCAGTTTGATAGTGATATGTAAACATCCGCATTAGTCATGCCAATTTCATCAATTGATCTGCTCAAGGCGGTCTTGCTCTTATTGCCCAGGTTCATTATCTCCTGCACCAGGTGCTGAATACTACTTTACGGCAGCGCTGCCACTACTACCGCCTCCCAGGTTCATGGTCGGTATTGGCAGTCTGAAGCCGATGAACACGTAGTTAGCTCCCTGGAAGAGATTATACGCCCAGCCCACCTGCAGGTAATCTTTCAATGTAGACGCCACCACACCAAGTCCTAATTCCGGCACATCATCCTTATCGAAATCAGGTGAAGAGACATGCAGACCGAAGTTCAGGTCCAGCAGGTTATTCGGCAATGAAGAATTCCTTTTCCATTTCTGGCTCATACCAAGAATGCCTTTGAACAACACATTGTAATAAGGCGCCATCTGCACATCCTTTTCTATTTTAGTGGCTGTCAGCGGGTGCGCAAAAATAACCCCTACAGTAGCTTCCAGATGTGGCAGAATGCGGTATAATGTCACACTATGCCTTTCTTCCAGCAGGCTCTTTTTGGAGCTGGTATTGGTAACCAGCATTTTGATAACCACCCTGTCGCCTTCCTGGCGGAAGCCTGAATATAACAGATCAGTGGTTGCTTCGGAAGGTATGCTGCCCAATGCCAGTGAATATACTTTATCTGAGAAGCTCAACGCCAGACTGGCAAGACGTCTTTGTTCCTGGCCGAAACGCAGCAGTTCATCCGGGATTAACAGATTAGCCAGTTCTGTAACCTTACCTCCCGCCATCGTCACAAGATCAGCACATTGCGCTTTCACTTCAGCACTGGCAGCCGGGATATGGGACTGGAAAGTAGTGAGCAGTCCCTTCATTTCATTGAACTTACCGTTGATAGTATTCACGTCGTTCTGCAACTTAGATATAAAAGTAATACCACCTGCAGGCTGCGTATTGTTCAAAAGCGACTGATAATAATTCACCTTCTCTGTCAGCAGTGCCTTTAGTTGATCGCCCTGCGCCAGTATCTGTTTCAGGTCTGTAACGATCTGCTGATCCTGTAAGGTAGCCAGTACCTTCTCCCCTTCTTTTTTAAAGTCTTCAAAATCAGTCTTCAACCTTTGTTGTAAGATACCTGTAAACTGCCTTACATATTCACCACGTAGTATTTCATTGACATTCAATTCCCGTTGCTGGCTGCTCTTCACCCATTTCTGGATATCTTCCAGTTGCGATGCCTGTGCATCTGTAAGTGTAAACTTCCAGCGCTCTACCTCGTAATAGTCTCCCAGCGGATTATCGTCAAGGCCATTGAAGTGCAGCGGAGATGGCTGGTTATTATGCATCAGCCATCCGCCTATCTGGATGCGAACATCATCATAGGCGGGGCTCTGTGACAATTGTTCTTCCAGATCAACGATCCTTTTATTGAGTGCGTATAAAATGCCTCCCCATATATTCTCTTCCGTAAAATCTTCAGGGCCTTTAAAATAGCCTTCATAATAATCACGGGTCAGCTGGTCACGGTCGAAGACCGCCACAATTTCACCTGTAATAGAAGATGTACGTTGCAGGAAAGTAGTCAGACCCGCCTTATCTCCCCTCACATAGTTCCTCACTGCGTCCTCCATTCCTTTTGACCATCCTTCCACTTTCTGCGTAGCATCATAAAGGGTATTAAGAAGGTTTACAGCATCCGGCGGTAAAGGGTTACCGATACCAATGGTATTCACCTTCCTGATGAAAGCCCCGCGGTCAAAGAGCACCGTCAGCCGGCTATTGATGTCGGCATTGTTTTTATTGTCGTAAGGTTTGCTATTCTGATCAATTTCCCTGACCGTAATAATAGATTGGGACCAGGCATGGTGTACGGTACATAACAGGAACAGGATAGCACATGGCAATATAAAAAGTCGCATATTGTATTCGCATTAAGGTAAAACAGGGAGGGATCATCCGTTGGCATATGCCATCATCACAGCAGTGTTCATACTGCCTCTGCCCTTCATAAAACGGGCTTTGGTAACACCTTCAGAAATAATATTCCTGAAAGGAGAGACAGAAAGGAGTACAAAATCATTATAATCTGCGAGCGTTACCCGTTCATGGATCTTCAGTGTTTTCAACAGCGGCAGGATAGTCATTGGGGTAGTTACCTTTACAAACACCACGATGTCAAACATGCTGATACCGTTCTTTCCTATACGGGAACGTATAAAATTGGCGGCGTCCGTGGCCTCATCTGCTACATCATCATCTCCCAGTATCAGTAAGAGCAGCTGATCCGGCTGATCCAGCAGCTCCTGAAGTACTTTCTGTGCCTCAGATTCCTCTGTTGGAAGTGCTACGAAGTTTTGCATTTGCATTCAGTTAAAGTATATCAGAAGTAGGCAGAAAAAGCATGAAAATACTTAATTATAACTGAATTTCAACATTATAACTTAATTTTATTAATATATAATAACTAACATGGATAAAGCATACAGACAAGGAGCAAAAGGTGCATTACTGGATGAATATGAAAAAGCGATCACTGAATTACAAAGCGTTATTGCTGATATTTCAGATAAGGACCTGATCACTATTGCAGATACAGTAACCACCGATGAAAATTGCCGCTCAGTACAAACGATACTTTCACATGTGGTTAGTTCTGCTTACAGTTACGCCATTTACATTATGCATTATTATGGCTACCAGATGGTGCGGCCGGAGCAAAGGTTCTATACTACCGTCAAAGACTATGTCAGGGATCTGACGGAAGCCTTTCAGTTTACAGAGACGGTATTCAGGGATATCAAAGACAGCGAACTGGAACAATTTGACCACGAAAAGAAAATTGCCGCCCGTTGGGGACAGGTGTATGACATAGAGCAGATGATGGAGCATGCTATTGTACACATCCTGCGCCACAGGCGGCAGATAGAAAAATTTAAACTCAATATTCATCCAACCGCGCCACAATCCCCCAGCCAAAAAAGCTGTTAGCCACACCTATCAGCAATTCGTTATCTCCTTCCTTCAGCGGAACGTTGAAAGAAGTATTCTCAATAGAGCAACGGCCATCAGGGAATTTGGACAATGGCAGACCATAGAGGTTCTTATCTACGTAAACATATTTTCCGTTGATGAATACCCATACTTCATCACTGAAACCAAGATTTAATTTACGGGACTGCTCTCTGGCAGTGTGAATGTTCGCCTTCAGCCATACGATACGGCGTTCCTTGCTTGGTCCGAATTTCCTTGTCAGATCCACCAGGCCTCTTCTTTCTGCCCAGATGTCTTCCCAGGTAGCCTCTTTGCCAGGCATAAAAGTATTACTGAAGTCGACATCTTTCGTTTCAATGGGTTGGCTCACCTTCCATTCTCTGAGATAACGGGGATCATTGTCAGTAGGATCAGGACCTTCCAGCGGAGAAAGACCTTCTGTCTGTCCGGGTTTGATCACCAGGTTGGAAAAGATAGCGCCCTTTCCTTCAAAGGCGATACTGCCATGTTCCGTATTACCTTCCAGGCGTGGTATTTTCAATGCCGGGCGGGACATGTCATTGACATATACCCACATCTGTTTACCGGAGATCACCAGTTTAACGTGATTCCATTTTTCACGCTGGAAACTGGCATTTCCCTGGTAATAAGGAAGCATATCCCACATGTTGACGCCACCAAAGTAAGGTGTGTACTGAATGGCGTCTATAGCTGCAGCATTGCCGGCAACGTAGGTACGGAAGTAAAAACACTCCCTTTCCTCAGATGAAGCCTGTCTGAAGAAAATGGTAGCAAAGCCGTTCTCGACAGGCTCCATATCGTATTCGATAGTACCGTCTGTAAAGTCGACATCCTTCAGCACAGCCGAGCCTTTTCCTCCCAGGCCTTTCAATGCCGGAACGGATCGCCAGGTCGTGAGCGCTGCTACATTGGGGGCAATATCCCAGTTATCTGCTGTCATCGCTACATTAATAACCGCCGGGGATGATAAGGGCTTGCCGGGACGTTTTCCGTCTTTCTGCTGTGCCATCATCTGCATGGTGAACAGGAGCAGGGAAAGGAGGCTGAATGTCTTGTACATGGTCTGCTGTTTTAAGTTTTCAATTGATGATGGGGCAAAACTGAATAATAAGTAACTTGATAGCAATTCAGCGGGAGTTCAAGTTTGTGCAAGTCCGTTCAAGGAGATAACAAACTCATTATCAAATGGAAAACAATTTAGAAACAGATTACATACAGCGATGCCTGAAACTGGTGGAGATACGGTTTGACCGTGGTGCCAACAGCGAATGGAGTAGTTATGATTTTGAAAAACTGAGTGATGCTATCCAGGAAGCCACCGGTGTTGTGTTAAGCGTTACAACATTAAAAAGGCTTTGGGGGAAATTGTCTTACACCAATACTCCTGCCATCACTACCCTGAATACCTTGGCCCAATATGCGGGCTATGAAGACTGGGGAATGTTCAGGCGAAAGCTGGCAGCCGGAAATGCTACGCCGGTTACAACAATTTCGGCTGAACAGCAGACCAACGGTATAGCTGGCAGTCCCGGAATAAATAACACCAGCAACAAACAGGATGAGTTGCTGACCGGTTCGCAGCCGGCAGGCGCTTTAACAAGTGGAGAAGACAGTAGTTTGGCCATTACAGCAAGCCTTGCGGAAGTTCCGGGAACCAGACCGGCATCTGGAGCAAAGGAAGTTTCCGGAAGAACAATGCACCGGCCGCGCAGATGGCCTTACTGGGCATTAGGCCTGTTATCCTTAGCAATCATCCTTTATGTAACGTTGTTATCCAATGGGCGGTCAAAACAGGCCTCCGCAGATCCAACAGCCTATCAATTCAGCAGTAATAAAACTGTCCTTGCAGGGGTACCCAATTCCGTGATCTTTAAATACGATGCCAGGGCCGCCGGGGAAGATTCCGTATTTATCTCCCAATCATGGGATGTCAGCCGGAAATTTGCCGTTCCGAAAGACAGGCGGGAATATTCCTCCATCTACTACCTGCCGGGGTATTTCAGGGCGAAACTCATCGTAGGAAAACAGATCGTGAAGGAACATGACCTCATGATCAGTTCTAACGGCTGGCTGGCCGTAATAGAGCAGGACAAGGTACCCGTATATTTCAAACAGAAAGAATTCCTGAAAGGGCATACCGCGGAAGTGGATAAAGCCACCATGGAAGCCTATAATATCTCTTTACAGCCCGTAATTCCAGGCCTGCGATTCTATAACGTACAGGACATGGGCGGCCTGCGGACCGATAATTTCAGTTTTGAAACAGCTGTAAAAAGCAACTTTAACCAGGGTTCGGCTGCCTGCCAGCGCATACAGATCCTGATCCTTTGTAAGGACGATGTGTTTGTTATTCCCTTGTGCGCGAAAGGTTGTGTAGGAGATCTTTCCCTCTATGCCGGCGGAAAATCCCTGCAAAGCAAAGATACCGACCTCTCAAAGTTTGGCCGGGATATGAGTCAGTGGGTACAGTTAAAAATCGAAGCGAAAGACAAGCATATCCGCATACTGGTAGATGGAGAGGAAGCCACTGCCTTTGCCGGGGACTATCAGCCTTCAGATATAGTCGGCGTACAATACCGCTTTGAAGGCCCGGGAGCGGTGAAAGATACCCGGTTTGCAAAAGGGGACAAAGTGATCACATTATAATTTCCGGAACGCTTTATGCGCTGAGAGCATACTTGAGCTCTACTGAAGCATGTTCTCAGGGGATTACGTTATTTTTAAGCATCGCTTATGCGTGTTTGTAGCTCGGGGTGATAACCCCGGGGCTGCATAACGTAATCATTCGCTACAATCAGCCCGCCGGTGGCGCGGCTGTGTGTTTGTAACGCGGGGTGACAACCCCGGGTACCTCATAAATTCACGTTTAAACATTTCTATTCCATGATGACAACCGATGAGATTATCCACGCGCTTTCCTCCTTTGTGCCCACTGAGCGCTCCGACGATGATAACATCTCTTATTTCTACGACCTGATGGAGGACCTGAAACATAACCCAGACAGGGAAAGAGCCATAGAACCCATCTTCCGGCTCATTGAAAAATACCCTCACATTGATTACGGCTCTCCGGGCCCTTTGGCGCACACACTGGAATCCTTTCATGATATCTACCACGATTACCTGTTTGCATCGCTGGAGAGAATGCCCACACCGCTGACGGCATGGATGCTGAACCGGCTCACCAATGCCGACCAGCGTTATCTTGAACACAAGGCACTGACTGAAAAGATGCATGCTTTATTAAAACACCCTTTACTGGATGCAGAAACAAGAGGGGCTATCGAAGATTTTGTAGCTTTCCAGGATCATCCCGGTGAGGAATGAATGCGGAGAAGCTCAGAAAATATAAGGACTGCGTCCCTCCTTTTCCGTTCTGACACCTAAGCTGTTCAGGTGTTGGATAAACTCGTCGACCTTGTCGTATTGAAATTCATAATCCCGCTTCTTACCATTGATGGTGAACACAACACGTGTTTTTGAGGTCTTACGCGTGAACAGGACTTTTTCCAATGTCGAAAGTTCCATTACATCGTCAGTTTTAAAGTTGAAGCCCAAAGGATATTTAATCACTATTTTGTCAGGATACAGATGAAAATAATGATAAATAGAAGGGATCACCAAAATTCCTAATACACCAGCGATGGGTAGCGCCACCTTCAGAACGGGTAAACCGTTCGGCTCAATGAACTGGAGCAACGCAATAACTAGTATTAATAAAACACCAAATAAGTGGATGACAATCATTTCCCACTGTATTCTCGTTTTACAAATGGGCAAGGCTGTATGGTTGCCCTGAAACGGCTGATTATTTGACAGGTTAGGCATAGGATCTCTTATCTGCCATTAAAAGTAATGAAAAATATAACAGTAAGTCTTTCATCCCTAAACTTATATATTACCGAATTTCAGGGACAATAAAAAGACTTTTATTTTTCCCTGCATTTTTATTTTACCCCAATGCTTCCTAATTTAGGTAGCACGAGTCATGTAATACATATCCACTTACTGAATAAAAGAATGTTCCCCTGAATAACGCCAGATTCATGAAAAACTTTTTATACCACTCCTCTTTCCCTTTCCATATTCTCATTTCGTAATGTTTATTATTTCACCCAAAACTCCACACTTATGGCAGATGGTTATATCGGCGAAATCAGAGCCTTTGCTTTTAATTTTACCCCCCGGGGATGGCTGCCCTGTAACGGCGCCGTCTATCCCATTCAGAGCAATTCCGCGTTGTTTGCCATACTGGGCATTCAGTACGGCGGCAACGGCACTACAAACTTTGCAGTACCCGACCTGCGGGGCGTAGCAGCACTGGGCATTAATCTTATGCAGGGCGGCTTTAACACGCCGGGCATTACCGGCGGCTCGGAAACCGTTACATTAACGACGGCCACCATCCCCGCGCACATGCACAATATGGAGGCAGTAGTCCGTACAAGTCAGCCGCAAACAGCTGCAGCTATTTCACAACCTGGCAGCAATGCGTATCTGACCAATGGATATTCTATTGTTGCCAGTAAAGGCATTGTCGTCTATTCCAACAACAAGGGGAATATCACGCTCAATCCGCAAACGATAGGGGTTACCGGGAGCACTACTCCGCATGCGAACATGGACCCTTATCTGGCAATGACCTATTGCGTCTGCTCAGAAGGAATCTTCCCTCAACGGCCCTGATCTTCAACCTTATTCTTTCACCTTATCTTATTTAAAATTGTCATGGAAAATTACCTCGGAGAAATCCGCTTATTTCCTTATACTCAGATTCCCAGGGGATGGGTACTCTGCAGTGGGCAAACATTGCCTATAGCCCAGAACCAGGCTTTGTTCTCCCTCCTAGGCGTAAACTATGGCGGCAACGGCACTACTACTTTCATGCTCCCGAACCTGAACGGCAGAACGATCATCGGTACAGGCACCAGCAAAAGCGGCACCAGCTACCAGATTGCCCAGGCAGCCGGTACTGAAACGGTAACGCTGACAACAGCCAATCTGCCTGCACACACCCATCTTGTGAGTGCGAATGTGTCGTACGACACAGGTAGCCCCAATACCAATTATTTCGCCAATCCGAACACCCCTACCAGTCCGTCGCAACCAGGTCAGAATACAGGTACTGTCAACCTCTTCGCACCTGCCGGAGGCCCATTGGCGAACATGGCCCCTTGTATTACCAATACCGGCGGCAGCCAGCCCCACACCAACAGGATGCCTTACCTGGCAATGAACTATTGCATCGCAACGCAGGGCATATACCCATCAAGATCATAAACACTATTTGAAAACATCTAACTGATTTATATATGGATAATTACTTAGGCGAGATCAGGATATTTGCCGGCAACTTTGCGCCTGTAGGATGGCAGTTGTGCAACGGCGCCCTCCTGCCTATCAGCCAGTATGAGGCACTGTTTACATTGCTGGGCACCCTATATGGCGGCGATGGACAGACCACTTTTGCCTTGCCCGACCTGCGGCAGAGAATTGCAATAAGCACGGGGCAGATCTCCCCCTCCGGAGGTTCGCAGACTTACCTGCTGGGACAAGCTGCAGGTACACCGAATGTGACGCTGCTGCAAACCAATATACCAGCACACACCCACAACCTTGTTGCTACCAATACGACCGCCACTACCGGCGATCCTACCAATAACCTGCTCGGCATTTCCAATGGTAATAACAACACAGGGCCTACCGCATACCCCGACGTGAACCTATACACCACGCTGCCATTACCGGCGGGAGGAACCTCCACTCCTAACGCCTTACTGGACCCGGGAACAATAAATCCAACCGGAGGAACACAGCCACACGACAACTCGATGCCCTACGTGGTCATCAATTTTATCATCGCTACAGAAGGTATTTATCCTTCTTCATTTTGAGTAAACAGACATGCGTATAGGTATCATCTCCAATTGCGATCAGTTTATTCCAATGGCATACACACTTGCAAACCAGGGTTTGCAGGTGTGTATCTTTTATGCGCCTTCAGCGGATGTGATCGTTCATCAGAAAGTGACGGGGTTCATACAGGCCACCAGTTTACCTTTCAGACAGGAATTGAATCAGGCAGACGATGTGTATCAATGGCTGGAAGATGTAAAACCTGAAACGGTATTTGTGTATGGCTACCGGCATTTATTGGATGTAACCCGCTTTCACGGCATACGGGCTTATAATATTCATCCCGGCCCGCTTCCCTCCTTCCGCGGCCCCTCACCTGCTTTCTGGCAGTTGAAAACGGGGCAACCTACACTGGGATTTACCATTCATGAGCTATCGTCCCGCTTTGATGCAGGAAAGGTGGTATGGACAAGAAGTATTGCCAATCTTCCGCAATATCATTACGGTATGGTAAATCAACTCTGCAGCCAGTTATGTGTGGAAGGCGTGGCGATTATCTTAAATGCTATACAAGGGCTGGCGCCATTTCCCGAAATAGCAGCAACGGGTACTGTTGCTGCTTACCATAAACGACCGCAGCTGAAAGATGTACTGATAGACTGGGATAAGATGGATGCAGTAGAAATATGTGACCTTATCAGGGCTTGTAATCCCTGGAACAAAGGTGCCCTGACTGTCTTTCAGGGACAGGAAGTAAAGCTGATGGATGGCATGGTGACTGAATTGCAGACAGCCCATCCTCCAGGAACCATGATGGTCCGGGGAGATGGGTTGTACATTGCCTGTGCCGGCGGCAAAAGTATCAGGTCTAATATGCTATATATGCATGACGGCTACTTACCATCCTATCATACAAGCATATACGGACTGAACCATGGCGCCAGACTGGGAGCATGATCAGGGAGCGCTGATTTCAGAGCCAAAGTCTGTACCTGCGGCGCCACCGCCTAAAGTAACTTCGTTCACTGCAAGAACTGTCATACCTGGAGTTTCCCATTGGGGTTTGGATTGCATTTGCTCGTTTTTCATAATTGGATATTTGTGTTTGAAAATCTATGTTTGGAGTTCGCGTGTTGATTTTTGCTTTTGGAGTTTAAATATTTAAGCAAATGGAAGCTAAGAAAGCACCTGGGGATCAAAATCTATACCTGCAGCGCCATCGCCCAACGTAACTTCATTCATTGCAAGAATCATCATACCCGGAGTTTCCCATTGGAGTTTTGATTGCATTTTCTCGTTTTCCATAATCGGATATTTAATCCTGGATACAGGAGCATGGATATTTGAGTAGCTGTAAGTTAAGAAAAATTATCTTCAAAAACATAGCCCTTTTTTTGCAAAGCGGTCACTACCATACTACTGATCACTCCCTGTGTCATTCTGATCATAGCCAGTTCATCTTTACTAACGCAAGCCTGTAAATTATCTCTGGACAGATAATATCTAAAGCCTGCGTCATAGTCATCTGCTGTAAGCATCGCTGTTATATTTTCCCTGTTATCTTCAATACGGTTAAAAAAATCAGGGGAATACATACCCTTATCCGTTCTCCACTGTACTTCCGGCGGCAATACGCCCTGCATGGCATGTCGCAGTATACTTCGCTTATAACCTCCATGCACAAACAATTCCGGCGGTACATCCATCATAAATTCCAGCACTTGTTTATTCAGTAAGGGAACGGCTGAACGCATGCCATATGCTTCATTACGATTAGCCAGCATGGCGGGGAACAGTCCCGTACGACCACTACTGATATTTTCAAGCATAGATGCAGTGATGTTCCGTATAGGCCCAAAAGTAAGCGCATCACGGTACTTCCCGTAAAAATCATCCTGCAGGCCAAGACCGATATGATTGGATTTGGGCTTGTTCATCTTTTTGTACCAGGACGTATGCCTGATGTATTCTCTTTTCAGAATAGGCCAGAATCGCTTCCTTTCGGTCTTTGAAAAGGTCTTTAATAAGCGCCATGCACTTCCGAATGCACCTTTGCTGATCAGGTTGTAAATAACAGGATTACCTTTCCAGGACACCCAGTGATCGCCCCCGTAACCGGTAAAGAGCACGCCGATACCTTTATTACGGGCTGCCGCCAGGATGGCATGGTCCATATAGTAAAACACATTGGGAAACACTTCGTCCTTTTCAAAAGCAAGCACGGTGTTCTGAAAAGGTCCGCTATCTTCCGCGTGTATATAAGTCTGTATGATGTTAGGGCAAGCTTTCCCGATGATATCAATATACTTCCTTTCGTCTTCTCCCTGAGCATCTTCCCGCAATACTGAAGAAAAGGCATACAACGGCTTATTCATCTCTGCCAGCAGCGGGGCAAGTATACATGCAACAGAAGAAGAATCAAGTCCACCGCTCAGCGTAATACCCACCGGCCTGTCTGTCCGGATCCTGTTCCTGACAGCGGTCTTTAACAACTCTCGCAAACACCCGGTCCATTCACTGAATTTCTTAAAATGATATTTTCCGGGAACAGGCGTCCAGTATTTTTTTAAATGAACAGTATACCTGTCCAACATGAGCATATTACCTGCACATAAAGCATGTACGTCTTTAGTGTAAGTACCTGCCGGATCTGACTGACGGAAATAATATTCGATCAGGCTGACCTCATTAAACACATGCGGGCCGGGTTTCACTGCCAGGATGCCTTTCTGTTCAGAACTGAAGATGAACACCTCCGGGGAATCATAATAATACAATGCCCTGCATCCCATCTGATCTGTGGCAATCAACAGTTGCTGCCGTTGTTTATGCCAGATACAAAATACGAACTCACCTTCCAGGTGCTGTATACAATCATTCCCCCACTTGCGATAAGCATGCAATAACAACAGTTCGTCTGAGGTATCACTACTGACCCCGGTCTGTTCCAGCAGGTAAGCGCTGTTATCGAGCAGGACATCTGCAGCAATAATAACATCTTCCGAAATAAGTGGCATCATGCCAGTGTCAGGGGTTGCCAACATTTGCAAGCTGCTCTGGCCTATCAGTACATTGTTCTCATGCCATACATGCTGACCATCTATAGCCCTGTGTTGCATCGCCTGGCAAATCATTGCCCCGGTCGCATGGCTCACCGGCTGGCCCTTCTTATTTATTATACCAAATATGGCGCTCATCAGATCAGCTTTTAAAACGTGCTATAACAATGAATTGATCGGCCTCCTTTGCCCCCGTGATAATCACACCTTCGCTTTCCAGCCATGCATGGGCCTGCAGGTCGTCACCAACCTTATTGATGCCAAAGAAAACAATACCGGACATCTTCCTGTAAGTAAGCATGATCTTGCCAGCCAGTGCCTGCTCAAAACATCTCGCCCTCCAGGGAGAACAGGCGGCTGCTCTCCTGATGGCAGCTCTGATCCTTTCAGGACGGGGCGTTGTCCTGACATCTGCAGTACTACCGTCGGTAACGCTCTTACCCAGTAAGGGCGCTATTTTTCTGAAGGGCATAAAAATCAGCATACAGCGGGCGATAGCGATGCAGATCCAGGCTTCTATAAAGAGCAGCAGCGCTGAAAATTTTCTTCTCATTACAATATTGACGTTACTACATCTAATAATGAATCGGGCTCACACAACACCGGGCGTGACACCTGATGTACAGTGGCGCATTTTACCATTTTACTGATCACATCGAAACAAAGCGCACGCATAGCTGGCTGCCTGAACAATGTAGATTTATAGACATGTTGCACTACACCGGTAAACGCTTCGCTTCCATGCAACTGTTTATGACGTATCACATCAGTCTGCCCTGCATCCAGCAGGATGATCCTCTCAACAGGATAATGCTGTGTATCAAATGCGCCATGAAAGAAAAAACCATACTTCTCATACCCTGGCACGACAGGAAAGGAGCGGTCGTCCAGTTGTAAGGTTTGCAAAGAATGTTCCCATAATTTAATCATAGGATAAGAGGCAACTCCACTGATACGGTCATCGTCGGGCAATTCCTTTAAAACAGTAATATCGTCGCTGAAGATCCTGTACTGCCGCTTCTTCAGTCCTGCCAGTGTAGTGGATTTACCGGCGCCCGACTGTCCGGCAATAAGTGTCAGCCTGTCATTGACAACAACTGCCGATGTATGCAACGGCACCTGTCTCCTTTGTTGCAGGATGCCCGCAATAGCTGCGCCTAGTAAAAACAGGCGCACTACCCTGTCTTCCGTATTGGCCGGATGAGGACGAATGATAATCTGCTTGCCATCGGCAACATAATAAGCAGCAACATCCTCAACAGAAAAGATCAGCTCATGGTCGTTCACACGATAGGAAATACGGCCTATATCAAAGGCCGTATCCTCATCAATGACAGGTATTTCACCAAGGGCAATATTTACATCAGCATACTTAAAATCAAACGGCAACAACTCCGGGAATTCTATTACGGAAGTAATATGCAGGCCGAAGCCCCAATATTTATACATGGATAGCGAACTATTTCTGGTTGAATAATGTTACAATAGTTATAGTTATACACTCAAGTTATCACTAATGTTCAAACATATGTCAGAAAGTGTACAAATTTCCCTGTGCAGAGAGACAATCGTTCGCAGGAACGAACGGAATTTCCTGGTCAGTCGCATCGGAGAAGAAGTTGTGCTGATGGATATACATAATGGCCAGTACATAGGTCTCAATGCTATAGGCAGCGCCATTTGGGAGAAGCTGGAACAGCCCGTGCCTATTCATGAAGTTGTCAATGCCCTGACAGAAGAATATGCTGTCAGCATGCAATTATGCGAACATGAAACCCTTCTTTTTCTTGAAAAAATGATGCAGCATCAAATGCTCATCGTTCAATGATATATGCGCCAACCCGAGGTTACTATTCTGTTATTATGTTGCCGGGCATACCTGCAAACCAGCTCTATCTCCACGCTATGCACTTTTATATCCAGCCATTCCATCAACTGGCAAAGGGTATACAAGTTAAGTGCGCGTCACCGGATAAGACCGGTGACCTTTCACGTATTAAACAGGTTGAAGGGTATTGTACCACCGGAAGCTTTACAGCTGTTCAGAGCTTATTGCCATGAATTTTCCGTATTTGCTTTTGACAGAAAGAGGGTAACAGAATACATTGTCTCCCGCCTGCGACAGCATGGTATAACAGCACGGTTCTACAAAGGAATGGACTTTGCCCAGCTGGTATACGGCGATATCGGCATGCGGGAATTTACTGACATGGATATTATCATTCCGGAAGAACAGGTCTCGACAGTCGTGTCTGTTATGCAGGCTGAAGGATATGAGATGCACCAGGAAAAATATTTCAGCAGTTATCCTGATCATTTCAAATACCACATCAAAGAGGTGGTCTTCGGCAAACCTTGTGCGCGTGGCAAATGGTTAAGCTTTGAGTTTCATTACCGGCCTCCGGAAACGCTCACATCCGTTCAGTACCAGTTTAACGAGCTGCTGGGAAATGACTATCTATCAGGTATCCCATTTACGCAGGAAGATTATTACCGGCTGATGCTCGTAAACAATGGGGCAAGTGATTTCTATCCACATCTGCGTTCTTTACTGGATATGGCATTATTGTACCGCCGGGGCCCCTATAAAACGCCACCGGAGCTACAGGGATTTGAAGACCTGTGGATGCAATTAGCCGCTGACCTGCTGGGCATTCCGGCAGCCGCACCCCGCTCTGTACCCGGGAAGACTTATCAACTGCTGATGAAGCGGTTACTGGAAGAACCTCCCCCGGCGGAAAACAAGTTCCTGCAACTGGCGTTTATCAGGCTTACTTTCGTTAGCAGCCTGAAAGCCAAATATGCTATTTTCATACAATATCTGCGATTCCTGCTCAGGCCCAACGGGGAAGATGTAATGAGAATCAGGTTACCCTACTTCTTTCTCTATTACTTCACCAAGCCTTTCCGGCTCACCCTTGGTCTCTTCAGGAGATCAAGGTAAACCCCGCGTAACGGGTACGCAAGGTTGTACCGGACTTGCTATTATACCTGATTTGCATGATTTTCTTGTTGCCTTCCTATAGTTCACACTCGCTGAGGAGATGATACAGGTATGGTGCCAGGACAAATTCCCGGTTAAGTCTCGTCTTGATAACGCTTAGACAAGGTCTTAACAATGTTTCTCCTATGTCCAACTTACGTTCATCCTAGGTTCATGAACGTAAGATGAACGTAAGTTAGACATAGCAGAAACGAGGTTAAAGCGAAGCTTGTACGGAGAATAACCGAAGAATTGCCAAGAAAAAGTCAGACTGTCTTTATCCGGTCCTTAATATCAGATCATAAACTTAATTCATTTTAAATCAATTTATTGAACAGCATTATAAGAAGCCCAAAATGCGTATTCCCCGTATAGGTTTTCGTTGAGTTTCTGTTTAGCTTTGTGATGTGATCAGAAAGATACGGGCCGGTAAATATTCTTACCACACTCGTTGTGTTGTCCGGCATCCTTTGGAAAATCCGCGCCATCGGCGCGTCTGAATAAACATTGTATTTCGTTACTGAGGCAGGTATTTCCCCCTGTACCACTAAGCGGAATTACTCAAACAGATCTGTTACGGTATAGTATACACTCATGTATGGTAAGTGTAAGCAATGATGGCAGATATGGCAGGTAGCCTGAATTCGACCTGACGTCAGCCGGTTATTCTCAGGACTGTTAATTTGCAAAAAAACATGATACAGATTCATCCTAATCTCTTTGTTGGTAATACTGCTGATTGTGAATTGAATACTCCGGATGTGGCCGTCGTACATGCCTGTAAGGATCCTTGTCACAGGAGGGCAGTCGGTTATAAAGGAAATCTGCCGTCTACCCATCCCCATTACCTGGTGCATCAGGACAACAATCACCTATATCTGAATATGGTAGATATGGAAGATGAATTTGCCGCCCATTTTACCGATCCCATTATGCAGCAGGCCATGGCCTTTATTGAAAGGAATATAACTGAGAGACCCGTACTCGTCCATTGTAATCTGGGAATGTCGCGATCGCCTTCGATTGCCTTGCTATATATGGCACGTAGAGGCTTCATCGGGAATATGTCCTATAGCATAGCCAGAAACGATTTTAAGACGATCTATGCGCCCTATAACCCCGGAAATGGCATTGCCACCTACCTGAATAGAAATTGGGAGAAACTACTTACTTTCTGATTCTATTTTTCTTCAGAATGTCAAAAAATATTACCTTCGTTGTCAATAGCTATTAACGATCCCCAATTAACCATATTATTTCTTTTTTTGAATTTGCTATCATAGTCAATCGTAAGATCGGAATACACCTTTATCGCTCAATAACCAAACTGTTTCTATGTAATAAAAGCTGAGTCTTATTGTTCAAGTGATTTTTCAGTTAATTACTGTTTCCATATCCATGAATGAACTTTTCATGCGGTGAGAGTTATGCATTTTCCTTATCACAGGAAAGGAATCACAACAAATATCGAAGTACTATTACAGATCACCGGCATACCAATACCATGGCCATTATGGAGAACTGATCATCACGTTTTTTCCCTACACATGAACATTTAATCTTATTATCCGGCACCCTCCGGATAACAACTACCACTTATGATAAAAAATACGTGTGCTGTATTGCTACTGCTATTGGCAGGATGCTCAGCTTGTAAAAAAGAGAATATCCTTATCCGATATTCACAATGGGAAAACTTTAATAAGTGGAATTTGTTACTACTACATATAGCCCAATGCAGCGACACCCGGCTCCTATGATTCGGAAGTGCAGTATATGAAAGAATGGCTCACTAAAAGGATCAAATGGATGTACACTGAGATTAATAAGCTATAATAGCGTGCATAAGAACATATCCTACGAAGGACAACCTCCTTCCCAATAAGAATGCAATAAGTAGCCTGTACCCAGGAAGCATAGGTACATGGATCGACCGGACCTGCTCCAGACGGCATTCCCCGCTCTGTAAGGCTTTTTACCCTGACAATCTTAAAAAAAATAACATGAAAAAAACACCACTCTTATTCCTTGCCTCACTTACACTGGCTTGCTTTGCAACTGCTGCGAGTGCGCAGGAAACGGCAACTGCTACGGCAACAGCCACTATTGTAACCCCCATTAGCATTACCAAAGATGTTGACATGAACTTTGGGAATGTGGCCGTACGATCTTCTGCCGGAGGAACGGTAGTGCTGACACCAGCCGGCAACCGTTCAGCTACTGGTGGAGTGACTTTGCCTACTACTGCAACGGGAACCGTGACCGCCGCGTCCTTTACGGTAAACGGAACTTCCGGTTATACGTATGCCATTACGCTGCCGAGCTCAGTAACGATCACCAGTGGATCCAACACCATGACTGTTAATACCTTCACCAGCGACCCAAATGGCGCAGGTACATTGACAGGCGGTTCTGAAACATTGAACGTTGGTGCTACGCTGAATGTAACCGCCGCACAACCGGCAGGAACGTACGTATCAGCCACACCGTTTAATGTAACGGTCAACTACAACTAACGTACGCCCATTTTCCCAAAGGCCCTCCCGGTATTCAATACATAGCCGGGCTGGGGCTTGTTGGGCCCAATCATTAAGCTTGTTTATGCGCCATATCCATTATCTGATATTTATTACTATTTTATCTCCCCTCCTTTCATCCGCACAGGGCAATCTCCTGATCACCCCTATGAGGGTTGTTTTCGAGGGACAAAAGAAAGTACAGGAACTTAATCTTGCCAATACGGGCCATGATACGGCCCGGTATCTGATCTCTCTTATTGAAATCCGCATGAACAGCAATGGCACTTTCGAAAGGATTAGTGAACCGGATTCGGGACAATTTTTTGCAAGCAAATATCTGCGTTTCTTTCCCAGAAGCGTTACACTTGCCCCCGGCGAAGCGCAGCTGGTAAAAGTGCAGCTTACGAAAACAGGACAGTTGCAGGAAGGAGAATACCGCTCGCATATTTATTTCAGAGCAGTACCTGATATCAAGGCACAGGGAGACCCTCCCAAAAGCAGGGATTCTACCACCATTTCGGTAATCCTGACTCCCGTTTTTGGAATAAGCATCCCTGTCATCATCAGGATTGGCCCACCGGCATTAAAAGTAAGCCTGACGGATGTTACACTCGATACAAAGGAAAATGTCCCACCCCGTCTGAGCATGATATTACGCCGTACCGGCAATCAGTCAACATACGGCGATATCAACATCGACCACGTATCTGAGAAAGGCAAAATAACCACCGTAGGTACTGTAAAAGGGCTCGCCGTTTATACCCCGAATCCGTATAGGCAATTCAACATGGAACTCGAAAAGAAACCAGGCATTAATTACCACCATGGCAAACTAAGGATCACTTATACCGCACAGTCAAAAGGGACTGTGACCGATCCGCTGGCGCAGGCTGAGTTACAACTACATTGATCAGTCGCGGGTGTTTATACGGCATGAGATGCATGCCGTCAGATAATATTCAAACACATGAATACCAATAAACAATTTATACGTGTTTGTTTTGCGCTTCTTATCTTATTGTCATGCCTGCCTGTTGTCCTCTGGGCACAGACAAGTTGGAAAGGTACTGTCAGCATAGCATGGGACAATGCGGCTAACTGGACGGCCGGTATACCTACTGCTACTGTTGATGCTGTGATCGGAGACGCCTCGTTCACAGGCTCCTTTCAGCCGACCATCAGCGCCAGTGCCAGCTGTAATTCATTGACACTTGTAACGAGCGCCCAAAACCCGGTATTAACTCTTTCCAAAGGCCTGACGGTAGACGGTAACCTGACCATCAACTCCGGGTGTACGATTTCGCATAAAGGCGTTACCCTCACTGTAAAAGGCAACTGGACCAATAATGGCACTTATACCACTACCAACAATAACTCAAAAGTCATCATGGGGGGCACCACGCAAACAATCGGGGGCAGTGCTACCACTGCTTTCAGGCGGCTCACCATCGCAGCCGGCTCCACAGTGACCCAGAACGTTAACTTTTCCGTAGCGGGTATTTTTACGGTAACAGGCACTTTTATACCATCAGAAAGCACTACCCCGATAGTATCAGGGGCCGGTACAACCACTGTCAGCGCTACCGGTACACTGCGCGTAAATGCCAGCACTTTTGCTGGTAACTATACCATATCAGGTGCCTTCACATTCACCGCGGGCAGTACAGTTGATTACAGCGCGACGCTCATCAATCAGACCGTCCGTAATGACCTCACTTATTCCACCCTCAGGATCAGCGGGGCATTGGTGAAAACGCTGGGAGGTAACCTCAATGCACTCAACTCCAGTACCAGTGCAGCAGGAAGGATTAACGTAGCTGCAGGTACGCTGGACCTGTCCACTTTTACGGCCAATCGTGGTACGACGGTGGCCGGTGGAACATTTACAGTAGCTAATGGGGCTACCCTCAGGATAGGAGGAACGAATACATTCCCTGCCAACTATGCCACACATTCACTTTCTCTGACAAGCATCGTGGAATACAATGGTGCTGCCCAGACAGTGTTAGCAGAGACATATGGTAATCTTACCCTGTCCGGATCCAGTGGGGCCGTGGTGAAGACCATGCCTGGTACTGCGTTTACAGTGGCGGGTACCCTCACAAGTACAGTGGGGGCAGCTACCAGTGTGAGTTATACAGCAGCTTCCAATATACTGATCAGTGGTGGTGTTAATATCGGCGCCTCCACTACATTTAATGGCGGCAGTTTTACGCATGAGGTAGATGGTAACTGGGTGAACAATGGCACCTTCACCGGCGCCACCAGCACGGTCAATTTTGGAGGTCCCGGTTCATCTATCAGTGGTACGGGTACACACAATTTCAATAATATTGGATTTCTTGTTACCAATATCACGGCTGCCGCTACCAGTGCCCTTACAGTGTCAGGCAACCTTTCCACTTCCGGTCCGGGAACATTTACCCACCTGACTGGCGGTACGCTTACAATGACAGGAACATCCAAGACTATTACCGGAACAAACTTCATTTTTGATAATCTCACCATTTCCGGCAGTGTCAGCGTCAGTACCAGTATCATAGTAACGGGCAATTTTGCTGCTAGCGGCACCTTTAATGGTCTCGGAGGTACTGTTACCATGCAGGGAACCTCCAAGACCATTTCCGGCGCCGGAACGATCAGTTTCGGTACACTGATCATTGCCGGCACGGTAACCACAGCAGTGTCCTTCTCTGCTATCAATACGTCGCTTGACGTCAGTGGTTCCCTTACCGCTACCGCCGGTACTGTTACCTTTACAGGTACCAGTACATTAAACGGAACGGCGAACCTGTTCAATGTCACACTGAATGGAACATCCTTGCAACTGTCGGCTAACTCGGTACTGGGTATAGCCGGTACATTTACCGTTACCGCCGGTACATTGAATGTGACTTCCACGCCTCCCAATACGGTCAACTTCAACGGTACAGGTGCGCAGACCATCAATGCACTGACCTACGATAGACTACTATTATCGGGTGGAGGCACCAAAACGGCCGCAGGCGCCATTACTACCAACTATTTCACCATTTCCAGTGGTACTACATTTGCCGCGGGTTCCTCCACCCACACGGTACAGCAAGATTTTGTCAACAACGGCACTTTCACCGCCGGTAGCAGTACCGTATCATTTACCGGAACCAATGCATCCAGCATAACAGGTGCTACTACCTTCAATAATCTTACCCTGAATAAGAGCGTAATGACGACACACGTCGACATCAATAATGACGTTCAGGTGGGCACCATTAACATGACCAGTGGCACCATGAATACCGGTAGCAACACACTGACTATGACTGTGGACAGGAGCGGGAATGGTACCATATTGGGTAACGTTCGCAGATCACACACTTTCAGCCTGGGTGTTACCTATGCATTTGAAAGTCCTAACACTTCAATACTTTTTTCGGTGGCGGTACCACTTACCAGTTCTATCACTATTTCCGCTGTTGTGGCACCTGTCAGCGATTTCCCCCAGGGTGGTGCTATCAACCGGGGGTATACCGTCAGTGGCGTATCGTCTTTAGGACTTATCACCATACGATTACATTATGAGGATGCAGAACTGAATGGTAACAATGAATCCACCATGGGGCTATGGCTCAATAGCGGCAGCAGTTGGGGAGCTGTAGGAAAAACAACTAACAGCACCACTTCAAATTATGTAGAACTGGGTGGACAGGTTGCTGTCAATGGACGATGGACGATCTCAGACAATGCCAACGTTGTACGCTGGAACGGGTCTGCCAGCAGCGACTGGTCTACTGCCGCCAACTGGACATCTGTCCAGGGTACTCCTTCCCTTCCTCCTGGCGTCAATGACATCGTGGAGATCGGCACTGCCGCATTTACTAATCAACCTACCATCAATAATACCGCATCTGTGAAGGCCATACGATTCGGCAGCACACAGGCAGCCACCCTGACGCTTACAACAGGCGGCAGCCTCACTACACAAGGTAATATTAGCGGTGACTGGTCTGCCAATGCAACCCATACCATCAATACAGGTAGCCAGACACTGACAGTAAATGGCGACCTTGTACTGAGTGATGGGACTAGTGGTCATGTCATTAATCTGAATGCAGTTGCAAGCACCATAACTGTAGGAGGCTCACTGACAGAATCAGGAGGCGCCAACCTAACCTTCACCGGGGCAGGCACACTCAATATAGGCAGCAACTTTTCTTACACCAGTGGAACCTTTACAGCCGGCAGCAGCACCGTCACATACAACGGTACCGGTACACAAACAGTAGCAGGATTGACCTATAATCATCTCCAGATAAATAAGTCAGCCGGAGCCGCATCAATGAGTAACACAGGTACTGTAGCCGGCAATCTGAGTATTGCAGCAGGATCCTTTTCACTAAATGCTGCTATGACCGTAACCGGAAATGTCAATATATCCTCTGGTACTATATTAAACAGCGATGCTGTTACGTTGACGGCAGGCGGTAACTGGAGCAACAGCGGTACATTCAATGCGTCCGGCGGAACAGTCGTGCTCAATGGCTCTGGCGCCCAGACTATTTCAGCTACCACCTTCAATAACCTGACTATTTCCAAAACAGCCGGTACTGCCACACTTAGCGGCAACTGCCCCATCAACAGTAATCTTACAATCAGCAGTGGAACTGTCGATCTTTCCACATTCAGCGCCAGCAGATCATCAGGAGGTGGTACCTTTACACTCTCAGGTAGTGCTGCTTTACTCGTTGGCGGAGCAAATAATTTTCCTTCCGGATTTACTACATATACTGTCAGCAGTACCAGTACCGTCAATTACAATGGCACTGTAGCCCAGACAGTAGCTGGTATCCCTTATGGCCACCTCAGCTGCAGTAATGGCAGTACCAAGACACTGGCCGCCACCTGTACCGTAAATGGCGACCTCACCATAGGCAGTGGCGCTACATTCGATGGTGCTTCCTATACCATTAACCTTTACGGCAACTGGAGCAACAGTGGCACTTTCACTCCTACCAGCGGCACTGTAACACTGAATGGAACCAGTAAAACTATCAGCGGTACAACCACATTCAACAGGCTCACTGTATATGGCAGCTATGCTGTAAGTGGCAGCGATGTTACCTACAATGGCCTGCTTACTGTTGCCACCGGTGGCTCTTACGATGGTGGCAGTGGTAATGCCACAGTGAACGGCGATCTTACTAATAACGGCTCTTTAATCAGTAATGGAGTAACCACCTTTACGGGCACTTCAGTGCAGACTATACGTTTCATAAATGCTGTTGTTTCAAATTCAAGCGGTGTTATTAATTTCAACGGCACCATCCCGCCTATATTGAATTCAACCAGTACCCCAACTTATGCTACACTGAACATCAACAATACCGGAGGCGTCAGCGCCAGTGTGGGATGGAGGGTCATCATCGCATTCAACATCAGTAGCGGCGCCACTTTCAATGGTGGCGTCTCTACCCACAATATATTCGGATCATTTACCAATAATGGTACCGTGACCAGCAGCGGCAGCATGAACTTCACGCCAACAACAGCACAGACCATCCAGCTCACCGGAACGGGTTTTACAAGTACAGGTACTGTTACCTTCGGCGGCAGTGGCGCCATTACAGTAACAGGTACCCCAACTGCACTGAACAATGTCATTATCAGCAATACTGTCGGTGTAACACCATCTTCTAACTGGACAGTGAACGGTGATTTTGCCATATCAAACAGTGCAATATTCAATGCAGGCAGTTTTACCTACACAGCAGCGAAGAACGTCGAAAGTAATGGTACATTAAATGGAGGAACATCAACGTTCACTATGACAACAGCTGATGGAACGCTCACAGGTACCCCGAATACAACTTTCTATGACCTCACTATTACCGGAACAGTCGCTTCATTATCAGATTATCGTGTCAGTCATAACTTCACCAACAACGGCACCTATGACGGGACCATCGGTACGCTGATCATGACAGGCAGCCTGCCTTCACTCATTACAAGTTCAGCGTCATCATTCGCACTTTCCCAGGTAACCAACCAGAAAGATGCAGGCGTTACCACTTCTCTTGCCAAGGCGATCACTGCGGTGGATGATATTACCATTACCACCGGTATATTTGATGCGGCAGGTTTTGCTATTACTCCTTCCGGAGCCAGTTCATTAACCATTGAGGATAATGCAAAACTCGTTCTAAAGGGCACTCAGACACTACCTACATTCACTACTTACGCATTCGATACTTTAAGTACTGTTGAATACGCGGGTGGTACACAGGCTGTCTCCTCCGCTACATCATACGGCAACCTTGTCATATCCGCCTCAGGCAGTAAAACAGCTTCCGCCGTAGTGAAAATATTGAACGACTTTACATTGACCAATGGCACCTATGTACAAGGCAGTTTCACCGACACGATTGGCGGAAACTGGACCATGTCCAGTGGCACGTATACGAATACCGGCGCTACCGTTTACTTCAATGGTACCGGCACACAAACCATCTCTTCGACCGGAGCCTTTAATAATCTGACCGTGAATAAAACCGCCGGCATCGTTTCTCTGGGCACGGATATCACCGTGAGTGCCGTGCTGAATTTCGTGCTGAATAAAATTCACACTGGTACAGCTTTCGCCGTTATTCTACCATCTACAGGCTCTCTTACCGGCGCATCCCAGAGTACGGGATGGGTATCCGGAAGACTGCAGAAAGCAGTGGCTACCGGCAGTAACGTAACGAGAACCTACGAGGTAGGCGACGATCAGTATTATACACCAGCTACCGTCACCATGCCTGGTGTCACCACTGGTGGTAATCTGCTGACCAGCGTCACCGCAGCAGATCATCCGAATATCAGTAGTTCAGCCATAAGCTCTGCCAAAAGTGTGAATCGCTACTGGTCATTTACCAATACCGGTACCGTATTTACTACTTCATCCGTTACCCTCAACTGGAATGCAGCTGATGTAGATGCAGGATCTACTACCGCCAATTTCAAGGTCGGTAGTTATGATGGCAGTACCTGGACAACGCCCACTACCGCCAATCCGCTGGCCACTTCCATACAAACCACAGGCCTGACGAACATGAACGTTGCTTTAATAGCGGGTGAACTGGTCTCCAACAACACCTGGACAGGCGCTGTGAGCACTAACTGGTTTGCAACTGGCAACTGGTCTACCAACACTGTGCCCACCAACACGATGAATGTTACCATACCAACAGGCCTTGGCAATTACCCATCTATTGGTTCCGGCACTGCTACTACCTCCAATATCACCATACAAACAGGCGCATCTGTTACAGTAAGCGCTGCAACCCTGCAGATCTACGGTACTATCAGCAACAGCGGTACATTTACCGCCACTAACGGCACCGTAGAATTGGCCGGCGGTGCCGCGCAAACTATACCTGCAGGTACATTTGCCAGCAATACCATACTTAATCTTACTACCAATAATACCAGCGGCGTTACACTGTCAGGTACATTAAATGTGTCCGGCGTACTGAAAGCTACAACGGGAACCTTTGCGGCAGGCAATAATCTGACCCTGCTTTCTACAGCAACACGCACGGCCTTAATCGATGGTAGCGGCAGCGGTACAGTAACCGGCAATGTGACGATACAGCGTTACCGGTCTACAAGTTTTGGTTATGTCTATTTCAGCTCACCGTTCCAGGCAGCAACCGTGAACGAATTCTCCGATGACATCAATCTCAGCGCTACCTTCCCTACCTTCTACTATTATGTGGAGAACCGTACGTCTTCAGGATGGACATCATATACCGCTACTTCAGGCGTGCTCACACCCATGGTTGGATATGCGGGTAATCTTGGTACCGCTACATCTCCTGTAACAATAGACATGACAGGAGTTGTAAATAACGGGACTATCGTCTCTCCTACCCTGACAAATAACAATCGCACATATACGCTTGGCTTCAACCTGGTGGGCAATCCTTATCCGTCTCCGGTAGACTGGGATGCCAGCGGTGGATGGACACGTAATAACGTCGATAATGCTGTCTATTACTTCAATGCTGGCAGTACCAATCAATATACCGGCACTTACAGTTCCTACATCAACGGTGTATCCAGCGATGGCGTTGCCAGCAACATCATACCGGCAATGCAGGGCTTCTTTGTGCATGTTACCAATGGCAGCTTCCCGGTATCAGGTTCCCTCACGGCCAACAATACCGCGAGGGTAAATAACCTGACGCCCAACTTCCACAGGGAAAGGCCGCTGACGGAACCTTTATTGCGCCTCAGCGCCGGATTTACAGATGATGGATACAGTTCAGATATGGCGGTTCTCTACTTTGGCAGTAATAGCTCCAGGGATTTTGAGACAGAAACGGATGCCCTCAAACTCATGAATACAGATCTGACTGTCCCGAACCTGTATGTGCTGGCAGGCAGTCAGCGACTCTCTATAGCCGCCTGGCCGGATAATATAGACAGTACTGAAACCATCCCCCTGGGACTGACCACAGAACGGGATGGATATATCAGCTTCACCATGCCGGTAATGGAGCGCATCCCGGCAGGATGGCATTTTTATCTGTATGATAAGGAAGCCGATATCACCCACGATCTGCATAAGACAACACCTTACCGCCTGATGTTGCGGAAAGGCGCTTATGATAAGCGATTCTTCCTGGTATTCAAAGCTGATAAGGATGTTGTTCCAGGCAACACAGCTTTCTATCATGCATTCTATACAGGTAATAATCTCTATGGGCAGTTTGATAAGGTACCCGGTGAAAAATGTACTATCGCCGTCAGCAATATGGCAGGGCAGGTCATCTTCCGGAAAGATTTCAAAGGCAATGGACGCTACCTGCTGGGATCAAACTACAGTGGTGGCGTGTATCTCGTCACATTCCAGTCAGATAAAGACCTGATATCGAAGAAAGTGTTTATAAGCAATCAATGATCATTACATGCGATCAGCTCTCTCAAAATATTACTTCCTTTATATGGGCCTGCTGGCCTTGCTGCTCCATGTCACGACATCAGTGAAAGCTCAGGAGCCGCCGCCCCGGCCTATATCAGTATATGTGAATCCCGCACAGGGACTCATCTTTGGCGCCTTTTTCCAGGGAGCAACGGGTGGTACGGTAACAGTTTTTTCCGATGGCTCCCGCTCTGTGACAGGCAGTGTTGTACAGGCAAACCTTGGCTTTCCTTTCTCTCCGGCTATTTTCGAAGTAGATGCAAATCCGGGTACCCTGATTCAAATCCTGAACGGGCCGGACGTAACACTGACGGGTAGTAACGGCGGAACCATATCACTGCACATAGGTTCATCAAGCACAGGAAGCCCCTTCGTTGCAACCGCCACCTCTCCCGCCCGTACGCTGGTGCGCATCGGGGGTACACTCACCGTAGGACCGCCATTGGCGAATCCCTCCGGGAGCTACAGTGGTTTATTCTCAGTCACATTTATACAGGAATAACAATTGATGACAGGCTGTATCATACATATCACTCCTTTCCTCCGGTATTGCTGCAAAGCAGTCTGTATTTTACTGCTGGCCTGCTGCGTCAGTCCTGTTTTTGCAAAAGACGGGGACAAAGATGGTGATAATGATGAAGAGCCGAAATTTGATGAGACCTCTATCCTTGTCATACTACAGGGTGTAGGCGGTACGGAGATACCTGCGGTGGTGAAGGATGAAATAGCCTATCTGTCCATCACAGATGTATTTAATTTCCTGAAGATCCGCAACAACCTGTCTGAAAGCATGGATACCCTTTCAGGCTTCTATATCAGCCAGGATGCCACCTTCCTGATCGACAAAAAGAATAACAGGATACGTTTCCGGGACAAAGTATTTAACCTCGGGCCGGAAGATCTTGTGAAGATGGAAACAGGATTATACCTGCGTACAGACTATTTCAATAAAGTATTTGATCTGAGCTGCAAGTTCAATTTCCGTAGCCTTTCAGTGAACGTAATATCCAAAGCAGAGCTGCCTGCCATCAGGGAAATGCGGCAACAGGTCATTTATCGGAACCTAAATAAACTAAAAGGAAATATCGAAGCAGATACTACCATCGGCAGGAGCAAACAGTTGTTCAAATTCGGGATGGCCAATTGGTCAGTGGTATCTAACCAACGCCTGCAGAATGTCAGCGACTCCTGGTTCAACCTCACCATGGGCGGAACGCTGGCCGGCGGAGAGGCCACGGTATCATTGAACTATAATAACTTCGCAAAGCAGCAGTCAACTACTCATCCGGATAGTAATGTTGTCCGGCCATTCGATCAACGGCAGCAATATTACCGTTTACGATTCGTAAACAATGACAGGCCCTGGTTACGACAGATCATTGCAGGAAAAATATTTACCCCTACTATTGCGTCCCTGTTCGCTCCAATAGTAGGCGTACAGGTAAGCAATACACCTACTACACATCGCCGTGCCTATGGCTCTTATACCCTGAGTAATTTCACTGATCCCGGCTGGACGGTGGAACTCTATATCAACAATGCCCTGGTGGACTATACAGTAGCAGATGCTGCCGGCTTTTATACTTTCCAGGTACCGTTGATGTATGGCAATTCCCAGATAAGGCTCCGGTTCTATGGCCCCTGGGGAGAGGAACGTTTCCAGGAAGAAAATATCAATATTCCTTTTAACTTCCTGCCAACGGGCGAGCTTGAATATACTGCCAGCGCAGGTGTAGCGGAAGATACTATACATAGTAAACTGGGAAGGGTCCAGGTCAACTATGGCGTTTTGGGCATTCTTACTGTCGGTGCAGGTGTGGAATATCTTTCTTCAATCCGGGGGGCCAATACATTACCGTTTGTAAACGCTTCCATGCGTCTTCCGGCAAACTTATTATTCTCCGGAGAGTATGCACATGGTGTCAGGGCGAGAGGCATCCTTAGTTACCGGACACGTACAAACTTTCAGGCAGAGCTCAATTACACGAAATACAGCAGGGATCAGAAAGCCATTGTCTATAACTGGTTGGAAGAACGTAAAGCTGTTGTCTCCAAACCGTTCTTCAGAAAGAATTTTTCGCTATTCACAAGGCTTACAGTAGACCAGATCATATTACCTGGTTCCTACTATACAACCACAGAATGGATGCTGTCAGGCGCCCTCTATAAAGTGGGCACCAACCTTTCTACTTATGCAATTTTCATAAAGGATGAAAAACCTTTCGTATACAGTAATCTGGCGCTGACATTTCCGCTACCGGGCAAGATTATGCTGACGCCGCAGGCCCAGTATGACTACAACAGTAATCGCCTGATAGCGATGCGTTGTGAGGCAGGTAAGTATCTGTTCAAAAATGGTTATCTGAATGTCTCTTATGAGAAGAATTACCGGACTGGTATTACAAACTATGGTATCGGATTGCGGTATGACTTTTCATTTGCGCAGATCGGCTTTTCCGTTTGGAGGAATAACAATCTCACCACGCTTGTGGAATCCGCCCGCGGCAGTGTGATCTATGATGGAAAGGCAGGTTATACCGGTGTTAACAGCCGCAGCAGCGTTGGCTCCGGAGGCGTTGTATTTGTACCATTCCTCGATACTAACAACAATGAACGCTATGATGCGGGAGAGCCCCGGGTAGACGGACTACAACTGAAATATAATGGCGGAAGACTGATCCGTAGCCTGCGGGACACAAGCATAGCCATCCTTGACATGGAGCCCTATGCCCCCTATCTGTTTGAACTCGAGCCAACGGGCTTTGAAAGCGTTTCCTGGCGGATCAGGAAACCCATCATCCGGGTGCTCATTGAGCCTAACCAGCTGCGTAGAATTGACGTCCCTGTTAGCGTTCTGGGTGAGGTATCAGGCGTCGTGTACCTAAGAGAAGATTCTTTGCTGAAAGAACAAACCGGTATCAAGATCTGTATCTACAAGTCAGACAGCACCCTGGTAAAATGCCTCCTCACAGAAACTGACGGGTACTTCAATTATATGGGGCTGCCTCCGGGCGACTATGTCATCCAACCCGACCCGGCCCAGCTGAAGAAACTAAAATTAACAACCCTGCGCCCGGCCTATAACCTGCATATTAGCAGCCGGAGAGAAGGTGATGTGATCGATGATATCGAGTTTATACTGGAGAAGAAGTAATTATCAATCCATATGGAAAACCTTCGTTAGCGGCATTGTGATGGGAGAATGATCTTCATTCGTATCCATGATATCAGCCATATAGGCCCACCAGCGCTGTACAATCGGCAATTTTCCCAGATCCTGGGATGACTGTTCACCGTCCTGTTGCTGAACCGCAAACAGGATATTTGTCTCCTCATCCAGGAAGATGGTATAGTCGCTCACACCATTATCCTTCAACAGCTGTTTCAGCTCAGGCCAGATCTCATCATGGCGCTTACGGTACTCTTCTTTACAGCCCGGTTTCAGGCGCATTTTAAAGGCGATCTTCATAACGGGAATAGTGGGTTAAGATAGATTAAGACTTAGGTGTATAGAGAAAGACTGTCAGGCTTTTAGCGCCATGAGCGCCCAGTACCAGCGACTGTTCAATATCCGCCGTCTTGGAAGGGCCGGCAATAAAAACACCGAATCCGCCTTCCGGGCGGGCAATACGCTCCTCATACGCATCATGCATAGTCGGTAATATATCCTGTGAGGAAACAACAATAGCAAGGTGCTGGGTAATGAAAGGCAGCACTCTTTCCTTTATTTCAATATCAGTGATCCATATAGCGCCGTTCTCCGCCACACCAAATTGTCCCGGGATAATAGCCAGGTCAACATCCTCAAACTGGCGGCCATCGCCGGCTTCCCATTCAGTTAATGCACCAGGCCAATACTGCTCCTGTATAGCGACGATCTTCCGCGCATCCGGAAGATGTTCCGCCATGAGTGGCTGTATTTCTGTATATGAACTGATCCCGAAAACCTGTCCGCCGAGCGTTTCTACTACTTTTCTAAAGGCTGCAGGATCACCGGGACCCGTACGTCTGAATGCGTTCAGGTCAGGTAATGCCTGCTGTTCCGGTTGATTGTTTTTTATAGCGGCGAGAATGCTTTCGCGGGACATATGCGTTGTTTGATATTGTTGAAGCAACATGGTTGAGCATGTTGCTGGAAATATTTATATGATAGAATTGTTGTTATAAACACCGTTACCATCCCGCGCTACAAACACACAGCCCAGCGCGGCGGGCTGACCAAAAGTTGTTGCTATTGCTTCCTGTTCTTCTTGTACCAATCGGCAAATGACGCCTTCGGAGCTTCCGGCATTTCACGTTGTTTGAACCACGGGTTAAGACCATTGTTCACAACAGCAGGGAATGTTCTCATCACCCAACGGCCAACACCTCCGGCGGTTTTATATAACCCGGGTTTGGACAATACGATGTTCATGGCATGCATGCCCGCGGCTTTTGTCTTCTTTGTATATCCCTCCTGTGTAATGACCTGCCTCCATTTGTAGAGCTGCTGATGGATATCGATCTTCACCGGACATACATTGGAGCAGGAACCACACAAGGTAGACGCAAAGGGTAGGTCCGCATATTCTTTCATATCCAGGTTAGGAGCCAATATAGCGCCTATCGGTCCGGCAATAGCATTATGATAACTATGTCCACCACTACGGCGATATACAGGACAGGTATTCATACAAGCCCCGCAGCGGATACATTTCAATGAATTACGGAAGTCTTCACGCCCCAGCTGACGGCTGCGGCCATTATCTACCAGTACAATATGCAGCTGTTGTCCCTTTTTAGGAGCGCGGAAATGGCTGCTGTAAGTAGTAATAGGCTGACCGGTAGCACTTCTGGCCAGTAAGCGCAGGAAAACACCCAGATGTTTCCTTTGAGGAATGATCTTTTCAATACCCATACAGGCAATATGTACATCTGCCAGGTGAGCGCCCATATCAGCGTTCCCCTCATTTGTACAAACCACCATCTCCCCTGTCTCTGCCACAGCGAAGTTCACACCCGTAATGGCCACCCGCGACTGGATAAATTCAGCCCTCAGGTGCTGACGGGCAGCGGCAGTCAGGAACTTGGGATCTGCATTACCTGCAGGCGTACCGAGGTGTTCATGAAACAGGTCGCCTATCTCCTCTTTCTTTTTATGGATACAAGGCAATACAATATGACTTGGCGGTTCTTTCGCCAGCTGCACAATACGCTCACCCAGATCAGTATCGATCACTTCAATGCCATGTTCAGCGAGGTATGGATTCAAATGGCATTCTTCCGTGAGCATGGATTTACTCTTCACCATCCGTTTTACCCCCTGCTCCTGCAACAGCTGCAGCACGATCTTATTATGCTCCGCCGCATCAGCTGCCCAGTGTACAACCGCGCCATTGGCCTGTGCATTCCTTTCAAATTCCAGCAGGTAGTCATGCAGGTTGCCCAGCACGTTATGTTTGATACGTGAAGCGGCCTCTCTCAGATCTTCCCATTCCGGAATACTCCAGGCCATTTTATCCCTCTTCTGACGAACCCACCAGAGCGTCTCGTCATGCCAGTTCACTCGGGCCTCATCGGCGTTAAATTCTTCCGCGAGAACTGAATGTTCTTTATGTTGATGTTCCATACCTTAAAAATTGGAAGCCGGAATTGAGACGTAAAACGTCTTCCAGCTGCATAAGTAAACTCCCTGTTCCTGGTACCTTAAATTGAATTCAATATCTCAGCAATATGCAGCACCTTCACATTACTTTTCTGGCGACGCAGAATACCTTCCAGATGCATAAGGCAGCTGACATCATTTCCGGTAATATATTCAGCACCGTTATTGACGTGATCAGCAATACGATCTTTACCCATTTTCACAGAAACTGCTTCTTCAAAAACACAGAAAGTTCCCCCAAAACCACAGCATTCATCTGTCCGTTTCAATTCCACCAGTTCGAGCCCTTCCACCATCTGCAACAGCTGCTGAGGTTTGGAGAATGGAGCCGCTACCAGTTCACTCATCTGGGCAAGACCCAATCCACGCTGACCGTGGCAGCTCTGGTGTATACCTACTTTATGCGGGAATCTCGCTTTCAGATTATCTACTTTCAATACATCTGTCAGGAATTCCGCCAGCTCGTATATATGCTGACGGATGTGGGTGGCAGCCTGCTCTTTTCCGTCTACATGCAGATGGTCCTTGATATGCAGCACGCAACTGCCTGAAGGCCCTACGATATAGTCCAGATCCGCAAAATGATCTACAAAAAGTTCATTGCAACCATGGGTCAGGTGTTCAAATCCGGAGTTGGCCATGGGCTGGCCGCAACAGGTCTGTCCCTGTGGATATACCACATCACAACCCAGTTTCTCCAGTAGTGATAACGTGGCTATGCCTACCTGCGGATAAAACTGATCTATGTAACAGGGTATGAAGAGTCCTACTTTCATCTTTTTTAAATATAAATCGAGCCGTGGCTATAATGTCTCATCTCTACGAGATCGGCCGGTAAAGGCTGTGTATTCCAGTGGCGATGAATAGCGAGGGCAGCTCCTATGGCCGTAGCCTGTGCTACCGACGCAGCATAAACCTCCATCTGCGGGAAAGCTGCTGCCAGCAGGTGCATATATACGGTATTCCTGCTGAATCCACCATCCACGAAAATACGTTTTACCGGTGTACCATCTATTACCAGCGATGAAGAAAACTGCTGTTGTTCCATAATGTCCATCAGCAAACGGTGATAGGCAATTTCATAGCTGGTAAAGTCGTTCAATGACCTCTCTGCAAAACGGGACGCCTGCAACAAACTTTTCCCGGATACCGGTCCTTCCTGTTGCGGAGATGCCGCGAGCAACCTGGCAAATATAGCGGGGTCAAAGGCTACTTGCTGGTAGTAATTTACCGGTGTCTGATAATATTCTGCCAGCCTTTTCACCTGCTGCTCATGCTCATTGCCCGCAAAGAGCCTTGCGGCCTTCACAGGACGGTTTTCATAGGTCAGATAGCAAAGACAGTCAGAGGCCAGCTTCCTGGCCGTTAAAGGGCTGTTATTAAACGGATTAAGGGTAATACACCAGGTACCCGTAGATATGAGCGCAAAAGGCTCCGAGAAACTGGCCAGGTAAGGGATCAATGCAGCGGAGCTGTCATGCAGTCCTACACCCGCAATACAGGCATAGCCATCAATAGTTGCAGGCAATACGTGATTACCCGGGAAAACAGGAGGCAATTTCTCCGCCAGTCCTTCTCTCAATACCCAGTCGTGGTAGTTTTGCCGGGTAAAGTCCCACAACATCGTATGACAACCAATACTGGTAATATCAGATAGCAGCTGACCCGTCACCAGGAAACTGATATACTGGGGTAAATGCAGGGCATATTTCACCCTGTTGAAGAGAGCTGGCTGCAATTGTTTTAACCGGTAGAACTGCAGGCCTGCGTTCAGGCTGCCCAATGCAGGAGAGGCAGTCTCCTCACATAATTTTTCAGATCCGCCGGAGGCCTTGTGAAGGGCTTCCTCCATACCGGCAGGATAAGGTTTCAGATAATTATACAAAGGCGCCAGCACCTGTCCCTGCTCATCCAGGTAAACAAGGCTGGCGCCATAGGTACTAAAGTTAAATGCTGCAACAGTATAGCCAGGTAGCTGCAACAGTTCACGGAGACTGTTCTTCACCCAGCTTGTAAGCAGTTCAATATTTTCACAGGCGTCCCCATCTTCGTCAACTGTTTCGTCGAAACTGGCGCCTCTTTCCCATACGATCCGGTAATGCTCGTCGATCAGGAATATCTTCTTGTTTGTCTTACCAATGTCGAGTATTGCAATACAGCGCATCCGGTGAAAAATTAGAAATTATAATCCCGTCGCTACGGTTTTCAGACCTCTTTCCTTTATCAGCTGCTCTCTTACTTTGAATTGCCTGTAAAAGGCAACGGGCTGTAAAACACCTCCTGCCTGCAGGCGTGCCTGGGCTACCAGGGAACGGACATCTGTGCGGTAAGCATATTGCAGTATCTCCTGAGCAGCCACTGCATCATTGTTCTGCTGAGCGGCCTGCAGCGCCTTGGTATCTACCAGCAAAGCCTGTGCATAGGCAATCATAATTGCCTCCACAGATTGCAACAGGTCTTCTAACGGGTCCTTTACATTATGAGAAGCATCTATCATCCACCCCAGATCATTAGCGTGATTCATACCACGGGCATCCATGCCTTCCACCAGTTCATTAAAAATAAGAAACAGCTGATAGGGATTGATACTACCTACAGTGAGATCATCATCCCCGTATTTGGAATCATTGAAATGAAATCCCGCCAGTTTACCCTCCATTAACAGCAATGCCACGATCTGCTCGATGTTGGCATTAGGCAGATGATGCCCCAGGTCAACCAGGGTATAAGCCTTCGGCCCCAGTTTATTGGCAAAAAGCAATGACTGTCCCCAGTCGCCTATAGTGGTTGAATAGAAATTAGGTTCATACGCCTTGTACTCAATGTAAAGTTTCCAGGCATCAGGCAGGGCGGCATATACTTCCTGCAAGCTATCCAGCGTGCGTTTGAAAGCGCCTCTGAAGTTCAGCTGGCCCGGAAAGCAGGAGCCATCCGCCAGCCAGAGGCTAAGTGCGTCAGAACCCAGCTCCACGCCGTATTTGATCACCTCAATATTGTGCTCTATGGCCAGTTTCCGGACGCCTTTATCAGTATGATGCAGGGAACCGAATTTGTAGCTCAGCGCCTGATCGGGTTGGTCCTGGAAAGTATTGGAATTCACAGCATCAAAACGGATATCATGTTGTGCCGCCAGCGCCTTTATGTTAGCGGTATTCTCAGGAATATCCCAGGGGATATGCAGGGAGATGGCGCCACTGCTCCTGTTCAGCGCATGCAGGAGGCCTATGTCAGTGATCTTTTCCTCCAGGTTACGAGGCTCCCCTCCCCCGGAAAAACGGCCAAAACGGGTACCACCTGTCCCTAAAGCCCAGCTGGGAATGGCTACCTGGAAGTCCTGTAATTTCTGCAGAATATCTTCTACATGCGGGATCGTGCCTGCTATATATTCAAAGCTGCGCTCATGCGCCTGCCTATGGGAATCATTGAATTCAGCTATCTGGAATTTCTCAATATTCATAACAGGAAATTTGGGTCGTTAGTAAATTAGGAAAAGTTTTTCGTTACCGGCACACTGTCAACACATGCCGGCCTGGCCATGGCCAGGAGCATGTGTTGACTCAATGTAACTGGTATTTAACTGATGAAAGAATTTATCTATAAAAGTCAGGACAACACTCATCTATGTTGGTCAAATGACCGTTGGCATTTAACCGATGTACTTATCTCACAAAGGCAGCAGCAACACCTCCATCAACATTGATCACGTTACCGGTCGACTTGCTCAGCAATCCTCCCGTAACCGCAAAACACGCATTAGCAATGTCTTCCGGCAGGATCACCTGGTTCAGTAAGGTGCGTTTTGCATAATAAGCAGGCAGTTCTTCCACTGTAACGCCATAAGCCTTAGCACGGCCCGCAGCCCAGTCGCCCTCCCATATTTTGCTGTCAGCAATTACAGCATCCGGGTTTATGACATTTACACGAATGCCGTCTTTACCCAGTTCTGCCGCATTCAGACGGCTCAGGTGTAATTGTGCTGCCTTAGCAGAGCCATAACCTGCATTGTTCGGACCACTCATGAGGGCATTCTTGCTCACGATATTGATCACATCACCTCCCAGGTCCTGCTTGCGCATCACTTCCACACCCTGCTGAGTTACCAGGAACTGCCCTTTCACCAACACATCATACAACAAGTCCCAGTCTTTTTCTGTATGCGCCTCCAGTGGCTTGGAAATAGAAAGACCCGCGCAGTTGATCACCATATCCACACCTCCGAAAGCCAGGCTGGCCACATCATATGCTTCTTTTATGTCACTACTTTTTGTAACATCCAGGATAGCAGTTGCGAAAACGTCCTGACCATACTGTTTTGAGAATTCTTCCTTTGCTGACTGCAGACGGCTGGCATCATTATCATTGATGACCACACAAGCGCCTTCATCAGCAAATTTCTTTGCGATCGCTTTTCCGATACCTCCAGCGCTCCCCGTGATCAGTGCAATACGGCCGGATAATGCCTTCGGCTTAGGCATACGTTGCAGTTTTGCCTCTTCCAACAGCCAGTATTCTATATCAAAAGCCTCCTGACGCGGCAAAGCGGTATATTCAGAAATGGCCTCAGCGCCTTTCATCACATTGATAGCATTGGTATAGAACTCTGCAGCTACCCTGGCAGTCTGTTTATCCTTTGAGAAAGTGAACATACCAACACCAGGATACAATATCACCACCGGGTTGGGATCACGTAAAGCAGGACTGTTCGGATGACGGCAGTTATTGTAATAGTCAGTATACATCTGCCTGTAGGCCGCAAATAAAGGCTCCAATTGCTGTTTTACCGCAGCTGCATCATCCAGTGCAGCCTGGGGATCGAGCGGCAAAACCAGCGGACTTATCTTCGTGCGCAGGAAGTGGTCCGGACAACTGGTTCCCAGTGGCGCCAGTCTGTCAAGATCTTTGGAGTTGATGAACTCAAGCACCCGCGGATCATCTGTAAAATGCCCTACCATGCGGGTATGTGCAGAACACAATCCACGCAATACCGGCGCCAGTGCAGCCGCCTGCTTTCTGCGTACTTCGGGAGCCGCGGAAGTGATGCGTGCTCCACCGAAAACCGGTCCTTTCTTTCCATAATGCTCTTCAAGGTAAGCTGCACAACGCTCAATTACTTCCAGCGTATTCATATAGCTTTCATAAGCAGTATCGCCCCAGGTGAACAACCCATGAGAGCCAAGCATTATGCCTCTGATACCCGGATTATCACGCAGGCATTGTCTTAGTTGCAAACCAAGATCAAACCCCGGCCGCTGCCAAGGTACCCAGCCGATGGTACCACCAAAGAGCTCTTTTGTAATGCGCTCACCATCCTTCGCAGCAGCAATAGCAATGGCCGCATCAGGATGTAAATGGTCTATATGTTTGAATGGCAGGAAACCATGCAGTGGCGTATCAATAGAAGGAGCTTTGGAACTAAGGTCAAAAATGCAGTGATTGAAAAGTTCCACCATCTCATCTTCCTGTTCAATACCTTTGTAGATATTCTCCAGGCTGTGCAGTCGCTCCACATATAATGCCGCCAGACCGCTACGTTTCAATGTGCCCAGATCACCACCTGAACCTTTTACCCACATTACTTCCGTTTGTTTACCCGTCAGCGGATCTTTTGCCATCACCTTACAGGATGTGTTACCACCACCATAATTAGTGAGCCGTAGATCGGCGCCCAGCAGGTTAGAACGGTAGATCAGCAATGCTACCTCGTCGCCCGCCAATGCAGCGGCTTTCTGCTCGTCCCAGAGATAACTTACATGTTTGAAATTTGTTAAGGAAGAAACCGACATATGTTCTTTTTTAAATTTTTATAATGTTACAGGCACGGCACTATCACCAAGGCACCGATTCTATCCTAAAAAGAATTGCCGTAGCCGACCAATAGCACAGACGCCATAATCGTTGCTACACCAAGTATGATCGTCAGGAATGTTCGCCTACTTACTCCTTTCCATTCCCTCAACGTGATACCCCACAGACTTGAAATCATGATAATAAAGGCCATATGCAATATCCAGGAACTGGCCCCGTTACCCAGCTTACTCTCGCCCATACCATAGAAGAAGAACTGGAAGAACCAGGTGGTACCAGCTAAAGCAGCAAAGAAGTAATTGCCCGCCAGGGGTGTTTCTTTATTGACATAATCACCGAATGTTTTGTTCCGGATATTCAGCAACAAACACCAGAGCAGGTTGGTGGTAAGGCCACCCCAGAGTAATACGACGAAGATCACATTGTTCTGAAACAAGGGATTACTGCCCTGCTCCACTGCAATAGCGGCCATAGGCTTTCCTGCCTCTATACCAAAATTGAAGCAGGCACTCAGGATACCTGAGACTGTCGCTACTATCAGTCCTTTTTTCAGGTCGAATTCCTGTATACTTTGTTTCTTCTGATCTTCTGATAATTCACGTTCCTTCATCACACCCGCGGCCCCACAAATCGCGATACCCAACAGACAGACTACAACGCCACTAAGGACTAATAATCCCCCGGGGCTCTTTAGCATGGCTGAAAATGTATGTGTCGTATCGGAAGTGAACAGATCCCTGTAGATGGGAGGAATAAGAGAACCGAAGGCGGAGGTATATCCCAATGCTACTGACATCCCCAGCGACATTCCCAGGTAGCGCATGGCCAACCCGAACGTAAGGCCGCCAATACCCCACAATACACCCATAAAATATGTCCAGAAGATAGTAGCGCTATCTGTTTTACTGATGATGCTCAGGAAATCAGGCACCGTGATCCAGGCTGCAAGGAATGGTACTATTAACCAGGAAAAAAAGCCGCCCACTATCCAATAACTTTCCCAGGCCCAGTTCTTTACTTTTTTGAAAGGGATATAAAAACTGCCGGAAGCAAAGCCTCCTACGAAATGAAAAAAGATGCCTAAAATAGCTTGCATAATTGTGGAATTGTGTGTTAAATCGTGGAATCTTTCAAATTTAAATAAAGGCAGCGGGGCAACTGTCCTACACATTCCTATTGGGGCTAAAATTAAGAAAGGCTGACCTTACGTGAAGGCCAGCCTTATTCTCTCTGCATAAATATGTTAATATCAGTATGTTACTTTCACATCAGCAACAATATAGTCTGTCGTTATTGCCTTCACCTTAATGATACCTTTCTTGGCAAAACCATTCTGGAAGAATATTACCAGCGGCATATCGGATGAAGCAAAGCTTTCATTATCCGTAGTAATGGTCAGCTTTTTAAGAGTAGAGGCGTGGGTGATAGTATCGAAAGAATTAATGTTAAAGGTATCTGCAGGCACCAGGTTACGCACCAGCGTAGTCAGGGTACCGGGGATCTTCAGATCAAAACTTTCATCATTAGGGCTGGTAAAAAACATAGAGAAGGATCCAAAATTATTGAATGCCACATCTATATATTTACCCAGCGTATCAGGAATATCGCCATCTACGTATACTTTCCCTTTAAAAGAGGAGAAAACGCGACCATAGCTTTCATTTGCCGGCGTTAAGGAAAACTTCAGGTCTGTGAATGTAACGACGCTATCTGTTTTGTTGCCACCGGATCCGGATCCAGGTGTATTAGTGGTATCACCGGGATTGTTTGTTCCACCGCCAATACCTGCCTCTTTGGAGCAGGCAGTATAAGTCAGTGCTATGACTGCTATCAGCAGGAAGTATTTTCTCATAGGATAGGATCAGTTATTTCCAGCAAAAATATAAAAAAATATAATCAAGTGTATGCCGTAAAATAACTGTAACGCTAACACCCTGTTTTTCCGTTATTTCCGCAATTATACCCTGATACGATCACAGCTTTCTGACAGACAACACTTCGCAGTAATGTATCAATCAATAATTTATGAGATATGCTAAGGTACTGGTGTCAGTTATAGTTCCCTGAAAGACACATTTCCCGCCAGGTTGCCAATGAATGATTCATGAGATGTGCTAAGGTTCTATGCTGTCATAGTTTCCTGAAAGGCAACGCTTCCCGGTAACCTGTCAATCAATCATTTATAAGACCGGACACTACCTCGTGTGAATCAGCGTTTTCCGACGGGCACACTCCATAGTAAAATATCAATCAATAATCTATGAGATATTACGAGGCTCCAAATGGAATATCTCAGCCAGTAATTCATATGAGCGGAAACGGTCTTCTGCATGTTCTGCCATGGTAGCAGCAACAATCTCATCCACATCATAGTCATCCGCCAGTTTCAGCATACGCTGTTTCACCTGTTCAGGAGTCCCGGCAATCATACGGCCCCTGTTAGCCATTACACGTTGCCATTCCATATCTGAATATTCGTAATCCCGCACTTCTTCGTAGGAAGGAAATTCATCAAACTTTCCTTTCTCAAAACTTAACAGGCGGTAATCCATCATGGCCTGCAGTTCATCAGCCTTTTCCTGTGTATCAGCACAGAATACGAAGATCCCTACACTGGCGGCAGGTTCCTTCAGGAACTGGGAAGCTTTGAATTTTTCACGGTAGGTCTTTACGGCCTGTGGACCGCCCACTGGATAAATAAAATGTGCGAAAGATAATGCCCAGCCCTGACGTGCCGCCAGCAAGCCACTTTCTCCGCTGGAAGTCAGCATCCAAAGTTCAGGTGCGGTATCTATCTTAGGTATAGCCATCACTTTCTCATGTATAGTGCCGGTCTCCCTCGAATCGGACAGATAACCTTCCAGGTCATTGACCTGCTGTACAAAATCTCCTGGTTCAAAGGTATTGGACGGGTTCAACACATGAGCGGTCAGGCGATCGCCTCCAGGTGCCCGGCCTATACCCAGATCAATGCGTCCCGGATATAGCGCCTCCAGCAGTCGGAAGTTCTCAGCCACCTTCAGGGTGCTGTGATTAGGTAACATCACACCGCCTGATCCCAGGCGTATATGTTTGGTGACAGCTGCCAGGCGCGCAATTAATATTTCAGGTGATGCTCCCGCAAGTGAGCGGGTATTATGATGTTCTGAAAGCCAATATCGGGTGAAGCCCAGGCGGTCAGCCAGCTGCGCCAGCTTAACGCTTTCCTGTAGTGCCTCTACGGCGTTGCTGCCTCTGCGGATGGGGGACTGATCTAATACGCTGATTCTTAATTTCCTGTCGGCCATGAGTAATCCTTTTTAGAATGTTCGTTCCAAAATTACAAAAGAATTACGAAACTATCAGTATTCCGGCTTTTTCTTATTCCATTCCCTGCCACCCAGCTGTCTGTCCAATTCACATTTCTCCCAATTCAGTTTCCGGCCTTCTTTACTCCGTCCTCTTCCCCGGTAACAAAACTGCCCTATCTGACTTCCACTCAAAGTTTCCTCCGATTCAGTTCCTCGTCTCCCTTACTCCATTGTCTTCCGGTAATACGCCTGTACTGCCCTGATCTCCGCCCAGCTCACACTTTCTCCCAATCTCGCTTTGATAGGCGCTGAAGCTGTAGCGCCCAGCTCTTTCACCACTGGTAATATGGCGGCAATTTTCTTTTCATCCATAAAGCGGTTAAGCTGTAATTCATCGTTCGCCACACAATCTGCCAGGTGGCTCTCAACGGTGCTCACAGCCAAACCACGTTCCGCGGCAATCTCCTGCAACGTTTTACCAGCGAGGAATAACTCCAGTGTTCCTCTCCGGCTATCACCTGCCTCCCTGGTCTTTTTCACAGGCTTTTCCTTAGTCTTTTCTTCTTCCGCAGGCCTCCGTAAGGTTTCATAATCAGGTAATCCCTCATTAAACCTTACATTACCATAACTGGCATCCGCAAAGAGTTGTAAGCGGCTCCACAGAAAATGTTCCAGCCCTGACAACTGCAATACATATTTCTTTATCTTGGAAATATCTTTTACAATATCTCTTTCCCGTCGCACAGGTTGTATGAAGGATTCATATATCTCGTTGGTAAAATAGGCTACAGCTTTACCGACACGCTCGCTCAAAACAACAGTATTACCCGTTTGCAGCACTTCTTTCAGCAAGGGATCAAGTTGTTGCCTGAATTTCAATCCTACTTCGTGCAACTGAGCCGCCCGTTGCTGTAGGTTCCGGCTTAGGGTTACCGCACTTTCCATCCCAACCATCTTTTTATCACGCAACCATGCAGCATGTAAATGTAACTCGGCCAGGATCTTTTCAGCACTGAACAATTTCAACAACTGTTCTGCCCAGAACACCATCTTCTCCCCTTCCAGCAGCATTTCCAGTTCATCCTCCTTATGAAAGCGGGAAGAGAATGCCAGGACCTGTTCATCCGTACGGATCGCCCCCGGATGAATCCGCGAGTGTAACACCAATCCTTCCAGGGATGTACAACGGCTCAATGCCACATACACCTGGCCCGGTGCAAATGCGTTCCCTGCATCAATAATTGCCTTTTCAAAAGTAAGCCCCTGACTCTTATGTATAGTAATAGCCCATGCCAGACGGATAGGGTATTGTGTGAAACTGCCCATTTCTTCTTCATCGACAGTTCCTTCCAATTTATTCCAGGAATAGCGGATATTCCGCCAGGTTTCTTTCTCCAGCGCCAGCGTCTCCCCGCTGTTGGCAAGTGTCACGATGATCTTGCCGTCAGACATGATCTCCTTGACGGTAGCCAGTTTCCCGTTAAAATAACGACGGGGCTCTGCCACATCATTTTTGATGAACATCACCTGTGCTCCCCGTTTGATACGCAGGTCCATATCTGTCGGGAGTGCTTTGTCACTGAAATCACCCTTGATCTCCCCCGTGAATGTATGGATCCCTCCCGGCATGGCAGCCAGGCGGGCATTGTTGATTTCATCTGCCCGGCGGTTGTGAGTAGTAAGTACAATATACTGATCGCCTTCGCCGGTAAAATGCGGCAGGTAGCGTTGATTCAGGGTCTCCAGGTCGTCCCAGTCCAGTGTGCTGTTACGTACGCCATTCAGCAGGCTAATGAATGTCGCTTCATTTTGCCGGTAGATCTTGTTCAGCTCTATGAACAACGGTGGTGCCTGTTGCATCACTCTTGCATGAAAGAAGAACACACTTTCGTAACAGTCTTTCAGCAGCTGCCATTGTTCATCCGGCATAACTGGTGGCAGCTGGAAAAGATCCCCTATATACAATACCTGTACACCACCGAAAGGCAATAAAGGCTGGTTACGGAAATGCCGGAGAATAGCATCAATCGCGTCCAGTGTATCTGCACGTACCATGCTTACCTCGTCGATGATCAGCAGTTCCATTTCACGCAGCAGCTCTTTCTTATCGTGATTAAAGCGGATATTCCGGAACAGGGCATGTGCATCCGTTACACCGTTATCTACACCAAAAAGATGCGCTCCCGATGGCACATAAGGACCAAAAGGAAGCTGGAAAAACGAATGCATGGTCACTCCGCCTGCATTGATGGCAGCAACACCCGTCGGCGCCACCACAACGGTGTTCTTGGCTGTATGTTGTCTTATATATTTCAGGAAAGTGGTTTTTCCTGTACCGGCTTTACCGGTCAGGAAGATATGGCGGTTGGTATGATTAATATAGTCTGCCGCCAGATGAAACATCCTGTTGTTACTATCCGGTTGTGACATCTGAAAAATGTAAGATTAAAAAATGCAAACATCGAAATTAGATAAAAATCAGCATTATTTGCTGATCGTTACACTCCATTCCGGCCCGCTTTTCACATGATGGGCAGTAGCGAAATCGCCCATATTTACTGCAAATGACAGATTGAGTAGACTATTCAGGTAGGCCAGTTCCTTTCCTTCGGGAACAGCGGCAAATGTGTTAACAAATGGCATGACTCCACTGTATACCTGTTCACTTCCTTTGTAAATGTTTACCTTCAGCAAATCGCCCGGTTGTATATGCAGCTTACCAAAAGTCTCCTGATCGATATTCGTCCAGATATTACCATATTGCACGTCCAGTACCGGAATATTCCCCTTTACGGTATTATTGGCAAATACCGGCGCCTGAAAAGCTATCGTCACCACGGAATCAGCCAATTTGGGCCCTACCTGCTGGAATGTGATCTTGCCGGCAGCCAGTTTACCCGCAGTATAAGCATAGACATCCCTGCCGTGGAAAGTATAAGATGCGCCGGAATTCTTCCTCCGGTTCACCGCTTCATTGATCTCTCTGATCTCCTCGATACCCATTTGCCTTGCCACAAGGGTAAGCGTGCCATTGTCGGGCGTTACAAAATAATGCCCCGTTTTTGTTTTCAGGACCACTGATTTCCGGTCAGAGCCTACACCAGGGTCTACTACAGAGACGAACACGGTACCCGCCGGCCAGTAAGGAGCCGTTTGCTGCAGGCGGTAAGCGGCCTCCCAGATGTTATATGCAGGTATTTCGTGCGTCAGATCGAACATCGGTATATTGGAAGACAAGCTATATACTACGCCTTTCATTTCAGCTACCGCTCCGTCTTTTAGTCCGAAGTCCGTTTGAAAAACCAATGCATGCCGCCGCTGTGCAAAAGCGGAAAAGCAGATGAAGATCAAACAATGGAAAAGGAATGTATGTTTCATCTATGCAAATTAGCAAATTCTTCCACAATATCTGCTGAGTATGCCTGTTCAAATTTGTACGGTATTTGAAAGAATGTCTCTGAGTATCTCTTATTATTTAACCACCAATACTTAAGCACATGAACGGTTATCATTTTTATAAGGATTGTATTGACAATTGTTTGCGCTGCGCCGCTGTTTGTAATCATTGTGCATCCGCCTGCACACAGGAGAAAGATGTCACTATGATGGCCCGCTGTATCAGGTTGGATATGGAATGCGCGGCCACCTGTTATGCGACAGCGCAATTAATGAGTATGGGAAGCAGCTATGCAATACAGCTATGTTCCGTCTGCGTCGATATCTGTGAGGCCTGTGCAGCTGAATGTGGTAAACACAGCAACAATGAACACTGCCGGGAATGTGCGGAGATCTGTAAACAATGTGCTGATGCCTGCAGAAAAATGCTTGTGTCTTAATGAACATTCTTGCTGATATTGAAGAATTTGCCCGGCAGGCCCATGGAGACCAGCAACGGAAATTTGTGGATGAGCCTTATATCCAGCATCCTATCAGGGTCATGCAGTTATGCAGGGAATATACCATGAACCTCACGGTATTATCAGCTGCCTTGCTACACGATGTATTGGAAGATACCACTGTAACAAAAGATAAACTCTTCAACTATCTGCAGGATGTTATGAAACAGGAAGACGCTCAAAAGACGCTGGCTCTCACCGTAGAGTTAACCGACGTCTACGTTAAAAGGAATTATCCCAAATGGAACAGACGAAAACGTAAATATGCCGAAGCGGTCAGAATGAGTAAAGTAAGCGCCGCTGCACAAACCATTAAGTATGCTGATATCATTGACAACAGTCTTGATATCAGCAATTCCTCTTCTGACTTTAAACCCACGTTTCTGCATGAATGCCGGACCTTGCTGGAGGTGATGGATAAAGGCAATCCTGAACTCCGGAAAAGAGCCATCGCGACGGTCAATAGCTTTCTGGAAAAATGAAACGAAAGGCATCAATGATAGTTCCCTGCCAGGCAATTATAAAAGTCGTACCTAAATACGAGGTGCATGATATACATGTCCGGCGTTCCCTTATTCATATCGCAACGCTTCTATAGGATCCAGGCGGGAGGCTTTTTGCGCCGGATAATATCCGAAGAAGACACCTGTCAGCGCACATACCATAAAAGACAAGACAATAGAAGACTCCGACACCAGTGTAGGCCAGTTCAGGAAATAGGTAATAAGCTTTGCTGAGGTAATTCCCAGCACCACCCCTATCAGCCCGCCGGTAATACTGATCATAATTGCCTCTATCAGGAACTGCATCAGTATATCAATACCCCTTGCTCCGATGGACATACGCAGTCCAATTTCCCGTGTACGTTCTGTAACAGATACATACATGATATTCATGATACCGATTCCTCCGATAATAAGCGAAATACCGGCAATAGCCGTCAGTAGTATTGTCAGCAGATTACTGGTGGAACTCAATGTATTGATCAGTTCCGCCATTGTCCTTACCTGGAAGTCATTTTCATCAGCATCCCTCAGGCGGTGGGTTTTCCGCAGGATGGTTTCAATTTCCTTCGTGGCGGCATCTGTAGCAGCTTCGCTTACTGCAGAAACGTAGAGTGTACGGAAATAAATGGTGGCCAGAATACGCTTCTGTACCGTAGTGTAAGGCGCCAGGATCACATCATCCTGGTCCTGGCCGAAGGAACTCTGCCCCTTCGCTGCCAGTACTCCTATCACCTGGAAAGGAATATTATTAAAACGGATGATCTTCCCTACCGGGCTCTCTCCATTGGGAAAGAGGTTGCTGACTACTGTCTGCCCCAACAGACACACCTTGGCGGAAGCCCTTACATCCTCGTCTGTAAAGGCAATGCCATCCTGTAAGGTCCACTTCCGGATATCCAGATAAGCGGGGCTCACCCCCTGTATACTGGTGGGCCAGTTAAACGCGCCGCTGATAGACTGGCCTGTGGAGGTAGCTGCCGGTGAGATAGCGCTGATATTAAGTGCTTGCTTCTGTATAGCCTTTACATCTTCAATGGTCAAGGTTTGCACACTGGCCCCTTCCAATCTGGCACCTCCGGTCACGTTACTCGCAGGCAGGATAGTGATCATGTTGGACCCCATACTGGAAAGCTGCGACTGGATACTCTCCTTGGAACCCTGCCCGATAGCCACCATGGCAATAACTGCTGCTACCCCGATGATGATACCCAGCATGGTGAGAAAAGCCCTCAGTTTATTCCGCTGTAAGGCTTTCAATGCAATCCGTATGAGGTTCAGAATATTCATAATCAATAATCATCTGCCGGCGGTAATGAGGCCAGCGCTTCTTTTGCCGAACGTATATTTTCATTGACAGTATCCTTTACCACCTTTCCATCACGCAACATCACCGTACGGCCGCTGAAGGCTGCTATATCCGGCTCGTGGGTAACGAATACGATCGTTTTTCCCTGTTCTCTATTCAACTCCTGCATCAGCGCCATGATCTCGTAAGAAGTACGTGTATCCAGGTTACCGGTCGCTTCATCTGCCAGTATCATCACTGGTTCATTAACCAGGGCGCGGGCAATGGCCACACGTTGTTGCTGCCCCCCTGATAGCTGGTTGGGCATATGGTCTAGCCTGTCTCCCAGCTTCACTGCATCCAGCGAGTGTTTAGCTTTCTGCCTGCGTTGTTGATGAGTGATCTCCATATTATACAGCAAGGGCAGCTCCACGTTCTCCAGGGCAGAAGTACGGGGTAACAGGTTATAGGCCTGGAATACAAAACCGATCTTCCTGTTACGTAAACGCGCCAACTCATTACGGGACAACTGTCCTATATTGGCCCCATCCAGCAGATAGCTTCCGTCCGTAGGTTTATCCAGGCACCCCAATATGTTCAGCAGGGTTGTCTTACCAGAGCCACTGCTACCCATAATGGTGACAAATTCACCTGCCGACACGTCAAAGGAAACACCCTTCAGGGCACGTACTATCTCTGTGCCCATACGGAATTCCCGTTTGATGTTCTGTATTTCGAGGATCTTTTTGCTCATCTTCTTCTTCTTTGCGGCATGAAAGGACTGGCCTGCCCGCCACTACCCGCAGCCTTCTTGTCAGTTACTTCCTGCATTCCTGTTATTACATCTTCATCCGGAGACAGACCTGATAATACTTCTGCCCGGGTATTGTCATTCAGGCCGATCTCCACTTTTTTCTGCAGCAGTGTATCCCCTCTTTTCACCCATACATAGTTCAAGGCCTCCGCCATTTTCCCCTTATCAGGGTTCATGCGCCTGGTAGTATCCCTGCCGCCACCGGTGACGGGCATTGCCCTTTTATGACGTTCTGCAGCCGGCGGTGCTATAGCGATGAGTATAAATTTCTTCGACAATGCTGAATCAGGCCTGAACATCAGCGCTTTCGCGGGAATGAGCATCACATGGTTCTTTTCAGCAGTGTAAATGGTGACGGTTGCGGTCATGCCCGGCTTTAGCTTCATATCCTCATTAGATGCACTGATCATTGTGGTATATGTCACCACGTTGGCCGACACTGAAGGTTTCAAACGGATCTCCTGCACCTTTCCCGCAAATTCCTGATCCAGGTATGCATCCACCGTAAATGACACCCGTTGGCTGTCCTGTACATTTCCTATATCTGCTTCATCCACGTTTGCCTGTACCTGCATTTTGGTAATATCCTTCGCCAGCACAAAAAATGTAGGAGTATTGAAACTGGCTGCCACAGTTTGCCCTACGCTGACGCTTCTGTTCAGTACAACACCATCTATAGGAGAATAGATATCTGCAAAAAACAGGTTCCGCTGAGCCGTCTTCAGCGATGCCTGTGCGCTTTCAACGCTGGCAACTGCAGCCTTATTCAGGTAGTTCGCATTATCATAATCAGCCCTGCTGATAGCGCCAACCTTATAAAGCTGTTCCTGCCGCCTGAACTGGGCTTCCTGGTACACCTGCTGACTTTGTGCATTTGCCAGCAGTCCTTTGTTACGGTCCACCTCTGCCTGTAGCAAGACCTTATCCAATTCCGCCAGCAATTCTCCTTTTTTTACTTTTGAATTGAAATCTGCATAAATGTATTTCAGTATTCCGGAGACCTGTGTACCTACCGCCACAGTATCCACGGGTTGTACCGTACCCGTTGCTGTTACACTGGTGGAAATATGCCCATAAACGGGCTTCTCTGTGCTGATCACCACAGGATTATCCCTCTTATGTAAAAAGAAGTACCAGACTGCCACCAGTGCCAATAGCACCAATATTATTATTACAATCTTCCTGTTCATCCTTTGTTATTTTTATACTATAATTTAACAGGTACTCCCCTGTAGAAATCATATATCCTCACGTATAAAGCCGCGCTGTATTTAGCCTGGATGTATGCCTGCATGGACTGTACATAGAGGTTCTTCTGCTGTAATACTTCAACGGTATTGGCGGCGCCGATCTTTAACTGTTCATTTGCAATACGGTAACTTTCCTGCGTAAAACGAAGCTGTTCTACGGCCGCATCATACTGCCCTTGCGCATTCAGCACATTAATATATGCCCGTTCTACTTCCTGTGAGAGATTGATGCGGGTATTCTGTAATGTCAGTTCCGCCTGTTCCACACCGATCTTTGCTTTTTCTTCATTTACACGGTTAGCCCTGCGACTGAAAATAGGAACAGATAAGGTCAGCCCTACCTGCTGATAAAAATTATTGTCCATCTGCTTCAGGAAGCTATTATAGTCCCCCTGTGCATAACTGGTGCCTATCCCCGCGCCAGCCGTTAGTGCAGGCAGATAGCCGGCCCTCGCCTTCCTCACATCCAATTCAGCCACCTGTACTCCCAGCTCACTGCTTTTCACTTCCGGACGGGTAGCCAATGCTGTTTTCTCTGCTTCCAGCAATGGAGTGAGCAGGGCATAGCCCATTAAAGTATCCGGTTCCACAATTTCAAAATGTGCCTCCGTGGGCAATTGCAACAACTGTTTTAATACCAGCACATTTTGCCGGTGGGTATTCTGCGCCGTTACCAATGTATATTTATCATTGGCCAGCTGGGCCTGTAATTGTATAAGGTCTTTCAATGCTACTGAACCAACATTGTAAAATTGCTGCTGTTGCTGTACCTGGGCTTCTGATGTAGCCACTACATCCTTTACATATACGATATTCTCTTTAGCCAGCAGAATGTTCAGGTATGCCTGGGTGATCTGAAGTGTTATATCATTCTCCGCTGTGGCCAGGTCCAGGCCTGCCGCCTTTACCAGCAGGTCTTTCTGCTGGATATCGTTCCTCAGGTAACCGCCATTATATAATGTCACGGAGGAATTAAGTGAAGTGTTTCCCGATACCCTGAGGCGCGACCGGAAGTTGCCGGTAGTAGTATCTCTTTCTTTAGCATTTGTTAAAGAAGGTGAAACATTCCCTGCAAGATTGGGCAGTACAGCCGATTTTGATAACAGCAGGTCCTGTTCACTACTAAGACGGCTTAGCCGGTAACTGTTGAGGGTAACATTATTGGCCTTTGCATAGTCCAGGCAGGCCTGCAAGTCCCACTTCACAGGCAATTGCCCGGGTAGAGCTGTAGTATCCTGTGCATGTAAGGGAATTATCCTCAACATGAGTATCAAAAAAAGAAACCGATGTATGAATCTGTTGACCATATACTTACTTTTCTGGTAACCCGGCCACTGATAAAGACTAAAAAGTATGCCATAGCAGGCATAGCAGGATTAAAGATGCCTTAAAATCCACCGATGGTTATTTCTGCCCGATGATCAGGCATAAAAACAAAAGCATTATAAATAATCGGAATAGCATAAACTTTCCGGGTGTTACAAACCTCAATAATATGTAAGTAGAAGACTGTCCTGGATATTCAATACTTTATTGGAATTAACTACACCCTGTAACCTCGTATGCTTTACCCTTTACCCTTTCTCTCTTTTTCCCCCTTTTCTCTCTTTATATCTGCCGAATCTATTACTGGCAGTACCACTTTTCCAATCAGATCATTTTTTGCCCTTTCAGATAGCAGTCCTCTTGTAGTATTGTAAGAGATATTAATCAGAAAATCTTCCAGATCCTTATCAACATCTGATTGCTTCTTTCCTACCCTGACCTTTTCCCATTCATTCATGGCCGAAAACACGGTTACGGTTTCGATATAACCTATTGGTATTATATGCGAACTTCCGGAAACCTTCACATACACTTCCGCTTTCATTACAACAGCAATGTTTTTCTGTGCGGCATTCACGCTTACAGCTGCCAATACTCTCATTTCCCCACTATAAGTTTTCTTTTCTTCCAGCGGGTTATAAGCCTTATACGTTCTTATTTCAAGGGTTTCAATCGCGATGTTGTATCTGGGCATATCCGACAAATACTAGTTCCTGTTTAAATTAAGTGGCACTGTTGCCTTCCTGTCTCCAATCTCCTTATATAATGACCATTGCTGCGAACTATCAGATGATCCAACAGCAGGCTTCAGCGACCTTATAGCGATCACTGTGGCATCTGCATTCGCCAGACGGCCCTTTGCCGGCTTTACCACACGGTCTTTAGGTATGTAAATTAACTTTGCCCCCAACGCCATGTTGATCTTGGCGATGGTTTCAAAAGTAAAATTGTGGGTGCCGCGCATCCACTTGCTGATTTCGGATTCTGACTTGCCAAGAGCCTGCGCCAGCTCTTTATGGCTCATTCCTTTTTCTTCTAGGATGGCATGGATACGGTCTGCCACATCAAGACTCATGGCGGCTCTTTCCATACCATACGCTGGTAATGCGTTTAACGCATCTTCAAAAATCTTACTCATAACAATCTCCTATTTTAAAATGTAAATTTCCTTCAAGTTGCCTGTTAACTATTCTAAGCTCTCCCTCCATCATCCTTTCTGTAATATGCCGGCTTAATGCATTCATGAATTCAAAATGAAACAGGCAATCCTCACTTTGCTGCACTTTCTGCGTTGTCTTCACACCGCCATTCCCCAATATTACAATACCGGTATTAACCCTGCTGCAATAAAGCCTCACATTCCCAGACCTGTACGGCGGAGGTAATGCTTCTGCTGCTTTTTCATGTCTGAAATAATGTTCTTCTGCGCCCGTACACTTTCCCATATGTTTTACTACAAACATGATATTCTCATAATCATCTTTATAGGCAGGGCTGCTATTGAATCTGGTTACAAACTTTTCTACTTCACAAAGATCATCTCCCTCAATATGGAATGAATAATATGTGATCTTATTCATCCTCATTATCCGCTTTAACTTGCCCTTATAACACTTCACTTTAAAGTTAAGTTGAAGTTAACAAATAACGTTGGGTCTATTCAAAAAAAACCAACATTTTTTTCCCGTAACTCTTTGAAGGCATAAAATTATGACCTGAAAGAAACCGCTTTACGCTTTGCATTCGTAAAGAAGATTTAATTCTAATGTTATCAAAAGTGACTGCCAGAACTGGCTTAAAGTGGGGATAAGATCAACAACCAATAAAACTTACACCAAGGTACATCTTCTTTTCAGGTCTCCAAATTTTTTTTCCACCTTCAACAAAAAAAAACGCATACACGAAAATGTATGCGTTCTTGCTGATCTGAATAGATCCTTACCTGTAAGGTATTGTAATAACATTTAAAGAATTTCCTGCTACCAGCACATCCACATTACTCTTGCCACCTTTCAGCTGTTGTTCTACCGGCTTTACTGCTGAGGGATTATCCAGCGTATTGAAATCACCTTTATTTTTTGCTGTCAGCACCTGTTGCAGGGCCGCATCTTTAGTAGTAACAGCGCCATCCAGCGCCAGCTTATAATTCACTGCTTTACCAGAAGCATTTACAATCTTCAGCAGTATCTTATGTGTCTGCTGGTCAATCGTGGCACTGGCATAAACACTGTCCTGCCCCGTCAGAGGCTGATCATTCAATGTAGCAGGGATCGTATGTGTGCCTTTGTTATTTGCAAAAAGCTGTTGTACATAATAATTAGGCGTACCCACTGAGCGCAGGTTATCAAACCATATCAGGTCAGGGCGCCATTGCCAGGCTTCCACATGCGCCAACAGAGGCGCATAAGAGCACATCTGTACTACATCCGCATTCCTTTCCAGGCCAGTCATAAAAGCCGCTTCAGCCAACGCGCTTTCCCATGTATTACGTGTCTCCCCATTTTCGCTGTCATTTTCCTTTGCCACCCTTATATGAGCGGCATACTCGCCTGCGAAGATCTTGGGCCCGTTCCTGTCATATTTATCATAACGGGTGGTATTCTTCAGGAACCATTCCGGCGGCATATAGTAGTGCTCATCTACAAGGTCTGCTTTCGATGTCCGTAACTTTGACCACAGGTATTCAAACTGCTTTCCTCCGGAAAAAGGGCCAACACTGGATACCAGTTTTATTTCAGGATGTTTTGTTTTCAGTTCCTGCTCAAAACGCTGATACCTGGCTACATACTGACTGTCCCATTGCTCGTTTCCTACACCGATCATCTGAAGATTAAAGGGCTTAGGATGCCCCATTTCTGCCCTTAACTGTCCCCACCTGGTATCAGTGCCGCCATTGGCAAATTCGATGAGATCAAGCGCATCCTGTATATATGTAGCAACATCTTCATCTGCAGCTATCTCACCCGTATTAAACTGACAGGCCATGCCACAATTGAGAATAGGCAGCGGCGATGCTCCTATATCTTCGGAGAGCAGAAAATATTCATAAAAGCCCAGGCCATAACTCTGGAAGTAGTCGCCCGGTGCACGGTAGGCAAATTCAGTATTCCAGCGATTGACGATCAGGGTGCGGTCTTCCACTTTTCCCACAGTCTTTTTCCATTGATAGCGGTTGGCCAGATCACGCCCTTCAACAATACATCCGCCGGGAAAACGTACAAACCCCGGATGCAGATCTGCCAGCTTCTGTACAAGATCATTCCTTAATCCGCCGGGACGCTGTTTCCAGGTATCCTCAGGAAATAATGAGATCATATCGATATCCAGGCTGCCATTGCCGGAAAACTGCAACTGTAATCCACCTTTGGCAACTGTACGCGATGCCGTTACTGAGGCTGTATACTTCTTCCATTCCTTCCCCGTTGATGGAACGGCAACTTCTCCAATATGCTCTCCTTTCTCATCCAGCAATGCAAGTTTTATTACGGGACTGCCTGTGGTGTTGCCAGCCCAGAAAGAAAGATCATAACGCAGGTCCTTTTTAAGACCCATCCCCCTGAATCCTTCATTAAACAAGCCGTAAGTGCTATCGCCGGCCTGCACTGTTACATGTGCATACCGTGGATTAGCTGCGTGTTCATTTCCGCGGTTGACGATCAGTATCCTGCCCGCGCCCGCTTTTCCCGTCTCCTTCCAGCCCATCAGTGGGTCCGTGAATTCAAAAGAGCGATTCTTTACCAGCTCTGCATAGATTCCTCCATCAGCTGAAAAATTAATATCCTCAAAAAAGATCCCCCACATAGTAGGCTGTACTGCTGCCTGTGGTTTGTTCACTTTCAACGTAATTGTCTGCGCAGAAGATATGCCTCCCGTCAGCGACAGCAATCCTGCTGCAATAAGATTTACTATTGTTCTCATAAAGGGAATTGACACAACAATATACATCCAAAAATCAATATCCAAAACATTTACAGATACTTTTTGTGTTAAAGTGACATTTAATCATCAACAGCAGGAAATGTACAAAATTCATTATTTAATATACCCTCAACTAACAAATGCAGCGTTTGCACATAAAGATCAGTTGAACAGTAGCACAATATTTATCTTATATCATTCGCCCAGCGCAACAGCATGCGCTCATTCATTATTCTTCATGTGACAATCGAAATGTGAAAGCGTATACCCGGAATTGTTACCCGCGGTCTACAAGTTGCCATCGCGCGCTCCTTACTCTTCTCAGTAAGGTTTAATCATTTCTCAAAAACTACTCAAAAAAGAAAAAGTTCACAATACAATGAAAATCAATTATTTAAAAAGAAATAAAATCGTTTTAACATTTCCTTAGAGTATTCTCGCAAGGTTTTCGCAGAATCGTATCCAACCATCTTTTATTGAGATCTTTTATTTTTTAACCAGTTAAAATTGAAAAACCATGAAAAAGCAATTATTGAGATTTGGCCTCATGGCTGGCCTGGGAGCATTCGCACTGACGCAGACTAATGCAGTAAACGCAATGACAACTAAAGCGGACACCGCAAATTTTGCCTTGGACACTGCAAGTTTCGTCAGAGATACGGCAAACTTTGCTCCAGACACCGCTAATTTCGCAATGGATACAGCCAACTTCGCAATGGACACGGCTAATTTCAAAGCAGACACCGCCAATTTCTCACTGGACACAGCTGCTTTTACAAGAGACACTGCTAACTTCAAATCTGACACAGCAGCCTTTGTAAGAGACACAGCTGCCTTCGGCAAGGACACTGCCAGCTTCAGCTATGCAAAAGACACTGCATTCTTCAAAGACACAGCCAACTTTGCTTTCAAAGCAGATACTGTAGCTTTTAAAGGTGCAGACACTGCCGCTGTTAAAGCTGACACGGCTACCATGAAGGACACAGCCAGTTTCGTAGCGAGACTGGATACTGCCACCGCAGTAACTGACACTGCCGCTGCAAAAAGCGACACAGCAGTAGCAAAGAAAGATACTGCTGCCAAAACTCCGGTTGACACTTCCGCAGCACGGAAGTCAAAAGCGGTGAAAGTGAACAAAAAGTAATTACAGGTCTAAAATGAAAAGAGGCCGTCTCAACACATGAGGCGGTCTTTTTCATTTTACAGATATTCCTGATACCTGCCAGCTTCCTGCTATAATGCCTGTCCAACATGGCCGATATTATCTCCGTTACCGGCGAAATAAGGAGCATAAATAAGCAATAGATCCATTTCATGTTGATTGATTTTGAGGGTTTGTTAATTCATCCGCCACACCTTAACCTGACGCACACTGCAATGTTAGGAAAGAATCCCACACGGTTTTAAACAATGTATACGAAAGCCTCTTATCTCAGCATAAGAGCCTTTAATCGCGTAATAAAGGCTGTTTATGCAACCTGACGTACTTTGAACATCGCCGTTCAGAACAGGTTCAGATGAGCATATGAGTTGGATCTTCCTCCGTCCTTCTTCCGTTTTTTAACAGAGGAAAAACGGAGGAAGAACGGAGGAAGATCCTGGTCATATGCAAGTTTGATGAACGACAGTACCAATAAAAACGAAAAAGCCGCCTCAACAACTTGAGACGGCTTTATATAATAAAAAATTCTAATCGACTAGAAGTTGTAACCAGCTTTCAGGCCAAAGAAACCACGGTTATCGTTCTTAAACCACACTTCGTATTTTGCTTCCACATCCAGTCCAAGGAAACGAATACCCAGGCCCGGAGCGAAAATAGCCGCAGTACCTTTGTAATTGTCTCCATCCCCACCTACAAAAGTGGCAGTACCACCTTCAGCTTTCACGTACAGAAGAGGAAAGCCGAATTTGTACTTCAGACCAACCCTCACCGGTAACGCTTTCAGGGATTCTGCCTTCGCAGAAAGCTCAGCGCCACCTCCGCTAAGGTAGGTGTAGGTTTTACCCGGAAAATACATGAAACCAGCGGAACCGGTCACGCCAAATCCTGCAATCAGCTTGATGTCGGCATTCAGGCCTCCACCAAAACCCGTGTTATGAGTGTCCTTAAAATCCCCAACCGGGGTACCGGCTTCAACATACGGACCAATGCTGAATCCTTTCAATTGAGCTTTGGCTGTATTGCCAAACATGCAGGTGGCGGCAATAAACAAGCCTGCGGTGTACAAGGTCTTTAACATAGAGGATATTTTAAAATTTCCACAAATGTAAGTAATTCACATTAAATCAAACGAATGGAGTAAAGGGGGTTATTTTGGACGGACCTTGTAAACGGAATCCATACGCAGACTATCAGCTGGTACGGCCTTTTTTGCATCAGTTTTAGCCGGCATACCGACTTTAACACCTCCCGTCTCTGCAGGGGGAGCTGCATTGGGTTCTCCCGTAGGATATCCCATCTTCGCCATTTCTTTACGGGTCTTTTTATCGAAAAGATATTGAGGTTTCTTCTCACTGCGCAAGCCTTCCTCGAAACGGTATTCAGCGCCCCCTCTCGGAGCGGGGTCATAACCACGATCATCCCCACGGGTGATTCTGCAGCTGCTCAGGGTCAAAATGCCTGCCAGCATAAAATAACCTGATATTAGGCTGGCAGGCTGTTTAAATTCTTTCCAGGTGAAGTTTAACATATGCCTGGGTTTACTGTCCGGTTTAATAACGTCATTATCAAGCAATTATTATACCGCTCGTCTATTAGCCATGAATTGCTGATAAAGGGACAAAAAACGGGCTGGTCATAGCCAGCCCGATAAAACACTAAAAAACTATCCCTGACTATAACTTCTCAGCCTTATAGCCGGCTTTTTGTACTGCCTGGATAATTTCTTCTGCAGCGACCTTGTCTGCGGATATTGTCAGTACCTTATCCGGTGCAGCTGTATCCACTTTCCACGCATTTTCACCTGCTACTTCGTTCAGGTACGGTGTTACTGTAGCAATACATCCACTGCACTTAATATTTGTCTTAAATTGTTGCGTTTCCATACTTATGTGTTATTAAATTTTTGACCATTTTAATCTTAGACTGTTACTCACCACAGACACAGAGCTCAATGCCATAGCAGCTCCGGCTATCATAGGATTCAGCAGGAATCCGTTCACCGGGAATAACACGCCTGCTGCCAGCGGAATACCAATCACGTTGTAAATAAACGCCCAGAAGAGATTCTGCCTTATCGTGAAGACTGTTTTGCGTGACAGGCGCAGCGCCTTGGGTATAGTATTCAGATCCGAGGTGATCAGCGTCATTTTAGCAACATCCATCGCTATATCTGATCCTTTTCCCATAGCTATGCTGACATCAGCCTGAGCCAGCGCATGACTGTCATTTATGCCATCTCCTACCATGGCTACTACCCTACCATCCCGTTGCAGCTCCTGAACAAATGCAGCCTTCTCTGAGGGCAATACGCCTGCTTTGTAGTGACGGACACCTACCTGTCTGGCTACAGCCTCCGCTGTATGTTCGTTGTCGCCAGTCAGCATGTACACGGCTATTCCGCTATTCTGCAAAGACCTGATCGCTGAAGCCGATGTTGGTTTGATCTCGTCTTCAATTGCGATAATTCCCAGCAATTGGCCATTGGCGGCAAATGATATAACAGTTCTGGCAACGGCCTCCCATTTGCTGATCATACGCAGTACAGCATCTTCAGCCCGTATACCATTATCAGTCATCAATGTGGTATTGCCTGCCAGGTACAATGTTTTATTATAAACAGCCTGTATTCCCTTACCCGTAATACTTTCTATCTTTTCCAGCTTCCCAACCGCAAGTGGTGTGATGCCTTTTTGCTGCAATTCCTTTACAATCGCTGCTGCCAGCGGATGCTCGGATTGCATTTCCATCGTCAGCAGTATTCGTTGCAGTTCATTCAGGTCTTTATCTCCAGGCAGGAAATAGCTGTCAGTCACAACAGGCTTTCCTTCTGTAATAGTGCCTGTTTTATCAAGGATGATGGCATTTACTTTATGTGCCAGCTCCAGGCTTTCAGCATCCCTGATCAGGATGTTGTTCTCCGCTCCTTTTCCAACTCCCACCATGATAGCGGTCGGTGTAGCCAATCCAAGGGCACAGGGACAGGCAATCACCAGTACGGTTACTGCGGATAACAACCCATGTGTAAAGGCGTTCTCTCCTCCTGCCAGCATCCACACTGCAAAAGTGAGCAAGGAAATACCTATTACTACAGGAACAAATATGCCTGCAATTCTATCAACCAGTTGCTGTACAGGCGCCTTACTACCCTGCGCTTCTTTTACCATGCGGATGATCTGGGCCAATACAGTATCTCCTCCTACTTTCTCTGCGCGGGAATGGAAACTGCCTTTCTGGTTGATTGTACCTGCAAATACAGGTGCTCCCGTTTCTTTCAGCGCCGGCACCGGCTCTCCGGTGATCATACTTTCATCTACCCAGGAAGAACCACTCTCTACGCGTCCATCCACAGGAATACGCGCGCCCGGTTTTATTACAATAATATCTCCCACCTGCACCTCACTAAGAGGTACTTCTTTTGTATGTATACCATCTGATGCTACCACGATAGCAGTAGCAGGCTGCAAGCCCATTAATTTTTTCAGTGCAGCCGATGTATTTGATTTTGCTTTTTCCTCCAGCAGCCGGCCCAATGAGATGAAAGCCACTACTACAGCAGCTGCCTCAAAATATACATGCGCATGCAATCCGCGCGCATGCCAGTACCCGGGAAATAAAGTATTAAATACGCTGAATATCCATGCAATACCGGTACTTAACGCGACAAGCGTATCCATATTGGCTTTGCGATGTGTTGCCTGTTTCCAGGCATTGATAAAGAATTGTCTTCCGAAGTAAAAAATAACAGGCGTAGATAGTGCCATCATGATCCAGTTGGCGTAAGGCATATCCATGAGGAACATACCGACCACAACGACAGGTGCCGATAGTAACAGCGAAGCAATTGTTCGTTTTTTCAATGCCCTGTAATGATCCAGCTGTGCCTGTTCCTGTACCTGTTCGCGGTTGTGCTCATCTATTACAAGATCATAACCAATGCTACGGATCACATTTCGCAATGCTACTGGCGTAACACTGTCCCGGTTGTATGCTACACGGGCTGTCTGATCAGCATAATTAACGGACGCCTCTTCCACACCTGGCGTAGATTGCAGCATGGTGGCCACGCTGACGGCACAGGATGCACAGGTCATCTCTAATACGGGAAAGGTTTCTTTTATTATATGTCCGGTTGTTGTAGCCATGTCCAATCTTTTCACAAAGCTACTACCGTCATCAAAAAAGGTTGTTATACAATGATGGGGAATATGTATAAAATTATGGCAGGTACTCTACCCTCATACTTTGTCAAGCGGCTTCCGGTTATTCTCTTTTAATTGCCTGTAACCTGTTGGCGTAAGTCCTGTAACCTTTTTAAACTGCTGCGACAAGTGCTGTACACTGCTATAGCCAAGACTGTCAGCTATTTCACTGAGGTTCATCTCATCATACTGCAGCAGCTCCTTCACGCGTTCAATGCGTTGCAGGATCACATATTTTTCAATGGTAAGGCCTTCCGTAGAAGAAAACAGGGTGGAAAGATAATGATAATCAACCTGTAAAGCTTCCTGTAAATAAACAGACAACTTTGTATTGAGTGTTTCATTTTCGTTGCCATGGATCAGGCGGATGACAGTGGTCTTCAGTTTCTCCACCAATGTAGTTTTCTTATCATCCAGCAGTTCGAAACCCAGGGTATGTAATTGTTTTCCAAGGGCCTCCAGCTTTTCAGGAGCAGGCGCTTTCACCAATTCGACATCTCCCAGGTCTATTTTTGAGTAAGGGATATCCAGTTTCTCCAGCTCTTGCTGCACCACGAGGATGCAGCGGTTACAAACCATATTTTTTATAAACAGATGCATTGATCGGAAATTGAAGAGGCAAAGTTACGTGATAAAATGAACTTATTTATATTTCCCATATCTTCGGGAAAGGGACTATATCCGATATCATATTTTAATCTCTCTACCTTTGAACAAGATAGCATTATTGCTGCTCCTGTTATCATACTTTGGAGCAAACGCGCAGCATCCGTTATCCCAGGGACGCCGTTCCAGTTTCTACGAGTACCTTTATGAACTCAGTAACGAGGAAACATTACAGATCTACAAAGATGGCGCACGCAAGATCAATACTACTTTCCTGCATACATTAAGGGATTCCTTTCCTCATGATAAAGGAGTGCCAGATCATCTCCCGCCAGGCAATTACCTGAGAGTATTTGCAGAAAATGATCAGCTGCAGACTGTATTCATGTATATACCTAATATATATGCGAAGATCAGTGGCAACAATCACGATCTCTTTGTAATTCTACATGACGCAAAAGGTAATCTCATAAAAGACGCAGAAGTGAAGTTACGGGAAAGAACACTTCACTACGAAACCGAAGCTGGTTCCTGGTGGCTTGACAAATATAGCAATGCCGATCTGTTAAAAGTATATTATAAAGGCATGCTGAACTGCATACCTTTACAACAAAGCTATAATTACCGCAGAAAACACAAGCTGCAGCAATTTGCAAGGAAATTAAACTTTGTAAACGCGATACGTATTGCCCGCTACCGGAAACATAACAGCGGCCGGAACCCGTATGAAAACCGGTACACCGGCTATATCGTCTTCAGCAAACCTATCTATAAACCGGGCGACACGCTAAGGTTTAAAGCATATATCACTGATAAAAAAGGCAAACCGGTGAACCGGCCGCTATTGGTAAGATTATCCGATAGATATTTTGATGTCGATACCATTCTTACAACGCTTAGCCCTTATACACCTGGTGGATATAACTATGAAGCGGTACTAGCAACGGGATTGGATATCGATCTGGATGAGAGATACGATATAAGCATGGAAACACCGGACAGCCGTAAATATGACCTTAACAATTATGATGGCGACCTTGATGATGAGGAATATGCAGCCAAACGAAAAGTATTGATAAGGGGTCAATTCAAATTTGAAGAATACGAATTAAATGCCTTACATTTTACTGCCAGGACGGATAAACAGTCATATACAAACCGGGAAAACACGACAATATATCTGCAGGCAAAGGATGAAAATGACCTGCCTGTTATGGACGGACATATTCAACTGTTCGTTACAAAGCCAATAGTAATAAAATACCATGCCACAGACATGTTCATTCCTGATACGCTATGGAGCTATACAGGCCCCATGGATGCATTAGGAGAAACAAAAATCATAGTACCAGACAGTGTATTTCCAAGGGCCGACCTGCACTATCAGGTAGACTGTATCTTTACAAACAGTAATAATGAGCGGCAGACCGAAACACTAAGCCTGGAATACCACTGTAATAGAGGCAGCATTTCCTTCAATTTGCAGGGAGATAGCCTGTATATCACTCCTGACAAAGAATTTAGAACGGATAATAAAGTTTACATCTATGGTGTAAATAATAACGATACAATTGAGACTTATCTCAGCAGATTACCAGTCGCCATCAAGGTTAATCCATTCGTGTCAGCCTACCGGGCAGAAAGTGAAAATGCGGAAGGTTCCTACACATTAAAGAATAGCTATGATCTTCTTGACACTGAGGTATCCTGGCGTCATGATACCGCTGTGGTAAATGTGAAGAATCCACACAAGTTATCTTTTTGGTATACTATTCTTGACGATGGAAAGACTGCACAACACGGATACAACAACACATTAACCTGGGCAGCATCTACACGGGATAAAAAGCAATGTGAATTGCATCTCAGTTATATCTGGGGAAACCAGCTTAACAGTATCCCTATCTATCTTATTACGCCCAAGGGTAACCTTAACGTATCTGTCGACGAACCGGGGATTATCTATCCGGGACAACGCACAAAGATCACTGTAAGTGTAAAAGACAAGTACCAGAAGCCAGTTGCAAATGCAGACGTAACCGCCTATGCATATACAAGCAAGTTTAGCGACGAGGCCAGTCCCTGGGTTCCGTCATTTGCAGCACCATACAGAACAGGGCCTGACTACCACGAGCTGAAGCACCTGCAACTACGAAATGCAACACGGGCGTTACCATTTGAATGGCAGCAATACGGCAAGAGAATGGGACTTGACAGCATGCTATACTTCCTGTTCACGCATCCATCTCCTGTATTCCTGCATACTGAGCCTGCCTGGGATTGGACAACACAGATAGCCGCATTTGTATTCGCACGTGGAAGTATACAGCCGGTACATATTTTATATGTGGATGGATTACCCGTCTATTGCAGTATAGCAGATCCTATGCAGCATTACAGTATCAGCGTACCGGCCGGCAGGCATACAATAAGTATGCGTACACAATACCAAAGGATCACGCTGGACACAACCATAGCAGCCGGTGTAAAAACTTTCATCAGCATTGACAGCGCCATTCATCAGGATAATGTAATTGTCGAAAAGATGCCGATGAAACTTACTCCCCTGGAAATCGCGAATCTGGACAAATACATGATCCGGCTGCAGAATAACTTTGGCAGCTACCCAACTTATATCAAACAAGAGGGGCATATATTCCGTTTGAATAATATTGTCAGCAACAACAAGAACTCTGGCTGGCAATATATTGTGGGACCGTTAACCGGCGCCAATGCATCTCTGGTATTGAAAGATAATTTTACGCAAAACTTTACACCTGAACCAGGCTATGTTTTCGAGATCAGTAAAGGACTCATCAAACAAAAACAGACAGGGCTCATTCACTATTACGATCTTCACTCCTACAATACGGATACCAGTCTGTCAGCACAGGCCTTAACTGAGACAATCATTGATAGCCTCCTAAAGCTCAGACAAGATGATAACCTCAGAAATGAAGACATTGTCCGTCCCTTCCAGGAGAAAGAGTCCCATAAAAGCCGTCTTATGGTCCGCTTCGTAACCCCGGACCTGAACCCTGCGACAGATGTACTACGCTTTTTGTTCTTCAGATACGATGATCCTTCTTTTACAAGATCATTCAAAGGACACACAACAGAATTTCAATCCCTGGATACCGGCTATTACAGGCTATTGGTACTGCTGACAGGAAGCCGGCATTTTATAAAAGACAGTGTTCTGTTAAAGGATAATCATCTTCATTATTATGTGTTGGATACCTTGAACATTCTACCTAATGACAGTCTGATTAATAACCTGGAGAAAAGAATGCGGCAATTGGTCGACCCATGGTTTACAATCCAGGTCGCACCTGCTTACGAAAGAGAAATAGGTGAAAGCTTTAATAAAACAGCTATAAACAGGGCTCACCTCACCAGGGTTATTGGTGGAATAGTAGTGGATTCAAAGGGCGAGCCTCTTCCCGGAGCACCTATTGTGCTAAGAGGTACCCAATCTGGTACCGTGACAAATGAACACGGCAAATTCTCTCTCCCCGTTACAACCAAAGGTACATTGCGCATAATGTATGTAGGATACGAGACGGTAGAACAAGTGTTAAACCAAGATGATTTTTATAAAATCACTATGACCGAAAACACCGCGAAGTTAGAGGAAGTGGTTGTAACCGCAATCGGTATCAAAAGGGCGAAAAAGGCCCTGGGATATACAGTGAGTGTCATCACTGCAGATCAACTCGAAGCTACAGGCAACGCCAACATTGCCTCGGCACTGGCTGGCAAGGCCGCCGGTGTAAAAATAACCGGCGGAAATTTTGCACTTTCTGACACGCCAATCACGGACAGTATCAACATCCCGACAACAGCTGCCACCGAAGAAATGGATCAACAGCTGCCATCTACTCCCGCCAACAGCCTCCGGACAAACTTCCGGGATGATGCCTTCTGGCAACCGAGGCTTAGAACGGATGCAAATGGCAAAGCATCTTTCGATGTTACCTTTCCGGATGATATTACCAACTGGAAAACCTATGCCATTGCCATGACAGATAAACGGCAATCCGGCATACGGCAAACATTTATACGTTCCTTCAAGTCTCTCAGCGGGAACCTGGGAATACCAGCCTTCACTATAGAGGGGGACTCTGTAAGTGTTATCACCAAGGCCCTGAACTATACGCAGGACAACATTACGGCAACACATACTTTCAGTATGAATGACAGCGTATACAAAACCCGCACCAACAGCTTTAAAACCGCTTTCATTGATACTGTATCAGTACTTATACCGGAAGCAACTGAAACAGATAGCATCAGCTTTAAATACGAAGTTAATAAGGAGGGATACCTTGACGGGGAACAACGTAAAATTCCTGTTGAGAAAAGAGGCTCATCTGAAACAAGCGGCATGTTTGCCGCCCTTTACGATGATACAACTTTTGTATATACACCTCCCCGGAATGAACCTGTGCTGGTACGTGCAGAATCAGCCTTACTTCCTGTGTTAATGGACGAGATCACACACCTGCAGCAATATAAGTATCTCTGCAGCGAGCAATTGGCTTCTAAACTAAAAGCCTATTTGCTGGAAAAGAAAGTGTGTACATATCTGAAAAAGGATTTTAAGAAAGAAAAGGACATCAACAATATTCTCAAGCGGCTCAATGACAAGAAAATAAACGGCCTCTGGGGATGGTGGGAAAATTCCCCGGTATCACTATGGATCTCACGTCATGTAATAGAAGCGCTCCTGATGGCGGAGGAACAGGGATATAAAACAAATTTCAACAAACAGGTCGCCATTGACTATTTCGTCTATGAATTAAACAGCGGCAAGGAAAGAGACAGCATAGGCTGCATGCAGTTATTGGCCAACCTTGGTGCAAAGATCAACTACCGCGCATATACTGATCATTTCATAGACCAGTCAGGCAAAAACGGTTATGACACTATCAGACTGGCCGTTTTACAAAGGTCTACCGGTCAGCCGCTGTACTTCACTCCTATTCTATCCCGTGAAAAGAATACCACATTTGGCAATGCTTACTGGGGAACAGAAAGCTATGATCTCTTTGACAACAGCATACAGCAAACATTGCAGGTGTACAAACTGTTACGCCAGGCAGGAGGTTATGAGAGATTACTCCAAAAGATACGGGGCTATTTCCTGGAACAACGTAAAGACGGACACTGGCGGAATACATATGAATCGTCGCTCATCCTCGAAACGATCCTCCCTGATATACTGGAAGATGAATCAAAGGCGCCGGTTTCGCTGAGCATAAACGGGACATCCGTCACCCAGTTCCCCTTTACAGATACACTGACACAGGCAGGAAAGATTAGCCTCAGCAAACAGGGAAAACGGCCAGTATACTTCACTGCCTATCAGCAGTACTTCAACAGGCAGCCGGAAAAGATCTCCGGGCTGTTTACTGTATCGTCCGTTTTCAGCGCGAACGATGCTGTACAGCAGGATTTAAAAGCAGGTGTTCCCGTAACTTTAAAAGTAGAGGTAACGGCGCAAAAAAATGCTGACTATGTACTGGTTGAAATACCTATTCCTGCAGGCTGCTCTTATAATAGTAAATCGCAATCATGGGCCAGCCGTGAAGTGCACAGGGAACATTTCAAGGATAGGGTGAGCATTTTCTGCAGCCAGCTGGAGGCAGGTAAACACACTTTTTATGTTTCCTTATTGCCCCGCTATTCCGGACGTTACTATCTGAATCCTGCCAGGGCAGAAATGCAATATTTCCCCATATTTATGGGAAGGGAGGCTTTGAAAAAAGTTAATATTCGCTAATTTTAACGATCATGAAACACTATTCATACTTCTTATTAGCGCTAGCCCTTGCCGGTTGCGTGGAAAACAAACAACAGGAACAACAGGCCGACAGCACGGTTCAGACAGTGGAGAAAAACAATGAACCGGCGCCGGCGCCGGCCACACCGGCAACATCGGAGGCCGCACCAGAAAATATCATCAGGGAAAGGGCGCAGGGCACTGTCACGCTTCTGGATTCCGTTAATGGCCATCCTATGGTACAGGTCAATGACAACGTGCAACTGGAAGCGGGCATCCCCAGGAAAGGCTGGGCATCGACACTGGTTACTACAGAACTCAGTGATGCGCAGACAGAAGGTCAGTTGTTGAAAAAGGGCTCACCTATTATTGCTAATGGGAAAACAGTAGGAAAAGTACTGGAAGATGTGGTGATCGAGATGACATTCAAAAATGATAAGGGCGTTAATACGGGCGTATTTCATGCTGCTGTACAACAAAGCAAGCTAAAAACAGGTACTGTGATTGAAACGGTCCTCGCTAATTATCTAAAAGAACATACCAGCAGAACATTGTCCGATATGCAGTCCTTTATCAAACAGTTCCAACTGGAGCCGCTCGATAACAACAAGCCTTATATAGAATATTACAACTACGAAAGCGCTGCGGATGATCCGTCTCCCGGCTACCGTACGGTATTGGTATTCCACCAGGATAAACTGATCGGCGTAGTAGATTCCAGAACATTACAATTGGCCGGGGCTAAACACTACCAGCTTGACAGGGATTATCACGGTTATTTCTTTGCAGATACAGATGAGAAGCTCAGGAAAGAGTATATCACTAAATTTAACCAGTTTGTGAATGCAGCAGACTAATTCCCCATCTTCGCTATTTGTTCCTCCATTAATCGTATTACGAGCGCGGATTCTTCCTGCATAGATTCAATCAGAAAACCGAATTCGGGTTCGCGTTTCACCGTCAGCGTATCCAACTGGTCGGCTATACGGGCCAGCTTGGCCAGGCCAATGATCTGTGAGGTACCCCTTATCTTATGCCCGATACGGTTGATCTTACGGATATCTACAGCAGCTGCAGCTGATTGAAGTTCAACGACGGACAACTTCAGTTCCTCTATGGTCAGTTTTAATAATTGATTCAGTACTGATCTATCCTCTCCCACCAGGTAGGCTTCCAGTATACCCATATCAAAATGCGTATCTTTTGCTTCCTGTTCAGTAGTAAGGGTACCAGGACCGTCTTCAATAACGACTGTCAGCCATTTACGGAATAAGTGTAACAGTTTTTGCTGCACCAGCGGTTTGCCTATGAAGTCATTCATACCAGCTTCTATGCACTTTTCCCTTTCACCTTTCAGGTTGCCTGCCGTCAATGCAATAATGGGTATACGCTGACCACCGGTCATTTCGCGGATCTTTCTGGTGGCCTCATATCCGTTCATTACCGGCATCTGCACATCCATCAGTATCAGGTCGGGAATCTTTCCGCGGCAGATCCGAACAGCCTCAATACCATCCTGGGCCTCATAGATGCGGGCATCATGCGCGATCCTTTTTACGACAGTAGTGGCCAGCAGCATGTTCACCGGATTGTCTTCGACAATGAGAATATTCAGCCTGCCACCGATCCATTGTTCTTCTTTTTCCTGTTTATGACGCTTTGCTCTCTTTTCTTTTCTGATCAGCATGGAAAGGCTGTTGTACAGCTCATTGATCTTGATCGGCTTCACCATCCGCAAGCCGATATCCAGCTGATCGCAGACCTTAATGATCCTTTCATCATCAGCAGAGCTATGCAGGAGGATCACTCCCTGCTCTCCCGGTAACCTCCCGAAATGATGCCTGATCTTTTTCACCGTCTCCAGTCCATCCATATAAGGCATATGGTAATCCATAAGAATAACATCATAACGATCGCCCCTGGCCAGGGTGTCCAGTGCTTCAAATCCGCTACGGGCTTCCGTACAGGCAATGTCTTTCAGCGACAGCATTTCCTTAAGGATCGTGCGGTTATTATCATTGTCATCCACGATCAGCACCTGCCGGATCTTTTCAAGGCTTTCCCATTTATCCGCGGGAGCTTCAGCAGTAGCCAGGTCTATGTCAAAATAGAAGGTACTGCCTTCGTTTATATTGCTCTTTATCTGCAAATGACTACCCATCAGGGCCAGCAGTTTATTGGAGATGGTAAGCCCCAGGCCTGTGCCGCCGTATCTCTTTGTAGTGGAAGCGTCTTCCTGGCGGAAGGCCTCAAAGATCTTGTATTGTTTTTCCGGTTTGATACCAATGCCCGTGTCTCTTACTTCAAACCTGATCCTGGCCTTTCCGTCCTCCTTCATTCCGAGAGGGGTCACTTTTAATTCGATCTCACCATTGCTGGTAAATTTCACGGCATTTCCCAGGAGGTTGATCAGGATCTGCTTCAGGCGTACTTCGTCGAACCAGGCAAAGCGGGGCAGGTTGGTAGCAACATTAAGCAGCATTTCCAGTCCCTTGTGTTGAGCCTGATAACTTATAATATCACTCACCTGACTGCTGAACTCATAAAGGTCATATTTGTCAATATCGAGTTCCAGCTTGCCGGATTCTATCTTGGAGAAGTCAAGGATGTCATTGATGATGCTTAAGAGTGCGTTCGCCGACTGGTTAACGATAGAGAGGTATTGATGCTGAGTCTCGTTGAGATCTGTTTTCAGTACCAGTTCAGTAAAACCTATCACCCCGTTCAAAGGGGTACGGATCTCGTGGCTCATATTGGCCAGGAATTCCGACTTGGCCAGACTGGCCTGCTCTGCCTGTTGCTTCGCTGCCGCCAGACTGACTTTCTGGGAGATCAGCTCCCGTTCTGTTTCTTTGGCTACGGAGATATCCTGGAAGGTACCGTATAGCCTTTTACATTTGCCGTTCTCAAATTCAGCGTTACCGATGGCTCTCACCCATCGTTCCTTTCCCATAGCAGTAACAATCTGCAATTCGAGGTCCCAGGGCTGTCCTGTTTCAATGATCTCTTTAAGAGCGGCAGTGATCTTTCTGCGGCTCTCCCCTTCTTTATAAAATCCTACTGCGGCTGATAAGGTAGGGTTAAAGTCAGGCGGCACTTCATGGATTTCTTTTGTAATGTCAGACCAGAACATCTCCTTATTGACAAGGTCAGCCTCCCAGCCGCCTATACGTGACAACTGACTTGTGCGTTCCAGTATTTCCCTGGTACGCTTCAGATCTTTTTCCAGTTCGAAGAAAGCGCGAAAGTCACGTTCGCTGTTCTGCAGTGCTTCCTGGCGGTTATGATCGATGATTTCTGCGGTAACTTCGCCGGCAATGATTTGCATCAGCTTTTGCTGCCGGGCGTCAAGATGCCTGGGTGCTTTATCTAATAGCGATAAAGTACCGAGCAGTTCTCCTGAAGAGGATACCAGATCGTAGGTAATGTGGAAAGCAGCCTCCCTGGCAGTAATAGGAACGCCCGATGCAACGACAACGGATTGCTGTTGATCATCGATGATAGAGATCGTTGCCACCTGTACATTGCAAATAAGAGAGGCTAATTCAGTCTGTCTATTCAGTTTCTCCTGTAGTATTGCATTCAAACACTAAAGCTTTTCACTGTGGATGAATTATATGCTATTCACTTCTTTCCTGTTCTGGTGTAAAAGCCTGTTAATGTGGTGTTATGAAGATACGTAAATTTCCGTCTATGTGAGTAAACGAAGAAAGATCCCACTTTCGTGGCAGCTCTTCCGCTGATACGTTGATGACGTATTGAAGGGGCTGTTTAATACATTCCGGCGGCTGATTAATATATCAGCCAGCAGGGATAAATAAAATACGGGACGAAGGATATGTGATGATACACCCTTCGTCCCGCACAAGGTTATATTATGAGTTTTTATGCTTTCTCTACAAATTCTTTCAGCAAAGTACCTATCAGTTCTGTCCAACCCATTGCAAAATTTTCTTTCGCGAAGCTTGGGATGGCAGGGAAAGTTTCAAGTCCCGCATGCGTCAGCTTTACACGTGTTTTATCGCCTTCCGGAAACAGTTCGAACGTTACAAATGAATTCCCCTCGTAGCCATCATAGCGCCAGCTATAAGTAAGTTTATGGTCTGGGTCCACTTCGGTAACCTTACAAAGGTGCAGGAACTGTTGTCCCTCCGGATCGCCACCTGTAAACTGAAATTCGGCTCCCACCTCTGCCTTAAATGCAGGGATATCGAAATACCATTGTTTCATCTGGTCCTTATTGGTAATGGCGTCCCAGACCTTTTTCACCGGCGCATTATAAGTTCTTTCGATTACAAATGGTTCGCTTTTCATAATCCAAATGATTTTGAATGTTAAAGGGAATAGGCTATTATATAACCGATCGGTTACAAATATAAAGGAAACCTTTTGGTTACAGAAATTATTTTATGCTTTCGGGTGTTTACGCAATATTGGTACCAGGCATGCCTGCCGGGAACAGGGTACGGGTCTATAGCTCTTTGATCATCTTAAAATGCGGGATACCTACCTCTGTGAACTGGTCGCCCACGGTAGTGTAACCATTTTTCAGGTAGAAATTGACCGCTTCCAGGCGGGCATTCAGCTCGATACGGGAAAATCCCCTCTCCCGGGCCACCTCCTCACTAAACTGCACCATTTGGGTACCGGCATTGATCCCCCTGGCGGTTTCGGCAACGGCCACCTGCCGCATCTTGATATATCCCTGGCCGGGTGTCAGGATAAGGGTCCCGATCAGTTCCTGGTCACGAAACAGACCAATATGAATATCGTTCACTTCCCTGCTCAGGTCTTCATTCAGCAGGTCCATGCCGAGGGGCTTGCGAAGTATCTCATTTCTCAGTTGGATTTCCTGGTCATAGTCGGGTCCGGGACAGGCGATTATTCGTGCGACGAGCTTTTCTGTGTACATATTTTGTATTTATATCAGATCTCCGCAAAATTAAATCTATCAGCGGAAGAAACAGGAATTTGTCATCAATATGCGCAGTAGCGCATATATAACAAAGCAGGACTATCATCCAAATTAATATTATTTCATATTACAAGTAAACTGACAAACATCTTTTATTCAGTATTTCACATACTGCCATCCGGAGCTCATGTTCCGAACCAGCCGTAACATTGACCAGAGAATAGGGATGCGCTCCGAGGAGCACATCCCATCGCCATTGTAACTGGCTGCTTGTTGATACTAACCCATTGTCATACCACCATGCTGTATACAGCTTATCTTTTTCCTGTTGCAGCAGTGCGGTATATATGGTATGTCCCCCTACGAGTTTCTCCTCCACTTTGTAAAACTCATATCCGCTGCCTTTCCAGCAGATCATGGGATTATGATCTGTATAGTAGCTGGCCGGAATATGTTTGATATATACCAGCAATGTATCGTTCTTTAAGCTGATAATATTGCCTGGTAGTGATTGTACTACATACCCCGGCATGGCTGGTACATGTGATAAGACCTGATGCCCTACTTCTCTTGGCTTATTGACGATGAATACTATCAGCAGGACCGCGGGCAACAACATATTGAGCAGGAATAGCTTTACAGCCGAACGAAGCACATAACGCTTTCTGTGTACCTGTAACGGTTTACCATACTTACGCACCATCCACTGTGTCAGGAGCAACAGCGGTACAATCACATAAAGTATCAGGCACATGATACCGGTTACATCATGCATTACCGTACCAGGCATAATATTGAGCCATACAAGGAATATGATACGTAAAAGATTGGACGCTACGTTCAGCAGTATCACCCCGGCCAACAGTGACAATACCCACCATATGTCCAGTACTTTTTTATATTGTTGTTGATAAAAACCCATGAGGATCATTCCACACAAGGATGCTGTCACCATCATCTGTAAGCCCATACAGGCAGGATCTACAGAGAATTCATTACCATTACAGGTGATCATATTTCCCTGTACGCTTACCTCCTGCCCTGTTATACGGATGGCGCTTCCGGCCCAACCAGTCAACGCCAGGCGTATAGGGAAACTGAATATATTCACGGCATATTCAAACAAGGGAGTCATCATCACCAATACTAATACCGGCAGAAAATTCATACGCCCGTAAAAGGTTTCAATCATGAACAGGCAGCCACACAAACAGGAGATACACAAGAATGTTTTGGCCGGCACCAGCAGATATAACAGCAGGAACACCAGTGCTATAAAAAAGTAACGCGTACTTCCCCGCTCGCTGGTATTGAATGATGCGGTGAAAAACAATGCTGCTATGCCCAGGATGGCTCCTGTAGCATCCCATACCAGGTAACCATGCAGGCCTACGAATAAAACAATTCCATAACAAGCAATCGCTATCAGCGGCCAACATCTGCCAGCACGTAATACACCTGCTATCAGTGAAAAGATCCCCTTGTTCATATTTTAGCGGTACGTTTGAATAACACAGGCCTGAATTTCAAATACACGATCAATAACAGTCCGATCACAATCAAAGCCCATTCATGTGGTTCGGGTACGGCGCCCTTACCTGCCAGGGAGGCATTTCCAAGGCTATTGTTACTATCCCTGATATTAAAACGTTCGTAGTCTTCATTCTTTTCCAGTACCACCAGACTGGATAATGGCGTTACGATATAAGATTCCGACGCTTCTGCTACCAGTGTATCACTCTCATCCCCACCAGTCAACAGGCGTGGCCCCATCGCATGCATGATATGATTATAGGCGAACAGGCGCTGCAGATGATCAGGGGCTGTAGAAACTTCCGTACCGGGGGTTTCATTGATTGTCATACCTGCAGATTCGACCACGATGCGCTGGTCTGTTTCCATACTGGCCGGGAAACGGTGGTCATCCAGCAATCCTTTCAGGGCTGTGATATCTCCCTGATCATAGCGAAAAGTCCGGCATTCCTTTAGTGTACGCAGATAAGGTGAGAGCTCCCCTCCCAGGTTGTACAACATAATATGCTGGCCACCCGCAAGCCATTCTTTTAATGCATCCATGAAGCGGGCATTTTCCAGATCGTCAACTGAGGGAGAATTGACAACTCCTTTGGTAATGACAATTGCGTTAGCTGGTTGAGCTACCTCAAAAAACGGGAACAGGCTGAATCTGCTTTCAGCAGCCTGTTCAAACAAGTCGGATCTGTTCTGATCTGTTACCTGCTCCATCATCTCGTCAACATATACCCAGACGCGTTTGTATTTCAGTAATGAGAGCACACTGTTATATTCCTGTTTACTCCAGGCGCTATTGATATCCAGGTAAACATCTGAGACATCGGCGGCAGCCATCTCTTTTCTATATGGGGCTACTGAAAACACTTTACCATTGGCGCTGAAAAGTTGATGCGCCAGTCCTTCGTCTTTAAAAGAGACCTGCCAGTCAGCCCTGTAAGGACCAGAAGCCGTCAGGCGACCGTCCTTCCCTTTACTGAAGATCCCTGATCGCTGAAGATCAGCAGGCGGCGTTTCAAATGAGATATCTACATCTTCACCGGTGCTACCTGTAGAGGGACCATCAAAATAAATATTGCGGTATATCAGCGCGCCATGTTCCAGGGATAGTGGCGCTGTAATGCCCAGTTTGAACTGACGTTCTTCGTTATTCATCACGGGAAATACTCTTACGGTCACTGTATTCCCTTCCTGCCAGTGTACAACTGAAGGATCACGGTTTTCCACTCCTACAATGGTTTTATATGCACTGTCTGCTTTTGCTTTCGTAGTGAGGATACCCTTTTCTTCCCTGCCATTAATCCAGAGAGACAATGATGACACAACAGCGCCTTCAGGGAGATGAAAGATGTAAATAGCCTCCTGACGATTTGTCCATTTTGTGATAAGGCTGTTCTTTACACTCACTGTTTTTTCAGTATACGCCATTCTTAAACGCGGCCAGATACGGGCTGAAGTCTGCACATGCGTTGTCTGCAGGTCATCTCCGGACCATAGGCGCTCCTCTGCTTCGTAGCGGGAATCGTACAAGTATTTCAGGATATGGATACGTTCCTCACCAGTCATCCCGCTGGTACCACCCAGTGTTGATGCGATCATGACAAGCGGATCATGCTTCCGTGCCTCGTTCCAGTTAAGTGAAGAACCGAAATTGAAAAAGCTCCTATCCCATCCGTCCACTGTAGTGTACACCATTTCTGCCTTGAGGACTTTCTCCGTAACGGGATTGGGCGTGATATGCGCGGCAACGTGCAACCAGGCGGGCAAATAAGTGCCCCGGACCTGATTGTTCCAACGACTATATTCCTTGTTCATCTGCACTACATTCATCCTCCAGAGTATTGTATATACCAGTACGATCAGTACCGTTATACCAATACCTGACCAGAAGGCCAGTTTATATGGACGTCTTTTGGCATAGCTGCGACGGAATAAGCGGATCGTATATAAAAAGAACAGGAGGGGAACCAGCACATGCAGGGATATCCCAAAGAAAAAGAAAAGCAGCAGTCCAAACCCCGTAAAGGGTAAAATGTAAATAGTCATGTACAGAAAACAACAGAGAGACAATCCTAACAGGAAGAACATGACCATACGCACAGGCACGGGCACAACACGGATGAAGGCAAAAGCAATATAGTTAACAGAACAAAGGATGATCGTTACAGCGAACCAGGGCGCCGAGACCTCAAAGACAGGGATATTGCGGTTTAAGGCATATGCACCGACCAGGAACATCAACAGGAAAAGAAAAAAAGGATGTAGCCCTTCCCTGCCTCGCCTTAGACGGCCGCTGAACCACAGCGTCAGAAAGTAGCCTGCTGTAATGGCATGGTTCAGAAAGAACCAGGTTAACCTATCTTCAACTGACAGCAGTTCAGGAATGAGGAATATGATCAGTGTAACAGCGAGGAGAATTAATCCTGTGCGATAGATCATATCATTAAGACGCTTTCTTATAATTTTCAAAGGTATAGCTTGTTTATTCATAAAATAAAGCACTTTGTACTACAAAGAATATAAGGATAAAAAAACAGGCTGTAGCCCGTTTAGCGATTTAACATATACTTTGAAACACAAAGTAAGTAAAAGAAAATGATTCGCACAAATTCCATTTCAAAAAAAAGTACTATCTTCTGACATCGCGACATACCTACCCGGGTATAATATTTGGTCTTGCACCTATAACACTTTAAACGACAACACGATGAAAGCAATTTGGCAGAATGAGGTCATTGCGGAAAGCGATAATACTGTGGTAGTCGAGAACAATCATTACTTTCCTCCATCATCAGTGAAAACGACCCTGCTGAGTCCCTCTAAGACACATACTTTCTGCCCCTGGAAAGGAGAAGCTTCTTACTATGATGTCAACATTCACGGCAAGATAAACAGAGATGCCGCCTGGTATTATCCTGATCCAAAACAGGCGGCAGAGAATATCAAAGGCTATATTGCCTTCTGGAAAGGAGTAGAAGTAGTAAAATAGAAAACCTGTAAACGCTCAGCTATGAGAAAATTTGATGCAATTGTCATTGGCTCCGGCCAGGGTGGTGTTCCGTTGGCAAAAAAGCTGGCCAAAGCCGGCTGGCAAACTGCCATCGTAGAGAAAAGATGGATTGGAGGAACCTGTATCAATGATGGCTGTACTCCCACCAAATCAATGATCGCCTGTGGGGCTGCAGCCCATATCATTGCCAACAGCCAGGAATGGGGCATTACCGTCAGCGACTACAAAGTAGATCTGGAGAAGATCGTTGCCAGGAAAAATCAGGTAGTGCAATCCTTCCGGGAGGGCGCTACTAAAGGCATGGAAAAGACGCAGGGACTGTCAATTATTTACGGTGAAGCAGTGTTCAGCGGTAATAAGACATTGTCAGTGAAAATCAAAGACGGACAGGAAGAGATCGCTGCTGATCATATATTCATCAATACAGGTACCTTACCCAGCATCCCTCCTATTCCCGGTCTTGATACCGTCAACTATCTTACCAATACGACCATCATGGAATTAACCAAGCTGCCTACACATCTTATAGTGCTGGGCAGTGGTTATGTAGGGCTGGAATTTGGCCAGTTGTTCCGCAGACTGGGCTGTCAGGTAACTATCATTGACAAAAACAAACAATTGCTGCAACATGAAGATGAGGATGTTGCCGTAGCTGTAAAGAAGGTCATGGAAACTTCAGGGGTTACTATGTATAGCAGCGCCAATATTCAGAAGTTAGAACAGACCGGCGACGTGATAAGATTACAACTTACGGCCAATGGGGAAACGCATGCCCTTACCGGCTCTCACCTGCTGGTGGCAACAGGTCGTACTCCCCAGTCAAAGTCACTACAGCCGGAAAAAACAGGACTTGTCCTCGATGAAAAAGGATACATAGCTGTAAATGATAAACTTGAAACGAATGTTCCGGGGATCTATGCGCTGGGGGATGTAAAAGGAGGTCCTGCGTTCACACATATTTCCTACAATGATCATCTGGTGCTTTACAAGAACCTTATCCATATGGAAAACATTTCCATCAAGGACAGGCCTATTCCCTATTGTATGTTCACCGACCCTCAGCTGGGACGTGTAGGGCTTACAGAAAAAGAGGCAAAAGAGGCTGGTTACAAGATAAAGGTGGCCTGTCTTGATATGACCAGAGTAGCGAGAGCAATTGAAACAGGCAATACACAGGGATTTATGAAAGCTGTTATAGATTCAAATACGGATAAATTACTGGGAGTTGCTATCTTGGGGCCGGAAGGCGGAGAAGTGATGTCGGCGTTACAGATGGCCATGCTGGGAGGGCTGACTGTCACACAGTTAAAAGAAATGATCTTTGCGCATCCATTATATGCAGAATCAATCAACAATTTATTTATGACACTGGATAAATAGCCAGTTCCGCAACAAATTGCGGATTAAAATCCTCAATGAATCCCAACCATGATAAAACTTGAACATGTCAACAAATCCTTCCATAACGGCAAACCGGCTGTCAGGGATGTCTCCTTCGAAGTGAACACGGGGGAAACACTGGTATTGCTTGGCACGAGCGGTAGTGGAAAGACTACGACACTGCGCATGATCAACCGGCTGATTGCGCCTGATAGTGGACAGATCCTTGTGAATGGAGAACCGGTAAATACACAGCAAATTGAATCACTACGACGGAATATCGGGTATGTGCTGCAGGAGAATGGCCTGTTTCCTCACTATACAGTAGCTGAAAACATCGGTATCGTCCCCACTTTACTCAAATGGGATAAAAAACGTATAGAAGAGCGGACACATTCTCTCATGGAAAAGCTGCGTTTATCTGTCGCAGATCATTATCATGCGTATCCGCAGCAACTGAGTGGCGGACAACAGCAAAGAGTCGGGCTGGCCAGGGCGCTGGCAGCTGATCCGCTGGTATTGCTAATGGACGAACCGTTCGGGGCGCTCGACCCCGTAACAAGGGTCAGTGTCAGAAAGGAATTCAGATCACTGGATGAGATCCATAACAAAACAGTGATCATGGTAACACATGATGTGCCGGAAGCATTTGAACTGGGCAACCGCATCTGCCTGATGGACCAGGGAGTTATACAGCAAACCGGTACACCAACAGAACTCCTTTTCAATCCGGTAAATGATTTTGTCAGCAACTTTTTTCATGAGCAACGCTTTTGGCTGGAGTTGAATGCACTCCGGCTAACAGATATTAAGCCCTGGCTCGGCAATACTATACCCGGAGAAAATCATGCGCCTGTCCTGAAGGGGGGAAACTCCTGCTGGGAAGCGCTTGAGCAGATGACTACGCTATCTGCTCCTGTCAACATCGCATTTGAAGACAAGCTCGTTCGCATTGACACCAGCGAATTGATGCACGCCTTTAGACAATACAAGCAAACTGTCAACGGACATGGAAGATCAACCAGGCTTTCCTGAATTTGTGCAGCAACAGGCCGGCAAACTGCTGGAGCAAACGTTGCAACATATCGGGCTTACATTTATTTCTCTTTTAATTGCAGTGGTCATAGGCGTGCCGCTGGGCATTCTTATTACCCGGCGGAAAAAACTGGCGGGCATTGTACTCGGCATTGCCGGCGTGTTGCAGACCATTCCGAGCATTGCCTTATTAGGGTTTATGATACCCTTGTTAGGTATAGGGGCCAAGCCGGCAATTATGGCGTTATTCCTGTACGCTTTATTGCCTATTATCAGGAATACTTATACCGGCATTCTTCAGGTCGATCCTGTTGTGATAGATGCAGCTACAGGAATGGGGATGAGTAAAAGACAGCTGCTTTACAAGGTGCAACTGCCACTGGCTATGCCCGTATTGCTGGCAGGTATCAGAACAGCGACCGTTATTAATGTGGGGGTGGCAACCCTGGCAGCATATATAGCAGCCGGCGGATTGGGAGAATTCATTTTTGGCGGAATTGCCCTTAATAATACCAATATGATACTTGCAGGTGCCATTCCGGCAGCTTTACTGGCCATCATCTTCGACTGGGCGGTAGCCCGCCTGCAGAAACTAAGGATGCAGAAGGTCAAAACGGCACTCTACCTCCTACCCTTTCTGTTGTTGATCCTGTCATCTTTCTACCTCTTGCCGGCGGCCTATGGAACCAGTCTGGTAGCGGGATTCACGCCAGAATTCATGGGGCGGAAAGACGGTAATCTGGGGCTAAAACAGGTATATGGACTGAAGATGCGTACTGTCGTAATTAGTGACATGATCATGTACAAAGCGGCCTATGAAAAGACCCTGGATGTCATCAGTGGCAGTACGACAGATGGCAGGGTAAAGGCTTTTGATCTTCAGTCACTTACGGACGACAAACATATTTTTCCGCCGTATTATGCAGCGCCGATCGTACGTCAGGAGACGCTCGATAAGTACCCGGAACTGGCTCCTGCGCTGAATAAACTATCTGGTATAATTAATGATAGTGTAATGACTGAGCTGAACTACAGGGTCGATTACCTGAAACAGGATCCGGCTGTTGTGGCCAGTGATTTTTTAAAAGCTAAAGGTTTATTACAGGCAGCGAAACATGGTACTAAAGGACCTGTCGTAATAGGCGCCAAGATATTCGGAGACGGATATATCCTTGCCAATATGTACAAATTGCTGGTGAACGGGTATACAGAACTGGAAGCTATTACTAAAACTGGACTGGGAGGCACCAAAATATGCTTTGATGCACTTACTAATGGTCAGATAGATCTTTATCCGGAATACTCCGGCACCGGTTTACTGGTCATCCTGAAGGCAGACAAATCTGTCGTTGATACATTGGTCAGCGACAAGCAAAAAGTATATGACTATGTTTCGAGGGAATTTATGCAACGGTACCACATCAGATGGCTGCCTCCTATCGGGTTCAATAATACATATGCATTGATGATGCGCAGGCAACAGGCTGCAGATCTGCATATTACCTCTATATCAGACTTAAAGGAATATTTACTGCATCACTAACCACCAGTATATGCAATTGAAAAATGATTTTAATACCGTGCGGAAAAGATCCATGCATATCTGCGCACCCTTGAAAACGGAAGACTATGTAGTGCAGCCGGTCGTGGATGTTAGTCCGCCGAAATGGCACCTCGGACACACCACCTGGTTCTTCGAAACATTTCTTTTAAAACCACACTTTCCCGGTTATAAAGAATTTGATCCAAACTACAATTTCGTATTCAACAGCTATTACGAAACAGTGGGCGCCCGCGTGATCCGTACAGACAGGGGCAACTTAAGCCGCCCTGCTGTTGAAGACATCATGCGTTACCGTGAACATGTGGACAAAGCCATGCAGTCTTTCCTGGACACAGCGCTGACCGATGAAATACGTGCACTGGTCGTATTGGGGCTGAACCATGAGGAACAGCACCAGGAGTTATTGTATACGGATATCAAATACATACTGGGGCACAATCCCCTAATGCCGGCATACTCCGATACAGCAGTTACCAGCTTTACAGCGCCTGCTACAACGCAGCCTTTCCTCCAAATGCCGGCAGGACTATATGAGATTGGTTATAAAGGGGACGGTTTCTGTTTTGATAATGAGTTGGGCAGGCATACCGTGTACCTGCAGGATTATCAGATCAGTACAAAGCTTGTCACCAATGCGGAATACCTGGAATTCATGGAAGCAGGCGGCTACAGTGATTTCCGTCACTGGCATGCGGAAGGCTGGGATTGGGTGAAAAGGGAGCAGGCGAAAGCGCCATTATACTGGCATTTTGTAGATGGCCAATGGAAACATTATACCTGGCAGGGATTGCAACCTGTAGCTGGTGATGATCCGTTGTGTCATATCAGTTATTATGAAGCTACTGCTTATGCTTCATGGAAGGGCATGCGTCTTCCTACTGAATTTGAATGGGAAGCTGCAGCGCCGCAATTGTCATGGGGGCAACGCTGGGAATGGACAGAGAGTGCTTACCTTCCTTATCCGGGCTTTGCCAAAGCGCCGGGAGCGATCGGTGAATACAACGGTAAATTCATGGTCAGCCAGATGGTGCTGCGTGGAGGCTCTGAAGTAACGCCGCCTAATCACAGCCGTCTTACCTATCGCAATTTCTTCCATCCTTCCCTGAGATGGCAGTTTACTGGTATCAGACTGGCGAAATAAACTTATTCTTATTACACTAATAATTACATTATGGCCACCACCTCTGTAATGCATACGGTATTAGTTCCATTAAAACAGGATCAACGGGAGATCTTCTCCCAGGATGTGATCCGCGGGCTCAGCGCAAAAAACAAACACCTGGACTCCAAGTATTTCTATGATGCTGAGGGCGACCGCCTTTTCCAGGAGATCATGCGTTGCCATGAATACTATCTGACCAATTGCGAAATGGAAATATTGCGGGAGCAGTCTGCCGCGATCAGTCAGACGATACTCTCTCATACCAGTCATTTCGACGTGGTGGAGCTGGGCGCCGGGGATGCTACAAAATCCATTCACCTGTTGAAGGAGTTACTGAAGACTGGACAGGATTTTACATATTACCCGGTGGATATTTCCGGTAATGTGATCACTCAGCTGGAGCACTCACTACCACAGCAGTTGCCGGCCCTCAAAGTACATGGACTACATGGGGAGTATTTCGACATGTTACAGCAGGCAGGTATATTATCACGGAAGACAAAAGTAGCCTTGTGTATGGGTGGTAATATCGGCAACTTCACACCAACTGAGGCGAGGAAGTTTTGTCGTCAATTACGCAACTATCTGCAGCCGGGCGATTTGGTGATCATTGGTTTCGATTTGAAAAAACATCCGCAGATCATTCTGGATGCTTATAATGACGCAGCTGGTTTTACGAGGGATTTTAACCTTAATCTGCTGAAACGCATTAACCGGGAATTGGGGGGCAATTTTGATATCAGCAAGTTTGATCATTATGCCAGTTATGATCCCGGCACAGGGGCTTGTAAAAGCCATCTTGTCAGCCTGGAAGAACAGGATGTAAAGATCAGCGGTCAGACATTTCATTTCGGATTGCACGAGCCTGTATATATGGAGATATCGCAGAAGTATGATCTGGAATCCATAGAGCAGATGGCGACACAGTCAGGCTTTGAAACTGTAGCTGATTTCTTTGACAGTCGCAGATGGTTTGCCGACTGTATGTGGTTGTGCATTTAATGCCAGAGAAAAATATGAGGCTGCCCGTTGGTATTTCAACCAGGGGCAGCTTCTCTTTTTTATTTCCAGGCGCCCAATAGTCTTCTCAACACAATAATTTCACCGGTGTGATAGCTTGTATGATCTGCAATCAGCAATGCTTCACGTAGCAGGTGCTGTCCGTCGCCATGTGCAAAAGGCGCGTATAGGTCAGCATCAGGATCTTTTAACAAATCGATAAATTCTTTCAGGTCATTTTTGATCTGCGCCAGGCATTTTTTCCAGGCAGCGTCATTGGCAGGCACTGTTTCTTCGGGCCAGTATCCTTCCGGCCATGATGGCGACTCGTGTTTAGCGTTGCGGGAGAATTCCAGTATATCCCATTGTGTTATCCGGATATGTTCTACTAATTGCCAGATGCTATATGGCATCCCTTCCGGCACTACACCTCTCAGTTCAGCAGGCAGACCTTTTACAGCGTCATCGAAAGTAGCGTGTGCATGCCCGCCAATTAGTAATTGTTCCAGTGTCTTTACGAGTTCTTTATTGTGTGTTGTAGCCATGCTTCCAATTTATGACTTATTGCTCAATAAGAATGCCAGGGCGAATAATTTGCATACTTACTTACAAGTAAGTAATTTTGCACTATGCAGGATACTAAAGAAAGAATTGTTTCGCTGGCGGACCAGCTGATTAAGACCAGGGGGTATAATGCCTTTAGCTATAAGGATATATCTGATCCTCTGGAAATAAAGAATGCTGCCATCCACTACCATTTTCCTACTAAAACTGATCTGGGCGTGGCGGTGATAGAGGTTGAGCTGCAACATTTTATAGCGAGTACAGGCAGGCTGGTGACGCAGCCGGAGGATAAACAGTTAAAGTTCCTGTTTGAGACGTTTAGTAAAAAGCATAAGGAGGGGTTGGTGTGTCTGATGGGGTCATTATCACCTGATTATGAGACCCTACCGGAACCTTTGCAGGAAAAGATTACAGATTTGTCGGCGGCTATTTTGAAATGGACTGGCGCCTGTCTCGAAAAGGGGCGTGAGAAAGGGTTGTTCCGGTTTGAGGGGGATGCGTATGATCGGGCGCTGCTGGTGATAAGTAATCTTCTGGCATCATTACTGTTGAGCAGGGTAATGGGGAATAAGGTGTTTGGCAGGATTACGAATCAGTTGTTGAGGGATTTAGGTGCGGGGAAGTGATTGTTGGGGAACGTAGGAGGATGAGTAGTAACAGCTGCAAGCATCCCACGGGAAAAGACAACAAAAGTTAAAATCAAGTTATAATCAACGAGCAAATAAAATAAATAAGATACATGCAAACATTAAAAAGAGCAGTCATTACCGGATTGGGCGCACTGACGCCGATTGGTAATAATGTGGCTGATTTCTGGAACAACCTGGTAGCAGGAAAGAGCGGAGCTGCGCGTATTACAAAGTTCAATCCCGACCCTTTCAGAACGCAGTTTGCCTGTGAACTAAAGGACTATGACCCGGCAAAATTGCTGGACCGGAATGATATACGCAAAACAGATCCATTTACACAATACGCACTGATTGCAGCACAACAGGCAGTTACTGATTCAGGGCTGGATTTCTCCAAAATGGATCCGTTTGACAGTGGCGTCATCTGGGGTTCCGGTCAGGGTGGTATGCTGACCTTTGAGGAACAGGTAAAGGAATACACTTTGGGTAATTATGTGCCACGCTTCAACCCTTACTTTGTGCCTAAACTTATCGCCAATATGGCTTCGGGAATGATCTCTATCAGGTTCGGCCTGATGGGTATCAACTATACTACTGTTTCTGCCTGCTCTACCTCCAATACTGCCATTATGGACGCACTAAACTACATCCGTCTGGGTAAGGCAAAAGTGATCATTACAGGAGGTTCTGAAGCGCCCATTACGGAGGCTTCTGTGGGAGGATTCTGCGCCATGAAAGCGATGTCGACCAGGAATGATGATCCTGCTACTGCTTCCAGACCCTTTGATACAGATAGGGATGGTTTTGTGATGGGAGAAGGAGCGGCTGCACTGGTGCTGGAAGAATATGAACATGCTGTGGCCAGAGGCGCACATATTTATGCGGAAGTGGTGGGCGCTGCTATGACTGCTGATGCCTATCATATGACTGCTACACATCCAGAAGGATTGGGCGCCCTACAGGCGATGAAAAGGGCATTGGAAGATGCGGAACTCACTCCGCAGGATGTCGACTATCTGAATGCACATGCAACTTCTACTCCGGTGGGAGATCTGAGTGAGCTGGCTGCTATCAGGTCACTGTTTGGAGAAGCACCGCAACATCTGTCTATCAGTGCAACTAAATCTATGACCGGCCATCTGCTGGGCGCAGCAGGTGCTATTGAAGCCATTGCGTCCGTATTGAGTATCAATAATGGCATCGTTCCTCCTACTATCAATACTACCAATCCTGATCCGGCTATTCCTGCCGGTTTACAGATTGTGATGGGCAATGCACTGCAAAAGAAAGTGAGTGTGGCGATGAGCAATACTTTCGGGTTTGGCGGCCATAATGGTATTGTAGTGTTCAAGGAAGTGAAGTGATCTGTGTAAATGATTTGTGAGAGTGATAGGTCCCGTAACTATTTTCTGACCATTAACTATTTCCCTTTTAGGGGAGTGAGCAGCCCCGTAAGGCCGTTCAGTTTTATTTCATACAGCGTAGCCAGCAACATCCCCAGCTTGCCTTCCGGAAACCCTTTACGCTGAAACCATTCCAGATAAGAAACCGGCAGGTCGCATAGTAAGACATCCTTGTATTTGCCGTATGGCATTTTCATTGTTACCAACTGATTGAATATTTCCCTGTCCGGTTGTGCAAATTCCATTATAGATTGATTTTAAGTCGGATTCATCACAAATATAGGATGAGAAATATTGTGTGATAGAAAAAATTTAACATTTTTTTGGGATCTTTAAATCCATATGAGATCTTCTTACGTAAGTACCATCATTATATAGAATTATTCTATATCTGTGCTTGTAGAACAGCATTCATTTTGGGGGACAATTTTTTGAGCTAATACTTTGAATACTTTTTGAATTTATGTTGAATTTCCTTGTAACGAGGTTAATCTTGTTATGCGTTTCCCTATACTTTATAGATAAAGAATTTTTTCGTTTTGCAGTTTTGTAAACTTTTTGATTAAACATCCCCCCAGAAGAGTGGTTATTTCAGAAATCCGGTTACAGCCCATCCGTGGCTGTAACCTTTTTTTATGTTTCATATTTTCATTCGAGTATAATCAGCGTATCATAACCACCCCCGCTCTTTCCAGGAGCTGATCATTTTTCCAGGTACACCACATTCCCGCAGCACATCTTCAAAATCTTCCATTTCCATTCCCCAATCAACGGCATATGCTGCAAACTCTTCTCCCACGGGTAGCCTGCCGAATAATTTTTCTGAGGTAAGAATATGCGCTACTTTACGCAGCAGTACACTCCCCATTTCCCATTTCTCTTCTTTGCTGATGATCTGCATCAGTTGTGTGAAGGGACGCTCAAATCTCTCAGATGCAATGTCAAGATATGCATGATCCAGCTCAGTGGCCAGAAAGATGAGATCAAAAATATCTTCGTCAGGATGTTGTTTCGAAATCATCTTTGTGAAAGCTACTGAACGGGGTGACAGTAAAGGAATATACACGTCTGCGTAATGATAATTCAGCTCCAGCAGGGATAAGGGCGTTTCTACCTGATGCGCTTCCAGTGCATCCGCTATGGCGATTGCCATGTTTTCGGCAACGGTAGCCATTAAGGTCTGTATGTTCAGTTTTTCTTCAGGGCGTGCGTAAGACAATTTACTTGCACCGGATGCATAGACAGTTCTGATCTCATCCAGAATGCCGTTGCTGTTATATTTGTAGATGTTTTCGTATTCAGATTCACCTGCGCCGGGTGTAATGCTCAGACAATAGCCCTTTTCAATACGTCCGGCAGATAGCTCATATCTTTCGATGTTACAAAATAGTGAATGCTCGTGGTCCATGATGCTGGCTATTTTCTCATCTGCGTTCATGTCCGCGTATGCATCTCCCTCTCCTCTACCGATGACAAGTAAAGATTGATAAGCCACTTTCTGTCCGTTCTCATCGTACTGGATCCTTTTGATACAGGATGGTATTTTTGTACCCTTGTTATACTCCACAAACTCGATCCATTCCTTACCATAGGAATAGTAACCTTCCCAGAATACATTGTTGGCAGCATGACCATAGGAAGTATAACAAGGTAATCCGTTGGCAGAGAATCCATAAAAATGATAATCGTTGATCTCCCTGACTGCTGCTACTGGAAATAATTTTTCTTCGGGCTGCAGGAAAGCGGGTGTGCCATAGTCTTCTAAGTTATAGCGGAAGCCTGGGATATATTTTTCGGTGGTGACGTTGGTTTTATATTCCTGTAAGCGATCAAACTCTTGAAATGCCTGTTTCCATCGGGATAGTAGGTTCTGCTTCAGTATTTCCAGGTACATTCTTCTACATTTTGAATAAAAATAATGTTTTAAACGAAAAGATGCTACTTGCTTTGTTCAATTGGTTTACAGGATATTATAAAGCCCGCCAAAAAGAGTAAACCTCTCTGGCGGGCTTTACAGGAGTGATTATGAGTCCTATCTATTCAATCTTAATCGGTTGTGTATAGATCAGCTCTCCTACACCTGCTGTTTTAACGCCTATACGGGCGAAAAAAAACGGTTCTCCCGATAAAGTGGCGGGAATGTCCACATTGATCGTAACAGGGGCTGTAATGTCTCCGATTGCCCCGGCGCTTAGCGATGCAGCTTTGAGGTTATTGACGGCATCTACAATATTCGTTTTACCCAGGTACAGCGTTGCCGACTCCAGTGGCTGAGACGCATTGACCCTTTCTATTGAGAATGTGGCAGTTACTTTAGTTCCGCTTTTACCGGCCGTGGCATTTTTGATGATGAAATAAGGCTGCACCGGCACTTCTACGGTCGTACCGCCATTTACGGTAATGTCAATAGAGTCTGTATTATTCACCCAGGGGCCATTGCCAGGCAGCCGTACCAGTTTGTAATTGCCGTCAAACAATGAGGCAGAGAAGGTACCGTCCTGCGCTACATACACGGGGATCTTTGTAAACAACTGAAAACCATGTTGCCAGAGTTCCAGCTGGACGCCATTGGAGCGGACGCCCACAGCCTCTTTATTGTAGATCACCTTACCGGAAAGGATGGATGTTGGCTTTTCATAGTTATCCTTTTTACATCCTGTTATCAGCATGCCTAGCGCCATAGCAATGAAAGAGGATGATACTATTTTGTTCATATCGTACATGTTAACAGGTTACTGAAAAGGGTTCTTGACGATCTTCGGATTGTTGTTCAGCACCGCCTGGTTGATAGCGGTATAATAGTTTCCCAGCTGGAAGAAGCGGGGCGTTCTGAAACGCGGGGCGACCATTTTCACGAAGACGTATTTTCCGTCGCGGGCAGCATCACCAGGGCGTATTACGCGATAAGGATACAAAGCGTAGATCATCGCATTGGGATTGGAAGCATCTCCGTTCCAGATCTTGTCTGCTATACGCCAGCGTTTCAGGTCCCATACACGGTGATCTTCAAATGCCAGTTCTACCCTGCGTTCATTCCGTATCCTGTCTATTGTCAGCGATGAAAGACTGTTGGCACCAAAGCCTGCTCTCTCACGCAGCGCATTGATATAAAGCAATGCATCTCCCGTCTGTCCCAGTTCGAAGGCTGCTTCCGCAGCATTCAGATATATTTCTCCCAGTCGGAACCAAACCCACCATACATCACTTTGAATACCCCTGGTGCTTGTTTTATCGTTAGGGTCTATATACTTCCTGAGATAAAATCCTGTATTTGACACTTCCTGTATAGAGCGGTGGGGACCTGACGAACCAGTCAGCAATTTACCGTCGCTGTAGGTTGTACCGAGGTCGCTTCCTTCGATCACATCATATGCATTACGGGCGCTGTTCCACACCAGCACACCTGCCTGTATGGCTACCGGCAGGCTTTTGAAAGAAGTACCGGGATAGATGATGGTGCCATACAAACGTCCATCTTTATTGGCAAAGATATCCGACAGCTTATCGTAGTAGATATAGTCGCTGTTATCAGGCGTGCGTGTTCTCAGCGCACCATCTGAACCATCTTTATATTCAAAACTTTCCACCAGGTTCAGGGATGGTACTACAGATGAAGAGCCCAGGTTGTCTTCCCTGATACCGCGGGCGATATTATCGTATGAAAACCAGTGTTTGCGGGTGGGCAACAGGTAGTCTTTCACAAAGATCACTTCACGGTTGGAGGCTTTTTTTGTAACGGCCTCGAAGAAGTTCTCACCGGGATCAGGGTTGTTCCTGTACAGTGAGTAGGGCCCGCTGTTGATGATCTCTTTGGAGGCATCGAGCGCCTTTTGATAGTAGCTATTCGCCATACTGCCGGGTATACCAACCTCACCACCTGGCGTTGTAATAGGTACCGGCATAAGGCTGTTGTATTTTGCGAGTGAACCTGCGTACAGCATAGCGCGACTCTTCAAAGCCAGGGCTGTATATTTGTTGGCACGGGTGGTGCTACCGGCATTCCCCAGCTGGTCTTTGACGGCATCTATTTCAGCTGCAATGAAGTCATAAACTTCTGATTCTTTTGCGCGGGCCTGCTGCAGGTCTGCTACGTTTCCGGAATAGTCGTAAATGAGCTGTTTGGTGACCAGTGGCACACCTCCCATTCTCTTTACCAGGTTGAAGTAATTGAGTGCGCGCAGAAAACGTAATTCTGAGGAATATTGTTTCTTGGCCTCCTCCGAGAGGCTCACACCGTATTTCTCAATATTTTCCAGCGCCAGGTTAATATCACGGATATAGGTATAGTTCCATAAATACCACCTGTTAAAGGCATAGGAGCCGATGTTATTGCGACCATCTTCATTGGATTGTCCACTCCACATGGCTTCATCATAATCGGCCATGTTACGCCACTGGAACAATCGTCCGTCGGCACCATCGTTTACATCACCCAGTCCTGTTTCTGCCGGGATCCTGTCGTAGAAATTCGCGAGTAAGGCCACTATCTGTTTAGGGTCATTCCATACCTGTTCGTCAGATAGAATAGTACGTGGCTCCCTGTCCAGCCAGTCTTTCATACAGCCTGTCAGCAACAGGGTCAGGAGGGAAAGCGTATATAATCGTTTCATATAATAAGCATTAAGGAAGTCTTAGAAGGATACATTAAAACCAAAGTTGTACAGGCGTTGCTGCGGGTATACCAATCCGTTGGTAGAGCTGATCTCAGGGTCAATTTCATATTCCTTCACGTTATCGAAAGAGAACAGGTTTGTGCCGTTGACATATACATGCAAAGCAGAGAGGCCAACACGTTTAATCAGATCGCGGGAGAAGTTGTAACCCAGTTCCAGGTTCTTCAACCTGATATAACGCACATTGGTGATCCAGAAATCGTTTACAGCATAGTTCACATGCGAGGTATTATCTTTCCTGATAGCGGGATATTTACCGCCGATCCACCTGCTGCCAGGATTGTAAGGGTCTTCTCTGTGCCAGCGGTCCGTCAGCATATAGGCGGGAGAAGAGCCATTATTCTGGAAAGGATAACGCAGTTCCCAGTCGCGCAGATATGACTGCATAGTAGCGCCGGCAAAGTCGAATCGTAATGTGAAGCCTTTCCATGCAACACTACCGTTAATGCCAAAGCTCACATAAGGTTGCGCGCCCTGTGCGTAACCAATGGGACGCTGGTCGAGGCCGTTGATGATCTTATCACCGTTCACGTCTTCATACCGGAAATCGCCCGGCAGTTCTGTGCGGTTCCCCCTGCCATCATTATCGATATCATAGGTTTTTATCTGCTCTTCCGACTCAAAGCGGCCCACTACATGATAGCCCCAGGTAACGTTTGCCCATCGATTTTCAATGGAGCTGCGGTATTGATCCCAGGCATTACCGAAACGGGGCTTGTAGGTACTCCTCGACCTCAGTCTTGCATAAGTGGCATTTACCGCCAGTGAATAATTCACTTCACCTGACTGCCCGGTATAAGTTACCATTCCTTCAATACCGCGTGTGGCATCTGCATTCAGGTTAGCGTTGGGCAATGAATAACCCACTTCACTGGGCAGCAATACATCATAACGGGCGGCGGGCAGACCGGAACGGCGGCGTTCAAATACATCGAACTGACCGCTGATACGATTGTTCCAGACTGTGAAATCTACACCTGCGTTGATAGACCTGTTCTTTACCCATGAGAGCTCAGTTACCGGTAATCCGCGGGGCCTTAAACCGATTACATAACTGCCGTTCATAACAGCGCCTCCCTGGTTGAAATTGTATCCTGAGAGATAGCTGAATGCGTTGGGCGGGTTACCATCTGAAAAGCCTATTTCACTTCCTGTTTCTCCGTAAGAGGCCCTTAATTTCAGGTCGTTCAGTGCATTCCCGAAACGGCCTTTCAGCCAGGGTTCTTCAGAGATCCTCCAACCCAGGGAGACACCGGGAAAGAAGCCCCATCGCTTGCCACGGGCGTAGAGGTAAGAACCATCATAGCGTCCCAGTACTTCCAGGAGATATTTTGACTTATAGTCGTAGTTGATCCTGCCGATATAACCAGCCCTTGCTTCCAGCGACCATTCATCTGACAGGTAGTCCTGTTCCACCAGGTACTGTGTAGGTACGTAGTTATTTGTAGGGATGGTGTGTACTACGTAATAGGAGTTGTCGTAGTCAGACAATTCATATGCGCCTACTGCGGAGATATTATGATCGCCGAATTTCCTGGCAAAGCTCATCTGGAACTGTGCATAACGGGAGATGACGTTCCTCTTGTGTCTTTCCCTCCAGGGATTCTGATTGCCGAAGCCGGGTTCAGTGTAATAGCTGTCTGTGGTAGCGTTGTACTTGTACGCGTTCCAGGTATATTCGAAACCGTCAAATTCTTCATTGAGGAAATTGTACGAGTAGATACCTTTTATACTTAGTCCGAAAGGCAGATCGTATTGTGCATTGAGATTGACGTTCATACCTCTCCACCATTCGTCTACATAGCCGGTGACATCATCCCTGTAGGTGACAGGATTTACATTCACGTTGTGTGTCTGGTTGATGTACTTCGGATTATCATTAGCATATGGGCTTTCTGTAGGCCACATACTGAAGATGCTCAGGAAGGGGTTGAAGTAGTCGTCCAGTCCGGGTACGCCCACATTGTGTCTCTTTTCCAGTCTGGCGCTGATCTGTGTACCTACTTTCAGCCCTTTGGCCAGGCTGCTTTCCAGGTTCGCCTGCAGGTTGGTACGTTCAAAGCTGTAATCTTTGATCACGGCATCCTGTTTCAGGCGGCTGACAGACATGTAATAGCTGGAGCGTTGTGAGCCGCCGGAGGCGTTGGCGCTAACGTAGTACTGCGGCACATTGGGACGGAGTACTTCTTTGTAATAGTCGTAGCTCTTGTACCCTTTCTCTGTACCGGCTTCCCACTTTGCCAATTCTCCAGGTTTATAGAGTAAGGAGGGGTCGCGTCCCAGGTTTTGTTCTGATTCCAGCAGGGCGCGTACGTATTGTCCGGCGTTAGCAGGATGAGGATAACGGGTGAAATTCTGGAAGCCGTAGTAACCTGAAAGGTTGATGTTGGGTTGCTCATTCTTCCGGCCTTTCTTTGTCGTGACCAGTACCACGCCATTACCGGCTCTCAATCCGTAGATAGAGGCAGAAGCATCTTTCAGAATGGTGATATTCTCGATATCGTCCAGTCCGAGGTTATTGAAGATGTCCTGTCCTGAGCCGGTGGTGAAACCGAATCCGGTTGTCGCGGTACTACCGGTATAAGGTATACCATCAATTACGAAGAGTGGGCTACCGAGGTTACGGATCTGGATATTAGTTCCGTTCCCTGGTCGCGAGTCAGTAGCGCGGGCCGTTATACCGGGCATTTTCCCCACTAAAGCAGCGGAGGTGGTAGTTGCCGGCGTTCTTACCAGGTCGGCCGATTTCACCGTACTGACGGCCCCTGTTACGGATGCCTTTCTTTGGGTACCGTAACCTACTACGATGATGTCTGTGAGATTACTGGCTTGTGAGGTTACTGTCACCAGTAATTTTGTTTGATTGCCGAGCAGGACTTCTTTCGGCTGGAAGCCTACGATGCTGACGTAAATTGTTGTGCCGGGCGTGGCTTGAATGGTGAATGAACCGTCGTTCTTTGTTACAACTCCTTTGTTACTGTTCCTTACTACGACGGTGGCTCCGGGGATTGGGACGCCTGTTGAATCTGTTACTGTACCAGAATAAGTGACTGGGTTAGCCTGCTGCGCAAACCCATAGGTATGGGCAAAGAGCAGCAGCGCTAAGAAAGCGTAAAGCGTTTTCATAACGATGGGTTTTAATTGGGTTTCGGAGATTTGTTTACTACACTAGAGGTCCGGACCGGTCAGTACTCCCGGTGTTTTTCATGCTAACAGTGAAATTCATTATGAATATAGTATAATTGTCATTATTACAGTTATTTTTCCTTTTGTTTTTTTGAAGTGATGTGGGGGATTATTGGCTATGCTTGTTTTATCGTGGGAGAAAATTTTATGTACTCTTTCAGCAAAGAGTAGTTGATATGGATCCTGGTGTTGCTTTGGATACACCCGTTTATTGACGCTAAGTAGCTGCGGTTTCAGTATGGGATGGCGGTCGGCGCCGACCGCCATCCTACCTGAAACCACAGCACGACGTTTTACCTCAAACGCGGGCTGCAGTTTTCAAATCATTGAATGCCAGGATAAATTTCCTAAAGTCATCTTCAGTAAATCCATATGTGGCATATACCTGGTGAATGCACTTTGTGCCTTCAAATACATTTAAAATAGCATCTTTAGGCTTACCTGTAGAGCCAGAGTAGATAATTTCCAGCGAAATATTATCCAGTGGACGGCTTAGTGTACGCTCGATGAAATATTTACTCCATTTCAGCGTGATCCCAGCTTCGTTAACTGCTACTGAAGATACGTCCGGCTTAGCCAACCCCAGGATCCCTACCAAACCTCCAATCAGAAGGCTGCTAGCCTGAATGTATCCAAGACGAACCAGTACAATCAGGATTATAAACGATATGAACGTAAGCAGCATGGCTCTCCTGTTGGAAAACCGGGATTTAATCTCCATTGCAAGAATTTAACTATTAAACAGTTGTCTTTTTCCGATTGAAACGCTCAATGAAAACGGCAAGCTCCGCCACGTCATGATCTATCCGGTGAAGGACCTTACCTTCCTTTATAATATACATCGAATAAAATCCCTTTCTCCTGCCAACCGGAGGGATATGATAAAGCTGTAACTCCACTTCCTTAATGCTAAAGATGGTTGTCCTTTTCGAGAAGAAATTCATACTCTTCAGAACCAGTTGTTCATCTACAATATCAATTGAAAGAATAATGCGGTAAAATATATAGGGCAGTAGCATTGGAGCGGAAAGGATCAATATAGCATACCAGTTTATGCTTCCCATCCAGGCACCTACTAATATCCCGATGATGATCCCCAACAGGATCATATAAAAGGTATTATAATGACTTCGGGCGGTACGGAGTTCCATAGATATTATTTCATAAGTCGCCGCTAAAGTAAACAAAATAATCTGGTCAAAATCCCGTTTTAAGGCGTCGCCATCTCAGGCTCAGTACTGCAGAATCGTCTCAAAATAACCTATATCAATTAAGACAACCATATATCTACAGTGAATTAATTCTGAAACCATTAGAAGCAAACCAACCTTCTGTGAGCACCGTATTTTCTATATTTTCTCCGTACTACTTGCCCATTTCAGCCGACTTCACGTCCTTTGATATTACCACGGATGAAAAACATTACCACGTTGTTGACACTGAGAGGTCCTGGGATAAACTCATGTCTTTAAATACCTACCATAATGAGAAAACCCGTTTCTTTTCCCTCGAAAGCGCGGTATCGCGCCTCCATTACGCAGGCTGGTCCTGCCCGGTCCAAGTACCTCAGGAAAGTTCCTGGCTGGTACCAGCTCACTCTTTTTATGCTGTTACTGATACAGAGTATGGCTTCATTTGCACAAAGCGACGGATTACCCCGCGGTGCATACCAGTTGCCCTACACCCGTTATGAATCAGAGAATGCTACGCTCGATGGCGGCGCAGCGTTACAGCAATCTCCCCAGTTTATTCAGACTGACATTGCATCGGAGGCGTCTGACCAGAAGTATGTAAGCCTCGGCAGCAACAATGCCAGCGTTGAATGGACACTGACGCAGGCGGCCCAGGGCGTGACGCTTCGTTTTACCCTGCCCGATGATAATACCGGCGCAGGAAGAAGTGGTGCACTCGGTCTGTATGTGAACGGTACAAAGGTGCGAGACATCAACCTCTCCTCCTACTGGGCTTACCAGTATTTCCCTGCGGCAGATCCGGTACAGACGCCCGGAGGCAAGACCTTTATGCGTTTTGATGAAGTGCATTTCCGGCTGGATAATCCGCTGAATGCGGGTGATAAACTCAGCATCCGGAAAGACAATGGAGACGCTATTACCTATGGCGTTGACTTCATTGAGCTGGAGCCTGTTCCTGGGGCATTACCTCAGCCAGCCAATTATCTTTCAGTGACAGATTATGGCGCTGTGGCCAATGACCAGACAGACGATTTTGCCGCCTTTAATGCATGTATCGCTGCTGCGTCGGCACAGGGAAAACATGTGTATATTCCGGCCGGTCGTTTTATGTTGAGTGATAAGCTACCCCTGAATGTCAGCAATATGAAGATCCAGGGCGCCGGTATCTGGTACACGGAAGTGTATTTCTCGACCGACAAACAATTCTATGGCGGCATTATGGGACGTGCCAGCAATGTAGAGATCTCCCATTTTACACTCAGCACCATCAATAACGACCGTCTGAAATATGATGAGCCGAATCCAAGGCTGCCGGGTGAGATGTACAAGACCTATAAAGGCTTTATGGGTACTTATGGTACCGGTTCCCGGATACATGACATCTGGGTGGAACACTTTGAGTGTGGCTTCTGGATAGCAGGTTACGATCCTCCGTATCCGATCGATATTACCAGGGACCTGGTTATTTCCAAATGCCGCATCAGGAATAACTATGCAGATGGCGTGAACTTCTGTCAGGGTACTTCCGGTTCTGTAGTTGAGCAAAGTAGCGTGAGAAATAACGGCGATGATGGTCTGGCGGTATGGCCGGCTAATGTGGCTGGCAACAATGAGACCTGCCGCAATAACATTTTCAGGTACAATACGATTGAGAATAACTGGCGTGCGGGTAGTATTGCGCTCTTTGGAGGTACAGGGCATGAGATCCATCATAACTACATCAAAGACGGTGTTGGTGGCTCTGCCATCCGTTTTACAAATGACTTCCCCGGATTTACGTTTGAATATCCCGGAGATGTTATCAAAGTGTATGAAAACACTATGACGGGTTGCGGTACCAGTTATGATCTTTGGAATCAGAAGAGAGGCGCTATTGAGTTTTATGCAGGCGGTAGTGGCATCTTCAATATGCAGTTCGACAACAATACTATTCTTCGTTCTCAACGCGATGGTATTCAGATATATGGGAATAATCTTCATCATCTGGTATTCAACAACACCACTATTGATGGTACAGGATTGGATCCTGTTGTACGTGATGTTCCTGCAGACGTATATGGAGGTTTCGGATTGTATGTGCAGGCTGGCTCTCAGACGGCGACATTCAATAATCTGACAGTTACCAACGCGGAATCAGGTGCATATATCAACCGGAATACTAATTTCCAGCTCATCATACAGAACATCAATATTCCGGTATCGGGTGTTACGATAAAGCCGGCGAATGATACAACGCTTACCGAAGGTCAAACCCTGCAACTGACAGCTGATATTATACCGGTAGATGCGACCAATAAGAACGTGACCTGGAGCAGTTCCAATCCATCTGTAGCGTCTGTGGATGCCACGGGTAAAGTGACTGCCCTGGGATTTGGTACGGCTAATATTACCGTGACTACTGCCAGCGGCAATTTTACTGCTACCAGGAAGGTAAGCATCCTGCCGGGAGTAAATGTAATTGCAACAATTCCTAATGCTTCCGAGAATGGAACGGCTGGCAGGTTTACTGTCAGCACTTCTTCCCTGTCACAGAGCATCAGTGTAAAATATACTGTTACCGGTACGGCCAGTGCCAGCGATTATACGGCCAGTCCTGCGTTGAGTGGTACTATTACCCTGACGCCGGCGCAGCCTTCTGCTACAATCAATATCACACCGGTTAATGATGCGATATTTGAAGGTCCGGAGACAGTGCGTTTAACCTTACAGAAAGATGCATCCTATAATCTGGGAGGTGATACCGTTGCAGTGATCACTATTGCAGATAATGATAATCCGCCTTGTGTATCACCAGTGATAGCACAGGTATCAGGCACTCCTCCGGTGATCGATGCAACTATTGATGGCGCCTGGGCGATTGCTCCTGTGAGGAATATCAGCAATGTTGTACTGGGTAGTCTTCCGTCTGATTATGCAGGCAAATGGAGAGCGATGTATGACAATAATAATCTTTACCTGTTGGTAGAGGTGAATGATGGTACAAAGATCTCTGATTCCGGTGGCAACTGGTGGGAAGATGATGTGGTGGAAATATTCATCGATGGCGATAATAGTAAAGGGGCTACGTATGACGGAGCGAATGATTTTCAACTGGGCTTCCGCTGGAATGATAATACGGTGCATACGGGAGGTAACTCTGCGACCAGGACGACTGGTATTAACTTCAGCCAGTATGCTACGGCGACCGGTTATAATCTTGAAGTAGCTATTCCATGGACGACTATTGGTACTACTGCTTCGCTGGGTAAACCATTAGGGCTGGATGTGCAGATAGATGATGATGACAATAATGGTACACGTGATGCACAAATTGCATCATTTGCAACGAATACGACAGCGTTCTCAAATCCGTCTGTATTTGGTACTGTTTACCTGACAACCTGCAGTGGTACTCCTAATCAGCCTCCTGTAGCGAATGCAGGTGCAGATGTTACACTGGCAGCCAATACCACTACTGTGACCTTACAGGGTACAGGGTCTGATCCGGAGGGTAATGCGGTTACTTATAGCTGGACAAAAGTGAGCGGTCCTGCGGTAACTATCAGCAACAGTGCGATCGCCAATCCGGTAGTTTCCGGGCTAAGCAATGGCAGCACTTATGTATTCCAGCTGACGGTGAGCGATGGCAGTCTGACGGCTAGTGACCAGGTACAGGTTACAGTGGGTACTGTCACTGATCCTAATCAGCCGGGCACCATACAAGCACGTCCGGCAGCAGGTACGATTACGGTAAATGGCAGTCTGAATGAAAGCAGCTGGAACCTATCACAGACCATCAGTAAAGTGACGACAGGTTCTCCGAATAACACCGCTACTTTCGGCGTGCTCTGGGATGCCAATAACCTCTACATTGGCGTGAAGGTGCTGGATGGAGCCTTGTATTCAGACTCACCCGATTCGTGGGATAATGATGCAGTGGAAATATTCATCGACGCGAATAATAACAAGCTGAGTGTGTTTGATGGAAACGACAACCAGTTCATCAAGGCATATAATAGCAGTTCATTGTTTAGTAAGGTAGCTGTTACAGGCGTACAACATGCGTATGCTGCCATCACAGGAGGTTATACCGTTGAGATCAGCATTCCATGGTCGCAGCTGGGCATTACGCCATCAGCGGGTGTATCCTTTGGTTTTGATGCTGGTTATGATGATGATGATAATGGAGGAACGCGTGATGGTCAGGCGGTATGGTTCGGCAACCTGTACAACTATGAGAACACATCAGGTTATGGCACTGTGATACTGGCCAATGCGACTGCGGCAGCAACTACGACAGCTGTTACACATGGCGCTGTTATTACGGAGAAAGCACCTGAGATCCGTATCCTGCCTAATCCGGCGACAGACGGACAGGCAAAGATTATGATCTCCAATCATAGTGGTAAAGGGTATGTATTTGTGTATGATCTGAATGGCAACCAGGTATATACAGCCAAAGTACAGGCGGAAGTGCGGCTGAATCTTCCGCAGTTACCTAAAGGAGTATATGTGGTGAAGTATGTATCAGGAGAGAAAGTGATCACGAAGAAATTGTTGATACAGTAAGATCGCCATCGCTAAAAGAAGAACGCCTGCTTCGGGAACGGAGCGGGCGTTTCTGTGTATGTATCGATATATGCTGAAGGTGCAGGCCTTTTGCCATAGCACCTGGAGCTGGAGGTGTAAACAATAGAGAAGACCGGTATAGGGATATGGGACAGCCCATTGTTTATCCTTCTATTTTTGGAACAGACGCGAGTAACAGGGATTTGGCTTTCGCTTTTCTCCTTCCACGGAAGAACAGGTAGAGGTTAAAGAACAGCATTACTCCCAGGTAGATGCAGAAGCCGCCGATCTTGGCGCTCAGGATCTCCATCAAACTTTGCTGATTGCTGACAGCATATGATATTTCCATTACCCAGAAGGCGAATCCCAGGTTGAGCAGGTAGAAGCCTGTCTCAAACAACTTATTGGTAGCAGTAGCGATATCTGTTTTACCATGGAATATATCCAGCATAAACACTTTACTGTTTTTAAACAGTGTGTGCGCCACATACCATGTCAGGATGATCACAATGGGCAGATAGATCAGGTAAGCGATGAAGTTAAGAGACGATTGCATACAACAGTGTTTTAAGGGTGAAGAATTGATTTATTACGTTTACTGATGAGATAGATCACCAGCATGTTGAAGTAGTGCATGGTGGCCAGCGTGAGCACTATCTTTCCGGTCATGACCGTTATAGATGATAACAGCTCCGTCCAGCTGAGAATTGTATCCCAGGTACTGATCATCAGTGCAGCATAACCCAGATTTACCAGGTAGTAACCGACTAGTAATATGCGGTTAATTGCATCTGTAAGGGATACGTCGTTCTTTAGCAGGTCCAGGATAAATATTCGTCCGTTACGGTAAAAAATAAAACCCACGCGCACAGTTATCAGGTAGGTGATGAAGAGATAAATGATGTAAGCGAGTGTGTTCATACCGGGTACATTTTAGGTGACTGGCAGAAGGTTGCTTTTGTGATACAAACCTAGGTATTAATATTCGAACTTTCAAAATATTCTGAAAGTTTCAGTTTAAATATAAATGCAACTAATTGATATTGTGGTAAATATTTTTTGTGGGATGGTGCTTGTTGGAGCAATTAGCTATTTTAAATACCTTGGCCGTAAATACAACGGTTATGTTATCGACCCGACATCTGGTATTTATGGAGGTAGCCCGGGAGAAAAGCTTTTCCAGGGCCAGCGAGGTATTATTCATCTCCCAGCCTGCGGTAAGCGGGCATATCAAGAGTCTGGAGGAGCAATATCAGACTAAGCTATTCGAGCGGAAGGGGCTGCATATAGAGCTGACAGAGGCGGGTCAATTACTGTATAAAAGGCTGCTGACGGTGAAGATGATACAGCAGGAGACGGAATTTGACATATCCGTCATGAAGGACAAGCTTCAGGCAAGCGGGGTGCTCAACCTTGGCGCCAGTACGACGGCGGCTTTGTATATACTTCCCCGGGTGATGTCGGCCTTCAACCTGGAATATCCCCGGGTGGAGATCTCTCTGCTGAACAGGAACAGTGAGATCGTATTGGACGCCCTGATAAACAAAGAGATCAATATCGGGGTGACGGAAGAGAAGGGCAAACTGAGCAATGTGACCTATCTGCCATTCCTGAAAGACCAGATTGTAGCTGTTTGCAGCCACAACAATCCGCTGGTAAAGAAAAAGGAATATCCGCTCCGGGAGATCCTGAATATGCCCCTGGCCATACGTGAGCGCGGTAGCGGTACCCTGGAGGCTATTAAACAGGGGCTAAAGAAAAGCAAGATCAATCTGGACGATCTGAAAATTAATGCACGCCTGGGGGGAACCGAGGCACTGAAGAACTTCCTGGTAGAATCCGGTTGTGTGGGATTTCTTTCTACCCGGTCTATCGTAAAGGAGCTGCAACTGGGGGAACTTGCCGTCCTCAACTTTGAAGGACTGCGTATTGAGCGTAGTTTTTACTTCATCCAACGAAAGGGTGAGACCAGCGAACTGAATAAGCGATTTATCAAATTAGCGAAGTCTATTTATAACTAAATCTTATGGATCATAAGATTTCTATATAGCTTTCATTATAGCCTAAGGCATACATTTGTCTTTCAAATGAGTGCTTTATGAATATCCTTTTTTATTACGAAGAATTGTATAATACGACTACTGAAAGATTGAAAGAACTTGCCGGTATCTCTATACAACACAAGAATAATCTGCTGAAACAAATGAAGGAACATACGCCTTCTTTCCTGACTACCAGCACTGCTGATATTGATCTGCTGGCGAAAAAAGTAGTCGCTTCCCTGGGTGCGGTTTTATGTCCCGAAGCTGCTGCTGAATATGCCGGTGTTAGTAAATTAACTGAAATGGATATGGCTGAAGGAGAATAAACTACAGCCGCTCCAGCTGTCGTTTATAGTCATACTGTAGGTCCTCGTGCTGTAGTGAAATAGACTTCTCAATCTTTTTCACCTGCTGTATATAAAGTTTGGTCAGAGCAACGCTCTCCCCTACTTTAATGCCTGCTTTTTTTATCTTCGTACAGTAATAGAGTAATAATTCTACTTCGGCTTGTTTTGAGCCGGTGTATTTGATATGCTTGTTCGTAGCGCGTAATATCTTCCGGAGATGCTTCTTGACAAAATAGATGTTCTGCCTGGGAGATTCGGCAAAGGCGGCATCCATCTCTTCTTTTACTGCTTCTATGTACGCTTGAAGATCGTGTGATTCAAAGAGCAGGTAGTTGAGCAGTTCCTTGTTTTCCTTTTTGAACTTAGCCAGACGCAGGCATAATTCCACCAGCTGGGCTGGTGGGACTTCCTGTAGTTCTTTTTTTAATTCGGCGATAGAGGCGGCTTTCATGGCTATTCGGTATAGAAGTCGATTAAAGCGCCGAAGTAAGAGTTAGCCCATCCTTCTACGATGTCGTCGTAGGCTTCGTCGGGGATGTTCGTGTGCCGTAATTCCACGTCTGTGCCTTTTTTGTTCGGGTGAAGGATGATGGTGACGATGGAAGGTTCTTCCTGTTCGCCGAAGTACCATTCCTGGACGATCTTTTTGTCTTCTTCGAATTCCAGGTTCATGCCCACGATGCTTTCCTCCCATAGGGAGAATTCGGTGCCGGGTTCAGTGGACATTTCGGCGGGTTCACCAGACCAGAGCTGGATGGTGCTTGGATTGGTGAGTGCTTTATATAAGTCTTCCGGAGGTGCCGGGATGATGAAATGTTTTTTGTAATCTTTCATGTGAGTATTTAGGGGGCAAAGCTAGGGAAATATTTGATAAGTGAATTTAGCCATGAATATGCTATTGATAAGGGGGGATTTAGTTAATTCGCGTCGATTCGATATTGCTCATCTTAGATAACAAAGTACAGTGTGCATTATACGAAAATGAGCTCGTAAGCGGTTATGCAAAATATTTATTGGCTTTTTCAGCTATCAACTTTCAGATACAATTATACCCAATCATTTCAATTATGCAATCGCAGGTGCCTATCCGGGATTAACAACATAGGAAAGCACCTGCGATAACGTTGGCTGTTGCTTAATGGCTGTTATTTCCCATCCCACGCCTTTTTGATAATCAGCTTCTCTTTACTTACTATGATGTCAATCGGGTCTCCTACATTAAAGCCTGCTTCTTCCAGCCACAGGCCCCTTACGTTCAGCCAGGGAATACTACGTCCTCCATTCCAGTGATTACTTAATGTGCGATACTGCCCATGCAGTTTACCGCGACGGATTGCTTTAGATATTCTTAATGCCATAAAAAATATTTTTGTATCTAATACAATACTAAAATACTCAATTCAAGTTAATTGACAAAACTTTTGAGATTTTCTTGTAGCTTTTAAGTAACATATATTTGGGTATTCCGCTGTACTATACGGCATTATAGTACCTAAAACGATTTAAAATATGGTTACTTTCGGTAAAAGAGTTAGAGAATGCAGAGAAGCTAAAAACCTCTCACAGCAAGAATTGGCGAAGCTGATGACAACTTCTTATACCGTCATTGGTAAGTATGAACGTGATGAGATGATTCCCTCAATTGAAGTGGCTAAAAAACTGGCCAGGCTCTTGGATACAACAGTGGGATATTTATTGGGAGAGGCTTCTGATAGTGATATCTTTAAAGATCCAGTTATGCTGCAACGTTTCAATGAGATCAGTACACTTCCTGAGGAAGACAAACACTGTATATTGTATACGATTGATGCGCTTCTTCAAAATGTTAGAACTAAAAAAGCTTTTGCGAATAAATAGAAAATCTCCGACATAGAAAAAGAGTACCGTTTATTCTCTGCTTGATGCTTTCCTTGCTAAGTATTGCTTACTTCATTTAAAATCTTTAACAAACTTCTCATAAGAATTAAGTTTCAAAAAATCTCCTCTTTTTATCTTGGATTTGAGCCAGTTTTTTCCCTCCATCTTAATATTTTGAAGGACCCTAAAATGATAAAGCGACTGAATGAGATTAACGAACTACCTGACAAGATAAAGAGTGTGTTTACTCCCTACTGGATACTTTCCTTGCCAAATCTAAACTTCAAGCAATACTTAATCATTATGGATTATCTCTTTTGCTTCTGACTAACAAAATATTTGAGCTATCACCAGTGTTAAAAAGGAAAACTGAATCATTTTTATAGCCAATCACTTCTCGTTCCCTATCTCGGATCCAAATTTTTGAGCCATCATTAGTAATCCTCCATGTATCATTTACCACCAGATCATCTTGAAAAAATTTCCGCCTCTCAACACCATTATAGTATAGGTAGTAGTAACAGACACCCTTTTTTTCAAACTTATAACAATAAATCGCTTTCCCATTAGATTCCACAATATCCCAATACTTTCCCGATACTAATATATTTCCTAGACGGGTACCTTTGTTTCGATTACAAGAACCCAATAGTAGTAAATATATTATTCCAATTATCCAAATTTTAACATTCATGCACTTGAAGTTTTCAATTTAATTTATTGCTGATATCATTTTATTTTTCCTGCACAATGTATATCTATAATTAGATGCCTCTTATTAAAAACTCTTACTTTTAGCTCAACAAGACTTATTTGTTCCTATTATATCAATGGGGTGAAGTTTTTGGCTCCATTTTCCCTTCCCCTACCTTTTTCCCATTTCTATAGATTTGAAAACTGTAGGAGGAAGATTTTGGTGCAGAAACATCTACTTTCAGCACATGCCCAGATTTCCCGTTCTTGTTAAAATCATCTACAATACTCTCTATACCAGGGCCAAAGCCATTAATTCCCTCTTGGTCGTAGTAGTTAAGTACAAATTGGGCAAACGATGCAATCCATCCAAGTTGATATCTTTCAGGAACTTTAGCAAATGTTGGATCCTTCATTTGATTTAGATAAACATTAGTATGCAAAAGAAAGCTTTCCGCAACGTTCTTAATATTATCCTTTTTATGCAGGTCCTCATGTATCAATGCAGATTTCATAACGTTGAAATCTCCAAGGGGCTCTGGAATTTTAAGCTTATTCTTGTTAACAAAAATATCCATCCCCTAAGTAAAAGCTAACACACCATCTGATCCTGCATTTTTCCCCATATCTCCCCGATCTTTTAAACCTACTATCCCTTTACCCGTTTCAAGATTTTGCCCTCCTTTCCTTTGAAAGTCAATTCCTACTTCTTTCGCATAGTGGCCGACTATATTAGCGACTGCTTGCCGGTTTTCCACCGATTTCAAACTTAATTGTGTCAACAAAACATTTCCTTCCGAAGTTTGAACATAAATATGGGAAGTTTTTGTTTTCGTACTGTTAATTAACTGTCCTTTACTGTTGAAGTAATCATCAACTCCTAGCGGATCCACCTTATTGATAGGATCATTGCTAAATGTCACATAATCACCTTGCCATGGTTTAATGACAGGGTCTATATTCCATCTCCTTCCTATCCTTGGGTCATACTCCCAGAACATCGCGGTATAACCATTTCCCTCTCCATTTATCTCCTCGGATTTCTCCTGCCCATTAAACCCATAACGGTAGCCGCCTACGCACTTTCCTCCGACACGCACCCTGCCCTGCACACTTTTTTACTCAAAGAGCTGTCGTAAATATAGTTTCTCTTTTTTATCCCTCTATAAAATTGACTAAGTCGCTGAATGTCCAACCTCATTAAAACCAAATTACAATTAACTCATTAAAAATACAGCCCGATCAATCGACCGAGCTGTTACTATTCTCACTATCAACTCAATACATTCTTGCCAACGAAAATGGTAGCCTTTACATTTAACATGTAACTCTACAAAACTTTTAACGCATCGTTGAGCTGCGAAATCAAACCGTTCTTTAATAAAATAGTGTCGTTTCCATCACTGTCGAATTCTTCATCATCTAAATCCAAAAAAGTATCCTTCGATGGATATTTTTGAAACCCCGAATATTTTGTAGTACATCCAGAACCAAGGGAAATCTCATTAAGTGACATTTTCTGAACTTTTAAAGCTCCAATATATTGATCTGAAAAATCATATGGCAAATAAACGATTTGATTAACTTCCATCTGCTCAATTGTTGCCATCCAACTTGCAATCATTAGTTTTAAACATTTTTCAACTTTATCCGGACCTTCCTGATCAGGCATAAAAAATGGATCTATACACAAATAATAGGAATCCACTTCTGAAGAAAAACCGATATCAGAAATATTTACAGAAATATCGTAATGCTGTTCTTCCTTTTTTGAATTAAATATGACTTCAAACATAAAAGTAAAAATTATTTTACTGGGAATGCCGTAACCATGTCTGATTGGTATTTTTTTCAATTACAATTTGTACCTTATTTAATGCCGCTTCCGAGCCTTTTTTCCACCCTCGTAACCAAGAGCCCATCCCATATCAACGATGTAAATCGTACGCCCGTCAACAAGATCAACACTTTTTGCGACCTTAGACCCTCCGGCTTTTGCCAATGTCCATGCTTCATCTAGGAATTCTACAACTGTTTCCTTTGCTCTCAATTTGAAAACTCCGTGATAGCCTTTTTTTAGATCATTAGCAAAATGCGCCACAAAATGACTAAATCTATTACCATGCTTGCTTCCTTGTCTAAGAATTAAACCGGATGATAAGTAAAACGCATTGTCAGACAGTTTCATTGCCTATTTAGCCCACTTAACACCGGTTGACGCCATGCCAAAAAAAGGAATTGCAGCTGCCATACTAAAAGCAGCGTTATCAAAATTTCCCTCTGCTGTATATAAGGCGCTATTAAGCAAATCAGGGACTTCACCAACCACCGGAACCATTCCTACCAAGTCAAGTCCACCATGTATCCCGTCTTTGTAGTTTTTATAAATGGCTTTGCTTATAACTACAGTAGCTCCCATACGGGGATTCTTGGCACCGATTTCCTCAGCGTCCACAGTCGTGGTAATGGCCTTAGCAAAACCAGCCTGGTTTATCAAGGAAGCACTAAAAAACTCTAGTCCATCTAAATCGATTCCATCAATCGGCCTGTTACTCGCAAATTGGTACGATGTCAGCTCAGGATATTTACGACTTAACGGATCGATACTCAAAAACTTCCCCAACCTCGGATCATACACACGCATCCCATAATCCCGCTGACTTCCCTCTCCTATGATTTCGTTGTCGTTCTCCTTCCCATTAAAACCCATAACTAGTCCATCTAGCCAACCGAGCATCATATAGAATCCACCCGCTTGTCTGAAATAATAGCCAACACCATACCCATGTGGTTGATCAATTCATAGACTTTCTTGCCCTTTGCAGACCAACTTGTTGCAATTAATTCGCTTGGCTCCCCCACACAGGGTGACCATACTTTATTAATAAATACCGCTACCAATTCAGGCAGCCGCATTTATTAATAAGGTATGATCGTTATGTTTACACAACTTTCTCAATATTTCGCCAATTAACCTATTCATATCAATAAACTTCGTACTCTAATACCTTTAAGATACAATAAGAGTCGATTTTTCGTTTCGAATGTGAATAACAACAACGATAGTTCTGCAATTTAGGTACCAGTACGTTCGTCTTCCCAATATTCACATAGGTAAACTTAGCATAAATTTTTTTATACATTAATATCTTTTCATTATCAAATATGATCGTTCTTAAATAATTCGAATCAGTCGCATTTATCATGTAATTTAACTTCTTCAACATTGATATCACCGAGTTGTCATCACTATATTTGATATCCACATTCATTTCAATGCTGTCGCGCTTAGAACGCGAACATAAGTAGAAAAAAACTCCACAATCATACAACGCTATTGGATTTTGATAACAAAGAGAATCAAATTTAATAATCAGCGAAGTTTGTTCTATTTGATCTCTCGCATGCGCGACTAACGGAACATTAGCTTCATACATAAAGATACCGGAAATCGTATCAATAGAGTAGCCCTCTTCCATCTCTGCTTTCTTATCCGTTTGCCCGAATAAACTGCCTTATCCAAATATCAACAATAGTATCATAATTACTCTAATCATATTATGCTTATTAAATTTTACCATGTGTACCTCCGATCATATCCTTAGTAGGAGATGGACCTCGCTCTAGCCTTCCTCTATCTTTAACTGCTTTCTCCAGGAGCTCTTTCGTTTCAGTTTCTGTGGGAGTAATCATACCATGAGTAACACCTCCTATAGATTGCACATTAGTAGCCGGGTATATTGCATTTCCATTTTTATATGGTAGATGCCCTTTACCCAGCGAATTATGAAAACCTACTTCATGCGCCAATAGCTCTTCATAGCTTTCGGCCATATATTGCGTGTTGCCTGGCGCAAATAGAAAGAAACCTGGATTAATCCAAACATTAGTGTTGTCATTCTCATAGTCTGATCCAGCGAAAGCATTGGGTCCAGAAAACATATTAACATACCCAGTACGTACTGTTGAATATGACACACCATATGCATGTTCCGCACTCGCTTCAGGCACGTATCCCAGACTGAAATTATATTTCACCTGGAGTTCATAACCAATCCCTTTCTTAAAGTCCGCTTCTGTAATAAATTGAAAACACTTACTTGCTTCTGGAATATCTTTAGAGTATAATGTAACATTTCCGTTACTAAATACCCTACCAAAGTCAGAATTACTGAGTCTTTGCATCTGTGGAAGGATTCCCGCCTGTACTATATCGACATGTCTAACCAACTCAATTGTATATGTCCTTGGTATGGATGACCGGGTCATTACGGCTTTCTCCATTCCATCAAGATCTACGCTCCTTATCACATCATTCTCCGCAAAGGCATAAGTACCATTCCAAGGATAACTCTTCGTCAACGGATCCACACTCAAAAATCTCCCCAACCTCGGATCATACACCCGCATCCCATAATCCTGTTGATTCCCCTCACCTTCCACCTCATTATCATTCTCCTTCCCATTAAACCCATAGCGATATCTTCCTGCGCACTTTACCGATATACACCCCGCCTAGCTAACAACCCTACCCGAAAAACTGACTATCACGGATAGCCCCTTTTATATATTCTTCAGCTCAAAGAAAGCGTTACATCTCGGCAAATAATCCACTGGGCGCTCTAACAAAGCCTATACAATTTCCTTAGTAATTTTCTTGTCCTCTTCAAATTGACGGTTCCCCACCCACTTTCATCCCCTGTGCCGAGTTCAGAACTAGACCTTGTATCGCGGTTATATGAATAATGTTTTCGCTTCATAAGGTAAATTCGGTTCCAGTTTTTTGGGTATTTCGGTAGGCTCACCGGTCCAAAGTTGGGTGGTAATGGGCTTGTGAGTGCGTTGCAGTATATTTAATAGGGAACCGCCGGTAAAGCCTCAATTTCATCATCATTCATTTCTCTAACCTTTTGTACAAAGTCAACAGCTCGTTGAAATGCACGCTTAAACTGCTTTAAATCTGACTCGGTAGATTCTACTAAAAAGGTTTTACCATCTGTCTTAGGTCCTTCAAAAACCCGAAGAAAAAAATGGTTTTTGCGATTTGGTAAATCAAACATATCTCCAAACCAAGACAAAGATATCACAAAGACATAATCTCTGATATAATATTCCCCCCCCAACATCACTTGTCAAAAGAAGAAACTGATCCTCCAATAACACATCTTCGTCTAAAGGAAAGTCAGCATATATCTTACCGTCAAATATTTCGGTTCCAAAATATTGCATGATTTAACATTTATATCTCTTAAATAACGCCCAATTAATTAAACTCCGCACTCCACTTTTATCAACTATTATGTACGATGCCGATATCAGGACGGAGGGTATTCCATCTCCTTCCTGTCCTTGGGTCATACTCCCAGAACATCGCGGTATAACCATTTCCTTTCCCATTTATCTCCTCGGATTTCTCCTTCCCATTAAACCCATAGCGATAACCACCCAAACTCCACTTCCTGCCTGGTTACGACAGCCCTCTACATTATTTTATTCAAAGATCTACCCCGAAGATATAGTTTTTAGCTAGCCTTTACCTTAATAAAGCCGGACCCAATTCTTGGGCTGGTTTCAGATCTTATTAAGACTCCTTTCTTATATACGATTTCACTTCTCTGGCGAGTTAAAATATTTCGTAAAGGGATCCCGCCCTTTTTTTTCACAGGGCGCAAGAGACTGAGCAGCCCAGCCTGTATGTCGAAAAATCGCATTCCTACATTCCAAACTATCTAATACACGGGCAAATAACACGTAATCCGTATTATCATTCAAAGGAGTAATAGTTACTATCACATTCTTCTTCCCCGAAATCCCTTTCAAATCCTTCCTGTTAATAGCAAGATAGTTGACCTTCAAAAGACTTAAGGAATCTAATTCGGCTTGCCGAACCATATATAAAATATCAGAGATACGCATTTTCACCAAAGCACCTGCATGATGCTTTCTAAAAAGACACGAGCTCCTTCCCTTTGAGATAACCTCTCCCAGATCCATTCGCACGACGTATGTATCCAATAATTTTAAATCATAAAAAGGTCTTTTCTCTTGCGCTACTGCCTTGTGGAATAGTAAGAATAAGCAACTCAGGCAAGTAAGATAAATCTTACTACTAAGGATTCTTTTTAGGAAGCGGATAACCAAAGTATTTATCATCTTTTACTCTTTCCGTTTTTGTATTGTCAAATATAAAATCAGTCATTTCCGGATAGCTTGGACTTAGGTTTACTTTAACGCTTCCTTGCGGAGTATCCAGGATATAACCGACGACACCAAATTTCAAGTAATTTATTCTTTGTACATCGGACGCCGCAATAGTCTTTAAATAACCTAATTGTGTTGGCACTTCATATGTTTCCCAATAATCGTTCTTAATAGGAAGTGAATTGGCGACAAAAAGTTTTGCTTCAACCTCAAGCCGCAAACCTGCACCAGCTACCCATCCTTTATCTCCTTTTAGAAACGGAAACTTCCCGTCCAGAAATTGTTCCGCGTGCTTTGTTTCTTCAAATAGAATTCCTGCAACCGGGTCTTTTGTTCCATATGCCTTCCCTGGATTCCCTATTGTAAGCGTGATATTTTTACCATCAAAAGAGGTTGTACCGGTTTTCGCATTTTGATCATATTTGTATATAAAATTGTCCACAGAACTATTTATCTTATCATACATCTTTGCAAACTCCGCGTTATAGTCCTTGTTAAGCACTTCCTTTCCTTTTTTCAGTACCGTCTTACTTGCATATTTTTGCACCATATCCCGCGAAAAATTATCCGCATACAATGCTGTATCTCCCAACGGATCCCTCATTTTGAGAGGACTGTTATTAAAGCATCCATATACACTTATATTAATGACTGGCTTAGGGTCCATATTCCACCTCCTACCTATTCTCGGATCATACTCCCAAAACTGCGCAGTATAGCTATTTCCCTCGCCTTTGATCTCATCTGACTTCTCTTGCCCATTAAACCCATAGCGATAGCCGCCTGTACAACAAAACGGCATAAAAGGCCCCACGACCGATTTTGCGCTAAAAAAACTCAACAAAATATAGTCTCTTTTCTCATTTATATAAACAATAGGAAAAAAGAAAGACAGCTGGACGATTTACGCCAGCTGCCTCAAAATTTCATATAGCGCAAATCCACCAAACTCTAAGTAATCAAGCTCTTTAGACAAAGAGCTAAAAAACATTTAGAGGGCGCTGTCATGGATCTATAATATGGTACTGGCTATTGAGATGAACTGGTCCTCCTATATATAGATCATGTTTTTTAGAATAGTATGACATTCCTCTCCCAATGTCTCCCTCTATCACTTTACAAGAAATATCAAGATATTTTTTCCTAAATAAATCTTCAAAGACCTGATATTTCGGGTCGGACCTCTTTAATTCACGGTTTTTAGCTATCGTATTAAATATCTTAATAAAAGTGATGGTAGTACTTAAATCTAAGGAATCAGAATTTTCCATTATAATAATGCCCCTTTGGACAATAAAATCAAACTCTAACTTTCCGATTTCATTTTTCCTTTTGTTATCTTGAGTTTCGCAATAACTGTTCACCCATTATCTATTTGCGTCTCTTCAGCTTATAATGCTTATTATATAATTGTTCAAATTCAAGAAACAAAAAAACGATATTTTTGTCACAGTCAATTATACAATCTCTACTATTGAAAACTGTAGATCCGTGAGGAATTATCTGCGAATAATGTTCACCTTTTTTAATAATAAGCATATCAAAATAATGACGCGTCTGTTTGCTGGATATTATATAATAATCCCTATCGTACACTTGAAACGTGTCTAGCATAGGCATTGTTGTTTTAACCTTATATGACTTTGCGCCCCCTCCTTTAATGCCATACTCTATGTAATAATCAGTTGTATCTTTGAACAATTTAAAAAAAGAGCTCACACCACCCGAAACACCTGCCAACATAATAAAAAAATTGTTATCCTTAGTAATATAGTCAGTATCTAAATAGGATATTCTTAAACCAGAGCTATCAACGTGAACTCTGCAATCTTGAGCAGCGCCCTTTTCTATTTTTAAAATAAAACTAACGAGAACCAATACCAAGTACTTCATATAAATCAATGTTCTTTTGGAAATATTTCGGGTCATACTTTTTAAACAAATCATAATCAGAACCTATTACGGAAGATTTTTGAAGTCCTTTTTTGGGATCGTATTTTATCTCCAGTTTGAAACCAGGTGAATAATATCGTCGTAGTTGAATGTCAGAATAGCTACTTTTCTTCAATTCACTTCTAACAACATTTTCAATAAATAAAGCTCCCAATTCAGAAGTTTCATGTCTTCTTTGGTGTGAAACATTGTAATCATTCCATGCGGAATAATCCTTCTGGCTAAAAACATTAGAATTCAAGGTACCAAACGGAGGATCCAAATTATAAAGTTCTCTTATTTTATGACCAGTTTCATGTGCAATTAATCCCAGTATTGCATATTTTTTAGGTTCTTCTCCATTGGCAAGAGTATTAATTTTGTAATGGACACCGATTCGTATCTCATTCCCACCTTCTGGAGTCTTGCCGCCATCTTCGTTAGTTGCAGTGTAATAATATGTTTCCTTTCTACCATCTAAATCATTATAAATCTTAGCAAATGAGCTAGAATTCCTTCTTAGTTCCCCAATTCCATTTTTCATCTGTTTAAATTCCTCCTTTGTGACGCCATTCTCTCGCCTTAACTTCACTTTATCTCCTAAAGGATCAATCCACAAGATGGGACCATTCAGAAATGTCGCATAAGAACTAACTGACACTTCTGGTTTAGGATCAACGTTCCACCTCCTACCCATCCTCGGATCGTACTCCCAATACTCTGCAGTATAACTATTTCCCTCTCCCTTTACCTCGTTTGACTTCTCTTGCCCATTAAACCCATACCTATAACCTTTAAAGAAACGTAAAGCAGTTGGCAGGAAACATCCCACCAACTGCTCACATCCATATGGGATGTCAATTTCTGTTATCTATTTCACAGTTATTCATTCTCTCAGCCCCCCTTATCAACAAAATAGATTCCTCAACTTCCAATACTGAGGCTAATGATTGTCAAACAAGACTATAAACCGAGAATATACTCATTATCTAATTTCCTACTCTTATCTTTGTTTGTTTCCTTCTCTTTTTGTTGTCATCATCATACCAAACCGGTGCGGTAGAGACAATACTTTCATCTATCAATACATCATAATTTCCAGAATGCTTATAAAGGAGCTTATTCTCACTATTCTCGACAAGCCAAAATCTTTCTCGTAATAAATACGACTTGAGACCAACTACATAAAGATCTAATTGGCCTGATTCAACCGGAACATTGTTTATGGTTCCCCATCTCAAATAGAAAAACTTTTCAACCCCTATATAAAATATTGTATCGCTTGATGTCAAACCAGTCACAATTCTTTTCTGGCTTCCATTTTCCAGTCAAAATATCTATAAAGGCAACGTTTCTTCGCTGCCTTCATAAACACTGCTGATTTATCTAATTTTCACTACCGTCTTCATGACTAATTTTAGCTATACTATCAATAGCAAATTTTATTTTACTTAATTGCCATGAGGTAAACAAAGAGCTATCATTCCAGTAATTCTCTTGAATAGAAAACGCTACGTCTAAGTCAACATTTTTCATAAACAGACTTGACGCCTTATATAACTTATAGACTGCTGCAGTATTCTTCCGTACCAAAATCTTTCTTTCTGAAGAATAATTCTTGAAAACGCGGTCTTCGATTTCCATATTTCCATAATAAAACTTAGAGATAGAGCCTAACCAAGCCAACCTTGAATAATAATCATTATTACTAACAAGTGTATCATCTAAAGCATCTATCCAACGAGCAACAGTTATGCTATCCTTTGTTTTCCAAGCCATCTTTATTTCCTGGTAACTATAAAGTGTATTTTCTACTTTCTGGGGCTTTGATTTCTGTAACTTTGATTTCTGACTACAGGAGGAAATAAAAGCAGATATGACAAAAAACGCACACATATAAACTGCCTTATTTTTTTGTTCTATTTTTCGCATCTTCATTTTTATTTTGAGCACTATTCCCTTTTTTTGTTGTCACATGCTTATCAAATTCATGGAAATTCCATTTTTTAGGTTGTATAAGATCGCTCCAATACACCACTTTCAAATAGACGAAGCTATAGCTTTTCTCTAGGGGCTTTGCTGCTGGTTCATTACCCTGTATTGTTGTTAAATTATCCTTGTCATCATCAAAATCAAAACGACTGTCTCCAACTCTGGTAAGAGTCTGGCTATGTCCGCTGCCATTACGATGATCCCATGCTAGAAGATCTCCAGACATTAGATCCTTCCATTCTTTGTTCTCGGTCAAAAAGTCATTACGAAATAAGTCGAGAGAACCATAAAAAGATTCTATCTGCTTTGAAAAGGCCAACCAATCACCCTCTTTAAAATTAATCCTCTTAACATCTCCATTTCCGTCCTTGTAGTTAAAACCATAATTATCATTCGATATGGTTGGATCTGCAGGTGTCTTATAGTCCTTGAAATACACGGGAAGTTTATACTTATAAGCAAAAGTAACCATTGCTCTAATTGATAAATCGGCACAATCAAACTTCTCATTACCTTCCTTGTAAGTTTTTAGAATACCACCGACTTCTTGTCGCCACAATGTTTGATAAGTCATGCCCTTTATATATTTGCTTCCCATCCTTTTAATTAATGCCTCGTCTGTAATAACTTCCGTCCATCTATGCTTCGTTTTCCATTCCCCGCCATCTAAGTCAACACCATCTATAACCCTATTTTCAGCGTATGCATAAGTACTATTCCATGGATAAGATTTAAATAAAGGATCCACACTCAAAAACTTCCCCAACCTCGGGTCATACACCCTCATCCCATAATCCTGCTGATTCCCCTCTCCCTTCACCTCATTATCATTCTCCTTCCCATTAAACCCATAGCGATAACTCCCCAAGCTCCACTTCCTATCCGGCTGCAACATCCCAAAAGGATAATAATCCTGCGCACTCAATACCTCCGCCTCATAATGATCTACCGCTCCTCCACTTACCGAATCCACCACCTTATCTGAAATAGTCGCCAGTACGTTACCCAGATGATTAGTCAACTCATACTGCTTCCTTCCCTTTTTCAGCCAGTTTGTATCGCTGGCAGTTGATGTTACATCAGTTGCATCAATATCAGAAGTCCAGACACCTAAACGGCTGCTACCATACAAATGCTGTTCTTTCCAATACGTCTGATTACCACCGTCTTTATTTCCATAAACAGCCAGTACGTTGCCTTGTGCATCGCGTACATACCAGGTCTTATCTGCAACAGCTCCTTTCGTATATTGCTTGTATACACGATTACCTGACGGATCATATGCATATTCCAAAGAACTACCATCAGCTTTACCAATCTGTCTGATCTTCCCATACAGGGTCCACCTAACAGAGTCTATTTGCCCCTGCATGTCAGAGATCAAATTACCAATGTTGTCGTAAAGATAATTATTCGCCTGTTGATTTTTCAAATCCTCTGTATAACTGGCGTTGTCAACGGCATCAATCACCTGTGATAACTTATTATTCAACAAGTTACCGGCCGCATCGCGGGAATACACATAACTCAGCTGGTCCATGGTTAAACCTCTGCCGCTGCTACCATTACGCAAATAGCTGAGAATGTTACCATTACCATCATAAGTTATTGCTTCCTTAAACTGATCCCCGGCTGTTGTTGCACTCCAATCAGTTGCTCCGACCGTCAATGAATGCTGACGCATGCCCTTGAGACGATTCAACTGGTCGTACCGATAACTATACCCCACAGGTGTTTGCTCCGCTACCCGTTTAAGCGCCAGCGTGCTACGGCTGATATTGCCGTTAAAAAGGTCTCTACCGGCTTCTGTAGGTACTCCCACCGTCCAGGTCAGTGGGAAGGCTTTTGCCTGATCACTTATTTCCTTATAGTCACCTGCAAAATATTCAAGGGAATATGCATACGCATCCCTGGCGGTATTACTACGCCATGTATGCTGCACACCGTCCCCTCCTATTTCATCTTGCGGCGATAAATAGTTACCATTCACCCCTTTCAGCCAACCTTGTAGAGTATACGCATAGTCAATTCCCTGCACAAGTTGCTCATTACCAAGTTCTGTCCTGGCTAATGGACCATGCAGGTAATAACGATAAGCAGCATCTGTATGAGGTGTCTCAATCTCCCATCCATTTGAAGAAACGGTGTTAACACCTGTAAAGGCTTTTGTGAGACGATTTTCAGCGTCATACTCATAACCATACAGGAACTGATCCTTCTTACCACCCTGATATCTCACCTTGTTAACCTTTCCACTCACGAGATCATACTGATAGTCAATCTGTTTGGTATCAAGATCAGCCATCTGTTGCCATAAAGTCTTCACATTGCCTATCTGGTCATAACTATAATACGTAGCCTGCTGCGGATTTCCATTCTCATCTTCTGCATAAGTAACGGCGCTTACCCTTTTTCTCAGGTTATCCTGGGCAGTTGCGATGGCATCGGCTGTCTGTGACTTAGGAGCATCATAATAAGTCCTGGTAACCTGTTGCCTTGGATTTGTTCCAAATGCAGCCAGGGCGTCGGTGGAAAGGAATGGCACTGTAACCGGAAGGGTGGCATTTGTTTCACCAACCTCTTTAATACGTCCCTGTGCATCATAGTTAGTGTAGCTGTAACGGGAACTCCAACCTCCTCCTAAAGGATTAAGTTGCTCCGCGTTTTGTGAAGCCACCATTCTACCCAGCATATCATACCAGAAATGACTGGTACCTCCGTCAGGAGTATTCTGCGCTTCAATCCCATTTAGTGACTGATATGCATAAGAAGTTGTCAAGGTATGTTTCGGGAAAACAGCTACGTATTGTGTTTCAGTAGTAGACCCATCCACAGTCCAATAGCTTCCGGCCGCCGGGATACCAAAACGCGTCCAGAACAGCTTGGCACTGTCCAATGCCGTAGCATAAGACGGACTAAAGCCCATGCAGGCATCGTCAGCGTTTGCTGATATTTCCTTCGCACTCAGCTTACGACTGAAAAAGCGTACCTGCTTTAGCAAGGTAAGATTCTTCGGATAAGTAATACCCGCGCCACCTGACCGTATCTCCCATGGACAAGCGCCAGTTGGCTCTACATTTACACGAGGACAGGATTTACCGTTTACATATATTTCCCGGCTATTTTTCTTAAGCCCATCACCCTGAATCACTACATGTGTCCATGGAGTCAAGGGCAAAATACCTGTCAGGTCAGCAGTTGTATGTGCTGACAACACGACGTCTGTTTCCCCTCCTGTAAGCGGCGTAATTGTATACACATCAAAATTCAGATACTTGCCGCTGATACACAGGTTAAACATATACTTGTTCCCGCTGGTTGTCGCAATCACCTGTCCTCCGGATCTGCTCTGATTGAACATCCACATCTCAAGTGACGCGTCTCCGGTACGATCAAAGACAGTTGTAAACTGCTGCAATGCAGTAGCCTCAGGTGTATTTGTAGTCGGACCACCATAAGTACAAACGGCGCTTCCCTTCCTGCGCACCGCAGCAATCTGCGCAAACAGGGAATCATCCAGCGGATGTACGCCTTCCGGCGGAACAGTTCTGACTAAATTCCCCGCCTGATCATAATAATAGAGTGTATAATGGTACGTCTGCTGAGAGGAAGTCAGCGACAACTTAGGTTTATTAGCACTGCAATAAGCGATATATTCAGCGCGGAAAAGACGTTTTACCTCTTCAATATATTCCTTATAAGCTACATGCCCTGCTGTAACCGCATCATCGATTCCCTGCATCATACATTCATAATTATCCGGCTTAACGCTGGCATACGAAGGATGATTACATAACAACATTGAAAAAGAAGAATTCTTCGCTACTGTATCTCCATATTCTTTATATTCTGCATAAGACAGGGTAAAACCAAAGCGACCGTTGAGATAGTTGGCGAACATTACCTCGTAGTTCGGGTGATCGACTATCAGGCTATCGCCCATGATGGCGACAAATGCCATTACCGCATCGGTATACTCACTTGCGGAAATACAACCCTTCGCGCCCTTTTCCATGAAAACAGGCAACTTCACAGGCTGCTGAAGCAGGTAACGACAGTTAGTACATCCTTTCTGCAGGAACTGCAACTCATCTCTTGTAATATTCATAGCCTCTCCATACTTCTTCGTCAGATATACATAGAAGGAGTCTCCTGTTTGAGCAGCATTGTATTCGGCAGTCAATGTTGCAAGACGATCACATATTGAAGCATTAGTAGCCTCAATCACTTTTTCAACAGGCTGAGGCTGGACATCATACGGATAAGGCGCATCGATCAGATATGGATTGTAATCCATATTGTAAAAACCCAAAACTCCTTTCAGCACATCTGCGAAAGACTTGTAACCTTCTGCAGTAGCGTTACCAGCTGAACTTGCACCATTGATATGGTCTGCGTCTCCACCCAACTTGCAGACCTCAATCAATTTAGCTCGCACGGTACTTTTCTTACTCACATATTTGATGCTGTCTAAAAGGCCTGACAATGCGCCCATCCATACGTCTGCCTGCGCCTCGCAATTCTGGTTAATCATAGCCACCATTGCATCATTAACTATTCCTTTCAACGCCGTTGTGTCTGTGGTAATCGGCGGAGTAGCGTAGCTGATATTGGTTATACGCGAAGTTTTATATGCGTATGCCTGATTACAACCAGTTCCGGGATTCGGAGAATCACCATAACAGGTATCAATTCCAAATATCCAATTATTAATTTGTCCATGTTGTATTATTAGGAATGGATGGCGGTCATAATCATGATCAATTTGGATAGGATAGTAAGTATCCGGATCATTGGGATCCCACCATACCCTTGCCCTTATCGCGGCGCCAACAGGAGGAATATGCCCCGTATATGTGTACTCTACCTTAGAGTCACTACCGTTATATCCATAGGTAACCCGGGCAAATTTATCCTCCCTGGCATCAACAGCACAACTAAAAGCAGTATCCTCCGCAGCAGTACCACAATTAGTTGAGGCTATACGTAATGCACTTAAAGGGATTTTTTTATTGACGCAAAACGCTGTAACAGTCTGCCCTGCATACAGTGGTACCTGAGTTGATCCAATGATCAGATTTTTGTACTCATCGGGGTAATAAATATTAATAGTAAGGTTTTGCGCCAGTGGCGCCCCCAAATATGTTATTTTACACCTATAACCAACGGTTCCTGGACAATCTCCATCCGTTCCAAGTACAAAAGTCGAAGCATCAGGACAATTTATCACCGGATACGCCGAAGCCTTACCCACAGTACATGCAGCGCCACAATACGCCGGCGTATTTCTCAGTAACTGATAATATTTATCTTTCAGTTCCAGATATTTCTCCCTATACAGAACCCATTCCCTGTCAGGGATACGACAATCCTCCTTAGGCACACAATCAGACCAATTATCTGCCTCCCTAACAGGATCATTGTTGACATTTGTAGTCCCTGTATAGTCCGCACAATAAAGCATATAATCTACAAACTTCGACAGACTTCCTACAGGCGTACCGTCACTTTTAGCACCGGCAACATTCTTCGAATAATTTGTCAGATCGTCAATAAAGGCTGACAAGAACGGACGACCCTTTTCTCCATTCTTAAAGAACAGATCATGATCCACTAGCCAACTAATACTATCCCTGCTATAAACTGCGCCACTTGCGTTTGCAGGTATGTCTGAAACTGTTTTTGCCAACGTACGTATCTGTTCGTCCCATTGCAGGTAGCTAGCATTCTCCCGGCAGAATCGCAACGCACAGTACTCCGGATGATATTCAACAAAAGAGGAAGCCCAATCACTTTTCCAATATTTTGCCAATAATTGCAATGTAAATGCACTGTCATAAGGTGAGGTGATCGTCCCATCTTCCAGTTCAAACTGCTCCTGGATATAACGTAAGGAGTCTTTCGGCAGCGGTTTAAACACCTGCCTCCAGTTAAGGTTCAATACGTTAATAGTAGGTTCTACCGCGTTAAATGAATCATCGAAAAGTGCATATTGCCCTCCGGGACTTACATCTCTCTCCATGATATTTTCGAGATCCGTACAAGGAGTAGATGTTGCACAGGTAGCCCTTAATACAGCACACTGGCTGGACAAGGATGCGTATAACTTGTTAATCCACGCCGTAATGGTCGAATCATTGGCTGCAACGTTAACGCTATCAGCCACTAAACGTTCCTTTATACGTTGACTGAAGTCCGTTAACTCACCTAATGACTCCTTACAGGTGGCACAATCATTGAAGCAGGAAAGAAAATCTTTATTCAATAAGGCATCACTAACAAATGCCCATTCCTTCTTCAGGTTTGTATTTTTCTCAACATAATTACGCGCATAGGAAGTTACCGCTGCTTCAGGTATACCTAATTCAAAAGTGATAAAGTATTCCCCAACCTCCATAGTGGTATCAATCTCTATAGAATTGAACACCTCTTCATCACAGCTTCCCGCCATACTTCCAATTTTAATTGGCGCGGCACTCCTATAGATCTCATTTCCGCAATTGTCGGAAATATGGATATTTCCTTCATAGTAACAATTGCTACAAATGTTCACGTTATTTTCAGCATACTTGCTTATAAGCTGCTGTATGTCCAATGTGAGCTTTACACTGTTGTGGGGAACAGCATTCATATAAGTGGCGGTAGCCGAAATCTTCATCTTTGAAGGATCAAAGGAAAATTCACGGTTCATTACCACAGTAGTCGTTGGAACGGCAACAGGTTTGGATGGTAGTGCATCAACGTTACCAAGTGTATCTCCAGCCAATGCCGTGGCAACTGTCTTACCGGCAGCATCCTGGTAACTAATGCTTATCTGACCATTACCATCAATAGTCATATTCTTCAGGTAATGGCTGGCGTATCCTACATCATTCCCAAACAGCCTGTCCAGTTCCCACTGCTCCGGTTTACCATAGAAATAACGTGTAGCTTTACTAACTGCTGCAGGTCCTGGCTGAAACAATTTACCAACGCCTCCCTGCACACTTACACGTCCTGTATTATCTCCTGTATATCTTGTTACTGCTAAAGGATATCCCTCTGCATCAGGAATGTATTTATTCTCAGGCCTGGATGCATCATCCTTAAATTCATTCAGCGGTGAATAATATCTGGCGGCGCCCTTCCCGTTAGATAGAGGGGCTGGTGTACTTATGCAATTACCTCCGCTACCATAAACGTCATTAAAATTATATTTTCCAGTGGCCGAAGGGTGCATTTCAGGATAATACCTCAGAACGGAGGCAGCAGTAGGAGCTGGAAGAATGCTCGCTAACGGACGCCCAAACTCATCATATATTGTCTCCTGTACTACCGCTGTTTTGTCGCTGTTATTTACAGTAACCGTTTGCCTGTTCCGTAAGCTTCCATCGAAATAACTAACTACCTCTTTCTTTTTCCCATCTTCCGCATATACCGCGTTGTATTGCCAGTTGAGATTATCCTGATGCCAGGGATTCTCTGCTAAATCAATGACACCCGGTTTAGTCACTCCATTCTCCTGGATCTGATACTGCCAGGGCCCTTCCTGGCGAAAACCATTATCCTGATATTGCACCAGACGCATGCGGACTAACAAAAATCTCGAATTGTGCACCAGGGAAATGTCAAATAGCTCCTTCTGCACAGTAGCACGACTGGCATTATTCCTGAACATTTTCTTCAGGTCATCTACTGTGATACCCGTTGACAAGCTATCCAGCTTCCGTCCATTGTCTGATTCATCATCAATGAACGTCCACTCCACATCATACTCCTCTACCCCGGTGATCGTATTCCAGGAAAGTGATACAGCATGTGGATCTATAGGTGCGCCTTCCGGTACCACCGACTGCTGCCGGGATACTACCGGAATTAGCGGAGTATTCTGGTCTAAATCATATGAACGCTCCACTGCCACCTGAGTTATAAGACGGAAAGCGGCAGGAAGAGGTGCACCCAACTCGGCACTAGTTATATCATTTACTGTGATCCTTACCTTATGTCCATTCATAAACCGGTGAGAAGCTGCATCCTGGTAAGCAACACCAGCTGTTGGATCAAAGCTGATCGTCAGCTTTACGTGATCATCAACAGAAGGATCTACCTGGTCTGGTAGAGACCAATATTCTACTTTCAGATCTATTTCACACTTAAAGGCTTTAGGCAATACAACCCCTAAATCACGATACAGACCAAAGGTGATAATATTGCTTACAGTCTTGTTATGGATCTTCTGCCAATCGTATGCACTGTTGAGGAACTTTTCATCCTTTAGTGTCAGTACATCTCCCTTTTTTATCGTACCCTGTAATTGGTTCTGATAAGTCTCAACAGCATTGAAGGCTTTTGCCTGCAGCACTCCGCAAAGCAACCAGGCAGCCATGATTACCTTCACCATTAATATTTTAGCGTAAACAGCACGCATATGCATTTTCAACATTAAGAGGTTAACACTAGTCTTTAATCAATTCATATCCTTTCAATCGCCTTGAAGGCGCCAGCTCTCCATTATTCATCGTCACATAACGCTCCATCCGCAAAAGGTCCTGCCTCACCTCTCCAGGTTCAAAACTGCGGACAGTCACTTTCAATAATCTATCCTTCGACAAATCTTCCATCTCCATTGGATTTGACATACGCATTACTGCGCGCCGGATGACGCCCGCACTATCAAAAGAAACACGGTATTCGCGACAGCTGGCATGTCTGTTATTGACCAGCGAAATTTGCGTAAGCGGACCGTCTGCAGTACGTGTTACATTGTATGTTTCCCTCGACAAAAAGGTTGCTTCCATATCAGCAGACATTCTAACCGGATTTACCACTTCTTTCGGTTCAGACACGTATATCTTCTTCATATCATGTGCGACAACGATATAGGCGTCAGTCAATGATACCATTTCATTATCACCAAACTGGTAATATCCCTGATTGCCTTGCCGGGTGTAACAGAAATCACCCTGTATGTTATTACTCTCGTCTCCCAGGTCCTGCGCATCCATTGTTCCTGCAATAGTAATGTAGGTAACAGTATCCATCGCATGCAACAGCTTTGTCAGCTCGCTGATGATAGCCTTCTGTTGTTTGTCATTTTCACTGATCACAATCCTCTTCTCCTTTTTGGGAAGCCTGGGGCCAAACCATTCCCGGAAACCGGGAATAGTAGCAAATGCACCTGAGGCAATCAGTAACACACCCACAGGTATAAGGATCTTTATATATTTAGCACTTAATTTCATGGTATAGCAATATTTTCACTAGTTAGCTTTACGATAAGCAGAACGGTTTTCTTTAATTGTCATAATACCTCTTTCGGTTTCTTTCTTCACACGGATCAATGTACCCTCGTCATCATACTCGTAGAAAGTGGCATAGTTATTCTCGTCCATCTCTGCCATTACCCGCTGCGTCTTGTCGTCATATGTGAAGGTTTTCAACTGTCCGTCATATGGGAATATCCTGATATCATCTATTTTCACGCCATTACCAGTCAATACAACCGTTATCTCTTCCAATTGATTACCTAAGGTCCACGCCGGGATATCCAATGTACCTTCTACCAGTTTCCAGCCCTCTACAACAGCTTTCTTTTTCAGCGTTGTAACATCGTGGTTATTCACCTTCAATGTAATGCCAGTACCAGTGCCCGATGGATCACTATCTTTCACCCAGGCAGAGAAAATATACTTATTGCCTGTCACCGGGTTGAATCCTCTTAATCCGAGCCAGCCGTCCGTTCTCTGATAATATTCACCTTTTGTGTTATTAGCGATGTAAATACCCGGTGTATGTTCATTCCTGAAAACATTAGCCTTCAGTTCGATATCCCCATTCAACTTTAAGCTATAGTTACCGCTATGTGCATCCTGATCATCCAGTTTATCTGCATAACCATCTCCCAGCACATTCCTGATGTTGAAATTGTCTGGTTCGCATGGTCTTACACCCACACATTGATCATTGAACTTATAATCATCAAAACCGTCATAAAATATTTCCCGCTGGCGCATATTTGAACCCACTGCCACCGGCAGGCTGGATTTATATCCATAACGCGCCGCGCTGTAACGATTCAATGCGTCTTTGTTCTCAAGATCCTGGGAATATTTATCATACATCGTCATTGTATTTGATGTTACCCACTCAATGTTCGTTGCTATACTCCAGCCATTATTGTATACCCAGAATGCATAGAACTTCTCATAATAACCATTCCTGCGAAGGCCTGCACTACCGGTAGTATTAGTAACCAGATCCTGACCTGAGCGACTTGTAAGCCATGCCATCTGTCTATATGGCAGCCAGTTACCCAGATATCCGTAGAGATATGGGTTGATCGCACTATTAATAGGAATCGCCGGACAGCCTAAATTGCCTGAACACAGGTCCATCGCACCCGGAGGACAGGAGAAACGGCGTTTCACAATCTCTCCGGAGGTATTCTTCACATATGTATCTCTTGGCTTGCCGTCAAGCATTGTTTCGGTGGAGAATATTTTATTAACATCTGACTCAGCAGCAGCATTCACAAGCTGAGTAAGTGTGTTGTTATATACTTCCACTCCAACTGCATGATCGCCTTCTTTATTCATCGCCTCTATTGTCAGCGTATGGCGTCCTGCGCTTAAATAAACAGGATATACTTTCCAGTCGAGATAAGGCTCATTGTCCCCATTCCATTTCATCAGCACCTCTTTGATAAGTACGCCGTCAATCAACACTCTCACCTGATTATCTGCTCCCATACCGAGATAATAAGTCTTGCTTTCAGGTACGTTCAGACAGTTATTAACCCCTATCCATTGATTATCATAGGACGACTGCAGCCATATGCCCGTTTTGTTCAGGCGACCGCAGTATCCGGAGCTTACAGCAACCATAGCCAACCTGGATGTAGTTGCAGCAGTATCTGCCGGGGTCAGAGAAGCATCCGTTTTTTCGGAAGATGCTATGCGGGCAAAGCTGCTGCCAGTTGATGTTCCGCAACTTCCTCCAAAGCCCCAGAATGAATTCGCCACCCTCGTTCCTTCATTTCCATTTGCATCATGAAATATGGCGCCTTGTTTCGTATAAACGTCTAGTTCATTGCCTTCTGCTATTGTCAACCCAACATCTGTATCTTCTGCTGCGCCAATCGGTATACATGATTGTCCGTCAGGGCTTTTTGTATATCCCTCAGGACATGATCCTTTCTCCCTTGAGCCACAATCCGGATAACCATTCATTATGCTGATTTCTTCACCATCAGGGCATATATAGTTACCATTTACCCGTTTGCCGTTGTCATCCAGTTCATACAGGTACACGTTAGGATCACCCTTTAATCTGGCCGTTGAAAATATAATTGAAGGATCAATTGCCTCCTTAACACCAGTATTCAGGGTACTCATATCAGCGGTGTATATTTCCGCTCCAACCGTGCGTCCGTCATCCGCCCAGGCTTCAACACGAATATTATGTTTGCCCGCTGATAAATGGTACCTTACCAATGCCCATATTTCATAGCTTTCCACGCGAATGTCTTCCGACCAGGCAACTTTTACTCCATCGATAAGAATTCTTATTTTCTTAGTACCGGCGATACCAACAAATACATCCTTTTCCGATTGCAGGGTCAGCAATTTCTCTGCTCCCCACCAGCGGCTATCGGGCAATCCCTGCAACCAGATACCAACGCTATCCAGCTTTGAGTGCCAATAAGCAGCACCACTTGTGCCTATATTCTGCGTATTATTAAACTCATAGAAGTGTGCCCCCTGTTTACCATAGTCCGGCGAAGAGCCTCCCGGCCGGATAGTGTCTGTAAAGGCGCTATTGACCATACCCGGTTTATAACATATACCATCTTCACGCTCTTCATAGCCTTCAGGACAGCTTTTGTAATTACAATCCGTTGCCTGTCCCCAGGCCTCATCATACAAAACAGCAGTGGCATTTAAGACCTTATATCCTGAGAGGTCCTCATTACTTAAAAACTTCAGCTTATTATTAACAATAGGGTTCTCGAGACTTGTAATGGCAGTAGCAGGCGCAGATAGCAAATTGCGATACCCTGACCGGCAAATTTTTACCAGTCCATTCTGTGCACGGGCCAATCTACCTGTTCTCTCAATCAGGCGAAGAGACTTCACTCCATTTCCATCGGTAGAATTAATCACCCAGGTATGGTATCCTGTGTTGACATTTATCAGCTCATCTCCCGCTGTCAGGTATGGTCTGAATTCAGCCATTGGAATGCCATTATCATCAGTATCAAAATTTGTGAATGCTGTCCCCAGGGTTTTATACGCCATACCCATCTGGCTATACATCCAGTAAGCAGGGACATTCACGGTATAAACAGGATCATCAAATTCGTTCGCTGACTGGGTTAAAACAGGCTCTCCGGAATATTTATCATAGACCAAATAGGATGCTGTACTCGTGGAGCCATTTATCCGCTTCACCACCTTACTGATCAATCCATAGTATTGAACCGTCTTCAGTACAGCTGATGAACGGAATAAACGGTAGTCATCATTCTGCGCCCAGGGGAAATGTGGTAGAGGCAGCGGGAAACCATAAAAAGGGATCACATCCACCCCGAGGTTAATACTCTTTCCTTTATTCTTCATTTCCGACTGACGCATATCTGTGATCATATCGATCTCCCGGCCGATGGTCTGACCTTTCGTGATCGTGCCTGTATTGTCGACTACGTCCACTATATTCTTAAGCCTTTGTGTACCTCCGGATTCTTCTGCATTATAGAAATACTCAGAGGACGAAATTTCCTGACCAGATTGATTAAACACTCTTTCCGCCTTCTCCTTTCCATGCATATCATTCAGGAAAACCACATATCCCTGAGACATACTCTGCTCATAAATGGAATTACCTCCAAAAAATGAAGACCAGGATTTGGGTTTATGCAGATACTTCTGTATTCCGGTTTGTTGTACGAATACAGGAAATTCTTTCGCTGTATAAAACTCGTAGCTAAGCCATCCGGTTTTATTTTGCTGGTCAGCGTTTCCTCCTGCTCCAAGATTACGAACCCTTACCTCCCGGTATCCAACAACCGGCGCCGGATATAAGGACTCCGCCAATGGTTCCTCCAGATAGAAGAAGTTGTCCAATGCCCATTTTACCTTCTGGGTATATTTAATCGGCTGGCGCATCGGATTTTCATCTCCTCCCACGACAGGTTCATAAGAGGCAACACCACTACTGATCACAGCATCACCTCTCCATGTTGTGTATTCATACTCCTGACCATAAAGTGCCTGATTCTCCCCACTTACCATGCTGTTCCACTCATCTGACATCGTTATTTTCTTTACTCTAAGGCCTCCCCCTAATTTCCTTCCGTTCAGTTTCACAATACGTGCAAAACTCTTATTTAGCTTTACTTTACTTGCAAACTTCTTCCGCAAAGCCTTTTTATTGAAGTTTTCTCTCAGCTCAGAGAGATTGGAAGTAGCATTAGCAATTGCTGTTACGATAGCAGTAACCGGTTTATCATCAGTGACACGGCTCTTATATCCGGGATAAGCATATCTTGGATACTCCAATCTCATCCTTTGCCATGCCGCGCTGGCAAATGGAATAACCTTCACCCCTCCTTCCGTGTCATCCTCAAATGTTACTTTGGCTATTCCATTACTTACTTTTGCATCCTTTATCTTTCCATAACAGGGGATAAAATCATATTTCGAATCACTGGTTGACGAAACTTCATCTGTGACATTTACAAACAGTTTGCAATAGAGATAATCTTCTCCATTAAGGCATTTATCCTGGAATTCCTGTTTATCTGTTGTACTAAACTGCTTATCGTCGATCTTAATATCAAAAGTCTTTGCCTTTAGCAGATTATCAGTCTGGATTCCATCCTCATCGTACATTGCCTGTATTGCACTCATATCCATCGCCTTCCTATCCTGTACATAAGCATAATCGTCTGACTCATACTTGACTTCAATGACGCCTCCTGTAGGTAGTGCAATTTTACTCAGTTGCCACATGCCTGCATTCGCTGCTGCATCAGTGCTATCATGTGCGCTATAAGGGTATTCATCACTTCTTAAATCGCCAAAACCATCCTTATTGTTTGTCCCCACCGGTTTAAGCATACCCCAGCGGTCTGTTGACAGATACGCATAGTTTTGTCCCTCATTATATGTAAACACATATTGATGGTGTTTCCCTTTATCCGAACTGCCATATTTGAAATAGACTCTTTCCAGGGTCAATTTTCCATTCTTTCCCGAGTTAGGTACACCAGGACATAAGTCGTAGTTATAGCAAAACACGACTGTCTTAATTGGCGTGGTCAGATCATTCTTTGAGTATAACCTGATCTCTTTCAGTAATTGCTGTTTAACAGTAGTGTCCTTCACTCCCAACCAATTACAGCCAAGCGCATCCTCACGATCTTCCGTAATGAAATATGCGATCATTGTTTTAGACTCAATGGAATGCAAATACCACAACTCCTTTTCACCATATACGAATGACCCTTTGTCATCGTCCGGATCAGCGTTTAAGCCACGGTTAAATTGCGCCTGGTTAGGATCTTTTCCGTATGGTGTACGCCAATGGAAATCCTTCTCCAGCTTAGAGTAGTTGAATTTGAAAGCAGTTCCCCGATCATCCTCCGTGATACCATCGTCTGTCATATCTACATAATCCGGCGAGAGTATGCCCGTAAGCAGATAAGAGGTGGCATATGCAGGCTGGGATTCCTTATGATAATATTGATCAGTAGCACTTGATGAACGATAATCAATCTCATTGCCTGTCAGACCAAATGTTGCCAGATTAGTGGTTTGATCAACAGTAGATCCTGCGGGCATTGCAAATGTGTATTCATCCTGCCGTTTATTATAAACAGGTATTCCATATACCATTCTCTTACCATCATCTCCTGTAACGGACATTTCAGAAATATGATGTGTTTTACGGACCGTATCTATCCTCGACATCTCCTTGTATGACATAGCATTACAAGGCTTCGGATTAAATTTTCCACTATCCTTTCTATTCAGGTCATAACTTCTGATCACTTTGTCAAGCCCTGCAAAACGTGCCTCTTTGGCCGTCAGATACGTCACAGCAGCACGGCGCACCTGCCTTCCAACCTTTTTATATGCCGAATCAGAGGTTACGGTTCCCCATATTGTCGAAGTTAATTTACCTTCCGCCACTTTTCCTGATAAAGGAACACTGACAGGATCTTCTCCCAGTATTCTGGACAAAAAGGCTGGATCGTCCACATGTTTCTCTCCTACCTGCTGGAAATATGCCGGTTCTTCCTCCAACGTACTTTTTGGGGCAAAATCTCCCTTCCCAAGAAAACCATTATCCTCTGTCCACTTACCGTTTATGTTGGTAATATCCTGCTGATATACGGAGGTTCCACCATGAAAATAAGCTCCCGCCCCATATTCGAGGCTGAAGGACTTATTGTCGGAAATATCTTTTGTTTCGTTATCGAAAACAACGCCACTACTATGCCTGTATAAACGAACCTGTCCTCCTCCCAACTGACTGCTATAAGAAAAAATATCAGGGGTTGTGATTGGTAATGCGAGATTATTCATGTCAGGGATCACAGGATTGTCTTTCTCCCGCGTGAAGTCCATCATTGCATCTGGAATGTTTGAGCCTTTCTCTGCATAAAGAAGGCCATAGGCCCTGTTCGCTTTCGTCCGGTCCAGTACTTCACGTTTTGTTTTATATCCCGTTACGCCAGCCCCAGTGAAAATACCAACGGCCGTGCCACCAATGTCTCCACTATATGTTGAGTTTGTCGACTTAAAAGTAATATTGCTTTTGGGATAAAAAGCTGGCGCATTATAGCTGATAGATGAACTGAAAAGTTCACCTGATGTAGAACCTCTTTCACTGTGCACCGTTATATGGCGGTTTTTATCCTCTAGCCAATTCCTTGTCCCGTTGATGGAATAAGAGGTGCTCAGCGTTAAGCCCTTTAACCCTTCCCTCGTATTAAACCCAAGGCTTAATGACTTTGAAGCAGAAGCCGTGTTCCCTCCGCTCATAATATATCTGAGTGATGCAGAAATATTCGGAGTAACAGAAACACCATCTGCTGTACTGGATGTCAGCCCTACACCCGCGCCAACGCCCGCTGTTAACAGGCCACAGTTCGCTAATGACAATGATGCACCAGCATTGGCCCCAATTTCAGCACCATACCCCGTATAGTTGTCGCAAAATACCCCTAACGATAATGAGCCCTGAATCCCCTTGCCAAAAATTTCGCCCCGCAGTGTCAACTTCCCTCCGCCTGTGATCTTCGGCTTCATGTAGCTCTCGGTTGTTACAGTATCACCATTCGCATCATCAGCAATCCCTCTGATATTACGGTTCATTGCTCCCATATTCAGGTTCCAGCCAAGTCCCACCCAGCTGGCCTCATCATCCATTCCTGACCCTCCCTGATAGTTCAGGTTCACAGGATATCCTCCTACATCAAGCAATGGAATGTTATACTTAAAATCACCTGTAAACAGGTCCACCATATCACTGGTCCCTGCAGCCTGAAACTGTTTAGTTTCGGGTTGCACAGGGCCTGAGGTCAAAGCCCAGGCTACAGTGGGCGTCAGCCCCTGCACTAATAACAAAACAAGAAAAAAGCAAGCGATCCGTACACGGGTACGCGCATTTCTGATCATCATATCTTCTGACTTAAAGAATCAATATGGGCAATAGCACTTCCCTTCAGCGGGAAGGAAATGAACTGGTGTGTGAACAGCCAGTCCCTGAATAAAAGTTTACAATCCGGTTCTGCATATACCTTCGCACGGTCAAAAACCAGCATATATTCTACGCCGTTGACAGTGCCGTTGGCAATACGTGTGATGTCTACAGCGCTAATAGTATCTGCAGCATTTACCAGCGAAAAAAGCGTATCCAGCCCATAGCTGTAACTGAGATCACCTGTTCCCTTCATGGGGACGCCGCCGCTATTAGAGACATTCAAACGGAAGTATGCCAAAGAAGTATCGTCTCCTGCTCCCTGCACAGATGGCATGTATTGCAATCTGAATACATAATCATTGACAGTTTTCTCCTGCACCAGATCATTATCCTTCATGGATTGCACAACTTCCTTCCTGCTGGCGCCACAGGCACAAACTAACAGTATGAAACATCCGGCTATAAAATGCTTTATCATCACTCCTCAGGTTGTTTATAAATAAATCTCAATTGTTTCTGCTCTCCCGATGGCAACTTCACATCCATGATATAGAAATAGCCATCTACAAAACCGCTCTTGCCAGACAAATCGATCACCACCTGGTTCATTCCTCTACCAATCTTCACGGTCGGCAGTTTCTTTATTTGCTGGTCCGGTTTCGTCAGGCAGTGAATACTGTATTGCAGCTTAGTCTCCGCATAGGTATTATTGAATGCAAACAGTAGTTGTCCGCGGGCGATGTAGAAGTTCCCTTTAGTCAGGTCTTCCAGGTTTCTGAATGCATCCGGAACCGGATCAACGGGTGGTTTCTCACACGCTACCGTGAAGTCCCATATTTCTGATTCTACCAGCAGCAGGTCGTTTTTGTACGCAGATACCTGCCAGGCATATTTCTTACCTTCTACCAACTCGTTGGCCAGTGAAGGATATAATAGTATTGGCATTGGGATCTGGCGCTGGTTAATAATAGCCAGGTTCATGCGCAGCGCCTCCGCACGTTGCTGATCTTCTTTTACCTCAACAAGCAATAAGCGGTACATCACACCATTAACAGCAGGCACCAATGGCTGCCAGGAGAATGTGGGACGTTTGTCGCAAAGCTTATCGCCATCGTAAGGCTGTATCAGCTGCATAGCACTGAATGGCTGCAGATTATAACTGAAACATTGTTCCTCAATCGGAGCAGTGTTATGACTGTTACCCTCATACAGCTGGAAGCAATAATCATAGTCGCCTTCGGGGAAGAAACCACTCTGTCTTACCACAGTGGCTATCCTGCTGCTACCAAACGATACACCTGCATTGTACACAGCTCCCGGAGGAACGGTATTCATACCCGGCATCAATTCAAAAGCGTTGGTACGAATGGTTGCCACTGCCCCGGATTTCGCTTCGGTAATATTGATAACAAGATTGACCGTCTGCCGGGCGGCGGGATTACTCATTCTCACTTTATAGACATTCTCCAGTGTGCGTCCCTGGATCTCAGGCATAAACGAAAATGTGATCTGCGCTTTCAGGGGCAACAACACACACAGTAACAGCCCTGTCAATAATATTTTATATCCTTTCATATTGCTGTTAGTTTATCTGGTAATGCAAAGACATTGCGGTATTAAATCTGCCATAGTAATAATTGGCAGTGGTGTTTCTCAGGTTCTGACGACCATCAGCGGAAATGCTCAGGCTCCAACGTTTGAAAAGCTGCGCCGCAACCTGCTGACGGAGGCCGATCTGTGTTACTACATCCTTACTATCCATATAGATGAGTGAACTGTTACAGGATAATTTCCACAGGAGATACTGATAACCCGCTTCTGTATTCAGCAGGTTATTATATACAGCAGCGTTATTTACATCGCGGCTATATAAAGCACTGACCATGACCATACCTGGTCCCGCCATCCACGTTTGCATAGATGTCGCGTTAATGAACAGGCTTTTCACCGGCGCATCGGGCTGCAAATAATTCAGCTGCTGTAGACCCAGGCTGCTGTTATTGCTAAAAGATTTACCGGCTAGTTTACCATTCGCCTGGCTGGTAAAAGATATCTTCCTGTTGAGGAAGGCGGTATACTTTCCAGCATCAGTATTCTCTTTCAAAGTATTCTGCAATACGTTCATGCTAAGCGTAAAGCGGCGGGTAAACCGGTAACGCGCATCCAAAGCATATTGCAGACTTTTACGTTTATTGTCTGTCAATGGTGACACTGCCAGATCGCGGATATCCGTCCGTAAGCTGACAGTAGCACGGTTACGCAGCCAGCTGCGCTTCACAAGAAAACCATACTGTAATGTTCCCCGGCTGGCAAATGGTGCACCTGGATTCACATATCCCAGGCCTGCGTAATTGAAGTAGACTTTATGGGTAAGCCCTATTTTCTTTACATCTCCGTTATATGCCATTCCGATAGAAGCAGTAGCCCATATATCATCCAGGAACTGCCCGGCGGCAGATTTAGAAACTGCTGCTGCGTCCTTGCCACCACTACCAAACTGACTGGAGGATTTGGACAGCTCAAAATCAAGCGTTCCCAATTCACCCAGGCTTAATTGCTGGGAAACAGATCCTACGAACACGTTCCTGCTGATAGCTGCTGTATTGAATCCATATTGTCGCTGTGGTTTAGCATTGGCATTTAACACCGAAACATGGCTTTGTTTGTTACCAATATCTCCGCGGCCAAGACGTAAAAACTGCATGCCGTAACTGCCATGGCCTGTAGCCGATTGCAAACCAACATCCTGGACACCTAATTCATTACTCTTACCTGTCGCAAGCATGATGAACTTATTGCCTTTCAAAAAGGAACCTGCGGCACCCGTCATGAAGAGATCAGATAAGGACCCCTTGCTGGCATTAGCACCAATGCTTCCCACCTTCAAATCTTTCATGTTCATCATCAGCCTTTGCAATGGACTCATATGTAATAAATTTCCTGCTATCCGGGAGGTATTCTCAGGCTTTTGCAGCCATCCTTCAATGTCTCCCTTTACCCTTTGCTGGCCTCCAAGCATCTTGTTCATCTCTTTCACCCCTCCCAGCTGCTTTTTCAAGGCCATGATCTTATTATAATACGTAGCAGATGTATCCCGGTTCCGGATCAGCACATTCCTCAACTGGGCACTATCCAGATACATGAGTTGATCTGCAGATAACTTTCCTCCCAGACTGTCTGTACTACCCTTGATGGCAGACAGTTGATCTGCAGCATATTTTTTCATACTGCTTTTCACGTCAAGATCTTCCAGGAAGTATTTCTTCAGATCATATTTCTTCTGTAATTGCTGATTGATTTTCTCCAGGTATGCCTCACGATCAAAGGATATCTTCATAAAATGAGCATCCTGTAAAGCCGTGTTTGTATAATCATATCCTGACAAAGTGGAATAATTCAGCTGAAAAGGAATACTTCCTACAGAAAAAACATCCTGTATTGTTCCCTCATTCCACCAGCCAGACATCATCGCAGTAGAATCACTGTAGGTCGAGGTCCAGGAGATACCTTTCACTTTGTTCTCTGGTTTACCAGGCAAAGTAAAATTTGCAGGGAGTTGCCCTTCCTTCAATGCATAGAATCCACGCAGCTTATTATCGATATATCGTGTCTGTTTTGTGCTGTCCTTCATACCATCGAAGATCTGCTGCATTTTCGCGATCCCTGTAGCCGTGTTGCCGGCTTTCATATACTGCACAAACTGCATTCTGGCTCCCTGATGAAGACCGGATAATCCCAGCCTGTCAAAAGGAAGTGCAGGCAATGTTGTATCCGGTGAATGGAGATCTGCTACCTTATTATTAATAGCATTTACAACCGCCGATTTTAACACAGGTTGATTCGTCAGGCTTCTGGCAGCCAGATCATTGGGTAAACTATCCTGTAAGATCAGGGGTATGGAGGGGTCAGCAAAAGCGGCAGGCTTCAGCCATGCCATAAGGCACACCATTACAGGCAATGCCCTTTTGTATATTTTATACATAATGATAAAGTTCTTAATAGGTATCAGGAAACAGACATAGGTATACGAGAGAATACTTCCCTCCTCTACTTACTCACTTCCAACTTTTGCCTCCAGCGCTGACAGGCGCTTTTCCCGGTCATTCAGCAATTGCTGCCTTTCCTTTATTCTTTGTTCACGTTCCTCCAGCACTTTCTCCTGATCTATCAGGTATAAGGTCATTTCTTCGATCTTCTGCAACAACTTCGCCTGGTTCTGACCAAGCTCCAGATCGCTATCGCCTACCTCTTTTGCAGAAGGAATATCTGAAAGATGTTTATGTTGTGCAATAAAGCGCTCTACCTCCCGCAATGAGGGTAAATGGTATGAAGAATCGAACACAAAATCTGCCCAGTTATTGGGTGTAACCCTCACTTTCTTTGCCAATGCTTCTCCATTTACAGCCAGTCTCACCTTAGGATCAGTCGTGCCTATTCCAACATTACCGGTAGCTTGCCTGATATAAAACAGGGATTTATTCTGATCTGAATTATAAAACTCCCAACCCGCGGTAGCAGCAGAAGACGTACACTCAAAACGTACAACTCCCGGATCTACAGGAGAACCTTTTAGCCAATGTGACTTGAGTGCCTGATTCACAGGATCAGTGGTAAAGACGAATCCTTCCAGGTTCCTGACCGAAATACTGTTGGTCGTAGTATTACCCGCCGTAGTAACTGCCAGCAAATTAGGAGTCTGCGCGTACCCTGTCAAAGCAGCTCCTACCAAACCAAATATGAAAAGTAACTTGCGATTCATAACTAATCTTTGCGCCCCGCTTATTTATGATCTATTCTTTTTTCCAATTCTTTCAGGCGGTCTTCCTGTGCAGCAAACGTTTTATCCTGTGCTTTCATCAACTCCTCTTGTGCCGTAAACTTTTTATTCTGCTCAATCAGATATAATGTCATCTCTTCTATCTTCTGCAGCAGTTTTGCCTGATTCTGCCCAAGGTCAAGTCCCTGTTCATTTATTTCTTTTGCTGAAGGAATACCTGGAAGATGTTTATGCTCCGCGATAAAACGCTCAAGCTCCTGCAATGAAGGAAGCTCATAAGTGGATTCAAATACGAAATCAGGCCAGTCATCCGGTGTTACCCTCACCTTCTTCGCATAGATGTCCCCATTAACCGCCAGCCTTGCTTTAGGATCTGTAGTACCGATACCTACAAAACCGGAGCTCTGCTTAATAAACATCACAGACCTGGCCTGCACCGCATTATAAAATTCCCAGCCTCCCGTTGTTGTAGTTGAAGTACAATCGAAACGTAGCGTTCTCGTTTCTGTTGGTGAAGGTCTCAGGTAATGCGACACCGTGCTATAACCTGTACTCGCATCAACACCGATATTTAATCCATCTTTGTTCCAGAGGTATATACTCTTTGTTGTTGAATTCCCCGCGTCCGTCACTGCCTGAAGCGTTGGGGTCTGCGCACGGGCAGTCAAAGCAAATACGCCGGATATAAAAAAAGCAAACGCCGATTTACTATTCATAATCATCACTGTTATAAAATCAAATAGTTGTCCTGTTAAAATATATTGTCCCAATTGTTATCTCTTAAATCCCCCCGGGCTGCACCCTGGGCCACCAACATGCAATCCGCCAGGGCGGGCTAATCTATGCACCCCTCCCTTAAGTTTTCGACTTGCTCCGCAATGTCTCCTATCTCAAAATAGCAGGCATTACCATGTCCTCAGGACACACCACTACATGCAATGCAATGCCGTTTGTACATTGTACATCAGATTGACAAAGTCAAAAAAGCCCGGGAAACACACATAGGTATACGAAAGACATTGTCCTTCAGTAATAGATATAGAGTCCCTAACAAAATATTGTAGATCAGCTTATAAGGTTGTAATCCAGGACCTTTAATCCTGTTGCATTGAAGTACGGAAATCCTCAAGCATTCGCATAATACAAATGTGGGTAGTTAACAACGCTTGATAGATACGAACATTATGACTTAACCATAGGTATACACTGACTAACTTACTGCAAAGAAAAATAATATTCTTAATATTAGAAAATTTCTTATCAAATTATCAAGACATTTTTTTTAAAGGCGATCTGATTTTCATGCTGATGAGTGATTATTCAATTAAAGATAAATACCGGGTACGCATTGAATATGCGTACCTGCTGGTGTAATACTATCCCATCTTCCTAACTCCCACGGTATACAGTCCCGGCGCACTTCCCTACTCATTTAAACAATAATTACTTTACCAAAACTTAATACTCCGCTAAAACTCCCATAATATACGCGCACCACCTTTGCACCTTCACATTACTCACCAAAATCCACTACGATGACGAATTGTCAAAGACGGATGTTCTTTACCTTTTTTCTGTGCTTAGCGTCCATTTACTCATTCGCACAAGCCAACCTCGCCGGCATTTCCGGTAAGGTGCGTGGAGCTGATGGCGCTCCTTTACCAGGAGCAATGATCCTGGTAAAAAACGAATCTACCGGTTTTCAGACCAGGGCCATTTCGAATGACAAAGGGGAGTTCCTGTTGAAGGAGCTGCCATTAGGTACACCATATTCCGTTACTGTTGAAGCGATGGGAATGGTGTCACAAAAACAGACGGGATATTCCCTGAACCAGGGCGACCTGCTGGCAGTAGCTTTTAAAATGGAAGAAAAAACCACAGAGCTGCAGGCCGTTGTTGTTACTGCAGGTTCTAACAAAAACAAAATAGAAAATATCGGTGCGGCAACAGCTGTAACAGCAAAGGATATTGCGAAACTGCCGGTGAACGGACGTAATTTCACCTCACTGATGGATCTCTCTCCTTTGAGCAGTGGATCGAACCTCTCCGGTCAGCTCGCTTCTGCTACCAACTTTACTATTGACGGTATGGCAGCAAGAGGTACTATTTCCGGCGGACAACCAACAGGCGCCTATTCCATCTCGATGGAAGCTGTAAGGGAATTCCAGGTGGTGACAAACCAATATGATGTTACCTATGGTAACGCCGGTGGAGGAACTGTTAGTACAGTTACGAAATCAGGTACCAATACACTGACAGGTAACGCCTTTACATTCCTCAGAACCGACTGGCTCTCCAGCAAGTACGGTCTCAACGGACAAAAACGTAATCAGCCATTCTCTACTTATCAATACGGTTTCTCTATCGGCGGACCAATTATCAAAGACAAGGCGCACTTCTTTTTTGCATGGGACCATCAGGCCGATTCCCGCCCATTGAGTATCGCCTATATTCAGTCGCCCGATGATGAAAAGAGATACAATATCACACAGGCAGGCCTGGACCAGTTCCTGGCTATCGCCAGAAGCAAATATGGAGTGGCTAACAGTCCTCAGGTCGGTCAGTTCGACAAAAAGAAAAACACGCATGCCCTCTTCGGAAGAATAGACTGGCAGCTGAATGCAAAGAACCTGCTGACTATCAGGGACAACTTCATCTATGACATGGACGACCAATCCGATGGAGACAATACTGCGATCAACATCTACGAAGTATACAGCAACCGTAAGAGCATCAACAACAGTATTATGGCGTCTCTGCGTACTTCTATCAACTCAGGTGTGACAAACGAATTAAAACTGCAACACTACTGGGAGTATAATAAACTGTTTGCCAACTCACAGCTCCCGGCTGATAACATCCCAAGAGCCATTGTACAGAGTGTGAAATCTTCTTCCAGCGAAGGCTCTTCTCTTAGTACCGCGATTCAATTAGGAGGACAACGTTACGGCGGCGACTACTTCAATAACCACCAGGTACAGCTGATAGATAACCTTTACTGGAACGTTGGAAAATCACACTTTACCTTCGGTGGAGGTGTTACATTTACCAATCAGAATTCTATATATGGCAGCGAGACCAACGGACGTTTTTACTTCACCGGTCTTACTAACTTCGACAACCTGACACCATACCGTTATGCACGTGATGTATATTTAACCGATGATCACAATATCAAATTCAATATACTCGTTCCTAATGTATATGCCCAGGTACAAACAACAGTAGCTCCGGGACTCGACATCACCGGGGGTATACGTGTAGATTACACTGCCTACCTGGACAGGGCTAATTATAATGAAACAGTAGATAGAACACTTGGACTGAATACATCCAATAAACTCAGGACACTGCAGGTACAGCCTCGCGTTCAGGCAACATGGGATGTAGGACAGAACAAACGTGATATCATCCGCGTTGGCGCCGGTATCCTGGGTTCTGCACTCAACCCGTATTCTATGATCAACAATATGCTGTTCGACGGTTCACATATTGTTGGTGTGGATCTGACCGGAAGCCAGGTACCTACACCAGATTTCGTTTCATACAGGAAAAATCCAGCTACAGCACCGGGTATGAACCTGATAAATGATCCGAATATTCCGAAGCTGGCCACCATCAACATGAATGGTAAAAATGCCAAAGTACCTACCGTTTACAAGGCCAATGCATCCTATTCCCACTTCTTTACAGAGAATTTCAGGGTGAGCATCAACGGCTACCTTACACTGGGACGGAACAACTATACTTATGTTGACCGTAACATGGTGGATCAGCCTTATTTCCGTATTGCTCAGGAAGATAATCGCGGTGTGTACGTTCCCGCTAATACTATCAGCGTATCCAATGGCGCGGCCGACTGGACAAAGAGCCGTAAAACCACTGAAGTAGGCCGTGTACTGGAATTACAAAGCACAGGAAAAGTGAACCAGATGGCCTTCGTACTTGATGGAGCCTACCGTTATTTCAGAGACGGAGAAATTGCATTCTCTTACACATGGAACAACAGTAAAGACAATACCTCTTATAACGGTAACGTTGCGAATACAGCAACACTGGTACAGTACGTAAAAGATGATCCCCGCGACCTGAGTAAGATGTCATACTCTGATAACCAGTTCAGGAACAAGGTAGTTGTTTACGGTACTGCTCCAACGTTCTGGGGTATCAGTGTAGGTGTCCGTTTCTCCGGTATCGGCGGTACCCGTTATTCCCTGACCGTGAATGGCAACATGAATGGCGACTTCGTTGCTACCAACGATCTGGCTTATATATACGATCCCAAAGCGGCCAGCACTCCACAATATATAAAGGATGGCATTACTGCTTTGCTGAACAACCCTAAAGTAGAAGAGAGCACCAAGAAATATATCACCAACAGCTTTGGAAAAATAGCTGAGAGAAATGGTGGTGAGAATCCATTCTATGGTGTGTTCGATATCAGGGTGAGTAAGAAAGTAAAGACGTTTAAGAAACAGTTCTTTGAAATATCTGCAGATATGTTCAACGTTGCGAACTCATTGAATAAGTCATGGGGCGTGAATCATAACGTAGGTACCACAAGCCTGTACACCATTACCGGCTTTGATCCGAATACCAATACCTATAATTACAACGTAAATACCAATGCAGGGGTTTCCGGCTTAAGCGGTAATCCTTTCCAGGTACAGATCGGGTTAAGGTATGGATTTTAATTTCACAGGAAATATCAATGGTAATAAACAAAACGGCTTCGCTTAAGCGAGGCCGTTTTGTTTATTACCATAAAAAATCAGATTGCTATGTAAAGCCTAAATGGTGCATCTGTAAAGTCCATACTGAATTTACAATCAGCTGTAAAGTCAATCCTGGACCTCACTATAAAAACTGTAAAGTTTTTATGGACTAATACACCTTACGTTTGAGACTCGTTACAGATTCGTTTGAGATGGCTTTATCTTACGTTTATCTTACGTTCATGAACGTAGGATAAACGTAAGATAAAGCCATCTCAAACGAATCTCAAAGCCGTCTAAAACGAAGTTAAAGCATAATATACCCGTCCCCTCATTTTTGCGTCCTATGCACATGATTTTGCGTCTTGTGTACATTCCTCAAAATCGCTTCGAAATCTTTTCTAACATTGTATCGTAAAGTGCGTAAAAGTACTTCAATATGAGACACTTACAGGTGTTGCCAGAAAACGTTCTTTGACATATCGAATCCTATAAACGATAAAAAAACCGCCTCATTTTTCAATGAGACGGTCTATTCTTTTTACAGTCGATTGCTTATTTCCGTTGGAACCAGGCATCCGGCACTTGCTGGATCTTACCTCCATTCACCCTGTATTCCAGCTTCAGCGTATACCCGCCGCCGCCTTCAACAAACAGCAGTTCGAATGGATGCAGGCCTTTCTGCAACGCTACCTGTCCGCTCTTCTGTACGGGCGCATGCCAGCCGTCATTATCCACGACCTTATCCCCTTCTATGTTGAGAATAGCACCATCGTCTGCTGTCAGGAAGAAGCTGTAAATAGCCGTTTCAGGAACATCGATATAACCGGTCAGTTTAGCGCCAAAGGCTTTACCGCCTTTACCCATACCTTCAGGAATGATCGCGTTATTGACGTTTACGAGGCTATCGGCTGTTGCCGGCAGCTTACCTGCACTCTTGTAAGAGCCATTGAAATACTGCAGTTGCAGGCCATTCTGTAAGCCGCTTACATTTACCGGCGGGAAGAATGATTGCTGACGGTAGTTCAGGGTATAAATATCGCTCATACTACCAGAAGGACTGAAAGAAGCCAGTTTGATAGTACCCGGACCAGGAATGATATATGCTGCCGGCAATTCGGGAGATTTCATCGTAGGTGCTGTACCATCAGTAGTATAACGGATGGTAATGTCCGGCGCTGGTTTCTCCAGTTTCAATACGGTCTTGCCAACAAGCACATTGTCGTCAGTGAAGCCGTCCAGGTCAGGCATACGGTAATGCACTTTCAGCTTGTCCAGTCTTTTATATTGACTGTTCAGTCTTTTCAGATAATTATCATAATCCTGTTTATGCGTCCACAGTACTTCAGCAAGCGCTGTCATACGCGGCATGAACATGAAGTCAGCGCGTTTCTCGGAAGGGATCCATTCTGTCCAGATGTTTGCCTGTGCACCAATGATCACCTTTGCCTCTTCCGGTGTCAGACCTTTAGGGATCGGATCGAAGTGATACACATTGGATACAGCGTTCCGGTCAGGGATACCATCGAAGTACAGCGGATTACCCGGCGTCATGATCACGGTATTGCCGTTCTTTGCTGCTTTCACCGGAGCATCAGGTACCCAGCTACGCCAGTACATGAGAATAGCGGTAGGACTGATACCACCTTCCAGGATCTCATCCCAGCCAATCAGCTTCTTACCTTTCGAATTGAAGAACTTCTCCATCCTCTTTACAAAGTAGCTCTGCAGCTCTTCTACGGTAGACAGGTTATTCGCCTTCATCACAGCTTCACATGCAGGTGATTTTGCCCAGCTGCTTTTCTCTACTTCATCAGCACCAAGGTGAACATATTCTGAAGGGAAGAGTGCGAAGATCTCTGAGTATACATTCTCTGCAAATTCAAAGGTCGATTCGTTACATGGGCAAATAGGCGTGGTGAATAACGGGCCCCAGGTGGAACCGCCTGCACAGCTCAGGAAAGGATAAGCCTTGATAGCGGCCATCATATGACCTGGCATATCTATCTCAGGGATGATGTCTATATGGCGGGCTGCCGCATAGGCAATCACGTCTTTCATCTGAGCCTGTGTATAGAAACCGCCATAGAGGGTTTTACCATTTTTCTGAATGATATGGGATTTGTCGATCTCCATATCAGGATTGGTTTTCGCCTTCTGCATACATACGGAGTCCTGGTTGTTGAATGCACGCCAGGCCCCCTGTTCTGTCAGCAGCGGATATTTTTTGATCTCAATACGCCAGCCCTGATCGTCAGTCAGGTGCAGGTGGAACTTGTTCATTTTGTACAGAGCCAGCAGGTCGATGAACTTCTTCAGGTAATCAACAGAGAAGAAGTGCCTGGATACATCCAGGTGCATACCACGCCAGGTATAGGAAGGATGATCGGTGATCTGTACAGCAGGCACAGTGATCTTAGCCAGTTTTCCGGCTTTAACACCTTCAATAACAGGTGGCATCAGCTGGCGAACAGTCTGTACCGCACGGAACATACCGGTAGGCGTCTTTGCAGAGATCACCAGTTGTTGTGGCGTTACATCCAGGGTATAATCCTCTTCACCTGTCAGCTGATCATTTTGCTTCAGGACGATAGTACCTGTACCAGCTTTCGCAGCAACAGGCAATGTCTTTCCCAACCCCTGTTTTACCAGCGCCTGCAATTGTGCAGCTTCATTACTGAAAAACGTTTTGTTGGCGGGTAATACCAGTTTAGTACTCGCGGTGATCACAAAGTCTCCCTGCCTGGGCACCAGTTCCTGTGGATAGGGAACCAACGCATAACGCGCAGGATCTGCCTCCTGCGCCCTGGCAACGGATACGCCCAATAGTGCGCTGAGTGCCACGACGCCTGTAAGCCTGAATGATTTGAACATAATAGATTCTTTAAGCATGATAAAGGAAGCAGGCAAAATAACAAGAGTCTCAACAGTAAACTGATACCATATTGCTCATTACTGCGGTAATATTGACGCTTCGGGCTGCCAGTTTTCGATCTTCAGCAGGCGGAAAAACTCCGCTTCTTCCATTTCCCTTACGCCTCCCGGTGGCAGGTCGCCCAGCTCCATGTCTTCAATGGAGACACGTATCAGGCGGTCGCAATGGTGCCTGATGGCTGACATCATTTTACGTACCTGGTGATATTTGCCCTCGGTGAGTGTGATCAACAGCCAGGAATGCGGGAGGAATTCCTTCAGCGGATATTGCTCCCTTGGTTTGATATAAGCCGGTTTCTCCACGATCTCTGCCAGACAGGGAGTGGTTACCCAGTCTACACCTCCCTTGATGCGGATGGTCACGCCCTGCTGTAATTGTTCAACTGTCTCCTGGCTCACGATATTCTTTACCATCACCAGGTAGGTCCTTTTATGCGGCTGCTCACTTTCAAATAACAGGCGGGTTACTCTTTTGTTGGTGGTGAGGATGAGCAATCCTTCGGAATGGTTGTCCAGTCTTCCCACAGCATGCGTACCTTCGGGGAAGTCAAAGTCAAGATCTCCCAGCAGCCTGACCTTGTCAGGGCTGATAAACTGAGAGACCATGTTGTATGGCTTATTGATGATAAAATAACGGTGACCGCTGTTACTCATTTTTTAATTTATTTCAGATAAAATCCGCCCAATTCTGATTAATATATTTCCATCAGACTCACATAACTATCTATAATTTTAGCCATCGCCAAAATTATCTTCATTGTATGAAATTATTTGCTTTCATTTTCGCACCATTCGCTGGTTTCAGCATATTGGCACAGGCCCAGTTGAAAAAAGACTATCCCATACAGCCTGTCGCTTTTACCCAGGTGCATGTGACCGATAACTTCTGGGCGCCAAAAATACGGGTTAATGCCGACGTCACAATACCCTATACGTTGGAACAATGCAAGCGCACCGGCAGGATCGATAATTTCAAACGGGCGGCACACGTATTACCGGCCGATACAATGACGGAATATACTTTCGACGATACTGACCTTTACAAAGTAATAGAAGGCGCTTCATACGGCCTTCAAATGAAGAAAAACCCGGAACTGGAACGGTACCTGGATACCCTGATCGCCATTATCGGCGCAGCCCAGGAAAAAGACGGTTACTTATATACTTTCCGCACCATGAATGCTCCTAAACCACACCCGTGGATAGGTACTAAAAGATGGGAAGAAGAGGAAGACCTCAGCCATGAACTATACAATTCCGGCCACCTTTTTGAAGCCGCAGTGGCCCATTACCAGGCTACAGGCAAAAGGAACCTGCTGGACATTGCGATCAAAAATGCAGACCTGCTGGTAAAGACATTCGGCTTCGGAAAAGAAGAACGCTTTCCCGGCCATCAGATAGTGGAAACAGGGCTGACAAAGATGTACAGAGTAACAGGTAACAAATCTTACCTGGACCTGGCGAAGTTCTTCCTGGATGTTCGCGGACCAGGCAAAAAATACAGTGGTGAATATAACCAGTCCTACAAAAAAGTGGTTGACCAGCATGAAGCCGTAGGGCACGCTGTAAGGGCCACTTACATGTACACTGGTATGGCAGATGTAGCGGCACTGACAGGCGATCAACAGTACCTGCATGCTATAGATGACATCTGGCATGATGTGGTAGAAAGGAAACTGTACGTCACCGGAGGGATCGGAGCCACCGGTAATGGTGAGGCTTTTGGTAAGCCCTACGAATTGCCAAACATGTCTGCCTATGCGGAGACCTGCGCGGCTATTGCCAATGTCTACTGGAACAGCAGAATGTTCCTCCTGCACGGCGATGCGAAATATATAGACATCCTGGAGCGTACCCTCTATAACGGGCTACTGTCAGGGGTATCCCTGAGCGGAGACAGGTTCTTCTACCCTAATCCGCTGGCCTCTATGGGACAACACCAGCGCAGCGCCTGGTTCGGATGCGCCTGTTGTATCTCCAATATGACACGCTTTCTGCCCTCTATGCCCGGATATATCTATGCGCAGGATAAAAATAATCTCTACATAAACCTGTTTGCAGGCAATACCGCCGATATTCATTTGCCAGCAGGGAAAGTTACCGTTACGCAGCAAACAAACTATCCCTGGGACGGGAAATTAGAAATCGCTGTTAAACCTGCTCATACTGCTGCTTTTGCACTGCATATCCGGATCCCGGAATGGGCAAAAGGGAAGCCGGTACCAGGAGATCTTTATTTTGATGCAGATAGCGCAGCTAAAAAACCGATCGATATCCTCCTGAATGGTAAATCCGTGAAATATAACATGGTGAAAGGTTACGCTGTCATCCAACGTAGCTGGAAGGCGGGCGACAAGATCAGCCTGGAATTCCCTATGCAGGTAGACAAAGTGCTGGCAAATAACGCCGTGAAGAGCGACACCAACCGCTTTGCGCTCGAACGCGGTCCGTTGATGTACTGCCTGGAGGGGCCGGACAATAAAGACGCTACCGTGCAGAACATCGTGGTAGACAAAAATGCGGCTGTCAACGCTGTATATAAGTCTGATCTGCTCAATGGCGTAACCGTACTGGAAATGCAGGGATCATCCACCAGCAGGCAACTGAACTCAGACCAGTTGATCAGTTCAACACAGACAGTCACCGCTATCCCCTATTACTCCTGGGCCAACCGCGGTCCCTCAGAGATGACCGTATGGATTCCTTACGAGGCTTCCGCAGCGCGGCCTAAGCCAGCACCTACCATTGCCTCAAAAAGTAAGGTCAGCGCCTCAGTGGCGAATAAACGGATGTACCTCGCCCTGAATGATCAGTATGAACCACTGGACTCTCATGATAATAATTCCATGTACCTCCACTGGTGGCCTAAACACAATACAGTGGAATGGGTGCAGTATGATTTTGATCAGGAATATACCGTATCGGAGTCACAGGTTTACTGGTACGATGACAGTCCGTTCGGGGATTGCCGTATCCCGGCTTCCTGGCGCATCCTGTATAAACAGGGCGACCAATGGATACCGGTGAAGAACGTTACGCCCTATACGGTTACGAAAAATAAATACGACAGTGTGCAGTTTGAACCCGTGAAAACTACAGCGTTGAAGCTCGAAGTACAGTTACCGGCAGAAAATGCTTCGGGCATTCATGAATGGATTGTTAAATGACTAAAATTTTTAGCTAATATTGCAGTGCTATGTCACTGCAAATTACATCACTCAATTCTGGCAGCAACGGAAACTGTTATTATATCGGGAATGCAACAGAGGCCGTCCTGATAGATGCAGGCATATCCTGCAGGGAGACGGAAAGAAGGATGAAACGCCTGGGATTGCGTATGGACAGTGTCAAGGCCGTCTTCATCTCTCATGAGCATTCCGATCATATCCGTGGACTGGAAGTCTTGTCGAGAAAGTATAGCCTTCCCGTATACATCACGGAAAACACCATGCAACATGGTAACCTGAACCTCGATACGCTGCATGTACGAAGATTTGACGAATATGCACCCGTAGCAGTAGGAGATCTCAGCGTGACCGCATTTCCGAAGTTTCATGATGCCATAGAGCCCCGTAGCTTTATGATCAGCAGCCAGGATATCAGGATAGGTGTATTTACAGATATCGGCGCTCCCTGCGATCATCTGATCCGCCATTTCCAGCAATGCCATGCCGCTTTCCTCGAGGCCAACTATGATGAACAGATGCTGGAAAAAGGCAGATACCCTTTCTATCTGAAAAAGCGTATCCGTGGAGGGAAAGGTCACCTGTCCAATACACAGGCGCTGGAATTGTTCAAAGCGCATAAACCACCTTACATGAGCCATCTCCTGTTATCTCACCTTTCCAGAGATAACAATAACCCTGAGCTGGTACTCGAACTCTTCCGCCCGCATGCAGGACGGACACAGGTTGTTGTAGCTTCCCGTGATGTGGAAACTGCTGTTTATCACATCAATGCTACTCATCAGCCGGCAGCTCCCAAAGTTGAATATATACAGGGACAACTCTCCTTCTAACAAATATCATATTCTGCACTAACCATTATCATATTTCCTCTCTCTTCCAGGGCGTACCTTTGTAGTATCGATTAAAAAATTATACTATGATAAATATGCCATATATCACAGCTGCAGAAGCTGTAAAATGTGTTCAATCCGGTAACAGAGTGTTTATTCATGGCAGCGCGGCGACTCCGGTTCATGTTCTCAGGGCCTTGCAGAACAGGCATGCAGAACTGAAAAACGTGGAACTGGTAAGCATTACTACCCTGGGAGATGTAGATTTTGATAATCCTTTATACAGAGAAAGCTTTTTTATCAATTCGTTGTTTGTTTCCGCCGCCAACCGGAATGTTGCAAATAGTGACGACGGAGATTATGTGCCTGTTTTCCTCAGCGAGATCCCACAGTTGTTCAAGAGGAACATCCTGCCGCTGGATGTGGCCATTGTAACAGTGTCTCCCCCTGATGATCATGGTTACTGTTCCCTTGGTACTTCGGTTGATATTGCCCGCGCGGCAGTGGATACAGCTAAATACGTGATTGCACAGGTTAATCCACTGATGCCACGTACACACGGACAGGGCTTTGTCCATATGTCCAGATTCCATGCCGCGGTATGGCAGAAGGCCACTCTTCCTGAACTGGATTATTCCAGGCAGGCAAATGCAGTTACGGAACAAATAGGCCGTAACATTGCCCAGCTGGTGGAAGACGGCGCTACCCTGCAATTGGGTATTGGCGGTATTCCTGACCAGGTGCTGAAGAACCTGACCAATCATAAGAATCTTGGTTTACATACTGAAATGCTGTCTGATGGGGTTATACCGCTGATTGAAAATGGTGTGATCAATAATAGTCAGAAAAAGCTGAATACCGGCAAATCAGTGACTGCCTTCATGGCGGGAACCCGTAAGCTGTATGATTTTGTGAATGATAATCCAGCTATACGTGTAATGGACATCAGTTATGTGAATGATACCTCTATAATAAGACAAAATCAGAAGGTAACGGCTATCAACAGTGCAATTGAGATAGACCTGACCGGCCAGGTATGTGCGGATTCTATCGGTACCTACCAGTATTCCGGTATCGGCGGACAAATGGACTTCATCAGAGGAGCATCCCTGTCAGAAGGAGGTAAACCCATTATTGCCCTGCCGTCTGTTACCAATAAAGGCATTTCCCGCATCGTACCTTTCCTGAAAGAAGGCGCCGGTGTGGTAACCACCAGGGGCCATGTACATTGGGTGATCACTGAATACGGTATGACAGACCTCTTCGGAAAAAGCCTGAAACAACGCGCGAAGGCGTTGATAGAAATTGCGCATCCGAATCATAGAGAAGAACTGGAACGGGCTTATTTCGACCGTTTCGTCAAAAACAAAGAAGTAGTCCCAGCATTGATATAGTATGTTAAAGATGGCTTAGTGCATCCTGTAGGTCTAACTGATTTACGGGATGCATAATCCTTTTGCGGTGTGCCCGTCCCCAGTTAGCCATTTCATCAATGATGGTCTCCAGCGTCTTACCGTATGGCGTCAGCTCATATTCTACGGTCACCGGTTTGGTGTCATAAACAGTCCGTTTCACCAGCTCATTCAGTTCCAGCTCCCGCAATTCCTTCGAGAGCATTTTGGAGCCTACCCCTTCCACTTCACGCTGTAATTCCATAAAGCGCTTTTTACCAAAACGCAGAGAGCCGATAATGGCGATCTTCCACTTTCCATTCAACACGTCCAGGGTGTCGTGGATGGCACGGAGGTGCTCCGTACATACTTCTGATTTTTCTGATGTTCCTGGTTTCTTATTCATAATCAATATAGTTTCCCCAGAGAAACCACTTTCCTCCGGGATACCACTTTCGAAAGTAAAGCATCTTTCGGAACTTTACAAGCGAAAAGAGAACTATTATGAGTAATACTAATAAGATGAAGGTAGAGATCTGGTCGGACATTATGTGTCCATGGTGTTATATCGGTAAGCGGAGATTTGAGGCTGCCATGGCCCAGTTCCCCGATGCCGGCGCTGTGGAGATAGAGTGGCACAGTTTTCAGCTGGACCCTGCGATACAGTCCGGCCATGGAGATAACCTGTATACCTATCTATCAAAAAGGAAGGGCATTCCTTATGAGCAGGCAGAACAAATGAATAACCAGGTGACAGCCCTGGCAGGTACCCTGGGATTAACCTATAACCTGGACCAGGCAGTAGTGGCCAACTCTTTTGACGCACACCGGCTGATCCAGCTCGCAAAAAAGCACCAGCTGGGCGATGCTGCTGAAGAACGTCTTTTCAGGGCTTATTTTACCGAAGGAAAGGATTTTAGTGATCCAGCTACCCTTGTCGCCCTCGGTAAGGAAATAGGCCTGCAAGAAAGTACTTTACAGGAACTGGTAAGCGGACAGGCTTACGCTGGCGAAGTACGTAAAGATATTGCCGAAGCTGAAGCCCTGGGTGTCAGAGGTGTTCCGTTCTTTGTTTTTGACCGCAAATATGGCGTTTCCGGCGCCCAGGCAGCTGAAACATTCCTGGAAGTGCTCAATAAATCTGTCGGGGAATGGAAACAAACGCAGCCTTCCGGACTGGAAATAATAGAAGGACAAACCTGCGGTCCTGACGGAGACTGCTGACATACTGTTGTCATCTTCGTATCTTTCCTTTGTACTGTTAAAAAAACAGCACTCCGGATGACAGCAAAAAACCTCCTTCAGCAAAGACTGGCAAACCAGCAATTGATAGATCCTGCCTTTGGTTCCGCACCTGAACTGGTACACTGGTGCGGGGCCATACAGGCGCAGGATTATGAAATGTCAAAATGGGCAGTGGGCATGCGCCTGCCGGCCGGCACTACCGAACAGATAGAATCCGCCATCAGCAAGGGTGAACTTGTCCGCACCCATATTTTGCGCCCTACCTGGCACCTTGTACATCCGGAAGACGTACGCTGGATGATGACGCTGACAGCACCTTACATAGAGCAACCAATGGGCACCTATAACCGGAAACTGGAACTCGATGACACCCTCTTCCGGAAAAGTAATAAAGTGTTTGAAAAAGCGCTGAGAGACGGCAAACAACTAACCCGGTCCGAACTAACAGATATTCTGAATAAAGCAAAGATTCCCACCAATGACCTCAGGATGAATTTCCTGCTCATAAAAGCCGAACTGGATATGGTGATCTGTAACGGGGGTAAACGGGACAAACAGATCACATATTCGCTGTTTGAAGAGCGTGTACCTGCTACGAAACCATTAACAAGAGATGAATCACTGGCAGCATTGGCACTCCGCTATTTTAAGAGTCATGGCCCTGCTACACTGAAAGATTTCACCGGCTGGAGCGGCTTGCCAATAACTGCTGCAAGACAAGGGCTCAACCTGGTAAAAGATCAACTAAATAAATATGCCGTTTACGACCTGGAATACTGGGGCCTAACCAAAGTACCAGATATAAAAGGCACTGATAGTCAGGTCCGTCTGCTACCGAACTATGATGAGTACCTTGTCGCCTATAAAGACCGGGACATTATCTACGACGGTCAGCACGACAATCACCTGAGCAGGGAAGGCAATCCTCTTTTTAATAACATCATCCTCATCAAAGGACAGATAGCAGGCGTATGGAAACGTACTATCAAAAAGAAGGAGGTTGCAATGGAGTTACAAACATTTACTCCTCTCAATAAAACGGAGCAGGCTAAACTGGATAAAGAGGTGGCAAGATATAAGCAATTCATCCACTTACAATAATATGCGTTAAATTGGGTACATGTTTACCCGTTTAATCAAACTATTACCTGCGGTTATCATTATCTGCAGTTCTCAGGTCGTATCAGCGCAACGCGGTGATTCACTGAAAGCTGACCTGCAACTACTGAAAACGAAACTGGAAACGATTCATCCCGCGTTATATGCTTATACTTCCCAGGTGCGGATGGAACAGCTGTTTGACAGTTGCTACCAGCAGCTGAATGACGATACGGACGACAGGCAGTTTTACGGCATTATCAAAGTACTGCTAAGTGCTGTAAGAGATGGACATCTGTCATCAGGCGCTTCTCCCCGCTTTTCTCAGGTCATTCATTCGGGAAATACCTATATCCCCCTGATCACGTATTTCAAGGGTGACAGCATCTTTATTATCAACAGTATTGATAACAAAATACCAGCAGGCAGCCGGTTAGTCAGTATCAATTCTCATCCTGCCACTGCCATCCGGCAAAAGTTGTATGATTACCTGATGTCGGACGGTTACAGTACAAGTAAGCAGGCGCTGATCCTTAACCAGATCTTTTATTTTTATTACTACCTCGCCTATGGTTATTCGGCTGGATTTACTGTTGAGTATATTTCCCCCTCCGGGGAATCCGCAACTGTGGCACTGCCTGCCAGTGAAGAAAAAACTATCAATGCATTGAAGACACCTGAAGAAGAACAGCCTTTATTATCCGCCACTTTTACGGAAGACCATATATGTATACTTGGTATCAGGACATTCAATGCAGCAGATCTCCAACAGTCACGGCTGAATTACCCTGCCTTCCTTGAAAAGACCTTCCGGAAAATAAAACAGGACGGGGTCCAAAAACTTATCATTGACCTGCGCGACAATGGTGGTGGCAGGGATGAATATGGTGTTATGCTGTATGCTTATCTTACAAAGCAGGCATTCCGTTATTACCGTTACCTGGAAAAAGATAAAAAGAAATTGTCAGGCAGACCGGGGCTGGGCAAACAACAGCCAGCCAAATTATCCTACAATGGGAATCTCTGGGTATTAACAGGTGGTTATACCTTCTCTGCTGCTGCAGAATTCTGCTCCGTTGTTTATAGCAACCACAGGGGTACTTTCATCGGACAGGAAACCGGCGGCGCTTATGAAGGGAATCACTCCGGACAATTGATACAATTCGAATTACCTTCCAGTAAAGTCACTGTCTGGATACCGACTACACAATATGTCATGGATGTGATTCCCGCTAAATATCCTGGTCATGGCATCATTCCACATCTGCAGGTACAGGCATCAGTGAGCGAATACCTACGCCATGAAGACAGGGTGCTACAGGAAGCCCTGCTACAGGCCCGTTCAAATTAGTTGCCACTAATGCTCATCTTCCTCTCCTGCGTTCCTTAATTTGGAGAACAACGCATAAGCGCCCTTTACAACTACATCTGCCCCTTTGCTATCAAAGCCCGGCGGCATGATAACTTCTGTATAGCCTAATTCGCTGTTTCCCTTTTCAATGGGCAACATCTCATAGAGATAATTTCCTTCTGCCCCTGCTTCCCGGCCTTTCGCGATAAAGATGCAGGGCTTACCCTCAAACTGGATAATCGCCTCATCCGGCAAGGCATTTACCATGGCATTGCCTGTCTCGATCCAGGCAGTCAGATACATACCGGGCAACAGCTCCCGGTCTTCATTGTCCAGATGACAATGCACCTGCACGGTACGCTCATTGCTGATCTCGCGACCGATGAGGTATACCTCGGCGCTACGTTGTGTGGTTTCATTGGCCAGTGTGAAGCGTACACGCTGCCCCAGTTTTAGTTTTGGAATGTCCTTCTCAAAGACAGTCAGTTCCGCATGCAGGTGTTCTGTATTGACAATCTCAAATAGTTTATCAGTCGGATTCACGTAAGCGCCAATGTTGGTATTCACGGCAGTCACATAACCTGTAATGGGGCTATACAACTGGATCGTGCTCTGGATATTTCCTGCATCCAGGGCCGCCAGGTCAATATTGAGCAGCTTCAGTTTCTCCTGTAATCCTTTGATACGGGCTGCATTGGAGAGATAGTTCGCTTTCGCCTGTTGGAACACTTTCTGTGCATTGACATTCTCTTTCGCCAGCGCTTCCTGCCGCTGATATTCTGCCAGCAGGTATTCCTGCTGGCCTTTATTTTCCAGGTATTCCTGCTGTAACTGGATGAGATCAGGATGTTGCAGGGAAACAACTACCTGTCCCTTACGGATAAAGGAGCCCTGCAACAATTCTGTATTCTTGACAAAAGCCCCGAATGGCGCAGAGACACTGATCATACTCTGCGGAGGCACATCCAGTTTACCGTTGGCGCGGATATTACTGCTGATCTGTTTAGGTTCGATCTTGCCCGTTTTCACTCCGACGGTGGCATACTGCGCAGGCGTTAATTCCGTAACCATTCCTTCAGCTGCGGCATGTTTTTCTTCCTGCTCCGCTTTTTCTGTTTTATTGCCGCAGGCAGTTAAGGAAATGATCAGGGCACTATATATGAGATACTTCATGATTTCTGTTGATTATTGTTGAGCATTCAGCATTTGTAAGGACAATACCGCATTGTTATAGTCACGGATGGTTTGCAGGTAGGCCTCCCGGATGTTAAATACTTCCTGCAGACTTAAGAGATAGGTAGTATATCCCACATCCCCTTTTTCATATCCCAGCAATGCCTGTTTTTCGATGAGCATAGCATTGGGTATAGCCGTTTCCCGGTAATAATCCAGACTGCTCTTATAGCGGGAGAACTGTGCAACTGCCTGCTGCCATCTGCTTTTCAGTTCTACATTTGACTGCTGATAGTTGAAGTCAGCCTGTATCCTGCGTTGTTCTGCAGCCTTCACTCTTGCGCGGAAAGGTCCCAGCCATAAAGGAATGGAAACCCCGGCATGCCATCCCTGAAAACGGTCGCCACCTTTGGCGATAGCCGTTCCTGTACTGTTGAGAGAAGTACCTGTCAGCGACTGGTTAAAATAACCAACTGACAGATCAGGCAATAGTGCGTTCGCTTCCAGCTTTTTCTCTTTTTCCTGGATGACCACCTGCTGCTGTTGCCACTGTAACGCAGGATAATGCTGCAGTTGGGCAGAATCGCCGACAGCGCCAACGGTTAAAGGCTCCAGTGTTTGTTTGACGATAACCAGTGGAGTATTGCTGCCAGACAATCCCTGTAAGCCCGCCAGTAATACCTGTTCTTCCGCAAGGCTTTGCCTGTTGAGATGTTGTATCTCAGCTAATCTTGTCGCTGCGGAGGTTTTCTCCAATAGCCCTGTCTCGCCTGTTTTGAACTTCAGGTCGGCAGCTTTTACAAAGCGCTGGTAGATACTATCCTGTTGTTCCAGCAGCTGCCTGTATGCATACAGGTATTGCAGCTCGTACCAGCCTTGCTTTACATGGAATACCAGTTCGTGTTTAGTGGCGGCCTGTTGCAATTTGCTACCCTGCAGCTGTGCATCGTATAGTGAGGCCTTTGCACCAAATACAGAAGGGAAAGGTATCTTCTGGGTGACCGTAATATTATTATCGCTTTTGACATAGCTGTTATACTGACCATATTGCAGCCCTATATCCGTTTTAGGCAGTTCTCCTGCTGTGCGTTTCAGTTGTTTATAATAGTCCACACCAGCTCCTGCAGCCTGTAGCCCTTTATTCTGCTGTAGTGTGAGCTGTATCAGCCCGTCCAGGGTGAGCGGCTGCTGTGCATGTGACAGCATAGGAGCACTTGTCAGCAGCAACAGGATCATTACTGTTTTACTCATGTTTCCGGCGCCTTTTATTTTTTCAGATAAGATGTACAGGCAGGGCAATACAAACAAGGTGAGCAGGGTGGCAGTTATCAGTCCGCCGATGACCACTGTGGCCAGTGGCTTCTGTACTTCGGCGCCACTGCCCTGCGACAAAGCCATGGGCAGGAAACCCAGAGAAGCTACTGTAGCTGTCATGATCACAGGGCGTAAACGGGTGCCTGTACCCCGTATTACGATTTCCCGCAGATCAGTCAGTCCTTCTTTACGCAGGCGGTTAAACTCAGCAATGAGCACAATACCATTCAGTACGGCCACACCAAAGAGCGCTATAAAACCGACAGCGGCTGAAATGCTGAATGCCATTCCCCGCAACCATAAAGCAACAATACCACCCACTGCAGATAAAGGAATAGCTGTATAAATGAGTAAGCCCTGCTTTACCGAACCAAAAGAAAAATACAGCAGAATGAATATCAGCAGCAAGGCTACCGGTACTGCTACCTTCAGCCGTGACCGGGCCTGTTGCAGATTTTCAAACGAGCCTCCATATGTTACATAGTAGCCGGGAGACATCTTTACTTTCTGACCTACTTTCTGCTGCAACTCATTCACGATACTCTCCACGTCTCTGCCACGCACATTAAATCCTACTGTGATACGCCGTTTGGCATCATCGCGCTGGATCTGGTTAGGTCCTACTTTCAGGCTGATATCCGCCACCTGGTTCAAAGGCACCTGGTTGCCATTGGGCGTTGTGATGTATAATGCAGATACATCTTCCAGGCCTGCCCGGTTCTGTTTATCCAAACGGACCACCAGGTCATATCTTTTCTCTCCTTCATAGATGATACCTGCACGTTGACCGGCGAAAGCCGTATTGATCACCGTATTGATGTCTTCTATATTCAGACCGAACCTGGCAATCTGGTCACGGTGATATTGTACCACGATCTGCGGCAGACCGGAAGATTGTTCTACATAAACGTCCGTCGCGCCACGTATGCCACTCACTACACTCCCAACCTTGTGGGCATAGGTGGCAAGCCTGTCCAGGTCTTCGCCGTAGATCTTTACAACCACATCCTGCCGGGCGCCGGTCATCAGTTCATTGAAACGCATCTGTATAGGCTGTTGGAAGCCAAAGCTGACGCCGGGGATCGCCTCCAATGCTTCCGTCATTTTATCCGCCAGTTCATCCCTGTTCTCAGCCTTCGTCCATTGGGAGCGGTCTTTCAGGACAATGATCAGGTCACAGGATTCCACCGGCATAGGGTCCGTTGGGATCTCAGCGCTACCTATCTTGCCTACCACTTCTTTCACCTCATCCGGGAACTGCTTCAGGAGGATATCTGCCCCCTTACCTGCAACATCTATTGTTTCATATAGGCTGCTGCCTGTCAGCAATCTCGTCTCCACGGCAAAGTCTCCTTCATCCAGGGAAGGAATAAATTCTGCCCCCAGCCGGGTGAACAGTAGCAGACTGGCGCCAAACAACAGTATTGATACTACGATAACAGCACGCTTAAAGCCTAGTACAAATATTAAGGCCCTGGCATAAATACGATGGAAAAAATCCATGATCCTGTCGGACAGCGTACGTTTATGCGTGGCCTTTTTACTTAAGAACAATGCGCTGGCCATCGGCACATAGGTCAGCGAGAGAATAAAGGCCCCTAAGATGGCAAAAGAAACCGTCTGCGCCATTGGACGGAACATCTTCCCTTCCACGCCTGAAAGCGCCAGAATAGGCAGATAAACGATCAATATGATGATCTCGCCGAAAGCAGCGGAGGTTCTGATACGGCTTGCCGCAGTATATACTTCCTCATCCATTTCCGACTGTGTAAATGCGGTGCCTGTTTTCCGTAATCCCAGGTGATGCATGGTAGCCTCCACGATGATCACTGCGCCGTCCACGATCAGGCCGAAGTCGATGGCCCCAAGGCTCATCAGGTTGCCGGATACATTGAAGAGCTGCATCATGCATATGGCAAACAACATGGCAAGCGGGATGACGGAAGCCACGATCAGGCCTGCCCTGAGGTTTCCCAGCAACAATACCAGCACAAATATGACGATCAGCGCACCTTCAGCCAGATTGCGCACCACGGTTTCCACGGCATTGTTCACCAGTTTAGTCCTGTCCAGGAACGGTTCTATCAGCACACCTTCCGGCAGGGTCTTCTCTATCTGTCTGATCCTTTCTTTTACATTCCTTATCACAGCAGAAGAGTTGGCACCTTTCAGCATCAGCACGATGGCTCCTACCCTTTCCCCTTCCACGTTACGCGTCATGGCGCCATAACGGATAGCGTGTCCATAACCTACTTTCCCTACATTATCGATCAGCACAGGAATACCACTGCTATGTGTTTTTACCACTACGTTCCCGATATCTTCCAGACTGCCTATCAGTCCTTCGCTACGAATGAACCAGGCATTGGGCCTTTTATCAATGTAAGCGCCACCTGTATTCTGATTATTCTTTGCCAGGGCATTGAACACATCAGTGATGCTGAGGTCCATACTACGTAGCTTTTCAGGATCGAGGGCAATCTCATATTGTTTGAGATATCCACCGAAACTGCTTACATCCGCCACACCGGGTACGCCCAGCAACTGCCGGCGGATGATCCAGTCCTGTATGCTGCGCAGCTCCATGGCATTGTATTTCTTTTCGTAGCCCGGCTTTGTATGGACTACATACTGGTATATTTCTCCCAGCCCCGTGGTGACGGGCGCCAGTTCCGGGTTACCTACCCCTGCGGGTATCTGGTCTTTGATAGTCGACAGTCTTTCGCTGACCTGCTGCCGGGCCCAGTATACGTCTACATTCTCCTGGAAAACTACGGTTACTACACTCAGGCCAAAGCGGGAAAACGAACGGACTTCCGTGATATCGGGAATGGAAGCAACAGATTGTTCCACCGGGAAAGTAACAAGACGTTCTATGTCCTGTGCAGCCTGTGAAGGCGCAGTTGTGATGATCTGCACCTGGTTGTTGGTAATGTCGGGCAACGCGTCTATAGGCAATCTCGTGACGGCATATATGCCCCACGCGATCAGCCCGACGACAAAGAGTATAACGATCAGTTTATTCCGTACGGAAAAACCAATGATCTTATCGAGCATGGATTTAGTTTAAATGATGAAATAAAGGGATAATATGGACGTATTATGCCCTGGGAGGGTTCCAGCATTTCGCTGTATAACCGGGTAGAGAGATGGCCCGGTATTCAGTATAAGGGGTGTAAATAATGTTCGTAACAGGCTCTATCTGTACAGTTTTTTCCAGTACCACAGGCACTGAGCAGTTATGACAACTGAAGAAAGGAGAACATATACCTTGTGGCGCATCATGCCTGTCACCTTCGCAATTATCAAAATTGCAACAGGGAATGACTGCCATCAGCAGCACATAGATCGATATGATCAATGTAAATACTTTCATAATGCCGGGTCAAATATAGTTCAATCATCAGATTAAATTGTAATGAAAGATTGCAACACTGTTGTCAGTCGGTATGAAAGGCTCATAAATGTCCCTGTCTTACAGACATCTATGGCCTCCTGATTACTTTGTCAGCTGCAGTACTGCCCACAAAGCTGCACCGGAAATGATCATCCATAAGAGGAGCCCCTGTATCAATGGTTTTATGCCTACACCTCTGAGCACCGCGGCGGACAATCCTGCACCGATCAGGAACAGGGTCAGGGTCAGGCCGGTCTTTGCAACATTTACAATCACATCGCTGACAGGCTGCATAGGTATATAGGTGTGTATAATCATAGCCAGGATAAACAACCCGATGAAGTACGGCACTTTCACTTTCTGCTTACCTGTCTTGAAACAAAATGCGGTCAACAGCACAACCGGGATGATCCAGAGTGCACGGGCCAGTTTTACGGTAGTTGCTATTTCGAGTGCCTCAGGACCATATTTGCTGGCTGCCCCTACAACAGAGCTGGTGTCATGAATGGCAATTGCGCTCCACAGACCGAACTGTGTCTGGGTCATATGCAAAAGGTGACCAACAAAAGGGAACAGGAACAGTGCGGCAGAGTTTAGAATGAAAACCGTACCCAGCGCTACTGATAATTGCTTCTCTTCCGCCCTGATAACAGGGGAAATTGCAGCGATAGCACTTCCTCCGCAGATGGCGGTACCACAGGAGATCAGGTGTGATGTCTTACTTTCTATTTTCAGTAACTTCCCTGCTATATAACCAATGACCAGTGTGCCTGTAATAGAGGCCACAGTAAACAGGAAACCTTCGCTTCCAGCCTTCACTGCACTTTGGATATTCATGCCAAAGCCCAATCCAACAACGGAAACCTGTAGTAATATATGTGTGGCCTTATGATTAAGATGAAGGAATGGATGACCTATAAATTGTGCGATGACCAAACCTATTACCAATGCCACGGGTGGAGATACCCAGGGCGTCAGGCAGGCGGTAAGCGCTATTACAAATATCACTTCGCGGGTAGTGATACGAACTGTTTTTCCATTGTGCTGTATTGTATTCATAGCCGATCTTTTGATGGCACAAAGTTGCGCTACATCTTCTGCTAAAGGAAATCACCATTCGTAATATCCAATAACCTGAAGTTATAGGTTCATAGTCCTGAAAGTTATCTATCCGTCAGCAGGAAAAGATTTATTTGGGAAATAATACCAATTGGTATATTTTTACATCGTCTTAATGAAAGCGATATGAGTAAGGCAGAAAGAACGAAAGAGTTTATAGTAGAGAAAACCGCTCCCATCTTTAATACGAAGGGGTTTGCCGGTACTTCTCTTTCTGATATGACGGAGGCGACGGGTCTTACGAAGGGTAGCATTTACGGCAATTTTGCGAATAAGGATGAAGTGGCCCTGGCCTCGTTTGATTATAATCTCCGCAAGCTGAGAGCATATGTCTATGCAGAGGAGGAAAAAGCGAAAACCATCAAGGAAAAGCTGATGGTACGCACCATGCTCTTTGGAAAAGAGCGCCCGATAGCTTATCCGGTGGGTGGTTGTCCGCTCATCAATACCGGTCCGGAAGCAGACGATACACATCCTGCCCTGAAAGCAAGAGTCGCAGATGCGATTGAAAGCTGGAAAGAAAGGACTGTTAGCATGATAGAAGAGGGGATCAGGAACAAAGAGATCTCTCCGGATACGAACGCAGAGCAGGCAGCGCTTACACTGATCTCCATGATCCAGGGAGCGATATTCGTTGCCAGGTCAACCAGTAAACTGGAATATGGCAGAAGTGTCATGGAGATGGCCAGAAAATACATAGCGTCACTCTGACTATTTTTTTAACTATAAATATACCAATCGGTATAATTCACAAAGCATAAACTGAACATCATGAAAACGAGCAACAATACTGTCCTTATAACAGGCGGTGGAGCAGGTATCGGCTTTCAAACAGCCAAACTATTATCTGAAAAAGGCAATCATGTCATTATTACCGGCAGAAATGCAGGCACTTTAGAAAAAGCAGCGGCACAGCTGAAAAATGTAACACCGATAGTTTCGGATGTATCAAAAGAAGAAGATGTAAATGCACTGGTAAAAAAGCTTAAAGCAGAATTTCCAGCCTTGAATATTGTGATCAACAACGCTGCGGCAGCGGAAGTATACAGACTGGAAGCTGGTGCGAATGCTTATGATAAAGCATCTCAGGAGATTCATACCAATTTTCTTTCTGTAATAAGACTGAATGAATTGTTACTGCCATTGCTGGAAAAACAGGCAGCATCAGCGATCGTGAACGTTTCTTCTATCGTAGCCTTCTCTCCAGGCGCAAGACTCCCTGGTTATGCCGCCAGTAAAGCAGCCCTGCACTCTTATACACAGGTATTGAGACATACATTGTCTGATACCAACGTGAAAGTATTTGAACTGATGCCTCCATTAGTCAATACGGAATTTTCAAAAGAGATCGGCGGTGAGAATGGTATGCCTCCGGCAGCAGTGGCAGAAGCATTCGTGGAAGCGCTGGCTACAGATCATTATGAAATACATGTAGGAAATACCGCTGACTTTTATAAATTATTCCTTTCCTCTCCTGCTGAGGCTTTCGCAGTAATGAACAGCGGAAGATAAATCGTGCTTTTTTTTGACAGTTATTATACCGATTGGTATAATAACTGTCTTCATATAATTCTTTTACATGAAAAGGACTATACTGCTGATCACCGTTATTGCTGCTGCGGTAATGGAGCTGATAGACACATCCATCGTCAATGTGGCATTATCGCATATGAGTGGTAACCTGGGTGCTACACTGGAAGACACTTCCTGGGTCATCACCGCATATGCTATCGCCAATGTGATCATTATTCCTATCACCAGTTTCCTGTCGAATAAACTCGGCCGGCGAAATTATTACATCGGTTCCATCATCGCATTTACCTTCTTTTCATTCATGTGTGGCCAGGCCTCCAATATCTGGGTACTGATCATCTTCCGCTTCCTGCAGGGCATCGGTGGAGGCGCCCTTTTATCCGTTTCACAGGTTATTGTGTTTGAACTTTTCCCTAAAGAGAAACAGAATGTGGCCAGCGCCTTATTTGGCATCGGCGTATTCGTTGGTCCTACTATTGGTCCTACCCTGGGTGGTTACATCACGGAGTTCTACGACTGGCCATGGATATTCTTCATTAACGTTCCTATCGGTATTGTTGCTGCAGCCATCTGTTATGCACTATTGAAAGAACCGGAGGAGAAAGTAACAACAAGTAAAATTGACTGGGCAGGTATCATCCTGCTGGCGATTGGTATCGGATCCCTCCAGACAGTGCTGGAACGGGGTGAGACTGACGACTGGTTTGAAGCAGGATACATCATTTTCCTCAGTGTTACCGCTTTCTTTGGATTATTACTGTTCATATGGTGGGAACTCACTACGCCAACACCGGTCGTTAACCTCCGGGTACTTAAAAGCAGGAACCTCAGTCTGGCCGCCATGCTGACCTTTGTCTCGGGCGTGGGCCTGTTCAGTTCTGTATTTCTGACGCCCGTATTTGCGCAAAGACTACTGAATTTTACCCCTACACAAACAGGCCTGCTATTGCTGCCGGGCGCCATACTCGCTATCGGGGGACTGATCATCTCGGCCAGATTGTTACAAAGAGGCGTCTCTCCCATCGTTATGATCACCGCTGGCATGCTGATGTTTGTCGTCTTTAGCTGGCAGATGTCTGGCTATAACCTGGATGTCAGCGCCGGCAGTCTGACAACTACGCTGATCTGGAGAGGTGTTGGACTCGCTATGACAACGGTGCCGTTGTCCGTATTAGCGGTATCATCGCTTGCTCCGGCCGACTTTGCACAGGGAGCTGCTTTGAATAATATGATGCGGCAGCTGGGAGGTTCTTTTGGCCTCGCGATGGTAAATACTTATCTGGCCAACCGTAATGCGGTACACAGGTCAGACCTGGTATCAAATATTACAGCCGATAATCCGCTGGCGGTAAAGCGGCTGGCCGACTATACACAATTCTTCATATCAAAAGGCGCAGGCGTGGCGGACGCTCATGCCAAGGCATTGCGGCTCGTGGATGCTGGTATTACCAAACAAACTTCGATGCTGAGCTTCGATGATGCTTATATGTTAGTAGGGCTGGTGTTTTTGTGTTCATTGCCCTTATTACTCATGGCATCACCGAAGAAGAAAGGCGCAAAAGTACAGGTGGTACTCGCAGATCATTAGGGATGTTCTCGCTTTGTCAAGTATACCAGGGCTGGGGAAGTATTTGGCTCCCTGGCCCTTTTCGGCTAATTTACAGGCCATACCTGCCGGTGAATGAAGAACAACTACGACAATATTGCCAGATACTATGACTTCCTCAGCCGTATGGTATTTCGTACCACACAACAGGATGCACAGACGGCTCTCCTGCCCTATATTGAAACACACAGTACAGTACTGATTGCAGGTGGAGGGACAGGCTGGATACTGGAGGAAATGGCAAAAATATGTCCATCGGATTTACACATTTATTATGTGGAGATCTCTGCGAATATGATAGCGCTTGCAGAACAGCGGAAATATCAGCATGAGGTAACGTTTGTCAATATGGCGATAGAAGATTTCAACAACGATCTTTCTCATACTTTCGATGTCATCATCACACCTTTTCTTTTTGACAACTTTTCCCGGGAGAGAGTAACCCCTGTTTTTCTTCATCTTCATAACATGCTCAAACCGTCCGGCAGATGGTTATTTACCGATTTTCACTATCAAAAACAGGCGCCGCTGTGGCAGCGCGCATTACTGCGTAGCATGTACGTGTTCTTCCGGATATTATGTCATGTGGAAGCTGATGCACTGGCAGACATTGAGCCCTTATTCAAAGAGCACCATTACACAGGTATTTTCGAGGCATTCTATTTCAGCAGGTTTATCCGGACGGCCGTTTACGGCAAGGAGGGACATGTTAATAATTGTTAAATAACAGCTACTGCGAAACCGTTTCATGGATGATTCGTGAGATTTAATAAAAATTTCATGCATTCTATCCTGAACAACCACTAATAAAAAAGAGGGATAGGCTTATTGCCTATCTCTCTTTCAAATCTCCAGACTCCCGGCCTATAGATTCACGTTCTTTGTGGGAAGCACTATGGCCAGAAGCCGTTCTCCCATCTTCTTTCTCTGACGGCTCCATGAGCTTACGCATGTTCACGGCATTTGTTTCATCACTCAATAAATTCGCCATATAAACATGCATCTTTGTTTTGCCGCCGGATATTACACGACTTTCCCCACTCATTAGTGCTTCATAACCATCATGGGCTACGTCTTCCGGTGTTTGCAGGGACTCTTCACGATACGCCTTTGTATACTCCATATTCGCTTTATGGAAAAAGTCCGTATCTGATGCCCCTGGCAGTAGTACAGTAACATTTACACCGGTTCCTTCCAATTCATTACTAATGGCGGCGCTGAATGAAATGACAAAAGCTTTTGTGGCTGCATAAACTGACAATAATGGCATAGGCGCTTTACCAGCCTCAGAACCCAATTGCAGTATATGCCCATCACCTCTCGCTGCCATATCAGTAGCAAAATATTTTGTCAATGCTACCAGCGAACAAATATTCAGCTGGATAATATCAAGGCTGCGCTGCAGATCAATATCTATGAAACGCCCCCACTCTCCCTGTCCGGCGTCATTCACCAGGTAATTCACCACGATACCCCGAGTCCGTACTTCATCATATATCTCTTTCGCTGCAGTCGGCCGGAACAGATCACTGGAAATAGGTGTCACCTCGATATTATATTGCTGCTTCAATTCATCAGTCACTTCCTGTAGCCTTTCCTGCGATCTCGCAACGATCACCAGGCTAAAGCCATCCTTTGCAAACAACTTTGCCAACTCATATCCGAAACCGCTCGTGGCGCCAGTGATCAGTGCATATTGATTACGGTTGTTTACATTAATTACTGGCATACATTTCAGTTTAAATATCAACGGGAATTCTTAAGACTCTCCGGAGCTTCTTTCAGTTCGTCCTTTCGTTTTTTTGCTTCAGGAGTTACATCTTTTGCGCCTTTATTATCACGTTCCCATTCGGTCTGCTCTGGAGATGCTTGTGAAGCCTCAGCTGCTTCTGATTGTTCAGCTTTGCCGGTAAGGTCTTCTTTTGTCATCTTTACTTTATCCTGTCCCATAACTTAAAATTTAAGCGTGAAGAATAATTTATAAAGATCAAACAACAAGCCATGTATGCTGTTGTGTGGGAGCAAGCGTAGTCAACCGGCATATTTGTATACATGCTGGTACAGCAGTGTGGAAATAATTACTGGGTAACAAACCTGCGGCAATCTCTTCAATCGGCAGGCTGAACAGGCGCTTCTTTCTCTGTTCCTGCAATCAGGCTTTCCCTTCCTATCAGGTTCTGTTCTCCCAGAGACAGGTTATCTGTACGTGTGGTTTGCAACCAGCCTGTCCTGGAGCGTCTGAATATCTGTATGGCAAGGCCCATGTCCCTATAAAAGTCTCTTTCTACTTCTGCTACAGTACGGTGTTCGCTAATATCTATCCAGCCAAAACTATGGATCAGACGGATCTCCTCGATAGGAGTATCGCCAGAAAGCTTTTTATTGTTTGCGGTGCCTTCCCCCTGTTCATGCGGACAGAGATAACATTCCAGTTTCAGGTAAGGATACACCTCGTGAAACTTATTCTGGATGTTACGCAAAACATCTTCTTCACTGATATATATTTCCATCTTGTTGCGTTTTAATGAGTTAATGATACACCCGTCATCCTTTCCTGTGCATTCCCTTTTTTGTAAAACAAACAGGTGAATTATTAGTTGCAGGAGTGTGACAAGATGTTTCAAAGTTAAAGCGCCGGAGATGGGAGGGCAATGATGGAGGTTATAAAGAAAGATGTTTATAATCAGGGCAATTATTCTCCCGGCAACAGCGGAAGAATACAATCCTGCAGGTAAGAACCTCTCAACTGACTGTAAAAGATACCACGGGTTATGCCGGTGGCAACCCTGGAAACGGCCTGCCCGATGTCGGGAGATATCAAATATTCTCCGCTTGTTTGACGCGTCAGTGTTCCGTCAAACGAAGAAATACCGAAGCCACATGCCGCCGTTACGGTAGCAAGAGGGAGGGTATAACCGGATTGTATTACTGTTATAGTGGTGAATACGATGACCAGTTGTTTGTCGACGTTTGTCTTTTGTTCCTGTTGAACATTGAACTCATAACTAAGCTGTTTTTCCTTGCTTCCGGCTGGCGGTTCCGGTAACAGAGAAAAGGAAAGCAGTTCAATGCCATGTAAGTTAAAGGAGGTTTCCAATTTGAGCCTATTATATTAAAGAAAAAACAGCCTATGCTCAGGCATTAACAGGGGTGCCGCTTTGATCGGCTATTTTATACAATGGTCCCTGAATAGCATCCTTTAAGGATGAAGGGACCACCGGAACAGTAACATTGACTTTCAGTGGTGACCGTGTGGTTGTCATGTCGGCATCCAGTAGCCTGATACCCAGTACCCGCTGAATATCTACTAATGTATCCATGGTAAAATTGTGGGTACCACTCAACCATTTAGATACCAGGGACGGGCTTTTTAGGTGGAGCTCCCTGGCGAGATCAAGGCTTTTCCAGCCCTTGGCTTTGAGGCCCGCGTGGATCTTGGCGGCCATCTTCATTTTGTGATCTATCTGATCTTGCTCTGTGGGAGTGATATGACTCAGTAAATTGTTTACCAGATCACTGGTGTAGTCAGTCTTGTTTGCATCAAAGTTTTCCATCATGTTGTTTTTAACGAATAAGTAATAAATCTCCTTCCAGTTTTAACCGGTTGAGGGATATTCTTAAAGTATTATCCTTTAGCCGGGTACGGATTATTTTCGAATAATGCATCATCTCATTCACTTCCCGGGCCAGCTTGGGATCATCCTGCCAGGCCCGTACCTTTTTAGGGCCTCCGCCTCCCACGATAATCATCTGCTCACTCAGGCGAATACAGTACAAACGCAGATGCTTATCAGGAATATCATAAAGGGCACAGACCTGGTCATTCCATTCAAGTCCTTCATCCAATTTAAAATAAGTACTGACTGCCCCGGTTACATTGCCAATACTCTTTAACCGCCCCATAATACTTAGCAGATCCTGAAAGAACTCTTTTTGGTATTCCATTACAAACCGGTCTAAAAAAGCATGCTGACTTTCTTCAGTGACAATGCTATAGACCGAAGCCTTCCTACCTGAAAGATTAGTCAGGTAAACCAATTTTGATTTCACTTAAAGATGAACTTTTACGAAGTTAACAATATTAAATCACTTTTGAGTGATTTTTTACCAATTTTTTTTTACCTAAAAGTAAATTACAACATATATCGGTAATTTATCACTTTGGTACTCATACTTTCTTTTTTCCTTCTCTTAAACCGGGTCGCTTTCTTTTCTTAAGCTAGGTTAATGGATTGCTCCTCTTTTCCGGCGTATATTTGTTGCAACATATAAATACAATCTGATCATGGCAAAAACAGTATTACATAAGGCAGCAACACGTGGACATGCAGACCACGGATGGCTAGACAGCCATCATACCTTCAGTTTTGCCAACTACTACAATCCTGAAAGGATGCAGTTTGGCGCCCTGCGGGTACTCAATGATGATATAGTAGCTGGTGGAAGAGGTTTTGATGCTCATCCTCATGATAATATGGAAATCATCAGTATTCCCCTGGAAGGAGCCCTCGAACACAAGGATAACCTGGGAAATACGGTGATCACCAAAGCAGGTGAGATACAGGTAATGAGTACAGGAACCGGTGTTTTTCACAGTGAATACAACGCCAATACCGATATACCTGCTGAATTCCTGCAGATCTGGCTATTTCCCAATCAGCTGAACGTCACTCCAAGATATGACCAGGTAACAGTGGATATTAACAACAGGCCTAATCAGCTGCAACAGCTGATCTCCCCTGATCCCAATGGAAAAGGTACCTGGTTGTACCAGAACGCATGGTTCCATATGGGCCGGTTTGACAAAGGTGGAGAGACGACTTATGAAATTAAAAAACAAGGGAACGGTGTCTACTTCTTTGTTATCAAGGGAAAATTCATCATCAACGGGCAGGAACTGGATAATAGAGACGGATATGGGGTGGAAGACACAAGTCAATTCACCATCGTTTCACAGGAGGAAGATGCGCAGCTGCTGGTGATAGATGTACCAATATTCAGTTGAATTTGACAACTTATTGCTGAAAAAACATTCGTTGTTACATATACCTTTGCTTAACATAAACATTAATATAAATCAAAACATATGTCTCCAATTAAGATTGCCAACACACAAAATGAAGTACTGGATCTGATCAAAAACAGGTGGAGTCCCCGTTCATTTTCCACCAAAGATCTGAGTACGGCAACAGTTGAGACCATCCTTGAAGCAGGATCATGGGCGCCCAGTGCAAACAATTCACAACCCTGGCGCTTTATATATGCATTACGTGGTACCCCGGGTTTTGACAAGCTGCTTTCAACACTGGCTCCCGGTAACGTACCCTGGGCTAAAAATGCGGCTGCACTGGTGGCTTCTGTAGGCATCCGTGAGCTACCTGACACCCAGCAGAAAAATCATTATTACATGCACGACGTTGGTATGGCTACATCTTTTATGCTGTTACAGGCTTTAAACATGAGTGTTTATGGGCACGTGATGGCAGGATTCAATAAACAGCATGCTGCAGAACTAATGGGTTTATCTGCCAATGAAGAACCAGTATCCATGCTGGCGCTGGGATATATTGACAGCGCGGAAAAACTGGATGAACCTTACAAAACAAGGGAATTAACTCCCAGAAGCCGCAATCCGATATCTGCGATTGCAGCCCACCTGGACTAAATCGTGTTATATGGAACCAACGCAACTGCGTATACTCGCTGTAGGTAGAAATGCCGAGATCATGACGGTGATGCATAGATTGCTCAATGCTCCCGACAACTGGACAGGTATAACCGTTACGGCAGACGAAGCTGCCAGGGCAGCTTTTGAAAAAGAAGCGTTTGATATTGTGTTGATCTGCGCCGGCGTTAGTACTGAAGAAGAAGCAGTGCTTACTGCTTATTTCAAACAGCATTCGCCAGCCGTCATTGTCAAAAGACATTATGGTGGAGGCAGCGGTTTACTGAAAAATGAAATATTATACGCGCTGGAGAACAGATGAAACTCCGGTATTATAAAAGACCTGGTATGAAAAAGAATATTGCACACATCCTTGCGGGAAGAGCAAAAAACATCACCCCTACCCAGACGGTATTACAACCTTTACCACATGCAGACTTTCGTTTCGCTAATCCGTTCATTGTCCTGCATCACGGAGGACCGGATACCGTAGCGGCGGGATCGGATGACAGGATACATCCCCATCCACACAGGGGTTTTGCTCCCGTTACGTTCCAGTTACAGGGACAGGCACATCACAAAGACACTGCCGGCAACGATCAGTTACTGAATGCAGGTGATGCACAATGGATGTTTGCAGGGAAAGCCATTCTCCACAGTGAGGGGCCTTCCGCACAGATGCATAAGAATGGCGGCATATCAGAAATATTACAACTATGGGTAAACGTACCTGCGGCCCATAAATGGGATGATCCCCGTTACCAGTTTGTACGGAAAGAGGACATGCCCGGAATACTTGAACAGGACGGTGTCAACCTCCGCCTCGTAAGCGGACAATTCGACGGTAAAACAGGACCGGTGAACATTTCTTTTACCCCCGTTATTTCAGCGGTAGGTGAAATTGCGGGTGGTAAGGAAGTGGAGTTCAATGTAACTGAAGATTACTGGACCCTGCTATACGTTGCACACGGCCGGGTGACCATCGATGACATCACACCGGTACCGGAACATTCCCTGATCGTCTTCAAAAGAGAAGGCACTACTTTCTCAGTGGCTGCCAATGAAGACAGCCAGGTACTTTTCCTCTCAGCTGAAGTCATTGACGAACCGGTAGCTGCCAAAGACAATTTCGTTATGAACACCATGGCAGAAGTAGACCAGGCAATAGAGGATTACAAGAATGGCCGCTTTGGCATATTAGCTTACTAAACATTAAAAACTTTTTTATGGAAGATAGAATCTTAGGCCTTCATCACATTACGGCCATTGCAGACAATGCTAAAAGAAACCTTCAGTTTTATACAGAAACCTTAGGTCTTCGCTTCGTGAAGAAGACTGTGAACTTCGACGATCCCGGCACTTATCATTTTTATTTTGGAGATGAACATGGCACTCCGGGTACTATTCTGACCTTCTTCCCATGGGAAGGCATAGGCCGCGGCCGTACCGGAACAGGTATGGCTACAGAGATCGGTTATTCCGTACCTGCAGACAGCCTTGATTTCTGGACAGAACGCTTCAAAGCTCATAATGTCACTCATGGTCCGGTGGCCGAAAGGTTTGGCGAGCTGTATCTTCCTTTCGAAGATCCCGATGGCCTGAAACTGAACCTGATCGTGCCTAAAACTGCTGACAACCGTCAGGCATGGGAAACTGCTGAAGTGAAAGCACCCCACGCTACCAAAGGGTTCCACAACGTTGTGCTGAACCTGAGAAGCATAGGCCCAACTGCCAGCATCCTGACAGACGTACTTGGCTATAAATTCCTGGCGCAGGAAGGCGATCGTCACCGCTTTGTTACCGACGCCATTCCAGAAGCGTCTATCGTAGACCTGATAGAATCTCCCAAGGAATCTGCCGGCAAAGGAGGTGGTGGTACCAACCATCACGTGGCTTTCCGTGTAGAGAATGAAGAAGTCCTCATGAATTTCAGGGAAAAGGTGGCAAAGAAAGGGCTCAATATCACCCAGAAGATAAACCGCGACTACTTCTTCTCCCTCTATTTCCGGGAACCAGGAGGCGTACTGTTTGAACTGGCTACCAATAACCCTGGCTTTACAGTAGACGAACCGCTGGATCAGCTGGGACAACATCTTAAACTGCCGGTACAGTATGAATCTATGCGTGCCGACATTGAAAAAGTATTACCTGTACTCTAATAGTAACCTACACATGGATATGGATGAAGTAGTAATCAGGCTCAATGCCAAAAACCACGGTGCTTTCTACCTGATGCATGAAGGAGAACAGTCCGGTGAAATGATCATCAGCATTGCTGATAATGTACTCACCGTTTATCACACGGAAATAGATCCAAAGTTTGAAGGCAAAGGCCTCGCAAGGATACTCCTGAATGGTATGGTGGCCTACGCCCGTGAACATCAGCTGAAGGTAAAACCATTGTGCGCTTATGTACATGCACAGTTTAAGCGGCATCCCGAGGAGTTTGCCGACGTCTGGCTGAAACAGGAAGCGGAGCAATGATCACACAAACACAATTTATGCATAGCAAGAAGATAATAACAGCAGGGAAAAAGACAACAGAAGCAAAGAAGGCGCTGATTATGATCCATGGGCGCGGAGGGAGTGCGGAAGATATCCTTACTCTCTCCAACTACCTGGAGGTCAAAGATTATGCACTGGTAGCCCCTCAGGCTACAGGAGGTACCTGGTACCCTTACTCATTCCTGATGCCTCCTGCACAGAATGAGCCATGGCTCTCATCCGCCCTCTCTGTGCTGAAAGAAATAACAGCAGATGTAGTGGCTGACGGTATCTCCCACGAAAACATCTATTTCCTGGGATTCTCGCAGGGCGCCTGCCTTACCCTGGAATTCGTAACCCGCAATGCCGATAAATACGGCGGAGTGGTTGCCTTTACCGGAGGGCTGATCGGCGACAAAATCTATCCGGAGAACTATACGGGCAATTTTGGGAATACCCCGGTCTTTATCGGTACCAGTAATCCTGATCCTCATGTGCCGGTGGAACGCGTAAAGGCCAGTGAAAAGATGCTGAAGGAAATGGGGGCAGATATTAAGGTCAATATTTATAATAATATGGGTCACACTATCAGCCAGGATGAGATCAACCTGGCCAATGAGCTGGTGTTCCGTAAGTAATATTTCCGCATCCGGCTATAGACACTTACTGTCCGGCTATTTACATGAACGTCAGGTCTTACGTAGCGTTTTTGTCTGCTAAATGTTGTAACTTTAATTGACTTCTCTAACATGGCTTTGGGATTTAAAGTGATTAAATTTGCTTTCTATCCCGAAGCCTTTGTTTACAAACATACCAACCTGTAAATCAAATCCACCTCTTCTTCGTCCCTTCTTCGTCCCTTCTTCGTCCCTTCGCCGTCCCTTCTTCGTCCCTTCTTCGTCCCTTCGCCGTCCTTTCTTCGTCAATATGAGGCGCTTAAAGAAGTCTATAACTCAATGCTTTCTGTACATGGTACTCCTCACCTTACTCAGGAATTCGGGTGATACGCCAATATACCTGGCTATATGATGCTGGGGGATACGCTGCACGATGGCCGGGTATTTCTCTATAAAGGCCAGGTACCTCTCTTCTGCCGTCTGGGAAATGGAGGCATATATCCGCTGCTGCATTACGCCAGCTGTGCGCTGCAGCAGCATACGGAAAAGCTTCTCGAACTTCGGCACCTTCTGGTATAAGGTATTCTTATCTTCATAAGAGATCGTCAGCAATTCACAGTCCTCCAGTGTTTCAATATTCTGCCGGGAAGGCTGCTGTTCAGAAAAACTGGAAATATCCGCCACCCACCAATCTTCCACAGCGAAGGTCAGATTCGTTTCTACTCCCTGCTTGTCCACATAGAAGGTACGCACGCAACCTTTGAGTATATATGCTTCATAATCACATATTTCTCCCTCTTTCAGGAGAAAGCTCTTTTTCTTTACCTTCCTGAATTGCAGAAGGGAATGGAAGATCTCCAGTTCCTCCGGGGTAAGCTGTATATACCTTGCAACGAATTGGTCAATTGGGCCGAACATAGTAAATTGATGGGCGGTTGTCTTAAATTTTGCTTAAAAGCTTACTTTCAACCGCAATAATAAGCAAAGCACGTATCTTTTGATAGTAAATTAGATAAGTATTAATAAATCGTCCCGCATGGAATTTTCATCTCTAAAAAAGTACACCCGGCTGAAATGGCTTATCCCTGTCTTTTCAGTGGGCATGCTTACTGCATTCTCCCTGGTGCCGGCCGACGACTGGCAGGATAAGGTTACAAACGCTCTGGCTATTTTCGGCAAACGCTTCCCGCAGGAAAAGGTATACCTGCATTTTGACAAAGACTTTTATGCCTCCGGTGAAACTATCTGGTTCAAGGCATATATCATGATACAGAACCAGCCCTCTCTGACCGCCTCCAACCTGTATGTGGAGCTGCTGGATAAAGACGGCAACGTGGTAATGAAAAAACGTCTGCCTGCAGCCGGTGCTGCGGCAGCAGGGGATTTTGAACTACCTGAAACACTGAAAACCGGCCAGTACCAGATAAGGGCTTATACCGCCTGGATGCTTAACTATGACCCGGAATTCCTGTTTTACAAGAACATAGAAATCTTCGACCCGGCCAAAAAGAACACCCTTCCTTCACGGGACACAGCCATTGCACGTGACTTTGCCGTGCAGTTCTTCCCAGAGGGTGGCAATATGCTGCAAAATGCGCCAGGTGTGGTAGCCTTCAAGGCCATAGACCAGAATGGTTATCCTATTGCCGTTGCAGGTACAGTACAAAACAGTAAAAAAGAGACCGTTGCCGAGATCAGGACTGCGCATGATGGCATGGGCTCCTTTGAATTGACACCCGCCGCCGGGGAAAACTACCGGGCAATAGTAAGAGTAGCTACCGGACAACAGAAAGAAATAGCACTCCCGGCAACACAGACACAAGGAGCTGTGCTTAAAGTATATAACCGTGGCAGCCGTATCTTCTACCAGGCCGCCCTTGCCAATGCTGACGATTCAACCTACTATCGCATGATGGTGATAGCCCAGGTACAGAACCAGATGGTATATAAGGCCGTACTGGATGCCGGCGAAGGCAGGATCAGCGGATTTATTCCCACACAGTCCCTTCCCTCCGGTATTATACAGGTGACCCTGTTCAGCGATAAAGGTCTGCCGCTCTCCGAAAGGCTCGCGTTCATCAGGAAGAGTGACCAGATCGACATCAGCTTCATGAATGCGGAAATAAGCAGTGCTCCCAGAGGCAAAAGTTCTATCGAGCTGTTTGCTCCGGATAGTGTACAGACCAGCATGTCCATCTCTATTACCGATGCCGACCAGGTGCTGAAAGATCCGGATGAGCACAATATTATTTCCAATATGCTGCTTACCTCTGACCTGAAAGGGTATATCTATAATCCGGCCTGGTATTTCCAGGACACTACCAAAGAGAAGCTGCAGGCGCTTGACCTGGTGATGCTGACTAATGGATGGAGAAGGTTCAGCTGGGAGAAGATCCTCAACAATGATATGCCGAAGATCAGGTTCCCGTATGAACAGGGCATGTCACTGAAGGGAACAGCAGTGACCAATACCGGCCGTTATCCGCTGGTAGGTGGCAAAGTGGATTTCATCTTCAAACAACCGCTGGATAGCAGTACCTCTTTCGCCTCTGCCCCTACCAATGACAAAGGTGAATTTGAAGTGCCCAATCTCCAGTTCATGGATACGGTATTGGTATTCTTCCAGGGAAATGACAAACAAAAAAGGTGGAAAGATGTACAGGTTACCTTCGAACCACACTTCTTTGATAAATCGCCCCAGGTTACATTACCCTACCCTATGCGGGTGCCGGAAGGTCTGGACAATGCAGCTATGACCCGTTTCCTGAACACAGCGAGTGAAAGTAATAAGGTTAACCGTTCCATGAGCAACAAGACGGTTTACCTGAAAGAGGTGAACATCCGCGACAAGAAGATCACTCCTCAGCAAACTACAGAGCAGCGTTATACTTCCGGTATGTTCTCTTCGGGCGATGGTTATACTTTTGACCTGACGAAGGAAACACCTTACCAGACGAACGTGTTCCAATACCTGCAGTCCAAAGTTGCCGGTTTGAACATTGCCGGGGATATCAATAATCCAAGTATGTCATGGCGCGGAGCGAAACCCTCCCTGTATCTGAATGAGATGCCGGTAGATGTCAGCATGCTGGCCAACGTCAATATCAATGACATCGCCCTGGTGAAAGTATTCCGTCCTCCGTTCATGGGAGGCTTCGGCGGAGGCGCAGGTGGCGCTATCGCGGTATACACCAAAAAAGGTGGCGATAACAAAGGAGATGAAACGATCCGTGGCTTCGAGCGTATGAAGAAAGCAGGATACAGCCTTGTGAAGGAGTTCTATTCTCCGGATTATGCTGTGAAGAAAGAAGTGCATGCGTTGCCTGACAAGCGCCTTACACTTTTCTGGAGCCCATATATCACCGTGGATTCCATCACCCATGCTTCTACCATCCATTTTTACAACAATGACTTCTCTAAACATTTCCGTATTGTGGTAGAAGGTATTGCTGCAGATGGCCGCGTAGGACGCGCGGAGCAGGTGTATTAAAGACCTAATCTCAGTTAAACGATAGGGATTAAATAACAAGGAATTGGGAAAAGCATCCGGAAGTATTCTTCCTGATTCTTCACACCCAATTCCTAATTATTTTTAGCTTTGAGCTCTTATGAGCAAACCACGATCTGCGCGTATAGCAACAGCGGTATTCTTTTTTATTTCAGGCTTCAGTTTCTCCAGCTGGGCGTCCAGAATTCCGGACATTCAACGCCGGCTTTCCTTAAATAAGGCAGAGTTAGGCTTCTTTCTCCTGGCTTTGCCTACCGGACTGGTACTCACTCTTCCCGTTACCGGTTACCTCTTACAGCGATACAGCAGCAGGAATATCATGATGATAGGAGTATTGGTATTCAACCTGATGTTGAGTCTTATCGGGGTTGTGACCCTGCCCTGGCAGTTGGGTCTGGTGCTTTTCTGCTTTGGTTCCTCCCGGAACCTGATGAATATTTCTGTAAATGCTCAATCTGTTGCCGTTCAGGCATTGTATAAACGGTCAATAATTACTACTTTTCATGGCGTATGGAGCCTGGCCGGTTTTGCAGCGGCGGCACTCGGAGCTATTATGGTGGATTTCAGGATGGCGCCTTCCCGGCATTTCTTTTTCGTGTCCCTGGCCATGACCATTATGGCGATCATTGCCTTTCGCGACAGCCCTCACCTGCCTCCATCCCGGGAGGCCGATACCAAACGCTTTATATGGCCTGACAAGCCTTTGCTGAAATATGGGTTAATATCGTTTGCCGTAATGGCTTGTGAAGGGACAATGTACGACTGGAGTAACATCTACTTTCAGGAAGCAGTACACCCTCCTGAAAAACTCATTGCAGCCGGATATGTTATCTATATGATCGCTATGACCAGTGGACGGTTTACCGGCGACAGTGTGGTGAACAAGCTGGGTGTTCCAACCATGATCAGGTACAGCGGTATACTGGTGCTTTGCGGATTTATGGTGGCTGCCCTGATGCCTTATACAGTATCCACCAGTATCGGTTTTTTAATGATCGGGTTTGGCGTATCGTGTGTAGTACCATTGGTGTTGCGCATGGCTACGCAAACAAGCAGCATGGGTAGCGGACCTGCAATAGCGGCAGTGTCTACCGTTGGATATATGGGCTTTCTGATAGTACCGCCTTTAATAGGCTTTATAGCTGAAGCGGCAGGATTGCGCTGGGCATTTGCATTAATGGCCTTGTTCGGCTTACTGATCACAATTTTGATCTTACAGGTAAAGAAATCAACACAAATAACGACTCTAAAAGAAAGTATAAAAGCATAAGTATGAGAAAGCCAGGATGTATCATATTTGATTGTGACGGTGTATTGGTAGATAGCGAGGTATTAGGTGTAAAAGTATTGCTCGATATGGCATCCCAGTATGGCGTTACTATGGACCTTCAGGAGGCCGTGGAGGAATTTAGCGGCATCCGCCTGAAAGAAGGTATCAAGATCCTGCAACAGAAGGCCAGTAGTCCGCTTCCGGAAGACTTTGAACAGGCCTTTCGCACCCGCTCCTATGAGATCTTCAAAACAGAAATGCGCCCGGTAAATGGCATTAAAGAGATCCTCGATAATCTGACCATTCCATTTTGCGTAGCATCCAGCGGACCGGTAGAAAAAATGAAGCTGAACCTGACCGTTACAGGACTGATCTCTTACTTTGAAGAAGGTAACAGGATATTCAGCGGCTACGAGATCAACAGCTGGAAACCAGATCCTGGTATTTTCCTGCATGCCGCCGAAGTAATGGGCTTTTCTCCTGCTGAATGTGTAGTGATTGAAGACAGCAAAGCGGGCGTTATTGCCGCACATAGAGGAGGTTTCCGGGTATTTGGATATGCCAAACCTTTTAACGGCGAGGAACTCAGAAAAGAAGGCGCCACTGTTTTCTATGCAATGAAAGACCTCCCTTCGCTTCTTTCGCTTAATAATACTGGCGAACTTTAGTGTACACAGTGAAACACTGTAAATACCCACAGGAACGGGGCAGCCCATTGCCCGATAAATAAACTGATATGCGCGCACGGCAAAGCCAGGGAGAGTTCCATAGCTCCTACGGCTGCCTATACCAAACATACCATACTTTTGGGACATCTTTTCCGGCCTTTACAGCACAGCTTTCTGCTGCACCAAACCGACGTAATTACCATGATGACTGATAGAAACAGGTATTGGGGAATACGTGAAGCAATTCATAAGATAGGGTATGCCATCCTGGTTTTTCACCAGTGATTTATTGGTAAATAAATCCAGTGGCAGGCTGCCCCCTGTATAAACATCAATACTGCTGAGGAAGATATCGTGAGAGACTGCTACCGTATGGATGCAACTACTATTGCGATAGCTGATGAAAGAATAGGTCTGGGCTTCATGCAGTACGCTGCCTCTGACAGTATCACCCTGGTCGTCCGGGAGTGAGCAGCTAAACTTTGCGGGATTATATATTCTTACATTTGTAAGGCGGTTAACAATCTTGTAGGCAGCTTCTTTACAGCTCCAGAGCAGCCATACCATATCTGAAGGTACGGAAGCCTGACAGATCATCTCCTGCTCGGCAGCTGTAAAGATCTTGCTGAGGTATCCTTTTCTTTGCCAGTTACTTTCCTGGCCTGCAAGATGGAGATCTATGATATCGTTACCGATCATTGCGCGCCTAATTTGGCTTCTATGATCTCTATTGCAGATTTTACATTCAGCATACGCTCCATTGATTCATTGTCGATCACAATATTGAATTGTTCTTCCACATCCAACACCACATCTACCAGGTTGGCAGAGTTGATCTTGAGGTCATTAACAAAATCTGTGTTTTCATTAATGTTCAACAACGCTTCCTCGTTCTTCGCATAGGGTTTTACGATTTCCTTTAATTGTGTTATCAGCGTTTCTTTATCCATTGGTTTTATTTATACTTCTTTAATATCACACAGGCATTCACATCTCCAAAGCCAAAGCTGGCTTTCGCAATCAAATTTAATTCTTTATGAAGCAACTCCTGAGGTATTTTTTCCGGATCAATAATAGCAGCTATATCGGGATGCAGGTCTTCGCAATTGATATTAGGGAACAGGAAGCCTTCGTGCAGTTGTAATACAGCAGCTACCAGCTCTATACTGCCGGAAGCGCTGAGGCAATGCCCGATCATACATTTCAGGGCATTGATATAGGGGAAGTCCTTTCCTTTTCTTCCCAGTGCTATACTCCAGTTCTCAATTTCCAGTGCATCCTTTCCCGTAGCTGTCAGATGTCCGTTAATGGCATCTATCTCCTGCGGCGCTACGCCTGCGGCTTTAATGGCCTCACGAATACAACGCTGTACAGCTGTGCTGTTGGGCGCCGTCATAGAGCCATCGCCTCTTTGTGCACCTGCGTTAATATGTCCGCCCAATACTTCTGCGTAGATAACCGCGCCACGTTCCAATGCACTGTCCAGCGATTCCAGTACCAATGCTCCTGCTCCACTGCCCGGAACAAAGCCACCGGCGGAAGCGCTCATAGGACGGGAACCAGCAGCAGGATGATCGTTGTGTTTAAAAGTGCAGACTTTCAGTCCATCGAAACCACCCCAGATATAAGGCCCCGCATCACTGGTACTGCCAGCCAGCATCCGCTTTGCATATCCATTACGAATACGCTCATAAGCCATCAGCACACTTTCCGCCCCCGTAGCACAGGCAGATGAATTGGTGGTCACCTGGTTAGCAAGGGCCAGCTTACCTCCCAGCCACGCACTAATACCACTAGCCATCGTTTGAGGTACTACCGTACTACCCAGCCGGCGTACCTGCAGCGCGTCTACTTTATAAATAGCCTCACGCATTTTATCCACCCCGGCCGACCCTGCGCCAAAGATAGTACCGCTATCCCAGTCAGGGTCCAGGTCAGCGCCCACCGGTAGCTGAGCATCTTTCCAGGCATCTATGCCGGCAATGAGCCCGTAAAGGATGCCATTGCTGTTGAAATTCCTCAGTTCGAGCGCCTCCAGGTATTGTAACTGCAGTGATTCCGACACTTCAGGTTTTCCTGCTATCTGGCAGGAGAACTGTAAAGCTGCCAGCTCATTATCATGGCGGATACCGGAAGTACCTGTTTTGATAGCTTCTGCAAAAGCGGGAATGCCAACACCATTTGGAGCGGCTACACCGAGGCCTGTTACAACTACTCTTTTATTCATGTGGTTTGCTAATGATCATTCCGGCAATAGTACCGGTGCATACGTCCTGCTGTGCTTCGTTTTTCAGTGTGACCCGGCACTTCAATTTTCCGAAACGGAAATACACCTTTTCTGCATAGACCGTCACTTTCTCTCCGGGAAAAACAGGGCGCAGGAATTCTATTTCTGTGGATGTCAGGCCAAAGGTCATACTTTCCGCCAATACTTCATCGCCCAAAAGATAAATACCCAGGCAGACCAGTCCTGTCTGTGCCATTACTTCCGTTAGCAGTACGCCGGGAGTAACGGGATATCCTTTGAAATGGCCTTTGTAACAGTCCATATCTTCCCTGAAGATAAAGTGTCCCTGTACTTTCTCACTGTCGATATGGTCCAGTCCATCTACAAAGAGGAAGGGTGGCGCAAAGGGTAATTTCTGCAGAATCTCTTGTATTGTCATGCCTGACTGATATGTTCACCACCATTCACCGGAATCACCGCCCCATTGATCCATGCTGCTTCATCTTTACACAAAAGATAAACGACATTAGCTACATCTTCAGGGGTAGTAAGGCGATGAAAGGGGTTACGCTGTTTTGTATATGCGATAATGTCTTCACTGCCGGGTATCAGTTGCATAGAGCGGGTTTCAGTTACACCTGCCTGTATACAGTTCGCCCTCAGACCCAGCGGTGCAAATTCCAGGGCAATATGACGGCTGATCGACTCAAGTGCCGCTTTGGCTGCCGCTACGGCGCCATAGTGTTTCCATGCCTTACTGCTGCCTTCACTGGTAAAAGAAAGTACTCTTGCATCAGGCGCAAAGAGCTGTTGCTGTACCAGCTCCTGTGTCCAGTCGTACAGGCTGATAGCCATGTTGTCAAGCGTAATGTGAAAGTCGTCGTTGTTTAGTCTGGCCTTGTCACTGTTCATAGCTTTGAGATTACCTTTTGCAATACTATGCACGAGCGTTCTGACGCGGCCCTTTTCGCCCATGGCAGACTTCAGCGCTGTCAGTACTTCCTGTCGTTTAGCGGGGTTGACAGCATCAACATTGAACGCAAGCACCTGTACACCGGAAGCGCTGATAGCGTCAAGATCTTCGCTGATGCGCTCCATATCCACCCGCGTGTCCCTGTGTACAATACAGACATTCATGCCATGCATTGCAAGCTTACGGGCCGACGCCCGCCCTAAACCACTGCTACCGCCAAGTATTAAAGCCCAGTAATGATGTGATGCAAATTCCTTTACCATTGTAACAATATTCGCTGTGCGGAAAAGCCCGGGCCAAAACTCAGCAGCAGTCCCTTCTCACCGGCCGGCACACCTCTGTCCATAAAACGTTCCAATACATACAGCACGGTAGCGCTAGACATATTGCCGTATAAACGCAGCACTTCTTTTGTATCGTCAATATTCTTTCCCATTTCTCCGAACAGTTCTTCCACGGTCTGGATGATCTTCTTTCCCCCGGGATGGAAGATCAGGTGGTCAATGTCTTCTATACGGTAACCATATTTATCCAGGAACGGGTGTATAATAGCCGGAAAATGGGCTGCAATTGTATTTGGGACCTCTACATCCAGGACCATCTGCAAACCGGTATTAGTGAGCTTAAAACCCATTAAATGTTCGGCTTCATAGAAATGGTACATCCCATCTCCGATTATCTGCGGACCATTGTCATCTTCATGGGAAGAAAGAATTGCACAGGCGGCGCCATCCCCGAAAATAGCTGCGCTCACAATATTGGGCATGGAGTAGTCTTCCAGCTGGAACGTAGCGGTAGGCGACTCTATGGCTATCACTGCCGCCCTTTTACCCGGATTAGCTTCCAGGAACTTGTTAGCGTAGATCATCCCGGAGATCCCGGCAGCACATCCCATCTCTGTTACCGGCAAACGCACAATATCCTGGCGTAGCTGCAGAAGGTTGATCAGGTATGCATCCAGTGAGGGGATCATGATACCGGTACAACTGACAGTGATGATGTAGTCCAGGTCCGTTGCTTCAAGACCTGCTTTTTCCAATGCGTTCACCAGACACTGGCTACCCAGTTTAATCACTTCTCTTACATAAATGTCGTTCTTTTCTTCAAAGGAAGTGCTCGTAAACACTTCTTCAGGGTTCATAATAGAGTAGCGTCTGTCAACAGCTGCATTCTCAAAGATCTTTTTAACTTTTCTGGCAAAACGGTCTTCCTGGCCGGACAACCAGATATCAAGAAAGGGCATGATCTCTTCCGTGCTTCTGGTATATGGAGGTAAGGCTTTCGATACTGCTGTTATTTTAACGCTCATACATTAGTAATTATCCACTGATAACGGAAAGCCCATTTCCATCTGAGTGTATATTGGTTGAAATTCAATTTTCGTGACAGTTCCTGTATTTCTTTTCTTTTAAATCCGCGCAGGATGGATACCAGTCCATCTTCCTTCGGCATCCTTCCCATTCCCGTCAGCCTGCTGAAAAGCTGGAACAGACGGTATGCCAGTGCGCTTCTGTGCAAGTCATTAATAACAATCCCGATAGTAGCATTCCTGCGGAAAAGTGACATCAGTTTTATGATTTGCCGGTCTTCAAAGTGATGCAGTGTAAGCGTACATAATACGATATCGTATTGCATTTCCCTGAATTTTTCGCCCAGGATATCCATACAATAGTAAGTGATTTCCGGGTATTGTGCGGATAAAACGCCCGCATAATTAACAGTATATGCGTTAGCATCGACACCGACAAGCTTTATCCGCCAGCCTTTTTTACCAGCCATCTTAGCCAGTGCGCGCAGCATGTCGCCATTCCCACAGCCGATATCAACGATAGTCACTTCCTTTCCCGGCGGCACATTCTCCATCAGCAGGCTTATACCTTCCAGTGTGATGCTGTTTCCTCCTAACAGCTGATTAATATCTGCGATCTGGTTCAGCGTGTTCCTCAGCTCCTCCCCCTCCATTTGGAGGTCATCCATGATCTCGGGTGCAAGAGTTCTCTGATTGGTATTAACGAACATACGTAGTTTGCATTTTAAAAGGTTTTCCATGTGTCTGCCTGATTATGACAGGCAGCAGCGCCGGGAAGAGCACCAGGCCACTCATAATACCTGCTGCCAGCTCCTGTTTCCGGAAAACAGCAGACAGTATCTTGCCTGCCTGCATCCGTTTATTAAATTCTTTTTTCCAGGCCCTGGCATAATTCATTTCCAGTTCCTGCCTGGAAGGCAGCTGACCTGAAAAGAAGGCCAATATCTGTTCTGCGGCGATCTTTGCACTGTGTATAGCCATCGCCATGCCGTTTCCGCAAAGCGGATGGATAAGACCTGCTGTATCGCCTGTCATCAGGATGTGCTTGTCCACTTTCTGCTTTTCCGCAAACGATACCTGGCTGATGCTAATCGGGCGCTCAAACAGCGGCCGGCTATGTTCCAGGATTTCTTTCAGATGCGGATTACGGTAGAGCACTTCCTGCTGATGTGCGGTGATATTTTTAAACCGTCTGAAACTATCATAACTGACGAGGTAGCAGATATTGATGATATTATTCTCCACTTTGGATACACCGCAATACCCACCCATGAAATTATGCAGTGCTACCAACCCGTCCGGAAAATCGCCTTCATAATGGCTCTTAACTGCCAGCCAGGGGGACTTTTGAGAGGAGAAGTCCCGTAACAGCTGTTGATCCAGTCCTGACCTTTTCCCATAGGCCCCTATTACAAAGCGGGCAGCCAGCTGCTGGTCGAGGGCTGTATTAACCGTAAACCGGTCATTTTCAAAGGAGATGTCAATCACCGTGTCTTCCAGCAGTATCCCTCCGGCTGCCACCATCCGCTGCATCAGGAACTGGTCCAGCAGGTAGCGGCTGATACCAAAACCACCCAGGGGCAACCCGGCTTCCACGCTTTTACCGGAAACTGCCGAGATCCTGACCCGGTCGATCCTGGCAGGTTGCAGCACCGCAGGATCCGCTCCCAGCCATTGCAGGTAAGGCAATACCTCGTTGGAGATATATTCTCCGCACACCTTATGTCTTGGAAACGGGTATTTTTCAATAACAGTAACCCGCAGCCCTGCACGCAGCAGGTGCAAGGCGCCGGTTAAACCGGCTAATCCTCCTCCTACAATAATGACGTCAGCCCCCGGCATTTATTAACTAATTGATTTTAAGCACCTGAATATTAAATATCAAACTACATGTTGCAACAAGTGTACGTTATTTTCCTGATATGAAAAACCAAATATTATTCTTTATATATGTCGTTATGATACAACTGTTGCACTTAAAAAAATGTCGCTTAATCACAGTCATGATCAGCAGATAAAACCGGAAGCGCCCCTTTCCGGCTTTAAGTACAACCCTGCTGATCGCGGTTGCTGAGACAGTATTAACAAGATTATTTACGCCATTGGGACCCATGTCCACAGAACGCAAAAACGAGGGAAGGGGAAATTATAAATGGCATTAAGCGGGTCTGATAAACCATTGCCACATTCTCTACATGAGTACGTTGTTGCCTTAGCCTGTCAGTAACGTTCATTTCTGCTCACCAGATTTTCTTCCGGCTATAAACATGCCATATAACACTTCCTTCAAGTGTTTCACGATAACTGTTTCTCATTTTACATACGTGTGTAGATAACCTTTCCCTTTCACCGGAGCAGACAACGCATTCTTTACGGACGGGCGTCATGGCGTAATCTTTGAACGCTGTCAAATGTACCCTTGATTTGTAATTTATCACTTCACTAAACAGATCCGTATGCAAAAGACAAACATCTGGATATTCCGTTAAGACAACCATCGCAATTTGTACCGAAAAGTGGGTACCTCCATGGGACCCGCTTTTTCTTTCTGCTCAAAAATAACCCGCCAATGGAAAAGAAGATCACTGTGGTAGTACCCACTTACAAACGTCCGGAATTACTGTCCCGTTGCCTGAGGGCATTAGAGGAACAGGAGTTTGACAAAAGCGCCTTTGATGTAATTGTGGTCAGTGATGGTCCGGATAAATACACCCGGCAACTGGCCTGTAGCTGGAAATATGCCGGGCTGATAGAAGTAAAGTATCTGCTGCTGCCTGTTAAAAGAGGTCCCGCTGCTGCAAGAAATGCGGGATGGCGTGCTTCTGATGCGCCAATGATCGCATTTACTGATGATGATACTATTCCTGATCCATACTGGCTGCAGAACATCTGGCAGGCATGGAAAGGTGAAGCTGCCGCAGTTTATACAGGGCACATAGTAGTACCTATAAAAGGGCGCCCCACGGATTATGAATGGCATACAGCTCAACTGGAAAAAGCAGACTTTGTGACCGCCAATTGTGCCTGTACAAGACAGGCTTTAGAAATGGTTAATGGTTTTGATGAATCTTTTGAAACAGCCTGGCGGGAAGACAGTGATCTTGAGTTCAGGTTATTACAACAGCGCATTCCCATTTATCATCTTAAAAACGCCATCGTGCTACATCCTGCACGGAAAGCCCGCTGGGGAATAAGTATACGTGAACAGCGTAAAAACATTTTCAACGCATTGTTATATAAGAAATTCCCCAAACTGTACAGGGAAAGGATCCAGCCGAGGCCTGCATGGAATTACTATCTGATGATCTGTTGTTTTGTACTGGCTGTCATTTTCGCGCTGTATGCTGCATACACCGCATCAGTTGTATTACTTGGTGCATGGTTATTGATGATTGGTCTCTTTGCAGGTAAGCGGCTGAAACATACTTCGCATGCCGCTTCACATGTTCTTGAAATGATCATTACATCAGCAGCCATTCCCTTTGCGGCTACTTACTGGAGCCTCTACGGGGCATGGCGTTACAAAGTATTTTACCTGTGATGCCTCAATCATCATAAGATAGCGGTTTTCCGCGCATTACAATTGGGAGATATGTTGTGCAGGCATGTTCACTGATGAACGCAATCCTCCTTCCCATATACTTATTTTCAGATCAGTTTATCGCTGGCAATAGTGCTGTGATCAGACTCTATTGCCGGCTTTCCAAATAGTTGGTCTGTATAAATAATCTCGTTCATGTTTCCACTACAGACTGTCTCAAACAATCTTTCCCAGTCTGCTGTAAAGCGATCTATATTAAACCGTTTCATTGCGGCAGCTCTCGCTACCTCCCCCATTTGTGCTGCCAGTTCCGGCTCATTCAGCAACAGCTTCATTTTTTTGATCAGATAATTAATATCTGTGTGAATGAATCCATTCCTGCCATTTTCGATCACTGTCACCAGCTCGGTGGTTGCCAGGCCTACAACAGGCATACCTTGCATCATCGCTTCACAAACAGCCAGCGCCAGGCTGGTATGCCTTACAGGATGGAAATAGAACCGGTACCTGCTTCTGACTGATGGCAGTTGCGGATATAATACCTCTCCAAGACCATCCTTCCCGTTGCCCATTCCTACGAGGTCGATGGGTAATATATTACGGACATGCTGGAAGATGTCCCAGCCCAGCCCTCTGCCCCGCTGCGGCAAATGATTGATGGCAACAAGTCCCTTGGCCAGTTCTCCTGTGTATGGCACATCAGGCATCGTCACACCATGTTCGATCACAGTAGCCGGTGTGCGATTATTATCCCACATCAGCCGGTTGTAGTGTGTTACATGTACCAGGCAAATGCGGCGGTCATTTACAACGTGTCTTGTAGTGACAGGATTCTTGGCAGGTGTATTGTGTTCCAGGTAGACCCTTGGCAACCTGCGCTGGGCGGGAGATAAAATATCATACTGCTCCACCAGGTAATCTTTTGTAGACTGATAAAGGATGACATCAAAGTCTAAATCTTTCACCATTCCCACCGGGACCTCATGTACATTATCACCGAATGGAAACGTCTTTCCTCTACCATAGTACCCTGGAGTACGTTGATCGTTGATAGGAATATAAATGTCAAAATTGCCTTGAGAAAGGTAATACAGGTAGCTTCCATGGATATGCCAGGTAAAGATCTTCAGCCTTGGCTTTTGTTGTGTAGTCGTCATATATGTCATTAAATAGGATTGACTTTTATAGTAACAAAATGTGCTCATAACCTTTTTATCATTCACCAGGCAAACTCTTTCTCACGCTCGTCCTGGTGCAAGATCAATAAACAAACCAAAGATGTGATGCTGGAAATAATTGATTTTTAGACAATTATTTTCTGCTACCGTCAATTCTGTGTAAGTGCTGCATGGAAGCGCTTCCCCACCGAACGCTGCAGAGGGATGAGGATAAAATTGTTACCAGCAGCATAATGTAAAAAGTGAATGGCACAGTTGACGCAAGAGTTCTACACTTAAGGTAACCTATTCACGTTTTAAAGAAAATGTATATATATTGGCAGACGGATATTGAGGCCTGGCAGCGGGTTTTCAGACTTTCAATTGTAGCAGGAAGTCCTCATATTAAATACGTAGTAGCTTATAACATCGGGCAGAAATCAAGACATCTATAGATCCCATTCATGGAGGTAACTGTAACTGTGTATCTGAGAAAGTGGCCGACCAAATGGCGGCACAGGTGGTATCGCTTTTTGCAGCAGACTGGGGCATTGCCATTACCGGCTATGCGTCTCCCGTACCCGAACAGCACATTCATGAGTTATTTGCCTACTATACGATCTATTACAGGAATAAATGCGTAAAACATGAACGCATCACAGCCCCACGCAATGATGTGCTGATGGTAAGAGTGCATTTTACGAATGCGGTATTGCGAAAGTTTTATGATGCCGTATCTGATACAGACATGGAATAATCTTTGCCGCTTTTTCTAAAAAATGCATCTTATGGAACGATTGTCCCTTGAGAAAGAAACGGTACATATTGACTATACCGGGGAAGGTATTCCTGAGTCTGTAAAGAATTTCCGTCCGTCTGTATTCAGGGACGGAGATATGTATCATTGTATCCTTGGCTGCGATAAAGAGACAGCAGTGTTTGGAAGTGGTGCATCAGTAGAGGAGGCACTCCTCGAATGGGATCATGCTTACCAGGATAAAACAAGGAAATAGAGACAGGAGTTAACTGGCTTCTTCCTCTTTTTTTACCTGCGGCCACTTAATTCCTCTTGTAAGGAAAATTATTCCTGCAGTAATATGAACAAGGACCCAAAGTCCATGCTGGTAGATACTTATTGGCATAAAAGGATTGTAAAGCCCAATTATTATCAGGAACAGAAAAACCCGGGAATGGGCATCGTTATCATATGCCTGTTTAATCAGATAAAGAGAAGATAGCGGTACCAATATCCGGAGAGTAGCAAAATAACTGTCGGGCAATTTAAATGTGAAAGCAAGTAGAAAAAGGCCGGTTAGTATCGTTAAGAGCCTCATAGGTAATTAGTATTCGGGTTATAGGATACGCTGTTTTTTCAAAAGCAGCAAGTGGATGACAAATATAGGAAATAGTATAATAACATCAGTGCGATAAACCTCAGTAGATAAAAATGGCCATTCCGTATAAACAGAATGGCCATTTTTATCTACTGAAATTATTGAGATTATCAGGGAGTTCCTTCTGTCATATTATCGTTACTATCACTACCTCTGCTATAGGTATTATTTTCCTCATCTTCCGCCCCAATGTCTTCATTCTCGTCATCCAGCTCTGCACCAGGCACATCAAGATCAGCCCCGGATGTTTCCTCTCCAAAGCTTCCTTCATTTAACGGATCACCGTCATCGTCAGTACTATCCAGTGAGGCTCTTCTCAGACTGTCGGCATCTTCTTCTCCCGGTGTTACATTAGCGCTGGTTTCGAGATCCCGCCGTTCTTCTTCAGTAACATCCGATTCATTGTCTATATCATCTTCATCTTCGTCATCCAGGATGCCTTTCCCTTCTTCATCATCGGAAGATATTGTTGTATCTGCCAGTTCTCCGAGTGGCGGTACATGTATGTGTTCCTGTCCCGGAATATCTGAGACATCGGGTAGCGTCATTGCTGTTTCCTCCCGCCGCATCTTTTCTTCATCCTGCGGACTGTCCTGTATATCCTGCTTTTCCTCGCTGCTTTTTATACGTGTGAATGCTTTTTCCATATCATTGCGTTTTAATTTTTATTACCCATATCCCCCGTTTTGTCTCCCGCCTGGAAGACCAGGTAAGACACAATGACTATAAGTACAAGGAACAGGATAATTGATGGCACCAACATATGTTACCAGTTTACTTGAAATATTACAAATAATCTGCCATGCCAGTGCCGTTCAGTTTGCCGTCGGCATATCTGTTCAATTCTGTTTTATAATATCAGGAAATATTTCATTCAGCCGGGGCTCAAATGGCTGATTTGCCGCCGGTACATTGCAAAGGCCCGGCGGGAAAGCGTGGATGAAAAGCCTCTTGTGGAGAATGGCTGGGAATATTTATGCACAAAGCAGCATGCTTTCATAGCCCTGCAAGCAACTTTATGGGTGTTGCGGTTTTATGATGGCTGATATAATGCTACTGAATACCTGGTCGTATACCTGGGATTGATATTTATACCTGGGTAAAAAGATTTTTCAGTTCTTTTACCAGGTCATATACAGAGGTGGGTTTCTGTATACAACGGAAAGCGCCTTTACTGATCGCTTCCTGTTGAAGGCTGTAGTCTATGCACGTAGAATAGATGATGACTGGAATGTGCTGTAGTTCTTTCCTCTTTTTGATCTCTTCAAGACAAATCAGACCGTTAGGTCCCGGCATGTTGTAATCAAGCAAAATGAGATCCGGCCGGGTAACCCGTAATACACCGTAAGCCATTTCGGCTCCTTCCGCCCAGTCACAGGTACTACCACTTCCCTCCATCTCTACCGCCTCATTCAGAATATCTATTTCATCGGCGTCGTCATCAATCAGAAGTATGGACCTTACCATAGAGAAAAATTAAGCAGTGAGACAATCGTATTCAAGGGATAAATTTATTATCCGTCATTCCCGTATAAATAGTTGTTTTTCGTATAGGGGTAATCAAATGTTTCCTGGTGGATGAAAGGAAAGAATAATGCAAATGTAAAACACTATTGAAGACCCGAACAATTCAAATGGTAAATGGTTAAAACCGTCGTGTAAATAAATGTAAGGAAATTTACCGAGACATCAAAAGAAACATGACAGAGATCATATTTTAATCGTTTACTGTTTAAATTTTCACGACGTATAATTCAAAAAACCAATGTACCTTCCTTACAGATCGAAAACAGGTAATAATAATGTTGATCCATCGAGGTAAATTCACATTAAAGCGGGAGAACAGTACACACACTGCCGGATTCTGTATCCTGCATGCCGCCCCGGAACAGCTTACCCAACAGATTAACCTCTTACATCCCGAAGAACGATCTTATTACGAAACATTAAAATTTGACAGACGTAGGGAGAGTTATCTCTTAGGCCGGATCTCAGCCAAAAAAGCTATTGGTGCATTATCTTCATTTGAAGATCTGGGTAAGATCGCCATCGGGGCCGGTATCTTTCAGTTTCCGGTAGTAAAGTATGCTGTAACGCGTAACCTACAGGTTAGCATTACGCATTGCGATGGGCTGGGTATAGCGCTTTCATACCCGGAGGTACATCCACTGGGTATAGACCTGGAACGAACAGACAAGGCGAATACAGAAGCCATTAAGGAACAGCTGACCGCTGATGAGCTGGCGCTGACAGGCACGGTGCCTCTCCCGGGCGATGTGACCTGTACCATGATATGGACGATGAAGGAAGCCCTGTCGAAAATACTCCGGACCGGGTTGACCATGGACCTCAAACTACTGGAGATCCAGTCGCTGGCGAAAGAAGGAGATCTATATACCAGCCATTTCAAACATCTTATTCAATACAGGGCGATTTCCTGCTATGCCGGTGCTCACGTCTGCTCAATCGTGGTGCCCGGTAAAACGACTCCTGATCTGGACCAATTCTGGCAATTTTTCCGGGAAACGGTATCGCGTTGAGGCGTATGATCACGTTATGCTGATTACAGCAAATGATTTCGTTTTGCCCCCGGGGTTATCGCCCTGCGCTATAAACACACAGCACCTACGGCGCCGATTGCAGTGAATGATTCCTTTTTGCGGTTTACAGCAATAAGGTATCAATTCTGTGGGCCTGTACCAGCTGAACCTGTTCCGACCAGGAAAAGACGGTAAAATAGCCATCCTGGGAAGCTACCAATGCAATGGCATCCCGTTGATCATGAACGAACTGTGCGGCAGAGAGGTGCCTGGTGCCCCCTATTGCGGAAGGATGCATCAGCTCAGGCGTTCCTCCTATCACGGGTTCTATCATTACCACCCGGTCTACTCCCCTGGATGACCAGGCAGCCCGGGTGATCTTTGCCCCGAAGGTTATTAGTTCATGACGGTCATTGATGACAGTAGCGCCATCTACGGCGGTCAGGCCGGTGACATTATCCACTTCCCGGCGCATAGCGTTCTGCCAGTATATTTCGGTCACTTTACTCCCGTCCTGGCGAATGAGGTCAGCCACGCCCGTAAAAGCGGGAGAAACCGGATATGTTAAGGGGTGTACGATAGATTCCTTCCATTTTTCACTACCCGAGGGTACCATCAATAGGATACCGCCTCGTTTATGCGCCCGCATGGACACAGCGATCTGGATCAGGACATTTACCGGATCGTTCCACATCGCGGAAGAGGTCAGTCCAAGCAGGGAGGTCAGAATGTCGGGACTATCCGGCAGCAATCCGCAGGATTCATCCACGATCTTTACCTGGTCGCCCTTCAGGACCGCTACGTTGGCAAACTTTCCCAGACCGATACTGCGACGGTGTTTAACCACCAGCAATCCTGGCTCAGATACGTCCAGTACAAAGCAGAAATTGGGCAGTTTAAGGGTGGTGCCCCAGATATACAGCTGTTCCCCTTCATACCAGATGCCCACATGTACACCGGCCCGTTCTACCCCGGGAGCCAGTTTAGTGAGTACGCGTACATCGAAAGGGAGCTTTTGTGCAAATTTCAATGGTTTCCCTGCCTGACAGGGGTTCAGGAATGCCAGGGAAATGCGGGTAGGAACACCTTCTTCCCTGCGCAGACTGGCCCAGAAGGCCACATCGAGCATTTTCTCAATAAATTTGGCCTGAGGAACCGTGGCCAGGTCCTCTTCCCCACTCACAGCAGCAATGGCCAGGTGTTTGGAAAAATGGTTTTCTATCTGGTCGGCTACCTTCACGGCAGCCTGATAAGTTGAGTCTAGTGTCAAATCCATAGCTATACAATACAAATTAGAGCCGGCTTCAAAATTAACCTTTTATTCTATGCCCCAAAATATACCACTTATTCCCTTCATATGCCTTCTTATGCCATTTCAATGAATATGCGAAAGGATTATTATGATCTTAGAGTTCCTCTTTAAGCCAGGATATGGTTATGGTCATGAGAAGGAGTGCCAGCCCCAGGTACTCCTTTCTCTTTTATTTGAAGATCTTGAAGGCCTGCAGGAATTCATCGATATAACGGCGGCTGAAAAAGAGGGTTTCTCCATCCCTGAAAAAGATCTCGTTATTGATGACGTTGATCTTGATTACTTCTTTGACGTTCACAATATAGTTCCTGTGCACCCGGCAGAACTGAAGCGCCGGCAACTGGACCTGTATGTCTTTGAGCGACTGCTGGATCACGAATTTCTCCGCATGGCAGACCACCTTGCTGTATTTCCCATCAACTTCTATATACCTGATATCGTCAATGGCGATCCTTTGCAGCAGGTTGCCTTTTTTGATGAACAGGGTATCGGATGCCTGTGGGATTGCCTGTGCAGGGGGAGCTACCGTCTCCTGTTTGAACTTTGAGAGGGCCAGTTCTATGGCATATTGCAGCTCCAGCGGATTATAAGGCTTGAGCAGGTAGTTATACGGCGATGTGAATTTGGCCAGCCGGAAGGTCGTAGTATCGTTTGCGCTGGTCAGGAAGATAAAAGGGCGCTTTTGCTCCCTGTGTTCGTTGATGGTTTCGGCAAAGAGGATCCCATCTGGCTTATCACCCAGGTAAATGTCAATCAGGCAAATGTCCGGGAGCTCTTCATCATAAGCGGCCACCGCGTCTTTCAGTGCAGTGGTGAGCCTGATTTCAGTGCAGCCCAGCTGGCGTAAAAAACTCTCCAGGAAATCCGCTTCGGCCGGACTATCTTCCAGGATGAGTACTTTCAGTTCCTTCATAATGTTCATTAGCAGGCAAGCAGACTACAATACTGGTGCCGGCGCCCACACTGCCGGTAATACGCAATGTACCTCCGTTCTTTTCCGTCATCGCCTTTACCAGCCATAATCCAAGTCCGGTACTCTTGCTGCCCGCTGTATCTTGCTGTATACGTTTTGTATCCCGTTTGTAAATAGCTTGTATGATCTTTTCGTCCATTCCAATACCCGTATCCTGCACGGTTATTTCACAGCTATTTCCGCTGTTTTGCGCAGAAATAGTGATAGTGCCACTGGCATGCGTGTATTTGATCGCATTATCTATGATATTTCTGAAGATGATCTTGACAGTGTTCAGGTCTGCCAAAAAGGTCATTCCTGCCGGCACTTCGTTGATGATCGTGATCCTTTTCAGGGCGGCGCCTGCATTAAAATCGTAGACCACCTGCGCAATGATCTTGTTTGCATCATGCGGCTCCGGGAGCAGGCTTAATTGGCCTGTCTGACCTAATGACCAGTACAGCAGGTTGTTTAACAGTGCGTAGGTATTGTCGGAGATCTTCTCAATGTTCTCTGACAATGCCGTAGCTTCTCTGATCTTATTACGGGCAAGGGTATCTTTCAGATAGGACAGGTTGATCTTGAGGTGATTTACGGGAGAACGCAGATCGTGCGCCACAATAGAGAACAGCTGGTCTTTCGTTTCATTGAGCAGCTCCAGCTTGTCATTCTGTTCAGCAATAATCCTGTTCCGTTTACTCTTCTGCCGGTAGGCATAAAAGATCAGGCCAGCGCAGGAAAGGAAGAACAGTGAGAGGACAAAAAATGTGTTCCGCTGCCATCTTCTTCTTGTCAGTTCTGCCTCGCGGAGCTTACTTTCCTGCCGTAGCAACCGTAATTTATATTCCTGCTGTTGTATGGCGATCTTCTTTTCCTGTTCCGCCAACTCCCATATTTTATCGCGGTTGGCAATCTGCGCTTCCAGCTGTTCATATTCCTTTCTGTATCCCAGTGCAGCCTCAAAATGCCCTGTGCGCTCTTCTACGATGGCGAAGTTGAGGTATACCTTACTGCGGATCTTCAGATCACTGGCCTTTTTCGCCAGAGCAAGCGCCCGTTGGAGGTAACTCCACGCTTCCTTCTGACGGACCTGCTGATCGTACAGCAATGCTGTATTCAGGAATGAATTCACCAGCGCAGTCGTATCCTTTAGTTTTTCGGCGATGGCTATACTTTTTCCAAAGTTCTCTTCTGCTTCCTTGAACCGCGTCAGATGGAGCAGACATACGCCTGTATTATTCAGGATCTTCCTTGCTACCACGGGTTCATACAGATGGAAAAAACGCCGCTGGATAAGATTGAAATATTCGAGGGACTGATTGAACTGTCGCTGTTCCAGATAGATCTCCCCGATATTGGGATAGATATTTGCCTGAATATTGATATCAAGTGCGGGAATTGCTGTCAGTTTCAGGTATTCTGAAAGCGCTTCTTTATAGAAGTCCTTATAATAGAGGATCTTGGCTTTCAGGAACTTCACGGTGAGTATTCGCGGTGCAAGAGAATTACTATCGGTGATAGCGGTAATGGTAGACGCGTATTTAAAACCATCATCCAGGTTGCCGCTATCAAGGGCGGCATGGCACTGATGGAAATAGCGGGACACCATACTGTCCTGCCCCGGCGGCAGCTGACTACACACATTACACTGCTGTGTGATCAGCTGCCGGATTGCGGCAGGCAGATTAATTTTCTGCGCAGACACCCTGTTGAGGGTACTACAGCATAACGATAAAATAAGCAGCTGGTAACACAGGAATCTTAGCATGCGGATCAGGTCTTCTCAACGCTGGTAACGGTACCATTTGTTGTTTCAGGGTCACCAATAACATAACGCACACGGATAGCTGGCATTTCACGGCCTTCTACGCAGTAACGGAATTTGATTTCCCACAGTGAATAGGCATAAATTTCAGGATGACCTGCCGGATTGTCATAGATGATATTGACATCTCTGACTTCAATAGGGCCATTCCAGATCTCGATTACTCCACAATCAGAAATGTTCTCATCAAGGTGTACGTTCCTGGCGTGGTCTGGCAGATACATATGGAGGTTCACATCATAACAGTCCTGAAAATCACCGGACTTACGTAATGAAACCAGTGGTTCCTTTGATGATAATTGTCCCATCAAACCTGATGCAAGTAACCTGATGCTTTGTGTTTTGATCTTTGCTTTAGATGGCTCTGTAGCCCGGAAAGTGCCGGTGGCACTCCCGGCAAGTGGTTGTTGTGTGTCCAAGGGATAAGGGTTTAAGTACCAAATATAAATAAATTATTATAATGAGAGATGGCAAAGATTTTGTGTAGTAGGCACATATACACTATACATATGGCTTTTATAGATTATTACAAGGTACTTGGAGTAGATAAAAAAGCCTCCCAGGATGATATAAAGAAGGCATACAGGAAGCTTGCCAGGAAACACCATCCCGATATGAATCCAAATGATAAGGAGGCGCAGATTAAGTTTCAGCAGATCAACGAGGCTAACGAGGTATTGAGCGATCCCGAGAAGCGCAAGAAATACGATGCCTATGGAGAGCACTGGCAGCATGCAGACCAGTATGAGAAGGCAAAACAGCAACAGGGCGCGGGCTTTGGTGGGCAGCAGGGATATGGCGGTTTTGGCGGACAGGGTTTTGGTGAACAGGACTTCGGTGACTTCTCCGAAGGACAGTTCTCCGACTTCTTTGAATCGCTCTTCGGCAACCGTACGGGCGGCAGCAAACGTAAGTTCCGTGGTCAGGATTACAATGCGGAATTGCATATTAATCTGCGGGATGCTTATACTACCCATCAGCACACGCTGAGCGTAAATGACAAACAACTGAGGATCACCATACCTGCTGGTATTGCCAACGGGCAGGTCATCAAACTGAAAGGACATGGCGCCCCCGGAGGGAACGGAGGCCCGAACGGAGATCTCTATATTACTTTTGTGATACCGGAAGATCCCGTTTTCAAAAGAGTGGATAACGACCTCTATATGAATGTGGAGCTGGATCTTTATACCGCCATACTGGGAGGTGATGTCACGATTGATACATTAAGCGGAAAGATTAAACTGAAGGTCAAACCGGAAACACAGAATGGCACCAAAGCCAGGCTGAAAGGCAAAGGATTTCCTGTATATAAACAGGAAAATGCATTTGGAGATCTGATCATCACTTATGCCATATTGCTTCCAACTAATCTGACAGCCGCGCAGAAAGAACTATTCAGGCAACTGGCCGCATCATCACATTAAACTATCCGTTATGCAAACAGCACTGATAGCCATTACCCAATATTGCAGCATACATGAAATTGAGACCGACTTTATTAACTCACTGGCAGATGAAGGACTAATAGCCATTACCGTTGTAGAGGGCGACCGTTTCATTTCCGAGGAGCAGCTGCAGGACCTGGAGCTGTATACCCGCTGGTACAGCGAGATGGGCATCAATACGGCAGGTATTGAAGTGATTAAACATTTGCTTGAGAAGATCAGGCATATGCAGTCTGAGATAGCAACGCTCAGAGAACGATTGCATTTATATGAGGCATTCTGAGACTATTTTACCAGGCCTGGTGAAGTATTTCATCAGGCCTGATTATTATCTAACCCCGGTAAATTATCAACCATGAATAAATTCTTCAGAGCTATCATCGCCTTTTGGGGCGCTAAAAAATTCGGAGGCGGCTGCCTGGGTACGATTGTGTTGTTTATTATCATTTATTGGGCCCTGGGACATTGTAATTGATATGGCCCGGGAATATGGTCCGCGATTGTAACAAATACGTTTACCCGGTGTCATCACCCTACCCCCGCCACACTGTCTTTCACAAACCCTGTCAGGAATTCTTCCGCGTCACCGGCAGGCTTACCATTCTTAAAGAGGACGTATAACACTTTATAACCAGATAAGGCTTTACGGTTCCAGGAACCATGCTGGGTAATAAACGCCCCATTTCGATATTTCTCCGGAAAACTGTTCTTTGTATAAAAGTCCAGCCCTAAAGAGGCTGTATGGGATTTTAACTCATAATCCGGCACAATGGCTTTTAACAGCAGGTTTGTTACGAAAAAGATGTTGCAAAAGATATACCCCTGGTACCATATAGGCTGAAACCGGATATTATCTGTGCAGGAGATGCGGACTTACAGCCTTCTTCCAGATGGCGTAGCCCTGGGCATTCATATGCAGCATATCTTCTACAAATAACTCCTTTCTGGGCAGACCGTTCTTATCGAGCATAAGTTGAAATATATCTACAAAAGTAATATTAGACTGCCTGGCGATGTAGTTGCGGATGAGGCTATTCGCTTCTTTTGCAATGGGAAGGAACTCTACCCTGCTTGGGCTCGGTTTTATGGAGATATACACAATTGGAATATTGGGCAGTTTACTTCTGATAGTAGCATACAGATTCTTGAACCTGTTAAAGATAGTATCTGCCGTTACTCCTTTTTCCACCAGATCATTTTCTCCAACATAGAGTACTATCTGACGCGGGTGGTAAGGAAAAATGATCTGTTCAGCATAATGGATAATATCATTTGTTACAGCGCCTCCTACGCCCCTGTTCATTACCACATAACTGCTGAACGTTCTTTCCAGGTCATCCCATTTGCGGATAGAGGAACTGCCGGTAAATAATATCGGGTTCGCCGGGGGCGCATACATCTTGTCCCATTTCAGGATGGTGTTGATATCGTCCTGGTATCGCTGGGCATGAACGGAAGAAATAAAAACGATCAGGATCAGTACTAAAAAGCTTAACAGTTTCTTCATAAACATGGTATAATGATTATTTTTTAATTGCACGAAAAGTAAGACTCATTCTTCCATTGTCTGTATCCGACGCGGGGATAGCATGCAGCCATTCATCCTGCACCTGCTGGGTCATATAGATCAGGGAACCTGCAGGCAATGGAAAATCAGTCAGTTCTGAGGGTTCTTTGATGTTTTTAAACCGGAGTGTTCTCGTTTCACCGATAGAGACAATAGCAATACCGGTTCCTTGTTCCAGGATGTCCGTCTGATCTGCATGAAATCCCATTTTAGATTTGCCGTCCAGGTAATAGTTTATGAGACAATTATTGGGGGTGAAACCAAGCGTAGTACTTATCCGGACAACAATGGCTTCCAGCTCAGGGCTGAAAGCCTGAAAAGGATAGCTCATCTGCGAATAATTGTACGCGACGCCAAAACTGGCTGTTTTACGGGCATGCATTCTTTCATCCCATAAAACATTATCTCTCAGCGAACTAAACAAACCTTCGGGGTCGGGTATGAAATCCGGTATAAATGTAATTCCATTCATAGTGCCGCAAAAATAGAAAATCTCCTTAAAGATATGCCGCTAAGATCGTGTGTGGCAGGGAGGATTATATCATGTAAGCCGGATTGACTATATTTACATACCAGATTTACACACCAGGAAATAAGTTTACAATGGAAAGCTCAGAAACAAAAGAACAAGCAATTAGAGTAGTCATCATCGGCGGAGGATTTGCAGGCATTAATCTGGCCCAACTGTTGCAACGCGACAAACGTTACCAGATTACATTGGTAGATAAGAATAACTATAACTTCTTCCCACCACTGATATATCAGCTGGCAACGGGATTTCTGGAAACCTCAAGCATCTGTTACCCCTTTCGTAAACTGTTCAGGGACAAACCCAATCTTCACTTCCATATGGGTGAATTCCAACGGGTAGACCCGGCAGCACATATCTGTTACCTGAACAATGGCGAAATACAGTATGATTACCTGGTTTTTGCCACAGGTACCGAAACGAACTATTTCGGCAACGAAAACATAAAGAAGTACGCTATTCCGATGAAGAATGTGAATGATGCGCTGGAGATGCGGAATACGCTTTTAAAAAGACTGGAAATAGCTAGTATCACCCCTGACCTTGCAGAGCGGAAGAAACTGACCACCATCGTCATTGCGGGCGGCGGTCCTACCGGCGTGGAAGTATCCGGCATGCTGGCGGAATTACGTCAGTTTGTAGTCAGAAAAGATTACCCTGAATTGCACGGACACGGTGGGGAGATCTACCTGGTAAGCGGAGGTGAAAGCCTGCTCGAACCGATGACTAAAAAGTCGCAGCGGCATACTTACAACGCCTTACGCAGGCTGGGTGTGAAGATCAAGCTGAAAACCAGGGTAAAGGACTTTGTGGACGATCAGGTAATCCTGAACAATGGAGATACCATTAACACCAAAACCCTGATATGGGCAGCCGGAGTAACCGCAAGGCTGATGGACGGAATTCCTGTGGCCAGCACCGGAGCGGGCAGGAGAATGATGACAGACGCCTACAACAGAGTGATCGGTGTGGACGACATCTATGCCATTGGCGATACCTGTATACAGACAACAGATAAAAACTTCCCGGATGGACATCCCCAGCTGGCGCAGGTAGCCTTACAGCAGGGTAAACTTCTCGCTAAGAACTTCTCTGCCATGGCTGATAATAAGCCGCTAAAACCTTTCACTTATGTAGATAAGGGCACTATGGCCATCATCGGCCGTAATAATGCTGTGGCAGACATCCCTAAGCCCAAACTGCACTTCAATGGTTTTATAGCCTGGTTCATGTGGCTGTTCATTCATGTGATGGCGCTCATCAACTACCGTAACAAGCTGAAAACCATGTATAACTGGACCGTGGCCTACTTCACCAGAGACCAGGCCCTGCGTATGATCATCAAACCGATCCCGCCACAGCCTGATGTAAAGCAGGCAGAAATGGCGGCAGCGGTTAAATCTTCAGTCTGATCCGTTTCTTTTCCATCCAACCTGCCAGCAGGATCACCAGGAATGCAACGGCGATAGAACGGAGTATCCCTCCGATCCCTTCACTCAGCACTGCCGGGTACTTAAACCCTGCCAACAACATCAGAGAGTATAACAGATAAGGGATCAGGTAACAGGTCAGCGTGCTGGTGCCTGCCGGACGGATCCATTTGAACCAATCCATCTTTCCTTTTACATCCACCAGCCAGATCATTGCCGTAAACATCAATATGCTGATACCGGAACAGATCAGCACCCAGGCCGGGGTAGCCCGGATCTTGGAAATACCGGCGGTATAAGGGCGTAATACAAAGCCAGCTACCAGCGCAAGGACTCCCAGACCTATAAATACGGCCCATAGGGAGCCTAATTTCCCTTTTTTGTCGAGCAGTGTATACAATGATGAGATCACCGCTCCGGCCATGATCAGGGATACGGAGGAAGCATTGTCTATAACCGGAATACTAAAGTGTAACAGTCCGGCGTGGGTGAGAATATTTATCAACAGGAAAACGCCTAAAATGGCTGTTATAGCCCCGAAATTACCTTTCACCAGCAGGTACAGGGTTGCACAGACCAGGTATGCCCAACCGATGATGCCCAGTATACCCCACCAGGAAGGCTCCATCCAGTGTGGCGCATCTGCCGGTCCGCCTTTATATAAAGCCGCCATAGCTGCCAGTAACACTATACCAGCACCTATCAACGTGTATCTTTTCCCCTTTTCCATTTCAGGGGGATAGTCCAGCCATACCAGGAAGAAACCTGCGGTGATCAACAGTTCCCATATTGGATACGGTAAATAGGCCGCCTGACTGTAATTTTCCAGGTTGACATGGAAAAAGCCCATGACGATCAGTGCCAGGGAGCGGACCAGGATATGCATTTCCGTACTGATGAAAGATTTCTGCTGACTGATGCGCTTTCCGATGGCAAAGGGAATGGACAGACCAACAATAAAGAGAAAGGCGGGGAAGACCGTATCGGCAAATCCTAATCCATCTTCCTGGGCTTGTACATGTTCAATCCAGGCAGGGATATTTTTTACACCGCTGACATCATTTACAAAGATCATGGTCAGCATAGTAAGTGCGCGAAAGGCATCAATAGATAAAAGGCGTTGTGATGGTTTAAGCATGCTATAAGGTATCAATATTTTTCACAATATTCAATACCCCTTCCCGTTGCATATGTAATATCTTCAACAGCACGCCATTTGTCCATCCAAAACCGTCCTGATTGGGATATTCCCCTCCCCCTCCTGGCAACGATGTGTCTTTAACGTTATACTTCTCCAGCAACTTACCTGTCTGTTTAAATACCCGGATATTCTGATGCGCCCAGCGTCCGGCGATATCTGATGCGAGGGAGTCGTTCTTATAGGTGAGCAGACCAGATATCGTCATCCAGTGCAGGGGCGCCCAGCCATTGGGGGCATCCCATTGCTCCCCTGTTTCCACCGGCGTGGATACCAGTCCGCCGGGATACAGGAACTGCTGCTGTAACACGATAGCGGCGCTGTCTGCCTGTCCCTGGCGGGCTATCCCGAAAAATAAAGGGTACATACCTCCCAGGTGCAGCACGGGTGTTCTGGCTCCTTTTTTAAAGTCATAATCCCTGAAAAATCCGGTTTTCGGGTCCCAGCAGAAGCGCAGGATAGCGTCCCGGCGGATGGCTGCGGCGGATTCATACTGCAGGGCCTTGACGGTATTGCCTTTCATGCGGTAAGCATCTCCGAGGGTCATTTCCAGGTTGTATAACAGGCAGTTGAGGTCTACAGGGATAATATCTGTGATGTGGATAGAGCCCAGTGTTTTCCCGTCTGCCAGCCAGCGGCTGCTGAAATCCCAACCGGATTCCGCGCAGGTACGCAGTTCCTGGTAAACCTGTTCTGCGGGCTGCCTGCGGGAAGTTTTGGCGGTATTGATATCTTCTGTCCAGGCTTCTTCCCTGGGCCAGTTTCCCCTGTCGTAATAGCGATTGAGGACGGCCCCATCCTCCAGTACCACCAGATGTTCGCCGGTTTTGCCGTCGGCGGGCCTTTTCATCCAGAAATGGTATTCCTTTTCCAGGGCGTCCAGGTAAGTGGTCAGCAGCTCCTGTTTGCGGTCTTCCTTCGCCGAGATCAGTAATTCCAGCATCAGGGCGAAATAAGGCGGCTGTGAGCGTGTGAGGTAATAGGTGCGGTTACCGTTAGGGATAAATCCATAGGTACGGATCAGGAAGGCGAAGTTCTTTATCATACTCTCTATGAGGTCTGTACGACCGCTTTCTTTCAGTCCCAGCATGGTGAAATAGCTGTCCCAGTAATATACCTCACGGAAACGGCCCCCCGGTACAACATATGGCTTCGGCAGACTAATAAGTGAACCCCATGTATTGGTGGTGTCGGGCATCCGTTTCAGGACATTCCAGAGTGATTCAATATGTGCGATAACATCCTGCCCTGTATCGGTGCTATAGTGTGCCGCTGCACCTGCAGGTACATTGAAATGATGGTGTACAAAAGTGGCCAGGCTAAAGCCCTCGGCGCCCTGCTCTTTTGCATAATACTGAAGGATTGTTGCAGGAGCTGCCTGGGGTGCGCAGTCCGCGAAAGTTTTACTGTCGGGAAAGACATGCGCAGATTGGACGGCTTCAAACAATCCTGGGAATTCCTGCCGGGGAGAACGTTCTTTAACCTGCGGCGGCTGTTGCTGTTTACAGGCTATGCCACATGCCATTATAATGGCAATGAACAAGAGCTTTCCATTCATACGTTACGTGGTTTCTATATTTACAAAGGCAATACCTGCTTACCGGTTAATGCGGTTCAGCAAGATGGCGAAAGATCGCATATTTTCGCGGGTTGCGTTAGCATCATTTTCAGATTGCTCAAATAATTGCCTCAGGTCTTCCATCTGGCCCATCAACGCTGGCGATATAAAGCTATATTTTCCCAGAATGTTAATGGCTTCATCTACCTGTGGCTTCGCATAACTATATATCCTGAAGGTATAAGGAGGGTCAAGAAAATAGGATTTAATCTCTGCAAGGCGGATGATATCCGGATTACTTATTTTCATAATTACCACTTTTCAGACGAAACAAAGTACAAAGTTACGCTATTACCGGGGGATACGGATAAATTAATCTCTATACGGTCTTAACCACACAATACTTATTTTTGCTGCTCGTGTAAAATACCTTACTATGAGCAGCCTGCTGAAAGACATTTACTCCCCCGCCTTTTATAACAGTTTTGCCGACATACTTATTAAAACGGTGCCCTCATTTAACAAGAAACGGTTTATTGAAAAGATATACCGGGAAGGCTTTGAAGAGAAAGAGCTAAAAGAGCGGATGAAACACACTACGGCCGTTTTACACGAATTCCTGCCTGCCGGTTATACCCAGGCCATTCCGCTGATCGAAAAGACCATTAACAGTCTCAGAAAGGCCGGATATGGGGAGGCACTGGAGTTTATCTTCTTCCCGGATTACATTGCCACCTATGGGCTGGAACACTATGAAACATCTGTAAAGGCACTGGAATTCGTTACCCAGTTCATCACCTGTGAATTTGCCGTACGCCCCTTTGTTCTGCAATACGGCGACAAAATGCTCCAACAGATGCTGGCCTGGTCTTTACACAAAAGCGAGAAGGTAAGGCGCCTGTCCAGCGAAGGCAGCCGTCCCCGTCTGCCCTGGGCTATGGCTATTCCCTTCCTGAAGAAAGATCCTACTCCCATACTGCCCATACTGGAAAACCTGAAACAGGACCCCTCCGAGTCGGTAAGACGCAGTGTGGCAAACAGCCTGAATGATATCGCCAAAGACAACCCGGCCGTTGTTATTGCCATCGCCGCAAAATGGAAAGGGATCAGCAAAGAAACGGACGCCATTATTAAACATGGCTGCCGCACCCTACTGAAACAGGGCAGTAAGGAGATACTGCAACATTATGGACTGGACAGCACACATGTGGAATTCAGCGATTTTAAAATACTGACGCCAAAGGTCAGGACCGGTGATGGCCTGGAATTCTCCTTTACTATTAAAAACAAGGATGCGCAACCACAAACAATAAGGCTGGAATACGGGGTACATTACCTGAAGCAGAACGGGACTTTATCCAAAAAGGTATTTAAGATCAGCGAGAAAACCTATGCTCCTGATGAACAGGTTAAGATCCTCCGGAAACAATCCTTCCGGCTCATCACTACCCGGGTATTTTACCCTGGTAAACACCAGTTGTCCATCATCATCAATGGCGAAGAATATCCGGCCAAAGCCTTTGAACTGATATAAGAGGTAATACGGACCTCAAATTGTCTCAATTCCCCCCCTATTATGGCAATAATGCCCTGCCAATTTCTGGCAGTGTAATTGGACATTTGTAGTACACTAAACCTCAAAGTTATGAAAGCATATAACGCTGATCAAGCCGCTACACTTGAGCACCCCGTAGTGTCACAGCAGGAATGGATAGAGGCCCGTAAAAAACTGATGCAAAAAGAGAAGGAGCTGACCCACCTGAAAGATGACCTGACCCACTTGCGCCAACAACTTCCCTGGGTAAAAGTTGAGAAGGAGTACATTTTTGAAGGAGCTGACAAAGAATATACCTTGTCCGATCTCTTTGACGGCCGCAGCCAGTTGATCGTGCAACACTTTATGCTGGGGCCCGGCTGGAAAGAAGGTTGTCCCGGCTGTTCATTCATGGCCGACCATGCAGATGGAGCCCTGGTCCACCTGTTGAATCATGATGTGTCCTATGTGGCAGTATCCCATGGTCCAATGAGCGATATCATACCTTTTCAGAAAAGAATGGGATGGGGCTTCAAATGGGTATCTTCCTATAAGAACGATTTCAACTATGACTTCCATGTTTCTGCTACTGAAGAAGACATTGCCAAAAATGAGATGAGCTATAATTACGAGAAGATTCCCGTGACGGAGCAGGAATTACCAGGTCTTAGTGTATTCTATAAAGACGATAACGGAGATATCTTTCATACATATTCCACCTTTGCCAGAGGAGTGGATATCATGCTCACTACCTACAATTTACTTGAAATGACGCCAAAAGCACGTAATGAGGACAACGCGATGAATTGGGTAAAACATCACGATAAGTATGAAACCAAGGCTCCGGAAGCAAGTAGCTGCTGCAGCCATTAATTAGTTGATATCATGCGTACATTTAATTGTTGCGGGGGGCATGCTGAAAAGACTGTTCCCTGCAATGTTCCTGTACAACTATCCGCTTCCGCTAAAGAGGCAACGGGTGATAAAGGAGCATCAATCACAGACGTAGCTGCCAACAAACCTGAAGGCTTCTTCAGGCGGGCTGTCCACTTCCTTAAACCAGTGCTACCGGCCTTTCTCCTGGCGCTTGTGCCCAAATGTCCTTTCTGTCTTGCGGCTTATATTGCCTTAGGTACAGGCATTGGCCTGTCAGTGGCAAGCGCGAAGCTACTGTACATATCTTTGTTGTGTGCAGGTGTTATACCGTTGTCATTGTTTGCTGCCAAACAAATCGGGACGTATTTCTTTCCTGGCTCGTTGACAGGTTGGAGACCGCAGCAGCAGCTGTTTATCGGGATGACAGGGATCCTGATCGGGAGCAGTATTCTATTGCTGTTCTGAGTTGAATACTTTCGGCACCAGTCTATGAGATATATAAAAAAGCCTTCCCGCATCAACAGGAAGGCTTTTTATTTTACTAAATACGTTTCGTTATATCTCTCCTTTCTTCAACTGCGACACCGCATAATCCACCGCCCTGGCAGTTAACGCCATATAGGTCAGCGAAGGGTTCTGTGTTGAAGTGGAAGTCATACACGCACCATCTGTCACAAATACATTATTCACTGCGTGCATCTGATTCCATTTATTGAGGATAGATGTTTTAGGATCCTTACCCATACGCGCACCACCCATTTCATGGATATCCAGTCCCGGCGCCTGTTTTGAGTCTTCTGTCCGAATGTTGGTGAAACCAGCTTTGGTATACATCTCCGTCATCTGTTCGTAGAAGTCTTTCAACATCTTTTCGTCGTTGTCATCATAACCAAGATTCACGTGAATGACAGGCACACCCCATTCGTCCTTTTTCGTTTTATCGAGTGTGAGCTGGCTGATCTCTTTAGGAATGGTTTCTCCCATCATATGAGAACCTACCCACCAGTTGCCCATTTCTTCGTTGAAGAGGTGATCTTTCAGCGTCTGCCCGAAACCATCATGGCTGTTCCAGGAGCGTCTGCCGGTACTGAAACCTGCAGCATAACCGCGCAGGAAGTCTGTTTCCTGTTTAACCACGTTACGGAACCTTGGAATATAAGCGCTGGTAGGGCTACGACCTTCTGTAGTCAGATCAGGCATACCCTCATAATCGGCGGATATACGTCCGCGGTAGTTATGGAAAGCGAAATATTTACCCAGTACACCGCTGTCATTACCCAATCCGTTCGGGAAACGGTTGGAAGTGGAGTTCAGCAGGATCAGGTTTGTATTGATAGCGGCAGCGTTGACAAAGATGACGCGTGCATAATATTCCGTCGTTTCTTTGGTTTGCGTGTCTACTACGCGTACGCCTGTTGCCTTTCCTTTCTGTTCATCATAGATGATAGAGTGTACCACTGAGAATGGACGCAGGGTCAGGTTACCCGTCTTTTCAGCCCATGGCAGTGTAGATGAGTTACTGCTGAAATAACCTCCGAACGGACATCCGCGCTGGCAGAGGTTTCTTTTCTGGCATTGTACTCTGCCCTGCTGGATATGAATAGGCTGCGGCTCGGTAAGATGCGCGCAACGGCCATATATGACGTGACGGTCCTTGTAGTTCTTTGCTACAAAACCTTTGAAATATTCTTCAACAGCCGTCATCTCCAATGGTGGCAGGAATTCGCCATCAGGGAGGTTAGGGATACCGTCTTTATTTCCTGAAATACCTACAAATTTCTCTACATAGCTGTACCAGGGAGCAATGTCAGCATACCGGACAGGCCAGTCTACTGCGAAGCCGTCCCTTGCAGGACCTTCAAAATCGAAGTCGCTCCAGCGTTGGGTCTGTCGTGCCCAGAGGAGGGATTTACCCCCTACCTGGTATCCGCGGATCCAGTCGAAGGGTTTATCCTGTTCGTAGGGATGTTCTTTATCCTTTACAAAGAAGTGCATAGCATCTTCCTTAAACGCATAACAACGGCTTACAACAGGCGCTTCTTCCTGTATAGCCTGTGGTATTTGCCCCCTGTGAGGAAATTCCCAGGGATATTTATTTGTAGTCGGATAATCTTTGAGATGTTTTACGTCGCGTCCCCTTTCCAGTACCAGTGTCTTTAAGCCTTTCTCCGTGAATTCCTTTGCTGCCCATCCTCCACTGATACCAGACCCGATAACGATCGCATCGAATGTGTGATCCTGAGCCCCCTTATTAATATTCGCCATACTGATTTATAAAATTAAGCAGTCCTTTTGCTGGCCGGTTTAACAGGCACGCTTCCATGGAAACGTCCAGGTACCAGCTCATATACCTGTACTTTAGTTAGATAATATTCGGAAGTGGTATATCCGTAAATGGTGAGTTGTTTTACAGTGCGGTAAAATGCAGCGGCATCGTCTTTGCTGGCATCAGCAGCTTCCAGCTCTTTGAGGAGCGCTGCTCTTTCGGCGGGACTGCTCTTTTCAAAAGAATGACCGTTCTTTTTCTGACACAGGTCAGAAAATGCTTTCATACCGGTAAGGAATTTCTGCTGATCCTCTTTTTTCATACAATCGTCCACCATCGTGAGGGCAAATAAATGCGCCTTTACGTCCTTTGCACCTGGTGTAGAGGTAGCAGGGATCAATGTATCTGCCAGCGCAGCCAGCATGTTCTCCCCTTCAGCATCTACTGCTATATTTTTCAATGAGATAGAAGCAGGAGACGGTTTCCGCAAACAGGAAGGCAACAATGCCAGACCTGCGGATACTACTAAGACCTGTTTTAACGCGGTTCGTCTATTTACTAGCATGTATAGGTGTTTACTAAAACAAGGCGATAAGGTATAGGTTAAATTTAATATTTCCAAGTCAATTGTTTCATAATTTTCGATGTAGTAACTTCAGGCCATCTCCTTTATATCAATACGCATGTTATGAAATTATACTGTTTGTCGCTCATCCTGTTCAGTCAGCTGGCCTGGCTACCATGCCAATCCCAACGCAGGGTCGTTACTGCCGTTATGGTCAAAACTGAAAGTGGCCGTGTAAAAGGCAGGCTGACCAACGGAGTCTGTACGTATAAGGGCATTCCTTATGCACAACCGCCCGTAGGACCACTCAGGTGGAAAGCGCCACAGCCCTTGCAGGCCTGGGACACCATTTTGATAGCGGATCATTTCGGCCCCAGGGCTATGCAGGGGAATGTGTTCGGAGATATGAACTTCCGCTCCAACGGCATGAGTGAGGACTGCTTATACCTGAATATCTGGGCGCCTTCCCAGCCTTCCAGGCTAAAGCTGCCGGTACTGGTCTATTTCTATGGTGGCGGGATGGTAGCAGGAGACGGCTCAGAGGGGCGCTACGATGGCGAGAGTATGGCCCGCAAAGGAATTATATCCCTGACGGTGAATTACCGCCTGGGCGTATTCGGATTGCTGGCCCATCCCGAGTTGTCAAAAGAGGCGCCATACCATGCCTCTGGCAACTATACCCTGCTGGACCAGCAGGCAGCACTGGCCTGGGTAAAGAAGAATATTGCTGCCTTCGGCGGCGATCCAGACAGGATCACCATTGCCGGGGAATCAGCCGGTTCTATTTCAGTATCCGCCCTGATGGCATCTCCCCTGTCCAAAGACCTGATCAATGGCGCTATTGGTGAAAGCGGTGCGATGATATTCCCCACTATGCCACCCGCCAGTAAGGAAGATGCAGAAAAGAACGGTGTGGCCTTTGCCAATGCATTAGGAGCCAGCTCCCTGGAGGACCTGAGGGCCATTCCGGCGGAAGAGTTATTAAAAAGGGCTTCCGGACCAGGCATGCCGCCATTATCGACCAATGTGGACGGTTATGTACTGCCTAAAAAGCCGGCAGAGATCTTTGCCGCAGGCGAACAGGCACATGTGCCGCTGCTCGTAGGCTGGAACTCTGCAGAACTACCATACAGGGCATTACTTTGGAAGGATGATCCTACTCCGGAGAACTATGCCAGAAAGATCAAAGAATTATATCCGCAAGATGCGGAAGAAGTACTCCGTTTGTATCCGGGTAATACCAGGGAGGAAGTTATCGCCTCTGCCACAGACCTGGCCAGCGACCGGTTCATTGTATACAGCACATGGAAATGGGCGACACTGCAGTTAAGCACCAGTCAGCAACCTGTGTACCGTTATATCTTCTCCCGTAGCCGTCCGCCAATGGTACCCAAAATGGGTAATGCCCAGCCGGGACTGGCGGGAGGTGTGATCAGAACAAGCGCTCCACAGCCAGCAAAACCTAAGCCGGCAGAAACATTTAAAGGAGCGCCTCATGCGGCAGAGATAGAGTATGCGTTGGGTAATCTGCGTCACAATGAGGTGTATGCCTGGACCAAGGAAGATTACCTGGTGTCCAGTACTATGCTGAATTACTTTGCGAATTTTATCAAAACCGGCAATCCGAATGGCGGTTCCCTCCCGAAATGGGAAGCCGATGCTGTTACCCGCCCCCGGTATATGAATATTGATCTGCGGTCTTCACTTCAGCAGGAAAAACACGGAAACAGGTACCTGTTCCTGGATAAGGCATTTAAACAATAATACATTTCCGGGTCCGTTCCTGCCATTGCCGCAACGGACCCGGAGTTTTTTACTGTGCCAATGGCCTGGTTATTGTACCCCTATTTAAAACAGTGATTTATGATGACCCGACAAATAACAATTGCGCACAATGACCAGCATCAGATGTATGATGTTTCATTTGAACGGCAGGAAAACGCCACCATTTATCATATTGCGCCGAATGTGCATTCCAATGTATCCTTTCCCAGGCAATTTGATATAGTAAAACCTGACGACAGCGAACACCCCCAATATGAAACAAAGGACCTGAACGAAGAAGGCAAAGAGATAGCTGATGCCTTGTGGAAGCAGATAAGTTTACTTCCACCGCAGTTCAGTGGAGGCAAGGCAAAAGCCTAATACCATCAGGAAAACAACGGTACATAATCTTCCAGCAGGCCAATCGCCTGCCAGGCAGGAAATCCAAGCCCCGGCAATACATCATTGATAGCCTCTTCAGGTTATCAATGAACAATATCTCACGGTCCGGTACCTCCGAAAATATCGCTGCCATCTGCTGGTGTGTCAGTACTTCAGCCCCTATGGCCCCAAACCCTATACGCTATCAATCAGTTAGCAGAAATAAAAAAGATTTTTATACCCTCAGGCAACCTTTCCAATTTTAGTCTCGTATTAAGGAGTTGACACAAGTGCTCACAATTTGCTTATTTAAAAATTTCTAAACACCATGCATTTATTAAAATCTGCAGTGGCAATGCTATTCGTTGCCTCAGTGATAACATCATGTTCCAAAGATGACAACGATGGCGGTAGTACACCACCACCAACTCCTAAGAAAACCGTACTGGTGGCCAACAACACAACGCTTGGTAAAGTATTGACAGACAGCACCGGTAAGACCCTGTACTTCTTCTCCAACGATGCACAGGGCACACCTACCTGTAAAGATGGTTGCGTTGCTGCATGGCCTGTATTCTATGTGGCAGCTGATAAATTGACGCTGGATACTTCACTGGACAAGAATGATTTCACCACTGTTACACGCCCTGATGGTTCCAAACAGACTGCTTATAAAGGCTGGCCTTTATACTACTATGTAAATGATGCAGCTGCAGGTGACACCAAAGGTGAAAACGTTGGTAACATCTGGTTTGTAGCTAAACCTGACTACACTGTAATGGTAGCCAACTTCCAGTTGCACGGCAACGACGGAAAAGATTATGTACTGGACAACACCGGCACTATTGCACTGGGTACAGGAGCTTCCAAATACCTGGTAGATGACCGTGGTCGTACGCTATACAAATTTGCCAACGACAAATCCGGTAAAAATAACTTCACTAACACAGATGAAACACACAATGCGATCTGGCCTATTTATGAAGTATCAGAAGTAAAGAATGTACCTACAGGATTTTCTAAAACAGACTTTGCGATCATTACTGTACTCGGTAAGAAACAAATTACCTACAAAGGCTGGCCACTGTATTACTTCGGCGCTGATGCCAAAGTAATGGGGGCAAACAAAGGCGTAAGCGTGCCTTCACCAAATGTATGGCCTGTAGTTTATACCACCACAGCTGCTGCACCTTTGCCATAACTAAGGAGTATTCAATTACCACTGCCGCACTTGTGTTAAGCCCGGCAGTAGTATAGATAAGCAGATTGCCCGACCTGGGATACCGGGTTGGGCAGTCTGCTTTTTTTACTCATTTTACTTGCGTAACTCAAAAGTTACATATACCTTTGTGTAACTTCAAAGTTACATATATGAAAAGAGACATTAAACTCAAGTGGTTTTATCCTCACCCTGTAGAAACGATATGGGAATGCCTTACCAACCCTGAAATACTGAAACAATGGAATCTCACATCCGGTGGCTTCAGGGCAGAAGTAGGCTTTAAATGGATGGAACAAACGAAACCACGCCCGAAGATGGACTGGGATGGCAAGATGTATTTTGAGGTACTGGAAGTGGTTCCTTTGCAAAAGCTTTCCTACTCATTCAAGGGCGGTCCCAGTGAAGGTGTTTATAATCTTGATACAGTGGTGAACTGGATACTGGTGCCGAAAGATGGTGGTACAGAATTACACCTGGAACAGATAGGGTTTAAGGGTATGAAGAATTATATTAGCAGCTTTATTATGGAAATGGGATGGAAAAACAAAGTGGCCAGACGTTTCCAGCAAGCACTTACAAATTTTACCGATGACAACGCTACCGTCAGATAGCTTTCAGGCTATCGCAGACCCAAGCCGGCGTGAGATACTGCTTATGCTGGCCGGTGACAAAAAGTCCATCAATGCCATTGCAGAGCAATTTGACATCAGCCGCCCTGCCATTTCGAAGCATATCAAGGTATTATACCAGGCAGGTTTTATCACCTTTGAAGAGAAAGGCCGGGAACGGTATTGTATACTGCGTCAGGAAGGGTTTGATGAGTTAAAGGAGTGGATCAGTTTCTTTGATAATTTCTGGAAAGAACGCCTGGGCAAACTGGAACAACTGCTGGAGAAGCACCCTGACATCGCCCGGAAAAAGAAATAAATGCACAGTAAGTGATGATCATATGAAACCCCGTTACTTCAGCATTTCTGCCTGTAACGGGGATTCAGATCTGAAATGTCGTCTCACGCGACACCATATGTTGACACCAGTTTCTCTGTAGCCTTCTTTTCCCTGTCTTTTACATACAGTACTGCTATTGCTGCGATGATCATAAACGCGCCACCCATTACCAGGGCGAAGATCGCTTCATTGTGAAATAAATGTTTCACGATCAGACCTCCGAAGATGCCGTTCACTATTTGCGGGAAGGTGATGAAGAAGTTGAAGATACCCATGTATACCCCTGTTTTGTGGGATGGTATTACACCAGACAGAATAGCATATGGCGTGGAAAGAATACTTCCCCATGCCATACCGATTCCGATCATAGGCCATATAAGCAGGTTTGGATCCTGGATGAAATAGAAAGAGATCAGCGATAAACCGCCTGCTGTCAGTGAGATGGCATGTGCTGCCCTGCGGGATGTTTTACGCGCTATAAACGGTAATATCAGGGCATAAACAGCTGATACAGCACTATAGATACTGAACAGGAATCCTACCTTATTGCCTGCATCTGCAAAGAGCGTAGAAGAAGTATCTCCCGGTTGTACCTTATAGATGTGCTGTGCCACTGCAGGTGTAGTGAACACCCACATGGAAAACAATGCAAACCAGGAACAGAACTGTACCAGGCCAAGTTGTTTCATGGCGGCAGGCATGTTGGAGAAATCTTTCAGGATAGTCCTGATACCTCCTGTATGCGTTTCTGCAGCATGTTCCGGGTTGAATTGTTTAAATTCTTCCGGGGAATATTCTTTCGAAGTAAAGATCGACCATAGAATGGTAGCCAGCAATACAGCTGCGCCGACATAAAAGGAATAGATCACGTTATCCGGTACTACGCCCGGTGCGGCGGTCTTTGATACACCTGCATATTCCGCTAACAGGTAAGGCAGCGAAGAACCTAAAACAGCTCCTGCCCCTATCAGGAAGGTCTGGGCCGAAAATCCCTGGCTGCGTTGTTCGTCCGGTAGATTGTCCGCCACCAGTGCCCTGAAGGGTTCCATCGCTACATTGATTGAAGCATCCATCAGCGTTAGCATGCCTGCCCCGATCAATACCGGCGGCAGTATATAAGCCAACAGTGAGGAATTGGGTAGCAGTATCAAAGCCAGTGCAGTAGCGATGGCACCTACCAGGAAGTATGGACGGCGGCGCCCCAGCCTGTTCCAGGTACGGTCACTGTAATGCCCGATAATCGGCTGTACAATCATACCTGTCAGGGGAGCTGCCAGCCAGAACAATGACAGGTGCTCCACTTCTGCTCCATAGGTCTGCAGAATACGGGATGCATTCCCGTTCTGCAAGGCAAAGCCAAACTGGATACCGAAAAAGCCCATGCTCATGTTCCATATGCGCGCAGCAGACAACCGCGGCTTAACCATTCCTTTCATGGGATAAATATTTTAATTGACTAAATTTCCTTGTTTTGTTGTCACCATCTTACCTGCAGGTACATGTACCGGTTCTCCGTAAACGAGCACTGTGATATCTTCCGCAGATCCGTTCTCAATGTTCACTCCCTGCTGACTTACTTTTATTTTCAGCACCCTACCCCTAAAGCGGATGTTAAAAGCAAAAGATTGCCATTTACCCGGCAGGAATGGTGTGAACTGTAACTGTCCATCTCTTACACGCATGCCCGCAAAACCTTCCACTACACTCATCCAGGTGCCTGCCATAGAAGTGATGTGCAGACCATCCTCTGTGTCGTTGTTATAATCATCCAAGTCAAGACGGGAAGTACGCAGATAGAATTCATGCGCGCGTTGCTCATCTCCCAGCTTTGCAGCGAGTATAGCATGTACGCAGGGCGACAAAGAACTTTCATGCACCGTTCTTGGTTCATAGAAATCAAAGTTACGACGCAGTGTATCCATATCATACCTGTCTTCCAGGAAGTACAGCCCCTGTAACACATCTGCCTGTTTGATATAACAGGAACGCAGGATCCGGTCCCAGCTCCATTTCTGGTTCAATGGTCTTTGTGCAGGATCCAGATCTTTCACAAGTATCTGTTCCTTGTCCAGGTAACCATCCTGTTGCAGGAAAATACCACGTTGCTCATCTACCGGGTAATACATATTGTCGATGATATGCTGCCATTTCTCCGTTTCCTGTCCTGCGTCAAAAGCTGTCTGCTGTAGGATGGTGGCGTACCTGTCAGGAGCAGTGTCCTTCACATGTTGTAGTCCCTCCATTGCATATTGCAGACACCAGGTAGCCATGGTGCTGGTGTACCAGTTATTGTTGACATTGTTCTCGTATTCGTTTGGTCCTGTTACTCCCAGCATCACGTACTGCTGACGGGCATCGCTCCAGTTCACACGCTGTGCCCAGAAGCGCGCTATACCGACCAGTACTTCCAGTCCATATTCCGCCAGGTAACCTTCGTCCCCCGTATAGCGAATGTAGTTGAAAATAGCAAACGCGATAGCAGCATTACGGTGAATTTCTTCGAAGGTGATCTCCCATTCGTTATGACATTCTTCCCCGTTCATCGTCACCATAGGATATAAGGCTGCCCCTTTGTTAAAGCCCAGTTTAGCAGCATTCTCAATAGCTTTACCCAGTTGCTTATAACGGTAGATAAGCAGATTGCGGGCCACCTGCGGATCGGCAGTAGCGAGGTAAAATGGAATACAGTAAGCTTCGGTATCCCAGTAAGTGGAGCCGCCATATTTTTCACCGGTAAACCCTTTAGGTCCGATGTTGAGGCGTGCATCTTCACCTGTATAGGTCTGATTCAGCTGGAATATGTTGAAGCGGATGCCTTGTTGCGCTGCAGGATCACCTTCTATGACGATATCACTTTCCTTCCACTTCAGGGCCCAGGCAGCAGCCTGTTCGGCCAGCATTATATCAAAGCCTTTCGCAGCAGCTTTGCTGACGGCAGTTTTACAGTTGTTGGCCAGTGCAGCAACAGCATGATTTTCTGAAGAAAGATTAGCTGCGTATTTATAGATGACTATTTCCTTATTGCGTGATATGAAGACAGTAGTACTCCCTCCTACATATTTTTCTTTCCGCACCGGAGTGACGCTCAGTTCTACTGGTTTACCATCCTGGTGTATGTGGAACTGCATACCTGTACATACCTCAAAACCGGTCTTCTTTGTTTTCAGCGTCAGGTAAGCACTGTTACCTTCCACGCTGGCATTCACCTCATCCCAGAATTTCTCATCGTAGTTGGCATCCTGATTCTTTACATCACCATCAATACAGGAAGTCACCTGCAATGTACCATCAAAGTTCAGTGGTGTAATGCTGTAACGGATCGCGCCTGTTTCATCATCTACAATACTGCAGAAACGGGTAGACACTACGCGTACCTGTTTACCATCTGGCAAAGTAGCGGTAAAGGAGCGTTGCAGATACCCTTCCTGCATGTTCAGCACACGGCGAAAATCATTGACCTGCGCAGTGTGCAGGTCCAGCACTTCATTGTCAATACGGATATCAATACCGATCCAGTTGGCAGCATTCAAAACTTTGGCGAAATATTCAGGGTAACCATTCTTCCACCAGCCCACGCGGGTCTTGTCAGGATAATACACACCGGCCACGTAGTTACCCTGTAATGTTTCGCCTGAATAAGCCTCTTCAAAGTTGGCCCGCTGTCCCATACGGCCATTACCCAGACTGAAAATGCTTTCAGAAATCTTGTTATAATGTGGTACAAAACCTTCTTCGATAATGTTCCACCCGTCTACTTTTATGTATTGCTTCATAACTCTTACTAATGGCACCGTTTTGCGCACGCAATTGGCATTGTTTATTTTGAGTTGTATAAATTCGTCAGTGTTTGAATGTTGATTTCCTGCAGGCCACCGACAACCAGGTCTGCCTCATTCAGTACGCTCTGCTCTCCTATGCCTACCACTTTCATTCCGCCCGCTTTACCTGCTTCCACACCGGCAATGGCATCTTCAAAAACGATACATTTTTCCGGTGATACACCCAAAGCCGCTGCACCTTTGAGAAATACTTCAGGATCCGGCTTTGAGGCAGACACCATATTGCCATCTATTACTACATCAAATAAAGGCAGGATGTCTACCTTTTCCAGTATCACGCGGGCGTTCTTACTGGCCGATCCCAGGGCCGTTTTTATACCTGCCGCACGCAGGCTTTCCAGCAGCTCCTTTGCACCGGGCAGGATCTCCTCCGGTGTCATATGATGGACCATATCCACGTACCATTCATTCTTCCGGGTCGCCAGCTCGTGTTGTTCTGCAGCTGACTTCTCTATGCCACCCCATTCCAGTATCAGCTCCAGGGAACGGACACGGCTCACGCCTTTCAGCTTTTCATTCTGTGCTTCTGTAAAATTGAACCCCAGTTCGTTGGCTAGTCTCTTCCAGGCTTTAAAATGATAGATAGCTGTATCTACTATTACGCCATCAAGATCAAAAATGCATGCTGCTATTCCTTGCATATATTCAGGTAAATCGTTTATTAATGTTATCGCACCAGCTCCGTCACCAAAGTACTCTCTGCAGGAATACGGAGACTGTCTGACAGGCTGAAACTATTCCCCGAGATCACGTCCCTTGCTTTGGTAAAACCGGTGGTCCTTTCCGTGAATCGTAGTGTTGATACTGCGATCTCTTTGTCATTCGGATTCACGACAATCATCACGGTCTTCTCCGCATTATAGCGGAAGTAAGTGTAAACATTATCCTGCGGGATGAACTGCATCAGTTTCCCGGTTTGCAGTACGGGATTATTCTTCCGGTAGTTGGCCAGTTTGCTGACATAGTCGTGCAATTCATTCTCTTCTGCATTACGGCCGGCAGCGGTGAATTTGTTCAGTGTGTCACCAGCCCATCCCCCTTTGAAATCCTCACGTACCAGGCCATCCGGATTGCTCAAATTCTTCATGCCTATCTCAGCGCCATAATACAGTTGCGCAATGCCACGGGTAGTAAGCAACCAGGCCAGTGCGGCCTTGTATTTGTTCTTATTGCCATTTACGACAGAATAAAAGCGGCTCAGGTCATGGTTATCCAGGAATACCACATTACGCATAGGGTCCTGGTATTGGTAATCCTGTACCAGGGTAGCATAGAGTTTCACTACGCCATCATCCCATCCCGGCTTCTCATTGAGGGCTGCAGAGATGGCCCAGAGGCTCTGGAAATCTGTCGTACCAGGCAGCTGTGTATCGAAGCCCCTGTTTACCGTATTTCCCTGGGTAAAAAAGACCTGTTCAGGACCGCTGTGTACCCATACCTCACCAAAGAAGGTAAAGCCCGGATAAGCGGCTTTAATGGCCTTTCCCCATTCAGCCATAAAATCTGCATCGTTATACGGATAAGTATCCAGGCGGAATGCATCCACACCTGCATATTCTATCCACCATATATGACTTTGTGTAAAGTATTTCCGTACGTAGGGATTGGACTGGTCCATATCCGGCATGTGCACATCGAACCAGCCATCCGTCATCAGCTTCCTGTCGGAAGCTGCACTGTAAGGGTCCATCAGCGGGGCAGCCCGGAAGTTGGACCGGGTGAATGCCGGCCACTGATGTACCCAATTTCTCATAGGCAGGTCTTTCATCGTCCAGTGCTGACTGCCGATATGATTATGCACGAGGTCCTGCACGAGTTTCATACCCCGTTTATGCAGGCTGTCAGCCAGGCGTTTGTATATTTCGTTGGAACCAAAGCGCGGGTCTATACGATAGTTTTCTGTTGCCGCATAGCCATGATAGGAAGCTGAAGGCTGATCGTTCGTCACCATGGGCGTCATCCACAATGCGGTCACACCCATTTCCTGCAGGTATCCCAGGTGATCAATGATACCTTGTATATCACCGCCGTGGCGTTTATACATGGAATCTCTGTTCAGTGAGGTTTCCTGCATCCCTTTGATGACATCATTGCTTTTATCGCCATTCGCAAAACGGTCAGGCATGATCAGGTAGACCAGGTCACTGCTGTTCACTCCCTGTGCTTTGATGCTTCCCTCCCTTTTTTTCAGCTCATATTTGTAAATGATATCCTTCTGCCCTTTCTGCCTGAATACAATTGGGAACGTTCCCGGTTCAGCAGCAGAAGAAATGCTGATATCCACGAAGAGATAATTCGGGTTCTCTACTTTGTGTACTTCCTGCAGCGTCACACCGGGGTAACTGAGGGATACTTCATACGCTGCAATCTTATCTCCATGTACGATCAGTTGTAACAGTGGCTCCTGCATGCCCGTCCACCAGAAAGCGGGCTCTATCCGCTCCAGTTTCGGCATCTGTGCTATAGCTGTACACATAGCGGTCAGCATCAGCGTAGCGGTCAATAACATTCTTCTCGTCTGTAACATGCGCTTTAAGTCTTCTCTTATTTTAAATAGTGCAGCCCGGCTTTGTTATTCCGGGCTGCATACATATGCAATCAATCCTTACTATTGAGCCAGCGTATAAATATAGTTGCCGGGATTATTGAGGTCCATCGTAATGGTATATGTTCCGGCAGCCTCAATGTTGATAGCGCCTGCACTACCCGCTGTCAGTACCCCGTTGTTGTCATCGTCACTCAGTGCGATAGTATTGGCGTTGTTCGCTCTGAAGTAGAAACTACCTGCCTGTAAGGCTGTTGTAACACTCCATTTTTTTGTAGTTGCATTAAAGGTCATTGCCTTGTCTGCGCCGCCTGCTGCGCTACCAGTAATACTCCAGATAGTATTGGCAAGCGACCAGGTCATGGTGTTCAGGTTAGCTGTAAGCCGGTAATAACCTGTTTCCACCGCCTTTATGTTACCACCGTTTGCTTTCAACGCGCCACCGCCAGCATCGCCATAGTTGATGTCCCAGCTTTTGGCAGCAGCTATTTTAAACTCTGTATTAGCATCAGGGAAATAGAGGTAACCTTCATATACTTTGTCGCTGTTCACAGATGCCAGTGCACCCAGGCGGGCATCGTCAAAAGACCATCCCTCATAAGCGCCGGGCACATACACATAAGGATATACTTTCGGTACATAGTAAGGCGTAACTGTCAGCAGCACGCTGTCGGAATACACCTGGTCGCCTACGGTATCCACCGCAGCCTTTACACGGATCACCAGCTCATGCTGACGGCCTGACGCAAGCCCCATATTGTTGATGATCTGGTTCAACGCTGCGACAGTGAATGTTTTACTCAGACTGTTATTTGCACTAAAGACTTCTGTTGGCTTTCTGAAGCCATTGCCTTTCTCGTCGATCTGTAAGGCATAGTTCACTACAGCTCTGTATCCCCAGTTGCCGGAGGCTGTCCAGGAGTAAGTCACCGCATCCTCTCCGGCAGTCGCTTCTGAAAAAGTAAACGCTGTGGCTGTGGCAGAGAATGTCGGTGTAGTACCCGTCTTCACCTGCGTGAAACTGTCCTGTTTTTCGCAGGAGAGTAACCCCATCACACAAAAGCTTCCTGCTATTATTTTATTCAACCAGGCATTCATGATGCAAGTATTTTGATATTGTGGTTAGATGCTGTTTCGATTAATAGTCCCCGTTCTGTTTCAGATTAGGATTAGCCACCAGTGCACTGGTAGGCAGCGGGTATATAGTACGGTAATCCGCTACGGCAGTACCTGCAGCTACACCGCCTTTGAACGGCCATACATAAGTGCTTCCTGTGAACAGTCCATAACGGATCAGGTCTGTTCTGCGATGTCCTTCCCAATACAGTTCACGGCCTCTTTCTTCCAGGAGGAACTTCAGGTTCAGCTCACCCGCCGTGATATTGCCGGAAGTATTGCCGTAGGCTCTTTCACGCAACGCATTGATATAACCAAGCGCAGTTGTAGTACTGCCGCCACTACCGCCACGTAGTACTGCTTCTGCGTAGGTCAGGTACATTTCCGCCAGACGCATTAAAGGAAAGTCAGTATCTACGAAAGTAGAGTTGGACCCATCCGCACCTTTGGATGTTTTGTTGGACCATTTGGTAATGGCATAACCATCTGTAAATGCTCCCAGATCAGCGATGGTCTTGTTCTGACCATCCGTATAAAACATAGCGCGTTTGTCAGTTGCACCGGTAATATCTGTAAACAGGTTCACAAAAGCACTGGTAGTACGTAAACCACCCCAACCACTGTTCACACCAAATGCTGCTGCGTTCATACTGCCTCCTATACCGGCATGCACCAGGTAAGTAGTACCACCGTAAGTCTGCGTGCGTGTACCGTCGAAGTTGGCTGTCAGCAGGAATTCAGACTGAGAGGTTACATTATTATCCGCCTTGAACATATTTGCATAACCAGCTGCCAGGGTATATCCTGAAGTGATCACTTTACTGCTGTAGGTGATCGCATCCGTATAACGATCGGTACCGGTATATACTGTGGCATTCAGGTATAACTTCGCCAGTAATGCCCATACACATGCTTTATCTGCACGGCCATACTCATTGGTATGCGCATCCACCATCTGTTCTTCTATCTCTTTCAGCTCGCGTTCAACGTAGGCAAACAGGTCTGCACGGGAGATCTGGTTGGGATAATAGTATGCCACCTGGTTACTGTCTGTTACGAATGGTACACTGCCAAACAGATCCAGCGCATGATAGTAGGTCAATGCACGCAGGAAGCGGGCTTCTGCACGGAAGGTTCTTGCAGTGGTCTGGTCTTTCTCTGCAATACCGTTGCTGCTCAGGTTAGCATCAGAAGTCTGCCTGATGAATTCATTACACTGCGCTATCTGGTAAAACAGACGGGAGAACATGGCATTGATAAAGTTATCGTCCGGTGTCCAGTCCATCTGGTGAAAATCCTGCAGGGTACCATCGTTCCATCCGATCACAGCTTCATCTGTCGGAAGCTCCTGCATCTGGAAATATCCACGGATGTAGCTGGAAGTACCTTCATCAATACCGCTGATATCGGGACTACCGGTTGGCCCTACCTGTCCGGTTACTGAAAAACCTCCATACAATTTGGCGAGGATAGCCTTGTAATTGGAAAAGTCTTTATATACACTGGCAGAAGTCGCCTCTGTGATAGGTGTACGGTCCAGGTCCTTGGTACAGGAAGCCAGTCCCCATACTATTGTTCCGGCCAGTATTATCTGATATATGAATTTCTTGGTCATAACGTTTCCTGTTTGTTAATTAAAAATCAAGGTTAACACCTAATGAATACACACGTGGACGGGGATAGAACTTATCATCTATACCACTGAATACTTCCGGATCCTGTCCGCTGTACTTAGTGATCACAAATACATTCTGTACGTTGAAGTTCAGGCGTAATCCCAGTTTATCATGCATCAGGCGACCGAAGTCATAACCCAGGTTGATGTAATCCATACGAAGGAAGGAACCATTTTCCACGTAGTAGTCAGACCAGTATTGCGTGGTTGCAAACTTTGTTGACAGCACGCTTCTGGACAGGTTTGCGAGGTAGTTACTGTTCTGGAAAGTCTTGTAAGACCCGTTATTAGACGCCTGGTTATTGTAGATGTAGTTACCGAGGTTGCTGCGCATGCTGAAACCAAGGCTCCATTTTTTGTAATTGAATTGTGAATTGAAGCTCAGGTATACAAGCGGGTTGGAAGATTTGTAACGGTATTTATCATCAGAAGTGATAGCACCATCACCATTAGTATCTTCATATACTCCTTCTATCGGCTTACCGTTCTTGTCGTACACCTGTTTATATACATAGAAAGAATTGATCTGGTGTCCTACAGAGTTGATCTGTATCGTGTTTCCCGTACCACCGCTGATACCGCCGGTAGCGATACCTACAGAAGTATCTGACTTTGCTTTAGAGAGGGAAAGTATTTTGTTCTTGTTGTAAGTAACGTTGAAACCTGCATCCCAGCGGAAGTCTTTGGTTTCAATTGGGGTAGCGTTGATGATGAATTCCACGCCCCTGTTCTCCAGACTACCGATGTTGGTATACAGTGTATTGGTCAGGTTAGTACCGGCAGGTGTGGTTACATCAGCCAGCAGGTCGGTGGTCTTTTTATAGTAGAAGTCCACACTACCGGAGATCCTGTTGTTCAGGAAACCATAATCCAGCGCTACGTTGTAAGTGGCGGTCTGTTCCCATTTGATGTTCTGATCATAACCGGCAGCACGCAATGTTTTATAGAATACATCTCCCAGCTGATAGGAAGAGTTCGCGTCACCATAAGTATAACGGGACAACGCCGCATATTCCTTACCAACACCAATGTTCTCCTGACCGGTCACACCATAGCCCAGTCTCAGTTTCAGGTCGGACAGTGTTTTGGAATTTTTCAGGAAGGCTTCATCTTTCAGTTTCCATGCAAAAGCAACGGAAGGGAAGCTACCCCAGTGCTGACGGAAACGGGAAGTACCGTCACGGCGCATGGTGAAAGTCAGCAGGTATTTCTCATTGAAAGTATAATTCAAACGACCGAAGAAAGATACCAGTGTATGCTGTGCTTCGCTGTAGTTACCGGCGGCAGTGGTGGTATCGCCTGCTTCATCCATTGTAGGATAACCGGGAGTAGCGATGATGAAATCCTGGTAAGAATAACCAGCCATTACATCCACACGGCTTTTGATACCCTTCAGGTCTTTGGCATAGTTCAGGTAGAAATCGAACAGTTTGTTCTTCATCTCCTGTGAATAATGCTTGTAGGAACCGCCGCTACCATTATAGTAAGCCAGTGCAGCATATTTAGGGATATTGGTATTGCCCACTCCTTTCTGGTAGTCGTAACCCAGGTTCAGGTTAGCGCGCAGTTCAGGCAGGAAGTGAAACTTATAGTCAAACTGGATATTACCGATACTTCTCTTTACTTCGGATTTATCTACCTTCTGTTCCAGCATCGCCACGGGGTTCTTGGTAGCCAGGTCGTAGAGTTTACCGTTGTACAGCCATTCGTAATAACCACCAAAGTCGGTACTGTTGCCGGAACGTACAGGCTTGGTAGGATCATAGGCGATAGCTGCGTTGATAGCGCCCTGGTCAGCGAAACGGTTATCTGCAATGGATCCTTTCACGTTCATGTTTATCTTCAGGTGATCATCAAATAAACTGGGAGAAAGGTTAATAGAGGCTGATTTCCTTTCCAGGTTGGAAGTCTTCAGAATACCATCCTGGTTCAGGTAACCCATCGAAATACGGTAAGGCAGTTTCTTCCAGGAGCCGCTCAGTGCAAGGTTATTGTCACTGCTGAGGGCAGACTGGTAGATCTGTTTCTGCCAGTCGGTATTGGCTGTTCCCAGCAGCGCAACCTGCGCAGCAGTACCATTTGCCTTTACCACATCGGTGAACTCACTGGCATTCAGTACCGGTGAATAGCTGGTTACCTTAGCCACAGCGTTGGTAGAGCTGAAAGAAACACGGAATTTATCGCCCAGGCGGCCTTTTTTAGTAGTGATGATGATCACACCGTTTGATGCACGGGAACCATAGATGGCGGTAGCAGAAGCGTCTTTCAGTACGTTGAAGGATTCAATATCATTCGGATTGATAAGGCTTAAGCCATTGGTCTGTCCGCTCACGTTGTTATTATCCAGGGGCACACCATCTACGATGATCAGCGGATCATTGGTGGCATTCAGGGAAGCACCGCCACGTACGCGGATGGTACTACCTGCACCAGGTGCGCCACCATTGGAAGTGATCTGCACACCAGGCACTTTACCTGTGATGAGCTGTTCAGGAGAAGATAATGGACCTTTGTTGAAATCTTTAGTGGAAACTACAGCAATAGCCCCTGTCAGGTCGCTCTTTTTCTGTGTACCATAACCCACCACCACTATCTCGTTCAGCCCTTTGGTATCCGCCTTTAGCTGGAAAGTAAGCGGCGCTGTTTTGTCACTTGCATTGACAGGCAGTTCAAATGTTTCATACCCCATAATACGCGCTACCACCACAATATTCCCGGCTGTAACACCGGTAATGGTGAAGTTTCCCTGGGCATCGGCAGTAGCATTTTTGCTGGTGCCCTTAATGAAGACGGTGGCGCCGGGAATAGGCTGACCTGTTTCGTCCGTCACTTTTCCGCTGATACTGCCCGATTGTGCATAGGTAAAAAAGGACATCAACACAAAGCACAGCAGAAATGCAAAACTGGCAAAGCGTGTTCTTTTCATTGATCGATTGATTAATTGATAAGAAATTTGTTTCACAATAGTTCACTGCAGGACCCTTTAAGCAAAAGTCTCCCCCTGTCGAATCCACCTGGATTCAACGAAATGAATTTTTTGTTGTAATGATTGAACCGGTTACTGATTGTGTACCGGCTTTCCAGAGATCCGGAAGTTTATTCCGGAAGTTCAATAGTTACGTTCCGTCGACTTGTCATTTTCCGTGAGATGATCCGAAGCGGTATAGCCTTTTCCCGGACCTCCCGGATGCTGTCATCCGGACTGTTCTGAATGCTGTGATTTTCTTTAAGTAGATTTCATTTGCGATTTGATTTTTCATTTCCGGGAACGTTCCCGGAACGTGGAACACTTTTGCTAAAGTAGAATATTTCCTGAATACTGTAACATTTTGAAACAGCTTTTTTTAAAAAAAAGTTAAAAAATGATAGTGGAGATGCTTAACAAGATAAGTTAATTAAGATTCAATTAATTGGAAAACAATCAATTAAGAAAAAATCAAGATAAGCTACCTGAAAGGAAGCTGCTTTCACTTTCTTTCTTTTTACTCACCTCTCCTTCCGGGGGTTGTTTTTACTCCTGTAGAGGACGTTCTGGGGATGAGTTTCGAATTTAAAACAACATGATCATTGATGGGGGCGTTACCTTCCAGGGCCTTAAAGAGGAGTTGTGCTGCGTTCGTCCCCAGGTCGTAAGCCGGCTGGGTAATGGTGGACAAAGCAGGGTTCAGCAGAGAGGCTATTTCCAGGCTGGAGAAGCTGACGATCTTAATATCCTCCGGAATCCGGATACCCAGTTGATGACACACGTAATAACTGGAGATGGCCAGACGCTCCACAGAAGCCAGCAGGCCGTCCGGACGCTGCTCCTGCAGGACCTTTGACAGGATCTCAAAGTTCTGGTCATAGTCGTTGGAGCAATCTATCACCAGGTGAGTATTGAATTCGATGCCTGCATCTTTCAGGGCATCGTGGTAGCCCTGCATACGGACGTTACCGATAGACAGGCTTTTATTGATCACCAGGAAAGCGATCTCCCTACAACCCATTTCTATCAGGTGACGGGTAGCAGCAAAACTGCTGTCATAGTCGTCGGTAGTCACTTTAGGCACATCGATATCATCATACACCCTATCGAAGAAGACAAGGGGGATATGCTTATTATCAAGCCTGTTCAGGTACTGGTGGTCGTTGGCCTCGCCGGATGCGGACATGATAATACCGTCTACGCGGCCATTATAGAGTTTATCGATAAAGGTTACTTCTTTCTGGTACTCATCGTCTGTCACATAGATCAGCGTATGATAGCCCTTTTCCCGCGCTACACGTTCTATACCGTTGATGGCCTGGGAAAAGAAGTTATTGGCCAGTTCGGGCACTATAATTGCAATTGTCTTGCTTCTCTTTTCCCGAAGATTACTGGCGTGGTGATTAGGCTGGTAATTGAACTCTTTCGCCATGGAAAGGATCCTGGCCTTCGTTTCAGGATTAATGTCACTGTTGCCCCTGAATGCCCTGGAAACTGTAGAGGTAGATAAGTTCAGTTTTTCTGCTAACCTCTTGATATCGACACGATCCATGCTAAAGTTGTTTAGATAGGCTGAACGGGCAAATTAGTCAAATTTGCCGAAAGCGGGCCCGGTTTTCTATATCTCCGCATCACAATACCGGCATTTCTCCCGCCGAAATATTACAGATTTTTGATCTTTTTTTAACCTGTATCCCTTATGGGTTCTATGAAGTTTCTATATCTCCATATCGCTATACCGTCATCTGGATATCACTTCACCGACATATGTATATCGGTTCGATATAGAGATGACGGTGAAATGATATGGAAATGACGGTATAGCGATATGGAAGTACCGATAGAAAGTCCTGCTCATAAGGATCTATGAGTAAAAAAAAGGCAATTTTTGAAGTACTTTGAATCTTTAGCCCAGGTCCTACTTCTCCCCTCCGACCGACCTGTACAGGTGTACAACAGGCAGCAACGGCAGCTGTGCAGAAGGTTGGGGTTGTTTTCGGGCAGACAGTACCACCAGGGCGATTAAATTGTTCACTTTCATAAGCTTATATTGACGGTGTAAGACTTGATAATGATGTTAGCGCCTAGACCCAAAAAATCAGTCAGCAAATGATGTTGTTACATTTCTGACAGCGTTCAGTAACACCTGTTGATTGAAATCGCCGGCGTTCAGTTTATATACCAGATTGAGCGATATAAGGCCATGTATTGTTGCCCACATGAAAACGTATACAACAGACACCTGTTCTTCTGATTGCTGATCTGCCGGCAGGATCTGCCTGATCACTTTTCCAAACAAGGTAACCAGCGCTTCTGCTTCAGGTGTATTGCTGTCATCGCAGCAGCCCTGGGTGTTTATACCAAACATTAACTGGTATAGTTCCTTTTCTGCGAATGCATATTCCCAGTATGCCGTCCACATGCTTTCCAGCTGTTTCTCCGGCAGATCATGTTCCTGCTGTGCCGTTTGAATACGTCCCGCCAGTTGTATGAACCCCATCTTCGCAAGGTCCATCAGTATTGCTTCCTTGTTCAGGAAATAGTCATAGATCACCGGCGGTGTGTGCGCTATCATGTCGGCTATCTTCCGCATGCTTACGGCTTGCCAGCCATGCGCTTTGGCAATGCTCAATGCAGCGTCTAAAATATTGGTGCGGCTCTCTTCTTTGAGACGAAGCCTTCTTTCTTTAACTCCCATGGCAGTTGTGTTTAATGGTTTATCTTTTTTGTTGTAAAATAAAGACATGGTATTCCCCCTCAGATCCCACACCTTCGTAGGCGTGAGACCTTCTCATGACTTCACATGCTGTTTGTTTGAAAATAGACTATTTAGTCTTTTGTAGAAAAGAAAAAAACAGCCATTCTCAAGGCTGTTTACGTTAATTGAGTAAGTTCTAAATAAGACTGTACGCTGACAGTTCTTTTTTCATTGCTTTCACAGCTGTCTTCATTGGCAACGGACTTCCGATTACACGGGACATCATTATTGCGCCCTCCAATGTTGCGAACATTTTCACCGCTATCTCATCTGCATTGATGGATGGAGATAATTCTCCGGTCTTCACGCCTTCTTTTATAATGCCGGCCAGCATTTTGACAGTCTGGCTGACAACGGATCGGACCTTTTCCCTGATAGCAGGATTGGTATCATCCGAATCTACAGCAAAGTTCAGGATCGGGCATCCACCATGTATGAAAGAACCATCCAGCGGGTTCGTATTCAATTCTGCAAAAGCAGTCAACTTTCCTATAGAAGTCTTCTGTTCCTGCATTAAACGGTTTCTATGAGTAGTCAGTTTGTCGAGGAGGTATTCTGCACTGGCGTAAGCTAATTCATCTTTGCTCTGAAAATGTCCGTACAGACATCCTTTTGCCACCTTTGCTGCCTGCAGGATCTCGTCAATAGAGGTACCTGCAATCCCTTTTTCGTTAAATAAATCCGCCGCCTGTTCAATAATCAACTGCCTCGTCCTTTCCGACTTCTTCATTTACGTTAATTTAACCCGGTCAAAAATAGACTAAGCAGTCTTATCTGGCAAATTTATTTTAAAAAGCCGTCCACCTGATAGCGGACGGCCTTCCCTTTTTACCACATGGTTATATTTATATTAACATGACTTATCTTAACGTGGCGTATGCTCTACGCTCATACTTGATTCCAGTGCTGATTTCAGCTTGTTGTTGGTGTCAAGATCAGCATCGATCTTCAACACAAGCTTTCCTCCGGTAAACGTACCTGTGAAGTCCCCGATCTGCAGTTTGGTCATTACGAGGTTCAGATCAAGTTTCAGTTTACCATCGAAGGTTACACCATTTGTACCGATTGATACATCCTTACCGGTAGCGGTCAGTTCGATCTTTCCTACCACGACTACTTCAACAGGGATATCTGTTCCACGGAAGGTGATCCTGCCGTTCATTAACAGTGCTGGTTTAACTGTATCGCCCTGTATGCGGACATATACTTTTACCTGCTGGAAGTTTCCCAAAGGCAGCACGATGCTACCCAGTTCAGTACTATCGAGGATGTCGATAAACCTGTCGCTTTTAACGCTCAGATTAATTTCATCAGGGCCGCTCTTAGCGGCGAATTTCAATTCGCGGAATCTTACTTTGATACTATCCCAGGTAAAATCAAACCTCAGGGATGGAAAAGATGCCAACGTTGGATCGTTGATAATTCTGCCCAGGCGCTCTGTTCCTGCCGCATCTCCGGCAACTGAACCTGTAGGATTGACTGCCTGGAGCTGGTAATCAACAGTGGCTTTACCATCTTTTGCCGGCGGCGCTACAGTTTCATCAGAGCTTTGTTTAGAACATGCGGTGAACATTACAGCAACCAGGGTCACAGCTGCACATAGCTGAAAAAACGATTTTTTCATGAGTAATTGGTTTAATTGTTTCCAATAAATAGAGGTAAGAAGGTTTTACAATTGATATGCTTGCGCCTGAGTAACAGTAAGTGCAACTGACTCTCTTTGTGACATATGGTTTAAGTACGGGTCTTAGCTGGTATCTCAGGTTGCCTTCCGTCATACAATATTCGTACCGCAAGTCTCATAACGTCATTATTATTAATGCGATAGAGAAGCAGTCTTTATTCCCGGGTGAGCTATTATGCCACAACTTTATTGTGTTGTCTCATTTTACAAACAGAGTGGGGAAATATGTCATTACTTTTCTCAGTAATAATTTTGAATTCAATGGAAGGGGCTGCCAATAAGGTCTGATTCTTGTGGCAAATCGGGAAAAGGATAACGTATGAAGAAATTATCATTCAACTTATTGGTTGACGGTGTTCCCTACATGGTAAAAGCGGAACCTTTTGCTTTTAACAGCGAACAACGTTATAACGTAAGTTTTAATGGCAGTGAGACCTACATCTTTGCCTGGGACGAAGACACCTTGCGATATGCGCCACTCGGAGATATTGTAACAGACCTCCCAATGGCGCTGGAACAGGAGATAGCCAGCAGACTTTATGAAGTCACGCCCAGCAGGGAATAAAAACAGATAATAACATTTCCCTATACCTATTTTTTCAGAAATTCTTTTTAGCCAACGAACAAAACGAAAACAAGCACTGTTATCTAACAGTGTAAAAACTTACTAACTCAAGTAACCGGATATATACAATCAAACTCCAGATCTCAATTACCAGAACAACTATGACAAACACCAAACACCACAGAACAGTCTATAAAATATACCATTAAATAACCAGGACATATTATAACAGGTCGCTATCACGCCCTCCAGCAAGGTGATCTATTCTCATGTCTTCTTATACCCCTGACTTCCGCCTTCGGCGGATGATCAGTATTTCTTTGTCTGATATGTATCACTCATGCATATATGAACACCCATGGCGGATACCGAAAAGCCAGAACAGAGTAGGTAATATTCTAAAAAACACATTTTATGTCAAACTCAGCGCAAGCTCCCAGTCAGGCAAAAGCCAAACCGTCTTCAAAGATAGCGGCTACCACTGTCAACCTAATGACAATCGTTGACACTGATTTGATAAAGAAAATATATGGCCCAAACCAAAATTCTAAGGATAACCCTGTAGGTCTTGGCCACCATGAAGGCATCACACTGATATGCCCTAAAGCGAACTATCTGGGGGAAAATAATAATGACTCAGCCCAAATCATATTCAAGGCAAATGTAGGAGACACCGTTTCTTTCTGGGGTTCCTCTTTGTCCGGTAATTCAGAGGACGCCGTTATTATCTATAATATATATCCTGTTAATCCTAATCCAAACAATGTGTTTAATTATTTCCATCAGGACAGGGAAAGCAGAACCGGTGCAGCGGTGCCTGATGAGAACAGGCAGCCGGAAGGCCTGCCAGCCCAGCATGTAGCCAGAGACTTTTATACATTCGATAGTAAGGTAGCCAATAAAGGCATAGAAAGCATGGGGATAAGTTTTGCCCTGTATACGCTTGATGACATCAGAGAAAACCATGTTCTTTATGGCTACTACTGGTGGGATCCAACCCTTGAGATAAAATAATCTGACTTTTCACTATAGCACATATTGAAAGTTTTTATTACAGCAGTTCTGCTTATGCGGGACTGCTTTTTTATATCCATTCCTGACGGATTTGTTCTATTTTTCCTTTCTCCGCTCATCTAATTTTGATAAAAAAAGATGAAACGGACCATGCGTATTATTTTAATTTCCCTGCTCGTCTTCCAGTCCGCCACCGGCTTTAGCACCAGGCATATGGGAGAAGGACAGGCCCTCTACGAGCATCATTGTGCCCGCTGTCATGGAACTGATGGCGCCAGAGGTATGTTTGGGGCTAAGAACCTGCAGAAAAGCCTGCTGCCCGACACGGCTATCACTTTACAGATCAGGAACGGTAAAAGGATCATGCCCCCCTTTAAAAAGAGGCTAACACCAGGTCAGATAAACGAACTGTCTGCTTACATTAAAACCCTTAGAAAACCGGCAATATGACACCTGTAAAAACAACAAACATGCCTACCATCTCCCACATCGTATTGATTATTACAGCTACCACAACAGCGCTGATCAGCGGACTATTCTATGCATGGTCCTGTTCTGTAGTGCCGGGCCTGGCCCGGGTATCTGACAGTACTTATCTTGAAGCGATGCAACAGATTAACAGAGCTATTCTGAACCCTGTGTTCTTCATGAGCTTTATAGGCACCGCCCTCCTGTTGCCCTTAAGCGCCTGGCTGCATTACGGGCCTGAACTGAATGCCCGTTTCTGGCTATTACTACTGGCGTCTGTTGTTTACCTGGCCGGTACCTTTGGCGTGACTATGCTTGGTAATGTGCCACTGAATGATGCACTGGATGCCTTTAATTTATCCGCTGCCTCTGTGCAGGAACTTGCGGCCCAAAGGGCCAGATTTGAAGCTCCATGGAACAATTTAAATATCATCCGCACTATTGCCGGTGTAGCAACCCTTGTTCTGATCATTCTGGCCTGCCTTAGCCCGGCAGCAGAGACAACACGTCCGCCAGTTGTTTACAGATAAGCAACCAACTATTGACAGATAATCTATCAACGCAAAAAGGCGCCTCAGTTACCTGAGACGCCTCTGCTATTTAAATGAATGGGTTAGTTATTGTCGTAATGCCTCTATAGCGGCTATTGTTTTCGGCAGATCTTTACCCAGCTTCCTGCTGCCATCCGCAGTGATCAGGTAGTTATCTTCTATACGGACACCTCCGAAATCACGGTAAGATGCCACCGTTTTATAATCGATAAAGTTACTGAGTTTATCTTCAGCTACCCAACGGTCGATCAGTTCAGGAATAACATACACACCGGGTTCCACTGTCAGCACAAATCCTGGCTGCAGTTCACGTCCAAGACGCAGCGACTTCCAGCCGAATTCCGTGCTCTTTTTTAAGGTATCAGTATACCCAACATATTGTTCGCCGAGATCTTCCATATCATGTACGTCCAGTCCCATCATATGGCCAAGACCACACTGAAAGAATAACGTATGTGCACCGGCAGCTACTGCTTCCGCAGGATCTCCTTTCATGAGGCCCAGTGTTTTCAGACCTTCTACCAGTTTTATGCTGGCTTGTGTATGTACTTCTTTATACTGTATACCTGGCTTCAACAGGCTTACCGCATGATCCAGCGAATCCAGCACCACCTGGTATACTTCGCGTTGACGGGTAGTAAACTGTTTGCCTACGGGGAAAGTCCTTGTCAGGTCACCGGCATAATGCATCACGTTTTCCGCACCGGCATCACAGAGCACCATCTGGCCTTCAGCTACGCGGTTACCATGGAAATGATTATGCAGGATCTGTCCGTTGATGGTCAGAATGGTAGGATATGATAAACGTCCTCCGCCTGCGAGGGCCGCTTCTTCTACTTTGGCTGCGATCTCATATTCCATCATACCTGGTCTTGTAGACTGAATAGCTGCCAGATGCATATCGGCGCTGATGGAAACCGCTTTCTCCAGTTCCGCTACTTCATGTTCATCTTTGATCTCACGCTGAGAGATGACAGCTTTGATAAGCTCCAGAGAAGCATATTGCTGCAGACCGCTGATAGGTTGCTGCAACCATTCAGACAACTTAATCTTATTCTCAGGACGGTAAGGAGGCAGGATATGTACGCGACGACCGGAAGCTTGTGCACTTTTTAATACCTCCGCCAGTTGAGCATAAGGGCGTGTTTTTGCGATATTGACAACAGATGCCAAGTCCTGCAATGAAGGCAATGCTCCTGTCCAGATGATATCATCTATACCTGCTTCTCTTCCGAAAAGTGTCTCCTCCCCTGTTTCTGTATCCAATATTACTGCCAGCCCCGGAATGTCGATACCGGCATAATAAATGAACGTACTATCCTGACGGAAAGGATAGGTATTATCCGCGTAGTTCATGCTGCTGTCTTCATTCCCCATCAACAGGATGATACCTTTGCCAACCTTCGCTGCCAGCTTTTGTCTGCGGCTACTATAAACGAGTTTATCAAACAGATGTAAATGCATAGTCTTTATAAATCTGCCACGAATTTAGTACTTAGATATCTAATTCCGTTTGTATTCAAAATAAAAAAGTAGGCGTTACTGCTATTGTGCTGCCTTCACGATATGCAGGATCTGCTCATGATAATAAAAACTCTTTTTAAGATCCATCATATCCCTGGCGATGTTTTCCAATACCACCACACTGGTTTTTGTACCAGGGAAATAAACATCCATAGAAATAAAGCCAGGAGCCACGCCAGTCACCGCCAGTTCGGGAACAGCTGTCTGCCGTGGAATAGTGATGCCATAACCATAGTCGATCGTTCCGAGTGTAACATGCTCTCTGAAAGCGTTTTCCTTCGGAGTGATCATCAGGCGATAGGTACTGTCTGACAGCAGCTTTCCGCTATGAAGGGCGTTGTTCCATTTTACCAGATCATCCCCGGAGGAGATCAATCCGCCGGCAGCAGCAAAAACATTCAGCATGCTTTCCTCCTTTTGTGGCTGCCCTTCCTGGTTCAGCGTATATCCCTGTGCCAGCTGTTTATATTGTTTAATTCCTGGATGGAAACTATGCTGCATACCACACTGTTTAAACAAAGCCATGCAAAGATCAGGGAAAGTCTTGCCGGATGTTTTCTCTACTATCTGCGACAATAGATCAAAGCTGATGAAACCATATGCGAAACGGGAACCGGGCCTGAAAGCAAGTGGCTTATCCAGCGCTGTAATACCGTGAGTATGTGATAACAGATGATGAATGGTAACAGTATCCGCCCATTTTTCCGCCAAATCAGGCAGGTATTTATGGATGGGATCATTCAGGCGCAGATGTCCTTTTTCTATCTCCTGCAATACGATCACGGCTGTGATCTGTTTACTAATGGAACCGATAATGAACTCGCTTTCCCCGCTAACAGCCTGTTTTTGTTCAAAGCTGGCGTAACCTGCCGTCTTTCTGTAGATAGTTTTTCCGCCCTGACTGACGACGACAATACCATTAAAGGGAGTTGTAGTACTGGCTGTCAGCAGGGAATCCAGCCTGCGGGAGATGTTTTTCTGTTGTGCAAATAAACTGCTGAAGGAACTCAGGAAGGCAATGAGGAAAAGGAAACGCCGGGTCATTGGATTGGATATTTATGCGGTGAGATTTTAATGATCTGCAAGTTCAGATAAATTAGCTGATTTATTTAACCGGAGTGAAGAAATATTTTTTTCAATGCATTCTTTTATCCATACGATATCACCACCAGCGTAGAAGAACATAAATTATGACTAATTTTATACCGGTAAGAACAAGATAATAACAACATGAAGCGGCATTCTTTTCCAGACAGTCCATTCCAGATACAACTGAGTTTTTTCCATATTGTCGAAGAATTGGAAAAACGGGCGGCAGGGCCGGAGGGTGAATCCACCATCCGTGCAAAAGCCTTGCTGGCGGAGGTAGAGAAATGCCCTGAACTGGTGGAAGGGTTGACCTCCTATGAGCAGATCGAAAAGAACCAGGACCTCATCCACCGCCTGCTGGAAGACTATTTCCCAAAGGCATTGACCCTGAATGAAATTAAAGCGATCAATCTCCCCTATGCAGATCTCATTTTCAACCATACAGAACGTTTTAAGAATATACTCAAAGCTGCCGGACCTGATTTTTCATTCAACATCAGGGACTTTGACGCACATCAGTTCTATGTGCTAAGCTGCTGTCTTATCCTGAATGAATTCTATGGTACAACGCTGGATTTCAGCAGGCCCTTGTTTTATGACATTCCTACCGCGGATGGCGTTATCAAACACTACAGGATATTATACAATGCAGATTTCCTTGACATCCTGCCAACAGAAAGGGCGGTCACACTAACGGCTGATGATATAGAACTCTTACTGGACAGTTATGATGACCTGGACCTCTGGAAATTAAAGTTCCCGAAAGAAAGCTGGACATTGAAAGGGTTTGCCATTATGACCCTGTATGACGCTACCGTGGAGAATGCCGTATCTATCTTCAAAGAGAGACTACTGGGGCTGAATGCTGCTGGTTTTGAAGAAAATATGCAATCCATCTTCCGCTCTATTTACCGCATACCTGATATAAAGGTCGGTTTTACACTTTATAACCAGGAGGAAGATCAGTTCACCACCAGCGATCCTTTCAGCCAGTATATGACCAGTTTCATCGTACAGGGGCAAGGCCATAAGGAAGCCCATATGCTCTTATGCTCCAGCTCTTATAACTGCCTGGTAAAAAAGAAGGAGTACTTTGCTATTTCTGATGTAGGTGAATTTATAACGGCTGATCCGGAGAACCTGCTGGGCAACTACTTCCACCGGCAGGGGATCAGGAGCTTTATACTGGCGCCCGTGGTTAAGAACGGACAGCTGTTAGGGGTATTGGAACTGCTTTCCCTCCGGACCAAAGAGTTGAACAGCATTAATGCGAATAAACTGGAAGTGGTCATGCCCTTCCTCACAGATACAATGGAAAGGCTGCTGGTGGAAATGCAGAACGAGCTACAAGCTGTCATCCAGGAAAAATATACGGCCATTCACAGCAGTGTATACTGGAAGTTCAGGGAAGAAGTAGAACAACTGATCGCCCATCGGGAGACAGGGAGAGATTATGAACCGCAGGAGATCGTATTTCCGGAAATATACCCCCTATATGGGCAGATCGATATCAAAGGATCTTCAGAGGTACGTAATACAAGTGTGCAGCAGGACCTGCAATTACAGATAAAGACACTATGTCCCTTAATAAAGCAGTTAGGCCATCCCGAATATGCGATGGCACAGCAGGAAGCTGCCGGCAGAACCGATATAGCAGCAGGTGATTCCTCCGGTCAGACTGACGCTTTCCACGACGTACAGGAGCAACTGCGGGACTACCTGATTGAACTTTCTTTTCCACTGAGGGCAGGTACAGAACAATACATTACAGCATACCTGGCTAATGAAGTGCATCCGCTTTTACAGCGTTATGCGTCCGATCCCCGGGTACAGATCTACTTTGCTGAAACTGACAAGGAAAAGGGTGTATTCCATTTACAGCGGCGGCGGTATGAAGCAACCATTTCCACCATCAATAATAAGCTATCCGATGTTATTGACCGGAATCAGACCATTGCCCAGGTATTATTCCCTCATTATTATGAGCGGTTCAAAACTGACGGTATAGAACATAACCTATATATAGGCGCCTCCATCTCCCCCAAGCTGCAATTCAGCCTTCAAAAGCTGTACGACCTTCGTTTATGGCAGTTACAGACGCTCTGTGAGATGGAAATAGCGCATCACCGGTTGAAAGCGGAACTCCCCTACCCCCTGGATGTCACTTCTCTGATCCTGGTCTACAATGCCACGATCGCTATACGGTTCCGGATGGATGAGAAACGGTTTGATGTGGATGGAAGCTATAATGCACGGTTTGAGATCGTGAAAAAACGGATAGATAAGGCCTTTATCAAGGATACTACCGAGCGCATCACCCAGTCGGGAAAGATCACCATCGTTTTTTCCAGTTATATGGAAGAACAGGAATACCTGCAGTATATTAAAACCTTACAGTCGCAGATGATACTGGAAGAGGACATTGAACATTTTGATGTTGAGGATCTACAGGGGATATCGGGGTTAAAAGCGATCCGGGTGAAGATTGTCCACCTCTAAAACGCATTATCCCATAGCTATCGCTACGGGATAATGCATTGTAATGAAGAGGGAAAAGCCTGTATGCTATTGAATCGAAACTAAGGAGTACTATTAGTAAGTGAATTTCTCCCAACCCTGGATGGTAGCACGGTTGCAGGTCATTGCCTGAGTACCGTTCTCGGAAGAAACGTACATACCGTTATTGCCACGCAGGGAGAAGGTACCGTCGCCGTTATCGATCCAGTCGAATTTCTCCCAGTCCTGGATGGTAGTACGGTTGCAGGTCATTGCCTGAGCGCCGTTTTCAGAAGAAACGTATTTACCCATGCTCTGGAGAGCTACTTTACCACCGCCGGCATCAACAATGGTGAATTGTTCCCATGCCTGAGCGGTAGCACGGTTACAGTTGATTGCCTGCTGGCCGTTTTCGCCACTCACGAAAGATCCATTGCTACCTTTAACAGAGATAGTAGTGCCAATCGGAGCGCCGCCACCGGGTGTTTGAGAGATGTTAAATACTCTTACATAGTCCACCAGCATAGAAGCAGGCAGCGCTGCATCATTGATGTTATTGCCGGGCAGGTTACCACCTACGGCAACGTTTAAGAGAATAAAGAACGGTGCATGGAATTCCTCTGTACCGTTGATGTTGTTCTGAATGTTAGCGATATGGTATTCAAGACCATCTACATACCAGCGGATTGAAGAAGCATCCCATTCTACAGCATAAATATGGAAGTCAGTCGCTGTAGTAGTGGTATTGCCGCTATAGTAAGTATAGGCCGTATTCCACCAGTGGATAGTACCCAGGATAGTGTTACTGGTGTTTACCTGTTCCATGATGTCGATCTCACCACAAGCAGGCCAGCCAGCGCCGGTGCTGATGCTGTTACCCAGCATCCAGAAAGCAGGCCATAAGCCCTGTACACCGGGAAGTTTGATACGGGCTTCGATACGGCCGTATTGTGTCGAGAATTTACCATTACTGTTCAGACGGCCGGAGGTATAGGGTTGTCCCTGTACTGTTTCTTTACGGGCAGTGATCACCAGGTTACCGCCGGTAACGGCAACGTTCTGGGTCTGATAGAACTGTTTTTCGTTGTTTACGCCCAGGTTACCATTTTCATACCCCCATTTGGAAGTATTCAGGGTGGTACCGTCAAATTCGTCAGACCATACCAATTCATAAGACTTGGCTGCTGCTACAGCGCCTACGGCTTTGTCATTGGCAGAGAGTTTTGGCGCTTTTTCGGCCTGGTTCTCTTTTGTACAGGATGTTACGGCAGTAGCCAGCAACAGAAGGCTCAGGAGCCCGGAGAAGGTTTGTTTTTTCATAGCTTTTAAAAAATCCGGTTTTACATTGTTCCCGCATACAGCATTCTTGCTACCGGAATGGGCGACAATCCCCCCGCTATCCGTAGCCAGGAAAATGTTATAACGCGGAAACAGGTTATTTTAAGATCAGGGCAAAGATGCGGTTAATTTTCAGGTCCCTTCATTTCAGGGGTACGTCTAATCTACTACAGCGCAAACACAGGCTATTGATTATCAATAAACATTCTTTACGTCAGCACTACTTCAAAGCATAATATTCATATTTTTATTAAAACGTTATGAAATGAACAAGCTCATTTTGCTTGTGCTGTCTATCCTATGGACGAGTGAAAACCTGGCACAACAGATCATTGGCTTACCACCGATTGTCAACTATACCCGGCAGCAATACCCGGGAGGCGGGCAAACCTGGGACCTGGATATGGACAGGAACGGTATCCTTTATTTTGCCAATAATGAAGGGCTGATGACCTTTAATGGTCATTCCTGGAAACTGCTACCCGTTCCCAATCATACCCGGCTGCGCTCTGTGAAGGCAGATAAGGATGGGCGTATCTATGTCGGCGCACAGGACGATTTCGGGTATTACCTGGCAGATGCGGATGGCGTATTGCGCTATACTTCTCTTAAACCGGCCGTCAGGGACCGGAAGGACCAGTTTGCGGATATCTGGGACATCGTTCTGTATAATGGTGGCGTCTTTTTCAGGGGTACCACTAAGATATTTTATTATGATCATCACAATTTGCATATATATCCTGGCACCATGCAATGGCAGATGTTATGCCGCGCCAATAACAGATTATATGCCCAGGATGCGAACAAAGGGCTGATGCAATTCAAAGATAACAGCTGGCAGCCGGTCTGTAAGGAAGTTGCCGACAGGCATCTACTGATCAGGGAAATCATAGGAAGGGACGCAAAAGGAGATGCGACCAAAGACCAGGACGATGACACCCTACTGGTCTGTACCTTGAAAGATGGCATTTTCAAATTACACCGGGGACGCCTCTTCCCTTTTACAAGTAATGCCACTCCTATTTTCATTCAAAACCAGATCTACTGTGCCAGGCCCTGGGGAGACAATCAGCTCCTGATCGGGACATCCTATGGAGGCTGTTATATTATACACCGGGAAACAGGCGCTGTTATCCAGCAGTTTACCGTCAATGAAGGACTACAACACAACAGTGTATTGAAGATCTTTACAGACCCGGGCAAGAATATATGGCTGACGCTGGACAATGGTATTGACATGGTGCGGTATAATACTGCCATCAAACAGATCCTGCCGGATAATAAACGTTATCTCACCACCTATACGGCCAGCGTCTTTAACAAACAATTGTATATCGGAACCTCGGATGGGGTATTCAGCACACCGCTGGATGGACAGCGGGACCTTAGTTTTCTGCCGAGCCATTTCCGGCAGATAAGTAATACCGCAGGTCAGGTATGGAGCATCGCCCAGGTAGAGCAACATCTGCTGATGGGACATCATGAGGGAGCCTTTGAGATCAGGGGAGCGACGGCTATTCCCTTGTCCAGGCGTACGGGCTGCTGGTTATTCCAGCCCTTATCTTCCTATATGCTGGCAGGATGTTATACCGGCTTACAGCTGATGCATAAAGAGGGAGGCGGATTGTCTGCTGCACGACCCGTAAAGGGATTGTTTGAGTCCCTGCGCTTCCTGACAGTGGAGGATGACAGCATCATCTGGGCCTCCCATCCTTACCGGGGCGTATTCCGGATGTACCTGGACAGGGACACAATGCTACATTATACATTATATAGCCAAAAGAACGGGTTGCCGGCTGACTACAACAATTTTGTGTTCAGGATCAGGGGCAGGATGATTGTGGCTACACAGGCAGGTGCATACGAATATGATGCGGCAACAGAGCGTTTCGTGCCCTCCCGGTGGCTATCTCCTATCCTGAAGGATGCGAGTCTGCAATACCTGTCGGAAGATGCTGCCGGGAACATCTGGTTTATTTCAGATAAGATGCCCGGAGTGATCGACTTTCATAAACCTGTTCCGGAACATGCGTACAGCATCGTTCATTTCCCGGAATTAAAAGGACAGATCGTCAACGGTTTTGAATTCCTGTATCCCTATAACGATGAGAATATTTTCGTGGGAGCGGAGAAAGGCATGTTCCATATCAACTATAAACATTACCGGCAGGCAAGAGAGCAGCCGCTGGTGCTCATCAGCCAGGTGAGCGCCCACGGAAAGGCGGACAGCCTGCTATACGGCGGATATTATCCCTCGGGAAAACATTCCTTCAAAGCGATGCCCAATGCCTTTTCCGGTTTTCATTTTGAATATGCATCACCAGTATACAGTCAGGGCAATACCATTGAATACAGTTATAAGCTGACCGGCTTTGATCAGCAATGGAGCGAGTGGTCTGTTAAAACAGAAAAGGATTATACGAACCTGCCTTATGGTCATTATACCTTTTCAGTAAAAGCGAAAGACAATCTGGGCAATGTGTCCAGGCCTGCCGTGTATTCATTCCGGATATTACCGGCCTGGTATCAGACACCGCTTGCCAGAAGTGGATATATATTACTGGGACTGGCTATACTGCTGTGGGGCTATATCTCCCAGAAAAGAAAATTCGTACGGCAGCAGCGCCGGTATCAGCAAAAACAGGAGCAGCTGATATTGCGGCATAAGTTTGAGAAGGAACAGCGGGAGAAAGAGCTGATCAGTCTTCAGAATGAGAAACTCACTACAGAGGTCCGTTTTAAGAATAAAGAACTGGCTACTGCTACTATGTACTTGCTGCACCGGGGCAAAGTGTTATCGAATATTAAAGAAGAGTTGCTGGTGTCGATAAAAAAGATAGATCCGTTGCCGGACAATATATTTAAAAAAGTACTGCGCCTGTTTGAGGAGGCGGAAAACAATGAGGAAGACTGGGAGCAGTTTTCCCGGCATTTCGACGAAGTACATAATAATTTCCTGTTCACGTTGAAGCGCAAATATCCTGACCTGAGCACGACCGATCTCAAGCTATGCGCCTATCTGCGCATCAACCTGACTACAAAGGAAATTGCACAGTCGCTGGGTATTTCTGTCAGGGGAGTGGAGACCAGCAGGTACCGCCTGCGGAAAAAACTGGAGCTACCGGCAGATACCAGTTTATATGATTTCCTGATGGCAGTTACCGGCAGCCCGGAGAAACCGGTATGAAAACCAAGGGGAAACGGTTATATTTGTGCTTTACGCCTTTACCACAATTGTCATTGTCAGCGCCTATTATTCATACACGCATTGCAGAAGAAGAGGAAAGAAATTTACTTCAAAATGTTGCAGCTGGTGACTGGCAGGCTTTTACGCGCCTTTACGAGGCATATTCCCCCCTTATAATACATTATTTGCAGGTATATCTACCCGACAAACATGATGTCGAGGAAATAGGCCAGGAAGTGTTCCTGAAGGTCTGGAAGAAAAGAGAACTGCTCGTAACAGTACGTTCTTTTAAGAATTACGTATTCATCATGGCCAGGAATGCCCTGAATGACTTCCTCAAGGCCCAGCAGGCGCTGATACAGAAACAGGCGGGATACAGCAAGGATTATGTACAGCCGCATTACAGTGCTGACGACAAACTGATCACCGACCAATATGAATCCCTGGCCCGGGCCGCATTGGATACACTGCCCGAAAAACAACGCCAGATCTTTCTCTTACGTACCCGCGATGAAATGACCATACAGGAAATTGCAGATATGCTGGGCATGTCTGTAGGCGGGGTGCACAAATCACTACAGCAGGCCACGACCTACCTCAAAGATTATCTGGCCAGGAATGGCATTAGCTTTACCCTCCTTCTTCTTATCATCTTTTTCCAGCCCTGAAAGTTTTTTTAAATTTTTTTAGTGTCCCGGTGAAAATTCGGATTCATCGACCGTCTTTATTCGTATATGTCATATATGAATCTATCTGAAGCCATAATACACGTTACGAAACTGGCGGAGGGACAAGCAGTGACGGAGGAGGAAACAGCCGAATTCCGGCAGTGGTTCCTCCGGGAAGCGAGTGAAGAGGAACTGCAGGAGCTGGCAAGTGCGCATGAAGCTGTACTGATGGAAGTGCAGGAGCCCACCTATGATAATAAAGAGATTGTCAGTAATATATATAGCCGGCTGACGGCCTACTACCTGGCAGAAGTAAGCACGATGGAAGAGAGCAACAAGCAGGAAGCTATTATCAGGAAGATCAGGAAACGTAATTATTGGTGGGCCGCAGCGGCGTCTTTACTGATAGCAGGAGGGGCCGCCATATGGATATTGCGTTCAGAGCAGCCAAAACGGGCAGCCATCGTACAACGCAATGTATTGGAGCCGGGCAGCAATAAAGCAATTCTTACACTGGCGAATGGCCAGGAGATCATATTGGACAACCTGGCCAACGGCAACATAGCCGTACAGGGAGGTGTGACTATTACTAAAGCTGATAGCGGCGCTATCGCTTATATAGGAACAGGGGACAATGTACAATACCACACGCTGTCCACTCCGCGGGGTGGACAGTTCCAACTCACATTACCAGATGGGTCAAAGGTTTGGTTGAATTCAGCCTCATCCATACGTTATCCGACGGCATTCATAGGGGCTGAAAGAAAGGTGGAAATGACCGGGGAAGGATATTTCGAGGTAGCCCCTGACGCCGCCAAACCCTTTACCGTGAAAGCTGGCAGACTTGATGTGCATGTATTGGGCACAGGATTTAACATCATGGCTTATGCCGACGAAAATGCCATCCGTACAACGTTGGTAAGCGGATCGGTAAAGGTGGAGGCAGGCGATGCAACAGCAATGCTCACGCCGGGCGTACAGGCCAGCCTGGCAACGGAAGGACAGACATTTAAGACCACCAGACCAGACCTGGCGGAGGTGCTGGCCTGGAAAAACGGGCAGTTCCGCTTCAATCGCACAGGTATTAAGAACATTATGCGCCAGGTAGCCCGCTGGTACGATGTGGATATACGTTATGAAGGGAACGTAGACAATATAGAGTTCCAGGGCATTTTATCCCGTAAGGTAACTGCCAAAGCATTACTGGAAACACTGGAAGCGACAGGAGAAGTGCATTTCAGGATCGAAGGAGATCATATCAGTGTAATACCAGGCGCAAAAAAATAATATAGGGGACGATAAATAAAAACAGGTTAAGCATTTTTTGGCACATCATCAATCAAACATCTAAATCAACAACCAATCAGCGTATGTAGTAAACAGGAAAACAACCAGAAATCAGCACAGAACATTGAACAACTGTAAGTAAGTCCTGATAAAAAAGGCAGGACCTCAACTGCAATTGAGGTCCTGCTATAAGGACTACTTCATTAATGTCACTTACGTCATTTAATCAGTAAATCCCTAAATGTACAAGTATGAAGAATATTGTACCTGGCAAAGGTATGCCAATTCCTTTTTCAAAATTAGTAATGATTATGAAATTAATCATCCCGCTTATCCTTGTTGCTGTGCTTCACGTAAGTGGAGCTACCTATGGGCAGAAGGTAACGATAAGCAAAAAAAAGGCGGCACTGACAGATATCTTTAAAGCCATCAGTGAACAGACGGGGCGCGAATTTCTGGCCAACCCTACCCTGTTGGAAAAGACCCAACCGGTGGATATTAACGTAAAGGATCAGGAGATCAGCGAATTCCTGCCTGCTCTATTGGCCAAACAAGGGCTTGCTTATTCTATCCTCAACAATGTGATTGTCATTACGAGGGATACCAAGTCATTTTTTCCGGTAGCGCCGGTAGCTGTCACTCCAGCCGATCCTCCCAGGCTTGTGAAGGGATGGATTGTCGATCCATCAGGCATAAGGTTGCCGGGGGCTACTGTTATGCTAAAAGGTACGCGCAAGGGAACAACGACCGACGCCAGCGGGTATTTCGAACTGAAGGTGGACGATGGCATTGAAAATGCGGAACTGACTATCACCTATACGGGATACCTTGTAAAAACTGTCACAGTAAGCCTTAAAAACCCGACGTTCGTCTATCTGAAACCATCTACCAGTGAGCTGGACCAGGTACAGGTGATTGCTTATGGTACTACCACCAAGCGTTTGAGCACGGGCAACATAGCGACTGTTACAGCAGCAGATATCGCCAGGAATCCAGTGAGCAATCCGCTACTGGCATTGTCAGGAAGAGTGTCCGGTCTGGTGATCAACCAGACGACGGGTATGCCGGGAGGTGCTGTGAGTGTGCAACTGCGCGGACGTAATTCCATTGCATCCGGTAATGACATCCTTTATATTATTGACGGAGTACCATTCAAGGGAGGTACTTCCGGCTCCGTTAACAGTGCACTGGCACAGGGTAACCTGCTTGACCTGGTGAATCCCGCGGATATAGAAAGTGTTGATGTGTTGAAAGATGCCGACGCTACCTCTATTTATGGATCCCGTGGTGCAAACGGAGTGATCCTGATCACTACCAAAAAAGGAAAGCCAGGACGCACGCAGGTGAATCTGACAGCCTATACCGGTATCAGCAAGATCACCCGCATGCCGGAATATATGAACCTGCAGCAATACCTCCAGATGCGGCATGAAGCATTCACAAACGACAATGCAAAACCCAGCTTCCTCGATTATGACGTGAACGGCACCTGGGATACCACCAGGTACACCAACTGGCAGAAACTAATACTGGGGGGCAGCGCGCATACTTCCGATGTGCAGGGGACTATAACAGGCGGAACGGACAATATCCAATACCTTGTAGGCGGCGGTTATCACCGCGAAACTCCGGTCATGCCAACAGATGGCGCTTTGAAAAAAGGGTCTGCGCATTTCAGTATTACCGGCACCAGCAACGACAGAAAATTAAGCATAAATGCGGGAGGTATTTATGTATCCAACACCAACAACATCACCCCGCTTGATCCTACATTCAACATCAGGCTCCTCGCGCCCGATGCACCTAAAATTTATAATGAGGACGGAACGCTTAACTGGGAGAACGGCACCTTCGATAACCCGTTTGCGGCGCTGTTACAACCATACCTGGGGCGTTCCAATCATCTGAACGGGAATGTTACGTTCGGTTACAAGGTTATCAAAGGAATGAATGTAAAAGTATCAGCCGGTTATGAGAATGTAGTACAAAGAGAATATGTGGGCAATCCCCTTTCCATCTCCAATCCTTTCAGGTCAGCGGGAAGGCAGGCTACTGCCAGATACAGGAATGCCAATTACGGCAGCTGGAACATAGAACCACAGGTTACTTATAATTTCGGGCTGGGCAAAGGCAATTTTGAGACCTTACTGGGAGCGACATTCCGCCGCGAGCAGAATGAGAACCTGACACAGAGTGGCGTAGGTTATGCCAGTGATGCATTGCTGCAAAACCCACAGGCAGCGAATACTATCACCGTTGAAGATTTTGGTAACAATGAAAATAAATATACTGCCACCTTTGGCAGGATCAAATATAACTGGGCTAACAAGTATATCCTTACTTTAAATGGACGGTATGATGGCTCAAGCCGCTTTGGGCCCGACAGCAGGTTCCACTTCTTCTGGTCAGCTGGTGGTGCATGGATCTTCACCGAAGAAAAGGCAATAAAAGAGCTGATCCCTTTCATGAGTTTTGGCAAACTGAGAGGCAGTTATGGTACCACCGGTAACGACAACATAGGCGACTATGCCTTCCTTGATCTCTACAAGCCTTTAGGGTTCAGCTACCAGGGCGATAAAGGATTACAGCCACAGGCATTATTCAACCCGGATCTGGCATGGGAAGCTACGCGTAAAGTAGAAGGCGCCATTGACCTTGGTTTCCTTAATGACAGGATACTGGTAACTGCGTCCTACTATACCAACCGCAGTAATAACCAGCTGCTGGCTTATCAGTTATCGGCTGTAACAGGCTTTGGTTCCATTCAACGTAACCTTCCTGCTGTAGTGCAGAATACCGGATGGGAATTTGAGCTGCATACCACCAACATAAAAAGTAAGAACTTCGAATGGAACAGCTTCCTGAATATATCGTTACCACGTAATAAGCTTACAGAATATCCGGGACTAAGCCCTGATGATCCCAACTTCATGATAGGCAAACCGCTTGGTATTACAAGGGTATACCAGTATGCAGGGGTAGATCCTCAGACGGGCACCTACAGGTTTATCAACAGTGAAAGTAAGCGTGTTGCAGCGCCTGACCAGAAGATCGCCTTTATTGATCCGACAGTGAAGTATTTCGGAGGTTTCCAGAACGCTCTCCGTTATAAGGGCTGGTCGCTCGACCTGCTGTTCCAGTTTGAACAACATGTGGTTAAAAATCCATTGCTGAATGGCATCTTCCCTCCCGGATTCATGGGCAATCAGTTAGTAAATGTAGCCCTGGACCGCTGGCAGAAACCAGGCGATGTAAAAGATATTCCGAAGTACGGCCAGAACATTTTTGGCTACCTGCCCTGGGCATTATACGCCAGGAACAGTACACTGGCGTATTCCGACGCTCCTTTCCTCCGGCTGAAGAATGTTTCCTTTTCGTACCAGCTGCCATCAAAATGGCTGCAGAAGATACGTCTGCAACAGGTAACCTTGTTTGCACAGGGTCAGAACCTGCTGACTTTCACGAAAAAGGAATTCCGTGATTTCGATCCGGAATCCGGAGGCCTCAACCTGTCACCGATGAAGACATTTACCGGTGGTCTTAAAGTAACCTTATAAAAAGAGCTACCATGACATTTCAATATAAATCATTCCGTTACCTGTATACTGGTCTCCTGCTGCTGGCAGTAGGTACAGGCTGTAATAAAGCAGTGGAGATCGATCCACCAACCTCAAAGATCGTGAGTGCGGAAGCCTTTGCAGGAAATGCATCTGCAACCTCCGTTATGACGGGTTTGTACAGCGCTATGATCAGTAATCGTGGATTCGTAAGCGGTATCAATGGCATCAGTATGCTGGAAGGGATGGCAGCTGATGAAATAACAAACTACCTGCCAGCCATTATGGGCACTACACTACAGGAGTTTTATACCAACACCTACAATGTGGGCGGCGATTATTTCTGGAGCGAATTCTATCAGCGTTTATATACCTGCAACGTTACTATAGAAGGTGTTACAGCTTCCAAAGGACTTTCAGAGCCTGTTAAACAGCAATTACTGGGAGAAGCCAGATTCTTACGTGCGCTTATATATTTCTATGCGGTGAATACCTACGGAGATGTACCACTGGCGCTGACGACTGATTACAGGACCAACAATACGCTATCGCGTACACCAAAAGAACAGGTATATGCACAGATCATTGCCGACCTGAAAGATGCGCAATCACTGATGGGAGAAGCTTATTTCAGAGGCATTACTGCCGGCACCACTGAAAGAGCGCGTCCCAACAAACTGGCTGCAACAGCGCTGTTGGCGCGTGTCTATCTTTACCGGAAAGACTGGGCTAATGCTGAAGCACAAGCTACAGCTGTGATCAGTAATGCCGTGTACCAGCTGGAACAGGACCTTAATAAAACGTTCACTACAACTTCTAAAGAAGCCATCTGGTATTTGCTGACAGTTGATCCCATTAACTATGCGACCTACGACGCCCAGGCGTTCATTCCATTCACGAATCCACCGGGAGTCACTCCTGCTTTACCAGGAGCGCTCAGTACATCACTCGTGAACAGTTTTGAACAGGGAGATGCCCGGCGCGACAAATGGGTGGGCGCCTTCGTAGCCAACGGCACTACTTATTACTATCCATTCAAGTATCAGAAGAATCCGAGCGGTACACCTGAAGCCTTGATGGTGTTACGCCTGTCAGAACAATACCTGATACGTGCAGAAGCGAGGGCACAACTGGGGAATATCATAGGCGCCGGCAGTGCACAGGCAGATCTGGATGCTATCCGCGCCAAGGCATCGCTGCCAGGCACCACTGCCACAAATAAAGATGCTATGCTGGCAGCCATTGCGCAGGAACGCAAAATAGAGCTGTTCACAGAATGGGGACACCGCTGGTTTGACCTGGTACGTACGGACAAGATAGACGAGCTAATGCCTACACTTGCTCCGCAGAAAGGAGGTGTATGGGATCCGAACCATAAGGTACTCCCTATACCCTACGATGAAACACAGCTCAATCCGAATATCAAACAGAATCCGGGGTATAGCAATTAAAAGAACACAACCTTTGTCATAACCTTGCCATATCCATATAAGGAAGCCATGCCATCATTAAAACATCACTAGTACCAATGAAATCTGCAACAACAAGCATTGTGCTTGGAATGCTATGCACCGTGGCCATTGCATTACCGGCAGCTGCACAGAAACAACAGAAAGGAAAAGATACTACCACCATCAGAAAAGACAGTGTGGCTGCCGCCTTGGCCAGGTTGGCCCTGCCGGCAAAACCCGACGCGCCGAAGCCATATAAGGAAGTGATTCCGCCAGGCACCATTACCACTAATGGACTGTTTAAAGTACACAAATCAAATGACAAGTATTTCTTCGAAATACCGGATTCATTGCTTGGAAGGGATATGCTGGTAGTTGGCAGGATCGCTAAGGGATCTTCTGAATTCCGTTTCATGCTGGGCACTTATTCCGGCGATCAGATCGGGGAAAAAGTGATCCGCTTTGAAAAGGGCAATGGTAACAAGATCTTCCTGAAGACGATCTCTTATAAAGAACGTTCTGCAGATAGTTCAGCTAATGGATTATACCGTTCCCTGCTGAACAATAATCTGCAATCTATACAAGCCGTTTTTGGCATCAAGGCGATCAACGATAGTACAAAAAGCAGTGTGATAGAAGTGACGGATTATGTGAATGCAGATAATTCCATTCTGTTCTTCGACCCTGCTCTTAAAAATCTGATGGGCCTTGCCATGATGGCCCCGGACAGGTCATATATAGAGGACGTCCACGCCTATCCGATGAACGTGGAAATAAAGACAGTACGTACTTACAATTCCAGGCCTTTCCCTAATGGAGAAACAAGGACATACAGCTTTGAGCTGAACAGCTCAATTGTACTGTTGCCAGCTATCCCCATGCAACCACGCTTCTTTGATCCGCGGGTAGGATTCTTTGCAGATGAATACATCGACTTTGACGCTAATTCCCAGGGCATAAAGAGTGAAAGCATGATCTGGAAATGGCGCATAGAACCGAAAGAAGAAGATCTTGAAAAATATAAACGCGGGGAACTGGTAACACCTAAACACCCGATCGTTATTTACATAGACCCACTAACGCCAAAGAAGTGGGTACCTTACCTGATAGCAGGTATCAATGACTGGCAGGCAGCTTTTGAAGTAGCAGGTTTTAAGAATGCCATAGTCGCTAAAGAGGCGCCCACTGATGACAGTACCTGGAGTATTGAGGATGCCCGTCATTCTGTGCTGGTATACAAACCATCCAACATCGCCAACGCGATGGGACCAAGTATTAAAGACCCACGCACAGGCGAGATCCTTGAGACGCATATCAGCTGGTATCACAACGTGATGGACGTATTGTACAAATGGTATTTTGTACAGGCAGGCGCCATTGATAAAAGAGCGCAGGCGCCACAGCTGCCTGATTCGCTCATGGGAGAACTGATCCGCTTTGTTTCTTCCCATGAGGTTGGACATACACTGGGCTTGCGCCATAACTGGGGGGCATCTTCTACTGTTCCGGTAGATAGCCTCCGCAGTAAACAGTGGGTGGAAGCACATGGGCATACGCCTTCCATTATGGACTATGCACGTTTCAACTATGTAGCGCAACCGGAAGATAACATTGGTGTGAGAGGCATCTTCCCCCGTATAGGAGACTATGACAAATGGGCTATTGAATGGGGCTACAAACTGGTGCCCGGCGCTAACAGCGCAGCTGAAGAAACACCAGTGCTGAACAAAAGAGTGATCGATAAACTCGCATCAGGTAAACAGTACTTCTTCGGTATTGAAAGAGTACCTAACGATGCCAAAACACAGTATGACCCCAGAAATCAGCGTGAAGACCTGGGTGATGACGCTATGAAGGCCAGCACCTATGGCATTGCCAACCTGAAACGGATAGAGAAACACCTGCTGGAATGGACGCGCCAGCCTGATGAAGATTATTCGAAGGCGGGCGAAATGTACATGGAGATCGTGAAACAGTTTGATCTTTATGTGGGCCATGTTGCATCGCAGGTAGGCGGCATACTTACTACACCGAAGACGGTGGAGCAGTCAGGTCCTGTATATGAATTTCCTACAAAGAGCAAGCAGCAGAGAGCCATTGCGTTCCTGAACGAACAGCTTTTTGCAACACCTTCCTGGCTGGATGACAAACAACTGTCCACGCTGACCGCCACGGATTTTTCTGCGGTAGCCGCTATACAGAAGAAGGTATTGATACAGTTAATGGCCCCCGACCTGATAGACAGGCTAAATGCGCAGGAAGCTTTTGATGCGTCAAAAGCTTATACAGCAGCGCAGCTCCTACATGATCTGAAGACTGGTATCTTCTCTGAATTAACAACGCATAAGGCTACAGATGTTTATCGCCGTGGCCAGCAACGTGTATATGTGGAAAGCCTGCTGGCTGTACTGTTGCCCGCTGCAAGGATCAGCAGGGACAGTGAAGTTACTCCGCTGATCAGGGCGCATGCCAAAGAGCTGGCGGGCAGCATAAAAGCAGCTATGCCGCAGATGGCTGACCTTACGACCCGCAATCATCTGCAGGACCTTTATGAAAGGCTGGATAACGGGTTGTATCCTAAAAAGTGATTATTTCTCGAGCTAAATATGTGGTAAAGAGCATATGAGCTCTATTAGGTGTAAACATGGAACGTGCGATGTCTATCGCACGTTTTCTTTTGTAGGTGGTACGTTTTAATAACCGGCACCATTATGTGTGCCAGTCTTTCGGTGTCGCTTACAGTGCAGCGATTTTATGAACAAAAGATTCCCGCCATGCCTACCGGTTCTCCCCGTCAATCATTAATTTACCGATATTATTTACCACGTTCACGTTACCTAAAATTTCATCGTATGAAGAACCCAAGTTACCCAACACCCAGGTTGAAAAAGAGCCCATTACTTGCAACTGTGCTCTGTCTTTCACTTTTACCCTTTGCGACCCATGCCCAGCGACAACTTGTCTGGGAGGAGAATTTCAACACCACCACGCTCAATCCGCAGACATGGACCTACGAAACAGGAGATGGCTGTACCAAAGGAAATTGCGGCTGGGGGAATGCCGAGTTGGAATACTACACCAACCGTGCTGAAAATGTAAGAATTGAAAATGGTACGCTCATTATTGAAGCCCGCCGGGAAACCATGGGCGGCAAACCTTTCACGTCAGGGCGTATCAAGACTGCAGGACGTGTCTCTTTCCGTTATGGCTCACTGGAAGCCAGGATCAAAGTGCCTAATGTAGCGAATGGCCTATGGCCTGCTTTCTGGCTACTGGGCGCCACAGGCGGTACCTGGCCACACAACGGAGAAGTAGACATTCTTGAAATGGGATTTGCCGGCGCCCTTGCCGAAGGCCGGGCCAACAGGACCGTCAGTGCAGCTACGCATTGGTGGACGGAAAATCCGGGAGGCTATACCGGACATGCTACTTATGCGAAGGATAGCATTCTTCAGAACACTTCGCTGAATGATGCCTATCACCTTTACAAACTGGAATGGGATCCGCAATTCCTGACTATCTTCCTTGATAACAGTCCTTATTACCGGATAGACATCAGCGGAACAAATGGATTTGATGCCTTCCGCAATCCTTTCTACATCATTCTCAACCTGGCAGTGGGCGGGAATTATCCCGGTATTACTTCTGCGGCGGGGGTAACCGCTCCCCTACCCGGCCGCATGGAGGTTGACTACATTAAACTGTACCAGGATATTACACAGGGAGAAGAACTTATCCTCGGTTCCAACAACGCACCGGAGGGTAACTACGGCATCTTTACCGACAACACCACCGTAAGTGACAAAGTGGTTTTCGGACAAGGGGCTAATCTTTATCTCTGGAACAACATCACCAATATCACACCAGCGCCAGCACCATTTGAAGGCAGCAATGTATGGGCATTTCATGCTAATGCAGGCGCCTGGTATGGTCTGGGTGTGGCCAACGATAGCAAGAATATGAGCAATTATGCAGGGGGTAGCCTGAAGTTTCATATGAAGACCACCTCCACTGCACCTTTCAAAGTAGGCATTGTAGCAGATGGCGTGGAAGGCTGGGTGAATTTCACCGGCAGTAATGAGCACGGACTGCTCAGGGACGGGCAATGGCATGAAGTGACCATTCCTGTCAGTGAGTTCGGCGCACTGGACCTTATGCAGGTCACGCAGCTGTTCATGTTTTCCGGCGATGCACCAGCAACAGCGGCGGACTTCTATTTTGACAACATCTATTATACCGGTGGTGTGTCTGACAATCCAGCGCCTACGGTTGCTATTACCAATATTGCCAATGAAGCGGTATATACTACTCCGGCATCTATCTCTATTCAGACCAATGCGACCGATCCGAATGGTACTATCAGCAAAGTGGACTTCTTCAATGGGGCCAATTACCTGGGAACGGTAACGTCTGCACCGTTCAATTATACCTGGCAGACGTCTACCCAGGCCATCGCCCAACTGATCGCGAAAGCGACAGATAATCAGAACAAGACCACTACCTCCAAACCTGTTACGGTACTGGTAGCTGCGCCGGGTAATACCCCTCCGCAGATCAGCATTACTTCCCCTACAGCCAGCACTCCCTACCGAAGGCCGGCCAAGGTAGGGATCAATACCAATGTATCTGATAATGGCCTGATATACAAAGTAGAGTTCTTTAATGGCAGTACATTACTGGCTACGCTTACACAACCGCCTTACAATTACACCTGGGAGAACGTACCGCAGGGTACTTATACCATCACCGCCAAGGCTACTGATAATGGTAAACTAAGCACTACCTCTGCCCCGGTTACCATCACCGTGCAGGATAATAAGATCCTTTCCAACAGGTATGGTATCTATAGTGAAGATGCATCTATCCCGGATAAACTGACCTATGGTCTGGATGCCAATCTCTATGTATGGAATAACCTAACGACTATCAGCGGGGCAGCGCCTTATGAGGGAACGCAGGTAATGGGCTTTACGGCGGCAGCCAATAACTGGTTTGGTCTGGGTGTTTCACATGATGTACGCGACCTGTCGCATTTCAGCAATGGCTTCCTGAAGTTCCAGTTCAAGACCAGCTATCAGGGTTCCTTCCGTTTTAGTGTTATTTCCCAGAATGGGGAGCAGGCCATCCCCTTTGCCGCCGGTGAACAGAAGCTGGGATTGATCAGGGATGGGCAATGGCATGAGGTAACTATTCCTGTCAGCTCGCTGACCAATGTTAATCTTGCCACCATTACCCAGGCATTTACATTCTCAGGAGATGCGCCCGCAGCTGCTGCGAGTTTCTACATTGACAATGTATATTATGTCACCCCGGATACTGCTGTAACGCAAACTAACCTGGCACTGAATAAACCGGCTGTCATTTCCTCTTACGAAAACATCGTCTTTACCGCTCAGAATGCAGTAGATGGCAACATTAATACCCGCTGGTCCAGCGCCTTTAGCGATCCGCAGTGGATACGGGTGGACCTGGGTGCAGATTACAACATCAACCGGGTGAAGATCACCTGGGAAACTGCGGCAGGGAAAGACTACATCGTACAGGTATCCAATGACACTGTTAACTGGTCGCCACTGAGAACAGTTACCGGCAATAATGTACTGGTAAATGACTATACCGGTCTTACAGGACATGGTCGTTATCTCCGGATATATGGTACGGCCAGAACCACGCAATATGGTTATTCCATTTTCGAACTGGAAGCATATGGTAGTTTATACACGGGTGGGGCTTTGCTGAGCAGTTCAAATCCGGCAATAAAAGTGCAGAATACATGGAAGGCTAGTTTGTATCCCAATCCTGTTGTGAATGATAAAGTACAGCTATTAAGTAATGAAGGAGTGAAACAGATACGAGTAGTTGATTTGAACGGGCGTTCAATATCTGTACAATTATCACAGGAAGGTAAAATCTCAGGTACTTATAGTGTTGATGTAAGTGGCTTGCCGGCAGGTATTTACTTCATTCAGCTGACGAACAAAGAGCATAACATGCTATTACTGAAATTCATTAAACAATAATCTACAATCGTTTAAATAGTTGGTACGTTTAATTAACACCGTTAGTAAACGTATCAACTATTTTTTAAGATAGCATACTAAACTGTTGTACTCGTATTAGTACAACATCAAAAGTTCATTTAAGGGTAATACAAGTATCAAACTTATGTTGTAAATTTCGTCTGTCAACAAATCAAAAATAACCTTATCCTGTATTTTATTTATCACTCCCTAAACCATATTCATAAACCTTAACACGTCAATAATTACACTCTAGTTTTTCAACAAAAAACCATTTAAACACAATGAAGAAAAACCTGCTGCTTAGGTTTCATAAGCATCTGCTGACAGCATGCTGTGGAATAGCTATGTTCCTCGCAAGCCCTCATGGCGCTTATAGTCAGTTGCCAACTGGCTTTACCCAGAAAAAATTAACCGGCGACGTTATCAACGAAGCAACTGCCCTGGCCCATGCGCCGGATGGCAGGATCTTTATCGCAGAACGTGGAGGTAACGTTAAAGTGTTCCAGAATGGAACTGTCACTACAGTGCACACTGCACAGACAGTTACGGATGCTGAACAGGGACTATTGGGCATCACCCTGCATCCTCAGTTTGCAACCAATGGCAAGTTTTACATTTTCTACACCAACACGGAAATGAAACGCCATTACATCGATGTGCTTACCATCACTACTGCCAACCAGGTGACAAGTGTTAACCGGGTGATGGAACTTGATTCAATCATTAACGGCGCACACAATGGCGGCGCTCTCCTGTTCCGTCAGGGACTGCTCTATGTAGCTGTCGGAGAAAGCAACTCCTCTGTTGAATCTCCCAAGCTGGATACTTACCGTGGCAAGATCCTGCGTTTAACAGAAGATGGTCAGCCTGCACCAGGCAACCCTTATTACGACGTACCTGGCGCAAGCCGTCAGCAGAGAAGCATCTGGGCACGCGGTCTGAGAAACCCATGGAAAATGGCGCTCGACCCGGCATCCCAGAAGATCTTTGTAATGGACGTAGGTGGCGACTATGAAGAGATCAATGATGTAACCACTCCTGATGCCAGCAAAGGTTATAACTATGGCTGGAGCCAGGATGGTAAAACAGGTCCTACCCAGGCAGCTGGTACTATCACTGCAGCGTACTATTACGACCATAGTGATGATAAGGGAGGATGCGCCATCACATCCGGCGTGTTCTTTAATCCACCTGCTACCAATTATCCCGCGGAATACCGTAACAAGTTCTTCTTCACCGACTGGTGCAGGGACTGGTACAGATTTGTGGATGTTAACAACCTGACACCGGCATCTCAGTACACTGAGTTTGCACCAAAAGGTTTCACACGCATTTTGGGTACAAGTGTTGGCCTTGATGGTAACATTTATTATATAGGATACGCAACAAGTGGTGCTTTATGGAGAATTGAATACAATAATAATCAGGCTCCGACTATCGTGAACCAGCCGGTAAGCGCAACAGTTACTTCCGGTGATCCTGTACAGTTCTCGGTGAGCGCTTCAGGTGGTATTCCGATGTCATTCCAGTGGCAGAAAAACGGGGTGAATATCCCGGGTGCAACAGAGAGCGCTTTCTCTATTGCACAAACCACTCCGGCTGACTCAGGTCTATACCGTTGTGTAGTGATCAATCACATCGACACCGCCATCAGTACTGCAGCAAAACTGACCGTACTGCCTTTCAATGCAAGACCAGTCCCACACATCAGCGCACCAACCGGCGATGTAAAATGGAGCGTAGGTACTGTAATAAACTTTTCTGGTACTGCTACGGATACCGAAGATGGCACACTGCCAGCATCAGCATACCGTTGGGAGCTCCGTTTCTTCCATAAGGATACAGAAACCAGCGAACACTGGCACCCTGGTCCTACCCTGCCTGCAGGTATCAAATCAGGGTCTTTCACCGCAGATAATCTTGGTGAATCTTCTTCGAATATCTGGTTCAGACTGCTCCTGATCGTTACAGATTCCAATGGCCGTACAGGCGTTGATTCTGTAGACATCTTCCCTAACAAGATACAGGCAACCGTAACTTCCAATGTTCCTGGTCTCCAGCTGGTGTTAGGTAAAGAAGCCACTTCTCCATTTACCAAGACGATGGTGGTAAATGCACTCACTACCCTGCAGGCTATCACACCTCAGGTACTGGGAGACACTACCTATGCATTCGTATCCTGGAGCCATGGTGGAGATACCTTACAGTCTATCCGTGTTCCGGCTGTTAACACTACCTATACTGCCACATATAAGGCAACCGGTTCCCGTCAGAATCCTTTCCCTGCCGGAACTGCTCCACGTGCTATACCTGGCAAGATCGAGATAGAAGACTTCGATTCCGGCGGTGAGGGTATCGCTTATCACGATGAGAGTACTGCCAACCAGGGTAATCAATATCGTACCAATGAAGGCGTAGACCTGGAAAACTGCTCAGAAGGCGGTTATAACATCGGCTACGTTAGCAATGGCGAATGGCTGGAATATTCTGTCAATGTCACTATTCCAGGTAAATATACCTTCGCTGCACGCGTTGCCAATCCGGGTACAGCCAAAACCCTCCATGTAGAGCTGGATGGCCAGAACATCACTGGTCCTGTTACCGTACCTACCACAGGTGGCTTCCAGGCATGGCAGACGGTTTCTGCTACTACTACCACATTACCGGCCGGCAACCATATTGTGCGTATCGTACTTGAAGCAAATGACTTCAACGTAAACTACTTCACTTTCGCACTGGCTATCGGCGATGCTCCGACAGTGAACATCACCGCTCCTGCGAATGGCGAAGCATTCCTGAGTGGTGCTGATATCCTGCTCAAAGCTGACGCAGCTGATACAGACGGTACCGTTAAGAAGGTGGAATTCTTCCAGGGTGTGACCAAGATCGGTGAAGATACCACCAGCCCATATCAATACCTGTGGACAGGGGTACCTACCGGTTCTTATAGCATCACAGCCAAAGCTACCGACAACAACCAGATGACGACTACTTCTACTCCGGTTGCTATCAACGTGACAGCAGCTCCTGTTCAGAAGAACGTTCCTGGCCGTATCGAGGCGGAAGATTTTGACGCCATGAACGGTATCGGTACAGAAGGTTGTGGTGACGTAGGCGGCGGCCAGAACATCGGCTGGGTTGGAACCGGCGACTGGATGGATTATAATGTGAACGTTGCCACTTCAGGCACCTATACCGTAGCCTTCCGTGTGGCCAGCGCTCCTGGTGGTGGCCAGCTGCAACTGCAGTCCGGTACCAACATACTGACTACCGTTGATGTAGAAGCTACCGGTGGATGGCAATCATGGGTAACCAAGACCACCACCGTTACGCTGACTGCAGGCAGACAAACGCTCCGCGTTTATGCTTCCCGCGCTGACTTTAACCTGAACTGGTTCGAATTCACCGTTCCTGTGCAATCCCTTGCTATCAGCAACCCGGCTGCTCAGGAACCAGTAGTGAGAGTTTATCCTAACCCGGTAACTGATCTGCTGACGGTGGGTAATGTGAAGAACGGCGGTCTGTTTACCATCACTAACGTGGTGACTTCACAGACTGTTACGATTAAGGCAGTGAATGGTATTCTGGATGTAAGCAAACTGTCTCCAGGCGTTTATGTACTGAAATTTACCAATGCCGGGAAACCGGTGGTGAAGAAATTTGTGAAGATGTAATTGTGCTTTTAGCTATAGAAAGCCGTCCGCCGTTGGCGGACGGCTTTTTTTTATTTTGGAGATTAGAAATATTTGTTTAGGTTTGCACCCCGTTAGATGATTCCGTAGCTCAGTTGGTAGAGCAATACACTTTTAATGTATGGGTCCTGGGTTCGAGTCCCAGCGGGATCACAGACAAACTTTAAAACCTGCGCTTGGCGCGGGTTTTGTTTTTTTAGTCGAGCGTTTAGTTGAGTTCCTTTTGTATAACCCCGATTTCTTTCCCGTACTTTATACAGGTTAATCAGCTTTTACTAAGGTATGAAATATCTATATCGGGATTTACAAAATCTTACCTGAAATATATAGCTCAATACCAAAAGTTGTGTAGTAAGCATAACTATTAGTTTTGCAGAAGAATGAAAAGAAATAACGACTCCGGGTCAATAACTGTTTTACTGTGTTTCCATTTACCAGTACCTCTGGCTGAAAAGTAACCTGTTTTTTACGAGCCAACTATAAAAGCATTTAAGAAAAGTAATGCTAGTAAATAACAATGGAGCAACAACGTATTATAAGACATTTATTCACTGTGGTTTCCTGCTTAATCAAAGCCTTCTGAAAAAAACTCACTCGGCGTCTTTCCAAAACCATCAATAATCTTCAATAGAATACTAACTTTCATATCGGTAAACTGCTCACGTTCGTAATTGCCATAGCCGATCCTTGAAATTTCAATATCACTAGCAAAATTATCCCCGGAACCGAAGTTCCCTTCCTTACGCTCCAATTTGAATTTTTCAGATAGGTCGGCGAAAAACTTGGCATGGTCAAAATGCCCAAGAGTGGCCCTATTTCTAGGAGCTTTCTTTTCAGGAGCCTTCCCAACAGCTTTTTTTGAGACTTTTTTCTGTTTGGCCATAATAAAGCGAAATAACAGAATATACATATCATTATCAACCTATTACAATATACATACTGAAATATGTATATTGCAATGATCATTTGATCAAAAAAGTTCTTACATTTGTTTTGTTAACATATTTTTGCAACTTCATGTAAAATATTGAAGCTGCTTCTTTTACTACCAGCTTGGAAAAGTAGGACGTTCCTGGTGTACTGGTTATGAAAGAAGACGGCTCACGACACTGCGCGTGGGCCCTTCTTGACCGTACACAGCCCTCCTACTGGCTCCAAGCGGCGAGTTGGGTACCGCGCGCTTTCGTTATCCTTCCCGTTTCATTTCTTTCAACATCATTAGCGCCAGCTCTTTTGAGGCTACCCATCGATTTATTGGGGTTAAAATCTGAATTACTTTCTGGGATATCTATTCCGGATCTCAGCTTTTGTCCATTTGCTTGAAATGTCGATAGGACGAAGCAAACGTAAAAGCAAGGGGTATTGAAATAATTATATAAAATTCTATACTCTGCCGCAATGGCTTTGTTAGAACAGGCGAAGCGTACCTGATACGCTCGTCAGGGGCGCTGTTGCCTAAACGGACAAATTTTTCGCTAATAATATTTCAACGTTTATGAATGACAAACCGAAAAAGGTAAATCAAAAAAGCAAGTTTCCATTCTGTTTATCAGATGATGAAATGCTAAATCCAATTGAAGTATTTTATTCATTCTGTGACAATTCCAATTTAAGAACAGAAACACATCGACTAGATCGAGTTTTGGAAGCCATTTCAAAATCTGGATACGAAAGTAATCGACTTTGCTATGAGCTAGTAGATACAGAATATAGACGGCTGATTGAAGCTTCATTCCTCCTCAGTGATCGTAAAATGATGGAGGAAATATCAATCGAGAGATTTCTTGGACTATTTGCACATGAAATTAAAACGCAACTAGTGGGCGCTTCAATGGCTGTTGAAGCACTTATAGAGAAAAAGGGGGCATTCTTTTTATCTCAACCGGACTTTGAATTCTATTTAATATCCCTCAAAAGCATTCTTTTCAATAGTAACCAGATATTATCGAATATGATTACGACTGTACACTTCAAAGAGGATTACTTTTCGCTAAAAACTAATATTCAACCATTTAATGTGAGCGACTTCATAGATGCATGTACCAGGCCCTATCATCTTATGAACGAAAGCTTTAAAAAACATCTTGTTGTCGAACAAAATCAACTAGAGGGTAAGACCATATTTACTGACAGAATAAAACTGCTGCAAATAATTCAAAATCTTTTAAGCAACGCATATAAACATAGTACAGGCAATGATATTCAGTTAATCGCTACAGGCTTCGCCGACTATATATCTTTCTCAGTTATCACCATGGGGCAGACGATTTCAACTGAGGAAATTAAGCACCTTTTTAAAATGTTTTACAAGGTCAAACCCGGTGGTACTGGAAATGGGCTTGGACTTTATCTATGTCAATTGTACACTGAACTCCTTAATGGCACCATAAAGATCACGAGTAATATGGGTATTACAAGTTTCACTGTGAGTATTCCATGCGAAATAAAAGACACTAATATAGCATAGGTTATGGGCATTCATCTGCATCGGATTCTTTCTGTACTAGATCTATTTTAACTCCATGCATGTGTTATGTAATAATCAAACGACTTCCAATAACGATTATTCTTTTTTAATTAAAACTATACAACATGAAAAAAACTACGCCCTTGGCGAAACCTATTAATTTATTACAGGATGTGCATTCAAGAATGATCAATCTACCAATTTATTTCCGGGAACGAATATGTGAGGAATGTGCCTGGAGCATACCTACATTTTACCGGAAGATGCGGGTCATTTTAAAGGCTGGTAACAGTCGTGAAACAATATCGCCAAGCCTTAGTAATGCCGAAAAAGAGAAGATCATGGCTATTGTTGACGAGGTGTACAGTAGCTTTTGGAATCATTGCAATAAGTATAGAAAACACCAACAACGGTAGTATGAGAAAAATAAATGATAAGCCTGCTTTAAAGAATCTGAAGGATCGTACGCTGAGGATTTTTAAAATGGAAGATGAGATTGAGAATGAGGAAACCTCACTAGCATCCCCTTTAAAAATTGAAAAGAGCATTGACAATATTAAACATCTGAATGGGAAGCGCAATATTAAAAAAGGGAAAAAATCTGGAGCATCTTTTAACTCAACTTTTCCGAGTGAGATTGACTTCAATCATCCTTATCGCCAGGCTTTAATGGCTATAAAGACAAAACCATTTATACTTATGGCCGGAATGTGTGGAACAGGAAAATCTCGGTTTGCAAGAACACTAGCATTTCAGACTTGTCCGAAATATCTTCAAGAAAATGGACAGCCAGGAAACTTTGGAATAATAGCAGTTCGACCGGAGTGGTCTGATTCAAGCGATGCAATAGGCTGGTTTAATCGTGGAATTTATCATTTCACTACCTTTATATTTTTTTTAATAAAAGCTTGGCGGCACATTGATACACCATTTGTCCTATGCCTAGATGAAATGAACCTAGCAAAAGTTGAACATTACTTTGCCGACTTCCTATCAATCTTAGAAAGTCGGCAATGGATCAACAATGAGTTCGTATCAGATCCTTTTATCAAACCAGATCAGTTAAAATTCTATGCAGATCAAGACCCAAATATGTGGGCAAGAATTGGACTTAAATTAGACATTGAACTGAAAAATAGATTTCTTGCACATGGGATAACGCTACCACCAAATTTAATTGTAATCGGAACAGCCAATATGGACTATTCGGGCCATAGGTTTAGTATGAAAGTCTTGGATAGAATTACAGTAATAGAGATGACCGAAATAGATTTTTATGGAGGAATAAAAACCGATGACACGGATCTTAAGTTTCCTGATACTCCACTGTCGAAAGACAAGGTTTTGGGTCGAATTTTGTGCGGCAAGGAAGCCTACAATTTATCGCCAAAGCATGGTGATTTAGTTATAGCGGAACTTCAGGCTATAGACAGAATACTGTCCGGAGTGCCATTCAGATTTGGATATCGTGTTCGCGATGCGGCCCTTATCTACTATGTTTACAATTCGCAATTAGCTGGGATTCCTCATAATAACGATTCCGTTTACAAATGTTTAGACGAAATAATTTTAATGAAAATACTGCCTCGGATTGACGCAAACGGTGCAGAGAAGATCATTGACAGTTTTGTTCGTTTTACTAAAGGTAAATATCCTCGAAGTTTTCAACGACTCTTACATATGCAAAGCGAAGCCGACAAGTATTGCGGTATTTCTTTTTGGCAATAGGTTGTTCTTTCAGAACATGATAAAAGCCCCTATTCAAATCCGAATAGGGGTTTTATTTATTGTAGAGGCTCGGATATCGGCCCGACATCTATGAGCAGAATAGCTTCAATAGACGGTTGGAAACGGAAGTAGAGTATTCAACTTCTCTTCAATTTCATCCATCTTAGTGCATTCTCTAAATCTTCTTTGCTTTTTAAGAATTTCGGGAGCTTCGTAATCTTCTTCATGCATGTCGAAAAGCTTAAAGTACACTGTTCCGGGTGCAACAATTAACTTTTTCAAAGCTCCCTCAAAGGCCATCACGTCAGTTTCCTCGAAGTACCCCCATGCGCCAGGGCCAAACCACAGATCCGGAGCAGCCATCAACATCATATTGTGGGTTTGAATATGACGCCCCGGATTGTCTCTAATGTCAACAGTTAATCCGACTTTATCAGTCCAGTGTGGATGTGAGATTAGCTTTCTGCCATCCAAACTTTTGCCGAAGAGTGCGAAATTCGCAACAAACTGTTCTCTTTGCCAGCATGCCTTTTCACTATCAAATAACATCGCAAAATTGAATTTCCGTACAGCTGCAGCAAAAATAAAACCTTCTATATTAAAGAACTGATCGTTTAAAATAATCACGCGGATTATTTCAGTAGCAAATCCCTCATCTCGCCAATAAGCCAAGGAATTCATATCGGGGTATTGTGTAATCTCAGAAATCTCACCCTCATGAACTGAAAACCAATCCATATCTTTCGAAGCGAGTAATTTTGGTATATCTCCAACCTGTTGAATTAATTCCCCGGCTTCAAAAGCACCAGGACATTTAATTACATTAACATGGCCCTTAACATGGGGCATAACCAGTGCATATGCATCGGCAGCAGATTCAAACGCGCCAATAGTGAAGGAAATTTCAAATCTCATAGTATTAGCAAATAAAACTGATTATGCGTTTAAAAGGTAATTGCAGTCCTGCAACTTCCTTTTGTATTAGTTAGTTGGTAAAATTGTAGCATTTTGAATTTTACTTTTCAGGACGAGCTATTCATGCTTTGAGTTGTGACAAATAAAAGTTCAACAAGTCAGGGTTGCCAGCTGCGAGCTGCTCGATATTACTCTCATATTCTGAAACTGGTTTGGGCCGTATATTTGTCATACCCAGACTTTCTATAAGCATATCAGCCCTAAAGGAAATGACTCAAGCTACCAGCGAAAGAATCCTGCGGAAACAAAACCATCTAGCCCCATATAAATGTTCTTACCAGGCATGTTCACTTAATAAACCGGAGGAAATGGAAGTTGAGCATTTAGCTTTTCCTCTATTGCATCCATGTCGGTACATTGCCGAAAGGCCGACTGTATCTCAAGTATAGGCCGAGCTTCATAATCCCATTCTTTAAAGTCGAATAGTTTGATGTGAATTGTACCTGGCGCTACGACCTCTTTTTTGAGTGCTTTATCAAATGCCAATACGTCACTTTCCTCGAAATATCCCCAGGCGCCAGGACCAAACCACATTTCCGGAGCTGCCATAAGACGCATATTATGGGTCTGAACATGCCGGCCAGGGTTGTTCCTGATATCTACGGTAAAGCCAACTTTTGGGGTCCAGTAAGGATGTGAAATCAATCGTCTGCCTTCCAGGCTTTTTCCGTAAGCTTCGAAATTAGAAATGATTTGCTCATTCTGCCAATTCGCCTTGTGCGCATCGTATATCATTCCCAAGTTAAATTTACGGATAGCAGCAGCCTCAATGAACGCACTCAAATCAATGAAAGAATCATCCAGTATCTCCATTGCAATTACATCAGTAGAAAAACCTTCATCTCTCCAATACACTATAGCGTTAACATTTCCCACAACATCAAGATCGCTGATCTTACTCCCATCATGTAATGAGAAGCAATCATCTTTATTGGAGCTTAGCGTCTTTTGCACATCATTGTAATCGCTAATCCATACTCCCTGTGTGAAAGATATAGGGGATTTAATTACCGTAAGCGGCTTCTTTAGATAGCTGGTGGCAAGGCTGAATGCATCTGCGGCATCGTCGAAGGCTCCAATTGTAAAAGATATCTCAAACCTCATACAATACAATTTAAGTTTGAATGATCAACAGCGCCGTAGGGGCTCTGTCTTTACGTAAAAACGTAAGGACAGAGTCGCCGCCGATCACAACTTTGTAAGTCGCTCAATAGTATTTTGTAAATGGCAACAGAGCATTTAACTCATCTTCTACCTTATCCATATTGCTGCACTGCCTGAATTCGCGCTGTATTTTCAATATCTCCGGGGCCTCGTAATCACGTGCCTCAGCATCGAAAAGTTTAACATATAACACTTCATCTTCAAGCATTTGCTTTTCTGTAATAGACTTACAACCTTTAATCTGTTCGCAATTAAAATACTTCCATGCACCCGGCCCGAACCAAATTTCAGGCGCTGCCATTAGACGCATCTTACATGTGCGTATATATCTTCCCGGATTCTCCCTAATGTTAATGGTCGGTCCTGTAGACTTTTCCCATAATGGATGCAATATGGTTGCCCGGTTGGAATAATCTTTTCCCTCCGCCTTAAAATTTGAAATAAACTGTTCACTTTGCCATCGTGTTTTTATACCGTCAAACTTTAGAGCGAGATTGAACCCGTATTTTATAGCTGCGCGAATCAGGCCTTCAAGGTTTAAAAAAGACCGGTCTTTAAAGGTCACTGAAATTTCCTCAGTATGAAAGGGCTCATTCCTTAAATAAATGAGACTATTTACATTGTGTCCTCCAAAGAGAGCGTTGATATTATCTCCATCATGAGCCGTAAATAGCTTCTCCTTAGCATCGCTTAACCTTTCTGTAATTTTCGGATACTCTTCTTCTCCGTCTATCCAATCTCCTCCTTCAAATGCGTCAGTAGAATGAATAGCAGTAAGCGGGTGATGAATGAACTGAGTGGCAAAAGCAAATACTTCGCCCGCATGTAAAAAAGTTCCCAGGGTAAAAGAAATCTGTAATTGCATTTTTTAATATTCTGAATGCCTTAAAATAATACCAAGTTCGTCCGCCAATTTACGAATTGCACCCCAATTCTGAGGCAGATGGCCGGGAGGCGTTACAACATGCAAAATTTTTATCGGTTGAGGGAAGGTAGCCAATTTCCTCATATTATCTGAAATATTCAGTTGTGGCGCCATAGTGCTTTTCAAGCTAACTGCTTCTAATGTATTACTGAAGTCAATGGTTGGGGCATTAGGCGTATGAGTATATCCATCATAAATGGTCATAGCATATGTGCTCTCTATTTTTTTTCCACCTAGACTGGGTCCCAACCGAAAATCCGGGTGAAGGTCTTTTCTTGCCAGGTTTTCATCGTATGTATATGTTTTAAAAACAGATGTCGAGGATACCACCGGATCTATATCATACAACTTCATATTTCCGGTCCAGAAATTTCTGCCATTGATCTTCGCAATTATACCATTGCTAAAACCTCCCCACAGTCCACCGAATATCATACCTTTAAATCCCTCATCAGCCCCTTGGGCTATCGCGTCCCCGGTAGACATTTTCCCCAGTGCAACACCATTACCTGTTCCTTGTATTATACCTGCTACCCCGCCGGCCACTGAGTTAGAGGTAAACCCTGTTACAAAACCACCTGCACCTACGGCAACACCCGTTCCACTTAGCGCTGCACCCGTACTAACCCCAGTCATCGCTCCATATACAGCCCCACCCGTTAATGTTGCAGCTGCTCCTGCTACAAAGCCAATTCCAAATGCTGTTGCTAGCTGCATGGGGGAGACACTTTCTCCTTGCATCGCTAACTGCAATGTATTGAGAAAGCCTCCAACAAGCCCTCCAATTAAAACTACCTGCCAATACCGCCCATCCCGGTCTACGACCATCGGTGGCCGGTTGCCCATAGCCATATAAGGGCTGTAATCCTGTCCTGCAGGGTCTGTTGAAAACCAGCGACCTAATTGGGGATCGTAATATCTGGCCTCGAAATTGTACCATTCTAAGCCGGTTCCATCAGCGAATTCTCCCCTTTGCAGCTCCTTGCCCTGGAACAGCTGACAGTTTTCAAGGCTCAGTGGGGTACGACTGCTGATGCCATCCATCACAAGCCCATAAGGGTAATAATGTGTTTCCTCCAGTACGGGGCCAGTTATATCAGTAACAACGATATCATCAAAATAGACATCCTGCGCTGTTTCGTTGCTGGGAAATACATACAGAAAGCCGCTCTTTTCCATCACCATTCCATCCACCGACAGCTGCTGTATCTCATCGGGACTATTTTTTACTTGACGAACGCCACTGTTCCCTTCAACCACCTGGAACTGATCATCAAACATCACGAAGTTTAGATAAGACTTTCGCTTATTGATTCCCTCTACATCAGGGCCTTTTTGTTTAAGCTGCTGGTAATTATTGTTATAAAAGTTGCTGGTAAAGCTTTGTTCCCCGAGCCCTTGCCCGTTACCATGTGAAGCATCAGTACCTCCAGCCCCACCGAACGCTTGGGCTAGCGCCAGTATCATGTCCTCTGCGGGAACTGCCTTATCCTTGTTCACTGGGCCATCCGACTTGAAGAATGCTTTGGCACCAATCTTAATGGTATCACCAGCCATCACACGCAGCACAATCGAGGGACCGATCTTTTTGCCCCCAGATTTCGCATTTAGTTTCGCGACAAACGACCCTTGCGAAGTATCAGTTTCTGGATAGCCTACAGGTTTGCTTGCACGGGTTTCCTCCACATTGCTGAATGTTGCAGTCTCCACTGGAGCATTCTCGGGCTCCATAGTAGCCGCATACATGGTAAAATTGGTTTGTTCTGTTAATACGCTGCGCGTATTCCCCAGGTGATCCTGGACAAAGTAGTCATAGGTACGCTGAGGAGCTTGACCAGTGCTGTAAACCATTCTCACTCTTCCCTGTTCCTGATTGAAGTAGAAAAGGGAATCATTCTGGTAAACGAAGCCGCCAATGTAATCAGTGGTAATGGTCCTTGTCGGATTTGATGTGCTATCTATAACTGTTTTCTTGATCCGCCGTCCATTGGCATCATACAAATAAGTCACCGTGCCTTTACCAAATACCTTAATGGTTTCTGGCAAGTTTAGATGGTTATAGGTTATGTTGGTGATCCGCTTATTATTATCGCTAGTGAAATTGCCTGAGGCGTCGTAGGTGTAATCAGTATCTCCACTTCCATTCACCTCCTTAAAGTCGCCCAGTGTGGAAGCGGTATTATTAGCAAGATCCCTGACACCTTTAAGGCGATTGCTGTTAGTCTCATAGGTATATCTTAGATCGTCCAAAGTTAGACTGCCGCCTGGCTTATAGCCTTTCTGAAACATCGATAGTATATTGCCATTGAGGTCGTATGCTGAGTCTGCATTGATACCATCTCCCATTTTCATGGAGAAATCAATACCTGCGCTAGTATTCCAGCTACCGGAGGTGAATTGTGTAAAATCTGCCTTCAACATGCGATCTGCCGGATCGTAGGCAAATCCATAGGAACGGAAAGCATTGTCATTGAACCCGCGCCACCTGTTCCCAGAGAGATTACCAGTGTATTGTGGAGTATATATGCTGTCATAGAAAAGCTGTTCACCAAAATGGTGATTTTTACCTTCCGCGCTACCGTTTAGGGCATATCCTTTATTTATATTCTTTAACCATCCACGGATGTTGTAGTCATATTCAAGGCTATCAATCGCCGACCCCAGAACAGTTGTTTTTACCTGCCCTAGTTCATTATAACGGAGCTGCGAAATAGTTTTCAGTACACCATCATCATTCACCTCTTTAGCTACTTTTATAAGCTCCCCCCTATGGTTGTAGGTCATCGCGTTGGATATGGTTGTAGTTGGTGTAAATCCGCTGCGCTTATTGGCATGCCTCAGGTAATTTCCGATTAGTTTTCCAGCAAAATTGTAAAGACTGGTTACCACGTCTAGACCACCAGTTTCATTTTCCGAAAGGCTTTGAATAACCCTCCCTTTATCGTCGTAATACAACGTTGAAGTAAGCCAATGATCTGTACCAATGATTCTGATCTTTCCTCCAGTTACCATTCCCTGGGTTAGTTTACTCACCGCCGTGGGGCGTTCTGGATACGGATCACTACCCGCCTTGGGCTTTAGAAAGTCTGCTGTATTGGGAGCCTGTACCCCTGAAAAGGAATAGTCGTCGTAGAAGTTGTAGGCAAGCGGAATAAGTGCATTAGTTGGTATGGAAGGAAGGGGATTGTCAGCAGTAATACTTACCACCTCTCCCGACACCGGAACTATTTCTGCAACCATTGTCTGTCCGTCGGTACTGGCAAAACCACTCAGAAGGCTGATGCTGCTACCTGCCTGGTAAAGATTGGCATCATTAACAGCTGTTGCAAAATCTTCTATACCAGGAATGGTGTAAGATAATGCCTGGCTCGAAGAAGCCCCATTCATGATGGTTTGCAATTGAACCCGCGTACTGGCCGAATTGTACAATGCAGTCATGATGTTGCGGTCTCTCCTATCGTAGAAGGTCACCTGCCATTTGTTTTGGGCACGCAGGTTGCCATCCCTGAAGAAAACAGGTCGGTTTTTACGGTCGTACACATATTCGGTGGAATCGGTATCTGGTGTCTCTTTCACTATAACTCTTTGCCGCTGGTCGTACTGGTACGAGGAGCATAGGTTTACTATCGGGCTCAGATTCCAAACACCAATCATCTTTATCACCGCTAGTGGAGGAATCACAAAGCGAAGGTTGCCCAGGTCATCATAAACCTGATATGTACATAACCACCCCATATGCCCGGTGCCCGGTGTGGCGGCTATCTGCACCTTTTTTAGCACCTCATGTCCTTGCCTGTCAGTATAAGTTATCACCTTACGGTTGTTCTCGTCTGTCCTGGTGTCCTCCACCAATTCACCTGCAGCATATCTAGTTGAAGAGGAAGGCAGGTTACCGTTCATTATCCAAATGCGTACACTGTCGGAAACGGCATTCACCGCATACTGGCCGGTCACTCCTCGGGACGTACCTGCCCAGCTTCGGCCAGGGGCCATCATCTTTTGGATTATACCCATAGGAGAACGCTCATAAACATTTTGTGTATAGGGTGCAAGCTCACCGCTGTAGTAGCTATTGTAAAAACTGGTTTGATCCGTCAAGGGGCTATTTTGCACATCCCCTGTAGCAGTGGTAGTTACATAAGGTAGGTAAGCGTTCTTGATGCTTCCCATAGAATCGTAGACGTTGAAATTGGCTACATCCTTTCCCAGTGGTGACCAGCGCTTTTGAATATTTTGCACTACCCTGCCTAAGGCGTCGTATAAAACGGTGCTTTGCGCTACTTCCATTGAAGTGCGGGAAAGAGTGACGATAGATGCCCCAGTTTGTAATGGAATCATTGGCCGCCAGCTGCGGGAAAAGTTTAAATCGAAATTTAAGGTATCGTTCGCCTGTTGCGCCCGTAGGCATATAGGAAGAAGCAACAACAGCAATCCCATTAACCTTCTTGTTACTTTATGATTCGTTTTCACGATAATAAGTTTATTGTTGAAAATTTAGGTACCACTACTGGTTACTTGATTACATAGTTACCTGGCTTCAGCAGGTAATCTACATGACAGTCGAAGTTCCAACAGGGAAATCCCGGAGGATCGCATTCCGTCTTTACATAATCGCGTGTTACGGAATATGCAATTACCAACTGGGTTCCATTGGCGGTATGTGTGTCGTCTGGAACGGTCTCGCAGGTATTGTTCACGCCTGTCACAACCTGTAAATTCTGGACGTACCTGGGTTTGGTGCAGGCGACATCGGAATAGAATTTAACTACAACATCCTCATTTTGGTCCACATCTATATCTTCATAACTTAATTTTGCATACACAATACCACATCCTCCATTTGCATTTGCATAGGCTGGTCCATTGGCCATGCCTGCATTCATGGCCAGGCTATCGGCTTTATACTGGTTTACAGTAGATGTATAGGTGCCGGCAGCAACAGTATACAATACCGTATCAGGTATATTTCCTCCAGTGCAGTTTGTCTGGACAAATTTCCGGCTGATTACATTGTTCTTATAAATGATGTTGCAGTTAACCTTTTCACCGGCCTGCCCGTAACAGTTCATTTCCATTATATTACCTTCCACATCTTCTCTTAGTCGCACTCTACCCAAATCATCATATTCGGTATAAGCAATTTTGTTATTCTCGGAACTACCACTGGTCTGATTGCCAAAGAAATCAACGGTACTGGAACTCATCGTCGCGTCAGCAGGATAAGCCCTGAGTTCATCAATGGTAACATTGGAGCCGACAATCGAAATACTGCTTGTTGTGGAGGGTAGCAAATTTCGGTAAAGGTTCCAGACTCTTTTAGCGGTGAGTTTCTCGGGAGAAACGCCGTTAATTGTTAAACCAGCACCTGTGGTCCAGTAGGTCACCACATATTCCCTACCTGAGGTAACGGTAGCACTAATGGTGCCGTTTAACTTAAAGGATCTGCTCCCGGTTATAGCGTCGGAATAATTGTATTGTCCCGATGGCACAGTCCAATTACCACTGTTGGTCCCCTCAAAGCTGGTATAGGCGATTTCTGTATAGGCTGCATCTGAAATAACGCTTGTGCTTATCTGATGCTCGTCATCCCAGATCACTGACTGGCGATCACCAGTAAGGTTATTAGCCACCTGCAGAGAAACGAGTTTGGCATCATATCGTTCTATTGTACTCACTAGTGGGATAAGGGTACTGTTACGATTAAGCACAAAGCGATTGAAAGCACCAATGGTACTCAAGGGCACCGGTTTATCAGATCGCAGGCCATAGACATACTTTGGCTTTATTTTATTGCCGGTAATGACCTCATAACCCGTGATAGTTGCGCTGACCAGATTTTCCGAAGTGGGTGTTTTCACCCATTGCTCCTCTGCGACTTTCACAATTATTCCGCTATCACTTAGTGTCTTTAGAGGACCGGTAATGGAATAATTATACGGATAGTAAATATTAGTTTGAATATACTTTTGTAGATCCTTGCTGACCCATTTTTTTACGGACGCCAAATTATTCAGACTATCGTAAACAAAACTGGTGCTTTGCAGTACGGTATCGGCACCGGAAACGATCTTTTCTACAGTGGAATCCAATAGTGCAGTACCTGTTAACCCGTAATAGGTATCGTTTCCGTAGCCCGGGCCGAGATAGAGTGCAGAGGTATTACCGTAATATTGTGCGTCCATTAGGAGCTTGATGGACTTAAAAGCGGTGTCTGACAAAACAGTTACGGTAAAATCGTACTTGTTCTCGTTGATTTTCTTTATCTGATTGTATTGATCGAATACCGTCGCCTTTTTGGGCAACCCCAATTCCCAGGAAGGATACAGTTCCGCTGCGAAAGGGTATTGAGGCGGTGATGGAAAATAGTTAACGTCTTTATAGGTGGTGAACTCGTGTACGGTTTTACCGTTACCAGGCAATATTTCTTCTACCCGACCATAACCAACAGCTGTGCCCCACACATAGTCAAGACTATTCATGGGTGATGATACTCGCACAAAATATTCTTTATCCCCCCCGTTCCTGTAAAAAACATTGAATAAGTAATCATACCTAGGTATAAAGAAGGCAAAGCCAGAACTGGAACCATTTTCATTTATAT
>NZ_FRCN01000009.1:0-96383 GCF_900142925.1 Chitinophaga sp. CF418
ATTGGTTTGATATCATCCTTGATATTGATAACCTGGCTTACGGAGTCACTGTTACCACATGCGTCAGCAAATACCCACTTGCGGGTGATTGTAGAGTCACATGCAGATCCACTGCCTTTTTCACTGTATACAGGCGCAATATTGCCATTACTACAATTGTCTGTAGCGGTTGGTGTAGGCGCAGCAGGTACATCTTTCAGGCACTGCACATTGACAGTATTGTTAAAGTTTGCTGTTATTACCGGTTTGATATTATCATTCACGGTGATCACCTGTTTCAGCGTATCAGATTTATTGCCACAGAGGTCAACAGCCCACCACTTGCGGGTGATCTTATACTTATTGACACAGGTGCTGTCAGATACGGTTGTACTCGTTTGGACCGTCAGTCCGGCGGTGCAGTTATCAGTTACCCCAATAACAGGCGCAGCCGGTACGTCTTTCGTACAGGCGACATTTGCATCGGAAACTTGTCCGGTGAGCACCGGTTTGATACTATCCTTCACCAGTACAGTCTGGTAACAGGTGTCCTTCCGCTTTCCATCAGGCGTTGAAACGATAAGCCGGAGCTGATATGAACCACAATTGTTCGCGGCATTTATCAGTACATTCTGTGTATTGTTAAGGCCGGAAACGGTGCCATCTCCGGTCACAGACCACAGGTAAGAACCCACCAGTGCAGGAGCCGGGCCCGTATACTGATTCTGAGACCCTGGACATACAGGGCTCGGACCAGTGATACCACAAGGAGCCGTTGCATGTTGGTTGACTGTGATAGCAACCGTATCAAAGTCCTGGCAATTGCCATCATCTCCTTTCACAATAAACTGAAATACGCCGGTAGATGGCGGTATAAAGTCAGGATTGTTGACGTTAGGATTACTCAGACCCGTGACTGGCGTCCAGGTGAAGATATATGTGCCGTCACCTCCTGTAATGGAGGCAGAAAGATGGGCAGTATCAAGATTTGTAATAGTCTGATCACTGCCGGCATTAACATCTACGTTATATATATTGACAGTTGTACCAGGGGTGTCATGGCTGGCGAGATAACAGGTATCTTTCAGACCATCCCGGGTGACAATTAACCGAAGATTAAAACTTCCGAAAGTAAATGCAGTACCTATTGGTATTACTGTTATAGTACCTAATGCCGGATTGACAATCTTTGCATTGGCGGTATTAGCCCCTATGATGCTCCATGCATAAGTAATACCGGTAGAATCATCAACCGTTGCCGTATATGCCAGTTTCGTCGTCTGTACGCAAGCATTAGCCGGTCCTGCAACGCTACAGGTAGGAGGAATGAAAACAGCATCTGTCTTCAGAGATCTGTCCTGGTTGCCGATGTTGACATCCGCTCCATTAATGATCCATTTCTTCAGTCGCATATGGTAGGGCGAACCATTGATCGCGCTGGCAGAATTAGGTTCGCCGGTGACCGGGTCTTTCCCCCAGTCTATGATGCTGGCAATATGAGCGCCCCAGGCCAGTATAGCGGTAGCTTTGAGTGCTGTAAAAGTAATATTGACCACAGTCTCTGAATTGGCTGCAGTCAAACTACCCTGGGAAGCATAGGTTATATTCGTTATATCCGCATTGTATCCTGTAAACTGCTTCTCACCGGCGGGTAATGCGTTAAAACTGGTAGCAGGTTGCCCGGCAACCGGTGATCCGGTGCTGGACGGAGCCGGGATGGTAAAAACATCCGTAGTAGTAAAGTAGGATGCCGGTTGAGGAGCGCTGAGCAATGGATTCACTGTTTCCTGCCCATGACTAAACACGTTGTGAGGACTCAGCCGTTGAAAATGCGTCAGGTAATCCAACGCATGTTTACTACTGTTCCTGACATCGAACCCAATGACCAGTGTATACGTCTGGTTGACGACAAGCCCTTCAAGGACAGCCCGGTAAGGCACCGAGTATCCTTCAAGGAAATGCGCCATATTGGCGTTGAGGTTACCATTGATCCAGCTGACGGGATTTAAAGGCGTGGTTGCCTTGTCGTTAGAGCCCTGGTCAAGGTTTGCCGATTGTGCGTAGGCCGTTCGCTGTAGTAGGAGTAATAAGGGCAGGGCCAGTAGAATAGGTACGGGAAATCTTCGTACAGCGGCCCTGAAAATACTACGAAAGCGTAAAAGTACTGCGTTCATAATAGATCAGATTTTAGTTGATGATTGAGCCTTCTGACATTGGTGTTTCGGTGCTTATAATTATTGCAGTTGGCGTTCAATTGATCTGTAACATGTGACCATAAAAGGCATAAGGAATACGTTCATTTGTCACTGGAGACAATGAAAATTTTAGTTGCATAAAGTATCCTTGCATACTCTTGATGGCAAGCAGACAGTAGGTGGTATTCTATAGTATTTGGCTAAAAAATGTATGTGGAGAAAAAAGCAGACCGTTGTTGAGAGTATCCAGGGATACGAATCCCTCTGGATTTCATGTGCAATAGTACGATTTGTTTTAAATCAAAACCAAAAAAATGTGAAGAAAATTAAAAAAAAGAAAAAGGTATAAAATACGTTTGTTGCCATTATCCTGCAATCCTTCCGGCAGGAATAAACTAATTTAATAGATTTGCAGAAATCAATCGATATCATGAGGGCTGCTGTTATAGACCTGGGCACAAATACATTTCACCTGATCATAGGAGACCTTGCTGACAAAGATCTACAGATCGTTTATAAGACCACGATACCAGTGCTTCTCGGCCAGGGACGCATTAATGAGAACATAATTATTCCCGAGGCATTTGAAAGAGGAATAAGTATGTTAAAAGAATTCAGAAGTATCATAGATGCGCACGATGTTGATATAGTAAGGGCCATTGCTACCTCTGCCGTCAGGAATGCGGTAAACGGGCCGGAGTTTGTAGCAGCCGCACATGCTGTGGGTATTGACATCCAGGTGATCACAGGAGATGAAGAAGCCGCATTTATTTTCAATGGCGTAAGAGCGCTTGGCATCATTCAGCAAACATCCCTGATCATGGATATAGGAGGTGGCAGTACAGAGTTTATTATCTGCAATGAAGATGGTCTTATCTGGAAAAAGAGTTATGATATCGGCGCTGCCCGCTTAATGCAGGCATACTTTCATTCGGATCCTATCAGCGATGCAGCGCGCAATACTATCACTGATCTCCTTGATAAAACACTGGGAGACTTAAAAGCAGCTTGCGCCCGTTATAAACCTGAGATGCTCATCGGGTCTGCCGGAGCCTTTGAATCATTTGCCGTACTCCTGAATAATGGAGATGATATTGGAGACGTTGCTTCCATGACACTGGATATAAAGTCGTATGAAAAGCTGGCTGAGCGACTGCTGGCCTCTACTCATGAAGAAAGAACGAAGATGAAAGGACTGATCTCTTTGCGGGTAGATATGATCGTGATCGCGGTTATTCTGACCAGTTATATCCTGGATAACATTGGCCTTAGTGCACTGAGCCTATCCATGTACGATCTGAAAATGGGCGTATTACATTCCATTAAAGATCAGATCACCAGCAAGGCGGGATGATCCTTTGCCGGTGATGATACTTAATATGGTTCTTTTGCGAATTTCTCTCTTCTGGCTATCTCAGCTTCACTTACTACATCCGATGGAAGTTCACTCAAAACAACATCTCCATCAGGTACATAACTGGCGACAATAGCGCCGGTAGTGGCTATCAGGGCATCCGTCAGTTTCCATTGAGCAGCCTGTGTTCCATTCTGAAAGAGCTTTCTGCCTTCACCCAGCGTAACCGGGAATGTCCAGATATGTAACTCATCTATGAGGTTATTGGCCAGGAGGGATTGTATCAGTACACTACTACCATGCACCAGTAAATCAGGTCCGTCTTGTTCCTTCAGCTTTTTTAGTTCACTGATCGTATCGCCGGTGATCAGTGCGGAACCATCCCAGGGGAGATCAATATTGTTGCTGGAAACGACATACTTCCGGATACGGTTGAATAATGCCGCGATGGGATTATCGCTATTCTGGTAGGGCCAGTAAGCTGCGAATATTTCATACGTACGCCTGCCCAGCAACAGATCGAAGGGCTTAGACATAATCTGTCCCAGCTTGTTGTCTGTTATATCATCCCCGTAATGAAACATCCAACCGCCCCATTTGAATCCGCCGGAAGTATCTTCCTGAGGTCCGCCCGGCGCCTGCAGTACTCCATCCATAGTCATAAACGTGCAAACAATGATCTTTCTCATGATGTGTTAGTTTGTTGTTACACTACAAAGCTAAAAGATAGGGGTGTTTCCGAGGCGGTGTGATTCAGACAAGAAGAAGGCATTTTGCGACAAAGGCCGCCGGTGGACTATTCTCTTACTAATGCTATTTACTCAGGAAGGGCTCAATGATCGCAAGCAGTTTTGCTGTTTCCATCATCAGGCTCATGTGCGTAGTGCCCGGTAGAATCGCCAGCTGTGATTTGGGAAGTCCGGCCATATCTCCGGGAACACCACCACCTGCTGCGCGGTACATTTCCGCTTTATGCTCCAGCGATACGCCGTCGTTATCTCCCATGATGAACAGGATAGGTGATTTGATCGCCTTCACTTTATCTGCGCCAAAGTCAAAGTCCTGTTTACCGTACTCCATATATTTGGTCAGGAAGGCTCTCCAGTGGCCCGGATCAGGTGCTATTTTCTCATAAGCAGTTTTCAATGGTGTCTGATCAAAAAACGCTGGTTTGAAAGTCTGGAAGGCATCTGTTACTTCCTTCTGCCAGCCATGGTATTTGTATACTGTAGATACGAGTACCAGCTTTTTCACCATGGCAGGATGCTGTATCGCCAATGCATAGGCAACCGTTCCGCCCAGGCTGTAACCCAGTACATCGGCACTATCTATCTTCAGATATTGTAACAAACCTGCTACATCATCTGCCAGGGCCTGAAAGGTGACAGGCCGGTCAATATCAGCAGTGTGACCATGTCCCTGCATTTCCAGTGCAATTACTTTGTGCGTCTTTGCCAGTTCCGGTATCAGTTGTGACCAGTTAAGATCTATGGTCATATAGGCTCCATGCAGTAGCACCAGTGGTTGTCCTTCTCCATGTATCTCATAATACAGTTTAAGGCCATTAACAGGCGCATAACCCGATGATTTCAGGGTTTCCGGGCTTGTTGCCTTTGCCTGTTGTGCGCCGGCTTTCATAACGAATGTGGTGAGGATGAGTAGCGCCAGTAAAATAGCCCTGGCAGAGTGTATTGTTTTCATGTAAATGTCTTTTGATATTGCAAACATAGGCCAGCTTATAAAAAGACAAGGTGGGGGAATTAGACTAACAAGGGGGGGATTACGACAACAGGCTATCCGGTATTACCCGGATAGCCTGTGCTATATGTATTGTAGGTTTAACTTCGTCTACCTGATCATCTCTATCATTGCAGATAACTCTTCTACTGCCGCATCATCTCCGCCGCTGAAACCGGTTAATTTAAAACGGGTGTTGCCTGTGCCGTCAATGATGAATTTGGCTGGGATACCACGTACATTAAACTGTCCTACAACGCCGGTTGTTTTATCATCCAGTAGTACCTGGAAGGAATAGTTGTTGTCCTCGATGAACTTCCTCACGCCCGTAGACGGATCCGGCACTCTTTCCCATGTATCAATGAACAGGAACTTTACGTTAGGATCATTCTTATACTTGTTCACCGTTTTCTGCATAGCAGGGAAGGAGCGTTTGCAGGGACCGCACCAGGTAGCCCAGAAGTCAAGCACAAGGATCTTTCCTTTCAGGTCTGCAGTAGATACGGTATTGCCGTCCAGGTCTTTTAGCGTAAATGCAGGCGCTGTTTCGGAGATGATATCTTTTTTTACCTGTTCCTGTATGTGTTTGCGCATAGCAGCTTCCAGCCCGGCAGCAAAAGCAGTATAACCTGCATCATTACCCTTGGCAGACTTGTAGATAGCAGGAAGCTTTGTTTTTACCTCGTTATCTGCTTTGCCACCGCTGATCAGTTCAGACAACAGTACGAGGGCGCTGTCTGATTTACCGTTGGCCGCCAGGAGTAGCGCGTAGTTCTTTTTAATATCAGCATTGTCCCTGTTGCCACCACCATTATAGATCACACTGGCATGAGTCAATGCTTCTGCATACTTGCCCTGCTGATATAAAAGTGAAGACAGCGTATTCAGCGCATGATAATAGTCGTTCTTTGCCATTGGATTTTTGCTGACAGGATAGGACTTTTCAGCATCTGCCACACCTGCTCTTACCAGCTTTTCTGCAGTAACAGTATCCTTATGACCCAGGAACCGCATGCCATCGTGTACTTCTACTATAGCGCGGTATTCCTGTGATTTGATCTTTTTGAGCCATGCCTGGTTCTGCTTCGGATTGTTCTCTTCTGCATAGGCCCAGGATATTCCTGAACGGGCATAATCATATACGATGTCAGCGCTGTCTTTGGGTTCCGGAAATGCTTTGATCCACTTATTGTAGTTTTTCAGCTTTTCTGCGGAAGGCATCTGTTTGTTGACCTGCTTATTATAGAAGTCGTTGCGGGCAAACGCACCTTTGGGAAAACGGGCGATAGCCACTTCTACCAATGAATCTCCTGCATTGGAATTATTGTTTTTATAAGCGGCCCTGGAAGCTTCCTGGTAATCCTTTTCCGTTTGCAATGCCTTTTTATCCTGCGCTGCAGCAAGTACTGCAGACAGCGATAATGCGCCAGTGAATAGTAGTTTGTGCGTTATCTGCATAAAACAGTTTAGATGAAAGTGAACAGATTAGTAACCATCATTTTGTTTGAGTGCCTTGTTTTTGGCAATTTCCGTGTTAGGTATAGGTAACAGGGCCGCGGTAGATACCCAGCTGGATTTGATCGCACCAATCACTTCATTCACTTTGCCGGTACGTTTAAGATCAAACCAGCGATGGGCAAATTCTCCAAACAGCTCCAGCTTCCTTTCTTTCGCAATGGCCGCCAGCAGAGCGTCTTGAGTAGCTGCTGTGGTGTTGCTCAGTCCTGCGCGGGTGCGTACGGCGTTCAGATCCGCCGCAGCTGCGTCCAGGTTTTTCAGCTGCGCATTGGCTTCTGCACGGATCAGGTATTGTTCTGCCAGGCGTAATATCACATTGTATTCATTGCCGGCAGTAGCGGTAGGGAGTTTATACTTATTGATGCGATAGATAGTGGTAGTGCCTGATATCACACTGTCCACCCATGCTGTTCTTCTTTTATCGCCGCTCTCGAAAGCATTGGCTGTAGCAGGGTACAGGTAAAAACCAGGGATGCCTGCACTGCTGCTCGTGCGGTAGTTGTTACCCAGGAAGGAATAACCATTGGTAGTACCATACTGCAAGATCACTTCATTGCTGATGTTGACAAATGCACTGTCGGGCACGGGCAGACTATAAGTACCGGCCGCAATCACTTCAGTGCTGTAGGTAATTGCATTCTCCCAATCTTCCCTGTACAGGTAAGCGCGGGCCAGTAAGGCGCTGGCGGCATACTTGTTTATCCTGGTCCTTAAAGTGCCGGTATAGGCAGCAGGAAGCGATGCTTCTGCTGCTTTCAGGTCGCTGATGATCTGCGCCCACACGGAATCAGTACCAGTGCGTGGCATATTGCCCGTTTCCATTACATCGGAACTCAATACCAGTGGTACGGCTCCGAAGTAATTCACCAGGTAGAAATAGTTAAATGCACGGAAGAAATAAGCCTCTCCCAGCAACTGCGCCTGCACGGAACTGGTGAGTGTAGTGCTGGCTTTCAGGCCTTCAATAGCCAGATTGGCTTGCCTGATCACGCCATATGGGTATATCCAGAGATAACTGGTAACAGTACCATTGTTGGGATTGACCGTCGACTGCTGCAGCTCATTCATGGCGGGAGTACTGCTGGTATAAGTATACTGTATATCATCAGCTTCCACACCACCTGCAAACGTATAGTAAGGCAGACTGCCAGTTGTATTGTAATAGGAATACATGGCCAGTACTGCAGCGGTAGCGGTACCGTCTTCCTTAAAGGCGTCGGCTGCGGGCAGCTGGTTAGGCGCTTTGTCTATGTCCACAAATTTTTCGCAGGATGAAAACAGCAGGCCATTGGTCAGCAACAGGGCCAGTGTTATATATTTCAGCGTGTTTGTTTTACCTCTCATGTCCGGTTCTTTTAGAGTGTTAAATTAAGTCCGACTGCAATGGTGCGTAGCTGCGGGAAAGCAATATACTGGCCTGTTCCAAGGTTGGAACCTGTGCCGGGCACTGTTGTCTCCGGATCAAGCGTATACTTTTGTTTCGCCCATGTGAACAGGTTCTGCGCCCTGGCATATACTGATGCAGACGAGATCCTGGCCTGTTTCAGCCAGTCGCCGGGCAATGTATACGTAAGACTTACCGTCTTGAACTTGATAAAGGAAGCATTGCCCCAGTTGTAGTCAGAAGAAGCCAGGTAAGAATAAGCGTTGTTGTTCGTAGTGGCTGCTGCAGGGAACGGTGCATTATCGCCTGCTTTCTTCCAGCGGTCCAGTATTGCTGTACTCTGGTTGGTGTAACCGGAACCATAAGGACTGTAAACGCTGGTTAAGGTGTTGTTGACATTACCATAACGATGATTGAACTGGAAGGTGAAATCCAGCGCAAAACCTTTATAGGTCAGACTGTTGGACAAGCCACCATAATAAGGCGTACCGGTTTTCATCGGTAGCATATCCGTTGTATAGGAAATGGCGCCATCTTTATCCTGGTCCTGGATAACCGGTAATCCTGTTGCTGGATCTACTCCCTGGAAATGATAACGCTTCGTTACATCGATCGGATAACCGATTACGTAAGAGGAAGCATAGGAGGAAGATGCCAGGTTAGGGAATGATTTCAGCCTGTTCTTGTTCAGGGTCAGGTTGAATGCAGTGGTCCAGCGGAAATCGCGGGTACTGATATTGATGGTGTTCAGTTCAAACTCCCAGCCCCTGTTCTGTACTACGGCAGGCAGGTTGCCCGTGTAGGCGGTAATACCCGTCTGAGCGGCTGTTCCCACATACACCAGCAGGTCGGTAGAACGGTTGTTGTAGAAGTCTGTTTTCAGCAATATCCTGTCTTTGAAGAAGCCCAGTTCCAGCGCGATGTCTGTCTTACGGGTACTTTCCCAGTGCAGGTTAGGATTGGCGATGGTGCTGGGCACCAGGATTGAAGATCCCATGTAGCTATAAAAAGAACCGCCGCCGCTATATAATGCATTGTACTGGTAATTGCTGATCTGGTCATTACCGGTCACACCATAGCTGGCGCGCAGTTTACCAAAGCTCAGTACGGGCAGTGTGTGCATGAAATCTTCCTGCGTAAAGATCCAGGCCGCGCCGACTGCGCCGAAATTACCAAAGCGGTGGGAGGGACCAAAGCGGGAGGAACCATCTCTTCTGAAAGTACCATCCAGCAGGTATTTCTCCTGCCAGTTGTAATTCACCCTGCCAAATACGGCGGAGTATTTATATAGCGAATAGTTGTTGCTCTGTATATTTATAGTACCTGCGCTACCAATGGAATTTAACAGGGATTCATTGCTGAAATTGCTGCCGGCGATGGTAACACCGGTGGATTTATTCTGCTGGAAAGTAGCCCCTGCTACTACCAGTAGCTTACCCTTGCTGATCATTTTGTTATATTCCGCAAATGGCTCTATGATATAGTTGCCATTCTGGTTGTCGGCATAAATCAGCCTGTTATCGCTGGTTCTCGTAGAGTTGACAGACCTTGCAGGTGAGGCATTGGTCTGTTGTAGTCTCGTCAGACTGTACCCCAGGTTTGCTTTCAGCGTCAGTTCCTTTGTTACTTTATAGCCCAGGTTCAGGTTGGTGAGTAGATTGGTGGTCTGCGCGTTATACTGTTGCATCAGGTAGGCCAGCGGATTGCTACCGATATCCCAGTTCAGCTTACCGTCGCTGTTATACTGCGGGAAGTTCGGTGGAAGGCTGTAGATGCTGGAAATGTCCACGGTAGGCAGATTACTGCCCATATAGGCGTAGTTCCCTGAGAAGCTGATATTGAATTTACCATCCATGCTGCTATGGGAAGCATTCAGCCTTCCGGAGTAATTATTCACACTGAAGTCGCCGGGAAACACCATGCCTTCTTTACGGTAAGTAGAGCTGAACAGGAAGCTGTTCTGTGCGTTACCACCTGAAATGGAAGCTGTCGCATTGGTCGTATGCGCGGTGCCACCCAAAGCCCATTTCTGCCAGTCGGTATAGGCATTCTGATCCCATATGGTCAGATCTTTGGCATTGCTGGCGGTAGGAGTAGCGCCGGAGTTGGCAAAAGCATCCCGGCGCATTTGCAGGTACTCCTGTGTGTTCATCATAGGTATATAGTGGTTCACAGTGCCCAGACTGTGATAGACATTCACGTTCACCTGTGTTTTACGCTGACTGCCCTTTTTAGTGGTGATCAGCACAACACCGTTGGATCCCCTGGAGCCATAGATCGCGGTGGCATCTGCATCTTTCAGTACATCGATACGCTCAATATCTTCCGGATTGATCATGCTGAAAGGACTGATGTTGCCACTGGCGCCGGAGATACCGTATGCGTTCAATGCATCGGAAGTAGGCTGACCGCCATTGAACAGGGTGAAAGGCACTCCGTCCACTACGTACAGGGGAACAAAGCCTGCAGAAGCAGTGTTTAAGCCGCGTATCTGCACCCGGATACCGCCGCCGGGCAGTCCATTATCCTGGGTGATCTGCATGCCCGCAATACGGCCCTGTAAGGCTGTTAATGGGTTGGTGACTGTTTGCCGGGAGATCTCCTGTGCGGTGATGGAGCTTACCGCCCCCGTATTATTTCTTTTGGTGGTGCTGCCGTAGCCGATCACCTGTACTTCATTCAGGTTGCTGGATGCCGGTTTTAACCTTACCACGAGGGTTGTTTTATCTCCCACATAAACTTCCGCGGTAGTGAAACCGATATAGCTGAACAGGAGCACATCATTTTCTGCCACTTCAATGGAATAATGCCCGTTCTGATCAGTGGCAGTATGCCGGCTGTTATTTTTTAACCGTACGGTTACCCCGGGAACAGGGTTGCCCTGGTCATCAGTAACCATACCGGTGAGTGTCTTATCATCAGCATCAACAGGCGCCAGAACGGGAGTGGCCTGTTTTTTCTCCTGCAGTATCACTTTATTGCCTTTTTCCACATAGGAGAGGTTCGTACCCTGCAGTAACAGGTCCAGGGTACGTGCTACGGTCCTGGATGCTTTGTCGAGGCTGACTTTCCTGTCGGTATTGAGCAGGCTGGAAGAATAGAAGATACTGAATCCGGACTGTTGTTGCAGCTTCTCGATGGAGGCTTTCAGATTTTCATTGTGCACCTCAAAAGTGACAATAGTGCTGTTGATACTTTGTCCTGAAACAAGACCTGTTGCAAATAAGTTCAGACTCAAAGCGAACAATGCACACACACACAGACTTAAACGCATAAGAAACAATAGTTGGACTCTTTGTTTACGAATGGGACAATGCGTCCCCTTTTGCAAAAGCAGGACTTTTGGCATAACTTTACAGACGTTTAAAAATGATAAAAGTTTTTACTCGGAAACTCCTCACTGCTTACCAGGGCCTGGGGAGTTTTTTTTGCAGTTTACTGCACGTTCTTTTGGTTGATTGTCATCGCTTGCTGGCGTTCATGTACCTGATTTAAGTTGATAAATGTTGTGTTAGAAACAACCACTGCCATCCAGCTCTACCTGATGGTCCTGCATGGTATAGGTGGTGCCCATTGTCTGTGATAAGATATCCAGCACTTCCCGCAGCGTTTCTGTTCCGCTGAACCTTCCCGTGATAGGACATTTTTCGAGGGCCGGATTCTTAAATGAAATGTTTACGTCGTATCTCCTGCTTAAACGCTCTGCCAGTTGTGCATAGGGCATGTCCTGGAATTGCATGTCGGCCTTCGTCCAGGCAATTGTACCTTCCGCCAGTGGCTGTTCCTGTTTTCTAAGGTTGGTCGTAATATTGTAAACTGCTTCCTGCCTGGAATGCAGGATCGCAGTATGATTTTGTGCGTCGCTTACTTTTACGCTGCCACTGATCACCGATACGGTAACGCTGTCGCGGGAATATGCCTTGATGTTAAAGGTGGTTCCCATCACTGTGGTTTTCACTTTGCCGGCATGGATCTCAAAGGGCTGTTCTGCCCGGTGCCGGATATCGAAATAGGCTTCTCCTTCCAGCGTCAGTTCCCGGCTCTTATGAGTATCGTGATAGGTAATGTGGCTGCCCGGACGCAGAATCACTGTACTGCTGTCGGGTAACACCACAAATTTGTTCTCTTCCGTTTGTGCGGAAGTGGTGATATTCAGGGCAGCCACCGGCTGATTGATATGCCTGTCTTCATAGGACGTGAGCCACCATGTGGTGATAGCCACTGCTATGACACAAGCTGCGGCCAGTCCGGCATAAAGACGCATCCGGCGTACAGGCGGTTGCGCCGTTTGGCCGATATGCCGGTGCAGGTGCTGCAGGATATCCTTACCTGCCTGTTCTTCCGCTTCAGGGGACAAATATGCCCATTCAGCTTCCTCATTGTGCTGCCGGTACCAGTTATTCAGCTCCTCCTGTTCGGCAGGAGTGGCCGTTTGATCAATATATTTCTGGATAAGTGTATGTAACCTGTTTTTGTCCATATGCCGGATAGTACTGAATGGTGGCGACCTGGTATAAGCAGATCTTTTCAGCCGCTATAATAGTAAGTACCATAACATAGGGGGGACCCCTTAGCCGGATTAAAAATTTTTTTGAAAGAGGGGGAAGATTATCTGAAGAAGGTGAGTAACATGATTAAAAAAAGGCCTGCGTTCCGGATACCGTACCGGATATGTTTCAATGCCTTGGTGATATGGGCTTCTACTGTTTTTTCCGAAATATTCAGCTCCCGGGCTATCTGTGCGGTGCCTTTGCCTTCTATCCGGCTGCTTTTAAATACCTGTTTGCATTTCTCCGGCAGTTGCTCTACAATGCCATTGATATAATCATGGAGGAAGCGGGCATAGATCCGTTCATCGTCCTGGGAGGTCGTTTCGCCAAAAACATCCTGTGCTATGGTATTCCTTCGCTTCTCGCGGGTAATGGTCTTAAATACGGAGAATTTGATGGCGGTAGCGAGATATTGGGATAGCTGCCTGATCTCCAGTTCCGCCCTGCGGTCCCAGAGATTGATCAATACTTCCTGCACTATTTCCTTGGCAGCCGATTCATCCTGTGTATGATGATAGGCGATGGCCAGCAGCCTGCGCCAGTAACGGTGGTATATCTCAGTAAATGCAGCCTCATCTCCTGTTGCCATAGAGATAAGTAACTCATCTTCACTGAAATAACTCCTGTCCATCCTTCGATTGATAAATATAATAAAATGATCAAATCAGCATGCTGGCATAGCATTATACCGTATTGTCCCTGTACCCTGATATGATTGGTGCGCAATATTACATAAAATCTACTAAAATTGTAGAGTATTGCTTTGCGGTTTAAAGTTAGTCAAGCGGGAAGATTAATGCAAGCGCTTATTTTCATTGCACCGACAGATATATTATATTTTATAATTTATATCTATATTGCGCTGTCTTATATATAACCTATGATCAAACCGCTGACATCTCTTAGGATCGTTTTCGCCCTGATGGTATTTCTTTCACACCTACAGTTCTTTCCGAAAACAGATACTGTTTTTGCACAGGTATATGCCTCCGTTTTCTATGAAGGCTCTTTGGGAGTGGGCTTTTTCTTCATCTTATCGGGATTTGTATTATCCCTGTCCTATAAGCAAAGATTCTTTGAGAACAGGATCACCTACCGCGAATACCTGGTAGCCAGGGTAGCGAGAATATATCCTTTACACCTGCTGACTTTACTTATTTCAGTACCGCTGTCATTCCCGGAATTAAAGACTTCAGTAGTTAATTTCTCTGCAAAATTCTTTGCCGACCTGCTGCTGATTCAAAGCTGGGTACCCGATCCGGCATATTACTTTTCTTTCAATGGTCCTGCCTGGAGTATATCGGCCGAGCTTTTCTTTTACCTGGTTTTCCCGCTTTTAATATTGCTGGCAAGGCCCGGGAAGATGTGGACTGCCGTAATTCTCCTGCTGATCCCTGCACTGATTTTAATCACGCCGGAGATGTACCAGCACAGGTTGTTCTACATCAATCCGTTCTTCAGGTCTTTTGATTTCTTCCTTGGCATATTACTTTATGAATTGTATGAAAGAGGCATTTTTAAGCCTGTTTCCAGGGCAGCAGGAACCGCGCAGGAACTATTTGCCATCAGCCTGTTCCTGGGCTTCTTTATGCTGCATAAATACGTTCCACAGGGATTCCGGCACAGCTGTTATTACTGGCTGCCGATGACCGTGGTGATCCTGACCTTCGCCTATGCCAGAGGAGCTATATCAGACGTACTTTCCAATAAATGGCTGGTTTTAGGCGGAGAAATAAGTTTCGGGTTCTACCTTGTACATCAGCTGGTGATCAGGTACCTGGCGTATATCAACGGAAGGCTGGGGATATTGCACAACTATTACCTGCTGGCGTTCATCATGCTGGTAATATCCCTCGTGGCAAGTTATTTTCTGTATAAGCTGTATGAGATGCCTATGAACAAGTTTGTGAAGGAAATGGTGGGAAAGAAGAAAGATACGGCAGTGGAGAAGTTGAAAAGCGCGCAGGCAGCTTAATAATTGCTTGGTCATAATGAAAAAAGCCTGTCCACCTCTGGCGGACAGGCTTTTTTCATTTGAATACCTGATGGAACAGATGGTCATTGAATGACCCGGTGCCTATTTTTCTTTAGAATATTTATTGTACGCTTTTCAGATCGGGTATGGCTTTTACTGTTTTGCTGAAAGGCAGTTCATACCATTCCTTCGCATAAGGCTTCAGGAGTTTCTGGGCAGCTTCAGGCCCGCAACTGCCGGCTTTGTACATATTCAGGTCCCTGGCAGGGTATTTCTTCCAGGCGTCGAGAATTGGCATCACTACCTTCCAGGCTGCCTCTATCTGGTCTGCACGCATGAACAGGGTGGCATCGCCATGTAACACATCGAGCAGCAATGCTTCATATGCCTCGGGGATCGTTTCTGTATATGATTCCTTGTAGGTAAAGTCCATTTCCACCGGTTTCAGTTTCATCTGGAGGCCGGGCACCTTACTTTCAAACAGCAGGCTAATTTCCAGTTCAGGCTGAATGCTGATGATAAGGCGGTTGGGAACAATATCGTCCCTGAATATTTTGTGCGGGCTGTTCTTGAACTGTACCACCACCACAGACGATTGTGCAGGCATGGACTTACCGGTACGCAGGAAAAACGGTACGCCCTGCCAGCGTTTGTTGTCGATGAACAATTTGGCTGCCACAAAGGTTTCGGTGAGGGAGGTAGCAGCTACCTGTCCTTCTTTGCGGTAGGCTGGTCTTGGATCTTCATTGATCATACCGGCTGTATACTGTCCGCGTACCACGTTCTTAAAGACCTCTGCATTCGTGTACGGTCTTACACTCTTCATCACTTTGGTTTTGGCATCCCTGATCTGCTCGGATTTGTATGCGCCCGGACATTCCATACCCACGATACAAAGCAGTTGCAGGAGGTGATTCTGGATCATATCCCGCAGGGCGCCGCTGCTGTCATAATAACCGCCACGTTTACCCACACCCACCTGTTCAGAAACACTGATCTGGATATGATCGATGTACTTTTTGTTCCACAATGGCTCAAACACATAATTGGCAAAGCGGAATGCCATGATATTCTGTACGGCTTCTTTACCCAGATAGTGGTCAATACGATAGATCTGTTTCTCATCGAATCGCCTGGCCAGAAAACGGTTTAGCTTCCTGGCAGAGTCCAGATCGGTACCGAATGGCTTTTCTACCACAATACGGTCCAGGTTCTCCTTGTTGCACAGATTGTGCTCGTATAATGCGTCTGAAATAGTTTCAATGAAGCGGGGCGCAACGGCAAAATAATAGATCCTTGAAACAGCCTGACCGGCTCCCTTTTCAAAAGTTTTTATTTTTTCGCTAAGATTAACGTAAGTTTCCTTTTTAACAAAATCGCCCTGTAAGTAGAAAAGTCTGGCGGCAAATTCATTCCATTTCGTAGTTTCAGCAATGCCGTTCCGGCTGAATTCATTTACTCCTGATAACATATCCTGTCTGAACTCGTCCTGGTCTACTTCCAGGAAATCTACACAGTAGATGGAAAATGCAGGAGGCAGATGATTATCGGTGAAAAGATTATACAGTGCGGGAATGAGCTTACGTTTCGTCAGATCGCCTTTCGCCCCGAAGATGGTAATAGCAGCCGCCGCGGGGTACTTTTTTACTTGTTTCATATATAGCTGAGCTTTAAAGCGTTAATTTAGGCAAAAAAGTCATTCGTCGGGTTCCAATTTTACTGTTTCTCTTGGATATTTTATGGTTAAATATGATAATGGAATGTTCGGTATATTGTTTAATATATCTGGTTGCTGATATAACATGTAACCGTAATAGTGATAATATCAAAAAAAGAATAAAGGTCTGTCAGGGTTTTCCGGCTTGAGATTTGCTCTGATTTATAAAGGTTTCCGCGGTTTTACTATCCAGCATGCATAGCATCTATTAAGACATTTATCGAATACAATGAATAAGGAAGTAAAGCATCTGATCAGCAAATACTTCAATGAAGACCGTATCCCTCCGGCATATGCTGCATTTTTTGGCGATATCAGTCAGTTACTTGATGCCAGACAGGCATCAGCATCCCGGTTGACGTCTGTGGCAGATGCAGCCCTTGAGACTGTACGCCGGCAACTAAAGGATAGTCTGAATGTTTTCGGGAGCAGTCAGGATATGGATGAGTATGGACGGGATGCCCCTTCTCTGATCCGGCTGGCCAGAAGGCTGAAGAAGGAATGCGCGGACAGGATTTTCCGGCAGCAGAAGCTACTCCGGGAAATGAAACATCTGAAAACAATACAGTCGCTCGCCAGCGCCGGCAGCTGGGAACTGCCGGTAATAAATGATGAACTGCAGATGCCGGGTTACTGGTCAGATGAACTCTTTGCTGTATTGGGCGTAAGACCTGGTACAGTACACCCTACTTCTCAGGTGTATAAAAATTATGTACATCCTGACGACCGGTCTTATCTGGCTGCAGCCGTCGGCAAAGCTATTAAGGAGACAGGACGATATGATATTGAATACCGGATGTGGCGTGGGGAAGATCCCCAACAGGAGCGTACCGTAAGGGAGATCGGCGAACTGGTAAAGGATGGGGCTACGGGGAAAAGTACCAGCCTGATAGGCGTTACTTTTGATATCAGTGATATCAGAAACACCGAGCGGGCGCTGTTTAAAGCGAATGTGGAACTGAGAAAGCTGTTTGACGTGATGGAGGATGTGTTCTTTTCCGTCAATATGGAACAGGAGAAACTATTACAGATATCGCCCTCATGTGTACAATTGTATGGCTATAGCGTGGAAGCGTTTTTCAGCACTCCAGACCTGTGGTTCACTGTTATCCATCACGATGATAAGAAAGCGGTGCTGGAAAGCAACAAGCGTCTGAATAAGGGAGAAAGTAACCAGGTTGAATACAGGATCCGTCATAAAAACGGAGAAGTACGCTGGGTGGAAATGAGAATCACGCCGACATTAGGGCACGACGGACAGCTCGTGAGAATAGACGGGATCGTTACCGATGTCACTAAAAGAAGAGAGGCTGAACTGGCCCTGGCGAACAGTGAGCTGAAGTTCAGATCACTGCTGGAAAATTCTAATGACGCCATCACTGTAACAAGTGAGGAACTCAGGTTCTTATTTGTCACCCAATCCCTGAGCCGTATGATCGGCTACGCTGCAGAGGAAATTACCGGTACTTCGGTATTTGATTTTGTTCATCCGGACGATCATGTTACTGTAAATGGTCTTGTTAACGCAATGGAGAAAGAACCGGAAACCCCGGTCCATTTTGAGATAAGGTTCAGAGTAAAGGACGATGGCTGGATATGGTGCGAAGGATCGGTTACCAACCATTTAAATGGAGATATTGTAAGAGGATACATTGGTAACTTCAGGGACGTTACCTATAAGATCAGGTACAGGAAAGCGCTGGAAGCATCCAACAACAGGCTGAAGAAGACCAATAATGAACTTGACCGCTTTGTATACAGCGTGTCTCACGATTTGAGAGCGCCGCTGGCATCAGTACTGGGATTGCTCGAATATACCATGTCAGAAACGGAAAATGAAGACGTATTGCAGGACCTGGGAATGATGAAGATGAGTATAGAAAAGCTGGATAGGTTCATCCTGGATATCCTGGACTATTCCCGTAATGCGCGGCTGGAAATAAAAGTGCAGGCAGTGGACTTTCACCAGTTACTGGCAGATATAAAAGACAATCTTAAATTTCTGCACTCCCGCAGGTCAGCTGTGCGGTTTGACATAAATATACAGGAGAATGGTACATTCGGCTCGGATGCAGGCAGGATCTCAATACTGCTGAACAACCTGGTATCAAACGCTGTGCGATATGCTGATCCGGAGAAGGCGGATCCTTTTGTGGAAGTGAATATTGCCGCTGGTCCTGAAGGGGCGGATATCACCGTCCGCGATAACGGGATCGGGATTGCGAAGGAATATCATGGGCGGATCTTCGATATGTTCTTCCGGGTGTCTGAGAAGTCCAACGGTTCCGGTCTGGGCTTGTACCTTGCGAAAGAGACGGTTGATAAACTGAAAGGCCGGATCACCCTTGCGTCAGCGCCTGGTACAGGAACGACATTCAACATATTTTTACCTAGCTTATTTAAATAAAACGCTAATGGATAGTAACAACTTTAATTTCGAGAAGGTAATGGTTGTAGATGATGCGGAGATAGACCGTTTTCTTGCAAAAAAAGTACTCACTAAACATGCCTTTGCCAGAGAGGTACTGCCGCTTGATTCGGCAACAAATGCGCTTAATTATCTTTCGGAAAACCAGGAAAACAAAGAAGCGCTGCCCGACCTGATATTCCTGGATATCAACATGCCTAAGATGAATGGTTTCGACTTCCTGGAAGAATATAAAAAGCTGCCGGAATCAGTAAAAAAGAAATGTATCATCGTGATGCTTTCCTCATCCCTGCTTCCTGAAGACCGGGAACTGGCGATGAACAATCCTTATGTCTGCCAGTTTCTCAACAAACCGCTGACAGGTGATAAGCTGAAGGACGTTGGCAATCCATGACAACAGGTATTCCCCCCAAATAACATATTTCTACCCGGTACAACTGCGTCATATGAATGTTATACTAGAAGCGTTGTTAAATAAACATTTTGCCGGCAGCGATCTTCCTCTTCCTCCCGATCTGTTACATGAGCTGGATGTGTTATTGAACGACACCACGACAATGCAGCAGGAGATTGGGAAGAGTAACGAGGAAACCGGAACACTGGAAGAACTCTATCATATTTTATGGGAGACGCTGAATTTACTTGGCGCCGAGACTTCACCCGTAATCGGCGATGGCGAAACAATGCGATCAATCGTAAATGCGACAGACCTGTTAAATGCCGAGTGCAGGAATATCGTATTCAATGAACAGAAGACACTCAGGGAAACAGTACACCTGAAAACGATACAGCGTGTGGCCAAGGCAGGCAGCTGGGATGTACCGGCCACGCGTGACTTGTCTGCGGTACAGAATTACTGGTCAGCCGAATTGTTCCATCTTTTGGGAATAGATCCCTCAGAGACTAAAATAACCTACGAACAATATATCGGCCTGGTCCATCCTGACGACAGGGGATTTATGCTGGAAGAAGTGAACAGGGCTTATATGGAGACAGGACGGTATGATACGGAGTATCGTATCATACCGGGTGGAGATCTGAACAATCCAAGGATAGTGCGGGAAATAGCGGAGGTGATCAAAGATGAACATACCGGAGAACCGGTAAGCCTGATAGGTGTTACGATGGACATCACAGAGATCAAACTGGCTGAGAGAGCTATCGTTGATGCCAATACGGAACTGCGCACATTGTTCAATACCATGAATGAAGTTTTCTTTTCCGTAAATGTTGACCAGGACAAACTACTGCAGATATCGCCGGCATGTACACGTTTGTATGGTTATGCGCCGGAGATGTTCACGAAAGATCCCTTTCTGTGGTTCACTGTCATTGTCGATGAAGACAAAAAGAAGATGCATGAAAGTAACCTGCTGCTGAGCCAGGGTGAGAACAGCCAGGTAGAATACAGGATCCGTCATAAGAATGGTCAGATAAAATGGTTGCTGACCCGGATGCGGCCAACATTGAACGTGGCGGGTAAGCTTATCCGTATTGATGGTATCAGCGCTGATGTTACAGAAAGAAAAGAGGCCGAACTGGCTTTGGCTAACAGTGAGCTGAAATTGCGTACCCTGCTGGAAAACTCCAACGACGCGATTGTTATCATCAACGAACACCTTGATTATACCTTCGCAACAGAATCTATCGGGCGTATCATAGGATATGCTACGGAAGAATTTGTGGGTACTTCCATGCTGAATTATATTCATGAGGAAGATCGTGGTTTCATCGCTCATTCACTGTTATCCCTCAATACGAAGCCGGAAGAACCGCTGCCTTTTGAAGTGCGTTTCCGTGCGAAGGATGGTCACTGGGTATGGCTCGAAGGTGTTGCTACCAATCATTCGAAAGAAGAAGTGATAAAGGGGTATATTGTCAATTTCAGGGACGTAACTGAAGAGATCAGGTACCGGAGGGAACTGGAAGATGCCAACGACAAACTGAAGAAAACGAATACCGAACTTGACAGGTTTGTTTACAGCGTATCCCACGATCTTAGGGCGCCACTGGCCTCTATCCTGGGACTGATCGAATTTACAGCTTCAGAGACAGATGACGGGGACATAAAGCAGAACCTCTCCATGATGGAAGAAAGTATCAAAAAGCTGGACGTTTTTATCCTCGATATTCTCGACTATTCCAGGAATGCAAGGCTGGAAGTAAAAAGAACGCCTATCGATTTTTCCGGCCTCTTGATAGATATCAGGAACAGCCTGAAATTTATCAGTACCGGCAATTCCAATGTAGAGATCAGGATCAATATAGACGAAGACGGTACTTTCTGTTCTGACAGAAGCCGGATATCCATCATTCTCAATAACCTTATATCCAACGCTGTGCGTTATTGCGATCCTGCTAAACCAGCTCCCTATGTGGAGGTGACTGTTGTTGCCAGGGCTGGGGGCGCATTGATAGGTGTCAAAGACAATGGCATTGGTATTCACAAAGACTATCACCAGTATATTTTCAATATGTTCTACAGGATATCCGAAAAGTCCAAAGGCTCCGGCTTAGGGCTTTACCTGGTGAAAGAAACCATAGAGAAACTGAACGGGGATATACAGCTTACATCCATGCCGGGAGTGGGAACGGAGTTTAAGATATACCTTCCCAATCCCTGATAGCGGCCGTCAGTTCCCTGTAGCAACCACCCAACATATCATTGACAGACAAATCAATTTTTTAAATTAAATTGAACGTATGAGAACATACATTCAGGCTATTATCGCAGGGGCCACACTGGCCCTCGCCTCCTGTAGCGGACCATCCGGTCAACCCAATGGAACAGATTCCACAGCGGCTCCCCCCGACAGTTCTACTGCTCCCGTGGAGACGAAAGCACCTAATACAGACTACAAACCGGCATTCCCGGGACAGACACGCATTGCCGGTGTGAAGACCAGGACACCGTATGAGGGTACTGTATTGACAGATAAACTGGAAAGTCCCTGGGGCATTACCAACCTGCCAGATGGAAGGCTGCTCATTACCGAGAAGAAGGGTGTAATGCGTATCGCCACCACTACCGGACAACTGAGCGAACCTATTACCGGTCTCCCCAAGGTGAATCCTGACGGACAGGGAGGATTGCTGGGCGTACGTGTAGATCCTGACTTCAGTAACAACAGGATCGTATATTGGGTATTTTCAGACCCGCTTCCTGAAGGTAATTTAACTGCTGTGGCGAAAGGAAAACTATCCGCAGATGAAAAGAAAATAGAAGGTGCTACGGTTATATACCGTGCTACTCCTGCATATAAAGGTACGCTGCACTATGGGGGAAGAATTGTCTTTGATAAAGAAGGCAACCTGGTGATCAGCACAGGTGAACGCTCTGACCTTGAAACCAGGCCTCAGGCGCAACACCTGAACTCTGCGCTTGGAAAGGTACTGCGCATCACCAAAGACGGTAAACCCGCTGCTGGTAATCCATTTGAAGGACAGGCCGATAAACGTCCTGAGATATACAGCTATGGCCATCGTAACGTACAGGGACTGGCCTTTAATCCTGCAACAGGCGACCTATGGGAAACAGAGTTCGGGCCAAGGGGTGGAGATGAGCTGAACCGCATCCAGCCAGGTAAGAACTATGGATGGCCGATCATCACTTATGGCATTGAGTATAAAGGTGATAAAGTAGGGGAAGGTATTCAGCAGAAGGAAGGGCTGGAGCAGCCTGTTTATTATTGGGATCCTGTATTGTCTCCGAGTGGTATTACCTTCTACTCTGGTAAGGGCATTCCTGAATGGAAGAACAACTTGTTTATAGGTGGCCTGAGCAGCATTCATATAGCCAGGCTGGTGATAGAGAACAATAAAGTAGTGGGAGAGGAGAGGTTGCTGGAAAAAGAGGAACAGCGTTTCCGTGATATTACTGAGGGGAGTGATGGTGCGTTGTATGCGGTTACTGATAATGGTAGGTTGTATAGTATTCATAAGAAGTAGTACGCCATTCGATTTATGAAACAGGGTGTGTCAATTATTTTTGGCACACCCTGTTTTTATTATTGTACACGCTAAGTAGCTTCGGTTTCAGTATGGGATGTCGGTCGGCGCCTCTCTGGAAGGCTATTGATCGTTGTCAATCGAATGAGATTTTGAATCAGATTGGGCGGCATCGGTCGTGTCACCCGAGAGCCGAAGGCCCGCCATTCCCATCTGAAACCGGTGCTACTTATGCTCTCCCAACGATTATGTATTGGGTCCCATTTATCAGGACGATGATGAGTATTCTGCCAATCTGCCAATAACACACATTAATTGTCCTCAATAATGACGTCAATGCATTGCGGTCAGGTATTACAGCCCCCTAATCAATAAGCGAAAGCCAATAAGTATAGCGGTTTCAGGTGGGAATCACTGGCCTTAGTTGTTTGAAGCATGCTCGTACGATTGATAGGGGTTTAATACCCATTCGAAAGCTCATACGATTCCAAATGCTTAATAGCACACAGCTTCAAAGAACTACAGCCAGTGATCCCAGCCTGAGACCGCGGTACTACCCATCGGTATGATATGCAGGACTCCAAAACATAAGCGAAAGCCGATATGCATGCTCGTACGATTGATAGGGGTTTAATACCTATTCAAAAGCCCATACGATTCCAAATGCTTAATAGCATGCAGCTTCAAAGAACTACAGCCAGTGATCCCAGCCTGAGACCGCGGTACTACCCATCGGTATGATATGCAGGACTCCAAAACATAAGCGAAAGCCGATATGCATGCTCGTACGATTGATAGGGGTTTAATACCTATTCAAAAGCCCATACGATTCCAAATGCTTAATAGCATGCAGCTTCAAAGAACTACAGCCAGTGATCCCAGCCTGAGACCGCGGTACTACCCATCGGTATGATATGCAGGACTCCCAAACATAAGCGAAAGCCAATAAGCATGCTCGTACGATTGATAGGGCACCAGTAACCTATCAAAGTTTCAGGAACTTTAATGTTTTCTGGCGATCAAACCGCAGGAAGTAAGTACCTGCCGGCAGGAATCCAAGATCGCGGGAGACCTGTTTTTCACCTGCCCTTATACCCCATTGCCTGATCACGTTACCCTGTATATCCAGCAGTGTAAGCATTTTATAAGTCTTGCCCTGCAAATCTATTGTCAGCTGCCCTGAAGTAGGATTAGGATAGATACGCAGTTTTTCGTCCTTCACAATAACAGGAGCAACATAAGCGATGCGCGCTGCTGAACTGTCCCGTACAATGTTCAGCCAGTTGAAGTTCCAGCCGGAAGCATTAGAATAGATACGGATCGTCTGGTTGCCGGGACTCAGGGTAACAGGCGCTGAGGTAACGGTGCTCCAGTTCTGCCAGCCACCTGTAACAGGAAGGTTGACTGTTTGGAGGGTGCTGTCGTTGATCTGTATCTTCAGGCTGCATGCAGTGCTTACAGCTACTCTGAATTGTATCTTGTAATCTACAGTGTCTGCTGGTACGGCAATATCATATTCAAACCAGGTACCGGGGCCTATAAAGCTGATGTTCTGACCACCGCCGGTGTCGGAGGTAGGTTCTGTACAGCAGGAGTTGGAGTTGTCAAACTGCTCTGCTTGTATTTTTACAGGTATAAGTTTGTAGTTCGGTATACGCAGATTAGCATATGTGCTCGTTGATTTTGTCACACCATTGACTGTTGCCGTTACCGTGATAATACCTGATGTATCCAGTGTGGCTAATCCTGCGGAAGTAATGCTGTTGCCGTTGCCGGTGATATTCCAGGTCGGTGTGATAGTTATTGGTTGTCCGTTCTGGTCATATGCCTTTGCAGTATACTGCTGCTGTTTGCCTGCTATAAATCTTATGTCGGCAGGACTAAGCATAATCGTATCCAGTATGGGAGTACCCAGTCCTTTCTGGTATACGCGCACATAATCTACCGTCATGCTGTCCGGGAAGTCGGCCGGTGTAATAGCGCCACCCATACCGCCGCCAATGGCAACATTGAGTATGATATGAAACTTCTGGTCGAATGGCCAGTCTTTCCAGTCGGTATGTGGATTGACATAGGTGTAACACTTCATGCTGTCGTAGGTAAAGCGTATTGAGTCAGGCGTCCATTCCATGGCATATACATGGAATACGGTATCTGCATCCATGATTTTTTTTGAAGCAGAAAGATGACTGCCATTGGTCCAGTTGTTATTCTGCGTATGCACAGTGGAGAGGACGGTACCGAAATTGTTTCCGACATGCTCCATGACATCCAGCTCCCCGCTTTTCGGCCATGCGCCATAGGCGCTGGTGGTAGGCATGAGCCAGATGGCAGGCCAGGAACCGCGGGCACGTGGGAGTTTGGCCCTGACTTCTACTTTACCGTATTTGAAGTCCATTTTGTTCTGTGAGATGAGGCGTGCGGACGACCAGGGTATTGTACTGTCGCCTGTCGGATAGTCTCTTTTCCCGGTGATGACCAGTTCCCCGTTCCTGACCTTTGCATTGTCGTACGTGGTATCAGTATACACTTGCTGTTCGCCATTGATCCATCCTTTAGGCCTGGGGTCAACTGTCCATTTAGTAGGATCGGGTTTACCAGCTACGTCAAATTCATCGTCATAGATCATGGTCCATCCGGGATTACCATCAAATGTGACAGTTCCTTTCGCGGGATAGGTAGCGGCATTGGCGGTGGTCAGTTCCTGCCCGGATATAGTCAGCTTTAAGGTTTTGGTAGAATAATTATCAGGCGAGTTACCACTTAGCGTAATAGCGGCGGTGGAGTCGCTGAGGCGCTGTACACTACCAATGGATACACCGGCCGGCAGATTGGAAGAGGTCCAGTTGCTGAGTGTCAGTGCGGGTTTAAAGGTGGTACCGTTGACCTTTGCGGTGATCACTTTACCATCTTCCTGTCCCATAGGTATGTTGGGACCGGAGATGGTGATGTTTGTCGGATTAGGCGCTTGTACAAGATCGAAATACAAAATGCCATCCGCCTTTTTACCATCAATGAAATGGACTTCCACGCGGTTCAGGTCTGTTCTGTTTTTCACGCTCTGGAAGTTGAAGGTGGCTTCTTCCCAGTGATTGACCTGGCTTACTTTGTACGTGAAATACACCGCTTTGCCGTAGTTGCTTCCCGGCTGCAGCTTAAACATGATCTCGTCTTTGGTGCTGGCGTATACCAGCATTTTAAACACACTGTTAGTGCTCAGGTCAAAGGAGTCAGTAAGAGAGCAACCGGCGGTCATGTACTCAAAGCAGCTGGTGTCTTTGATGAACTTTGCCACCAGGGGGCTTGGATTGAGGGTGGAGGGCGCCGGGTTCGGCACGCCAAACTGCACCTTTCCGGTGGTAGTGTTGCCGGCATAATAGGTCCATCTTCCGGAACAGGGACCGTTACCCTCCATGTCGTCGAGTAACATAAATTGTGCGCTGAGCTTATGGCATAACAATAGCCCCAGCAACACGAGAAGTGTTGAGATGTTTTTCATAACGGAAATTTTAAGTGTGGGTTATATACGCTATAAATTCGGATTAATGATCGCGTCTGCCCCCGGCACAGGCATCCAGTATTGCTTTTTGGTGATCGTTCCCGCAGGCGCCAGGTCGCCCGGGTCTTTGTCTGCATTGGCGGCTTCTACCTGTTCCAGTCTAACGAGATCAAACCAGCGGTTCCACTCGCCCGCAAATTCCCATGCACGTTCCTGTACTACTGCTGCTGCAAAATCGGCTCCTGACAAACCCTCGGGCAATGGAAGAAGGCCGGCTCTCTGGCGTACGGCATTTACCGCAGCATAGGCTTGTGCATCAGGGCTGCCGGTAGCACGGGCCTGTGCTTCAGCATAGATCAGTAATACATGGGCATAACGGATCATGATCACCGGATTGTTGGACATGTATACATTTTTAGCGCCAGACTGTATGGTGAACTTTTTGTAGTAAGGATGTTTTGTAGTTGTTTCCTGCCAGGGAATAGTATCGCCGCCTACAACAAATTCTGTGGAGAATGTGGCATCTTTTCTGCTGCCTGCGGGGAAGCCCCGGAAGAATTTCAGCTCAGGGAAGAAGTCACTCCAGCCGCCTTCATTTTCGGGCATGGTAGATAAGCCATAGAAAGAGTTATAAGTAGACCATTGTCCGCGGGTGAATAGCGTGAAAACATCTTCTGTAGTACCGCCTGCAAAGATCTTCAGATAACCATCCTGGAACAGATCGAAATTGTAAGCAGCTTTGTTATCTATCACTTCTTTCGCTTTTGCAGCTGCCAGTGCATATTTTGACTGGTCTTGCAGGGGCCAGCCTGCTTCTGTCAGGTATACATCCGCCAGCAATGCCTTTACAGCACCTTTATTGGGCCTTCCCGGGTCGCGTTTCTTATCTGGCACCATCTCTTCAGCTCTGGCCAGATCTTCCTCTATAAGCTTATAAATAACAGCAGGAGCGCTTTTGCTCAGGTTTAGCAGATCAGGTGAATATTGTTCCGTAGGAAGAACAGGTACTTCGCCCCATAGCCTTGTCAGCCAGTAATAACACAGGGCCCGCAGGAAACTGGCTTCGCCCACAATAGCGTTCACGGTGGCGGTAGTGCCATCCTGCACCTGGTGGTAATTGTTGATGATATTGGTGGTGGATTGTATGGTCTTGTAGCATCCCAACCAGATGGGATTCATCCTGCTGTTGAGCGAGGATACATTGAAGCGGTCAAATTCCCTGAACTCTTCTTTGTTGGAGCCGGGGTGCGTGGTAAGATCTTCTGCGCCCATCGTCATGGCGATCTGTGACACGGTAGTGAAGCCGCTGTTCCAGGGTACCATCAGGCTGCCATAAGCGCCTGTAAGGGCCGATTCCAGCCCCGCTACGCTGCTTAACGCCTGTGAACCACCAACAAGTCCGCGGGGATCTTCTGTCAGCTGTTTGCTGCATCCTGCTGTCAACAGCAGGCAAATGACCATGTATATTTTCTTCATGTGGAATCTTCTTTTCATAAACAATTCTTTAAAAGCTTAGTGTAACACCTCCGGTGATGGTCTTTGCATTTGGATAGGAGCCGAAATCGATGCCCTGCCTGATATCGCCGGCGGATGAATTGGCCTCAGGATCTATCCCGCTATAACTGGTAATGGTGAAAAGATTGGTGGCGCTCAGGAATAACTTTACAGCCAGGAGGTTCTTTAACTGCTGTTTCCTGATATCATAAGACAGGCTAACGTTCTTCAGTCGCACGAAGTCTGCTTTTTCCAGGAAGCGGGTGCTCTGTGTGAAGTTCCTGTTGGTGCTGCTGAATCCGGGGATGTCTGATGTCTCGTTCACACCGGGTATGTAGCGGTTCTTTATATCTACAAAGGTAGCTTCACGGGCATCACCACCGTAATACATAGCGGCAGCTTTGTTGTAGTTCAGTTTATCAAATCCGAAGAGTCCCTGCCAGAATAGGTTTAAGGTAAATGACCTGTAAGTGATGGTGTTGTTCCATCCGGCGGATATGCGGGGAATACCGGTACCGATCACGCCATAATCGTTAGCGTCTATCACACCATTGTTATCTTTGTCAAGGTATCTGGCATCGCCCGGCACTGCCCCAAATTCCTGTGCTTTACTATCGCCGGGTTTCCAGGTGCCCAGGTAGGTCAATCCCCAGATAGCGCCCAGCGGTTGTCCCGGCATGATCACGAATTCTGACTGGGGCGACATACCGCCACCGATCTTTCTGTCGGTGGGGTCAAAGATCAGTTTTTTTCCTGCCCCGAGTGTTTGTATCCTGTTTTTGATAAAGGAAGCATTCAGGCTGGTATTCCAGGTGATGGGACCTTTAGTGATAACCGCCCCTTCTATTGAAAATTCAAAGCCCTTATTCTGTACTGCGCCGACATTCCGGGTAATGGTATTGCCGCCAAGATACATGGGGAGGTTTTCATTCAGCAACAGATCGCGGGTATCTTTCACAAAATAATCCGCAGAAATATTGATCCTGTCATCAAGGATGCCAGCATCTATGCCTATGTCCTTTTGTTCTGTGGTTTCCCATTTGAGATCGGAATTGCCGATGTTGCCCAGCACAATGCCATTGAGGAAAGTGGAATTGGTAAACGAGGCGATCATCCTGGAATATGAAGAAAAGGTGCTATAGGCGTTGACACTCTGACTACCGGTAGAACCCCAGCTGCCACGCAGTTTCAGGTTGCTGATGAAACGTGCCTGCTGCATGAAAGGTTCATTGGTGATGACCCAGCCGGCAGATACAGACGGGAAATAACTATACTTGTTGTTGCCCAGGAATTTGGATGCACCATCCCTTCTCAGTGCTCCGGAGAGCAGGTATTTATCTTTATAGCCATAATTCACACGACCTACCAGTGAGAACAGTGCAGACTTAGAGTATCCGGAAGCAGGGCTGCCGGGCGTACCTAAAGCAAGGTTGTTCCACAGGAACGATTCATATGTCAGGTTGGAAGCGCCTGCAGAAAGATAGTTGTAGGTGGTTTGCTGATACTCTGATACCGCAGTGATATCCAGGTTATGTGTATTGTTGAATACCCGGTGATAATTCAGCGTATTGGTACTCTGTAATCTTATTTCTTTATTAGAACGAAGACTGCTGGTGGCGCTGCCGGAATTGGTGGCTTTACCCGCAAAACTTTTGTTTTCGTATTCCAGATAATTGACCCCGTATTGAGTATTGAAGGTAAGTCCACGCAGCAGTTCAAATTTGAAACCACCTATGGCATTAGCCAGCATCCTGTCTGTTACTGCCAGTCTGTCTACGGTGAGTGCAACCGGGTTATAGAAAACAGAACCTACGGGATCTGTAATAGTAAAGCTGCCATCAGCTTTCCTCACCGGTACTGTGGGCGACCATGTGATAGCCTGTGCCAGCGGACTGCTGGGGCCATCGGCAGGAATGTCTACATTTTGCGCTTCACTGTAAGAACCTGTGATATTGAGGAAGGCAGTGACTTTGGAGGACAGTGTGGAACTGATGTTGGATCGTAAGGTATAGCGTTTATAAAATGAGTTGTTGATCACGCCATCCTGGTCGAGATAGTTGCCGGATATAAAATAACTGGTCTTATCACTACCACCTGCAAGACTCAGCAGGTATTCCTGTGCAGGAGCGCTTCTGAATATTTCATCCTGCCAGTCAGTCCCTCCCTTGGCGCGGAAATCGCTGATCTGTTGCGCGGTGAATGGTTGGGCGGTGCCTACTGCCTGCGCGTGTGCATTAGCGGTTTCTGCAAAGTCGGCCGCATTCAACAGGTCCATTTTTTTGATGACGGTAGCAGTAGATAAGCGGGAGGTGAAATTCACCTTCAATCCGCCTTTATTTCCTTTTTTGGTGGTGATGATGATGACGCCGTTCGCCCCTCTGCTACCAAATATAGCCGTAGCCGAAGCATCTTTCAATACCTGTACAGATTCAATATCATCAGGATTGATGGCGAAAAATTCCGCGCCTACAAAACCATCCACTACATACAGCGGGCCATTATCTCCGTTGATGGAGTTGGCACCTCTGATACGTATCCTTACTGCGCCTCCGGGAGAGCCCGCAGCATTGGTGACCTGTACGCCTGCCGCTCTTCCCTGCAATACCTGGTCTAAGCGGTTTACCGGCTGGTCCTGAAATGCCGCTGCTGATACGGTTGTGATGGAATGCGTCATGGTGGCTCTCCGCTGTTCGCCGTAACCGACTACCACGAGTTCATTGATGCTCGAAGCGGATGCAGTCAGCGTAACGGGTAATTGTGTTTTCCCCTGTACGGGTATTTCTATTTTGTTGTAACCCAGTGAGGAGATCACCAGCACTGCGTTATCATCCGGTATACTGATGCTGAACTCTCCCCGTTCATTGGTGATCACTCCTTTGCCAGTACCTTTCACCTGTACGGTGGCGCCCGGTAGTTGCTCTCCTTTTTCATTGGCAACAGTGCCTTTTACTTCCTTGTCGGGAGCCGGAGGTGCAGGTGCGGACTGTGCTGGTTTTCTCTTTACAATGATCGTCTTATCAGAGATGGTGTAGGAGAGTGGCTGGTTTTTGAAAGATGCATCCAGGGCCTGTTGTAAGGACACATTTTTCACGTCAATGGTCACTTCACGTCCCTGAAATAGTTGCTCATCAGTATACAGGAAAGTATATCCCGTTTGTTTTCGTATTTCATCGAAAACCTTGTTCAATGAGGCATTCCGCAGCGAGAGGCTGACCGTTTGCGCATTCGCCCAGGCGGGTATCTGCAACAATATCATCATGACACAAAGCAGCTTTAGTTTCATAGCCGGTGATAGTTTTACTGGTAATCGTGGAATTGTTCGGCTCCAGGCAAAGCAAAACATATTGCTTTCGGAGAAAGGCATCAATTGCATACTTTTGTATGGTTTGGGTAAGTAGAGAATAATTGCTGTAAACGATTGTACTTAAGAACCTGAACATAACCGGAGGTGGTCCAGACGCTTCCGGTTACTTGTTCTCAGGCAATCTGTGGTAAAAGGATATCAGGTACTCATGCTATCTATAGGCTTTTGTAAGGTGGAATTTTATGGTGAAACAATGATCCGTTTGTCCGCTACTGTAAAGTGTACTTCTCCTGTCATTTCCAGCATTTTCAACACCTGCGATAAGGGTACATTCCGGGGAATGATACCTCTGAAGTGTGCATTAACAGGTGCATTGTATGTTACGCTCACATCATACCAGCGGGTGATAAGCCGCATAACGGCGTGGATGTCCTCGCCTTCAAGCTGTATAAGACCATTTTTCCAGGCAATGACGGCTTCTGTATTCACATGCTCCTGCATGGATAAAGCTCCGCTCTGCCTGTCGATACTCGCGCCCTGACCGGGGTACAGCCGTTTATCGTTCACTTTCACAGCGCCGGTGAGCAGCGTGGTTTTAATGCTGGCCTCGTCTTCATAGGCCATTACATTAAATTGTGTACCGAGCACCTGTATATTGGTGTGGGCGGCTTTCACAATAAAGGGCTGTGTTGCATTGGCTGCGATCTCGAAGTAGGCTTCTCCGTTCAGCTCCACGGTTCTGGCGTTGCCTGTAAAAGCAACGGGATAGCGCAGGCTGCTGGAGGCGTTCAGCCATACCTTGCTGCCATCTGGTAGTTGCACCTGGAATTGTCCGCCTCTGGGCGTGCGCAGGATATTGTATTGCGGGATTTCCTGGGATAGGACAGACCCTGACTGATATGCCAGCCGGCCATTGCCGGGCTTACTGATGATGGTATTGCCTTGTTTTGCCAATGTGTTTTGCGTTGCACTATCCAATGGAATTTCGGTACCATCTGCGAGTGTAAGCGTGGCCCTGTCTGCACCGGGCGGAATGTCTGCCTGGTGTTGTTGTTGCTCAACGTTGGCAATAGGCCTTACAACTTTATACTGCAACAAATACCAGGCGCCGCCTGACGCTAAGAATAATGCTACACAGGCAGCTACACCCCAACGCCACCTGCCATTGCCGCGGATGGGGACTAATGGCGTCTGAGCAGGCTTGTCTGCCGTCAAAATGCTGCTGGCGATATTGTCCCAGTGCTGATGATCATATGGTATATTGCCTGTTCCAATATCCTGCGTTAATAATGCCTCTATTTGCCGGGAAATGACACCATCTCCATCAGCCTCCAGGAGATTGGAAAGCTCCTGCAGCTCATCTGCCGTGGCAGCCTGCTGTAACACCTGTGTTACCAGGTATGATAAACGGTCTGTCATGTACTGAAAATCAGTTTTTTAACGTGGCTTTTTCTCATGAAACGTGGTCTTTGTTCCCCCCGGAACAACTGGCCTTCGTTTCAACAGACGCGTAAGTAAGGGAAAAGGACCTATTGGGTGAAAAAAAAATTTCAGGCGTCAGAGTTCCAGCAACCACAACAAGAGAAAAGGGAGCAGGTGTCCTGCCTGTTCCAGGTATTTCCTGATCGTTTGCAGGGATCGTACAAGTGAATTTTTTACGGTATTAGGGGATAGTGACAGCTCATCTGCAATCTCCGGGATCTTCATCCCTTTTTCCCGGCTCAGGAGGTAGATTCGTTTTGCCTGTGGCGGTAATTGCGCTACTGCTTCCCCGATCAGCTTCACCATGGTCGTATAGGCGAGATTGGTTTCCGGGGTGAATAATTCCTGGTCTTCTCCCAGTTTGTTTATTGCTTTGTCATGTACCGCCTGTCGTCGCAGGTAACTGAATGATTGGTGAAAAACGATCTTCAGCAGCCATGAGCGGGGATTTTCTATTGTTGACAGCTTATCCCGGCTGATCCATAATTTCAGGAATGTTTCCTGGATGATGTCTTCAGCTACAGCGTCTATCTTTGTAATATGCCGGGCCAGTGGCTGCAACTGGGGTACGTAGTGATGGAACAGCTGGCGGAAGGCATTTTCGTCGCCTTCCGAGATTAACCGGAATAATTCTTTATCGCTGTATGAATGAGCGTGCATGCTAAGTAGTTCCCCTGGAGGGGGAAAATACAAAAGTTTTGGAATTATTGGATTAGGAAGATGCTTGTCGTGTGGGATGTGCCTTTTGCGAGCACTAAGTATTGAGCATTGCCAGGCGTATGGGTACTGGGAGATTGACATACCTGCGGCGTTAGATGGGACTATGGGCTGTACCCCTTTGCGAGTACTAAGTATTGAGCATTGTCAAGCGTGTAGGTATTGGAAGATTGACATACTTGCGGCGTTAGATGGGACTACGGGCTGTACCCCTTTGCGAGCACTAAGTATTGGCCTTATCAAGCGTATGGGCTTTTGGAACACTATTTAACCCCTGTCAATCGTATAGGGGCTCTCCAAGGGCTAATGCCCGCAGTCTCCATCTAACCCGCAGTAATAACAGTCTGACGCTGGTAAATTGTCTTCTGCATGTGTTTGTAGCGCGGGGAGATAACGACGGGACGGGAATGGGTGTACGCTCCGGATTCCGGAACGGGGGCACCCCGGGGATGAAATGTACCCCAGGGGGTCAATCTGATCCGGATCAAAACACGTTCACATGAGTTGCATACAACTAGCATATGATTAGGATCTTCCTCCGTTCTTCTTACGTTAAAAACGGAGGAAGAACGGAGGAAGAACGGAGGAAGAACGGAGGAAAGACGGAGGAAGATGCTAGTTACATGCAAGTTGTATCCTGGTTACATGCAGGCGATATACATACGATATGCAATTATTTCATAAATCATGAGTTCACCTTTTTCGTCGTTAAGGGATAATATTCCGCAGTTAAGGACCATTTTTGAACCAGTGTTGGCAGGTTTTGCATAGTGACGGCGAAAAACTTGCATTACAGTTTATACACGAGAGGCTTTTATCACGCGATTTAAGGCTTTTATGTCAGGATTAGAGGCTTTTATATACATTCTTCAAAACCGCTTTAAATTCTTCCCTAACATTGCATTGTGCAAGAGAAATAGAAAGAAAAATGCCTTTGAGAAAGAGACTTTCCCAAAGGCATTGATGAAGTGAATTTTTATTATTTATAAACCCTCAAAATCAACTAAGATGAATCGGATTTATTCGTATTTGTTGTTATGCTGTGTCGTCAGCATGTTTATCTTGAAGCTGCACTATTTAAGTTTATCCATATCCTCAATGAGGTTAAGGAAGTATTTCAGTGCATTTTCTTCTCCTTTCGGAACATCGATGGTCAGATCACCGGAGATATACCCATCTTTTAATCCTGCGGAAGTGATGTATACATTTCCGGCGCCGGCCAGCAGTTTGCTGATCTTCTCGTTTGTGTCTTCCAGCTCCCGCGCCGGCATTTTGGCGCTGAGACTTTTTGGACTAAAGAACATGGCGATGTTGTTCTTCGTCAGCAGTTCTTTGTGCTGTTTGTCAAGGCTACCTTTGAAAGAACCGTCATGGATCTGAGTGAGATCCTGCAGGGAGGTGCCCAGGAATACGATACCGTCTTTGATGAGTGCACGCATGGTGAACGGATTTTTCTTTGACTGGGCGATGGAATAAATACCGTTATTGAGCACGATCTTCTCTTTCCTGATGCCATAGTTCAACAGCCGTTCAAACAAGCGGGTATCATCAGAAGAGAGCATAAACAGAAAATCTGGTAGTGTTTCTGTTTTGGTCATGACAGTATCCTTGTATTCAAATGTCTCCTCGTTGTAGTTATAGGTCTGATAGGTAACCTGTTTCTCGCTGAGGTTAGTCAACAGGAACAACGCATCACCTTTTATTACCTGGGCGATCGCTTTTTCATCCAGCATGACAGATACTAAATCGGCAGCGATGGCCATTTCTTCTGAATACCTGTTACTACCATAAGACTGTAGCAGCAGTTTAGGCATTTCGTTCATGTATGCTTCTGTATTGAAGGAATAGCTCATGAATCCTATCAGGCTGTCGCTCTTGATATATTTCAGGAAATCTTTGTTGAGCTTATGATCGCAGATCTTTTCATACATGGCTGATTTCTCCGCATCCAATCCCATTTCGCTGGTGAGGCGGATGTTCTCTTTCCCCATGTACAGCCTGGCGTTGATGTTGCCGTAGCCGCGCATGATGTTGCCATATTTCAATAGCTTGTAGGGGATGAAGGAAGTATAAAGGCTTTCCAGGTTTGCCATCCAGTAAGTAGCAACGGCGCTGTTGTCAGCACTGCGCAGATAAGATGGATTATTCAGAATGGAAGGCGCTGTATTGCGCTTATCGAATATCTGCCGGGTGGCAGTGGTGAGCCAGATGGTGGCAATGCTGTCTATCATTCTTTTCCTTTCCTCGTAATCGTACGGTTGTACATCTTCAACGGGTGTTTCCTCAGCAGGTGTTTCTTCTGAAGGAGCTTCAGATACAGGAGGTGCACTTTCAATTACAGGCGGAGGTGGAGGCATTTCCACTACAGCACTATCCGGGTAAGCTGTTGTATCCATTACACCTTCCTGGGGGATATCTGCCATAGCAACGGTATCTATTGCCGGTGCGGCAGTGGCGTCAGTGTTTTCCTCGTTGTATTGGTAATAGTCGTCGCTGGACAACACAGGCATGCCATACCTTACAGCGTTGGCAGAATCCTTGAGGAAGTAGGTGTTTACAGTGCCATAGGTCAGGTACAGGAACTGCTCATTCCATGCGATCACAGTTTTCTGTTTAGTGCGTGGCAGGATATTTACACCGTTCACTTTTTGGATGCTGTCAGCTTGTTTGGCGAACAGTGCGTCTATCTTTTTGCTGTCTGCAAGTGGTATTAAAAGGCCGTGATAGTTGATGCTATCCGTCACCAGGTAATAGTAGTAAACACTGGACGACAGGTTCATGCCCAGGTCCTCTATGCTTTTGTAATCTTTATCGGTGGTTTTGGATAACTGTGCGAGCAACTTCTTTCCCAGCGTGCTGTTATTGAATTCGGCGGCGGGGTATAGTTTGAACAGCTGATCGCTTTTTACAGAAAATACGCTGAATGCTTTTTCAGGGATCTTATAGGCAAGATCTTGTGCTGTGGCGGTATAACTGGCACAGGTTACCAGGGTTACCAATTGTAATAATCGTTTCATGCTCTATCGTGATAATTGGATTTGATTAGATATGTTGGCTTTGCCACTCACCAGGTCTGATACCGGAAGACGTTGCATAATAGCCAGCTGATTTTTAGACATCTTTGCCCCCTGGTTGCTATAGCTGCTGATCGTGTTTTCGAAACGTAAGATGCTGATATAGGAGGCTGTCCGGAAAACTTCTTTGTCCCGTTCCTTCAGCCTGTTAAACTGTTCTTTGACATCCGGGGAGAAGGTATAGTCCTTTGAAAACAGCGCTTCTTCCCGGTTATAGCGGTAGGAAAGGGGAATTTTAGTCTTTATGTCCGTTTCAGCCAATAGTTCTTTGACAAGATTGTTCACATCTGCTACATTCCTGAAAGAGAAGTTGATGCTGGCAATGAAATTCGTGAAGTCGGCAGTATGGCTTACATTGGAGATACCCCTGATGGTTTTGAGCCTTGCCGCTGCCTGTTCTATCTGGTCCTCTATTTCATTGCGGTTTGGTACCTTATAGCCATTAATGCTGTCCATCAGCATAATTGCCCCGATCTTTGTTTTGCTCTGACTGAAATTGAGGGTCAACTTCATACTTCCACTACCGTCTTTTTTCACTGTTACATCTTCAACGATCTCAAAACATGATGACAATAAAACGGAGATAATAAACAAGGGGATAATAAAACGCACGTTCTTGAACATATGGCAAAGTTAGTTAATGCCGGGGGAATTAACATACTGGTATTTGGGTATTTTTTACGTTTTTACGGGCAGGGGGATCATTCAGTTCCCAGGATTATGGATCCATGGCTCCTCCGGAGTCTATTTGGTTTTGTTGATTATATTCGTATTTTACTATTAAATCTAACCCTACTATGAAAGAAGTAACCCATCATCCCAGCATTAGTTTAAGACTATTAAAAATACCTGCATATGCAGTATTGCTTTTCACGGCACAATCGCTGTATGCGCAGAAGAAACCACCACCTCCACTTCCCAGGAAGATCTATAAACCGGACTGCGCGCAGATAACCCATTTTTCATTTGCGTCAAGAATAAAGCATTATCCTTTTAACCTGTCTGCTCAGATCCAGATGATATCCTTTGATGGACTAGTGAAGATTACCGACAATGGCGAATTTAGCTTCACTAAAGGAGAGGAGCAGATGAGAGATGTTGGCTTGCTTTTGGAGAGGGACAGCCCTGACACGATTAAGGCTATACCAGTGGGAATGAAAGAGATCAGGACAATGACGCTTGCTCAGATTGACACATTGACGGATATTTTATACAATTATGGCCACACGGGAAATATCTGGACCACGAGTAGATCAGGATGTTATATACCCCGGAATGCGATATTGTTTCGGGACAGTGATGGCAAAGTGATAGCCTTCATTGAAATATGTTTTGAATGCCAGAATACAAGAGAAAGCAGCGACGAAATATCTCTGGGAGAGCCGTGCGAGCAGAAGCTGGACATGCTAAAAGCGCTATTCAGGCAAGTGGGGATCAAATACGGTATTGATAAGTAGTCCTTACCGTTTCTTTGTTTTCTCTTTCACCATGGTAGATTCCCTGACGATCAGCTTCGTCGGCAGCAGCACCGTAGGACGTTTTTCGACTTATATTTTGATCTCTTCCAGCAATATGCCAACTGTTTTAAGGATTTTGTCCAGATTGGTTTGACTGTTGGTTACTTTCGATATCATAACCCCGCCTTCGATAAGCGCGATGATCGATAACGCCATTTGTACTATATCAAAGTTCGTTTTAAATTCACCCTTTCCAATACCTGTTTGAAGTAATTCCTGCAATTCTTTTTTCCATTTATTAATAGCTTTGGCTGCCCGGTTTTTCAACAGACTGTTGGTATCATCCGCTTCGACGGAGGTATTAAGAATTGGGCATCCTCCCTGGGGTGAGCCCTTGCGGGAGAGTTGTTCGTATACCCTGACATAAGCCATTATTTTGTCATAGCAAGTAGTCGCCTCTGCTACTTTTTTATAGATCTGATTGAAAACCTTATCGTAATTATAATCAAACGCCGCAAGTGCGATCTCCTCCTTGTTAGAAAAATTGCAGTAGATGCCTCCTTTGGTCAGGCCGGAGGCCTCAGTAAGATCGGACAAAGACGTGCCGGCATACCCTCTGATATTAAAGATAACTGAAGTGGTTTCAACAATATGCTGACGTGTCCGATCTGCTTTAGAAAGTTTATTTTCCATTTTACAAATATACCAAAAGGTATTAAAATACCTGAACTACACGATGGAGGAATGTGTTTTTCTTTGTTTAAGAAAAACGATATGATCCAATAAATAAATTGTGTAATGTTGACAGAAACTGTTTGTGGTAGGGTATTTTGATGAAATGGTAATTAATATCGAGAAGTATTTGAACAGTAAATTATCTTACTGGTGGAATTATTTTTTGAAAATATTTTCCTCATAAAAAATACCGATTGGTTTTTTTATTAGATTTGTATTCTGAAAATGAGATGGATGATCGTCTCATCTAACATGGAATAAATCGGTCATTGACAGATGGATTTATTCTGTGAATGGAACATTTAAAACCTTTTTTTTGACTGTAAATATACCGATCGGTATGTTTTCTGCATGACGGTGTCGTGCAAATTAAATATGTATATAATGAGCCAAAAGCAAAAAATCCTGGTGACAGGAGCAACAGGTTACACTGCCGGTTATGCAATTCCGGCATTATTGGAGAAGGGAGTAGAAGTAAGAGCATTCGTCCATAAACTCGACGAGCGTTCTGCAAAACTTGAAAAAATGGGAGTTGAAGTAGTTCAGGGCGATTTGCTGGACTTTCACGAAGTATGCCGGGCAATGAAGGGCATTACCGGTGTGTACTTTATCTATCCGATATTAACGCCCGGCATACTTATAGGAACCGCGTATATTATTCAGGCTGCAAGAGAGGAAGGCGTAACCAGCATTGTGAACATGTCTCAGATTTCAGCAAGGCGGGAAGCAAAGAGCAATGCTGCGCAGGACCATTGGATGGCGGAGCGTATGCTTGATCTCTCCGGATTGAAAGTAACCCATATTCGCCCCACGTTTTTTGCGGAATGGCTGATCTACAGTGATTCGATAAAGAAGCTTGACAAAGTCATCCTGCCGTTTGGTGAAGGGCGTTATGCGCCTATTGCCGCAGAAGATCAGGGAAGGGTGATTGCTGATTTGCTTGTTAAGCCTGGTGATCATGAAGGGAAAATTTATCCGCTTTTTGGTCCCGTAGAATATGACGTATTTGAGCTTGCGGAAATATTGAGTGAGGAGTTAGGCAGAAAGATTACTTATGAGCCCATCAGTATTGAGACTTACCAGACTGAGGCCGCGAAGCAGGGATATCATCCACACTTTATACAGCATATTTCAAACGTTGCGCAGGATTGCCGCAATGGTTTGTTTGCCGGAACGAATACTGCTGTAAAAGACATCACTGGCCGGGAGCCGGTGGGTGTACGCGAATTTATCAGAAAGCATAGATCATATTTTGAATGATCTGATCGGGGTTTATACAATGGCAAAAAAAAAGCTGCCCGTTTTATACGGGTAGCTTTTCGCGTTACAGTATTTTACTAATCGCGGTAGTATGTTTCCTGCTGAAAAAATACCAGGTGTTAACGGGTAAAGCGATCAAATCGCTTTACCCGTGGTCTTGAACCAGGTCAAAATATTGATGCCTGGCAGATAAAATATGCTGCTTGTATCATAGCGTTCCGTTCAGAAACAGTCTTGCCTGAAGCACAAAATTCTCATGAAACTGATAATGAGAAGCGTGATTGGAATCAGGATAGATGATCAGCTGTGCGTCGGGTAGATGCTGTTGCAGAATATAAGAATTCACTGTCGGAAAAATAATATCTTCTTTTCCGTTAACGACAAGGACCGGATGAGCAATTTTGCCGAGATATTCATAAGAACCCTCCCGTTTTTTACCCCATTCGGAAATGGCCGCAAGCTGCGCAGGAATAACTTTGTCACTGATTGGAAGGTCGCGGTCTTCTTTTCTTGATCTGATGCGTTCCAGGAAACGCCATCCTGCTGCCTGGCTGGATGCTGTGGGGGCAAAAAAGGTATCGAGCAATAATTCATCCGGCTGATTGTATTGCTTATCGAATAATGCCCATACCTGTGGCAGGAATGTTTCCAGTCCTTCACCACCCCTGGGACCTGAACCCACCAATATAATACGGTTGACCAGTTCAGGATGGTCTGCAGCCACTTGCTGGGCTACAAAACTACCCATGGAAAAGCCGAACAGGTCCACTTTCTTCAGTCCAAGGCTGTCAATAAAAGCCACTGCATCTTTGGCTATTTCAGCAGTAGTGGTGGCAGGTTCTCCTTCGGAACCGGCAATGCCACGGTTGTCAAATATGATGATCTCACGTTCTTCCGAAAGAGGATCCAGTACAGCAGGGTCCCAATTGTCCAGCGTTCCCGTAAAATGCTGAAAGAATACTAATGGCAGGTTATTCTTGTTGCCAAAGCGGCGGTATGCAAATTTTACGCCTGCAACATCCACAAACAGGGTAGGTGCAGTTAAAGTCTTGTAAGTACTCATTTTATCTAACTATATTATCGTGTTTGGATTTGAGATAGTCCCTTTTAAGAACTCCTTTCTTGCTATTCTGATAGTTTTGGTCTGCCGGGATAGTTGATCAGGCTTAGCCTGGCAGAGCTGCGTATTGTTGTACGCGTTATTACTTATTGTTTACTGTATCACAGCTATGATTGACGATGTAAATATATAATGAACGATCGTTCATTTGTGCGGATGGGGTATTATTTTACGTGGAAATGACAAAATGAACAATCGTTCATTCTATATTTGTAAAGACAAAAATCGATCAGGAATGAACAAAGCGGAGAAAACCAGGCAATTTATTATTGAAAAGACAGCACCACTGTTTAATACAAAAGGCGTCGCTGCCACGGCAGTTACTGACATTATGGAAGTGACGCAGATGGCAAAAGGGAGCCTTTACGTCCATTTTCAAAATAAGGAGGAGCTGTCTTATTGTGCGGTTGACTGGAATCTGAAACAGTTCATGGATAAAATATCTGCAGAAGCAGAAAAATATACCGGTGCGAAGGAGAAATTTTTTGGTCTGCTGGACTATTTAAGTGATCCACTTAATCCGCCGGTACAAGGTGGTTGCCCCATGATGAATTTTGGTATGGAAGCGGATGATACCAGCCCGGTGATCAGGGAGAAAGTACATCAGACTATTTGTACAGTTCAGCAGGGAATGGTGGATATCCTGGAGCAGGGAATGGCGGACGGAATATTTAACCCCAACTGGAATTACCGTGAGTTTGCCCTGAAAGCATATGCCATGATAGAAGGGGGGATATTGGTTGCCCGGGTTTCAAAAGATATTACCCAGATGAAAATGCTGGTTGACATTCTGAAACGTGAAATAGATGAACAAACCATCGTCCGGAAATAGCGTCAAAGCGCAGACATCATTATTTTAACAAGTCGTTGTATGTGAACGGCACTTACGGTAAGAAAAAAGGACAACCAGCGTATGGACAGAATTGAACGATTGAAGAACGTCATTCATCAGTTGTCTGATATGGATGAGGAGAGTTTTGCTATATCAATTCCTTACTGGCAACATCGGTCTTATAAGAAAGGGGAATTCTATAATGAGTATAAAAACGTCTGCAAATATCTCGGTTTTGTGCTCTCAGGTGTTTTTCGCGTATACAAATATCATGAGCTGTCCGGTACGGAAAGGAATATGCTTTTCTTTACCAGTGACCAGTTTATGAGTTCGTTCAAAAGTTTTTTAAGCCAGACAGGCTGTGAATATTTTACAGCATCAATGGCTGAATCGGAGATCATGTACATTCATTATGATGATCTTCAGCACCTTTATAAAACCTCACCAGCCTGGGAACGCTTCGGCAGAATATTCGCTGAGTCGGCGCTTAACGTTGTCATGAGTAATACGGAAGGTTTTCTGTTTAAAACTCCGGAAGCCAGATATGCAGAAATGCTGAAGTTACATCCTGATATTGTTCAGTCTGTGCCTTTATATCATATCGCATCCTACCTCGGCATAGAAGGTCCATCACTAAGCAGGATCCGGAAACGTATATTGCAGAAGCAGCAATCTCTGAGATGATATATTGTTGTTCCGGGTACATTGTAATTTTAACTTCGGTTAAAATTATCCATTGTTTTCAAAGATAGTTTTGTGTTGCCTTTATAAGCAGGCAACATAAATTATGAATAAAATAATGTTAATGCTGCTATTTGCAGTTAGTTACAATGTGGTACTTTCATCATGTTCAAAAGATGATGATCATGTAAGTTTATCGTCTAAAACTTATGTACTTGTACACGGGGCATGGCAGGCGCCGTATGTTTGGGATTCCGTAAAGCTGGGCCTTGAAAGGGAAGGGCATAAGGTGATCGTTGTAACATTGCCAGGTCATGCTGCTGACCAGACCGCACCTCAAAATTTAACTATTGATGTTTACAGGGATAAGGTCATTGATGCATTGTCGAAAGTAAATGGTAAAGCTATTCTCGTAGGCCATAGTCTGGGGGGTGTTGTTATTTCAGCTGTGGCTGAACAGGTGCCCTCAAAAATTGAAAAATTGGTTTACATAGGTGCTTTCCTGCCCGCTAGTGGCCAATCTTTGTTAGATATTGCACAAACAGATGCCGGTTCACAGCTAGGCAAATCACTGTTGCCTTCATCTGATCAACTGACGCTCGATGTCGTACATGAAAACATTGTTGATATCTTTATCCAGGACGGTTCAGAAGAAGTGAAACAACGCTTACTGAGCAATTACAGGGTTGAGCCGGCAATACCTTTTACGAATAAGGTAATACTTACTGATGCAAAGTATGGCTCAGTTCCTAAAGTATATATAAAGACCTTACAGGACCATGTAATATCACCTGCTTTGCAGGACCATATGGCCGCTGCAGCTGGTATTAAATCCCTTTATCAGCTTAATACCAGCCATTCTCCGTTTTTATCAAAACCGGATTCAGTAACCGTACTATTAACAAAGATCGCACAGTAACTTTATTTATTTCTCAATTTTGATGGCGATACAGTTGACTCGCGAACAATAAGTTTCGTGGGCAACTGTATCGTAGGCGCTTTCTTGATAGTATAATCATTTTTAACCTTCGCTTTTAATTCCTGCAATAGCATCTCTGCGGCAGTACGACCAATATCAGCAGTGGGCTGCGCTACTGTTGTAAGACCAGGATATACCAGCTGCGCCGAGAAGTCATTGCTGAAACCGACAATGGCAATGTCTTCAGGAATTCTTAATCCCTTTGCTTTTACTACTTCCATAGCTGCAATAGCAGTAGGATCATTGATGGCGAACAAGGCATCCGGCGGGGTGGCCAGGTCCAGGAAGTGTTTCATGTAGATCTTCACCTTTTCTGTGGTCAGGTCGTATGACAATACAAGATCAGGATTGTAAGGGATGTCATGTTTCTTCAATGCATCAAGGTAACCCTGTCTGCGCAAACGCGTATTTACCAGTGATTCCGGCCCTGCCAGATGAGCGATGCGCTTACGCCCTATGGCAATAAGGTGTTCCACTGCCTGGAAGGCAGCTTCATAATCGTTGACCACCACATTCGGTACATTCATATCGTCTGGTACACGGTTGAAGAACACCAGTGGCACGCCTCTCCGCTGCGCCAGCGTAAAGTGATCGAAATTACGCGTCTCTTTTGTATGCGATACAATGATACCATCCACACGATAAGACAGCAACAGCTTCATATTGGATACTTCTGATTCATAGGATTCATTCTGCTGACAGATCACCACATTGTAACCCGCCGCCTGCATCACATCCTGCACGCCTACAATAACAGATGGGAAATACGTAGACATAAACTCAGGCACCATGATACCGATGGTATTGGTGGTGTGTTTGCTGAAGCCCAGCGCCAGCGAGTTACGCTGGTATTCCATGGAACTGGCCAGTTCAAGCACCGCCTTGCGGGTGGGCTCCTTTACGTTGGGATGACCCGTGAGCGCCCGGGAAACCGTGGATTTGGAGATGTTCAATTGACGCGCGATATCTATAATGGTCGTGTACTTCGACTTCATACGTGGACGATTTTAGTGAACGGGGATATAAAAATAAGCTTTTGGGAACTATCCCAAAAAATTGGAACCGTTCCCATCAAAAAAACTCCTGAAAATATTTTGATCCATCAAATTGTTTGTGAAAATTTGAACCATCTTAATTCCATGTTACGTAGAAAATGCCGGTAAATACAGCATTCTGGTACTATTCATTTTATGCCGGCTTAACAACCTAGAACCACAGTTATGAAAAAACACGTTATTCATTTCATGGGAATTTTCCCAATCTTACTGCTCCCAATAATTGCCTTTTCGCAGCAGTTGACTGTGAAAGGGAGGGTAACGGGCGCTGAAAACGGGGAGGCGCTGCCAGGGGTTACGGTCAGGGTAAAAGGGGCCGGCACAGGAACAGTGTCCGGGCCGGATGGCGCTTATTCATTGTCGCTTAAACAGGCAGACGTTTCACTGGTTTTCACTTTCACGGGATACGTCACGCAGGAGATACCTGTTGCGGGCAGGAGTCAGCTGAATGTGGTGCTGCAGGCCAGTAAAAAAGATCTTGATGAGGTGGTGGTAGTGGGCTATGGTACACAACAGAAGGCAAATGTGGCAGGTGCGATTGCGTCTGTCAAAACAGCTGATCTGAAACAGACGCCTATCTCTAATGTGGTACAGGGCTTACAGGGGCGTGTATCTGGTGTGCAGATCACACAGAACTCCGCAGCCCCGGGAGGCAGTATTAGTATGCGCATCAGAGGTGTGAACTCTATCAATGGTACTTCGGAGCCGCTTTATGTAGTGGATGGTGTACAGCTGTCAAATTCCGGTGGAGTTAACGATGTTAGTTCCCTGTCCATCGTCAATCCCAATGATATAGAATCTGTCGCGGTACTGAAAGATGCTTCTGCTACGGCTATCTATGGTGCGAGAGCGGCGAATGGAGTAGTGTTGATCACCACTAAACGCGGTAAGGCCGGTAAGACGGTGGTCAGCTATGATGGCTATTACGGTGTACAGAAAACTACCCGGAAAATGGAGATGATGAACGCGGCTGAATTTGCCGCGCTGGAGAATGAAGTGTTCAAGACGAATATTTATGATAATCCTGCTGCACTGGGTGAGGGGGTGGACTGGCAGGATCTTATTTTCCGCGATGCACCTATGCAGAATCACCAGGTCACAGTAGCAGGCGGTTCGGAGAAAACACAGTTTGCCCTGTCTGGTAACTATTTCAAACAGGAAGGTGTGGTGATCAACTCTGACTTTACCCGTTATTCTTTCCGCCTGAATTTTGATCACCGGGTCAATGACCTGCTAAGGGTAGGGGCCAGTATCCTGACCAGTTATGTCGTGAATAACTCGATCCCTACGGGGGCTACCAGCATTGATGCGGGAGTGATTACCCAAAGCATCCTGGGGGCTGCTATGGGTGCGCCGCCTACCTTAAAGCCTTACAGGGAAGACGGCAAAATATGGCCCTTTGGTGATCAGGAGAATGGCCGTTACCGCGAGGTAGTGAATCCCATAGGCCTGTCTATGATCCTCAACAGGGATAAGATCAACAGGACGCTGGGAAATATTTATGCAGAGATCAGTCCTCTGAAGGGACTTACCTATCGTGCTAACTTCAACCCTGTATTATCAGGATCGCTGAACGATTATTATTCTCCCCGCGCTATTATGAACAGCGGCGATCTTGCTGCCGGTGGTGGTACTGCGGGAAAGACCAATGCAAACACTATTGTTTTACTGCATGAAAGCATCATTACATACGAAACGCGTATTGCAAAAGAGCACTCACTGAAAGTGACTGGTCTGTTCGCTACGCAGGCCAATAGCTCCAACTCCAATACGATCAGCGCCAGTAAATTTCCTAATGACGCCACCCTCAACGAAGCGGTGCAGCTGGCCACGGAAAGGACGGTGGGCAGCGGCCGTTCCAGGGATAGGCTGGACTCCTACATGGGACGTATCAACTATGGCTTCCGCGATAAATATATGCTGGACCTGATTGCCCGTGTGGATGGTTCTACGAAGTTCGGTAAGAATAATAAATACGGTTTCTTTCCTGCAGCTGCTATCGCATGGCGGGCTTCGGAAGAACCCTTTATGAAAGGCAGCAATACTATCAGTAATCTGAAGTTCCGATTCAGTTATGGTTTGACGGGTAATGCAGGTGCTATCGATGCGTATAAATCGCTGTCTCTACAGGGTACTACCGGCATGTATTATTTTAATCACGCAGCCATGACCGGTATCAGGCCTACAGGTATCGCCAATGAGGACCTGAAATGGGAACGCTCTCTTCAGGCTGACTTCGGCTTTGACCTGGGATTATGGAAAGACCGCGTAAACGTCACAGCGGATATCTATCATAAGAAAACAGACGATCTGCTTTTTGTGAAGACATTGCCTGGTTCTTCAGGATACAATGAAGTGACCGGCAACTTTGCAAGTATGGAAAACAAGGGTATAGAGTTGTCAATGGATGCGATCATTCTCGATAAAGCAGTAAGATGGTCTGTGGCAGGAAACATCTCCCTGAATCGAAATAAACTGACCAGACTTGACGGCGGACTAACAGAATATGCGGTGAGTAATTACCAGGTAATGAGAGTAGGCGAGCCCCTGGGATTGTTCAAGACCTACATGTTTAATGGCATCTACCAACAGGATGAAACTGTGCTGGAAGGCTCCGGTAGCCGTATTGGCGGGGTAAAGGTAAGGGATCTCAATAAGGATAATGTGATCAGCGCCAGCGACCAGGAAATTGTAGGGAATGCCAATCCTTCCTTCATCTATGGATTTTCCACTAACCTGAGTTTCAAACGTTTTGATCTCAGTGCATTCTTTGCCGGTACACAGGGGAATAAGGTGTACAATCTTGTACGTTATTCCTTCGAGAACCCGCTGGGCAGCAGGAATATGTACAAAGCGCTGGTGAATCGCTGGTCAGCTACGAATCCCAGTAATGAATATGTAAGCGGTTTCCAGGGAGGACGCATTCCGCTGACAGACCGTTTCATGGAAGACGGCTCCTTCCTGCGTTGCAAGAATATCACGGTAGGATACCGTTTACCAAAGATCAGGAATATCAGTTCTGCAAGGGTATATGTAAGTGCGAACAACCTGTTCACCATCACTGACTATACCGGTTTTGATCCGGAAGTGAACACGTTTGGCAACTCCAACAAACAGATAGGAGTGGACAACCTTGTGTATCCCACTGCCCGTTCTTTCCTGCTGGGACTGCAGGTAGGTTTCTGATATCTCATTCTTAAAAATGCTTCAACATGCGAAACATACTTTTACGATATAGTGTTGTCTCTCTCTTCACCTTATCCTGTTTTTCCTGCAGTAAACTGGAAGAGACGCCCTATTCATCCATTTATACAGAAAATTTTTACCAGACTGCAGAAGATGCGGAAGCCGCGCTGGCTGCAGTATATAGTGAGCTGGCCGATCTGTATGCTGGTCCTTCGGCATTGCTGGTTCCTGACTTCAGTGCAGACCAGGTGTATCCGCGTCCCGTTGTGGGACGGGATACGTACACACTTTTTAGTTTTGATCCCCAGTATAGTGCGGTGGTTAGCTACGGCCGGTCCAACGAATCACCTATTGATATATGGAACAATTGTTATGCAGGCATTGAAAATGCCAACTGGGTATTGCTGAAGGTGCCCAATACAAAGATGAGTAATGAGGCGCGTAAGAAGGGGATTATTGGAGAGGCTTACTTTTTGCGGGCATTCTTCCACTGGTTCCTGGCAAAGAACTTCGGTGATGTTGTGATCCGTATCAAAGCCAGTCAGTCGATCAATGATGCTTATGTTAGCAAAAGTCCTAAGGCAGATGTATACAGACAGATCTTCCAGGATCTTGATTCTGCGGAGGCTAATCTGCCTGACTACAGCGGATCGCTGATAAAAGGCCGTCCGTGTAAGGAAGCCGCTGCGGCCTTATATGCCAAGGCAGCGCTCTATAATGAGAACTGGGCAGTATCGCTGCGTGAAGCGCAGAAGGTGCTGAACAGTGCTACAGGCATAGGGCTGATGGACAATGTGACCGATGTATACGATGCTACCCGTGAAGATGCAGCGAGGAAGGAGAACCTGTGGGCATTCGAAGCAGAGTCTGTTACCAATGGCCGCAGCTCTCAGATCATGAGTTTGTATGGTCCGCCGGGAAGCGCTGCTCCTGCGTATGGCGCCACATCCTATGGATCAGCGTTTGCTTACCAGGCTTTCTTCGATTCATTCGATCCGAAGGATAAACGGAGACTGCTGCTGGATACCAATTATGTCAACAAACAAGGTGTGACAGTGCGGCAGTCGGCTATTACACCTGTTACCACACATGGCGTGCTGGTGAAGAAATATGCAGACCGTAATTCTGTTGGTGGGCTTCATAGCACCAACATTCCTATCTTAAGAGTGGCAGATGTATATCTCATCGCTGCAGAAGCGGAAGCGAAGCTGAATGGCGCAACGGCTAATGCTTATCAGTACATCAACAGGGTAAGGACCCGCGCAGGATTGGATGGACTGACAGAAGGACTGGGTGGCGATGCGTTCATTGCAGCGGTATTACAGGAGCGTAGCTGGGAGCTGTTTGCTGAAGGTGACCGCTGGTATGACCTTACACGTACCAATACCTTCCGGCAGGTGATTCCCGGGGCTGTCAATGATGTATACCGCGTGAGAAATCCGCAAGCGAGGAACCAGTATTTTCCCATTCCTCAAAGTGAAGTGAATGCTAACAATCTGCTGAAACAAAACCCTGCATGGCAGTAAAATGAAACAGGCATGAGATGGATAGTAATGTTTTATAGTGTGATCATCCTCTTCTGCGGACAGCGTGTATATGCGCAACGTTTGCAGAATGATAAGCTGTTGCTGGAATGGTCGCATACGAAAGAAGGATACCGGCTTAAAGGTCTTAACATAGCTGGTAGGGGGCTGAGCAATCTGTCGGGCGAGTACCTGTTACTGTATAGTGCAGGTAAGCCCGACAGCACACCGGACCTGCATTATGCGGATACACATCCCGGTGGTTTTTCGCTGAAAGAATACAACTACCTGGTGCGGAACTGGGAGAGTAATTTAAGCCCGGTGAGTATGAACACCGCCGGTACAGCTATCCACTTTTATCCGGATAAAGTAGAAAAGACAGCAGATGGGCTGGTATTTTCAGGAACATCCAAAGACTGGGACCTGAGCGCCAAATGGCAGCTGGATGAGCGATTCCATCATGATATACTGGTGAATATCACGCTAAGGGCAAAGCGGGCGGGTTATTATTCGATCGCTACGCCTACGTTGGCAACGGTGAAAGATAAGCAGCCTGATTTTGCCATGATACCCGGGTATTTTCAAAGTAATACCGTACAACATGATCTCGTACTTAGCTATGGTTATGGACAGGGGATACCCGATAAACCGGTTATTTTCCGGGAACGTACCGCCAGTACATTAAGTCCGCTGGTAACGAAAGACGGTATTACTCTTGCTGTCATACCCGAACCGGGAACAGGGCGTGATCCCTGGGAAAAAGATGAGAATACACATAATCTCTGGAAACTGGGACTGTCCGTGATGAACAGGGAAGGTGCTTATACGCCGGTCGCTTATCATCCAGTACTGGGACAAACCGGTTCGTACATGGATGCGGGAGAACAACGCACCTTTTCTTTCAGATATACGGTGCAGCCGGCAGACTGGTATACAGTGTACAATCACGCGGTGAATGATATATACCGTTTCCCGGATCAGCTGAAACTGAAAACAACGCGGCAGTCTGTATCTGACAGGATCATGTCCATGCTGCACTATCTGGATAACGACAGTACTTCCATGTGGCATACCTTCCAATATAAGGGACTTGAGATCGGTGCACAGGCATACCTGGGCGGGGTAGTAGGTTCCGGCAGGGATGCTATGAAGAATTCTGATTATGGAGCTATGTGGATGCTGGCAACTATTACCGGCGACAGTGTGTTGCTGAAGAAACGTTTGCCGGCCGCCCTGAATTTTAAACTGGCGCAGCAACAGGCGGAACCGGGCTTTTTCCAGGGTGCAGCTGTCGGCCAGTACTACCTGTGGAAAAAGCAACGTTTTACGGAAGAATGGGGCACTTATGTGGAGCCTGTCGCATTGACTTACTATACCATGCTGGACATGGGAAATATATTACTGTTTGAGCCTGACAATAAGCTCTTGCTGCAACGACTTCGCCTGGGAGCGGATAAGTTACTGCAATGGCAGCATGCTGACGGTCACTGGGAAGTAGCTTATGACGACGCTACGACAAAGGCTGTCTTTAAAGATATTCCCGATCTGCGTCCGACCTTCTATGGGCTACTGGTGGCTTATCGTATACTGAATGATAAAAAGTACCTGGCGGCAGCACGCAAGGGGGCTGACTGGCTGATGCGTGAGGGCGTTGACAAGGGAGCTTTCCTTGGGGTATGCGGAGATGCCCGTTTTGTGGCCGATTTTGCCACAGGGCAGACCGTTCAGGCTTTGTTGGACCTGTATGATCTCTGCGGCGAAGAACGGTATAAAAAGGCCGCTATCGCCGCTGCGCGGATATATACCGCATCTGTGTATACGCACCCAATTCCTTCAAGGGCAAAAAAGATGGTGAAGGGACAGGAATGGGAAGACTGGCAGATCAGCCAGGCGGGGCTGAGTTTTGAACATGGCGGCAGCCTGGGGTCAGCGAATTTGCATGGACCTATTATGCTGGCCAGTCATGCCGGTATGTTCGTACGTCTTTTTGCGCTTACACATGATTCCCTGTTTATCAACATGGCCCGTGCAGCCATCTGGGGGCGGGATGCTTTTGTCGATAAAACTACGCGTGTGGCGTCTTACTACTGGACGACGATGAACGCCGGAGCCGGCCCTTATCCGCATCATGCATGGTGGCAGGTGGGATTGCTGACGGATTACCTGGTATCGGAAACTAGCCTCCGCAGTAGAGGAAACATTAGTTTTCCTCATGGCTTTATTACGCCCAAAGTAGGGCCGCATACCTGTTACGGATTTGCCCCTGGAAAGATATTCGGTAAAGCGGCCCGGTTATATATGCCGGATGGTATGCTAAAAGTAATTAATCCGCAGGTAGACTACATCGCTGCATTAAGTACAACAAATGACAAAATATATATCATGCTGCTGAATGATGATGACGAGGCGCAGCAGACGGTACTGCAGTTTGACGCTGCTAAGGTGAAGAAGGGACAAGGCATTACTGCCAGCATCCTGGATGAGACAGGGAGGAAGGAAGGAATGGAAATTACCAGCCCGGAATGGCAGGTGCAGATACCGCCATTTGGCTTGAAAATACTTGAGATCAGTTTATTATGAAGTCGACCATAGATACCACTGTTATATTCGTTTTTTCAGCCTTTGTGCTGTTCATCGGATTGTTGTTTGCCCGCACGGGAAGGAATATGAAATCCTTCTTTGCAGGAGGGGAAGCGGTGCCCTGGTTTATCGGGGGACTGTCCCTCTTTATGAGTTTCTTTTCTGCCGGCACTTTTGTGGCGTGGGGCAGCATCGCTTATAAATACGGCTTCGTGTCTGTCACCATCCAATGGACGATGTGCCTGGGAGGGATCATCACAGCTTTCTTACTGGCGCCGCGGTGGAAGAGGACAGGGGCGCTGACCGCTGCGGAGTTTATCCGCCAGCGATTGGGCGCACCGGTACAGAAATTCTATGTCTATACTTTCCTGATCGTATCACTGGTCAATAAAGGCGCGGTGTTGTACCCGGTGGCAAAGCTGGTGAGCGTATCGCTGGGCTTTCCTTTAACTGCCTGTACGATTGTACTGGGGCTGATGATGATCGCCTATACTGCTATTGGCGGCTTGTGGGCGGTAATGGTGACAGACATCCTGCAGTTTGTGATACTGACAGCCGCTGTGCTGATCGTACTGCCCTTATCGCTGGATGCTGCAGGAGGCTGGGAGCGTTTTGCGCATAATGTACCTGAGGATTTCTTCTCTATTACCAATGGGGAGTATACCATTGGATTCATTGCAGCATTTGCATTGTATCATATCAGCTATATCGGCGGGAACTGGACTTTTGTACAACGGTATACCAGCGTGGAATCGCCTGTGGCAGCGAAGAAGGTGGCATTCCTGTTCGCTGCGCTTTACCTGGTGAGTCCTGTTATATGGATGTTGCCACCGATGATCTATAAAAGTATCAACCCGGCGCTGAGCGGCCTGAATACAGAGAATGCGTACCTGGAGGTATGTCGCCTGGTATTGCCTCCGGGGCTTATGGGACTGATGCTGACGGGTATGTATTTTTCTACTTCCGCTACCGCGAATACTACTTTGAATGTTACCTCTGCCGTAATTACCAATGACATCTATAAGGGCGTGATCAATCCGCATGCTACTGATAAGCAGCTGATCCGGATGGCGCGTATGTCAGGGTTGTTGCTGGGTATCGGCATGATAGGCATTGCGTTACTGGTGCCTGCGGTGGGTGGGATGATAGAAGTGGTGCTGAGTATTGCTGCTATTACCGGCGGACCAACATTATTGCCGACGCTCTGGGCTTTGATGTCCAAAAAGCTGACTGGTAAGGCTGCGTTTATTATATCTGGCGTATGCCTGGCAGTGAACCTGCTATTCAAGTTTTTGGTACCCTTCGTGACAACGCTGAAGTTAAGCCGCTCGCAGGAAATGCTGCTGGGTGTAGTATTGCCTTTTATCATGTTGGTGGTATATGAATTTATATTGTGTGCCGGCAAAGCGCCTGCAGATGATTATGTGCAATACCACTCTTTCCGCCTTCAGCAAAAGGCCGCAGCAGGACAATCAGCCGAAGAAGCGGCCGCTATCCGCAGGCAGAACTTATTTGGATTGCGGGTGATCGCTTTTGCGCTGGCATTTACAGCTTTGCTGTTGTACATCCTGTGTATACTGGCGGCAAGCGGAAAAATGCTGGTAGGAGGCATAGCAAGCGTGGTATTGGTGACGGCTGTTATTCCGCTGCTTGCAATAAGAAAACTCAATAACCGTGAAAAACATATCCTCAAAAGGACGCATGCTATAGAACGAAATGATGTGGCGTCATCCCGTTAAAGGGGAAATCAAAAAAGAAATGTATGATGAAAGAACAAGCTAGCGAAGGCAGGCATTTAAGAACATATCAGTATGATGCAGATCTGATAGTCACGGGTGGCGGACTGGCCGGCGTATGCTGTGCTATCACTGCTGCCAGGGAAGGCATTCGGGTAGTGCTGGTACAGGACAGACCCGTGCTGGGAGGCAACTCTTCCAGCGAGGTAAGGCTATGGGTGCTGGGAGCAACATCACATATGGGCAATAATAACCGCTGGGCAAGAGAAGGCGGTGTGGCAGATGAGATCATGACGGAGAATATGTGGCGGAACCCTGATGGCAATCCGCTGATCTATGATACCATCCTGCTGGAGAAAGTAAGCAGTGAACCCAATATCAGGTTATTGCTGAATACAGCCGTATTTGAAGTGACAAAAAAGAATGCTGATATCATCGATCATGTGAAAGCATTCTGTAGTCAGAACAGCACTTTGTACGAGCTGAAAGCACCTCTTTTCTGTGATGCTTCCGGCGATGGTATTATTGGTTTTCTGGCAGGAGCAGCCTTCCGGATGGGGGCAGAAAGTGAAAAGGAATTTGGTGAGAAATTCGCACCAACTGCTGAATATGGAGAGCTGCTGGGGCATTCCCTCTATTTTTATACAAAAGACACTGGACGGCCTACTGTCTTTGTTCCTCCCGCCTATGCACTGAAAGATATTACAGCCATCCCCAAGTATAAACGCATCAACAGCCAGGACCATGGGTGTCAGCTGTGGTGGATAGAATATGGTGGAAGGCTGGATACAGTACATGAAACGGAGACTATCAAATGGGAACTCTGGAAGGTAGTGTATGGTATCTGGAATTATATCAAGAACTCGGGGCATTTCCCGGAAGCGGAAACCATGACTTTGGAGTGGGTAGGGCAGATACCGGGCAAGCGGGAAAGCCGCCGTTTTGAAGGTGATCATATGTTGCGGCAGCAGGACATCATTGAGCAGCGTACGCACCACGATGCGGTGGCGTATGGAGGATGGTCGATCGACCTGCATCCGGCGGATGGTGTTTTCAGCGAAAAACCTTCCTGTAACCAGTGGCACAGCAAGGGTATTTACCAGATACCTTACCGCTGTTTTTACAGTCATAATATCAGTAACCTGTTCCTGGCCGGGCGTATCATCAGCGCTACACATGTGGCTTTTGGCTCCAGCAGGGTAATGGGTACGGGCGCCTGCGGAGCCCAGGCTGTGGGGATGGCGGCAGTGTTGTGCAGGCAATACGACGTACATCCCGGTGCGCTGTTAAAAGAGGAATGGTTGCATGAGTTGCAGTCAAGGCTGATCAGGACGGGGCAGCATATTCCAGGGGTTGTTCCAGCCGATAAGCATGACCTGGTAAAGGAAGCAGCTATTGCGGCCAGCAGTGAGTATGTATTACGTCATCTTCATCCTGATGGGGACAGTATCTGTCTGAACGCAGCCATGGGGCAAATGCTGCCTTTAAAAGCAGGTAATATTCCTCATATGACCGTGTATGCTGATGCGAAGGAAGATACAGCTTTGCAGGTATCCCTCCGTGCCAGCGGCAGGCAAGTGCATCATACGCCGGACCTTATTCTACAGGAGCTTGTAGTTCCGTTAAAAAAAGGGACACAGGCGGTGACATTATCCTTTGATGCAGTATTACCTGATGATAATTATATTTTCCTCTGTTTTATGAAGAACGAGGTTATAAGCCTGCATAGCAGCAGTGAACGGATCAGTGGTATTCTTTCAGTGTTCAATAAGACCAATCCCGCTGTATCCAATTACGGCGCACAGACACCTACTGAAGATATTGGCGTGGAAGCATTTGAGTTCTGGTGCCCGGAACGCCGTCCGGCGGGTAAGAACCTCGCGATGGATATTCCCGCAGGTATTGCCTTATTTGGCGCTGAGCATGTCCGGAACGGCATCAATCGTCCTACACATCAGCCTAATATCTGGCTGGCAGATAAGGCAGATGCAGATCCTAAGCTGACCCTTACCTGGCCGGAAAAGAAGACCATCCGGGAGATAGAACTGGTGTTTGATACCGACTTTGATCATCCGATGGAGAACGTCATCTACCATCATCCTGAAAGAGCGATGCCGTTTTGTGTAGACACTTTCGTGATCTGTAATGACAGGAATGAACCGGTGATCAAAGTGACAGCTAACCATCAGTCATTACAGCGGATCGTATTAAAAGATCCGCTGGAGACAAGCAAGCTGACGGTGCATTTAAAAAGCACACATGGCGGAACGCCGGCGGGTATGTTTGCAGTAAGATGTTATTAACGAATCATGTTAACCGATATTTATGTTAAAGCAATTCAGATCAGTTTTGGGAGTAATGAGCATACAGCTGCTGGCGATAGCAGCTGTTTATTCACAGGATACTACTTTTCATCCTGATAAGCATTGGGTATGTGTGAGCCAGACCGGCTATAACAGTGATGCACCTAAAAGATTCACAGCGCCAACGGCGATGAATGGAACGGCTGATTTTTACATCACGGCTGCTGGAAGCAACACACCGGTATACAAGGGAAAAACGGTGAAGGGAGTGGGCGATTTTAGTGGTTTCAAACCTGCTGATACCCACCAGTTATATGTTGTGCATGTAAAAGGAGGGTCTTTGCCGGAAGGGGTATCCTATCCTTTCAAGATAGGGCCTTACCTGATAGAGAAAGAGGGCTTACATCCATCAGTATGGTTTATGAACGATACCCGGAGTGTGACGGGAACACATCATTCCGCGTATGGCGGTTGTCCGTGGAGAGATGGGACTTATTACTCGTATGAAATCCCTTCTTTGATCTGGATGTATCTCTCCAATCCGGCAGTATACGATGCGATGCCTGCTACTATTTCCTACGATAGCCTGAAGGCAGTAGTGTTAAGTCCGGATTACAAACTGGTAAAATCGCCCAACGACGAAACTGCCATGGATGCTGCCAGGAAGTATTTTACCACTATTGAAAAGCCCACCGGTAATCATATACCTGATGTGATCATGGACCTGCACTGGGGCGTAGGCTATTACATGGTGAATCCTGAAACGAGGGACCCCAGTAAGGACCCTTTGCCACGTCAGTTGCATCCGCAGACGCTGGCGCAGCTGGCTTTCTTCCTGTATGCATATCCCTACCTGGATAAATGGTTCTCTCACAGCTTTTATGAGCATGTGTTACGATTTACACGGCAGCATTGGGCGCAGGTGGGATTACTGGATATTCAACGGGAGATAGGGACTTCCAAGGGCAGGCATACACCGGGCTTCTCTGTGTTGCCCAACCTGCTGATGTACGAGGTGGCAAAACGGGAGCAATGGCCTGAGGCGGCTGATTATATGAAAGCGGCCAGTAAACAGGCCACATGGATGGTTGACTCTCTTTCAATGGAAGACCCTATGGTAACAAAGGGGCAGCGTATGAGCGAGCATATGTTGATGACAGGAATGGCGATGTACCAGCTGTGGCATGGAGATCAGGCGCCTGCAGGGCTCCTGAAGAAAATTGCGGAATGGGCGGATGTTGTGATCAGCAGATCTGATAATGCCTGGGACTTCAGGAGATATGATACGGATAGTAACTGGACAGTGCCGGAATTTAACGAGGTGGGCAACGTGGCTGGCTTTCCTGCTTCTGCGCTGTTGGCGGCTTCCGTTATAAAGGATGCACCGAAAAAACAGCGGCTGGAACAGATAGGTTTTGCTCATTTTGACAACCTGTATGGCCGTAATCCCCTGAATGTACACGCCGCCCATCACCCGGAAAATGGCTTCAGCGGCATCACCAAAGGGTATCCGAAAGGCTACCAGGAGGATGTATGTGCCAGGCTGGAACTATCCCGCGGCTCCATAAGTTGCCTGCCGGGAACAGAAATGTACCCGTTTAATCCATTGGGGAAAGACAGGCACCTGGAAGGATGGATAAACCACAATACTGCCTGGAATATGAGCCTTGCCGTATTGAGCTGGTATGATAACCGTCCGCAGTTATTTGAAAAGAAAAATGACGGCCTGTATATCAGCTGGCAGGCGCCGGTGACGAACAGTAATACCCTGCCGCTTACCGTGTATGTGAATGGCGTAAAGAGAGGCATAGCATCCGCGGTAGCGGAAAATAACAGCATGACCTTTAAAGCGAAGCTGCGTACGAACCAGGAGGGATTAATACTGGATAGTGGAGCCGTGCCTGTCCGTAAGAATGACCGTATCGCTGTGGGCTATGGCTACGGCTTCCTGGAGCGGCAGGTGGCATTGAAGTGGTGATAGGCTGCAGATAAATATATTCCTTTAACAAGAAAATATTTCTACTTTTAAGAGAAGTAAGTCATATAACTGTGAATGTAATCTTCTCTGCCAACGTCAGGCGTATCAGTGTATTTACCGGGTGGACAATCGTATCATGCTTTTTTGCAGGCAGTCAGCTGTCCGCGCAGAAAAAGGCCCCTGTTGATTATGTAGATCCTTTTATCGGCACTGCCAAAAGCAGTGTATTTACCAAATGGGGAAGTGAAGGCGGGACTTATCCCGGCGCCGTAGCACCCTGGGGATATATCCAGCTTACGCCCGAAAACGGGAGTGGAAGCGTCAGAGGGTATGACTACAATAAAAAGACGATTGGCTTTTTCACTTGCCTGGGGCATAACAGTGGTTTTCCCAGCGGGTCTACAGGAGTCTTACAGGTGATGCCGGTGGCCAACAGCGCTGCATTCCGCCTGGTAGATTATCAACGGGCATTTTTGCATGGAGATGAAAAGGCCTCACCGGGTTATTACAGTGTACTTTTCCGGGATAACAATACGCTTGTGGAAGCTACGGCCAGTGAGCATATGGGCATGTTCCGTTTTACGTTCCCGGCGCATGTCGTACCACAGATATTTATAAACAATGTTGATGAATTCAATGCTGCTATCCATTTTAGTGAATCTTATGTGGAGAAGCAGCCCGTAGCAGGCGGATACCTGGTGAAATTTGCTGCCGGAGAGAAACCCAGGCAAGTCATCCTGAGTGTAAGCGCTTCCGGCGTAAGTAAAGAAAGCGCTGAAAGGAATATTGCTGTAGAAGGTGCGGCCGGGTTTGACCGGCTAAGACAGGACACCCGGCAGAAATGGGCGAAAGTCTTGTCTGTTGTAGATATAGCTGATAATAACGAAGCGAATAAGACCATCTTTTATACGGCCTTATACCATGCCATGTTAATGCCCTGGATCATCTCTGATGTAGATGGTAATTACCGCGGACGGGATGGAAAGGTGCATACAGTGAGCGGTCGGGCGGCATATGGCGGGTTCTCTCCCTGGGATACTTTCCGTTCCCTGCATCCCTTATTGAGCCTGTTGTACCCGGAAAAGCAGCGGGATATGATATTGTCTATGCTCGACATTTACCAGCAGACGGGTTATCTGCCTATCGAGAGTATGACAGGTAATCATGCTGTGCCCATCATAGTGGATTCCTACCTGAAGGGAGTACCGGGTATTGATAGTGCAGCGGCGTATGCTGCTATGAAAAAGAGCATTGTGGATACGCCATTTATACAAAGTGATCTGTCGGTGTTCCAGCAAAAAGGATATATCCCTTTCTCTTATCCCGAATCTGTTACACGCACCGTGGAATATGCTTATGATGACTGGACGCTTGCGGCGTTTGCCGGGCAGGTCATGCATAATGACCATGATCAGCAGCTGCTGATGAACAGGAGCTACCAGTACCGGAATCTTTTTCATCCGCAGGATCTGTTCGCATTGCCACGACAGGAGTACGAGTTTAAAATAGAACCAGGCAATACAGGTTATAAAGAAGGCGACAAATGGGTCTATTCTTATTTCGTGCCGCAGCATACAAGAGACCTGGTGAACCTGATGGGAGGCGATAAACTGTTCACGGAACGCCTGGATACAGCCCTGAGCCGGGGACATATTACATTTGATAATGAGACTGTGTTCCATGTGCCTTATCTTTTTAACGCCGCCAATGCGCCGCATAAAACGCAGCAATGGGTGAGGAATATTATGCAGACAAGATTTAAGGCAACACCTGGTGGATTACCGGGGAATGATGACCTGGGATCGACTTCCAGCTGGTATGTGCTGAGCGCCATGGGGATGTATCCTATCTGTCCGGGATTACCGGAATACACTATCGGTGTTCCCGCTTTTGATACCCTGCGTATTCACCTGCAGAACGGTAGGGACTTCGTGATAAAGCGTACACATGCCCAGTATCCTTATATAAAATCACTGACCGTCAATCATCGTCCTTACAGCAGCATCAGCATACCACATGCACTGATGGCGAAAGGTGGAGAGTTGGTATTTGATATGGACGCATCTCCTGCTAATAAATGGCTGGTACGGGATACCGCAGGACAGGCATATTTTGAGATCTTTGATCAGTCAGTTTCTAAAAAAAGTGTGCTGCCTGATGAACCTTTTTATGTGCGTTTCTCCGTGCAGAACAAGGGCAGTCTCGGTACTAAGCGTGTAGAATTGCTGGTAGATGGAAAATTATATGCGTATAAGAACTGTATGGTGGCGCAGGGGATGACGGTGACTGATTCCATCCCTTGCCGTCTTTACCGGCTTGGAAATGCGCATCTCACACTGAATGGACAACAAGTAATGACCGTACAGGTGAACAAACCTGATCATCCCTTGCCCGATCGTCCGGAGATTAAAGACCTGATATTGCGGGCGCTTGTCAGGAAAGGTGATCGGCAGCAGGTAGTATTTACAGTACAGAATACCGGCTGGACCACCCATACCTTCCAGGTGCCGCTAAAGCTGGACAAGCAGGTGTTGATGACAGAAAAGATCATCCTGGAGCCGGGACAGGAAAAAACGCTTTCCAGGCAGTTCCCTATGGCGCAAGAAGGATGGCATACGGTAAGTATTGGGGATGTGGCTCAAAGATGTAAGGTATATACAGCTAATAAAGATGCGATACTGCTGGATCTGTCGGCAGCCGGACAGGCATCTGACAGTCTTATATCAGACAATTCTGGTTTAGGGAATCACGGGCATATTTTCGGGGAAGGTGGCCGTAAAGAGCCCGGTAAATTACTGCTGGGAAAAGACTGTTATGTGGAGGTGCCTAATGCCCGTAGTCTTGATGTGATGGGAACGACTATTACAATGATGGCATGGGTTTATCCGAAGAGTACTGACAACGGACTGGTGGACATCTTTACCAAGGGAGATACACATGTGCTGCAGGTAGCTGATGGCAGAACACTGACCTTCTTTGCCGGTGGATGGGGTAGAGGCGATTGTACCGTGCCATTGCCGGAAAACTGGAAAGATCACTGGCATCATATTGCGGGCGTATGTGATGGAGATAGCCTGAAAGTATATATAGACGGAGAAATGAAAGGATATGCAATACCTGAAGGGCATGAGAACTTATCCGTGTTGAACAGGTGGACGCTGGGAAGGAATGAAGAGTTCCCTTTTCAAAGGATATTTAACGGGTATATGGATAAGGTGAAGGTGTTTGCTACACCATTGTCGGGAGAAGAGGTAAAGGAGATATGCCGCAAAGAGAGCGATATAGCGCATTAAGCAGAAAGCCTCGTACAAGTACGGGGCTTTCTGCTTTTATAGTGTAGATCGTCTCTAGGTTAAAACAAACCTGTATCCAATCCCCTTTATTGTGAGGATCTGAAGATTTTCATCCTCTTTCAGATGCACGCGTAATCGCGTAATATACACGTCAAGGTTCCTGCTATTAAAGAAAGAATCATGCCCCCATAGCAAATCTAATATCTCTTTCCTGTCAATGATACCATTCCGTTTTTCGTACAACAGCTTTAACAATTCGCTTTCCTTATACGACAACTTTTTCTCTTCCCGGGCATTAGCCAGTACCTGGCGATTGGCATAAAAGCGGAACTTTCCGATGCTGATATGATCAGTGGAGGTAGAAGATGTTGCTGCTGGTTTACGCAATACATTGTCGATACGTACAATCAGTTCTTCCATACTGAAAGGCTTGCGGATGTAATCATTACCGCCCAGTGTAAAGCCTTTAACAAGATCTTCTGTTTGTGTTTTAGCTGTCAGGAATAGGATAGGGACGTCCGGGTCAATGGCCCTGATCTCTTCTGCTACTTCAAAGCCATCCTTGTTAGGCAACATGATATCGAGCACGCATACAGTCGGGTTGATCTGTTTGAACAGGGACAATACATTGGCCCCGTCAGTTTCCATGACCACTTCAAATCCTCTCCGCTGCAGGCTTTCTTTTACAATCTTGCCCAGGGATGGTTCGTCTTCAACGTATAGAATCTTTGTTTTCACCTTAGAATATTTTAGACCTGATCTGGCGGTTTTTATCGTAATAAATAACAGGGGCTTCTACAAAGGGAAGTTTTACGGAAAAGGTACTGCCCTTATGCAGTTCGCTCTCTACTTCTATAAAGCCCATGTGTCTTTGTACAATATGTGATACATAACTTAAGCCAAGGCCATAACCTTTAATATTATGCCGGTTCCCATTGGGAATACGGAAGAACTTTTCAAATATTTTTCCTTTGTACTCTTTTGCAATGCCCATCCCGTTGTCTGTTACGCGTATCTCCAGGTATTGGCCATGGTCAAGGATATGAATAAGGATTTCAGGATCCTTGATGCTGTATTTGAGTGCATTGTCCAACAGGTTGTATAGTACACTTGTGATATGCAGCTTATCTGCCGTAATAATGAAGTTATGCCCGCTTGTTTTGATACTGGTATGCGCCCGGTGTTTTTCAAACTGGAGCCGCATAGATTCCATTACACTTGCAGCCAGTGCTCTGAGATCAAACTGTTCTTTACTTAAGGTGATCTCCCTGTTTTCGAACATGGATAGTTTCAGTACTTTATCGACCAGCAGGCTGAGTCGCTGCATTTCGTTGGCGGATATTTCCAGGTATTCATTGGTGGTTGCTCTGTCTTCCAGTACGTCAAAGCTCCTGAGTGCCTCGATAGCGACGCTCACCGTGGCAATGGGTGTTTTCAGCTCATGTGTGATATTACTGATAAAATCATTCTTCAGCTGTGCCAGCTTTCTTTGCTGCTTCAGGTTCCTGTAGAGCAGGAGAAAGGACAGTATTGTTATGCTCAGTAACAGTGTAGAAATAAGGATAGGCTGGCTGATACGTTGCAGGAGGTACCATGTGTTATTACTAAAAGCCAATTGGTAGCTGACAGGTTTCGTGAAACCAATGGTGACGATATTGCCATCGAAGTCGTTCGGGAAAGGCATTATTTCATCCCGGGGTGTATCAACAGGAACTGTATGAATGGTGAATGGCGTGTTTATTTTTTCTCTCCTGAGGGTCTCGCTGTAAAGGCTGGTGATCTCCTTTACCGTAAGAGAGTCGCGGAGAGAATCCACGCCGGCCAGGAAGTCAACGACCCTGACGCGGTGGACCTTGTTCGTGTCACTGTATATCGTATTTAATGAATCGTGAAAAGCGGGGCTGCCCTTTACTGTCAGAAATACTGCGCGCTTTGCAGGCCTTGCAGCACCGGCAGAATCCCTGAGCCGTTCCTGTAATACGTTGGTGATACGCGTTACGCCCTGGCGGTCCTGTACCGTGATACTAAGGCCGGAATCAAGCTTTAGCTTGGACGCCTGCAGGTGGAAGAGGGTTTCCCGGAAAAGTATATTGGTCCGGGTGGAGAATAGTTTTTCTTCTTCCCGGTAATTCTTATTCAGCCAGTATACCTGGAACGCTGTGATCAGCAGTATCGTGAGTGCGATCAGGGAAATGGTGACTGGTATGGAAAGTTTATAGCGCATGAATATATAGCTGTTGGGTAGTATAGCTATTGATAGCTATGTTGCAAATGTATTATTTCCTTTGAGCCCGGCATCAGAACATTAACCTAAATTAACATTAAATCAAGTCATGTTAACCTGTGTTGCGGGAAGATCTGGATAGCTTTATTTCCTTAAAATTACACAGGATGAAAAAGATATTTTTTACGATTTCCCTGGGGCTGGCGGTCATTACTGTCAACGGTCAGCAAAAACAGGGTAAGGTATTGTATACGCGTACGGTACAGATGATGCTGGACATTGCCATGGAACCAGGAGCGGTACCGCTTCCGCGCACACATACCAGCAAACTGGAAGTATTATTTGGTAATGATCAGTGCCTTCGCCGCGCGGTGGATGAAGACAGGCCGGAAGAGATGGAGGAAGGTGGCGGCGGATTACGGGTGCAGACAATGATAGCCGGTGCGGACGACCTCACTTATGTAAATCTTGCTACGGGCCAGGTGGTGGAACAGCGTGAGTTTGGGGCAAAGAATTACATCGTGGCAGACAGTGTACGAAAACTGGACTGGAAGCTGACAGGACAGACAAGCACTATCCTCAATTACCCCTGTCAGCAGGCGGTGGCCCGGCTTATCGGCAAACGTGCCACGACCTCCATGGAAAACGGAGAGATGAAAACGAAAGAGGTAGCAGATACGTCGGAGATCGTTGCCTGGTTTACGCTGGCCATTCCGGTACCGGCTGGCCCGGAATACCAGGCACAATTACCAGGGCTTATATTGGGGCTCGATATTGGTAATGGCCGCACGGCCTATAAAGCGGTTGAGATCTCCGGGGATGTGGAGCTGGCAAGCATCAAACCGCCATCCAAAGGTAAAAAGGTGACTGCGGGGGAATTTGACCGGGAGCGGGACAAGGTATTTGCAGAGATGCAGCGTAATAATGGAGGCAGAATGAAAATGATACGCATGGACCAGTAACTCAGCTTATTAAACGGCCCTTTTCTACCAGGAAAAGGGCCGTTCTTTTTGGTGTAGCTCCGGGATATTTATTGTTCTGCCCGACTCCAGCCCCAATATGTTGTTCTTAGTCAGATTTGGGTCCTTGTATTGTCTAATTCAGGGATGATTATGTCCGGTTTACGGTATCCATGATTTGCGTTGAACCTGTGTCAATCTACTTTTGTTGTGCAGGGTGAGCAAATGAGAAGAACGAAAAATTACCTGACAACTTTAATTAAAAATACTATGAACAACAGAACAGCTTTTGGCCGTCGTTTTTTAGGAGCAGCAGCTTTTATCTTCGCAACATTAGGACTGGGCAATCTTAATAGTGCAAATGCCCAGCACAGGCAGGCTGCCAGTGAGGAAAGCACTACAGCTACCAGCGTCTCATTCGATCATATCAAACAAATTAAGGCCGGCGTACTGGACGTAGGTTATGCAGAAGCAGGACCTGCTGATGGCGAACCTGTTATTCTCCTGCATGGCTGGCCATATGACATCTACAGTTATAAAGAAGTATCAGATATACTGGCTGCCAAAGGCTTCAGGGTGCTGATACCTTATCTGCGGGGCTATGGTACTACCCGTTTCCTTTCTGCAGAAACACCCCGTAACGGACAACAATCAGTAGTGGCAGTAGATATCATCGCCTTTATGGATGCATTGAAAATTAAGAAAGCATTGGTAGGTGGATTTGATTGGGGTGCGCGTACTGCCGATATCATGGCAGCACTGTGGCCTGAACGTGTAAAAGGACTGGTGTCAGTAAGTGGTTACCTGATCGGTAGTCAGCAGGCAAATAAGACACCGCTGCCGCCTAAAGCTGAGCTGTTATGGTGGTATCAGTACTACTTTGCAACAGAACGTGGTCGCGCCGGATACGAGGCTAATACCCGCGAATTTAATAAGCTGATCTGGCAGCTGGCGTCTCCAACATGGCACTTCAGTGAAGCTACTTACAATCAGTCAGCCGCTGCATTTGATAATCCTGACCATGTACAGATCGTGATTGACAATTACCGTTGGAGGTTGGGCCTGGCTAAAGGAGAATCAAAATATGATGAGTTGGAAAAGAAACTGGCTACCGGTCCAGCCATTACAGTACCAAGTGTAACTCTTGAAGGAGATGCAAATGGTGCCCCTCATCCAGATCCTGCTGTATATGCTGCTAAATTTAAAGGCAAATATGCGCATCATACCATCACAGGAGGTATAGGTCATAATCTTCCCCAGGAAGCGCCTCAGGCATTTGCAGATGCGATCATTGAAGTGAACAACTTCGCCAAATAGTACCTGCAAACAAAAATAAAGACAGCGCTCAATGAATGAATTGGCCGGAAGTGGGCGGACTTCCAAACGGCCAGGGCTGACCCGAAAGGTCAGCCCTTTTTGCGTTATAAAGTGTTCTTTCAGCGCCGTATGATATTGAACCCGCCATGTTCCTCCCTGACAGGACGCTTACTAATGCTGTAGGTGAAGCTCAGCAGGAAGAAGCGTTGCAGGTTCTTTGTCCGGCTGTCTTCAATATAGTTTTGGTTACTGCTGCGGTTGATGCCTATGTTCCTGTTCAGGATGTCATTGACGCTCAGTTTTAATTCTCCCCTGTTAAAACGGAGGAACTGGCGGCTGAATGAGGCATTCCACAGTGGAATACTGCTGTTAAAGCCCTCTGCACGGCGGTTGTTAATAGTGTATGTAAAGCTGGTATTCAGATAGAAACTGGCAGGTAATTGCCAGTTGACCTCTCCTTCATATTGCTGGGAAAAATAGTTGGTGCTAAGGGCAGACTGCAGGGAATAGGCCGTGTTATAGTAATTGAATCCTGCATTGAATGAGAGATCCAGTTTGCCGGTAGGGGCCAGGTCCATACGTGCTGAAGGCCCCAATGTAAAGGTGCGGATGGCATTGGAAACCGTATTGATGAACTGTTCTGTTTTACTATATCCCATATTACTGCTAAAATTGACTGTGCCTTTCAATGCCCGCAGGGGTAAACCCCAGTGGATGGCGCCCGTCATATTGTATACGCCGTTCACGTTCACCGGCATGGTATGTTTGACACCGGATGAATCCACCATATGAGCATCTACGATCTTGTTCTGCGTCTCCTGCAGGTTGAAGAAGGCAAACAGGTTCTTGTTCCTGAAAGGATCGACGGATATGTAGTTGAGCTGTACCGCATGCGTATATTCCTGCTTTAGATAAGGGTTGCCGTCACGGATGTTAAGCGGGTCCGAAATGTCGGGAACGGGCTGTAACTGTGATACATTTGGCTGGTTGGTCATGGCCGCATAGTTGATGCTGAGATTCCGGTAGCGGCTGAAATCGTATTTAAACCGGAGAGATGGCAACAGGTTAGTGAATGTCTTACGGATGACGGAATCTTTTGTACCCGCAATGATGTTTCCATCTAGTGTGGCATATTGCCAGTTTAGCCCTGCCGCCAGGCTGAATTTCTTTTGTTTGGTACGCAAGCGAATGCCTGCGTTGGTGTAACCGTAAGTGTTTTCGAAATTGTTTGTCAGATCTTCATTCAGCCGGTCAAATTTACCGGTTTGACTGTTATAGTCATAGGTTGTTTTATCGGAAGTGCTGCTGGTATTACTTCGGCTGACGCTCAATTCCAGCAGGGAGTGTCTGAACAGCGGTTCTGTATAAACGGCGCGGAGCGTATAAGCTTTAAGATCGCCCTGGGTGGTATTGACCTGGTTGATGGAGTCGTAGTCAGGTTGGGAGGCTCCATGGTTATAGAAGTGATTGGCAGAAAGCAATTTGCCCTTATTCTCACTGTTATTCAGGCTTGTTTGCAGTCCCAGTGAAAAGGTCCTGCCTTTGAGCGGAAATCTTTTCCGGAATAATATATCGTTACGGAAATTGGTGCCATGTCCGCTGGAATAATTATCGCTGAATCCCTGGTTAGCCAGTTGTTTGTCTTCCCACAAAGTTTCATAGCTGCTGTGGCTTTTAGTACGGGCTTCCTGGTAGCCTGCAGAAGACGATATTTTGAGGGAGTGAAAGGAATCTATGGCAATATCGGCCCCGAGGTTCAGGCGGTGACTGTTATTGAGGTTATCGCTGGTTGAATGCTGGTTATAGAAATAGGAGGAATCGGGCAGAAAATACTGACGTTGCACGGTGCTTTCCTTGTAGGGGTTATAGCGGTTATAGAAGTAGCTGGAGCTGAGGTCGGTTTTATTACCGATGATATTATTGTAATTGATCCCGCCTCCCCAGATAGTTTTGATACCATTATTGTTGCCTGTCCCTCCTAAGGCGCTGCCAGGATCATCCGCAGTGATGGAGAGGCTGGCAGTCCCGTTACCACTCTGACGCATACGGTTCAGTTCCCCGCTAAAGTTCATCAGGTCCATGAAGGAAAAGCCTTCGGCGTTGGAGTTATTGCCCATGCCAATAGCGGATAGTTGCCTGGCGCCTTTGAAAGAGTTGATATTAAACCGTCCTTCATATCTGTCATCCGTACCTCCACCGGAGTTTACTTTACCGAACATACCTTTTCTTTTATCCTGTTTGAGTTTAAGGTTAATGGTCTTTTCACTGTTACCGTCGTCGAAGCCAGTTAACTGGGCGGCATCGCTCAGGCGATCGTATACCTGCAATTTGTCGACTGCATCTGCCGGCAGGTTTTTGGTAGCCAGTTTAGGATCGGTACCGAAAAACTCCTTTCCATCTACGAGTATGCGGTTGACTTTCTGTCCCTGGGCTTTTACAGTTCCGTCTTTATCTATCTGTATACCGGGCAATTTCTTCAGCAGTTGTTCCACACTGGCATTGGGTGGTGTTTTAAATGATCCTGCATTATACTGAATAGTATCGCCAATAAGCGTAACGGGGGGCGCTTCCGCACTGATCTCGACTTCATTGAGTGTTCTGCTAAGGTCATTCAATATGATGTTGTAGAGGTTGATGTCATGGTTGCCGGCGTTGATGTTAATGGGCCGGCTGACACTATGGTATTTGACATGAGTAATAAGCAGGCGGTAGTCTCCGTTAGGAATGCCGGACAGCTGAAAAGCGCCTTTGTTGTCAGTCATGGTAAAGCTGATCAGGGAGGAATCTGCTTTCCTGAAGAGCGTGATGGTAGCTGATGCTACCGGCTGGCCGGAAATGGTGTCAGATACAGTGCCTTTAACTGTCCCGTTTCGCTGGGCATAAGCGGCGAGTGTGAAGCAGCAGGCAAGGAGTAGTAGGTAGTGTTTTCTCATGATGGTCGTTACTTCGTGAATAACATGAAGGTAGATCCACCATCTGCAAAAGCAGGTTAATATGCCTTGCTTTAATGTTAAACAAGGTTAATATTCATATTCGGCCAGGGCGGCGAGTTCTTTCCCTATATTTTCTTTCCAGCGTGCCTGGGGCTCCGGCTTCAGTCCATGCTGCGTCTCTTCATCATATTTCCATTGGGTTTCCTTGTATATTCTGTATGTTTCCAGAAAGATGTCTGTTGATACCCTGTTGATATTGGCCGGAGTCAGTTGTGTATTGGCCAGTTGTTTCCGCAGTAGTCTTGCATATACTTCGCAAAGGTCAAAGTGTAATTGTTCATGCGCCAGCAGGGCTGCCGTTTTTCGTTCAGGTCTTACGCTGCTCTGGCGACAGATAAATTCATTGGTCACCACTACGCGGTTCCCTGATGCATACATGGTATCGATCCGAATACCGAAGCGGCAGGAGGTTCTGGCTGCAACGTTGGTATCACTGTTGGGTGCAGGCGTTCCTTTAAAATCATCCCAGGTCAGTTTACGGTCAGGGCTCCATTCAAATTTCTGCTCAAAAGCTTTTACATTATCGACTTTATAAAGCCGCGCGGTGATCTTATCACAATCCCCTTTATAACCTGGTTTTTTGTAGCTGGTTATTCTCACGAGGTTTGCGCCTTGTGCCCTGGCAATCTGTTTAAACCTGGCAATGATCTCTTCGTAGGTGCAGGCAGGAGAGATAGTACTGTCTGAAGAGTTGATGACAGCTATTTTGCCGTTACCGTTACCGTTGAAGCGGTCTTCCTGGCTGAGAACCAATATAAAGGTAGTGTCCGGAAGGGGTGAAATGTGGTTATCCCCGGTGCCGGGAGAGCGTTTAGGCGAGCAGGAGCAGATACAAACGGCGATGAATATATAAAGCAGGTGCTTCATTGCTAATGGATGATTTGACGCGAAGATACGGGATAGCAGGTAATCTACACATATTCCCGTTTTGTCTACGCCTTCCGTTAAATAGCTGTTAAAATGGCTATTTTTGTTACTATTAGCAATGATCGTACTACGTAATAAATATGCACTTACAGAAGGAGGAATTCATGCCCTTATCTGGGCTATGTTACTGCTTTTGCCCTATCTCGTTTCTACTCCCGCCAACGACTATAAGTTAGGCCCCATTCCCGGTTTGTTCTTCACGATATCGGGGTTTATACATATGGCTATTTTTTATAGTAATGCTTTCTTCTTTTATCCCAGGCTGATGAACCGGAAATACTGGTGGCTGTATATTCCCGTGGCCATGTTGCTCCTGTTCATCTCATTCCAGCTGAAATATCACATACTGGCTTTCTGGTTCCCTGATGTATTGAAAAACATGACGGCGTACAAATTCATTTTTGGCCCTTCGGTTGGCATCTTCTTTATCAGCATCATTTATCGCAGGGTAGCAGACAAGATCCGGTTTGAAAAGGAACAGGAGAAGAGACGGACCGAACAGCTGTCTACTGAGTTGAAGTTCCTCCGTTCCCAGATCAGTCCACATTTCCTGTTCAACGTCCTGACCAACCTGGTTTCACTGGCAAGGAAGAAATCAGACCGGCTGGAGTCTTCCCTTATCATGCTGTCAGATCTGATGCGTTACATGCTGTATGATACGCAGGGAAAGAAGGTAGTTGTCACCAAAGAGATAGCCTATCTGAAGAGTTATATAGAACTGCAGAAACTGCGTTTTGGCAGTGAGGTGTTGGTCAATACGGTGATGGATACAGAAGAGGAGACGGAATCCTATACAATAGAGCCCATGCTGCTGATACCCTTTGTGGAAAATGCATTTAAACATGGGGTAAATTACCTGGTACATCCGCAGATAGATATTCAGCTTTCGGTAAAGGATGGCCAGCTTATTTTTGATGTAAAGAACCGGTTTGATGAGGAGAACGTTACCGAGAAGGATGAGAATTCCGGTATTGGCTTATCCAATGTAAGAACGCGGCTGGACATGCTGTACAGGGATAAACATACACTACTGATCAGGAATGAGAACGGGGTATTTCATATTACTTTAACTTTGGTGCTTACATGATGCGTTGTATTGCCATAGACGATGAACTGCTGGTGCGGGAGTTGCTGGAAGACAGCATCCGGCAGGTGCCTTTTTTGCAGTTGGTAAAAACATGCAAAAATGCCATGGAAGCAATGGAGGTAATGCAGCAGGAACAGGTGGATCTCATCTTCCTTGATATACAGATGCCCAAACTAACCGGATTACAGTTTTTAAGATCACTGGCACAACCGCCAATGGTGATCCTGGTAACAGCTTATGAACAATACGCCCTGGAAGGGTTTGAACTGCGTGTGGTGGATTACCTGTTAAAGCCCTTTAGTTTTGAACGTTTCCTGAAGGCCTGCAACCATGCATATGAGTTATTCCGCTTACAACATAAAGCATCTGAAGCGCCCAAAGACTTCTTTGTATACGTGGAATATGTGCAGGTGAAAATTGTGGTGGCAGATATTGAATATATCGAAGGGCTGAAAGACTACATTAAGATTTACCTCTCATCATCCCCAAAGCCTGTGCTCACCCGCATGACCATGAAAGCAATGGAAGAGAAATTACCTGCTCCGGCGTTTATACGCACACATAAATCTTTTCTTGTGGCTGCGAAGAAGATCACGGCTGTTAAAAGAGACCTTGTTGTGATCGGCGACAAGGAAATACCTGTCAGTGAGTTCTATAAGGAAAATGTGACGCGGATGCTTAATTTATCCAAAGACTGATCATACTCATTTTCCGGTCTTGTCGTAACACTTTCCCATGTTATCTACGCTATAAAACGTCCCGCTATTTCAGCAACTAGCTTTGCCTGTAAATACTACAGGTAATGAAAAAAGCAACCCTACAATACTATCTGCCGGTCTTACTGCTGACGTTACTATGTGATATTGCTGCCGGTCAGCAAAAGGTCTCCGGAACTGTTAAAAACGATCAGGGCGCTGTTGTGCCGTTTGCTTCTGTCTCGTTTAACGGAGTTGCGCAGACACAGGCGGACAGTGCAGGTTATTTCAGCCTGGAAACAAAGGCGAGCGGCAAAAGGGTATTATCTGTTTCTGCCGTAGGATATAAGCCATTTAAAAAGGAGCTTGTTCTTACAGGTGTGCCGCTGTTGCTGGGCATTATTCTGCAGCATGATACGCGGACCTTAAATGAAGTCAGCGTCAGTGCGGGGTCATTTGACGCCAGCGACAAGGCCAAGGGAGCTGCCCTGACGCCGATAGACGCTGTGACGGTGGCGGGCAGCAATGCTGATATTACCCAGGCTTTACGTGCGTTGCCCGGCGCCCAGCAGATCGGGGAGCAGGATGGTTTATTTGTACGTGGAGGTACCAACGATGAGACTAAACAGTTTGTTGACGGTACACTACTGAAGAACCCCAATTATCCTGCTGTACCTGGTATCCGTCAGTATGCACGTATTAACCCCTTCCTGTTTAAGGGAATATTGTTCAGTTCCGGTGGTTATTCCGCTTTGTACGGTCAGGCCATGAGCAGTGCGTTGATCATGGAAAGCGTGGACCTGCCGGAGAAATCATCTGCCAGGTTCAACATCTTTCCGGCTAACTGGGGCATTGGTGGTCAGCGGCTGGCAAAGAATAACAGGAGCAGTTATGGCATTAATATCAACTATAGTGATCAGTCGTTTTATAACTCGATAGTGCGGCAGACGCCGGATTATTTCAGCGGTCCGCGGTACCTGCAGGGAGACGCCAATCTGCGGATGAAAACAGGCAAGACGGGTATGCTGAAATTGTATACCAACTGGAGCTACAGCGATGTGGGCATGTCCAATCCTGATATAGACAGTAATAACTTAAAAGACAGGTTTCAGTTAAAGGGAAAGAATACTTATACGAATCTCAGTTACCGGGATTTTCTGTCAGATAACTGGAAAATAGACGCCGGTATTGCCTTCAGCTATAACCAGGATAAAACGGTCAATCAGCTGGCAGATGCGGCTGGAGAGACACAGTATCTGCCTGATGAGCCTTTCAGAAGCAAGGCGTTCTACAGGAACATCAACACTTATTTCGCGCAGGCCAGGGCGGTATTCACCCGTATGTTCTACAACAACCAGGCAATACGTTTTGGAGCGGAACATTTTTATGCCAACGACAAAGGAGTACGAAACGATACCAATCTGGCATTGACAGATCAGCTGACGGCAGTTTTTGCGGAGGGGGACATTCGTCTTGCAGATAATCTGGCTGCAAGAATAGGCGCCCGCCTGGAATATTCCTCTTTACTGGACAAAATGGTGATCGCCCCCAGGGCCAGTATAGCCTATCGCTTAAAGGACGGCGGACAGTTCAACCTGGCATACGGCATTTTCTACCAGGAGCCGGTGAGTGATCTGTTGTACAGTAACAGGAACCTGGATTTTACGAATGCAACACATTATGTGCTGAACTATACCAGAAAGAAGAACAACTGCTTCTTCAGGGTGGAAGCCTATTACAAACAGTATAACAAACTCGTAAAGACTTATCCCGTTTTTAGTAATGGCGGGAACGGGTACGCCAAAGGCATTGAGCTCTTCTGGCGGGATAAGCGATCCGTGAAAGACCTGGATTACTGGATCACTTACACTTACCTGGATACGAAGCGGAATTTCCTGGATTATCCATATGCATTAAAACCTGCTTTTGCCGCGCCTCATACGGCTACCATTGCCATCAAGAAAATGTTCCAGGCCATCAATACCAATGTGAACGTCTCTTATTCTGTAGCTGCAGGACGGCCTTATTATGATATCCGTTACAGCGCAGATGGGGATGGGTACAAGGTGTTCGACCAGGGTAAGACGCGCGCTTATAATGTGTTGAACCTGCACATCGCCTATCTCACCAGGTTATTTAAGAAAGGAAAATGGCAGGACTTTTCAGGCATTGGCATGGGGGTAACCAATCTGCTGGGTACAAGGCAGGTATTCGGTTATCGCTACAGTGCTGATGACGGCAACAAGGTAGCCGTTACCCTGCCCGCCACCCGGGGCTATTACCTGGGCATATTCATGAGTATAGGCATTGACCGTACGGACGATTTTCTGAACGAGCATTTATAAATACATCTTTAACCAAAAAAGAAAGAACATGAAGAAAACAATGTTATCCATGCTGGTACTGCTGTTGTGTTATTACAGCAACTTCGCGCAGTCGGCCGGCAATACAAATGAACTGCAAAATGCAGTTGCCAGACTGGATAAGGCTTCCGGCGTGACGGATTATGAAGCGCTGGAAAAGGAATTTGCCGGGATCGCAGCCCGGCAGGCAGACTGGCTGCCTTACTACTATGCGGCTTTCTGTAACGCAAAGATCGGATTCCTTTACCAGGACGATGGAGAGAGAATAGAACCATACAGTAAGAGGGGAGAGGAACAGGCATTAAAAGCCAAAGCCCTGCTGGATACGGCTACTCAGAAGAAAGAACTTTCGGAACTATACACCGTGATGAGTATGGTGTACCGTACCAGAGTATTCATCAATCCCATGACATATGGGAGGAAGTTTGGAGTGTTATCAGGACAGTATCTGCAGAAAGCAAAAGAACTGAGCCCGCAAAACCCAAGGGCGATATATGTAGATGCATGGGTAAAGTACTACACGCCTAAGATGTGGGGAGGCGATAAAAACCTCGCCAGACAACTGGCCAATGAAAGCCTTGCGCAGTTGCAACATGCTACCGCAGGTACTGCACCTCACTGGGGAAAGGCGGAGAATATGGAACTATTAAGTCATTACAAATAAAACTGTAAACATATGGGACTCGCATTTATTATCATCATACGGATACTGTTCGTTACCTGTATGGTGTTCATTATCGGGTATATTTTCGGAGGATTTTCGAAGAAACCGGCACTGACTACATTGAGTAAGGTCGCGGCAATACTGGTGATCGTATTGTTTATTGCGGCGAATGCATTTTTTATGCGTTTTGCCTTTGCACATGGACACGGATATGGGTGTTACCGGGATCACCAGCAGCAGATAGAGAGAGATGACCGGTGAGGATAAATCCGGTGCATTAAACGGGAGTACTTGTTTAAGGTATTCCCGTTTTTTTGTTTAGAAAGTGTCGCCAGTCTGACCTACATTTACAACGTCTATGTTCCTGTGCTATCGTTATCACCCCTTAAAATCTCCTCTATGCAAAAGATGCCCCTTTTTCTGACCAGCGTCATTGGCTGTCTGTTTATGAGTGCCTGTATTAAAGAACCTCCACATGAAGATCCTTATCATCCACCGGTTGATTCAACTGTTTGTGATGCCCAGAGTCTTGTTGTGGGTGTTTCTGATTTCCAGTGCCCCCAGTATTCGGGATATGTCAGGATGTACAAAACATATGCTCCTGACGGCACTATCAGGTTCATGCAGGTGACGGTCGGAGCGTTTGATCAGAAAGAAAGCTATCACGTAAAAGTGTTGTACGCAAAGAATGGAAGGAAGCTGTTCCTGCTAGATTCCGCCTCGATGGATACCGTGTTCCGGGCTACCATCGATATGCAGAACAGGGCGATCAGTTCCCAGCTCAGACATCCGCATGATGCAGGCTGGTATCCGGAACAGGCTTACACCTATAACTCGTTTAACAGGATCAATAATATTGCACAATTTAAATTTACCTACGACATAAACGGAGACCCTGCCACGATGATCGATACCATCAATGGAGGGGGGATGGGATGGTCTCATGTAATAGATGAAATTCCTATCAAGGGAGCTTATTATTTAACGGAGGGTTATCTGGGTATTACAGATAATGTCGAGATCCTGTCTTACCTGGGACACATTGATACGCAGCCCCGTTACAGGGTGGAAGTGACCAGCAGTTCATATCCGGGGAACACCTTTTTCAGGGAGCTGCAGGGCCAGACGGAAAGTCCACTTGGGTATATTAATTATGCCTATAGCGCTTATTGTCTGGAAGGCGAGCGCACCGGTTCCTATGCTTTGGTTAACTGGCGCTGTCCGGCTTCCGCCGGAGGCGTTACTTATGCCGCTACTAAAAAATAAGAGATTTTCAAAAGGGTGGAAGGTATCTGAAGGTACTTTTCACCCTTTTTATTTCCTATTTTAGTAGAAAATATTGCTATGCGTTACCCCAAATTCCACCATCTTGCCATGGCTGTTATATTGACAGTTATGGTACTATGCGCCAGTAGTTGCTATTCTTATCGTATTGCTACTCACGCGCTTCCTTCTACAGGTGTTACACCCATGAACAAAGTCAGGACTTACAGCCTATTCTGGGGCCTGCTCAACAAGCCGCAGATCATCCATACGCCTGTATGCGATTCGCTGGGCGTAAACGGTGTGGCGGAAGTCCGTGTTAAGAATAACTTCGGAAATGCGCTCTTAACTGTTTGTACACTTGGGATCTATTGCCCGCTGTCGCTGGAATGGAAGTGTGCAACTCCGTGTCAGCCGCAGACAGACCCTTTGTAAGCATTTTTATTTCTTTCACCCCAACATTCATCCACTATGAAAATTATTAAAAACGGCGCCTTCAACTGGCAAAATGAGCATAGTACGTTTACTCAGCCGATAAAAGACCTTTATGATCTTGCCAATGAGACGACAGGTCAGGCATTGGATATTTATAACGACGCTACCCGGGGCATACAGCAGATCATCAAAGAAGCGATACAGACCAATACCCCATTGAAAGCCCTGGGCGGTAGCTGGTCATTTAGCCCCATAGCGGCTACTAAGGGGATCATTCTTAATACCAAACCACTGAACATCCGTTTTACGGTGTCAGCAGGCAGCGTGTCGCCCAAATATACCCGCGATCCGAAATACCTGTGTATGGCACAGTGTGGCAACCGGATATGGGAACTGAGCAAACACCTGCACGATCGTGGACAGTCTCTTTCTGCCAGTGGGGCCAGTAACGGACAAACCATTGCAGGCGCTATTGCTACCGGCACCCATGGCGCGGCGCTGGATTTCGGGGCTATACAGGAAAGTGTGGTGGCCCTGCATATTATTACCGGTCCGGATACACATATCTGGCTGGAACGTTCATCCTACCCTGTCATGGCAGATACTTTCGCGGACAAGCTGGGCGCCACATTATTGCGGGACGACGAGGCATTTTATGCGGCACTGGTGGGCATCGGAGCGATGGGTTTTGTACATGGCGTGTTAATAGAGGCAGAAGACGATTTCCTGCTGGAATCTTACCAGCGCCGTGTGCCATATGATGATGCCCTGATCAGGCAGATGAAAACACTGGATTTCAGTAATCCGAAGTTGCCCTTTCCGGGAGTGAGGCCTTTTCATATGCAGGTGCTGATCAATCCTTACGACATGAAAAACGGGGTCTATATGACCGCTATGTATAAACGTCCCTACCGGAGTGATTATACACCGCCGACGGCCAATGCAGCGGGGATAGGTCCGGGGGATGACGCACCCTGTTTCATCGGAAAACTGGCAGGAGTAATACCAGGACTGGTGCCACTGATGGTCAACAAGGTGCTGGCGGGAAGCCTCAACATCCACGAAAAACAGTTTGGCCGGCTGAGTGAGATCTTCAACAATACCACTTTACATGGAAAACTGGCCAGTGCCGCTATTGGGTTACCGCTGTCTGCCGTAGAGCAGGTCGTGAATGTACTGATGGAGACGAATGAAGCGAAAGGACCCTTTGTAGGACTCTTTGCCTTCCGTTTTGTGAAATCGTCTGCCGCTACCCTGGCTTTCACCCGTTTTGCACCCGTTACCTGTGTGCTGGAGCTGGATGCCGTGCTCTCTCCGGAGACATTGGGCTTTTATGATGCGGTATGGAACAAACTGGAACAATTGAATATTCCTTATACATTTCATTGGGGTAAAATGAGCACTATTGGCCCCGACCGTTTGCGCCGGATGTATGGCAACAGCCTTGATAAGTTTCTCCTGGTCAGGTCCAGGATCATTGAACCTGCGGTAGCAGGTATTTTCAGCAATGACGTCATGAAGCAATGGGGGATAGACCCGGTAAGCTGATCCGTAGCATTGTCGCTGACTTTCAATACGATAAACCAATATCTCATCCGTAGTCAAAGTTGCACAGAACGGATTTTACTGTGCAACTTTGACTACAGGTCCCGCCATTTTAGCTGCTATTAAAAGACATCTGCATTTAAATTTTTATTATTAAATAGTTACATATGCAATCCCATTGCAGATAAGTCCGTATCTTGGAATTTTACCGTGAATTGTTGATACCTTTGCCGCCGGTTTAACAAACGAGAACTAAAATTGTATTTAGTAATTAAATACCAGGCTACTTGTATTAGCAATTCCTTAAAAACAGCGAATGGACTCAAATATTGAACAACCGGAGAAACCAGTTATCTCGAAGGGTATTGATGGCTTTTTCAAAGACATTTACAACATTTTCTTATTTCTGGCCAGGATCTTTACGGAAGCCTTTAAACGACCCATAGAAGTGCGTGAAGTGATCCGTCAGTGTTATCAGGTGGGATATAAGTCCCTCGCCCTGATCACGATGACGGGATTTATAACCGGTCTTGTATTCACTAAACAGTCCAGACCTTCCCTCTCAGAATTCGGCGCTACTTCCTGGCTGCCTTCCCTGATATCGATCGCTGTGATCAGGGCATTGGCGCCACTGGTAACAGCCCTGATCACAGCCGGTAAGGTAGGATCGGGTATAGGCGCTGAGCTGGCATCTATGCGGGTAACCGAACAGATAGACGCTATGGAGGTTTCTGCGATCAATCCATTCAAGTTCCTGGTAGTAACAAGGGTAATGGCCACAACCATATCTATTCCCATCCTGGTGGCCTACACGGGCCTCGTTGGAATGTTGGGTTCTTTCCTGGATATCCATCTGAATGAACAGACCTCTTTCATCAGCTTTTTCCAGGAAGCCTTTAAAAATATTTACTTCATCGACTTCATTACCACAGGTGTTAAAGCGGTGGTATTTGGTTTTACAATTGGTGTGGTAAGCTGTTATCAGGGTTATAATGCCACCCAGGGTACGCAGGGAGTGGGTAAGGCTGCTAACCTTTCCGTGGTGATATCCATGTTCCTGATCTTTCTCGAAGAGGTATTTATTGTTCAAATAGCCAACTCTATCCGTTAAAATATGAAGTCATTTACGCCGGAAATAAATATGAACGAAAAGGTGATTGACATCCATAACCTGTATAAGTCTTTTGGAAGCAATCATGTGCTGCGCGGTATTGATATTGACGTGCATAAGGGGGAAAATGTTGTGGTACTGGGACGTTCAGGCACCGGAAAATCGGTATTGATCAAGATCATAGCCGGTTTGCTGGCACCGGACTCCGGTACGGTGAATGTACTGGGCCGGGAAGTGGACAAACTGGATAGCGTGGAGTTGAGGGAATTGCGTCTCAAAGTAGGATTTTGCTTCCAGCATGGTGCGTTGTACGATAGTATGACGGTAGGAGAGAACCTGGCTTTTCCGCTCAAACGGAATACGCCTAAGATCACCAATGCGCAGGTTAGAAGAATGGTAACGGTGGTACTGGAGGCCGTTGGCCTGGCCAGGACTATTGACCAGATGCCTTCAGAGCTGTCTGGCGGACAGCGTAAACGTATCGGCATTGCCCGTACGCTGATCCTGCGTCCTGATGTTATGTTGTATGATGAACCCACTGCAGGACTGGACCCCATTACCTGCACTGAAATAAATAACCTGATCAATGAGGTACAACGCCGCTTTCATACCAGTTCCATCATCATTACGCATGATCTTGCCTGCGCCAAACAGACGGGAGATAAGATCGTGGTAATGAAAGAAGGGAAATTTGTAAAGCAGGGTAATTTTGAAGAGGTATTCAGTACACAGGATGACCTCATCAAGGAATTTTATGATTATAATTTTATACAGTAAGATATGAAAGAATCAAGCAACAGACGCGCCGTTATCGTAGGCATTTTTATAGTTATAGGTTTGCTGATCGTTATCACAGGCGTACTTACACTTGGTGGACAAAAGAAGGCATTTGTAAAGGCGGTGCGCGTCACCGCCATCTTCAATGACGTTGGCGGTGTGCAGACAGGTAATAATGTGTGGTACTCCGGCGTAAAGGTGGGAAACGTGAAGAAGATCACTTTTCTCGAGCATAATAAGATAGAAGTAGCAATGAACATAGAAGAAAGTTCAGCTAAATTCATACATAAGGATGTACTGGCAAAAGTAGGTTCCGATGGTCTTGTTGGTAACAAGATCATTGCGCTGTCCGGCGGTTCAGACAATTTGCCTGCTATCCAGGACGGCGATCAGCTGAAAGTTGCCGTAAATGTCAGCCCTGATGAGATCCTGGCCACCCTGCAGGAGAACAATAAAAACCTGGTGGGTATTACAGGCAATCTGAATACCCTCAGCAAAAAGATCTTAAATGGAGAAGGTTCCATTGGTAAACTGGTAAATGACGAGACCTTGTATAGCAACATGTCCCTGGCCGTTGCTTCCCTGCAGAAGTCTGCCAATAATACGGAACGCCTTACCCAGGGACTGGCTGATTATGCCGCCAGTCTGCGTAAAGAAGGTACGCTCACTAACGACCTGGTTACGGATACCACTATATTCAGGAATCTTCGTTCTGCAGTGACGCAGATGAATGCTGTGGCTAACAATGCCAATGATGTAGTCGCCAATCTGAAAAGCACTACCCAGGGACTGAATGAGAACCTGAACAGCACAAATTCTCCCGTAGGCGTGTTACTGAATGACCAGCAGTCAGGCGAAGATCTGAAACAGATGCTGAAGAACCTGAACATCAGTACCGGCAAACTGAATGAAGACCTGGAGGCAGCACAACATAATTTCCTGCTGAGAGGATACTTTAAGAAAAAGGCCAAACGCGAAGAACAGGCCAAAAAAGATAGCATTAAGAACGCTCAGAAATAATTGAAACAAACAAGCCGCGTAATCATTACGCGGCTTGTTTGTTTATCAGGCATGTGATGCATAAGCTCCTGCAAACTCACCGGCAAAGTCCTCCAGTCTGATGCTGCCATAAGCGTCGCTTTCATTGCGACGGTAATCATCGAACAGTCCTCCTTCTCTTAAAGCAACGCCGATCTCGATCATATACACTTTCGCCATTTCCTCACTCATCCCGCTTTTTACCATCCCTTGTAAAAGGGCCTCATCAGGAAATGTTATCCATGATAGTGCCGGCTGGTTAACGGCCCGGCCCAGAATGTCTGCAATCTCAGCACCGTTCTTCTCATCGCCTGCTACATAGCGTACACTCTTTCCGCTGAAAGAAAGGGAATCTAATGCATCAGCAGCGGCATCTGCAATATCGCGTGGGTGGGAGAGTACCATTTTTACATCTGCGCCGAAATTATTACCAATAATATGCTGGTGCATGATCATGGGAATAGCCCCAAAGAAATTGGTATAGAACATGCCGGGGCGCAGGTGTAAAACATGTACGCCAGGCAGCGCATTCAGTTGTTGCTCAACATAATAGTTCCCTTTTGTGGGGCCTGGACCATCTGGCAGATGGGCGCCGATAGCACTCAGGTTCACCACATACTTTACGCCTGCAGCAGCAATGGCGGTGGCATAATGATCGCCTACTGTTTTCATATAATTGATCACATCTGTATAGTGAGGCGGGATCATGGTAAATACCGCGTCTGCACCTGCAAATGCGCGCTGCAGGAACGCAGGATCGTTTACCTGGCCAATGGCAGGGATGGCCTGCAGGGCGGTAATAGCGGCAGCCCTTTCAGGGCTGTGACTGATGACGGTTACTTCGTGTCCTTTGGCGGTCAGCTGGCTGGTGAGTCTTTGTCCGATGTTCCCCAGGGAACCTGTAATAGTGATTTTCATGTCATTTATATTTTGTTTGACAAAAGTAGAATTGTACTTACTTTTGTACAAGTACTTACCCTGGAGTATGTATAACTATGGCAACGATAAAAGAAAACTCGACGATACAGGCCAATAAGCGATCTGCTTTTGAAGAATGCCCTGTAACATATGTAATGGAGAAGATAGGCGGCTATTGGAAGCCTATCATCTTATTCCAGTTATTGTCCGGTCCTAAACGATACAGTGATCTCAAAAAGGGGATTCCTGATATTACAGAGAAAGTATTGATCCAACAGTTAAAACAGCTGGAAGCACAAGACCTGCTGATCAGGGAAGCTAAACCAGTTGTACCTCCACACGTTACGTATAGCCTTACTAAAGCAGGGATGGGATTGAAGCCGGTATTATATGCCATGGCCGTATGGGCGGCAGAAGACAGCGTAGAACATGGCTCAACATTCCGCAGGAATATGCAACAGTTCCCGGGATTGGAAGAAGCATAAAAATATCCCCTAAAGTTAACAATGACTTAATGCAAGCTTAACATTGCACATATATTTTAGCGCCCGGAAAAATAGTACCAGTCAGAGTATTAGCGTATTGTCAAGAATGTCAATGTATTGAATGTCTATCATGCCGGCAACAGGGTCTCGTGTTTCAATAGTCTTAACATTGTCTTTACAAAGGCAGCGTACTTTTGTTCGTAAATACCAGGTTAAATAAAAATGCGATCCAATACCACACATAGTGCTTCATCGGACCCTGAGATGTATTTTGACAGGTTATTCAAAGATACCTACGCTAATACCATCGCATACCTGGAGAAAATCGGCAATAATAAAGAACTTGCCCGCGACCTCGCACAGGAAGCATACCTGAAGGTCTGGCAGAAACTGGATCTGCTGCCTGCAGCGGAGGAGGAAGCGTTGCGTTATATATTGATCATATCGCGGAACTGCTTCCTGGACCATCTTAAGCTGACACTGAAAGAGAAGAAACAGCAGGACGCCTACGCCACTGTATATATAGAAACAAGCGCTGTTGTCAACCATATGGAAGTCAAGGAACAACAGCAGATCATCGACCATACCATTAATACCCAGGAAGAAGCCGCCCGCCGTTTCTATCTGCTGAACAGGGAAGAAGGCCTTACGTATAAAGAGATCGCATTGCAGGAAGGCGTCTCTGAAAAAACTGTGGAGCGCTACATCGGCAGAGTGCTCCGTACCCTCCGCACCCGCCTTGCCAGCTTACTTTTCCTTTGGTAACAATTCCTTAACCTTATTAGCTGACGGTAACACAATTGTTTTGTGGTTCTTTTAATAAACACAAAACAAAGTCAGCTAAATGGACCTACAGGACATCCGGAAAAGATTGGAAGATTGCAGATCAGGTAAATTGACCTCCGCTGAAAAAGAGGAGTTACACCATGCATTGTCTGCTCTCACTGAAGATGAGCATGCGGCGTTATTCCCTGTGGAGGATTATTTACAGCAAGGGAAATTCCAGTTGCCGGAGGATGAAGTGACCGCTGCACTGGCCCGCTTAAAGCAGACGGTAAAACCTGCAGGCAGGGTGATGCTGCTGACACGCTGGAGAAAGGTGAGTAAGTATGCCGCCATTCTTGTGCTGGTGGTGGGTAGTACATTTCTCTTGAGGAAGACTACAGGTCTTTTTAGCAAGGACGGGAACGCAGGGCAGATTGCCAAACGTTTCCGTGCTATGAAAGTACCTGATGGTAACCACGGGACATTGATATTAAAAGACGGTACACGCATTATTATAAACGGAGGAAGTGAATTACTCTATCCTGAAAACTTTGACGGAGCAGAACGTCTGGTATACCTCAAAGACGGGGAAGCTTATTTTGATATAGCGAAAGATGCGGCTCATCCATTTATTGTAAAGACCCCGCAAATGAGAGTGAGGGTACTGGGTACCTCCTTTTCCATAAGAGATTACAGAGACGAAAAGCATGCATCCGTATCTGTAAACAGTGGTAAGATCGCATTGGAAAACCTTTTGGCAATAGGCCCCTGGCTTGAACTGACAGCAGGCAATGGTTCGGTAATAGATAAATATAAAGGGACAATTACAAAACAGGACATAGACACTACAGCTACAACTGCCTGGATAAGGGGAGAGTTTGCCTTCCAGGATGCCGCTTTGCAGCAGGTATTGCAGGTACTCCAACACAAGTATGCGGTGCGTTTTGACGTGAAGGATTCAACACTGCTGAAGCGCAGATTTACTGCTACTTTCAGGAACAACAGTATCCAGAATATCATGCAGCAATTGATGCAGATGGGCAATATCAAATACACTATTACAGACAACCTGATATTAATACAATAAAAAAACTACCCTACTGTAACAGGGTGTAACAATTCGGTACAAAAGCTAAATTTTTTAATGAATGGACAAAAGTACAAATAGGCGGGGAGGCCCGCTAGGGAATTGCTGTCCGCAACTGAAAGGAATAATCAGATCTGCGGGGCTGTTAGTACTATTATTTTTAGCAGCATTCGTGCCATCTGTCAATGCACAATCAAATGAGCCTAAGCTGGACATTGCAATAGAAAACCAGCCGCTTAAAAACGTGTTCCAGTTTATTCAGAAGAACACCCCCTACCTCGTTAATCATAGCGAAGATGAAGTGAACACCGGCGTAAAGGTATCGGTGAATATGAAAGGCGCTACTGTTGCTGAAATATTAAGAACAGCGCTGCGCAGTACCGAATATGAATTTGTTCGCAATGGGAATGCATTCGTGATCATGCGTAAGCAACTGGATATTGTCATCCGTGGTAAAGTAACAGATGAAAAAGGTGAGGCATTGATCGGTGTGAATGTGCGTCCGAAAAATGGCGGCAGGGGTACTATTACCAACAATAACGGTCAGTATACCATTGCGATACCTTCTCCCGGCACTACGCTGGTATTCTCTTTCCTGGGTTATACCAACCGTGCTATCCCTGTATCGGAAACACAAGCGCTGAATGTGCAGATGGTTCCTGATGCCAAAGCGCTGAATGAAGTGGTGGTAACTACTGCACTGGGTATCAAACGTGATGAGAAAGCACTGGGTTATGCCGCCACTGTAGTAAAGAATGAACAGCTGACAGACGCCATATCAGGCAACTGGACAGATGCATTGTCCGGTAAAGTAGCTGGTCTGAACCTGGTACGGTCCAATGCAGGTCCTACCGGTTCCAACAAGATCATCCTGCGTGGTGAGAGTAACCTGAGCGGCGACAATGAAGCGCTGATCGTGGTGGATGGTGTGGTGATCAACCAGAGTAGCGGTCGCCGTAGCGCGGTAACAGGAGAGTCTTCCTATGGTACGAGCAGTGATAATATGCCGGCTGACTATGGTAGCGGTCTGAATGATATCAACCCTGAAGATATTGAGTCTATCACTATATTAAAAGGCCCCGGTGCAGCTGCATTGTATGGTGGCCGTGGCGCCAATGGTGCCCTGATCATTGTGACAAAGGCCGGTAGTAACCGCAGAAAGGGCTTAGGTGTATCCTTCAACTCCAATGCATCCAGGGAGTCTGTAAACCGCTGGCCTTCCCTGCAGTATGAGTATGGGCAAGGTCTGGACGGCGCTACTTATTACTCCTATGGCACTTCTCCGGACGGTCAGGCGAGCACCAGCGGTACAAGCTCCGCTTATGGTCCGCGTTTCGAAGGACAGATGTTCTACCAGTACGATCCTGTAACGCAGGCGCAGGGAAAAGAAAAAACACCATGGGTGGCTTATCCTCACCAGTTGGAGAAGTTTTTTAATACCGGAAATACTGTAACTAATACCATCAGCCTGGACGGTGGTACTGATAAAACAACTGCCCGTTTCTCTTTCACTAATGTGTACAACGACTGGATCGTGCCTAATACCGGTTACAAACGTAACACCGTATCCATGTCTGTTAACTCTAAAGTAAATGACAAACTGCAGATCTCTTCCAAGGTAAACTATACCAATAAATGGAGCGACAACCTGCCAGGTTCCGGTTATGGTAACCAGTCACTGATGTACTGGTACATTTTCTGGCAGCCGAATGCCAACCTGGACTGGCTGAGAAACTATTGGGCGAATGGTCAGGAGAATAAAGTGATCAAATATCCTTTCAGCTCCTTCCCTGAGAACCCGTACGCGGTGTCTTATGAGTTCCTTAACCGGACTAACCGTCATGGTATTACCGGTAACGTACAGGCTACCTATAATTTCACTAAAGAATTAAGCTTCCAGGTAAGGACTTCCGTAGACTTTGCCTATGAGCAACGTGCCCAGGAGCGTCCTTATGACGCCGGCGCCAAACTGCCCAAAGGTAGTTACCGTACACAGAGCATCTTCGCGATGGAGGCCAGCAGTGACTTCCTGTTGAAATATGCCAAAAGAGTATCAAAAGATTTCGAATTCTCTGTGACTGCGGGTGGAAGCAATCTGAAGAACAACTATAATAAGGACGAGGTGCGCGCCGACTCCCTGACATATCCGGGCATCTTTACAATGGCGAATGCTGCAGGTCCCCTGGTAACGATTCCTGCGAAAAGCACTTATACTATCAACAGTTTCTATGGATTGCTGGCGATGAGCTATAAGGAGTTTCTCTTCCTCGACCTCACAGGCCGTAGCGACTGGACCAGTACCCTGGCTACTCCCAGCCGTACTACCAATGCCGGTTTCTTTTATCCATCAGCTAACCTGAGTTTCATTGCTTCAGAAGTATTCAAACTGCCTAAAGCGGTGAGCTTTGCAAAACTCAGATTGTCGGCGGCCGGTGTAGGTAGCGGTGGTACAACTGCTTACCAGACAGCTTACAGCTATATTTCAGCGGGCAGCCTGTATAGCGGTGGCCTGGAAAACCCATCACTGCTGGCTAACCCGGATCTGAGACCACTGAGAACAGTTTCCTATGAGGCCGGCGCTAATGCAAAGTTCTTTAACAACCGTTTAGGTTTTGATCTGGCGGTATATAGAGGTCTTAGTAAAGACCAGCACCTGAAACGTATCGTTGACCGTGCTTCCGGTTATACCTCTATCCTGATCAATGCAGGTGAGGTGAGCAACAGGGGGATTGAGCTGGCGGTGAATGGTACACCTGTTTCCACGAAGAGCGGATTCAAATGGAATACAAACATTGTTTTCTCCTCTAACCGTAACAGGATCGAGAAACTGCTGGACAGCTCCCTCGTACTGCAGACAGGCCCTGTAGGTGGCGGTCAGCTCCTAGCAAAGGTAGGTGGCAGCATGGGGGATCTATATGGAAGAGGTTATCAACGTGCCCCTGACGGACAGATAATCTACGATGGCACCACTGGTGTAGCATTGCTCACAGAAGGTGTGAAATACCTGGGTAACACCAATCCTAAATGGAAACTGGGCTTCAGCAACGATTTCTACTTCAAACAATTCCACCTGAACCTCTTGTTTGATGCACAATATGGCGGCGTAGCACATTCACTGACACACTATAAACTGGCAGAGCAGGGTAAAACAACCAACACACTGCCTGGAAGATATAATGGTATCATTGGTAATGGTGTAATAGCAGACGGAGATGGTAAGTTCAGAAAGAACGACGTGATCGCTACGGATATCGATGAATATTACCGCTCTCACTTTGGTACAGACAACGCAGAAGGCAGCACCTTCCGTACTGACTTCGTTAAATTCAGAGAGGCGCGTCTGGATTATACACTGAATCCAAAACTGGCTAAACGCATCGGTTTCCAGCGTGCAACATTCGGCGTGTATGGCCGTAACCTGTTCATCTGGACAGACTGGCCAATATTCGATCCTGAGTTTGGTACGCTGAATGGTTCTGACATTATGCAAGGGTTTGAAATAGGTCAGTTCCCATCCACCCGTACAATTGGATTCAACCTGGTACTTGCACTCTAATTTTTGAAACAATGAAGAAGATTATATACACAATAACAAGCCTTGCACTGGTGAGCAGCATTATGCTCTCTTCCTGTACGAAAGATTTCACCAGGATCAATACAGATCCAAATGGTACGCCTACGGCCCTGCCACAGCAGCTGCTGGCCCCTGCACTGGTGGGAGCACTGACAAATACCATGTTGCGTAACCGTAGTTTTAATAATGAGTTAATGCAGGTAACAGTAGATCCGAGTGATGCAGAAGGAAGGGTATTCAGATATGATTATCGTCCCGGCGTATCAGATGCTTTATATAACGGCCTATATTCTGAACTGACCAACTTTAAGGACATCTATAAGGTAGCCAGCCAGGAGCTGAACAACAATAAGTCCTATATGGGTATTTCGCTGATCTGTCAGTCATGGATCTATTCCATACTGACAGATACCTATGGTGATATCCCATACTTTGAATCCAACCTGGCAAAAGACAGTGCTATCTATGAGCCAAAATTTGACACACAGAAAGATATCTATACCGATATCTTCAGTAAGCTGGATACGGCAAACGTACTGTTATCAGCGGGTACAGGCATCCTGCCTTCCAGCGATCCTGTGTATGGTGGTAACGTAGCTAACTGGCGCAAGTTTGGTAACTCTCTCTACCTGCGCTTGCTGATGAGAGTATCAGGCAAAGCTGAAATGGCGGAGTTCTGCAAGGCCAAGATCAAACAGATAGTGGAAACCTTTCCTATCATGGCAAGCAATGATGAATCGGCTATCCTGAGATGGACAGGTGTTGGTCCTTATTCTTCTCCTTTACTGAGCGTAAGGGAACAGGACTTCAGACAGCCGGGACTGGCCAGTTTCTTCATAGACCACCTGTCAGACTGGAATGATCCCCGCATTGATATCCCGACCTATGGTGTTGGTGGCATTAACAGGTGGGGTATAGCTCCCTATTCCGGTAATTACCAGGGTATACCAAGCGGTTACGCGCCGGGAGAGAATCCTGTAAAGAAATGCTATTTCTATTCCAATACATCATCTTCTTCCCTGATGACAGAACCATTGACGGGTTTGATGATGAACTATGCTGAGCTGAAGTTCATCCTGGCGGAAGCGGCGTTAAAGGGTTGGATAAGCGGTTCTGCAGAAACGTATTATAATGACGGCGCCCTGGCAAGTATTACCCTCTGGCTGCCTTCATGGCCTAAAAAGATACAGGACTTCCTGGTGGAGGCGGATATTCAGTGGATGGAGAGCTTAACCTTTGATGAAAAGATGGAAAGGATCCATCTGCAGAAATACTATGCTTTGTTCCTCGTAGACTTCCAGCAGTGGTTTGAGTACCGCCGTACCGGCCATCCGGTATTGCCTAAAGGCGCAGGTCTGAAGAACAACGGCGTAATGCCTGCAAGGATGGTATATCCGGTATATGTACAATCTACCAATCCTACAAATTATAAACTGGCTGTTGCCAATCAGGGACCTGATCAGATCTATACACAGGTTTGGTGGCAAAAACCATAATTGATATTAATTATGAAAAATACTGTCATGAAAAAGATCTTAATATACTCCTTCTTTTTATCGTCTGTGATCTCTTTATGGGGATGCAAAAAAGAAACCTATCCTGGTGGTCAGATCAGCCCTTACATAGCTCTTTACGATATCAGGAATCTCTATAAAGGACATGGTGATGTGACACTGAACACGGCCAACATGCTGGGATCTACCAGCATTGCAGCGATGGTAGTATCAGATCATTCCGGCGGCAATCTGCCAGCCGGATTATTGATCGTACAGGATGCGCGCCGTTTATCCCTGCTGCGGGGTATTGCTATTCCTTTGGGTGCAGATGCAGCCAGTTATGTACCTGGCGATTCTGTTATCATTCACGTGGAAGGTGCTGTATTGAAAAAAGTGGACGGCGTCCTGCAGCTCATTGGTATCAAAAACAGTGATATTAAAAAAGTGTCTTCGGGAAATGCCATTCCTATTACAATAATATCATCTGACAAAATGATCGCCGATCCCGACGCTTATGAAAGTGTATTGTCTGTGATTGCAAAAGGAACCTTTGATCCACTGCCTGATTCAAATGCCGTATTGTCTGGCGACAGGAGCCTGAATGACAGTTATGAGAACATTACCCTGCATACAGAAGCTAACGCTGCTTTTGCTCAGCAAAAGACAGTGTTTAACGCTAACTACTACGGTATTCTCTTTAATAATGCAAGCGGTACGAACCCAGAATTCAGGATACGTACAGGAAAAGATGTACAGGTACTCAGCTCCACAATTGAAGTAACGCCTGTGATCATTACCGGTTTTATGAGTGATGTAAAAGGAGGAGATGGAAACTATGAATATGTGCAGATGATGGCTACAACCGATATCGATTTTGCGGCTACTCCTTATGCAGTAGTTGTTACCAATAATGCCAATGCATCAACTCCGACAGGCTATCCATCTAAAGGCTGGGCAACTGGTGATATGCGTACCTACAAGTTCAGCCTGAGCAAAGGTAAAGCAGCCAGGGGCTCCTTCTTCTATGTTGGAGGTTCCGGTAAAACGATCAATGGTTCCGGGTCTACCAGTATGAGCAGCAGCAACTGGATCAGAGCTTTCGATTATACCAAAAATGATGGAGATGGTTTCGGTCTGAAAACCGGTGGTTTACTGGCGAATAGTGGTAACGCATTCGGCATCGCGGTATTCAAAGATTCTACCGTTACAGCAGATTCAAAGCCGGTGGATGTGGTCTTTATTGCTACAGGTGGTAGTTTGTACTCCAGCGGAAAAGGATATCGTATTGCCAATACTGACTTCTACGATATCAAGCACCCGATCACACAGGCATCCCAGCCGTTCTACAGACAGGGTTCCAATGTCCGTGCGCTTAGCTATAATACCGCTGACCTTGGCTATTTCAATATGCTGGGTGGGGTTTATAATCCTTCAATTGGAAAATGGGCAAGAGTAAGATTACAGAAAAATGTCCTGCTGACCAAATCCTCCGCTATTACCGAGATTGAAGGCCAGGGATCTACCGTACTCAAAACAAAAGATTAACAGTTTATGACGCTTAACAGACGAAAATTCTTAAAGAACTTAGGTATTACCGGATCGCTGCTGACGCTGCCTTCGGCAATGCTGAACGCAAAGCCATTATTCAGACGCGGAAGTATTGATCTTTCAAATATTACCCTGAAGGGAAAGGTACACAACAAAGGGAAAGGTATTGCGGGCGTACAGGTGACAGATGGTATCAACATTGTGCTGACAGACAGGAACGGACAGTATGAATTACAGAGCAATGCAACCGCGGAATTTGTGTATATCAGTGTACCTGCAGGATATGCTTTCCCGGAAGAAAAAGGGATCGCTAATTTCTTCAGACCGATCACCAAAGACAGCCGCTCATTTAAAAATGATTTCAGCCTGGAGAAACTGACTGTAGACGACCGTAAACATAGCTTTGTGGTATGGGCGGATCCTCAGATGAAATCAAAGAAGGATGTGGAGATATTAATGGCGGAATCAGTACCTGATCTGCAGGCAGTAGTGAAATCTTACCCTAAAGATACACTGATACATGGTATTGGCTGCGGAGACCTGGTGTGGGACGAGTTCGAATTATTCGCTGACTATAAGCAGGCGGTTGCCCTCTCCGGCATTCCGTTCTTCAACGTGATCGGTAACCATGATATGGATGTCGAGGCCCGTACGGATGAGGGATCTTCCAATACTTTCAAAAAACAGTTTGGTCCTACCTATTATTCCTATAACAGGGGAGAGATTCACTATATCGTGCTGGATGACGTATTCTTTGTGGGTGCTGCTAAGAGCTATGTCGGCTATATCGCTGAAAATCAGCTGCAATGGCTTGAACAGGACCTGGCCATGGTGAAACCTGGTGTTACTATCGTATTGAGCCTGCACATCCCGACTTTCACCGGTGCACAGAGAAGAGCCGGGAAGCCGGAAGAAATTGGCGGTGGTACAGTGGCCAACAGGAAACAGCTCTACAAGATGCTGGCGCCATATAAAGTGCACATTATGAGTGGTCATACGCATTTTAATGATAACTGGGAGGAAGGAAATATAATGGAGCATAACCACGGTACCGTTTGCGGCGCCTGGTGGACGGGGCCTATCTGTGGCGATGGTACGCCAGGTGGTTATGGAGTGTATGATGTGGATGGTTCCGATATCAAATGGCATTACAAATCCACCGGCCTGCCGAAAGAGAAGCAGCTCCGCGTCTATCCGAAAGGAAAAGTGAAGGAGTCGCCGGATGAAATCTCAGCCAATGTATGGAACTGGGATAATAAGTGGAAAGTGGAATGGTACGAAGACGGCGTGCTGAAAGGACAGATGGAACGCCGTGTAGCTTATGATCCCTGGGCGGTGGAGCTGTACGCAGGTCCGCAGTTGCCAAAGAAGCATAAGTTCGTGGAGCCTACGCTGACAGACCATATGTTCTTTGCCAAATCTTCTGCAGATGCAAAGAAGATCACGGTAAAAGCCACCGACAGGTTCGGTAATGTATACGAGGAATCGCTGTAAGACGCTCGCGGAGGCTATATCGAACACACCCGGAACCAGAGAGAAGACGGAGAGAACAAGCAGAGAAGAAGCAGAGAAGATGGAGAGAACAAGTGTGCTTATTTAGCTTAGAATAGCAATTAAATTGCGGAAAAGACAAGTCGTGAAAATGGCTTGTCTTTTCTTTTTCTTAATATATTAGTATATTATCTATATTTGCGTACGGATTTCGTGCTGTCGAATGTGTGAATGGTTCACTTTCGGCATTTTTTATTTTAATGGGACGTTGTTCGGTAAATGGTAAATAGCACTTGGCTACTCATTTAAGTAATGATTGCGTAATCCCTTTCTATCTGTGAACATGCAGTTTGCTGCAGCTGTAAATTTTGTTGTACCTATGAAATCACATCTCATCAGAGTGCTGTTAAGCATTAGTATGGTGCTCTTTCCTTTCCTTGTATTCAGCCAGTTACCCTACAGTCCTTGTAGCCCCATGGGAGGTAAAAAAGCGAATATATTAGGGGTGGAAACCAAATACAGGGCGCCAGGCGGAGGAGCCCCGACCTTTACAATCCCTGCCGGCACCAAGTCGATAATAGTATTTGTATCTTCTGAAACGGGAGATCTGTCGGTAGGTCCTGAGCCGGAGAGAGGCGATGAAGATTTTATCACGATCAATGCTGTTCTTGATTTAACGTCATCCACATCTTCCGGTTTTGTTAACTACGCTAAGAACACATTCACGAATGGTACGGGAACGAACGTTTATGGCTGGAAGGATGTTGTTCTGGGAGCGCAGATACCTAATGCCAGTAAGCTGGGTGATAAGACGCCGGACCTCAACAACGTGAATTTCACCGTTTCCGGTTCGACACTGACGATTACGGAGAATGCTACGAGTATCAATTCCTCTTATTATGTGGAATATCTTTCTCCCACCACCAACTCATTCGATCCTTTACCTACAGAGATCCGGGCGCTTTTACACGGTGCTACTGCGCTGAATACGGATCTCGTTATTCCGATACCGGCGGGTACCAGCCTGCTCACTATTTCCGGAAAAGGTATCAACTCCAGTAATGCGGATCTTAATAGCGCCAATGGTACGGAGGAAGGATATTCTAATCTGCATATTACAATGGACCTGGATGCGGGGTTGACGAATGGATTTGTGACTCTCGCAAACGGAGGTTCCGTAGACAGAAGATCTACTTATGTGATCAGCAATCTTAGCAGCACTTACTCCGGAACGCTGGTGGGTTCAGGTGCTATCACCGGAGATTATGCTACCAAAAATTCCAGTACAGGCGCTGTCGGACTGTATAATCCACAAGTCTATATTTCCGGATCGAACCTCGTTATCAAAAGGGATGCGGCCTATGCCAGGGATTTTGATGATGCATACACAGTTGAATTTTATAAAAGGACAGGGCAGGGGATGAGCGCCGAATTCATTGATTCTGATATCAGAACAATTGGCGCCAGTACTTATACTGCCGCAGGCGTTACCAGGACGTTCAAAATACCTTCAGGTACCAGCTTTATCTACTTTAATGAAACAGCTAACGCCATAAATCTGAGTGTAGAAAGTAATGAGAACTCATTGGCAGCATACGGATATATCGACCTGTCGGCGGAAACCGCCACAGGCTATTATTATCAGCAGGTGGGATCTAACACGGGGACAGGAAGGCGTGAGGACAACTATGCGTTTCAAAATGTGCCGCTGGACAGCTCTAGTACGCACGACCATGTTAATACTGTCGGATTCCGGGCAGGTTATCCTTATGATCTGAGATTTACCTTGTCTAAAGATAAGAGTGAACTGATTGTTACGAACCAAACCGGACTGGCGAGTCAGACTTACCAGTTCCTGCTTTCTGCAGACTTCTATGGCTCCCGTCCGGATCTTGCCTTTAACCCGTCAGGTATGAGCTTCTCAAAAGGAAGCACCTGTAAGCAGTTGAAAGTAACGGTGAATGTATGTAATCCTGGTGCAGGTAATGCTACAGGGGGAATGCCGGTTGCCTTTTATAATGGAGACCCGACTGTGAATCCTGCTGCCACCTTGCTGTACGTTGGTACGCTTGACCAGGCCATAAAGGTTGGCGAGTGCAAGACTTTCAGCTTTGTTGTGGATCTCAGCAGCATTAGTGATCCGAGTATAAACCTGAACATGATCCTTAATGATGATGGCACTTTTGTAGCGGGTGGTGTAGGACATGCAGTAGGTACGCCGTTCACCCTGGCCTCCCTGGATGGCCGGGATGCTTTCTATAAAGAATGTTATTACGATAATAATCTCTTTGCAAAGACAATTAATGTAAATAGTTGTCCTGCTATAGATCCTGACCCTGATAAAAGTTCAGGCGCCACTGGTAGTTACACCTACCTGAACTATTTCACGGCGGGTAGCACTACAGCAGCGAATATCGCAGATGTAGACCTGGCTATTATAGCGCCCGCTGGTAGTGATATATATGGAGCTACTATTACGCTGACCAATATCCTGGATGCAGGTCAGGAAGGTGTTTATCTGGGAGGAACATTACCTGCAGGTATCACCATTTCCGGTGATGGTACAGGAGTAGTTACCCTGTCAGGACGTGCATCACAGGCTGACTATATAGCCGCCATAAAATTGCTTGGCTATAAAAACACGAACGGTACTCCTAATACTACTGACCGTATCATTACTATGGTCCTGAACGATGGTACTGACAACGGCCTCACTGGCACGACTACCATCAAGGTACTGACTGAGCCGGAAATTGATGTAACGGGTAATGGCATTTCCATTCCGGATAATAGCACTACCTCCAATACTGCCGACGGAACTGATTTCGGTCAGACTACCGGCGCTACGATCGCGCATAGTTTCACGATTCAGAACAGCGGTACCGGTACTTTGTCGCTGACAGGTACTCCATTGGTAAGCATCAGCGGAGATCCTGGGTTTACGGTAACGATACAACCAGCTGCCAGTTCCTTAAATGCCGGCGCCAATACCGTTTTTGAAGTCACTTTCGATCCTGCTTCTCATTCGGCAGGTATCTATTCTGCTACTATTACTATTAAGAATAGTGATGCAGATGCAGACAAAGCAGATTACACATTTGTGGTTACTGCCGGGTCGAATCAATTGCCAACAGTAACTAACGGTAGCGTATCTGCCAATGAGGATAATACGCTCGTTTTCAAGGATACTGATTTCACCGGTCATTATACAGATCCTGACGGCACCCCACTGAATAAGATAAAGGTGCTTTCCCTGCCACAGCATGGTACGCTGATGCTAAATGGCGCTGCTGTTACAGTTGGACAGGAAATACCTGCTGCTGATCTGGGCAATATTACGTTTGTACCGGATGCTGACTGGAATGGCACGACCAGCTTTGATTGGGTAGCCAGTGATGGTGCAGGATATGCCACTACGCCGTCCACGATGACGATCACTATCGATCCAGTGAATGATGCTCCGGTGGTTACCGTTCCCGCAAGCGCTACTGTCAGCGAAGAAACGGCAACAGTTATTACAGGCATATCCTTTACTGATATTGATGCAGGTACAGGTATTGTGACTGTTACCATTAGCGTACCTTCAGGAGCATTCAGCGCCACTTCCGGCGGAGGTGTAACCGTGAGTGGTACGCCTGACGCATTGGTGCTGAACGGTTCATTAACAGATATCAACGCATTTATTGCCAATAATCTCAGTTATACTTCAGTGCACAATCCGCCGGCTACGGTGATAGTGACAGTGAATATTTCCGATAACGGGAATACTGGTGCAGGCGGGCCATTGCAGGATACAAAAACCTTCCCTATACAGATCACATCTGTAAATACTCCTCCAACCGGTACCGGCGATACTAAGACCACTATCCAGGATACCCCGGTAAATGGTGCAGTATCTGGTACAGATCCTGATGGAGATCCACTGACCTTTGCGAAGGACACTGATCCAGCGCATGGTTCAGTAGTGGTAAATACGGATGGAACATATACATATACACCAGCCGCAGGTTATACCGGTACAGACCAGTTCACTATCATTATCAGTGATGGTCAGGGCGGTACCGCAACCGTTACTGTTGATATTACAGTAACCCCTCCGCCAAATAATCCTCCTACGGGTACCGGTGATACTAAGGTCACTATCCGGGATACTCCGGTAAGTGGTGCTGTATCTGGTACAGATCCTGACGGAGATGCCCTGACTTTTACGAAAGGTACAGATCCAGCCAATGGTACTGTAGTGGTAAACCCTGATGGAACGTATACATATACACCAGCCGCAGGTTATACCGGTACTGACATTTTCACTATCACTATCAGTGATGGTAAAGGCGGTACAGCAACCGTTACTGTAAACATCACAGTAAATACTCCACCAAATAATCCTCCTACTGGTACTGGTGATACTAAGACCACTATCCGGGATACTCCGGTAAGTGGTGCCGTATCTGGTACAGATCCAGATGGAGATGCACTGACCTTTACGAAAGGTACAGATCCAGCCAATGGTACTGTAGTGGTAAATCCTGATGGCACTTATACTTATAC
>NZ_FRCN01000009.1:96493-402618 GCF_900142925.1 Chitinophaga sp. CF418
CACTATCCGGGATACTCCGGTAAGTGGTGCTGTATCTGGTACAGATCCAGATGGTGACGCACTGACCTTTACGAAAGGCACAGATCCAGTCAATGGTACAGTAGTGGTAAATCCTGATGGCACTTATACTTATACACCAGCCGCAGGTTATACCGGTACTGATAATTTCACTATTACTATCAGTGATGGTAACGGCGGAACAACAACCGTTACTGTAAACATCACAGTAAATACTCCACCAAATAATCCTCCTACTGGTACTGGTGATACTAAGGTAACCAACCAGGATATTCCTGTAAATGGTTCAGTATCCGGCACAGATCCAGATGGAGATGCCCTGACCTTTACGAAAGACACGGATCCTGCTCATGGTTCAGTGGTGGTAAATCCTGATGGAACATATACATATACGCCGGCTGCAGGTTATACCGGTACGGATAATTTCACCATTGTAATCAGTGATGGTAAAGGCGGTATAGCAATAGTTACTGTAAACATTACAGTAAATCCTGTAGTTCCTGCAAATAATCCTCCAACAGGTACTGGTGACACCAAGACGACCATCCAGGATACTCCGGTAAATGGTTCAGTATCTGGTACAGATCCTGACGGTGATGCACTGACCTTTACAAATGGTACAAATCCAGCTAATGGCTCAGTAGTAGTAAATCCCGATGGAACTTACATTTATACACCTGACGCAGGTTATACCGGTACGGACAATTTCACTATTGTCATCAGTGATGGTAAAGGCGGTACCACAACCGTTACTGTAAACATCACTGTAAATCCTAAGCCAAATACTCCTCCAACCGGTACTGGTGATACTAAGGTAACCAACCAGGATACCCCGGTAAATGGTTCAGTATCCGGTACAGATGCTGATGGAGATGCACTGACCTTTACTAAGGGCACAGATCCTGCTCATGGTGCAGTAGTGGTAAATCCTGACGGAACTTATACTTATACGCCAGCAGCTGGTTATACCGGTACGGACAATTTCACTATCATCATCAGTGATGGTAAGGGTGGAACAGCAACCGTTACTGTAAACATTACAGTAAATCCTGTTGTTCCTGCAAATAATCCTCCAAGCGGCACTGGTGATACTAAGACTACTACCAGGGATACTCCGGTAAATGGTTCGGTATCCGGTACAGATCCTGACGGAGATGCACTGACCTTCACAAATGGTACAAATCCGGCCCATGGTTCAGTAGTAGTAAATACCGATGGAACTTATACTTATACACCTGATCCTGGTTATACCGGTACGGACAATTTCACTATCATCATCAGTGATGGTAAGGGTGGAACTGCAACCGTTACTGTAAACATTACAGTAAATGCTCCTCCAAACAATCCTCCAACCGGAACAGGTGATACTAAGACTACCAGCCAGAATACCCCGGTAAACGGCTCGGTATCCGGTACAGATCCTGACGGAGATGCATTGACCTTTACAAAAGGTACAGATCCAGCTCATGGTTCGGTAGTGGTAAACACGAATGGAACGTATACTTATACACCTGCAACAAACTATGTAGGTACGGACAATTTCACCATTATTATCAGTGATGGTAAAGGCGGTACAACGACAGTTACTGTGAATATCACAGTAAATCCTGCACTTCCTGCAAACAGACCTCCAACCGGCACCGGCGATACTAAGGTGACTACCGTGGATATACCGGTAGATGGTGCGGTATCGGGTACAGACCCTGATGGTGATGCATTGACCTACTCAATAGGCGCAGATCCGTCCAATGGCTCAATTATTTTCAGTTCAGATGGAACTTATACTTATACGCCGAACGCAGGTTATATCGGTACAGACAATTTCACTGTCATTATCAGTGATGGTAGAGGTGGTACCACAACCGTTACTGTAGATATCACAGTAAACCCTGTTGCTATACCAAATAATCCTCCTATCGGTACTGGCGATACCAGGACAACCACTCAGGACGTTCCGGTAAATGGTATCGTAAGCGGTCTGGATCCTGATGGTGATGTGCTGACCTTTACAAAGGGCACAAATCCATCCCATGGCTCGGTAGTAGTAAACTCAGATGGAACTTATACCTATACGCCAGCTGCAGGTTATACCGGTACAGACAACTTCACGGTTATTATCAGTGATGGTAAAGGTGGAAGCGTAACAGTTACTGTGAATATCACGGTAAATCCTGTTGTTGCTCCGGGTAATAATCCTCCAACCGGTACTGGCGATACAAAGACAACTAACCAGGATACGCCGGTAAATGGTGCAGTATCCGGTACAGATCCTGACGGTGATGCATTGACCTTTACGAAAGGTACAGATCCGGCTCATGGTTCGGTAGTGGTGAATACAGATGGAACTTATACTTATACGCCGGCTGCAGGTTATACAGGTACTGACAATTTCACCATTATTATCAATGATGGCAATGGTGGTACTACAACAGTAACTGTGAATATCACGGTAAGTCCTGTTGCTCCTGCCAATAATGCTCCTACCGGTACAGGTGATACAAAGACCACTGAGCAGGATACGCCGGTAAATGGTGCAGTCAGCGGTACAGATCCTGATGGTGATGTATTGACCTTTACGAAAGGTACAGACCCGGCTCATGGTTCAGTAGTGGTAAATGCGGATGGCACTTATACCTATACGCCTGCTGCAGGTTATACTGGTACAGACAATTTCAATATTGTTATCAGTGATGGCAAAGGCGGTACTACCACTGTAACTGTCAATATCACCGTTACAGCAAAAACAAGTACTCCTCCAGTTGCTGCAGATGATAAGGCAGAGACCAAAGCAAATACACCTGTAACCATTGAGGTACTGACAAATGACAATGCGGGCAATTCATCGCTGGATGAAGAATCTGTAACGATTGTCAACCAGCCGGCACATGGTACGGTAAAAGTGAACGAGGACGGTACAGTAGTTTATACGCCTGATGCCGGTTATACCGGTGAGGATGTCTTCACTTATCATGTAGCCAATACAAACGGTCAGGTGTCCAATACCGTGACTGTACGTATCACGATCACTTTATCCACTATCAATGTACCCAACCTGTTCACTCCGAATGGTGATGGTAAAAATGACAACTTTGAAATAAGAGGCCTGAACCAATATTACGAGAATGAGTTGATCATCGTCAACCGTTGGGGTAATGAGGTGTATCGTCAGAAGGGTTATCAGAACACCTGGAAGGGCGAGGGGCTGAATGAGGGTACCTATTATTACCTGTTACGTATGAGACGTAATGCCGACGCGGAATGGGAAGTGGTGAAAGGGTATATTACATTGATCAGGTCTTTTAAAAAGTAAAGGAATAAGCGCTCTATACTATGAAAAGAATATTGCTGATAGCCGGATTATTAACATCACTGGGACTTACTGTCCACGCCCAGCAGGACGCGCAGTATAGCCAGTATATATTCAACGGCATCTATATCAATCCCGCTTATGCCGGTTATAAGGAAGCACTAAATCTGCATGCCTTTTACCGCAATCAGTGGACAGGTATTGCAGGTGCTCCAAAAAGTTTTTCACTGGCAGTAGATGCTATTGCAAATGATGGCAATGTGGGATTGGCACTGCAGGTGGCAAGCGACAAATTAGGTTCGCAGGATAACCTGTCTGCCTATGCCAGCTACGCTTACCGCATTCGTCTGAATGCGGACGGCAGCTCCCGTCTTGCGATAGGTTTAAGCGCCGGTATCCTGCAATCAGGTATCAATGGGGCCACACTCAACCCCAATGATCCTGAAACGGATATGCCGGCTGGCCTGCACAGGCTCACTCCTGATGCCAGGGCTGGTATTTTCTTTGCCAACAATAAATACTTTGCCGGCTTCTCGGTAGATAACCTCGTGGTACAGGCATTTAAGAACACAGGACGTTTCACCTGGCTGCCACAGACCAAACTGCATTACTACTTAACCGCAGGTATGCTGTTGCCGGTAAATGAGGACATCCAGCTGAAACCCTCCTTCCTCCTGAAGGATGACCGTGGGGGGCCTACCAGTTTGGATCTGAATGCCTTCCTGCTCTTCAGGGACATTGTGTGGGTAGGCGGTTCTTATCGTACGGGGGTGAAGATGTATGACAAGAGTTATCTGCAGAAGAATCTGACGTACCGTAACGCAGCTGTAGCAGCAGTGGAAATATTCCCTGTACCTAACCTGCGTGTGGGATACGCTTATGATTTTTCAGTAGGCCCGTTGCAGAGTTATAGCGGGGGTACACACGAAATATCTGTCGGGTTCACATTCAATAAACAAAATATCAGAATGGCTACGCCAAGGGTATTCTAAAAGCATCCTATACTGACATGAAAAAGATACATTACGCGCTTAGTCTGTGTTTATTGTTTTCTTCAGTTAATTCAATGGCGCAGTATGTCATTAAGGAGGCTGATAAGCAATATGAGGTTTTTAAATACGCGGAAGCGATTAGCCTTTATGAACAGGCTTATAACAAAAAAGCCACTTTACATGCTGCGGAGCGGCTGGGAGACTGTTACCGGCTGAATAACAACTATGTGGAGGCGGAACATTGGTACGCCATTGCTACGGGCATGCCGGGCAGTAAACCCGAAAATCTGCTGTTTTACGCCAGGGCATTACAGAATAATTCAAAGTATACCGAGGCTAAAACACAATATCAGAAGTACGCAACGGCCGACAAGGCTGCAGCAAAAGAACAGACGGGTGTATGGATCGCATCCTGCGATTCTGCCATCAGCTGGATGAAATCACCTGCGCCATTAAAGATCGACAATTATAAACAATTGAACTCTGTAAAGTCTGACTGGAGTGCGGTGCCTTACCAGGGTGGTATGGTCTTTACTTCGGATCGTTTTACAGACGAAGCACATCAGCCTAAAAAGCGTAGCGCCTTTTTACATTTTGATACCCGCAATACGCCCGATCCCCTGCTGAACGGCTGGACAGGCAATGACTATCTGCACCTGTTCGTCAAGCCAGGCAACGGAGACAGTGTACAGCTGTTCCCTTTAAAGACAGGTACAAATTATCATGTGGGATCTGCCAGCTTTACGAAGGATGGTAATGAGGTGTATTTTACCCTCACGCGTATTCCTGGTAAGGGCAGCGGCGCAAAAGGGAAAGCACTTACCGTTAACATTGAGATTTACAGCAGCCGGAAGGATGCAACTGGTAACTGGTCTGCACCACTGGCGTTCACGCATAACAATGTAACAGCCTATTCTGTAGGTGATCCATTCATTACGGAAGATGGCGTGGCGCTCTACTTTTCCTCCAATATGCCCGGAGGCGCCGGAGGAACAGACCTGTATGTATGTTACAGAACAGCAGCAGGAGTGTGGGGCCCGCCCCTGAACCTGAAAGAGTTGAATACTCCTGGTAACGAACGTAGTCCGGCTTTAACCCAAAACAATATCCTTTACTTTGCCAGTGATGGCCGTATCGGTATGGGAGGACTGGACATTTACCGTGTAGCGCTCGATAATACCGGTAAGACGAAAGGTACTATCAGGAATATGGGATATCCGTTCAACTCACCGCAGGATGATTTTGCTTTCGGTCTGACGGAAGCAGGCATTGCTTACCTGTCATCCAACAGGGAAGGAGGTATCGGTAGTGATGATATCTATGCAATAGCGGCATTGCCGGATGCTGTTGTACCGGATGCTGGAAAGCATGATACTATCAGGCAAATCCCTATAGCGAAAGCTGATAGCGCCGGTACTGTACCCGTTGGTATAGATCCTAAGGATAATCCGGTGGCTGTAGTGACTGTACCTGAGAAACCGAAAGACAGCACGTCTTCTTCTCCGGATCTGCCTAATATTTATTTCGACTTTAATAAAGCGGATATCCGTCCCGATGCACAACTTTTACTGGATAGGATAGTTAAACTGCTCGCGGATAGCCCGGGCAGTACACTGGAAGTAGGCTCGCATACAGACAGCCGTGGTAGTGATCAGTTTAACCTGCTGCTGTCACAGAGAAGGGCAGTGTCGGTGACGAACTACCTTGCGACTAAAGGTGTGGAGAAAGCGAGAGTGAAGGCGAAAGGGTATGGAGAGACCAGGTTGCTGAATGGGTGTGGCAATGGAGTGAACTGTAGTGAGGATGAGCACAAGGTGAACAGGAGAACGGAGTTTAAGATTGTGAAGTGATAGCTCTAACTATGTTAATGATAAAATTAGAAAAGAAGGCGTGGGAATTTAGCCACGCCTTCTTCTTTTATTGCCATTCTTTTATATTTTGTCTGGTAGCGAGGAGCGTTTCAGCGAGTAATTGTATAGGTTCTTGAAGCTCGGTTCCCCATTTTGAAAAGAAATCTTTTTCTTCCTGATTTGATTCTAAATAGCTGCCCAGTATTCTTAAAAGGTAGGAATCGGTTTCATGCAAAGGTATCATTCCTATTATTTTGAAGGCATGTTGATAATATTCCCCAACAAACAGGGCGAAAATGATATTGTTAATAAGGGATGTTTCATAAGATGTTAGTTCTTTTAGATTAGCCAACTGGTGCGCCAGCCTGGTTGCGCTTTTTATAGCTAACTCAGTGGTCTCTGGATTTTTGTATATAATGCTTTTGGGGAGTGCATCAGCGTTTATGGATAAAGAAAGGGCCAAATAAAGATAAGGCGCTTGGAACTTGAGCTTCGTATTACGGAAAGGCCGTAATTCATCCTGCATCATTTTCAGTATACGATCTCTTAAAGCTCCAGAATGTTCATTTACATAGTAAGCGATTTTTTCCCGCGCTGTTATATCCAAATCGTACCGGCTTTTTGCAATCTTGATAAAACTATCATAGTCCTTTTTATTTATTGCTTTATCCAATAAAAACAGGAAGTCACTTTCTGTTATTGATATATTTTGGGCAATATGTCCAGGGATGCTTTCTTTCAATTGGTATTTGGTCTCGGCATCAATATCCTGAAAGAAAGTATATACCTGACCATATACTTCGAATGTATGTTTATCCAGTAGCCCATTTTTAGCTTTATCAATATAATCCTGTATGCGCTTTTCTATTTCACTTTTATCGCACCATGACTCCAGGAATTTCACCAGCCATACCACTCTGTTGCGATCCTGTTTTCTTCCATATCTCATTAAATACCAGATATTGAAAAACCTTTCCCTTAGTAGGTAGATATGATTTTTTGTGTTAGTCGCACGTTTTTCAATAACCTGATTTTTCTCAAGTTGTCGGAGTTGTGCTGAGATTAGTTTACTGTCTAGCCTCACCTGTTTTGTCAGATCTTTTACGCTTATAGCTTCCCAATGTAAAGCTACAGCATCAACAATCTTTTGCTGCTGTGGAGGAAGATCGTCCATTCTGTGTTTATATAAGGGGGTAACAGCATCCAGGACCTTTTCGAGATCACTCAAGGCAGAGCCATGTTCATCATCGACGAAAATCTGAAACAACAGGGACATCGTCCTTGGAACACCTCCCGATAACGTTCTAAGTGTTGATATGCGTTCAGGAGTATTCTTAATGATGCGTTCAATTTTTTCTTCTTCGTGATGTACAACTGCCAGTTGTCGTAATAAAGCAATGCTTTCCTCATTAGTCAAACCTTTTAGTTGTATCATCTTAAAAAACTCAAACAGCGGTTGCTGATAATCTAATACACTCTCTAATACTACAGGTGAACCTGCTATCAGACGTAAATGGGGTATTGTCTGTAGTATCTCTCTCACCCGGCGGACTTCCAGCTCTTCAAACTTGGCTAGTAGTTGTCCAATATTGTCTATCAACAGGACTATTTTCTTCTTGTGCTGATCGAGGTGTTTAATCAATGTCCTGAATAAAGCTTCTTCATAGTTGTCCTGCTGGATGAACGGCTCCATTTCATCAGTAATGCCTGTAATGCCATGGTAATCCTCCAGGTATTCCGCTATTCTTTCCCATAGATCACCAAGTTCCCCTACGTTATATTGTTCTTCGCTAAATATAACAGGGATCAGCCATTTGGATAATTTTGGATCATCCTCAACAGCATACTTTAATCGAAGTAACATGGTGGTTTTGCCGGCTCCCCGTTGGCCAAGCAGGAGATAATGCTGTTCAGGGGTAGTCATTTTACCGGATTTGATATCCTTAAATATTTCTTCGAATATCTCTGTACGAATAACAAACTCCGATATAAATTCCTGCTTGTCTTTCCGGTCCGGGTTGTAAAGTAAAACGCTCATAACTAACAAATAAATCGCTCCCACCATCGTTTCAGAATAGGGGAGTTGAAGAGGTAAAGTCCCTGTGCATGATCGAAATGTATATATCCATCATACATGAGGTTTTCAATGATCAATTTATATTCTTCTTCCTGTTGGCATTGCAAAGCCAGCTCTAAAGTATCTTTCTTATCAAGGGTTTGTTTTTCCGCCAGTTGTTTTAATAAGAGGTCCGCATATCTGAAGGCATTTCCTTTGAAATGCGTTTTCAGGCGTGAATAATAGTGATCAAAGTGATTCTTATATCTCAAACTTAACAATTCCTCAATAGCTTTTTCTACTATTTCTCCAGTGATCATAGACTGGTTATCATTTATGTGTATAATTTCCTGTACAATTAATTGAATATGAAAAGGAATATACCATTGTAATATCTTTCTTAATGCGCTTGTTGCACTGTCATGAATTGTTTTGCCGGTTAATAATCTTTTAAAGAGGTCTAGGGCCTCAGCTTCTTTCAGTGGCTCAACCTCTAAAGAAGCAAGGTCATTAATAGTGGCAGTGGCGTTAATGGAAGATACCGTTTGATTCAGGCCGATAGAACCTGTATATATAAACCGTACTTTTTGGGAGATCACCGGATCTATCCTGATCTCACGCTTTCTCTGAAGAAAGCTGATAGCAGATTCAGTATCCTTTTTGTTGATATTCTCAATAGTTTGAGGGAATTCATCGATCAATAACACAAGCTCTGTATCTTCTACGGAGGCATAAGCGGTGAGAAAATTTTGAAATTCCTCACAGTAGTCGCGGACGTTTTCATCATGATTAAACTCTATCGCCGCATTAAATAGTTTAATACTCTTTATTTTCTGGAAGATTTTGTTGCCGGTGTCACTGAGCCCTGCCTTTAGCTTTTTCGAAAGCGATATCTTAGGGTCATTCAACACAACCTCGAGCACCTTTTTATAAAAATGAGATGATTCGGCAATACTCTCCGTGTCTATGTAGATGTAATGCCGGCCATCAATGTTATTGTCAAGTAAGTACCATAATATGGACGTCTTTCCAACCCTTCTGGGGGCGGTAATTTGTATATTATTACCGTTAGCTAATGCCCTGCTCACTTTTTCTATTTCCCGATCACGTTGATAAAAGCTATTCCCCCTGGCTGGAAGGCCAATAATGTTCTTCATGACAATAGAATTTTTGTCAAATATAATGACAATAAAATTATTGTCAAAAAAGATGACAATAATTTTATTGTCATTATATGGTCTATAAGCCCTCTTAGTGAGCCCTTTATTTATTTACCATAGGGAATTCCCATAAAAACAAAAACGGCGTCCCATCCATGAGACGCCGTTCCTATTCTACGATACCCTCTTAAATAGCCTCTATCGAAAACTTCGTATACTTTTCTTTCCTGTTATACTCAGACACAATCACGTGCCCTTCCTTCGCCGGATAAATAGCTGTACGGACGTTCCCGTCATTATAAGGAATGGTCCGCACTACTTTATGTTGATCCACATTATAAATAGTCGATTTTTTGTTATCACTCATGATCAGGAAAGTAGACTTTGTATCGGATGAGGATACGGTATAAAAACTATGCGGACTTACCATATAGCTAGGCACTCTTCCTATGATGGCTTTGCTTCTGGTAGCCTCAATGGCATTCACTTCAGACAATTTCCCGTTCGCATCCTGCTTTATTACTACGCCATCTGTGATCCTGAATTTTAAAGAACCGACAGTACCCAGTATATATAAAGGCGGTATGATCAATGGTGCGGTGATAACCGAGCTGGCGATGCAACCCCATCTTACTTTCCTGGTCAGGTTTGAGCCGGCGAAATAAGTGTTGCCGTTGTAGTCCCTGAAGGTTGTGGACGGCCACATATATCCCTGTGTGGCAGGCATATAACCTTTGCGGGAAACATTCGGAGTGGAGTTATCATCCCAGTAAGTGAATAACTGCTTCACATCTGACTTATCATGACCATTCAGGTTGATGGTGAATATACCTTTGTATATGCGTTTGGTCATGCCTTTAACAGATATATAATTGTTGGATGCTTTCCCATTGAGGATATAACCGCTGAGGCAGGGTTTTCCGGTAACAGGATCATTGTCGAATGACAGTACCTGTAATGAATTCTTTTTCTTGTCTTCCAGCGGATATTTCAGGATCCCCGTTTTGGTGTCCACATTATAAGAGATGATAGAATATCCACCCAGTTTTATCTTCCCGTCGGTTTTCATCAGCAGGTATACATCATGGGCGGAAGTCAGCAAATAATAGTAATCAGCCTTTTCGGTGATGTATTTCTCCCAGATCAGCTCTCCCTGGGTATTGTAGACAAGCAGGTAGTTACGCTCGTTATCTCCGAAGTAAAAGGAAAATCCTATGTCATTGAGATTCTTCAGCTGCAGCGGTACTTTCAGGGTACCGTTGCCGATACGGCCTTCCAGCGCATTATCGTAGGCATAACGTATATTGACGCTTAACTTCTTCTCAAAAGTATGCGCGATCTTTCCGTCAAGGCTGATGAATTGTGCAAAAGCTGACAGGTAGCCATCCTTCAGTGAGGCCTTACGGTCGCTTCTCTTTTTAAAGTCATAGCCCACTACATTACTTTTCAGGTAAGCAAGGCACAGCGTATCTTTCTCAAATGATACCCGTTGAAGGTCCAGTTTCAATTCTTTGAAAGATACCACACCAATGTCATTGAGGTTCTCGTCCATGATGGTGATCTTGTAATTGAAAGAGTCCTTATCTGCTCTTTCAAGTTCTGTGAAGGAGAGATATCCTACCAGGTTGCCATTCTGCATGATGGTTTTCAGTTCAGTAGAGATGCCTTCACTGACTTCCTTGAATACTTTGGTCTGGGCATAGATGTGTTGTGCGGCGATCACGACCAGTAATATCGCCAGGTATAGTTTTTTCATGATGTAGGGATAATTATGAGTTCAATTATTTCTTTTCAATATCATCGGCAAACTCGCAGTACAGGCTGGTTTTATTGCTGCTGATAAACTCTTTCGCAGCTTTTACGCCAGCTTCTTCTGTATTGTCTGTTCCGGTAGTAAGCACGTTCAGCAGGTTCTTTATATCCTTTTCCGGGTTGGGCATGCTTGTCCAGAATGCTGCGTTTTGCAGCTGCCGGCAACATTTCTCCAGGTCTTCGCGCGGTATCTGTTCAAGCATGGTCTGTAACTCGTAGTAATCTTTCGAGATATACTCCTTCTGGGTTACTCCAATGGCGCTGAAACGGTGCAGTTCCTTATCCGCATGGAACAATTCCAGCATGATATTATGCAGCATAAAGTCATACCAGGGATCGGTGTTGCCTTTATCCTTTTCCAGCAATACCCGGTAGAGACAGGGGGCCAGGTTCATGTTACAGTACATGTTCCAGATCATCATTTTACCCGCCTTTTCCCTGATATGTGCAGGAACCGGCGTCATTTTCTTATCGGCTGTACCGGCAGCTTTCGTGTTATTATAACGTACAATACAGTCAGGGTGTGTTTTCAGTGAATCCTGCAGGGTAACAGCTTCCTGGAAGTTGTAGTTCCTGGTGGAAAGACCCTTGGAGCGCTTTTTCAGCCAGGCTTCATCAATCGTAATGCTATACGGTGAAAAGTAGTTTTTAACCGGCTCTTTTAAGGGCTGCCTGTATACCATGTCGGCACTGTCCAGACGCAGGAAGAACGCCGGATCAAAGGCCATGTGTGCATTTTTCAGCAGGATAATGGCCAGGGAGTCTGCGTCACTTTCGCGATAACGCTGGTGCCTGCTTCTGTCAAAAGAGTAGTTCTCAAATATCTTTTTCAGGCGTGTCAGTCGTCCATACCTGGAGTCGAGTACGTCTTCCAGTGACTGTTTATACTCTTCGGACGTCAGCCATTCAGCCCGCTTCCTCATGGATGTTTCGGCATGCTCCAGGATATTGTGCGACATTTCATGCGCTACTGTGAGTGCTATTTCTTCCCTTGACCTGGCAAAAACAACGAGGCCCAGGTTAATGGCTATCACATTATTACCAATGGCATATGCGTTGACAGAAGGGCTTCTGTCAACAAACAGCATCGGTTGTACGGGCATGTAGGTCTTATTGGATTTTACAATTTCATTGAAAATGCCACCCAGGTAATCAGAGATCTCTTTGTCATATACATAGTCATCATCTGTGATCGCATTCAGGAAGAAATCGGTCCTTTCGTCCCATATTTCCTTATACTTTTTCTGGGTAGCTTTTTCTTTGTATCTGACAGGGCAAGCCCATTCCTTTTTCAGGGAATCCTTTTGCTTCTGGTAGAAAAGGTGTGAAAGCTCCTGGTAACTGTACAGGGTAGCGGTCTGACTTCTGGACACATGACTGACTGCTGTCAATAGTAGCAGTAACAGTGTAAAACGCTTAGGTATAGGTTTCATATTGGTTGTCCCCCGGTTGCGGGATTAATTATGCAAGATAATAATTTTCTATATATCTAATAATTTCATTGTAAGTGAGCTGAAGAGTATGCTACCCCGTTATATACAGGTTACCGGCCGGAAAATTATCTTTACCCCGCCGGTTTTAAAGACCGGGTCCATTAAAAATGAGAAAAAACCAACTATTTGTTATGCTTCTGCTACTATTTGCAGGGGATAGCTACAGCCAACGCATTGCCGAAACTTTACCTCCTCTTATTCACGCTGCTATCGAAAAAGCCTATCCCGCCAGTGTAAGGATCTGGGGATATGATACCCTGTCCAATCAGCAGATGAGCGCCCAGTTTAGCGGAGTGGTGGTCACTCCTGAGGGACATATTCTGACTGTAGCCCACACCACTATCCCGGGCAGGACCTATAAAGTCACTTTCCCTGATGGAAAAGCTGCTATTGCCCTGGCCATGGGAAAGATCAACTTTCCGGAAACGCCCATCCTGCCGGATGTGGCTATGATGAAGATCATCAGTGGAGGAGAGTGGCCGTTTGCAGTCATGGGCCGGTCGGCAGATCTGAAAGTCAATGAACCCTGTATCAGTATCGCTTACCCCGAAAGTCTGAACCAGCCTTTACCGGCAGTGCGGTTTGGTCGTATCATACAGGTAAGGAATGACAAAGGTTTTGTACAGTCGTCCTGTATCATGGAACCCGGTGATTCGGGAGGGCCGCTGTTTGACTACTTGGGCCGCGTTATAGGCCTGCATAGTGCGGTGGACCTAAGCGAAAGCATTAATTACGAAGTGCCGGTTGATCTCTACAGAAAATACTGGACTGCCCTGAATAAGGCGGAGCATTATACCCAATTTCCGGCAGGGGAGGATACTATTGCTGCAGACCCGCGGGCAGCCAGCTTGATCGCTGTTCCCGCGCTGGAAGACATGAATGTCGCATTGAAAACGACAGCATACGATGGCTTAAGCCTCAAGATCACCAGTAAGGTGAATGGAGAAGAGCAAACAATATTGGGCACACTGTTCTCTGTACGTGGCATGTCTGTTATCATCAGTAAGAGTTCTGCTGTAGGAGAAGCGCCCCTTGTTATCGTAAATCATAAACCGCGGAAAGCTACGGTTATGGTCCGGGACAGGGATAATGACCTGGTATGGCTGGAATTGGCCTCCCGACTGAAGAAGGGCATCACTTTCCCGTTAGGTATACAAGCAGCAGACAGTCCGGGTGAATTCCTGCTGTCTCCCCAGCCCGATACGATAGGCATTGCAAGCGTACTGGGAAGTAAGGAGTTCTCTTTAGCACGCATGACCAGTTTTGCCTATTTGGGAGCTGCGATAGCACCTACAGAAGGACCGCTGGCGCTAACGGTGGTACAACCCGGCTCGCCTGCCGGAGAAAGTGGTTTGCAAACAGGAGACCTGGTGCTAAGCATAAATGGCGTTCCTATTAAAAAAGCGGAAGACTATGGCCGGGAACTATCCCAATATTGGCCAGGAGATGAGATTGTTTTTGAAAGCCAGCGTAATGGGACTGTATATGCCAAAAAGATTGTACTGGGTACGCGCCCTCAGCAACCCGCCAGTCATCCTGCAGAAATGTTCAGTGGAGGAAAGAGCCGCAGAAGGGATGGATTTGAAAGCGTTTTCTCACATGATGCTATTCTCAGGCCGGAGCAATGCGGTGGCCCCGTGTTTGATACATTCGGACAGTTTTATGGGATCAATATTGCACGGTTTTCCCGTACCAGCAGCCTGGTGATCCCGGCAGCCATCATTCAACAGTTTATTTACAGAAATCTTTACCGGAGAAACAGCTGAGGATAGTAGCAGCAATCACCAATAGTGATGTGATTGCTGCTGTATCATAATTTAATCAACAGAAAGTTTTATCTTACTACAGATAACCCGATGGTAGAATCAAAATTATTGTTACAAATGGAAGACCAGAATACCTGTCAGCATCTGCGTGAGATCACCGAAGTAAAAATAGGAGAAGAGTATGTGTGCGAAGAATGTATCAAGCATAATGGAGAATGGGTACATCTCCGTACCTGTCAGACCTGTGGCGTGACGCTCTGTTGTGATCAGTCGCCGGAAAAGCATATGACCCGTCACTACAATGAAACGCATCACCCTGTGGTGGCTTCGGCAGAGCCAGGCGAGCGCTGGCTATGGTGCTATCCTGACAAACAATTTGCGGAATATTAACCTGTGCCGGGCACGTACTTCTACGCATTTACAGATACCCAACCCTTATATGTCTACGTACTTGTACGGAATTGATTACCATAGTCTTCTGCGAATACAAAAAAGGATTACTTTAGTATATATTATTGCTTTTTCATGACCATCCATCTTTAATCTTAAACCAATAATAAATACAATGAAAAGGATCATTCTTGTGTTTTCTGTAGGCTTGATGGTTGCTTTTGCTGCATGTAAGGGGAAGAATAAAACTGAAAATGCAGAGCAACAAACAACGACAGCTGAACAGACACAAAGTAGCCCCGCTGCTGCAACCCCGGCTAACGAACCCAAAACGTATGAAGTGGTTTTCTCTCCCGATTCCGTTTACCTGGGTAAAGAAAAACAAGCACTTGTTCGTGTAAAAAATGCTAAAGCAGTTGAATTATCAGATGCCGATGGGAAAATAACAGGCACTGAAATTACTTATGAAGTGGAAGTAACCAACAAGAACCAGGTGGGAGGTCACGGTATCTTCTTTAATCCCGGAGATTTCAGGCTGCTGTTGGATAATGGCAACAGCATTACCCATGACAACTACAATTCATTGAATGTGGATGCGGAGTCTACCAAGTCATCCACTGACAATAAATTCAGATTGCCAGCAGGTACCAGGCCGAAATCATTGAACCTGTTCTACGATGAGACCAGGGTAACAGTAGGTGTGGAAATGAAATAACATAGTGTATCAGAAATTATCAGCGCAAAGCTCCGGTCAGACAGCCGGAGCTTTCCTGTTTTCGGACCTTTCCTGTTAGTGTTTTTTCATTATATGTGATGGGAAAAAATCAGAGAATGATATACTCATAATCCATAAAGTATAGAAACGAATATATTTAGTGCTGCGTGTTATAAAACTACATTAACCGTTACTTTGCAGTAGGCCCCAAAATTAATCCCAATTGTCATGATCCGGAGTAAATTCCCCCATCTTTTCTGCCGGAAACGCCTGAAGGATTTTCCCCTGCTCTCCGGTTTTATTCCACGGGGAAAGAAAGTAATAGCCCATAGCGGTCACCGCCATTTGATGGAGGGGGAGTTGCATCGTATAGAAAATGCGGTAGGGGAAAAACTGCAGGAAATAACACAGCGTAATTATAAGGACTTTATTCTCGTCTCAGGGATTGCTGATGGAGCAGACAGCCTCGTTGTCTTGAAAGCCCTGGAAATGGGGCTTAATGTGCTTTTATTGCTATTGCCGGAAGATGGGGATGAGGAAAGAGTGAAAATGTTGACAGATAGATTCGGAACGAGCCTGATCTCTACTGTGTCCCTCAATCCCTATATACAGGAAGCGAGAAACAAAAAGACTGCCGGTAGCAGTGTGCGGAAGATTGCCGGAAGTGATAACATTCCTTATAAGGTCCTGGCAGGTAGCCTCGTTAATATCGCGGAACACCTGCTGGTACTGTGGGATGGTGTGGATACAGGGAAAGAGGGCGGTACATCAGACGTGGTGAATATGGCCATGGAAGCGGCAAACGGAAAATACTGCAGATCCGGAAACCTGCACCAGCTGATCGTTTCCCGTACACAAAATGATACACCGCTATGCGGTGCTGCTTTGCAGCGGCAACGTTATTTCCCGCCGCCAGATAAACTGGAGTGGGCAGAAACCTGTTTTCCGCAGTTCTCCTACAAAAGCCGTATACCCTGGTGGAAGGGAAACGTGATCTATAACGAGAATTTCTGGCGCTTTGTATTACCGCTCTTTTTTGTAATACTGACAGTCTCTTTTGGTACCTGGGGTTTTATTTTATGTAAAGGCGCCGATCATGTTCCCAATTACCAGGGCTATCGCAACGCTTTTTTCAGCGCTGTCAATCTGCTTACATTTAACTCCTCTGCGGATGAACCTGACAAGGCCGTTGTTATATTGGATATTGCCCGTTTCAGTGGCTTGTTTTTCTTCATCAATGCCTTCGTAGTAGCTTTTTTGCTGGCTATTGGCAGCAATAACAAAAACCTGCTCCGCTTCTTTTTCTGGAAAATATTTTCGAAGGACCGGATCTGTTTGATCACCGGGTTAAACAGCATTACTTACCTGCTCGCTATCACGCTTAAAAAGGAGCATCAGAAGGTCATGATCATTGATAAAGCACCCGATCCCAACCTGAAGACAGAGGCTGCGAAACGGGGGATCAGGGTGGTAAACGGAAGCCCGCAGTCATCCACTTTTTTAAGAAGGAACCGGGCAGCCAATGCACATACGGTATACCTGCTGGAAGAGTCTGACGCGGATAATATCCGGACATTACAGGAGCTGGACCAGCTATGGGCGAGGCAATCCCAAAGAAAACATTGTTATGTTCATCTGAAAGATGACCGGGCGGCTGAATTTGTAGGAAAGCTGAACCCCCTGTCAGGTCGTGTAGTGGTACGCCGGCTGAATTTCCATGAGATCATCAGCAGGAAATTACTGATCCGTTATCCCATTTACCGGGAAAGCCAGGATGCCTGGAAGCCAACTGAAATACTCTTATTTGGCTTTGGGGATATGGGAAAGCAGTTGCTGATCACACTATTGCACACTATTCAGCTGAATAAGGATCACCACGTTAATATCACTGTGTTTGCAGAGGATGCAGTGACGGCGGAAGCAGCGTTTTACCGGCAGTATCCCTGCCTGTGGTACAACCCGCACGGGAATCTGTTGTATGAAGCACCTTACACCCGTGAGATCAGGAGGGAGATCTTTCCCAAAGACAGGATCACTTTTAAAGAACTGCCGGTGTCAGATGCTTCCTATTACAACGATGAGGTCATGGTGAGAGCATTGCGTGAAGAGAATATCATTACTGCATATTTTTGTCTTGAAGATGCTCTGCGGGGCGCCGCTTACCTGCATGGTTTTCTTGGCAAGATAGCTCTGCGGAATTTTAACATGCAGATCTTTAGCTACTGCAACCTGGCAGATGAAAGTGAGTTCGAGAACATTTCCCATATGCTGAACAGGCAACTGCCATATACACCGGTGATCCTGTTTGGTCAACTGGTAGATGAATGCAGGGCATTGGCGAAGGGAAATGCCACCATTGATGATCTTCCCGCATTGATCAACCTCTGGTATGCCAGTATGAGAGATAAAACTTACTGGAAAGAGCATCCTAAGGAAATTATGCAGCTGGCAAGAGACGAATGGGAAACATTGTCCTATACATACAAGGAAAGCAATCGACGGGCAGCGGATCATATCTGGGTGAAACTGCGATACACAGCATACTCCCTTCAGAGAATAAAACAGGCTTTAACAGCCGATGATACATCCGCAATACTGTTCGAATATTTTAGCATGGAAGCTAATCCTGCAAGCAGACCCTTGTTTGAATTGCTTTCGAAGGCAGAGCAGCACCGCTGGTGTGCAGAGAAACTACTGAATGGTTTTCTTCCTTTACAGGATTATGATTCCAGCAAGGAAGATGTGGAAACCAGAATAAAACGGTGGAACAGTGAACGTGCCTATAAGGCGCTTTACCAGTCGCAGAAACTGCACATAGATCTTGTGCCTTATGATAAGCTATCTGATGTTGAGAAAAGCAAGGATCGCTCACAGATAAATGGTATTCCTTATTTCATACATGTACTGGCAGAAAATAACATCTTATAAACGCAGGCATATGAAACCATATATCGTTATATTTTCCTCTTCCGGCAGCCTTCCTGTGGCAGAAGGCATTCACGCAAACCTTGTGGCCGATTTTACGATCCATCTCTGGAAAGGGGACTTCTTCGGGGATAATCATACCACTCCTTTGTGGACCTTCTTCAAAAAGCTGTTTCATTATGACTATGCTGTGATTGTATTGTCCAATGACAACATGGTATCGTACACTACCAAAGATGGTACGAAGATCAATGGTCCCAAAGACAATGTGATCTTCGAGCTGGGCGCCACTATGGCTAAACTGGGGCCACAGAAAACGATCATCCTGCTGCCAGATGAGCCGCAGGTAAAACTGCCTACTTACTTTGACGATGTAAAACCACTGGTGTTTACCTATCGTAATCAGCAGACCTATACAGACCAGGAAAAGCTGGATGCCACAGCGTCTGCAGCTAATGGGATCAGGGAGGTACTCAACAATGTTACTTTCGATTCTTTCCACTCGGAACTGCCTGCGCAGGGACTTGCGCATGCCTATCTCAATAATTTCCTGCTGTCTTTATGGAAGGTAAAACAGCCACAGGAATTGAAGATCAATGGCAGGACTTTGTTGTGGCGGCCAGAGAATGGGATCACTGTAACTGTCATCATGCCTGAAGAAATCATGGGCAGGCAGGATGCGGATGCCTTTTTAACATCACAGCAGGGTTGTTATAAGATCAGCTTTGTAGCAGATGATGGCCGGAATATTGGCATCTATGTGTTGCCGAGGGCGGATGAGCAGGCGCCGCTTCACATCCTCGATATTCCTACAACATTGTTGACTGCTCAGAACATCATTGGCCTGATCGAGCGCTTCTGGCGCGAGAAAGACAATGAAAAAGTGCCGGAAACAGATACTGATTTCATCGCCTCACTGAAAGACAAAGAGATCGTCAACTTTCGCCGCACACTGGACCATGAACTGGGCAGGAAGACCGAAAAGACATACATTATTTCCGCTGATGAAGTGCCGGCGCATATCGAAAAACTCAATGCCGGCCTACTGTAACCTACAACTGGCGGAGCAACACATCCTGTTGCCTCAATTTTTTAATACGGGTCTTTTATCACACAGTCGGCTGAGCTGCCTATTGCGGGAATACCTTCTTTCGCCATCTGCCTGTCACCCCATTGCCGCAGGTGATTAATAAAGGGGATCAGTTCCTGGCTGGTAGCCGTCAGCGTATATTCTACACGGGGAGGCATGGTATGATATACCTCTCTATGCACCAGCCCGTCTTCTTCCAGCTCCCGCAGCGTCTGGGTCAGCATCTTTGTCGTAATATCAATAATGCTTCTGCGCAGTTCCCCGTAGCGTAGTACTTTATGCAGATGCAGATACCATAGGATGCGGCCTTTATATTTTCCCCCGATCCTCCGGAACGCAAAATCTACTGCGCAAATGGGTGTATCAATACTTTTCTTAGCCATTCCTTTATTTTTTTGTCATTGAAAATCAACTATAGATACTTTTTGGTATCCAGGATACTTAAAAGTACATACTTGTTTCAAAGATACGCTCCGGATAAATTTGATGTAAATATTCAAGATGGAAAGAAGAGCTTTATTAAAGAAGATGGCCCTTATCGGCCTTGGATCTGCTTTACCGCTACACTCCCTGTTTGCCGGAAAACCCTTCGCCGGTGCAGAACGTCCTTATCACCGGTTTCAGCTGGGAGACCTGGAACTGACGGTGGTAACTGATGGGCATATTGTGATGAGCCCTGTGCAGGAGCACTTTGCTATGGATGCCCCGCAGGAAGAAGTTAATCAGCTGCTGGAGAACAACTTCCGGTCAACGAAAGCTGTTGACCTGGGTATGAACATACTGATCGTGAAAAAAGGAAAGGATATTATCCTGATCGATACAGGCGCTGGTTATGGTTTCGGCCCTGCCTGCGGCTGGTTGCCTGCTTCACTGAAAGATGCAGGGATCCATGTCAATGATGTGACACAGATCGTTATTACACATGCGCACCCCGATCATATTGGCGGACTGCTCAGCCAGGACAATAAACTGGTCTTCCCCAATGCGCAGGTGTATATATCGGCAATAGAACATCAGTTCTGGATGTCTGCTGATAAATCTGATTTCTCAAAAAGTAGATTCAGCAATAAAGAATTGCTGGCAAAGATCCTGGTATCTACAAAGAATACACTGACAGTATTGAAAGACCGCCTGCATTTATTTGATCACAAGGAAGCGTTGTTCGGTTGCATACGCCTGCAGCTGGCTGCAGGACATACACCGGGGCACACACTTGTCAGGATATTTTCCGGAAAAGAAGAGATAGTACATATTGCTGACCTGCTGCATTCAGATGTCTTGTTGTTCCCTCACCCGGAATGGGGTTTCGATGGAGATACTGATTTGAGTATGGCTGCAGCCACGAGAAGAAAGGTAATGGAGGCATTGGCGCTTGACCGGACGGCCGTATTTTCCTATCATCTGCCGTGGCCGGGTATAGGGCATATCAGGAAAAAGGCAGATGCCTATGAGTGGATAGCAGAGACTTATGCATTCCCTGCATAAACATAAAGAAGCTGCTGAGGATTGATCGGCAGCTTCTTTTTTTTCTGAGCTGGTCCGCATTAGCGAAAGGCAATATCGTCTACCGCTTTCAGGAGATCCTGCTGTGAGAATGTTTTGAGTTTGTTCTGGTCCGCCAGTGTATTGGGGGTGCCCTTAACCCATAGTTTAAGCCGGGAATTATCCAGGCTGAGGACTATGTTTGTATTGACGGGGTTAAAAGACCAGGAGCTGTAATTCACATATCCGCCGAAACGGTCCAGCGGCTTCCCGTCTTTGTCATATACCGTGAGGGTGCCCATTTCTCCTGTAATGATATAATCTCCTTTTTCAGACAATACGATCTTCCTGCTGTAGAAAATATCCCTGGCTATTCTGCTGGGTGCTTTGGGTACTCTGTACGTATACAGTACTGGCGTGGACACCATAGCAGGACTATTGACTTGTTTGCTGATCTGTTGTTGCTGGAAGTTTAGCTGTGTTGCGGAGGGATGAGCCAGAAAATAAATAGTGTTAAGGTCAGCCGCAAAACTAACAATGGAAATTTTATCAAATTCTTTTCCCAGTGGGATGATGTGCTTCTCCGATATTATTTTATTACCCGTGCTTTTCGCAATAGTTATTTCATTGTCATTCAAAACAATGAAGCCATTGCCGCCATTTCCCAGGAGAGCGTCAGGGTTCTTGTAAGATTTAATAAATCTTCCGTTTGTCAGATCATAGGCATCTATCCCTGTCTGTTTTTTCAGATAAAGTACGGTGTCATTGGAACATACCTCAATGTCATCTGTATTGTTTTTGGATGGAATATAGATAACAGCTGGTGTGTTGATATTTTTTTTGATCTGGATTTCATTGGGCGTTACCACAATGAGCCTTCCCCTGGCAGTATAAGCTACTTTCAGGAGGTTGTCATATCTTTCAGAAGATTCCCGCTGGCCATTCGTATTATACCTGTAGATGTTGTTTTTAGTTGTGATCAGGATACTGTTGTCAACGGGACTGAATTGTGTGGACAGGATTTTGGCAGGTGTGGAAACCGGCACCTCCTGATGAGTAGTAAGATCGAGAATGGTCAGGTTTTTGTCTCCCTGCTGGGCCAAAGCATATCTGCCATCATCAGAGAAGAAAGCAGAAGATACATCTTCCAGAATGAATGATTCATAAAAAGAGTTCCTCTTATTCAGTGTATCCCGGATATAGTCTCTGAGCTGCAGATTGGAGCTGTCATGTTTGAAACTTTCCAGTGCCAGCTGATAGGCGAGTGCAGGATCTGAACGTAGCAGCGTACGTGATTTAGCAAAGAAGGAAGCGTTTGTTCTGGCGTTTTTAATTTCATTGTCCTTGCGTGCTATGATGTCTAGTTGCTGCTTTAGGGAATCTGATTTGTTCTGCAGGAATTGTGAGTACGTCTTTACGGAATCGCGTGACTGTATCAGGGCAGCTCTCTGACCAAGCAATTCTTTCTGTTGTTTTTCCAGCTCTTTTCTCGTTCTTCTTTCTTTTTCGGCGGCGGAATTAGCCAGGAGACTGGACTGCAATGCCTCTATTGCTTTCTGCTGGTTAACTATGGACTGCTTTCTCACTATGCCATACACACTATCCCGCTCAGCTCTTGAAAGACTGTCCTGGTGTCTTAGAATTTTAATGCTGTCAATATATTCGAGCGACTGTTTCAGGTTATGATCGGCTTTCCTGTACTGGCTGAATGCGTAGAACGCGGCTATAGACAGAAGGAATAATCCGAGTAATGTAAACCATGTTCGTTCCTTCTGTAAACGGTTTTTAGCTTTCTCTTCTTCCAGCTTTTCCTGTAAAGCTTTTTCCTTTTCTCTCAACAGGTCTTTCTGTTTCTTTTCAAATACGATGACCTTATCTCTTTCCTCTATCAGTTCCTGCTGCCGCCTGTTCTTCCGGTCTTCCAGCTCACGGCGGCGTTGCTCACTCCTTTTTACAAAGTTGGTTTCAGCCTGATTCAACCAGTTATCGGACGACTTGAGAATATTTAAGAGGGTATCCAGCCGCGAATCGTCATGCCATAACCTCTTGGGATTCTCTTTGAACTTCTTTACTGCCTCGGAGAGGTCCTGTTGCAGATACAAGAGGTTCTTGCCGTATTGTTTTATCCAGTCACCGATAAGGTTCCAGGAGCGGATCAGGGAATCGTGTGCGGGCTCGTAGTAAACCTGTCCGCTCTCATTAGGCCCTGATACGATCAGCCGGCTGCTCACAAGGTCATTCAGTACTTTCTGTACCCGTTCATTTTCAGCAGGGCATTCATATACCAGTTCTTCCGCCAGGATTCTTTTGGAAGCTTTTTCATTGATGCTGAGAGATACCATGCGCAGCATTACGTTCTTGATAGTACGCTGGGTATCTGCATCAGAACTGGTGTATAGTTTAGATGCCCGCAGTCTTAAGCCATCCACTACACCGCCGATAGCATTGTAATGATCTTCCGTGAGGTAACCATTATTCGCACCGCTTTTTTCATATTCGATATACATCTGCTCCAGTGCGTAGGAGAGGAGCGGGAGTGTACCGTTGGACTGCATCACGTCCCGCACAATGTTGTCCACCAGGTAAACCGGTTTGTATTCCAGTCCGGCGAGATAAGCGGGTTCTGTAATAATCTCCCGGATAGCGCTTTCCATCAGATCAGGCACCGTCTTTTTGGATTCCCGCCAATTAGTGAGGGCCCGTTCGAATTCATATTCATAGTCCGAGCGTACGCTTAGTATGATCTTAAGGCTGCGTGTAGCTGGATGGGTATCTTCCACCAGTTCATTCAGCATTTTGATGAACTCCTCACTTTCCCCGGTAGCGGCCTGAGTGGTCAATTCTTCAAACTGGTCTATATACAGCAGGAATTTGCCGCCATCCAGCTCCTTTGTCTTTTTGACGATCTCCTTTCCGAATATCATGGGATGCGCGCCTGGTTCTCCCTGCAGCACCTGGTATCCTTCGTGTTTCATGGAGGGGATGATACCGGCTTTGATAATGGAGGATTTACCTGAGCCGGAAGGGCCGACTATGACCAGCAATCTTTTATCTTCAAAGAAGGCCAGCAGTTCCCGCAGTATCATACTCCTCCCGAAGAAAATAGTGGCATCCTTCTCTTCATAGGAGGGCAGGCCTTTGAAAGGATTGCCCTGTACACTCGGATGCCGGTTGCGGCCCCTGGAGGCGGCCGTTTTCTTTTGCACGATGAGCGGCACGAGGCTGTCATGGGCCAGGAAATACACTTCATTATTCGCCTCCCGGATAAACTTCACCAGTTTGCTCCGGCTCAGGGCATTCAGCCATGCTCTGGCAGTTTGCGGATCAATGTCCTGTAGGTCGTCGAGCCGTAAGGGCTGTTTGGTCTGCGACTTTGAAACAAAATGCTGCAGGAGGTACCATACCCCGCCTGCCTTTCCCCGGGATACTTTTTCCACGACGGCGTTCAGGTAACGGGCCAGCATATTCTTTCCTTCTCCGATCTCCCGGAGAATGCTCTGTGTAAAAGCAATGTCTTCACCCTGGTCTGTTTTCTCGGCGGCTTTTTCCCATGCCCAGAACAGGTAGACCTGCAGATTGGCCAGGTCCACCCGGCCTTCCGTTGCACAGTCGGCCGCTATCCTGGCGGCACAACCAAGGTGGTCGCCGTCGGGTGTCCGGATGTTGTATTTATCCAGTAGTTTGGCAATGGAGTCCGTGGCATCCGGAATGCTCATCGGCTCAATTTTCACAGAAGCTTTGAAGACGGGTACACCCGAATCCTGCAATATTTTCAGATGCCCGTGATATTCCTCCCGGAGCACCAGGATGATCTTACATTGTATATCGTTGTTGAGAATATCCTTTATTGTGCTTATAAAGCCCTGAATTTCGCCGTTGTTCCCGAAGATGAATAATTCCTCCAATTGATCGAAAACGAGAAATATGGGCTTAAAATGCTTTAAATAGATCTTCCGGATCAATTCGGGGATGGAGGCCGGTTGTCCGGTACCGGTTTCACCTGCTTCCTGCTGCAGGGTACTGACCAGGCTTTCTGCCATGTTATTCTTTCTCAGAATCCAGATAGCGTGCCAGTCCGTCCTTTTGAACTTGTTGGCCAGTCCGCACTGAATAAGGCTGGTTTTACCCACACCGGACATACCGTAGATCAGTATGACGCTGGCGGCAAAGGACAGGTTGTATAAGTGATCTATCTCGGTGGTGCGGCCACCCCAGATGTCTTTATCTTCTTTGGTGTAAGATTCCAGCAGTTTGAAGGGATTTTCTATCGGGGTGCTCATGGTTCACTGTTTATAGGAGTTGGACTGGATACGGTAACAGTGGTAGCGGCAAGTTTAGACCTGTAATACAGGAATTCCGCATGCAGCTGCAGCAGCCTGTTAGTGATCCTGTTCTTCTCCCGGTCAGTTTTATTGGTCATTTCCTCAATAAAACGAATGGTTGTTTTGGTGATAGTAGCGGCGCCCAGTTCTATCTCATTTATTTCTGGCAGGATGTGGATCTGCCTTTCACCGCTGGTCAGGCTTTTGTAGACGACACCATTTCCTTCCGTGTAGTTGTAGAAATAGAGGTCCACACCATCAAACTCACACAGCACATTTTTATCGATGAGGAAAGGAGAGAGGGACAGGTATTCAAACATCCTGTAAATCTCCTTTACCAGTATGACAGAATAAGATTCGGCATATTCCGGCAGGGATTGCAGTTCAAGCACTTCCATCCTGTCGGATATACGTTGTTCCAGCAGCAGGTATTTGTGGAAATAGGTCTTGGCCAGCAGGTTCCTTTTCCGGATGGCTTCCACATTCTTGATCACCACCATCTTGTACTGCAGGATGAAGAACAGTTCTTTCAGCAGATTGATCAGGCCCTGTTCTATCAGTTTGCAGTGATGGATATAGGCTGCAGCCGTATTCAGGGTTGGCATTTTCGCCTTGATACCCTTGATGAGCATATGAGAGTTGAAGAAGTTATTCTCGTAGGTATTGACGTTTTTAACGTTCAGGTATTCCTTTACAAATGCGTCTATTCCTGTTTCATTCTCCAGGTTCTTTTTCAGTACCTGTCCGATCACTTCAATGAAAGAAGTATAGTCGAAATCTTCCACGTTCTCTTTGGTGAGTCTGAAATAGCTCAGGATGATCTCCTTTTGTATCGGATTCATCTCCATTGTCTTTCCATTCTTTTCTTTCAGGCCATATACTTCAAGCAGATCGGAGAGGATGGTGGATGCAGCCAGCTTGACCAGTATTTCATAGAAGTTGATCTGCAGTTCAAGGAATTCGTTGTAATCTTCCTCCGTCAGCAAATTTTCCTTACTGAAGGAATACATCCTTCGCAGTAAGCTGCCGAGGGGTAGGGGGAAGGTGTTAATGAGTTTGTCCGCAATATCACTGAGGCTCTGCGGATCTTTTATATAAGCCGTATACAGGTCGTTGATCTCTTTCAGCTGGTTATTCCGCCTGTTAAACTTGTCATTGATGTTTTCCACTTCGATCAGCACCTCTTTGGCGGAGATATCAGGCTTTTCATACAAGGCTTCTATCAGGTGATCCTTTTCTTTGGCAAGGCCAGCGTACAGGCGGCTGGCATTAGAGGCCAGTGCCCGGATCAGTTCATCATTGGGTGCATATTTCTCCTTGTCGTCATATTTCTCATTTAAGTACTGGGTGATGGACCACTCATCCGCCAGGGCATCCTTGTAATAAATACCCCAGGGGAACTGACCGCTGTTGTCGTCTTCCGGTTCATCATCCATAACGGCTGCCCGTTTGGTACCTATATAACGGTTAGTGCCTTTAGGGAACAATGCAAAATGTTCGCCCGAGAGCACGAAAGTTTTGGCGAAGTCAAATGCTTTGCCGATCTGCCATGACTTGGTCAGGGCGGTATAGAAATAAATGGAAAAATCAGCGGCTACCTTGTCGTATACCGGCCGGTGGGTACCGATCACGATGGGAACTCCCTTGTTGGGATGGGTGGCATCGGGAGTATGCAGTACGTCTATGATCTCTTTGGAGGCGCAGGCATTGAGAAAGACGAGTTTCAGGTTGGGGGCGAGGTTTAATAATTCTGCGAGCCCTTCTTTCCTGAATTGTCCGTCTTTCTCGAAGAAGAGGGCCAGGCTGTTCCCGTGTCCTGAGAAGTGCAGGATCTCAATATCGGGACCGTGATCGGCGAAAAAGTGGAACATGTCATCCTTGGTGGCTCTGATCAGGACTTCCGGACTAAGGTACTTTTTAATATTTCCGAAGTTAGTGTTGATCTCTTTGATTTCCTGCTCGACAAATTGTAACGGTCCTTCCTTCATATCGTTGGCGTATGCCAACAGTGCTAATCTGGACATCTTTTGTTGTGTTTAACCGGCGTTGTGAGGATAGATCTGGGGTATGTTTCTGCTATTTATCTGGGGTATATGATATCGCTTTGTCCTTCTATGCTACATTTCAATCTCTCATAACTTGTTTGTTATTTCTAATATGCTAGTATTAAGTTAAGGAAAATAATCACGATGAAAAAATATTAATATGAGGGTACTGTACAAACAGAGGGACCCCTGGCGGGGTCTATTGCCGCGGATGATTCCGTATTGGTAATACGCTTTTGACATGCCTTTGATATGCCCTTACCATGCCTTTACCATGCCTTTGGGTTGGACTTGTGACGATTCCGGGCCGGAGTTTTCGTGGCAGAAATAGGGTCCGGCTTCGGTTGAGATTCGCTCGACCCATAGTGGAGTTCTATATCTATAGGCGCTCTAGTCCTGCATTACACCAGCCGTTCTATAGCCAGGGCTATAGAGCAGTGCCTACAATGCTATAGTAGAGTGCCTATAGGCTATAGCCTCCAGCGAATCTGACAGGGGTACTTCACCCTATCCGCAGGATATTTATGGGATGAACGGCTTTGATGGCCATTAATTTCTTACTATATTGTCCGATAGCTCAGCCAGTTACGGAAAACCAGTGTAAAAACTATCAGTGTTTGGATAATATTATGCTATAAGGAGGATATATTCCACGTTACAGGTACTAAACTTTTCATGTTCACAATTGAATCTCGTAAACCAATAAAACAGGATGATGTTAAAAAGAATCGCTTCTATCTTATTGCTATCGTTAGGGGTTAGCGGTGCCTATGCGCAGCAGGGAAACTATTCCTTAATACCCAAACCCGTATCTATGCAACCCGCCAATGGCAGGTTCGATCTTGGTCCGCAGACGGTTCTGGTAGCACAGAGTGACGCCGCCAGGAAAAATGCAGAACTTTTCAATGACTTTCTGTGGAACCGTTATGGTATCCGTCTTACTGTGGCTCATGATGCCAAAGGAAAGGCGATCGTACTGGAAGAACAGAACGATACCACCGAGGCGTATAGCCTGACAGCAGGAATCGACAAGGTGACCATCAAAGGGGGCAGTATTGGCTGCTTTTATGGCCTGCAATCCCTCCTGCAACTGATCAACGTACAGAACGGCAGCCTGGGGATACCGGCAGTGGTTATTTCAGATAAACCCGAGTTTGGCTACCGCGGTGTAATGATCGACGTAAGCAGGCATTTCTTCTCCCTGGATGAAATGAAAAAGATCGTGGATGTGATGGCCTACTTTAAATTCAACAGGCTGCACTGGCACCTGACTGACGATCAGGGATGGCGCCTGGAGATCAAAAAATATCCTAAGCTCACACAGGTATCCGCATGGCGTGATTCTACCATCCTGGGACAGTATGGCGATTTCAAGCCCTTTGTATATGATAGTGAAAAACACGGCGGCTATTACAGCCAGGAAGAAGCCCGTGAACTGGTAAAGTATGCCGCTGACCGTAAGATCACGATCCTGCCGGAAATAGAGCTGCCTGGTCACAGTACGGCTGTATTGGCGGCTTATCCGCAGTTGGGTTGTAAGGATACCACTTACCAGGTGCCTGGTTACTGGGGTGTGCATTATGCTATCTTATGTCCGAAAGAAGAGACTTTTAAATTCCTGGAGGATGTGCTGACAGAAGTAATGGCGATCTTCCCGAGCCAATACATCCACATCGGCGGAGATGAAGTGCCGAAAGAACATTGGCAGCAGTCTAAATTCGCACAGAGCGTGATCAGCAAACAGAAGCTGAAAGACGAACACGAGCTACAGAGCTATTTCATTTCCCGCATTGAAAAATTCCTGAACAAGAACGGCAGACGTCTTGTAGGCTGGGATGAGATCCTGGAAGGCGGTTTAGCGCCTAATGCTACCGTGATGAGCTGGAGAGGAGAGAATGGCGGTATTGCTGCGGCTAGAATGGGACATGATGTGATCATGACGCCTAACAGTCACCTGTATATTGACCACTACCAGGCTAAAGATAAAACTACAGAGCCTACCGCTATCGGAGGTTTCCTGCCACTGGAAAGAGTGTACAGCTACCATCCGCGTCCTGATTCCCTGACGCCTGATCAGCAGAAATATATTTTGGGCGTACAGGCTAACCTGTGGACAGAGTATATCGGCACCAACAATAAACTGGAATATATGCTGTTCCCACGTATACTGGCTTTATCTGAAATTGCCTGGACAGCGAGGGATAAACAGAACTATGATGAATTCTCTACCAGAAGACTGCCTGCACGTTTGCAGGAGCTGGAAGAGATGAAGTATTTCTATCGTATTCCTGAGGCTAAAATCACCTTCGCGAATAATGCATCTGGCAGAAGGACTGCAGAGATCACGCCTTTCGTAGCGAACAGCTTAGTATATTATACGCTGGATGGTCATAAACCTGATCAGACAGGCAATCTGTATAACGGGCCTGTTACGTTGGCGGTGCCGGGTGGAAAACCAATGGTGTTGAATTATATTATTGTGACGCCAGGTGGAAGAGTGAGCAATATGTTCAGTGTGCCGTTGCAGGAAGGGAAATAAAGAGCGTTAATTAATAAAGAAGCAGGATGTCTCAGCTAATGGGGCATCCTGTTCGTTTATACGGAATCTTTAAATCCAGTATTATAGTCTTATTTTCTGTAGATTTGTTGAAACAAAGGTAAAGTAGGGATCTGCTTATCAAAACATTTTAGGATTAGACAATGAGTAGAATCAGAATAAAAAATTTTGGCCCTATTAAGGAAGGTTTGCTCGATAATAATGGCTGGATTGAAGTAAAAAAGGCTACTGTCTTTATAGGTAATCAGGGTTCAGGTAAAAGCGCAGTTGCAAAACTGATATCGACTTTTACCTGGATTGAAAAGGCGTTGGTGCGAGGTGATTATGATAAAAAGTGGTTTGAACGCAAAAATAAACTCCAAAACCAGTACCTGAAGTATCACCGTCTGGAAAACTACTTACAGGTAAAAGGAGATAATAAAACTGAAATAGAATACCGGGGAGATGCTTATTGGATAAAATACGTTGATGGTTCTTTAAGTATCAATGAAACGTCAGGGTCTTCTTATTCGCTTCCCCAGATAATGTATGTGCCTGCCGAAAGGAATTTTATTGCTTATGTTAAAACTGCCAAAGAATTAAAGCTTTCTTCAGAATCCCTCAAAGAATTCCTTACCGAATTTGAGAATGCGAAAGATGCTATGAAGGGGCATGTGAAACTTCCAATAAATAATTCCGATATTGAGTATGATAAATTAAACGATACATTGAATCTTAGGGGCGATGGATATAAAACTAAATTAACCGATGCTTCCAGTGGATTCCAATCACTGGTGCCTTTATTCCTCGTGTCAGATTTTCTGGCAGTTTCTGTGAAAAAGCAAAGCGATAAGGAGCCTATGAGCAGTGATGAATTGCAAAGATTCAAGAAAGGAATAGTAGACATTTGGGCGAATACATCTCTTACCGATGAACAGAGGAGGATTGCTCTTTCTGCTCTTTCTTCAAAATTCAATAAAACCGCGTTTGTAAATATAGTAGAAGAACCAGAGCAGAATCTTTTCCCTTCTTCGCAATGGCAGGCGCTTCAGTGTTTGCTTGAGTTTAATAATATGAGTGATGGGAATAAATTGATAATAACCACACACAGTCCGTATATTATTAACTTTTTAAGTATTGCTATCCAGGCCGATTATTTAAGGGACAAAATTATTGAAGCAAAAAAACAAAATGAATTTTTACCCAGACTTGAGAAAGTCGTTTCAGGCAAATCACTGATATCTTCAGCGTCAGTGATAGTATACCAACTGAATGAGGTTGATGGAACTATTAAAACACTCTCTGCTCCCGAGGGCATTCCAACTGATAAAAACTATCTGAATGATATGTTGAGGGAGGGGAACAATCTTTTCGATACATTATTAGAAATAGAAGAAGAAATATAAGTATGGACTTTTTTAATACTGCTTGCCAGGAACCATCGTTCCGGCATACATTATTTGGAATATGTGACGATCAGGATGGAGGTAAAGCTTTTACCGATACAGAAGATCCGTCAGAATGGGTCGCAACTGTTAAGAATGATGATCAAAAACTGTTAGTATTCACAGCTATTGATAAATGTGTTATCAAAGACAATGAAGAGAACGATAGAGGTCGTTGTGATGCAATGTTGACTTCAGACAATATTCTATACCTCATCGAACTCAAGGATGCCACTTCTCACTGGCAAAAGGGGGCTGTGGATCAGTTGGCATCAACAATTGAAATTTTACAGGAGAACCACGATATAAGTGGCTTTAAACATAAAAAAGCCTTTGCCTGCAATAAAAGACGTCCACGGTTTCAGGAAATCGATAATGAACTTAATCTTAGGTTTTACAGAAAATACGGTTTCAGAATTGACATCCAGGCTGAAATTATCATCGCTAAATAGAAACGAAGGAACTGAGCCTTCAGCTACGCTCACCCAAAAAAAATCCCCAAAATTACCATTTCTTCAAAATTCTATATAGATTTATACTGTAAAACCTAGTGTTACTAACACCCCAATAAAATACATTTCCGCGTTTGACCCCAAAAATCAATCGCTCAATACATATTTACTGAACCAGTGAGGCTGCATTAATTGCTTAATAAATTTAATGTATGGCTGCATTACCCCAGATACTGGCAGGACCCATCCTGCGAAGAGTAGAACCCCGTTTGGTGACTATCTGGATGGCGTTCTCTGAACCACAGCATGTCGAGTTGCACTTATGGTCTGAAATCATCAAGACCCAGAAGACGAGCACTGTATATGAACCGGAGATACCGCCGGATTATACCTGTACGACTGACACGCAACGGATAGGTACCCATTTTCACATTGCCTTTATTACACTGAATATTGAGGCGCCCAAGTTACCACTGGTGCCGAATCAGGTGTATTGCTACAATGTCCGGTTTACAGATACTAATTCAAGTACCCTGCGCGACCTGAAGTCAGAAGGCTTGTTTGCTGACCAGACCAACCCCACAACCTCCCGCTTCTCCAATATGGCCATCGGGTTCAAAGAAGGACAGTTGCCTTCCTTCTCGCTATCTCCCACTAACCTGGAAGATCTGATCATTATGCATGGCTCCTGCAGGAAGATGCATGGTATCGGGAAAGACGGACTGGCCTCGATGGACTTTCTCATCGGGAGTTATATCAACGAGCCGAACAAGCGTCCTCACCAGCTCTTTCTGACGGGCGACCAGATCTATGCGGATGATGTGCCTATGATGGTACTGCCCTGGTTGTCCCGGCAGGGAAAGGCATTGTTCGGGGATGATTTTGATGAAAAGATCACCGTTAGCAATAGCAAAACTGCCAGCGGTACACTGACCAATTTTCCGCCCAATCTGCGTCGTACCATCATGAAAGAATCTGCGAAGTTCACCAGTGATGACGATGACAGCCACCTCATTGCCTTTCATGAGTTCGTGGCCATGTACCTTTTCTCTTTCAGCAACCACCTCTGGCCGACGGAACTGGCCAATATAAAGGAAGATATCAGCGAGGGCGCTATGGATACCATCTTCGCTGACCTCATGAGCATGATAGATGATAGTGCCGGTGACATGCGCGATTTCCTGATGAATGCCGAAGAAAAGGAGATGTTCAATCACACCTCCAATGAAAAGCGGGATAAGTGGGAGAAACAGATGAAAAGGATGTTCAGGAAAGAGCTGAAAGCCGTGATAGAGTTTAGAGATAACCTGCCCCGTATATCCAGGATACTCGCCAATGTGCCGGTATATATGATACTGGACGATCATGAAATTACGGATGACTGGTACATGACCCGCGACTGGCGCGACCAGGTGCTGAGCCACCCTATGGGCGTGAATATTATCAGGAACGGGCTGATGGCCTATATACTGTTCCAGGGCTGGGGAAATGATCCGAAGAGCTTTGAATCGGGCGATAAAGCTACTTTACTGACGCAGATAAAACAGGTGGCTGCTCCGGGAAACACTGAAGGGCCTTCGCTGGGCGTAGCTAATGCTATTGATGCCTTGTTGGGCTTTGATGGTAATGTGCCCAAGGTAAAACTGCACTTTAATGTACCTACAGGACCCACTACTACTTATGTGCTTGACACACGTACAAGGAGGGTGTATGAAACAAGACATGGCAGTCCGGGATTAATGTCGCCGGATGCTTTGCTGGAACAACTGCCCACCGTACCACCGCCACTGGGAGCGGAAGTGGTGTTCATTGTATCTCCTGCACCGGTGCTGGGACTGGCCATATTTGAGGAATTGATACAACCACTCATGAGTTCCATCAAAAGTAATGTATATGCGGATACGGAAGCCTGGGCATTGAACTATGCTGTTTTTGAAAGCTTCCTTGCCACCATACAGAAATTAAAAAAGGTAGTGATCCTTTCAGGGGATGTGCATTTCGGATTGAGTACCGTGATGGATTATTTCAAGGGCGCAGAAAAGACAAGGATCGTACAATTGGTCTCCAGTGCGCTGAAAAATGAATCGGATAAGCTGGGTAACCAGCACATTCTCATCAGCGGAAGGTTGCAGCAGTTGCAGTCAGCCGCCTACTTCCCTTCTGAAAGACTGGGTTGGATGAACAAGATGGTGAACGTGAATGGAAGTATTTCTCCGAGGAATGAAATGCGCCGGCACAAGAACCCGGTAGTGCTCTCGCCGCAAGGCTGGTTCCCCGGGGCGACTGTTACGCCGGCAGCGGATTGGTCGTGGCGACTGGACATCCTGAGAGATGAACGGCCAGATACAGATACCGTAGGTGCCAGGCCGGAAAAGATCCGTATTGATACGATCACGCCGGATATTAACCTCGCTTCTGCTCCTTCTGTCAAGGATGGCTATGAAAAAGTAGTATCCAGGCACCAGGAAGCTTTTGAGAATAATATCGCCAGGAGAGTGGTATGGTCGTCCAATATAGGCCTTGTGAAAATTAAGAAGGATGCCGGCAAGCTGTCTGTTGAACACCAGTTCTGGTACCGTTTGCCGGACGATGACCTGTATGAGGAGCCTGCCTGTTACACAATGCATACTACCTCTCTGGAACCAACTTCAGATACACCCCCACAACTTAGCTGACCATGGCTGAAAATAAAAACCTGCTGCAACAATATGTGAAGGTCGCCCGGGACATACTAAATCCTTTTGTGGAAATGCTCGGCGGTACGCTGGAAGACAGGAAAGAAGGACTGGCCTCTCTCGGCCTGGATCCTTCCTTTGCAAATTCATCTCCTGCCGTTCCTGCTGCAAGCCTGAATAGTATCAACCAGTACGTAGAAAAGTCGGCCGACGAGGTCGATGAAATAGCCTTCTTTGCTGTGCTGGAAGACCTGATACAGATATCAGCAGTCATCAAAGAGTTCTTCGAGGCGGCTTCCGCCGGCAATCCTAACCTGACTGCCAGCGAGCTCACTACCTCATATATGAACCTGCTGACCCTGAACTATTTCCGTTTAAGGGCGCCCGTGTTCTTTAAGGTGATGTCCATTATTGAAAATGTGGACCAGCAATCCGTCAGATCGGGCGGTATCCTGAATCTCTTTGGCGCTATCGGTAAGTTCTTTGAGAATGTAGGAGAGGGCTTTAAACTGGAAAATGAAGATCATGCACGCAACCTGTCAGACACGATGTTGTTTGTAGGCGGTGTAGGCCTTACATTGCTGAATAAGTTATTCTTCCACTTTAGTATTCCTTTAAGCGTAGATGCCGCCTATGGTTATGATACTTATCCTGCCTCTACCAGTCCTAATGCGGACATACTCTCGCAACGGACACTCAGTTTCTCTATCAAACATGAAGCTGACACCCTTGAAAGTAAGCTGACCAATACATTGGTGCTGGTGCCGCTTAGTCAGCAGGGAAAGGCCGCTGTAATGGATATTACGGGGGAAATAAAGATTGACCTGGACCTTGGTAATCACTGGAAATTTACTTTCGATACCGGCGGACTTGGTATCATATTCCGTGTAGGTGAAGGGGCAGATGCATCTCTTGCCACCAACCCTTTTGTGGAAATGATATTGGAGAATAATACGGATGACGTCACGAAGGGTACGCTCTTCGCTAACCCCGTGATGAAGTTTGGCTACGGAAGAGTAAAGACAAGTATCAGGTTCTCCAAAGACGATATTGAATTCAAGTTCAAGCCAACGCTGGCCTTCGAGTTCGGAAGAGGTACAAAGACAAGTTTCCCCTTCACGCTGATCCCCAAAAAGGGATTGGACCAGAAGTTTGATATAGCGATCGGGATCAGCCAGAAGAAAGGGTTCTTCCTGGATGGCGGCGCCAACGGATTTACAATAGCGCTGCCAGTATATGCTACATTGGGACCTGTCAGCTTTGATGTGATCACGCTTGCTTACTCCTCCGACGAGGCTACCAAAGAAAAACAGATAGAGGTATCTATCAGTTTCAAGCTGAAGATAGGTAGCGTGATTGCTGCTACCGTGTCCCGCACTGGTGTACTGGCCAAATTAAATAAGAATCCCAATGGTGAAGGCGCCATTGCAGGTTACGATATTGACTTTTCCTTCAAACCGCCTAATGGCATCGGTGTAGCGGTGGATGCCGGCGTGGTGACAGGCGGTGGTTATCTCTATTTCGATTCCAAAGCAGGGGAATATTTCGGTGCACTGGAATTGTCGTTCAAGAACCTATTTACATTTAAGGCGGTTGGTATCATCAACACCAAAATGCCGGATGGTAGTGAAGGATATTCTCTGCTGATAATAGTCACGGCTTCCGGTTTCAGCTTCCAACTGGGCTTCGGATTTACATTGAATGGACTGGGTGGTTTACTTGGGTTGCACCGTACTATCAAAGTAGATGTGCTGGTAGATGGTTTAAAGACCAATACGCTGAAAAGCATTCTTTTCCCGGAAGATGTGGTGGCCAATATCAACCGTATTATCAGTGATCTGAAACAGGTGTTCCCTATACAGCAGGATCATTTTGTAGTTGGGCTGATGGCCAAGATAGGATGGGGCACCCCTACGCTGGTAACGCTGGACCTGGGCGTGATCGTTGATTTCCCTGATCCAAGGGTGGTGATACTGGGTGTGCTGAAAGCAACCCTGCCTACAGAAGATGCAGCCGTATTAAAATTGCAGATCAATTTTGTCGGTATTATTGATATTCCGAACGGCTTTATTTTCTTCAGAGCAGACCTGTACGATTCGAGGTTGCTTGTATTTACGCTGACTGGTAGCCTGGCGTTGCTGGTGGCATGGGGAGACAATGCCACTTTTGCCTTGAGTGTGGGCGGATTTCATCCTGACTTCCATGATATACCTTCCATTCCGCAGTTGCCTAATGGGTTTAAGAACCTCGATCGTTTGGGTATTAGCCTGCTCTCGGGAGAGAATCCGCGTATTACCATCCAGTGCTATTTTGCTGTTACTTCCAACACCGTGCAGTTCGGGGCTAAAGCTGAACTGTATGCCGAGGCAGCGGGATTTAATGTATATGGCTACCTGGGATTTGATGTGTTGTTCCAGTTCGATCCTTTTCATTTTGTTGCAAAGCTCTATGCTGGTCTGGCGCTCAGGCACGGTACATCAGTCATTAAAGGCATTACCCTGTCCGGTGAACTGAGTGGCCCTAAGCCATGGGATGTGAAAGGAGAGGCCAGCTTCAGCATACTTTTCTTCGATGTCAGCATCGGGTTCCATGTTACCTGGGGAGATGATGCTGATGCAGTGTCCAAAATTACGGAAGACCTGCAGCAGCTGATGATCAGCGAGATCAATAACAATCAGAACTGGCAGGCTGTTATCCCGGATAATAATCAGCTGCATGTAAGCGTAAAAGACCTGAAACTGATACAACCGGAAGAGACACCTTCTCCCAATATCGTCATTCATCCGCTGGGTGTACTCACCTTTAGTGAAAGAGTATTGCCCATGGAAGTGACTATACAGAAATTCGGCACCAGGGTGCCAAAAGATGTTGACTTGTTCAAGATCAATGGTGTGAAGAGCGGTACCACCAACTTGTCTTATGATGCCGCTACGGAAAGGTTTGCGCCTGCAAATTTCTTCAACCTCAAGGATAATGAAAAGCTTTCCCGCCGTTCTTTTGAAACAAATGTAAGCGGCTGTAAGGTGACTGCTTCGGCTGACCTGAGTATAGCTCCGGCTGTTAACAAGAGTGTTGATTATGAACTGAGCTACCTCCGGAAGAAACGGTTCATGTTATTCTTCGCGGGCATCTATAAATATTCGAAGTCGCTCTTCAGAAGCAATCTGAAAGGCAATGCGGTGGCCAAATCAAAAATGTCCTATGCTACCAATCGTCAGTCGGTCAATGCACCGGAGGCTGTAAGTGTACAGAAGGACCAATATGTGGTGGCCAATGTCAGTGATATGAAGGCGCATAGTGCAGGCATGGTGGCCAACAGTTATGCGGAAGCCGTCGAAATGTATAATACGCTTACCGCAAAGCAACCTTCGCTGAAAAATAAAGTGCAGATCTTATCTCAGTATGAAATAAACAACAATTAACCATGAGTGTAGAAATCGCCAGATACCAGTTCCATGCATGGTCAAGAAGAGGTATTTCCGCCAATATTATCGAACCTGATGATCTTGGTGCAGGAGCAGCTGCGGTAAAGGAGCGGGCAGAAATTCCCATTTCAGTCACACTCAATACAACGAGCGTTCCCAAAAACTTCTCCCTGATAGGACCAGGCGATATTATTGGTATTAAAGACGAGATGATCGTTCGTACGGAGCCCCTGAACTGGATCACCAATTTCGAACCCAACTACCTTGCGTTCATAGAATTTTACGATGAGGATTTTGCCTGGCGTTATACACCGGCATCTCCTGCGGGCAACAGGTTAAGACCCTGGCTGTTCCTCCTGGTAGTGAAGGAAAATGAGTTTGAGAGAACGAAAAGAAAGCTGCCGTTGCCTTCTGTCAATATCAATGCAAAGGATGCGTTCCCGCCCTTCAAAGATACCTGGCTGTGGGCACATGTGCACAGCGATGCAGATATACCTGACAGTGAGTTATCTGACTATGAGCAATTCCTGTTATCACTGAATAAAACGGTCAATAGTGATCCGGACCAGTTGTTCTGCCGGTTGATGAGTCCGCGAAAGCTGGAGGCGAACACAAAATACTATGCATTCCTGGTGCCTGCGTTTGAAACAGGAAGGCTGGCAGGACTAGAGCTGCCTACTGCCAATGTGGTAGCCCAGCTGCCTTCCTGGGACGATAACGGCGCAAAAGGAGAGATACCTGTTTACCACGAATGGTTTTTCCAGACGGGTACCAACGCTGATTTCGAATCGCTGGTAAAGCTGCTGGAACCAAGGGCTATGGACCCGAGAGTGGGCATCCGTGATATGGACGCTTCCAGGCCTGGTTTTGTAAGGGCAGAAGACAATACGCAGGAAATTCCTGGCACGCAGCCAGCTATCCTCGGACTGGAAGGTGCATTGAAATCACCCACTACGGTATCAACTGTTTTTCCTGATCCGCCGGCTAGTGAGTTCCAGGTGGAGCTGCAGAAAATAGTGAATCTGCCGGCCATACAGGCGGCTGATCTCACGCAGGACCCCATCGTGTCTGTACCGCTGTATGGCGGCAAACATGCAAAGAAATCTGCAGCAGATGTAGTGCTGCTGGATGTCAGTAGGAAGACCTGGGTAAATGAACTGAACCGCGACCCGCGCACACGTGTGCCCGCGGGCTTCGGGACGCGGGTGATCCAGAAAAACCAGGAAACCTATATGCAAAAGGCATGGTTGCAGGTGGAAAGGATCATTGAGGCAAACCGGTATATAAAAGCCAGCCGGTTTTTCATGCAGGTTACTTTCTGGTTTACACAGAAAACATTCTCAAAGCTGCCTGATAATGTGCTGATGGCCGTAACCAAACCAGTGCATACACGCGTAATGGGTAGTCCCACGACCATCTATCAGCAGATCAGCGACAGTATATTGCCAACAACTGTATTCTCCGGAGCTTTCAGAAGGTTGCTAAGGCCTAATGGCAAACTGGTAAAAAGACTGACAGCAAACGGTCCGCTGGTATACAATGATCTTGTTACTAAGATCAACGACGGCACTTTAACTGCCGCTCCGCCTAAAAAGATCCCGGCAGGCCTGCCCAATACAAAGGATTTCTCGGATAAGATCTTCCCTTACCAGCTGAGTCACCTGGTGTTGTGGCTATTGAAAAACAGCCTGCTCGCAGTGATCATATTGGTAGTACTCTTGCTGTTATTGATGTTCATTACAGGAGCATACCTGACCTTTGCCGTACTGATTGTGGCGGTGGTAGCAGCATATATTGCATTGAGCCGTATGCTGAAAAGCAGGAGGGATGATGAAGCAGCGGCTGAAGCATTGGATGATCCTTTCAAAGCAGCGGACGAGTTAAAAGATATACCTGCAAAGCCCAATTTCACGCTGACATTGAGTGATGAAACTGTTACGCCCGGGCCCACGCCTACGACGCCCGGTGCTGATAGTGTGGAGGCACAGCACTTCAGAGTAGCAATGAAGGACTTCCTGGACAGAATGGTGTTACAGGCGCCCGACCCTGTACGTGCGTCGGTAGATCTGGGTAACGCAAACACGAAATTGCGTGATGCCATCAATCCTTACAGCGCGTATCCTCAGCGACTCAACAGGCTTATCAGGTTTCCCTCTTACATAAAGCTGGATGTACCGGAGAAGATCTTCCCGGCCATGGCTTATCCCGATTTCGAAGACCCCATGTATAAAGGGCTATGCGATATTTCGAATGAATTGTTGCTGCCTAACCTGAAGCTGATACCGGAGAATACTATTTCATTGCTGAAAACAAACCAGCCATTTATAGAATCCTATATGGTAGGACTGAACCATGAAATGGGGCGCGAGTTGTTATGGCGGGAATATCCTACAGATGAACGGCCCAGCAGTTTCAGGCAGTTCTGGGATGTAAAAGGTATCATCCGCCCAAAGACGGGAAAATCTGAAGCAGAACTGACGGAAGAATACAAGGATATCAAGCCTATTCATACATGGCCTGTCAGCAGTGTGCTGGGGCGTCATAACAACCGGGATGCAGAAGGTGATGCTGAGCAGTTAGTACTGGTGGTGCGGGGCGAGCTTTTAAAGCGTTACCCCAACACATTGATATTTGCGCAGAAAGCTATTGCAGGAGCAACGCCTGACGATGATCCTGTAATTGACCTTGACCTTTCCGATACGGAGTTTGAAACACAACTGAAGTTCCCGCTATATAAAGCAGAAATAGCACCGGATATTAAGTTCTTCGGCTTCGATCTTACTATAGAACAAGCCAGGGGTACGGACCTTACTCCCGGTTTTACTGATCACCTGGGATGGTTCTTCATCCTGCAGGAAATACCCGGAATGCCCAGGTTTGGTATGGACATTTCCTTTAACCAGGGAAGTGATGGTTTATCGTGGGATGATCTGGCCTGGACAAACCTTGATCCCGGCACAAAGTTCATCACTGCAGGTACAAAACCTACTATTCCGCTTCCTGCGCCGGAACTTAACAAATGGGGAACGGATGCTGCGAACATGGCATTTATCCTGTTTCAGAAACCGAGTATGGTGGCCGTACATGCAAAGGAAATGCTGGAAAAGGTCGATGCATAAAAATACCATTCACATCAAATAATAAAGCATTATGCCCACATTGAAAGAACAACAGGAACAGATTGAAGCCTTGCGTTTGCAACGCGAACAAAGTTCCGGTGAATTATACAGGGCGCAGATCAATCTGCATGCTACCAATACCCTGCTGGGACGGGTAAGTAAAAAAGAAACTTCTCTGCCGCCTGACATGCAGCAGATAGCAGCCCTGCGTGAGCAGATCGCAAAACTGCAGGCGGATATCAGGACTATCAACGATGCCCTGGATAAAGCCGACAGTTATACCGTTAGGGTGAAACAGCAGGAGCAGTACGTTGATTTCCTGCAGAAGAAAAAGGCCGTGACAGCCGCACGTATACAGGAAGATCAGCAGCGGCTGCAGGAAGAAGAATCCAGTGAAACACCTGATAAAAAGATTATTGCTGCACTTGTACAGGAGATAGCGCAGCTGGAGAAGCTGTTGCCCGAGCTGGATCAGAACCTTGCCACCGCGCAAAATGAACTGGCGCAGCTGAAACAGGAACAACAGCAGGCGTTAGCCCAACAGCAACAGTTGCAATCTTCAAAGTCAGCGTTGCAGATTAAACTGGCCAGCCTGGAAGCTGACCTGGCGGGGCTCCTGCAGCAAGGTGATGGTACGAATACAGATGAAGTGCTGCAAACGCTGAAGCAACAACAGGCAGCATATGTACAGGCAAAGCAACAGCATTTTAAGAACGACATTGCGCTGTCGGACGCCATTGCACAGATATATGTCGACCCGCATCCCCGTAATGGTGTACAGCAACTGAATGATAATATTCCTTTCCTGTTCATGCCTGTAAGGTTAGAAACCCGGTTTATCACTTCCGGCAATGTCTCAGAGCTGTGGTTAAGGATATACCCGGACGATATTGCCGTACATACACATGAAAAATTACTGACCAGTAATGAATTGAAAGGTGGCGTTACTTACTGGAAAGCATTGTTCGAAGCGGAGAAAAACGGCGGCGCAGAAAAGGAAGAGCAGAAGAAAGCAGCCTGGAACCTGTTGGCGAAGACCTTCAGTCCTCAGCGCGCCGCATGGGTAGCGTTGCAGACAAAACCTGCCAACTGGAATGATCTTTCGAATATGGAAAATGTTGATGGACTAACGTTCCCTTCTCCTGAACTGACAAAGCCCGATACCTGGAGCCGTGCACCCAGGGTGAATGTGTTGCCGGACAGATTTGTAGTGACCTTGTACGAGGGCGATGTAGTGACAAAGGAAGTGGTGGGAAATATTATACCGGACGAATTGTTTGTAGGACCGGACCCGATGGATGCAGATGGTGGTTTTGTTACAAAAGATGATAAGCTGGTTTTCGGTGAAAGTTATGACTGGACGTCTGATTTTGATAAAGCCATACTGAACGGAATGGGTTTCAGGATCCCGCTGAATGCAACACAGTCCGCCAGTGGATTTGACAAGATACTGGTATTGGGCGTAACCCTTTCCGCCAGTGAATCGGCCGCGCAGCAGATGGTGGAGGAACTGATAGACAATCATCACTATTCCCCCAAAGGATTCAGCCTGATACCACAGGGCAGTGCTACCAACAATATGGATGATAATGGTTCCGGTTATACAAAGAATGATGATTTCAGCAACGCCAGTTATGTAGTAGAGGCACGAAAACCTTTATTCACCGAAGCAGATGATTGCGATGGAAAGAACCTTGCGAATGCATTGGGAATTGAGTATGCGCCATTACAGAATATTGCGCATAGCAATGGAAAAGACCTGGAGGAGGCAGTAGCGATGAATACAGCGCTTTTCGCTTCAACATTGGGTTATTACTTCGATACCATGTTGAGTCCTGTGTTGAGTGAAGCGCAGCAGGACAAGCTCCGCAATTTCTATGTGCGTCATGTAACGGGCCGTGGGCCTTTGCCGGCTATCCGCGTGGGAAATCAGCCATACGGTGTGTTGCTGACCAGCAATTTCGAGGCGTGGCAATGGAACAGCACATTGCCTGTGCCAGGCATTGCCCTGCCGGACAACAGGTTTCTGAATGGACTTTATGCCGTGCTGAAAGCTTATTCGGAGATATGGAAAGATATTCTCGACAAGCTTTCCTATGTAGGCAAAGCCGGGCTTGATCCGTCTGCCGCATTGATGGATATTATCGGTTTACAGCCTAACAGCGCTTCCATCTTTCAGCGCATCGGTTATTCTACGGATTACCTGAGAAACCTGGACAGCTTTAAACATGGCGGCAAATATTATAAGGACCTGCAGCAAAGCATGACATCCAAAACGGATGCGCTGGGCTTCCTGCAGCAATTGGGTTACAGCCCTGATGAAGGCGGTCAGTTAAAAGTACCGCAGCTGCTGCGCTTAGTTTACCAGCATTATCATACAACGCTGGATGCAGCCAATCTTGTTGATAATGTTCCCTTGTCAGAAAAGGATGGTATCACTTACTATAACGAAGGAGCCAAGAAGAATTACCTGCACTGGCTGTCGGAGATCACAGATCTGGACACGTTGGAGAAACAGGACTTCGGCGCCGGGAAGCCTATCCCCGCAGCGCTGTTGTATATGCAATTGCGCAGAAGCCTGTCGTTGCAGCTGCACAAGGCGTCTATACTATGGTTTAAGAAGAATGATTTTCCGCTTGATTTCATGTTGCAGCCTGCCAATTTCCATAATATTCGTCCCGGCGGAGATCTGAGTAAATGGGAGATGATGCGGGCCCCTGTTTCGAAAGCAGCGCCTCAACATCCACAAAGGAACAGTACCATCGGCGCGTATTTATTGGGCATTGGCAGAGATGAAGATGAAGCAGCTTTCCTGACTGCTATGAGAAAAGCCATTGAATCACTGGCTAACCTGCCTACAGCCCGACTGGAACGTTGTTTTATAGAGCATCTTGATACCTGTAATTACCGGCTCGATGCCTGGCAAACAGGTATGTTCAACGTGCGTTTGTCACAACAGCGAAGATTGCAGACTGCAGAGCGCCAGAAAGGTATTTATCTCGGATCGTACGGGTGGCTGGAACATGTACGTCCGTCTGGTAAACGCAGGGTTGTCACTGATCCGGTGCCGGAAAAGCTGAAGCCTGCCAACCGGCCCTTGTACGAGTATACAGATAACGGTGGCTTTGTACATGCTCCTTCCCTGAATCATGCTTCAGCAGCAGCTGTGTTACGTAGTGCATATATGAGTCATGCCACGCCTGCCAATCCGGATATCATGGCTGTAAATCTTTCTTCGGAAAGAGTGCGCAGGGCCTTGTTCATACTGGATGGTATGCGCAATGGCCAGACCCTGGAAGCATTGCTGGGATACCAGTTTGAAAGAGGGCTGCATGACCGTGGTTCTGCGGATGATGATCTGAAAAAACTGAACGCATATATTTATGACTACCGTGCTGCTTTCCCGCTGTTACAGCATGTAGTGCAACAGGAGGGTACAGGAACCGTGCAGGAGAGCATTCCTGCTAATAGTGTGGTGAATGGTGTGACACTGGCTGAAAAGGACGGCACATTTCCTTTTGGCGCAACAGGAGCTGTTTTATCGGCATCAGCAGCAGAGCGGGATGCGATCATAAAAGAGAAGGATAATCTGGCGGATACCCTGGATGCTGTAAAGGACCTCTTATCAGCGGAAAGCGTGTACCAGCTGGTACAGGGTAATTTCGAACGCTGTGGGGCCTTGCTCAATGCAGTAAAGGATGCCGTTATTCCCGCTGAACTGGGCGTTATTGAAACACCGAGGGGCAGCCAGTTTACATTCACGAACAGGGTGATGATCCAGTTTGGTAATGTGGATGCTGCGGATACTGCCAGTAATCCATGGCCTGCTGTTGATATGACTGTAAGGGCTAAGATGGAAGCCGGTTTGAACAAGTGGCTGGGGAAGGTGATAGGAGATCCTGCTAAAATAGTATACAACGTATCTTATCTTGATGCCCAGCACCTGCCACAGGGCCAGGAGATGTGGACGCTTGAGAAGCTGGGTATTCAACCGATTGATTTGATTTATATCACCGGTGGTGAGCTGAGTACAGGGACGGCGGAGAAAACTTCCGTTTCAGAGCTGGAAAGCCGCATTGCCTGGCATTACAGGAAGGCGAACGGACTGGAAGACAGTACTGCCATCAGTATTGCTTTTACGCAGCCTGATAATGTGGCAGGTACACAGACACTTGCCAGCCTGCTGCCTTTACTGGGCAGCCTGCGTGCTGTTATTACAGACTCCCGTGCTCTGGATGCGGCGGATTATGACCCGGGTTCAAAGAAAAGCCTGGCGGATAAACAGAATCCAGGGGCTTTAGACCATGTTGAACTGCTGGCAAGGGTACAGGCAGCCCGCGTCGCTTTTAAGGCCAATATAGACAGTATAAACCCTCTTTCTATTCATGCAGAGATCCCCGATCCGGATGTTGATAACCTGCTGACGGTATACAATACACTGGAAACGGCTTTTAATGCCCTTGATAAGGCAAAACTGACCTTTGACGATATTGCCTTCACATTCGGTAATGTAGCGGCGGAAAAGGTGCAGGAAACGCTGATGGCAGCTTCACAGTTTGGCGTTCCTGATGCTTTCCCTAAACCGGCCTGGGTACTAACCACCGCCAGTAAGGTATTGCTGCTGGAACAGGCAAGGAGTATCAGGCGGAAAATGGCGGTGACGTATAAAGCTTCAGGGGATATTCTTACTGCCGCAGCCAGCCTGACGGTGATCTCCGAAAAGGTAAAAGAGTACAGGAGGGCCGGTAAATTGGTGCTGCAGGAAGCATTTAATATCCTGCCGCTGTTCAGTTATAACAATGAGGCAGATATCCTGCTGTCGCACAATGACAGCGCCCAGCTGCTGGACTATGCTGCTGGCAAATTTAATACGGATTATGTAGTGGAAGAATGGATGCAGCAGGCGGCGCATGTGCGGCCACGGTTGCAGCGCTGGGAACAGATTCGTTCACTGTATGAGCTGGATCATCTGGGCGGGGACCTGAAAGTGGAGGCTGTTCAGCTGCCATACAGGACCAGGGATTCCTGGCTGGCGGTAGAGTTTCCGGAAACAGACCCTGTTACCAATCAGCCTTTTAATATTGTGCATGATACCTTGTCTATTGTGGTGCATGGAGATGCATTTACGCCTGCTGCCCGGCAGTCCGGTCTGCTCATAGATGACTGGACGGAAGCCATTCCAACATCCGAAGAGACCACCGGTATTTCGTTTAACTACGACCAGCCTAATGCCATGCCGCCACAGGCGCTTTTGCTGGCAGTTACTCCGCAGGTGAAAGGTCATTGGACATGGGATGACCTGACTGGCATCCTGAACGATACCCTGAAAAGGGCCAAATTAAGGGCCGTAGAGCCACGATTACTGGATGAGGTGAATCATCCTGCCGTTAACGTATTACGCCCGGCTATTGTGGCTGATTTTACGCAATATGACCTGAACGTGTCCCTGGATTACAGGTTGAACCTGATAATGTTGGCTGAAGCACTACCGATAACGCCTGTAGTATCACTTTAAAATAGGTTTACCATTTCAAAAAATGATATATGCCAGTAGCAGCGCGATCATATACTGAACTATTACTCATATCATACCGGATACCTTCTATTACGGCCTATAACAGGCTGGAACCTTCTCCGCGTACCGCCAACTTTGACAGGAGTCTGAAGGCGGAAATCCGGGATCCTTTATGGATGCTGACCCGTCAATGGCAGTTCGGCGAATTTGAAGGAGAGGATGCGGCTTCTCCGGTCACGGCACAGATCCTGGGTATGCATACCAGTATGGACAGGGTTAGCTTCCCGGTGGGAGATCCGTTCCCGTTTAAGCAGGATATGCCCCTGGAAACGCATGTGGAAAGAGAGGTCATTCGTCCTGATCTGTCGGTTGCTGTCCAGATGGGGCGATATTTTCTGAAGCTGATGAAGAAACATTCCCTGGAGGGGAAGCTGGCGGATTTTATGACGAGATATCCGCTCAGTTATGTAATAGACCCTCATGATAAAGATGCCGTTGTGTTGTATAGTACCGTGAAGAATAAAATGTTTGACGGCTATAAATTGTACCTGGATATGGCAGGATCCAATGCTTATGATACATGGGTGAATGCTGCTTTCCCGGCGGATGCAGCTACGTTCAGGAGCCTGGCGCCTTTGTTTACAGCATGGCATACGCGGAATTACAGTCAGCCGGTAAATGCCGATGATACCGCCTGGTTGCCTGCTCAACTGGAATACCAGTTCAGTATATCATCTCCGCAAAATCAGCAGGTGACATTGGCGGCAGACCAGTATTACGAAGGTCATTTGGATTGGTATTCCTTTGATATGGACCCACGCAAACAGGTGCCACTACCGGGACAGGAGGAGGAACAGGCAGGTCCTGTAGAGAACTTTGTATCATTCCTTCCATCTCCTATTGCCTTCAAGGGGATGCCGAATCCGCGCTTCTGGATGATGGAAGAGAACCAGACTGATTTCGGTAAGATCGATACATCTGTCACCGGTCTGCTGCACCTGATGCTGGCAGAGTTCGGACTGATCTATTCTAACGACTGGTTTATGTTGCCTTATCCACTTGCTATCAATACCCTTTGTGAAATAAAGGGTATCGTGATAACAGATGTATTCGGGCAGGAAATTTTAATAAGACCTGCGGGTAAAGGACCGGAAAGCAACTGGCATCGCTGGGCGATGTTCCATCACTCATCAAAGATTGCCACCAGCAATAGTACAAACTTCTTCTACCTCACACCGGCCATCACAAAAGCGCTGGAATGTCCGCCGCTGGAAGAGGTGAATTTCCTCCGTGATGAAATGGCCAATATGGTATGGGCCGTCGAAAACATTGTACCGTCTCATACAGGGAAAGGCGTAAGAGGAAATGAAATGGCGATGATCGATACACCGCCGCCTGATTTTGTACCTGTTGGCAATGCAGACATCCGGTATGTATTAGGTACTACAGTGCCCGGCAACTGGACGCCGTTTATTCCAGTGCATGTCAATAACAGTGATACGGAGATCCGGTTCCAGCGCGGACGCATGCCGGGCGCAAAACCTGCTTACGGGGTGTTGCTGAAAGAACAACCTGCTCCTTATTTCATCAATGAGGAAGAAATTCCACGGGCTGGGGTGATTGTAAGCCGTTCCTTCCAACGCACAAGGTGGTTGAATGGGAAAACGTTCCTGTGGACGGGGAGGTATAAACAGGCGGGTAAGGGAGAGGGGTGGAGCAATCTTAAGTTTGATCAGATTGAGGATATTCCTTAGGAGGGGATTACGTTCACGCTAAGTAGCTTCGGTTTCAGGATGGGATGCCGGTCGGGGCTTCTCTGGAAGGTTATTGAGCATTGTGAATTATTCACGCTAAGTAGCTTCGGTTTCAGGATGGGATGTCGGTCGGCGCCTCTCTGGAAAGCTATTGAGCGTTGTCAAGCGAATAGGATTTGGGATATGGATTGAACAGCATCGGTCGTGTCACCGGAGAGCCGAAGGCCCTCCATTCCCATCTGAAACCGCTGCTACTTCCGCTCTCCCTACGATAGTATATAGGGTCCGCTTATCAGGACGATGATGTGTATTCTGTCGTTATATCAGCATGATGAGGTACATAACCTGTCTTGAGGTACATTGTGATAATTACTTGTAAAGTCAATCCTGAAGCGCCACAGTAAAACTGTAAAGTTTTTCTGTAGGTATTAAGACAGGCTAAGAAGAGAAAAGCAAGTGAAATAGCTGTGTAAAGCTTAATTTGCGCATCTGTAAAACACATACTGAATTTACAATCACCTGTAAAGTCAATCCTGAATGGCTACAATAAAACTGTAAAGTTTTTCTATACTAAGACACTAAACCTATTTCAGGATCATACAAGGATCATACAAGGATCATACAAACAGGTACAAACTTCGTTTCTCCTATGTCTATCTTACGTTCATCCTACGTTCACGAACGTAAGATGAACGTAAGATGGACATAGGAGAAACGAAGCTGATACCTGTTTCATACTAAGCAGAAACGGGGGATTATCCCCGGCGATACAGCCCGTAGCTGCGGGTGTGAGTTTGTAGCGCGGGGTGCAACCCGGGGAGCATAACGAAATCAATGGTGACAATCAACTCCGTTGGGAGCGTATTGTCGCGAATGATTTCGTTATGAGTTGCAATTTTTTGAGTAGTTGCAATCGGGCAACCGGGGCGCAACACTTTCATCAAATGAGTAAAAAATATTGTACAAGAAACGTTAATTTCCATCAGTAGAAATCACTTTGCGTACTTGTACGCAATTTAAATTTACCATGGCTTAAAAGTTTTTTATTTCCGAATTATTACCTAGTTTTACATTCTCTATGGTAATCGTGTGTAAAGCGTTTGAAGAACTCCAATAAATAAATTTTAACTCAAAAAAGAAGACATTTACCCCGAAGAAAAATCATAACAGAAAGAAGATTCGTTTAACTCTTGATGTGCTGCAGTCGGCGCAACATGTGCATATGGCCAATACACCCTCCTGAAATCCGTAAGCAGAATGCTGCCACAACTGTACCTGAAAACTGTCCACGTTTTCCTCATCAACCGTATCGAAAAATCATATATCATTTATCATATCTCGTGTAAACAGCCGTTGGTAATAGCCACCGGACTGACTTCCGCGTCTTGATAGTAAATAAGATCATAGCCATGATTTTCACTGCTTTTAAATTATTAAAAGACCAGTTGGATAGTTATATCCAATCCTTTAATCCTATGGGAAACGACCCTGAAGGTCATGTGGTATTGGATAATGTAGCTACCCTGGAAACACCGGACAGGCCTCCGGGCGCAGAAGAACGGATCATACTGAGTATGGTCAATATAGAGGAAGAAGCAACCCTGAAAAACAGTACACATTTTTACCGGAATGCACAGGGTGTTGCTTATCATAATCCTCCGATATACCTGAACCTGTACATGCTTGTGTCTGCGCATTATAAGAACTACGAAGATGCGCTGTCAAGGCTTTCTCAGGCTATCCAGTTCTTTCAGGGTAAGAGTAGTTTCAACCTCAAGAACTCTCCGAATGAAGCCCTGATCAACAGTGGTCAGGTACCCGACGATCTGCAGTTACATTTAGAATTGTTTTCCCTTTCCTTTGAACAACTGAATCATCTATGGGGCGCTTTAGGTGGCAAACAAATGCCCAGCGTACTATATAAAGTAAGACTGGTAAAGATCACAGAGAACAGGATTACAGGACTCGGTACCATTGTGGATCAGATCCAATCAAAAGACAGTATTGCTTTTCCCAAATCATAATAATGGCTTTTCAGATTACATACAGGCGCCTGGCAGTGGTGAATATGTTGCACAGCTTCTACCTCGATAAAGAGGGAAGCACCTACTATAGCCTGTCCCAGGAAGACCAGGAATTCAGATTGGCCGATCTCCTTATGGATAACCGGTACAGCCTGATGGATAACGTAACGATCACACCGACACCCGCCACCGAAAAATTGCTGAGAGGACAGCGGATCGTGTATCGCCAAACGTCCACCGGACTTGTATTGGGTATCGCTTCTGCACCGGGCCCCAATGGGGCGTTAACCACAGCGGTGCCTGTCAGCGGACAGTTGCGGTTACAGTTTGTGATCCGCCTGAAGAATGCTGCTTTGTTATCCCGTAGTAACCTGCGTATTAATCCAGTATTTCCCGCATGTTACTATTTCACGAACGATGATATTACTACCGGTAAATCTTTTCCCTCACTTTCCACCTCCGTAAAGGAGTTCACGGACGGTCGGTTGTATGAGATGGGAGAGATGGCGATCGTCAACGGCAATGTGTCGCAGGCCATTGCCCGTACTGACAGCGCTGCTACCGGTTGGGTAACAACGGATGATCATCATTTCATCAATGAATATGATCGCATCCTGTTACCGCAGCAGTTTAGTTATACGTTCGACAAGCAGGGGATTACACAGGCGGACTTCGTACTGCTGAAAGGAGCGGACGAAATCAAGACATTGCCTTTCCAGCATGCAGATGGCTTGCGGGAGGCGGCCCTCAATTTTACAGGTACGCCGGACGGGATCTACACATTGAAGATCTCCGGTAGTAACAACTACAACAGGAGTTACACGGTATACCTGCATTCAACGCTTTACCAGCAAGATGCATGGGGTGTGCTCGACCTGGTAATGCATACAAATGATGCTGCATTTCAACTGGTGGATGCAGATGGTTTACTCAGGTTGCCATCAGCACCCGTCTTCGAACTGCGCTTCGCAAACAGGGCCACCTACTGGAAATACTATCTGCAGAAAGCCGATCCTCCGGGAGCGGATATTAACTGGGAAGAAGTACTTCCCGCTCCTCCAGGTATCAAAAAGGTGATCATCAGTAAACAACCGTTTCCGCTGATGCAGGCATACCGTAAGGTGAGCTACGCTGCAATCAATCTTCCCAATCCTGACGGAGAGCTGATCAGCCGCCAGGGTGACCTGATATGTTCCGAAATCTTACTTCCTAAAATGAAACTATAAATTGATCGATTATGGCAAACACATACTATACACCAGGCGTGTATATTGAAGAGATCTCCAAGTTCCCCCCATCCATCACCGCGGTAGAAACAGCTATTCCTGCATTTATCGGCTTCACAGAGCAGGCTATTGTAGATGGTAAATCAGTAGTGGGTACCCCCGTGCGTATCAGCTCACTGCTGGAGTATGAAAACATCTTTGGCGGCCCGCAGAAAGAAGTGAATCTGATCGTTACTATCACTACCAGTGATACATCAGGTACCCGCTATACTGTAAGCTATAATGATGCGGATGGCAAGGGATTGTCCAAACACATCATGTACTATTCCCTGCAGCAGTTTTATGCAAACGGTGGCGGCCCCTGCTACATCATTTCTGTAGGCCCTTACCAGGATTTAGGTACACCTATCATTGAGCAGGACCCATTCCTGGATGCACTGACAGAACTGAGAAAACAGGATGAACCTACGCTCATCATTTTCCCCGAAGGTCAGAATATGCCACAGGATACTTACAAGACCCTGCTGGAAGCTGCTCTGATGCAGTGTTTTGAACTGAAGGACCGTTTTGTGATCATGGACCTGTTCAACAATGGTCTTACACTGAAAACAGAAGGAGAGATCCTGGCAGCTGCAAATGCATTCCGCGATGCGATCTCCCTGAGTGCTCCTTACACCAGCTATGGTGCTGTATATTTCCCTAACATCCGCTCTACATTCGACTATGCGTATGATGAAACTACAGTAACGATCGTAGGTGGCAGTGCTCCTAATTTCGCAGGACTGAATAACCTGGATAAGGCAAACGTTAAACTGGCTATCTCTAACTTCTCTATCATATTACCTCCATCAGCATCTGTTGCCGGCGTTTATGCCCGTGTAGACAATGCCCGTGGTGTATGGAAGGCGCCAGCCAATGAAGGCTTGCTGGCAGTATCTGGTGTAACCTGCGATATCAGTGACCAGATACAGCGTAACCTGAACGTGGATGTGAACGCAGGTAAGTCTGTGAATGCTATCCGTTTCTTCCCCGGCAGAGGTATCAAGATCTGGGGCGCACGTACACTGGACGGTAACTCCAACGAATGGCGCTATGTATCTGTACGCCGCTATTTCAACATGGTGGAAGAGTCTACCAAAAAGGCTTCTGAAGGTTTTGTATTCGAGCCGAACGACGCTAACACCTGGGTGAAGGTAAAAGCAATGATAGAAAACTTCCTCATCAATCAGTGGCGTTCCGGTGCACTGGCGGGCGCTAAACCTGAGCATGCCTTCTACGTGAAGATCGGTATCAATGAAACCATGACTGCATTTGATATCCTGGAAGGAAAAATGATCGTTGAAATCGGTCTGGCTGTAGTTCGTCCGGCTGAATTCATCATCCTGAAGTTCAGTCACAAAATGCAGGAATCCTGATCTGATTGAACGTACCCCAATTGTAATACTCTAAATCCCAGAAAATACACCATATATGAGCGACTTTAAACCTCCGGTAGAACAACAACAACCGGTAGTACAATGTGTACCGCCATCTCCATCCCAGTTTGATCTGCTGATGCAGGAATACGGAGTTACCCTGAAAGATGAACTGCAGCAACGTTCTGCCAACCTCGAAGCGGAAGTGATCCTCACCAATACTGCCAGCCAGGTAGTATGTGTTGAGCGCAGGATCAACGATAAATTATCCCGCGCTGTAAAGGAGTATAACTTCCTCAGCAACTGTGTGACCGTATACACAGGGCAGGACCTGGAAGGCCTTACTGCTACTGTAGCAACGGCACAGGCAAAATATACTTCTGTTAAAACCTCTTTTGATGCTGCCGTTACCGCTATCAAAGCCGCCAAAACAAAGGTAGGCCTGGTGAATACACTGGCAGGTAAACTGAAAGACGCTGTGGCAGATTCCTGCAACTCAGAAGAGCTGAAACTGATCCGCGAGAACCTTTCAAAAGGAGGTCCTAACAAAAAGAATATTGAAGACAGTGTGCAGGAGTTTGTACAATACGCTGAGAAGATCGTAAATCAGGCAGATGACGTGGCACAGGCGGCTGTAAAGGTAGCCGGTATCAATGCCTTCGTTAATATCGATAACCTGTCTGCGCTGATCGCTACTGCTAAAACAGATGGTGGTAAGCTGATCACTGACGTAGAAAACAACGTTAAAAATTCCCAGAAGAAATATGATGATTCCCGCAAACCACTGGGTGACGCACTCAAGGCCCTCAGCACGGCAAGTACTTCCAAGAATAAAGCATGGGTACTGAAAGATGCTGACGCTGCAACCAGCAAGTTTGTAGAGGATAAAAACTGTAACGGCGGTGGCTGTCAGAAACTGGATGATATTTCAGAGGAAGCAGAAAGCGCATATGAGAATCCTAACTGCGGAACTCCTGGCGAACCACATGAAAACGAAGCATAGTAACAGCCCGTTTCACATTATTAAAACACCGTACACAATTTAATCATCATGGCTTCAAATAAAGATACCGTACAACAATACCTGGACCGCCTGAAAAAAGACGTCACAGAGGCGGACCAGGAACTCGTAAACGCCCTCGCGCAGGAGGCTTTTAAGAAGAGCGCCCTCGAAAAGAAGACCCGCTGGGCCGACGTGCTGAAAGACCTGCTGGCTACTATCACCGAAACTAACCGTCTCGGTATGATCTACCTGGGTACGCTGGAAAGGACCCGCAAGTACAATGAGAAATCCGGCAAGAATGCACGCCTGTGTATCGATGCTATCAAGATCCTCATCTGCGAAGCAAAGAAACTGCTGGATTGCACTGAGGTCCTGAAAGGACAGATCAAGGTACTGGCCGATCGTATCGACAACAAGATCCCTGATAAGGGTGCTAACTCCATCATGGCAAATCTTGCAGCGTTGAAAACTGCAACAGAGGAGGCGCTGACCGCTATTAAAGACGCGATCAAGGCATTGCTGGTAACCTATCATGAGGAAGAAGACCTCTGGGGACTGCTGGCTGGCGAAAAAGGTCTGCTGTTCCAGGTAGTGGGTTCCTACAAATTAATGACTGATGGCAAAAAGCCTGATCTGGAAGATTGTGCTTCCTGCCATCCGCAAAAAACACCGCTGTTCCCGATGGACGATGAGACCTGCGACTTCTATACCAAAACGAAACATCAGTACGAGACAACGCTCGACGAACTGAAGGATCTGCAGAAGGAAGTTGAGGTGGTTTCCTGCAAACGTGAATTTGCACAAGCCCGCAAGACTGCACTGGACAAAGCATATGCCGCCGCACTGGCAGCAAAGGCCTGTGACACTGCAACGGCAGCCAAAAAATAATCAAGATTTCAACATTCAATCATAACAGAATAAAAGAATTACAATGGCAAATTATCCATTACCCAAGTTTCACTTCCAGGTAGAATGGGGTGGTAAAAACATCGGTTTCACAGAAGTAACCGGTCTCACTGTTGAAACAGAAGCGATCGAATACCGCCATGGTGCCAGTCCTGAATACCATAAGACCAAACAACCAGGTCTGAAGAAATACAGCAATATCACGCTGAAACGCGGTACTTTCCAGTCAGACAACGAATACTTCGACTGGTGGGAAGAAACCGTGTTCTTCCAGGAGCAGAATGGCAAATACCGCAGGAACATCACTATCAGCCTGCTGGACGAAACGCACAAACCTATCATTGTTTGGAAAGTGAAGAATGCATGGCCTATCAAGGTACAGTCTGCAGATCTGAAAGCTGACGCCAACGAGATCGCTGTTGAAAGCGTGGAGCTGGTGCATGAAGGTCTGGTGATCGAAAATAAATAATGATGGCAACTGCTAATTATTATCCTCCTGTAGGGTTTCATTTTAAAGTAGAGTTCCTGTTCGACAAGAAGATGGAGAATGACATCTTTTTCCAGTCCGTATCAGGACTCAACTTTCAGATGCAGACAGATACACTGCGGGAGGGCGGGGAGAACCGCTTTGAGCATGTGATACCGATGCGCAACAAGTGTACGGACCTCGTACTGCGCCGCGGCATCTTCAAACCGGCAGAATCTACCGTTTCGCAGTGGTGTCTCGATGCTTTCAGGAACTTCAGCTTTTCGCCCGTTGATCTCATCGTTACCCTGCTGAATGAGCAGCATCAGCCGCTCATGACCTGGAAGGTGCACCGCGCCTGGCCCAAGAACTGGAAGGTGGCAGACTTCAATGCGGACAAAGGTGAAGTGGTCATTGAAACATTTGAACTGAATTATAACTATTTCAACGTGGAATAGTAGCAACTTAAAAACCAGGCCCCATGCCAGTAGAGATAAGAGAAATGGTCATCAAGGTAGCTGTCGATGAAGCTGCCGGCAACAAAGGTAAAACAGGTGGCGGCAATGAACAGCAGGAGGGATCTCCTGACGCTATTGTGCGCGCCTGTGTGGAAAAAGTGCTGCAAATCCTGAAAGATCAAAGAGAACGCTGATGGCAACGAATAAAGAAACGGCGAATGTTGAGAAGATCGTCATCCGGCCTTTCCTCACTCCGAAACAGGATAAATCAGCCGGCGCCGATTTTACCATCCCCATTAACCCGGAAAGCTATGCCCAGTCTTACAAAGTAGAGGCCAAGGATAAAGCTACCGGTGGTAATCAGGGGAGCGCTCCGGAATACAAGTTCACCGCCCCCGAACAGCTCAAACTGGATTTTACCCTGGACAATACCGGTACCATTGAAGGAAATATCCTGAACGGTACTGAAGTGAAGGATCAGGTGGAACAACTGCTGAATGTCGTGTACAAGATGCAGGGCGAGGCGCATAAGCCAGCCATCCTGAAGATCCAGTGGGGTCTGTTCACCTTTGACTGCATCCTTGCTACCCTGGATATCAATTATGTGCTTTTTAAGCCCAATGGGGAGCCTTTAAGGGCGAAGGTGAGTGCTTCGTTCACTCAGTATGTTGAGCCCAAAAAACGGGTCGCAAAAGAGGATAAACACTCACCGGACCTTTTCCGTAGTGTCAGGGTGGCTGATGGCGATACGCTTCCGCTGCTCTGTTATAAAAGCTACGGAGACCCCGCCCTGTATATGCAGGTAGCTTATTACAATGAACTGGTCAGCGTACGGAAACTGCGTACGGATGATGAACTGGGCTTCCCGCCTGTGAAAAACACCGGCACCCAAAAAACTTCCTGAACATGGCAAATGAAGAAAACGTAAGCACGGACGAACGGAACATACCTGCTACCCCGGATACCTACGATTACACCAAGATCGAGGTGCTGATCAATGGTAACAGGGTGAGCGATCCTTCCTATGATCTGCGTTCAGTTACTGTTGTGAAGGAAGCGAATCAGATCCCATACGCCAGGATCCAGTACCTGGACGGTGATACCTCACAGGAAAAATTTGCCCTGAGTGAAGCGGCTGATTTCATTCCCGGCAACAAGGTAGAGATACAGGTAGGACGCGACGGGAAAAACGTCTCTGTTTTCAAAGGTATTATAGTGAAACATGGCATCAAAGCCAGTGAGAACGGTAATGCCTGTCTGTATCTCGATTGCAGGGATGAAGCCGTGTCACTCACACTGGGCAGGAAGAACAAATACTTCCGGGACATGACCGACAGCGATGCCCTGCAAAAAGTGCTGGGTAGTAAGGCGGGTACAATGGCATCCACTTCCGTAACGCACAAAGAGCTGGTACAGTTCTATTGTACGGACTGGGACTTTGCCCTGAGCCGTGCAGAAATGAACAGCTGTATCCTGCTGGTGCAGGACGGTAAGGTGAACATGGTGAAACCTGCCCTTGGTTCTCCTGCCATCACATTGGTGTACGGCGCTACCATCGAGGAATTCGATGCTGAAATAGACGCCCGCACCCAATGGCAGGAAGTAAACGCCAGCTCCTGGAGTTATAAGGACCAGGCTGTAAAGGAGAACTCCACATCAAGCGTGTCTTTCAAGGAGGCAGGCAATCTTACAGGCAGCTCGCTGGCTAAAGCAGTATCGCCGGCCAAACTGGAACTGCGGCACAGCGGCCTGGTAAGTGAGCCTGAACTGAAAGCCTGGACGGAATCAGTGATGCTGAAAAGCAGGATGTCCAAGATCCGCGGGCGTGCCAGGATAAAGGGCTCGCCTGATACAAAACCCGGTGATACCATTGAGCTGAAAGGGCTGGGCAATCGCTTTAACGGCCAGGTATACGTGAGTGGCGTACGTCATGAATACGCGGAGGGCATCTGGCAGACCCATTTACAGTTCGGTATCTCTCCTGAATGGTTCCATCATAAACCTGAACTGATAGAAACTCCTGCTGCAGGTATGCTGCCTGCCGTGCATGGGTTGCAGATAGGTGTGGTGGTGCAGCTGGAGAGCGACCCTGACGGGGAAGACCGCATCCTGGTGAAGATGCCGCTGACAGACAATAACGATAAAGGCACCTGGGCCCGCGTAGCATCGCTGGATGCCGGCAAGGAAAGGGGCTACTTCTTCCGCCCTGAAATAGGTGATGAAGTGATCGTAGGCTTTGTAAATGGTGATCCACGTTTTGCAGTAGTGCTGGGAATGCTGCACAGCAGCAACAAGCCGGCTCCTGTACAGGCGCAGGATACCAATCATATCAAAGGTCTTGTAACCCGCAGCAAGATGAAAACCATGTTTGATGATGAGAACAAAGTGATGAAGATGGAAACGCCCGCAGGCAATTTCATTGAGCTCAGTGAAAAGGACAAAGCCATCACCATCCAGGATCAGCATGGTAACATGATCAAAATGGAATCCGCAGGTATTACCATTAAAAGCCCCAAAGATATTAAGATGGAAGCTGGCGCTGCTTTCACGCTGAAAGCCGCTACAGACATCAAAATAGAAGGTGCCACCATTTCCGGAAAAGCAAGTACTACGCTGGAATTGAACGGGCAGGCCAAAGCAAAGGTCGCTTCTTCTGCCATGCTGGAACTGACAGGTGGAATGGTGAAGATTAACTAAAAGATTAAACAGATACAGATAATGCCCCCGGCAGCAAGAATATCAGATATGCATGTTTGTCCCATGGTAACAGGAGTAGTGCCACATGTAGGCGGCCCTGTTTCCGGTCCGGGCGTGCCTACGGTGCTGATAGGCGGAATGCCTGCAGCAACGGTGGGAGATATGCTGGTGTGTACCGGACCGCCGGATGTTATTGTAAAAGGCTCTGCCACTGTCATGATAGGAGGCAAGCCTGCCGCCCGTATGGGCGATACGACAGCCCATGGCGGCTCTATCGTATTAGGATGTCCTACAGTGATGATAGGAGGTTAACATAGCTACTTAAAAGATTTGTATATGCTCGACGCAAAAGATTTTCTGGGCTGCGGCTGGTCGTTTCCCCCCACCTTCCGCAAAGACAATGACGACAAGGATTGTTACGCTTTAATGGCCGTAGGGCGGGAGGATATTGAACAAAGCCTGCATATTCTTTTGTCTACCAGCCTGGGCGAGCGTGTGATGCTTCCCCAGTTTGGTTGTAACCTGGCAGATTACCAGTTTGAATCCATGAGCAATACACTGATCGGTTTCATTACAGACCTGGTAACAAATGCCATCCTATACTACGAAGCAAGAATAAAAGCCGATAAGATCACTGTATCCCAGTCTGATTCCTGGGACGCCATACAGGGATGTTTACGCATCAATATTGATTATACCATCAGGGCCACTAATTCCCGGTACAACTATGTATATGACTTCTATATACAGGAAGGCCGTTCAGAAGGAATAAATGCAGCCATAGCAATAAGATAATGAATGCTTCAGATAACATAACGAATAACCTGGTACGCGATGGTGTAAGCCAGTTGCAGCGTAAAATGGAAGCGCTGTCAACAGACAAAGTGCAGATCGACGAACGTAGTACAGCCCAGTTACTGGGATTCCTGTACCGCTACGCCAGGTACGTACTTTACTATGATGACACCGACCAGCCATTCCGTAAGGCTGATACATCACTGACGTCCCGCGGGGACTGGCAGGATTTCTTCCGCAGCAATCCGCCTTTCCAGTATGCTGCTATCCAGCAGTTTGATACTGCCGGTTTTGATGCGGCTTATCAGAAGGCAAGGACAGACCTGTCGCAGCAATTGCCGGCAGACCAGTTCTGGTCCATGTTCTTCCGTATACTGGATATGGTGATGCAGCTGAATAGCTGGCATACACAGCTGGACAGCGCTACAGGACTTAGCGGAATGCTGGGCGCCCTGGTACAATCGGATTTCAGTAAGGCTTTATACCGCCTTATCGCCATCGCCAATACCATGGTGGACGCTGAAAATCCACTGCCGGAAGAAGCGGTGAACAACATCGCCATCCTGCGGCAGAACAGCGGCTGGAACCTGACCATGGATAAGCTGATAGCTAAAGATGCTTACCTGGTAAGACTGAGCAGCTATCCCCGCCGTAAAAGAGAGAAAGTACTGACACAGCTGGATGAGCTGTTTGTCATCTTCTATAAAGGCATCCTGCAGGTACAGGATTTTGCCGTAAAAGATTTTGAAGCGGTGCTGAAGGGACAGCAGAAGCATCAGCCTCACGTGGGACTGTTGTACGCTTTCCTGGAGCTCTTTGCACAGGTGAAAACGCAGATGAACACCATCGGCCGTCAGCACCTGAACTTCTTCTACGAAGAGGTACTGCAACTGAAAAAGAAACCGCTTACGCCTGATCATGTGCACCTGGTTGCAGAACTGGCTAAACAACTACCTGACTACCTGCTGAAGGAAGATACTGCATTGAAGGCCGGTAAAGATGCTACAGGTAAAGATGTTAGCTTCTTTACGGAAGAAGATGTGGTGCTGAACAAAGCGAAGGTGAACCAATTGCGTACGCTTTTCAAAGACGATAAGGCAAACGTGTATGTGGCGCCTGTTGCTGCCAGTGCTGACGGACTGGGAGAAGGTTTCCGTAATCCCTCTTACAACAGCTGGCCTTTACTGGGAGCAGCTGAATATGTAAGCAAGAATAATCCGCAGGCAGGTGTTACGCATTTTCCTTTTGCCAGCACCGGATTGTTAATCGCTTCGCCGGTACTGCTGTTGAAAGAAGGTACCCGTAATGTGACGGTTATTATTGAGCTGTCATCATTGGGGGATAAAGCAGCACAGCTGGCCGCCTTACTGGATAAACCTTTCTATCTGCTGAATGAAGATATATTGAAAGTCTTTCAGAAGAAGGGTATCGATAAAGGCAGTCTGGCCGGCATCCGGACAAAAATGAAGAATGCCGGCATCACTGAGATATGGCTGGAAGATGCAGCAGGCGATCGTGATTTTGCTACCTATACGAATATTAGTCCGCAGCAATTGCCGGACGCAAAAGATATTGCACGCAGGCGACTACTGCAGGTAGATTGTACTACCGAAGCAGGCTGGTATCCTGCACCGGCTATCAGCACGTCACTTGTAGACAACAACAAGCTGACCCTGAACTTTGTACTGGCTGCCGATGCACCGGCACTGATCGTTCCGGCGCCTGATGTTGTAAAGGCTGCTTATCCCGTAAATGATCCGCTGCTGCGTATTCTCTTCAATCACAGCCTGCATTATTACCTGGCAGAGAGTGCCGCACCGTGGTATGATATATTGAGTAACCTGGTTATTCAGAATACCACTATCAATGTACATGTGACTAATGTGAAGAACCTGCTGATCGGTAATGATGAGGGACCGCTTGATCCTAATGGTAAGTTCCTCCCTTTCACCAGTATACCTAAAGTAGGCAGCAACTTCTACATAGGCAGTGATGAGGTGTTCAGAAAACGGTTAACGGACCTGAAGCTGCATATGGAGTGGGAGGGATATCCTGATGACTTTGAAAAACATTATGCCGCTTATAACCTGCCGGGTATCAACAATACTTATTTTAAGGCAGACCTGGAACGACTGAATAATGGAGAGTGGAAAGGTATTGTTGGAGGAGAAGGTTCACTGTTGTTCGATCAGGATGGTGCTCATCATGTACAGCGGGTGAGGGAGATCGATGTACCTGAGGTAGAAAATATACCACTGCTGACGCAGCCTGCTCCGTTGCTCCCTTATAGCAATGCCGCACTGTATGGATTCCTGCGGTTGAAATTGGTTAATAATTTCAAACACGATGAGTACCCGGGCATCCTGGGCTCTCAGTTGCTGAAAGTAGGTAACCTGAGACTGGACGATATAAAGGCGAAGGCAAGCGGTCTCTTAACTTCGGCTACTGGCACACATGTACAGACAGGTCTCTCCCTGGGTAAAGCCAACCTCATTACAAAGGATTCTTCTGATGCAGATTTTCTTAATCTGAGAGCTTTAGCTGGTAGTGCAAATACCAGCGCTGATGGTACTGAAGGTCTTGCCGGGGAGATGAACACGTTTGTGGGTAATAATATCGGTTCTTTAATAGCGCTTCCCCTACCGCCATATACGCCCACTATTAAAGGGTTCTTTCTGAATTATGATGCAACTGCTACCGGTGCTGATGTCACCCTGCTGCATCAATATCCTTACGAAGAGGGTAACTATAAAACTTTGTCTTCCGGTGCTACTGCCAACTTCATGCCTGTGTATGAAGATGAGGGTACGCTCTATATAGGATTGGAACAGGCTGTGCCGGGAACCAACGTAGCCTTGTTGTTCCAGCTGGCGGAGTTTACTGCGAATCCAGATATCCGCAGGGCCGATATTCAATGGCATTATATGTCAGGTAATGAATGGAAAGCCCTGGAAAAAAATACACAGATCATCAGTGATACGACCAAAGAGATGCTGGTGTCGGGCATTGTAACCCTTGCACTGCCATGGGATGCGGATACGACTCATACCGTATTGCCTTCCGGCCTGCACTGGTTACGTATCACCACACATCAGTATTCAGCGGCTGTATGCGAAGGTGTTGCTATCATGGCACAGGCAGCAGAGGCGGTGTTCCGCAGCCAGGAGAATGATCCTGCACGTGTGAATACTGCATTGGCTGCACAGACTATCAGTGGCCTGGTTGTGCCTGATGCAATGATCACGAAGATTACCCAGCCCTATTCCTCTTTCGGAGGACGGAAAGAAGAAACGGCTGATGAGTTCTATACCCGTGTCAGTGAACGTTTGCGCCACAAAGGAAGGGCCATCAATGTTTTTGACTACGAGCGCATCATACTGGATGCATTTCCGGAGATATCCAAGATCAAATGCATTCCGCATAGTAAGATGTGCCGGGATGAACAGGGCAACATCACACAGTTACAATCGCCCGGATGGGTGACGCTGGCGGTGATTCCGCAGATAGATAATTATCCTGCAGACGAGCGCTTCAGTCCTAAAGTAAGCCGCATCATCCTGGAAAGGGTCAGCGAATATCTGCGTACACGCACTTCAGTATTTGCAAAAGTGCAGGTCATCAACCCTGTATACCAGCAAATCAGCTTCAAGGGGAATATCCGTCTGAGAGCTGGCAGAGATGCCAATTTCTATCAGAAGAAACTGGTCAGCGAAGTACAGGCTTACCTGTCGCCCTGGATCAACAGCGGCTCACAGAATATCGTATTTGGCGGTACGCTTATGATGTCATCCGTATTACAGTTCATCGAAAATCGTGAGTACGTGGATTATGTCACTGACTTTACGATGTTCGTGAAAAGCGGAGGCGTTGAAGGGCCACCGGTAAAGGCTGTCACCGCTGATACGCCATGGTCTGTACTGATAGGCGGCGAACAAACTTATACAATCATTACTAACGATACCTGTAACGGCAACAGTCAGCAAGCTGTATTCAGGATCAAATAAATCATTCATAAAAAACTAAAAGATACTCCCATGTCTATAACAACCAGAGCAGCGCTGAAAGCACAATTTAAGACCGGCGCTATACCCACCTCGCAGGATTTCTTTAACCTGATAGACTCTACGCTGGTAAGAAGGGATGATGCTTTTTTCGGCAAATGGGCGGCTGGTATCTGCTATTACGAAGGCGATGTAGTGATCTACAACAATGCGTTGTATACCTGTACCCCCGCAGGCGATAAGCCTTGCGGCTGTGAAGGAAGTACCGGTGATAATACAAAAGCAGATAAAAGCAAAGGACACTGCTCCACAGATAATCCGGAAATAGATTGTACCAACTGGAAAATGCTGGATATAGATGCTTCCGATGAAGATTGGGAGATCATCCGCAATGAAGATAAAGTGCCCATTATCATGTATGCCAAAGTGTTTGGCAAGATAGGCATGGGTACTGAAGATCCTAAAGCAAGGGTGCATATCCACGTGGATGAGCTGAAGGCGGATTTCCTCTTCAGCCCTGATAATGCACAGTCGCCTGAATTCGTGATCCAGCATGCCGCTGGTGACAGTACACAATCATTGTCTGAAAAACTGGCGGATGATAAAGCTGTCTTTACGACTAATACTGAAGGATTCCTCTTCACCTCTATAGTACCGCCACCGGTACCTTCAGATGGAGAAGAGAATGTACCTAAAGAGGTAACGTCTGCAAAGCCGGTGTTTATCACTACACCTGATGCCGGCGCCGCTGTAGGTATTGGCACTACTGCTCCTGAAGCGGGTGTTGACATCTATAACCAGGGGTCTGCCCGTTTGTTACTGAATCCTGTACAGGCAGTAGTGCCACAGGCAGTCTGGATCCATAAAGCAGAGTATAATTATCAGAACTACCTGAATGTAACGCTGGACGAGCGAGTATCCAGTTTCACCACTAATGCACAGGATGGTTTTTATTTCCGCAAGGGATTGGAAGAAAGCAAAAACTATCTGAAGAATATTGGCAAACCAGCATGCGAAACACTGGTATCCATCAAACAGGATGGCCGTGTGGGTATCGGAACAGAAACGCCTGTTACGAATGTGGAGATCACCAAAGCCAATAGTGCGGGTGCTTTCCTGATGTGTCTCGACAATACCAATCCGGGTTTCAGTATCATCAATAACCGCCCTAACAATGAAAAGCGCAATTACATGCTGCTGGGTGCGGACAATGACTGGGGCGCATTTCTCACAGATGCTTCAAAAGGCTTTGTGTTTAAGAAAGGCGGTGAGTATGGCAATGGCAATGAACTGGAAATAAACCAGGGCGATGATCTTGTGACGATCTCCGCAGAAGGTAAGACTATCATTGGCGGCCTCACACCAACGGGCTTTGACCTGAACGTAAAGGGCAAGGCGCGTGCCTTTGGTCTTTACCTGGATACAGATGTACGTAAGGTGAGCAATCCTGTGAAACTGGGCAATGTGATCGACAAGGTGAAGAAACTGAACCCCGTTACTTTCACTTTCAACCAGAAGGCGAATTGTCCTCCGGCTGAAGCACAGATAGGCTTCCTGCCACACCAGGTGGAAGAGTTCTTCCCTGAGCTGGTGAATACGGACGGCGATGGCACCCAGACGCTGGCATATGCCAATATGGTAGCAGTATTGACCAAGGCTATACAGGAACAGCAGGAAACGATCGCTGCATTGCAGAAACGCCTGGAAGCCCTGGAAGGTAAATAAACAGGTCCTGATCACCGATACATTATACCATCCCTGGTTCGCACCGGGGGCTACAAACACGGAGCCCGCTGCGGCGGGCCGATAAGCACTATCTTAAAATGCCTGATCTCAAATATATAACTACAGATAAAGACAGCGGGTTCCCGGAATACCTGGACTTCGCCACGCTGCGCAAACTGGGCATTCAGCATGTTGCGGATCTTTCAGGCAAGATATGGACAGACCACAACCTGCACGATCCCGGCATCACGATGCTGGAGGCCCTGTGTTACGTGCTGACGGATCTGGACTATCGTACCAAACTTTCTTTTAAAGACCTCGTTGCCGCTTCTGCAGGGGCCGGGGAAGATAACTTTTATACCGCTGCACAGATCCTGGGAAATAATCCCCTGACCATTGCAGATATCCGCCGCATGCTCATCGATATCAAAGGCGTACGTAATGCGTGGTTGTCGCCCATCAACGAGACGGAAACAGAAGAGGCTTACTCCCTGACCTACGACTGCAATACCGGCGATCTTGATAATACCCGGCTGTCAGAAGGCCTTTCATCCATACCCCTGAAAGGACTATATCGTGTATACATCGAACCCGATGATGTGTATGCTGCAGCTTATGAGAAGGATGCCTGCGGCAATGACGTGTTCCCTATGGACACCGTATTATCGGAGATAGACACACGTCTGCATGCACATCGTAATCTCTGTGAAGACTTTCCTGATATTGTAGTGCTGGAGAAAGAGCCTATCAGTCTTTGTCTGCATATTGAACTGGCGGCGAATTATGATCCCGATGACGTGCTGTTGAATATTTACAGCAGCATACAGGATTTCCTGTCGCCCGCGCCTGTTTTCTACAGTCTGCAACAGCTGCTGGATAAGGGCAGAAGCATGGAAGAGATCTTCGAGGGACGTCCTTATGATTTTATCAAAGATGAACCGTTACAACAGAATGGTTTCATCGATGTGCAGGAACTGGAAGGTCTGGAAAGGATGACGGAGCTGCATGCTTCAGATCTTTACCGTATTATCATGAAGGTGCCCGGTGTGGCAGGTGTAACCCGCCTGCTGATGAGCAGCTCAGATGAAGACGGGTATGCCATGACAGATATAAATGGTAATCCTATCAAACAGGAAGGGGAAGAATGGTGCCTACACCTGACAAAGGACCATCGTCCTGTATTGTCTCCCGAGACTTCTAACGTGATCTTCTTCCGCAATAAACTGCCGTTTAATGCAAATAAGGAAGTCGTAAACCAACGATATAAGAAAACTATTTCCGACTATAATAAATTCCCCAAGCAAAGGGAAGCGCTGGACACTGTTGTGCCAAAGGGCCGTCAGTTAGACCTCGCGCAATATACTTCCGTTCAGTATGAATTTCCGAAGGTTTACCTGATCGGTAAGAACGAGGTGCCGGGCGATGCAACTGCCGCCAGGAAGGCGCAGGCATTACAGCTGCAGGCTTATCTCTTGTTCTTCGACAGGTTACTGGCTGACTATTTTTCTCAGTTGTCAAGTATACGGAAGCTGTTCTCACTGCGCCCTGCACCAGAAGGAGGTGAGCATACTTATTTCCCGGCTGATATCAGCGGTATTCCACAGCTGCCATCCCTGTTGCGTTATAAGAAACAGCTGCCGCAGAATACAACGGGCACTTCGTATAACGGTATGCAGCTGGCGTATGAGCCGGATGCTTCCGGTACTGAGCGTAAGGTGTACAGCTCTATGTACCTGCGTGATGAAATGATCCGCCGTATTATCAGCGAGTGCACCAACAATAGTGTAATACGTGTTATACAGCAAAGGGAAGATGACAGTAACTGGTACTTTCAGCTGACAGATGCTGCTAATAATGTATTGCTGGAAAGCACTGTTTCCTTCAGTACAAGAATAGCAGCAGAGCAGGCCGCACTGGATGTAGTATTCCTGGCTACGCTCTCTGGCAGTTACAGCCGTAACAACAACCGTAAGGATGATATTTACAGTTTCGACCTGGTGTATAATGATGCGGGAGATACAGAAATGCTCACTGCATTGTACGAAACTTCAGATCAATACAATGAAAGAAAGGAGCGGTTCCTGAATCATCTGCTGGCAAGGTTTTCTGAAGACTTTACTGATTATGCACTGATGATGTATAATCTGAGTGGTAAGAAGAATGACCCTGCACGTAATATTGCAGACAAGGCAGCGTTCCTGTCTGCTTACCCCGAGACCAGCGCCAACCGCGCCCTCGCATTTGATTATAAGCATCCTGATGAAGGTTTTCCGGTATGTGGACTGGAAAAGAGAGTGGCTGGGCTGATGGGGATACGGCAATCTCCTTCCGCCTCACTGAATAATTTTGATCTTGTTAATGCTGAAAAACAGACAAGTTTCTTTTGTACCATCCCTGGTCAGACCACTCCTTTATTTGTAAGTGAGAGCCTGCACAGTAAAGAAAATATTGACCGCGTCTTCAAAGATTTCCTGGCGCTTGGTAAAGTAAAGGCAAATTACAGACCTTACGGATGTCCGGGAGAAGGCGTGTTTGGTTTCTATATACAGTCTCCGCTGACTGCGGATGAATGGATTGCTGCCAAGTATTCTTTTGAGTATACGACCGAAGAAGAAAGAGACGCGGTAATGGAATGGTTCGTGCAATTCTTCAACGATAATGGACAGTACAAGGTGTACCCGCAAACACAGGAAGGATACCATTTCCTGTTGCCGGACGATTACGGTAAGACACTGCTGAAAAGCAAACAAGGTTTTGAAACAAACGAAATAGCTCTTTCACACGGATATGACTGCCTGGAGATATTACAGGATGACAATGCCTGGGAAATAGAACCAGAGATGGCTGCGGGTAATTACAGGATCGTTATTGTGCATAACAATGTACAGATCGCGTATCATCCGCAGGCATATGGCACGGAGGAAGCTGCGCAGCAGAAGATGAAAGAACTGCAGGAGTACTTCCGTAAGCATTACCTGGTATACCAGCGTGAAGCGTCTGAGTTGTACAACTGGCTGATGACCAATGAGGGGCAGCCTGTATGGCAGGGTATGATCCCTTTTAAAGATAAAGCGCAACTGCCCGTGGCTTTTGTGCAGTTTGTAGAACTGGCTGCCAATGTAGATAACTACCTTGTAGTACACAGGGGAGGCGGCCGCTTTGATCTGGAGGTGGTCCGTAAGGAGGCTGGTGAAGAAGAGGGCACGCAGGGCATTACCGTGATGTCTGTGCATATGTCTGATTTCCCTACGGGAGATGCTGCACGGCTGGCACGGGATAAATATGTGAACCTGTTCAGCCGTCTGTGGCTGACGGTAAGCGGTGCAGTAACTACTGTATCTGCTGCTATCTATCATTTTAAAGATCTTGAATGTCAGGCAGGCCTGCCTGAGATCCTGCTGAGCACAGCCCGCCCTGTTCCTGACGGAGCAGCCGTGGCACAGGCAACCCGCAACGTCATCCGTCATGCCAGTGATCCGCAGCGGGTAACTATTTATACATTGGATAATTGCCGGTATGTGGTGCAGGTGCATGATGATGCCGGACAATTACTCGCAGAAAGTCCTGAAACAAGCGATCATGCCACTGCTGCGAAGTTGCTGGAAAGAATATTGATAAAAGCAGCACAGGATTCACTTTGGGTGGAGAAAGGCGACGCGGTAAATGCTTACGGATTCCTCTGGGAAGATGAAAAGAGCAGTACTCCCCTGTTGCAGAGCATTCCTGTATGGGATAGCCAGGAGGCTGCCGCAACTGCTTTCCTTGGTTGGGTACTGACTGCAAAAGCAGAAGATGTACAGGCAGATCAGTGGCCTGGAAGCGGATATGGTTATCTCGCTTTTACGAAAGACGGAGCGCCTTTTGCCAAACAAGGCAAATGGTATTCTTCAGGAGAGGAAAGAGATGCCGTACTGCTATTGCTGCGTCAGCAGGTGACTGCTTTACAGGAAAGCACCGGATGGTCTGCCAGGACCCTGTATCGTTATTATTTTAAGATCAGCGATAGTGAAGGTCTGTTGTTACAGGAACCGCATTTCTATAACAGTTATGACGAGGTACGTACTGCTTTTTATAACACGGTGAAGTTTGGTAAGCAGCGGTTATACTACATAAAGACATGCCTCGAAGCCTGTACTTACAGTTTTAAGATCATTAGCGACAAAAAAGATGTACTGGCGGTACATCCATTCGAATATACCACTACAGAGGCCAGGGACGCAGCAATAGAGCGTACGCTCCGCTTCCTGCAGGACCATGGTCAGACAGTGACTGAAGTGAAGCTTACAGGCGCCTGGCGTTACAGCTGGCAATGGCTGTCCTGTTGTTGCTGGCATCCTGAAACTGCGCTGGAAGGTCTGGATGAGAAGCCGGAGCAGAAAGAGGCAGAAGATGCATTGACATATATACTTGATAAACTGGCGCCTACAGTAAGTAACTACAAGGTGTTCAAGGAAGAAGGCGGTTACCGTGTTTATCTCCTGGATGGAGATAACAAAGTAGCGGTGCATCCTCACCTGTATGATAGCGAGTTCGAAGGAGAAGAAGCAGGTAAAAGGCTTGCGAAATGGGCCGGATTTAAACTGAACCTGTTAACGTCATATGCAAAGGAAGAAGATGTGCGCACGGACCTGTATCAGAGCGGTGGTAAAAATGCCGTGATCGGCTATCGTTTATGGGATCGTGATTACCGTATAGCACGTTATTGTCCGCAGTTTGATTCCGCCGCAGAAAGAACACAGACTGTCCTTGCATTACTGCAACGTTATCATCGCAAGCTGCCGGGATACACAGTATTGGAGAAAGGTACATCTGTAGTGACGGGAGAGAATGGCCGGTATTACTACCAGTTACGCCGCAATGACCTCCTGCTCTGGCAGAGTATCACCGCTTATGCTACAGCAGATGCTGCCATCGCAGCATTTCAGACTGAGAGCTGGGATCTGTTACAGCGTTCACTGTCGATTGAAAATTACAGTGCCTGGACAGCCGCTACGGAAGATCTTTATCTGAATGATGATAAGGGGCAGCCCCTGGCCGTGGCTAAGATCACACCAGGCAGTTATGAGGCTTATACGGCTGCGATCCAGGCAAGGCGGCAATTTGCGCGCAGGCATGGTATATACCGTAAAGAGGATGGATCCTTCGCATTCCATATCTACAATACAAAAACAAATACCTACGAGTGGGAGAGCATTCACACTTATCCCGATCCGGATGCAGCTATGGCTGATCTGCTGGAGTTCCTGCAGCTGCTGTTGTTCCGCGGGAACTACTGCCTGGATAATGAAACCGTAGGTTGTTATTATACCCTCAACCTGGGTAAGGTGCTGCTGGACATTCAACATGTGACAAAGAAGTGTGTGGGAGAAAAAGAAGATGTGAGTGAACAGGATGCATGGGACAGGTTACAGACATTCCTCGACAATCTTGATCCTGACAATAAGAACTTCTTCCCTTATACTGACTATGCTGCCGGTTGCCGTTATGCTTTCCGTATGGTGGATGATAATGTATATCGCGTGGCGCAGCATACGGGCTGGTACCAGGGTATGGAAAGAAGAGAGGAAGTACGTATGGAGCTGCAGGCAGATATTTACTGTAAGAGAAGGCTCTACGGCTGGTTTGTAAACCCGGATGAAAAAGGAAATACAGACCCGCGTGTACTGGATTGGTATTTTGATCAACCGGAAAAGATCAATTTCTCCCAGTTGTGGATGAGCTATAAGGAAATTCCTTCTTTCGCGAATCTCTGGAAATCTGCAGCGGAAGGAGGAGAAGGCGAAGAGGAGGTATCTACGGTCAGGCTGTATTACTACCAGTTGTTTGGCAAAGATAATAAGGTGATGTGGCAGACGGTGACCCGTTATAATTCTCCGGCGCTGGCAGAGAAAGCAGAGCAGTATTTCTATGTCTACCTGCTGGAAATGGCGAGGTCTGAGGCTTCGTATTATTACGAGCAGATGCCGGCTTGTGAGAACGCCTATACCCTTTATCTGAAAGATATGGATGGAAAGATCATTGCCGTAGCGCCTGAGGTGATATGCGGTGAAGATATAGAGAATGACCGCGCTACCCGCATCTTTAATGCCATGATGTTCCCTGTTGTGGAAAGTGGTAAAGGGTATGCTTTTGAGATCAACAATATAGAGCAGCTGCTGGTGGGCAATAAGATCAGTTACGACTATACCACTATCTGGGAGTCAACACATGTCTATGATACGCCGGAAGAAGCTAAAACAGCGCTGGGAGATGCTACCGGGCTGCTGCTGGACCTGCGTAATTATCAGCGTGGGGACGAAGATGCCTGTGGTCCTTTTGGTATTACACTGGTCAATCCGGAAGGAATACAGGCGGAACATCCGCTTTCTTATACAAGCATCTCTGCGCGTAATGCAGCAATGGAGCATGTAGAAACCGTAATCAGCGCTGAAGGGCTGCATCTGCTGGAACATATCCTGATGCGTCCGCGCGGACAGCAGCAGTCTTATGAAGCATTACAGCTGCAGCTGAACTGGTCTCCGCGGGAGAGGAATACCCCGTATGTGTTGCGTATTATCAGTGAATCTGTGTTTGCAAATGCCACTGCTTATACTGATGCGTTGAAGAAAGCCGCTGACGATGATAAAGTGTTTGTTGACAGACAGGTTTCCACCATGACGATTTCCTGGTACAGGAAGGATGAGAAGATTGCTGCAGTTTCGCTGGAAGCAACGGAAGAGATGATCAATCTGCTGAGTGATCTGACGTTTGTGCGTTCGGAAATGAAGACGCTGCTGGAGAGTGCATCCGGAGATAAAGTCAGTACGGTGGTGATCCCGATCGTATGCAAAACGGAAGATGCGCTCCTGCCTGTATGCAATGATGTATGTCTTTGCTGTGATGACGGGGAAGAAATAGACGAGGAAAACGCCGCGTTCTGTGACCGTACTTTCCTGGCAGATCCCTATTCTTTCTGGTCTACCGTTGTTTTGCCGGCATGGCCGCAACGTTTCCGGCTGGCCCGCTTCAGGCAATTCTTTGAGGATACCCTTCGCAGGGAAGCTCCATCGCATATACGGCTTAACATTGTCTGGATAAGCCCGCAGCAGATGCTGCAGTTTGAAAAGGCCTGGAAGCAATGGCTGGGTGCAATGTCCAGGGAAGAGAGCTGCGATTATGATGATAGTCTGCAGGCATTGAATAAAATATTAAGAGAACTTAAAAATGTATATCCGGCTGCATACCTGTATGATGATGAGGGAGGAGATGATAAACCATTGATCATACTTGACGAGGCAATGCTTGGATAATGTCAAATAAATAAATTATTCAGAAATGAAAATAGATTTTTCTACCTCTTACCCGGTTTTCAAAAAGGGGCAGCAGCTGAAGAGCAGCAGCCTGACTGGTATTGTCACTTTTACAGGGACGGAGGACCAGGATACCCGTACTTACCTGGAAGGATCAGGTATCTTTTATGGTCTTGATGTAGATGTGAACGCAACGGCAGGTACTGTCAGCCTGAAACCAGGTACAGCAGTGACTTCGGATGGGCAGCTCTTTTCATTGGAGGAAGAGATCATTTATAAAGGGATCTTCAAAAAGGATGGGAAAGATATTGACGTACCGGTGCTGGATCGTACAGCCACTGTCATGGTGCTCACCACTGCGGAAGATAACCACAATGAGCTTATCTACCGTTTGTCGGGCACTGATCCAGGCTCTCCGGAGAGGGAGAAAGATACCACGCCGTACCTGATCGTCCTTATTGTGCGCAGTGATGAATCAACCGAAGACAACTGTCTGTATGGTTATGAGAACAGTGAAAGCAAAAAGAGCCTGGAAGTTGAAGCTGCACTGATTCCCAAAAGCTTCTTCAAGCAGTCAGACCTGGATGCCTGGTTTATCAATGATGCTACAGATGCAGGCGATAAAGACCCGGTCATCAACCGCTTTGGTTATACGCCGAGTGAAGGAGGGCCGCATATCTCCTTCGAGCACTTTACCAGCTGGTCTGCTGTCAGCAATGGCTTTAACGATGTTTGTGAGGCTGCAGAACCACTGATCGGAGCTGCCTTTAAATCTGTGTATGAACTGTTGAAGGAAAAACTCGGTCTGGACCTGGCCAATCCATTCGATAACCTCGCAGAGAACCTGGCAAAGCTGCGCAAAGATGTTAAAGACAGCGGTGGCAAAGAGTTCCCCTGGTTGTATGATTATTACAGGGACCTGGTGGCTACCTATGAGGAGCTTGTTGCCACAGACCTGTTCAGCTATTTGTCCCTGATGCCAAAGAAGGACCGCTTCCGTGGATATATAGCGCTGCATAGCATCCGCACAGATCAGATAAATTACCGTATGGGACTTTACAGGCCTCCTTTTGCGGACCTGGGCATTGATGCAGTGGATAAACCCCGGCTGCTGATGGAACGTCTGAAATACCTGGCTGACAGAGCGCATACACGTTTTGATGATGAGGATTTTCCTTCTTTCGGCGTATGTTTTACGCCGGATGCGGGTATCAATAAATTATTGTCGGAAAGGGCCATTCCTTTCTATTATAAGAATCCATCCGAACTATCGGCACGCTGGAATGCAGCAGCGACCCGCAATCGCCGCACCTTCAACATTCCCGGCATTACTGACGAAAAGGACAGGAAGTTCCTGCTGGCCAATATGGATGGGTATGACTTTTTCCGCATTAAAGGACATACAGGTAAAACGGTACAGGTAACGCAGGATGCTATTAGTGACCTGCGCAGGGATCTGCACCTGCCTTTTGATGTTAAGGTGGTATACCTGGGGGAAGATGAAGATATGGATAAGCTAATCCGGGAAAGGTCAGCGGAATTCAGTGATCTGACCGTCCTGCTGGAGAAGATCGTGAATGACATCCGTTGTGCACGTACCTGTTCTGATAATTTTGAAACGGTGATCTTCGGACGCGAGTTCGACCGGAATGATATCGGAGATATGTTTGAGGCGCTGGTAACCCTGTTTGGCAAGCCGCCTGTAGATCTCGAAAAGAAACTTACTGAGATCTGCAGCAGGGAAGGTACTTGTTACGATGAAGATAAAACGTGCTGCCGGGCGCATTTAACGTCTCTCTATGCCGTGTGTGAAGAATATGTTCGCCGCAAGGGAGAACTGACAGGCAGCCTCTTATTTCACCGTTTTGCGGAGCAGCACCCGGGACTTGAACACAATGGCGGCGTACCTAAAGGTGGCACCCTGGTACTGGTATGTGCAAAGACCAATGTGGCTTCCCTTTCGGAAGAGGATAAGTCAAGGCTGGTGAACCTGCTGCTCAGCAGTAAGGAAGAAGAGAAGGCGGCTGCTATCAGTCTGGCGAAAGAACTGGAGGGATATGAAGTAGTGGCGGATTTCTGCCTGCCTTATATCTGTTGTTCCAGCAAGCCTGCTATCAACCTGATACTCCAGGAGTCTCCACCGGTAGCCCGCTTTAGCATTGTTAAACAGGAAGAGACGTCCGGAGGCGAGGCTGTCGCGATATCGCTGAAGAACCAGTCGCTGCGGGCAGATGCTTATCATTGGGAACTGTTCGACTATAAAGGCGTGTTTATAACAGATAAGGACACTACAAATCTCAGCGAAGTAGTAGCATTTGAATTGGAGCGGAAGCGGGGAGTAGTGTTTACCGTTGTATTAACAGCATCCCGTGAAGGTATGGAAAGCCAGTTTTCAAAGGAGATCACTATCTGTCCGCTGGGTAATGTGAAATTGACCAGCAACGGTAAGGATACTGTAGACTGGGACATCTCCCGCACAAATGAGATCGGCCTGGAAGCCACTCCTTATGGCGGCGCCTTCAGCCTCATTTTACAACAGAACGACAACCAGGAACCTATTGATCCTTTAAGTTTTGATGTTACCTGGAAAGAAGACAAAAAACATGCAACCTTGAAAGTGGATGAGCCGCAGGTGGGTATTTACTTTTTAGAGTACACGTTTGAAGATGTTCAGGATTGCAAGGACTCGTCTGCAAGGCTTCAAATCAGTGCTTACGTGCCGGATAGTAAGCAACCCGCAGTGGATACAGATACGGCTACGGACCCGAACGCGAATGCGAGATCGCTTGTCAATACTGATACTGCGTTTAATAAACGTATACTTGGATACCGCAGCGTTGTCAACAAAATGCCGAAGGAAGATGATACACTGGCGGAAGATAATCGCTGGGCAGATACCAAAACCTTCCTGCTGGCCAGTGGAGCACCTGAGACACTGCATGTGGCTTATGAGAAGCTGCAGACAACATTGCAGACAGGATTCACTAAACTGAAAGCTGCGCAAAAAGCGCAGGTGATCAGGATGCTTGTTTATGCTACTGCCTATTATATCGACAGGCTGATAGTTGAATCACCTGAGAAAGTACCTGCAATAGCCAGAAAACTGGTAAAGACCGCAGCTGAATCTATCACCGCACAGCGGGATGGTCTGGCACAGTGGCAGGAGGTATGGAATACCACCGGTATTGTTACTGCAGAGAATGAAAAAACAGTAAACACTTATAAAGGATTGATCGCTTAATGGAACAGCAACATGCCATCGGAAAACTTTTGCTGGAAGTGCAACTGCCTTCCAGGGAGGAAGCCTTTGCATTGCAGGGAACACTGAGCACCCGTTGTACAACAGAGCTGGAACCGATGCTTTCAGCGCTGTTGGACAGCTGGGCAGATCCGGATACATTATTACAGATAGATAAACTGGAAATAGATCTGGGTTCCTGTGATCTGGAAACATTGCGTAAGGAGCTACCGGATATGATCATCAGTTATCTCCGCAAGCATTCCCAGCGTATGCAGGCAGAGTTGGCACTGGAAGGAGGTATGCAAAGGATCCCGCTGATACAGGGATACTATGAAAGCTGGTTATATTTCCTGGAGAGAGGTATTCTGCCATCTTCCGCCGTGAAATGGCAGCACTCAGAATGGGAAGCAGGTGTACTTACGGTATTATCTTCCGAGACATATGCTTTGCAACAGTGCAGGGTATTTTTCATGGAGCATCCATATGCTATCAGGAGACTGGTGTTACAGTTCTCTCCGGCCTTTGTTCAGAACTGGATACTGGCATATAGTGCCGATGCTTACCGGCAGGTGTTGCAGTTAACAGGCGAATGGGAAACGTTTATCTATCATCCGCAGCTGCGGGAAGTGGTTAATGCAATCGTGCCAGTACAGCAGGAGATCATTCCTGCATTGCCTGCCAGAACAACCTATCATGAGAACGTTCTCATCTGGCTGATCGGGGAGGTAATAGTACCTGGACGTACGATGAGCAACGTAGCAATTCTTCAGCAACTGATGCAGCAATTGGTGAGTCAGGCAAAAGAAGATGTGGCACCCTGTTTATTATATGTTCTGCAGCAGGTGACCACAGAAACAGTGAAAGCACCTGTTTTATTGCGGCAGACGGCAACAACACTTGCCATGCAATATGTACCTGAGATCACCGCCCTGCAAAAACAGCTGTTTACCAGACAGCAGCAGGAGGAGCGGCATAAACAGGTAGAAAAGCGGGATAGAGAGGATAGTGTACAGGAGCGGCAGGATGATCCTGTAAAGGACAATACTGACCAGCAACAGCAGGCAACTGCCAGGGCCAGCCGTGAGCAGGAGCGCCAGGATGAGAAGACACGCAGGGAGAAAGCAGAAGGAGAGGTAACGAAAGACAAAACATCCTCCATAAAAGAAAAAGAGAAAGCAGCAGCCGAAGAAAGGGCGAAAAGAGAAGCGGCAGAGAGGGAAGAATCAACAGCTGCAAAACGGTCTGTAAATAAGGACGCCGATCCTCAGGAGAAGCGGGCTTTGTCTTCATCTGCAGATGAAGAGCGTACATCGGCCGAACCGCCTGCAGCCGGATCAGTTTATTACATTAATAACGCAGGCCTGATATTGCTGCACCCTTACCTGTCTTTTTGTTTTGATGCACTGGGACTCAGAGAGGGACAGCAGTTCAAGGATGAAGCTGCGAAACACAGAGCAGTGCAGTTGTTGGGATACCTGGCATATGGAGAAGAAGAAATTCCTGAGTATGATCTGGTATTACCTAAAATATTGTGTGGCATCCTGCCTGCAGAAGCGGTGAGACGCTTTATACCGCTTACGGATGAGGAGAAAACGGAAGCCAATGAGTTGTTAGCCGCTGTGATCTCTCACTGGAACGCATTGGGAAATACGTCGCCCGATGGTTTGCGTGGCAACTTCCTGTTAAGGGAAGGAAAGCTGGAATGGAAAGAGGAAGAGTGGCAGCTGTATGTAACACAGCAGGCGTATGATATGTTGTTAAACCAATTGCCATGGGGCTTTAGTGTAGTGGGATTATCGTGGATGCCATGGCTGATAAAAACTGTGTGGATCTGATCTATGATAAAAGCAACCGATAATAAAAGCACGAGCAGTAAGGCGAAGCAGCCTGCCGGCAATTCCTTTTTTGGAAAGGAAGAGGGAGGTGGTGCTTTTTTCGGGGAGAAGGAGACGGCGAAAGAACCCTTTTTCGTTCAACGGAAACTGAGTATTGGAAAACCTGATGACCACTATGAAAAACAAGCTGACCAGGTAGCAGATAAGGTAGTACAGCGTATGAGCGAACCTGCTGCTGTGCAGGCCAAAACTGTAGCTCCGGCTCCCGTGAGCACAGTCCCTTCCGGGCATACACCCTCATCTGCCGCACAACCGGATGCCCTGCAAATGAAAGAGCAGGAGGGAAAAGAAGAAGAGATATCCGGAGAAGAGAAGAAACTGCAACGCAAGCCTATTTTCGATAGCATGGGCGACCCGCCGGATGATATACAGAAAAAAGGAAACGGCGATGATGCAAAAGATACAGCCAGCAGTGGGCTGGAAGACCGTTTACAGAAAACGAAAGGTTCCGGCACGCCATTGCCTTCTGATACGAAGACGGCGATGGAATCGTCTATAGGGGCAGACTTCAGTAATGTGCGTGTGCATACTGGTACTGATGCGGCAGCGCTGAGCAACGACCTGCAGGCGCAGGCGTTCACACATGGAAACGATATTTATTTCAATGATAATAAATTTGATGCAACCAGCAGTACCGGCAGGCATCTGCTGGCGCATGAGCTGACACATACGGTACAACAGGGCGCAGCTGTTCAGAAGAAAGCTGATCCGGGGATAGTACCTGCTGTACAGAAAGCGGAAGGCAGCGCAGCGGGCGATACATCCGCAGAAGATAAAAAAGAAACTCCTGATGTACAATCTAAGGCAGTAGATACCATACAACGTGCTCCGGGCGGAAAACCAGCAGCTGCGGGAGCGCCTGGTGGTGCTCCGGGTGAAGTGGTGAATATCTCTTCAGGTAGATTCAATCCATCGAAGAACCTTATTGAAGCAATCAAAGGAGCGGGCCATAAAGGTCTGGATGTTAATATCAATGCAGGTAAGGTAGCTGGTGCGGGTGTGATCAAAGTGAGAGAGAAGGAAGGTGTGATGGAGAGTCTGAAGAATGCATATCTGCCATTGAACATGCCACTATTCAGCGCTGCCAATCCGATGCTGGCCGTAAGATTGGCTAACGGGGAGGTAAGCGGCTTTGCAACTATCGGACAAAGCAATGCGCCGGAGGCCATCCCTCAGTGGCTGCGTAAGAATGGTAAAGCGCTTGGCTGGCTAACGGGCATGGATGTAGAAAATGTGTTGTCAAAAGCAACGAATACCTTCGAGAACGGTACTTTCACATTTGCATTGAATGCAGTAAAGGTGAAGGTAGGCGGTTTCGCAGAGGCAACTATGGATATTGGTTTTACGAACATGAAACCATCGGTGAGCGCAACTGCGGAGCTGGATATACATGGAGTGGCTAAAGGCAATCTGACCATTACGCTGATGGAAGATAAGATGACCGGAGAAGGCGCATTTGGTGTGAGCTTCAAAGGCTTCTCCGGAGAGATAGCAGCGAAGTTCCAGGAAGGCGTGCTGGATGTAAAGGGAATGGTGGGCTACTCCGGAGACAGGTTGAGTGGTTCGCTGATGCTGGTGATGACAGATAAGAAGACGGCAGACAATTTTGCAAAAGCACAAGTGGGAACTGTTTCTGCAGAAGAAGCAGCACTACCTGCTGAGGTGCCAGCAGCAGAGGGTAAAGGTCCTCGTGGTATGGCCGGTATGGGTACGCTGACCTTCAATATGACAGAATGGTTTGCCGGTAGTGTGAACGTGATCGTGGATGGTAAGGGTTTTGTGACCGTAGTCGGTAAGATTGCTCCGCCGAAAGAGATCATTCTCTTCCAGCAGAGAGATTACAGTAAAGAATTGTTCAAGCTGGAAGCCCGTGCGGCTTACGGCATACCGGTGATAGGCAATGTATTTGTATTTGCCAATATGGCGCTGATCGCGATGGCGAAGGTAGGTCCGGCGAAGATATACAACATCGAGGTAGCGGGTACTTATTCGAATAATCCTGATATAGCGAAGAATATCTCGCTCTCCGGTTCTTTGAATATGTCCGCTTATGCAGGTCTGCGTCTTCGTGCAGAAGGTGGTGCAGGTCTGGAACTGGCAGGACATGATCTGAAGGTAGGTGTGGGCGTCAATGCAGATGCCGGTGTGAAAGGTTATGTAGATGCAAGACCTACTATTGGCTATCGTGATCCTGGAGAGTTCTTCTTCAAAGGTCATATGGAGATAGCGGCGCAGCCGTTCCTTGGATTGAGCGGAGATCTGTTCGTAGAACTGGATAGTCCGTGGTGGTCACCATTACCAGATAAGAAATGGACCTGGCCGATCGGAGCGCTTGAATATCCGTTACCGGGAGAATTTGGTATCGGAGCAGATATGGAATATGTGTTAGGTTCTGGTAAGGTGCCTGAAGTGAGCTTCAGTGAGGCGAAATTTGATGGTACCAAGTTCATGACAGATCTTGTTGATGATCATGTACCACAGAAGAGTGGTGCAGGAGATAAGGAAAAACAAGGTAAGTTCGTTGATGGCGGTGCTGCGCAGGCCGGGCCAGCCAAAGGAACGCCTCCGCCTGCTGCACCGGGTAAACCTGGTGCGGGTGGTACACCAGCCGGTGGCGCTCCGGGAGCAGGTGGTGGAAAAGGAAAAGACAAGGATAAGGGCAAAGGTAAAGCAGATCCTGATGCCGTGAAGAACTTCGCTGCGGCCATGAAGAAAGTGAAAGAGCTGGAGGGTCATAAACCAATGACACGTACTGAATTGATGGCTACATTGGATGGTATTAAGAAGCAGTTCAATGTGAGCGGTATCAGCTTTGCTGCACAGGGCACTGATCTCTGGATGGTAACCGGTACCATGGCAGGCATGCCGAATAAGCAGTCAGTAAAAGTAAAGGCCATTATAAAACCTGGAGATGAGAAGGACGAGAAACAGGATAAGGATGCCGAAAAGCAACTGGCAGAAGGTGTAAAAGCACTGATCGCCAAAGATAAGGAAACCGCTGCCGGTGATAAAAAGTTGACTAAAACAGAGGCGGAGAAAGTGGCAGCTGATGTAGAGAAAACACACAATAAAACATTTAAATCGATCAACGTTATTGATAAGAAAGATCACTGGAATTATCTGTATATTCAGAGAATGAAGAAGTCGGATGAAGTAACGGGAAGTGGCATGGACACAACCCCTGCAATTCCTCCGGGCTTTGTGGTAGGAGCATATTTCAATTTTGGAGGAGAAATATACAAGATCACTGAGATAAAGAAAGACCAGGATAAGGTGCATATGGTAAACGTGAAGAATCTGCTGTCTAATAAGAACTTCAGGAAGAAGAAGCCTGAAGACAGACTGCCTGGTGAAAGGGTATTTACGATCAGTATAGCACTTTCAAAAGGATCAATAACTGAGTATTCAGATACTGTTCCTGCGGTCAGGAAATTCCCTGCAAGCTGGGGTACCGCCGGATCGAAGAGTGTGCGCCCATGGCTGTATGACAATATGCATAACTGGAAAGGCAGAAGGAATGAGATCAATGCTGATCCGGTGAAGGGGAAGAAAGCTATGATCAATAAGGTATTGGCGGCCAAGGCGAAGGCAATCGCCGGTGATGATAAAGATTGGAAAGTGTTGTCAAAACATGACCCGACAGATACTACGATAGGTGCTATGATCATCAATGAGGGGGCTGATTATAATAATTATGATCCGTACAAGATCCCATATGAGGTGGATCACATCCATGATCTTGGTAATTTATGGACAACGATAGGTCGCGATAGTAATGATAGTACAAGAGAAAAACAGCTGCGGGAAGATACTAATCTGCGTGTAGTGACAGAGGCGCATAACATAAAGATGAGTGGTGACAGATATGAGATGTCCGTTGGGCCGAACTTTATAAGTTCGATCGCAGAGGACAACACGCCGGGTGCGAAGACGATAAGAGGCTCAGGCGGTAAGGCAGGAGCAGAGGAACCATTCCTGTAATAAAAAGAATAGTTAGTTATGGAATTGACATTTAAGAATAAGGAAGCTGTACTGAGTATGGCTGTCAGTCCAGATGGAAAATGGCTGGCAGTGGGTAAGATCGTTGATGCAGACCGTAATCCCAGTCTGACTATCTGGGATACGAATACCTGGGAATGTGTGGCAGAAGAGGAAGCTGGCAATGTATCAAGTATAGTGAGTCTTTCTTTTAACAGGCATAGCAGCACACTGGCGTATCTGACAGCGGAAGATCATATCAGGTTCTTCGATCTGAAAGATATGTACCTGACCAGGGAAATGGCATGGGATAAACCTTACAAGGTACGTTACGGAGCACATGAAGACCTGTTAATGGTGACAGGAAGAGACTTGTCTATACTGGATAAGGACGATATAGAGGTGTTCAATTATAGTGACTATAAAGGCTATGAGCATACGGAAGGTTTATCGCCGGAGTTGTTCAGGGATTATTACGGGATGTCGGACCAGCTGGAAAAAGTTTCCTATGGCAACAAACCTGTGGTAGCTGCTTTTCTGCAGGAAGACAGTGCTGTGATCATAACAGGAAATAATGAGGACAAGTTCTCTGTGTATGATATTAAATCCGGTAAACGCAAAGAGCAGTATCCTGGAGGTATTATACAGGCCGGTTATATGGAGACAGATAAAGCAGAAAAGTATCTGCTTGTGATCGGGCTGCTGCCATATGCTGATCTGATGTGGGAATTGCCGGAGATGAAAAGAGTGCTGTCTGAGAATATGAATGAAGAATTTCCGGGTTCTTCGGCCTTCAGGTTTCATCCTTCTTCCCGTCTTTTCGCTTTTGGAGGATCGGGAGGTAAGGTATTTCTCAGAAGTATTGAAACCGGTGAATTCCTAATGGAGAAAGATATCCATAAAAGGGAAGTAAGGGCGCTTGGGTTCAGTGCCGATGGAAAAATGCTGATATCCGGAAGTGCCGATGGAAGGGTCGTCCTGACGGATATTACGGAATATCTAACGTAATTATTGGTAAAATGCTAACGATTTCTATTGCTATACAAAAGGGTGGATCTGGTAAGACAACCACAGCTCTGAACCTTGCAGCTGCCCTGCAACGGATGGGAAAGGATGTGTTACTGATTGATCTGGATCCCCAGGCAAATCTCACCCAGTCTATGGGTATAGCCGATGACATTGAACTAAGTATCTATGAGTTGCTCAAACAGGCCGCCAGTGGTGAACTGGTGGATACGCAGCAAGCCGTTGTAAATACCGGCGTTTTACCACTGATACCTGCCAACCTGGAACTGGCCAGCGCTGAACTGGAACTGGTAAGCATATATGGCAGAGAACAGCTACTGAACCAGGTATTAGGTCAGCTGGAAGACCAGTATGATATTGTAGTGATCGATTGTCCTCCGGCAGTGGGGATGTTAACCGTTAATGCCCTTACTGCAAGCAATTATGTACTGATGCCGCTGCAGGCAGAGTTCCTGCCTTTTAAGGGAGTGCAGCGCTTCATGAAGAATGTGCAGCTGATCAAAAAACAACTCAACAAAAGATTGGAAATACTGGGCCTTGTCCTGACAAAATTTGACGAGCATAAAAGCATGCATAAACAGATCCGTGCACAGTTGCAGGAGATGTATCCCGGAAAGGTGCTGGAATCAGGCATCCGCAGCAATATATCGCTCGCAAAAGCACAGGAACAGGCAAAGGATATATTTACATTCGACAATACTGCCAATGGCGCAAAAGATTATCGCGCCCTGGCTACAGAAATAGCAGAACGCCTTTTAACAATGGCTGAACAATAGCCCCCATCATTTAAATCGATAGATATGAAAACGAGCAGTAGCCGTCGCTATCGGAGACATCGTAACCCCGAGAAAACAGATCAGAAGGAGGGCCCTTTCTTCAGCCCTGCTTCAAAAGCCATACAAACAAAAGAAGATGCTTTCTTTCAGCCTAAACTGAGTGTCGGTGAGCCGGGAGATCAGTATGAGAAAGAAGCGGACTCTGTAGCAGATAAAGTGGTGAATAAGCAACCCGCCCGTGGTACAGCTGTACAGCGGAAGGAAATATCTGCAGTACAGGCCATGCCTGAAAAGAAAGAGGAAGAGAAGCAGGTACAGAAGAAGGGTATGAATGACAAGAAGGAGGAAGAGAAACCTGTACAGAAGAAGGATGACAAGGGTAAAGAAGAAGAGAAATTGCAGAAGAAGTCAGCGCCCGATAAAAAGGAAGAAGAGAAAGCAGTACAAAAGAAAGAGGATAAAGGTAAAGAGGAAGAGAAGCTGCAGAAAAAGTCAGCACCTGATAAAAAAGAAGAGGAGAAACCCGTACAGAAAAAAGGCGACATGGGTAAGGAAGAGGAGAAGCTGCAGAAGAAGGAAGAGCCTGAGAAGAAGCCTGCTGCTGATGAAGTGCTGAAAGAAGAAAAGGAGGAGGAAAAGAAAGGCGGAGCGCCTTCCTTAATGGCAAAGGAGAATAGCTCCGGTGGTGCACGTGAAGGAAATGATCAACTCGCGCAACAGCTGAAAGATCAGCGGGGGGACGGCACACCACTTTCCCGTGAGGTGCGTAATGAGATGAATAATTCCATTGGCGCTGATTTTAGTAATGTGCGCATCCATACCGGTGAGAAAGCGGCAGCACTGAGCAATGAATTAGGTGCGCAGGCTTTCACACATGGAAATGATGTTTATTTCAACAGTGGTAAATATGATACAGATTCTTCCGTAGGTAAACATCTCCTGGCGCACGAACTGACACACGTCGTACAACAGGGAGCAGCGCCTGCTGTTGAAAGCAGGAAAGCTAATGCTCCGGCAGCACATAGCGCGCCGGGTGTACAGCGCGAAATCTCCACGCCATTGCCGGAAGGAGTAGAGCCAAACAAGAAATCAAAGATTGCGAAATTTCCTATCGGTGATTTTACAGTAGTGGTAAAGCCAGACAGAAAGGCTACCAAAGCAGATAAGGTACCTGCCGATCAGGCAAAGACAAACGGCAATATCAACGTAGGGTTCTCCCTGAAATACGATAAAAAGAAAAGGATAGAGAGCGTTACTATTTCGAAGAAGCTGACCATTCAGACTATCTATGGAAAGCACGCTACTTCTTCTGATGATTCTGCTTATGGCAGAGGACATATAAAAACCGATAAAGACGCCGGACATAAATCACTTGGTTTTCATGAGGGAAGTCATGGTACTGATTTTATGAGCTATGTACAGTCACATCCTTTCCCGGAGATAGTGATTGACACGCCTGTTACCATGAAGGAGTTCAAAGAACTGAAAAAGCAGTGGAAAGAGGAGTTCAAGGCTTATGTCGATGATATGCACAGCACAAGCAAAACGGCTACGGATGATGTAACCGATCCTGTTGTTCCGGCAACCCCCTGATAATTTATAAACTGTTACCCATACGGCAGAAGCCGCCTTTTTTGTTCAACGGAACTTACTATTGGCCAGCCTGGACAATCACGATGAAAAACAGGCGGACCAGATAAGCAGTTGAAATAGCAATACATATATGATTGACAATACCAAGAATGCAGCAGCTTTACAGGAATACCTTTCATGGCTGCAAACCGAAATGCGGAAGCGGTTGTCCCAATATTTTGGCGCCGAAACCGGCACTACACCTATGATCCCCGACGAGAGTATTCAACCAGGCAGTTCCTGGCCCGATGCACCATTGACAAAATTCATCCATGACAATGAACTGGATAAAGATGCGCAATTATTGCTTATCATGGCCTTAGCTCCCCATATCAATGCGGTGTTCTTTGAAGCGCTTATCCATGAACAGCTGGTGGACAAGGGAGATTTTCCGCTGATAGGTTGTGTGAAGGGAACGCAGTTCCGTGGGTTACTACCTACCGGCGACACCCTGCTGTTTTTGCTGGCAGGCACAGATCTGTCTGCACGTATCAGTAAAATGCAGTTGCTGAGCGAAACGCACATCTTTGCCAAACGGCAGGTGTTGTGGGTGGAAAAGCCGGAAGAAGGAGAGCCGGCTATGAGTGGAAAGCTCGTGATGTCGCAGGAGTACATTGACCAGTTCCTGACCGGTACCTATGCGAAACCGCGTTTCGGGAACGACTTTCCGGCGGAAAGTATTACCACGCCTTTGGACTGGCCCGACCTGGTATTAAATGCGCAAACCATGGAGCAGCTGCATGAGCTGAAGAAATGGCTACGCCTGAAAGATAAACTGAGAGCTACGAATAAGCGTCTGAAGCCCGGTTACCGGGCATTGTTCTACGGTCCGCCGGGAACAGGTAAAACCTTGTCTGCCTGCCTGCTGGGCAAACGTGACCCTGCGGAAGATCCGGATAATATGGAGGAGGACTTTGACGTATTCCGTATTGACCTGTCATTGGTGGTATCCAAATTCATTGGGGAAACAGAGAAAAACCTGTCCCATTTATTTGATAAGGCGGAACACAAGAACTGGATACTCTTCTTTGATGAGGCGGACGCATTATTCGGAAAACGTACCAACATCCGGGATGCACACGATAAATACGCTAACCAGGAGATTGCTTACCTGCTGCAGCGTATAGAAAACTATAACGGCCTGGTAATACTGGCATCCAACTTTAAGAACAATATTGACCCCGCCTTCTCAAGGCGTTTCCAGTCTATAATACAATTCCCGATGCCTAACCAGGCAGAGCGCCTGCAACTCTGGAAAATGATCCTGCCGGACCATATGATGGAGAAGGAAGGGATACTTGAGAAGGTCTCTGCCACGCATGAGATCTCCGGTGCATCCATTATCAACGTTGCGCAGTATTGTTTCCTGAAGAATATGCAGCCGGATGGAAGTATCTCGCCGGTGTCTGCTGTTGACCTGGAGGAAGGACTGGTGAGGGAGTTTAACAAGGAAGGCAAGATCTATAAGTAAAGGCGGATAAGATTCCGGGGGATGCTTAAATAGCATCAGGGCCAGCCAAACCTTCATTACAAAATGAGGGAGTTTTTGACTAATTTGACTGCTCTGTTTCCCGGAAATTATCAGCTAAAATCTTATATATGAAGCGTATTCTTCTGCTAATGGTGTTGTGTTATTCACTGGTATGTGCCACTGTGTATGCACAAACGAAGTCTCTTCCCCGTATTGCTATTGCCGGACTGGCGATAGAGTCCAGTACATTTTCCCCTGCATTGACAAAAGAAGAAGCATTCCATGCGAAGTACGGAACAGAGGTATTCTCTGCTTATCCGTTCTTTGGTGTGGACTCGCCCCTGCGTCACCGGGCGGTATGGGTGCCTGCGCTGATTGGCAAATCTCTGCCGGGAGGAGCGGTGACCCGCGAGGCGTATGAGTCGCTGGTGAAACAGACGCTGGATTCATTGAAGAAGAATGCCCCTTATGATGGTTTGTTCTTCGATATCCATGGTGCTATGAGTGTGGTGGGACTGGACGATCCGGAGGGGGATTTCATTACCCGTATCCGTAAGGTAATTGGTAAGAAGACTATCATTTCCACCTCTATGGACCTGCATGGCAATGTATCCTGGAGACTGGCGGAAAATACTGATCTGATCACCTGTTACAGGATGGCGCCGCATGAAGATGCGATGGAAACCAAGCAGCGGGCGGTACAGCACCTGTTGACACGGATAGAAAGCGGCAAAGGCAAGCCTGCATTTAAAGCCTGGATACCTATTCCTGTACTTCTTCCGGGAGAAAAGACAAGTACCCGTATAGAGCCTGCAAAGACCGTTTATAAGGCTGTAGCGCCGGCGGCTGCACAACCCGGCATCATTGACGCAGCTATCTGGGTAGGTTATGCCTGGGCAGATGAACCGCGTAATCATGCCGTGGTAATGGTGACCGGCGATGATAAAGAAAAAGTGACCCGTACTGCGGAACAGCTGGCCAAAAGCTTCTGGGATGCGCGCTTTGGTTATTCCTTCGTAGCACCTACTGACAATCTGGAAGGAAGTCTGAACAAGGCTATTGCCAGCTCTAAACATCCTTTCTTTATCAGCGATTCCGGTGATAATCCTACTGCGGGCGGGGCCGGTGATGTGACCTGGACTTTAACGGAGATCCTGAAACGTAAGGAATTCCAGTCTGAGAGTGGTCCTTCGCTGATCTATGCTTCTATTCCCGGTCCTGAGTTGGTGAAAAAGGCGATGGAAGTGGGTGTTGGAGGTCATATAGATGCTTATGCCGGTGCTGCTGTGGATGCGCGTTATGCGCCACCGGTAAGGCTGGCAGGTACAATAGAATCTATCGAAAAAGGAGACAAGGACGCTGAAGTGGAAGTGGTGGTGAAAGTAGGGAGTGTGCACGTCATCGTCACTCAAAAACGTAAGCCCTATCATAAAGAAAATGACTTTACCAGACTCGGGCTGAATCCCAGGAAATCAGATATTGTGGTGGTGAAGATCGGTTACCTGGAGCCGGAACTGTATAACATGAGGGCTGATTGGATACTGGCGTTAACGCCGGGTGGGGTAGACCAGGACCTCCAGCGTCTACCCTATAAAAGGATTGAGCGTCCGATGTTCCCGCTGGACAGGAATATGAAGGAGCCTGATCTTTCGGCCAGGCTGGTGCCATCATCAGATAAGCTGAAATAACCTCGTTATATTATTTACGCTAAGTAGCTCCGGTTTCAGTATGGGATGTCGGTCGGCGCCTCTCCGGATGTCGATTGGGCGTTGTCAAGCGAATAGGGGTTTGGATATAGATTGAACAGCATTGGTCGTGTCACCCGAGAGCCGAAGGCCCGCCATCTCCATCTGAAACCGGGTGCTACTTTCGCTCTCCCTATTGCTATTTATAGGTCTCTTTATTTATGGAGGTTTGTTATTTATGCAGGCTTGTGCGCAGAAACTGTAGTCGTTCCTTTTGGGGACCGCGCTTTAAAGAAAGTACTTTCGCTTCCATTTCTTTTTTTGAAATATAGGAGATGAGGAAATCAATTTTATTTAAGAGCAGTTCTACGGTCGCATAATCGCCCGTATCCAGCCTGATATCTGCTTCTTCAAATAAAAGATCTGTCAGTACATCAAGTGTGGTATAATGGACGTCCTTCTCATTTATAAATGCTTCCAGTTCGCTGGTGCTCAGACTGTCGAAGAAGTCTTTCGTTCTGAATTTAGTCGAGGTAAATACAGTATTAATTTCTTGCAGGGCTCTCGCCGGCTCGCTTTTCTTTGCGCTGATAACAGCCCTTAAAACCCTGCCTAATTCTTCGATCATCTCCAGGAAATAATCCTTTGGCATAATAACATACTTTATACTACTGTAAATGTATCGCTTTTTCCAGACAGCATCTTTTATGGTGCTTATAACGTCACATAAACACTTATGATAGCATGATGCCAGCACTGGCGGTATTTGTGAGTATCAAATGAGTATTTTTCTGTATTTTGCCCCCGGTTTTCAAAGATAATTAGCAAATATACCCAATAGACCCATGGCATCCCGTTTATTACCTATGATGGTACTGTTTACCATTGTTTGCCTGCCTGTAACCGCCCAGGTGGCAAGTTTTAATATCCCCGACACTGTCTGTGTGAATACGCCTGTAAAAATTCAGAACACTTCAACCGGGGGAAACACTTATTTCTGGAACTTCTGTTCGGGTAACCTGTTCAGTACTCCTGTAGTGTCTAATCTGGGCAATATTGGCGGCAGCCTGAGTGTACCTACTTTTCTGTCTATGGCAAAGGACGGGAATAATTATTACGCATTTATTACCAATAACATAGGACAGCTGGTGCGATATAGTTTTGGCAATAGTTTCCTGAATACACCCAGTTCAGACAACTTTGGTAACCTGGGAGGAGCTATTCCCAATCACACCGAGGGGGTACAGGTGATCCAGGATATCAATGGCTGGCATGTGATAGCGGTGGGGGGAACAGCTGAGATATCGCCTTCCATTGTGAAGGTGGATTTTGGTTCATCCCTGGCCAATGCGCCTGTGGCTACGAACTGGGGTAATATGGGCGGTATGGACTATCCGCATGACCTATACATTACACAAGAGGGAAGTAACTGGTACGGATTTACAGTAAATATTCTGAATCATACCGTTACACGATTTGATTTTGGTAATTCTGTTGGTAATATGCCTACGGCGGTGAACCTGGGAAACCTGGGTAACCTGAGTAATCCCACAGGGATTTTTGCCACACAGGATAACGGTAACTGGTATGTGTTTGTAACGAATGAGGGCAGTAATACGATCACCCGCCTTGACTTCGGTAATTCCCTGGCGAATACGCCTACCGGTATGAACCTGGGCGGTGGAGGCGGTATTATTAACGGGCCAAGGGATATTTCCATCATCCATGACTGCGGAAAGATCTTTGCCCTGGTGGTATGCGGGGGGTCCTCTGACCTGACCCGCCTGGATTTTGCATCGGATATCACCAGCAATTTCACTGCCACCTCATTGAATTCAGGGGGCAACTTCAGTTTCCCGCATTCTATTTCACCTATCTTCCGGGAAGGCAATGACCTGTATGCATTCATTACCAACGCTACCAGTAATACCTTGTCAAGGTTTGTCTTTAACAGTTGTAACAGTTCCAGTATAGCCTCGTCCACGTTAAAAGATCCGCCGGATGTTACTTATAACACGCCGGGGACATATACCATTAACTTGCTGATGGATGAGACATTGGCTACACAGACCACTTACTGCCGAAGTATTGTAGTACTTGATCCACCGGTGGTAAATCTGGGGCCTGACCAGCGCATGTGTGCGGGCGGCACGACCGTATTAGATGCAGGTAGTGGCTTCAGCAGCTACAAGTGGAACACAGGTGCAACCACTCAGCAAATCAATGTAACTGCTGCCGGTACTTACCAGGTGGAAGTAAGCAATGGAGGTTGTACCACAACTGACGATATAACGATCAATATCAACCCGGTACTGGATATGACGGCCACACCGACTGACGTTACCTGTTTAAATGCGAAGGGTAAAATTGAAATAACCGCGACTGGTGGAACTGCTCCTTATACATATTATATCGGCAGTATCAGTAATGGAAACAACAACGTATTTGATAACCTGGATGCCGGACTGTATACTATCCAGGTGAAGGACAATGCCGGTTGCACGGTAACTGATGATGTAACGATCAATGACAACCAGGTATTGAATATGACGGCCACGGTGACGGATGTTTCTTGTATAAACGCGAAGGGTAAAATTGAAATAACTGCGACTGGTGGAACTGCTCCTTACATATACTATATCGGTAGCAGCAACAATGGAAATAACAATGTATTTGATAACCTGGATATCGGATCGTATGCCATACAGGTGGAGGACAATGCCGGCTGCCGGTTGTCGCGTATTGCGGATGTGAAGAATGATCCCACAAAGACATTGGATGCAAGCGTTGTGACAACGCCGCCTACCTGTTATGGCGATACAGATGGGGGCATTAGTGTGCAGGTGAACGGTGGCACAGGACCATTTGAATATGCATTGAAGGGAGGAAGTTATCAGACCAGTCCTGATTTCAGCAGTTTATCTGCCGGCAGCTATGTGGTGAATGTACGTAATGCTTCCTGTAATGTGGATGTGCCGGTTGAACTGACAGGACCGGCTGAACTAAAGCTGGCGTATAATAAAACGGATGAATATTGCGGCGAGAGAAATGGTGAAGTGAATGCTGTGGTAATAGGCGGTACACCGCCTTATAGCTACTACTGGGATAATGTCGGAGTCAATGCTAATATTACGGGGCTGCAGGCAGGGACATATGAGCTGTCAGTGACTGATCAGCGGAATTGTGCACAGCAGTCTACCGTTACAGTTGATAATATTACGCTTCCACCGGTAGCTATCACCAACAGCGATACAACTATCAATATCGGTCAGTCTGTACAACTGCATGCTGTCAATGCAACTGATTATACCTGGACACCGGCCAATGGCCTGAGTTGTTTCAGTTGCGCTGATCCCATAGCCACTCCACGGGAAACCACTACCTATACTGTAACAACGACAGATAAAAATTGTAGTAAAACAGATATAGTAACGGTGTTTGTCACCTTTAATAATTCACTGTATGTTCCTACTGCTTTTACGCCGAACAAAGATGGCGTGAATGATCGGTTTGTTGTAAAGACAAGGGGTGTGGCGGTATACAATATCCAGATCTTTAACCGCTGGGGGCAACTGGTATTCTCATCCAATAATGTGTCTGATCACTGGGATGGTAAGTTCAGGGATCAGTTACAGCCGGGAGGGTCGTATGTGTACATTATTAACTATAGTTTCTTTGGCCAGGAGAATAAAGAACTGATGCAGAAAGGGGCATTTACCCTGATACGATAATGAGTATATATGAACCGGCCATCTCTCATGTTTAAAAATATGGGGATGGCCGGTTTCGTGTTTTTATTTCACCTCTGCCAGGTTATCCGATTGATTCGCATCCGGCAGATAGCAATAGGGATCAATAGCGACCGTTTTAGGCGGTTTGTTGACTGTAAGTGTCAGACTGGTCATGGCCCCGGAGAAATGATGTTTTTTCAGGTATATGGGAATACTATGAGTGTTGATCCCGCCATCAAAGACGGCAATGTCTATGTTTTCATCCGGAGGCAGTGAGCGGTCATTGTTACGGTCTGTTTTGTCTACGCCCACATTTAACTGCAATTTGTATTGCCCGTTTGGCATCCGTTTACAGGACGCTAGTTCGACTTTCAGTGAGTAAACGATCACCTTTTCCAGCCAATCCTTAATGAGCCTTATTTCGCTTTCAGATGCATCCTGGCATAACTCATTCATCAAGTCATCCGCAGTAGCTTTTGTACCCGGGTAGGCGTGTTTATCCAGCAGGCGATGGAGGGCATTGTTCATCCGTTCTTCTCCCAGTGTTTCTTTTAGTGTATACATGGCCAGACTGCCTTTCTGATAATGCACAAAAGGTTGTCCGATTGTTCTGACCAATGGCTGCTCTTGTTCATCTGTGTAGCTGAGAGAGAAGTATAACTGGTTGTCAGTACGCAGGTATTCCCGCATAAACGGCTTACCAAAAGCGTGTTCCAATAGCATGGCTTCTGTGTACTGTGCGAGCGTCTCTGTAAGCAATGCAGCTCCTGACTGAGCTACAGGAGAGAGTTTGTTTGCCCACCATTGATGCGCTACTTCATGAGCAATGATACCATACGCATGATTGACCCTATTGCTATCGCTGAAATTACCCTGGAAACTGATGTTTTCAGCACTGAACACTACACCAGGGTAAGCTGTTGCAGCACCTTTGTATTGCGGTATTTCGGCGAGTATCAGTTGTTTATGCGGATAAGGACCGAAGTGTTGTGTGCAATAGTCTATGGCATCTTTCATGGCCCGCATCATAACCGGGAGATTGGCAGTTTGCCCGGGGTGAAAGAGAATGCTGAAGTCCATGCCTTTATAAGTCTCTTTTTTTATTTCATACCTGCTGCTGCTGAGGGCAAACATGTAGTTGACAGGAGCAGCTGTTTTATAGTGGAAATAATGACGATTATTGGCTGACCAGGACCTTTGTAGTGTGCCTGTTGTTACAATATATTGCCCGGCGGTGGTGGAAACTGTAGTTTCGAAATCAATGAGGTGGTAAGTACTGTCTGCAGGTAAGGGCTGCGCTTGTTCAGGCAGTCCATTGACTTTCCGGTTGGCCTGGTCACTGATTTCAAACCTGTCGTTGTATCCAAGACAGGGAAGATATTTTTCCAGCTCAATGTAAGTGCCGTTATCGGTGACTATATGCTCGCTATTGAATGGCATGAAGCCAGAACGGATCACTTCCATGGAAAATTGCAGTGTAATTTCGGTGCCTGGCAGTAAGGGTGTCTGCAGCTCATACCAGTATTGCTTGAATATTTCGTCATGCGTTTCATGGGCTACACCCGGTAAATAAATACTGCAGGAAGTTACCTCCGGATCTGTGCTTACCCAGATCTTCGAAATAGGGTGAGAATAGATATTCCTGAGTTTGAAAGTACCGTTTACCGTGTATTTCCCTTCTTCCGGATATATGTCTACGTTTGTTTTTACAGCAGTAATGACCGGTTGGGGAAGATCAGCCAATGGTCTGTACCGTTGTTCATAACGCGCCTGCCAGTCCAGTTGTGCTTTATGGTTTCTATAGCCGCCTTCAATATTGGTTTTATAATAGATAAAAGCGCCTGTGGACAGGAAAATAACCAGGGGTGCCAACCATACCAGCTTAACCCTTATTTGCCGCCATCTCCGCTTAATATACCGGCTCCTTTGCCAGCGGTGGATGGTCAGTAAAGAAAGGAAGGTTGCCAAAGCCGACCAGTATAGCATGTACCAGTTGAAGGCATGTGCGAAGTGCCCGAACCCGCTCATAGCTGAACAGCTCATGCGGGGTGTCTGTGCGTAACGTAACAGGTAGTGCTCCATTCCAAACTGACGGCCGAATATAATGATGGCGGCTGCTAATAGATTCAGGAGCATTCCCGGGTATTTGTTGGCTGTTAACGTTTGAATGAAGAGTGCAAGAATTGCAAACAGGAGTAGTGGAAACCCGCTGTAATAGTATAGTGATGCATACAGAAGAAGGTCAATATGCCAATAGCCTTTGCTGATCTGCATTACTATTCCTATTATAATATTTGCGGTGATCAGTGTTGCAATTAATAATGCCAGTGCGCTGCATTTCGCAGCCCAGATACTCCCATTGGGAACAGGCGTGCTATATAATAATGCCTGTGTATTTGTACTACGTTCACGGGCTGAAAGCTCAGCGGCGTAGAAGATGATCAGTAACATGGCGGGACGGACTGGTAGCAGTGATTCCACAATGATATTGGTGGCCGGATAAAAGTAAATACCATAGGCGCCGTTCAAAAGCGAATCCTTCAATTCGACGAAGAAAATAAAGGCCCACATTGCTACCATCAGCAGGAAAGGGATATGTTTAAACACCGATATTACTTCCAGCCTGAGCTGAGAACGAAAGCTGTTCCAGCCATAGAAGAACCCTTCGGAGATTACCTGTTGCTGACTGTAAGGCACCGCCGACGTCTGTTTCTCGTCTGTTCGGGACCGGATGGCCTTTACCGGGAGTTGTAAACGGAATGCAAAGCAGCTGTAGGTAATAACCAGCAATAAGCAGGAGCATGCCGTCCATAGCAGACGGTTCAGCAGTAATGTGCCACCCAGGGGGAAGGGTTGTTGGTTGCGTTGTAACACTGACCAGGAACGGGTATCTCCGAAAAAGATGGCCAATCCGAATGGATCGCTTAATAATGGAAACAGGCCGGGTGTATTCGTTTTCAGCGCTGAACTGGCAAAAAGCGGAGAGTTGCCAAGTATGGCGCTGACAGTGTAAAGAATGTATAACAGTACTCCTGCAGCATAGGTAGCGCGGACATCCCTGGTCAGTACTGCTGTGCAGAATATAATACTGCAAACGAACAGGATATTGGGTATCCCAAAAACAAAAAGTGGCTGAATAAAGTAACTGGGATCAAAGGCGCCCAGGCGGGAACTATCTGCCAATAGCGCACCTGTCAGCATACCCACGATTGAGGAACAGAGCACAAGCAGCACAGCCAGTACTAATCCCATGAACCGGACAGTGAAATAAGGCAAGCGCCTTACTGCTGTAGTAAATAATACAGCATCCATTCCGTAGGTGGTGTCCCGCAGAACAACATTCGCACAGAATAAGGTGCTGACGAAAATAGAGAAAAGGGAAAGGATACTGATAATATATGTGATGACATAGGGAGCATTGGCGTGTACATCACTGCCGCCGAAGTTGCCGTGTACGCCCAGCATTCCCATTCCAAGGAATAGCGGAGCAGCTATCTGGAAGGTAAGCTGCCGGAAATGGTATCGTACTTCAAATCCAGACAGGGCGCTTAACATATCACACCCTCCTTTCCGCGACATTGCGCTCCAAATAATGCAGAGAAATAAACATCTTCGAGCCCGGGATGAAACGGTTCGAATCCGGGATCGGGGCAATCATCGGCAAGCACATGCAATTGTATGCTGCCTGCTACTCTGCGGGTGGAAATAATATTGAAGTCTGTTTGGAAATGCGACAGCGCATCTTTAGAGACCGTTTTCCGCCAGATCCGCCCTTCCAGGGCATCAGTCAGCGAGGCCGGCTTTCCCCGTAAAATGACCTTCCCATGGGCCAATACGGCCATCTCAGGACACAGGTCATGCACATCCTCCACGATATGTGTGGAGAGCAATACAACCACCTGTTCCCCGATCTCACTGAGCAGGTCATGGAAGCGGTTGCGCTCCTGAGGGTCCAGACCGGCAGTAGGTTCGTCAACAATGATCAGCTGAGGAGCACCCAGCAATGCCTGTGCAATACCAAACCTTTGCCGCATTCCCCCTGAGAAGGTACTGACGGCCTGTTTTCTGACCGCATAGAGGTTGGTCTGATGTAAAAGGGCCAGTACCTGCTCTTTCCTTTCTGCTTTATTTAATAGTCCTTTCAGTACAGCAAAATGGTCCAGCAATGCCATCGCGGATATTTTAGGATAGACGCCAAAGTCCTGGGGCAGATATCCCAGCTGGCTTCGCAGCTCCTGGGGATGCTGATGGATATCTTTGCCGTCGAACAAGACCTGTCCGCTGTCGGGTAACTGCAAAGTAGCCAGCGTGCGTATTAAAGATGATTTGCCTGCGCCATTGGGCCCAAGTAATCCGAACATGCCATTGGAAATATCCAGTGAGATGTCGTCCAGCGCTTTGATATTATTGCTGTAACTTTTGGTGAGGTGTTTTATTTGTAGTCTGTGCATATATAGCTGGGTAGTTGAATATGCATGCAAACTAGGTTTCGGTGGAAGTGTGGTCAACTATAAATGAGGAAACTGTGACGGAAGATGACAAACGACTGCAATTGAATTATTTTCGCTACCGTCGACGTACATCATGAAAAATACTGCTTTCGTCATTAATATTTGTGCGGGTGATTGAATAAGTGTTCTTTTATTTGTTTGCAATATGAATGAATTAACTAAAAGACAAGGGGCGCTGGTGAAGCGCCTGGATGTATGGCTGTTTGGAGGCATGCTGATATGGATCAGCATCCTGGAGATTCGGCCGGTTACGTGGGGCGTGTTCGTTATTCACGTACTCATATCGGCAATGATACAAATACCTGCCTTTGTATTCTCCTGGAACAGAATGCAATGGCTGCAGGAATTGTCACGGAGGCGGTATCTTTTGTACTGGCTGCTTTGTTATGTTGTTTGTTTGCCCCTTATTACTGCTTTTTGTATTGTTTTTAAGCTGGGTGGGCGTCCGGTGGGTTCTCTGGTCACAGTCGCTATTTGTTGTATTTCGCTGGAATTGTTATTGTCAGCACTTGTTTATTATCAGCAAAGAGGCCGCCATGTGAGATGGGTCAATAAGATCAGTCTTGATAAAGCAGTGTTGGTCAGCCTGCTGCTCATTGCTATTACGCTTTCGGCTATGGCGGTGTCCAGCCTGGATAATCCGCGCTATCACACAAAGGAGCAACTACTGATCGGTTATGAGTTTGACCTGTATAAGATTGTCACAAGGCCGGGTGTTTTTTTGAGTTTTATTGCCCAGTTCATGTTCATGTATTTGTGTGGTTACCTGTTGTACTATATTAATAGCCGTTTCCTGGTGGCCAGGGTCTTGAAGCAAAGGGGCATTGTGCTTTATGTGATGAGTGTATTTGCGGCGATGGCTTTTCTTTACCCGGTGCTGGGACAATTATTAGCTTTATTGCCTGTCAATAGTCTTTTAGGAGGGATCTTTTCAGAAAATCCGTTTTTACTGGAGAATGCTTTTGGCGGATTGTCTGTTATATTTTTAACACTGCCTATTGTACTGGCACTGCAATGGGCGAAGCAAAACAACCGTATCGTATCGCTGGAAAAGGAAAAGACGCGCGCGGAGCTTGACCTTTTAAAGCAACAACTGGATCCTCATTTCTTCTTTAATACCTTGAATAACCTGTATGCACTAAGTCTGCAACAGTCAAAACAAACGCCGGAAAGCATCCTTCAGTTGTCGGAGTTGATGCGCTATGTGATCTATAAAGGAAATGAGGCGACTGTCCCTATCAGAGAGGAAATAAAGTATATAGCCGACTATATGCAGCTGCAGCAGATCCGTTTGAAAATGCAGTTGGACCTGCAGTTCGCACAGCACGTCAATGATGATGCTCAACCGGTACCGCCTATGCTGTTGATCGTCTTTATTGAGAATGCCTTTAAGCACGGTATAGCGCCGGCAGATGGCCCCGCATTCCTGCACCTGCATCTTACCTGTACTGAGCGGCAGCTGTATTTCAGCTGTGAGAACTCCTTCGAACCAGGTACTACCGGCAATGCAGGCATAGGGCTCGGCAACCTGCAAAAGCGGCTGGCGCTGTTGTACCCAGGCCGGCATTCCCTGAAAACCGCTGTAAAAAATCATACATTTAAGGCTGAAATGCAACTGGACCTCTCATGAGATTGCGATGTTTAATAGTGGATGATGAGCCACTGGCTCACGATATTATTCTGCGATATATGGAGGACGTTCCCTTCATGGAGAACTGCGGACAGTGCTACAGGGCTATGGAAGTGCCGGATTTTCTGAACGGGCAGGCTATAGATCTTATCTTCCTGGATGTTCGCATGCCTAAGTTGAACGGGCTGGATTTTCTGAGAACATTGCAGCAACGTCCACTTGTTATCATCACGTCTGCCTATGAAGAACATGCGCTGGAGAGCTTTGACCTGGATGTATGCGACTATCTGCTGAAGCCTTTCCGCTTTGATCGTTTCCTGAAGGCCGCCAACCGGGCACTATCTGATTACACCCTAAGGCAACAAGCTACAACCATAGCGCTGGCAGCGGCACCGCCACAGGTTACAACAGCTGTTCCTGAACGAATCTACATTAAGTCTGATAAGAAACAGATCTTACTGGACCCGGAAGATATATACTACCTCGAGAGTCTGGGTAACTATGTTAAGGTATGGGATGAACAGCGTTTCCTGCTGACCCCCAGAACATTGAGCAGCTTTGAGAGCCAGCTACCTGCAGATACCTTCATCCGCACTCATAAATCTTATATCCTCAATAAGAAATTTGTGCGCTATATTGAGGGAAATATTATTAGCCTGAAGAATGGCAAACAGCTGCCACTGGGAAAGAACTACAAACATGTGGTGAAGCAGTTGCTGAACGGTCAGGGAACCTGAATACTATTCATACAAATGACGGCGCTTAAAACAGTTGGGCTTTTATCAGTTCAGCAACGGAAACTTTTACTGGCTTATAGCAGGAATAAACAATGTTTTTATTTACCCGGAGGTAAGGTGGATGCGGGAGAGTCGGAGACCGGGGCCTTATGCAGGGAAATAGCGGAAGAGCTGAATGTTAGTATGACGGAACAGGAGCTCGTGTATTACACGCATGTTACTGCACCTGCTTTTGGTGAAAAAGAAGGCATCATCATGGAACAGGACTGCTACTGGTTACACCGGGATATTATACCTGAACCGGCGGCTGAAATAGGAGAAGTACGTTTCTTTTCAGTAGCAGATTATTCCAGACAGGAGGCACAGGCCCCTGGTGTGATCGCCATTCTGGATAAACTACAGCAGGAAGGTTTTATAGATTAGTTTGCAGCGCAACAATTACAAATCGTTATAAGTTATGAATTACAGACCATTTAAAGACGTGCAGGTAGCGGAAGTAGGACTCGGTACCTGGCAACTGGGAAGTGCTGACTGGGGAAATATTGATGAGGAAGAAGCCATAAAAATACTGCAGGCATATACAGCTGCCGGCGGCAATTTTATAGATACGGCGGATGTATATGGAATGGGTGTGAGTGAAACCATCATTGGCAAATTTCTGCAATCAGCAGGCAAAGAGATTTTCGTTGCCACTAAACTGGGACGCAGGGGAGATGCAAGTAATGGCTGGCCGCAGAACTTTACATATGACGCGATGAAACGTCATGCGGAGGAATCGCTGCAGCATCTGGGCCTTTCCCAACTGTTCCTGGAACAGCTACATTGTATACCGACTGAGGAAATGCGCTCAGGGAAGGTGTTTGATCATTTGCGAAAATTACAGCAGGAAGGCCTGATCCGTTATTTCGGCGCCAGTGTGGAGACCTCTGAAGAAGCATTGATATGCCTGGAACAGGAAGGGCTTGCATCATTGCAGATCATTTTTAATCTGTTCAGACAGCATGTGGCAGAGGAGGTTTTTGCGAAAGCAAAAGAGAAGGGAGTGGCGCTGATCATACGTGTACCGCTGGCCAGCGGACTGCTGAGCGGGAAATTTAAAGAAGATACTGTTTTTGGAGATAAAGATCACCGCAATTACAATGCAAACGGTGAGGCTTTTAATACAGGAGAGACTTTTTCGGGTGTTGAATTCGGGGAAGGGGTGAGGCTGGCAAACAGCATCAGGACGCTGTTGCCTGATGAGCGTATGGCAGAGTGGGCCATTCGCTGGATATTGGATCATCCGGAGGTAACGACCGTTATTCCAGGTGCATCAAAGATCAGTCAGGTGAACAGTAATGTGGCAGCTTCCGGCTTACAGCCATTGCCATCTTCTACCCATACACAGCTGAGGAAATTGTATGATGAACAGATTCATAGTAAGATAAGAGGGCATTATTAATCATCTCACTACTACCTAGTAGTCATTTTTGCGCTTATCTTTACCCTGTACTATTGATATTGTCATGAGATATAAAACACCTGTGCTAAAGAAAGACCAGCCGGACGATTCCTATAAATTCAGGGCATTGCCGAAGCCGAGCGGCGCTTATCCTTACCGTTTATCTATACAGCGTGTCATTCCTGATATCAGTAGCGATAAAATGACATTTCACATGGTGGGCGATACCGGTAGCCTGCGTAGCCCGGATTTCCAGGAAAAGGTAGTGGGACAAATGGTCAGGCAGTACACCGTGTCAAAAGATGACAAGCCACAGTTCCTTTATCATCTGGGAGACGTAGTGTACAACCATGGGGAGGCGTCACAGTATCAGCGCCAGTTCTTTGATCCTTATAAACTTTACCCGGGGCCTATCTTTGCCATAGCAGGCAATCATGATAGTGATGTCAATCCGGATGTGGCTCCTTATAACAGCCTGGATGCCTTCATGACTGTATTTTGTGATACGAGTCCCCATAAGGTGGCATTCAGTGGTGGATCGGAGAGGGAAAGTATGGTTCAGCCCAATGTATACTGGACACTAAACACACCGCTTGCGAACATTATCGGAATGCATAGCAATGTACCTAAATTCGGGATCGTCACCGAAGAACAAAGAAACTGGCTGAAAGAAGAGCTGAAAGCTGCCGATCAGGAAAGGCCGGAGAAGGCATTGATACTATGTATACATCATGCGCCTTATTCTTCGGATGTAAACCATGGGGCCAGTATTCCTATGATCACATTACTGGAATCAGTTTTTGCAGAAACGGGTATCAGGCCGGATATTGTTTTCAGTGGCCATGTACATAACTATCAGCGTTTTAAAAGGAACTATGCGGAGGGTAGGCCTGTGTGTTTTATTGTTGCCGGTGGTGGGGGATATGACGAGCTGCATGCAATAGCTTCCCTGGAAGATGAGCGGTTCACCAATGAAAACCCACTGTTTGACAACGTAGAACTGGAAGCTTATTGTGATGACAAACATGGTTTCCTGAAGATCTCGCTGGAGAGAACGGATAAGGGATTGACCCTGACGGGTAATTATTATCCGGTACCTCACAGTAATCTATCAGGGGATGACGTCATTGCTTCGCCGGAAGATACTTTTACAATTGAAATAGGAAAGTAAAGTAGTTTAATAAAAAGTAAGGGCTGTCCGTCAGTAGATGGACAGCCCTTACTTTTTATTAGACTCACCGAAAGTGGTGAATTTATTGTCTTTTAACTAAGAAAAAAGGCCAGCAATGAAGGCGTCACCTTTTCCACCGGATGGGGGGTACCGGGCAATACGGCCATCTTTGCATCGGGTAGGGCTTTGTAGGTGGCGATCGTCTCTTCCAGGGTCACCATTTTATCCCTGTCGCCCAGCATAATAAGAGAATCGGTTGTTATGTCTTTGTAGTCGTCGGGTTTCAGTGGGTTGTCCCTGCCCATATCAGTCAGCATATCGGCTGTACGTTGCAGCACTACTTTCCAGTCGTTCGGGGCATGCATATCGGCCAGAGCAGCTGCAAAATCAGGTACTTTTGCGGTGATAGCAGCGATATCCAGCATTTTGATCTCTTTGGCGGCCGTAGCTTCATCCCAGTGGAATTTGGTACCCAGGGTAATGACCCTTGCTATCTGTTGCGGATGATGTTTTGCCAGGTACATGGCTACATAACCTCCCATGCTATAGCCAAAAATGGTCAGCTGCTGAAGGTGATGCACCTCTATATACTCCAGCACAGCTTCTGCAAAGAGTTTTATGGAAAATGGACCTTCGGGCAGTTCCTTTCCCCCATGACCGGGAAAGTCAAAAAGATGTACTTCATACTGTGTTGACAGCTGCGCAGCTATTGCTCTTAACTGACGGGATGCACCAATGGCGCCGTGGAGTACTAACAAGGATGGTTTCATATAATGAAGTTAGTAGATTTTGTCATAACTGCTTCAAAAACAAAGGAAAAGATGTTTTGTTGCTTAATGCAATATGTTAAGAGAAATATAAAAGTATTTAATATATTTGTTGTTATTAATTATTAACCTAGACTTAATCCCCTACACATGGAACAACAGTATGGCCCCTCGGGCACTGTAATTAAAACCCCCGCATTGACATTTCACGGTGACGGTGGTACTTATTTTGGCATTCTTTTTTTGAACTGGCTGCTTACAACTGTAACGCTCGGCCTGTATTATCCCTGGGCAAAGGCGAAGAAATTACAATATCTCTACTCATCCACTGAGCTGGATGGTTCCCGTCTTGCCTGGAACGGTACGGGTAAAGAGATGTTCAAAGGGTTTCTGAAGGCTATGGGACTTTTTCTGGCAGTGATCATTCTTGTGAATGTCTTTGCTTATTTTAAAATGCCTTACGTAGGGATGGCGTTTTACCTGGTTTTCCTGTTATTTGTTGTACCGGCAGCGATCCACGGAGCAAACCGTTACCACTGGTCCAGAACATCCTGGAGAGGGATCCGTTTCGGTTACCGTGGAGAGAGGAAACCATTTATGAAGCTGTTTCTTAAAGAGATACTGCTGACGATTGTTACTTTTGGTATCTATGGTTCCTGGGCAATTATCAAGATCCGTAACTATGTGATGAGTAATATCCGTTTCGGCAGTGGTGAGTTTCGCTATGATGGAGACGGTGGAGACTTTTTCTTTATGAACCTGAAAGGATATCTCCTGTCTATTGTGACATTGGGTATCTATTCCTTCTGGTGGCAGGCAGATATCTTCCGTTATTACATCGATAACCTGCGCCTCGTTCAGGATGGTAAGACTTTCACATTTCGTTCTACAGCTTCCGGCAGCAATTTTGCTGGTTTGCTGATCGTAAATTTCATCCTCCTTATTTTTACGTTCGGTATCGCTTTCGCCTGGGTGCAGACACGTACCGTGGAATTCCTGTTATCAAATGTTGAAATAGTAGGAGACATCGAGCTGTCAGAACTTGCACAGACAGAAGAAGAATACAGAAATGCAACAGGCGAGGATCTCGTGGATATGTTTGATCTGAATATTATCTAATAAAAATATGTACAAGGGACAGTATTACAATCACCAGGTAGCAAAGGCCATTCCTGTTAATGTGGAGGTATTCTCTGGAAGTCTGTTGCTGGATTATACCCAGGAGGGCATGCCTCCCCGGGAAATGCGATGGTTCTTTAGTGAGATATCTGTACAGGTAAGTGACCGCAATTTTATCCGTATTACCTATGCGGGAGAAGAAGCTGGTACGCTGGAAGTGAATGACCCGGTTTTTGTAGAAGAGTTCCTTAAAAATTACAAATACACACGCGGTGCCGGTCTACATGGGCTGGCACTGCGTGGTGGTTATAAAGTAGGCCTGATCGCGTTGTTAATACTCATTGGTATTCTGCTTGCCGGCCATTTCTTTATACTGCCCTGGTGTGCAGACAAGGTGGTTGACCAACTGCCCAGGTCTTTCGATAAGGAGATTGGTATTGCAGCACGTAATGGCATGCAGGAGAAGATAGATACCGCTGGTAGTGAACTGCTGACGAAGTTTGCCGCCCAGATGAAGTGGGATGCGTCCGACTCTCTTGTTTTCACGGTAGTGCCCAGTTCTATCGAGAATGCCTATGCACTTCCCGGTGGTTATGTGATGATTTATACCGGACTACTGAAGAAACTGCGTACGAAAGAGGAACTGGCGGCATTATTATCCCACGAAGTGGCGCATGTTACCCGCCGTCATTCTGTTCGTAAATTATGCCGTGATCTGAGCACAAGTTTGCTATTGTCAGCGATGTTCAGTGACGCAGGTGGTGTGGTAGGTACTTTATATGCTAATGCGACCTCTATTTATAGCCTTACCTATTCCCGTCAGTATGAGGAGCAGGCCGATATTACCGGTCTGGAAACCATGCGCCGCAACCAGGTAGATCAGCAGGGTATGGTACAGCTGATGCAGGAATTACAGAAACTGGATCATCAATTGAAGATCCCTGAGTTTATCAGTACGCATCCGCTGACAGAAAACCGTGTCCGTTATGTACAGCAGGATATTAAAGCTCATCCAGCCAGCGCTAAGAATAATGAAAAGATGGAGGAAATATTCAGGCAGTTACATCAGCGATATCATGAGTGATCCGCTGGGAAGCTCCTTACTCAAATCCTTCATTTGCCACCACGGCAGCAGAGCGGCCGTTCACATATGCTTTCCCCCAGTTATTCAAAGATTCGAATACCGGCTCAAGTTGTGCGCCCAGTTTTGTTAATGCATACTCTACGCGGGGTGGTATTTCCGGATAGCTGGTCCTGGTAACAATACCGTCGTTTTCCAGTTCACGCAGTTGTGCAGCCAGCGTTTTTTCCGATATATCGTGTAATGATTTGTGTATGGCCGAGAATCTTACATTGCCACCATTCCTTAGCGCCTTATAGATCTTCAGCTTCCATTTCCCACCTATTATTGACAATGCGGCTTCCAATGCACAATCTGCATTTGGATTGGAGTCGCAGTCTAATGTCATTTTTCTGTTATAAGCCATAAAACCGTTTTTTAAAAAAGCCCGAAAGTAGGTAAAGCCAACCTTGGTCACACTCACTTACACTGAGGTAAGCTCTTTAAAAACACCTGATTGCTGCTTTCCTTTGCACAAAATTAGTGAGTTTATGAATAGGAACATTTTGATCACCGGAGGATCCTCCGGTATTGGAGAGGGAATAGCGCGGCATTTTTATTCCATAGGATGGCAGGTTTTAATAACGGGTAGAAATAAAGAAAAGCTTGTTACCCTGGCGAATGAGCTGCCAGGGCTGAATACACTGGAATACGACACGCAAATAGAAGGTGACGAGCAAAAGATATTACAGTTTATCCGCATGAACTGGAGTGGAAAACTGGACGTACTTATTAATAACGCCGACCATGTGGAACTGACGCCGCTGAAAGGTATCAGCAGCAGATCAATGGAGTCTATGTACCGGACGCATGTGATCGCTCCCACATTGCTCACTTCTGGTTGTCTTGACTTCCTGACAGCCACAAAAGGGCATATTATCAACATCAGCAGCAGTCATGGTATTAAGGTCTATCCGGAAATCAGCGCTTATGCGGCAGCGAAAGCGGGTATTAATATGCTGACAAAAACGTGGGCGCTGGAACTGGCTCCGCTGGGGATCCGCGTAAATGCAGTAGCGCCCGGGCCTACGAATACACCTGTTCTGGCCAATGCGGGATTGCCTTTGGAAATCATCCAGGCCATTCACGAAAGTGAAAGAACATCTATTCCTTTACAAAGAAGAGGGGACGTAACCGATATAGTTGCGCATGTTGCAATGCTGGCAACTGCCGATTCCTCGTGGGTAACAGGTGTAATACTACCTGTTGACGGAGGATTGTCTGTTTCCTGATGTATCGTATTTATAAAGTAAAGCCCCTCTGAAGTGAGGGGCTTTTTGCTAGTATCTGTAATGTCCGTGTCCATGATAATGATGATAATGAGGACGGGGTTGATAATATCCCGGCCTATCTCGGACAACAAGGCAACTGCTTAATCCGGAAATAAGTATGGCTGTTATGGCGAAATATTTTAAAGCTTTCATGTTGTGAAGTTTAAATTAGCGTGATGAATATTGAGTTAAGCGTCTGCAGTCCGTTTAAACCTCCTTTTCAGCTTTAATAATGATAAAACTATGCCAGACCCTGTTTAAGAACTGTTATTTAATGTTAACGGCCGTAATGCCAAACCGGCTATCACATTTAATGATCTCTTGATCTAAATTTAACACCCTCAACTTTTGCCGATATATACCTTTGCGGCGCAGATGTCAGTTTCTTCTCCCTATATGCGCTAAGCTTTTAATGCCACCATAATAATTTTAATATGATGTTCAAGAATGACAGAAAAAAAATGTTGCTGAAGAATGTTGCCTGTACCGGATTACTGGTAACTATGGCAAGCTGCTTCACTAATGCTGCACTGGGGCAGTCAGCTCATACCAGTCCATGGGCGCCTGCGGAACTTAACAATCTGCCGCCTGTAGCCAGCCTGAAAGGTGGTGTGTGGTTAAAAGGGGACTTGCATTTGCATTCCCGGCATAGTAAGGAATCTTCCAATAATCCTATCTCAAAGATCATTTCCTTTTCCAAAGCTGCAGGTATTGATTACATCTGCATCACTGACCACGATAATCACGTGGAGGGAGATGTTGCACATAACACATGGGCAGATCCTGAATTCAAATCGGACTCCGTATTGTTGCTGTATGGTGCAGAGTGGACAACCACCCGCGGGCATGGTAACGTGTTCTCTGCAAAACCATACGATCATCAGCGCTTATACGACGTCCGCGATCAGCGCGACATTGTGATAGGCGCCGTAAAAAAGCAGTTAGGTGTTCATCTGTCGGCCAATCATCCCAGTGGTAAAGACCATTTCGGGTATTCCTATGATATGATCGAGTCTATTGAAGTATGGAACTCCGCCATCTGGTCGAAGAATGAAAATGCAATCATGATATGGGATGACATGCTTTCATCCGGCCGCAAACTGACGGGCAGGGGAGGAAGTGATGCGCATCATGGCACTCCTGATTCACCCGATAAAGAAACAAAGAACAGCGTACAGGCGAAAGCAAACTATGTAGGTACGCCTACTACCTGGGTATATGCCACTGCGCGGACTCCACAGGCCGTTGTGGATGCGTTGACAAACGGGAGGGTGTCAGTAAGCGCAAATCCATATGCGCCACGTGTTGAGTTCTACGCAGATCTTGACCAGGATAGTAAAATGGATATGATGATGGGGGATAACACTAAACCGACCGGTAAACCTGTTAAGTTCCGTATTCAGTTGACAGGGAAAACTGTTCCGGAAGAGACTTATACTATCAACATCGTGAAGAATGGTAATAAATTCGATAGCTTAAAAGTGACAGGTAAAAATCCTGTTGCTGAGTTTACAGATACCCCGGCTACAGTGGGTAGAACTTATTACCGTGTGACGGTAGAAGGCCCGGCTACTCCTTATCCGCAGGTACCGGAGTCTATGAAGCTGAGTGGGAATATGGTGGGGCTCTCTAATCCGATCTTCTTCAATTTCGATCCTAACTTTTAAAGATATTATACGGGGAAATATAAAGCGGCCGCGCCTTCGGTGCGGCTGCTTTAGTTATATTACTGCTCTACTTTCTCTGGATCATAACCGCTAGCCTTCATCTCACTTAGGATCTTTTCACCCAGCTTTTGTCCCCATTCCCGGCCTAACAGCATTGATTCCTGCACGATCTGCGGCGTTACCGCTATTACTTTTTGGCCAGCTGGTGTTTTGTAGAACGCGACTATCTGGTCCAGGTCTTCTTCAGTATAATACTTCGCATATACAGGTACGGTGAGATTGATGAGGTCATCTGCATTAATGCTTGCTTTCATTTTGTCCCAGAATTCAGCCGGTACAGTCGTGAACCGCTCCTGGAAATTAGTCAGCATTTGCTGTGCTACCTGTACACCTATTTTACCGGAGCCAACCAATTCCAGCATTTCCTTTATTTTCTTTTCTTTGGATGTTGTCTGAGAAAATGCATTGTTAATAAAGGACAAGCATATCAGCACGGCGAGAATTTTTTTCATGTTGATGTTTTAAAATGAGATGATATAGGTAATGGAAAGATAGAATAAAAAAGGAAAACAAAGGTATGTCGTAATATGAAGGTACTTATACTGCGGGCATCCTGGAGGTTCATAAGATGATGTATTAAAGACGTATAGCCTTATCAGGTTAATTATCAATCCAATGTATCCGGCAGTATGGATTCGCATGCCTGTTCCTGAAAAAAAAATGAATATCTATTGGCGGACATACGAATTAGACATATCTTTATATTATCAAAATATAACATTAGCTGGCCGGCAATAAACCTATCAGAATAACCAATTAAAAATCCATTACAATTTGCAAATGTTCCTTGCCATTACAATAGGCCTGTAGCTTTCAGCACAGGACGTTTACATTGATGCCATTCAAGTATTCAAACTGTTGACAGTACCTTGATCTTTTCATGGTGCCGTCCGGATATGCATTTTATTATGACTACAAGTATTTTGCCAATGGCATCGCTCCCTCATTGAAGATTTATCCTTCATATAATCATTAAAAACTCTAATTATGCAGAGAATTAAACACTTATTTCTTGCAGGGCTCCTACTGCTTTCTGGAGCCAGTTTTGCCCAGGTATCATGCTATAATATCGTAGGATATTATCCGTCATGGGTAGCTGGTGGTAGCGCTTATATCAACAGTCCTTCAAAAGTGGACTATAGCAAGTATACCCATATTTGCTATGCGTTTGCTATACCAGGTTCTGATGGTAACATCGGCAGTGTGGACAATGGGGCCGTATTGACTGATCTTGTAAACAGAGCACACGCTGCTAACGTAAAAGTGCTTTTGTCAATTGGCGGCTGGCTTAGCTCTTCACCCAGCAATACGCCTTTTGAAACGATCGCAAATAACAGCACTTATGTCAACAACCTGGCAAATGCCTGTGCTAACCTGATCACCAAGTATAACCTGGATGGTATTGACCTGGATTGGGAATATCCGACTACAAAGACTAAATGGAATAACGTAGCCACTGTTCTTGGAGCCAAGTTCCATGGAATGGGTAAGTTATTTACGGCAGCAGTATCAGAAAGCGCCGAGAATAACGGGAACAACTACGATAATATTACCATGTTGGACCTGGTGAATATCATGTGTTATGGTGATGACAACCTGGCTACAAATTCTATTGCTTACTGGACGTCACGTGGTGTAGCACAAAGCAAAAGAATGCTGGGTGTGCCATTTTACAGTGGAGATAATAATACAGCTGAACATATCAGAAAATCCAACCTGGCAAAAACAACTGCAGGTGGTATCATGATCTGGGACATCGCTACAGAATATGGTGATATCAATGCTATTTACAGCACTCTGGGTAATGTTTGTAACGGCAGTACGCCAGTACCTCAGAACCTGGCCTCTGGCAAGCAGGTGACTGTATCTTCTACAGAAGCAAATACAACACAGAACCTGGCAGCAGCTAATGCTACTGACGGTAACTATGCTACACGCTGGTCTTCTGGTTTCACTGACGACGAATGGTTATACGTTGACCTGGGCGCCAGCTATGATATCAACAGGGTGAAAATTACGTGGGAAGCTGCTTATGCAACTGCTTACCAGGTAGAGGTATCAACAAATACCAGCGACTGGACTCCGGTAAAATCGGTGAGTGGTAATACCACATTGGTGAATGACCTGACTGGTTTATCTGGATCTGGCCGTTACGTGAGAATTCATGGTATTTCAAGAGCTACCACTTATGGTTATTCCATTTTTGAGGTGGAAGTGTATGGCGCAGCTCCGCAGGCTCCTCATGGAGGAACTGCATGGGCAATTCCTGGAAAGATCGAAGCTGAGAACTTTGATGATGGTGGAGAAGGCGTAGCTTACCATGATCTGACAGCAACCAATACACAGGGTCAGTACCGTACTGCAGAAGGTGTGGATATTGAGGCTGCTACTGAAGGCGGATATAACGTAGGTACTATCCAGACTGGCGAATGGCTGGAGTATACAGTGAACGTTGCACAGGCAGGCGTATATACACTGCAGGCAAGAGTAGCTGCGACTGCTGCCGGAAAAACATTCCATATTGAATTGAACGGACAGAACATCTCTGGTACCATTACAGTTCCAAATACTGCTGGCTGGCAGACATGGGCTACTGTGAATGTAACTACACCAGCACTGACTGCCGGTCAGAAAGTACTGCGTGTTGTTTTTGATTCAAACGAATTTAACTTCAACTGGATCAACTTTGTACAGCAGGCTGCATCCAATAATCTTGCTCTCAATAAAAGAGTTTGGGCTTCTTCAATCGAAACAGCAGATTTCCCTGCTGCCAGTGCGGTTGACGGTAACGCTACATCTACACGCTGGTCTTCCGGTTATACAGATAACGAATGGTTAGCTGTTGATCTGGGTTCAGCGCAGAATGTTTCAAGAGTGGTGCTGAAATGGGAAACAGCCTTTGCAACATCTTACACTATCGAAACATCCAATGATACTATCAACTGGACTGTACAGAAAACTGTAACAGCCGGCGTTGGTGGTACAGAAGATCTGACTTTTGCAGCTGTTAATGCCCGTTATGTAAGGGTACACGGCCTGAAGAGATCTACTCCATATGGCTTCTCTATCTGGGAATTTGAAGTTTATGGTGATGCAGCTGCAGGAAGGCTCGCAATGGCTGCCCCTGCGAAAAGCATTGAAAATACTTTCTCTGTTAATGTATCTCCAAATCCTGCAACAAACGTGTTGAATGTTCAGCTGAAAGGAGCTGCTCAGTCTTCTGTACTGAAGGTTTACAGCATTGGCGGTCAGGTAGTATACCAGGCGAAAGTTAACGCTAACGTTAACCAGCTGCAGGTAAATGTTTCCAACTGGCCTAAAGGAATTTACATTATCTCTATAGGAGACAGCCGTAAGAAGGTTGTTGTAGAATAAGTATAACGAATAGATCCTTTTCAAAAGAGACCGTTCGCCATCGGCGAACGGTCTTCTTATTTTATGCGGGACCGGATTTTCATTAAATTGCCCCTAAACATCAGAAAGCATACGTTTATGAAACACTATCTGCCTGTAACCTTACTGACAATATTATCAGTCATCCAATTTTCCTGCCATCAGACAGGGCCTCAAAAGGAAGGGGCCGCTGGTGAATTGGTAAAGATAAGCAACCATGGAGTGGATATTAGCTATGACGACAGTAAGAAAGGAGATACCACCCTGCTTTTTGTGCACGGCTGGTGTATCAATAAAGGCTATTGGAAAGATCAGTTTGACTTCTTCCAGCCAAAATACCGGGTGGTGGCAGTAGACCTACCGGGTTTCGGGACCTCCGGAAAGAACAGGGAAAAATGGACGGTAGAGGCATATGGTGAAGACCTCTCTGCGGTCATGCAACAGCTGGATTTAAAGAATGTTATCCTGGTGGGACATTCTATGAGTGGAAATATTATCGTCGAAGCGGCGCTTCATAATAAAGACCGGGTGATCGGATTAGTTGGTGTAGACAATTTCAAGAATGCAGGATGGGACCCAACTCAGCCTGATACTGCGGCTGCTAACTTTTATAAGGGCGCCCGGCAGAATTATAAGGCAGTAGTATTGCCCAACGTCAGCCAGTTTTTATTCTCACCCACAACGGATACACTGGTAAAGGCAAGGGTATTGAATGATATAGCCAATGCAGATACTGTTATTTCCATTGACTGCCTGGAGAGGGGAGACAGCTATCCGGGAAGTGATAAACTGGCTGCTTTGAGAAAGACGATCTACCTGATCAACAGTGATTACACGCCTACAGATACTGCTGCATTGACGAAAAAAGGTATAACATATGTGTTGTTACCTATTCACGGAACTGGACATTATCCGATGAATGAAAATCCTTCAGGATTCAATACTTTACTGACAGCAGCTATCGGAGAAATAGGCGCTACCCGTAATAAACCTTAAAAACGACAAAAAGACTACACTAGTAGCCTTTTTGCCTTACATCTGGTTGACTATCTGCCTGTGTGCTATTAGGCCTTCAGCTCGCTGAAACAGGCAGAAGTTTCTTCTATTAATGATTGCATCAATTTGCTGGCTTTTGTATGTTTCAACACGGGGGCTATCTGCCCTCCCCAGAAATATACCATATCCCATTTTTGCTGTTGAACAGCAGCACTTCTCAAGGAAGACATAAATGTGGACTGCAGAGGGAAGGGGAGATAAGGGGCTTCGTTTCCGGTCTCTCTTGTGATCCTGTTGGCCAGCCCCCGGCCAAGCCTGCCGGTATAAGCTTTTGACAGTGTAGTGTACTTCGCGGCATCAGAGAGTAACATTTGCCTGTGAACAGGCAGTGCGTTGGACTCGTCGCAGACCAGGAAGGCGGTTCCTACCTGGGCAGCGCTGGCGCCCAGTGTCATTGCTGCAGCGATACCTTTGCCATTCGCAATGCCACCGGCGGCGATGACGGGTGTTTTTACCTTTTCCCTGATAAGCTGAACCAACACGAAGGTTCCCGTGAAAGACAACTCTGTAGCGCTCAGGAACGAGGGGCGGTGTCCGCCGGCTTCGAAACCGGATGCGATGATGAGGTCTATACCGGCATTTTCAAGGGCGATTGCTTCGTCCAGCGTAGTAGCAGCACCTGCGGTAATGATACCCCGTTTACGGCACTGTTCCAGTATATCTGCTGATGGTATGCCAAACACAAAGCTGAAGACTTTCGGACGGACATCCAGGATGACTTCCACCTGGTTCTCAAACCTGCTTTTAAATGGTGCGGGCTTTTCAGGGAAAGGAATATTTGTCTCTTCAAAGTATGGCCTGAAAAATGCTTTCACCTCTTCATATCTGGCTTCCGTGACTGTTCCATTGGTAGCGTCTGTATCTGACACCCACAGGTTGATATTATAAGGTTTGGCTGTGGCCGCTTTGATCTCCTGATCTACTTCAATGATCTCCTGTGGCGTGAGGGTATAAGCCCCATACCCGCCAAGTCCTCCTGCATTTGATACCGCAGCCACCAATTCAGCTGATGAAAGACGACCGCCAAAAGGGCCCTGAAAGATAGGGTATTCAATACCCAGCATCTCCGTTACTTTTGTATTATACCACATGATTAAAAATTATTCCTGGACGTCGCTGATCATTTTATTGACGATAAGCCATTTGCCATCTATCTTATGGAAAGATAGAAACTCATGGTAATTAAAGTCGTACATTTTTACCTTCACCTCGGCTACCGCGATGGAGTTCACCGCCCTGATGGATATAATATCCCCCTTGAATGGTTTCCCTGAATCTTTGGGACTTTGGCGATTTGCCACACCATCCAGGTACTGGTCGAGTGTTTTCGCATAAGGTTGCCCTTTTACATCTCCGAAAAGTAATGTTCCGGGGTGATATACAGGCTTCAGGAGATCGAGGTTGCCCTCATAAATGCCTTTGAAATAAGCGTTTTCCAGCACAGCTGTAATAGCTGCCACATCGGCTTTTTGCGTGTCCATAGTGTTTGCCTTTTGAGCTTTTATGGCCAGCGGAATGCAGGCCATAAAAGCGAGTATTGACAATAATGTTTTCATATCAATTCAGATGATGTCCGGCGCCCGCGCCACCGTCTACATTGATGATGGTGCCGGTGATGAAGTTACTTTTTGCTACCGCATAAACCATTTCAGCAACATCTTCTACTTCGCCGATACGGTTCAGTAAGTGAAGACCCGCGGTTTCATCAGCATTATCCCCATGCATAGGTGTTCGGATCGTACCTGGCGCGATGGTATTGACCCGGATATTATCTTTACCGAATTCGGCCGCCAGCTGAAGTGTAAGTGAGTGGATGGCTGCTTTGCTGGACATTGGTGCAGTGATAGGTACGCCACCCAGGGCATGATGGACCAAGGGGGTACCTATGTTGATCACTACGCCACCACGCTGTTTCAGCATTTGAGGAATAACTGCCTGAGTGGTGAAATATGTACCCTTCAGGTTAGTGTTCAGAAAGCGGTCCAGGTAAGCTTCGTCCACTTCCAGGAATGGTTTGGTTTCAAATATACCAGCGTTGTTTATCAGTACATCTGCAGAACCGAATTTTTCAACCGCTGTGGCCACCAGCTTTTCACCGGTCTTCTTATCGCTCACACTACCTGTTACCATCGCGAGGTTGCTTCCTCCGCCAAGTTCTTTAAATGCAGCTTCCAGTTTATCAGCTGTGGTGGAGTTAATGACGACATTATCGCCTCTTTCGAGGAAGTATTTAGCTACTTCCTTACCAATACCGGATGATGCACCGGTCACTATTATAGTTTGCTTTTTCATTGTTCTTATTTTTTATCTGCTGTGATTCCTTTCTCGCGGAGAACAGATATCTGCTCGCCTGCATATCCCCAGTTGTCCAGTTCTACTTCCTGTATGGCAATATGGGTCAGATGAGGATCTTTATTGAGTACATTGGTGATCAGGTCGGTTATACCTTTGATCAGTTGTTGTTTTTGCTCACGAGTGACGCCTTCGCGGGTCAGCTCAATTTTTACAAATGGCATGTCTTTGCGTTTTTAGGTGAGAATTGTTTGTTAAACAGCTTTAGCTGTAAGACTTACCTGGAGGTCGAAGTCGTTGTAGATAAGCGTATCTCCCAGATCTTTGAAGAAGTTACCGGAACGGAACTTAATACCATATTTGGTACGGTCTATGACCAGCTTTCCGTACGCAGTTACTGTGTCGCCATTGTCGGTGTTGACAGTTACATCAAAACTAACAGGGTGAGTGATTCCTTTGATGGTCAGGTTACCCTCAACGTGCTTGCCTGATACAGCTGTGATCTGTAGGGAGGCTTCTGGATATTTGTCAATTGAGAAGAAATCGTCTGAAGCCAGGTGGCCGGCAAATTGTGCGTTGGTAGCAGGATCTGTCACGTCCAGGATCTTGATGGAGGCAGTATCTATGACGAAATTACCGCCCGATAATTTACCATCAGTAAGGATCAACGTACCGTCTTTAATTCCGATGGTACCATTATGTGCGCCGGTTACTTTACGGCCGATCCAGTCAATATTACTTTGTGCGTTTACGATTTGAAATTTTTTCGTTTCCATTTTGTGTATGTTTAATTGTTTACGTTTGATTTGACAACACAAAGAACGGAAGGAATTTCAAGGTGGCTACGTGACGTACATCACATTCATTAATTATGTGACATAGATCACGTCGGGAGGGTTAACGGGCATTATAAAGCCTGCTCAAGGTTTCCCGGGAAATGCCCAGGTAGGCGGCTATCAGGTGTTTCGGTACCAGGTTATATAATTCGGGGTAGAGGGTCAACAACTCTTCATAGCGTTTTTTGGCGTCATTATTCATAAAAGAAAGGAGCCTTTTCTGTGAGGCTACATAACCCCTGTTTGTTCGCCAGCGAAAGAAATGTTCAACCTGGTGTATTTCAGCACAGAGCTTTTCGCGATCTGCACTTTTCAGGCAAAGGACTTCAGCATCTGTGATACAATCAACGTTAATGGTAGCACGGGTATGGCTATAGAGCGCATTATAGTCAGATGTCCACCATGTTGGCATGGCAAACTGCAGGATATACATCTTAACATCATCATTGATGAAAAATGCTTTCAGACAGCCGGAAAGCACAAAATATTCGCAGTCAACTTCATCGCCCTCACTAATGATAGTCTGACCTTTTTTAAAGGACAAGGGCGTAAAATGTGAATAGAAGTAATCAAACTGCTCGTCGGTCAGCGTTATGGTTTTGGAAATGTGCTGTTTTAATAAATCCCGGCTATTCATATTTTAAAGGTAGGAAACTGTTGTGATAATTTTAACGGGATATTTATCTAAGACTATTATATAAGAAGGTTGAAATATTTGAACAAAAGATTAATAAATTTACTTTGCTATATAGATTTCCTCAATAAAGCTTTTGTTACTATCTCCTTGTTGTTTGTACAATTTTAATCACTGGCTCAGACCTCTACAGTGGAAACCTGGAAGGAAGTATTATCGGATGAAGACGGACGTCAGGATTATTTATTCGATCTGGAGAAAAAGATCTTTCAGTATATGCAGATGATAAGAAAGAGAGCAGATGAGTACCGGAATTTTACCTTTCCTGTAGGATTCCTGACGATGCTGATTTTTGCGTTTTGCTCTGCAATAGGGTGATTTTGAATCAATTATTGAGCTTCCGTTCAAATCGGCGTATTGCCGTTTAACCACCTATATTCGCTCTTATACCTCTATTTTACCGTTCATCATAGCCGGCTACCATTCGTGAAACAAAAATAACCGCTCGTATTGGTATTTGTAAAGGAAATGTTAACCCCTTCATATCTTTACGTCATCAAACAAAACGGAGTCAATCTCCAAAGAACATGACAAACAATTTTTCGGACAAGATGATAGCTCGCCTTCATTGAAGAGCTATAACCACCGGAAATTCCCACCCTGTAAAAAAAATCTACAGTACAGAATTTGACGGAGTTGCGAAGCGGCTCAGCAGGTACATTACCTGGGTTTTATTCATTCGTACTAATTTCCAATTAACAATGTAAAACTTCCAGTAGTTGGCTATATAGATTGCCATAGGCACTCCTATATGTCATCACAAACAGCAGGCTACGTGTCAGTAATACTGGCGTCATAGCTATTTGCCCCCGCATGACAGGCATCGTCTGCCTTCATTTTTCCCTATAAGGCTTTAGGAAAAATACGCGATTAAAAGTCGTGCTGGCGGAGCTATGCCCTTTACTCAGCGATTCATTCACCCTTATAAATCACAAAACTATGGCCTCACTAGGTAAAAAGATCTTATCCGCCTTCATAGAGGTGGAGGATAAGACAAAAAAAGAGGAGGATGCTGTAACACAGCCTGTACAAGCATCTTCGCCGCCGCGTAATACGGAAGCACGTACTGCTGCAGACACTGACAATAAGTTCAGTGACTACTTCAACAGGTTGTTTGCAGATGCAAATCTTCCCGGGCCGGACTATTACGAGTTCGCTAAAATGATCGAAGCGATGCATGTCATCAAAGATGAAAGTGCCCGCTTTAGCGCAGCCTTCGCTGGTTTGCAGGCACAGGGACTGGACAAACAGAAACTGTTGTCTTCCGCCCAGGAATACGTGAAGATACTGGATGCTGATGCTGCAGCCTTTCACAGCACGGTAGATCAGGCTTTGCTTGACAAGGTGCAGAACAAGAAAAAGGAAATGGACCAGGTGCAGGAACACATACAAAAACTGTCGCAGGAAATACTAAGCCTGCAGCAACAGATTGGTGCACTCACGCAGGAGATAGCAGAGAATGAAGCGAAGATCGAAAACAACAGCAGCGGTTATGATGCTGCAATGACCAACAGCAGGAACAAGCTGCTGCAGGACATAGAAAAGATAAAGCAACACATACTTTAAAACAACGCAACATGAATGAATTAATGAATAAGGCCGTAAAAACAAACTGGTTTTCCGAGCCTAAAAACGTCGCCACCGCAATAATAGGTATTTCCCTTTTTGCCGGCTTAGGGTATGCGTTTGCAACCTATGTACTGCCATGGCTCGTTACCGTGACATGGAATCTGATCAACCTGGTCGTTGGCGGTGTAATACTCGGTTTTATGCTGCTGCTGGTCACCAGTAAAAAGTTCTGGCGCGCGCTGAAGTATTTCTCAGCGTTCATTGCCAACTACACGATTGGTCTGGCCATAGAACTGAATCCATTTGCGATTCTGCAGGCAAAGATCGATCAGGGTTATGAGGACAGGAACACCCTGTTCAAACAAAGCGCTAAACTGAAAGGTAAGCAGAGTGAATTGCTGGACAAGCTGAAAGAAAAGGAAAAGGAGTTACAGCTGAACATTCAGAAGGTAAAGATCCTGCAGAACGAAAATAAGAACAACAGGCAGATAGACCTGTATGCCAACAATGTGATCCGCTGCAGGGAGTACATCGACAATGTAACGCCCATCGTGGGCGATCTGAACAAACTGGTCTCTTTCGCTGACGCTGCATATGATGAGAGTGGGATCATGCTGGAAGACGCCAAACTTGACCTGGAGGCGAAGAAGGACTTGTATTATTCCGTTACTACTGGTTTATCTGCCGTGAGCAGTGCCATGAAAGCCTTCAAGGGCGATGATGGTCTGAACCAGGATGCGGAAAAGGCCCTGGCGATACTGAAAGTACGTATCGGGGAGAAGATCGGCCATATTAAATCGGCCATAGATGTTACTTCCCGCTTTATGGACGACAAGGTGCTGGAAGATAAGGCCAAATCGGCACAGGCGATAGAGCTGATCAACAGTTTCGATATGCACGCTGATTTCAATTATACGCAATCTGCACTGAACAAAAACAGCGATAGCGGAAGATTGAAGGGCGTGCAGGCACCAGACAGGCATAGAGGCTTACTGGATTAATATTTATCACAAACAATTTTTAAACATAACTAAACACAGTATAAAATGGCAATCAAATTAAAACCCGCAGGAAAACTTTTCATTATTGCTGCAGTAGTAGCAGCCGGTATCTTAGGCGTAAGATGGTATCAGGGCCGCCCGAAACAGGTGGGCGAATCGCTGGAAGTAGGTAAGGTAGTATTGCCTGATGCGCCTGAAGCATCTTTAAGCGGTAACGCAATGCAGGCCCCTTTACCAGGCAATGAGCCTGCAGGAAACGGTGGTACACAGATCACCTGGTTACGTATGGCATGGAACAGCCAGTTCTCGGCCATGTATGCCAATGGTGGTGTACGTACTACCAAAGGATCCTTGTTTGATAATGCAAAGCTGGACATCACCTATGTAAGGCAGGATGACTGTAACAAGCAGATGGCCGACCTGGTGAAGTTTGCGCAGGACTATAAAAAGGATCCCAACACGCCGGGTGTGCTCATCACCTTTATGGGAGACGGTATGCCTGCTTTCATGACTTCTTTGTCAAAAGAGCTGGATGCACTCGGAGCTGAATATCAGCCTGTGATCATACCTGTTACACACGGTAAATCATATGGTGAAGACCAGGTAATGGGGCCTCAGCAGTGGAAGGCTGATCCTAAAACCGCTATCGGTAAATGTGTGGCCGGTGTGCTGCGTGACGGCGATATCAATATTCTGTTGAAATGGGCAGGCGACAATGGTCTGAAGGTGAACCCTGATGAGACCACTTACGATGCTGCCGCTATCAACATTATTGCAGCCAACGACTTCCTGGACGCGCCTAATAAATACATCACCGGTTATACCGAAAGCCGTAAAGTGGTGGTAAATGGTAAAACTACCGGTAAAGACACTACTGTAGGCGTGGATGCTGTTGCTACCTGGACACCCGGCGACGTAAACGTGGCTGTGAAAAAAGGCGGATTGGTGACTATTGCCAATACAAAGCAGTATGCTTCGCAGATGCCCAACCAGACGATAGCCATCAAAAAGTGGGCATACGACCACCGCACAGATGTGGAGAACATGATCATTGCACTGGCACAGGCGGGAGACCAGGTACGTTCCTTTAATGATGCAAAAGCTTTTGCCGCTAAAGTAAGCGCTGAGGTATATAACGAACAGGATGCTGCGTACTGGCTGAAATATTACAATGGTGTGGAGGAAAAAGATATCCAGGGACTGAAGGTATCATTGGGTGGATCTGCTGTATTTAACCTGCAGGACATGGCCAACACCTTTGGATTGGGTGAGGATAAAATTGACAGGTACAAAGCGGTGTACAACACTTTTGGTACCCTGATGGTGAAAATGTATCCTGCGTTGATGCCTTCATTTATGCCATACGAGAAAGCGGTAGATAAATCCTTCCTCTTCTCTGTGTTGTCAAATCACCCGGAATTGCTGGAAGGTAAGGCTATTGAAACGAAATATGCTTCCGAGATCACGTCAGAAGTATCATCGAAATCCTACAGCATAGAGTTTGAAACCGGTTCTGCTGTGATCAAGCCTTCTTCATTCAAAATGCTGAACGAGATCTTTGAATCTGCTGTAGTAGCGGAAGGGTTGAAGCTTGGTGTATACGGACATACAGACAATGTAGGTGCTGATGCAGTCAACGTTCCGCTGTCTGAGAAGCGTGCGGCTGCTGTACAAGAATACCTGGTGAGGAAAGGGCTTTCTGTGAATCGTGTAGAGGCGAAAGGTTTTGGTGCTGCCAAACCTGTAGCTGATAATGACACAGAAGCTGGCAGACGTCAAAACAGAAGGGTGGAGATCGTCTTAGGCCAGTAACAATTAGCCCGGATAGCCGTCCGGCAAAAGCCCGGCGGCTATCTTTTTTCTCCTTCATAAAATATTATCCGCATGAAGAAATTATTTCAGCCCTTTGCTGTCATCAGCAGGCAGACATTCCTGATCCTGGTAATATCGCAGGTAATACTGGCACTGACGCTGTGGCATCTGACATCCGATGGGTTAATGCCGCAACCTGGTAAAGTGCTGGCAGCCCTGGCGCACTTATCCACCACCAAAGTACTGATAGATAATGTGCTGGTTAGCCTCTTACTGACAATGCAGGCCATGCTGTACTCTATTGCTATTACCCTGGTTTTCGCTTATTTGTCTGTATTGCCGTTTTTTAAAGGTATCGCATTGTTTATTGTGAAATGCCGGTACCTCACATTAGCAGGGCTCATTTTTGTATTTACCCTGCTAACGCAGAATGGTAGTGCACTCAAATTATGGCTGCTGATATTTGGTATTGTACCCTTTTTTGTGACTTCCTTCCTGTCTGTCATCGTGCATATTCCCCAGCAGGAATATGACCTGTGTAAGACGCTGGGATATAATCGCTGGCGGACCTTATACGAGGTGATCATCGTCGGGAAGGCCGACAAGGTACTGGAAATGGTGCAGCACAACTTTGCTATATCATGGCTGATGATAACAATGGTAGAAGGGCTCAGTATGAGTGAAGGTGGAATAGGAGCGCTGTTGATCAAATACAATAAGTATAACGATCTGACCAACGTGTTAGCATTGCAGCTGCTGATCTTCCTGTTGGGATTGTTCTTCGATTATCTGCTGGCAACTATCCGTAGCTGGCTATTTCCTTACACCAGATCACAGAAAACAACATGATGACATACACTAAAGAAGAGGTGCTTTTGCAGGCGGAACATGTGAGCCTGAATTACGGTGACCGTTCCATTTTGAGGGACATCAATTTTACCGTCCGGAATATCGTACGCCCGGGTATGAGCCAGGGCCAGGTAGTGTCTTTACTTGGTAGGAGCGGTATTGGTAAAACACAGTTGTTCCGCCTGATGGCGGGCTTACAGCAACCATCTTCAGGAAGCATTACCATATATGGTAATAAGGAGGTGGAAGCAGGCGACATGGGCGTTGTATTCCAGCATTATTACCTGTTTGAATGGAAAACCATTTATCAGTCATTGATGATGGCCTGCAGGCAAAACCCCGCCTTAAAAGGAAATGAAAAAGATGCTATTGCCAAATGGGCTATTGCATTTGAAATAACAGACAGCCTGCATAAATACCCACAGCAATTGTCTGGCGGTCAGCGTCAGCGTGCCAGTATTATGCAGCAACTATTAAAAGGATCGGCCTTTCTCCTGTTTGATGAACCCTTCTCTGGACTGGATATCTGTGTATTGGATAAAGTAGTAGATATGTTATTGCAGGTATCAGTCTCTGATGAATTAAAAACCCTGGTGATCGTGTCGCACGATATTGAAACGAGTGTGGCTATTTCTGATACAGTATTTATCCTTGGAAAAGAGGAGGGGCAACCCGGAGCTACTGTTAAACAGGAAATAGACCTCTTGGAAAGAGGGCTTGCATGGCAAAAAGATGTACGGCGTGAAAAGGCCTTCGCTGATACATTGGAGGAAATAAAGGCCAATTTATAATGTAATAACGGGTCAGCTCCTGTTATCCCTTACCTGAAATACCTGCGCAACAAGCGCATTTGTTAGCCCAACAAGAACGGCCGCCCCATCTGAGGCGGCCTTCACTTTTATTCCAGGGGCCGGCTACGAACCGGTCCCTGTGTTGTTTTATCAGAGACGCTTGCGCAGCATGCTTAAAAAGACGGGTGTGATACCTAAGTAAGCAGCAATATGTTTTTGCGCAATTCTTTGTTCAAGACCCGGATAGCGCTTTTGAAACTGAAAATAGCGCTCCTCTGCTGATTGAGAAATGAGGGCTGTCATCCGGCGCTGATATAATACCAGCGCATTGGCGAAGAAAATACGGAAGAAGCGTTCAAATTTAGGGACTTTCTCATACAGCTTATCCACGCTTTCATTACTGAGATAGAGTACTTCAGTATCTTCCAGGGCATCTATTGTATAAAAAGCCGGCCCCCCGGAGTGAAAGCTGGATAGATCCACTGACCACCAGCCTTCCGGGCAAAAGGTGACGATATGTTGAAGGCCTTTATCATCTGTGTTATACATGCGCAGGCACCCTTTCACAACAAAATAAATGTATCTGCTGATATCTCCGGTTTTCAGGAGCACAGTGTTTTTCTTCACCTTTTTAGAGAGCAGGAGGGCCTGAACATATTCGATTTCTGATGCATCCAGGGAGATGTGTTTTTCGAAATTCTTCAGAATTGATTCGTTCATTCGGCTGTTTATTAAAAAGATGCTTGCACTGGCGGTGAGCTCCTGAGACGAATAATTACAGGGATATTTTATTGGTAGCGATCAGCCGCCAGTCTTCCAGTGCAGCCAGCCTGTGTGGCTCGGCATCGGTAAGATACGCGTTACTATCTACAATATGGCGGAAAGTGAAGAAATCAGGATATTCAACTATCGCTATATCATCCCACTGCTCAGTATCCGGCGCCACGAGGCTTACACCTACGTTGCCGAGAAACAGTAATTTGACTCCATGTCCTGCGGCTATCCGGTTAAATTCCCTGACATATCGCTGCATATAGACCTCCCGGCCGGAACAGGGAGATGGGCCTGCAGGGTTGTTATAATCCGCATATTCTTTATAGCGCAGCAAATTTAGCATATATACCGGGCCATCGGGCACTAATGTGCCTGTTGTCTGTAATGCTGATTTGTTGATCTCAGTTGTTCTCATTGTGTTTGCTACTATTTAGTTGGATCAATGGATGCGGGCAGGCCTGTCTGCACTCCTTTATTGTTTGTAGCAAAGTAACAGGATTGGGATAAGAATAAAATTAAAGTAGTTTTATAAAAAGCGAAGGCCGTTTCAGATTATCCTGAAACGGCCTTCGTTTTTTATTTTTTCCTGAGAAATATTATTCGTGCATACTCTGCGTTCCTACCTGCATAGCCTGTGCACCCATCACGTCAGCTTCGTGTTCCAGTCCCGGGTCATCATTCACCGGAGTACCGGTTTTCATCTGTGTGGTAGCCTCTACACGTCCCTGCTTTTGCTGGGCTACGTGCCATGCTTCATGAGGTAAATGCTGTTCCTGTCCGGGTGCTATATGGATATCCGTTCCCTGTGCATATGCCAGCGCATTCAATTGTGCCGGTTGGGAAGAGTTGTAGTGTACTTTTACATCAGACATGCTCATGCCGGAAAGTTGCTCCACACCTGATTTTAACTGATCAGGCATACCGGTATTATTCTGTTTCAGCTGTGCGGTGAACTTCCCCATTACTGGTTGGTCTTCCTCTGGTAATGTCGCTTTCTGCAACACAAACTGTGCGGGTATTTCTTCTTCCATATCCTCCTGCAGTTGCGCGACAAAACGACCCTGCAACAATTCATCCTCCTGTGCTTGTACGGGAGCATCACTGCTTTTCTTTTGGAAAGGTTTTACAGCTTTGAACTGTATGCCATTCTGGGAAGTATTTTCAGCAGCGGAACGGTGGGTGGTCTGCTCTCTTTGAAGGGTATGATAAGATTGGGACATAAGCAATTAGGGAATTACAGCTGAAATTTAAGAAATATCCTGGTTTATTTATGAGTTAATTTGGATAATATTGTAATTGTCTGATTTTCATGTGGTATGCCTAAACGACGTTACCCAGGTAAAGACTATTACTGCATCGAACGCTCCCACTTCTGAATGCCAGGTAAAAGTACTGCCCCAGTACATTTCATACCCTACTATGTTGCCTATAGCCCCGGGAAAGCCGTTTAATAGCCCATTTTTAGTCGTGTCATGGTATTCTGAAGTATAATACCGGATGTCCAAAAGAAAAAACAGGTACGTTGGATGGACATAAATGTCCTAACACAATGGAGGCTATATATAATATAATAACCGAATTTATTGGTCGACTGGAAATTTATCCAATAAAAATTGTTAGAAATATACTTTTTAGTATAATTTTGTGCTGTAAAGTTGATTAATGATGTTGAGTAAAGCGGAAAGAACAAAACAGTTTATCCTGGAAACAGCAGCCCCTATTTTTAATCAAAAAGGGATATCTGGCGCTAGTATAGACGACGTGCTTGATGCTGCAAAAGTAACCAAAGGGTGCCTCTATGGTCATTTCGAAAGCAAGGAGGATTTGTCTTTGCAGGTGATTGATTTTTTGCTTGAGAATAATAGTAATAAAATATTAGCTGCAATAAGCAAGGGTAAAACGGCAAAGGCGAAGGTATTCGCTTTTCTTGACTTCTATAAGGATCCGTTGAATACACATATGGCCGGGGGATGCCCATTATTCAATGCGGCAGTAGAATCAGATGATAATTTCCCGGAAGTAAAAAAAAGGGTGGCTACGGCATTGCGTCAGGGGCATGAATTATTTACCAGGATCTTACAACAAGGTATTGATAGTGGAGAATTTTCTGACCAGCTTGATCCGGCCGCTTATGCTTTTAAAACAACAGCTGCTGTAGAGGGCGCTCTTGTCCTGTGCCGGGCCATGAATACAGCAAAGCCAATGTATGGATTGATTAAGGGCCTGAAAGCAGAATTAGAGAGTTACACCTTATAATTTTTTTGCCAAATAATATACTAAAAAGTCTATTTTAATCTACGGTGATAGCTCCGTTTTTTACGGCTTAAAATATACTAAAAAGTCTAAAATTAGCGGGTGTTTTATGCTGAGCCAGATCCATTTACTTTTTGTACGAACGGGGGAAGGAATGATCTAACTCTGATCCAGGTCAATAATTCAGACGTGAACAATCTTTAAAATCATTTGAACGTGAAACAGACCATCTTAGTCACCGGGGCTTCACCGACACCGGTTATTGATATTTTATTGCAAACAGTAAGGGAAAAGGAACCAAAGTTTAGCTATCCGGTCGGTAAAGGTTCCTCAATGGCATTGCTGCTTCAAAAGTTTGCCTACAAAACTTTCGAGAAATCCATTTTAAAGTCAGTGAACGCTGCCAGGTAACTCTTTTACTGGAATAAAAATTTAAACAATGAAATTAAGAGATAAAACAATATTGATTACCGGGGGTAGTGCCGGTATCGGGCTTGAAGCAGCAAAACAGTTTCTGGAAGCTGGTGCGAAAGTTATTATCACAGGGAGAAATCAGGTAAAACTGGAGGAAGCAAAAAAACGGTTTCCTTCATTGATAACCATAAAGAGTGACGCCGGGAATCAAGAAGACGCTGTGTTGCTTTTAAAACAGGTTAAAACGCTTGGTGGAATTGATATTTTATACAACAACGCAGGCGTATTGAGTCCTGCATCAAATTTCGGCGTGACGGGCGATGCTCATTATGAAAATGCATTGAACGAAATGAACATCAATTACCTTGGGGTTATCCATTTAAATAATCTTTTTATGGAGATGCTGCAGTCAAGAGCTGAAAGTGCCATTATAAATACGACTTCAATATTGAGTTATGTTCCTTTAAATACGGAAGCAACCTATTCGGCCTCAAAAGTAGCACTACGTTTTTATACAGAAGCTCTCAGAGCACATCTACAGATCCTGAACAGCCGTGTAAAGGTGTTTGAACTGCTGCCGCCGCTTGTGGCAACAGAAATGACGGCCGATATGGACGGCAAAAAGATTACGCCGGAAAATGTAATAAAGGCGCTCATTGCCGGTCTTCGGAAGGACCGGTATACAATCCGGGTAGGCGATACAAAATTAGTCTACATACTAAGCCGGATTTCACCCAGGCTGATGTCTGGATTGATGAATCCAAAGAAGTTAAACGCGTTGCTAAAATAAATTCGCAATATGAAAGCATTTACAATAGCTCACTATAGCAAAAAAGGCAAATTGCAACTCTCAGAAGTAGCAGCGCCAATATTACAAGATAATGATGTATTGGTTCAGGTATATGCTACAGGCGTTAATCTGTTGGATTCAAAAATAAGGAATGGTGAATTTAGACTCATTTTACCCTACAAATTTCCGCTTATTTTGGGACACGATGTTGCGGGTGTTGTAGTAAAAGCGGGTTCAAAGGTTCGTCAGTTTAAAGTAGGAGATGAAGTATATTCCCGCCCTGCCGACCATCGGGTAGGGACATTCGCGGAATTTATCGCAATCAATGAAAATGACGTTGCATTGAAGCCGAAGGATATTTCAATGGAAGATGCAGCCTCTATTCCTCTGGTCGGTCTAACTGCCTGGCAGGCATTGGTTGAAAAAGCGAATCTTAAAAAAGGACAAAAGGTTTTTATCCAGGCTGGTTCAGGTGGTGTAGGTACATTTGCTATTCAGTTGGCAAAACATCTGGGGGCTACCGTAGCTACTACGACCAGTTCTGCAAATACAGCACTGGTGAAAAGTCTTGGTGCTGATATTGTTATTGACTATAAAGAACAGCAGTTTGAAACAATACTGAAAGATTATGATGTGGTCTTGAACAGCCAGGATAGTAAGACCCTTGAAAAGTCTTTAAGTATCCTAAAACCTGGTGGTAAACTCATTTCTATTTCCGGACCACCCGACCCGGATTTTGCAACTGCAATTGGAGCACCCTGGTATGTTAGATTCATTTTCAAAATATTGAGTGCTGGTGTAAGGAATAAGGCGAAACGACTTAATGTGAATTTCTCCTTTCTTTTCATGAGGGCAGAAGGAAAACAATTAGGTGAGATAACTACCTTAATTAATGCAGGCATCATTCGTCCTGTTATTGATAAAGTCTTCCCTTTTAAAGAAACAAACGAGGCTATGGCTTATGTTGAAAGTGGCCGGGCAAAGGGGAAAGTAGTAGTCAAGGTAAAGTAAAGATATTGATAATAATCAGTGGCCTCATTGCCGGACACTTTGTGGATTCAATAATTCATTTTTTCCCTGCAGGGGCTCCCATATTATCGCATACGATAATATGGGAGCCCCTGCAGGAGTTCATCCAATAATCTTGTCAAAAGTGTATACTACATCCTTCTCCATAAGTTTGTAACACCGACGAAGACAAAACGACTAACTTTTTGGGAAACCCGCATCAGCTTTTACTTCCCTGATCTGTAGCGTATGCCGGGCGTTATGCGCTGCTATAAACAGTATCATCTGGTAGGAATCCAGGCTGCCAAACGGCATGGCGAGCACATGGCTGCGCAAGTCTTCCGGGGTTGACTTAACATAGCCGGTGAGTTTTTCGCGGCTGCTTTTCAAACTCTCCAGTGCTTCATTCATGGACTTGAAAGGTGAGTTCTCCGGTTTCAGGTTGTCGGATGTTTGCCTTTTCTGTGAGCGGTCTTCTACACCTTTTACAATTTGCTCATCTGTCATTTTTATTTCGGAACGCTTCTCGGGGTTGGCAGGTTGTTTGATACCTGCATCTGTCGCTTGCCACAACATCTGTTCGGTAGTGGCGATATGGATCACGCATTCTTCTACACTCCACCGGTCGGGCGCAGGTTTATATTTCAATTGTGCTTCGCTAAGCCCTTTCACTTCCTGCAACAGGTCATTCTCAGTGCTCTTCAATAATTGAATAGCATCCTTTCTTTCCTTTTTAGTAAGTGGATTGTTGGGTGCTATAAAGGCAAATGCAGTCAGGACGACTGCGAAAAAAACTGTCTTTTTCATACATGTGTGATTGGTGGTGAATATTGATGGCAAAGTTATAGCCTTCGTCAGATTTCAGACGGGGCGAAAGAGACAAAAATAGGGGCGAATCGGACAAAATAATATCTCCAGTTGTGCTAGTGTTCTCCAATGAAGCCTGTTAGGTTTTTCCTGGGAATATTAATGATAAAGAAAATTCTGCTAATTTATGAACTAATGATTTTAAATTAGTAGAGGATAATACTGGCGGTAGGTAGAAGTCTACTGCAGACCTCTCCGTTTGAAAAAAATGGTGTTAGTTTCTGCGTATCAGTGGGGGAATAATAAGGATTGTGCATTGCCTGCTGTGATGTGGGGCTGCTGGCTACAGATGGTTAGACGTACAGTGCAGTACGTAGCGGTATCTACCGGTTTGTGGGTACTTTTTGCAACTCTTCAGGATAAAATTTGTTATTACCTGTAAAGATCACACGAGGACGCTATTTTAGACGAATGGAACATGGCTAGAATATTCATCACCGGGTCTGCAGATGGGCTTGGGCAATTGTCTGCGAATGCATTGATTAAGCTGGGGCACCAGGTTGTTCTTCATGCCCGTAGTGAAGAGAGGGCACAGCATGCATTAAAGCAAGTACCTGGTGCAGAAGATGTATTGATCGCAGATCTTTCCAGTATAGAGGAAACTAAGGCATTGGCTTCGAAGGCTAATGCCTTGGGTATCTTCGATGTGGTGATTCACAATGCCGGTGTTTACCAGGTACCCAGGAATAGTGTTGGTGCTGAGGGCTTGCCAACCATACTAGCTGTGAACAGTCTCGCGCCTTATATCTTAACCTGTTTGATGCATAAACCGGAGCGGCTCATTTACCTGAGTTCTGGCATGCATTTGCAGGGTGATCCAGGCCTGGACAATCTTCCGGCAGACATACATTCCAGAGGCAATCATGTTACATATTCCGATACAAAGCTGCATGATGTGATATTGTCCATGGCCGTAGCACGCAGATACAAATCTATATTCTCGAATGCAGTTGATCCCGGCTGGGTACCAACAAGAATGGGTGGTGCAGGCGCGCCGGACAATCTTGAAAAAGGGTTTGAGACGCAGGTATGGCTTGCAGTAAGCAATGATCCCAAAGCATGTGTAAGCGGTCAGTATTTCCATCATAAACGGCATGCACATTATCTGCCTGCGGCAGACGATGTTGCTGTTCAGGAGAAGTTCCTGGTCAGGTGTAAGCAGATTACACAAGTGGGGTTTGATGAGGAGAAGGCCTAAAACGGGCAAATGTATAAAACAACCAGTATAATAAGACATTTGCGATTGCAATATAACTGATAGTACCCCATTCAAGTTGCTACAACAAACAAAAGTATTAATATAGATTAAGACTATTTCTTAAACAAGGTCAATGGTGAAATTTTTCTTGTTCTCCGAAATTTACATTCCTGATCAATCACCAAAAGAGATAGTTATGACTGAAAAAGTGAACGAGCTGAAAGCAGCAGAAGAAATGATCTAAGCCATCAGGAAGTCTGATTATAATAGACACTTATTTCCTCAATGCTTAAATATAAATTCATGAACCACCAAAATTTCAAATTCATTATTCCTGCCCTTGTATTAATGGTATCTCTGGGCATGCTTCAAGGCTGTGGACAATCCACTTCTCCTTCCTCAAATTCAACGGAGAATATTGATAGCTTAAAAAAGATAGTCCTGCAGTTGGCTGCTTCCAATGACAGCATTGCCAATCATCTTAAAAAATTTGACGAACTGGATTTTGATGTATTCAGTAACCAGAAATGGGATCGCCTGAAAGAAAGCCATGCGCCGGATATAAAAGTGTTCTGGCCGGATGGTCACATGGCACAAGGCATTGACGTCCATATTGAGGATCTGAAGAAGCTCTTTGTACATGCGCCTGATACCAGGATCAAAGAACATCCGATCAAATTTGGTTCTGGCAATTACACGCTCGTAACCGGGGTATTTGAAGGTACATTCACCAAACCTATGCCCATCGGAAATGGAAAATTCATTCCACCAACCGGAAAGGCATTCAAAATGCCGATGGCCACAGTAGGGATATGGGAAAACGGTGTAATGAAGGAAGAACATCTTTTCTGGGATAATCAAACGTACGCTAAACAAATAGGATTACAATAGTCCGCGCTAATATTGACAAAAAGCTGCGCAAGCTGCACAGCTTTTTGTCTTACTTATCAGTTCTTTCTTGCCCATCGCTGCCGTAAATAATGTGCTGCCATTTTAGGTTTGCGGTCCCTGGTAAAAACACCTTTATAATTGATGCCTCCAAACCGCATAATTGCCTGAGAAGTTTTAAAATCTGCGAAAGCCCATACATGCATTCCTGCAATAAAGTCTTTACTGTCAGCCACGTCCAGGTAAGCTTTGATAAAATCTGTCTGATATTCTTCTGTAAACATTTCTGGTTGTTCGGCATGCATGCCGGGATATGTATCAGCACCAAATTCAGTAATGATAACCGGTTTCTGTACCTTTTGATGCAAACGGTCGAGTTCCATACTTAACATAGCCGCGCCTGCACGAACATCCCCCGGATTGGTGTACCAACCCCAGTAGCGGTTAACACAGGTAACATCTCCCAACGTGAGCCAGTCGGAAGGACCTCCCATTACCCCAACAAGAGTAGTGAGCCGGGAGGAATCCAGTGTTTTGACCTGTTTAAACAGTGTTTTTAAAGATACCAGCGCCTGATCGTCTCCTTGTTTTTCTTCTCCTGAAGTCAGGCCTACCTTTGCCGGAAATGGCTCATTGGCAATACACCAGATGATAACGGAAGGGTGATTTTTATCCCGCGTAATTAACTCATTTATGTATTGGTGGCAAACGGATTGACGCCGTTGTAACTGGGCTGTGTCCCCATGGAAATATAACCCGACTGCCGGTATTTCGTCAATGACGAGGATGCCTTCCCTGTCAGCCATTCTCATGTATTCTTCGTCGTATGGATAGTGGGATGTGCGGAAGGAATTAGCGCCTATCCATTTGAACAGAGAGAAATCTTTTATCATCACAGGATATGCAGTGCCACGGCCATAGATGGGGAAATCTTCATGTTTTCCAAAACCCTTTAAGAATATAGGTTTACCGTTAAGCAGTATTTGCTTGCTGTTGGCAGTAATGGTACGGACACCTGTTTCTGTTGTGTAATGGTCTATCGTCTTATTACCTTCTGTCAGGGTTACATCTACTGTATACAGGAATGGATCTTCGGGAGACCAGCGCCTTACATTCGGAATTTTTATACTGGCTGTAGCTTTGCCACCAGAAAACCGGATTGGCGCCTGTATACCTGCAATGCTTATTCTCCCTTGTGATGCTTTTCCATGTGCAACAACTTTTATTTCCACTGCACCGTCATTTCCGGTAAAGCCGGTATTAATGGCGACATCTGCGATAGCTGCTGCAGAAGGTACAGTATATAACCACACAGCCCTGTGCAGTCCCGCGTACGGGAAGAAATCGTAATTGGACTTGGGGAAGTTGTTGAACAAGCCAGTGGCTACATCTCCGCCGGTAGGTACTCTGTCAGGTTTTAATATATTCTCAACCTGTATCGTGATCCTGTTGCTGGCATTCCAATTCACAAGAGAACTGATCTCAAAAGCAAAAGGTAAATGTCCGCCTTCATGTTGGCCAAGAGGCTGACCATTGACCCATATTTTTGCGGCATAGTTAGCAGATCCTACACGGATAAAGATACGCTGCCCTTTCCAGCTGGCGGGGATATAGGTTTCCTTTTCATACCAGGCCATAGCCAGATAATCGCGCATATCATCAAACTGTTCGTTCCAGCTGCCTGGTACCGCGATAGAACGATAATCGCTTAATCCCTTAAACCATTGCTGCTTTTCGCCTTCTGCCAGTGAATCCTTTTTAAACTTCCATATACCGGAAAGATCCAGCGTATTGCGAAACTCATTTTGTTGTGGAAACAGCGCGATGTCTTCAGTGTTGGCTGTACGGAAATCCTGACCATTCATTTGTACGCTAAGACAGACGAATAGGATAGTAAGTAATGACTTCATGTAAAATGGGCATTGAGTTTAATAACGAGAATATGGCATAGCAGATCTACGATTTTGTATCCTCTGCTTTTACCCGCACTCCTTTAGCATCAAACATCTCCAGCAGATTGCCGGTAACATGATCGTCATCCTTTTTCTGTAATAGCAGGAACACGTCGTATCCGCTGGCAGTAAAATAGAGCTTAACGCTTCCATCAGTTTCTTCTATCTTGCTGATGGCGGCGGGTTCACTGCCAGATTGGGTCAGGATGGTTCCTGTTAATTTCCCTTCATTTCGTTTTAAGTCTACTTTCATGACAGCATCACCCTGAGGGGTGCCTATTACAGTTACATCCCATTTGCCAACAAAATAGTCGGGTTTGTTTTCTGTTTGGGCATAGCTGTTAAATGAAAGCAGCATAAAAAAGAATACGGTAAGAATTGCAGTCAATTTTTTCATAATGGAATTTTTAAGGATGGGGGATGGGTTTAAAACTATTACGTTTTTTTGACGTAATGAAAATACGTAAACATAATGAACCTGACAAAACTTATTTCGTCATTTTTACGCAATAGGTTGTAGTGTAATGGTATAACGAAAGATTTAGGTAGAAGAAACATTGCACCGGTAAAGTCAATCCTGAACCTCACCATAAAAACTGTAAAGTTTTTCTGTTACTAATACAACAAGCTTTGAATAGGCTTTGAGATTCGTTTCACCTATGTCTATCTTACGTTCATCTTACGTTCAAAGACGTAGGATGAACGTAAGATAGACATAGGTGAAACGAATCTCAAACGAATCCCGAAGCCATCTCAAAGCTCAGTACACAAAAAACAGGGTTAAGATTAGGTAGAGGTCGGGATAGCCTTATCTCAGATGAAGTTAATCAATCAATTGAAACACGTTTAACGAGGAGAAAAATGCGTATTTCCCGTATATGTTTTCTTCAACTTTCTGTTTAGCTTTGTGATGTGATCAGAAAGTACGGATTGATAAGCAAGCATGGTTGTCACTTGTGTTTATCTGATATCCTTTGGAAAATCCGCGTCCTCAACGCGTCTAAATAAATAATATATTTCGTTATTGAAGTTTAAATCAGCAAGCGTATAGCTATGTCAAGGTGGGAAATAGAAGGCCTGATAGAATACGGTATTATTCTGGTCGACAAAACAGACAGGACAAACGAAGAAAAAATAAAACTCATCGGAAACCTGTATGCTATACAACAGCAATTTGATTGTTCGTTTACCAATTTCAGAGTGATGCCCATTCTGCTGAAAAGCGGGTATACCAGGACAATCGACTATAAGGAGCATCCGGATTACAAGGGAAATGAATCCTATTTCGAAAAGTTATTGGAAAAAGATGACATTGAATTCATTTACCGGGATATTAAGGAAGAATGGAGCGAAACGAACAAGATGGTTGCCTACCTGGACAGGGACACCCGCAAGATCTATATCGACTATGGTTCTCCGTTAAGGAAAGCAGAAGGGGCCCTGGAAGTAATGAACGTGTACGACCTGGGCATATACCTCATCCGTGAAGCGCATAAACGGCAGGATAAAGGTTTAGTATACGACTGGACTGCTTTTCTCCTTCACATAGGGCCTCACTGGTTGGATAAGAAAATGCCGGTGGAAGAGCTGATTAATAGTCATTTTGAAGAGATTAAAAGGATATGGTCATTATATGATTATTCAGACTATGAACCTATCAGTGAATCTTTAGCTATACATACCAATCCCTCAGAAGAGGAAGCCGAATATGTTGATATGATCATTGGTATGGGAGGGCTGAAAGGAAATTTATTAAAATGGTTTCTCAGCAGATAGTTCGAAGACCGGCTGAATCAGAAAATAGTGATAGATATAATGAATGGGCTATCGGTGAGGGTGGGGAAGAAGGGAAATTTGTACAATGGTTTCTCGACGGGACAGCGGTTTGATCTTACATTGCTTTTTACCAATAACCAACCTGATTTCTTTGCGACAGAAAATATTTAGCCATCTGAAATAGATCAGATGGCTAAATATTTTTTACCAAAAATGTGTGGATTTATGGGGCATTATTGCTTCAGATGATCAGCGTCTCACCAGGATTTTCTTTGATTGTTTACCATCAGAGATAATATAAACACCATTGATGAGGGTGGATGGAAGCGTGACTTCCAGCTTGTTAAGGCCATCTGTAACACCGTATTTCTGGCTGAAGAGAACGCGGCCGCTGAGATCAGATACTGTGATGTATTTTTCTTTTTCACCTTTGGTGTTAATCTCCATAAAGACTTTACCTGTTGTTGGTACCGGATATAATTTAACAGGCGTGATAGCATCATTTTTGGTTGTGGGTGCTCCTGTACGGGCGGCGAGAGCTCCGGGCACATTTATTCTCAGTTTATAGCACTTATCAGATGATGGACCACCTGTGTAAGGATCTACCTCAACGATATAATACTCGCCTCCTCCATTGAACACTTCTACGGAACCATAGTCTTCATTGTATCCCACGTGATCGAATCCAACTCCGTTAAGCCAGTAGTCTGTCACGTGTACCCGGCAATCAGGCCAGAGACCATCTGCTCTTACTTCGAAGTAATATGTTCCTGGAGGGACAAAGAACAGATAGAAGTCCTGATCCTGTAGTTTTGAGATATAGTCAGTATTCACTGATATTTCGGGGGCTTCCAGATCGTTATTATTAGGCTCGTACCAATCCGCACATTCCTGTGATGGTTGGGTGCTGACCGTCAGCTGATAGCATTCGTCACTGATGGCAAATCCCTGACTACTGGTTTCCAGGTAGTAAGTGCCAGCAGGTACTCCGTAATGAAAGATATGTTTAGTTTTATTGGTTGCATCATATATACCTGAACGCAGACGTATGCCATTAGCATTTAAAAGGTCGAACTGAAGATCTTCTGAAACAACATTACTCATATACGCACTGATTGTCGACGTTGTGTCGACCGTAAATCTGAAGTAATCTCTGTCAATGTGGTCTGAGATCCTGCCTGCAACTGTTTGTCCAATAGCAATGGTCTTTGCAGAATCCAATACATCATTATACTCAAAAGTATCCGGGCAGAGTGAGGGATATGTCAATCCAACATTAAGTGTATAACAGGTTTCGGATGGTTCTCCGTAAGCGCCGACATAGATATAGCATTTTCCTCCGATGGTGTGGAAATCGAGAGCGTCGTCGACGACACCTGAGTTTGGCGACCAGTCATATTCTCCGGAGTCGGGGTTGTAAATCCCCAGATATGTATTGGCAGCTGGATTTTGCAGCGTAATGTGTAATTGCGCATTAGCCGTGGCATTGATCACATAAACGTCATAATCGCCTGAAGGGTACATCGCCCCTTGAATATTGGTATTCGGCGGTATGGGTGCTGCTGTTTCGTCTGTGTTGTTGGGCTCATAGGCAGATACACAGGGCAATGTAGTGTCTGCAGTAATGGATGTCCCCTTTACAGAAGTGCATGCGAACATAATGGCTAACAAATTGAGTAAAAGTTTTTTCATAAATAGATGGTTTGGGTTTATATAAAATGAATTTGCCAGGTTGAATGGTTTTAAAGGTTAACCTGAATGGATATCCCATGTGAAGTTACTAATTATTGCTGCAATATTACTGCATCATGCAGCCCGTAATGATTAAGCTGATGGCATTGGCATAGTCTTATGCAGTATGCGATAGGGGCGTATTCGCAGCGAGTGATATTCAATGAAAAAAGGGCGCCTCATTCGATAATGAAGACGCCCCTTTTCTGTCCCGTTGATACCTGTCATACCTTAGAAGACATAGAAGATACTTGCCTGGGCTACATTGGATCTGAAATCTGTTTTTATATTGGTAATATCAAAGTCGCCAACCTTGGATATTCCGTAAATATACCTTACACCAATACCAAGCCCGATCTTTGACTGGAAGCCAATACCTCCTGCCGCAGCCAGGTCCAGTTTCTTGGCAAACTCGCCTACGGTCAGCCCCTTCACTTCCTCTTTGGCCTTCATACCTACCTGAGGGCCTGCTTCTATATAAAATCCTGAGTTGGTCCGGTATTTAGCCAGAAAGGGTACGGAAATGTAGTAAAGCTTAATATCGTTGTTGCCAAACACATCACCTTTGATTTTTGCTCCCTGGGAGGAGAACAGGAATTCTTCCTGTACCAGGAAGTTGTCTGTGATTTTGAAAGCAACGGTGGCGCCGGCATGGAATCCGACTAATGGATCGGTTGCAAAATCAGTGTTGGTGAAATTACTGTAGTTAGCGCCGGCTTTTAATCCGAATTCGAAGCGTTTTAAAAAACTCTGACTGAAACCTTTTGTAGATAGCAGAACGAGGCAAATGAAGAGTAACTTTTTCATGATTTCTTTTTTCTAGTTTTCGACATTAATGATCCCCCGGAGGGTGGTTTTAATATTAGCCGGGTCAAAGGTGGGCGTTTTGATAGCCAGCTGCGAGCAGAAAATGAACGAAGCGGACAAAATGCCTCACGAAGCCTTAAATCTGGCGATATGCCGTTCCGGAGGAATAGATCATGGTAGAATACCATCGAGCCGTTTAATGGGGAAATAGGACGCTTTAAAGCACGTTTTGTCCGTTTAATAATGCGTTGTATCTATGCTGATTAACAAATGCAGTATCTTTATAACATGAACGTCAGTCCATTAATGAGGAACATGATATTGTATAGTTTAGTGGCGGGGTTGCTCACTGCCGCTACCGCATTCATGATCCTTAATATATCTAAAACAGGAGGTAGCACGCCGTTTTTTTATGCTGTCTTTGTTGGCGTACGGTTTTTCCTGCAAGGGCTTGTCAATGTGCTTATCCTGGTAATGCTTCGGAGATTGATGCCTGCTGCATCCGTGAAAAAAAGGAAATGGATGAGATATTCCCTGGGATATCTGTTTGCTATTATCTTTTGTTTTTGTACTGGCCCGTTAGAGCTATATCTGTCTCAGATCGGAGAGGAGACTGTGGCAGAACGAATGAGCTCTATTCTTGTACAGGCGATCATCAATAACAGTCTTGTCATCATCATACAGAATATTATTATCCTCCGGTATGAAAAGACAAATACTGATCTGGAAAACTCCCGGCTGAAAGCCGCAAACCTGGAATCAGCGAACCTGCTGCTTAAACAACAAATCCATCCCCATTTCCTTTTTAATGCCTTAAGCATGCTGAAAAGCCTGTATAAGGCAGATTTACAGGCAGGAGAGGCGTACCTTACCCACCTGGTTAGTTTTTTGCGGGCTTCTCTGACAGAACCGCAATCACGCCTTTCCCGTCTTCAGGATGAGATCAGGCTTTGCAACGATTATCTCGAAATGCAGAAGATACGGTTTGAAGATGCATTGATCTGCACGATCAATATTCCAGAGCAAGTACTGCTGCAGGGCTCAGTACCGCCGTTTTCGATACAGTCATTAATAGAAAATGCCATCAAACATAATGAAGTGACCGAGGCCTCGCCGCTGAAGATCAAAGTGTTTTATGAAAACGATCGTATCATCATTGAGAATAATCTGCAGGAGAGAACACGTATAGAGGGACCGAGCGGTAAAGGGCTCATTAACCTGATCGAGCGGTATAAGATCCTGTCTACGGAAGATGTGATCATTCGTCAGGACAACAAAACCTTTTCTGTAAGCATCAAAGTTTTATGTAATGAAGTTAGTGATCATAGAAGATGAAAAAGTAACTGCCAGGGACCTTGCCCAGACAATTGAGCAATTGTTCCCCGAAGCGCAGATTGAGAAAATACTGACCACGGTGAAAGAAAGTATCAGTTATTTCAGTGATGGATGTTATGCTGACCTCATCTTCTCGGACATTCAACTGGGAGATGGGTTAAGCTTTGAAATATTCTCCAAACTGGAAATAGATGTACCGGTCATATTTTGTACAGCTTTTGATGAATATGCGTTGCATGCCTTTAAGGCCAACGGAATTGATTACATCCTGAAACCATTCACCACAGAAGCTGTAGCCGCCGCCATTAATAAGTACCTGGCCTTTAAAGGAAAAATGACCGGGAATGCCTTGTCTTATAAAGCGCTTGAACAGCTTTACGTTTCGAAGAAGACGGCTGACTCCGGGGCAGTACTTGTTTACCAGAAAGATAAGATCCTTCCTATAGCCATCAGCAATATTGCTTTTTTTTACCTGAAGAATGGCGTTGTAAATCTGACCACATTTGACAAGCAAGTGTATCTCATCAATAAGAACATGGAAGAACTGGGGAAATTAACAGAGCCACTATTCTTCAGAGCCAACCGGCAATTCCTGGTGAACAGAAAAGCCGTGCTCGACGCATCCGGGTACCTCTCCCGTAAGTTGTCGGTGACTTTGTCCATCCCCACAGAAGAAACTGTAACCATCAGCAAAGAGAAAATGTCTCAGTTCCTGGACTGGCTAAAACAATTGTGATAAGCCGTGATACGGAAATGAGATCGTTTTTAAGTATAAACACCACACATCAGGAAAATTATTTTCAAATAGTGTCATGTTTACACCCAATTTATTACTTTTATTTCCAGAAGACCATTTAACAGACTAAGACCGTGTAGAAATTCTATGTTATAAGCCGTTACCCGTACTATGGGATAGAAAACCTATTGCAGTAATTCCACGGAAATAGCCCAACCTGCCATGCCATACGCATGCAGTGATCCATGCATATTTATCATGCTAGTAATAAAATAACGTTTATGAAAAAACTAACAATGCTGCTTGTTACGGCAATCTGCGTCCTCGGCGCCTATGCCAGCCCTCCGCTTCCTGTTAAGAAACCCGCGGACCCTCCGGTGACCATTAAGGGAAAGATCACTGACAAAGATGGTAATCCCCTGATCGCTGTTTCTGTCCGGGTAAGAGGTTCCAATGTGGGAGCGCTTACCAATACTGAAGGTACTTTTACACTTTCTCCCGTTACAGAAAATGCCTTGCTGGTAGTATCAAGTGTAGGATATAATGTGATGGAGATCATGGTGCGCCGCTCGGAGCAAGGATATACAGCGGCGGCTGTGAAAGATACTGATGGAAATGGTTTACAGGTGACCGCAGGAGAACAACCGTACCTGAACATCACGTTAAGCTCCTCTGTAAAGGAGTTGGGTGAGAGCGTGGTTATTGCCTATGGTACAGTAAAGAAGCGCGACCTGACAGGCAGCGTAGTATCTATCAAAGAAGGAGATATCACCGCTACTCCTGTCAATAACGTAATGGAAGCCCTGCAGGGGAAAGTGGCTGGCATGGATATCATGAGAAGTTCCGGTGCTGTGGGTACCAACGTAGATATACTGCTGCGAGGCAGCCGCTCCATTTACGGCGATAATTCTCCGCTGTTTATTGTAGATGGCATCCAGAGTACGTACGACCAGATAAACCCTTCTGATATCGCGAGTATAGACATCCTGAAAGATGCCTCCTCTACCGCTATTTATGGCTCGGCTGGTTCCAATGGTGTTGTTATCATCACTACAAAGAAAGGAAAGACGAACAAGTCGGCAATGAACCTGGATGTCTTTTATGGATTGAGCGGTAGCCCACATTTCGTTCATGGTATGACAGGGGATGAGTACGTGAAATATCGCCGGGAGTTGTATCGTACGGTAAATGGAGAATACCCGCAGGATATGTCCCAGATCTTTACCACCGAGGCTGTGCTGGACGCTTATAACAAGAACAAATGGATCGACTGGGTAGGCCTGATCACTAACAATGCGGCTACGCAACAGAAATATAATCTTTCATTTACAGATGGTAGTGCGAAGACCAAAATATATACTTCATTCATCTATAGCAAAGAGGAAGGCTTATTGAGCAATGAGAACCAGAAACGCTACGGTGTCAGAATGAACCTCGATCACGACGCTACCAGGTGGGCGAAAATAGGCACGAATATCAACGTGAACTATACGATCCAGAACCAGCGGGCGAAAAACATCTTCACAAAATCACTATCGGCATTACCTTTAGGAGATCCTTACGATGAACACGGGAATATCAACACCGTATATGTAGATGGTGAAACAACACCACTTGGCGATCAGCTGCCCAACCAGTTTGCGGATAACACAAGAACGACGTTTGCCAACCTGAATGGTTATGTGGAACTGAAGCCTTTAAAAGACCTGTCCTTCCGCTCAGTAATGGGTGCTACACTGAACAGCTACCGGAACGGAAAATACTGGGGTAAACAGGCTGTATCCAATGTGGTGTCAGGGTACGCAGCGCCGCTTGCCGGGATCTATAATGGATTCAGTTACGGATATACCTGGGAAAACATTCTGACCTACAATAAAACACTGGCGGCAGATCATCAATTGACACTGACCGGCATTACATCCTGGGCAAATAACAGCGCGGATTATAACAATTCCCTCGGTCAGGGACAGGCATTGGATTATTACCTGTTCTATAACATTGGAAATGGCACCCAGAAGACCGGCAATGCATCCTCCTATGAGCAAAGACAAAGGATGTCCTTCGCCGGCAGGATCAACTACAGCTTCAGGGGAAAATACCTGCTGACCCTCACCAACAGGTGGGACGGCGTTTCCCATCTGGCTGAAGGTCACAAGTGGAGCGCATTCCCTGCTGCCGCAGTGGCATGGCGTATCTCAGACGAACCTTTTATGAGCGCCACTGCTGGCTGGCTTAGCGACATGAAGCTGCGTGCCGGATATGGCGTAACCGGCAATTCCGGTGGTATGTCTGCATATTCCTCTAAGACACAGGCATATATGTACCAGGTGATCTCCCTGGATGGTAAGCTTGTTCCCAATGTGCAGAATGCTGGCACTTATTCCAATCCGCTTATCAGCTGGGAGAGAAGTTATAACCTGAACATAGGATTAGACCTGTCATTGTGGAAAGGCCGTGTGGACCTTGCCATTGACGCCTATAATACAACTACCAAAGGGCTGCTTTTCAAACGTACTTTACCCATTACTTCCGGACTGACAGCATGGGCAACCGCCCTGGCCACCTGGCAGAACATCGGAGAGACCAACAACAAAGGACTGGAAATCACACTCAGAACGCGTAACATCGTCCAACGTAATTTTGAATGGAATACGGCCTTTTCTTTCACAAAGAATAAAGAGAAGATCGTTAGCCTGCCGAATGGAAATGTAATTGGTGAAAAACTGTTTGTTGGTGAACCCATCGATACCCATTACGATTATAGATATCTTGGTATCTGGTCTTCGGGTGAAGAAAGCACTGCCACTTTGTACGGTGCTAAGCCGGGCTTTGTTAAGGTTGCCACCAAAGAAAAGTTTGACGCCAACGGAGTAGGAGATAAGGGCGTACACCCTTATTCTGACAATGACCGTATGGTGCTGGGCTCTTCTGTACCTAAATGGCTGCTTGGTATCAACAATAACATTACCTACCGGAACTTTGATCTTGGCTTATTTACAATGATACGTTGGGGACAGATGATCAACAGCAGCCTGGTAGGATGGTATTCCACGAATGATGACGGACAGCCTGCAGGTATTGATTACTGGACACCTGAAAACCAGTCCGCCCGTTACCCACGTCCCGGTATCAGCAGCACAACAGGGATCGCATCCCTCAGATATGTGGACGGATCTTTCATTAAACTCAAGACAATTACATTAGGTTATTCCTTTCCTGAAAGGTTGGTAAAATATACACACATGTCGAAAGGCCGCATCTACGCTACTGCCTATAATCCGCTGATATATACAAAGAATAAGGCTTTAAAGGGCACAGACCCTGAAACGGGAGGCGCTGACTCCTTCCCGTTGTTTGCCACTTTTGTATTTGGTATGAATATCACCTTTTAACGCTGCAAAAAATGAAACATAAAATATTACTACTGCTCTTATCAATAGTTACCGGTCTTTCTTCCTGCTCACTGGAAGAAGTGAATCCGTCCGGATTTACGATCGAATCGGTAGCTGCTTCCTCCGTGGACGGATACAGAAACCTTGTCAATAATTGTTATTTCGGTATGGAACGCCAGTTATACGGATATAACCAATGGATGATGCTCTGTGAAGCGGGCACTGATCTATGGACTTATCAGAAGAACGGTGTATCGTTCGCCCAGTTCTTTAAATATGGAGCCGGCGCTACTATGAGCCTTACCACGGGAAGTGGAATATGGAACGCCTGCTATGATGGTATTGGCTCCTGTAATACTGCTATTAAGTATGCCGACATTGCTCCGTTCACAACACCGGAAAAGAAGAATGAAATGGTGGCGGAAGCTTATTTTCTGCGGGCGATGTACTACTATAATCTTGTGGAACAATTCGGTGGTGTAACCCTTACTACAGCGCCTGTTGCCACAGTCAACCTGCACCCTGAAAGAGCAGTTCCGCTGGATGTCTATAAGAACGTCATTATCCCCGACCTGGAATTTGCTGTAAAGTGGCTGCCGGTAAATAACGGCACCACCAAGCCTTCCAAAAAGGCTGCTCTGGGTTTCCTGGCCAGGGCTTATCTCCAGACGGTTGAATATGATGAGACAAAGTCTATGGCAGCGAAAGCGCTTGAAACTGCCAAACTGCTCATTGATGATTGTGAAAGTGGCGGTAGCAAGTATAATACCTATCTCTACCCTACATTCGATGATGTATTCCTGGAAGCCAATAATTACAGCAACAGGGAATCCTTATGGTCACATCGTTATGTGGTGGGAGGTGTAAGCAATAGTGCCTGGAATATGAATATGAACAATGAGTTGTTTTACTGCGTAGTAACAGACTTCGGCGCAATACAACAACTGGGTGCTGACTATACCACCTGGGGCCGCCGTTCAGGAGGTCAGTTCATGCCGACCGCCTATTTGCTGAACTTGTTTGTACAGGATAATGGAACACTCGACCCCCGGTATCATAAATCATTTCAGACCTCATGGACCGTCAATAAGCCTTCCTATACCTGGACGGATGCCGCTCTGAAGATATTTGACCGTTCAACGGCTATAACGACCAGTACTACACTTGCTCAGGGAAGTGCGGCTATTGATTTCGTTCATCCGAATGATCCCGATTATGCCACAAAGGTTGCGGACAAACTCTCTCAACCATACCTGGTAGTGGATTACGCAGATGTTTATGATGCTGCAAAGAAATCCGTGAAAATGCAGTACAACCGGGTGAACAGGCCATTGGATGGGGGAGGAACGTTTACTACGAATCCTTTCTTCAGCTTTTACCCCTCACTGCTCAAACATAACAGCAGTAACTACTATACGAATAACGCATCCAATAACCGTTATGGTAACTTAAATGCCACATTTATGATGCGGATGTCTGAGGTATACCTGATCGCTGCGGAAGCCGATATTTATGCCAATGGCGGAGGAAATGCTGCGCAATATATCAATAAGATCAGAACCAGGGCTGGCGCTATGCTGGTACCGGGAGCTGTAACTGTTCAGACAGTGTTGGATGAGCGGGCGCGGGAACTATGTGGGGAATATGTAAGGTTCTATGATTTAAAACGGACTAAGAAACTGAACAAAACTTACCTGATGAATGCCAATCCTGATGTTGGTCAGTTCTTTACCGATAGTCAGAATGAAGTGCGGCCTATTCCAACCGATTTCCTGAATACACTGGAGTCGGGAGGAAGCTATTATCAGAATCCAAATTATTGATTGTAGATGAAAAGTCCGGCAGTTTAGCCGGGCTTTTCATAGCGTATTTTATTTTTTGTTTTGTGTTTATATAATTTTAATATTGTGGAAAATATCATAGCTTCGCTTTGAATGAGATGAACTGTTTGTTAGTTTTTAATAATTCTAAAACAATTTAGTTTTATGGCAGAAATTGCAACAGCAATCAGCTCATTTCTCACAAAGGGGTGGAGAAATTTTACCTGGACAGATTTTCCTCTATATCGCTTCTGGCACCATCCAACAATTACTCCTTCGCAACAAGAACTAAAGGATGGTGAAATAAAGATTGCATATACCTACAAATCCAAAGTTGACGAACTTATTGAACAATCCAAGTACATCTTAAACCTTAAAGAGGGATGGGATGAAGAAGATGCTTTGCCCATAGATAAAACTATCTGGGAGAATGCTACTTCCTTTTTAAGGACATATGTCAACTATATTGATCAGCATTATAGGATTCCTTTTGAACTGCCAGAGATAAATCCCTTACGGGATGGGTCAATGGACCTGGAATGGAGAACCGCTAAGGGAAGATTGCTGATTAACTTTAATAATAGAAACCCTCAGAAGGCATCGTTTTATGGCGACAGATATGCTAATGAGGATAGTATTAAAGGAAATGTGGACATTAAGGAAGTAAAAGAGCATTTAGCTATCTGGATGAAAAACTGTTTGTAACTGTTTGTAACCAAAATATGGAAAAGTTATTTATCCCAAACGAAGACTACGTTTTCTGTCGCGTAGGCGCAGATTTTATTAGTTCAAAGGATCATAAGCCCAGAGCCAGCGCATTTAGGAATACTCCGGTTACAGGTGGCAATTTAAGCTGTGACTGGGACAAATATTGCACTGCAGAATCATCCCGGGCGCTGATTGGACGTCAGTTTAATGTTAAGACAGGCAAACACAAGGATCCTAGTAAATTTTATATCTATAAATTTAATGTAGGAGCTGTTCGCAATATGCATTCTCCCGGGAGAGAACAGGAAATCGAACATGATCCGGTTTACAATGATCCTGAAATTGAGGGTGCGCCTAACAATATTGCGCATTCAATTATGATTGGAGATAAAGGAAATGATGAAGAGTTCAGAATAAAACTTGTAGAAACGGGTAGCTGGGCGATAAGACCTGGTTTCATAAAGGTTGCTTAATCAGGCATCATCTGACTTTATCATGCAATTTTGTACATCTGCCGGAGTGCCTCGATTCCAATCGTTATTTACATTGTATAGTTTGATATTAAATAAATAAGGCATAATTTGATCGGGTATGGAACATAATAACAGACTCGATCTTGCCAGGCAATCTCTCCTCGGGCTATCAATAGGTGACGCTTTCGGCGAAACATTCTTTGGGCCCGGGGAGGTGATTTTGAATAGGATACAAGAGAAAGTATTGCAGGAAGGCGAATGGCTTTTTACAGATGATACGGTAATGGGTATTGGTGTTTACAATATCTTATCAAAAACCGGGCATATTGATCAGGACCTGTTAGCCAAAGAATTTGCAGATAACTATTTATTGGATGACTATCGTGGTTATGGCGGAACTGCTCATGCTATTTTAAAGGCTATTGCAGCAGGGGAGCACTGGTCTGAAGTTAGCCGTGCTGCATTTGATGGCATGGGCTCAATGGGCAACGGCGCCCCTATGCGCTCTGGGCCGATCGGAGCTTACTTTTATGATGATATTGATAATGTTATCGAACAGGCAAGGCTTGCAGCAGCAATTACGCACGCCCATAATGAAGCTATTGCCGGCGCTATTGCTGTTGCATTAGCGGCATGCTTTTGTGTAAATGGGAAGTTAAAAGGAGCATTTTCCGCATCGCAGTTTTTTGATTTTGTGGTGATGCTTACGCCGGAAAGCGATATAAAATATAAAGTGAAGAAGGCAGCAATGCTCCCTGCAAATTATGACATCAGAACTATCGTATCGGTATTAGGCAATGGTACACGGTTAACAGCCCAGGATACCGTACCTTTTGCACTGTGGTGTGCGGCCAATCACCTATCTGATTTTTCAGCCGCTATCTGGACCGCTGTAAGCGGATTGGGTGACAGAGATACAATTGCCGCGATAGTAGGAAGTATAGTTGCTTTATCAGCTCCGGATGACACTATTCCACAACAATGGTGCAGGCAAACGGAAAAGTTTGATAGTTCTCCTTTTATGAAATAGTGTATCCGGACAGATATCCAACGCAATGGAGCGGGCAAACGGAAAAGTTTGATAGTTCTCCTTTTATGAAATAGTGCATCTGGACAGATATCCAACGCAATGGATCAGGCAAACGGAAGAATATTAATAGCTCACCTTTCCTGAAATAATCAATCCGGACAAATATCTTATTCATGTGTCGCCGTCGTCTCTTCCATCACCGCACGGTGTTGTACCCCCCATTCCTCCAGCTGCTGCCATATAGGAGCCAGTTTGCGCGCACTTTCCGACAAAGTATATTCTACTCTGGGAGGTACTTCCGCATATACTCTTCTGATAACCAGACCGCTTTTCTCCAGCTCCTGCAAATGCAGCGTTAGCATGCGATCAGAAATATCAGGGATATGCTCCTTCAGTTCGCTGAAGCGCATTGTTCTTTTTTCTAGTTTATAGAGAATAACCAGTTTCCATCTGCCGCCCAGAACATCTATTGCATATACGGCTCCGCAAAAATCAAGGAGATTCCTGAGATTTTGAGCATTGGTGGATGTTGGCTTACGTTTGCCCATTACTTACAATTTTGTGTGAAACATACAATCAGCCGCGCTGTTACAGCGTAACCGACCACAATTTACCTTTGCTGCGTTAACAGAAAAATCAACGTAAAATTATGAAAATACTAATTGTGTTGGCCCATCCGGAAATGCAAAGTATGAATGGCGCCATGTTTAAACAAGGTATTAAAACGCTGGAAGAAGAAGGGCACGAAGTAAAAGTATCAGATCTCTACAGGGAAGAATTTAATCCTGTGTCAGGTCGGCGTAATTTCAAGACCACTTATGACGCTGCTTTTTTTAAGCAACAACTGGAAGAAATACATGCAACGGATACTGCCGGATTTGCAGACGATATCGAAACAGAACAACAAAAGGTGGAATGGTGTGACCTGATGATCTGGCAGTTTCCGATATGGTGGTTTACCGTACCAGCGATTCTCAAAGGCTGGGTGGATCGCGTTTTTGCCATGGGACGGTTTTACGGAAGTGAAAGGTGTTACGAAGAAGGCGTATTTAAAGGTAAAAAAGCCATCCTTTCCCTTACTGTCGGCGCTAATGAAAATGCTTACCTGAAAAATGGGCTCCATGGAGATCTGTATGGTGTTCTTAAACCCATCCACCGGGGGATGCTGAAGTTTACGGGGTTTGACGTACTTCGCCCCCACGTAATATATGCCCCTGTCCGGCAGACTGTAGTACAGCGGGAACTGGAACTGGCCCGCTGGGAAGAAAGACTGAAGCATATTTTCACGGAGCACTCCATCGATGTTGATATTTATTAATAGCCCAATAAGTAATGCAGGTTATCTTTAACAGATGACCTGCATTACTTAATATGACGTTTGCAACCGGCCTTGTCGGGAAGGTTTTGTTTGTGCTTCTTTCCGCAGAAGGATAATAGCTAATACAATTACCCAGAGCAGGAAAACGCCGATATTAATGCGCTCCCAGACACCAATCAACGGTGTAGGCTGATTGGTGGCAATGCCGTCAGCATCCCCGAAGGTCAGCCCCCCGAAAATAAGAAGTACCACGAAGGTCAGAATAGAATATATACGGAACCATTTCCCGAATGCAGCTGCCGCAAACCCCAGCGCAAACAAGTAGATAATCTCGGTGATAGCTCCAAGAGTAATATGTAAAGTATCTGAGAATGTTCCGCCACCTGCTGCCAGCGTTTCACGAAGATGCATTGGGGCAAATGGCCACAGGATGCCAAGTAAGCCGTAGACAATTAACAGGATACCTGCAATACGTAAAGGACGATTTGCGTCTGCAGATCTAAATACACCCCACGCAAAGGCAATCATTAATAATGTATAGGGCGTACTTACTATCAGCCATAAGGTTCGCGTCGGTGCGCCAACAGCGGATAACTCGCTTACGGTCTGTGCAGCGCTATCATACTCCTTCCATTGCATGGCTACAATAATATTTATTGCGATATATAATAGGAAAGAGATAATGCCACAGGTAAGCAAAGCGTTCTGCTTTGTATGATAATGTTTTGCGTCTATCATAATCATGATATTTAGAATGTATTGAAGTTACAATTGTGCTTATTTATTACCTATGACGATACTCATATGCGGCGATGACAGGAAGTAGTTATGTTCACCCCTATACAGATGAGCTTAATGATCAGCATTTTTATCTAATTTTAGCGGGCAGTTACTTGGGGAACTTCCCGGACGGCTGATGTAGGAGCGTGGACTTGTGGCAATTCTTTCAACCAAAAGACAATTTATTGATGAGAAAACTATTTTGCCTGCTGTTAACCTTTAACATTCTCCACTTGCATGCGCAGGACGCCCAACAGGAGCCTCCGCTGAAAATAACTGGCTATCTGGAAGTTTATTATTCATATGATTTTGGAAAACCGGCAGATCACAAAAGACCAGCCTTTATGTATTCCTTTAATCGCCACAATGAGGTCAATCTTAATCTGGGCTTCGTAAAAGCTGCTTATGTGAAAAACAGTGTACGGGCCAACCTGGCGCTAATGACAGGTACCTATGCAAATGCCAATATGGCTTCAGAGCCAGGCGTAATAAAGAATATCTATGAGGCAAATGCCGGTGTCAAAATATCAAAGCAACACAATCTCTGGATCGATGCAGGTATTTTTGCTTCCCATATCGGTTTTGAAGGCGCTGTTGGAAAAGACTGCTGGAACCTGACAAGGAGCATACTGGCTGATAACACCCCTTATTATGAGAGTGGGGTTAAGATTTCTTATACCTCTCCCAGTGAAAAGTGGTTGTTGAGCGCACTGATACTGAACGGATGGCAACGGATACAGCGTGCAGATGGTAACAATACTCCGGCATTCGGACACCAGATTACATTTAAACCGACGGCCGTATTTACTTTTAACAGTAGTTCCTTTATTGGCAGTGATAAACCTGATAGTATCCGACGGATGCGCTACTTCCATAACTTTTACACACAGATGCAACTGGTGGAGAAATTCGGTTTAACAGCAGGCTTTGACATCGGAGCGGAACAGAAGGAAAAAGGAAGCGATAGTTATAATACATGGTATTCTCCCGTGCTCATATTAAGATATACGCCTGTCAAAAAACTGGCAATTGCTGCCAGGGGGGAATATTATCGTGATAAACATGGAGTCATTATAGCCACCGGCACCCCTAACGGGTTTCAGACCTGGGGTTGTTCCCTTAACGCGGATTACGCCATTGCAGATAATGTACTGTTCCGAGTGGAAGGACGCGGATTTTCGGCCAGGGACGCTGTCTTTTTGAAAGAGTCCCGGCCTGTGACTGATGATTTTTCTGTAACAACTTCTTTATCAATGTCTTTCTGACAATTTTACCTGGTTTCCCAACACTGATATTAAAATATGCCCTACTGATTTAAGTAGGGTGTATTTTAATACTACTGAAATATGTATTTTTTTCTGCATATAGCCATGGCAGGGGAGACAACTTTAAAATATCCTTAAAATTTGCACTTGACCCCTATCTTCCTTTTGCCGGTTTGAAACTTTTCCTAGCTTTGACCCCCAAATGAGAGTAGCTGTATTTTTTCTATGTCTGTGCTTGATGCTGGTGAAGGGAATTGAAAACCCCCTGGCGCGCACGTATTATAGTGGGGTCGGTTACGCGCTTGCGACGGAGGCGGAGGTGGAAAAACACCGGGAAATCCTCACCGGCGGCAACCATTGGAATTGTTCTGTCATTAAGGATACCCGCCCTGTCTCAGAAGATGCATACTTTATAAGTGAGGATGTAGAAGACGAGGACCCCAATAGTTTCGCTCATAAATATAAATTACTGGCCAGAGGCCATTCGCCATACGCTTCTTTATCTGTTTTTAAATATCATCGCAGGTATTTAAAATCTCCCACAATATTATCGGATCAGGCATCTTATAAATATCTCCTGCAGGGAGTATTAAGGATCTGATCAAAATAATATACATCAGCCAACGCGTAGGTATGCCTTATGCATGCCAACCGGATGTATATTATCCTGGCCTCCACATGCATGACATTACTATCGCCGGCTGAACTATTCTCTCTCAATTTTGCTTTCAGGCAACCTATCGTTTATTAACTAATATCATGAAGAAAATCGTCATGTTCACGGCCTTGTGTGCACTTCTATGGCACACCAGCTGTAAACCACACAAAGAAGAAAAGGAAGAAGTTAACAAGTATACCGTTACCAACCCGGTAGTGATGGATACTTCTTTCACAAAAGAGTATGTTTCCCAGATACGTTCTATCAGGAACATTGAGATCAGGGCTCAGGAAAAGGGGTACCTGGAGAATATATATGTTGATGAAGGCCAGTTTGTTAAAGCCGGACAGGTACTATTCAGGATTATGCCGAAATTGTATGAGGCAGAATTGCTGAAGGCTGAGGCGGAAGCTAAGGCTGCAGAAATTGAACTGCAGAATGCAAAAACACTGGCCGATAAAAACATCGTCTCCAAAAATGAACAGGCAATGGCACAGGCTAAGCTCGATCAGGCAAAAGCTGAAATCGCGCTCGCCAAACTTCACCTGTCATTTACTGAGATCAGGGCTCCGTTTGCCGGCACTATCGACCGTATCCCTAAAAAACTGGGAAGCCTTATTGATGAAGGAGAACTGTTGACCAGTCTCTCAGACAACAGTGAGATGTTCGCTTACTTCAACGTGTCTGAGCCAGAGTATCTGGAATACCAGACAAATGCAAAGAGCCGCGGCGATAACAAAGTTAACCTGCTGCTGGCCAACAACCGCCCCCTGCCTTACAAAGGTGAAGTAGAGGTAATTGAAAGCGAATTTGATAATGAAACGGGAAATATCGCCTTCAGGGCTAAATTCCCGAATCCGGACAAGCTTTTAAGACACGGTGAAACAGGTAAGGTGATGATGAGTATGCCGCTGAAAGATGCACTGGTTATTCCGCAGAAAGCTACTTACGAGATTCAGGATAAAAAGTATGTTTTTGTTGTTGACAAGAATAATGTACTGAAGTCAAAAAATATTACAGTAAGAGGTGAAATGCCTGACCTGTATGTAATTGAAAGTGGCATATCTGAAGGAGACCGTATACTGCTCGAAGGTATTCAGAAAGTAAAAGATGATGATAAGATCAGCTACGAATATCTGGCGCCGCAAGAGGTTATTTCCCATCTGCGATTAAAAGCAGAATAGTAGTTCAATTACTAATAGCGAAGATCAATGTTTAATAAGTTTATCCAGAGACCCGTTCTCTCAATAGTTATATCACTTATCATCGTATTTCTGGGGGCGATTGCCATCACCCAGTTACCGGTGACGCAGTTCCCGTCCATTTCACCTCCTAAGGTGAACGTTACTGCGGAATATCCCGGTGCGAATGGTGAGTTGATGGTGAAATCGGTACTCATTCCCCTGGAAAGGGCCATCAACGGTGTTCCGGGAATGAAATACATGACCTCCGATGCGGGTAACGATGGTGAGGCTACCCTGCAGGTAGTATTTAACCTGGGAACCGACCCAAACCAGGCGTCATTGAACGTACAGAACCGTGTGGCATCAGTGGTGAATAAACTTCCCCCACTGGTTGTGCGTGAAGGTGTGAAAGTAACCCGCGTGGAATCCAGCATGCTCATGTACGTAAACCTTTACAGTGATGATCCTAATGCTGACCAGAAATTCCTTTTCAACTTCGCCGATATCAACATCCTGCCTGAATTAAAAAGGGTGGATGGTGTCGGATTCGCAGACATCCTTGGTAACAGGGAGTATGCCATGCGTATCTGGCTGAAGCCCGACCGTATGTTGGCGTACAAAATTTCTGCCGATGAAGTGATGAAAGCACTGGACGAACAAAGTCTGGAAGCTTCTCCCGGTAAAACAGGTGAAAGCTCCGGTAAAAGGTCCCAGTCATTTGAGTATGTATTGAAATATTCCGGAAGGTTCAGTAATAAGTCGCAGTATGAAAATGTCATCATACGATCCAATCCCAATGGTGAGATACTGCGTCTGAAAGACGTAGCTGATGTGGAGTTCGGCAGTTCGATGTATGACATCTATTCCAACCTGAATGGTAAACCATCCGCGGCGCTCGTATTGAAACAATCATACGGAAGTAATGCGAGCCAGGTTATCAAAGACGTGAAGGAAAAACTCAAGGAGATCAAAGCGAATTCTTTCCCTAAAGGGATGAATTATGAGATCAGCTACGACGTATCCAAGTTCCTGGACGCGTCTATTGAGAAAGTAGTACACACGCTGGTGGAAGCCTTCGTACTGGTGGGTATTGTGGTATTCCTGTTCCTCGGCGACTGGCGTTCTACCCTGATCCCCGCGATGGCGGTACCTGTATCTTTGATCGGTACGTTTGTGTTCATGCAGTTCTTTGGTATTACGCTGAACCTGATCACCCTGTTTGCGCTCGTACTGGCAATCGGTGTGGTGGTGGATGATGCCATCGTGGTAATTGAGGCGGTCCATGCGAAAATGGAAAAAGAACATCTGTCGCCGTTGAAGGCTACCAAAGCAGCCATGCATGAGATAGCGGGAGCGATTATCGCCATTACCTTCCTGATGTCTGCGGTATTCGTACCGGTAGCGTTCATGTCTGGTCCGGTGGGTATATTCTACCGCCAGTTCTCCATCACCATGGCAACAGCGATCGTGCTTTCCGGTATTGTGGCGCTTACACTTACTCCTGCACTCTGTGCCATGATCCTGAAGAATCATCATGGAAAACATAAGAAGAAATCACTGGTAGATAAATTCCTGGATAGCTTCAACAGGGGCTTTGACAAGATGTCTGCGAAATATATGAAGCTGTTGCGCAGCATTGTGAACAGGAGAGTGGTGACCTTTGGTCTGCTGGCCTTTTTCTGTGCGTGTACATACTACCTGAATGGTACTGTGCCCTCAGGCTTCATTCCGAATGAGGACCAGGGTATGCTGTATGCAATTATCCAGACACCTCCGGGTTCATCGCTGGAAAGAACAAATGAAGTAGCAGAAAAGCTGCAGAAGATCTGCGAAGAGATCGATGGCGTACAATCCGTTTCTGCCCTGGCCGGTTACGAGATCCTGACAGAAGGAACTGGTTCCAACTCCGGTACCTGTCTGATCAACCTGAAGAACTGGGAAGAGCGTAAACACTCTGTACTGGAGATTATGGAGGAACTGGAAGAGAAAACCAAAGACATCGCAGGCGCTAATATTGAATTCTTCCAGCCGCCTGCCGTACCGGGTTATGGTGCTGCCGGTGGTTTCGAGTTGCGTTTGCTGGACAGAGGCGGCTCCGGTGATTATAAGAAAATGGAAGCGGTAAGTAATGAGTTCGTAAAAGAACTGAGTAAACGTAAGGAGCTGTCATCCGTGTTCAGCTTCTACAGCGCCAGCTTCCCGCAGTACATGATGCGTATTGATAACGACATCGCACAGCAGAAAGGTGTGACAATTGATAATGCTATGAATACACTTTCTACGATGATAGGAAGTAACTATGAGATCAGCTTTATCAAATTCGACCGCCCTTATAAGGTGATCATACAGGCAGCGCCTCAATACAGGGCATTGCCTGAAGACATCCTGAAACTGTATGTGAAGAATGACCGTGATGAGATGGTACCATTCTCTGCTTTCATGAAAATGGAAAAAGTATATGGTCTGTCGGAGATCACAAGGTATAACATGTACAACTCATCGCAGATCAGTGGTTCTGCCGCTCCGGGCTACAGTAGTGGTCAGGCTATCAAGGTCATTGATGAAGTGGCGAAGAAAACCTTACCGAGAGGATTTGGTATAGACTGGGCGGGTATCTCGAAAGATGAGGTGGCGCAGGGTAACCAGGCTATTTACATATTCCTGATCTGTCTTGGCTTCGTGTACCTGATCCTCGCTGCACAGTATGAGAGCTTTATCCTGCCATTGTCGGTGATACTCTCCCTGCCGGCAGGTATCTGCGGTGCCTACTTCCTGCTGAAAGTACTGGGCCTGGAAAATAACATCTATGCCCAGGTAGCAATGGTAATGCTGATCGGTTTGTTAGGTAAGAACGCGGTGTTGATCGTGGAGTTTGCCGTTCAGAAACATCGTTCCGGATCATCAGTACTGGCGGCTGCTATGGAAGGTTCCAAAGTAAGGTTCCGTCCCATCCTGATGACTTCCTTCGCATTTATAGCGGGTCTGATCCCACTGGTACTGGCCACAGGCCCAGGTAAGATCGGTAACCGTACTATCGGTACTGCCGCTTGCGGTGGTATGCTTTTCGGAACCATCTTCGGTGTGCTGATCATACCCGGATTGTACTACATATTCGGCAAGATCGCAGAAAGACGCATGCTTGTTAAAGAAGAAGAAGAGAATCCTTTAACCGAAGAAATTGATCATAATGTATATGTATAAATTCAGGAAGAACAGATGGGTTGGTGCACTGGGCGCTTGCCTGGTGGTAGCTGGCTGTAAGGTCCCGAAGATCGTTGCGCCACCTGATGCAAAGCCTGTGCCTGCGACATACAACAATAGCCAGGATACGACTAACATGTCTGCCGTACAATGGCGTGAGTTCTTTAAAGATAAAGACCTGGTAAACCTGATCGATACAGCACTGAAAAATAACCAGGAGCTGATGATCACTTTACAGGAAATTGAGATCGCAAGAAATGATATCAGGTCCCGTCAGGCACTGTTACTGCCTTCTGTAGGTGTGAGGGCAGGAGCAGGTCTTGAAAAAGTGGGAAGATATACCAGTCAGGGTGCTGGTGACGCCACTACGGAGATCGAGCCCGGAAAAGAAATGCCTGACCCGCTGGCCGACTTTACCATCGGCGCTTATGCAAACTGGGAAGTGGATATCTGGAACAAACTGCACAATTCCAAGAAGGCTGCGGTTACCAGGTTCCTTGCTACAGTAGAGGGTAGAAATTTCGTACTGACCAACCTGATAGCAGAAATAGCGAATTCTTACTACGAATTGCTTGCTTTGGATAACCAGCTCGCTATTGTAAGGCAGAACATCGATCTGCAGAAGAACGCGCTGGAAATAGTAAAGGTGCAGAAGGAAGCTACCCGGGTAACAGAACTGGCCGTGAAGAAGTTCGAAGCAGAAGTACTGAAATCACAGAGCCTGGAGTACGATATTCTGCAGAGCATCAAGGAAACAGAAAACAGGATCAACTTCCTGTTAGGCCGTTATCCGCAGGAGGTTCCAAGGGATAAAGGTAATTTCCTGAGTATCATGCCTGCTATGGTCAGCACCGGTATTCCGTCACAGTTACTGGCCAATCGTCCTGATATCAAACAGGCCGAACTGGAATTGACAGCCGCAAAACTGGACGTAAAGGTGGCCCGTGCGGAATTCTATCCTTCATTGGGTATTACCGCCGGTGTAGGGTTTCAGGCGTTTAAGCCATCCTACCTGTTCAAGCTTCCGGAGTCATTACTGTATTCCGCAGCAGCAGATCTGGTTGCACCGCTCATTAACAAAAATGCAATCAGGGCTGAGTTTAACAGCGCTAACGCACGACAGCTACAGGCCCTTTATAACTATGAGCGTACGATCCTGAATGCGTTCGTGGAAGTATCTACGCAGTTGTCCAATATCAACAACCTGAAGAAAAGTTACGAGCTGAAATCACAACAGGTGGATGCGCTGACCAGGTCTATTGATATTTCCAATGATCTGTTCAAGTCTGCCAGGGCTGACTATTTAGAAGTGCTGATGACACAACGTGATGCATTGGATTCCAAACTGGAACTTGTAGAGACCCAGAAAGAACAGCTGAATGCAGTAGTAAATATTTACAGGAACCTCGGAGGAGGCTGGAAATAATAACCTTATCATCTGAATAGAAATAAAGAGCCGGCAGACAACTGACCGGCTCTTTTTGTTTATACGAGGCTATCTCCAGCTGGATTCTAACCGTTTCGGCCCCTGGAGGGGGCACCTCATTCCGTCCCCGGGCTATAAATACATGCCCCGCCGCGGCGGGTTATCGCCGCAAATGATCCCCCTGACTTACCCCCGGCAACACATTCTTAAAATAAACATAACCTGGAGTTAACAACAAATTCCGGAAAGCAGCTTATCATTGCACCCGATTTGAAGACACTATAGCCTATGGGGGACTTTTACGCACAACCAATTATATTTCGTTCTGTTATTATTATCTTCGCTGACTTTGCTTTAAAGCCCTATATTGCATGGATAGCCTCCAGACAGAACCACGTTGCGTATAACCATTAGCTAGGATAATACAACTCTCAGAGAGGGTGGCCACCAACAGGCCAAAGCAGGTACTTCTTTTTACATTCAAGCATAATAGTAGATTGCCAATGAACAATCAGTTTCTTTTAATTGTAGCAGTATGGCTTTCAGCCGCAAGCCCGTCCGTGGCTAATACGGTAAGCCATCGTAACTATGATCGGGTAATCCGTCAGGAGCCCATCAAGGGAGTGGTAGTCGGCACAGACGGCACTCCTATACCAGGCGCCTCTGTGAAGTCACTGTCTTCCAAACGGGTGACAACCACCAACGAACGCGGGGAATTCTCTCTGCAAGCCGCCGAAGGCGAAAAATTAGTCATCTCCTCTATCGGTTTCACACAACAGGAGGTGGCAGCCAGCGGCTCATTCATGCGTGTTACCCTGGCAGCCAGCAGCAGCCAGCTGGGAGAAGTTGTAGTAGTTGGTTACGGTAGCCAGACCAAAGCCGACGTTACAGGTGCATTAACACAGCTGAAAGCTGATAACATAAAGCAAGGTGTCAACGTTTCTGTTGATAACATGCTCCAGGGTAAGGTATCTGGTGTGCGTATCGCCCAGTCCAGCGGTGAACCCGGCGCCGGTGTGGATGTGTTCATCCGCGGTGTGGGCTCTATCCGTAGCGGTAGTACGCCACTCTTTGTTGTAGACGGAGTTCCGTTAAGTAACGATAACGTGAGCGCAGGCGGTCCTAACTTCGGTTTGGGTAGCTCTGAACCTAAAAATCCGCTGAACTTCCTGAATACCAGCGATATCGAAACCATCACCATTCTGAAGGACGCTTCCGCAGCAGCTATCTATGGTGCAAGGGGGTCCAACGGTGTTGTATTGATCACTACCAAACGCGGTAGCAAAGGTGCACCTACTTTAACCTATGATACCTACATCGGTACTTCAGCTGTTATCAGAAAGCTTGACGTGCTTAAAGCTGACGAATACCGTAAGGCCATTAAAGATCCGGCTTACGATCACGGTGGTAACACTGACTGGCAGGACGTAATCTACCGTAACGCATTCGTACAGAACCACAACCTGTCTTTTGCTAAAACTTCCAATACCGGTAGTTTCCTCGCATCAGTGTCTCACATGGACCAGGATGGTATCGTGGAAACCAGCACCTTCAAAAGAACGACTGCAAGGCTGAACGCTGAAGAAGGTTTCTTCGACGACAAACGCCTGACCGTTAAGATGAACCTGACAGCCAGCAACATCGACGAAACCGGTATCCCTAACGGTAACACCGCAGGTTCCGATGGTCAGCTGATCATTCACGCATTAATGGCGAATCCTACACGTTCTGTGTTCGATTCTACCGGCAAATACACCAACTTCAACATGAACGCCCACTACAACCCGGCGTACCTGTTGAGCATCTATAAAGATAAGACCAATACCTTCCGCGTGCTGGGTAACGTTGAAGCTGCATTCAGAATTTTAAAAGGCCTGAACTACCGTATCAACTATGGTATCGACAAGTCTACTTCTGAGCGTAACTCTACCATCTATCCGAACATTACGGACAGAACGCCACTGGGTGCTTATGTACAGAACAACCTGTCATCACTCACCACATTGCTGGACCAGTATCTGACATACAACCGTTCTTTCAACAAACACCAGGTTGAATTAATGGGTGGTTTCTCTTACCAGAAGTTCCAGTTCGCAGGAACTGCCTTTGGTATGCAGGGCATCACCAAGCAGGGTGAAGGCGTAGATCCTGAGTACAACCCAGGCTATTCCGGAACACCCACTGCTCCAAGCGGTTATGCACAGGAGAATGAATTACAGTCTTTCTTCGGACGTGTAAACTATAACTACGACAACAAGTACCTGGTAACAGCGTCTTTACGTGCGGATGGTTCTACCCGTTTCGGTGAAGATAAAAAATACGGTTACTTCCCATCAGTAGCATTGGGCTGGACCCTTTCCCGTGAAGACTTCCTGAAAGACGTCAGCGCTATCCAGGATCTGAAACTCCGCGCCAGCTGGGGTCAGACCGGTAACCAGGAAGTACCTAACAAGATCACTCAGGCAAGCTATTCACTGTCGCCAACTGCAGGTTACTACCTGTATGACGACCATACCGTTGTAAATGGTGTGCTTGTAAACCGTACCGCTAACCCAGGTCTGAAATGGGAGCTGGTAGAACAGTACAACATCGGTGTTGACTTTGATCTCTGGAAAGGTAAGTTGTACGGTTCATTAGAATATTATAATAAGACCACTAAAGATCCTATCCTGAACATTCCTTCTGGTCCGCTGAGCCCTACCACCACTATCTGGAAGAACGTAGATGCACAGATCGTGAACAAAGGTTTTGAATTCATGCTGGGAACCACGCTGCTTCGCACGAAGAACTTCAGCTGGTCACTGGACGTGAACGGATCTACATTGTCTAACAAGATCAAAGACCTGCCTGTTTCTGAACTGTATTCAGGTAGCATTTCCGGTCCGGGCCTTTCCGGTGTGAATGCCAACATCTATAAGAATGGCTACGAAGCTGGTTCTTTCTTCATGCTGAAACACCTGGGTTATGATAAAGATGGTAAAGATATCTTCGAAGATAGAACCGGCGATGGTGTGATCAACACTAACGACAGACAGATCTTCCAGGGTGCTATTCCTAACTTCAACTTCGGTATTAACAGCCAGATGCGTTACAAGGCATTTGACCTGGGCTTCTCCTTCATCGGACAGACCGGCGGATACCTGGTGAACAATACCGCACTGGATCTGAATATCAATAGCCTGGCATCTGACCGTAACGTACTAAGGAAATATTACGAAGACGGTGCAAACGTTGCTAACCAGGTACAGTTATCTTCATTATACCTGGAGAAGTCTGACTTCATCCGTTTAAGCAACCTGCGTCTGGGTTATACCCTGACCCTGGCTCAACTGACATGGCTGAGATCATTAAACATTTATGTGAGTGCCCAGAACCTGTTCACTATCACCGGTTACTCCGGTTATGATCCGCTGGTGAACACTACTAAGACCGTAAATGGAAACCAGTCCCTGGGTGTTGACTATGCCACCTATCCGGCAGCAAAAACATTCCTGTTAGGTGCAACCGTTAAATTTTAGAGATTATGAGAAAGAAATTACAACTGCATAAATTAGCTTGTATAGCACTCACCGTAACGATGGTGGGATGTACAGACCTGAAGGAACAAGTGATCGACGAGGTATTAGGCTCCAACAATTCAAATCCTGAGAACGCACTGGCTGCGGCATATGGACAAATGGGTGATGCTACCTTTGTGGATCATACTAACGTGTTCGGATTACAGGAATATTCAACCGATGAAGCCATGCTGCCTACCCGTGGTAGTGACTGGGGGGATGGTGGTGTTTACCGTGCCATTCACGAGTTTACCTGGGGAGCTGATAACTCACTGGTGACAAACACCTGGAACAACCTGAACGCAGGTATTACCAAGTCGCTGACTGCTATCAGCACGATCAACAACAAACCTGATTTTACCAACAAGAAACTGTTCCTCGCAGAGGCAAGAGCCCTGCTGGTATTTTATACCTACCATACACTGGACCTATACGGACAGGCTCCTTACAGAGATCCATATAACGCAAATGCACAGCTGGAGGTAAGAAAGGCAGCCACCGCCATCGATGATCTGATCAAAGAGATGGAAGCCATCCTGCCCGACCTGGCTAACCTGAAAGAACAATCCACAAACAACGGACGTTTCACCAAACAGGCTGCTTATGGTCTGCTGGCTGATATGTACATGAACCGTGCGGTGTTCAAAGACCGTTATGCTACCGGCGGTTTCAACTTCAAGGAAGCAGCGGTTGACAACAATGGTACTGATCTGGATAAGGTGATCTATTACACTACCCAGATCATCAACAATTCACAGTTCCACCTGGAAACTAACTATTTCAAGAACTTTGATATAGACAACAACGGTGCACCTGAACTGGTTTTCGTAGTATCACAGGATATCAATACCCTGCGTAACAGCGATAACGACTTCGCATACATGCCGATGGAAAGGAACCAGAAACCTTCACCGGCTAACAGGGGTACCAACGCCGTTTGTACCACTCCTGAGTTCTACCATACCTGGGATAACAATCATGAAGATCCAAGGTTCGCCAGACACTATCAGTACAGTGACGGAACGTGGTTCATGAATGATGGTAGCGATACAAGTGTACCTGCAACCAGCATTGTGGCAAACAGCGCTAGTCTGCCCTGGTTCCATTTCAACCGTGGTATGCAGGTAGGTCAGCAATACGGACCAAAACTGAATGGCACTGCTTTCGAAATGACAGCTGCTAACCGTATTAAAGTAACGAAGCTTTACTGCGAAAAGAACACTACATTACCAGTTGACTTTACGCCGGAGCTCAATTTTGACAATCCTGCACAGTCTGTGTTCTCACAGGCACAGATCAACCGTGGTGTGCGTGTGTTCAAATTTGAGTTCGATCCTGAAAAGGATAATGCTACCAGCAATGTGGATATTCCACTGGTTCGTCTGGGTGGTATGTACTGTCTGCGTGCAGAAGCTTATTTCCGTAACGGTCAGACAGATCTGGCACTGGCAGATATCAACAAATTACGTACTACCAGGACCCGTGAGGCGCTGTACGCCAATGCTCCCGGAGTTGCATTGACTGCTCTGACAGAACAGAGCCTGTACAATGAGATCGCTTTTGAGATGTATTGGGAAATGCAGAGAAGGAAACAGGCGATCCGTTTCGGTAAATTTGAAGCTGCTGGTGCTGGTTCAGCTAAGCCAGTATCTCAGCCTTTCCGCAGGATCTATCCAATCCCGCAGTCTACCATGGATGCGACTAAGATATTCCAGCAGAATGATAAATATTAATGAGGGCTGACTGAAAAGTCTGGTTCAACATAAAAGTAAATGGCTCGCCTTGGCGAGCCATTTACTTTTAAAGAAGGTATATCTGAACAGATCTATTGATGAACAGTTCACCTGGTCATTTGGACATCCTGGCCAGTATCTTTTTTGCTCTCGATACAAATGCCGGACTTTCATTGTCCATAGCATCCTCGATGATGAATTTCAATTCCCCCTTAATATCCGGGTAAATCTTCGAAAGGTTTTCCAGGACAGTAAGAGAGAAAGCCTTTACGGCCGGCTTCTCTGTGGGACTGCTGATGTAATTGAAGCAATGGTTCATCACCACGCCATGATATTTTTCAGGAATGGGGACTGTCTGTAGGGCCCTGATAGTATTCCTCTTTGCTGCCGATCCTACTGCCGGGTTATCCAGGTTATCCAATAGCACCGGCAAATGTTTTCCGGCAAGCTCAGGATGATCATGTAACACATAACTCAGGGGCCATGCGGCTCTTTGTACCACGCGGTATTCATCATTGATGAACAGATCTACCAGCTGGGCAAATCGTTCGGCTGAGCCACCGACCCAGCGTACGATCCGCATGCAATTTTCTTTGGTATGCTCTTTCAGCAGTTCGTCACGTAATTTCATATGTTATTGTTGTCAGGACAATAATAACCGGAAGTTAATCATTTATAGCATGAACAACAATAACGGTACGCCTGTTAATGCTTCGTAACCTCGCTCTTCAGGTTCTTTGCAATATAATCATCCAGCTCATTCTTATCTGCCGCTGTTGCCAGCTTATCAAGTGCCTTGGTCTTTTGGATACCTATTCCTTTCTTATATACTTTCACCATTGCCAGTAAGCCTGCCTTGTTGGGATCCAGCGTGCTTTTATTCTCCTTGTTGCTGATACAGAAGCTGGCGTAATTGGCCATAAAGATAGCGAGCAGCTGACTATTCTTATCGACTAACCTGACAATATGCTCATCTATTCCTACAGTCACAGTAGGAGAGCCCGTGATCCACTTCAATATAAAGACATTGGACTCCATGCGCAGTGCCTCTTGCTTGTCAAGGTCAGTCTCGGTCAGCCATGTCGTTACCTGTTGGAACAGGGCTTCTGATTTCGCGTAATCTTCTTTTACCTCCAGTTCGGGAAACTCGGGACGGTCCTGGGCATGTACGAAAAATGAGTGTAAGCTCAGTAACAATACAACGGTTGCGGTTAATATGGACTTCATAGTTATAAGAATATAGTTTTTCCAAATATACATTTAGATGTGCAATTGACCATAAGAAGCTGCTGTCCGGGATAGATTACGGAAGGGAAACAGCGGCCGGAATTATCTGCCGGAAAAATTTGACTGTTCAAAAATTAAAGGTCAAATTTACAAACGATGGGGCCGGCAGGTCTTAATATTCCCCTTATTTGATGGCCCTGCAATTAAGATTCCCGGCGGGTTTAATATACCTGGAAAATTAAAACGTTATGATGTTCAGACAAACAGATTCCCGAAAGATCACGAGGCCTTTGCTATTAGGAGTTTTAGGCGTTTTTTCCGCACTTTCCTGCGTTGGGCAGGAGGTATCTGGACAGGGGCTGAAGGACTATTACCAGTCTTTTTTCCCCATTGGTGTTTCCGTTTCTCCCCGTGTCCTGAAAGGAGAGGAGGCGCAGTTGATCACCAGTCAGTTCAATAGCGTCACTCCAGAGAATGATATGAAGATGGGCGTTATTCACCCGCGGGAGAATGAATACAATTTCCGGGGAGCTGACTCCATCGTAGCCTTTGCGCTGAGGAATAAAATGAAGATCAGGGGCCATACACTTTGCTGGCATAACCAGGTGCCGGGATGGATCTTCAAAGATGAAAAGGGCGATACGGTATCTAAAGAGGTATTGTTGAAACGCTTAAAAGATCATATCACAACGGTGGTAACACGATACAAAGGTAAAGTGTATGCCTGGGATGTGGTGAATGAGGTCATCAGTGATAAAAAAGAGGAGTTTTACCGCAATTCCGCATGGCTGCGTATATGTGGCCCGGAATTTATAGAAAAGGCCTTTACGTGGGCGCATGAAGCCGATCCACAAGCAGTGCTGTTTTATAATGATTACAATGAGATCAATCCGGCGAAGAGAGCGAAGATCATTCAGATGGTGAAAAACCTGCGGGCGAAAGGAGTGCCTGTTCAGGCAATAGGTTTACAGGCACACTGGGCTGTCAACGAACCGTCTGAAGATCAGCTGGAAGAGACCTTCGCCGACTTCGCCGCTCTACAGCTCCCGCTGCAGGTAACAGAGCTGGACATCTCCGTGTATCCGAAAGAGCATGAAGCCAGGGAAAGAAAAGCAAGTGATGCAGATACCAGCTATAGCTCCGAAAAAGAAAATAATCAGGCAGAACAATACCGGAGATGCTTTGCAATATTCCGTAAGTATAAAACATCCCTGACGGGCGTCACCTTCTGGAACCTGTCTGACAGGCACAGTTGGTTGGATAATTTTCCTGTACATGGAAGGAAAGATTATCCCTTATTGTTTGACAGGAATTTCCAGCCTAAGAAGGCTTTCAAAGAAGTTGTCAGCTTTTAGCATTTAACTTTCATAATTGCAGCTGATGGCATTCCGCTATCAGGTAGTGCAAAAACAAATAAGGCCCGCCTTTGCGAGCCTTATTCGTAGGGTTTAATCAGGCGATCAGCGCCTGTCATAGGATAGAATGATTGAACTGATCCCGGGAGAATGACGGATAGTGCCGGGAATTAATCAGGTAGTGGTCTTGCCCGGCCGGAAGTTTATTCCGGACCGGATAATGATAAAGACCACTATTTAATGGTTGGTATATAAAAGACAATCTACTGTAGTAATTTTTTCAAAGTAGCCTCCAGTGCTTCGCCTCTCAGGTACTTTGCAATGATCTTTCCATTTGGATCGATAAGAAAATTCATAGGTATAGCGTTCACTTCATACAGTTTGGCCGCTTCATTATCCCATGCTTTCAGATCTGAAACCTGTGTCCATGGCAGGCCGTCTTTTTCAATGGCTGCCAGCCACTTATCCCTGTCGCCGGGTTTATCCAGTGAAACACCTAATACGGTGAAGCCCTTATCCTTATAAGCATTATAAGCTTTTACCACATTGGGGTTTTCCCTTCTGCAAGGTCCGCACCAGGAAGCCCAGAAATCAAGCAACACATATTTTCCTTTGAAATCAGACAGTTTCACGGCTTTACCATTTACATCAGTTTGGGTAAAATCAGGTGCCGGAGCGCCTTCCTGCGTCTTCTTTACTTTCAGTATCCTGGCCAGGAGTTCTTCGCCCAGGTCTGACTTACGGATCTTTTCATCGAGCTCGTTAAAGTTCTTCTCTGCTGCTACTGCATCAAATTCAGGAGGTATGGTTGAGTTGAATGCAACAAGTGCCATGTAGTGTGTAAGATTGGCCTTTACATACTTCATCTTCGTTGCAATGATCTCTTTCTGTACAGAGTTAGCTCTTTCATCAAGACTGGCCAGGTAGGCGGAATCCTTTTTCTTTTCTTCAGGCTGACTCTTATACTCTTCATTGAGCACAGTATATTTATCATAGTACGGTTTCAGTATAGCCGTCACTTTCGCATTGTCATCATTGGCAGGAGAGCCTTTGATGACTGCTTTATGGACAGAGTCTTTTGCTGTGATCGTAATGACCTTGTCTTCAATGAAGAAAGGAAGGATATCGTCTTTGGGGCGTGTAATTGGGTTCTGCGGCTCGTCGTCATGCTTAACTACGATATGTGCCTCTTTAGGTGCACCTACTGTTCCGCGGAAGGTGAACTGACCGTTATGAATAATAACAGAGTCCATGATACGTTGGCCTTTCACCTTGTAGGTTAGATATGCTTTGGCCGGCGCGTTCAGTTTGCCTACGCTTCCTTTTATCGTGTAAGATTGCTGTGCATATGACGCCAGAGGAGCGCCAAGAACAGCCAGCATCAGTATTTTATGTATGTGCATGTTTTCTTGTTTCTATTTCTTAGCTTTTTTATTTTCTTCTACTGCTGGTTTCAGTTGTTGCGCATAGCGTGCAGGCTGTTCGAGCAGCTGTAATGCTTCGCGGAAGCTTGCGTTGTCGCTGTTCAGCACCCGCAGGTAATAGTCGTTGCCGGCAAACAACTGGGAAGCTATCTGTGCTTTCATTTCCAGCGACAGCAGGTTGATAGCCCGGTCTTTATTGCCTGTGTGCAGAGGAAGTCCTGCTTTTTCAGCATCTGCTACTATCTTTTGTATCAGGCTGGAAGGAACGGTGTATTGCTTGTTGAAGGCATTAAAGTCCTGGTAGGTCTCCATCAGTTTCGCACGGTTGCTATCCAGGTAGTCAAAGGTGGGTTTATTGACCAACCCGATCTGCGAGATGTACTGCAACCAGCTATTATATTCCACCGTATCTATCGGGATGTAACGGTCGGGCATAATGCCACCGCCACCGTATACAGTACGCTTATTAACGAGCGTAGTATATTTCAGGGAATCAGGGAAATGGATCACGTTAGCATCCAGGAGTTCACCACTGGCCAGGCGGGTCTGTGCATTATCATCATACTTGTCTCCATGATAGGGCTTTTGTATGGATCGTCCGGAAGGTGTATAATAGCGGGCACCTGTCAGTTCCAGTATAGATCCGTCAAACAGGGGAACCGGCCGTTGCATCAATCCTTTACCGAAACTTCTTCTGCCTACGATCACTGCACGGTCCCAGTCTTGTAATGCACCTGTCAGTATCTCGCTGGCAGAAGCGGTAGACTGGTCGATCAGCACCACCAGCTTTCCTTCAGTGAAACTGCCAAAGCCGCCGGTATAGTAATAGTCTTTGCCCTTATCCCTGGGCATGCTGTAGAATACCAGCTTGTCTTTCTGCAGGAATTCATCGGCCACACCAATGGCAGCTTCTACATATCCGCCACCGTTGCCTTGCAGGTCAAGAATAAGGCTTTGCATACCCTGGCTTTTCAGCGTATTGATGGCCTTATCTATTTCATTTCGGGTGGTTGCGTTAAAGATGCGAAGAGAAATGTAGCCAATTTTATCATTGACCATGTACGCAGTGCTTATCGACTTATCGGCTACAACATCCCGTACTATTTCTTTCGTCTGAGGACTGCCGGCCGATTTGCGGAGCACTACAATGGAAAGGGGAGTGCCTTTCTGTCCGCGGATCTTCTTCATAACATCATAGCTGGACAAACCAGCTACAGCCTCGCTGTCAATGGACAATATCCTGTCGCCGGCCATCAGCCCGGCTTTCTCTGCCGGTCCGCCGTTTATTACCTGCGTAATATATACGCTGTCCTTTGCTGTAATGAACTGTATGCCTATACCAGCAAAGTTGCCTTTCATAGATTCACGCATCTGCCCCGCCTCTTCTTTCGCATAGTAACGGGAGTGCGGGTCCAGTTCGCGCAGCATTCCGGCAATGGCGGCATTCACAAGACTTTCGTCTGTTAAGGAATCCACATAGCTATCCTGAATGCCTTTAAGCGCCTGCCAGAGTTTTTCCTTGGGATTGACCTGTGCTTTGAGCGGGAATGAAAGGCCTATAAACGCCATCGTGATGATGGAATATCTTTTCAGCAACATGATTATTTCTCTGATTTTAAAAGTTCGATCGCATATGTCAGTTCGTCGGCAAGCTTGCTGGGACTACCAGAGTAGCCTTCCGCTGTATACCTCATGATACCGTCTTTCAGAATGACCTTTCTCGGGATGGCAGAAGACTGGAAAAAGGGTACAAATGTTTTGAACACTGCATTCTGTTCTCCTGTCTCTTTATTGATGCCATCGTGTAGTAAGTGAAAGCGATAGCCCTGTTGTTTAACATACCCGGTAGATTTCTGCTTATAATCGCCGGTCTGCATGGTACCTACCATATACACTTCCACCTGTGGATCACTGGCATATTTATCGACCAACATCTGCATGCCGGGAAAAGCGCTGATACAGGGTTTGCACCAGGTAGCCCAGAAATCGAGTACAACGATCTTATCGCCCCAGTCGCTGGACCTTACCAGTTTACCATCAGCATCTTCTATTGCAAAAGGGACATACTCCTGGTTGGTGAGATGTTCTTTCACATAGGCCTTCAGCTCCTCCTGCTCTTTGCCTGAGTGCAATGAAGAGAAATAGGTTTCATATGAGGAGGCCTCCTTGTTTTGGGAGAGGTAAACCTCTTTCAGCTTATCCAGCATTTTAGGGGTCATTGCATTCGCGCTGACACATTTTTCCAGGAATGGTTGAACGGCCTGCTGATCGCCTGTTTGCGCCAGGATATTCAGATGCTTGTCATTGAGATCGGCAGCGCCGTAGGTACCTTTGGCTGAGAGGTAATTGAAATATTCCTTTGCCTCCCCATATTTCTTCATGTCATACAGTAAGGAAATATGTGTGCCCAGCTGGTTATCTAGTTGCTCAGCAGCATTGGCGGCTGCCTGTTCTTTATTAAATACGCCATCTTCCACATAGGAGCCATCATTCACTTTCGTGATAAGCTCCTTCACAAGTGCTGTAGACACCTGGTACAGTGTATCCTGGCCGAGTGTCCGGAAAGTATAAGCCCTCATGATATTCCAGCGGTATATTTCATTCTCTGTTTTATAATCAAGCGGCTTACAAAAGTTGATCAGGTTTTTGAACTGTTTGGTTTCAAAGTAGGCGGTCCCCAGCATACGATGTATGCTGTAATAAATAAATCCCTGGTTGTTGGGCTTAGCACGCCACTCGTCGTATGGAAAAGCTTTGAAGAAATTATTGCTGATCGTTATTACTTCTGCATTGCTTTTTGCTTTGTTGAACTGTTGGAAAGCGACGAAACGCGCAAATGAGCCTTTAGGATATTTGCTGATCAATAGCTGTTCCAGTTCTATAGCCCGTTTTTTATCCTTTAGGTCAAACAGATAGTAGTGTTGAATAGCTTCCAGATCCTTCGGCGTCAGGTCTGTTCGTTTTATCAGTTCCTTCGGGTCGGCATTTTTGTATTGCTCGTTTTTCTGGGCGAATACAGTCGTAACGCCAAGCAAAAGAGAGCAGCCAATTAAACTTATTCTTCTCATATCTTTTATGGTTAATGTTTATCGCGCATTCTGTGTGATCTCAGGATTCTGTTCAATGTTTTTCGGAGGAATAGGATACACGTAGCGGTCGCCCGGTACCAGTGTATAAGTAGTCCCTTTGAATGTCCTGCTTTCAGTTTCAGCCAACGCAGGCTCTACGCTCAGTCTGCGCTGATCGAACCAACGCAGTCCGGTACCAAACAGTTCTCTTCTTCTTTCATCCAGGACGATATGCAAAGCTTCATCAGCAGTAGTGGCAGACAGCGCTATGTAAGTAGAAGGAGTGAAGCGTTTTTGTCTGAGTGCATTTACCAGTGCTATAGCTTCATCCTTTTGTCCAGTTCTTGCCAGTGCTTCTGCCTGTGTCAGCATCATTTCCGGTACGGATACACCTACGCTTACATTGTCGCCACTGAAGAGCATGTCGCGGTAGGAGCCTCTTCCTGTGAAAGAAGGGAAGAAAGAACTGCCATTGCGTGTAAATAAAGTATATCGCAGGTCATCCGTAGAAAACTTGTTCACTAACTCGTCGCTGAGCGGGAGGTTAAGATAGCCAGGTTTTGATGCCTGCTTGGCCAGGATGATCTCCGGGTTCAGTAATCGCCGTGGATAGGCGGAGCCACCTGCTGTATGGTTATTCAGGTCCAGTATGGTATTTTGATAGCCCAGTGCTTTTACCGCGTTATCTGCGGCTTCTGTATAACGTTGCATGTAGAGGTAAGTCCTTGACAAAATTGCATAAACAGCCGCTTTTGCAGGATGCAGGTTGTTACTGGGATAGTCGGGCAATGTTGGCAATGCCTGCGTCAGGTCCTGCAGGATCTGATCGTATACCTGTTGAACGGATGCCCGTGTGAGGTTGGCGAAAAGGTCGGGCGTCAGTAACAGTGGCACGCCGGGATCTTTGGATGCATTGGCCGCGTTATATACACGGGCATACAGATTGATGAGCGTCAGGTAGGAAGTGGCTCTTTGTACCTGAGCTTCGGCATAGACTTTTTGTTTCTCTTCCGTAGTGCCGTTTTTACTCTCCATCACATTGGCAGTGATCTGGTTGCAGGTGTAGATCTGTTTATACAGCTGGTCCCAGCCTGCGTCGCTCTGATCGGAGGTGTAATAGTCTGCCGCCCAGATGTATATATTGTCCATCCCGTTCATCAGCTGTCCCTGAAGGCTTGCATTGGCATCGAGATTGATATCATCGCTTGATACCATTGGCAGACTGGCCGACTGTTCAAACATGCTGACATTATTCAGTAGTTGCTGAAAGTCTGAAGTGTATTTAAATTCACGTTGGTTGGGCTGCTCCACCTCAACATATTTGCGGCAGGATGTAGTTGCTCCGGCTATTACCAACAGTGCTATATAGAGATGTTTGATTGTCATTTTGGTCGATTTTTTTCCGGTGTTAGAAAGAAGCATTCAGGCTCATGAAATAACTGGTAGCAGGGGGCAGGTTGTTGTAGTTGGTACCGTTGATGTAACTCGGATCTACACCTGCTTTGTTTTTCCTCCAGATGATACCAAGGTTTCTCGCCGACATGCTTAGTCCGAGCGACTTCATTCCTGTCCTGGACAATAACTGTGATGGCACCTGGTACCCCAGTGAGATCTGCTGAAGACGTATATGACTGCCGCTTTCCACGAGCAGATTTGAGCTCTTGTAGCGGTTACTGCTATTCGTGGTTACATTAGGCAATCCCGGTACGTTCGTGAATGCCTCGTCACCTGGTTTGCGCCAGCGCAGTGCCAGATCGCGCTGTGTGCCGATAAGGCCCTGGTAATTGTTGGTAGCATAGTCCGGATAGTTTTCGATAGAAAGACGGCGGAACACATGTCCCATTTCGTAATTGATACGTACACCGAGGGTGAGTGATCCATAGGAGAAATCGTTAAAGAAACCACCAAAGTAAGGTGGTGTGGTGCGGCCCATATATACTAAGTCCTGCGCAGTTATTTGATTATTTCCCATATCAGCGGTAATGATCTTTCCTTCTTTATCGTATACCTGGGATCTGCCCTTGTTGTCCAGACCTGCCCAGCGGTAAGCATACATATAGTCATTAGGCATGCCTACAATGGGGGTACTGCTGCTGACAGCCATACTGCTGGTAGGAGGGGTGAAACGTGAATCGGTCACCTTGTTGGTATTGTAGGAAAAATTTAAAGTGGACGACCAGCCGAAGCGTTTACCCCGGATAATCTCTCCTCTGATACCCAGTTCATATCCATGTCCTTTCATACTGGCAGCATTATATTGCAGGGTGGTCCATCCGTAGGTGCTGTTGATAGGGAATGTCCACAAAATATCGCTGGTATTCTTCCTGTATGCATCTGCACTTACAGACAGGCGGTTGTGCAGGAAAGCGAGATCTAAGCCCAGGTTCCAGGTTTTTGTAAGTTCCCAGCTAACCTTGTCATTGGCAGGAGATATGACCTCTCCATATGGTTCACGTGTAACCGGGTGGAGGCCTCTCAGGCTCAGTATTGCAGCATTGGTGGCGCTGGTAGGTACTGCACCACCGGTACCGTAGGTGAGACGCAGATTTAATTTGTTCAGCCAGGTAACATCTTTCATGAAATCTTCCGCAGTAGCGTCCCATTTCAGGCCGGCAGACCATAGCGGCCTTGCGCGCTGTCCGCGGGAAGCGCCCGCCAGGGAGAAGTCGTCAAAACGTAGGCTGGCTGAAGCAATGTAACGGTTGTTCAGCATCGAAAATGCTGCGTTGCCATAGTAGGACAAAAAGCGGTTGATGGATTTTGTGATAGTACCATCGGAGAAGCCCAGGCTGGAAGTCCAGCCATATACGGTCTGGTAATAGGCGTTGGGATCCCAGGATGCGGATGAGTAAGTATCCTCGTCAAAACCGTAACGCGTTTGCTGGTAACGGGTGCCCTGATCTTCACGGATCTCAGCGCCAGCCAGTGCATTGAGGCTGTATTTATCCCCCCAGGATTTGTTTACATTCAGCTGGCCACGCAATCCGTAATTGAAGGCGGTACGATTGCTGTTGGTCATTTTACCACCAAATGGAACACCATATACCAGGCGGCCATTGGAACCGATGGTGGTAGCGGTATTTATAAGCACCCTGGTATCATAGCTGTTCAGTTCTGACAGGTTGATATCTTCCCCTGTATTACGTTGTAACATACCAGAAACACTTACATTGGCCCATTTGGTGACTTTAGTATTGATCTCTGTGGTAAAGCGGAAGCGGTTTTCCTTTGTATTGATGTTGCCATAATTCAGTTCCTGCAGCGGGCTGTATGTCCAGGGCAGGTATCCTTTGCTCAGGAAGTCGGCAGCCACTTCATCCCGGAAGTCGATAGAACGGGCGATAGGTTTACCGGCTGCGTCCTGCAGCATTTCATAGGGACGTAGTCCCAGCCTGCTGTTGCCGATGGCATTTACGGCTGCTGTGTTGGATACGCTGGAGGCATAATTGTAACTGATGCCGGTGTTGATGGTAACTTTGTTATTAAAGAGCTCATTGCTCAGGTTAGCTGTTACAAAGTAACTCTCGCCTTTATTGCTTCTGAACACAGGAATATCTTTGCTATAATTTGTCGAGATATAATAGGTGCTGTTTTGTCCGCCGCCGGAAAAAGACAGGTTATACTGCTGGGAGGTAGCGTGTTGCATGAGCAGGTCACGGATCTGTTTGCGATTGTCCAGCTTTCCCAATGCAGAGAGGGCAGAATCACGTTGCTGTGCGGTAGCGGTTCCCCGGTCCACTTTGAACATCCATTCCAGGGCTTCGCTGACAGGCCTGTTCTGGTTGAATTTCATCCAACTGTTATCCCAGATAAGCGGGTCGGTAAAGTAGCCCAGATCTTTCATCTCCTTTTCAAGCTCGATATATTGCGGGGTGGTCATCCGGTTAAGGTGATCCATGTTGGCAGGAGCGGACGTACTGAGGTTGGTGCTGAAGTTCAGCTGGGAAGAATTCTTCCGGCCTTTCTTTGTGGTGATGATGATCACACCGTTGGCCGCTTTAGCACCCCATATAGACGTAGCAGCGGCATCTTTTAATATTGTAATAGATTCTATATCCTCAGGATTATAACGGCTCAATACGGCCCCGCTGGTGGTATTGCCATTGAGTCTGGTGGTAAGATCCTGTTCTACTGCAGGGAAACCGTCTATGACGATGAGGGGTGTGGAACCGGTACCAGCGCCCAGTGTATTGGTGCCGCGGATACTGATCTTGTTGGTTCTCGGGTCAAAACGGGCGCCGGGCACAAGGCCTTGCAGGCGTTCCATCAGGTCTACCGAAGGGACACTTTTGATATCCTTCTGAGTGATCAGGCCAGCGGCGCCTGTAGCACGTTCTTTGGGTAAGGTCTGGTAACCGTTGGAAATAACATTTACTTCACGCAGCTGGAGCAGGTCAGACTGCATTTGTGCATTGATAACAGTTTTGTTGCCGATGCTTATCTTCAGCGGGCTCATACCGATAAAGCTAAAGACGAGGGCATTGGTTTTCTCAGTCAGCCTGATCGTGTAGCGGCCGTCGCTGCTGGAGCTTGTGCCCATTCTGATGCCGAGGCCTTCCGGAATGATAGTTACGCCCGTCAGCGGATGTCCTTCACTATCGGTGATCATACCTGTGATAGTCTGTACATACTCCTGTTGCGGAAGTGGAGCTGTATCTCCTTCTACAGGCGCATCAGGAGCCTGGGTTTTCCTGTTATCTTTAATGATAGTATAGTAATTTTCCTGTACGTACAGGAAAAGGAATCCCTTGTTGTAGAGTAACTCTTTGAGCACACTTTCTACCGGTGCAGCCTTTGCAAGAGGGCGTTTGAAATTGACGTATACGTTGTCCAGTAAATGCTCTTCATAAGAAAATTTTGTTCCATACACAGATCTTACTTCATCAAGCGCAGCTTTCAATTTTACCTGCTGTTGGGCAAATAGAGTCTGTGTCAGTGTTACACAGAGGAAACACATGACAACTAACATTCTCCTGTTCATGTTGCTAATTTTGGCTGATAATTAAATGATTCCCTTTTTGATCGATTTTAAGATTAAACACCTTTTTTAATACAAAAAGAATGTCTTCGGCATTCGTTGCCGGTATTGTCCCTGTAAGCCTTCTCTGCGCCAGTTGCGGCGTTTTTAATGTGATCTCATATCCATAGGTATCTTCCAGTACGTTCAATATCTCCTGGAGGGTATAACCATCCAGGTCCATTTCATTGTTTGTCCATGCTTTGTTTACCTGCGGCTTTCTCTCCAGATCTTTCAGTTGTTGTTTCGTGCTGTCGTATATAAATGCATCCCCCGGTTTAAGCGTTTTGACAAATGCGCCTTTACCTGTCTTTTCTATTCTGAGCCTGCCTTCCAGCAGGGAGATCTCTGTCATGTTGCGGCGGTTCTTTACGTTGAACCGGGTGCCGAGTACTGTCAGCTCAAGATCGCTGACGTGTACATGAAATGAATCAGACTGTTGAAGGCGGTTCCTGATAGCTACATGTTTTACTTCAAAGAAAGCCTCACCCTGCAGCCATATTTCCCTTGGTTTGTCTGATCTCCATGTACGGGAGTAGGAAATTCCTGAATTGCCGTTTAATGTAATGACAGATTCATCTGGCAATACGATCTGTTCATGCTTCCCAAAATCAGTACTGTATGATCTTTCACCTTGCGCCGCCCATTCTCTTATTATTATAAATAAGAGCAGGGTTGCCGCAATAGAGCCTGCCCATTTGGCGGCTATTTTCAGCGGTCTGTAATATCGCTGCTGATTATATTCATAAGCTGATATTTCCGAATTGATTTTAGACCAGAGCGCTGACCGGTCTGCAGCAGGTTGGTATGCCGGCTGTTTATTTATCATAAGTATCCAGACGCGTGCTTCTTCCATGACGGCCATCTTCTCCGGATACTGTTTCGCTATGAGATCCCAGTAGGCAGCAGTGGTTTCATCTCCGTTCAGGACGTGACGAATGAACTGTTCATCGCTGAAGAAGGTGGTAGTGGTATATTGACTATAATCCTGCTGCTGTTCCATAGCTGTAATTAAATACACCTCTTACAGACTTTTTATCCCGGTTGGAAGATAAAAAGTAGGAAATTTTATTTTTAAGAGGTTAAAATGAATAATTTCTAATAAATGCTACAGTTTGTACTGTTATATTAGATTTTTTTTAATGACAGTAAGGTGGACAGGAGGAGCAGATCGGTCCGGGAGAGGTGGTTTCTGAGCGTATCAATCGCTTTATAGACAAGTTTGTAAGTACTGGATACGGAGAGTTGCATCAATTCGGCAATCTCCTCATATTCCATTTCCTCATAATAGCGTAAGTGGATAATTTCCCTTTGCCGGGGCGACATCTTTTCCAGCGCCAGGGCGAGGTTCTTACGTATATTCTCCAGCCGTTCGCGACTGATCAGCGTTTGGTCATAGCCCAGTTCCTGGCTCCAGTCGAGTCCCTGTTCCAGTACTGTAAAATTGTATTTGCGCTGTTGAACATCAAGTTTACGAAGCAATACACGACGAAATGACTTATATAAATAATTCTTAACTGACTCTGTCTCTTTAATGTTGTTCCTGTTCTTCCAGAGCTTAACAAACAGATCCTGCAATGCATCTTCTATAAGATGGTCATCCTGTGAAAACTTATGACCATAATTAAAAAGAGGGGTATAGTACTGATCAAAAATCACTTTCAGGGAAGATTCATCTCCGTAACGGAAAGCATCCCATATGACTTTGTCCTCCCTCATTGATTTTGGCTGATCTGTTTTGTTTAGTGCGAATGTGGTAAAAATGTTTTACATTTCAAATATCCCCCCTTCCCGCTAGGGAACTTTCATTCCTTTATAGAGGTAACAAACAGCAAAATGTTCCGCAAAAACCTGACACTTAAAGAATTAATGTCATTTTTACAATTGATTGGCTAGCGCCACGTAGGTGTTTATTATCGTATGATTGAGGGGAATAGGGGGTAGCCAGGGATGACTGGTTTACAGCCAGAACCGTAGTGTATACGGTTCCGGCATGTTTACCTGATTATTTACCTGTCGTATTCATTTTTTGGTCATATTCTTTCTGCAGATCTGCCAGTTGCTCATCATACCCTTTTTTGTCCATGAAGGCAGCCGGATTGTAGGCATCGCCTGGTTGATGCTTTTTATGCAGGTCAAACTGGCTGGCATGTGATGCTACCCAGAGATCAAAGTTAAGTCCTTTCATTGCCTTCAGCGTATACGCATAGTCGCTGGCTATCGCCGGATAAGCCGGTATGTCAGAGAAGCTTTTCTCTGTTATAATGGTTGGCATATTTGCAATCAGCACTTTGTAAGAGCGTTGATCATCCTTCACATCAAAAAGGAAACTACAGGCGCCTTTTGTATGACCGGGATGATGTAATAGCGTAATTTGCATGCCTCCCAGTTTGATCACATCTTTATCATGCAGGATACGGTCTATCTTCACTGGCTGGAACAGCATGGTATCACTGCCGCCCATGGCATAATCAGAACTACCTCCATCTCTTACCACGGCTGAGTCGCCGGCATCCACCATCAGTTTGGCGCCTGTCATCTTTTTGATGGCAGCCATAGCGCCCATATGGTCGAAGTGGGCCTGGGAGGTAAGGAGTATTCTAGTATCAGACAGTTTAAAACCCAATGCTTCAATATTGGCCTTGATCATTGATGCGGAGGCCGCAAGACCGGTATTAATAAGGATATTTCCTTTGGGCGTGGTAATGAGATAACTGCACAGGTCATAAGTTCCTACATAATACAGGTTCCCGGCTATCCGGAATGGTTGGTATGCTGCAGACCATTCGGGTTTGTTGAGATTGGGTTCATGTACTTGCTGGGCATTGGCCATCAGTGTCGAAAGTGAAAAGACTGTGGCGAGGAGGGTGTTTTTCAGTGAGATATTTGGCATTTGATAAAATTGTAGGTGGCAAAGATATTTCATCAAATGATAAGGCGGATATATTTTCCGGTCTTCGTTATCAAGTGGGTATATCATTCACTGCGAAAGCCCTTGGGAGTAGTTTGTGTATTCTTCTTAAAGACTTTTATAAAATGAGAAGGGTCTTCAAAGCCAAGGCACCAGGCAATCTCTGAAATATTCCAGTTAGTATGTTTGAGTAATGCCCTGGCTTCCAGGGCGAGCCTTTCCCCGATCAGCTGGCTGGTTGTTTTTCCTGTGGCAGCTTTAAGCACACGGTTTAAATGGTTCATGTGAATGTTTAGCTGGCTGGCAAAGTCGCCGGCAGACTTCAAATGAATCTGCTGCCTGGGGGACTCAATGGGAAATTGCCGCTCCAGTAGTTCCTGGAAGAGTGAAACGATCCGGTAGTGTGCATTGGAACGTTCCTGATCATCCAGCGTCATAGCCGGCCGCATCTTCAGTGCCATATGGACCAATTCGAAAGCAAGGTTCCGGAGTACGTCGTACTTGTACTTGTAGTCGCCGGCAATTTCAGTAAACATCTTGTTGAAGGTGACGATCATTTCCGCCGCTTCTTCATCTGTTACATCGAGAATGGGAAACCCGCCCGGTTGATAGAGCGGGTATTCCCTGATATTTCCGAAGTCTTTAATAAACTCTTCCGTAAAAACACAGTAAGCGCCGCGGGGGCTCTGTGTTGCCGGCCTCCAATTGTATGGGATCTGCGGATTGGCAAACATCAGCATGTTGTGCTTTACGTCGAAGGTCTTATCCGCATACTCTACCTTGTGTGGTCCCCGTATGAGGGCAATCTTATAGTAGTCCTTCCGGCTATAAGGCATCTCATAGGGGAATTCCACACCTTCAAAATCTTCCATATGAAAGACGTTGAAATGCCCTATTTTTTTGAATATCTCGCTGGGCAATACACCTATTGTATTGCGATAAAACTCTTCGAGCGATAAAGCTTTTTGCATATCATGATGATATTTGTACAAATATACGACCGGTATTTTATCCGTTTACAGGCCAGGCGCCGGTCTGTATCAGCATGGTCAGCCAGTCTTCCAGATGCCAGGTTTTTACGATCTTATTGTCTTTTAGATGATGAAATTCATGCAAGGCTATCTTTACGTGCTTATTCGTCGGTGCGATGCCCATGAACGCATTGCTATGTGTGAAAGACATTTCCGCCCTGACGCCGGCCCTTTCATGCGTGCCGAAAATCTCATGAATGGTGATAGTGATATCCGGAAAGGCGGCGCTAAAGTTCTTTACCAGTTCTTTGTAGCCTTGAGGGCCATCCGCCTGACCAGGAGCGAGGGGAATGTCCTGCCAGTCTTTTGCAAGCACGCTGTCAACAAGATCATAATTTCTATTGCTAAAAACACTGTAAAAACTGCGGATCGTATTTTGCTCTTCCGCGGTGAGTGCGGGTACCATTTCTTCCGTGCTGTTGTTTGTCATATTATTCGGTTTATTAGTTAGTGATATCTTAGTTAACTGCTATGGCAATCTTTCCTGCAGACCGGCCATTTTCCAATAAGCGATGTGCTTCCGGCAATTCGTCAAAGGATAGAATGGTAGATATATGTGGCTTCAGTGAACCATTCTCTATCAGCCTGGCAATTTCATGCAATTCTTTCCCGGAAGAATGCACAAAGACACCATACCCGCTTACCTCTGCAGCTCCCAGCTCGGTAGCGAGTTCTGACTGAAAATGTGGCTGCAGGTAAACCAGTCTGCCACCTGTTTTAATCACTTCGATGGATCGCAATACGTGTTCTACAGAAGGGACGGTATCTATTACGACATCCATCTCTTTCACTTTCTGCTCGAACGGTATAGCCGTATAATCAATGAATTCATCAGCCCCAAGACTGAGTATGAAGCTTTCATTCTTTGCAGATCCGGTACCAATAACGTATGCTCCCAGGTATTTCGCGATTTGTACTGCAAAATGCCCAACACCTCCTGAGGCGCCGTGAATTAATACGCGTTCCCCTTTCTGTACCTTGCCCAGTGTGACTACTGCCTGCCAGGCCGTCAATGCTGCCATCGGCGTAGCTGCCGCAGTCGTAAAACTCAGTTTTGACGGTTTCAGGGAAATCTGAGGGGCTGGTGCAGTTACATAAGTAGCATAGGTCTTTCCCAGTCCAGGCATATTAATAAGACCAAATACTTCGTCGCCTGCCTTAAAGCCCTCAACGCCTGGTCCGACCTGCTCGATAATACCCGCAACATCCCATCCGATCACTACTGTGTCTGGCGTATTCCCATTGGTGATTATATTCAATATCTCTTTAGAGCTCCTGACCTGGCCGTCAATAGGATTGATACCGATGCCTTTTGTTTTGATCAGCACTTCTCCGGTTGCTGGTTGTGGCGTGGGAAGGGTGGTTTTCTGAAGACTTTCTATGCCACCGTTTTGTGTTAGGATATATGCTTCCATGATGTTGTTTTGTTGGAAGCAAAGTTAGAAGGCAGTGGGGGCTGGGGCGTAGGGATAATGAAACTAAAAGTGGTAGATTTCAAACAAGTGGATCATGCCTGTTTATTTTTTCCGGTCCATCCTGTTGAAGTCAGGAATACACGAATAGTCAGCGTACTGGTGCCATTTTCATATTTGTCAGAAATGACGTATAAGTACTCATTATCTTCTACTCTTATTCGTCTCAGTTTATTTTTCATATGATAGCTGGCTTTACCTGTTATAAAGCAGTTCCCTCGTTTTTTCGTGAAGTTATAAATATTTGTCAAGACAATTAACCATGCGGGAATGTTGCTCAACTTTTGTATTTTGACAATTTAAAGCCTGTTTGCGTCGTTTTACAACTATCTCAAAACCTTATATGAAATTGTTATCCTGCCTTCTTCTTATTTTTCCTATATTTCTTTGTGCTCAGCAACGCAATGACTGGGATGCTTTTGCCAGGGTTGTAAAAGCTACTGATTTTGCCGGTAAAAAATTTAAACTGAAAGCCGCTGTCAAGGTACAGCTTATTGACTCAACGGCAGAAGCGGAGTTATGGGTACGGGTTGATAAAGCTGATAAGAAAATCGCCTTTTTTTACAATATGGTGGATAAACCTATTCGTTCCAACAGCTGGGCTGTTTACACTATAGAAGGCAAAATTGATAAAGATGCGGCGAACCTGGTCTTTGGTGGACTCTTTGCACGACGTGGTATTTTTTATTTCGATCATTTTCGCTTGTGGGTAGAGACCTCTAAAGATCAATTTGAAGAAATTTCGCTTCCTAACAGCGACTTTGAAGAAGACTCACTGCAAAACTGGTCCAACTTTAAAGGGAAGACCGAATTTAAAATTGCTCTGACAAATGATACAGCCTTTCACGGTAACAAGTCTATCAAAGTGGATGGTTCCGCATTTAAGGGAGCGCCAACGTTTGGCGCAAACGAGGATGTAGGTAGATATGCGCCGGTAAATGGCATAAAAATTTATTATGAAATATATGGAGAGGGGGAACCGCTGCTATTGTTGCACGGCAATTCGCAATCGATCAACTCGTTTAGTGCACAGATACCGGAGCTTGCCAAAAAGTACAGGGTAATTGCTGTTGACACTCGTGGACAGGGGAAATCAGGCGATGATGGAAAAACTTACACCTATGAGCAGTTTGCCGCCGATATGAATGCGTTGCTGGATTATTTACATATAGACAGTGCGCATATAGTTGGCTGGAGTGATGGAGGGAATACGGGCCTGGTAATGGCCATGAAGTATCCTGCCAAAATAAGGAGACTGGTGACAATGGGAGCCAATGTTTTTATAGATAATACGGTCCTCGATAAATGGGTGTTCAGGGAGTTAGACCATCAGTTGAAGGAATTAAAGAACGATGCCACCTCCTGGGGAAAGAACAGAGTACGTCTGATCAATATGATGTTAACAGAACCCAGGTATTCCTTCGACGACTTAAAAGTTATCCATTGCCCGGTATTGGTAATGGCTGGCGAAAAAGATCTCATAAAACCAGCGCATACAAAACAGATCGCAGAACATATACCTGGAAGTACACTGCTGATTGCTCCTAAGGAAACACATTATTATCCTGCCGAAAATGCAGCATCATTCAATAAGACAGTACTTGGCTTTTTGGGGAAACAGTAACACAATGAATGAAATTTATCATATAGCCATCGATACAAGTATTCAACTAATAAGAAACGCCGCAGAGGTTATCAATTTTGCAGGTAATGAAATTCTGGTAGATCCTGAAGACTTTCTATGCCACCGTTTTGTGTGAGAATATATGCTTCCATGAGTTCTGTTTTGTTGAAAGCAAAGTTAGAGAGAGGTCGGGGGGGAGAATGAAACTAAAAGTGGTAGATTTCAAGCAAGTTGATGGAGAAAGTCTGGTGTTAAATACCTATTTCGGGTTTGACGTCATCGTTCTCGGGTCGAATATTTTATCTTTGCGCTATATTCCCGGTTCTGAGCCTGAAAGTAATGACAAACAGCATCAAACTTGAAAACGATAAAATTTCATAAAACCGAGTGTGGCGTCGATTTTTTACTGAATGTACTGACCGACGGGAAGCTAAGAGACAGCTACCTTAATTCCAGTGTTTATAACGCCGACTTTTTCGAAATCCTGTTCTTTAAGAAAGCGAAAGGCACATTAATACTAAACCAGCAGAATATCAATATCACAGACAATTCTATTGTCTTCATTTCCCCTTTTCAGAAACGACAATGGATGCTGGAACCTGATAGGCTGGATTTTACCGCTCTTATTTTCCAGGAAGATTTCCTGAATGATTTTTTCGCTGATAAATTGTTTACCTATCGGCTGCTGTACTTTTATCAGTTAGAATATTCCCTGAATATGCTGGTAACTGAAGAAGAGATGCAAAAGGCTTGTGAAATATTAAAGGAGATCAAGTCGGAGCTGGTTGAAACAAAACCGGACAGTGTACACATCATCCGTTCCCTGTTGTATTACCTGTTACAGAAGCTAAACAGGAAATACGCCTATAAGCATAACCTGTCACTGGACAAGCCGGAGAATAACTACGCTTACCAGTTTAAAAAGCTGCTGGAGATCCATATCAAAGAGAAACAGCGGATCAATGATTACACAGACATGTTGGGCATCAGTAGAATATCGCTCAATAAAGCGGTCAAAACACAATTTAACGTGACAGCAACTGATCTGTTAAAACAGCGCCGGCTTTTCGAAATAAAGAACTATCTCATTCATTCCGGGCTCACAGTTGCGCAGATAGCTGATGAGCTGAATTTCCCGGAACCCAACCACCTGATGCGTTTCTTCAAGGCACAAACAGGACTCACTACTACTGAATTCCTGGCAGATCATGCCGGTTATCAAAATGGTATCATTTCTTAATTTTTTGATAGAGCCAGTATTTTTCGGTCTTTCTATTTTTGTAACGTAATATCTAAACAAAAAAGCATAGCATATGACCATAGACACAAGTATTCAACTAATAAGAAACGCCGCATTGGTTATCAATTATGCAGGTAAGAAAATCCTGGTAGATCCTATGCTGGCTCCTAAGGATGCATATGATTCATTCACCGGAGCTGCAAGGAATCCCATGGTTGATTTACCCTTGCCTGTTGAAGACATCACTAAAGATATCGACCTGGTGTTGGTCACTCATACCCATCGTGATCATTTCGACCCTGTTGCCAGTCAGGCTTTGGATAAGTCAGTCAAACTGATCAACCAGCCTGCAGATAAAGTGTACTTCAAAGAAGAGGGCTTCATCAATGCGGAGACGGTTGAGGAGAGTACCGTTTGGAATGGTATCAGTATTTACAGAACAGGAGGTGAGCATGGTAGTGGTGAAGTGTTGAAGCTAATGGGTACTGTTTCTGGGTTCATTCTGAAGGCGGAAGGACAGCCAACCGTTTATATTGTAGGTGATAGCATCTGGATACCACTGGTAGCGCAACGTATTGAGCAATTCAAGCCTGATTATATTGTAATTAATTCAGGAGGCGCGATATGGCCAGGGTATGAAGCGACACCTATCCTGATGGAAGAAAACCAGGTCATGCAGTTGATGAACGAAAGCGGTAAGGCAAAGATCATTGCCGTACACATGGAAGCTTTAGACCATTGCCATACTACAAGGGCATCCCTCCGGAGAAAGGCTAACGAGTCTAGTGTCAGCGCTGATAAACTGATTATTCCAGCGAACGGTGAAACAGTAATGTTGTAAGAAGATGTAAATGGAATTGATGTGCCTATCAGGTACATCAATTCCATTATAATAGGTGAGACCAATACTATCTTCCTATCCGGGATCAGCTCTTTACCGTTCATATAAAATTGAGCTTTCATAACAGGATACGCCGGTCGTCGATATCCCAGGATATACATAATCTCTTTAACGGCGGCTAAAAATGCAGGCAACCAGATAAATAAAAGCCCGGGAAGGTTTCAGGCGTTATTGCTATATTAACTTATCAATATAGTCCGTTATGATAAAAAACTATATCAGGTTAGCCTGGCGGAATTTTCGTAAGTATCCCTTGTTTTCCTTTATTAATGTAGCAGGATTAGCGATCGGATTAACCTGTGTACTACTGGTGGTGTTATTCGTGAAAAATGAGTTGAGCTTTGATACCTTTCATGAAAAGGCACCGCAACTGTACAGTATTACAACTACCATAACTGATAAGGATGGAAAGGCGAACACCGGCAATGGATCCGGACAGGTACAGGGGCCGGCCTTTAAAGAGGCGATCCCCGAAATAGTGGATTATGTACGTTTCTGGAATGTTGGCGGTTTTAATATTATCGGAGAAGAGCGCGCCTTTCAGGTAGAGGGACTATTTGCGGACAGCAGCTTCTTTAAGCTGTTATCATTTCCCTTATTGCATGGCAATGCTGCTTCAGCATTAACAGATCCTCATTCTATTGTGCTGTCAGAGCAGACTGCGATGAAATATTTCGGAAGAACGGATGTGGTGGGCAGGACTCTAAAAATAGAAGAACAAGGTTTTCAGACACTTACTGTAACGGCAGTTGCAAAAGAGATACCTTCAAATTCTTCCATTCGTTTTGATGTGGTATTGCCTTTCAGATTTCTTGAAACCTTCTTTAAAGATGGCAGCTGGTTAAACCAATACGTCAGCACCTTCGTATTGCTGCATCCCCAGGCTGATGCAAAGAAGGTAGCACAAAAGTTCGATGGTGTTTTTCAGGCTAAGGCAGGCAAGGAACTGCTGGAGGCCAGGCAGCGGGAGGATATTTCGACGAAACTCTCGTTTGGCCTGACGCCATTTACTGGTCTGTACCTCAATACGGGAGCAGTGCAAGGTGATGCCGGTATATTCAACGGGAGTTTGTATACTGCCCTGTATCTTTTATCTGGTATAGCCGCATTTATTTTGCTGATGGCTTGTATCAATTTTATTAACCTGACCATTGCACATTCCCTGCAAAGAGCCAAGGAAATTGGTATCAGAAAGGTGAACGGCAGTAACAGGTGGCAGATCATCTGCCAGTTTTTGATAGAAGCGGCCTTACTGTGTATAGCGGCTTTTTTGCTGGCAATTGTATTCAGTAGAATATTATTGCCGGTAGTCAACTCATTTACGGGCCGGCATATAGAATTGTACCTTATAAAGGACGTAACGATATGGGGAGTAGGGTTAGGTATTCTTGTGATGAGTATTATCATGATAGGATTGTACCCGGCTTTTGTCCTGTCAGGATTCAATGCAGCGGAGGTGCTCTATGGGAAACGAAAAACACGCACAGGTAGGGGATGGCTGGGTAAAAGCCTGGTGGTTTTTCAGTTTACACTGGCTATTAGTTTTGTTACTGGCTCACTGATATATTATCTGCAGATGTCCTTTATCGGGAGTAAGGAACTTGGTTATAGCCCTTCAGGTATAATCGACGTTAAGCTTCCAGCGCAACGTAATCCCGAACAGTTGGCACAGCTTTTTCGTGCAGAACTGGCAGCAGTGCCGGCTGTGGTACAGGTAGCTGGTTTCAATTCATGGGGAGACAACAACGTAGTAAAAGTAAATGATAGAACTATCTACAGTCATAAGGTGAGAGGTGATGCGTTTTACCTGCCTGGTTTGGAGATCCCACTGGTGCAGGGAAGGAATTTCTCTTCCGCTTTCGGGGCAGATTCTTTGCAGTCGGTGATCGTCAATGAAACTTTTGTGAAACAGGCAGGATGGAAAGATCCTGTTGGTCAACAAGTGAGACTGATAGGCGAATGGAAAGGTGATATGAATATGACGGTGGTGGGTGTTATGAAAGACTACCATTATAATTCGCTTAAAGAAAAGATCGGTCCGGAGGTGTTGGTGATGAAGGATTATGAGCAGCTGATCGTGAAAACGCGACAGGGGAAGGCGTCTGAAGCATTGGCGGCCATAGAAAGGATATATAAAAAGTATCTGCCTGATAGTCCTTTCCAGTTTAGTTTTATAGATGATGACATCGCTCGCCAATATCGGGACGAAAAGCATTGGCAGCAGATCATTGCTTATGTTACCATACTATCCGTTTTCATTTGCTGCCTGGGATTGTTTGGCCTTTCTTATTTAGCTGCCCGCCAGCGTACCCGGGAAATTGGCATACGTAAAGTATTGGGCGCAGGAGTTGCCGGTCTTACAGGCTTATTATCGGGAGATTTCCTTCAGCTGGTGGTGATTGCTTTTCTGATCGCCTCACCGCTGAGTTTCTTTGTAATGGATCACTGGCTGGAGAACTTTGCTTACCGTATTCACATTAGTTGGTGGATCTTCCTGGTGTCAGGAGCTGTTGCGATATTTATTGCTATGGCTACTGTTAGTTTCCAGACCATAAGAGCGGCAATGGGGAATCCTGTGGATGCTTTGAGAAGTGAGTAAAAGGGCAGCTACCGTTAAGAAAACAGTCACTATTAAATCTGACGGCGATAAGGTAGACGTAAAACTAAAGCAGATGGCACAGGGGAAAGATCATTCCCTGTGCGCTTTATCCGGCACTGGCCCATGATCATAACTCAACACATTTTTCATTTTCCATACCCCATCAATTAACAGCCACAGATGTGTGAATTTCGCCAGGCCGTCTGCCCGTGCCGGTTTACCTGCCTCCAGTACATAAAATACATGTTCTCCTGAAAGTATAGCACCATAGATTGCGCCAGCCTTTTTCATGGGATAAACCTTACAGCTCCCTGCCACTACCTCTCTCCTAAGATGGAAATTTTGATTGCTGCATAAGTTTGCGCTGAACGTATGCACCAGGGCCGTCAGGCCAAGGGTAGGGCCGCCATTGTCATGATAGAATTCCACATCTTCAGTGAAGAAGGAGCCCATTTTTACCGTGTCACATTTGTTGAAAGCATCCCAGAAAAGACTATCCTGCCGGATAATGGTAGCAGGTAGTTCCTGAGCGGTTTGTGCAAAAGACAAATGGCATAGAGCAATGAACAGCAATGTCAGGTATGTTTTCATTATTCGGGATTTAGACGTTGGTATATTGTCAGTCTGTATGAACTGAAATAAAGATATAATCTTCGTTGATTCTTCCTAGTACTATTTTAAATATAAAAGTTAGATATTAGCAGCTGAAATTATTCACTATGGGCTTTAGATTCACCAGTACACCTCCGCCTCCTGTTGTTTTGCGTGCAAAATGACAGGCCCTTCCCCTGAAAGCAAGGTTATCTTGCTTCAACAGGTTCTCTCCATACCGGACTGGTATCGGAGCCCATGTTCGGGTACTTTTTTTATTATGAACTAATAACTTTTTCCGTATCTTCGGCGGCGTTAAACTCTAAATAACCAAAATCAAAGTAACCCCGGGCCTCACCTTCCCCTTTAGTTACGATGTCTTTTAACCCAAAACCCAAATGAATCACACATGAAGCATCTCTTGAAGGCATTCCTATGCACCCTCGTATGCAGTTTTATCCTTTTTTCCTGTAAGAAAGATCAGGTACAGAAGCAGTCACAAGATGGGATCACAAAGGACGTGATCGCACAGATCAAAGCTATGGGCTTTAATACACAGGAAATAAGAAGAGTGGACGACGGTTATGTTGTGGAAGGCGATATCTTCCTGTCAGACAAATCGCTGAAAGAAAAAGCGAACCCCAGGAAAGTGGTGATAGCTAAAGAAGAACAATATCAAACCTGGAATATCATTGCCACTTCCGGCCACAGGGTGATCACTGTTTCTGTTACCAATCTGCCTGCAGCCTATACTGCAGCAGCAGATGAAGCCATTGCCCGTTACAACGCGCTTGGCCTGCGTATTTCCTTCCAGCGTGTAGCCAGCGGTGGAGAAATAGACATTATTAATGCGAACCTGGGTACAGGTGTACTGGGACAGTCAGCCGGCTTCCCGGATGTCTATGGCAACCCTCCAAGCCCTATCAGGCTTAATGCCTCATATATCGGTAGTACGCCAAACCAGGGCTGGATGGCTACGATCATTGCGCATGAAATAGGTCATACTATTGGTTACCGCCACACTGACTATTTCAACCGCGCATACAGCTGCGGTTCCGGTGGTAATGAAGGTGATGCAGGCGTAGGCGCCGATCATATACCAGGTACTCCGACAGCAGGCGATCCTAACAGCTGGATGCTGGCTTGTATCGGTACCGGTGTAAGCCGTCCGTTTAATGCCAACGACGTGATAGCCCTCAACTACCTGTATGCCAGCATCTCCGGTAGCAATCCTATTCCTGATGGCACCTACAAGATTGTAAGTGAAGCCAGCGGAAAGGTAGTGGATGTAGATGCTAACTTTATCAACGACAACGGTACTAAAGTACAGCAATGGAGCTGGCTGAACGGTGCTAATCAGAAATGGTCCTTCTCTTACCTGGGTGGTGGTTACTACCGTATCACCAGTGCCGCCAGCGGTAAAGTGCTGGATGCAGACGCTAATATAATAGCAGCCAATGGCACCAGGATACAGCAATGGGATTGGTTAGGCGGTGATAACCAGCAATGGTTGTTACAGCCTCAGGCCAATGGCACCTATGCTATCATTAACAAACGTAGCGGAAAAGTGCTGGATGTAGACGCCAACAATATCGCTAACGATGGCTCCATCATGCAGCAATGGGCATGGCTGAACGGCGGTAACCAACGCTGGTATATACAGACGCCCTGAGCTAATTGATGTATAAGCGGGAGTGAGGCCCGCTTTTTTGTTACTGCTTATACGTGACTCTCCAAAAAAATACCGGCGCAAAATCATCGATCTTACGCCGGTTTCAGGGAGCTAGTCAATATTTACATTTCAGTGATATACTGAACGCCGAGATTTAAGGATCTCAATCTTACCAGCGGCAATGGCTGTTCTGTAAGATTAGAGAAGATCGTCAGATCAAACCATAAGGCAGCATTATTGCTCACCGGAGTCCGGCTGTTATACCACAATCCTATACTGCCTGCCCAATCAGCAATCATATCTGCCAGCTTTTTGTTGCCGGTATTCGCATCAGGTTTGACCTGTATACTCTGTATCGGCTGCATGATCACCGGCAGGGCTACATTCGCTGTACTTGCATTAAGCGGATACGTATACTGGCAGCTCATCAGGATGCTGACGGTATCCTGCGAATTCTCCTTCAGTAACGCGTTGAACAGGTTTGTAAGCTGCGTACTGAGTGGTGCGTAATTATGCTGTCCTGACGGAGCATTGATCGTTGATATATCTACCGGTATATCACTATCGGTAGTAGGATGGTATGGATTCGAAAACTCTACCGTACCCGTTGTATATATAAACGGTTCGCTGCTCTGCTTACCTGGTACGAGTTCTACATTTCGCCTGATGAATGCCGTGGTGGCTGCATCCTGCCGTGCGAGAATATTCATCATCGGTATGATCACCCTTCTGCCGGGTATTACTTGTCCTGCCTCTGCAGATAATGGCTGTCCGCCTTTTGTATAATAATAACAGAAATCTCCGATGCAGGTACCCGTATATACCTGGCGTTCGTATCCTGTGATATCTACAAGCGGTTCTCCGATACCTGCCGGCGGTAAGCCATGTACCGATACAATAAGCGCCTGTACATCATCTATTGTCGCCGATCCTTCCTGTATGTAGAAGCTATAAGGCAGCACATCCGTACTTGTATACCTCATGTTGCTACGCGGCATTGCCATCATATTGCTTTGTGACGCAGTGACCACCTGCAATACCAGCGCTGCATACGAAGCAAGTGCAGTAGACACTGTATTCAGCAGTGGATCGTCATCAGCGGTGCCGGCAGTTACCTGGGTAAGCTGCTTTTCCAGCACGGCATATACATATGGCGATACTGTAATGAACTCTGCCAGTTGTGGGAAGGCATCCTCAATACCCAGGAGCATCACATTGCCAGTGTCTGCTACATTGAAGTTGATGTTGAAGTCGAGTTGATCCTGCGGATAGTGAATCTGTAAAGAATAGTCAATATTATAGTTCCAGTTCAGCAACTGACTGATGTCTGAAGGATCTGGTGGAACGCTTGACGCTCCCGACTGATTTACCATAGATGGCGCTACCGGGAATTCACGTATCGGCATCGGTACCTGTATCTTACCCAGATCGCCGGTCAGCGGACTATCATTGATAGATAGTGGTGTGACAAAACTCAGCCAGGTAGATGCTTCATATCCCTGAATGTTCGGCAAGGTGCTGATCTGATGTTCGATAGAACTGCCGGCAAAGCTAAGATCAAGATCTACATAAGGTAGTAGCTCATTACCACTGCCTCTCACAATCTGTGGCGATGAGATCAGGAATGGAAGCGTGGCCGAGGCGCTCGTTTGCAGGGCTAGCTTCGGAGAAGTGAACGTAATAGAATCACTATTGTTGCCTTCATTGATCGCGGTCAGTACCACCTTAGTAAGTGGCGGCATAACAATATTTCCGGTCATATCTTTAAAGCCGGTATTTACTGTCACCTGTGTGCTGCCGGCAATCGCCTGTCCGCTCAGCTGAAGTATCACCCGTTTGGTATTTTTAGGATCTATGCCGGAGCTGTTTACACTAAGTCCATCGCTTGCTGTAAAGTTACTGCTGGTGTTGGCGGCTGCCTGGTCAGGCGGATTGGTGAATACCAGGTATACAAGCGTTTTGTCTGTATCGTCTACCAATGCACCTTCAAACTTGAAGTTCCGGCTGATGTTGCCATAGAGACGCGGAGCAATATCAGCAGTAGCATCTGCGCTTACTGTTGCATGGAACTGAATACCTGCCTGTGTTGTATAGGCATTACCCAATTTCACCAGTAATGATTGTTTAAACGCTTCTTTTACTGCAGCGGCATTGGCCGTTTCATCCTTGAAGACAGGTATCATCCACTCTTTCACAATATCAGCCAGCGCTTCTTTATTGGCCAGCAGATCTTTCAGGTAAGTAGTCTGCTTTTTGTTGTCTACCAGCTGGATGGCAGCTGTAAACTCGGGCGACAATACATCATCTATGCTGCTGAAGAACTGATTACCCCAGCGGTCCATATCAATACCGGTAAAATCAACATAAGTGGATGGCGTATTGAAATCTATACCCGTTTTTTCAGAATAGTTATAAATCGGCACCTGCTGACGTGACTCCAGTTTATTGGATATCGGTCGTGGTGCGAACATATCCGGATCAGCCGGATCGTTGATGTTGTAGGCTACCGGCGTCAGGGTTGTTTTATCCAGCCCCAGTCTTACCGCCCAGGTCTCCTTATTGTTGCCTGCATCTTCGCGGTCTGTGCCTGTTGCTATGCGAATCTGGTATTTACCGGCTTGCAACAGCGCTGCTTCAAACCGTGCAGCAAATGTATTGAGACTATGTGTATTTCCTCCCTGTGTATCGGCGAGCGGCGCCACTTCCGTTACAGTCTGCAGTATGCCTCCTGTGGTTTCAAGATCACCTGATGCCGCATTTTTGGTACGCTTTATCGTGAAGCTGAGATCAAGCCGGAATATCTGTTCAGGATTCAGATTGGTAGTATCAATAGCGAAAATCAGCGGGTGTGCTGCATCTGGTGCAGCTACATCTGTGAGGCCCTTCGCCCTGTTTTCGAGGAAGAGATAGATGGATGAGATCCAGTCTTCCACAAGGTCAGAAACCTGGGTAGATGTAAGCGTATACCCCTTCTGCAGCAATGTTGTATCTACTGTGTAGGCGATGCCATTAGGATCGGTCAGCTGATACCACAACTGTTCATACACCGCCATATCTTTCTTCGCCTGTTCAATGATCGTTGAAGTGGCTTCCTGCGGAACATCAGGATAACTGAACTGTGCAATGCCTGTATACGTCTGTGTCTTGTCAGTATTACTGATATTGTTGATGCTTAAGGTGATCAGCAGATTTTCCGGTACATTATCCACCTGTATGGTCACTGTCTGTTTGTCTCCACCCAGGGTGATGCCTTTGATGCTGATGCCATGGTCCAGGCTGTAGTTTAATGGGTTGGTGGCTGATGTCTCATCAAGCGGTTCGGTGAACCATCCTGTGATGCTTGTGGCGCTCGCAGCTTTGGCGTACATGAGGCCCTGATAATAGCTGTCGCCGAATGAGAGGTTGAGCTGTAATTGCGGTTTTGCATTGTTGTCTGTATTCACTTCCCAGGATGCTGCAACAGAAGGCCATTGGTTCAGTCCTATGATCGCGTCAGTATACCCGGTAAGCATCGGCGGCATATTCAGCTGACTGTTGCCCGATGGCTGGGACAGTGTTGTAATGATCCGGTTACCATACAGGTCCTGCCATGCATAGTCTATCTGCAGCAAGCCACCCAAACCACGATATGGACTGCTTGCCTGATCAGGCATAACACCGGCTGTTAATTTAACGTTCTTGGCGAAACGGCTGTAGGGGACTGATTGCGTATAGCTCCATGTATCACCTTCGGCCAATGCTCTCGGATAAGCCATCTTATCGTTTGTATCCTGTTCCTCTGTTTCTGTGGATGGTGTGGCCGGCAGCCCCAGGTTACTCGCTGCGAAATAATTGTTCTCAGCCACCTGGTAAGATAACATGTTGTAGGTATTAAGCAGGAACAGCATGCCATAATCCTGGTCGGAAGGATTATCAGGTATTGTCGCAGGTACCGGCCGTTCTGCTGCTATGCCGGCCACTCCCGGCGCCACAGTTGAGGTACGTATATCTGGTCCCCCCTTAATGATGATCTGCTGATTGTCGGCAAAGAGGCCCGCTACTTCCTGGTTTTTGCCTCCCAATGCTGCCAGGTCTTCTCCGTAGTAGGAAGCAATACTTTCAAATGTATTTCCTCCATTACTGGTACCTATGGTCACTGTCATGACCGGCAGGTAAAGTGCTGTATACAGCGGCAATACATCCGGCCAGCTTGTCTGTAGAGGATTGGCTGCTTTAATGGCATCAGCTGTTGTGCCAAAATAAGTGGCGATCGCATTCAGGTTACCACCCGGAGCGCGCCCTTCAGGTCTTACTTCATACACGCCTTCATCTACCAGCAATGCTTTGCCAGCCCTTAATGTGAGTGTTTGGTTATCAGTAACGATGTCGGCTACATTGCCATAATATTTGTATGCGAGGTCAGACAATGTCTGTGTTCCATCTGAAGACAGACTACGCTGATAAGGATTGGCTTCTGCAAATAATACAGCATGTGATGTATCGATCGCTTCACCGGTAGCCAGTACATTCATGTAGTTGGTCACATTGTTCCGTAATGCCTCATCAGTTGGTGCGGTGTACAACACCAGCAGGGAAAGCGTAGCCTCATTGTTATCGTTGAATATCCTGTCTGGCAGACCGCTGCTGCTACCGGAATTGTAATAATACAGGTAGTAACCGCCACCCCTGGTGATGCTTGCCTGCCAGAGCAAGCGGATGAATTCCGATGTCTCATTCAGCAATACCATCTCTTCCTGTTGTTCAACCGCCAGGGAGATTGTGCCAGGGCCACTGTCCGGACGGGTTTCTGTGGATAGGTTCACCTGTGCAATACCCATCGTCAGACTGTTGAGTGCATCTGTCTGGATACCTTGTGTAGTAGTACCGTTGGAATCTACACCATAGGCAACAGTCAGGGTTGCGATCAGGGAATTGTCACCGCCGATGCCGCTGACCATTTTTTCAAGCACTTCTACATTGCTGCCATCAGCACCCATGATCTCATAAGTAGTCAGTGTATTCGGACTGTCAGTAACTACCGGTACTTTCTTAATGGTAAATGAAACCAGTGATCCATAACCATAATAAGTAACAGGTGTATTGACCATTGTGCGACTAGCCTCATCGTAGCGTCCTATCAGCATCTTAACCCTTGGGTTCACCAGGCGTGTTTGCGGATCGGGCAGCTGCAGGAGTGTATCCGGCAATTGCCACAGGCTCAGTGCTGGTACGCCGCCGTTATCGCCGCCATAAGGCATTGTAAAGGCAGAAGCGCTGTTCCAGCTGATCTGTGATGTGAATGGATAAGTAGAAGCTTTTGTGATAAAGGCATCCTGTGCACCCAGTGAAGAAAGCGGTATGTCAAGAATATTGCTGGTAGCATACCCCTTTACAGCACTGATCTGCTGGGCATCGTAGGAGCCCGGTACCAGTGGCAATACCAGTTGGTCAGGATTATCGCCGGAGAAGGTCAGCCAGGTCAGCGCAGATGTTTTGGATAACTGTATATCGAAATTGTCTGTGCCGAGGTCCGGTATCTGGAATTGTTGTCCCGTCAGGGAATACAGCCCTGCATAGTCAGGTAGTGCCAATACACCTCCGTTGTCTGTCACCCACATACCGGGATAGTTTGGTGTAATGCCATTTGTCGGAAGCCGTAGCCCTGCCATATAGTAACGGGAGGTCATACCGGATAAATGCTGCAGACCGTTCGTAGCCTGTATTTCGCTGATCAGTTCACCTACTTGGAATTGCTGCAGGTTGGCGATGTTGATATAGCCGGTTACACGCTTGTCAAAGAGGTCTGTAATCGTACCATTTTCAGCAGGGACTGCCAGCTGTTGCTGAGTTATATTGTACTTGGAAGCGATCTTATTCAATGTATCATCGCCTGCTGTCATACTATCGAAAGAAGGAATAGCAAGTGTAGCCACGGGTAGCAGTAAGCCGGCGAGATTAGTAATATTGCCGCTGTTGATAAGGTCGCCCGCAGACACACCAATGGCCTTCGCCACATCATTCAGTGACTGTCCTGCCATTGTTTTATAAGGGGCCTTATCGGGGTAATTGATTGTCACACCTGCAGACAAAGTATTGGCGGTATCCTGGTTAGCAACAGCTAAATCCTTACCTGTAAAGCCTGCGTAGTATATCGCTTTCGCGGCGATACTGTCAAATGTATCTGTTGCCTGTACGATATACGTGCTGTCTGTTATGCGCAGCTTTTTACCCGCGTTCAGCGTTGCTGAAACGTTGTCTGTAAACAAGGCCTCAACTGTATACAGGTCTATGCCCGCTTTTTGATTTACCCAGTTGACGATATCATTTACAGTCTGATTGTCCTGCAGGTAATATTTAAAGTCCTTCAGCGATTCTCTGGCTGATTGCAGCATCTGGCGGCATATCAGCAGGAAGTAGTCACTATAGATGAAGCTGGCCATAGAGAGACCTCCAGCATCGTCCATGATAAACGCTTTCAGGTTGCCCGCATCTTCTTCTTTTTCTACCTGTACAGCCAGTTCATTGAAGTACTGTCTGAGGTATTCTGTGTAGGAAGTAGAGGTACTGTTATACGCCGCAAAGTCATACGAAATGCCTTTATAGTCTGTGCCATAGTCCGGCAATGTCAGTAACATTTCCGGTGGAACAGGGAAATAAGTGGCATCTGTTTCTCCTGATTCAGGTGCATTTACGGTAAGCGTAAACTGGTTAGTCATAAACGCACTTACATCTGCAGGAGTGATCGGTGTCGGGTTGGCAGTATCACTCAGGTAATCCAGCAGTGCTGCGAGTTGAAGATCTGTTACAATGGCGGCGTCCACCTGTTCACTGGTGACTGGCCCTGATTGTATGGCTGCAACAGCCCAACGGAATATCTGTTTGCCTAACAGTTCAAAAGAGGTATCGTTGCCCGCACCATATGCTTTCAGTCTACCGTTGTCCTTATCATCCTGCGGTGGTGGTACAGATTGTATAAAGAGCATGGCAATATAACATGCCAGTTGCTGGGATACAGTGGTGGCGGTATCTCCCGCCATGGTAAGGCCAAGACCTGCATATGCGGTGAGCGGAGCAGGGACTGCTGCCTTTTGTAAGTTGGACCATACAGGGTTGAGAGCATCGCGTACTGCCATCAATTCTTTTTGGTCGTAATATAGTCGTCTGCTTCTTCTTTGCAAAACAGTAACACCGGCGCTAAGCAGCTGCAGCTGTTCTGTAGTAGTCCATGGTGCTGTACCGCCAATAGCCTTGATGGTAACACTTTCCTGTATCCTTGCAGAGAAGCTGAAGCTGATCTTTATCTTGAAGAGACCCAGGTTGATGGTAATACGGAGCGACACACTTACTGATGCGATCAGGGATAGTTCTATCGGTTCATATGGTGCAAAGGTGATCTGCACCAGCAGGCTAAGGGCCACATCCACATCTGCTTTCACAATAGCAAAATCCACGGTGCCATACAGCTTACCCATGATACCTACGGTACCACGGAACCAGAAGTAATAAGATGTTTCCAGTTGGGTATTGTTGCCGCTGCCATCAGTGAGCTGGTAAGGATTCCATTTGGCCAGTATCCCTTCGAGTATGGCTACAGCAGTAAGACTGAATCCGGCCTTGAGTATACCTGCATCGAAAGAATAGCCGAAACCAAACTGCATACCGAAGCCGAATACGAGCACGGGATTGAATGTACCATTAGTGGCGGCGGGTACTCTGTTGGTAGTGGCGCTGGACAACTTACCGAAATAAACGCCTGCCGATCCCATCACCGGGATGGGTATACCCACAGGTGTCCAGATGAGCGTCTGGAAGGTAAAGGAGCGTGAGAAATCTTCTTTCCAGGGGAAGCCAACATCTACCTGGAAGTCGCCATTGGTAAATACCGCAATACCGAATACAGGCAGTGTGATATTAAACTGCCCCATATTGATCTTGCGCATCACATCCGGCAATACGATCTCTGCCTGGTATACTCCCACACTGTCGCTGATCTTTTTATACATGATCTGGAAGTCGAGCCCCTTGAATATCTTGGCAGGCTCGCCTTCAAGGGCAAGGCGTAATCCATATAGGTTAGGATCGTTAAACACGATCTGCATTGTGATGAAGTACTGTGTAGCCTCGGCTGTTGCTACTGCCAGTGCTACTGCATTGGGTTTGTCGTCCCCCAGGCGCAGCAGGCCAAAGTCCATGCCGGTTAGCCAGGAGCTGTTGGTATCAAAATGTATATCCGGTATTTTACCGGGATCGGTACCCGGAAGTGCAGACATACAGGCAATAGCCGCCTGTACATTGTCGGCGGTTTTAAAACAATCGAGCGTTACATGCTGACCTAAGGCTAACAGGCGCAGGTCCAGGTATTTGTTGCCCTGTCCGGGAGGCGCTGGTGTGGTTTCTGGTTTGGCTGCATTCCAGCTGGGGATATCTCCCCATGCAGAGGTTGCGTCCAGCGTAACGATCACACCATTTTTGCTGTCATCTGGGTCTTTAGTGTTGTATGAAACCCTGATGCCTTTGATGGTAACGAAACCAAGGTTGATCGGGCCTATGTTGACCTCAAAGCTTACTTTGTTGGCGGTAAAATCGTACACCAGTGAAAGGTTATTGAGCGGGATGCTGTTCAGCACATTCCATGGCGAGGCCAGTCCGAATGCCGAGCCGGTAGCCCACGATACCATTGTTTCGATCAGGCTTCCTATGGTAGTAGTGTCTTTGAACTTCAATGTGGCGATCTGGTGGGGTGTCCCGTCTACGTCCTTCGTTTCTACCTCACCGGTAAGTATACCCCAGGTAATACCATATGCCTGGTAGTCAGGATTGAAATTGTAGAAGGCATTAATTTTAATCTTATTCCAGGTGATATCAGCGGAGATGGCGCCATAGTTGCCTACGGTTGCGTCCTCTGTTTTCTTTCCATACCCTAACTGCGCATTGGCGATCACCTTAAGGCCGAGAAATTCAATGTTCCATTCGGACGCTGTTTTTGCACCGAATTGCCAATAAGATGTCGCGGTATTAATAGTGAATGAAAGTCCGTCGATACCGTAGTTATATTGTTCAGGAGGCGTCCAGCTGTTGCCAATATAATACGAAAGCATATCCCCGATCTTCACAACGCCCGATGTCTGCTTACTGGCAAATGTCCAGCCTTTACCTGTGGCATAGATGCCGCTGAGTTCCATACCGATCTTTGCAGCGTCAGGCAATACAGTGATCTGACCACCCAGGAATACGGTATTGATAGAATTATTACTGTTGACGTTGAAGCTGAGGTTATCTATGCTGAATATCCCCGCCACATTCAGCGGTTTGTCGGGTTCCAGCAGCGCATCTATCTGATAATATTTTTGAGAAGGAGAATAATTGTAATTGAACTCTGTTACAGAGGTAGCCAGGTCAAGTTGTCCGCCAAACAATGCCAGCAGGTCACTGAGCTGTATAGTACCATCTGTAAGGCCACCGTAGAGTGAGAAATCAGGATAGCCACCCACCATCGTAATAGTGCCATTACCTATGGTAAATGATCCTGTAGCCAGGAAATTAGTAGTACGTTTGCTGACGTCGGCAACATCATAAATGCTGATATCAATGGTAGGCGTTATGGTGAACAGCGGGTTCTGTGAAATGGTCCATGGGCTGTTCGTCGTCATTTCAAACGACATATAGTCGAAGCTGAGGGACGTCGAGTTATACATCAGCTGCATTTCCTTCAGACCGAAACCTGCCAACTGATTGAGCGGTGTGGGGAGTGCCTGCACCAGATTAACACCGCCTGCAGCCTGGTAGATAGAAGCTATACCAGGATAATTTCCTTCAAACGCTGCTGAGAGCAGCCAGGTGTTTTCTCCTACAGGATATTCGATCTGAAGACCTACATTTGTACCGTTATTTTCTATGGTACCCAATATGCCACCCTGTACAGGGAAACCGCCTTCGTTCACCTTCATGGTAAAACCGGGATTCCGGAACAATATCCATGGGATATTGTCAATTGTCCATACCTGGTCTGCCGTAGCTGTGACCTGGGTGATCACCGGGCCGGATTCCGCAGTGTAAACCAGGCTTATATTCATCTTTACATTGACGAACGACAAGGTCGTAGCTCCCGAAACAGTCACTTTGGTGATGGCGCCGTCACCATTCTTTTCGGCGACAATATTTTCTTCCGGTACTGCAATGGAAAATGTATTGCCGGTCACCTTAGCAAAGAAGTCACTGAAATAAGTTTTTGGAAGGGCTTTCAATAAATTGATAGTGCCGTCAGACCATGCAGCAATAAGTTGATCGTATACCTCCTGTAGTGTGAGCGGGCCCGCTTCCTCCTCTGCAATATCCGGTTCTTCCGTGTATTCTCCTCCATTATTCCTGAATGATGTTAAACGCTCCCTGAACCGTTCACGGCGATGCCGTAATGTAAGCGATTCCTTTGTTCCCGCGGCAACACTCGCACGTTCTGCATATACGGCGCCCGCATCGGCTTCAACCACAGCGTGCGTTCCTGCCAACCCCAACATCAGTTTATCATGTATATTCTGCTGATAGTAGTTTCCCAGGGTGGTAAAGTAGCGATTGAGTGAGTATGATGAGTTGATCGATGCGAGAGTAGAAGCTACAATGTTGTCAAGTTGCTCCAGATACACATCGGGCTTAAGACCTCCTCTGGTTTTCAGGAATGAATTAAAAGAAAGATCCCTCAGTGCCATTGCCCATTCTTTGCAACCCTGTGCAATCGTATCATAGTTGTCGGCAGCAAGGATTGATGGATAATTGGAGGCGTCATTTTCGCCTTTCTTAGGCACCTGCATAAACGGTCTGCCCAGGCTGATCACCAGGCTGGATGTTCCCTGACCCTCAAATATAGCAGGCAGCGTTGCGTTCCCATAAAAATAATTATATACATCCTGCGGTACGGTACCGATTGAGATCACGAAGATTTGTTTGCTGCTTGCATTGGCAAGTTTAGCGGAAATGTCTGCGGATATATCAACATACTTCCCATTATCATAACCTTTCAACAACTCGATCTTGTAAGTATTGTCGATAGCCGGCGTAACATACGTTGTTAATTCATTAATTAATGCTTGCAGTTTGGCGGGGGAATATTCCTGCACATAATCATCTGGCGGAAAATAAGTAGTTGATATTGTCTTTTTCAGCGTAGCCAACGTTTTGTCGCGAGCATCAATGTCGGTTCGGAGAGCGTCTACGTATTGAAAAATATCGGCTCTTGCCGGATTGCTGAAATGCAGAATGACCAATGGTTTCTCGAGTAGCCGTAAGAGATCGAGTGCTGATAATGCCAGGTTAAGGCTCATTTCCCCCGAGTTTGATTCGAACTGGTGCAAGCCATAAACAGGCCAGAGGCTCATTGCCGCCGGGTTGACGGAATAGACATCGTATACGGCCTGTACGTTTTTAGTGCGTGTAGCCAAATCAGGATTAAACGTTTGTTGGGTAGTATACCACGACCATACGTTCGTTGATACTTTGGCAACGGAGTCGGAGGTAAATTTATATGCCAGCTTGTTGAACGGTCTGGATGCCACGGAGAGATTGAATCTGTCCGGGTTGCCGGGTATCTGCACTGCACTTGTTACGCTGTACCCCTTTAGCATTTCCCACAGATAGGGTTCCAGCCGCAGGAAATACCTGACTTTCAGCTGGTCTGCAAAATTAGTTGTCATGGAGTCTGCTCCCCCTGTAAAACCGAGCATGATCTGCGGAGTATCTACGGGAGCCGGAAATGGTTTAAACGTGATGTTCTGACAGTCACCGTATCTTATTATTGCCCCATTGATCTGTAAAGGGTCCAGATCAGACAATAAGACAGCAAGTTTATCAGCAGTCTCTTGTCCGCCGGCATAGTATACTACAATGCTTCCTGCATATGATGTGGTATCGATAATGCGCTTCATGATGTTGACCGTTGTGGCCTGATGCCCATAGTTGAGCGTACCGTCCACATAAAAACGCAATTCTCCTTCTGTCTTGATAAGGCTGAGCATTTCTTCAATTGCATTGCCGGTATATCCATCCACTATATCCGTAGCCTGCATGAATTGTGCTACTATATCCTGAAATGAGGCCATTGTATGAGATATTAGAAGTTAGAACTTTTATTATACTGTTGCTGATGCGGTATCTTTTTTATACATCGCATACCATCCAAGACCACTTGCTTTACCGCCGGCATTGGGATTGCCAAAAAGGTAGAATAGTGTAGAGCCATTTGGTGGTACCTTCAGCATACCCAAAAATTGTAAAGCTATTTCTGTGAACATGAGCAGGAAGGACTTCTTTGAAGTATCATAAGCAAGCCGTATTTGCCCTATCGATAGTTTCATAACGCTTTGCAGACTGATAAGCTTTCCACCGCCACCTGCCCCTGGTAATGACAAACCAACAGATGCCTTATAGGTGTCTCCCTCGCTATCGGGCGACCATGCTACCAGCAGGTAGGAATCGAGACTTATCTTTCCGGCGAGTTCGCCCGGCGTACCCATATTCAGCTTGAAACGCAGACCATACCAGCTGTCGGGGCTTACATCATTTAAGGCCAGGTCGGGTATTGCGGTCAGGTAGCCTTTATCAGATAAAGTAGTAAGCGGTGCGGCAATGACAAGCCCCTGCAGGTCCAGTGCAAAGTTGAGATAGATGCTGTTATCTCTTGGTGTACTATGACTGGTATCAAAGCTGATCTGTGTAGCATCGAGGGCCATTACTTTTGCCGAAGGATCAGACGCTGCGAAGGTCATTGATATGCCGAGATTATTGAACTTGAGTCCCTTATTGGGTTCATCCAAAAGTTTTTTGCCATCGGTATTAGGGTCAGGCTCATTACCGAAGGAGAAGATATCAAATAAGGGCGTTGTTTCATCCCCGATAAGATAATAGTCAATAAAGCCGCTCAAGCCAAACCATGACTGTATATTCCCGTTTTTATCTGTATTGAGTGTACTGAGCAGTACGTTTGAAATCTGTATTTTATGAATGATGTTACTGTCAAAATAGAAGGTGTTATCACCCTGGCTGGAGAGGTTATACAAGGTCTGGTTGTCTGTTATCTGCAGGCTTCCCTTCAGCAATATATTGTGATAGACATTATCCGGACCCCCCATACCGGTTACAGGCATCTGCAGTAATTCTGTAATAGTGAGCTGGGCGAGGCTTTCAAAGCTCTGTACGGATGTATTCTCAAAAAGTACTTTCAGTGTGAGCAAACGGAAGTCGTAAGTAGTTGCGGTGACCGGTGCAATAGCAGTGTCTGAGCCGTCATCTGTGAAATCGGGATCTACATAGTAGATCAGGCCGAATATGGTGCTGGGCTTATCCAGTTTAGCATTTACGCCATCCTTCTTTACCGGGCTTATCTCCACTGCCAGGTGATGTGCATTGAATGCATCAGGATCTGTCACACCTGCCATGATGCCTGCAAGATTCTTTGGAAGATCGCTGATGTCCATACGTAAGAACAGGATGCCTGTCCAGTTCTCGTCCTGTGCAATGGTATTGAATTTCGCAAAGTACTTATTGTCGCCCTGCGCCATCGCTTGTTTAAAGTAGCTCTGCAGCCATTGCGAAAGTATTACCAGCTGATCATCGTCGGGTGGTGAGATGGTGCCGTCATCACTGGTATTGGTGGGTGAGGCAAAAAGATCTTTCTGTGTCCATTTGGAAGGATTGGCCAGGAGGCTGTTGGTGTCGTCTGCCGGATCATAAAGCTTTCCCTTTTTTGCCTTGATGATCATGACGTTCCTGTAGTCATTGTATTTATTCTGCTGACCAACATTAGCTGTCATTTGCCAGCTACCAATCCCCATTTTGTTTAGGAACGATGCCTGCTCGGGATCAGTGCCATTCAGTTCTCCGAGATATTCCGCATTGGCAACTACGAGCATCAGGTCGCCCGTTTGCAGTGCTTCTATCAGCTCATCCTTCGGCTTCACGAATTTGAGGAAATAGTCTGTGGCGTTATCCGTGTTCTGCCCCAGCAGTACTTCCTTCCACTGCATTTGCCCGCTGGAGGCGGATGTGGTGATCGTTGCAAGCAGCCCTGAAGGAGTCGTAGACGTTTGCGTTGACCCGTCTTCCAGGGTGCTGTTGGCGGACAGCAAAGATTTGGAAGTAGAGCGCTTCCCTACATTTTTTCTCCGTGTAGGGCTTAATACCTGTGCTTCGAAGGTGTTGATCTGTTCCTGCGAAAAAGAATTGATACCATCACCGGCTGTTACCCCGTAATAAGGTACGATAGGGAAGGTTACAACATCATCTGCTTCATACTTGAAGCCGGGAACAGTATGGCCGAAGAGGTCTGTGTATTGTGGTGCGACAATTCCATCGCTGCCAAACAGCGCAGATCCTTTTGGCTGTGCGATATAGTAAATAGTATTGCCCGCGCCGGCAACGAATGTAGCCCATGCAGATGAATAGGTGTTGTCAAGTAGTGGTGCGTTGGGGTCCTGCGGCGTTTTCACCGGCGATGCTGTCTCAAACGGGAATTTAGGTGCATAGGCAGGCTGATTGGAGAGGAAGCGGAATTTATCGCCGTTGGTAGTATCTGTTTTAGGTGTGACGCTGAAAAATTCAGTACCCTGGAGGCCGCCTATCAGGTATTGCGGAGCTGCTGTAGCTGTGGGTATCTGTATGGTAAAGTCTCCTTCCGGAGTCACTAAAAATCTTTGTGTGGAGGAGGAAGTATATTCGCCTTCGGCAAATACCAACCTGGCCGGTAAGGTGTTTGCGCCTGATACTTCCGGCAGCAGGTTGATGGCAGCGCCGAAAACTGTTCTGAAGAAAGACGCCAGTATGGTAGGTAAGCCATCGGTATTGGTGCCGGTAAAGTTAAACCAGGTACGTCTGCTGGCATAGCTGCCGCTGATGGTGCAAGTGCCGGTACTGCAGGGGTCGTACACTGTATTGAAAACATCAGAGGGATCAATACTGGTAGCAAAACTTATAAAATCTGCAGGGCCTGTTGTTGTATCTGCCAACGGTAGCCATTCAGAAGTGGCATTACGGTATGCCGCCTGTATGGGACATAAGGTCTGGAAGCCCCATTGAAAGTTGTTGTATAAGGACAGCCGTTGTATGCTGATAGAAAATTGGATAGTGCCCCTGAGCGATCCTGTGAATGCAATGGTACCTGTATTCGGGTTGCGCGTCTGTGGGGCAGACGGACCAGAGAATCCGATAGTGTAATTGTATAAGGAACCGTCGAGCAGAAGGGTAGTGTCATCCTGCCAGCTAAGTGCCATACCACTGCCTACAGTGAGTGAGAGACTGGATGTAAGCGTTGCCAACAAGCCGCTATTGACGGCAGTACCATCACTACTGATGCCCATCAGGGGAGCCGTACTGGCGTTGATATTGACATTATCCTGCAGCCACATAAAGGCGCGGGACGCACCAGCTCTGTTCAATACATTGTATATACTGTTGACGAATATATTGGCACTATCTACGCTGTTAATAACAGGCGGTAGCGCTGCAAATACAAAGGTGCCCGAATACGTTGTACTGGCCAGTGCTTCCTTCAATCCTATTGTATCAACTCCGGGCGTGATGCCGGCCGGTATTACAAATGCAATGAAGCCAACATCGCCGGGATTAGTTTCTGCGATGTATAACTGGTCGATAAATTGTTTATTGAAGAAAGCCATGACGCGGAAATTTCATGTGATGAAGAAGATATGACAGGCAACAAACATCCTCCGGACACAAGGCCCGTAAAAGTTTATTTGACTTGCAGATACATGACACTATCATCCCTGCTGAGGAAGCAGGGTATAACAACATATTACCGGCACCGTTTTCCAGCGGCATACCGGCAATACTTATAAACCAGGTCCCGCACTACCTACGCAGTACGGGTCCTGGGATCAGTAAGTAATTAATTGGTAAAACTAGCGGAGCAGGCCAGTGCGCGCTGTGTGCAACCACCACCTGATTTGTATCCGCTCATGAAAAGTCCGATGGTGTATGTAAGACCTCTACCGATGCTTGCATTATTGAATGCAACTCTGCCGGAGGAGAAATCCAATGAGATCGGAGTGAAATACTGAGGCGCAACGGTGTAGAAAGAAGGGTTTGCACCTCTCCATAATCCAGCCCAGGCGCCATTGCTTAATGGCAAAATGCCGTCTGGTAAGTCAAACTGGAAAGAAACAGAAGTAGTGCCGATGTTGATGCTGGAAATGGTAGGGGTAGATATTACGCCCGGGCCACCTTCAGATTGTTTTGGAATGGATGCGGTGGCACATATGTTACCATACTTCTGGACGTTGCCGCCACCTGTAAGAACCGGGCCTGCAGAATACCCGATGATGTAGCTGTTGCTGTTTATATTAAGACCTGTAAATGCTGCACTACCGGAAGGGGTGTTGGTCTGTATATAAAAGATGGGTTGGAGGGGCTCCGTATTCCAGGGAACGGAGTTAGGGTTTTGCCAGATGGCAAGGAAGTTGCCATAAGTGTTGGGCTGATTGCCGGGCATCGTTTCATAATCTACATCAATTTCATCCGCAGATACATTGGAGATGGTGAGTGTTGTAGTTTGCGCATTCTCTGTTGGAACGGCTGTAAGTACTTTCGGCGCTGCCAGATTTTGTGTTTCCATTTGTAAGAGGTGTTATTGGTTAATTAAAAAGAAGAAATGACCTTATACTAAATACCCGCGAGGAAGTCGGCAGTGTTGAAGTTGAGTATGGCTGCCGCCATGGTACGTTCTTTCCCCATAAAGTAGATAAGGGTATAGTTTGTATTAACTTCCAGTTGTATGTTGGGCATATTGGCTGTGCCTTCGCTTGCATTGCTGTTGATTATAACAGTTGCCAGTGGCGTGTCAGCATTATAAGGAGAGGCATACCCTTTCCACAGTCCGATCCAGTTGTTGTATTGCTGCGGCAGGTAACCTGCGAGTGTCTGATAATGAATAGAAAGCATGTCTGCGCCTACGTAATTCAGGCTGATGCTTACCTGTGTTGGTGCTGCGAGGAGGCCACCGGCAGCTATGAGGCTGCTGCAACAGATATTGCTTATTTCAGGCCCTACAGCATATCCTACTATATATGCGGCCCTTGTTATGGTGAGTCCGTTAAAAGTAACGCTACCTTGCTGGGAGTTTTGTGCGATCGGTACCATTGCCAGGGGTTGGGCCGTCCAGGGGATCACAGAATTTTCCCATATAGCAACAAAGTTTTTGTAAGTCGCCGGCTGATTGCCCGGTAGGCCTGAATAGGCTGCTACTACTGTCTCTCCATCAACATAAGTAACGGTTATAGAACAGAGATCAAGGCTCGCCGTGTCTAATCCAACCGCAAGCCGTTGATCAGCAGAAGATGTTTCTTCAGCAAGTCCGGTTCCCTGGCGTACTTCATCGTTTTTCATAGTACTTGTATTTATTTTGGTGTGAACAATATGGGGAATTACACTGGAAGGCCCCGTGGCCGCTAATTCAATTGTTTTTTAAGGTTATTTCGTTCCTGTATTTTTTTACTGTGGTCTGTTACACGTAGGGCCCGACATCTATACTGCTTTGTTATTATCAGGGTTTTCATTTGCGCTTCGTTGTATAGCAGGACCTGACAGGTACCAGCTATGTAATTATTCCTAACAAGGAAGTAAGTGGATAGTTCTGATATTTATACAATTAAGTATCATTACTCACAGGGATTTCTTCTTCATCTGCCCGGCATCTGCCCCTGTATGGGACCCATTTTATTATGCACTTCCAGGGGCCTGCAACATTTGCTGAAGATGATCGTTTTCATACATCTGCTGTTCCTCAACCTGGTTATAACTGGCAGTTACTGCCTATTCGCAATTAAAATTGCCCGGCTGAAGAACAATCTTGTCCGGTTGATAGGTTTTATTGTTGTCTTCCGGTCGAAACCGGCAATACCTTTACAACCATAATTGTAAAATATGACTACGAAATTAACACATAGCAAACCGATCCTGGTAACCGGCGCTGCCGGCGACATCGGTGCTATCGGTCGCCATCTCACTAAAATCCTGCTCGGCGCAGGGCATAAGGTACGTGCCCTTGTACGGCGGGAGGATGACCGTTCTGAGGATCTGCGCCGGCTCGGGGCAGAAGTTGTACTGGGCGATCTTACCGACCTGGCCTCAATGCATAGAGCCATCGAAGGCACTTCCCGCATTTACTTCGGAATGTCGCTCTCAGCCGCTTATCTCGAAGCAACAGTTAACGTTGCTGCAGTAGCGCGTTATCATGGTGTTGAAGCATTCGTTAATATGTCGCAGATGACAGTGACGCAGATGAGCATAACAGAAACCACTGACAGTCCGCAACACAAATTGCACTGGTTGGCAGAACAGGCGCTGACATGGTCGGGGCTGCCAGTTATTACCATACGCCCAACAGTGTTCCTGGAAAGTTTCTTCCTGCGCCTGGCAGCAGCTGGCATCAGAAGTAGCGATGAGTTAATATTACCATTGGGTGATAGCAAAACCTCGCCTATATCTGCTATTGATGTGGCGCATGCCGTTGCTGTGATCCTTGATGATCCCGCTCCGCATATTGGCCGGATTTACAATCTGACAGGGTATGAATCGGCAGATCTGAACCGTTATGCAAATATCTTTTCTCAGGCGTTGGGACGGACAATCCGGTATCGTGATGTGCCGCTTTCCGTGTGGACTGACAAACTGCTTGAGCTTGGAGTGCCATCGCACCTTGTTGGCCACCTCACGGCGATGGCGAAATTGCATGTGGAGGGACGGTATGATCGTATGACGGACGACCTGTTCAGATTGACCGGCAGGAAACCGATGAGTGTGTACGACTTCGTGAAATTGCATGCCGCTGAATTCACACAGGATTAATATTCACAGGAATAATAGAAGTCGAAGGCGCTCGCAAGGGTGCCTTTTTGCTTTGTAGTCAGATTTACAAGATAATTTCACGATCATCCATTAGTTTATTCCATTATATTTGTAGCTTCATTAACATACACGATATGCCATATACGAAAAAACCTGTTACCTGATCAGATATCTAAACCATAAACAGTTGAACCAATGAAAACCAATGTATTTACGCTCCTGTTCGCGCTGGGGCTGCTTGCTGCAGGATGTAAAAAAGACAAATCAGCAACCTACACTGCTCCGCTGGAACTGAAAGACCATGACACCGCCTTCGTTCATCCGGGATTATTGCATACTGATGCCGATTTTGCCCGTATGAAAACCAAAGTGGCTGCCAGTGCCGAACCCTGGCTATCCGGATGGAACAGATTAACGACCAATTCCCATGCTTCCCTTGATTATGTATCCAATCCGGTTTCGATTGTCTACCGCGGATATGATGGCGTAAACGCGGAGAACTATTCAAACCTGTTTCATGATATTGCAGCAGCATATGCAGATGCGCTTCGCTGGAAAGTTTCCGGAGATGAGGCCTATGCAAAGAAAGCAATTGCCATCATGAATGCCTGGTCATCTACTTTGAAAAGAATAAGTGGTACTAATGATTCTGTGCTTTGCGCAGGATTACAGGGCTATCAGTTTGCCAATGCCGGTGAGATCATGAGAAGCTACAAAGGATGGTCCGCATCAGATTTCGCCAGATTCCAGCATATGATGCTTGATATATTCTACCCGATCAATCATAGCTTCCTGACAAGAAAAGAAAGATGTATGGCCCATTTTTATGCTAACTGGGATCTTTGCAATATGTGTTCGGTGACAGCTATCGGTGTGCTTTGCGACGACCGTAGTATCTACAATGAGGGTATACAGTATTTTAAGTATGGTGCAGGTAATGGAAATATAAAAAATGCCGTTTACTATATTCATGAAAATGGATTGGGGCAATGGCAGGAAAGTGGCCGTGACCAGGGACATACTGTATTGGGAATAGGTTTGATGGGTGCCTTCTGCGAAATGACCTGGAACCAGGGAAATGACATGTATGGCTATGATGATAACCGTTTCCTGAAAGGAGCCGAATATGTTGCCAAATACAATCTGATGGAAGATGTGCCTTATACACCTTATACCAACTGTCTGGGCGTGAACCAGACGGTGATTGGTGAGGGCTCGAGGGGAAATATCCGGCCTGTATGGGAACTGGTATATAATCACTACGTTAAACGTAAAGGGCTCTCTGCCCCTTATACAGAACGTTTCGCTGCCCAGGTGAGACCTGAAGGCGGTGGAGGTAGTTATGGTAACACAAGCGGCGGATTCGACCAGCTTGGTTACGGGACATTAACCTGTACGATAGGAAATTAGTAATTGACGGACAACGTATATTTTGTTTTCAGAAACGCCTCTGCGGCAGCCAGCTCCGGCCGGTCTGCCCAGGGCGTATTACAGGAGGTGAGCAGTTGCTGGTAATAGGTACCAGCCTTTGCTATATTGCCTGCTCTTTCTGCGGCAAGCCCTGCGCCATATAATCCATTGAACCGTTTTGGGTGGTCCCGCAGATTGATTTCATAGGCGTTCAATGCCTCGGCCGGCTTATTCATAGCCATCAGCAGATCGCCCAGTAGTTCAATGGCGGGACCCACTTCTCCCGGTGTGACGGGTGGTTTAGGAGTGATGTCTTCTATGGCAACAGCTTCATTCATCCTTTGCAGGGCCTCCTCGTTTTTCCCTTCTTTAAACAACATCCAGGCTGCTGATGCTTTCACCTGTACCAGCACCTGATTGGCTTTATAGACATCCTGTTTCTGTACAAGTGTATCGTGCAGCTGGTTCAGAATAATAAACTCAGCATGTGCAATATCCGGTTGATTAAGGTGAATGGCGCTCAGTAATCGCGTGAAATGAATGATGGCTTTTTCCCAGGGATATTTTTCCCATGTCACACCGGCAATTGTCTGCGGCTGCAGGGTCACTGCTTCAGACCACATCCGGTTTTCAAATAAATAGCGGGAAGGGATAGCCGCAAAGGAATATACAACCTTGGGGCCTACGGGATAGACCTCCCGGATGGTTTTAAGATAATCCCATTGTTCTTTAGCATGTTTGTTGTCGCCCTTTTGCAGATAGGAGTAAACGAGATAGTCCATACTATGCAGTTCTTCATCCCAGTGGCCCTTTATTCCGGCACCTTCTGCGTAACACTTTGCTGCGGATGCTGCTATTATATTGGATCGTATACTTTCATCCCAAAGTCCCAGCCGCACAAAAATATGAGACGGCATATGCTGGGCATGCGCTGAAGATGGTGCAACGGCAGCATATTTTTTTGCCGCCGGCAGCGCCATAGCTGCCAGGGCAGGATAATCGTAGCTGTGGATGATATAATGGATCACACCCGGATGATTGGGTTGACTGGCCCAAAGTGAGTTCAGGATATAACCAGCTTTTTTTTGTTTCGTGTAATTTTTGTCTGCGGGATCAGCAGCCCCATCCAGCGCCAGCGCATAAAGTGCCGCCGCATCTTTATCATCAGGATAGGTCAGGTGGAGTCTTTCCATTGCTTTCTCAAAATTAATGCAGCGGTCGCGGTGAGTGGTTTTCCCCGGATCTTTATAAAATTCAGCTATGGCGTTGATGTAGGCCGCCTCCCTTATCGACTTGGGGAGGGATTGCGCGATTGAGACTGCTTTGCGGCCCTTTTCGAACTCTTCTTTGCCGGGCGGCGCCCATAGTGGGTGAAAATTGCTCATGGCTATACCCCAGTAGGCCATGGCGCAGGTAGGCTCCTTACGGATGATGGCGGCAAAGGCTTTTTCGGACTCGTCGTATTCAAACGAATGAAGCAGGGCCAAAGCCAGGTTAAAATCTTTCCTGACCTTATCGGAACATGATGTTTCGAATGAAACGGCGCCCAGTTGCTTATCGGTAGGGCCACATAGGATTGTTTTGCCCTGTTTCAGATTCATAGCGGCGATAGCCGCTTCTTCGGGCATTTTGGTATTTCTGCCAGAGCATCCAATAAGGAATAAGCAACATGGCACCCAATATAATATACATAACATTTTCATGCCTGATATTTGATGGGTAGAGGAGAACAATCCTATGTTAATTTAAGAATTCCCAGGCAATCTGCAATGCCCAGGTTAATAACCTTAGAAGAGATGATTATCTCTGATTGTTGTGATCCGGGAATTTTATTGCCGATACCTGTTAGCCCTCGTTAAGTATTGCATCCAACATTTCTATATTATGCGGCTTTAACCCAACAAGATAGCTTAAACGAAGGATGAGTTATTAAAGTATGCATATAGCAGTCGTGTATCGATTGCATTGATAGTGTTTGATGAATGTTCCAGGTGATGATTGGTGCAGCATTCCTCTATGAATCAGGTAGTGTAGCTTGCAGAATGATGAGTGGTAATGATATGTTTTAAAAATATCGCTAGGTTTATGTATCCCCAAAAAAATGCATGAGCCATGAGAGATATCCTGATATGCTGTCTGACAGGATTGAGCATCATTCCATCCTTGTCGTTTTTAAAAGAAAGTCATGATCCATCGCCTCCACCAGCCGGATTTATTGTTGATACTATCGTAAAGGATATGGTGGTGCCATGGGATATTAATTTTCTCCCCGACCAGTCCATGATCTTTACAGAGCGGCCGGGCCGGGTCCGGCTGTATCGTAACAGGCAATTGTTGTCAAAGACTGTGCTCACCCTTACCGATATAGAGGCGAAAGGGAAAATGGGACTGCTGGGGATGTGCCTGCACCCTGCTTTTAACAGTAATAAGTTTATCTATCTATCTTATAATTACAGGCGGGGAGACAATGCATTTCTTCGTGTTGCCAGGTATACATTTAACCGGGATTCCCTGACTGATCCCAAAGTCATTATTGAAAATATTCCCGCATCATTTAATCATACAGGCTCAAGATTGGTGTTTGGGCCAGATAAAAAATTATATATCACAACAGGCGATGCGGACCGCCCGATCCTTGCACAGGACCTAAAGGCATTGAATGGTAAAATATTGCGGTTAAATGAAGATGGCTCTATTCCTCCGGATAATCCTTTCTTTAAGAGCGATACTGCACGCAGGGAAATATGGACATATGGGCACCGCAATCCGCAGGGGCTTGCCTTTCAGCCCGGTACAGGTCTGTTATACGATTCTGAACACGGGCCGAACGACGGAGATGAAATTAATTTCATCGAGAAAGGAAAAAATTACGGATGGCCCATCATTCATCACCGTGAGCAGGCGGCAGATATGAATAGCCCCACGCTGGAATTCACTCCTTCCATTGGCCCTGCCAAGGCATTATTCTATACAGGAAATGCTTTTCCTGAATTAAAAGATCATTTGCTGGTGGGATGCATGCGTGGTGAGGCCATTCTCAATATCTCCTTTGCTCAGAATAAAATTGCCGGCCACGAGTTTCTTTTAAAAAATAAATACGGCCGTATCCGCGCACTGGCGCAGGGACCGGACGGATTTATCTACTTATCCACTTCAATGATCGATCCTCCTGAGAATGACGCACGACCCGGTAACGAACGTAGTTTCGATCTTATATTGAGGCTTAGACCATCCGCCGATACAAGGCAACTAGCTGACGCGAAAACGTCTAAAACTTTCAGGGAACTATGTGCGAACTGTCATGGAGAGAATTTGCCGGAATCTAAAATTGCTCAGGATCTCACTGACGATAAATGGATATATGGTGGCTCAAAAAATGAGATTATACACACTATAAGACATGGTGTGGTAAACAAAGGAATGCCTTCATGGGAGGGGGTGATAAATGATAACGAGATTGGCAAAATGGCCGATTATATTTTATCTTTCAATAACAAATGATCGCATGAAAAAGTACAAAGTTATTCTGGCTGTATGTTCAATTGTATTTACGGCCGCTACCGCTTCTGCGCAGATCAAAGAAAATAGTTATGCTATTGTAAATGTTGTCACCGGTAAGGTGTTGAGGATCAAGGACGCTAATGGTAGTGATGGCACTCCGATCGTTTCCTATTCTGCTGTCAATTGGAAATGTGTGACATGGGATTTTCAGCCAACCAAAGATGGTGCCTACAGACTGAAGAATCTATTTTCGGAAAAAACACTAGGGCCATCGCCTGATGGAAAGACACTGGAAGAACAGAGTATAGCAAATGGTTCGGAGGATCAGGTGTATGAATTTATTCCGGCGGGGAATGACACCTATTTTATTAAACAAAGGGGTAAAGGGTTATTTGTTACGCCTGCAGATGAAAATGGAACTGTTGATGAACCAGTGGTGTTGCAGGCGGGGAAGAATACGGATATTCAGAAGTGGAAGTTAAGGGAGCAGCATCCGACGATGTAGAAATGACACAGTTTTAAGCATAGAAAGACTGCTTAATGTACTTGATGCCGGGAAAAGATGGGAGCATTAGCCTGGCAGATTAGCCTCCCGTCTTTCCTTCACAATCACTGGGATGTATTTATTCTTTTTCATAGCGTCTTCCAATCCCAATCGGTGATACACAGATCCTCCTATGCCGGGAATAACCTCGCCCGCTTCTGTGACCTCATTATCTTCTGCAAAGTAAAAGAATTCAAACTTGTCACTAATAGATTTTGGAAACTCATTCTCAAGACTGGGAATTGCTTTCTCAAAGAGGACAGGAGATGCTATAAATATTTTTTTAGGATTAATCCTTTCGATCATGTATGTCAGATTGGTTCTGACAACGCAGGAAGTGTTTATTATTGACTTGCAGATAATAAGAATGTCCACATTTTCGAGTGACTCAACGTAGGTTTTGATTATCGGAGCAATCGCAAATGCGCTGTTCTCAAATGCGTTGGATCGGATATTCCAGAACACCGCCAGATTAATCTTGGCGACATGGCTCTCCAGACGATCTAAAATACCTTTCGAAAGCCAATCTGCATCTTCGGATGAACAGGCCAGTGTGATCCTGGTCTTGGCCGAGAGAGATTTGCTATTCCGAATAAAGTCCGATAGGGCGCCACCGAGTTGATAAAATGCGTCGGCATATCCCTGTGGCTGTGTTTTCTGGTCTACAAGCCTATCCAACAATAATTTTATCTCGTCTGAATTTTGTGCGTATTGGCTTAATTGGCGCATTCTTAAAGGATTATAGTTTCGAGGTCGGCAAAGGTAACCGGTCGTTTCGCAATAATCTCATGCTCAATATTACGAAATTCCTGAGAATTAATCATATGTGGTACTGATCCGCTGTCGGTCGTGCCATAATAATACACTAAATAGCCATGGAAGATCTGGTACCTGAAATTTGGAATTGCATTGAGAATCGCGACCAACTGAGGGGATAGCGCTAAGGGGATGGGAGATTTCAGAAACGACATACCCCCGATGGCATTGACCTCATTAAACAGGCTATCCAGAGAAACCTTTTTTCTGCCACTGGTTACCCAGGCGCCGACAAAATGTTTGACGAGTGCCTGCAGCTTATCTGTGTCCGGGAGAGCGCAGAGTGCAGCGGCAGCTTGCCTGAAGGCATTGCAATACGACACCTGGTTGTCAATTGTGGCACGCCAAGGGAAATGATATACGGTACAGACTTTACTCAAAGTATTTGGCAGGCTATATTTCATCGATTTGAATACCTTTCTTTTGGAAACAACTAATTCCAAGCGGAAGTCGATACCTTTTTTTATCAGACTGTTTTTTTGGTTGTGAAAGTCGAAGGATAAGGTACCCTGATTTGTTGGTCTACCCCAACTAAGTTTTTGAGAAGTCTTTAATTGGTAGCAGGTTTCTAACGGCTCTCCGGGTACCTGGTTCTGTACCCAAAAGTCATCAACATAGCCCTTGCCCTGGCTTGACACAATAATACTGCTTAAATGCGATCGGAACCTGGCAATCAGCTGCATTATCTTTAGACAGGCAAAAACAATTTCATAATCATTGCCCTTCTGGTTTATTGCCCCGCCTGAATGTTTCTTTTGTAGATAAGTACTTTTTGGCATCTATAAGGAAGTTAGCAAACGTCTATATGAAAAACGGTGCATAGTTAGTACTTTTTTATGGTATTTGTTGAAGCTATATTTCTTTTCTTATTTGATTCGATTGCATTAGTAATGAAAGCTTCCTGTAACAATTGATGGTATTGTCATGCGACTACTGAATAACATACTTAAAACTAGTGGAAACGAAGGCGTATCTTTGCAATTAAGCAAGGATACACCTTGTTAAGATTCAGCGAGATTTGATTATGTTTGGCATATATAGATAGAGACTACTAGCTAATACAGTTGTCTTTTATAATATTTACTGATGGTTTCCGGAGTAAAAAATGTTTATGTGTTTATTCGAAGCTCAGCTGATTTTTTCCTGTTTTAAAGGTATATACTATCTTTGCGTATCCATGCGTAATTTATTACTACTGATATTTTTATCCCTATCATTTACCGCGTACAGCCAGCCAGTCCCCAAGGATGACTTCATCAATACAAAGGAAGGAGTGCCACTCTTCGGCAAGAGGTTATTTATTACAAAATGCAGGGAGAAGATCAAAAGCGGGGAGGACAGCCAGGAGGCCCTGCAGGTTTGTGCCTGCAATGCACAGAAGCTGGATGCCCGTTTTACCTACAAGCAATATCGGGAAGCATGGAATGCTGCCGGCGACGAGTGGTTGGACTTCCTGATTGAACAGGATTCGGTGTTGAAAGCAGATATTCAAAAATGCTATCAAACAGCATGGAAGAGAAATGTTTTCTTTTCTGATGCGCAGGTGAAATCTGCAAAGGAAGGTATGAAGGAAAGCCTGAAGAAGAGTGTTAAGGATTCATTGGATGAGAAGAAGCTGGATGCATACTGCGATTGTGCTGTAAATGTCATGAAAGAGAGGAAGGTACCTGCTAAAAGAATGGATGAACTGGCTAATCCAAACTCTTTTCTGTATAATGAAATTGCTTATCGTTGTGGCGGTGTGCCAGTGAAGAGAGTGTCGGAAACCACAGGCTGGAAGCCTTCCCTGGCAGCAGATGTACATGGTGTATCGGATATTGATACCGTGAACATTATTACTGTTAATGCGATGACAAAGCTGAAGGTGAAAATCGGTTCTTTTGTGTATATCTGGTTGCTGGACAGTGGCGCAACAGATCTTCTGATCTCTGACTCGCTTGCAACGCAAATGATGGAACAGCAGCTTTTCAGTGAAAAAGATTTCCTGGGAAATGCTACTTACAATGTGGCGAATGGTAAGGAGGTGAATTGCAGGGTTTATAAGATCAACAATGTTCAGATTGGCAAATTTACTATTGATAATATCATGTTAGCCACCTCACCGGACGTTCAGGATTACCTGTTAGGGAAAAGTTTTCTCAATAAATTCAGCCGGTGGACTATCGATAACAGGAGAGAACTGTTGATCCTGGAGAAATAGAGAACAAAACTTATCGCCCCACTATTGGGGATTTTCTTCTTTTTTGTTTAGCGAACGCGTTAAATTAGTTAAGTGTAATCTGCAACGGAGGTTTCCCGTTGTATGCTGAGTTTCTGCTCAGATGGCGTATATTACAGCAGTTAATCATTCATTTCACTAACACCTATGCCACACGAAAACAGAAGTGTTGAAGCAGCTCATTCATCTTCTTCAGCAATACAAAACCAGGGTTCTTCAGGAGTATCCAGGCCAGCAGTTAGCCCGTTCCAAAGGGTTTCTGTAGAGAAGCAAAGTGATGATGAGAAACCTTTACAGGCAATGGAAATTAAGGCTTTTCACATGCCAGTGGAGAGTAATGTTACCCAGATGGCAATGCCAGATGTCCATCCATTTCAATTAGGATCAAATAGCGCGCAACCCTCATCTAAACAAGCAGAGATGAGTCATCCGCTGCTTTCAATTGGCGCTGTGAGGAATGGAAGTAGTAAGACTGTTCAGCGGTTCGCTGACGAAACGAATGCAGCGAGAAGGACTGCTGCAGAAGAAGTGTCGGATGAGGAGATGCAGCTTGATCATTCCATCTCGCAGGATACGATTAAAAAATTCGACAAAGTATTGAAAACGTTGGTGAGCCTGCCGGCAAATTTAAAACCTGCAGCCTTTAAAACATGTATGGATTTGTTAGGCGAAATTTACGCGGGACAGGGCATAACAGTTGAGGGGGTGAATGCGCTGCTGAACCTCCGGAACAATCTTACACCCAGTTACAGGGAAACTGTGGGAGATCCTGGTAATAACTTTGCTCCACAGGTTGAGGTAAGAGGGGCCATCGTATCACTTTCTCAGCAATCAGTGCATCTCGAAAGAATAGACAGGGCAATGCGGTCGCTGATCCGCCTGCAACCAATTATGTTTCAACTGCCTAACGTGGAGGAGGAACAGGCTGCTATTCCGCTGAGAGAGATCACATCCGATCTTACTGTTATATGCGAGTCCCTGGAATTTCTAAAGGGAGGGGAAAGTACGATACCTGCCTTTAACCCTGCTACCTGGTACAGTTATGGCGAGAAAATGGTAAAGAAAGTGCCTGCTGAATACCTTCCGGGAACTGATAGGAAAGTCGGTACTATAGGCTACAATAAAGAGTTAAGAAGCGTGCCTGTATCCGGAGTCGAGATTCAAACCCAGTTGCCACTTTCTTCCTATAAAATCAGTAAAGGAAAGAACGGTAAATCCAATCTGGCAATAGATCATCAAACTATGACTATTAACGTGGTAGTTCCAGGTAAAACCTGGAAACATATTTATCATCGTCATACCCTGAAAGGATTCGCAGGAGATGTAAAGGCTGTCAATACATTCTGGAAAGAGGACCCCAGGGAAGTCTTTTTTGAGTACTTTGACAATGTGCTGGCAGAGCTCATGCTGATTATCGATAGGCAAAAGGATCTCAAAAGCGAATTTGACAAATTGGAAGAGGATGGCATCTTTGAAGAGCCAATAAATAAAACAGGCACAAATTTTTTCTTTCAGGGAACTTATGTAGGTACAGCAGGTTATAATCTGGAAATTAACCTGGATTCATTTGCTCCAGAGAGTCCTGAATTCGCATATGCAATCTTACCTGAGGATCTTCCAGTCAACGAGCCGGAAGCTGAAGGCAATGCTCCTCAAGGCAATGCTCTTTAATCGGGTTGCGTTGACAAGGCCGGAGTTTGGGAAGTTATTTTTGCGGCGGATTAAATGCTGCATTTATCCGTCCCTGGCGGGTACCTGAAATTATGCGAATGAACTGGTGATACTGAGAAGTTACGATAGTCAATAAAATGGGACGTGACATAAAGCACGCCCCATTTTTATTGACTGTCGGTTCGTAATTTGCCTAGCGAAGTGATTTAAACGACGCACGCAGTTCATCTGTAAAGAGTTTGGGTTGTTCCCATGCGGCAAAGTGACCACCCACATTCAGTTTGTTATAGTGAATGAGTTTTGGATATGCCATTTCTGCCCAGTTTTTTGGAGCAGCATAGATTTCGTCAGGGAAGGCGCTTACGGCTACCGGAATGGTGACGTGACGGGGATCAAAGAAGCCTCCCTTTGCAGTTTGAAATGTTTCCCAATACAGGCGAGCAGAAGAGATACCGGTGTTTGTCAGCCAATATAATGTAATATTATCAAGGATATCATCCTTGGTAAGACCTTCTGATTGTCCATTGAAGACACGTGTAATGAGCTCATAACTGCGTGCATCATGGTCCAGTATCCAGCCTGCGAGGCCGATGGGTGAATCTGAAATTCCATAGAGCGTCTGCGGCCGAAGGCCCATCTCCTGAGCGTAGGCCAGTCCCTTCTTAAAGAAAAAGTCCAGCTGCTGATAGGCATTCTTTTCGTCGGCTGAAAGTCCAGCTGGCACAGGGCCGCCAGAGGCCAGCGCCTTTGTAATATTTGCCGGAACCGTAGCGGCCATGTTGGTGTGGATACCCAGTAATTCGGGAGGCGCCTGTAATGCCATGAGTTCGGAAATGGCGTTCCCCCAGTCTCCACCTTGTGCCACATACTTCTTATATCCAAGGCGTTTCATCAATTCTATCCATGCCTTCGCGATATGCGGAGGATCCCAGCCGGTCGCAGTTGGCTTGCCCGAAAAGCCATAGCCGGGAATAGATGGTATTACTACATCAAAAGCATCTTCAGCTTTTCCGCCATAAGCAGTAGGATCAGTGAGCGGACCAATGATCTTTAGCTGTTCGATGATGGAGCCCGGCCAGCCATGCGTAATAATGACGGGTAAAGCATTTTTATGTTTGGAACGGACATGAATGAAATGTATATCAACGCCGTCGATGTTGGTCACAAATTGTGGCAAGGCGTTCAGTTTCTGCTCTATTTTTCGCCAGTCATAGTCTGTTGCCCAGTATTGTGCAAGCGCCTTCATTGTTGCCAGCTGAACACCCTGCGATTCATCATTGACTATCTCCTTTTCAGGCCACTGAGTGGCTAAGATCCGGCGTTTAAGATCAACCAGTTTTTCTTCTGGTGCATGGAACTGGAAGGGCCGGATGCTTTCGTCTGTTGTGGTACCGGTTTGTGCATTAAGGAATGTGCTCTGCATCAGCAGACCGATTGCAACCATTGCAACTTTAAGTATTTTAATCTTTTTCATTAGTCAGTTTTTTAATGTTTTTGGAATCCGGGTGTAAAATTATTCCTGTTGGCAGCGTTTGACAATGAGGAAACAGGCAGGTGGACCAGGTTGTTCCCGAAGTGGCCAATTTGGGGCGGGAAATTTATATATGCTTAACCATTTGACTTATCTTTCATAAGCATATGATTTTTTATCTTTATGCGAAAAAGAATGGGACTTGACTTGATACACGCCAGACTTTCAATCAAAGATGAAAGCGCCCCCGAATTTTTTACCCTGGATGAATTCGACACTTGCCCTGGATTTATTGAACGTCATCAGCATTTAATGTCGGAGATAATAGATATGGATAGCATCTTCGCTATCTGTGTTTTTGCTGAGGAAGAACACAGGCAGGAATATGAGAATAGTTGGGGAAAGGAAGAGAATAAAGTTATTATTACTGGCAACGTTGATGATATGGGCGAAGAAATCTGTGAGATTGAAAGAATTTACGGATTAGAGAGTATGCATAAATTTATAAGAGATGGCAGTTTCTTTAGTTATAAAAAAAGCAGTGCGGTTCGTATACCCTGCCATATGATTGAATATGGAAACAGCTATACTAAAGAACCTGTTCTTTATTGGACAGAGATTGGATATTCAGCCAAAGCCTCATCTACATCTGAAGGATATACCGCATCCAGCATTTCGCAATAAATATCAGACATATGAAATCCTTCTTTATATAATCGGGCCGCTTTCTCGAAATGCTGTTTCGCCAGCTTGTGTTTTCCAAGGGCACGGTAAGCGATACCTTTATAATAGCTGGTCTCTACATAATGCCTGCACAATTTCTCCTGCTGATTAAGATCCGATAAAGCACCAACATAATCCTGCTGTCTTAATTTTAATACCGACCTGTGTAGAAAGTCGAAGAGGCCTATAAAGTCTTTCCCCTTTGTATAAAAAATACTATCGATGCCTTTGGAGAAATAAAGCGCCGCACTGGAATAATTCCCCAGCTCTCTTTCGCATAATGCCATTACGACATTTAAGCTGTAAGTGCCGTCACCTGTATGTTTGGACGCAAAGTGGGATAAGCTGTCGAACCGCTTCAGGTCTTCAAGAGCGCCTTCATAATCTCTCAGAAATTTGAATCTGCACCAGCCCCGTATATCTAGCGTCCTGGCGGGCTGCAAGGCAACCGCTTTATCTATGTATTTACGCCAGGTTACGAAATCGCCTCGTTTCAGATATGGGACACTTATCTCGCGCCAGGCATCTGCCATATCAGGGCATAAGCGGATGGCACTGTCAAGATATTCCTGGCTGCGGCGGGAGCCCTGTGGGAAGGTGCTGGATTGGTTACGTACTCTGCAGGCGAGATTGCAGAGAGAATCTGTATAGATATCACAATTTTCCTGGCCGCTGGAAGAAAAGCCAATAAGACAGAAGTATAGGAGCAGGTATGTTTTCTTCATGGGCTGATGCTTATTATTTTGCCATTCCTGATATGGAACGTGATGTATTGATAACTGTCATATACTTTCTCTTTATAAACCGCCGGCTGCCATCCGCTTAGCTGTTTTACCAGCTTAAGTAACTGTTGAGATAATGTTTCCTTGAAATGAATGGGCTGGTAATTGTTATCCATCTCAAAGAGGCGGAAGCGGCCGGTGTTCCCATTACAATTGATAATGAACCGGATGGTGAAATACCCGTTCTGATCCTGGAAGCTATCCTGCGTAATGAAATTATTAAGCAAGTATTGTATGATCTCCTTTTTATGGTCCTTATAGTAAGATGCTGTATTGTAGTATTGCAGCACCTGTTTTGGATTGCATACCACAAACCCTGGATCATCCTGCAGGCTATCAAAGGGGATATCACCTACATTTTCGGGGAAAGCCTGCCTTTGCGCAATAGCCGGCATGATCAGGCATAAAAGGATAAAGGATAGTATAATGCTTTTCAATTGATACATAGGAGGAATGATAAATAAACCGGAGGCGCAGAACCCTGCAAAACCTGGATGTTCAATAATTGACATGGTAGCCGGTTACTAATCGGCTTCGCCATATTGAGCACTGATAATGTCAAAGGCGGTCTGTAAGGTATCATTAGCTGCTGCCAGTAACCCCGGTTCAAGTCCGGAGATATCTTCAGTGAAGCTGAAAGATACTTCTTGTCCAGTGAATACTAAGTGTGCCATAACAACCCCACTTCCCCAGAAAAAGTCATAGATCAGGGCGACACCTTCTCCTTCAGCATCCATGTAAGGTGCAATACTTTTTAACCAGGCTAACATGGGCAAAATTTCTTCGTAGTTTTCGCTGAAGAATACAACGCAGAAAACCCATTCTTCATTGCCTTGCTCCATTTGCTCATCTTTCCCGATAGTGGCATCATTAGGAAATATTTCTAAGATGTCGCGGTTGATATCTTTTTCATAAAGATGGATCTCCGACAACGGTTCTGCATCGTACATGCCACGGCTATCCCACCATGCCGTCCAATTCTGATCAACAGTTGCTGCTACAGGTTTGTCCTGAAGAAATTGCTCCAGGTTATCCTTTGGGATTTTGATTTTTACGTATAAGGAATTGAGTTGTGACATTATAGGTCAGTATTATTAGGGAAATATTTCTTTTTGATGGCACATTTGGTGACGGTTAACAATACTGAGACGAGAGGAGTTATTTCTGGGCTCAGACGTACGTAGGGTCCCCTTTTTTCAAGCATTCACAGGGCTAAATCGGGAGTAAATATAAAACAAAAAGGGCTCAAATACGAGCCCTTTTTGTTTATTTAAACCGCTATTACTGTTTGTTACAGTTAAAACGCTCTCTTAGTCCTTTCATTTTTGTCCAAACCGGACTAGTGAATGGTTGTGGTGAAAGCTGATGGAACACGATCGTATTAGCTGTTCCGGGACATTTGATAACGTGTACCAAACAATTAAGCACCATAGGTTTTTTAGCCATATAATCCAGCATGCTGACAGTGCCTGAATAGGTAACCTCATCACCGGCTTGTGGCTTACCCAGTTTCTTTACCTGGGTAATTGTTTTCGTGACCATATCCGCGGGGATGTTGCGTTTTTCAATATTCCGGCCGATCAAGCCATCGTAATAGGCGTTTAAGTTTTTGTCGATGATCTCAGCACTGATCTTTTGCGATCCTTCCAGATACCATAAAAAGGAATACGACCAGTAATCCTCATGACTGGCTTCGCCCCATCCTTTTGCAAAACGGATATCCTCTACACCTTTATAGGGAATAGTGGGGGCAAACTCAATCGGTATCGGGAAACGCTCGATATCCCATCCTTCAACAGGCAAAAAGTACGGAGCCTTCCATGTTTCAGGATTGAACTTAGCTTGTTCCTGGCCAAAAGAATGTAAAGACCAGAGGCATAACAAAAAAAAGAGCATTTTTTTCATAGTCATTGAATTTATGTCCGGGCGATAAGCTGCCCGGGTGCATATAGGCATCAATGACTATGCCTGTTTTAAGAAGTCGCGATGGTCGGAAATGTGAAAGGCATGATGCCGGCAAAACTGTCCGGGAGTGAACGGTTAATGTTCGGGTTCGTACGATTATTTTACCACAGTAGCTTCCAACTCAACCTTTAATGTTTCAAAAAGACTTTTTACTTCTAACAAAGTAACGGCTTGTTTAATGCCATGCTTAGCTATCCAATCCTGAAAAATGGGGAAGTTAGGCCAGAGCTCTTCTGTTGAAGTAGTATATATATTGAGCCGCACGATATTCTTACACTCATACCCTGCTTCTCCGATCAATTGCTCCAGGTTTTGTATAGCCTGAATTAACTGGGAGTTCATGTCTGCATTACTTGAGGTCCCATCAGCATCTATAGCCGCCTGGCCTGAACAATATAATGTACCTTCTACGTGTTTTACTTCAACAGCCTGCGAATAACTACGTGCGTCCTGCCATTTCCATGGATTAATGCTTCTTATTTCCATTTTCTTCGGTTTTTGTGTTCGTGCCAATGCCGGCACTGTGTTTAACATTTACAAGTCAAAATTCCGAATAGCGAAGAACTTGATTTTTGACAAACCTCACGAATAAAAAGTGATGTTTGTCACACTATGAAGATAATCTGCTCAGGGTCTCGCGGGAAACTCCCAGATAGGCAGCAAGAAGGCTTTTGGGCACACGCTGAATAAGCGATGGGTATTGTTGAAGGAGCTGTTCATAACGTTCCTTGGCGTTAGACGTTATCAGGGATATTATGCGGCGCTGTGCCCCCAGAAAGCCAAAATTCGACTTTTCAAGGAAGAAACGTTCCATCTTCTGTAGGGCATTGCGTAGTTTTTGGTAGTCTTCGAAGGAAAGGCAGAAGACTTCCGTATCTTCAAGACACTCTAAAGACATGGTTGCTTTAGTCTGGGTATAGAAGGCATAAAAATCGCTTTCCCACCAGTCTTCCATAGCGAAAGAGACAATGTGCTGCTTCTCCGTATTATCGGTATACACAAGCTTTAAAAGCCCGGAAATTACAAAGTAAGAATACTTTACGGCATCTCCTTCCTGAATGAGGAATTGATGTTTCTTGAACTTTTTAAAGGTAAAATGAGTAAATACAAGTGCAAACTCATCGTCAGTGAGCGGTATGATCTTTTCTATATGTTCTCTGAGTTTTTCCTGCATAAATCCAAATGTGCACGCGTCTAATGTTGTTGTAATACCCAATTGTTATAATGGCAAAGTAAGATAAATTGGAGGAATACGCCAATAGAGGGGAGCTTTTGTTCGTTGTTTCGGCCTGGTCGCCATTCAGAAGGAGCACCTGTGAGCTGATAAGGTAGACACGTTGGAAATATTCAAATAAATTTGATAGTTTTGACCTTTACTTCATAAAATACCCTAATACAATGTCCCTGATCAGACCTATGTTCGTTTTTTTTTTCCTGATATTTTGTATAACCGCTTCCGCACAAACACAGCAGGCTGCACCGGATACCCTGTTCACTCAGAAGGATACGGCCTATTGGGTTTACAATTTCCGGCAGTTCCGGGATGCAGTTTATCAAGGCGATAAGGAGAAAGCAAAGGCATATGTGGAATTGCCCATTTCAGGGAAGAACAGCGAAATATGGTACCTGGCATATGGCCTTAATTCGGCGGCCAGCAAGGAAAAAGCCTTCACCGAAGCTGACTTTTATAAGTATTTTAACAGGATATTCGGAAAGGAATTCATTAACTGTATATTGAAGATCAAGACAGAAGAACTATATAAGACAGGCGAATATACTACCATAGAATTCGAAGACAGCCTCGCGTCAAAGAGTTATGGGATGATTGCAACATGGCGCAAACCTGACAACACTTTAATGTTAAATATGCTCTCAAGAACTGTCTACGTAGAAGATGGAAACGAGCAAGTAGGTGAGTTTGCCGTTATCTACATTTTCGAAGTCACAAAGAAAGGTCATATTAAGCTTAAATCAGTAGCCCTCGCAGGGTAGTATGTGAATCCTCTCTTTCCTGCAATGGTATTCACATCCTTGTAAAGAAAAAAAGCGGTCCATTGCTGAACCGCCTTTTCTTCCATCCATCCGTCAAAATATTATCGCTGCAATACTACTTTCCTTGAATTAGTACCATCAGAAATAATATAGATGCCATTCTGCAATGAAGATGGCAGTACTATTTCAAGACGGTTATATCCTGATACGACCCTGTACTGTTTAGTAAATACTACTTTACCGGTCATATCTGTTACAGTAATATATTGCAGTTTATTGCTTGTGCTGTTGAGTTCTGTGTACACCTTGCCGGTGGATGGTACAGGATATACATGCAGCTCACGGTCAATGGTTTTCCTGTTCTTACTTACCACTGCTATTTTTGGTGTACTGCTGATATTGGCGGTCAGCTTGTAACATACGGTGGTGCTGGACGCGCCGTTATAGCCAATTACCCGTACATAATAGGTGCCTACAGGAGCGTTGTTATATACGATCCTTTCGCTGGTAGTACTACCGTTCTCTGAGCTGCCCCGCAGTGTGCCTGTAGAGTCATACAGGTATAGATCATAATCTCCCGGCAGATTGCTGAGTAATATCTCAATATGCGGTTGAGCTGTGTTGTTGCTGAACTTAAACCAGTCTACATCTGTTGAAGATGAAATCTGTGAATTGATCTCCGTATTTACGCCGATAGTAGCGGCAGTAGCTTGTGTATTGTTTGGCTCAAAAGTGTTTGTACATGTCACAGAAGGTGTTGCATTAACCTGCAGATGGTAACATTTGCCGGCATTGAATGCACCGCTATAGCCATATACATATACATAATAGGTGCCGGCTGCTGCATTGTTATAAGTGATAGTCTCGGAACTGGTACCACTATTCTGTGACACGGCCAGCTGACTGCCCGTAGATGATAATAGCCTCACATCATAATCTGCCGGCAGGTTAGACAGGCTGACAGTGATGGTGTTAGTGCCGGTAGTAGTAATACGATAGTAATCCACATCACTGGCGGAAGCAATCAGGGCTGGGAGCGTATAACCGGTGGAGATGGTGGCCGCCGTGGCTAGTGTATTATTGCTTTCCAGCTGATCAGTACATCCTCCTATGATGATTGCATAGGTATGCAGTCTGTAGCAGATGCTGTCATACACAGCGCCATTGTAACCATATATCTGTATGTAATACGTACCTGGTCCAACTGTAGAAAAGAGCGAATCAGGAGTAGTACCTGTATTCTGTGAGCTGGCCAGCTGACTACCGGTAGAAGATAGCAGACGGGCATCGAAATTGGCGCCCAGGTTATCGAGGTAGGCGCTCAGATAAGAGCTGTCTGTCAGTACTACCTTGAAATAATCTGTATCAGAAGGTGTATTGATAGTTCCCCTGATATCAGTATCAGTTACAATAGTATAGGCTGTTGCCAAGGTATTGTTAGGCTCGTACATGTCCGGACAGGAAACATTAGTAGTGTCGCCACAAGGATAGTTGGTACCTGCCAGTTGCAAAATGCCGGTATTGTCGGGGTCCAGCCAGGGCTTTAACTGATGCAGTACATCTGTAGCATTGGATGTCCAGTTGTAGGACATCTTACCGTATTCATCATTCTTGTTAGCTGTAGATGCAGTGCAGCTGGAAGGACCTCCGGATAATTGTCCTACTATTTGACCTGCGCTGTTGAATAGGGGAGAGCCGGAAGATCCGCCTTCGGTCACACTCCAGTTAGTCTGTGTCTGTGCCCATACCGCTTTCCAGTGGGTATAGGGAGGACCTGTTGTATTGAAGTTGTCATCGGTAAGCGGCGTAGTATAGGTGGAGATCTTTTTAATATCGCCTGCCGGATGATGGATCGTCACACCACTCGGACTGGCCACATTATTGGCGTTCCAGCCTGCATAGTATACGTTGTAAGAAGCAGGGATAGACGAATTGAATTGCAGCAGCTGGAAGTCTGAACCGTCAGCTTCTCCGCTATCGCCTGATCTGGCACGCTGCACACAACCGGTGATGGTGTTGCTTACCGGCTCATTGGCAGGATTAGCACAGGAAGGCGCCTCGTAGTTGAAATAGAATATCCACTGATTGAAATCTGAAGCAGAGGCATTAGATCCACAGTGGTTAGCCGTCAGAAAATAAGGCTTGCAGTCGCTGCGCGCATTATTTACCAGTGCACCTGTACACAGATAAGCTGCACTGCCCAGTCTCAGTAAGATCCTGGCTACTGCACGTTTCTGATTCTGCCAGTTAGCGCCTTCAGGACAATTCACATTCACATTGCAGCTGCCGGCATCACCAAAGTCTTTCTGCTGGTTATTCCTTGCTTCCGGGATCCTTTCACTGTAAATGTTGTTCACGCCGCTGATAGTAAAGCGGCCCTGGCCCCTTACTGCACCAGGTTCATAATACTCTATAATACAAGCATTGCCTTTGAGTATTTCAGTAGCAAAAAGGCCGCCTTCCTGGTTATTGGCACTGGTATAACTGCCGATCAACTGGGAATGATCTTCATTGTATACAAACAATGAAGCGCCCTGGGGCAAACGAAAATTGTTATAATACAGGGAAGTTGCCAGGGCTCCCTGTACATCGATCTTCAGACGCCATATGCGGTCGCCGTTGGATAATGTGCTCCAGGTACCTGTATTATTCAATGAATAATCTGTAGGAAAGATAATACCTACACGCAATGGTAATCCTTGTTTTTCGCGTTGTTCATCTTCTTTTCTGAGATTAGCCTGGGATAACGAAGGGATAGTTTGGATTGTGATCTTCTCAGCCAGATTTGCTGAATAACTATAGGGTCTTCCGCCCCTGCTCACCTGGGCGTTGGATATATGGCATGCGAACAGCAGCCATAACAGTAAGAATAACGGTTTTCTCATAATGAGGTGTTTTAGGGTTTTAAAAGAGAAAGCATATATTTTTCTGGGATGGATGGGTTACAATAGGATTTGTCAGAACACGGTGCCTCAGTGGTATGCTATGCGAAGTTAGTGGGAAAGACTGCTGCTGTATATCATGTCTGTTTTGTGAGAACGAAAGGGGCCAAAGTACCTGGAGCTACTTCATTTTAATAAGGCAAAATAGAGCGCCTGATGAATAAAAAAGAACCTGTATCAAAGGTAAGACACAGGTTCTTTTATCCGGGTACCTGATCGGGTCAGGTAATCTTTTATATACGTCTGAGGATATTCGTTTATATTCCTACATCCTCTTCTGTTCGTTTAGTTAATAATTCGTGGCTTTGTGATATGCGGCATTTTCTGCATCCCTTATCGCTTTCTTTGCTTTCAGGTAGTTCCATGCTTCCGACAGGTAGCCGAACGTGGCCAAAAAGGCTATAACCCACCAGCCTATACTCCAATATAAGTTAGAATTTGAGGATGCTTTTTCGGTGATCCTTTTTATGTCTTCCTGTGGTTCAAAAGAACTGTAAGAAGGATCCGATTTTGCATAATACAAAGGCATTTCTGCAGATGTAGGAGGTGCTGACAATGTTCTTTCTCCGTTGTATGGTCCCTGGCCATTTACTTTATAGGTGTATGTTACCTCGTAATGTTTCATGGGCACACCCATGACCTTGATCGATACCTCTTTGTAAACGGGATCTACTTTTGCAACTGCAACCGTATTATCCTCCATCATGGCTTTGAGTACCGGAATGTATTTTGTTTCTTTTTGCCTTTCCCGGTGACTGGAATAGCACCCGTTGGCAATGAATATTATAAAGACGATACCGATTATCGGTCCGATTTTAATAGGATTTTTCAGTGTAGGTCGTTCCTGGCTCATAGGTTTAGGAGTGTTTATGGGGTGCAAGATATAAAAGTATATTAAAATAATAGCATGTGTTTTGAGGTTGGCTGCAGGCCTCCGGAGGCTTTTTTTGCAGTCGGCGGGGCAGGTTTGCCGGAGAGAAAAGAAAGAGGGTGCCTCAATTACCTGAAGACACCCTCTTTTTTGTTGATTATAGCCTGAAAATAGCGTTGATTTACCCGCACAGGGCCTCCGCAAACTTTTTGGTTGTATAGGCCTTAATAAGCTTATAAGACGCCTTTAATGCATCTGCGGATTTTTCGCCGGAGGGAACAATGTTCTTGTCTTCCATGAAGCGCAGTACCTGGTCGCCTTTTATATACGTACGGTATTCGTTCTTCGTTTCCGGACCATCGGCAGGACCACCGATCTGGGACTCGTAACTGAAAATGAGTTTACCTGACTGGAAATAGAATTCGCGGCTCCAGGAACCGTCGCCTATACTACCGGACTCCACGATCTTTACAATCTCCTTTTTCTGGTTAAAGAAATATTTGACCTGTCCATCTTCGGCACAGCCGGCAGACTCGTATTTAAATACCTCTGCAGTGACTGTAGCGGTGTTTATGTTTTTATACGCTGTTCTGATGGCAGCTATAGCGGCCGAAGTATCCATAGCGCTTTGTTCTGTTACCTGTGAAGCATAGGTTTTTGCGCAGGTTATACAAACCACTATTGAAAGAATAAACTGAAGACGGATTAATACATTCATTTCGGTTAATTATAGTATGAAAATATGAAATGTATTAGAAATGAAGCGTTAAAATATTTAAAGATAAGCAGCAAGCGTTTATGTATGGGGTAACCCCCATCAGACAACAAATCCACTACCGGACCCTTGGCACCTGCCTGTTATCTGATCTTCTTCTAAACCAGTGCCGTTTCCACATAAAGAACCCGCTGAGCACCACGATGGGAAGGAAAACAAAACGAACCGCATTAGCAGCCGCAGGAATAGTGGAGACAGGACCGTAAATATAACCGAGAATGGGTATGCTCAGCAGGATGTGTAACCACCGGATAATCTTTCTTTCTGTAGATGCTTTCATGTAGATACGCATTTAATTCAGTACAAAGCTATTAACCGGCAGCCAGGGAAATATGGGCTGTAGATTTGGACGGTAAATGTGTAGACGAAAAGGAAAAGAATGTCGAAAGCCTTAGGAGTACTCACTCTTTATCCCTGCTAAAATGAGTAGGGAGATCTTCAATATACATCATATATTTGTTTGATATAACCATTATAGCGGCTTTTATACCATATCATTATTAACGTGAACAGTGCTATATGCAATTTTGGAACCTGAGCAACCTATGTCCCTTAGATAATCTAAATAAATACAAAGAATGAAAAACTCCTTAATGAAACCAGTTATCCTATTAGTAAGCTTTTTTTTAGCGGTACGAGGCTACTCACAAACACCAGTGTCAATGAACGGTCAGCTTAAAGTAGTTGGCACAAAACTTTGTAATCAGAATGGCTATCCTATTCAACTAAGGGGCATGAGCACCCATGGTATTCAATGGTACGCCAGTTGTATTACAGACGCCTCGCTGGACACGCTCACCCGCGACTGGGGAGCAGACATCTTGCGCGTGTCGATGTACGTTCAGGAAGATGGCTACGAAACCAATCCATCCTACTACACCTCCCTGGTTAAACAATTTGTAAATAAAGCAACAGCCCGGGGTTTATATGCATTGATAGATTTTCACATGCTGACGCCCGGTGATCCTAATTACAATACCAGTAGGGCAATAACGTTCTTTACCGATATTGCGAATACTTATAAGAACAATAATAACGTGCTGTATGAGATCTGTAATGAACCGAATGGTGTAAGCTGGGCAAGTATAAAAAACTATGCAGACCAGGTTATTCCCGTGATCAGGGCTATTGATAACGATGCTGTTATTTGTGTTGGTACAAAAGGATGGTCATCGCTTGGGCTTTCAGAAGGCAGCAACGCGCAGGATATTATAAACAATCCGCTTAACTATCCCAATATCATGTATAGCTTTCACTTTTATGCCAAAAGTCACCAGGATTATTATATAAACCATCTGGACTGGGCATCTGATCGCTTACCTGTTTTCGTTACGGAATTTGGCACGCAGGAAGCATCTGGCGACGGCGCCAATGATCTTGTAATGGGACAAAGATATATGGATCTGCTGCGGAATAAAAAGATCAGCTGGACAAACTGGAACTATAGCGACAACCCGCTCAGCGGCGGAGTATGGACTAGCGGTACCTGTTCCGGTAACGTATGGACAACCAGCAAACTCAAAGAAGCAGGCGTTTTCATTCGTAATAACATGAGAAGCCCGGATGATTTCGGTTCTTCCGGCAATAACCTGGCATTGGGGAAAAATGTGACTGTTTCCTCAACGGAAGACGCTACGCTCACCGGTGCGAATGCGGTAGATGGTAATGGTTCTACCCGCTGGGCCTCCGCTTTGTATGCAGATCCTCAATGGATCACAGTCGATCTGGGCAGCAATTACAATATCTCACAGGTTAAGATAAGCTGGGAAGCTGCCTATGCAAAGGACTATCTGTTACAGGTGTCAACAGACAATGCTACCTGGACAACAGTGAAGACCATACAGGGGAATACATCGCTCAGTAATGATCATACGGGATTATCCGTTACAGGCAGATATGTTCGTATGTATGGCACGGCTCGTGGCACCACCTATGGCTATTCTATCTACGAGCTGGAGGTATATGGAACAAAGGTATCAGCTTCAAATATTGCGTTGAATAAACCAGTAACTGTATCTTCTGTAGAAGGAGCAGGGCTTGAAGGCAATTATGCTGTTGATGGCAACACATCTACACGCTGGTCTGCCACTATGTATGCAGATCCTCAATGGATCACAGTAGATCTGGGTAGCAGCTATAATATCTCACAGGTTAAAATAAGTTGGGAAGCCGCCTATGCAAAGGATTACCTGTTACAGGTATCGACAGACAATACTAACTGGACAACAGTGAAAACCATACAGGGGAATACCTCGCTCGGCAACGATCATACTGGTTTGTCCGCTACAGGAAGGTATGTTCGCATATATGGAACAGCACGCGGATCGGATTATGGCTATTCGATCTATGAGCTGGAAGTATATGGGACCAATGCTGCGAGACAAGCAAATGTGGAAACTACTGCGGTTAAGAACAATGTGCAACAGATCACCGTATATCCTGTTCCCGCACATGATCATGTGCTGATCACTATTCCTGATGGGGTGCAACAAAAAAGCCGGATTAGCCTTTACGATATGAACGGGAAGGTATATTTCTCCGGATTGGCAACCGGCAGTACTTATAATGTTAATGTTAGCAAACTCCCGGCAGGTATGTACATTATACAAATCATCAACGGAGATAAAAAAACAATAAAGAAAATAGTGAAAGAATAAATACCAGCCCATATATATCTTTTCTAATGAGAGGTTATATATGGGCTTTTTAATTTTTTGTGTTCCCCAACTGTTCAATTTGCTGCTCCTTCTTCAATACCCCACCTGTAGGTATATGCACTGGTAAGTGAACAATTTGATATCATTAGCTGTATTAAGTGGGATTTAGTCTCAATTCCTGAAATGCTCCTGATAAATCCGGATTTATCAGGAGCTTTCCTCATGCAACCAAAACCTCAAATAATATGGAAAACCAACATGTACACCATGATTCCTGCACGCACTGTGCCTGTAACAATCCGATACTGACAATACTGAAAGATGAGCTTTTCAGTTCGGAAAACTTTTCCTCACTTCCAACAGCAAAGAATAAAGTCAAAGAAGAAAAGACCCAGGCGCTGATGATCAGCGGTGGAACTATAAGGCCGATGATCAATGGGGCTGTTGAAAAGGTACCAGCCATAGGCTTCGCAGATGGGAATGTTGTGGTTACCGGTACCGAACAGCATGTAAAAGTATTTATGGAGCAACATCATCCCGGTTTTGCATCCAGGGTATTGCAACCCGGGCATACTTTACTACCTGGTCTTATTGAACCACATGTTCATCTTATACCTACTGCTATATTGATGGGATGGCTGGATGTCGGTGGGTTTGATGAACAGGATTTACGTCCTGGATATGATATGGAGATGGTTAGTGAAATCATTAAACAGGAGATACCTTTTGTGAAGCCAGGACACTGGATTTTGGGAGCCGGTCTTGATCCGGCTTTAATGCCATTGCAAAAAGATAATAAGGAATTAATAACTGTAGATATTGACCGGCTGGATGCTATTACCGAAGAGGTTCCCCTAATGCTAATGAGTGCTTCAATGCATACGCTTTACGTGAATACCCCGGCACTGAAGGCAGTTTATTATAATGAAAAGAACAAACATTTACGGAAAGAGTATCCTGAGTTCAAAGATTACCGGGAGGCCACACACGGACAATTGCAGGAATCAGCAGGTATGCAGCCTGCCCTCATAACAATCCCGAAGCCGCAGATGGACGCCATGTTCCTGGAGTCATTTACGCACCTGAAAGAGATTTTCCAGACGGTCAATAAAAGAGGAACAACCTTTGTGTATGATGCCGGGATGAACAATCAGCAGAAAGAGTTGCTTGATGCCTATTTATTGGTACACAAGCGGGCAGTGCGGATAGGCGCAGCCCAAATAGTTCAATCAATGGATGATGCGAAAGCTTTACCTGATTATGCTCCTCCCGCTGAATACAAGGATGTATACATTGGGCATGTAAAAGTGATTTCCGACGGTTCCAATCAGGGATTAACAGGGTATCAGTCAGAGGCCTATCTATGTAAGCCGGAGAACAACTATGGTGTATTTAATTTCGGAGATAATAAGAGACCATTGAATGCCCCACAGGATTTCAAAGACCTGATAGACGCCGTCATTGCCAAAAAGGGCTGGCCGCTGATGCTGCATGCCAATGGTAACCTGGCCATTCAGTTTGCTATCCAGGTGTATCAGGAGTATATATCCCAACCAAAGGAGAGTGTACGTCACAGGATAGAACATTGCTCTTTAATAACCAAAGATCAGTTGAAAACGATGAAGGAGCTGGAGGTATCTCCGAGCTTCCTGATTGGTCATGTGGGTTATTGGGGATATGCTTTCCGGGAAGCTATTTTCGGCGACAAGACTATCATACTTGATCCTTGTAATACTGCGCTTAACGAGGGACTGAAAATAACACTGCATAGTGATCATAAGGTAAGTCCGCTGGGGCCTTTAAGAATGATGGAGCAGTCGGTTACGCGGATAATGGAGGCCGATCCCGAACTTGAAGTATTGAATGCGCCGGAATGTATTACAGCTGAGCAGGCATTAACTGCGGTAACTTATGATGCTGCATGGCAATGTTATGCTGAAAAGTGGACCGGTTCACTGAAAGCAGGCCACTTTGCTGATTTTGTTATCCTGAAGCAGGACCCGCTCACAATGAAGGATCCTTATATGAATATGCGGAATATAGAAGTACTGGAGACCTGGGTAGGTGGGCTGCAGGTATATAGTAAGCAGGATGTGAAGAAGATGAGTATGATATAGGATATGAAAGGAGGAGCCATCGTTTTTAGACAATGGCTCCTTTTTCTGTTACGTTTAAATTATTGTTTAACTATTTCCTCACGGAATATCTTGCTGCCATTCTGGATGGTAACACGATAATATCGCTAAACCCATCTCCGTTGATATCCCCTGCAAATTCCACTTTATGCCCGGAATATGCGTTATCTGATCAACTGAAGAGAGAAATTTTATGAATCCTGGGGGGATGATCTGGCAACTTGAAAGTAAATTTCTATTTTTGGCCCGTTAAATGAGTTTACTGAGGTATCCTGTATAGCCTCACATTAGTTTAAAACATGCCATTCTGAATGAAAGAACAAATAATTATGCTGATTGAAAAATTGAAATCGAATACACTCACGTTCAAAGAGGTGATTGAATTTATAGAAGCCAGGTACCAGCACCAACCAACGGCTTTTAAAAATGGGGAAGCATATAACGAGGCAACTCAGAATCAGGGTAGCGCGAAGGTTTTTGCTTTCGCGCAATTAAACAACCTAAGCCAGGAAGATACACTGTATTTATTTGCAGAACATTATCAATCGGTATTAAATAGTCCGGATGGAACTGATCATCAGAATATCAGGCAATTTATGAAGCACGGCTGGTCTGGAGTGGTTTTTGAGGGACAGGCGCTGCTTGCGAAATAGTTTTATCTGTGTTACTTCACGGTAGGCGCAAAGACGTTCTTCTATTGAGAACTGTGTTGCATAACTAAAATAACAGGAAGGGAAGCATAGCGCCCCTTCCTGCTATCATTTGCCGCGAAAAAAATAAGTGTTTGTTTTATGATCCGCAGTTAGTGGTGTTATACAGGAAAAGGAACTGTGTACCACAACCGCCGTCAAGGTAGGTGCCAAGGCCTCCGTTACGGGTAGTCCGGTACTTACAGCCATATGTTGTTCCATCGGCAAAAAAGAATTGGTAACTGGAAGCAGCAGCAGGGCCGCTTGAGGTCCATTCCACCAGCATATAGGTGGTATTATTACCGTCTACATAACTACAGGTACCGTCAAAGCTTGGAGTACTTACAGATTGATTGCCAGGTACTGTGAGCGTGTAATGATTATTCACCGCACCATTAGGCCCAAGCGAAATTTTAATATCGACACTTACTGAATACGGCGTATTGTTTACCACCGTTATATTGTCAGCGCCATTTCTACGGGTTGCTTTTTTGACTTTTTCTTTTACAGGTGGCGCAGTTGGCCTCTTGTCAGCATTATTAAAGGACATAAATGGCAGTACTAATACCATTAGAACAATGCTTAAATTTTTCATAATAACAGGATTTTAAAGGGTAATGAATATATGTGAGAGGTATACCGCGGCTATATACCAGGTTAACGAAGGGAAAACATTACATACTAATGGTTTTTGAGTAGAGCAATCAAATGGTTAACGAGCTATGTGAAGCTAATTGAGTCAAATATACGAATATCTGGGATTCGGCCAACCAGATTCGATGAACAAAACATAAACAAGTGGATAACGCAATGGGAGCAACGATTGCCTTGTTTTGAATTAGCTATTACGGACAAATTTTAGCAGTGATATGTTGACGAAAGATAATACGGTGTGATTCGTGTAATGTATAACCTTGAGTTATTCTTTGCTTATTGCATGGTTGTGTACAAAATATCAGGTTTAGTTTTAATTTTATTGCGTTAAAATGGCTATATCATGAAGAACAATACGCCTGACTGGGCAAAATAGCCCGCTATGCAGCTTTTGTGGTATCGGGGCAGTTTGCATTTACGATCATTGATGATGAGGGGAACGAAAAGATTATCAGGTTCAGTTTTTCTGATGATTTTCTGGCCAATTGTGAGAGCTATTATCGCATGGCTCCATCGGCTGATGTATTTACCTGAATGTGGCCATGCGCCTATGATGGAAAAGCCTTCTCAATTTAATATGTTGATGGAAGAATTTTTAGCCTGATGGATACTGCTTGTTTTTTATTACAGCTGGTAGCATTCCAGAAAAAAACAACCCGGCTTTTTGAGAATGTTCTCAGGAAGCCGGGTTTGTGATCCGGTTAAGGTTCCGGTAGTTTCTCAAGCTTCATCTCTAGTATATTCGTCCCTAATTGTCCTGCGAATAAATAATCTCCTTTTTTATCAGCCTTCTTTAGACTACCTGAAAAACGCGTGTTGAAGCCCACCGGGTAGCGCCATTGTACCCGCAAACTATCTGTTCCAGGGTCATATTGATATGTTCCGATATACCTGTTGTTATAATGATTGAATTCAAGCACAAAATCGTCCAGCCAGTCCATATACACAGTGGTAAGCACGCTGTCTTTGGTACTATGAGCCGCTATAGGCCTGCCATTTATCATGAGGTGATTGACCCTGTACTTGCCGGTAAATTGTGGATGTTTGTCCGGATAGGTATAAGTTGCCAGTAGAATCAGTGGCAGTAATATCACTGTTGAACGTAATATGTGTATAGTACGGTTGTTAAGCGCCGTGCTTGTTATGGCCGCGGGTAGCGCATGGAAGAAGAACTTCACGAGGTGGGTCCGGTACTGCATCATCAGGTATATGACCCCGGCCATTAAAATGATGGCATGCAGCAACACTCCTGTAGGTAGATGATAAAAGACGTCTATCAGGATGATATTTAGCAAAATGGGTACCATACAGATCAGTCCCAGCAACCGGGTTCGCGGCCATAATAGCAGATAGGCGCTTGCCATCTGTGAAATGGCAATTGATACCGTAAAGGGATAGGACCGCCTGAAATAGGCCCAGGTAAGGGTCTCTCCGTCGAGACTGTTAAATGGAAGATCCAGTATTCCAAGAGGTACCACCATTTGCAAGTGGAAGATCTTTTGCCAGCCAAATGACGCCAGGTCGAATGCCAGGGTATAGGCAATAAGGGTCTGAAAGAAAATGAGTCTGGCCACGGAATTTCCCTTTCCGACCTTTTCCTGCTGTTGCCAGACAAAGGTATACGCCACGAAAATCAGCAGACATGACCAGGAAAGGGTCCAGACAGTTTTTATGGGGATCAACGTTAGGAGATAACGGGCCATAACCCGCCGGAAAACAGCGGCGACAATAAGGCCAGCCAACAGACAAACGAACAATTTTCGGGAGAATCTTACATGTTCCATAGCTACCAGTTTTTTTGCAATAGTAGCCAGGGAAGTACATTTTAATGCCCCGTTGTATCCATCCGAACCAGTAAATCCCGGTATTCGGCGGGCGACATGCCCTCGATCTTTTTGAAAGTGGTGTTAAAGGTGGTTTTAGAGTTAAATCCGGCCTCAAATGCGATACCCAGGATACTGAGGTGCCGGTGCTTTTCTGAAAGCATTAATTCCTTTACACGGGTCACTCTGTAATGGTTGATATATTGATAAAAATTTTGATTGTACCCTTTATTAAGCAGATAGGATAGCTCATGAACGGATATCTCCATTTTGCCGGCCAGTTGAGGAAGATGAAGGTCGTTATTGGTAAATAGTTGCTCCTGTTCCATTAATTGGGCCAGGCGGGCTTTCAACCGCGAAATATCATCTTCCGTCAGCCTTGGACTGGTGGTTTTCTTTTCAATGACCTCCTGCAGGGCAGGTTTTTCCGTTTCTGCATATGGGAAAATCTCTCCCTGTCGCAGCGAAAAGAAGGCGATCACATATATAGCTAATAAATAACCTATGCCCGTAAAGCGTTCCAGATCTCCGCTCACCCGGAAAACCTGGTTATACCAAAGTAACATTAGCACAGCGATCCCAAGCAGCATGTATCGAAGCCATTTCAGATCTATCTTTTGAACCTCGGCGCTTACTTCGCGGATCGAATTACTGTGCTTGCGTAATAGGTTGAAGGAGAGTATCCAGTAAATGAGCATTTGTAACTTAACGCTGATGCCGACAAATCGTCCCCAAAAATGGGGCAGGTGAGGACCTCCGAAGAATAATAGCGGCAGAAACAATACCGCCGGCAAAAAATGCAAATAATCTCCCCGTTTCCAGGAGCGCCGGACAGCAGTAAAATACAGCACACTCAGGTATAGTGAGGGCGCCATCGCCAGGCGGATGGATTCGGTTAGTGGTACGAGAAGCGGGTAGCGTATATCCAACCCTGTCTCTTGGGCAATAAATGCCAGTACGGCGCTACCGGCGCAGAGAAAAAAGCCGCCAAGCCAGGCATTGGCAACCGGGTTTGCCCTGGGAGTATTGCCGAAATGCGCGAGGGCCAGTACCAACATACCTCCGCAGGTAAGATAATACGTCGTCATAAAAAGCAGATGTAGAAAATGGGAAATTCCATAAACTTTCCTGTTTTTTTTTGATGTATGCTGCCTGATGTTGAAATCGATATTTTAGAAGCTTTTGGTTGCATTTGAATAGGCTTTGAGATGGCTTCGGGATTCGTTTGAACAATGTTTCTCCTATGTCTATCTTACGTTCATCCTACGTCTTTGAACGTAAGATGAACGTAAGATAGACATAGGAGAAACGAATCTCAAAGCCTATTCAAAGCATGTTGTATTAGTACATAAAAACTTTACAGTTTTTATGGTGAGGTTCAGGATTGACTTTACAGTAGTCAAAGTGGACAAAAGGAATAAACAAGATATGAGGGCTTTATGTTTGTTTGTATGCGTTACATCAGATTTATTGATATTTCCGTCCCCACGTTTTTGCGTCCTGTGGACACGTTTTGGCGTCCTATGGGCATAGCCTGAAATGACAGGGTTTATCGTGCTAATATTGTATCAGCAATCGCGATCAACAGGGCTGGGCCTAAAGCAGGGGAGGAGCGCCTCCTGTTTTACCTGGTGATCATGATGGCATAGCACTGGGACAGGAACTTGATAATTTGGAGGCCAGGTCGCAAACAGCCCTTTAAAATGTCTAATGTAGCCTCTATCCAAATTTAATCTTCTCACCATCTTTGCCATGTCGAAGTTGATAAACAAACAACCGGCATAAAAAGCAAGTGGAGCAGCGACCACTTCAAAAACGGGCGGAGCCGAAAAGCCAGATGAGTAGGAACAAAAATGTATCTTATGTCAAACAATACTGTTTTGCTACACAGAGTTCTTAAGACATCTCCGGAGAAAGTATACCGGGCATTTACTGAGCCTGCTGCAGTCGCTTCATGGTTGCCTCCTTATGGATTTATTTGCACCGTTCATGAAATGAATGTAAGTGTAGGTGGTTCTCACAAAGCATCATTCCAAAACTTTTCAACCGGCAATAGTCATTCATTCGGTGGGACATACCTGGAGCTCAAACCTAATGAGTTTTTGAAATACACTGATAAATTTGACGATCCCAACATGTCTGGAGAAATGACTACCTCGGTATCACTTAGGAAAACCATCGCAGGTACGGAGATAAAAATTACACAGGAAGGAATTCCTGCAGCGATCCCTGCAGAAATGTGCTATTTAGGCTGGCAGGAATCGTTGGAAAAACTGGCTAAGTTAGTAGAGCCTGAGATTCCAGATGCATGATCCGGGATTAAATACTATAACTATAATGGCCCCACCAGGACAGCGGTAGCAAAGATCAAAGTGTTATAATAACCTGTCTCTTTTCGTAGGTCATTATAACACTTTGATAGCGTGAAATAATTGATCGCCCTAAGCCAACCATTCGGTAGGTGCCTTGCCGAATTTCTTCTTAAAAGAATGCGAGAAATGAGAGAGGCTTTCAAAGCCTAAATCAAGATAAATTGCAGATGGCTTTTTGTTCTTTTTTTCTATAAGATGCCGGGCTTCCACCAATCTCCTTTCCAGTAACCACTGCCGGGGTGCCATCGTAAATATTTTTTGGAAATCACGCTTGAACCCGGCAAGACTCCTTCCCGTGAGTTGTGCAAATTTCTCAACGGGAACGTTGTAATGAAAATTGCTGAGCATGAATTTTTCCAGATCTATCTTATAAGGTTCCGAAAAGTCGAACAGGAATTTCCTTAGTTCGGGCATAGTATTCAGGAGAAGAAGAATAGCCTCTTTTACTTTTAGCAAACCCACCGCTTTGGCTATTCTTTCTTCCGGGTGCCGAACATATGGAATCACGGATTGAAAGAAGGCCTGCAAAAAATCGTTTCCGGGGATAAGTATGTTGGACGGACCTGTATATTTTTGTCCTGTCTCTATTTGTTCCTCCAGGGCGATTTCCCTGAGCAAGTCTTCTTTCAGGCTAATGACAATTGTTTGATAATCCTCACCGTCCAAAGGCGTCTTTGTGATTTCTCCTAATTGGTTTTTTTGTATCAGCAACATTTGGCCGCGCTCCATTGAGATCTTTTGGTTAGCAGTTTCCAATGTGAAACGGCCTGAAACCAACAATACCAGCATATTGTGCTGCAGGAATGCTACCTTCTCTTTTTTTTGGGTTGCGAGATAAGAGAAGAAGAAGACCCCTGGGATTATTTCAGTTCGATTCGTCATGATGTAAAGATATAAAACAGTCAGCGCTTATGTGCAAAGCCACTATCGCTGCAGGTATGTACCTCCAAGTATTGCACCTGGTGAGAAATGCGTATTGAGCGTATTCATTTCGTCAGGCGTGAACTCAATCTCCATGGCCTGTATGTTTTCTGCCAACCGTGATCTCCTGTTCATACTTACCAATGGAATGATATGATCTCCCTGCACATTTACCCAGGCAATTGCCAGTTGTGTGGGTGTGTATCCCTTTTCTCTTGCCATTTGCTTTAATACTTCGACTTTTTCCAGATTCTTTATCAGATTTTCTCCCTGAAAACGGGAGAAGTGATGCTGGTAGGCATCAGCCGGAAGAGGTGCTTTCATGTCACCGGTGAGTAAGCCTTCGGCTGTATTGGCAAATGCTACAACTCCTATGCCGAGCTCTTTAGCCGTAGGAAGCAGGTCACTTTCTATCTGGCGATCTGCCAATGAATAACCTATTTCCAATGCTGTTACAGGATGAACACTATGCGCCTTACGCAGTTGATCTGAAGTTATTTCAGAAACGCCGAGATGACGTACCTTTCCTTCTTTGATCAGGTCGGCAATAGTACCAATCACATCTTCCACCGGAACACTATTGTCAAGTCTGCACGGCTGATAAAGATCAATGGTATCTATACCCAAACGTACCAGAGAATAATTGATGAAGTTCCTGATGGCTATAGGGCGAAGGTCCAACCCAAGCATTTGATTGCCATAAAAGATCGCACCAAACTTGACACTTATGAAGGCATCATCCCTTCTGCCTTTGATGGCTTTGCCTACAAGCAGCTCATTGTGGCCGCTAGCGTAAAAATCTCCTGTATTCAGAAAGTTAATGCCGCTATCCAATGCTGTCTGAATGGTGGCAATGCTTTCATTTTCATCATTCCCCGCGCGTCCCCAAACAGGAGACATGCGCATACAGCCCAGGCCTAGTTTAGACACGAGTGGCCCATTTTGGCCAAGAGCTGTCTTTGTTATTGTTGTCATTGTTTCTATTTTTATTGATAACGATGCAAAGATCGGCTTCTGGACAGGCTAACCGTTTTCTTTGACGGCTCAATTTACTTGTCTGGGTGGCTCACCGGAAGAAGCAGTACTACCCGGCACTGAGACTAGTCCAGCCCGTTTCCGGCCAAAGCATGTTTCATGACTATCTTGAAAAGTATCCCGCAGGAGGAATACAGCACGTCGCCTTCCGTTTACCGGTAAGCGATTTCGAACGGATCACCAGCGAGCTGCGCGAACAAGGGTATGAAGTCCTCAGCGAAGTGGATCATCCAATTGCGAGAATGGCTTTCTTCGATACGTATCAAACGCTGGGTGTTGCCACGGAGATTATGGGCATTACGCCGGAGGGATGGGGTATTGTTAAACAAATGGAGAAGGCCAGGTGAGGAGCTGTTTATTATAGTCTCAATAGCCAGCCAGGGCTGATAACAGGATATTTTACCTTAAACCCTGCAAAAAGACATTCAGATCCTGATCCTTTTCCAGACCGAGTTTTTGCTTGATCCTATAACGGCTCATTCTGACACTTTTGGCCTCAACATGCATCAGCTGTGAAATCTGACGCGTATCCATCTGAAGATAGAGGTAAGCGCATAGTTTAAGGTCGAGTAGGGTAAGCTTTCGCTGTGCTTTCTCGTTCAGCAACTGGAAAAAATCAGAATGCACCTGCTGGATTTGTAGTTTAGCCTGTTCAAAATCATTGTCAAGGATCATTTCTTCTTTCAATACCTTTTGCATGTTTACTCCATTCCCTTCTGCCAGTTTGTCCTTCAAATTGTACAACATCTGATTTTTATGTTCTAATTGCAATGCGCTGGCCATTACTTCTTTTTTCAGCTGTTGCTGCTGCATCTCCATCAATTGCTGTTCGGCCTTCAGTCTCGCCTGTTCTTCCTTCTCAAACTTCAACTGCAGCTCGGAATCCTGCTTTTCCAGTTCCAGCTGTTTTTCACGTTGTAATGAGTAACGTAACCTGAAATGATAAGATCTGAATAAAAAGAACAGAAACAAGATGGATATGATAGTAACACAGATATATAAAAAGTTTTTTTGTTGCTGACTTCTCTCGCGTTCCTTTAGAAACCGCAGTTCGTTATTGGCCTTTTCCGTTTGATATTCTATTTCAAGCTTTTGGGCCTTTAATGCCTTTTGCTGGTCAAAGCTTTTGCCGCTATATTCATTTACGAGCTGCTGAAACTTAAGCGCATTCTTATAATCTCGCTGACCTTCATAGAAATCAGCCAGGCCCTTTGTTACATTGATCATTGTATAATAATAGGGTGGCTGCTGGGTCTGCATCACGTCATAGGCCTCCAGCAGATAGCGTTCCACATCTTCGTTCTTACCATCCCGCTTGGCATATTCACTCAGGATGCCAAGACTACTTGCTATCACCTCCTGGCTATTGGGGGCATCTTTTAAAACTGTCCGGGCTGTATTGGCATAATATATACCCTGCGCCTGTGCTCTGCTATCGGCAGAAGAGGCAAATCTGAGGTAGTAACTGGCAATATTAATACAGGTTATTGCGTAAGCATAATTATTAACCTGACCCGGATAATGTGTATAGAGGTTCTCTGACTTATTAAGGAAATATAAGATACTGTCAAGCACTGCCTTCTTACGATTTTCATCATATTTATATTCATAAGCAGTGGACATTGCATTATAGCAATTGCTCAGAAGCGTATAATCTTTGGTTTTTAAGGCGTTTTCCGTGGCTAAGGAGGCATAATGATAGGTCTGGTCTCCATTATTCCAGTTGGAATTGACTGCATACAACTGATAGTAGACCTTGGCGGCGATATAAGGGTCAGGGTTTTTCTCCAGTATCTTCAGGGCCATCTGACAGTACTTCATTACGGATTCCGGATGTTCAAGCATTTTAAACAGTAATGCTTGTCCGTAATAGGCATAGGCCATGGCAACAGGGGCGCCCGCCTTATTTGCCACTAAGAGTAAAGTATCGCTCAGTTGTTTAAGGTTGCCAAGTTCCTGTGCACTGATCCTGCTATTCAATAATACAAGATAAGCTTTGGTCGCGTCAGTATAATTCTTTATGCTCAACGCTATCGATATACTCTTCCGGGCGACGCCTATTGCCTTCGTATATTCTTTATTAACCCGGTAGAACTCTGCCAGCTGGTTTAACAACACTGGTTTCTCCTGCTCGCTTAAGTCTGGGTGGTCAATAACTGATTGCAGGCTGTCAGACAACCTGGTTTGCGCAAAACCACCTAAACAGATCAGGCAAATGAATAGCGACAATAAGGATTTCATACCGCCAATTTACTGTAAATCGATAAGACAGCAGATAAAACAATTAAAGAAAATGCTCTTTATGTCATATGTAATTATTTATATAACAATTAAATAAAGAAACCTGTAGTCATATTGTAGACACGTTTATACCAGAAAGTAGATATTCCGTAGCCACCTGAAGTTTGCTGTTGAAGAGATGTCTGTTGACCTTTGTTCCGGTAATAACGCGCCGATGGCTTCGCTTCTTCAGATGGAGGAGGAGGAGCATTTAAACAACATGATAAACATATCATTATGAGTAAACCAGGCCTTGGTATTTCTTTCTGGCTTTTGTATACACTCGGTTTTACCGTTGCAATGCCGGCCTTCCTCTATTACAATGGCGATATAGAAGAGTCACCACAGGAGAGCGCCGGTACCGCCTTTTTATATCTGGGCCTTGGCGCCGTCAGCTGGCTGGTTGTAATCGGGTTATATTGCCGTTTCTTCATTAAGCTGGTATTTACCGATAAACACCATTTGGAGAAAACCGCCAAAGAAGGAACTACCATCATAGCAAAAATCATCCGGAAAGTGAAGAAAGGCGTTATTCATGATGCCGTCACACTTGAACTCACACTGGCATTCAGCAACCTTGTCGGAACGCATATAGAGCTGCCCTACGAGCTGAACGATGGTAAGCCATTTGAAAACCGTTTCGAGGTGGGCAACACTATCGAAATGAGTGCCGGTATCAATGGTCAGGAGGCGATATTTGTTCCAAAATCATTGGAAGTCTTACGAAATAAAGGCGTGGTGCTACTCTATTCGCTCATTTTCATGCTTTTGCTTACTGCTGCCATCGTTTACCCTGTGTTTTCGTATAGATTCGAAAGTTTGGGAGCTGGCTGGCGTTTCCTTAGACTTTCGCATCCCTGGATTTCAGTACCGCTGATAAACATTGGTGTTGGCATATTTATAATGCTCCTGCTGCGTTTTATCGGAAAAGCATCGGGCGACTCGAAGCAATCGCTCCGCATGATAATGTATGGTATTAAAACTACAGGTACCATCTTAAGCTACAAGCAGACAGGCATGTACATTAATGAACAGCCACAAGTGCAATTTGAAATTGAATATACAGACCATCAGGATAACAGGCGTAAAACCGTTTTTAAAAAAATAGTTTCACTACTTGACGTTCATAAGCTCGATAATGGACCCAAAGAGATCATGTTTCTGCCAGACGAACCAGAAAAAATTGTATTTTATGAAGACCTCACGGTATAATATATTGACCATTCTGCTGACCCTCTTTTTTATGGCATCATGTAAGGAGGTCCGAAGAAGTATTGATGAAACGTTGCATCCGGTCCCGCAAAAAAAACAAGCACCCTCTAACAGTAATGCGTCTTCTTCATCAACTGTTTTTTCCTCATCAACTGTAATTTCATCCGTTTCAGAAGAGGTTTCTAAAAGCATTTTCGAAAACGCTGCAACGCTTGACAGCATTCAACAGGCACTACATGATTTGCCTCATCTTAAAGGGAAAAAGCTGTTCTTCATGGCGGGCTTTTATTTTTATGATTACCGGGGAGGCATGATATCTATCGATCTTCAGGATCCTGATATTCCCGGGAATGTCGATACTTATACCTACAGCAATGGAGCATGGGAAATACAAAAGCCAGTGAAGATTGCCGGTAACCAACATTTTCCACTCGAGATGCTGCTAATGTCTTTGGATGAAGTAAAATTCAGCACGGCAAAAAAAGTATATGATATAGCAGTGGAAAAGTCAAAAACAATGGAAGGTGCCGAAACTATACAGTTTGTTTACTTTAGTCAGATCAAAACTGTACATGTAAAAGAATGGTATATCATGATACAGGCAGCCAGGCGTAATTACCGGATTACGTTTGATGTAAATGGAAATTTACGTGGGATGAATTAGCTAAGGGCAGGTAGAAGGAAACGTAAAAGCAAACGGCAGATCCGTAGACAAAACGGGGGTGGTAATGCCTGTTGGAAACAAACCCGGCTTTTGAGACCGTTCTCAGGAAGTCGGGTTTGTTGCGATCTCAGGTATCGGAAACCCGAACAGGGTTATCCGAAGTTTGACCGCGTTGCACAGCTCGGGGGAAAAATGTAAATTTGTGGTATGGAGAATCTGAACGAGATAGTTGAATTTAAATCGGTACCCGCCCTTGTGGAATCAATGTATAAGTATGGAATAACAAAAAGCTACAAGGCCGGCACTATCATCCTTAACGAAAACTCCAACGCCCGATCGATTCCGGTTATCACTAAAGGTGTTCTGAAGGTTATCAGAACAGAAGAAGACGGGCGGGAAATCCTTCTTTATTATATAACAGCTGGCGAAAGCTGTATCATGTCTTTCATGGGAGGGTTGCTTAATAAAGCTAGTAAAGTGAAGGCGGAAGTCGAAGAAGATGCAGAAATCCTGTTCCTGCCTATAGAGAAAGTATCCTCGCTTATCAGGGAGTACCCGCAATGGCTCACTTATATTTTCCGCTTATATCATAAGCGTTTTGAAGAATTACTGGACATGGTAAACGCCACCGCGTTCAAGAAATTAGATGAGCGGCTGCTTGCCCTGTTAAAAAAGAAAGTCGGGGTTACACAATCCTCCACCATATTAATTACACACGAACAATTAGCGAATGAACTTGGAACAGCCCGTGTAGTTGTTTCCAGGCTGCTAAAGCAATTGGAAGAGGATGGTATTGTGCAGCTTGGGCGCAATAAGATCGTGCTAAAATCGCATACATAGCGGTAGTGGCTGTAAATCATCCGTTTGCAGCGCCTGAAATGAACCTCCCCGCAATGACTTCACCATGAATTATTATGAATTAGTTAGCCCGATTCTCTCGTCAGATTCCTGTCATCGCTTGCCCACGCCGTCGTCCATTGGAAATTCCTGCTCATTGTTACGCTGATTGCTGTAGTTGGGGTATTTATTGGCGCTTCTATCTCCCGAAAGATCGATGGAAAGAAATTGAAGCCAGCTTTTGGCTGGTTTGTACTGATCATGGGCATCTATATCATAGTAAAGAAATCTGGCTAAAATGAAGACTATTATGATGAAAACGCATTATCACATATTAGTTGTCGGCGGTGGTATGTACGTGCTGCAATCGAAAATATTTCCTTGTGTAACCAAAGTTACTGTACGTGCGGAAATATTGAAGGACTTTTGAATTATAAGAATTAGCAACGTAAGAACAAAAAACAGATATAAATATGTTTTTTCAACGCATTTATGATAAAAGCCTTGCGCAGGCGAGTTATATAATAGGCTGTCAGGCCAAAGGGGAAGCCATCGTTATTGATCCGCAAAGAGATATTGATGTATACCTGGAGATTGCTAAGCAAAACGATCTGAAGATCACGCATACTGCCGAAACGCATATCCATGCTGATTTCCTTTGCGGTTCGCGCGAACTTGTCGCCGCCACCGGCGCGGAGCTCTATCTTTCAGATGAAGGTGGGCAGGATTGGCAATACGAGTTTCCACATAATGGCTTAAAGCATGGAGATAAAATTACAGTGGGTAACCTGACACTCGAAGTCCTGCATACACCCGGGCACACACCTGAGAGCATTAGCTTCCTGCTGACTGACCACCCGGCTACCGACAAACCTGTTATGATCTTTACGGGAGATTTTGTTTTCGTGGGAGACATTGGACGTCCTGACCTCCTGGAAAAAGCCGCAGGCATCATCGGCTCCAGGCAAAAGGGGGCCAAACAGATGTACGAATCCATCCGGCGTTTTACTGAACTTCCCGACTATGTTCAGGTTTGGCCCGGTCATGGCGCGGGGTCTGCCTGTGGTAAGGCATTGGGTGCCGTTCCTGGTTCTACGGTAGGCTACGAAAAGATTCGCAACTGGGCCTTCAGGTACGATAATGATGAACAAGGCTTTGTTGATTATCTGCTGGAAGGACAACCAGAGCCGCCTAAATACTTCGCCATGATGAAGCACCTGAATAAAGTGGACCGCCCATTACTGGTGGAGGTGCCGAAACGTCCCAAACTTAGCAATAGAGAGTTTCTTTCAGCCTATAAAAATGGTCTGATAGTCATTGATACCCGCAATAAGGTGGAGTATGCCAGGGGGTATATTCCCGGCAGCCTGAATATCCAGGGTAACAATGCTTTTTCTACCTGGATGGGATGGAAGATCAGTTATGAGAAGCAATTCATTTTGGTTGCGGATGATCATCAAATTGAAGACCTGACCCGCAAATTGATGCGTATTGGAATGGACAACATGTATGGATATGTGTCTGATGTGCAGAACCTGGGACTGGAATTGCAAATGGCCGATGTGATCGATATTGAAGAATTTAAATCCTATATCGGTAAGGACGGCGTGCAGATTGTAGATGTGCGTGGAGAAAGCGAATACCAATCCGGGCATATTGAGGGTGCTGATCATGTGTTTGCAGGAACATTGCAGCACAATCTGGACCAGATTAGCAGGGATAAACAGGTCGTGCTCCATTGCCAGGCAGGAGACCGCTCAACAATAGCCTATTCCATATTACGAAAGCATGGATTTGACAACGTGAAGAATTATTCGGGTGGAATGAAAGAGTGGAAAGAGAAAGGGAATTCGTGAAATTATCTGTAATGAAATAAAATAATGCAAGGAAAATAGAATGATAAAAATGTTACACTTATTAAAACAACCCTGGCCCTGGTATGTGGCAGGGCCATTGATCGGGCTTACAGTTCCGGCATTGTTATTACTTGGCAATAAATCTTTCGGGATCAGTTCATCGCTTCGTCATATCTGTGCATCCTGTATGCCGGCTAATATCCCTTTTTTCAAGTATGACTGGAAAAAAGAAGCGTGGAATCTGTTCTTTATATGCGGTATTCTCCTGGGAGGTATGCTAACCGTGAAGTTGCTGGGCGATCCCAATCCTGTATCGGTAAATCCCACTTTAGCCAAAGAATTGGCCGGCTACGGTATTACCGATTATAGGAATCTGATTCCGGAAGATATCATGAACTGGCGGTCTTTGTTCACCTTGAAAGGGTTTCTGTTAATGATACCAGGTGGGTTTCTGGTGGGATTTGGAAGCCGTTATGCAGGTGGTTGCACCAGCGGTCATGCTATTATGGGACTCTCCAACCTGCAATGGGCGTCGTTGGTGGCAACAGTCTGTTTTATGATCGGCGGGTTTATCATGGCGAACCTGATACTCCCTCTTATCCTGTCACTTTAAATCCTGAAGCAATGAAGCAAAATACATCTATGGAAAAAGATTTGGAAATCAGATCACAGGATGCCATGTGTGTCAATGAAAGTCAACTCAGTCACAAATGGTATCACAATATTAAATACGCCGTCGTGGGAATATTCTTCGGGGTGATTTTTGTAAAGTCCGAAGCTATTAGCTGGTTCCGTATACAGGAGATGTTTCGTCTGCAATCCTTTCATATGTACGGCATTATTGGTAGTGCGGTCATTGTAGGCATTGTCTCTTTGTGGTTGATCAGGAAGTTCAACATAAAAACTATCTATGGAGAACCGATCCATGTTTCGCCCAAGAAATTTAATAAAGGGCAAATATATGGTGGGCTTATTTTCGGTCTTGGATGGGCTGCAACAGGAGCATGTCCTGGTCCACTGTTTGCGCAGATTGGCGCGGGGGCAACTGTTATCGCACTTACTTTGTTGAGCGCTATTGCCGGAACCTGGGTATATGGTTTCTTCAGGGAGAAGCTGCCCCACTAAATTTCCGAGGGAATTGCAGCCTCCATTCGCCTTCTATTCAGGCCTATTTAAGAAAGGTTTCAGCAGATCTATCGGTATGGGGAAGATCGTAGTGGAATTTTTCTCAGTCGCAATTTCTCTAAGTGTCTGCAGATAACGTAACGTGAGCGCACTGGGTTGTTCACTCAACACTTTTGCCGCGTCGGCAAGGCGTTGGGAAGCCTGAAATTCACCTTCTGCGGCTATGACCTTGGAACGACGCTCCCTTTCCGCTTCTGCCTGTTTGGCCATGGCTCGCTGCATCTCCTGCGGGAGATCTATCTGCTTTACTTCTACATTGGAGACTTTTACCCCCCAGGGTTCTGTATGTTTGTCGATGATCTGTTGCAGTTTCATGTTGATCTTTTCCCTTTGTGAGAGCAGATCGTCCAGGTCTGATTGCCCCAGTACACTACGCAGTGTGGTCTGCGAAAGCTGAGAGGTGGCCATCAGGTGATTTTCTACCTGTATAACGGCCTTGCTGGGTTGGACCACCCGGAAGTACACGACTGCATTTACCTTGACGGATACATTATCCTGGGTGATAATATCCTGGGAAGGTACATCCATGACTACCGTGCGCAGACTGATCTTTACCATTTTATCAATGATGGGGATGAGCAGTATTAATCCTGGCCCGCGTACACCATCAGGAGAAACCAGTCGTCCCAGGCGGAATACAACGCCACGCTCATATTCCCGCAGGATGCGGATTGCATTTGTAAGCAGGATGACCGCAAAAAGGACAATGACGATTATCCAGATAGAATAATATGACATCATAGCATTGACTGTTTTATATCAGGTAATTAAATGTCCAACAATTAAGTTGAGTTGCTTCACTGCGATAATTCGTATCTTTTCTCCTTGTTCTATCTGCCCCTCAACAGATTCTGCTTTCCATATTTCCCCGTGTACCATTATATTTCCCGATGGGTTCAGTATATCCAGCGCTTCACCGGTTTCACCTACCATTGCTTCAATGCCGGTTGCCGGCTTTGCGCGCTGGGCCCTCAATCCTGCACCTATGATAAACAGAAAGAAAAGTGTGGTAACTGTGACCGCAGCGATGATCACACTGAGTGATATCCTGACAGATTCCAATGCGGAATCTGAATGGATCAGCATAAGAGAGCCCAGCAGCAGAGAAACAATACCACCGATTGTCAACATTCCATGACTGATGATCTTTATCTCCAGTACAAAAAGTACAATGGCAAATATAATCAGTGCCAGCCCGGCGTAATTGACAGGAAGGGCCTGCATGGAGTAGAAGGCTATCACCAGCGATATCACGCCTACAATGCCGGGTAGTATGGCGCCCGGGTTATATAGCTCGAACAGTATGCCGTAGAAGCCCAGCAATAGCAGTATATAGATAACATTTGGGTCGGTAAGCACTGACAATATTTTTTCTGTCATGCCCATCTGCAGCGTTTCTGTCTGCGCATATTTTGTATGTAATACCTTAATGCCAGCTGATGTATTTACGCCTTTGCCATCGATACGGTTTAGCAATTCCTGTTGGTTAGCGGCCACCAGGTCTATTACTTTTTTTTCCAGTGCTTCATTTTCTGTAATGGAAAGGCTCTTTCGGACCGACTGCTCTGCCCATTCCAGATTCCTGTTCCGTCGGCTGGCGATGGATCGGATGAATGCCGCGGCATCATTCGTCACTTTTTCACTCATCACCGTATCCATGCCCTGTAAGCCCACCGGATGCGCCGCCCCGATATTGGTGCCAGGCGCCATCGCCGCTATATGCGCAGCTATGGTCACAAAAACGCCTGCAGAGCCGGCATGTGCACCTCCGGGGGCAACATATACCACAATGGGCAGGGGAGCTTCCAGTAAGTCATGTACAATGTTGCGGGTAGATTGTAGTAATCCGCCGGGGGTATTAAGGTAAATAACCAGACAAGTGGCCTTTTCAGCATTGGCCTTGTTGATACAGTGATGGATAAAATCAGCAGATACAGGATTGATGCTTCCATCAATCCTTATAATAAATACCTTTTGTGCTATAAGTATCGATGGAATCAGAAAGAGTAGGGCGAAAAAGATGATAACCCGCTTCATAAGCAAGGTATAACATGGATGATATTATTTATCTAAGTTAAGCAATTTTAGCCCCATTTCCCTATAAAATATAGGGCGTCGCTACTCATTATCAGTAGGAACGTTCATGACTGAACATAACTTGTATCAAAACCGGACACATTTTCGCCATGTGAATTATTAATTAATTAGTTATCATCATTTTGTATTCAGGCATTTTCTTAGCTTGCAGTACAGCTGGAATATTTATCTGCACTGGTTAGCAGCTTCATTTAATGTTTCGCTAATGCTAAACAGCCTTAGTGAGCCCTCTTAGGAGGTTGAAAATATAATAGCGATGTTAAGAAACTATTTGAGTATTGCCTGGCGCAATCTATGGAAACACCGGTTGTTTTCACTGATCAACCTCATTGGGCTAGGGTTGGCTATGGCCATGTGCCTGCTGATTATTATACAGGTGCAGAGTAGTTTTGAGAAAGATACTTTTCATCCTTATCCTGACCGCACTTATCGCATTCTTACAGATGTCACCAATAAAGAAGGCAAAACATTCTCTCTCGCCACTACGCCCTTACCGCTTGGCCCAAAATTGTTCCAGGAGCAAAGTGGTATTGAGCAGGTGGCACAGGTGATCCGTGGCTTTGGAGGTAGCTTCAGTAATAGGATAAAGTCACTGTCAGCATGGGGACACTATGTAAGCCCCGGGTATTTTCAACTTTTTGGCTTCGCGCTGGAGAAGGGTACGCCTGCGATAGCGCCTTATACTGTGGTGCTCTCTCACGAAACGGCTGAAAAATTCTTTGGTAATGTTGATCCCATAGGTAAAGTACTTGAGAATAAAGATATGGGAGCATTCACCGTTACAGGTGTATTCGCGCCGCTGGGGGCAAAGCAGACCCACCTGGAGGCAGATCTGGTAGTGTCCATCGCTACTTATCCCTTGCTTAATCCTACAGCTAATCAGAATGACTGGCTTAACTATAACGGATGCACTTATGTGCTCCTGCAAAAGGGCGCGTCATCTGCCAAGTTGGACGATATGCTGGAGCAGGTAGTGGCGGATACCAAAAAACATGTGGATTTTACTGGTATTAAAGAGCTACGTTTCCGCAGGCAGCTTATCAGCAGGATTTCACCAGACCTTCAGGGCCTACAGAATAATCCAGGAGTAGAGCCCTGGTTTAAGGTGTTGGTAAACATCATTATGATGCTGGTAATAATATCGCTGGCGATATTTAATTACACCAACCTTACACTCACCCGTTCCCTGAGCAGGGCCAGGGAGATAGGCGTACGTAAGGTAGCAGGCGCCGCGCGCTGGCAGCTGGTGCTGCAGTTACTGATGGAGAGTGTACTATTGGCTTTCTGCGCATTGATAATAGGCTTCCTGGGCCTACAGGTGATGCGCTCATTTATCTATGCCCCGTGGTTGACCTGGGAGGTACAACATCCCTTTGTCCTGTGGCTGGCGTTTATTGGTTTTACGCTTTTCACTGGCGTTGTGGCTGGTATAGCCCCAGCAAGAATTTTGTCATACGGTAAACCGGTTATGATGCTTAAGGGAGCACTGGGAGCGGCGGATTTCCGAAAAATAGGCTTTCGCAAGGTGTTGATCGTGATCCAGTTTGTAGTATCGCTGGTGTTTATGGTATTCAGCGCTGTGATGTATAGTCAATTCCGCTATATGGCTACGGACAATGACAACTTTAACCGCAAGAACATTCTTAATATTCCACTGGCAGATCATAATAATACTTACCGGCTGCTCAGCAATGAGATAGCTAAGTTGTCTGGCGTTAACAGCGTAGGAGCGACTTCTGCCCCTTTCAATGAAGCGGCAGAACCGGCAATGATCACCAGGAATACCCGTATCAAAGATGGCATGGAGCCGCTGCGGGCGTATAGATATGCGGTAGATGCTGCCTTTATCCGTAACATGCGGCTCAGTTTTGTGGCCGGTAATAATTTGCCGGAGAATAACTCCGATACCCTTAAAGGCCATTTTGTCGTGATAAATGAAAAAGCAGTACAGTCATTAGGCCTGACGGACGCCCGAAATAGCATAGGACAGACAATCATTCTGGATAGTAGTGAAATGATAATAGCGGGGGTTGTAAAAAACTTCAACTTCATGCGTTATGAGATGCCGGTCACGCCTTTGGTGTTACAATATGATCCCCGTGCCTTTAAAACACTTTCACTGTTAGTCCAGGACGGTGTTAAACAAGAGCCGCTTGTAGCTTCTCTTCAAGGCCTCTGGAAGCGACTGTATCCTTATGAACCTTTTTTATACAGTTGGTATGAGCAACAGATGTATGATGATTACATGGAAAATGAGGACCTGAAATTGTTTGGTGTTATTATCCTGATCGTTTTTGTGATCGCGTCTCTCGGTATGCTGGGAATAGTGACGTATAATATGGAGAAGCGGGTGAAGGAAGTCGGCATCCGTAAAGTAATGGGGGCGGGAGTGGGGCAGATGATGCGCCTTTTGTCGTGGAGTTTTGTAAAACTGATCCTCATAGCAGCTTTTATTGGCCTGCCCCTGGGAGGCTTCCTGGGATCGCTGTTCCTGCATATTTTCACTTATCGGGCTACGCCAGGAATCTGGATTTATGCGGTATGCCTGGGCTGCCTGTCATTAGTTGGTGTGCTCACTATAGGTATACAAACCTATCGTACCGCGATGTTAAACCCGGCAATTACATTACGACAGGAATGATTTGAGTGCTACCTTAAAACGGTAAATGGGTTGATCCCGTGGATGCCTAAGTTTATTACGTGTGGAGTATTCAGTTATTGAGTTTTCACGGCGTTAATAATCCCAGATGAACCATATACCTCTGTTATCAACGAGATACCTCTCAGCGCTGCCGCCATGGATAGATTCTATCGGTCAGATACCAGGTGAGCCATATCGCAGGATGAGCCGGCACGAAAACAAGTAAGTAGAGCCTGAAACCACGGATATTGATTTGAAACATCAAACATGGTATAAAGATGCCCATATTAAACAATCAATAGCAATTGGGTGTAAAAGGTAAGAAACAAATGTAATGTTGGCAGGCTCATGATAAGATCATTTAAAATACCCAGAAAATGGTTGATCCTCATTTACGGTGGCATCGGAATACTCTTGATACTGGCTACCGCAAACATCATCTTAAACCGGATCATTCAGCATAAAGTCGGTGAAGAACTGCAGCATCTTTCTCCTAAGTTAAAAATTAGTGTTTCATCCATCAAAAGTAATCTATTCGCTTCGTCACTTTCACTGAACAATCTTACAATATCTTATATACCGGATAGCAATAATCGTCAACATCAACACTCCCTTCATTTTTCAGGAGTTGAACTTAATGGTATTAATTTACTGATGATGCTGTTTCGTCATACACTTTCCATCAATACTTTAAGACTCAGTAATGGAGACGTGAATCTGGACCGGTTCTTAATGAATAAAAAAGATACTGCACAAATGCATCTGGTCGCTAACGCACCTTTCAAAAGTATATCGGTCAACCATTTTGAATTGGCCACCATCCATGTATGGGAACACACTGATCAGGAGAATGAACTATTACTAAAGGGGAACATTGGTGTGGATGAAATAAATATCAATGATGTAAACGAAGCATTCACTATCAACAATTTTCATTTTGGTGCTATTAAAAGTAGTTTATCCGAAATCAATTATACCATACCGAATGCCTATCATACGCTGATGATAAAACAGATATTAATGGACAGCCGACAGGGAGTATTGCAGATAGATTCCGCAAGGCTGATACCACAATGCAACAAATCTGAATTTTTCAGGAGAACCAACAATCAACCCTTATACGTTGAATCAAGTATTGCAGGCATCTCCATCCTCAAATTGGATATTCTGAGATTGTTTGATAAGAAACTGGTGGCAGAAAGAATAATTTTTAATAATCCTGTTTTTAATATCTATAGTGAAGCGATCGGGCCAAGGGAAGCGCTATCCCGGTCGTTCCTTTTTATTGACCTAAAACAAATTCTTTTAGCTATACAAACAGATTTGTTTAGGATGATCCACTCTTCCATTGCTTACGAAGAAACAACAGGAGATCAGTTAAAACTAAATGGCAATATTGAGATGGATAAACTAAAGATCCGAATAGCGGATAGCCTTTTCAGCAATGATGATATTGATTTCAAAACGTTCACCTGCGCCTTAACGGACATTCATTCCGTCATTCCTGGTACTTATCAGAACATTCAAATAAAGAAATTGGACTTTGATAACAAAGGAACATTGCAGGCTACTTCCCTGAAGATTGTCCCGCAATACAACAAGTTTGAGATGGGACAAAAAGCAGGGCACCAGACTGATGTTGTTGATGCCGCTATTTCCGGCATAACAATAACCAAACTGGATATCATCAAGTGCCTTCAGCAAAAGATAATGGCTGAACAAATATGGATAAAAGAAAGCAACATCTATATTTTCCGGGACAGGAGATTGCCACGCATATCAAGTTATAAACCATTACCGGTTGCATTTTTGAAGGGTATTCCGATTCATATCCGGGTACATCATTTCAAGGTGTCTGAGTCAACGCTGTCGTATGAAGAATTTCCTAAAGACGGATTACAGACGGGTTTGCTGAAGATTGAAAAATTGCAGCTTTCCTTATCCCCGTTTATCAGTCACCCCACCTCATCCGATCCGGATCATATGGACCTGCATATGGAAGGTTCTATAATGGGATCAGGCACAGTAAAGGCTTCTGTTTATATGCCGTTTAGCCCCGGCAAAGATTATTATATCAGTGGCGCGATTGACAATTTAGATGTTACCAGCTTAAATCCATCAGCAGAAAATCTTGGTAATTTTCATGTTGAATCCGGCCTGCTTAATTATTTATCATTTCAATTCAGTCTGAATGATGAAAAAGCAACTGGAAAGGTGGTAGGAGAATATCATAATCTGGTTCTGGATAAATTAAAAGGGCAACCAAAAAGAATAGCAAAGTTCCCCTCTTTCATGCTGAAACATGTGATCATTCCTAAGAATAAGGATAAATCATTGCCTGTGGCCCGTCGAACAGGTACTATAGATTATAAGTTTGACCATACACGTTTTATTTCCTTCTATCTTTTGAAATCATTGTTATCCGGTATAGAGGCGAGTTTTACGTTCGGCTTTCTTCTTCCAAAGTAGCCATTTGTATTTTCAAATCAGAGGCCCGGGCAGGTTCCTGATACCCGACTAAAAGGGCAAACCTGCGAAGAAGAATGACTGACTAGTTTTGTCCCTTTCCAAGAGCTTTTAGCATTTTTGCATGCGCTTTCAGCGCTTTAAAAAAAGTCGGCTGAACATGGTATGGTAGCCCGAACGCTTCCGCAGTAGACTTTACAATAGGGGCTATTTTTCTATAATGTACATGGCAAACACCTGTAAACAGGTGGTGTTCTATTTGGAAATTCAACCCGCCAATAAACCAGGATAAGATGTGGCTGCGAGGCGCAAAGTCCGTGGTATTGGCAAGTTCATGAACAGCCCAACTATCTTCCATATGTCGAACGCCATCAATGGTTACCGGTAATAGAAAAGCAGAGGTTGGCACTATATGAGATGGCTGAAAAACGCAAGCCAGGAAAAGACCCGCTGTAAAGTGCATAATAAGGAAACCCATCAATACAAAATACCAGGGCTGCCCGGAAAACAAAAAGGGTAGTACAAGAATATATGAGTAATAAAACATTTTATACCAGGTGATATTAAGTATTGCCTGCTGTAATGAAACCTTTTGTTTAATCAAAAGATCATGCTGTTTATAACGAATGACCTGAAGGTAATCCTTGGCAGTCATCCAATATAATGTCATCAGCGCATAGAAACACCATGCATATATGTGTTGATAACGATGAAATCTGTACCATTGCTGTTGAGGCGATAATCGTAACAGTTTAATACCGCTAATATCATCGTCGAGCCCTGCTATATTCGTGTAAGTATGATGCAGTACATTGTGTTGTATCTTCCAGGTAACAGTATAGCCACCTATTACCTCCAGAATGTAACCTATGAAATTATTTATCTTTTTGTTGGGAGAATAGGTCCCATGGTTGGCGTCGTGCATGACAGAAGTCCCTATTCCGATCATACCCCATCCCATCAGGAACCAGAATCCCAGAAACAACCAGAGGTTATTTGCACCTAGACCAGTGATCATAACAACACAGGGTGCAAAGTAGCAAAATAACATTATTGCTGTTTTCACCCACATGCCCGTATTGGCATATGGTGAAATATTATTGGAAAGGAAGTACTTATGGACTTCCCCGGTTAACATTTCAATAAAACTATTACTACCTTTTGGAGCAAAACGAACTATATCTCTTCTTCCGCTTCTCATATTGAATGTCTTTTACATGATACGGAATGATCAATACAAATTTCGGGTTTTCTAACGGAAAACGTAAATAACTTTTGTGCAAAATGAAGAGGGCAAATGCAGCTGAATAGTGGCGGGTTTATAAAATATATACTGTTTATAGCGACCGGATGAGCGTATAGGGGGTATCGGTCAGCATCTACTATCAAAACAAATGTTGCTTAGATTGAAAGCAGCCTGCTTTATACCGCGGTTCGGTAACAGATTAGCTGACTATATGATTGTAATCATAATTAATGTCGCTTTACAATTTGACATTTGCCTGCAAATAAAGTTCAAACAACCTGCAGCGCGTCTGCTAAACAAATATTTATGCACACTACTGAAGTACATAGTTTTCATATTCCGGTATTAGGCTTAGGTTACAGTATAGATACACCGGTAAAAGTAGCCCGTTTCGGTATTGCATCAGTAATATCTATTGTAGAAGATCAGCTGATTGAAAAAATGAGGGAGTACTATTGCTCCCAGGAAGGCCTGACCTACCAGCCCATTACAGAAGCTGATCCAGACTTTAGAGCCGCCCGTATTACCCATTACCTTAACCTGGTAAACGGAATAGTGCAAAAGCAGTTGAACCAATTACGCTCCTTACCGTTTGAACCTGGTAATGATCTGGTGAAATACTTCGAACTGTTACCCGACAATAGCCAATTAAAACAGCAATACCTGCAAATGACACTCTTGCCGTTAGGCGCGGAAAAGCAGGAGTTACAACAACAACTACGTAAAGCTATTGTAGCCGGAGCCATAGATGTAAATATTATGGCGAAGGTAGATAAACTAAATACAGATGCCGATGGCCATCCATTACCTTCTGAATATTCAGATGCATTAGCAGCTTTGCGTGGGTTTGCCAATAGTAACCTGCAATCATCCGTTATTATTTCTGCCGGCTATAACCCGCGTTTATACAACTATATTGATCAGTTTTCCGATTTTTTACCCGATGCAAACGGGCAGTTAAAAAAGAAACTGATTCTGAAGGTAAGTGATTACCGTTCTGCGCTGGTACAAGGCAAAATACTGGCTAAAAGAGGCCTATGGGTATCGGAGTTTAGAATTGAATCAGGCCTTAACTGCGGCGGACATGCATTTGCTACAGAAGGTATATTACTGGGTCCCATACTGGAAGAATTTAAAGAGAAAAAAGAAGTTTTAGCCACGGAGCTTTTTACCCTTTGCTGTGCTGCTCAGGCAGCTAAAGCACAGACTGTTTTTACCACGCGACCACCTTTGAAAATTACCGTACAGGGCGGTATAGGTACTGCTAATGAAAATGAGTTTTTATTGGAGCACTATGCCGTAAACAGCACCGGATGGGGAAGCCCATTTTTACTGGTACCCGAAGCCACCAACGTAGATGAGAATACCCTGCAGCAACTAGCTACCGCTCAACCTGATGATTACTATATGAGTGATGCCTCCCCTTTAGGCATACCTTTTAATAACTTTAGAAAAAGCAGCGGGGAAGCGCAGCGGCTGAAAAGAATCGAAAAAGGAAGGCCCGGCAGTCCATGTATAAAGAAATATCTTGTTTCCGATACAGAGTTTACTGACAGCCCTATTTGCACCGCATCACGCCAATACCAGTATTTGAAAATAAAACAGCTGCAGGAAAAAAAATTATCACCGGAGGAATATAATAGCGCCTTAGATGAAATAACGGTAAAAGACTGCCTCTGTGAAGGCCTGGGTACATCAGCGCTGCTGAAAGATAACATCACGCTATCGCGTCCTGGCGCAGCAGTAACCATATGTCCCGGCCCTAATCTTGCTTATTTTTCAGGGGTGTTTACTTTGTCAGAAATGGTAGGCCATATTTATGGCAGATTACACCTGCTTAATACGTTGTACCGGCCGAATATTTTTATTAACGAGTTACACTTATATATTACCTATTGGAAAAAGCAGATTGAAAAAGCCACAGGCCTAAGCCCCAAACAAGTAAAATATTTTCAAACATTTAAAACCAATCTGGTGGAAGGGATTGACTATTATAAAAATATAATATCTCTTTTCAAAAAAGAAAGCAACCAGTACATAGCCACTATGAAAAAAGAACTGGATGATGCTATGTTGCTGATAACCAGCCAGCACATTGACGTGGCGGTAAGTGATAGCAGCCGCTAATCCCTTTATTCAGGGCCTACAATAGGTGGTTTGGAAATTTGGGCCCATTGTCTTGGAGTGACTGGGATATCTTTTATTTTCTCATCGGTGATAACGAAACCCTGCAGCTTTCTATCTGAAAGTGGCAGGGTTTCGTTATTGTGGAAAGGGACCTCTGTTATTTTTATCAGCCCATCAAGCTATATCATTGCTGATGGCAATTGGGACAGGTGGTTTGCTCCAGAGACGTCAGACAAACATCTCCTTTGGGTCTTGGTTGACTGAGATTGGCAATTTTGATTTTCACTAGTTGAAGTTTTTTGGGAGTTGTCTTCTTTTTCATGGTGATGACGTTTAAAGAATAGTCCTCTCCTGTCTTTAGCCTGGGAGCTATGCCTTGGAGTGGTTGTTCAGCATATAGTCGAAGTGCTGAAATATTTCAGCTTGTTTATTACAGGTGATATGCAAGCTGGAAGGGTCAATATCAAGGGCAACAGCAAATTGACCTTATCCTTTATCGGGTTAAGCATTTAGGTGATTAAGAAGAAATTGTAGTTGTTACTAATTTAGTGAAAATTTTTCAATGTTGAAGGGTTTATTGAGGGAATGGCGAATAAATAGCAAATGTATTGCGGTTACACAATGCATCGGTTCAAATCAGCAGCGCACATCAGTGGCTTTTTAAAAAATCTCCGTCAATAATGAGCAGTTTAACACCATTTTCGGATAGTGACCGGTGAGAGCTCAGTTCATCTGAAACTACATAAGTCATGCCTTCTTTCAAATGAAAATTGCCTCCATTTTTAAGTTCGCTAACAAATGCGCCCTCAAGACAATGAACTATATGACCTTTTTCACACCAGTGATCAGCCAAATAACCTTTGGAATATTCTATGAGACGAATTCTTAATCCATTAAACTCGATTGTTTGCCAATACGCAGTACCGGTCTCGCCCGTATGTACTGTTTTTTCAATACTGGTCCAGTCTATCGTCTGAAATGGTATATTGGTCATGTAAATGATATTTTGGATAAATGCCAATGTATGATTTTTCTGGTATTTCCTGGTATTTTGTGCGCTGTTCCAAACTGAAAAAGGCCCAGGCAGCTATCGAACTGGCTTTATAAGCATTCGATGGCTTTTTATATATTAAGAATATTGATTCTCAATAACATGTAGAATAAATTTTATTATTTAGTTCATAAAAATCCTTATCTTAGAATTAGGTAATACACCCCATTCCTCCACTTTTCAGACGTCGCTCTTGTCTTTATTTATTATTAAAAATTTAGAAACAATTTTTATGAGAAAGACTTACCTTTTCGTATCGATTGCGTTTTTAGTATCCTGCACCTCCGGTTCCAACAAACCAACAACGGAAGCTGTAAAGACATCCGATTCAGATTCAACCAAACACGAAAGCCTGACTTACCCTTACATGGCAAGTTATTCTTCGGATTTTGAGATCGGCGATGCAAAAAACGCACAAACATTGCTCGCATTGTATCAGGACTGGGACAACAACACAATTGAGAATTCAAAGAATTCTTTCGCAGACACTGACACCATGTTTTTTGCTGATGGTAATATGTTTGCGGGTAGCAGGGACTCGCTTATTGCTGTTGCTAAAAGGATGAGAGGACAGATGGGCAAGGTTGTTGATTCTATTCATGCTTGGGTACCTCTCAGAAGCAAGGATAGAGATGAACAGTGGGTAGTAATATGGACCCGGGAGTATTCAACAGATGCCAGTGGAAAAATGAAACCTAAGGAACTGCAGGAAACATGGCGGTTTGATAAAAATGGGAAAATTAATTTGATGTATCAATACGCGCAGCTCCCTCCTAAGATGCCACCTCCACCGCCGAAAAAATAAACAATCCCAATATTGGCAAAGCCCCTGTCATAATAACGGGGAAAGGAAGATAATAACAGTTTCCGCTGCAGAAATAAGAAACAGCCTTCAGATCGTTTGACTGAGGGCTGTTTCTTATAATAACTCCTGATTCCACTTGATTCGCTCACTTTAATTCGCCATAATGAATTACATTTAAATCAATGTTGTGTGGGTATAATAAATCAGTTAAAACAAAAAAGAGAGCAATTAAGCCCCCAATAGTTTATATGTTTGGTCTGCGACACCTTAAAAATTGGTACAAAACAATAGACAAAAATCCCTTGTAATCTTTGCCTACAATAGAATAAAAAAAAATTAAAACCGGTTTACACCGATAACACTGATTTAATATCAAAACTACTTTTATGAGAAGCATGCTACCTATATTATGTATTTTTTTTGCGTTATCTGCAGCAGCACAAACAGTAAATCCTGCGCTAAAGACACGGCCGGTTATTACCAAGGTTCAAAGTAATTCATCCACCCGCGATGGCGATGCAATGAGCATGACAGCGGAAGCGAAAATTAAATCTCTTGAAGAGGATGTGCAGCTTTTGAAGACACAGGTACAAGATCTGCAAGCCAGTTTGCAAAAGCAAATAAAGGATTCAAAGGATGCACTGCAATTGGCCGTACAGCTGGCAAAAGGCCAAACGATCGCGTTGGATAATAAATTAAACACGAAATTAGACACGAAACTTGGCAGCTCAGATTTTTACCAGAATACCTACACCATTGATATTGCGAAAGAAACTACCGAAAACCAGGGCATATATGACTATGCTATTAACGATGGCGTGTTTACCAGCAATTTAAAAGCAATAGTTGTGGCTAACCTTGCCGACAATACCGGGAACTACGCAGTGCCTGTGAAAGCTTATTTTGGAGGCGATAACAAATGGCATGTAACGATCGCTAAGTATTTTATTAGTGATGTTTTTGGCGCTTCGCTAAAGCAATGTGCTACTTGTGCCGACTATCCGGGGATGTTTCCTGTGGCTGGAGTTACTACAGTGGGCAAGGGAGGTACCCTAAAATTAAATGTGCGGGTTATAAATGTTAAATAATACTGTGAGCTGCTGGCCCCCCTCAATCCTTCACCTTTGTTGGTGTCGCTGTTAGGACGGTTTTCTGAGTTTGTGACTCTTAATGAAATAAGAGTACTAATTCTTCCTCAATCTTGATTGAATTGGGATTATTGGGGCGTCAAAATTAGCGAATTTGATAGGGTTCTATTTGCCGTGTAAAAAGTAAAGCCCCTGATAAATTTAAATACAGGGGCTTTACTATGATTTTTTAATAGGAAATCTTTATTACGTTAAAGACCATATTGGTTCTTCCAATGGGCGGCAGCGTTAATAGTCGCTTCATTGTATGCTACATCTGCTCCATTCGCGCTTGGGTCTATAGGCGTACGTAAAGGTCGTTTGCCTTTCTCCATTTTTACAAGGCGGAGAGTAGTGTCTGCTATCAATTGCGGATTGGGCTTTTTCTCCTGTAACACTTTTCCAAAAACGGACTCAATATGCTTTTGCAAATCAGCAGTTGCTTCACCGTAGGCTTCAGCAATTCCCTGACGGTCGGCGCCGATACCAGATTTCCCCCATATCTCTGTTAAGAAAGCACCGGGTTCAATCAAAACCGTTTCAATTCCTTGCCCGATAAGTTCTGCATAAGATGCTTCTACGAAACCTTCAATTGCGAATTTCGTCGCATTGTATGGTGCCTGAAAAGGAGGAGAAACCCTGCCGACACTACTCGAAATGGTTATTATCAATCCATCTTTTGCAGCTCTCATGGCCGGGAGAACTTCATTGTTTACCCTTAAAACACTGAAGACATTAGCATCAAAAACCCGCTTTACCTGCTCTACGGAAAAAGCCTCTAATAATCCTCCGCTGAACACTGCCGCATTGTTGATTAATACATCTATTTGCTGATATTTTTCAAGAACTTGACTGATGGCGGATTTTACCGAAGTATCACTGGTGACATCAAGTTCTACAACTTCTGTGTTTGGCAATGATCCCAACTCTTTAGCTGCACCAGCATTTTTCCCATTTACTTCCCGCATGGTAGCAATTACCGTGTAACCTTCACGGCTAAATGTCCTGGCCATTAAAGCGCCGAATCCCGTACTTGAACCGGTAATAACTATAACTTTTTTCATTGTTGTCAATTATTTTGGATTTTAGTTTCATAAAGGAACCAAAAAAAATTACTTTAGTGTCGAAAAGGAACTAAAATAGAGATAACCCAATGGTAACTAAAGCAAAATACTGGTAACCATTAGGTAACCATTACAAGCATAGTATATGAGAAAAATGTATCCCAATCCAAAAGGCTGCGGCGTTATTCGTACAGTCTCTTACGTAGGTGGCAAATGGAAATTGCTCATTCTATTGATTCTGATTGATAAACCCGTAAGGTTCGGCAAGCTTTTTATGCTACTGTCCCCGATCTCCAAAAAAGTGCTGACTCAAGAGCTCAGGGAACTTGAGGAAGATGGGTTAATCATCAGGCATAGTTATCTGGAAAAACCCCCTCGTGTTGAATATGAGTTAAGCGATCAGGGTAAAAAAGTTTTGCCGGTACTGGATGCCATGAGGGCATTGGGTGATGAATTGAAGGACATTCAGCCACGTAGCGTAAAGTCTCACTGCTATGACGCTACAACTTCTGAGCTTTCTTTAAATTGAAAAATCCTCGTCGCTCATCTCGCAGAAGTGACTGAGTATTTTTTCAACCGGTCCAGTTTTTCCATAAGGAGTGGGGGGCGATGTCTTATAGGTATTCATACCATCGGTTTTACAAATTGTCAGGCAACTGGAATAAAAAGGGGAGCATTTCTGCTCCCACTTCCATCTATAACTCACTAAAAAAATTTTCTCCAAACATGGGGAGCCCGCTCTTCGAATCTTTAAGCGAGGCCTCGTCCTGTATTACGTCCCAATGTTCCGCCAGCAGGCCATTTTCAATTCTGAAAATGTCGACAATGATCCATGGCTTTGGTGTTCCTATACCGCTATACCTGCCATGAACCATAACATAGTCATCCTCGGCAACAACCAATCCGGACTCATATTTGAATTCCTTAGGCAATGTACTCATCGCCACTCTTAAACCTTCTCTTCCTGGCGGAATGACTGCGCTGTGCTGGATATAATCTGGCGACCAGTAACGGTCATAAGCAGCGGTGTCTCTTTTATTGAATGCTTCGTCAAGTGCTTGCATGACTAATGCTTTGTTTTCCTCTTCTTTAGTTCTCATTTTCTTTAAAATGATTATGATTATAAATGCGAAGTTTTAAGTAGCGCTGATCCTCCAGATCCCCAAACCTGATGGGCGGACTTAGTTTTAATAATTATTCAATCTTTAACTATTCGAATTTTTGATACTTATATGATTATATATAAGAGGCAGGTCATTTTTTTATATTTATTAGACCAATTGGTATTTAACTAGTCAAATCTTTCTTTTTCCTATGCGCTATGGCGGTATTCCGGACTTGATACTAACGCTCATCCTGTCTACTTAGTGGCTGAAGAACCCACATGTCTTCCGGAATAATGTCTTTTAACTTATCGTACATTGCTGCACGAAAAAGTTCGGTCACCGGGTGAGGCTTAAAAGCAACGGACCGGTATTTGATACGTCCGTGCGCGTCATTAACGATGAGTTCAAAGCTCACCAATTTATGTCCACCAATGATTCCCTCCCAGATCAGCACTGTTTCATTACCTTGCCTGAATTCATGCGTGAAATGCCCGTCCCTGACCGATGTTGAGGTAAGCATAACTTCTGCCACAAGTTCTTTACCGGTTACTTCACGGGAAAAAATTGGGCTGGAAAAGACTACATCATCAGCAAGAAGAGCTTTCAGACTGTCTGATGTCGCACCAGGCGATTCTTTGAATTGTCTTAATGGATGCTTATTCATTATCTTTTATGTTTAATGTACCTGCTATTGATTTATTGCGATCAAAGCGTTTGTGCCTCAATTTCACGTTTTAGTATACCTACCAGCATCTTCATCTGTGAAATATCTTTGGAAACCCTCGCAACGAGAATACCACCTTCGATCATGGCATACGCTTTCAAGGCGAACTCCTGGTAATCCCATGCACGATTAAATTCGCCATCTGTTATACCCTTCTCCAGGATATCGATCATACCCTGCTGAACATTGCAGATCGTTTGATAAACCATTTCCCTGATTACCGGACTGGTATCATCAGCCTCCATTCCAAAATTCATCATAGGATAGCCTCCTCTCAGCTTTATTCATATCCAACATGATTTTACAGGTACAAATATATTATGAACAATCGTTCATTTTTGTCATAAAGAGGTAAAATCACATCGCCCTATAAGAAATGAACAATCGTTCATTGTACATTTGCGTCTCAGTCATGGCCATGGAGACTGGCGATAATAACAAAATAATGATCCGGCCATAAGCCGTACACTGTAATGGAGTGCTTGATCAACCATCCCTAAGCAGATAAATACTTACTAAAATGGAAAGAAAGGAATTTTTAAAACTCAGTTCAATTGCGGCAGCGGGTTTTACGCTACTTCCCAAGAGGGATTTGTTGGCAAATACGGGTGGCACCTACACAGCCAGGACAGTACCCACAAGTTATGTTGAGGTACAGGGCGTTAAATTTGCTTACCGCAGATATGGGAAAAAGAACGGACTGCCTTTGGTATTCACCAATTACCTGACCGGTACAATGGATAACTGGGATCCGGCAGTAATAGATGGTTTTGCAAAAGACCGTGAAGTGATCATATTCGATAACGCAGGAGTATCCGGTTCGGAAGGTAAAACACCGGACACCATTGCGGCAATGGCCAGGGATGCAGCCAGCTTTATCGATATGCTTGGTTTAAAAAGAATTGATTTACTGGGCTTCTCCATTGGTGGAATGGTTGCACAACAGCTGACCTATGACCGTCCGGAACTTATCCGCAAACTGATCCTTATCGGAACCGGTCCCCGTGGCGGTGAGCGGATGGCTGATTATTCACCTCAGGTATGGGCATTATTCAAAAAACAGTATCCTCATCCTGATGAATTGTTACTGGAAACTTTCTTTACGCCTGCCAGGAAGAGCCAGAAAGCCGGCTGGGACTATCTGAACCGGGTACGTGCCAGGGTCCAGAAAGATCCTGCTCTTACCGATAAAGTTGTTCCTGCACAGCTTGCGGCCATTTTCAGTTGGGGCAAACCTTATGAAAACAGTTTCGAGTACCTGAAACAGATTAAACAGCCTACACTGGTAGTTCATGGTGATCAGGATATTATCTGTCCTACAGTAAACAGTGTGCTCCTAAAAGAACATTTGACGAATTCTTCGCTGATCATTTACCCTGACACGAATCATGCTCCACATTACCAGTATCCGGCATTATTCCTCCAACAGGTTACCCAATTTTTAAACGAAGCTTAGCCGAATGGGGTAAAAAAGAGAAGGCTCTTTTGAATATCTCAAAAAGATCACTCATCCTGTTCTTATCGTCAACGGAAAGGAAGATATTATTTTCCCAATAGTCAATTCTTATCTCCTTCAGCAAAACTTACCGAACGCACAGTTAATCCTTTATCCGGATTCAAATCATGCATCACAATACCAGTTCCATAAAAACTTTGTATTGCTGGTCAAATTGTTCCTGAATGGTGGGCTGTGATTAAAATAAAGCAATATGAAAATCACTTATTATGGCCATTCGTGCTTTTCCGTAGTAGCAGGCGGCAAGCATCTATTATTTGATCCTTTTATTTCAGGGAACGAACTGGCAAAACACATCAACATTGATGAAATGCAGGCTGACTACATATTCATATCTCATGGACATTTTGATCACATCCTGGATGTGGTCAGAATAGCAAACCGAACCGGTGCAAAGGTACTGGGCGTTTGGGAATTGCATGATTATTTCAGTAAGCAAGGTGTAAAAAACACCCAACCGATCAATCCGGGAGGTAAATTAACCTTTGAGTTTGGAACGGTAAAGGCAGTTTCCGCAATGCATTCCAGCAGTTTCCAGGATGGCAGTTATGCCGGTGTTGCCAGTGGATTCGTTTTTAAGACCCCCGACGGTAACTTTTACTATAGCGGGGATACTGCATTGACCATGGACATGACATTCATTCCCAAATGGGCAAAGCTGGACTTTGCTGTACTACCAATAGGAGATGGGTTGACAATGGGAGTGGAAGATGCTATTGAAGCAGCCGGTTTAGTAGACGTAATGGAAGTAGTAGGTGTGCATTATGATACTTTTGACTTTATTAAAATTGATACGGCTGAAGCCCGTCTGGCATTTGAAAAGGCCAGTTTGAAGTTGCATTTGCCCGAAATCGGACAAAGTATCAACCTATGATGGTTTTAACAAAGGCAGGATTGACCTGCCTTTGTCAATACTTTGTCTACATACATAGTGTTGTTTTACGTACAAATGCAGAAAGGTTCACAGACAACACTTCTACTGTTCTCTTTCCGGAACAAACTTCTCACTCCATTTGCCGGTCACAGAAGTACGAACAAATCTGGAGATAGCTGCGTCAAGTTTGGAGATCCGGAATATATTTACATGTTTCAACTTATATCCCACTTATCCCCCTTATCTTTATACCGGAATGAAAGACTAATAGAACGGACATTGATAATAGCTTGATCGCCCTTTGATCGGTCGCGAACGATCAACATGCGAACAATGTGCGAACAACATGCGAACAACATACGAACAGCCTCTGATTTAACCTATGATTTAAAGCTCCAAAGGCGCCAAGGAGCATCCTATTACTCACTTTTAATACCTTACAGCCTCAATTAAACAAAGATCACCTATCACACACAAACAGCGTTAACCCACGCTCATGCGTACGTTTTAAATCCGATTTAATCACCTAACATTAAAACCCTTATTTTATGGGAAAGTATCTCAAAGGCATCTTAGGCCCATTTTCGGGCCTGGTAGGTACCGTAGTAGGCGCTACCTGGAAAGGCATCTCAGTAATGCGCAGCCGCTCAGTAAAAAGCAATAAACCGGCAACGGAAAACCAGATGAAGCAACGTACTGCGTTCGCTCTCATGACCGAGTTTCTGAATCCTCTTCGTGATCTGATAAATATTGGTTTTCAGGCATATCAAAAAGGACTTACACCTTATAATGCCGCATTTAAGGTCAATATGGAAAAAGCTATCACTGGTGTTTATCCGGCATTGGCTATTAACTATCCACAAATAGTGATCGGTAAGGGAAGACTACTCGCCCCGCCGGAATTTGCAATAGCTACTACGGTGGCGGCCAGGCTGGACTTCACCTGGGTGAACAATGCAGTTACCGATAGCACTAACGGCACAGATCTACTGACAATAGTGCTTTATAACCCTTTAAAACAGTCGCATGTGCAGGCTGTGGGCGTTGCTACCAGATCCAGCCAGAGTTATAACATGGTAGTCCCTGCCCAATGGTCGACAGATACCGTGCATGCATGGGTTCTTTTTGTCAGCTTTGACGGAAAGGTAAATTCAGACTCCCGGTATTTAGGCGATATGGAAATTCAATAGTTTCTCAAACTTCTCTTCATCCGGGGAAAAACGAACCTGCGTGTTTGACGAAAAGCAAACTCCTGGCAAACCCTGGAGATGAGAATGGCGGAAATTATTTAGTCCTCTTCCCTCCGGAGGCTCCGGAAGGGGAGAGGACATCAACACACGACATTAAATCCTAATACTATGGCACGACTTGAAAAAGGACTGTTAAATGGCTTCTCCGGGGTCATTGGCAATCTGGAAGGCTATGAGCAGGAGGGCCAGTATATTATCCGCTCACGAAGGCCCAAAAGATTAAAGCCGTCCAGTGAAAAACAATTGGCCTGCATGGAGAGAATGCGGATTGTCAATCGGCTGTTAGGACGGTTTTCTGAGTTTGTGAAAATCGGATTTGCTAAAATAGCTAAAGATCAGTCGTATAGGGCCTATAATGCGGCTGTGGCCTACCAGCTAACGCACGCCATTATTGGCAGTTATCCCAACTATGAAATCGATTATAGTAAACTTCGCGTTGCCGAAGGAATGATAAATACAGATGGGCTTAGCCCTTCCGTATCCTTAGAAGGCGATGTTCTACTATTCAGCTGGACACCAGCTACCTATTACCCGAATAGCACAGACCATGTGATGCTGTTGGCATATGCGCCAGCGCTGAAACATGCTGTTTATAATCTGTGCGGAGCAAAAAGGAGAATTGGTCAGGAAACGCTTGAATTACCCGAAACTTGGAGACAACAAAGGATAGAGACTTATATGGCGTTTAGAGGAGAGAACAATGGACAGTATAGTAATAGTATTTACACTGGAGGCCTCAATTTATGATCAGTAGATCACATTAAGTTTTCATAGAAAAGAAAACTTGACAATTGTTAACACCAGACTACAATGCGCCAGGCTAACTTCCTGTTTGTCGCTGACCGTTTTGAACAATTTAATTTTTAATGCGAACATCAGACAAATTGATATTAGCCTTGGTGCATTGTCTTCCTAAAAGAATCTTTGAATTCTAAGTTAGAATATTTGATATCAAAGTATAAGTATTTGATTAGTAAGTATTTCATTGATGTTCGAATTATTCCTTCTACCTTTCGAGAGTTAATTTCATTACTCTACTACTCAATCCCATTACACAATAACAAAGAGAGATGTATTGTTAACCATCCAGACATTTATCTGGGGGGATAGTATTAAGAATTAAAAATTAATATAAATGAGACTGTATCCAATCAGAAGTGGTTTTTTCGATCGGGAAAACTGTGAAGACCACGTTTTTAGTAACTATGAGCCTAGAGAAGGTCAGGCGGCGTTTTATGGGGATTTTGGAAGTATATACATAAACCATTTGGATGGTTATTATACCATTGATCGTGTTTGCTTCGATCTTAAGCAGCCAACCTGGGTATATTATAAGTTTTCAGAGACCCGGAGTGCAATAATTCAGGGGATAGATTATATATCTTTTAAGATTAGAGATACGGAATATAATGTGTCGCCGAATAAATTCCTCCATATTTCAGGCTACTCGACTCCCGAATTTCTGTTATTCCCTGCAGGTAAGTATGAATTTTACCTGATACCAGGGGTAGCTCTTGATGTAGAGCTTGACATATGCCGTCTGGATCATTATGACAAGCTCACAAAGCAAATTGATTTCTTTGATAAGAAAAATACAAGGAGAACCAAAACAGCAAAATCATGAAGAAACTATTGAAAAGAAAAGACACATCTACGAGTGATGACATTGGTCTTAACATTATGAGTCATCTTTATCCCAAGGTTGTCAGTATACCGTTATTGATACGTGATCTGATTTGTCAGGAATGCCAATGGAGTATTCCAACCTTTTATAGAAAAATAAGAATCGGGAGCAAAGGGGAGGTGCGTATAAGTAATGCTGAAAGAGAGAAAATATTTGAGATTGTCTATGCTGTATTGATGAATCAAGCTCAAAAAATAAAGTCTCTTCAAAAGAATGGTTTTTCGGGTAATTACTTGCAAAGTATTGGCGAGGTGTCCAGTCTATAAGAGTAGTACATGGGAGAGAGTATAGGTGGCGGTATTGAGAGATGTCGCCACTTCTTTTTGAGGCAGATTTAAAAGTCCGTAGAATTTTTAAACAGATAGTAATGAGAAGGTTTTACAGATGGATGATGAATTAAGTAAGTGGTGTGGCTGAAATAAATGGCCGATATACGTGGACGTTAAAACTTTTTTCTGAGTGTATGGCTTCACATGGGTTGTTGTTAAAAATACCAAGTAGTTGGTATTTTTTGCTGTGATATTTGGGGTTAATTTTATTTATGATAATGTAATTGTCGCACCTTTTAATGGGAAGGTTTTAGGTTTACTGTAACATACTTTCAGGCATATGGAACTAACATTTTCAAATAGCGTTTATCTGCTCATGTGGATTGTATTGCCGATTCTTCCGACACTCCTTATTTTTAAGATTTTACCTAATAGGGTGATTGTTGAAGGGCCTTTTAAAGGATTGACTATTAGTTTAGGGGGAGCTTTCGCTGGTTACTTCTTGTTATTTATTGCTCTTATTCCTAAAATGTTCACTCTCATTAGTGAAAAGAAAGATTTTAATCGTATATGGACTATTCATGGCATTATTCTGGATAGTACGGGGCATAGGATAGGAGTGAATTCCAATCCCAGACTGACATTGATTCCTAATACTCAAATTAATAATGGAGAGTTTAGGATGGACATTGTGGGCAAACGTGATGAAAATGGCCGAGTAGTCTTTCCAATCATTGCTGTACAAGCGGATAATTATGTTTCAACCAATTTAGATCTACTGGACTATACGGAAGGAGATGAAGTAAGAAGTTTCTCTTCTACTCACTGGTTACCTAATTGCGAGATTAGAACAGCTACGTTGAAGGACAGTGGCATATTAAAACCTGATAGGAAGATTTATCCACAAACCGATAATACTGTACAAGATGATACTCCGTTGTAATCTTATCTTATTATTTTTAGTTATTCTTCCCGTAGTTTCTTTTGGACAGGTCCTTAAAGGAAGGCTATTATTTTCTAACGGAAATCCGGTTAAGAATATCAAGGTAATTATTGCCCCTAGGAATAGATTTAATCAACAAACTACGGGTAGTGAAAATTTTTTTTATGGCGATGACCCTTATTTATTGAGTAGAATGAATGCAGTTGTTGCTGTGACGAATGAAGACGGGTATTATTATTTTAATAATATTAGATCCGGGAGGTATATTCTTAGGGTATGTGAAAGGTTTGGAATTGTTTATAATTTTAAAATTACAGATGATAATTATGACTTTAAATTGATTCCGGATAAGGTGGCTTTTTATTGATCTATAATGGGGTATCGCAAGAAATGGCGGCGTAATACGATATGATCCCTGAGCCAACCATTTTGCTCCTTTATACTTTTAGCTTTTATTTTTCAATCGAAACACAGCAGACAATCTGTGCTTTGCACCTGCATTGTCTGTGAGATTAAGCAGCATCCACCCTTCGGTGTAACCGCCTGCATCAGGATCTACTCTATACATGTGATTTTCTGAACTTACCGAACCGTCTATTTGATAGGTAACGCCATTTATGAATATGGCAATCATCACGTCCCAGATAATAATAATACTTCCTGCTGTGCTTATGCTTACTGCTATATAGTTGAATACATTCATGATTCTTTATTAATTGATTTCGTTTTTGCAGATGCCATTGTTTTCAAAGCAATCAAGATTATAGATGGTCGTCATTGCAATGTTCTGCAAAGCCGTATCCGTTAAGAAAGCCTGGTGGCTGGTGATCAATACATTTTTGAACGTCAGTAACCGGGATATCATATCATCCTGGAGAATATCCTCCGAATGATCTTCAAAAAATAATCCGCTTTCTTCTTCATAAACATCCAGACCTAAATACCCTATCTGTCCTTTTTTTAACCCCTGTATTATATCTTTTGTATTAATTAAAGCTCCGCGGCTTGTATTGATTATCATAACACCTTTTTTCATTTTGTCAATACTATCCTTGTTGATGATATAGCGGGTTCGGGGAGTTAGAGGTATATGAAGAGAAATAATGTCTGATTGTGTGTAGAGGTTATCAAGCTTTGTGTAATGCACATTATACTTCTCTATTAATTCCCTGTTCTCCTGTAGATCAGTCGAGAGAATTTTACAACCAAAGCCATTGAGAATTTTTGCCGCGACCGCTCCGATTTGCCCGGTGCCAATGATCCCAACAGTTTTTCCATTCATATCAAAACCCGTCAGTCCGTCTAATGAAAAATTTAAGTCGTGCACCCGGGTGTTGGCTTTTATCAACTTACGGTTGAGCGCCATCATTAATGCTATGGCATGTTCTGCTACTGCATACGGTGAATAGGCAGGGACTCTGGCCACTTTAAACCCTGATCGCCGCGCAACCCCCATATCAACATTATTATATCCTGCCGACCGGAGAACTAAGAATTTAACACCGTCTTTTTGAAGCTTGTTCAGAACTTCAGCGCCAGCATCGTCATTTACAAAGATGGATACTGCTGTAGCGCCGTTTGCTAAATCCGCAGTTGTCATATTCAATGGAACATCGAGAAACTTCAACTTATGTTTTCCGGAATTTGCTTTTTCGAGAAAACACTTTTCAAAATTATGCGTGCTGAATATTACCGTTTCCATGGCTATTAATATTGCAGGTTTAAAGTTTTACCTTCCTCTGCCAGGGCAATATTTTCAATGCCCTTTGTGAGTGCATCCGGATTAAAAGAAATGCTCTGAATGTCGTGATCCACTAAAAATTTAGCATATTCAGGATAGTCACTGAGAGCCTGTCCACACAAGCCACATTTAATTCCAGCTTCAAATTTTTGTGCATAGTTGAGCCGCTCCAGTACCCTTGTTCTTGCCCAATACACATCTACATCGTCTTTAAACACTACGAAAATGAAACTCATTCCAAACATGGAAGCTGCTCTTATTGATTTGATCCTTGGAATACCCTGGAGATTCGAAACCAACGGATAGGTAATCTGGTCTTCCATGATTTTAGGATTGCGGCCCATGTATTCAGTAAAAATGATAACCTGGTTTTCGGAAAGATCAGGCAGTGCATCAACCGGTGTTTCTTTAATTGCATAAAAACCACCAACCACAATCATGATAATACCGAGCCACACAAAGAAGCGGTTATGAATTGACCAGGAAATAATTGTTTCAATCATTGTGATGATATTTAATTATTGATGTAGCCAGATAACTGAATGATCATACTTAAATAAATTCAACAAAAACATTTTAACAGCGACTCTAATTTTTTTTATCCATACATAAACAATAACGTATTTTTTGTCCTTCCTACTTGTTCTCGAAAGAAACAGTCACTCTTGTCAATGCATGGAAGCCTTCAGATTTACACAGATGGCAACTAGCAGGCATAAACACTACCAGTTCCTGTTTGGTGTCAATAGAAAGAGATTTAAATTGGAGAAGATGAGTGTTACATGTAGGTTCTATCACCATTTCATGTCTTGATTTATATTTTATTTCATCTTTTAATTTTAAACACTTCAACGATCAATATTGTTCTAATCTATAATGTTTCATCAAACCATTGGCAAATAATGTTGGCTGCTTCCTAAGGATGAGAAACCATCCAAAAAAACGCCTCCATCTACTTCAATTATTGTTTTTTGATATCATGTAGCCGGTTGTATAAATCTTTTTCATAAGAAGGAAAGAATCCTCTTAATGGAACTAAAAACATGGGTGGTACTTTTAGACCTGAAAGGAGGTTTGGAGGAGGTGTAGAAACCAAAGAAATAACAGCTGACAATGAATATTTCTTGTCAAAATCTGGATCGTTTAAAAACCTTTTTATCAAAGGGGCTTCCATTTTTCGGTTCTCCTCTTTTGTATCTACCATTTCTTTGAAATCGAGCTAAAGCCGGATAGGTAATTTCAGTTTAGGGTAAATTCTGCACATAAGTTTTGCGAAAGGAAGTAGCATCTTTTTTTTAGCAGTGCCATTTCCATGCTTCAATGCTTCCTGAAACTTTTCCTCCGTCATGATTACCGGTGCGGTCATATAAACAGAACTTTTCATCGCCCCATTCGCTAATGCCGGGTAAAAACGCGCTTCCATGTTTGGGCATAATAAAGACATTCTAATCCCTGATGTGCATTTGATAACCCAGTTCTGCAAAGATATACAAATGACCGCCCGAACCAGGGATAGGGACTGTAGTCAAAACTACCATGGTAATAGAGACGATAGTAGTAAGATATTGGATATGAAGTTATACCCCTTTCCTTTTTAGCATTGGTAACTACCAATTGCTTAAGGATGTCAGGGTTTTCCAAATCTACCCTGTACTCTCTGTTGCTCATGCACGGCCCAAAATAGTTCCGAACATTATTACGGATAATCTCATTGTTGTAGGGAGTGTTTGTTGTGTCCGATACAGCACAGCTTTTGTTAAAAAGCTGTGCTGTATGGTTTCAATCTTATTGTTTCCTACTCGCCTCCAGAATATGATTCACTTTATACATCTTATGAAAATTATCATATGAGGATAAGCCTTCATCACTTTTGAAAGTTGCGTCCAACGCGTCATGGAATTTGTGATTATCGGGGAATGCCTTCTTTAGGTTTTCCTTTGTTAAAGCCTGTGGGGTTGAAGCGGCATCGGTACTAAAGTAATAGTCCGAAATATAATGGAAATTGCCCTTCGTTGCACTTGTGGGATGCGTATACGCGTATAACATCGGTGATTCCCCAGGATTAAGCACTTTATATTCATTGTTACCGACAAATCTGAAAACTTCGCCCTTACTGCTCTTGTAACCGTATGTACTGTTCTTGTCCAATTTGTAAGTTTGCCCCTCGTGGACGACCTTTATCTCAGCACCATGGAATAGAAGGTTGTCTTTTATCTTATGCTTCTCTGTCTTATAATTAATAGCATAAGACAATTTTTTTTGTTGAAAATCAGATGCAGTCTTATAAATTCCGCTGCTGTCTTTTTGTGCAGATGCATTGCTTGCAAGGGCAAATGGAATGGTAATAAGTACCATTGAAATAATATTCTTTTTCATGAATTTTTAGTTCTATTGGTTAATATGCATTTGTGAAAGTGGGTTGGTCATTGCCAGGAGAAATAACCTTGATCAATTATTCAGGGGCCTCTTATAGGCTATACTTTGGACCACATGTGCGACCCCACGCTAAATTCTGAATACCCGAACGAGCAAATAAATGGGTTGGGGACTACTTCGTTGAAGAAAATAGAAAGAATGATCTGAATGATAACCGTCCGCTAACAATTCGGGTACGTACTGACCCTTTATGGGAGGTAGATCGACTGAAAAGGAAATGGGATTTAATATCACCGGCTGCGGTGCAATTCTATGATTGTCAGTTTGCATGCAAAAAAACTTATTCTTGCAGCAATCCTTTGGCATATCTTTCGGATTGCACGGGCAACCGATATGGTCACCGAGATTCAATATAGTAATATTGGCCAGGTGGCCTCCGCAATAATGAAAATTAACGGCCACTCCCAACGCCGTGCCGGCGTAAATAATAAGGAAGAATATGGCGGTTATTTTTCTCACTTTTTATTTTTTATCTTTTATGAAGATAGTATCCTGGAAATCCGGGATATATGACGTCTGTCATAAGGTCTTTTGATTTTGGTCAGGTCGCCCCATTACCAGTTCCTGATCTCGGGCATATCCTGACCATGGCAAAACGAATTTGCGAAAGTTAGGGCATTTTTATTTGGTCTTTTTGCCCTGTAAAATTGCTAAATAGCGCTTACAATTACTTTTCAAAACCGGGGAAGTACTTTGCAAATCTTGCTATAATGAATTTAAACGGCTCTTGCTATCTTTTCCATAATACGGTGACTGTCACCAAACTTGCAGAGCGCATCACAATGCTGTTTTAATTCAGAGAACAAAATGTACTTAATAGGGATATTATTTCCCTTAATGGCTGGCCTGCTAAGCTGCAGCTTAACGTCTTTTTCCCTGCTATCCGGTACAATCAAATAAAACACTTCATCCCCGTCAGCAATCGTATAGCTCAAATCAGTCAGGCGTAATATACCTGAATAAATACTGGTACTCTTTTCCACTTCAAAGGCTGCTAATACATTGTTAGTACCTTTTTGGAACCACAATACATCAATCAATTGGATAGTGTTCATTACATCCTTTTCGCAGACCATAGCAGGAAATGATTGCAGGCTGATGAAAGAAAAACTCTGTCCATGGCAACTTTTAGAACGGTCGTTGGAAGCCGCGATCACATCATATCCCAGAGAACTGCCGATTTTCAATAAGTGATATTGCATTTCGGTATGCAGACTTTCTTCCTGTTTTTCTTCTTTTACTTCTTTATGGCGTTTTTCAATTGCCTTTTCCAGCTTCTGTCGTTCTGCTTCGGATAAATATTCATCTGTACCTAAAATCAGTTTTTGTGCACCTATTTCAAACAACAACCCTGCAATGGCACCCAGATCCAATGATAATTCTGAACGGTGCTGAGTATTAGTATCAATTATGACTTCCCTTAACTTCAAATATTCGCTCCAGCTGCCTAATTTTTTTTTGTCTTTGAAAAGAAAATTGAAACCGTTAATGATAGCTGTATTGAAGGGTGGAATGATAGTAGGATGCAGGAAATATATAATGCTGGCAACGGCTGGCCCAAGCCCTTTAATTTTCAATGCATCCAGCTTAATTATTTCCCGGATAATCTGATCTTCCGACTTAGCATTCAAACAATTTTCCAAAAACTGACCGAATGCCTGTTTGTTTGCTTCGTTTTCATAAATATCAGGAATGCGAAGTTTGGGCTTCCAATAGAAAGGGTGTGCAGCACCTTCAAAAACCTGCTTCTGCTCCGTGATGCAGGTTAATACAAATTCAAGAGATGTTCCTTTAAAATCGTTGGGAAATTTCCGGGTCTTTATATCATCCACTACCTGTTGCACACCTCTGCGTATAGAGCGGAAGGCTTTTAGCCGTTCTTCATTATTAATAAACCATGTATTGTAAACAGATTCTTTATCTGTTTTGTATTGCTGGATGATTGGAATTAACTGGCTGCTCATTACGGTTAAAGGGTTTAAGGGCAAAATATAAGGAAATTGTTTTTATTTACAAGTTTAAATTGCATTCCTGGTCTTTATTCAAGTAGATCCGTTCCCTGTTTAAATGCTTTATAGATTGAAATACTCCCTAACAATGTATTGAATCGCTTTAGTTCCTGTACTTTTATAAATCCATCTTCAACCAGATATTTTGGCAGTAATCCCTTTACATTATCACGGGTAGTTGTAAAGCCGTCCAATAATTGAACCAGGTAAAACAGGATCCTTGTAGCGATATTGCCTGGCTTTCCCCAGTCAGCAATATTGAACTCTCCACCCGGTTTTAATACCCGGTATACTTCTTTGAAAGTCCTGTGCTTGTCTTCATTACTAAGGTGATGAATCATCAAACTGCTGCTTACGGCGTCAAAATAGTTATCCGGGAAAGGTAGTTCATAAGAGAAGCCCTGCACTAGCTTCACATCGGATTGTCGTTCCATTATCTTCTTTGCAGCAATGGCAAGGATGCCACGATCACCATCAAGCCCGGTAACAGTTGCCAATGGAAATGTATTTTTCAGCATTAATGACAATGTAGCCGTGCCACAACCAATATCCAAAACTTGTTGTGGCACCTTGTTAATAAAGTTTTTAATAAAGTACGACTTCCACATTTTTTCCCGTAGTAGTTTCTCAAGCACCAGGTCATAAAATCTGGTTAATCCGTTATATTTTAAAGCAGGTATGTAAGCAGATGGAGTTGTCATAAAATAGTATAATGTTTATTATGGAGTAATACCTTAAGCCAGCTTTTTCCGATTCTTAAAACCATTCTTTAACGTCCGGGAACTGATGCCATACAAGACAAACCCTGAAATAACCGTTACCAGGCCCAATATGGAAAAAAAACGCAGTAATATATTGCTGATATTATCCCTCGATTGATAATCCATTGTGTGGAGCATCCACAGCAAATCAAAAGTTCTCCACTTATTATTGCGGAACTTTTGAATGGTTCCGAGTTCACTAGCTACATATACAGTTGTTGCAGACGGATGCTCAAACGTAATCGCATAAGCGGGTAAAGGGTTTTCGCGGTATTCATGATGGCCACTGGCGGTGGTCAGGTATTCAACAGATTTAATTTTAGATGCCGCATTGAATCCCGTTGCCGCAACCTTAATGGCTTCATCTTTTGTTAATGGTCCGCGTAGTTGTCCTGTTACCGCGTCAGCCAGGTGATTCGTGGTCTGGATGGAATGCTCATGGTTTTCATTATCATGAGTAGTACCGGCAAGGCGGATCTGGTAAAATGGGTTACCCAATATTTCTACTAACTGGATAGCGACCACTGAATCTACAGGGTGTTTTTTTCTGATGTTATCCATAACAACATTTGGTGATACCATCAGGATGTCGACAGATAATAAGCTGGGTTTTTTCTTTTGAAAATCGCCATGTACTTCATCCATATTGCTCCAGCTGAAATAAAGGCCACCAATTGTCCACAATAAAAACTGGATACCTAAGATAAGCCCTAAATAACGATGTGATTTACGAATGTAATAGTGTTTACTCTTTGCCATAAGTAGTGTTGGTTGACGATGGTTTATTTTAATAAAAAAAAACGCTAGGGTGATTCATGAACATTATACTCGCCGGTAAGCTATTTCACTTTAAGAAAACTTGCATTAATGGCCACAACATGTCGGCCTCTGAAAGGGTCTTCATATCGATGCCATTGATTGCTTTTACAGATTCACGGCTTTTATAGCTGCCGTATTAGCATCACTGTTTACCAATGCATTTTTTCATCATAATACAGGCTAAGCAATTGTGATAAACTTGACTGTTGGGTGGTGTAAACAGCTTTACTATAACCTGCCTTTGCAGAAACTGAAAGAGCAGCAAAGATGATTGCAAAAAAAATGAACGTTTTCATTTTAATTGATTTAATAATGTACAAATGGAAATAATTAATGGTTCAATGCCTGGAAGGAATTGACGAGTAATTGCAGACAAGACTAAATTGCCTCTGTTCTTTACAAAAAATCAGATCAGGAAGGACTGAATGGACACACGTATGTCAGGAGAGCTGGAAAAATAGGGATGGACTACCCGATTTTGCTTGCTGATTTTAGCAAAAGGAGATAGATAAGACAAATAAAAGTCATGAAGAAATACGATAGTTACAGGGGTTTCAATTCCTGTACTTACAGCATGGGTAAGGAGCTTATCTAACTGGGAAAACTGAATTACATTCTTATTGCAACAGTTATCATCATTGGCAGCCCCTTTCTTAGCAGGCGCCTCATCATGATGATGGCACTTTTGGGATTTATGGTGGTGAGTAGCTGCTGAGGAAGAAGCCTCCTCGTGGTGATGTTTTGAATTAAACCCCATACCAACGGCACAAGCAAACCCTATCATAGTATTTAAGGCAAATACTACCAGAAGGAAGGCCGCTTTAAGTCGTATGGTGCTGTTTATCTTCATCTTACCTATGCAAAAGAAAAAATATTATAGAGAATAACAAATATTACTTGTCCCTAAGTTAGGCTTACCCCACTTAAAAGTGGATTATGCAATTTATGAAAATTTTTTATATAATTATCAGCTTAATGCTCCTGCGTAGGGCCTTTTTCTCTATCAGCAGGTTCCTGGAGCTCCGGATGATTGATCTTTCCACGCTAGAGTCTTTACAGGATGTGTTTAATCGAGTTCGTATCCCAGGAGTTAACATTTTTGGGACTGGAACATTTTTCTATATAACCGTCGTAGTTGCGTTACGGCAACTACGTTAATGTACTGACCCGTTTTGAAACTTCTGAAAATGAACCTAATTTTGGGTCACTCAATACCTAACATGAAAAAATTTGCAGCCCTCCAAACCAAATACCTTGCGCAAGGCATCAAGGAAGAAAATATCGAATACGCCATCAGTGCAGTAATGGATGGTAGCAAACGGGAACATATCCTCGAAAATCTTGTCGCCGACTATCGGGGCATGAACACCATTGAAGCCAACCAGATGAAATAGGGCAATTGGGTATCGGAAAAGTTCGAGGTTGTATTTCGGTTGAAAGCACCGTGTGATTATATGAAGCATGCTAGCTCTTCTTTGATTTACTGAGGTAGGTGTCACCAGATAAAGGGGATAGTTATTTAATAGGCATATGGAGAGTATAAATATTTTAGCGATGAAAGAACTTACTATCAATTTTAAATTTGACGGCGTTGGTACCTCAATGGATGAGATATCGGAGTTCGAAAAGAAATACCATGTTATTTTTCCCGACTATTTGAAGGCGTTTTTGCTTGTATATGGCGGAACGAAAATTGAGGAAACTAAATATCTTACCCAATATACGGTGAGTGTCTTTTTGCCGTTGCTGGAAAACAGGAACGCCTCAATCGAGATGATATTACCTGTAGTGAGGGATGTCGAAGAAGGGGGCGGCCGGAATGATTTGATACCATTTGCAACTGATCCCGGGGGAAGGCCGTTCTATGTTTCTACTGGCGAAAGCGATAACGGTTGCGTATATTATGATGTTATCGGCTTGGTTGCAGACGGGTCTGTTCGAAAAATTGCAGACAGCTTTGAAGAGTTTATCAACAACCTTGAAAAACATTAACCAGCAAAGTCTTGACCAAGACAGGATAATCAGGGGTTAGGCAATTAGTTTTATAAGGCGATGTGTTGGAGATTTGGTAGAGTCGCCTGCCAAATATAGAATTAAAATGTTATGATGCCGCTGGAAATCAAATTGGTGGAAGCTTAAGAGAATTGGATGCATTGCAATTAAATAAATCTACAAATATTATTGGCAAAGGGATTACATGAAGTTAGATGCGAGTAAAATTTCAGCAGGAGTGGTGGCTGATAAAAATTCACTATCAATAAGAAAACAACTATAACAATGAGTGCAAGTTTGGAACTATTTGGAGTAAACTATAAAAAATTAGTTGAAGATTATCCTGGCTATTTTAAAAGCAGTCAGGAGGTATCTGTCGAGGAATTGGAACATCTGTACTACGAAATCTTATATGAAAAAGTTGATGATGAAATAAATTGTGGATTAGAACTTTTTTTCGGAAATACGATTAAGAGATATTGTTTCGACCTTGGAAATGAACTTAGTATGTAAATCTGTGAAAAAAAAACGCTCCAAGTCATTGAACTTGAAGCGCTTAATTCTCCGTGATCCGAGTGTCAGAACCTCGAACCAAATTGAGCACGATTTAACAAAAATCTTCACCCCGTAGTACCCTAACGGTTATTACCTTTCCTGACAAACAGCCATTCTCATCGTTTCACTAGCCGTATAAGCCAGATTAATATGATAGCCCCCACCAGCGCCACAATCAGTGAGCCTAACAGACCGCTACCTATATGGATTCCAAGTTGGCCGAAAAGCCAGCCACCCAGCCAGCCGCCTATTACGCCCACAATAATATCCACAATTATTCCAAACCCTTCACCACGCATTAGTTTCCCGGCCAGCCAGCCAGCTATGCCCCCGATAATAATAGTCCAGATCATAAAGTGATGTTTACATTTAAGTTTCAATTTACTGCATAATATTGTTATTATATAAATAAATTATATATTATTACTGCGGATCAGATAAATCATAAAGAGTAAGGCATCAAACCTTCCTCTTTATTTTCTGCTATGAGGCTTAATGATAATGTTTAGAAATCGTAAATCGTATAAGTAACCCCTACTGACCAAGGACCATAACAGGGATTTGTTGCACCATGCACATTCCTCCACCTGAAAGTAAAGTCACCCGGGAAAGAAGCATCAGTAACACCCGGAAGATAGAACTGCAGTTGTTTCATACGTCTTATCTCCCAATAGTATACTAAACCGTCTGTAGTAACCGGAGAGCTGGAGCCGACGACAAGGGACTGTATATTCATGTAACTGGCATCAGGATCCCCCGCCTTTTTTACCTGTACCTGGCTTGCCATATTGGGCGTATTATTCCGACAGGCACCTGCATCTCCAACAACATAACTACCGGCTATCACGCCACAATCACTAGGCGATAGCGGCGGCGTGGATGGTGTGGCAGGAGTAATATAAACATTGTCTATCCGCTGACATGGGTCAAGCCCAACGGCGCCATATGCGGATATGAACGCGTAGGGCGTTGTAATAACGAAACCGTAAGGGGCCGGACAATCCGTATATACCGCGAAGGAACCCTCTATATCGGTGAAGGCGCCTGTAGCCAGGTACTTATCCGGAATGTCTGCTTTAGTATAAGTAAGGATATACTGCTTTATATCCGGCTCGTTGGGATCATCCCCTATATAGTTAAGCGTAGCCAGTGGAATGGTTAAGTCCGAATAGGTGATGGCAGTACCGTTTTTTATCCGTATCCTTCCTTTGCTGAACTGGGCTGTATTATTGGGATTCACCATCGCCAGGTCGTAAGAACTGCGAATCTTCCATTCTATCGTCAACGAATGCTTAGCGTTCTCGCAGTCATAAATGGTATGCTTCAACATTGTGAGGGTATTGGGCCCAACAACAGCCAGTGAAGGGTCTTCACAGATCTCATCTGGTGTGGACAATACTCGGCCGAAACGGTTCGTTCTGATCTCCGTACCCTTGGCATCTGTTAGTACACCCGGCACGCTTACATTGACCGGAATAGAAATAGTGTGGCCCTGCTGTTTTATCTGGCTGGCCAGGACATCGGAGATGTTTCCTTTAGCGGCTGGCGGAGTTGTTTCCTTTGCATCACGCTGGCAGCCACCTGCCAGCAGCATACAAAGCGCCGAGCAGCTGAGAACTTTCAGGACCGTGGATTTACTACGGGAAAAGATAGTTGATTTCATAACAAAAGGGATTGTTGTTTAAGGGGTTCGTTAAGAAATAGGTTTCAGGATAGGTGTCTTTCTGTCGGAGGCAATATAGAGTAAGCGGCTGCGGTAGTTCAGCAGTTGATGCTTTTAGTAAATGCTGAAAAATAAAAAGGCCGCTGCAAAGTTCAGCTCCTGCAGCTCTTCCAGACCTACCCCGCCGTTGTTGGAAATTTATAAACACTAAGAAGCTTGTCAAACGATTCCAGAATACCCCAGGGAAAGAGACGGCATTGTGCTATAGTCAAGTTGTCAGAATCTTTAATTCCATTTTTCCATTCAAAGAGCTGATATGTCTCTTCAGAAAAACTAAGATTCAAAGTCGCAATTTTCTTTTGTATTTCAGTTCTGGAAATTCCGTCCAGTGAGAGCGGATAGACCATTGATTGCTGATCACTAAAAAATTGTTCGAGTTTCTTTAAAATTGGAGTTATCTGCATATCGGTCTATATTCTTAATGAGTCAGTTTTGGATAAAGCGTTGGTTCTGGCTCGGTTCGGCCTTTTCTGAACAGTTGCTGCACATCCCATTTAGTAACATCAAAGCTGTTAAATAAGCAAAGGGAGTAATATAGATCACCCTTTAATACTTGTGAAAAGGCAAAAAAATGGTTAGTATAGATATCTGTATTAAAGTGAGCAGAGGCGCTCAACATCGAGCGCCTGTTTTTTGTACCGGTTGCTCCTTGATGCCAGTTTTGGTTGGCATTCAGCGAAATTTATTTCATATCATCCCCAGTCTCTCCAATCGTCATCCTTACTATCCCTTAAAAAACCTTTCTCAAGAGGTAGATTTAGGGCAGGAGTTACGGATGGATCAATAGCTATTATAGTTCCTATAGATACAACCCTTTTCCATTCATTCGGGCCATCGGGACCAACTTCTGAAAACATTTCCCAATAGTCATCTTCCCAACGTACGATCTCTGTAATTGGCGTGCCCATAAGTACTTCGATGTTGGTAGTAACAGTAGATTTCTCCGGTATGTCTAAATCCCAATCTTTTTCAAACCATTGCCAAACGGGTTCCATTGTTGTATCAAAAGATTTGGTCATATCAGGCACATCCAAAGTAAAATGATCCTCATCTGGGACAATTTGAAAAGCGTTCACCTTTTCAATTTTGTAATAATCATAAACGCCTAACATTAAACGCCTGGCCCATGAATGATCAACGTGACGAATTGAAAATACTCCCAAATCTTCAAGATCAATACTCTCGAAATAGTTTCCATCCCGCTTAACGATCTCGCCAACTACCTGATGAAGAATACTGTTTACGTCTCTCGCCATGTAAAAAATCCCACCGGCAAATACCAGCTCCATATTATATTTTTCTTTTAACCCAATTGTGTATGCCCATCTTGGAGTAGTAGCTGCAGACACGAGGGTAATATGAAAACCAGAGTTGTCGATATGTGATTTTATACTCTCTAAAAATTGCTTTTTTTCCATTATTTGTAACATTTAGTGTGATGGGCTTGAAGCACCAGACTGGTGAGTAAAAAATCAGGCAAGAATACACTGTAAATTTCCTAACGTTGATCTTTAATAATTTATCTAAGCATCCAGAGTTCCCCCTTACCTATAATTAACCGATTAAAGAAGAAGGGAGTAATATAGATCACTCCCGTGATAATATTCTCTACATAAGAATTCCGATTTATTTTAAAAGTTATATCTTCACTTCATCCGCATTTGCTCGACCCATCTATTAGGCTTCCCTGCATAGTGATCACAAATCCGCTCTTCTACTTGTTCGCCTTCCCAGACTGCGGCTTTTTCAAGATCGATACAATCTTTTCTCTGACCCTTAGTCATGTTGCCTGTGTTCGGATCATAAAGACGAAACTGTGAACTATCTACAGGGTCTTGGATAAACTTCATCGGCAGCGTATCCAATGTTGTTTCTAATGCTGCATTGCCTATCTTGGGCCATCTGCCCGAAGTAACTGCTTTGTCATACACAGCTATAATGAACAAGATATTCTTGCTGATTATTTCATTAATATCTTCAAATTCATTTTCTGTGATCAAGTCATAAATTGCATAGTTTGCATTCTTTAGGATTCTCGCATATGCATATTTGTGACATGGAAGTTTGATCCTTATTATAGAGCCAATTGTTATCTTTTGTCTTTTCATCATTTTATTGTTTATGGAAATGCTTTTTTAGCAGCATCTTCGTAGCGTGTCTTTTTAGAGTTATTGGGGCTGATGCTATTGATTCTGTTCCCTGATGTTCCATTTTCGGACTGTGTGCCACCAAACTGGTCATCAAAAACACATAGTTAAGATACGCTTTATGCTAGGTACTCTGGTTCTGAGTCAGATCTAGGTTCTTTACCGTGCTATACATCGAGCCATCAAATACTGAAAGTGGACTGTTGCTGCCTGAGGCCTCATGTATGCTTTCTGCCAGGCTTACACCATCTGCTGGGCCACATCAACAGCATCACGGCTTACGCAGGCCGTACACTCTTACCAAATCGAAAAACGGGTGTCTATCGCAGAAACTCCTGGAAGATATTGCTGTTTAATGTCAAGCCCGAAAATTATTAGCGATTTTTACAGGCCGTTAATTTTTTCCGTATTGTAGATCGTGGGTAATAGATGAGCACGAAGTGAGTTAGCATGTAGCGATTAGTGATATACCTACAAGGGTATCGTCCTTGAATCAATTTTACTTCACAAAAGGACCTAGATTTAAAGGATTTACTTTAAATTAGGTGGTATACGGCAACGGTTAATGCTTTCTAATTGTTCAATTCAGAATACGATCATGTTTAAAAGCCCGTTTTCTTTTAAAGGCAGAATTGGCAGGCCTGAGTATGCTATTACTTGGATGGTATTTATGGCTATTAATCTTACGATGTCAAGAGTTGGTATTGATCCGGGCTCTTTATGGGCAGTTAGTCATATTATCCCTTGCTACTGGCTTTTACTAGCACAGGGAGCCAAACGCTGCCACGATTTTGAGAAAAGTGGCTGGTGGCAGCTTATTCCTTTTTACGTGCTTAAAATGCTGTCTCAGGAGGGATTTCCGACACCTAATAAATATGGGATGCCGAATTCTCAATCGAAGAATGGCCCGGCAGCTTCGTTAGACAAGGAAATAGATTCCATAGGAAAAAAAGATATTAGATAGTATATCCTTTTTACTTTCCAGGCGGTAATATCCTGTATTTGATCAGAAACTGTTTCGCATAAAGTGGTGGATATGTTATTGCAGGTATCCGTTTCTGATGAATTAAAAACCCTGGTGATTGTGTCGCACGATATTGAAACGAGTGTAGCTATTTCTGATACGGTATTTATCCTCGGCAGAGAGGAGGGGCAACCAGGCGCTACTGTTAAACAGGAAATAGACCTCGTGGAAAGAGGGCTGGTATGGCAAAAAGACGTACGGCGGGAAAAGGTCTTCGCGGATACGCTGGATGAAATAAAGGCCAGTTTGTAGTTTGTCACAGGGACCGGCTTTAGCCGGTCCCTGTGTTTATCCTGCCAAACAGCGGTAGTTTTCTATATTTAGAACTATATTTACCTTTAAAATGTAAAATAAGCCCATCTATGAAATTGCTTTATCCCCTGGCGATTATTTCATTATTAATAATGGCCTGTAGTAAACCCAAGCCCAATACCGATATCCCCGATGAGCCGCCTGTTGATCATAACCCAATACCGCCTGCGACTCCTGTCAGCACTATTGTTACAGTATATGCGGAAATGAATGGCCAGTATGGGGATCCAATGTCCGTTAAAATAAATGGTGCTGTTACTGATTATGCGTTTAGCGGTTACTCAACGAACACGGCACTATCGGTTGAAAAATATGATTGCAATATTGGCTTAACACCAGATCCTTATCTGGGCCTTCTCGCTACTGCGCGCAATGTTCCTCTCACTGGCTCTTCCCGGAACAACGTGGATGTAAACAATGTTCACGGCACGTACCTTGACCGGGTGTTTACCACCGATGCGGGGGAATGGGCACTGGCAGGAGACGGGAAGTTAACTTTTGGTGCCAATACATTCGAAGAACCCGGAATTGTTGCATCAAGTCCGGCGTATGCAATTCTGGACCCAACGGCCACCGCTTTTTCCATCACCAATCCGTCTTTTAAGGCAGACGTGGATGGGCATAGATGGTACCTCCGGTCATTTGGTGTGTTACTGCTTGATATTCCCTATAAAATCCTGGGAAAGCTCACATTGCAATATCCGATCGCGGCCGGCCTGCGCTCTACGGCGCCTGACAGCATAGCCGCCTGGCTCTATTTAAATAACCAGTGGGTGCAGCAAGGGTATGCTAAAAAGACGGGGAATTTCTATACAAAGGAAATTCATCAGGGAGGTATCTGGAGCTTTGGCGAACTTGTGGACGGTATGTATAAGACGTTTAAAGTACGTACCTCAAATGGTCTTCCGGTGGTTAATGCCATCCTGCGGGTAAAAAGCGGGGATAACGAAGTAGCATCTGCCCGTACAGATGCAGAAGGCAATGCAATCTGTTTTTTACCGGCCCATGAAAACCTGACAGCAGATATTCTCCTTGGCTGGCGCAGCCTCAGTGACGGACCTCCTCCTTTTGTGCTGCGGGGGCCGTTCAACTCCAGCATAGATGAGGAAATCATCCTGCCTGCGTCATCCCCTTACATTACGTCTGTAAAGGGAACGGCAATCAACTGCGGTGGCGGGCCTATACAAAGTGGAACGGTAACCGCTATTTGCCAGCCCCTCAACAGCCGTTGGTATTTGCCTGTTACCAATGGGCAATATGGTGGCGCCTACGTAACAGGTGACGTCAGGGCGATTTTTTTGATGAACGCCAGCAACGATGCGGTGCCTGGTCCTGACACCGCAGCACTGTTGATCACCAATGAAGAGAATATTGTGCATCTTACTACCTGTAAGTCTGCCACTAATCTCTTCCTGAAGTACTCCATTGATGATGTTGAATACAACATCACAGGAGATGCGGCGACTCCAGGTAATTCCTTTTTAGCGTCTTACTACTGGAAAGGGACCACGGATGTCTCCTGCCAGGACGATCAAATGCATCCAACGATGGGCCTGGACTTCTCCACCAGTGGCAGCGGCACAGGTACCTTCCTGAACCTTACCGAACTTCGTGTGAATAATGTCCTTTATGAGGTGGATTATAATAGAACGTTTAAAGTCACCTTCACAAGATATGATATGATGATAGGCGGGTATGTTGAAGGTTCTCTGGAGGCATACTATAAAGATAAAACGAACGTAGTGCACCACCTGGTTGCCAGCTTCCGGCTGAAACAGGTAGTCTGATCTTACGTACATGCAAGTATTTACAGTAATGCGGGAGTGGGTGTGTCAGAAGTACGATACACCCACTTTTTTATTTGGGTACCTGATGGCGTCAGGTAGTGATGTACTTAATTTATCAGAGACGTTTGCGCAGCATGCTTAAAAATACGGGCGTAATACCTAAATAAGCAGCAATATGCTTTTGCGCAATTCTTTGTTCAAGACCAGGATAAAGGGAGAAAACAAGCGTTCGCTGATGTATGGAAAATATTCTCATTGACATCGCGCTTTCTGTACAAATCGAGGCAGGCTTTTACCCAGAGATGATATAGTAATAAAAATTACTATATTGTAACAATGTTAGCATTTATTTTATTCATAGGAAGTTCAGGGTTTATAGCATATTCACATAAGAGTTCAGAATTTAATGAGAGATCCGGTGCTGTTTTCGGTGCAGCGATAGCATTTTTTTTGATCATTACGAAGCTTTTAGACCGATCAGCGAAGAAAAAATAACAGAAAGTAGTCTTTCTGAAAATTTAGACAAATGTAATACCTTGCTCATTGCTGGTTAGCATTGAAAATGCTATCAATAAAAAAGTCTGTTATTTAACTTTCAACCGCGAAATAATAATGGCGACTAAAAAAATGTTTTATGATATTCAAAGACTTTGACCTTTCTAATTTCTAGGAGGATAGCGAATACGCATTGCGGGAATATGTTGACCACACACCGTCCGACAATCTCATTGCGACTATTGAAGAAGAATTAGGTTTTAAGCTACCTACCTCTTACATTGAATTAGTGAAGTTGCATAATGGCGGAGTTCCTAAAAACACTTGTTTGCCAACCAGCAAGGAAAATGACCAATCACAAAACTTAATTCATTATTCGCACTCGTCGCAGAACTAACGAGGCACTTGATACAAACAAATAACCCGACTTCTATTCGAAGCCGGGCTTTCGTGACCCCAAGTATCGGAAACTCGAACCAGATCTATGTCGATTTAGCGGAAATAATTAACTCTCTAGGTTGGAAATGTTAAAATAATATCAGTATTGTCCGACTAAAATAAATCAATAGTGCATAAAAAAGGGGGCAAAGCCCCCAATAGTTTATAAGTTTGGGTTACCACACCTTAAACATATAAACTTGGCCAAAGATAAAAAATTTACCGGACAGCCGATTCTATCGCAGATATTATTGGAGATTCCACCGAAACTCATACGTGATGCGGCTCGTAAACATAATAGTAATCGGTATTACAAAAAGTTGCCGCTTCGTGTACATTTGGTGAGCCTGTTATATGGGGTATTTAGTTATTGTAATGGCCTTCGAGAGCTCTGCGAAGGGATGTTGGCTTGTGAAGGGAAGCTATCTCATTTGGGTTTTGATACAGCACCAGCGAGAAGCACTCTTTCAGACGCGAATAGGCGAAGAAGCTACCTGGTATTTGAGACGATTTACATGGAATTATTAAAAAAGTATCATGGATTTATCTCGGACAGCCGATTGAAGGGATTAAGCATAAAAAATCTGAAGATCATTGATAGTAGTACTATTAGCTTATTTGGAGACATTTTACGCGGTGTGGGTAGACCTCGACTGGATGGAGCAAGGCGAAAAGGAGGCATAAAGGTACACGCATTGATGGATGCCTTTAGTGGCGTAACGGAGTTTGTACGTATGACACCGGCTAAAGTACATGACCGCCAGTTCCTGTTAAAGCTGAAATTGCCGAGGGAAAGTTTTGTAGTGTTTGATAAGGCTTATAATGACTATCGGCAGTTTCATTCCTGGAGCAAACAGCAGGTCTGGTTTGTATCCAGAATGAAGGGAAATGCAGTTTATCATGTTTGCAAGGTACTCATAGACAGGACCAGAAAACAACAGTGTAAAGGAGTAATTAAAGATCAATTGATTACTGTGGGTTATAAACAGGATAATGCAGAGGTACGTTTACGTTTGCGCAGAGTCACTTATAAGGCAGAAGATGGGCAGATATATGTATTTATTACAAACAATTTAAAGATCAGCGCCAATCAGGTAGCCCGTATTTATAAATGCCGATGGATGATAGAATTGTTATTTAAGCAGATAAAGCAAAACTTCCCCTTACGATATTTTTGGGAGACAATCAAAATGCTATTAAGGCTCAGATCTATTGTGTATTGATTGCTCAACTACTGATGGTAGTAATCCGGAAAAAATCAGCAACGAAAAAGTCGTTTGCCAATATGATAACAGTGATCCGTTTGCATTTGATGAGCTATGTCGAGCTAATGAACTTTATAAAGGATACATATACGGCATGGCGTAAAGCCTTTAATCCTATCTTGAGTTCAGCATAGAGGGGGTACTCCCCAGGTTTTAAATCTTCTTAAAATTAGCTGTAATTATTAACCGGTAATAGCTACAGCTATATTGATATGTTTTTTACCGGACAGTAATGAAATAATATAATAAAAGTTCGAGGTTACTCAGGTGATCATAAGCCGCGTTATTGTTGTTAACTTGTTAAAAATAATAGCTTCAAATTATTTTCGTCTTAAAAGATTGTATAATTGGGAAAACATGATGAGTGTCTCTTTACGTACCATCTTTGCTCCTTTCATCTTAACAAAAAAACAGTTGAAGCTCGTTTCCAAATACCTATTCGTTTTAAGCCTGACAAGTCCAAATGTTCTATTGGGACAATCAATAGCAACAGACTCAACAAAACTTTCTTTCATTCCTTATTGCTACGGAGGAAAAGATAAACTTGAAGATTCAATTCATTTAGATTGGGTACAAATTGACAAAGACATCATAAAAGAAAAACTCAATAAGCTACCGGCGGTTAGCTCTTCTCTTACGGAAATAAAAAAGGTAATCCCTCATTTTTTAGATGGCAAATGTAATTGCCGTAGTATCAACGAAGATTTGGGTTATGGTTTAAAATCAACACAACACACTATTCATGGTGGCTACGGTTCGTGCAATGTTGACGTCATTTATTGGGGTAATAGTGTTCTAAAACTAAGATTGACGATTGATAATCATAAAGAAATAATCGAAAAATATTTACTCAAGGTTATTCAACTACCATTTGAGTGTGTAGACGGCCAAATCAGATATGAAAAGGTATATTCTGAAAATGTACAGGAATATTTAAAGGAATCGGGACAGCTATTTTTAGAATCGGCAGATACGAACTATCGCAGGCGACAAGCAATTAATTATTTTATGGATGTCATGACCGGTGGCACTTTTGGTAAACCATTTTATATCATGTTCGGCTTAGGTAGTGAGACATTTAACAATCTTCGGTTCTTTATTGTCAACAAAGATTATAATGCATTAGAAAGCATCTTGTTCTCACCAAGTCCAACCAGCAGACTTTTTGCTGCCCGTACATTAACATATATGCAAGATAAATATGGCTATAAACCTACCTCAGATACTTATAGACGAATGAAGGATGTTTTAGCGAATGCCCAATTAATACGCAGCGGTATAATTAGTTGTTGGATTAACAAATTTGACTACGATTACTATGACGTCGTTGGAGATTTTGAACATCTTTTAATGACCCAGTAATAAGCATACAAACAAATAGCCCGACTTCCACTCGAAGCTGGGCTTTTGCGCCCCCAGGTGTGGGGATACTACATTGCTCATAACACTTATTTTTTTATCAGATCTTGTTTTATGCACGGTTGAGCCCTGTTAATGTATAAGATGCCATCGAAGAATGCAGTCCAGATTTGCCTGGATTCAGTATTAATATAGTCCTTCATATAGAATCGTGAATTAGTTTTATTGCCGGCAGGGGCGCTTGTAATGTCTGCAAAAGCATATCTGAAGCCTTTCGCGTGAATCCAGGATTCGATACTCTTTTTATGAGGCAGACTCACTTTTTCCCTGACGTCACGCAAGGTCAGCTGGCCTTCACCTTCATAGCAGGTCAGCCCTATGATATATGTCTGTGACAGCACCTGTTTATCTTGAGTAAACAAGTATCCCATGCTGTTATAGCCCCGGTAGGATAGGTTTTCAAAAGGGCCCTTCTCAATGTGCGTATTATGCGCCCAAACAACGATTTTCTCGTTGGGAAACTTCCTTGTTACGAGCCACTTCAGGTTTTCGGCCAGTTGGGAATCATGGAGGGGGTGATCCTTCCGGTCCCGCTTGTACTCAGCGCTATTATAGTAATAGTACAAGCTTAATTTGTAGTTTATCAGGAGGCCTTTGAGTACGTTCAGGTAAAACCCGGTCTCCAGGTCTTCCAGCGCAGGACTGTTTTCAGATAGCTGGTTAATGACGACGGGGAGTAATTTTATCATGCTGTCGAGTCCAGGCCTGTTCTTCCCATATACTAGAGAGTACGACTTGCCCAACATTGAATGGAAGTATCTATATACAGAATCATGAACAAACGGAATACCTGATTTTCTCAAGAAAGCATCCACGGCGCCTTTCAGGTAGCGGAGGCTGTACCCGCTTATGCCTCTGTTATCCATTCCGCTGATGATCAGCTCCTGTTTGCCAGAGGTAGATTCCCGGAGATACTGGAACAGCTCATGCATTTGCTGGCATTGAGTCCAGGTAGGAAAAACAGACAAGTATAACAGGCTGTCGAACGATATCTTATGCTGCCTGAAAGCATTGTAGCCTTCATTAAGGGAGAAGAAGTCGCTCTCAAACACGAGAACGTTAAATCCCATTCGTTCGTGTAAGAAACGGATCAGCCTCGATTTCAGCTTCATTGTTTCTCCGTCTCCATGAAACAACTCGCCCAGCATAACCACGCGCTTGTCGCCAATGGCACGGGAAAGGGGTATAAGGTCATTGTAGCTGGTATCATTAAATTCAACACTGTTGATGGGGGATGTATGAGCTACAATATACTCCTGTATCTGGCCGGATGCGAGAAATGGGTGCAGCAGTATACACAGCAAAGCCGAAAGGAAGTATCTATTGATGACTTGTTTCTCTTTCATTGTACAAATGAAAGAACTTTTTTTGTGTTTGACCTGGGAAGATTGGCGGAAATAGCTTAATTGTCATTAATTTTAACAAACGGCACGCACGGATTGGCAGTGATTGATTGCATAGTAGGAATTAGTTTGCTATTTATAATGCGTAACTTTTAAAATTTTACAATCTATTTTTTAATTTTCTATATAAGCTGTGCCACCTTTCATGGCCTTAGGTAATGAAAGAATATTTTTACACCTTACAATACTCTTCAATCGTTAATCTCCAATTATTGTAAAATTACAGAAGGGACTCGAATTCAATTCAGATCTGGTTAATTATAAGCAGCCTTGCTGCTGATCCTCCACACAAGCTAGAAAGGCGGAAAAAGCCGGCTCCTTTGGTCTTTATATTAACAGACTGGTCAGCTATCTGTTTCCGGGGGCGTCTGACCAAAGATACGGCTCATTTGCGCATACATTTCAGGATGATGCTGTTTGAATTTCTCAGGTCTCTGAAAGAAATATTCCGAAGCCACCGCCAGAAACTCTGCTTCATTTGTCAATGCATAAGGATTAATATCAGATCTTCCCTTCTCAATACAACGCATTTCCTCGTGCATCATTTTCAACCAGGGTACAGCATATTCATGTCGCATCAGATTTTCAAGTACACCATCGGTCGCACCATCTGACATATCCAGCAGATGTATGAATTCATGAATAGCCGTGTGTTCGGTACCTGAAGAAGAAGAAAACGCCTTGATCAGAGCGGCTCTGGATAGTAACATCTGCCCGTTCATATAACCTGAGCCAACCATACCCAATATATTTCGCTCATCACCTTCAAACTGGAAATTGTGATCAAAGGTATCCGGGTAAAGGATAACGTTTGTGAGATTACGATATTTCCAGTCAGGAAAACCAAAAATGGGCACCACGGCACTCGCAGCAATGTAGACTTTGTCCAGATCAGTGACTTCTGTGCCAACGCCTTCAATACGCACGTACTGTAAGAACTCATTTACCAGTGTTTCAAACCTTGCTTTTTCCTTGTCATTCAGGAGTTGATAATACCGGATATGCTCGTTGAGTAAAGCGCTATAAATACCGGCCAGCGCCTGACTCCTCGTCTGCTTTTCCTTTTTACGGCGCATGTACAAAACGATGAATAGGCAACATAATAGCAAAGCAATTGTATATAACATCATAGGTTAAATGTAAGCAAAATACCTTATCAGCAGGCACGTATGCAGATGGTCTGACGTAGGGTTCTGATATATGGAAAGAGAATCCATAATTATTACAATGGCTTCGCATAGTGTTGTCAATTATTTCAGGCTTATTTTAAGTGAAGATTATAGGACATAATCTTCTTAAAGAAAGGTTGAACAGTTTTTATAAATGAAGTTAGCAAGATCGTAAATGAATCAAATGATGGTCTGATAACTAGCCCATGCCGGCCTAACTGGATAGTTTGGCCCAACTCGAACTACAAAAATAAATCCATTATTAGCTCTCGTTGCGGATCTTACGCATATTTCATGCAAACAAAAAACCCGACTTCTATTCGAAGCCGGGCTTTCGTGATCCCGCTGGGATTACAGAAGTCAGGAAAAGCCTTACACAACTTTATTGAGTCTTACTTTTATTCGTTGATTTTCAATATTTTATAACACCATCCAATTTTTCAAAGTCCTACCTTTATAACGGTTAACAGCATTGAACTCGACTAAAAACTCGACTAAAATTTTTTGAGTATGCTGTTACCAATCAAACTAATCTGCCCAAAGGGCAAAGTGCGCAAAGATAGTACTTGTATTATCTTTATCCAATACTGCGGGGATAAAACCGTTCTCCTGAACACGGAAATCGCCGTTCCTCCTAAATATTGGAATCGTAAGTTCCGGCGCATTACCGCCGACCTCCCCCCGACATACGGAACTGCTGACGACCTAAACGGCCAGCTGGCGGCCCTGCTACGGAAGGCAAACGACATTATTGCCCATGCAGTGAAAAAGAATGTACAGGACATACCGGCTTTTGTAAAGAAAACCTTTCACCCGGCCTTTGATACGGCCACACTGGAAGAAAAGGCCCAACAGGCAGCGGCCCTCAATCCCAAAACAAACCTAGATTTGATTTTTCAGATAGAGGATTATATCAAATGCAAGCGGGATAAAGTTTCGGCGGGTATGCTGAACGTGTATAAGAACATGAAAGACCACATGGCGGCCTTTCAGGAACACCGGGGAGCCGCTATCACATTTGATTCCTTTGACTTCAATCTGTACGAAAGCCTCGTCAACTATCTGACTTACGACTATATTCAACGCCGTAGATCAGAGGTTATTGACGGTAAAAAGGAACAGATAAAAGGGCTAAAAACCTCTACCATAGGCAAAACTATTAAACAGCTTCGTATATTCCTGCGGGACAGGGTGCGCCGTAAGATCATCGCCCCTATTGATTTATCCGACTTTAAAATACTGGATGAAGAGGCGGATGCGGTGTACCTGACATGGACAGAAATTGCCCGGATATATCAAACCGATCTTTCCGAACAACCTCACCTGGTAAAATACCGGGATTTGTTTGTTCTCGGCTGCCTTACCGGGTTGAGGTTTTCCGATTTTTCGTCTATCCAGCCGGAGGATGTGCGGAAAGGATCACTTTATAAGAAGCAGGAAAAATCCGACCATTGGGTAGTTGTACCGTTGCGGGATGCAGCGGAGGAAATACTGCTAAGGCGTTTTAAACGTCAGATTCCCATAGTAAGCAACCCCGAATTTAACCGCCATATCAAGGAAGTAGTCCAACTGGCAGGCATATGTGAGTTAATAAAATTCTCACACAAGAAAGGTAATAAAGACATAGTACAGGTAAAACCCAAATACGCATGGGTTACCTCCCATACCTGCCGCCGCTCATTCTGTACCAATGAATTTATGGCGGGAACACCTGTCGAGCTTATAATGAAGATTAGCGGCCATAAAAGCTTGCGTGATTTTTACAAGTACATTAGGATTACCCCGGAAGAAGCAAGCAGGAAGATCAGGGAAATATGGGAGAAAAGAGGCGATATAGGCATATCTGCTGCGGTTTTACAAAATGAAGTGAATTATTGACATCACAACATAAAAAAAGCTCAGTAAATCAAAGACATATTGAGCCATTACGTGCACAGAACAGGGCAAGAAATGAACCAAGTATTGACAGATTTCATTTTTGATAAACCACAAATAGGCAGGGCTGTTAATCTACTAACTTATTTTCAAACCCTCCTGTTGATCGATTAACTATTCAGCCGGCTAGTGCTGGTTAACGCAATAAACTCTTGCGAAAGTTTGGAGATTAGTGAGAACGATTACGGCCTCTTGCCTTCTATATAGGCGTTTTCTTGAAAGCGTTAACAAGAAATTAACTAATTATTAAACCGAAAGCATTATTATGTCATCAGAATGTAGCAGACAGTCAGGAAGAAGTATAACCAAATTAATAGATAAGCCAAAAGATATTAGCACTTGTATACACTATGAAATCTAAAAACAAAATTTATTGGTTCGCTGGCGGAATTGCGGTATTGACCATTTTTATTTTGACCCTTCCCATCTGGATCACGCAGGTTGACTGGATTAAAAAGGATTATGCCGCAACGGGTCCTATAGGTGACACTGCAGGGGGATTTTGGGGGCCGGGGATAGGCTTTATTGGGGCTATTCTAACATTCGTTGCATTTTATGTTCAATACCGGGCTAACCAGCAACAGCGCGAAGATATTGAACAACAGCGAAAGGATTGGCAGCTTGAAAGGTTTGAAAGCCGCTTTTTTGAACTTTTGCGGCTTCATAAAGAAAACGTTGCTCAAATGAACCTGGCTACAGGAGTAATTGGAAGGGATTGCTTCTATGAGCTCTACCAAGAATTCAAAACTCTCAAAATATTGATTGATAGAGCGATTCAATCTGAAGTTCAACTGGGCAGACATATAGATATAGATAGAATGCGTCTAGCTTATTTAATATATTATCATGGAATTGGAATGGAATTAGAACTCCCCTATTTTAATGAACTATCGAGTGATGAGCGTGATATTTTTATTAAGTTGAAACATCTTACAGCTGAACAGAAACTTGCTTATAAAAATGGGGAGACAAATAAGCTAGTATATAACTTTAAATATCCACCGTACGAAGGACATTTCGGGTTGTTGGGTGTGTATTACCGGCATTTATATCAAACAGCAAAATATATTACTGGATTCAAGCACTTTCCAGATGACAATAATAAGTATCAATTTGTTGGTACATTAAGAGATCAGATCTCCGAGTTTGAGCAGTTAATGCTGTACTATAACGGAACCGTACTTTTTCCTAGTGATTGGAAGGAACTCTTTACTGAATACCGTCTTATTAAGAATGTACCACTTGATCCTTTTGATACTCAATCATCACCATTAAATAGATACAAGGATTTTATGGTGGTTTTATGGCTAACTAAGAAAAAGCGGCTTTTTGCAGGTCAGAAAGATATCGGGGAGCATGTGGGCAGATGGATAGAAAATAACCCCGAGGAGTTTAAAAAGTTGAAAATTCATGAATACCATGAGGAATATAGGGCGCTGCAGAAGAAGAAGCTGGTGTTGTAGTAGTTTATCGGAGGCAATTGCAATAAAAGCAGTTCGGTTATAGGATAGGAATCCAGCCCCTCACATGCAGGAAAGTCTGATGAGTTTAGAACGTAAAACAACGAACATAATCGCCATTGTTTGAAACCCTCGCCGGGAGGGGCGCGGGGGATGGCGCGGCGGCAGCGCCTCCCCCGGACTGGCCTCACCTAATTTTTCTCGCTCTATTCCTTAACTGGCTTGCCTCTTCTTCCTTTTCTTGTGCTTCATGTAACATATCTGCTATGCGCTGTCTCTCTTCCTCCCATTGTAGAACACTATCCCGGAAGACTTGTGGGTGCGCATGATACAGGCTATCTATTTCATAGAGGTATGGGCGTAGCTGTTTTCCCCCCTGCAACTTTAAATAACGATATTTTATGTCTCCTGCTCTATAATCCTGTAGCGTTGAGCGTGTGTTAAATAACCATACACTCCCTAAGACAAGTAACAGGAATAGGCAAGTGGAAACAATCATCCCAGCATTTATATGATGTTGATGCTTAACTTTCTGTATCGGCGGACGTCGCAGCAGATCGTTATTTATTTCAAGATATTCTAATAGCTTAGAAACCGCCGCTGTTGGAAATTTTGTCCGCTCTGTCATTCCTGCTAGCTCTGCTTTTATCTGTTCTAAAGACGCGTTGACAGTATTTAGCCGTTCTCCGTAATCCGGCACTTGAGGCGTCGCGCTATTTATTTGCCGGACACCTTCATCAACTTTATTTAACTTGTCTACAATTGTCTGTAATAACAACTCATTCATAATACATAATTTGATTCATTCTTAAATAGATTTACTGTTACAAGCGTAACCCGCGCCTGCTTGATTGCATATGCTCCTGCGTTATATGCTGCTGCATTGACTTTTGTAAGCCTGCGATAGAATATTTCCGGTCAATACTGCTGCCTTTAAACGCATACGAATCTTTTCTGAAACTAATGCCCTGTAATTGCTGGGTGTTCCCTTTGTACTTATACTGTACGTCTATACCTTTTTTCGTTAGCTCCTTTTCCAATGCTGGTAGGGTCTTACAGCGGGGCAACGCTATTTCTATAGCTTGAAAAATTTCATAACGGGCCGTTTCTTCATGATTAAGGGCTTGCAGATTGGTAAGGGCTATTTTCTTTTCGATGGCAGGAACAAGCTGATATTTTTGGGTGAGCTGTTGCGCGGCCTTCTTGCCGCGTAACCCTATCCAGTTATCACGGATTGCTTTCCCCCAGTTGTTAACCAAATTGGCTATAATATGCAGGTGTAAATGATCGGTATCCGTATGCTTTGTTATCACATATTGGGTATTAGTTAGACTTAGCTTTTCGAGGTATTCCCGTCCTATCTGCGTCAATGCGTCATTAGTTAATTGTTCTCCAGGATAAAAGCTGAGGATGCCATGAAACACGGCCTTTCGCTTGTCTGGTAACTGCTGCCTGCTCATTTCAAAATCATTACCCATATGCCGGTAACTATAATCTCTTACCCCTTCTGCTTCCAGTATTTCGGCCCGCTGTTTATCTGCACAAACGTAGCGGCAACAGCCATAAAAAGATTTACCGGTAATTACTTTACTTATCATGTCTTAACCGGTTTAAGATACTGTCAATCTGTTGGCGGTAGCTTTCAAAAAGTAGCATCGCATTCAACATCCCCTCTTTATGGGCCTGTTTTGATACCTGATTGACATTATTTGCCATACCGATTAACTGTTTGATATATGACCGTTCCTCGTCAGTTAAACGGGCTATGACACTGCCAAACAATGCCATTTGACGAATGTAACCGGTATAGCGTAGCCCCGCTTTAGTTGCCCTTTCTCTGACGATAAAGTATTCTGCCCTGGTAAACCGTACGCCTGTACAGATTTCCTTCTTTACTGCTTTGGGTGGCCTGCCGCCTTTACCCTTGTTCTTTTCCAGCGTCTGTTCCATACCTGCTACGTTTTAATCTTTGAGGGCTGGCAGCGTTGCTGCCCAGCCCGATCTCCCCGTACAGGTGGCAAAGCCGCCTGTACCATGTCCGCAGACGGGTAGCGTAGCTGCCCGTCATTCTCCGCTAAAATCTCCGCACCTCCCCCTTGCGACCATCGGGAGCGAGGGGGCGAGCGGTTTTTGCGCAGCAAAAACACCGCTCGCTAACGGAGCGAAGATCCGTTCGAGTCCGCGAACGGGATGCCGAAGGCGGCCCGTTCAATCTTCGCGGGTGGGGGCTGCGTAAAGCAGCCCTGCCCAATCTCCGCGTACAGGTGGCGACGCCCCCTGTACCTCCTTCGGGAACGGGATGCCAAGCCAAGGCAGCCCGTTCGATCTTCGTGGGTTGGGGCCAGCGTAGAGTAGGCCCACCCGATCTCCGCGACAGGTAGCAGCGCTGCCTGTCATTCTTTCGGCTGTTCTCCGGGCCGCAACAAGAACTGTATGTCGTTCCAAAGAAAATAAACCCTCGACCGGATTTTATACGGCTTCAATTTGCCGTGTTTAATCCAGTCGTAAATAGTAGGCTTGGTAATCTGAAATAGTTGACAAACCTCACCGATTTTGTAGAGGGGTTTATAGGTGAGGCCGGGGGTATCATATGCCGGGGTACGTACGGGTAGTCTTTCCAGTTGACTGACTTCTTCACGCACCAATACACGCAGCATTTGCCAAAACTGTTCCGGTTCAATTGGGAACAGCATTGGTGCTGTTGTCTGCACATTTGTTTCTCTCTTGTCCATATTTAACCGATTTAGACGGCAAATATGGCTGTCCGAAAAAGAGAAAACAGGTTAAGTATACTTGTTTTAATAAAAAATGATTACTATGCAACCATTATAACTTATAATATGAATTGGCCTCAAATCATTCCTTTACTGCTAGGTATTGTCGGTGGCGCTATTGGTGCATATTTCCAATCACTTTTCCAGCATAAAAAGCAAATGAAGGAAAATGAATACGCCGTAAAAAGGCAAAGATATTTTTGCATAAACCTCTTGCTGTTAGCAAAGGTTGACTTACCTAACAATTTGCAATTCCTATTGGCACAACGCTCTGATTTAACAACTGAAGAATTGTTAGACAAGGAAATTGAAGTAGAATATTTTAATTCTTTCATCTTTGCAAGCGACAAAGTAATCTTAGGATTGCAGAAGTTTATAAATTCTCCTTCATATGACACCTATTATTTCGTTTGCAATGCTATGAGAAATGATCTGTGGGGCAACAAAATATTACTCCCAGAAATTAAGATGAATAGGGCTACGATTGAAAGGTAATAAGACTCTATGTGCGTTATTGATTAAATTGTTGCTCCAGGTGCTTCAACTGTTGTATGCCTTCTGAAAACTGCATAGCCTCTAAAACAGCATAGGCTTCTTCAAAACTTTTGCCCACTTCTACAAAATGACGATGTCCCAATTTGGCCCTTTTATCCTTCTTAAAGATCAGGTCGAGTGCTTTTTTGATCCCATCAGGACTTGCCCCGAAGATTTTGTGCAACAAGTCTGCACACCTATCACTAGGGTTTAGATAATTGGCTTTACTTGCTTTATCAAATGCGTAGAAAAGAAGCACCAATGCCCTGTTGCTTAACTGATCTTGTTTACACTTTTCCAGCCATGCACGTTCACGGCCTTCATACGCGGCAATTGCTGTTTCCAGCATCGGCAAGAACTCGCTGGTAAAGATCGGCCGATAAAGAAGGAAATACAAGGGCAGATATGCGGCCATTCCCAATGCAACACCAGCAAGCATATACATACCATTCAATTGCATATTGAAAAGCCCTACAGCAACAGCAGCCACAACAACCAAAAGCAAATAATGCCAAAGCGCATTGTTCCAATACTTATTAATCAACTGACTGCGTGTTGCTTCCACCGGCCAACTGGCATAAATATCGCGCTGTCCTTCATGAGTTTTACGAAAATAGGAGTAAACGTAACTGTATCTAACGGGGAGATCAAATAAAAAAAAGGATTTCAAGCGCTTCAAATTCTTACTTCTCATTTCACAAACCTTTAATAAAATAAATATACTAAACTCAAACCATGAGCCCAAATAACATTCCAACAAACAATATATTTATTAATACAAATATATGTTTACTGGAGGCTAATCTGACAGAAGGAATCCTCAATATTCATAGATGAACTTTTGTTATTTCCGTTAACATGTTATTAACTCTTTTTTCATAAATCTATCCTACCTTCATCTGCGTCAAAATATCGTAATCATACCTCAACCCCAAATCCAGTTCATCTATGAAATAATATTTTTGTGCCCCAATTTCTTTTCCATCAGGAATAAGTCCCCCCTCTACAGGTCATATTAGCTGCAGTAAATGATACATTTATTGCGGACGATCCTGTATCGTTCGTGCATAAAGTATGCTGCTAAAGGCGTCAACACAATTATTGCTACTCCTTAATTCATGATGGCTCGCCTACGGCGATACCAAGTAAATCCATTATAAATATTTCAAAAAATCACAATGAAAAAGATTTTACTGTTAGCCGCGCTTAGCCTTAGCGCAGGTATTTCCCTAGCTCAGAATACCTTTCCTTCTTCGGGTAATGTTGGTATAAACACCACCACTCCGGCCTATAACCTGGATGTAAACGGCAGCTTTAATGCTAATTCCCTCTACATCGGTAAACAATTGGTGCTACCATCAGTGCCTTCAACGCCAGATCGGGGCGCTTTCAACGTCCTGCTGGCTGCATTACGCTCAGCCAAGCGGATGCATCCCGATGAACAATTCACCAATGGGACAAACAGTTGCGAGGTCTATAACAATACGGCCAACTCAAATGTGACGCTCAGCCGTTTACCTATATCCACCGCTCCCAGTACCTCTGGCTACTGCCTGCAGCTAAAACATACAGGAGTTGCATCACCAGGCATAGGCGGTTACCAGCAGCAAGGCATGAGTGGTAGTAATAAAACACTGGTACACCTTATACGGGCCAAAATCCCCGTTGGTTATACACTCAATTACGCGAATAACGCTTTAGGTACCGGCGCAATGCGTCAGTGGCTCACCAATAATACAGGCACAGGTAAATGGGAAGATTATGCCTATATGGTGGTTTGCGGATATGCTGGTCCTTATGGAACAGCTGGTTATGTGTTCTTAACCGGAGATACCCCTACGGTGGCCAATCCGGTATATTGGCAAATAGCGTCCTCTGCAATGTATGACCTCACTGATCTGAACGACAACAGCATCCGGAACCAGCAAAGCGAAGACCAAATAGCGGATTTGAGGATCACGGGTAATGGTTTTATGGCAGGCAATGTAGGTATCGGGACATCTGACACCAAAGGCTACAAGCTGGCAGTAAACGGCACGGGTATGTTCACAAAGGTAATGATCAAGCCATACGGCAGCTGGCCTGATTACGTTTTTAAACCAGAATACCAGCTTCCGCCACTTGCACAATTAGAAGCCTATATTCAAAAAGAGCGGCACCTGCCTCACATACCCTCCGAAAAGCAAATAACTGAAACAGGAATAGACCTGGCAGAGAACCAAAAAGCGCTTTTAAAAACCGTAGAAGAACTTACGCTGTACATCCTTCAGCTCAAGAACGAAATAGATGCATTAAAGGCCGCTCGCAAATAATTGTTCACCCCTGAAAAGCTGATGCCATGAGACTTATGATCCTCTGGTTGGCTACCTGGCTTAGTGTAGGTATACAACAGGTATTTTCACAAAGCAGTACTGATACCAGCCTGCTACTGAAAACTACCACTGCAAAGCTGAACGATCTACAAAAGCTGCCGTCAAAGTATCTGACAAGGGTAAGCTCTAAAACTGAAAAGGTAGAACATATCCTGGACAGACAATCCGGTAAGGTACTAACAAGGCTTAACCGGATTGAACGGAAAATAAAAAGAAAACTAAAAGGTAAGGCCGATCAGGAGCTGTTATCGCTCCTTAATGATTCCAGCTACCAGGGTTTTACCAAAGCTGTTTTGCCTATTAAGAGCCTGCAGAGCAGCGCCTACCTGGATAGTTTGCAAACTACCTTTCGTTTTTTGGAAGAGCATAAAGAATTACTGTCAGATTCGAAGAATAAACTGTCGAAGGCTGTGAAAGGTGTAAATGATCTTGAAGCGGAATTTGAAAAAGCAAAAGATATTAAAAAGTTCATCAGAGGCCGGCAAGAGCTGTTAAAACAACGGCTAACAGGATATAGTGACGCGAGCAAATACCTTCAAAAGTATAACCAGCAAGCCTACTATTACGGCGCCCGGATACGCGAATACAAAAGCCTGTTGAACGACCGCAGTAAGATAGAAGCCAAGGCGCAGGTGATTTTACAGAAATCATCTTTATATAAAGATTTCATTAAACGGAATTCAACACTGGCCTCCCTTTTCAATCTTACCTCCGGAGCCAGTTCTGTGAAGCTTGAAGGATTACAGACAAGATCTATGGTGGAAGCATTACTACAACAGCGGTTAGGAGGTAGCGGTATTGCCAGCCAAGTAATGCAACAGCAGCTACAGACGGCACAAAGCCAGCTCGGTTCCCAGTCAGTTGTTCCAGGTCTAGCTAACATCAGGAGCGCCGTCGTTAACCAGATGAGTGCTGCCCGGAGCCGAATGAATGAACTGAGGCAGAACCATGAAGACCTTGACAACGCAGCTGAAATGCCCAACTTCAAACCTTCTCCATTGAAGTCAAAACGTTTTTGGCAGCGAATTGAACTGGGCGGAAATATACAATTTCAACGATCTACCAAATACTTTCCTGCCACCACTGATGTTGCCGCACAAGCAGCCTATCATTTTCATAAGAACGGATCAGTAGGACTTGGGATTGCCTATAAGCTTGGTCTTGGATCAGATTGGTCACATATCCATTTTTCTCATTCGGGAGTCAGTTTACGGTCTTTCGTAGACTGGAAGATTAAAAACATGTATTACCTGAATGGTGGTTTTGATCTAAATCGCTTATCAATTCAAGGAGTGACTACCAACACAGCCAACTGGCATGATTGGCAAACCTCTGCGCTTATAGGAGTAAGCAGGAAGTATCAGATCAATGCACGTTTAAAAGGAAACATAATGGTCCTATATGATTTTTTGGCAGCATCCCAAATCCCCAGGTCCAATGGTCTCAAAGTTAGATTTGGCTATTCATTATAGCCTCGACTTTCCAATTACTCATACAGATTCTAAAATTAGTAAACCGATCCCCCAATTAAACAGGTAAATATGAGATACCTATATTTTATGGTCCTGCTTCTGCTATCGCCGCTAACGATAGTGGCACAGGAAGCACCGAATATGAACAGTAGTATTTCCGGCTCGGCTGCAGCGGTCGCATCTGGAAAACAAATAAATATCCCCGTCAATTATTTCACTGGTATACCCAATATCAGTATTCCTATTCACAGTTATACAAGAAGTGGCATTGCAACGAGTGTTTCTCTAGACTATTTCGCTGGAGGCGTAAAAGTTGACGAACCTGCCTCTAACATTGGCTTAGGTTGGCAATTGAGTGCGGGGGGAATAATCATTAGGAACCAACGTGGGCTTCCGGATGATTTTCCCGGGCGTGGTTTCCTGTATACGCCAGAAGTGGATCCAGGATCAAGAACTGGCCGGGACCCTAAACGATACACTGATGAAAATTACGGAACCGATTCTATTGACAGCGAGCAGGATATTTTTCAATATAACGTCGCTGGTAGAACTGGAACGTTTTTGATTGGAAAGAACGGGACTGTGGTTACCATCCCTAAGCAGAATATCAATTTGCGGTGGAAAACAGGCACTATTTCCGGCATACCAGCGAGTAATATAACCGAGTTCACCATCATTTTTGAAGATGGATCACGGTATTTATTTTCCAACCGGGAAATCACTACGCGCAATCTTTCCAGTTACGATTATTCAGCCTCCTATGTTTCGGCCTGGCATCTTACTTCTATTATCTCGGCCTATGCGGAAGATACCATTCAATTCAAATACAAAACGGTGTTGACTGGAAAAACCATTCCGCAGGTAGCCAGCCGTTTTGAACGTGCAGGTGAGTCCCCGATTAATTACACCAACAGCCAGTATATACGGGTAGAGCAGAAATACCTGGAACAAATTATGTTTCCGTACAACGTAACCTTGAACTTTTTGTACGATACTGCAGAGCGGGCCGATTCTAAACGGGAATATGCGCTCAAGAATATCGAGTTGCGGGATACCGTCTTACGAATGGGGTATAAGCTGGAGTACCAATATTTTTCTAGTAACGGGACCTTGTTTCCTTATGGAAGTACCGATACTTCTATATCTAAATTAAAGCTGCAACGATTGAGCATTTATACACAGTTCAGAACCCTGTTGCCTTATGAGTTCAGCTATGCTAGTGGTAAAGTGCCGAAAGTAAACAACACCTCGCAGGATCATTGGGGCTATTTCAATAATAAGGCTAATGCCGATCTCATTCCGGCAGTGGGCAGCTACACAGGTGCTAACCGCGAGCCAGACAGTGTTTATACACGGTCGGGTATCCTGACGGCTATTAAGTATCCCAGCGGGGCTAAAACAACGTTTATTTACGAGGGTAATGAACGTAAGAATTACTTCTATCAAGAGAATGAGACGGCGATTATTGGTTCATACCCCGACTATATACA
>NZ_FRCN01000010.1 GCF_900142925.1 Chitinophaga sp. CF418
AAGGCCGATAAGCGCCTAAAGACCAGCCGAGGAATCGCTAAACGTAAACAGCGTTGTTATGATGTTGAACCTGTGTTTGGTAATATCAAGCACAATCATCACTTTAAACGTTTTATGCTACGAGGCATTGAAAAAGTGACAATTGAGGCTGGATTATTGGCTCTGGCTCACAATTTAAGAAAGAAAACTGCATGAGAAAGAGCTGAAAGAGCCCAAAAACTTGTTCCCACCTCCCTAGGCCCTTCATATATTTTTACTGAATAAAATTAAGGCTCTGCATATATGCCCATGTGTATAGCGCTATACAAAAGAAAAAACCGCCTCAATTATTATTGAGACGGCTTCTTTTTTTTTGCGGTGTCTTTTTATCAATATAGACGGACGTTTATAGATCCTAACCCACTCTTAGTTGTCATGCTCTACTAACATTCGTTTCACACCGAAAAACATCGTATAGCAAGAAAGAGTTGACAGGATTCGAACCGCCTATTCCACTGATTATCCCCCCTAAGCCACCAAAACCTATTAAAGGATGGGCGATTGGATTCGAACCAGCTAATCTATTGTTTATCAATATTTTATCTGGCTGACATTTTTACAGAAAGGCAAATGTCCGTTAGTTTTAACAAGAAGGATAAAATTTTAAAGCCAATTTGAGAGGATAGCGTATTTCCTCTATTCTTTTCGATTTTAATAATTCTTGTTATTAAGTCTTCCTGCCCTCCAGTAAGATTAATTAGGTTCTCAGTTCTGTGCTGACACGGATGTAAATAATTGCTGTTGACATGACTTTCTCATAATAACGGAAAGTTTCACTAGAAAATCATTTTAAGAAAATTATATTGTTTGTTTGTGGTTTGGTCTCTTTGATAGGCTTTTTTAAAGCTTGATCTAGTTTCTGCAACATCATAGTAGAGGCTTCATTTACACAACAATCAGAGCTATATTTTGACCAATTTAACATCTCAAAATCTCACTAACATCAAATTAACAAACTGGTTAACAATCAATTAACAGCCATACTAAGCACTAGCAGTATATTTACTTTAATTTGATTTAATGACATTATTTCAAACCAGCTACCATTAAAGATGTCCTATATGGAATCAATTTCGTCGGGAAGATATAGACCACTGCAGGTCGTCCTGGAAGGAGGAAAATAAATCTAGGATTGTCTCTAATCGTTTAGAGTTAATGAAAAGTTAAATACTCAATTTACTTAAAACTAAAATAGTATCAAATGTTTATGCATAATATTGCCTTAGAATCAGCTGGTGCCGCTGCTGCTACTGGTATTGACTGGAAGGTAATTCTTGGAGCTATTGCAGCAAGCACCCTGACTAGTACTTTTATTTCTGCTATTATTAGCTGGAAGGACAAGCGTATTACTTACCGTGACGAGTACTATAAAAGAGTGATAAATAAGAGAATTGAAGCTTACGAGACCGTAGATAAACTTATGCAAATCTTCAAAAGAGTAGCTGCTAGATACATAGGTGATACCCAAGTCAGATTGTATGCTTTTTTTATAGAACGATCAAATCCAGACGAGCCACATTCTATTAAAACAGTGCACCATGAAATTGGCAAGGTCCTCATGTTGAATAACTGGATCGATCATAGAATATCAGAGCATATATCACAAATAAACCAGGTCTTAAATCATATACTGATTACTGAGTTACAAAGTTCGAACTCTTGGTCCAGGGAGGACTACATCGAAATAGGAATAAGATATTACGCGAGACTCGACGAATTAAGAACCAAAATCGAAAATCGCGCAGGAATAGATTGGAACAACCTACACAAGAAGAATGGAATAACGAATGGATACCAATATGAAGCGAGCGTTATCTACAAAATAAAGAGCAAGTTTATCAAGACGAAACCGTTGAAAATGCCATAGGGTTGAAAACCACTATTACTGAACACCTGAAGCCATTACAGCGGATAATTAGCCGTGAGTAACATTCGAAGTCAAAGGCTCCTTAAATAACATTACACAAATGTTATAATACATAACATGAAACTTAACTAATCCTCATCTTCACCGACCAATTTCCTCAAATCATCCATAAAATGCTCGAAAATTGTATTGACAGGCCCACACCTGAAAGCCTTGTCTGACAAGGATTTCAACCTTCTCTATCATCAAGTTTGTAGCAATTTTTAAAAACGTTGACACTTTCGTTGGCACTTTAAATCTGGCTACATGAATCTCCTAAAAAATGGTTGTCGCTATAGCGACTTTAATTTCTTCCCAGATAACTGGAATACTACCCGAGCGTCTTTGAAAAAAACCTGGCGGATAGAATATCGATTCTATGATCCGGAATTCAAGGAAAAATATCCTAAAGGCTATCCTAAGGTCATTAAAGCCAGGTTGAATCGTGTAAAAACGCTGGAAGACAGACAACAGTTAATGCGTGAATTACGCGACCTTGAAAGAGATCTTCTGAAAACCAGGGGTACAATCCTATTTTAAACATCAAGGAAAAGCAGACCACGAATGAAGAAATATCCCAGCTGGTAGATCCGAAAACGCCATTTATCCAGGCATTGGAGATGGGATTGGATCTCAAAGTAATGGATCTGGAATCCAAGAAGGATATCAAAAATAAGCTTCCACATGTCAAAGCTGCAGCCGATGCAATAAAGCTGAACGGCGTACTATTATCAAACATGCCTATTAGAAGTATACGAAAAAAACATATGCGCCTACTACTCAACAAGATCGGAAACAACAAAGGCGATAAATGGACCGCCAACAATTTCAACAGGTACCGCACAAACCTCCGTACCATATTTATTGAGTTGGACGATTTGGAGGCAATTGAACTAAACCCCTTAGATGGAATTAGAAAGAGAAAGGGAATCAAAAAAGAACGTGAGGTACAATCACAGGCATACAAATAATAATTAGATGAAATGAGTTTATTCAAGGCAGCATTACAAACAGGAAAAACAGTGCATAGCAAATGCATGCAATTAGGGTTCTTGCGTTCATAATCACAAGGTTAGGCGGAGCAGATAATAGCGACGATATAAATTTCAGCGCAATGGTTGCTGATGCGCAACTATACTTGTGATGGGTTAATAACCAAGCTTATTAAGTTCTAATTGTCCCTGCTATAAAAAAGCAATGCGTGCTAACAAACAGCTTCAATACTAATTTACTCCATCCGGCTAGAATAGACAAATTATTAACAAAATAGGGGATTTTTCCGGGGGGATAAGGCCTATGACCGCGCTCAACTAACCATAACAGATGTTACAGTTTACACATAAGTGCAACCTTGATGATGTTAAATCAAAAACACTAGTAATGCAAAAGTTTATAAGCAAATACAAGAATTACTTTGCAATCAGCTTAGTGTCTGTACTTGGGTTGTATCTTATGATAAAAACTGTTGTTATGTTACCAACTGATCCTACAAAGGTAGCGCCTGGAGACATAAAGTATAAGTTCTTTATACTTCTTATCACTCTAACATTACTTTTGGTATCTTTCCTAGCGTGGTTCTTATTAAAATATTTAGAAGACAGGCCTACACGACTCGTCTATTATGATGGAACCAACAAAGAGAGTCCTTTTCATCTAAAGCTAGACATTGAAACTATATTGACCAATGCTTTGAAAAAATCGTTAATAGACGATGCTACTGGTGTACTACCGGAAGTAATTGAAAGCAGATTTCCATCTATTAATCAAACTGATTCTCTTCAGAACGATTATATTGAGCAGCTCAGGTACGAAATTAAACACTCAAATAAGTTCAGTTCGATTATTAAATTAGAAAACGAGTTGAAATCTCAAATATCCCGCTTAGTTAAAAATTCAAACCTCAATCTAGTGATTGGAATATTAACAACTGTGCTTGCCATGTCGTTTCTTGCGATATTCCTATACGGTCATACTAAAATGACGACATCCATCGAGTTAATTCAGTACTTCATACCAAGAGTCTCCACGGTTATATTTATCGAAGTTTTTTCTTTCTTTTTTCTGAAGTTGTATAAAAACAATCTCAGTGAGATCAAATACTTCCAAAATGAGATCACAAACTTAAACTTTAAACTTTGCGCATTGAAATCGGCCATACAGCTTGGAGACAATCAAACAGCCGCAGCTATAATGTTGCAATTTGCTGCAACAGAAAGAAACTTCATTCTTCAAAAGGGACAAAGCACTGAGCGGCTGGAGCTTTTGAAGGTTGAGCACAAAGACAATAAAAACATCGCAGACTCAATAGTCAATGTAGTTAAAACAGCAAAGGAGAATTAGAGGCATAGTACAATACGGATATAATTTACCGGATCCTTTTGTCCGGATTCTGAAATAAAGTTAAGCAGTGGCTAATGATGTGTGTTATCACGCGTAATAATATTCCGGATGTCCAAAATACGGGGCCAGATATCCAAAATGAGCTAAATTGAGGAAAATTCAAACCTATTTATGCCTACACGCGAAATTGATGGAATTGAATACCAAGATTTAGTAATTGAGGATTGGTTGGAAAGTTTAGAAGCGCAACAATTCTATCATACTGAAACTAACCGATTGAAAGCAAAAAAGAAGTACTTAATCGGGACACTTGATGTTAAATATTTTGTTCCGGCAGATTTTATATTGATTGCTTTTGAGGACTGCATATTTTCAGGTAAGGTTGTATTCCATAATCATAATTACGCGAAAGTCGAATTTAAGAACTGTGTGTTTGAAGACGATGTAAGGTTTGTTGGGGGGGATTTTAAAAAGCAGGTAATATTCAATGGTGGAAAAATTCAAGGTCGGTTTGAAATCATAAATGGAAATTTTGAAAGGATTGACTTGTCGATGAATTGTAATGAGGTTTACATCACAGGAGGGAAATTCACAAATTTTGCAATTAATAGTTTCGGGCATTCAGATTTGTTCAGTATAAATGATCTGGTTATTCTGAGTCAAGGGATCTCAGGGAATATCTCCATAAGTAGAATGAACATAGCTAGCACAAATCTGTGGGGAAACATCCATAAAGATGCTGAACTTTCATTTAAGAATATATCATTTACACATCTCAAGATAGAGGGTCTTTTTAATAATGGAAAACTGAGGTTTTTCGATTTGGTGCCGGTAAAGCGCAATACTGCGAAGCCATCCTTATTTATAATGAATTCAAATCTCTCTAAAACAGATTTTTTTAGCCTCCCAATTGACAAACTTGAAAGATTTGAAATGTATAATAGCTTTTTTATCGATTGTACATTTGTGAATGTAACCTGGCCGGCTGAATTTGACACTGCGATGGATGGCGCTCATTACTCTGCACTGCTAGACCGCAAAGAAATGTTTCGCCAGCTCAAATATTCTTATTCCAAACAGGGCGATTCTGTGATAGAGCATAAGTTTCACGGCCTTGAAATGGATATTTACCGGGAATATTTGAAACGAAAACGGCGCGACTTAAAGGACATAGGGAATTATAGCAAATGGAGAACGGATCGGCAAACATCAATTATTTTATGGTTTAGTTCATGGAGTAGCAACTATGGCCAGAGCTTCAAAGCACCTCTATACACATTGCTAGCCGCCGGAGTTGTACTTTTTGCTGTGATGGTTACGTGTGGATTTATTCAAGGCTTCCAGGCGGGATTCCATTTTGATTTTTCCTGGCCACAAATATCCACAACAGCTGGTCATTTCTTCAGCTTTATAAATCCGCTACGCAAGTACGAGGGTCAAGAATTAAATATCGGAGTACTCCTCGATTCAGTCATGAGGATTATAGCATCGTACTGCATTTACAATTTTATTCGGGCAACCCGGCGGTTTGTAAAGTAGTCTCAATTTCCACGATAGTGATTTCATGTTCTTCATAGAGCACCTGCATCTTTACTTTCGACTGACTCCTCAACCTCGCTATATTTTCTTCTCTGATATTATAAAAGGGCGTAAAGTGGAACATCGGAAGAATGCAAACATGTTTTATTGAAACGATGCAAACATAAACCCTCATATTGTTTTACCGAAGATGCCGGCTACAGAACGCCTACTTATAAAAAACAAAATCAACTGGAACGCTTAAAGAGTACCCAAAAAAATGGTATTTTTTTGAAAAACAGGGGTAGGCAACAAACACAACGGCGGGAACACCCAAAAGCACAAAAGCCGCACGTTTTGTGCGGCTTCTACGAAGGCATTTTATCCATGTTAGGGATAATCACATTTCCATGGATATGTAAACGATTTTGGATCTACTTTAAGTGTTTCTAGCAATTGTAACAATTCTTCATCCGAGTTGAGATAGTAAAATTTTTTATCGAGATGTTCTTCCTGGTAGTAATCGTTCCTCTTATTATTCTCGTAGGTAATCTTTTCCATCTCAAATTGAACTGCCATGTAAATATAGTCCAGGTGTTCAGTACCAAATGGCTTTTTCTTTGTTTTACCAACTGCAATCCATCTGCGACGATCAGGGGTTGAAGCCGTCAATTCTGCAGCAATTTCACCGCCACTTCTCAGTCTATTGTAAATCGCTAATTCAAACTTATCTTTCATCTATTTAAAAAAATATATAATAAACCAATTTTCTTGCAACTTCAATCTGGAGATGAAGTCTATCTCCGTGCGGATTGCCTATTCCATGCCCCATGAGCCTGCCTGGATTCGCTGGGTCCCATACATCATCCCAATGATATGTTCCATCTGTTTTACCATAATAGGCCTTTACTTCGGCATCAGTCATTCCTGTTGTGTTTATATATCCTTCATGCATAAACATGCCCCTGTACAATTCCTCTGCCTCTGCCCGGCTTGCTACTGTTACCTCTGTCTCTCCTAGTTTTATTGCTTCCGCGGCCTGTTTAACCCGTATTGAGCTCCATTTGTATTCGGTAATCACCCTGCGAATCTTACCACCAAGCTCTACCAGCTTCACACCGCTAAAACTAACATTGGGTGGAACACCATGCATTGGCACTCTATGACCGGTCAGGTTTCCCCGACGATCGATATATTGGTTTCCAAATGTCCGCTGGCCAAATAGAAAATCTTCAGCCCAGCTACGTGCTGTGGTTACTCTATAGTGAAAACCATAAGTTATACCAAACATCATCCGATCAGAAAGATCTGACGCCCCACCATTAGGTGTAACTTTTATACCACTTATCCTTACTACATCAGTTTTCGGGTCAAAGTGATGCCATACCTTTGGTAAAAATGACATCAATGTTGTATCATCACCCAAAGGGTCTGACAATAACGCCGGGTTGTTAAACACATGATGGTAAGGTGTATTCTCGGGATGCCGTTCGCTTTCGGGATCAATTTGCTTCCACCTGCCAATTTGAGGATCAAAGGTACGGTAAAATGCATCATACTCATTTAGGTTTAAATCCGAGGTATGTTCGATACCATTGTATTCTAGCCTGTTTTTAGGATAGCGATTACCCGCCAATGCATAACTGGAAATCCCTACCATTGTCAACCCAAAAGGATAATAGTGAGTTTCTTCTAACAAAGGACCACTACTTAATCCCAAAATCATGTTATCGAAGAGCACATCCTGTTGACTTTCATTGCTGGTATAAACATACAAAAATCCACTTTTTTCAATTGGCATCTTTTCAACTACCAACTCTTGCAATTCGTCTGCAACTTCCTTGACCTGCCTTACACCGCTGTTAGACTCAACCAGTTTGAAATTATCATCGAACAGAACGAAATTGAGGTATGCTTTGGGACGTCCAGAAGAAGGTGTCTCGCGACTTACCTCCTTTAAACGCTGGTAATCATTTGTATAAAAGTTCTCGTTAAAGGGAGTATTATTAAATGCGAGCTCAGAATTGTGTATATCCCCTCCTTTATTCGTAGCTAGTCCGAATGCTTTTACAAGATCTATCAACATGTCTTCGACAGGTACATTCTGTTTATTCTGCTCAGGTCTTTGGGATTTGTAGAAAGCTTTAGTATTGATTTTAACGGTATCTCCGGCCATAACTCTTAGGACAAGAGATGGCCCGATCTTTTTCCCTCCTGCTTTGGCATTCAACTTAGCAACAAATTTATTCTCTTTGGTAGTGGGATCATCCGGATAGCCTGATGGCTTATCTGCTCTAGATTCCTCAACATTACTGAATAGGGCGGTTTCTTCAGTTGCTGCTGCAACTTCCATTGTTGCAGCATACATACTAAAGTCACTTTGATCCGTCAGTACAGTTCGGACATTGCCCAAATTGTCCCTCTCAAAGTAATCAAAAGCATAAGTAATTGGCACTCCCGTCTTATAAACAGGGCGAATACGTCCTTCTGTATGGCTGATCAATTCTAAACTGTCCTGACGATAAACAAACAGACCATCATAATCAGTTACCATAGTTTTCGGAGTATTGCCCGTATTGTCCGTTACCATCTTAGACAATCTGTTGCCTGTCGCATCATACTGATAGGTTATCTTTCCTTTACCATCAATAACTATCTCTACAGGAAGGTTCAGGTGATTATAGGTGACAGCACTGACGTGCTTGTTAGAGTCTGCAACAATATTACCGTTTCCGTCATAAAAATAATCTCTTCCTGAATTCGTACCATTTAAAAAATCCCCAAGCTTTGCTGAAGCTGTTTTTGCGGGGTTTGGATCTGATATGGAATCCAGCTTGTTACTATTCTGACGATAACAATATGTCAGACGGTCAATGGTATCTGCTTTGGTTCCGATCATGCCCTTCTGCCACATAGATCGAATATTGCCATTAGCATCGTATGTCAGATTACTGACAGTAAAATCTTTCTTATCCTGGCTCCAGTTGCCACCATTCTTTTGCGTAAAATCAGCCTTGATAAGACGACCTGCAGTATCATAACGATAACCATAAGCCCAGGCGCTATCTGCACGTGTTTTCCATTTAACACCAGCTATATTACCATTATATTGACTGGAATCGAATCCATAATCATAACTCAGCTCTAGCCCAAACCAATTGGATGTATTATTGCCATTGTTTACAAAATTTCTGTTGATTCCCTGTAACCAGCCACGGATGTTATAAGAATAGTTCAAACTGTCGATCACTGCTCCTGAAGGAGTTACACCTAAACGTTTCAATCTTAACTGTCCTAATTCATTATAATCATTTGCCACAACCAATCTCTCCAGTCCGGCATCATCATTCAGACGCTCTCTGATTGTAAGTAACCGGTCACTATGATCATAGGTCATCTTTGTCAGTAGTGTACTCTGCGGCGTTATACTTTTAGGATTCTGATGGCGGAAGTAGGTCGCCAGCATCGCTCCGTTAAAATTATACAGTGTTGTCAGGACGTCCTTGCCCCCGAAATTATTCTCGCTTATCATCTGAACAGAGCGCCCCTTCTCGTTATAATAATGAGTCGTAGTCAGCCACTTATCAGTACCCAATACCCTTACTTTACTACCAGTTACCCTACCTGTAGTAATCTCACTGACTGGTGATCTGTCCGGATACTGGGCATCTGTAGCCTCCAATTTTCCAGTATCTGTGGCAACGAAAGCCAACTTGCCAGAATAATTATAGTTGTCATAAAAAGTATAAGTTAGAGGAGTCAAAGCAGATACTGGTATGTTAGGTAGAGGGTTAGTGGCTAGTATGACAGTTGTATCACCTACAGTCGAAGGTTCTATCCTTGCGTCTATTTCACTATTGTTACCAGAGTCAAATCCATCCAAAAATAATATCGAGTTGGGCGCAACATACAAAGAACTACCGTCATAGTTGTACAATGCAAGATCAGCCTTTACCGGAGCTACATAAGATATAGACTGAGAAGTGGTCGCCGCATTCATCGAGGTTTGTAAAGCATCTCTCGTGACACTCGCCTTATAAATGGCAGTCATTGTGGGACGGTTCAATCCATCGTAAAAAGTAGCCTGCCACTCCATAGGAAATTTAGTCCGCTGAACAGAATCTTGTGTAAAAACCAGCCGGTTTCTCACGTCATACACCATGAATTCCCGCCCGGAGCCTGGCAGCTTTCTCATTACAACACGTTGTTGTTCGTCGTACTGATACTGAAAACACAGCTCATCTGCTATGGTTGAGTTTATTGTCCAAGAATCCTTTATTGCCTCTATAGCTAATGGTGTTATGACAAAACGCAAATTTCCCACATTGTCATAGACATAATAGGTAGATAACCATCCTATGTGTCCAGTACCAGGATTCCCAGCCACCTGCGACTTTTTTAGTACAACCTGACCATTTCTGTCCTTATATTCAAGGACCTGAGCTCCCTGTTCATCTAAAATTATACTCTTAAATAACTGGCCTGCGGCATAAATACCTGTGCTGACAGGTATACCTGAACCTATGTTCCATATTCTTACTGAGTCAATAGCCAAATTAGTCTGATATCGCGTTTCAACTGGACGGGTAACCCAGCTATTACCAACTGAGTATGTTTTGATCTCTCTATTCAAAGGCGAACCATCAAATTCACGTTTAGAATAATAAACCTGCTCGCCAGGAAACTTTTCCCGCATAAAATCAGCCTGCGCTGCAAATACATTGTACTCAAATTGCCCGTTACTGGCCGAAGACACATAAGGATGATAATTCAAAACTCTCCTTCCATCTTCATCATAAATAACAGGCTGAATACGATCCTTTCCTCCAGGAGATCCCCCTTTTTTTACTGTCTGTAACACTCTCCCTAATCCATCAACATATTGAGTTTCCTGCCGTACCTCCGCAACAGAGCCGCTATTTAGTACAGCATTGACATCTTTTAGAGGAAGTTGTGGCCGTCTTATTCTTACGTAATTGATTTTCGCGTTCCCTTGATACGCAGATGGAATAGTAGCTATTCCTGAGCTTATTGTTTTGGGGCCAATAACTTTAGAAGGAATATTTGTCTGAGCTACAGATAGCGGGCTATAACCAAGCGTTCCTGCTATCAAAAACAACAAACTGAATTTCACATTTATATTCATGAAAGTATCTCAATATTTTGTAAAGGATTCAGAACTTAATTTTGGCATGGTGCTCCATATGTACCATCAAATATCTCTATTGAGCTGGAACCATCTGAAAAATAGTACCGAATGTAACAGTCATAAGCATCATCTACCTTAACAGAACGGGTATATTTCTTAATCCCTCGTTCACATACTCCATTTATCCATTTGCGATCCGGGCTATCACATTTTTCTACACAGCTCGCAAATATGTTAGCATACTCCTGTCCATTTTCATCAATATCTGCCAGTGCTTTTGCGTCTGCATCGCCGGCAGATACAGATGACTTATATTTTCCTTTAGGTATCCTGTAAGTTATGCTACCACCATCGTATCCACTGCCACAATTTGTACGGTTGAAAACTTTGGACTTTTCATTATTACTATATAATTCTGGTGTTTCTGGATCGGGTTTCCGGGCAGTTGAATAACGTACTAATTGCAACACATTACCATTTCTATCCCTTATAACAGACAGTCTTCCGAAATTGTCATAATGATAGGTTGTTTTCTTATTTGAAACATCAATAATAGAAGTTACTCCATAAATGCCATTGTATGTATGGGTTTGCATAGCAGCATCAAAAGGCATGATTTTTACATCATCTATTGCATCCCCTTCTGAAAGCAGCATGTTATTAGTGTACTTCTTTCTTACCTCTATCCATTTCCCCTGGTCCCTATACCAATAATCTATTAGATATGATTTACTGTTAGGGGCAACGAACGGCACTTGAAAATCTCCTAAATAATATGCTTTGCCAGTATTTGCACCTTCGGCGTCGTTTGCTCGAGCAAGATCTGACTCGAAACTTTCGTAATAGCTTTCTTCCGGCAATGCATTTATAATTTGAGCAGTCATTTCACCGTTTTTTGACCATTTATAAGAATACTGACCATCTTGCTGAACTATAGATAAAGGATGAGACGTAGAATCATACGACTTCACCTCAAATATTTTTATTGGATTATCTCCATATTTTTCCCAGCGATATTTAGGCGCGACAAGTCGCTTGTCAGCAAACCAGCTCATATCATAGTCAGTTGTGGATATTTTGATGATCTTTCCTGCAAGCAGCTCTGTTTCTTCAACAACAGGTGCCAACATATTTCTATTTACCATTTCTGTATAAACAGCATTCCCCGATTGCAAATTATGGGGATATTTATACTGCGTTATTTTCTGTTCTAATTTGCTGTTTAAAGCAATTTGCTGGGCTAATAACAACTTCTGTGTGTCATATGACATATCCACCACTGAAACTATTGAATCTGATCCTGTGTAAAGGGTTTCACGTTGTTGTTTTATTCTTTTAGCCGTAGCCGTAAAGAATGATGATTGCGCATATTTCACTAGACGCCCACCACCGCTTTCAGTTCCACAGCACACATCCGCACCTGTAATTTCATTGATTGTTCTGCTTCCAGTGATGGTATAATAATCAAACTCCTTTTTGCTTACCAACCTACCGGTCACGTCATATTGTAACTCTTTTATTGGCACCCCTCTGTTCCAGTCATAATTTACCCCTCCAATAAATGGATAAGTGCCTGCAGAATCAGAAACCAGATCCATTCCCATTCTATTAGGTTTTAAAGGACTGGGATTGGCATAATATACATGAGACATTACTGAAGGCTTAAATTTACTGTCACAAAAGCCTTGTATATCAACCCTGCATCCTTTCGTTGGGTCATCATTGGAATCCCCATATGCACCTGGAAAACTAAACTGATGTACAGTTTTACCGCTGTTCTGTGTCTTAACAGTCACATACCTATAGCCTACGGTAGAATTAAAAGTGCCCCCTAACACAGTAGCGTCTCTGATAGTATTAACTAATACTTTTTGATAATAGTCAACTGTTTCGACCGCCCCACTCTGATAAAAATCCGCAATACCTGGATAAGAAAATAATGGCAGTATACTTATCGCACCACTTGTCTTCGAACCAGCAAAAGGAAGATTATATTCAAAATCCTTTATGATTTGCGATTTGGTACTGTCTGTGTGTGTGATACGTTTTATCCTAACTCCTCCTGCTTTCATATTAAACGCATCCGCAACATTCGACGAAGTCTCCGGCAACCACAGAAACTCATTTGGTTCGTACTCAAAGGTTGTACTTCCACCATTACCGTAAGTAATTGATGTTAATATGCCCGCCTGTACTAGCGATGTATTTACAGACATGTTTCGTCCGGGAACATATAATTCCACAGGTTCAGTGCTGGGGCGTTTGAAAGGTAGATACCTTTCGTAATGTCTCTTACTTCTTGGATAAACATATACTTCCGGAAGTATACCGACTGTGTTACCAGTCTGGTTATAGTATCCCCACATATCCTGATTAAAAGACTTTCTATGTGGTAGCAGTGTTTCATTATATGTTAGCTTATATAACGTAATGGCTGAGGACAAATCACTTATATCCTGAACACTGTCTAGATATAGTCTTTTTGCTATAAATGTGGAGGGTGAATTTGCTGCATTAAACGCGTCCCGATACGAATGGGCTAATCTGTAGCCTTTAACGTTTCCGTCGGAAAAAACTTTAACAGAGGTAAGTACCTTATCACCCGATAGGTCTTGTCGATTTTCCTTATATGCAAATGAAACAGAAGCCCCCGGATAATTTATCGCCGTCAATACTTCCGTGGTTATATGCCTTTGGCTTGAATATCCAAATTCAGGAGCGTATGATGCTAACGATGACCATAGTATCGAATTAGTAAAATTGCGAACATTATCACACTCATAGTCTATGACTATTCCTTTTTCATAGTTGAAAGTAATAACCTCTCCGGTATAAAGCTGAATAGTACGCAAATACCATGCTGTTCTAGCGCCGATTTCATAGTAAGACATTGATGGCGCACTCAGATCATCTACAGCTCCGAACAAATACGTGATTTTGTCAGTTGAGCTTTCTCCCAACGAAAAAGAATATTTATTTCCCGATTCATCAACTATGGCTATATGCTCATTGTCAATAAATGAGATTTTCAAGTTATTACTATCCAATTTGATAACTTCTTTTACAGTACCATTGTTGGCTTCATTAAATGGATCAACTGAAATAATGAATTTGCCATTATAGCTTGCGAAGCTATAGTAAAAAAGATCAGTTCCTCCACTAATGTTGTTAGTTACTCCGTTAGGATCGACAACACCATAAAAACCGAGATCTGACTTGCCATTTACTGCACAGATGATTTCCCCTCCGGCTTGCAGCGTCCATCCCATACCCACTCTGCTTGCGATTTCCTGTACCTTTATTCCAGAGGAATGATAAGTCAGCGCAACCGGCATTGAAAAGTTACCTACTTTAATTTCGTGCAATGGCAGCTCAAGACTATGAGTGCCAGTAAAAGGAGATATCGGAAAATCTATATACTTGGCAAGGCTTGATGCTTCTGGCGAAGATGGCAAAACACCCATCTCAATGTTACCTCCTCCCTGGCCCAAGCCCCGCAGAGCTAAAAACATAATAACAAGAACCAGGAATACGCCTTTCATTCTCATAGGCTACACTCGAATTTGATGATTTCTTTTAATTTTATCGCACATTAAAACCAAACCTATTCGTATATCATAAACAAACATACTATTGGGTAGATAAAATAGTCCATCTGCATTTATATATTCAGGTGATTTAATAACTTCTTATAGAGGAAACAGCTCTATTTATCATTTTTCTCCTATGGATGTCTTCTTTCTGCGTCTTATTTTGCAGTTTTAGCTCACCGGCCTCCTCTTTCACTACATATTTTAATGTTTGACCGTAACGAATGTGAACTGTAGGACAAACAAGAACTGTCAATAAAAACGATGTCATTTTCACTATTTAAAAATTGTCTCCTAATAGCAATTTTGATTTTATCGCATGTATCGACGGCTGATTTTTCCAACCGCTGGCAAATCATACACATAAAATGGCTCGTTGCTCACCTAGGATAAACATCTTACAGGTAATGCACGTCTTTAATAAAAAAACTACTGCCCTGAGTTAATACGCTCGTATTCTTACAACAGTATTAACATAACCTTACAGATTTATTATAAGATGACTTACAACAATCTTCATACTGGCTGCAGGCCAGATCTAAATTGAGAATTATGAATATGCTCGAACAAAGTATAGGAAACCTAAAATAGGTACTGGGCAACATCAAATTCAACTAGTCGCAAAGGTGATAAAACGACGCAACAAAACACATAACACATTAGTTGTACATGCATTGCATAACATCAATAACTCACTTCCACTACAAAGAAAAACGGACACTGCGCATTGTATGTACGTCGAGAAAATTTAAGCGGTATGTCACACATTTAAATTTGTGCTACAGCGACTCATTCATGCGGGCTAGGAAGTACACAACCGCGAGAGACCATAAATAAAGATGAAAACATTAAGTGTTAAGGCCTTAACAGTTAGTCACAGGCAAAAGAGTGTCAACAAGCCACATCCGAAAAGTATTGTCTTGGGTCGTGCACTCAATAATTATTAACACTGAGTAAAATATTCTGATTCTGAACTAGCCCTACTTTGACAGTAAATCATACCTGCATCTCCGATTAATAGCGAAAATCTCTATTTTGGGATGAAGAAGGTCACCAAGGTGAGTATTAAAGATGCTAATCTCTTCCAGTCTGCAGGTTTATTAGCGAATTCACTAATAAATGGTCTCAAAACACCATTTCTTCATATCTTCATAATAGTCCTTCAAATCACTGCAAATTGTATCATTTGAGTACAACCTCACTTGAGCGTACTAACCTAATAAATGCACAATAAACAACTGATAACCATTCACTTAAATAAAAATATACTGAACCAATCCGGTTCACCAAACCCGACTTCTTGAGAATGATCTCAAAAGGTCGGGGTTCTTTTTTGTCTGAAATGCCCGTCAAATCTGCAACAAGCGAGAACAAAGAGTTTATTTTTGTGGTCCGAGGTTGGTCTTTTTCTTTGTTATAGTAGATTCTCTCCGGGAATATCATCAATTGCAATTTCTGCTTTTCTCTATAGTCGCTGGAAGCCCATAGCCGTGCGGGTTCTGTGACGCGCTTAATAGCTAATTTTATGTATTTTTCGAGGTTCGAGGTGTTAATTAGGTTTATCATAAACCTTTCAATAGACATACAAAAATTTTATAAACTGAATACTGAAACACTGATATATAAGGATGAACGTCCAGTCGCCCCGACAATAAAAAATGAACCCTTCAGATCGTTGGATTTGAAGGGTTTTTAGTTTAATGGAATTTACATTGCATCGGCCTCTTTGCACAATTCACTGTGATTAAAACACCTACTGGTTCGAACTGTGGAGATGAAATCTAAAAAGTTTAACGCAGATTTTGCAACTCTAACGATAATCTTAAGACTTTAATCTTCGCTTTGAAAGAGGTATCTAAAGTTCAGATAATGAATTTATTGACATTTATCACAGTACTTTATTAACAAATGTCTTTTTTGTCCAGTGCGGAAATCTTCAATTTTGGATCGTAATAAATTTATCAAAATTGAAATTAAAAAACAAAGTAGCCGTGATTACCGGCGGTAATAGCGGCATAGGATTCGGCATAGCAGAAGCATTGAAAAATGAAGGAGCAGTTGGTGTGATCACCGGAAGGAATCAAACCACATTGGATAGCTCTACAATACAACTGGGAGTGGGATTCATTGGTATCAAAGGAGATGTAACCAATCTGGATGACCTGGAAAATGTATTCAAGGTAACAGCTCTCAAATTCGGTAAGATCGATACCCTCGTCGTAAATGCAGGTGGTATCGTTGATGGTGTACCAATGGCCGACATTAATGATGTGACTGAGGAAAACTATGATCAGTATATGGATCTTAACCTTAAAAGCGCCTATTTTACTGTTAAAAAAGCATTGCCATATCTCAATGACGGAGCATCGGTCATTCTGATCGGTTCAAGCGCCGCCCATCGCGCAGCTCCCGGTATGACCATCTATGGAGCTGCAAAAGCGGCAGTTATTTCCCTTGCCAAAGGTTTATCGCTTGATCTTTTGTCAAGAAAGATCAGGGTGAACACTCTTTCTCCTGGTTCTATTGACACTCCGGTGTTTGGAAAAATTGTACCGCAAGAACAGGTCGACGCTGTTAAAAAACTCTGGATCGATATTACACCAGCCGGACGACAAGGAGTGCCTTCTGACATCGGAAAAGCAGCAGCATTTCTTGCATCTGACGATTCGGCTTTCATTATCGGCACGGAAATACTCTCTGACGGCGGCCTGACGAATCTAAGTTTAATGAAGTAGTATTTCTTTGGGTAGCAGAGATCTGCTGCCCTCTTTTATTATAATTTGAAGCAGGGCAATAGTAAGTTGACCGGCAGCCTGCTTCTACCCTCTATGCATGAATCATTTAATCAACACATTCAACAGGTGGCGTAAAATAGTATGTGAACTTTTAAATAGCTTTGTACAAAGTCGTTTAAAATGTTTGAAACCTTGGCGATATACCTAGTTGAAAAAGGGGCACTCACTCAAAGCGAACTGGAGCTCATTGAGCAAGTCTCTGTTTTAAAAAAAGTTAGAAAAAACCAACTTCTGCTCGAAGAAGGTAAGTTCAGTAATTTTATAGGCTTCGTTGCGAAAGGAAGCTTCCGTTTGTTTCGCACAGCGGAAAATGGGCAGGAGCACATTATGAAATTTGCCATAGAAAACTGGTGGATCTCTGATTTTACCAGTTTTATGTCCGGTGAACCAAGTAATTGTTATATCGATGCCCTTGAAAACAGTGAACTGATCTTGTTTTCCAGGGAGAACTGGGATCATCTTCTTGCAACTATTCCCAACTTCAAACGTATGATCGATAGGCTGACCGCCAAAAACTTTGAAGCACATCAGAACAGAATTTTCAGTAACATCAGCGAGCCGGCGGAAATTCGATATGATAACTTTGTTAAAAAATACCCAACACTTTATAATCGGATACCCCTGTATATGATCGCCTCATTTTTAGGTATCAAAAGGGAAACGCTCAGCCGCATCAGAAAACAGGCCGCTTCAAAAAGAGATGCAAGCTGACCTCCAATAACAAGTTAGTTGTACCACTTTCATTTTCTGTTCTGCGACTGTAAGTTCTCTTCCAAAGAAATATAGCCGAAACTTCGTCGACCAATTACAACTGCGCTTTTTGCTAATTGTCACGTTCATTTTTTACAAATGTCCTATTTGTTTAGAAATGGTCGATCTAATTTTGACTTAAACATAAACGTTCAAAATGAAAAAAGTAATTCTAATGTCCGGAATGGTCACAATGGTCATGGCTTCTTTCAATGAGAATGCAAAAGGTGCCGACGCAACTGATAAAGGGGTGATCTACAACTTAAGTAATGCTATTGCCAACACAGGTTTATCAGTAGTTGCTTATGACTCGACAGCACTAAAGGTTGTCAATGCATTCTTCGACAAATTCAAATCTGGTGCATCTCCTGAAGAACTAGCAAACTCTTTTGACGAGAAGGCTGAAATGTTCATTCCCGGCGATATGAAGAACGTACCCTGGATCGGTAAAAGGATAGGACGTGCAGCGATCACAGATCATTTCAAACTGCTAAGAGAAAACATCAAGCCGGTTATCAAAGATATCCTGGACCACCTGGGTCTGTTTATATTTGGCAGATCTAGCTTTTTAATTGAACATAAACGACGGATCGATGTCTGCCGGAACGTCCTGGATAATATCCCAATGTTCAGCTATTCTCCCATCCTGGACGCGCCATATGTCCATTGACATCTTACCATGATCTGACACGTCATTTTTGGTAAAACACTGTATCCAGACGAGATCCCCTTCCGCAGCTATTCGTTTAATTGATACGGAAAAACCGGGGTACTTTCCGAAAAGATGTTCCTGCATTGCTTTTAGTGTACCCTCAGCCCCGCTCCCCCCATGCGGATGATGGTTGATAAAATCGGAAAGCATCATCGACATGGCTTTTACAAGGTCTTTGTCATTGTATAAGGTGTAGAAGAAGTTGGTTACAAATTTTTTATTTTTTTCTTCCTGCCTGCTATCCCGTTTTTGCTGGCCAGATGAGATAAGATGTGATAGAAGCAGAAGGGCCAATATACCCGACTGACGCAATAATTGTCTCATAAAGTTTTATTTTGATGAATACATTAGTGATCCTGTCAGCGATCATTATTGATACTAACAATGTAAAATTGCTTACAATCCTGTTTTCTGTGAATGAGCCATATCATTAAAATGAATTGATACAGATCAAATACTGCCACGGGGGAAGCTAACTGCATTAATCAGTACAAAGAAAAAATGAGACAAACTTATTGTTTGTGTGGCAAATAGAATTACAGATATCAATGATAAACTTGTACAAACCAATTATCTTTTAGACAGGTAGATGGTCACAATGCGCCTGCAGTCGATCAGTCAAGTTACCAATACTAAAGCTTTGGCTTACGATCCTTGCCGGACGTATTCCCATGGTGTTTCTGATTCCAACGGGTCAACATATTCAGGATAGGAAGCAACTCAAGCCCTTTCGGGGTCAGTGAGTATTCAACGCGTGGAGGTAATTCTTTAAAAACTTCCCTTTTAACGATTCCATCTTCTTCCAACTCCCTTAACTGATCGGTGAGTACTTTCTTGCTGATAATACCCATCTTCGCATGAATGACGCCGAAACGCACCTTCTTTTTACCAATCGTATAAATGATGATCGGTTTCCACTTTGTCCCTATAGTTGCCATCGTCCTGGTCATAGGACAATTATGACAAATGAAAATATCCCTGTCCATATTTACTGGTTACTTTATCGTTACCAGTATCTGTATTGCATTGATATTACAATACCTCTCATTGGTAACTTTGCGTAACTAATATAAGTTTTTCCTGAACAATAATAATTTTATGAAAAATCTTTCATTAAAACATTGGCTTTTCTTACTGCTTTTTCCCTCACAGATATTATTTGCGCAATCCGGGCTGAGGCAGGCCGGATACTATAGAACGATGGTAGGCGATGTAGAAGTGATTGCACTGTCGGATGGTACGGTACCTGTTGATGCACACATGCTCCTGGGGAAAGTCCCGAACATAGACACGTTACTTCATCATGCTTATCTGAAACAGATAGTGGAGACTTCTATCAATGCATATCTTATTAATACCGGATCACGCCATATTCTTGTAGATGCCGGGGCCGGGGATCTCTTTGGCGGCACTTACGGGGGAGCGCTTATTCAAAGTCTGCGGAATGCGGGGTATCAAACCACGCAAATTACCGATATCCTCATCACGCATATTCACCTTGATCATACAGGAGGGTTGCTGGTGAACAATAAAATGGTCTTCCCGAAGGCGACCATTCATGTAAACAAAGCTGACATTGATTTCTGGTCACAGCATCTGGCACCAAAGGTTGCGGAAGCAAGAGGCATCACCGCCAACCGGGCTGCTTTTATGGCACTCAAACCGTACCTGGATGCAGGAAAAGTGCGCACGTTTGAAGGAGCTTCCGTTCTATTTGAAGGCATCAGCACGCTGGAGGCATCGGGACATACTGCCGGACACACACTCTTCGCACTGGAAAACAACGGAGACAAAATGGTGTTCTGGGGGGACCTTGTTCACATCTCCGCAGTTCAGCTGGCGATGCCGGACAATCGGGACGAGTATGACTTTGATAAAGACAAGGCGGCGGAACAGCGTGTAATGTTATACCGGGAAGCTGCGGAAAAGAAGTATATGGTGGCAGCGGATCATATTTCGTTTCCCGGATTCGGGCGGTTAATAAAAAAAGGAGTTGCCTACGAATGGATACCACTTAACTACAGCGTACAGCTCTTAACTAAGTGACAGAAGAAGATAACGCCGCCGGCAGGTAAGCACACACGCGACACTGCACAAAAGTCAATCTGTTTGATTTATACAAATCTTGGTTTGTTTCACATAAGCGACCCTCTGACATATCATTCTATCTTTGAGTCATCAAAATCACTAAAAAATTCAAAGCAATGGATACAAAGAATGTATGGTTAGTTACAGGAGCTTCCAAAGGACTGGGACTCACATTAGTAAAAAAACTGTTGGCAAACGGATACCGTGTTATCGCTACCTCCAGAAATGCGAATGCTCTTGAGCGCGAGATAGGGCCCGCTTCTGATACTTTTCTGCCACTCGAAATGGCACTGGCTGACAATAACGATGTAAAAAATGGCATTGAAAAAAGCATCCGCCATTTCGGACGTATAGATGTTGTTGTGAACAACGCAGGATATGGTCAATCGGGAACACTGGAAGAGCTCACGGATGAGGAAGTAAAAAGCAGTTTTGATGTAAACGTTTTTGGTGCTATAAATGTAATCCGTAACGTATTGCCTTACCTGCGCGCACAACGGGCCGGACACATTTTCAACATCTCCTCCATCGGCGGTTACACAGCGGCATTTCCGGGATGGGGAATTTATTGTGCAACAAAATTTGCCATTGCCGGCATTACAGAGAGCCTGGCAGAAGAAGTAAGGGAATTTGGTATTCACGCCACAGTTGTCTATCCCGGCTATTTCCGTACGGAATTCCTGTCAAAAGGTTCCATCAAAATAGCGGCGAACCCTATCGATGCATATGAGTCGGCGCGTCATTCAGAAGCAGCACATTTAAATGAGATCAATGGTAATCAATCTAATGATCCGGAAAAAGCAGCGACTATACTTATCGATATTGCCAACCTGCAAAAACCGCCTGTGCATCTCTTCCTGGGCAATGATGCTTATGCCGCAGCAGCCGGTAAAATCTCAATTATAGAGCAGCAATTGAGCGAATATAAAGACCTCGCTACAGCCACAGCATTTGTTGCATAAGCATGTAAAACACCCGATTCAGGATATTGCTATCTGCAGCATTCTGAGTCGGGTTACACCCCTGAAGCCGGTTGTATGAATATCACTCTATCAGGTCTTTGGAAATACCCAGTTTTTTCATTTTGGAGGTAAGAGTGGTAGGTGGTAGATTCAGCAGCTGAGCGGCGCCACCTGCTCCATATATTTTGCGGTTACATTTTCTAAGTACATGGATGATATGATCGCGTTCAATCTCTTCGATAGTCTGTACAGCATCGTGTGCCGGCCGATTACCTGTCTTCACGGTGGCGGGTAATACTATTGATTGTATGAAGCGGTTAGGAGAAAGCACAACAGTTCTTTCAATTATATTTTCCAGTTCCCTCACGTTACCTGGCCAGTGATAGGTTTGTAGATGTTCGATGACGACAGGAGAAACTGTATAAGGGGTACCTCCTACCCTAAGTGAATGCTGGTTAAGGAAATGTTCAACCAGTAATGGTATATCCTCAGTTCTTTCCCGCAGCGGAGGTAATAGTATGGGAAACACATTTAGCCTGTAATAAAGGTCCATGCGAAACCGCCCCTCAGCGACTTCTTTTTCCAGCTGCCTGTTTGAGGCTGCTATGACACGTATATCAACTTTCACCGGGGCTTTTCCACCAACACGGTCTATCTCACGCTGCTGCAGTACACGTAGCAATTTGACCTGTGCATTCAATGGCAGCTCTCCTATCTCATCAAGGAATATAGTCCCGCCGGATGCCTGTTCAAATTTTCCGGTCCGCTGGCTGATTGCGCCCGTAAATGCTCCTTTTTCGTGACCGAAGAGTTCCGATTCTATAAGGTCGGGCGGCAGAGATGCACAATTGACAGTAACAAGCGGTTTATTATTTCTTGGAGAGAGCTGGTGTATTGCCCTTGCCACTCTTTCCTTGCCGGTACCATTCTCTCCGGTTACGAGTACCGAAGTATCGCGCGCAGCAACTTTTTTGATATAATCAAATACGGCAAGCAGCGATGAGCTGCGGCCTACTATGCCATGAAAGTGCTCTTCCTGTCCTCCGGACGATGATCTTCGATTTTCAGGCACGGCCTTCCCGCTGGCCTGATCGGCTTTGCAGACCGTCTCCACTGCCGGTTCCAGCAGACCGCGAAGAAAATTGATCATTCCGGTATGTTCACCTGAATACGGGGCTGACTTTTTACTAAAGAAGCACAAGGCGATAACTGTGCCGTCAGACATGAGCAACGGCTGAAAGAAAAGGGATTCCATTCTCAGGTTCGTCGCAACAAAACCAATAAGAGTACTATTGGCCGCAAGTTCTGAAAAACCGGAGCCTATGAACACCGAGGAGGTGTTTACCGGGACATTTGTAAGACTGAGCTGTGTCAGTGCAGTGACTGAAAGTCCGGAGATGTTTGAAAGCTGTTGTAGCCCGTTTCTCTGATATTCTTTAAAGTGAATACGAAGAAAGCCACAGTCATGCAATTGCCAACTGCCATTATCATATGTGAATGCACTAAGGAAATCAAAGGGAATAATATCCTGAAGCACTTCCGCAAACTGCGCTTCATATTCCATTTGCCCGTTTGCTGCTTTTTTGAGGAAAGCCTGTACAGCCGCTAACTGCTCCTCCTTCAGATCCAGGCTATTCTCATCGCGGTAAATCGCGATCTCAATTGCCACCAGCAGATCCTTTTCGCGGAATGGTTTTACAAGAAATCCATGTGGTCTGGTTTCTTTTGCCAGGGAGAGTATGCTTTCGCTTGAATTGGCAGAAAGATATATGAACGGGATCCGTTTATCGTTCAATATATGTGCCAGCTCGATGCCACTCTCCGCACCTTTCAGGTGTATGTCAAGCATTACAAGACCCGGCCGGTGTATATCGATCAGGGCAAGTGCTTTTGATACGGATATTGCAATTCCGCAAACCTTATGACCTGCGGCTTCCAGTATGGACTTTAGCTGATAGGCAACAGTAAATTCATCTTCAACAATAAGTATCTTCTTCTTCATAAATTAACTATTATTGATATCCGCAGGCAGTCGGAACATATTTGTATTCAAATGCACTTATGTCTTTGTCCTGAAAAAAAATTATTCTGATAGATACGCCTTCTTCCGTATTACAGATTTCCAGGACGGCCTCCAGCTGATCACTTAAGCCACGAATCAGTGTCATTCCGAGTGTTTCGGCATTGTAGGGATCGAATTTCTTCGGGAGGCCTCTCCCATTATCCATGATCTCCAGCAAGCAACGACTATCCCAGGCTGTCAAACGTATGTTGATCAGGCCTTGTTCTGTTTCGGCGAAGGCATATTTTATGGAATTGGTTATAGCTTCATTCAGGATAAGGCCTACAGGTATTGCCTGTTGTAATGTTAGCATGACATTGCTGATCTGCAACCTGAAGGTGATTCCTTGTCCGGCTGTATTGAAAGCGTCACTCAGATGGCTCACCAGTTCCCCAATATAGTCGCCCATATTAATAAACTGCATATTATTTGACAGGTACAGTTTCTGATGCATCAGCGCAATGGAATGTATCCTTTGCTGACTATCCTGGAAGGCGTTGATGGCTTCCTGATCACGTAGTCTTTTTGACTGGGAGTAGAGCAGGCTGATGACTATCTGCAAACTATTTTTTACCCTGTGATGTATCTCTTTCAACAGCCATTCCTTTTCTTCCAGCAGCGTATTCTTTTCTGCGAGCAACTTCTCCTTTTCGTTAACGAGATCCTGCAGGGAACTATTTTTTTTACTGATAATCGCCTGTTGTTTCTGCAACAGATGGTTCTTCAGGGCCTTCTGCCTGTATCCATAGTAAAGCAGTAGAAGAACTACCAGCAGAAAGAGAACGCCGATAATGAACAGCCGTTTGCTAAAATTGGCCTGGGCCAGTTCGCTTTGCTGCAGTTTTTGCTTATTGGTGAGCATCTGTATGCTATGCTCTTTCTGGGCCGTCCCATATTGTATTTGCAATTCTTCCAGTTGTTTGCTCTTTCTTTCAGAAAAGATGGAATCGTTCAGCTGTTTGTAATCCTGATAATGACGGATTGCAGCCACATACCTCCCGGCGGCAGAATCTATATGGAACTGCATCAGTTTTACTTCTTTGAGTTTGGCAATATCGGCAGCGTCACTTTTTAATGAAAGGAACATCCTGATATAATGACTAGCTTTACCATACTGGTTCCAGTTCATATACAGCCGTGCTATCTGAAAGTATTCATTATGGCTGTTGGATGTCCTGCCATTATGAAGTGCCTGTTTCAGCGCCATCATATAATAAGTTTCAGCAACAGGATACATTCCAAGAGCGGTATAACAATCTCCCAGCGCTCCATTTGTGAACTGTTTGGCATAGTCAGTACCCTTATACATGAGAGCGTCCTGTTTTTTAATGAAATAGATAGCGTCCCTCGAACGCCCCGCTTTGATCATTCCCTGTACGATCTGCCTCAGGAGATAATAGGCATAGAATCGTTGATGTATATCCGGGTTACCGATTGTCTGGAATCTTCTTAAGGCAGTATTCAGATATAACAGGCTTTTGTCCTGTTGTTCCAGTTCGAGGTACCACTTACCGAGGTTGGCATACACCTGGCTTTCGATGAAAAGATCTCCAACAGGTTTCAGATTTTTCAACGCGGTAAGACCATAATTTACGGCAATGTTATAGTTGCCTTCATTGGCTTCAATGGTAGCAAGATAGTGGTATGTTTTATAAAGCGTGCGATCACCATATGTCATCTGGATCTTCAGCAACCAGATAAGGTCATGTTTGGCCGCCGCCGCCTGTCCATTGCTCAGCATACAAGACGCCATACGCTGATAGATATCTACCTGTCTGGTAAGATCGTTAAGTAACCTGTATAGCGCAAGGCTTTTCTGATAGCGGAACAGCTTAGCGTCAGCATCTCCATCAATAACCGGCGATCTGTCAGCGAAATGGAACCAGGCATACGCCTGCAGATCTTCCCTGTCGGCCACACTATCTATCCGGATAGCTTCCCTGAAGGATTTTTCAGCCATTGGTATATTGTCACAGCGAAAGTAGTATTTGCCAAGGTCTATGAGGGACTGCTGCTGATCATAAATATTACGGTGCAGTACGCTAATCCGGTATGCATCGGTTAGCAATGGCAATGCGCTGTCGATCTTCCTTTTATTTGTGTAGTTCCACTCGGTATCGTAGTATTCTGCGGCCCTGACCAACAAATGTCTGACGTCGCTATTATCCTCTGCGGCCTCCTGGATAGCAGGCATTTGCGTACCGGTTTTGGCATACACAAAAAAAAACCGGCTACAACTCATTATAATAAATAAAGTTGCGCAGATGGTCATCAGTGGCGACCGCATAAAAGACTTGTTTACATTCATCGTTTCACGCATTAAACCTGTTCCCGCTGCTTCTGAACCAATGAAGCGTATTGGCAATTGCTTCTGTGGAAGCAGTTGGCTCGAAATCGGGGACTAATTTTCTCGAACGGGAATCGTCTATTAAAAATGACTGTTCAAAGAAATGTTTTCTCTCATTTTTTTCTCTCCATGTATGACTGAAAAACGACAACAGCCGTATTTTTCGTTTACTGTGTACTTTAATGTTCTGCTTTAATCCCGCCTGTTCCTGTATCTGTTTAATAAAACTCCTAACTGAAGAATAAGTATTTCCTGCATAGTTAAATACACTGAAAAAATCTTTATCATGCTGTTTCAGTACGCGAAAAGTCACTTCTGCGGCGTCTTCAGAATAGGCGAATTGCCGCGGACTATCGATGTTGACCGGATAAGATGACCTTTTTCCCCTTGCCACTGCTGAAAAGACCGCCGAGATATCTGTCTTAACTACACCCGGGCCATATAATTCCGGAAAGCGCATAATCATCACCTTGCATTTCTTCTCTACCACAGCTTCCAGCAATATATCCTCCAGCTTCACCTCCAGTATTCCCCTTCTACAAGCGGGGCGTGGTGCGGCCCGCTCTGTGACAGGCATCCCGCCCGCAAACTGAAGCACCGTTCCCGGATATATAAGCGTAGGCCGTCCTGACGTGACAGCGGTAATAATACTTCTGAATAAATTAATGGCCTGCTCCTTCCATTCGGACAACGTATAGTCATTTCCCAGAAAAACATACTGTCTATCGTTAAGGGTTTTCTCCATCAGGGGCGGGTCATCAGTCCGTCCTTCAATGACATTAATAAATTTACTTGTCTTGAATACAGCAGGTACCTTATTTAAATCTTCAGCAAATATTGTGAAAGGAATCTGCTTGTCCATCAACAATGATGAAAAAGCATATCCAGTACCTTCTGTTGCACCAAATACAAGGTATTCAGATGTTATCATCATCGGAATCGTTCGCTGGTTTTTTTACCCACTGCGCAGGCACAAACATTTTCATGCCAAAAATATAATGACCTGGTAATTACATATCTACAAATCATATTTACAGCATATGCGCACGATATTTCGTGGTATAAACCGAAAGCATAACGAAATATCGTTGTTGCCCGCCGGGCCTAAATATCACGCACCTAAACTATCAATATAATAACATATTTTGCCAAAAAATTTTGTGGATTTGCATATATATTTATACCAGTCAGGTCGTCCGCTCCATTACATTGTTTGCAAAACAAAATCAATTAATTCAAAGCCAATGTAATTAACAATTGCGCTCCATCGCCAAACAGGGAAAACTTGTGGTTCCAGACCTTTTCCGCTTCTTCTGATTGCCGCCTGGCGTTGACTGGAACAGCAGTTCATCAACAGGCACTTCACTGATCCAGTCAGTGGCCGAACAACTGGAAGCCGATTTTACCTATGAGTGCCAAAACGGGTTCAGCTGACCTTTGTATTCAAACAGGAACAGGGTCAGAGAGATGGGCCCATGAATTGATAAATGAAGATAAGTATGCCTGAAAAGATCTTAATCGTTGAAGACGAATTGCTCGTTGCCAAGGACCTGCGTATGATGCTGGAGGAAGCGCACTATCATGTCTGTGGTATTGCACGTTCCGTAGCACAGGCTACCGAGCTGCTGGAAAGGGAGACACCTGATATTGTATTACTGGATATATTTCTCAAAGGAGCAGCAACAGGTATTGACCTGGCAGTCACCCTGAACGAAAAAAACATCCCGTTCATTTATTTATCGGCCAACTCAAACCGTGGTACTATTGAAGCCGTCAAACGCACCAAACCTTATGGCTTTATGGTAAAACCGTTCAGGGAGAAAGAGGTGTTGATAGCCCTGGAAATTGCCCGTTACAGGCACCAGAACAGTATTGAAGCGGATCTGCAGAAGGAGCTGCTGCTACGTGACCGGCTGAAGAAAATACAGTCGGGCCAGGCTGCAGCAGCAGAGAGACTACTTGCACTCACTGAAGCCATCCAGCCATTCATATCTTTTGACCTGATTGAGTTCATTCTGCTGCAGGACGGCAAGCATGCGGCATCATGGACCAGTTTTCTGAGGATCACGTACAACGAATATCAGCAGATAGGAAGGAAAGAGCTGCTTACCATAAGCGCTGTAAAAGAAGCTGACCTGCATGTTATGGAACAGGAATCTGCGAGTGAGAGTGCGATCGTGTATTACAACGGGATGGACTTTGGCATGCATATGACCGTACATCCCAGAAAAAAATTGTTTGCCGGCACTTTCGGATTTCATTCACATGCGATGCTACCCCTTAATACGGAGGATGCCACATGCCTGATCTACTTCTATAGTAAATCTCCAGAAGGATATGACAATAAAACGATGCATTTCCTAAGCCGTATGCAACAACTGCTGGCCCCATTGGCAACGGTGGCACTCCTGTCAATGTTTTCGAAAACACATGTATCAGCACCCCAACCAGCGCCGGACCGACCGCGACAGACGGAGCTACGGGATATATTCAGGGATATTATCGGAAGAAGTAAGCCTATCCTGGCAGTAATGGATTTTGTAAAACAGGTCAGTGCGGTAGATACGACTGTACTGATCCTTGGAGAGACGGGTACCGGTAAAGAGAAGATAGCGGAACACATACACAGATTATCTCCCCGAAGGGAAAAACCGCTTATCAGCATCAACTGTGCGGCTATCCCGGAAGGATTAATAGAATCTGAACTGTTCGGACATGAGAAAGGAGCATTTACCAGTGCGACAGACAAGCGGACAGGAAAATTTGAGCAGGCAGACGGAGGCACAATCTTCCTTGACGAAATCGGCGATGTGCCACATGATGTGCAGGTGAAACTCTTGCGGGTATTGCAGCAACGGGAAATAGAACGCATAGGGGGCAGGGAAACGATTAAGGTAGATGTAAGAGTAATCACGGCAACAAATAAAATACTGGAAAACGAGGTCGCAGAGGGTCGTTTCCGTATGGACCTCTATTACAGGCTCAATGTGTTTCCAATATTGGTGCCACCACTCAGGAAAAGGAAGGAGGACATACCACTTTTGACAGACTATTTTCTGAAGATATACTCGGAAAGGCACAATATCTCTGCCTGTGGCATAACACAGGATGCGATGGAAGCGCTGATGCGGTATGACTGGCCCGGGAATATAAGGGAACTGGAAAACACTATTGAAAGATCGCTTGTGCTGAATGATGGGGAGATCATCAAAAATGTGTTCTTACAACCGGGTTTCATGACAGATAAGCCTTTGCGGAAGCAGCACGACGTCAAAACCATAGATGAGGTCGAGAAGGAACATATACAGATTGTGCTGACCCGTTGTAAGAACAAAGTTTATGGTCCCGGTGGCGCTGCAGAAATGTTAAATATTCCCCCTACTACACTCATGTCAAAAATGAAAAAGCTAGGGATCAGCAAAAAACTGTAGCGACTATTTCGAACGTACTTTCTTCTTTATAAGAGGCCTGTTCAGACATGATTTTTTATATCCCAAAGATAGTTTGAACAAGTTCTTCATTGATATTGACAACATCTAACCTATGCCGCTTAGTAACTTTGGGACTGTCAAATAAAAGCATTCCGTAATGCCATGATAAAAACTGCCGTCCTATTGTTGTAGCCTGCAGTATATTCCTATTAAACGGGTAAAACTAGAAGATCAACATGGGATTACATACCCTTGTAGGGGCCGACGGCATGATTTCGTCTGAGCTTCTGATGTTATTAAAACAGCGTAAAGAAAATGTGCGCCTTGTAAGTTCCACACCCTTACAGTTCGCGGAAATTGAGCACCGGACGGCAGATATTCAACATTATGAACAGCTATTGAAAGCAGTTGCCGGATCTACAGTCATTTATCTGTCCGCTATTTTTCCTTTTGATAGTGAATTTGGCGCCATTGACTGGATTACGGCGATGCGCAATGTAATCAATGCCTCCAAAGAGAGCTGTGCAAAACTTGTTTATCTTGATCAGGCCCATCTATATGGAAAAGTGAGCGGGGTAATAGCAGAAGACACTCCATATAGGCCCTGTAGCGACGCAGGGGTTACAGCAGCGCGAATGGCCACATTATTGCAGCGGGAAATGGAAGAGGGCACTATCAAAGCGACTATCGCAAGGATGACGGATTTTTTTGGGCCGGGGTTGTTGGCATTCTGTAAGACGAACCGCATGATATTCCATAATCTGTGGCAGCGAAAAAGGGCCAGGTGGCTGATAGATGCAGATAACCTGAGAACGTTCAACTACTGTCCGGATATCGCGAATGCGTTGTATATACTTGCCAGCAACAAAGTTGCCAATGGCCACATCTGGCATATGCCGGCAGCCAAGCCGGCAATTCCGGTCCGTCAGTTCATTCAGCTGGCGTCAATCTATATGGAGGCACCGGACAAGCCGCTTGTTATACCTTCATGGTTGCTGAAAGCCATGCAGCCGTTTGATCCATCAATCCAGGCAGTGCATGAGATCAGTTGCCAGGAAGGTAATTCATTTATTTTCAGCAGTGAGAAATTTGAAAAAACTTTCCATTTTTCACCAACCCCCTATCATGTGAGTATCAAGGAAACAGCAGAATGGTATATGAAACAAGAAAAAGGGCCCTTCCTATGAAGGTCCCCTTAACGATGAGCGAATAAAAATTTATATAGGTGAACCCGCCAGTGTTACTTTATTGCCGATGACTGTATCAGAAGGTTTCAGTGATCCTACGCCCTGAATAGCTATCAGCAAAGCACCACCCAGCATTGACATATTTTTCAGGAACATGAACATCTCAACCTGTTGCATCATCGGATCAGTAACTGTCCAGAAGGGATGCATTGCGAATGTGACAGGAAGGAGGAATGCAATGATCAGTAAAGCGCCTAATCTGGCTTTATATCCGGATATAATACTGGCTGCGCCTATGATCGCCATTACACCAGAAAGCGGAACTGCCAGCTGAGCCAGGGGGACTCCCCGTGATGCGGCATAGCCTATTGTGGCGGAAGAGAAGTGTAACAAGCCGGAAACAATGAAGATGAGTGAAAAAAGTATCCTGCCGATAAATGTTGCAAATTTCATATTAATGTATTTAAGGTTGTGTTGTGAAAATTTTGTCGATTAGTATTTTACAAGGTTAAGGGTTGCTACGGCGCCACCTGGCTGTTGCAATTTACTACCATGTGCAAGTGTACCGAGGTCAATTACGGCGAATCCAAGAGACACTATCACTGCGGCCACTTCGGTTTTTGAAGTGGTCTCGTTACCGGAAATAAACATTACACGTTTACCCTTTCCTTCCTGTGGATCCAGTCCGAGAATTTTGAAATAAAGCGTATTAAAAGATTTAACGATGTTGGCCCCTGGCACATATTCCGCCACAACCTCAGTGGAAGCCTTATCCCCGATATCTGCCAGTTTGAAGTCGGGCGAAAACGATACAAAGTGGTTTGTAGCATCGATGACGGTCTTACCTTTCCAATCGGTAAGTGCGGTCAATGTAGCAATTTGTGACCAGGGAAGTGCAAGCAGTACGATATCGGCTGCTGCTGCATCTGCAGCACTACCGGCAGCTATTCCGGAACCTATGCTATCTATTACATCTTTTAAAGAATCCGGCCCCTGGCTGTTACTTAAAACTACCTGGTATCCTGCCTTTACCAGATGACGGGCTACTGTTTGTCCGATATTACCTGCTCCTATAATGCCAAATGTTTTTTTCATGATTGTTTGTTTTACTTTTTGATTTGATAGTGTAAAGTTCGTTAGACCGGGAAAGCACAACTATGAGATATCTTAAGAAATCGGCTTGATCCAGATCAATCATATATGATGGACCGGTGATAGACCGGTGTTGATGTTATATTAAAAAGCGGTGAAGCCGCCATCCATAATCAGCTCAGCTCCTGTCATAAAGGAAGAGTCGTCACTGGCAAGGAAAAGAATACCTTTTGCCAGTTCTTCCGGGGACGCGCCCCTGCCGAGCGGGGTGCTACCGATTGCCATTTTCCGGAATGCGTCGGCGCCTTCCATATTATGTGTCATCGGCGTCTCAACATAGCCGGGGTGTAATGAATTAACTCGTATTCCTTTAGCGGCCAGATCGATCGCGGCGCCTTTGGACAACATCCTGCTTCCTCCTTTGGATGCCGTATAGGCATTTCCTCCAGCGTTACCTGTAATACCTGCTATAGAGGAAACGTTTATGATCGCGCTTCCTGAAGACATATACGGGATGACAGATTTCATTCCAATGAATTGTCCGGTAAGATTAATGGAAAGTACCCTGTTAAACTCTGACACAGAACGTTCCTCAAAAGGAGCCAGGAGATTGCCGGTGATACCAGCATTATTAACAAGTATGTCCACTCTTCCGAAGAGGTTTACTGCTGTCTTCACTACTATTCTCCACTGGGTCTCGTCAGCGATGTCATGCACCATCAGGGAGACGTTGCCATCGGCAGCTTTTATGTCTGCGGCGACTTCTCTGAGTTTGCTTTCCTGTATATCAGTGATCAAAACGGATGCTCCTTCCGCAGCGAAGATCCGTGCAGCAGCCGCACCTATACCGCCGCCTGCTCCTGTTATAACGGCTACTTTTCCTTTCAGTTTACCTGCCGCTTTATAGTCATTCATGACATTGTTGTTCTCGTTCATATAATATATTTATCAGTCTTTAATAATTGTAATCATCGTTGTATTACTAACAACACTTCAAAGGTACTTTGCGCTTCAGGCGCCGCCATTGCGCTGCAATAAGAAAATGACTTGATCTATATCATGAGGCCAGCATGGGTACAGAGAAGTAATCATCTTCCAGCTGTTTCTTAAAATCGCGGAAGTTAAGTCCGGAGACATTCTTAAAGAACTTGCTGAAGTGAGCGATATCTTCGAAACCGAGATAAAACGCTATTTCCTTCATAGACGAGCGGTCTCTTATTGCCGCTTTTGCTGCAAGCAGTATGCGCTGTTGAATATGGTAACGTGCAGAGAACCCCGTACTGGATTTTATCAGGTGGTTCAGATAATTAGGCGTTATAAACAGCGTTTTTGCATAGTGGGAAACAGTCCTGTGGTCTTTGAAGCTGCTTTCCAATACAGTAAAGAACTGGTTAACCAGGAAACAGGACGTTTTCCTGGGTGTCATCTGTACTACTTTCTCCAGTTCGTTTCTGAAATAGGCCATAAATATCTTCAGGTACTTATTAATGATGTCCGGTCTGAGGAAAGAATACTTAGTAATCTCTCTCAGCATAAGAGAGAGAACATCACGCATATCTTCAGCGGTAGTGTCACTGATCGTTAATTCCGGCGTTTGCAAAAACAATTGGGTGAGACAGGATTGTCTGGTGCTATCGTCTTCGCCATCACCGTTAACAAAGAAGTCTTCGGTAAAGGATATGATGAAACCTTTGGTACCAGGCATAATGACAAGCTGGTGGCGCTGACCGGGCAAAACACAGTATGCTTTACTTTGAGCGAGCTGGTACTCACATTCATTTACTTTATGATATCCCTGACCATCGAGTATCCAGACTATCTCAAAATCTGGCTGTGTATGTTCCACCGTTTTATACAACTGACCAACCGTAGTCAGGCTTTCAATAGTATGCACGGAAAACGGTGATTTCCTGAATGACCCGATAGATGGCGATGCTGGATTAATATTATTCATAAAACCTAAATATCTGTTGTGATGAGCTGACGTTTATGAGCTATATGCTTTTGTGCCATGTAACGGCAAATGTGCTGCCGGTTTAATAAAACATTGTAAAACAATCGATTAAAAATTCCACAGGAATTAGCACAACGAGATATCGTTATTTCTCCCCGTAATGCGGTAACGAGGAAAAGTTGCAGGAACGACTGAATTATTGATCTGGATCAAGCCGTTTTCATGATAAAGATTATTCGGGCAGCAGATAAAGCGGTGCAAATTGCATACATAAAAACACGACAATGATAAAAGCTGTTAAACACATAAATGGAGGGATCAATTCCGCAGTTGGCGAATACCTGGTAAACCGTCTCATCCCTGAGAATGACATTCAGGCCGTCGGTCCTGTTGTATTCCTAGACCACCTGTATCCTACCGAAGTCAAATCAGACGCTCATACTATTCCCGACGGTTCATTTGCGCATCCGCACAGGGGAATAACCACATTCAGCTATGTATTTGCGGGAGGGCTTTCCCACTATGACAGTCAGGGCAACTTCAACCAGATCGGCGCCGGGGGCATACAGTGGATGAAAGCCGGCCGGGGCATTATTCATGATGAACTACCTTACGCAACTACGCCGGACAGAAAGTTCCATTCATTGCAATTCTGGATCAATCTTCCATCTGGTGTTAAGCAGGAGGCGCCTGAGTATATGGCGGTGCAGCCTGCGGACGTACCGGAAGTTGAACTTCCGGACAACAGTGGCAGGCTCAGGATATTACTGGGAAATTTCGGATGTACGACGTCTGTGATCAGGACGTTTACGCCACAGTTCATCTATCATCTGAAACTAAATCCCAAATCAACCTATCGTCTGCCCGTAAAGCCGGGTATGGAGTATGCGGCATTTGTACCTTCAGGAGAAGTATTAATAAATGAAGACGTGATCGGAAAAAGTAAAATTGCTATTTTTGAGGAAGGCGGCGATGAAATTGAATTCAGAAATCCTGACATAGCTGTTGCTGATGTAATTATATTTGGCGGAGCACCATATGAAGAACCAATTGTCAGCCGCGGTCCGTTTGTGATGAATACTCATGGCGAAATTGCTACTGCATACCGTGATTTTTTCGACGGCAAATATGGCAATATTATTTATAAAAAAAAGTAGATTATCATGTACGAAATGCTCAGGAATTATATCAACGAAATTACATCCTCAGAAATATCGAACGACGAGTTTGAACTTATTAAACAAGCGTTCGGCCTGAAGCTAATGAAGAAGAAGCAATTCCTGCTGCATGAGGGTACCATCTGCAAATACATGTCCTTTATACTGAAAGGGGCATTACGTCAATACAGGATAGATGATAAGGGTGTGGAGCATATTGTACGTTTTGGCATTGAAGGATGGTGGATGAGCGACCGACAGAGTTTTATGATGCTTACACCATCCAAATATAATATAGAGGCTATAGAGGATTGTGAACTGCTGGTCACAACAAATGAGCAACTTGCTCAGCTGACGGAGCGATCTCCGTCCTTTCTGAAAATGGCGCATGTACTTGATCAGCGGAACTATATTGCAACTGAGGAAAGAATGCAGGTGACCCTCAGCCATACTGCCGAAGAACGATTTATTTATTTACTGAATTCATATCCTGCATTCCTGCAGCGATTCCCGCAAACGATGCTGGCATCATTCCTGGGCATTACGCCAGAGACCTTCAGCAGGGTCAGGAAACAGGTAATGTCCGGGAAGTCCTGACTTATTATATATAACAGAAAATCCTGGCAAGGGACATCCATCTGATGATGTTGATGCTCCTGCCAGGATTTTCCCGGGGTGATAATCCAGGACTATACGCCTGTTACTTCTTTGGACGGTTCTGTAGCCAGCAGCTGTAACTCCCATGCGAAAGAGGTTCCCACATTACCCCAGTGTTCCAGTAAATTCTGGGCAATGGCAGGTACTGTTGTTGTACGAGCCCAATCGCGCTGCAGTTCCGAACCGAATACGCCCCAGGTAATCGGCGTACAACCCGCCTGCACCATTCTGGTGATAGCCATTTCGTGCGCTTCAAGACTAACGCCTCCGGAAGCATCCGTAACGATATAGACCTCATAGCCTTCACCGGCAGCCTGTATTGCCGGCATAGCCAGACAGATCTCGGTCCACAGCGCGGCCATCACAATTTTCTTCTTACCGGTCTTTTTCACCCATTCTATCACGTTCTGGTCTTCCCATGTATTGATAAATGTTCTGTTAATCGGCTTCTGGTCAGGGAAGATATCCTGCAGCTGTTTGATCAGGTAACCACCTCTTTCTTCTACTACTGTAGTGAAGAGTACAGGTACATCAAAAGCCTTGGCCACTTTGGTCAGTCCAACAACATTATTAATAATGGTTTGTGTATCATGACTACGCAGGCCGGCAAACTGAAAAGGCTGGTGATCTATCAGTATCAGCGCACAGTTATCTGGCGTTAAAAGAGCTCCTAGTCCGGCTTTCGGGTTGTTTGTAGACATTTCTTTAATAGTTTTAAGTTGAATAATTTGTAGCACAAAACTAGTTCCGATACCGGCAGTAGTCAATGTACGAAGTAGCTACCTACTTGTCGAAACCAGCACAATTATTTACAAGGAAACGGAAATGATCAACATACCAATACACTATTGATATATATACTCATCAATAAAGCCTGTTATATACAAATCCGTCGTGTGATTATACAACATTCATGTTGTGAACCATTATAAATTTGATGCGGAGGAATGCGTGAACATTCCTGTTAATGGTAATGATGACTAATAAAACTGTATTATCAGGCGCAGACGACATTCTGTCGGCCCTGAGATTCAATCTGGACATGGATAGTGAGATTGCAGCGGGCATCAGCTCAGGTAAGATCATGACAAATCAAGCGGAAGTTCCTGACCTGGCGGTGTGGAGAAAAGCATTATTACTTCTTGGCGAGCGAATGGCGGCAACACCTACACTGTTTGATGACCGTCTAAAGGTAGAAGACACCATGATACCTGCCGCTGACGGCTCAGATATAAGGCTTCGCATATACCGTCCTGCTGCAACACATGTGCCTTTGCCGGTATTTTACTGGATGCACGGAGGAGGATTGATGTTAGGCTCTCCTGAACAGGAAGAAACACAGATGAAGGAAATTGCTGTGAGCACCGGAGCACTGGTAGTGTCAGTAGATTACAGATTGGCGCCAGAGTATCCATATCCTATTCCGCTTGAAGATTGTTATCAGGGCCTGTTGTGGATCGATGCACATGCAGACCAGCTGGGTGTAGACAAGAAGCGTATCGCAGTAGGCGGCGCCAGCGCGGGTGGTGGGTTAGCGGCGGCAGTGGCGATGATGTCATTGAGGCTGGGCGGACCGGCTATCATTCATCAGTCACTCACCTACCCTATGCTTGACTGCAGGAATCAGACAAAATCGAGCCACGAAATCCTGTCGCTGGGGATATGGGATCGCGCTTACAACCTTTTCGGCTGGCATGCCTATCTCGGAGAGAGAGTATATGAACATTTACCGGACTACGCTATTCCAGCCCTTGCAAAAGACCTGAACGGGCTTCCGCCGGCATTTATTGCAGTTGGCTCACTTGACCTGTTCCGGGACGAGGACATTGCATATGCGTTGCGCTTAATGGAGGCAGGTATCAGCGCAGAGTTACATTTCTACCACGGTGCGGTACATGGCTTTGACTGGCATGTACCTGACTCAGCTATGACGAAAAGTCTCTTCTCAAAAAGGATAAATGCATTGAATATTGCGTATAAAGTAAAGACTGAGTAAAGTACCTTTGTGATGGACGATACTATATTGGTTTTCATGGGCAATTTAATAATTTTGGCTAAGTGTCATTACATTGCTTCCTGATTGAAAACACTGCAAATAGTTACTTTTTAAAATTTTCAGTTATGGTGACGTTAGAAACACTTGAAGAGTTTTACAAACACAAATTTTCGGGCACCCCTGCAAATATCCAGCGGGAGATCGGCGACTTTAATGTGTTCGTCATTGAGGACACGGTATCGCCAAACGGCGAGGTGTCTATCAAGTATGCCAGAAGAGATTTTTACAAGATCAGTCTGATAACAGGAGAAAATCTCTTTCATTATGCAGATAAGACGCTACACGTTAAAGGAACATCGCTTATCTTCTTTAATCCCAAAACGCCTTACCGTTGGGAACCGATATCTGCTACTAACACCGGATTTTTCTGCATATTCAGGGATGCATTTTTTGCGGAAAAGCTGAGAAGTAATTTTGCTGACCTGCCCATGTTTGCAATAGGCGGAAAACCTTCTTATATACTGGACGAACAGCAAACTGCGTTTGCCAGCGGCATCTTCAGAAAGATGGTAGATGAAATCCGGTCTGACTATAAATACAAACAAGACCTGTTAGTAAGTTATATTACGGAGCTGATACATTTTGCACTAAAAATGGATGCGTCAGATACGTTGTATCAGGAAACGAATGCCAACGCGAGGATCACATCAGTATTCACTGAATTACTGGAACGGCAGTTCCCCATAGAAACACAGGACCAGCGGTTTAGTCTGAAGTCTGCGAAAGCCTTTGCAGAGCAGCTGTATGTGCATGTTAACCATCTGAACAGGGCTATCAAGGAGACGACGGGAAAGACAACGTCATTACTGATCGCGGAGCGGCTGGCTACTGAGGCCAGGGCATTGCTTAAACATACAGACTGGAATATCTCTGATATTGGTTACTGCCTGGGTTTTGAAGAACCTCCGCACTTCAACACTTTTTTCAGGCGGCTGACCTCTATGACTCCCTCTCAATACCGTGCAAGCGCACAAATGAAGGTCAACTGACACTTTACTATATACAGCTACTTAAGGGGAGAGGAAGACGCCTTCAGGACTGCTTCCTCTCCCTTTAAGCATTAATTAAATCTCCAGTTGCCGGATACTCTCTTCCTCTATGTCCACCGAGATTACGCTGGGGAAAGGGCGTTCCCTGGAATCTATATACAGGTATTGATAGTGCAGCTGCGAAAGACACGACGTCACGCATTCCTGCCCAGCCGAATATAAGCGAGCCTTTCCATCCCGGCCGGCTATCGGCGGTCCCGATATATCTGCTGACAAAGCTGGTAAATGCAGATGCTCTCAGTGAACAAATAACTCCGGACACCGCCATACTCCTCTACCCTGCAAACGGCAGCTGTGCCGGATATACTATCTGCAAGCGGCGGGCAGCCATCGTTAGCAGTAATACAGCCACTATAATGATCATGTAAATTGCAACGTGGTGTTCCATGACGTAAAACTAATATAGATCATGAAATCTCTACCTGTTTCAATCAAACAACAGTTTATACAAATCAAACAATCTCAGACCTCCATTGCGGACGAGTTCCGGATAAAATAAAGGTTGTTTGATTTATATAAATTTTAGCTTGATGATCATAATAATGCCTCCTGCCGGGCTTATTAATTTTACATCAACAAACCAGGATACAGGTTATCACAGAAAACATTAACCAAAAAAGACTATAACAATGAGAACAGTCTATCATAAACATGATTTTCCAGTTGACGGCGTTCGCCGTTTTCTGGAGCCGGGTCCAATCGTACTTGTCAGCAGCCGTTATAAGGGCGAAAATAATATCATGACTATGGGATGGTATACACTAATGCAGTTTACGCCCTCGTTACTCGGGTGTTTCATCGTTGGCTATAACCATAGCTTCGACATGATCCGAAAGAGTAAAGAATGTGTCATTAATCTTCCGACTACAGAACTACTGCAGGAAGTAATCGGCATTGGCAACTGTCATGGCGATAGTGTCGACAAGTTTGAGAAATTCTCGCTTACACCGGTAAAAGGCGATTATGTGAATGCTCCGCTTATTAAAGAGTGCTACGGCAACTTTGAGTGTAAGGTCAGCGATACAAGGTTATTACCGGATTACAGTTTTTTTATACTGGAGATCCTGAAAGCACATATACCCGATCATCCACAATATCCGGAGACAGTTCATTACACGGGCGACGGCATATTTATGATTGCAGGAGAGCATGTAGGGTTTCCTGAAAAGTTCAGGCCTGAGAACCTATGAGGCGATAAACGAATCATAATATAAGACAGGCCAAATTATGCATAAGTTAATGAAAAGGACCAACAGTATTCGCAGGGAAAATAATGACGCTGCTTTGTTTTACGCAGGATATGAAGTAAACAATAATAATCCTGACAGAATAAAGTTTTCAAACAAGCCGGTATTTCAGATAGCGCTTTCCACATTATGCAGTAAGGAAGAGAGCCGCATTTCCGTTAGTTCATTGCATAACGGATTGCTCACCCTCCGGCACACAAAGGCATATCAGCCTGTGGAGAAATATGAATTTAACAGGTACTACTATTTATGCCTGTTTGAGGAGAGGTTCCTTCCGGAAATATTCAGGGAGAATCTGAAGCAGCTACATCTTTTTACAAAGGGTGAGACAAAGGAGCTCATACTCAGTGGAAGTGCATTTGGTGCTGCCTCTCAGTTGTTTATTAAGGTTATAGCCGAGCAGCATTGCGACTACCCTCATAAATATGATCTTATCAGGATCTATATAACACAGCTTGTCCATCTGGCAATGAAAACTGACGTCGTGGAATAGATTATAGGGCATAACCGACCGTCGTAGAAGCTAATTTGTTTTTTCTATGTAAGCATCAGTTTGATAACTATAAACGGCAAGCACAAGGTCCGGTGTAATTTTGTAACACAATGCAAATATTTCCAGACAATAAAAAGTTTTATGAAACAGTACTCTTTCACAACCGCATTACTGATATTATGTATATCTGCCATTATTCCGGCTACTGCGCAGTCATTAATTCAGCAACCGGGGCATTATGCTATCAACTTTGGTACACACAGGATCATTGCGTTATCTGACGGCATCTTTCCTGCTCCGGCGTTCTCATTGCTGAAAGATGCAGATTCCGCTGACGTAGCGGGTTCGTTGCACCATGCATTTCTACCTGACACGGTAGAAACATCTATTAATTGTTACCTGATAGTCTCCGGTAAAAGACTGATACTGGTTGATGCCGGTTGCGGAACGCAGCTCGGCAACAATTCGGGAAAGTTACTCATGAACATGAAAGCTGCCGGGTATGAACCGGCGCAGGTAACTGACATAATTATTACGCATCTGCATATTGATCATGCCAGTGGTATTAGCGAAGGAGAAAAGCCACTTTTCCCGAATGCGAAGATATATGTGAACAGCAAGGATCTCAACTTCTGGAAATCACATGCAACGCCCGATAAAAATGAACATTGGGGAATTACACTCAACAGGCCTGCATATAAAGCATTACAGCCTTATATCAGTAAGGGAAAGGTCGTGGGATTTGGAGACGGTGAGGAGATACTACCAGATCTTACTGCCTACGATTATTCAGGGCATACCTCAGGTCATACAGTATTCATGCTACGTAGCGGGAATAAGCAGCTTGTCTTCTGGGGCGACCTTATACATATTGCCGCAGTACAGTTGGTACATCCGGAGATGGCGGTCGAATTCGACCTGGATAAACTGCAGGCAATTGCACAACGCAGACGTGCGCTGGAGGAAGCAGCAAAAACAGAATATTTAATAGCTGCTGCTCATATCGGGTTTCCCGGTATAGGACGTATCCGCCGGAATGATCTGGAATACCGCTGGTATCCGGTCAGCTATAGTCCGACAGGAAACGACCGGTAAAAAATTAGATTGATATGTACAAATCTCTCCACCGTAGATATATCTGATATGCGAATACAACAGGTAATTTTGTCTTGCAAAGATGCGCGGTGCAAGATATAACAAGAGGTTTGTATTCACAGAATAGCTATGCGAAGATATTGATCAGTAAATAGTCATTTTAAGTAACAACAGATAGTTAAACGATAAATGTATGAAAACAGCGTTTGTATCATTAAAAGCAAAGGACCAGGCATCAGCCGCAGCGTTAAAATCTTCTCTTCTACAGTTACAACGGTTAAGTGAACAGGAACCAGGTATTATTGCCTATGAAATATTCACGATAGAAGAAACGCCACTCAACTTCAGGGTAAGGGAAAGCTGGAAAGACGAAACTTCTTATCAACAACATTGCTCAACTCCACACCTGCAGCAATTTGCGAAAGACTGTGAAAAGTGGCTGGAAACGCCTTTTACAGCAGTAATTCTTAGTGATGTCACTGAAGAGAATACGGCACAAAACAATGCCGCTATTATACAGGGTCTGTATGATGCGGTGAATAAAAAAGATCTCGGGTATATAAGTGCCCTCGGGGCTGATTTCAGTGAATGGCTGGACGTACCCTTCAATTACACAACAACCGGCAAAAATGCGATCATCGACCCATGGGTGAGCTGGTTCGGCATCTTTCCGGATGCTACGTGTGAAGTGAAGAGCCTGAAAGCATTTGGCAACACAGTGATTGCCCAGGGCATTGGCAGAGGCACACACAAGGGCGACTTCAATTCTCCTGCAGGCTTATTGAAACCTTCGGGTGTAAAGATGGAGGTCAATTTCTGCGACGTATATACCCTGAAGAACGGATGTATCGAAAGAGCAGATTCTTATTTTGACTTCTACGGGCTGTTACAGCAGCTTAAAAACAGCTAGTTTTTTAGCACAACTACTATATATTATCCTTAAAGCCGGCTATGGAATAATCCCTGCCGGCTTTTCTATGTATTGTCATGAGCGGCCTGCCGGCCTCCTGTTCATGCACATGCCAACCTATGCATTATCGCATCACCCTAAAACATTTAACATGTTTGCGATGCTGACACGTGGGGAATCCTTCATGCTAACTTCATCGTTTGCCAGAGGAAGCACTCAAAGACCGGCAGATGAACACAGGTTAACCACATTCCAGGGTAGTGCTACAGGGCTGCTGCTCTCCTATCTGTTCGGGTTAATACCTGATGCACTAAAACTACAGGCAACAAAGGGCAGGCAACTGAACAGATCCGAAGGACAGGATCACACAGACAAACCACTCTTTCAAGATCTTGAAGTATATGTCAGATGCTGTTGTTTGAATTATATAAATATCGGTTTGAGGACGATAACAAGGAGGCTGCAAGGTGTATGTAATTTTACATCAGCAAGGAAAGCGATACATACTTAAATAAAAATAACGATAACATTAATTAAAAAAACAGAAACATGAACACACAATCAAAAGTTGCACTGATCACAGGTGCATCAAGCGGAATCGGAGAAGGCGTAGCAAGATTGCTGGCAGCAAACGGTGTAAAAGTAGGACTTGCAGCAAGAAGAAAAGATAAGCTTGAAGGACTGCTTAAAGACATCAAAGGCAAGGGCGGCGAAGGCATCGTAATAGAGATGGATGTTACAGACCAGGAGTCAGTAGGCAAGGGTATTGAAGCGCTTGTGAAAGCCTATGGCACTATAGATATTCTTGTAAACAATGCGGGCCTGATGCCTTTGTCAGATGTTGAAAGTCTGAAGCTGGATGAATGGCACAAGATGGTGGATGTAAACGTAAAAGGTTTACTGAATGTAACTGCCGCTGTATTGCCCATTCTGATGAAACAGAATGCTGGTCATATCTTCAATCTTTCTTCCATAGCGGGCAGAAAATTGTTTGCCGGACTGAGCGTATACTGCGCCACTAAACATGCGGTAGCTGCATTCTCAGATATTATGCGAATGGAGCTTGCACCAAAATACAAGATCAGGGTTACCTCCCTGCAGCCAGGAGCGGTAGCAACAGAGCTCTATGATCAGATCACTGATCCCAAATACAGACAAAACATGGAAGACCTGAAGGGTCAGATGACCTTCCTGACCCCTGAGGACATTGCACACAGCGTTTTATATGCACTTCAGGCGCCTGACCACGTAAACGTATCAGAAATCTTCATCCTGCCAACAGAACAAGGTTGGTGATAGTGAACATATGATGCTTCACTTGAAGCATCATATGTTTTCCTGTAAAAGGTACTGCAATAAACACCGAAATTTTTTCACTTATAAATTAAACTAAACTTTATGGACTCAAAAGCCTGGCTGGTAACCGGTTGCTCTACCGGCTTAGGCCGCGCCATTGCCATTCAGGCCCTTGAAAATGGTTATTATGTAGCAGTTGGCGCACGAAAAACAACAGATGTTGATGACCTGGTAAAACTTTATCCAAAGACCCTTGCAGTAAAACTTGCGGTATTAATTGCCGCATAAGGCTTATAAGTCTGAATATGTTGCCTGCTGTAGGGAGCCAAGCTCATTACGGCAGGCTTTTTTACCTGAGCGGGCGCGATTCCCCGTGGCAGTACCGGCATCCAAAACGATATATCGTTGCTGCGCAAATGCAACACCTACGTAAGTGTTTGATTTAATGAATCTTACAATCTGGCAAACCTTTGGAATATAGCACCTCGATCTTTTGCATCAATCAGTTAAACGTTCAAACTCTAATATACATAACATGGATACACAGGAATTTGCCGTTTATCACCTCAGCGATGGTGCTGATCCATCTGCCATGAATAAACTTGCGGAGCAGAAAGGCTTTTATAAAATCGTATGGGTAAGGGAAGGAACCTGCATTTACAGGGCCGGCAACGAGCGCTATGACACAGGGGCTTCCCGCATGCACTGCATTGGAGCAGGGAGCAGGCTTTCACTTGATGCCCCCCTTGGCTGCGACGGATATGTTATTCTCCTTGGGCACAGATTTATCAACGAGCACTATGGCAACGATGCGCATATTTCTTCATGTCATCTCCATAGGTATTTTGAGAACAACCCCGTCTTTCAGGTAAAACCGGCTGCAGCAGCCCCCATGAATGACACCTTACTTTTTCTCCTTAACGGCGCTGAAAAAAACTCAAGGGTTTACGACGACATACAAGAGAGGTACCTGAGACTTTTCCTGCTCTATTTTATGCAGCATCTGCTAAATCTAAAACTTCTGCCTTTCCGGCCCAGCCCATCCAGGTTAACGCAACGGTACCTGCAGCTGGTGAATGAACATTATGCGGAGAAAAAAGCAGTATGTCAGTATGCAGGTATATTATATGTTACAGCCAGCTACTTAAACAAGGTCGTAAAAGATGAAACCGGACTGACTGCCAGGGAACATATACAACAGAGGATCATTGCGGAGGCTAAACACGGTTTGTACTCGTCGGGGCTATCTATGAAAGAAGTAGCTTTCAGCCTGGGATATGATGACATCGCGCATTTCAGCAAGTTTTTCAAGAAGGTATGCGGTTATAACTTTTCTGATCTAAAAAGGAACATGACGAACCGGCATGCTGTCATGTAAAATTACCTGTAATCCGGGATTTGCCAACACCTGAAATAATGAGCTATGAGCACTAAAAAACTAAGCCAACCACAAAGTCTTTATCTGGAAACATCTAGTGATTTTTTTCACATTGCTGATCTGAACCTGCCTGCCGAAAGATCCCATATTGATATTCCCGTCGCAGAGAAGCGGGAGCTGCTTTATATATTATTCACAGAAACGGGAGGAGGTCAGATACTCACAAGTAAAGGTCTTATCGAACTGACAGATAATGCTGTTTACTGTATTTCATCCCGACAGCTGATGATGATCTCTCCCGGGCCATGCACCAGGGGATATCTGGCAACTTTTACCGTAGGGTTCCTCATGTTGCCAAGAAACTATGTTAATCCATTATATAGTGAAAGGCTTTTCAATTGTATGTCGCTTTCTCTGGACAACAAAACTTTGTCAGAGCTGAAGCGAATGTTTACGGGCATAAAAACCGAATATAATGGTACGTCTATTTTACGGAACGAAATACTTCGGGAATACCTTAAAATAATCCTTATGTATCTTGTCAGGCTTGACATGGCCTCACGGGCACAGCATCAGCATCTGATGGGAGCAACGGTTATAAATCGTTTTTTTGAATTATTGCATCAATATTACACAACAAAGAAGAGGGTGAGTGATTATGCGGAGCTGATGTCCATTTCGGCTAATCATCTGAATTATATTATCAAGAAATATTCAGGACGTCCTGTCAGCTACCATATTTCCCGTCAACTGATGAATGAGGCGGCACGGCTGGCATTATATACCAATAAGACGATGAAGGAAATTGCATTTGATCTCGGATTTGACGAAAACACTCATTTCAGCAAATTTTTCAAAAAGGTCCACGGCTGTACATTTTCAGTCTTTCGTAGGAACAGGCCGGAGATAATCATATAAAATGAAGTGCGCAATCAGACATTGCGCACTTCAACATTACCCTCTTGAAATGCCCAACTTTTTTATTTTGCTTGCCAGGGTCGTAGGCGGGATATTGAGCATTTCTGCGGCTCCACCTACGCCGTATATTTTATTGTTACATTTATCCAGGACAATAATAATATGTTCACGTTCCACTTCTTCAATTGTTTTTATGGATGTTGCGGTTACTGGCTCCGTTATTCTGGGGCTGCTGATCAGGACATGCTGTATGAGATGGCCGTTAGCAAGGACCAGTGAACGTTCGATGCAATTTTCAAGCTCACGGATGTTTCCCGGCCAGTGATAGTTCATCAGATGATGCAGCGCGGATGTGGCAATACCTTCCATCTTTTTCTGATAACGTTCGTTATAAACGCGAATAAAATGATCTACCAGTAAAGGAATATCTTCCAGCCGCTCACGTAAAGGCGGCATCCAAACGGGGAATACATTCAGGCGATAGTAGAGATCCATCCTGAAACGACCTTCTGCCATCTCATGCTCGAGATCCTTATTAGTGGCGGCTACTATCCGTACGTTGACCTTTACAGTGCCCCGGCCTCCTATTCTTTCAATTTCCCGTTCCTGCAGTGCCCGCAGTAGTTTTACCTGTACATCGGGAGGTACATCTCCTATTTCATCGAGGAACAGGGTACCGCCATGTGCCTGTTCAAACTTCCCTATTCTCCGGCTAACTGCGCCGGTAAAAGCGCCTTTCTCATGTCCAAACAACTCTGACTCAATTAGTGAAAAGGGTAATGCCGCGCAGTTCACTTTTACCATTGGCCCATTTCTCCTGGCAGAAAGCAAGTGTATATTCTCTGCGATCTTTTCTTTTCCTGTACCTGTTTCCCCTAATATCAGCACAGATGAGTCTACGGCACTTACCTGTTTGACCATATCCAGTGCTGACAACAGCATCTTACTTCTACCGATAATGCCTGGGAAAACGTCGTTACCTGCATTCAATGTTGCGCCTTTTTTCGGGACCACGGCGATATTGTCCAGACCTGCCATATGCAGTTCCCGGAACACGGTGATGAGCGAGTGCCGAATCCTGTCCAGGAAATGCAACTGTCCCCTGTTGAATGATTTTCCCGGACGGCTATAGAAGTTCAGATAAAATATAAAACCGTTATCTGTCATGAGGGGGCACACCATGTGGGAATCCAGCGCAAAAAGGCGGGCAAAGAGCCGCCTGTCGGAGTATACCCGGATCATCTCAGTAAAAGCACTGTTTGCATAAAAAGAGGGAATGGTTTCGCGGTCTCCATGGAACAGGTACTGGTCTATTTCCTTCTGTTCCAGGCCTGACATGGTACACAACTCTTCTCTTCCCAGTGACTGATATTCACTAAAACCCAGTCTGAGGAAGCCACGCCAAAAGCCCCGGGCATGCGGGCCACCACAGACGCCTATCTCTATAAAATCAAATGGAAGATAGGACTGCAGGACCATCGTGATGGCAAGCAGCTGTTGTTCCGTCCCGGCATTTCCTGCCGCCGTCTGCAATAACTGTTCATGGGCCAGTATTTCCCTTCGCAGCTGCGCTTCGGTACTATTCTGATGGCGCGCCCGCGCTATTTCGAGGGCAACAAGGACATCTTTTTCACGGAAAGGTTTAACCAGGAATCCATATGGACGCGTCAGGCCCGCGGCGTCAATGGTAGCTTTATTGGAATTGGCAGAAAGATAAACGAAAGCCACATTCCGCTCATTCAGCGCAGCAGCAAGCTCTATCCCCGTTACATCACCTTCCAGATAGATATCCAGCAGTACAAGCTTAACGCCCGTTCTGTCAACACTGATAAGCGCCTCTTTTGCGGTTCTGGCGATGCCTACGACATCGTAACCTGCTGTCTGCAGCATTACTTCAAGATCTCTTGCTACCAATAATTCGTCTTCTACTATCAGAATTTTATCACGCATAAGACAGGTTGTTTGTTAATTGTTGTGGTATTTTTTCTCCCCGTAAGGTAAATGACAATGAAATTTCCACGCCATTAGTGCCCTTAATGCTTATTTCAGCGCCTAATTGTTCTGCCATGGTATGAATCAGCATAAATCCAAGGGTATTACTGGTTGTCCAGTTGAACCCTTTGGGAAGACCAGCACCGTCATCTGCGATAAGCAAGTAACATTCTGTAGGGCTTTTTCGCGTGAGCAGTAATGATATACGGCCATGGTCGCGGTCAACGAACGCGTATTTGGTGGCGTTAGTAATGGCTTCGTTGAGTATGAGACCAATGGGAACGGCCTGCGATATATCCATTTCGACAGGCGCTATTGATACATTGAAATGTACAGACGGCGACAGTTGCATGGCTTCATTCATATAAGTGATCAGTTCATTTACATACATATCCATATCTACATACTGCAAAGAGTCTGTCAGATAGAGACGCTGATGGATGAAGGACATGGTGCGCACCCTGTGTTCACTATCTCTGATCGCTTCTATAGCAGCTGCATCCAGAAGAAACTTTGACTGATAATTCAGCAGGCAGGAAATGATCTGAAGGTTAGCTTCCACCCGTTGGTGTACCTGTTTTACCAGCCATTCTTTCTCCCTGATCAGTTGCTGCTGGCTTCCCACCATAGTTTTCAGCGAGCTGTATTGAATGTCGGTCTTCCTCTTTTGTTCTTCCAACAGTATTTCATTCCCCTTTTTCATTCTGTATACGATGAAGCAGATCAGCAACAAGGCACCCAGTGCTATTGTACCGGCCAGCAATACGAAAGTCCTGATCTGACTCTGTTTAAGCTCGGCTTCCTGAAGCTTTTCGCCGGCGCGGAGCACCTCTATATCCTGTGCATTCAGTTTATCGCGGAGTGTCAGGTCGGCATTGAATCCGGCTTCCATAGCGGCAATATGTTTTTCTTTGTCCATCAGCACAATGGAATCAGACAATTTTCTATACCTGTTATAAGTAGCGAACGCCCTTTCCGGTTTATGCTCAGCAGTGTCCAGCGTAAATTCAAGATTATAGACATTATTGAGACCGTAATAAACCTTCTTTTGGATATAGATGTTTTCGGCAAGGCGGATGAAACGTCTGGCAGCGCCGTAATGCCGTCTGGCAATATTATACCTGCTTATTGCTTCATAAGCAGAGGCTGACAGTGAATCATAAGCTTCGTTCTGAAGAACGGTATTCAGCCGATCGCAGTAGCGGGCTGCCGCAGACCATTGATGCTTCCCGCTATATGCATCGAGCAATCGTATCTGGCAGCAGACACTATCAGCAGTGGTCATGCCGATGCGGGCAGAGTCCAGCCGCGTCAGGACTGACAGTGTGCTATCGTACAGACCATTAGCATTAAAAGCCCCGGTAAGACGGAGATACAGACAGACGATGACTCTTCTGTCGTGTTCCGGTTTCAGGTGAAGGGCTTTTGCGTATATAGCAGCGGCACTATCGGCATTATTGGAACGCATCCACGCGTCGCCGGCGGTCACCAGGCTTTCCCGGAGGTGAATGACATCATCTGTCCGGCCGGAAATGGCAGAAGATACATTTCCTTCATGCAGGCGGCTATTAACCGGAACCTGGTAGTTTCTTTCGCTGTTCCGGTAAATTCTCAGCAACAGCATACCTCCGATGATTGTCAACAATGTGACGATGATCAGCATTCGTCTGATCCGTCGTTTTCTTTCCGGCATATATCTTCAAATTTATTACCTGACAAGATTTCGGGCTGACGATAATGGAACCTGATGGTCAGGTTGAAACCCTCCTGTGAATGAATACTGGCAACGGCATTCAGCTGGCGCATCATCATCTGTATCAGGTTAAAACCCAGTGATGTTGCCTTTTCCCAATTAAAGCCAGGCGGCAGACCGGAGCCGTTGTCGGCTATGGTCAATACCATATCACCGTCCCGTTCAAGGTAGAGCAGGATCTCTATTTCCGGTGCCACAGCATCTGCAAATGCATATCTGACGGCATTTGTTACTGCTTCATTGATGATAAGTCCTACAGCGACCACATCTCCTATATCCATCTGTGCGTCAGCGATCTCCACCTGATAAGTGACTGGCCTGGCAGACTCCAATGCGTCTTTGAGATATCTCACAAGTCTTTCCACATAGGTTTCTACATTGACAAACTGCAGTGACTCGTTGCCATAGAGTTGCTGATGGATGAATGACATTGCTCTCACCCTGTTCTGGCTATTGCGGATGGCAGAGCGGGCCGCATCATCCTTCAGGTATTTTGACTGGAAGTTGAGCAGGCTGACAACAATCTGGAGGTTGTTCTTTACCCTGTGATGGACTTCCTTAATCAGCCATTCCTTTTCATCAATGAGTTGCAGCTGGTGATCAACCAACTGCTGCAGGGATATATTTTGTCTGTCCACACTCTCCTTCTGCCATTGGAGTAGCAGCAGTTTTCTTCTCTTTAACTGGTAGATGCGATAGGTTACCCCAGTGAAAGCACATAATAACAATGCTGAGAAAAGCATAATGTCGGTATTGACACTGGCCTGTCGCAAAGCTGTTTCTTTTAGTCTGATGTTCATTTCTATCAGCTCCTTGCGTTGCAGGTTCAATTGTTGCTTCAATTTCAGTTCAGCAACAAACTGTCTCTCCAGTTTCCGTTGCAACTCCTTCCAGTTGACAAAGAAAGAGGAATCCGCCATATGCTTGGCCAATACTGCAGCTGCTATTGCGCCTGTGTAATCACCCATGGACTTATGCAGGTTCGCATCCATCGTGTATAAAGTCAATAGTGCCACCTGGCTCTTGTTCAGTCTGAACACTGTTTCTGTCTCTGCCAGTATAGCCTTTGCTTTTTCCAGTTTTCCCCTTACTAAGTAATATCTGTAGATCACGGAGTATGCAAACTGGGCGGTATTGAGTTTGTCAGGAGGTAACTTTGATACCCTTTTATATAAACTGTTGGCCAGTCGGCCAGCAGTATCGAACTGCTTTAAGTTAATCAATCCGGACAGGCGGTATCTCTCCAGTGTAATATCTTTTATTTCATCCGGGGGATAATGATGCATTTTAAACCTGTTTAACACTGACATCAGCGAGTCCATATAGGAGAGCTTATTATAGGTGTGGGCCAGGTTATAGGTGATCTGAAAAACGGATACAGGATCATTATTTAACTCAGCGATATGTAGTGATTTGTTGTAACAGAGGATAGCACTATCATATTTTTCCAGCCAGTACAAGGCAACGCCAAGCCGGTTATAAATGGTGCACGTCAATGGAGATATCGAATCTCTGGCCTGTAGGGCAATTTCCGCCGCCTTTTTACCATATTCATATCCTTTTGCGTAGTTGCATAGTTGTGTTTCTACACGGTTGAGCAGATCATAGGCACCCTGTACCTCCATAATATGCTCTGATTCATACAGGTTGATCGCCTTCTTCAGCAGGCGCCGGGATTTGAGCAGATCATCGGCCATCATACAAAAATCGGCTACGAGTTGCAGTGTTCTGGCGCATTCGACTCTAAGTCCGTTGAACTCAAAATACTTGGCGGCTTCTTCATAGTAAAAAATCCGGAGGTTTAGTTCATCGTCATTTGTGCTGTATGCATCACCAAGCTGATAACAAGCGCGGGCCAGCATGACAAACATGCGATTTTCACGGAAGATCCGGATAGCTTTATTAGCATACAGCCGGGCACTATCTATTTTACCAAGCAGATTGTATGCCTTTCCGAAATACATACAAGCGCCTCCTGTACCCCTGTTGAAATGAAGTTGCGTACTGAGACTATCTATCCGGCTGCTGATGCTGATAATCCGGAAGGCCTTTACTGTGTCCGGGTCTTTACCATAGTAGATACTATCGGCCATTTTAAGATAGCTGTCGACAATTGTGGTATCTGCAAGCACGCGGGAATACCGGTGCTGATGCGGATAATACAAACATAAAAAAAAGAGTACGCCGGACACCAGGGATACTCCATATACAGTTTTCATACTCATAAGCCGACAGATTTACATAAAGCAACAGGCAGGCATTATACCTGCCTGTTATAAGATCATCTTCTTTTTGCATCGTCTATCATCGCACTCATTTCATTGACGATTACTTCATTACTATCAGAGGAAAAGCCTGTTGTTTCATATCTGATCATGCCTTTAGGGTCGATGATGACCTTCATGGGAAGTCCAGAAACGCCATAGTCCCTTGCCACCTTCCCTCTGCCAAGTGCGGGATCTTTCAGGTCCATCAATACAGTGAACGGGTACCCGTTCTTTTTCAGAAAGGTCTTTACCTGGGCAGTTGCGGTATCTGAGCGTTCGGCGGTATGAACATAAAAGAAAGCGACAGCGGGATCGTCCTTGTATTTATCCATTGTCATTTTCATAGCCGGAAAAGAGCGGATACATGGCAAACACCAGGTGGCCCAGAAATCGAGTACGATCACCTTTCCTCTCAGATCGGAGCGCTTCACTTTGTTCCCTTCGGTATCTGTCAATTCGAAATCGGGCGCTTCATCGTTGAATGCCGCTTTTTCGAGGATAGCTGCAGGGGGCTTATGATAGGTCGTATCAATAACCGGAGCCAGACCATTCGCTACGGAAGCAGCACTGCTCATTCCGATTGCCAGTTTTACGGCAGCAGCTGCGTTAATAATGCCACCACTTACGGACAGGTCAGCAAATGACACTTCTTTTTGTTCATTTTTTATATAGCAGTTTACAGCTGGTCTGGTTGCTGATTGCATCAGAATATCCTTCACCTGTACGGCGGTAAGGCCTGGAAAATAAGCACGGATAAGACCTGCTACACCTGCGGCCACAGGTGCAGCCATACTGGTCCCATCCAAATATTGATATTGATTACCTGGCACCAGTGAGTAAATACCCTGGCCGGGAGCAAAGACATCCACTGTGTGCTTCCCATAATTTGAGAATGAAGCGGCCAGCCCCCGGGCCGCTGCAGACGTTGATGCGCCAACTTCCAACCATGCACTGGCTATACCGCCACCATCCGCATACCGTTTGTTCGGGAAGTTATCGTTGATATCCAGGTTGAGCCCACTGTTTCCGGCGGCATGAATGATCAGTACGTCCTTTTCCATTGCGTATTTTACTGCATCGTCCACTATCTTCTTGTTGTAGCTGAAAGGCTTCCCGAAGCTCATATTGATGACTTTCGCGCCATTATCCACCGCATAACGGATCGCATTTGCAATATCTTTATCACGCTCGTCGCCGTCAGGAACTGCGCGGACAACCATGATCCTGACGTTATCTGCTACGCCGTCTATGCCGATTCCGTTGTTGCGTTCGGCCGCAATGATACCAGCTACGTGAGTACCATGCTTCGCATCCGGCCCTGTCACGTCTGTGATACCATAGTAGTGTTGTGCGGCATCGGCATAGTTATCACCTACAATAGAACGCGGATCAAATTCCAGATTGAGTGTATAGTCAAGCTGTTTACGGAAATAAGCGACGTCCTTATCGATCTCGTCATTTTTAAAGGATGTAAAGTCGCTGTTGCGCCGTTTCATTCCCTGCCGGATCAACGCTTTTACATTGGCTTCTACCGGGCTATTAGGCTCATATGCATTAATATCGCTGATGCTTGGGTTATTTTTCCCGATACGTAGCAACATGGAGTCTATGATCAGTTGCAGATCATGCACATACTTATAACCGCGGCGTGCCACAGTCAGTTCTGCGTCGTATTTTTTGTACAGAGCCTGGTAGGCGGCATATCCGGTAGTATCAGCCGCTTTCGCATTAAACCTTTTTTGACCTTCCCGGACGAGTCGTGTAAGTTCGGTATTGTCTTCCCGCACATTTCCGCGGACGGAGCCTATGAAGCCCCATCCATGGATATCGTCTTTGTATCCGTTTTTATCATCATCTTTTTTATTCCTGTCCTTTTCTTTCAGATTAGTCCAGAGTACATGCCTGATATCAGCATGTGCTGTATCCACACCACTGTCAATCACGGCTATAACCACAGGAGTACTCTTACGTCCCTGCAGGAACATATATGCCTTTGCGGTACTGATACCAAACACGGAGTCTTTAACAGGGTCGAGATGCAACCATCCCGGCTGTTGGGCGCGGAGACCGGATGTGGAAAGCACTACGATTAATACAATCAACCAACATTTCATGGCAAAGTTTTTACGTTTACCGGAGCCTGCCAGTGTATAACAGGCCCCGGGGAGAGGTATGGTTAGTTTTTGATTCCAAGTAATGATTTGATCTGTGCTACGGGATTTTCTGCCATGTTGATGTCACGGGACAGGATGATACCCTCTTTGTCGAGGACTAAAACCTGTGGGAGATAGCCAAAGTTCAGATCATATGCCTTCGCAGTGGCACTGGCTGCTCCGGAACGCATGGACAGACCGTTGAAGTCGATGAGGTTTGTCCAGTTCTGCAGATTATTTTCCTCGATGACATTGTTCCAGTCTTCTTTTGTACCTGCAGTATTATAATAAACGGACAAGAGCGCGACATTATCATTTTTCAGCTGTTTACTGATCTGAAGCATCTGATAGGCAAATGCAGGAAACTGTGCGAAGTCGCGGTACCAGAAACACAATACGACATTTTTACCTTTGAAGGAAGACAGCGTTACCTGTTGTTCTTTTGTGTCGGGCAGTGAAAGATCGATGGCTGGTTTTCCTACCGCCAGCTTTTGAGCAATCGCAATCCTGGCGGCAATTTGTTTACCGCTTGGAGAGTTGCGGATGGCAGCAGAGAAACGATTAAATTCATTTTCCATCGCTGGCAATTCAATGAGCCCCACAGTCTTTCTACGCCACAACGTGAAAGCCACAAAACTTTCAGGATGTTGCTGAATAAATGTCTGTTGTATGGCTTTCCTTTTTTCCCTGAGACTATTCACTTCAGCCCTCACTTCGGCAATACCCGCATCATTACCTGCTGACCTGTATTCCAATTCCATTTGACTGAGCGCATTGCCTCTGTCTCCCAGTATTTTCAGCTCTTTCATGATAGACTGAAAGTCCTCATTAGATGAGCCGCCTTTCACATTAGTTGCCTCAAGATTAGTGTCACCGGTTATAGTGATCTGTGAGGGTTCGATAAAAAACTCCACCTGATCTACTGCTGCCGGTATAGCCCCTGCCATCCCCTGAGCAGCAGGATTTAGCATGATACGCGCATATGTTGGTTCTGCAATCGGGCCATTGAAAGAAAACATACCATTTTTCACTACTGCAGTATCATATTTTGTCAGATGATCCTGCACATCGTGAGCAAGGACTGCTATACCATTAACACTTGTGGCCAGTTTTCCTGTGATGGAAAATTGCTGAGCGCTAAGAGACAAAGAGATACCCACAACGCTTACCGTTGCAATTGCTTTTTTTAATCTGATATTCATTATAATAGCTTTGAAATTGATTAATTAAGGATTATCTGGCATACCTGGATTGAGTGACAGCACGCTGGGAGGAAATTTTAAAACCAGCCTTTCCGGCGCGAGGGTGTAAACAGTACTGGCGGCAGTGGGACTGTACATAATATGCCTATATGTTTTGCCGGCGAACATTGGATCTACCGACAGGCGTCTCATATCAAACCACCGATATCCTTCAATTGCAAACTCTCTTCGTCTTTCATCAATGATAAACCTGATAAGGGCTGACTGATCAGCGGCTACTGCTGGTGGTACGACAGCATCAGCTGCCGGCATTCTGTTCTTACGCAGGTATTCAACATCTTCGATGGCCCCGGACAAGTCGTTTAAACGTGCTTTTGCCTCGGCCCGCAACAGGTAGAGATCCTGCAACTGCATTCCTACTCTGACATATTGCTGGGCATATTTCCATTTCCGGCCATCCGGCAAGGGAGTACCGTTAAAGTAAGATCCGGAAAAGAGTTTCAGTCGCAGATCTGAAGCGGTGAACAATGCTGCTGTCGCCGTATCGAGAGACAGGCCCTCGCTCCCAAATCCTTGTCCTGTTGAAGATCCGCCGGCATGGCTTCTGGCTAATAATGACTCCGTGAAATCGTTATTGTTGATACCTGGATAGTTCGGACCAAAGAAGCCGATAGGCAGAAATGCGCCACCAGGAGCGAAGGCCACGTTGTAGTCGTATAGCCGCACATCACTCCCTGCCAGGTCTTCGAATGCGCTGTTAAATTGAGTGAGCGCTTCATCAAACCTGCCCATAAAGACATACACTTTACCCAGCAGGGCCTTGGCTGCGGGGCGAGACATTCTCGTCTTTACGCGGTGCATACGTGGCAGTGAGGGTATGGCCGCCTGCAGGTCGCTGATAATGAAATCGTAGGATTGCTGTACAGTCCCTCTTTGATAGTCCTGGGTAATATCGGCCTTAGTAATGACCGGAAAACCGGGATCAGTAGCAGCTGATGACGCCTGATAGGGCTTTGCATAAAAATTGACGAGCTGGAAATTGTACCAGGCGCGGTTGGCCATCGCTTCTGCGCGGAGCATACTTTTCAGGCTGTCAGTTCCCTCAGTTGAACCCATTACATCATTAATGACCTTATTACACGTATAAATGCCTGATGTGTATACGCTAAACTCCCAGGCTACATCATTTTGCTGGTACCAGGTAGCTTCCCAGCGGAAGGCGAGCGTAAACCTTGCCGGCAGATTCTGCATGATCTGTTGTTCTCCGGATACGTCGTCACCCAGTAGAATTGTAGGTAATACATTCTCCAGATAATAAAACTTTTTACTGTTCATCATAAGGTCATAATCCGCCGTAGTGGTGGCCAGCAGACTACCTTTGGGAACGATTTCCAGAAAGCTCTTCTTGCAGGAAAACAATCCTGCCAACAACATCAGGTATATTGCTCTTTTCATAAAATTCTTCATTTTAATATGAACTGCTGATCAAAACGTAATATTGGCGCCGAAGCTGTAGCCATGTTTAAATGGCGGCAACTCTCTGGTGCCATTGTACAACACATGATACTCCGGATCGATATCGAAGTCATTTGCTTTCCACACCATAAAGTTGGTCGCCTGCACATAAAGATTCACTGCACTTATTCCGGCTTTCTGTAACAGCTTATTTTGCAGATCATATGAAAAAGTGATGTCCCGTATCTTGATATAAGAGGCACTCACGATGTTCCGGTCTGCCAGGGTGTAATATTCCAGTTTTCTGTTGCTCAATAATGGAGATTCACCGGCTATATACCTGGGTATATCAGTGATGCGTTCATCACCCGGTTGTTTCCAGCGGTCCGGGAAATAGGCATTAAGGTTCCCAAGGAAAGATCCCTGGTTAGCTGTTATCCTGGAATTATATACAGTATTGATGTCTTTCCTCATTACATGTCCCATATTATAAATCATGTTGATAGAAAGAGCGTAATTTTGATACCGGATATTATTTGTCATTCCACCGTTAAAAACGGGGATCTGTGTGCCTTTATAAACAATGTCATCAACTGTTGCAGCAGTTGGCGACTTTGATACAGCGCCATTTTTCAGGTAGATCTGCGGATCACCGGCATTATCAAGCCCGGCATACCGGTATGCGAACAATGGGTTCATGCTGTATCCTACAAAATAGTCAGCTGCAGCAGCCTTGGCGTCAGCTGTATTGGAGAGGTAAGACAATGCAGTAGTGTAGGAGACGAGTTTATTTTTGTTATAGCTAAAGGTCAGGGAGGTGCTCCATTCCCATCTGCCCGCCCTGACGTTGACAGATTGTACACTTAGTTCAATACCCCTGTTGCGGAGATTACCAATATTGCCGGTGGTAGTTCTGAAGCCTGAAAAAGGATTCAGGGATATCAGGCCGGTAAGATCGGTGGTGCTTCTCCAGTAGACGTCCATGGTGGCAGTAAGCCTGGATTTCAGTACTGTCAGATCAATGCCGATGTTCGTATTTTTGGTACTTTCCCAACTCAATTTCCGGTTGGCCGGGGAATTGATCGATACCCCCGCTCCTGCACTAGACAGATTTCCACTTTCACGGACGAGAATATCATAGAAAGACGCACCACCTGCCGGAGGGGCATTTCCGGTGATACCGTAGGTAGCCCTGATCCCTGCCTTATCTATCCAGGTGAGGTTTTTCATGAACGGCTCTTTGCCAATGTCCCATCTGAAACCAATGCTCCAGGTAGGGCGGTTCTGGGTAGATTTGTCGGAACCGATCGCATTGCTCTGGTCCCGGCGTAAGCTTCCATCAACGCTATATTTATCGTTAAACGTATAATTCAGCAGCATAAACAGGGAACTGAACCTGCTACGCTGTTCCACTTCGAAATAAGGAATCTCACTCAACACACTTCTGCCGGAGGCCACAGTATTAAATAAACCTCTGAAAAGCGTCTGATAATCCACCAGCTCACCGGAGAGCAATTCAGGGTTATAGCCAAAGATCTTAGTAGTATTGGTAGAAGCCAATTCTTCCCTTGCCTCCTGTCCTAGCTGGATGTTGATCCTGTCTGCACCATGTCTCAGCGTACCTGTATAAACGAGCTGGTTACGGGATGTCCAGGCCCGCAGATCGTTATTCTGCAACACATAGGTACCACCTGTAACAGGAAGATAGTATATGGGCGTGGAGCTGGCAGTTGGCGCCACGGTGAAATTCAGTGCCTGCCTACGCACATTGTATACATTAAAGTCCTGATAGCCTTTGCTCATACCCGGAGCTACCTGGTAACCGTATGTTCCCAGGAAGGAGATGCCTTTCCATATCTTCAGGCTTACGTCACCAGTGAGGTTAAATGTGCGGGTGGTCCTGTCATCATAACCAGCCAGGCGTTCTGCAAGAGGATTATAGTCAAGATTGATACGGCTTCTTGTCTGATAATCGGTCCGGATAACATCCGACCAGCCCTGGAGATAGTTCAGGTTCAGTACATTGCCTTGCGCATCTTTGAAGAGCTGGTATGGCAGGAATTGATCCCGAACAGCTGCGTTATTGTATGATCTGCTGACATTTTCTGCGAACGCGCCTTTCATGCTGACCTTCAGATTCCTGTTGATATTGAAATCCTGATTGAGTGTAACGCGGTAGGTCCGGTTTTTATCATCCGGGCGATTTGTCAATATGTTAGCGTAAGACAATGAGCCATAAAAGGAATAGTTAGGAGTACCGGCAGATATAGAGACCGTATGGTTACTGGTCGCAGCATTCCGGTACCATAGATCTTTTATCTGTCCAATATTGTTAATGCCGGACAGACTGTCCAGTTTGCGGTTGGCTTCGTCTGCAGATATGACGCCTCTGTACTGGTCGTACATGATCTGTTCGTGTGGGGCTATGACCCCATAACTGAGTGTCTGGTAGGGAAACTGCACCGGATCAAAGAGTTCACGTGCCTGCTGGATATAGTCCCGGGATGAGAGCCATTTGCCATAGGAGAAATCGGGCTTACCAGTTACATTTATGAAGCCGCTGTACCTAACGGTGACCGGAGCATTCCGGGTTCCTGTCTTTGTATTGATTACGATCACCCCGTTAGCAGCCCGTGCTCCCCATATAGATGCAGCTACTGCATCTTTCAGTACGGTAATATCCGCAATATCATCAGGGTTGAGTGCACTGACATCTTCTACCGGCAATCCGTTCAATACATATAGTGGGTTGGTAGACAGGCCGACGCTTCCCTTTCCTCTTATAGTAGCCATCTGGGTAGTCCCTCTTGCGCCGAAATTACCTGAAGACATAAGACCATTTGGACCGGGCGTAACACTGAGGCCGGCAACCAGTCCTTCGAGCCTGTTCATGACATCCAGGGTACCTGTACGTTTAGTGAATACCTGCATATCCGGTTTGGCAAATGAACCTGCCGCGCGTTCCTTATTTAACTGCTGGTAACCATTTGACACGATAGTAGCTCCCGTCAGGGTCGTATTGGCCAGCTTCATTCCTATCTTAAGTTCAAAATTGGCGGAGGTTTTCATGATTGCCGTAATTTTGATATCGCGGATTTCATACCCTACAAAACTGACGCGGAGTATTTCTCCAACCATCACCGGCAAAGTGAAAGTACCATGGGCACCGCTCCGGGTTGACCGCTGCGTGTCCGGTACGCGTATAGTTGCGCCATCGAGGGGCAATCCCCTGGCATCTATTATCTGACCATTAAGCAGGAACATTGCCTGCTCTTGCTTATCGGGTTCTGATTCAGCAGGAATACCGGTAGCTGTAGTACCGGATAAGATGATGCTTTTATTAACGATGCGGTAAGTGATCTGCTGATCTTTGAGCAACAGGTCTATGAAAGCGGTCAGCGGCATATCGTGCGCATCGACAGTGACAGGTCTGGCACTGGTAATGAGGTTTGCCTGTGCAAACACAGCATAACCCGTTTGTTTTTTAATAGCAGCAAATGCCTCCTTTATGGACATGTTCCTGCCGGAAAAAGAAACAGTTTGCGACATGACGCTGGCATGTAGCTGTAGAAAAAAGACTGTCAAAAGAAAAAAAGTTAGTTTCATTACTAACAACATTTGGTTAAATGTTCCGGCTCTTGCCCTGTTTATAACAGGCATAAGAATGCGCATCCGGAACCGGTTTGCACTTTTTTGCATAAATTGCAAATGGTTTGGTTGTTAAGAAATTGGTTGATTGACCATTTGGACATACTGAACTTCACCGTTACGGCTCGTACCCGTAGCGGTTTTTTTTGTCCCCCTGTATTTAAAGCGGCATAGTCTTTACTTTTTCACAGACAATTTATTCCCTTCTATTTTCAGTTGCAGCCCTGTATAACTCAATGCTTTTATCATATCGTTCAATGTCATGTTCCTTGGTAGTTCACCGTAGAACGCCAGGTTGGCTAAGCTGTTGTCGTATGTTGCTTCTATATCATACCATCGTTCCAGCTGCTTCAGCACTTCTTCCAGTCTGAGGCCATCGAAATTAAAGTATCCGTTCTTCCAGGATATCACCTTATCAGTATCTACTGCGGTGTTCAGCTGAATGCCTGGTTTTTCTGATGAAACAGCGGCCTGTTGTCCGGGTTTCAATGGCTGGCTGCCGGCTCCCTGGCTACTCACTTTTATGGCACCTGTCAGCAAAGTGGTCACAGTATTTTTTTCGTCCTTATATGCCTTTACGTTAAAGCTGGTGCCGAGTACCTGAATGGCCACCTTGTTATCTGCATCCACTACGAACGGGTGTTTATCATCTTTTGTCACTTCAAAATAGACTTCACCAGTAATAGCTACGCTTCTCTTGTCTCCGAAGACGGTGGGAAAGCTGATTGAACTGGCAGCATTGAGCCATGCTTCGGAGCCATCAGGCAATATGAGATGAAACTGCCGTCCGCGCGGAGTAGAAATGGTATTCTGCACGGGCTTTAAAGCAGCGCTCCTATCATATACCAGGCTTCCCTGGCCATTCTTTGTAGCCTTAACGCCGTTCTGGTCGGCGACAAGGCCATTTTTCAGGCTGTCCAGTACAATCTGGCTTCCGTCGGCCAGGGTGAGGATGGCGCCTTCGTGGCCCGGTTGTATCACCATGTCTTTTACTGTGGCAGCCACCGGCTGCTGCCGGCCGGCCAGGTATTGTTGCAGTATCCATCCGCTGCCGGCCAGCAGGCACAGTATGGCCGCAGCCCACCACCAGCGGTAGAAACCAATCCTGCCGGATTTCGGCTGTATCCCGGTACCAGGTACGACGGCCAGCACATTTTGTGTGATGCCTGCCCAGTAGGCGGTATCCCTCGGAGGCAACTGCACCTCTCCACGTGTGATACGGTCAAGTATCTCACTAACCCTGAGGGTAAGCTGCCCTTCCTGGTCCTGTAGCAACATTGCCCGCAATTCTTCAATTTCGGCGGCAGTCGCGGTATTCTGTGCCGCCCTGCTCACCAGGTATTCCAGTCTTTCTGAGACTTCCATCAGATAATATTTGAATAAGCAGAACTGCCTTCTATAGTACATACTACCCGAACAGAGAGTTTAGTACTATCGACAGGAAAAATTTTTTCAGGAAAAGGAAATCAGGAGAATAGCCACAGGTATCACTACATCTTGTTGCTTCAAATGTTCACGAATCTGTTTCAGGGCTTTTGTAAGTGTATTTTTTACAGTTTGCGGGGATACACCGAGTATCGAAGCGATCTCGTCTATCTTCAACTGCTGGTTCCGGCTAAGCTGGAAGATACGTTTTGTCTGAGGGGCGAGGTGTTCGATGGCTTCATCGATCAACCTTTTCGTTTCATTAAATAAAGTCTGTTCTTCCACCTGATTTCCAGCGGACAGTGACTCCGGTGGCAGGTCATCCATTACGACCTCATTTTTCTGCACCTGATTGTTACGCAGCCAGGTATAGCTGCGATAGTAGGCAATCTTGAGTATCCAGGTACGCGGGTCATCCAAACCGGCGAGTTTATCACGTCCAAGCCAGATCTGAAGGAAGACATCCTGCATGATATCCCGCAGGGGGCCCTGGTTACGGATGGCACGAAATACAGCCTGTTCAAGCTGAGGACCATATAATTCGACTAATTTTCCAAAGGCGGACTCGTCACCTTCAGCAACCCGATTAAATATATTCTTTTCTGTATATGATATTGAATGCAGCAATTAACGCTCCGATCTGTTTATTTAAGTAGTGGTGGGTCGAAAATACGAATTATAAATAATGATTTCACTATTTCTGCTAAGGTTAAACCGTAGGCAAAGGTTTGACTAGGCACGAAAAACTGATAATAATTACCTTAGAAAAGGAACTATCTATATTGGTAATCCTTTATCCTTTCTCCATGCCTGTTCTGCAACCTGATTGAATACGGGCATCCCGGCTTTCGCTGCTTCGCGAATAAGATGTAAGTCAACAAAGGGGCCACCTCTGTCGAGTACACCGTGATGAAAAAGTTCTGGTTGGTCGCCATCCAGGAAATCGGGCTTTGTTGGCCAGCCGTTACCGCACATGATCAGGGCATCGATTTGTTTTGACGCTTTTGCCGGCGTATGCGGATCGAGCAATACACCGCGTGCCGTGAGGGTTCCGGTCACATCGAGACTCGCTCCCCCATCGCCCCAGGTGCCTATAACAAAACCCTCCAGTGTGGTATCGTCTTCAATTGCCAGGCGCGCACTGCCTGAGAAGAAAAGATTACCGGCCTTCAATTTCCCCAAAACCACCAGTGTGCTCACGCGCTCTTCAGGCGTTTTACAAATAAGGGTTCCTTTTATTTTCACATCTCCATCGATGATGATCGCCCAGGGATCTTCGTCGAGGATGAAATCACCGTCAATCTGCAATGGCCCTGTTATATGTCTGAGTGAAACCTGCTCATCATTCAGTGATGCAGTTTCTGCAAACCAGTCCCACCAGTATTGTTCACCGTATTGCTTTTTTAATTCATCCATAGATGTTCGTGTACCAAAAGTCTGTTCCTTTTCCATTATTCAAATATTGAGTTTATTCTTTTCCATTGTATACCATCAAATGGGAACCAGTCTCTTACTCCTACCGAGAGCAGGATGCCAGTACCCAGCGCCAGTTTGCTACAGGTATTTTGAAAAACGCATCCCTGCTTACGGCCATTTTTTAATTGGTATTTTTAATGACAGATTCGCTCCTCATTATTTTTCTTAGCGCTTTGTCCAAATCAAGTTCATCTTTTGTTATAACCGCATCTATGAAATCCTCATCTTTCAGATTCGGTTGTAAGGGACCGCGCGGTGCAGCGGCATGTGTGGTATACATGAATCCAGCAGTTACCTTACCCTGAATGTAAAAGCTGTGATGGTATTCAATGATAAGGGTTGCTTTTAGATCTCCGCCTACATGCAGACTATAATCATATGTAGAATCGGCAATGATGGCATTTTGCACAATAAGGTTGCCAGCAATACAGATCTGCGAAAATGTAAACAGGTTTTGTACGGTAACATTACCCAGGGCCAGCATCAACGATATATTCACTTCCAGCGCATCTTCAAGTATGCCGGTAACAGTCAGGTTTCCATTGACTATTACAATATCGTCTTTTATTGCCAGATAGGACAAAGTAACATCGCCTTCGTACAAAATGATCTTTGACGATTCATCTTCTACAAACTCGGCGAATGCATCCAAATGGGTTTGCATGGCCTCTCTCATCTCCGGATCAGGGAGCGCATTAATGAACTGACTGGCTTCTTCCAGTGTAATGTTTCTAAAATCGTTCATATCCGGTAGTTTAAATAAATCCGGGCAGGGTAACCCATTTCGTTTCATCACTCGTCAAAGATACCTGGCTAGTGCCAAAAGACCAAAGCATGCCATCCCCCACATGCAAGTGCCCAAAACTGCTGACGCCATTCATTTTTCCAGCGGACCACCCCATTTGGCGACAGCCGGTTGAATATATGTTTTATCACCGATGGACCTGGATGCCTACATTGCGAAATTAAGTTGAGCTTGTTACATCCAGGCAAAAAATGAAGAGGTCTTTGGGGTGATACAAATAATGGATGTTGTATTCATGTAGAATCCCAATGGAAAAGCAGATCCTGAAAATTGAGCTCTTCAAGGTCTTTTCGCTTAATAAAGAATTGTGCGCTTCCCAGGTCTCCCCAACTCAGGCGTTCATAATCCTGAAACTGCACTAATAAAAGACTATCCTTCCATTCAGGTAATGTCCCCCTGGGATCCTGGCCATTCTGGGAAAAGTGATAGCCACCTATTTTATTTCTTCCATATCCATATCCCATTACTTCTTTCTCCTGCCGGGAAAAACGATAGTCCGTAATGGCTGAGTAATCCTTCCAAAAGCGCTCATCTTTGGATGTATCAGCATACGGCAGTAGCTGGTCGAAACGAAAATCTGAATAAGTCATATATTCCACATCCTTTTGAAAGGAAATGGAATGCTCCTGTACCCTGTATGCATCTAGTGAGTTATTAAAATTGGAGAACAAGAGCTCATCTTTCCGGATCACTTTGGGATGATAAATAGCCAGTAAATGTCTTTCCAGGTAATGCCAGTGACGATCATCTACAAAAAGTTGTAATATTCCGGTACGCGGGAAGGATGGCAAGGGTGGCATCTCCTCAAAGTTGATCTGTATTAGCAACATCAGTTCTCTTCCTGTTTTTGGGTGCTTTGGCCAGGGTGTATAATTCACCGTATCAGGGTAAGGAACATAAAAATAATCCGGTGGATAATCATTGGGGAAATAAGGTTCCCCTCCTATTTTACTTTGATACAGGGTCGTCTTTTCTTCCTTGAATGACATCAGTACAGCAGGGATAGCTGTTGATTCAATTATCTTCTGATATGGTTGAAGTGATTCTGGGAACATGCTGAAATTGTTTGGTTTAGGAATATCAAATAGCTTTGTATTGTTTCATTTTTATCCCCAAAAATATATCCAACCAGCCAAACATTTGAACACGAGGAGATTACAAATGATCTACATACCTGTTAAATACTATATACCAATACTTTACATGTATATAAAGCCGCTATACTACCGGCCACCTACATATAATGGGCGCTTCATAACAGATTAAATTATCAATCGCTATAAACCAGCCGGACCACGACTATTATAATCATTTAGTTTAGCCGGTTTTGTATTATTAGGTAAGACTACTGCCTGTGAGATGTTTGTCACCTTAAATCAGTTATATTTACGACATTAATTAGCCTCATACATTGTATCTATGAAATATGCATTTATTGCAGCATTGCTGTTTACCCATATCTGCACTTCTGCGCAAACGCCTGCGGAAGGCGAGGCAGCCGGTAATGAGAAAGTGAAGGTCATACGGTTGGATGCTAAGCGTTACCGTGCCAAAGGGGAACTGTTACTCCGTTTATCGGGCATCAAGGTGATCCCATTATGTGCCGATACCAGTCAGCTGGGATTTGTTCAGGTAGGCATAACGAACAGGAAGATACGTGCAGTACCTGACAAGCCTTATACCCCCTATCTCCAGGATTTTGTAAACACGATATTGGGCGGGGTGTATGTACCATCCGGCAGGCAGATGTTGTGGGTAATAAAAGACCTGCGCATTAATGAAACCACGGAAACGATGAGCGAACATGCTTTTGTGCGGTTAAAAGCGGACGCATATGTACCCGCAGACAACAGCGAACAACCCACCTACCGCCTGCTGAAGGCTTTTGACACTGTGCTGATAAAGGGCGGTATGGATGTTACCGGTAAACACGACAAGAACATCGCACAGGCTATACAACTGTTCTATCTTGCCTGTGAAGACGCGGCAGGCGCTTATTCTTCCGGAACGTCCATGACGGAGGCTGCTATTATAGACAATATCCTGCAGCCATTTAAGGCGCCTATTTACCAGGATACGGCTTATAAGAAAGGCATATATTTTACTTACCAGGAGTTCCTCGCAAATGCACCTGCTATCTCTGATTTTGAGATAGAGGCCAAAACACGGAAGAAAATATTGGTGTATACTACCGGGTCTGATAATATTCGTAAAGAAGTGCGCCACATGTGGGGAGTATCCTATAAGGGGGAGCTGTATAAGTATGATGCTGGGGAACTGATACCAATAGAACGGAAAGGTAATGCGTTTGTGCTGTCCAAATACATGGATGATATTAACAGGAGGAATAAGTCCATTTTCTGGGGGTCGGTTGCATTCGGAATAGTAGGCGGTGGAATTGCGTATACGTCTACCGGTGTACATACAGCGACGGCAATACCGGAAATTATGGGTTTTGGGCCGGAGGCAACGGCGGTGGATGTGGAGAGCGGGGATTTGGTGTTTTAATGGAAGAGATAAAAATTGAGGGGCAATCCTTTGAAAATGACATATCTTTCAACATGCACCAAGAATTTGAACCTCCTGAGGAGCTACGGGATGCCATAAAATGCTTTTGGTACGACAGTAGAGACTTCGGAGAACTACAGTCGAGTTTTGAGGTATTACCTGATGGTTACGCCGAAATTATTTTTCACTTCGGAAGCGGCTGTAGTATTTCTTACAATGAAGGCCTGCAGCCATTGCCATCACCGTTTATGGTCGGGCTACTCAATCAGCCTGTTATCTTTTACACGAAAAACCGTTTAGAGATCATTGGTATCAGGTGTTTCCCCTGGACTGTGTTCGATTTACTCGGACTGCCATCAGGTAAAGACCGCGTGCACATATTTGAGCATCCTATAGCCCAGCTTCATTCCACCTTGAATAAGTGGATTGAGGCTGGTAAGATAGATGAAGCGCTGGCCGGGGTAAAACAGTATTTCCTGCATGCACGGTCGCAGATTGCTGTAGACAGTATGCTATTCAAAGCGGGAGTTGCTATGACAAAGGCGAATGGCAGCATGCCGGTAAGCCTGGTGGCGGCGGCGGCTCATGCAACGGTTCGCACACTGGAAAGGAACTTCAAGCAATCTTCCGGCTATACTGTCAAAGACGTATCAGGCCTGATGCGCTTTGAGAAGGTACGAAATCAATTATGGCTTCATCCGGATTCCAACATTGCCGGCTTGGCCCATGAACTGGGCTATACGGACCAATCCCACCTAAGCAGGGAATTCAAACGCTACAGCGGCACTACCCCAGCGGCATTCGCGCGAAAAGCAAAGAAAGCACAACAGGCTGTAAGCAACGATTTTGTCGCATTTATACAAGACTAAGGCAGAAGCATTCCGGAATTTTGTGCTTCAATTAGTCTATATGAATGCTACACTTGAAAGCAAGAAATCCGCAGAAAATCATTCTATTTATGATGTAATCATTTCCGGAGCAGGGCCTGTAGGCCTATTCCTCGCCTGTGAACTGGCCCTGGCCCAATGTTCAGTCCTAATACTGGAAAAGGCAGAAAATCCTCACTCGCCATTGAAGCAACTTCCTTTTGGGATACGGGGCCTCTCGGCGCCTACTATTGAAGCCCTTTACCGCCGTGGGTTACTCAGTGAACTTGAAGTACCGAAGCGTCTTAAAAATCCCCACACTACTACCGTAAAAGGACCTCACCGGCAGGTAGGCCACTTCGCCGGTATTCCCTTTCATGACAGCGATATTGATACCTCACAGTGGAAGTATCGCCTGTCAGGTTCGACCGATACCAGTTTGATAGCTGAAATGGAGGAGCTTGAAACAGTACTGACCCGACGTGCAACAGCCCTGGGCGTAACAATCAAGCGCGGGCTTTCCATTACAGACTTCCATCAAACCACCGACGGAGTGACCGTGCTGTCAGGTGACCAATCTTTTAAAAGTCAATGGCTCGTGGGGTGCGATGGAAGCCGTAGCGTTGTCCGCAAGTTGGGCGGTTTTGAATTTGCTGGTACGGAGCCGGAATTTACCGGCTACTCTACTAAGCTTGACATTGCTGATCCGGAGAAACTTAGTCCAGGCCGCAACCTGACACCAACAGGTATGTACCTCCAATCCCAGCCAGGTTATGTGATAATCCAGGATTTTGATGGCGGGGCGTTTCATAGTGCAGAAAAGCCGATCACGCTTGAACACGTGCAGGAGGTTTTACGCCGCATCTCGAACACCGACGTTACTATCAGCGCCCTGCATATCGCAACCACATGGGCTGACCGTGCACGGCAAGCCACCACCTATCGTAAGGGACGGATACTTTTAGCTGGCGATGCTGCGCATATTCATTCGCCGCTGGGAGGCCAGGGGCTTAATCTTGGACTGGGCGATGCCATGAACCTGGGTTGGAAGCTCGCTGCCACTATCCAAGGCAAAGCGCCGGAAGGCTTGTTGGACAGTTATCATACTGAACGACATCCCATTGGTGCACAGGTGCTGGATTGGTCAAGGGCTCAGGTTACAATCATGAAGCCAGATCCACATGCCCGCGCGCTGAATGCAATTGTCCGCGACCTTATGAATACCCAGGATGGCGCTACCTATATTGCAGGAAGGGTGTGGGGCATTTTCACACATTATGATCTCGGTGGCGACCACCATCTGGTAGGCTATAGCGTTCCTAACTTTGAGTTCGAAGACGGTGCAAGCATTGGCGAGTTAATGCAGGATGGCCAGGGAATACTACTTGATTTTGATATGAATTCCTCACTTAAAACACTGGCGAGTGAATATGGCGACCGAATCAAGTATGTTTCAGGCAGCGAAAAAGACCGATTAGGTATAAGCGCCGCACTGATACGCCCCGATGGGATCATCGCCTGGGCTTCCGACAAGGCCCCGGATTACAGCGAACTTCAAAAGGCTGCTGATCGCTGGTTTGTTTGACCATACACAGGCGGCTTCCCCACTCAATTATGAGTAGAGGAAGCCGTTATTGTGCGATTTGATTCAGGATGCATGCCGTGAAAGATGCATTAGCTATTTAGCCGCAATGACACTGATCTCGATATCGCGCCTCTTATTGACCTATTCCACTTGTTGTATAATTTATCGGAAACCAGCCATATCCTTTCTCCCGCTTACGTATGTGACCTATACCAGGAAAGGATACATGGTCTGCAGCTATCCAGTATTTTCCTTTTGCTGCATCCTCATATGCCTTCTTCCGCGCCTGCGCTGCCGCTGCCGGATCAACGTCATACACAATCGTCACATCAGGGTCTGCAAACTGTACAGCGGCTGAATGCATGATGTCGCCCCAGAACAGTATTTTCTCCCTTTTGCTGTTTACCTGGTAAAAGCTGTGCCCAGGCGTATGGCCGGCGCTGGCAACAGGAAGAATACCCGGGAACAGTTCTTTTCCATATTCATAAGTTTTCACCTTTCCTGCTTTAACATATGGCAGCATCTTGAGTCGTGCCTGATCGAAATACGGTTTCAACCTGGCTGGGGCCTTTGCGTAGCTCTCATCACTCAGCCAATAATCTGCCTCCTTCTTGCTAACATAAATATCTGCATTCGGAAACACCATTTTATCGCCATCCATTAAGCCACCGGTATGGTCGGTATGAATATGGGTTACCAGTACTGCATCAATCTGTTCAGGTTTATACCCTGCACGGATCATATTCCTGGGAAGGTGGCCAAGTGTAGGACCGTATAACGCTGAGGTACCCGCATCCACCAGTATAAGCTTACCATTAGTCTTGATCAGATAAGCATTCACAGAAGCCTCTGCAATTGGCGTTTGAAAGTTTAGTTCGGTTAGCTTTTTTATTTCTCCCGGTTGGGTATTGGTCAACAATTTATTCAGATCCTGAGGGATGCTTCCGTCAGAGAATGCAATTATCCCGACGTCACCCAGCATCATATGATAGCTGCCCGGTTGAGGTAATACCTTTGCTGTATCCTGTGCAAAAGTAACCGGCACATAGTACAGTGCCACTCCCATCATAATACAAAACGAAAGAATTAACTTCGGAAGAAAACGATTAAAAAGAAAGTTTGTGTTTGTCATTTTTGAATATTTTTGGATATATTTTGATTAGATCATTGTCTTCCTGACAGGCCTCACTTAGGAAGACTTCTTAAAGCGGATACAAAGCTATGCCGATGGTGCATTTTAGACAAGTACGTACTTCATTATAGCATAGGGTTAAAATTAGCCCTATACCCTATCCCAGTATTATTGGTTAATTTTGTAATCTCAACAGTGTTTGCAATGTTCGAAAGAAAAATTCCTAAGGATTTAGATTGCGGGATGGGAATGATTATGGAAATCATCGGGGGGAAATGGAAGCCCTGCCTGATCCATAATATCTGGCAAGGTCACAGGCGACCGAGCGAATTGCAGCGGTTAAATCCTAAAGCGAGCCGAAGAGTACTTTACCAACAACTCCAGGAACTGGAGGAACATGGTATTATTGAACGTATCGTATATCCGGTTCTCCCTCCGAAAGTGGAATATTTTTTAACTGAGTTAGGCAACTCACTATTGCCGGTAATCAGCGTTATGGATGAATGGGGAACACAGTATCTTGAGAATCCGAGCAAGAAACCTCTTTTAAAAATAGGAGCGTGAACCCGACAGATGTGCAATTTATTCTGAATAGTATTCCGCGTCTTATATTGTTTGCATTAATATAGAACGAAATATCGTGCGCATGGCACGTAATACGTTAAATGCAAAGAGCCTGTCCGCCAAAGGTAGACAGGCTCTTTGCATCCGGGTGCCTGACAAGAGAGACAGGCGTTTAAGCAATTTTCAGGAGCTCACTTTTGAGTTCCTATTGTTGTTATCATCTCGGATCTGATTTACTTACCAGTTGATATTCCTTTGGAGGCTCTTTATGCTGCAGATGGCGGACAAAATAATCCCACCGGCGGCGCATCATATAGGGACTGTCTGCCGCAAAACCATGCCTGGCCTGAGGGAATATGATCAGATCATAATCCTTGTTCGCTTTTGTTAAAGCATCTACCACTAACAAAGTATTATAAGGTGGTACATTATCATCCATCATACCATGAGCCAACAGCAGTTTTCCCTTCAGGTTGCCGGCGTAAAGCGCATTCGCTTGTTTGGCATAGTCAGATTCGGAAGTAAGGCCGTTGTAACGCTCGCCCCAGTCATCTTCATAACTACGATTCTCGTGATTGCCTGATTCTGCAATACCTACTTTGAAGAAGTCGGGATAACGGAACATAGCGGCAGCAGTTGCAAAGCCACCTCCGGAGTGTCCCCAGATACCAATACGGCTGGTGTCGATATACGCATAATGTGCCGCCAGCTGACGGATACCGGTGATCTGGTCGGGCAATGTGTTTTCTGCCATGTTACCGTAGTTCATATCATGGTAACTTTTGCTCCGCAAGGGATTACTGGTACCTTCAAGTACCATGACTACGAATCCCAGCTCAGCAAGTGCCTGGTGATCTAACCGGGCTGACAGGAATGACCAGTCACGCACACCGCCTCCCTGTGGGCCTGGATATATATAATCTATGATAGGGTATTTCTTTTTGCTATCCAGGTTTGTGGGGGTAAACAGCAAGCCATAGATATCTGTTTTGCCATCATGTGCCTTTACTGAAAAAGGCATTGGCGCTTTCCATCCGGTAGCTTTGAGGCGCGTTATATCGGTTTTCTCCAGGCTGACAAGCAGCTTACCCAGGCGGTTGCGCAAAACCGTCGTAGCAGGGATATCTGGCTGTGAATAGCTGTCGATAAAATATTGACCATCTGGTGAGAAAGTCAGCTTATGATTACCTGGCTCCGGGGTAAGATCAGCGAAACCACTACCGTCGAAATTTATTCTACAGAAATGACTAAAATAGGGATTACGTGTGTCCAGGCCACAGGCATTGAAAAAGATTACCCTACTCTGTTCATCGACCTGCTCTACACTGGTAACCAACCATTGTCCTTTAGTAATTTGGTTCTTTAAAGACCCGGTGGCGGCGTCATACAGGTACAGATGTCCCCAGTCATCACGTTCACTATACCAGATAATTTCATTTGACTTTTTCATATAACGCCAGTTAATGGCATCCTGTCCGGATTCAAATTGCGTGGCTACGTTTTCTCCGAAGACTTCGCGAACTGTACCGGTAGTGGCATTAGCGATACGCAATTTTTCCTGTTTGTGATTGCGGGAAGTGGATACGAATGCCAGTTCTGTATTATCGTCGCTCCAATCGACATCGTCGAAGGTGCCGCTGGAAGATATATCATCACTTAGTGTACCGCGGTGCGGATCGGCAGGCACCTGTAAGGGGATAACCTTTGCCTGGTTAACGTCAATGATCACCCGGTGGATCATAGCAATGGCAGAATCACCAGCTAATGGATACTTCCAGGTTTTCAACGTCGGCTTACCAATATTGGTAGTAACAAGGTACATGTCGCTTACGTGGCGCTGATCCTGTTTGAAGGTTGCTATTTTACGGGAATCGTGCGACCAGCGTAATACAGGTTTGTCGCTGGCGCGCCAGCCGGCATTATCCGTAGCATAACCGAAATCTTTAACACCATCGGTAGTAAGTGCGCGTTCAGGTCCATTGGGTAGTTCGCGTACCCATAAGTTATTGTCTTTTATAAAAGCGGCAAGCCGGCTATCAGGAGAGATCACTTCACTCCGGCTATTGCCAGCCTCCGATGACTGTTGCCCGGTTTTCCGACTTTGGTAAGACTGTAAATCACAGATCCACCCCTCCCCTCCTATATTAAACGCAATGCTTTTGTTGTCGTTCATAAACCGGAAAAAGTGAAATGGCAAAGCATAGGGCTTATAGTTTGCGCCCGTCGCTTTGGACAAGGACGTCGCCAGTTTTTCCTGATCAAAGGCGACGGTGCGTGTGCCTTTTACCGGATTGACCAGCATAAATTCGCTACCACGGGCTGTAAGCACCCGGTACCAGAAGCGACCGTCTTCCAGCCATTCGGGAGAGAACGTGCCGTTATCCACTAGTGGAGCGGTATTATAAATAAGCCGGCTTTCTGCGAAGCGGTAGTCGTTAACGGGAACAGCCTGCTGAGCGCTAAGCTTGCAGACTGCAATAACACAGGAGACAGTTAAAAGTATTTTGTTCATAGTCAAATCCAGATGCATGAGCATGTTAAATTCTGGCTTAAAGGTAAAGATTGTGCGTCTGTACATTCAGGCCGTTATTACAGAAAATCTCAATTTAACGAACAAAGTGTATATCTCAGGAAGATTTTTTCTAACGGTAAAGTGGTTGCCACCACCTGCACCGGTTAGCCGTGCCGCATAGTCGTAGTGCCAGGGAATAAACAACATGCTTGGGGCAAATAATTATCCTAATTTTGCCTGTAGTGAAAATATACAGCTGGTGACGGTCATACCCACTTTCTTCGATGGATTTAAGCACAAACCGGAGACCACCTATGGCAATATCAATGTTGATATTTGTGCGTTCATGATACCTAATTTCCAAAGAAAGAACTTCTGTGACGCCATTCTCGAGTCGCCCTGGAATGAGTGATCAGCAGAAGGCAAAGCAGTGCTGAATTGTGGTCGAAATAACAGACCGATTACTGATTGACTATACACCCGGATAGAAATATGCAGTTCAATTTATTGTAGCAAGACTGTCCCTAAGTTTACTTGTCCATGCTATTATCTGTTGCTTCTCTCCATCTGTAAGCCGGGCATCTTTATGCAATAAGGTATAAGATGATAAGGGCATAGTACCTTCATTAATACTGTTTTCAATTGCCCGAAGTTTACTTATCCGCCTTTTGGATGAGTAAGACCCGAAATCACTAAAATTAAGCTCCTCTCTCCCCTCGCTGATATGATGTGCCAACCACCAGCCACCGGGTTGTATATGGGAATACCAGGGATACCGGGTATTATTGCTATGACAGTCGTAACAGGCAGATTCGAAAATCGTCTGTACATTGGCAGGAACCAGGTACACTTTTGTAATATCTGTCTGTAATACCTGCCCGCTTTCATTGCGGGCAGGTTGTATAAACTGAATAGCAACGAAAGCAATTAATAGCACCAACAACCATTTCTTTGTCCGCTGCATGTTCTTCTATTTTAGTTCTTCTTTAACCGTACCACAGGTAGGCATTTCCTTACCCAAATAGGGATTGGAGATCTCCTTTGTTTCACTGATCCAATCTGCCCCCTTACCATTGTTATACATGGGGCAATGATCGTAATAGAGCTGTCGCCCGGCGCCAAACGTCTTCACAAGTTCATATATGTCTTTACTCAGCATATCAAAATGTTCACGCTGATGTTTGATATTACCGGCATTCTTTCCAATATGCTCCGCATGTTCCCTCGCATCACTCTCCACATCTTCATAAGTCTTTTTCTGTTCCGCCGTCAATGATGATTTGTCAAATTTCTGAAATGCCGTAACCATGGCATCACCGGCGGCAGCTGTCCCTTTGTCATTGTCACTTGCCAATGTGTTCTTCATTTCCAGGTAGCTGCTAACAATCTCTTTAACAGGAGATGCTGATTGCTGGTTATCTGTTGCCGCGGCTGCGTTGCTGGTAGTGACTTCTGTGGATTGTACAGTGTCACCGCCCGTTTTTGATTGGTTATTATTGCTATCACAGGCTGCAAAAAAAACTATACTGGCGGCTGCCATAAAAATAATGTGTTTCATCTTCTGATTTTTACTCTACAGTTATTAATTTGTAAAAGGCGTGAGCACCCCAACAGGGGAAGGGTATGCCACCGCAAATGTTTAAAAAACAAGTATTCTCCAGAGCAATAACACCCTGAATGCACCGTAAAAAAACATTAAATCAAATCTGAAAACTCTGTATAGCTATGCGTATGTCGGGTATCGGAGGATGATAACTTCGGACAAAATACCTGCTATTTACTTTTGCCCGGGAGGAGGCCCAAAGATCAACATTGTAGAAAGTGGAAACGAATACAATAAAGAATGCAGGGTTAATGCTAAAATCCAGGGCCGGAGACCTGGATTTATCAGTCTGGATAACTTTGATCACATTATCATTGCAACAGTTATCCTTTTCTTTCTTTTGAGGATGGTGATGATGATGATGATTTACATCAGCCTGGTGGTGTGATCCTTTTGTTTGCGCGCCCCCCGTTTCGTTATGTTCATGATGATGTGTGGGATTGAAGCCCATATCCAGCCCTACAGCACATGCAAAACCGACAACCGTATTCAGTAAAAATACGGTTAGCAATAGTGCCGCTTTGAAGCGTTGTATGGATGTATTCCTTTTCATCAGAGTAGCTTGGCGCCTCTACCAGTTTACCTTAATTGAAAATAAAAGGTAGCGACGGCATCCGAGCAAAAATAATGGTAATTCTGAACTAATTGTTATACAATTTTTTGCTTATTTTATATTATTGTGAGTTTAATTACACCTTCTTATCCATTCTCATCAACGAAAGATATATCCTCAAATACACCTGCAAGGCCATATTTACCTATTTTAGCCAAAAAGATTCAACCTGTTTAACCATCACCATGAATATCCAACTGCTGCTAACTCATATGAGGCAATTCATTGAACCTACACCGGAAGAAATCACCTTCCTGGAGTCTGGTTTAATTGCAAGACCTTTTAAACAGGGAGAGGCCATCGTTAAAAGTGGTGATCCAGCCCGCTATCCGGCATTTGTAAATATTTAAAAGCCAGTTTAAGCTATCAAGAGATCCATACAGATATGTTTCGCTGCCACGTTAACAAGTACATCTCAGTCCTATGATCAATTTCATCATTCCAGGTGACAATGGTCATTTTCCTTTTACGCTTGGCAAAGGAACTTTATATATGCTTTGGACAATCATTGCAATACTACCATTGCTGGCTTTGGGCTGGTTCTTATTGTCGCAAATAGAACTTCAGATTGACAGCAGGATTCCCCAGGTATCGATGCGATGGGCAGGCGTCGGGCAGGCATTAGTTATATATCAGGAAGAAACATGGTGGTTGAGCGTACGGGTATTACTCTTCAAAAAGAAATGGCCTCTTGCAGCGATAATCAACCGGGATGCGAAAAAAAAGAAGCCAGTAAAAAAAATTAAAGATCGCAGACATGCAAAGAAACGGATAGGCATAAGGAGAATACTGACACTGATCAAAACCTTCAGGGTGGTTCATTGGGAAGCTGCGATCGACAGTAACGATGCAATATGTAATGCATGGATGTATGCTCTAAACTTCTTGCCGTATACACAGCAACACTTGCTCATCAACTTTCAGGACATAAATTATTTCACGATAACAATCAGGAATAAGGCATGGCGATTACTATATGCGTGGATAAAGTAAGCGAATCTTTCACTTTGTAAAACCTAATTTTATGGCAGTCAATCTTGAAGAGGCAGTAAAGCAGCTCATAGATTTTCTCAAAACAGAAACAAAGACTGAGACGGTTGTTGGACAACAGTTCCAATTAGGCGAATTTAGTTGTGTACCGGTTATACGGCTTGGAATGGGGCTCGGTTATGGTGGCGGAGAAGGTCACGGAGATATGTCCGGAAAGGGCAAAGGAGAAGGAACAGGAACCGGTGGCGGCGCAACCGGAGGCATGGGCATATCACCTATCGGATTCCTGGTTACACGCGGGGATCAAATATCTTTTATTTCCACGCATACAAGCAAGGGATTAGGCGCAGCCTTTGAAAAAGTACCAGATTTACTTGAAAAAATGCTGGAGAAGAAAAATGATAAAGCTCCTGTATCACAATAATGATAGAAAGCAGCTGAGTACTATTACATTATTCCCCCACAAAGGTAAAACCGGGTAAGCAGAGGAAACACTGTCTTATCCGTTTTTTTCATGCATTGCGGGGACAAGAACAGCCAAACCGGTACCGCCACGGCTTTGCTGTATAAGTGCGGTTTGTTCAAGCGTAGTAAATTTACTGAATTATATGCTTATTCCAATAGCTTTCCCCCGCCTTACTCCCCCACCTGGCCAGTGTACAATACTTGCCGGCGATGTTGGGGGAACCAAAACCGATCTGGCCATCTTTCGACGCGATGATGCCACCCTGACTTCCGTAAAACAAGCGCAGTTTAAAACAAGAGAATTTCCAGGTCTTATTCAAATGATTGCTTATTTCCTGGAAGGCGAAAATATGCCCGATGTGATTTCATTAGGCGTTGCCGGACCTGTTCAGGATGGGAAAGTTTGCATCACGAATATTCCTATGGCTGTAGACAGCTTTGACATATCTAAGCATTTTAGTCATGTTCCGGTTCTGCTTGTGAATGATCTCGAAGCAACAGCGTATGGTTTGTTTGCACTGACTCCCCGGGATACTTTTGTTATACATGAAGGGAAGAAAGCTATACGAGGAAATGTTGCTGTAATTGCACCAGGTACCGGCCTTGGCGAGGCGGGCCTTTATTCAGATGGAAATGCATCGCATCCGTTTGCAACAGAGGGCGGGCATTGTGATTTCGCACCACGTAATGAGCTGGATACCGACCTTTACATGTATCTGCATAAAAAGTTTGGTCATGTGAGCTGGGAAAGAGTAGTCAGCGGCCCCGGCATCTGTAATATATACGACTTTCTGGTCAACGAAAAACAGCGGAAACCCTCTTTGCTGATCACAGAAAAGATGCAGGGCCATGACCGCGCAGCTATGATCACAAAGAATACGGACACTTGTCCGGTTTGTAAAGAGACTATTGAATTATTCATGAGATATCTGGCGGAAGAGTCGGCCAATCTTGTTCTAAAATTTAAAGCAACAGGTGGTGTGTTCATCGCAGGGGGTATTTTACCCCAAATTCTTCAGCTTGTGCAAAAGGATATTTTCATGACATGTTTTTGTGACAGCGGACGACTGAAGACATTATTGCAGGATGTTCCGGTAAAGATTATTTTAAACAGAGAAGCCGCTCTGCTTGGGGCAGCATGGTATGGGTTCTACTCCAGGTAGTTGCTTTATGGAATATAGTGATGAATATTTTGATGGCTATATCTGTTGCTGCTTTCTGTACTGTGCCGGGCTGATGCCATTATACTTTTTAAACAATCTGTTCAGGTGACTTTTATCTGTAAATCCCAGGCTGTCTGCAATTTCATTGAGCCGCATACTACTATGCAATAACCGGCTTTCTACCATACGTAGTTTATAGTGCATAATGTATTCCTGTAACGTTTCGTTGGTATGCTTCTTAAAATAACGCCCGAGGTAATTTTCGGATATACCAAATTGCTGACTGATGACTTTAGCCCTTATCTTTTCGGGTGCTGCGATATTCGCCTGAACATATTGCAGGATTTCCAGTGCTTTTTCCTCTGTGTTTTCATTTACCATCTCTGGCAAACGGGTCGTAATGTTGCGAACAATCAGCATGAGAATAGTATCGATAAACTGCAGCAATAGCTCCTGATGATAAAAATCCCGTTCATGGTGCTCTCTGATGATTGCTTCCATGATCGACTTGGCCACTATCTGATCACCCTTATTTTTTAAGAGACTCCCTGATTCCTGGTTCGCATTCTTTAATATGTAGGCTATACTTTGCCGGGAACGTTCCTGAAGCTTGGATGAACCAATATAGGATTCGTTAAAACGAACAAACAGCAATATTGTCTGTTTTTGTATGTCAAAGTGATGCGTATCGCCAGGTGTAATAAGAAATAAATGACCGGGCAAGTAATTAAGGCTGGATTCATTCACAATGTGCCCGCCCTTTCCTGAAACAATATATATCAACTCAAAAAAACTATGGGAATGGATTGGTCTCGGACATTCATCCATCGGTTCCGAAAGCGCTATCTCGAAGGGTTCGTATAAATGTGCTTTTATCATGGTACGAAATTACACCTTTATGGAAAATTAGTACACCAAATAACTCCCCATAATTGTACAATTTTGCTACATCAATTTTCGCCCAGGCTGTCCCATCAAGACTTCCGGCATCATAAAACTAAATTTTCAGCAATGAGTACAGTACAAACTAACAATAGCATGAAAGCAATGGTACTTGAAAACTTTGGAGATGCTTTCAAACTGAAGGAATTACCTGTTCCCACTCTGGCGAAAGGGCAAGTACTTGTCAAAATCATTGCCAGTGGTATCAATCCGCTGGATACAAAAATCAAACGTGGTGAGGGAAAACATGCCAAACAGCAGGTACCTGCCATACTGGGACTGGACCTTGCCGGTATTGTGGTAAGTACCGGTGAAGGAGTGACCTCCTTTCAACCAGGAGATGAAGTATATGGTATGGCTGGAGGCATTGGCGGCCGTCAGGGCACATTAGCGGAATATGCTGCGGTGGACGCCGATCTGCTGGCCCTCAAACCGGCTAATCTCAGTATGCAGGAAGCCGCTGCTTTGCCACTGGTGTTTATTACCGCCTGGGAAGGGCTTGTAGACCGGGCGAATGTAAAGACTGGCCAGCGTGTACTGATTCACGGCGGCGCAGGTGGCATTGGGCATGTTGCTATACAGCTGGCACGTTCATTTGGCGCGTCAGTATTTGCAACCGGCAGCAGCAGATCATTGCCGCTAATAGAAAGCCTGGGCGCAACGCCTATTGATTATAACAGTCTTTCAGTAAAAGATTATGTTGAGAAATATACTGGTGGAGAAGGGTTTGACATCGTTTTTGACACCGTTGGCGGAGAAACACTGGACAAATCATTCGAAGCTGTACGTAATTATACCGGCCATGTTGTAAGTGCATTGGGCTGGGGAAGTCATAGCCTCGCCCCGCTCTCTTTCAAAGGAGCTACGTATTCCGGCATATTCACACTCCTGCCTATGCTGACAGGAAAAGGAATGAAACATCATGGAGATATCTTACGGGAGGCAGCGGCACTTGCAGAAAAGGGGCAATTGAAACCCCTGCTGGACAAGAGGATACTTTCACTGGAAGAAGCAGAGATTGGCTTTAAGGCAATTGAAAGCGGTGCGGTTACGGGCAAATTGGTAGTGAATATTTGACCCGTTCATTCTTACGGGAAATACTCAATTTGCAGTACTACATTTATACGATTCAGATAACTAGCTTGAAATCAAATTCTATTACCCTATTCATGTCTGGTTTCATCGCGAATTTCAGCTCAACCGGCAAACCGGCTTTGATGTTTTACGTAGCTAAGAAACCCTACTTTTCGTGAACAATGCCCAGCATATCTAACTGCTGTGAAATAATCTCGTCGACTTTACTTCTGTCCAGTGTGATCTCTGTATCAGCATTTAGTCGGCTCTCAATATAACCGAAAAACACGTCGTTGGCAGCAAGACTTTCTTCAATCTGTCCTCTTGAAAGCCCATCTAACACCAATGTCGTTGCTATGTTAGCAACCATTTGCTGGATCACAGCGATCAGCCTCATTGTTCTTACCGGAGCAGGCAGTAACTTGACCTTCTTTGAAGTCTCCGTCGTGGCGATATGTTCTGCTTCTTCACTCTTTTCTTCCAGCTTCTCAACCTTACGCTTCTCCCCCTTTTTCTTGTCATTTCTTGACAAAGACGACCTGGTAGCATCCCGAATCACTCTATTATGCTCAATTTGCTGCCTGAGTAGTTCAATACTATCAGGCAATCCGCCATATATACCTTCGGCATCTTCCTTCCGTCTGGCTCTCTCTTCAGTTACAAACGAATTCACATCTGAAGTCAATTCCGGATATTCCTGCGTAGGAGAACCTGGAGCAACGGGATGCCTGTGAAAATTATCCGAGAGCGAGGAAAAAGCACCTACCTGGGCCCCGAAAAAAGACCTCGTAAAGCCGGTCTCCTCCTTATCATTCCTCTCTGCCGCAAAATCAAAAACGGATACGCTTAAATCACCTCCCGCAGACAACAACTCCGGACTGGTAAACTTGCCACCGGATGTCGAAGGCCCGATAATATTATTTATCCCCCAAAGCACTTTATTTCCCCCTCCTCTAATTTCCCGGTTTGTTGTAGACGTGGCAGTGATCTCCGCTCCTATTTCAAAATAATTTAAAATACGCTGGATCAATTTCTCAATGACATCTTCGCGATCTTCGACTTTTTCATCGAAAGAGAGCATGTCGCTGTGAGCCGTGAGAAATACCTTTAACATCCCACTATATCGTTCCAGAATAGTATTCCAGTAATACTTTTCCTTAGTTTCTCTCTCCTTCCTCTCCCCGGTATCTTTAAGCCTTAAATCTTCACTTTCCGCTGCAGTTTCAATTTTGTTTAATGGCAACTTACTTCCTTTGAAGGCAGGCGCATATAAACCACCCTTATCCGGAGCGTCTTTGTACTTATTGGACACTTCCGTTTCGTCCCTTGCCGCCAGTTCTGCATCTTTGCTCGTGTCAATCTCCTTACCTTCCTTCCCTCCCCTTCCGCCACGTCCTCTGCCACGGCCCCCTCTGCCCCTGCCACGGCCCCTTTCAGTGCTTCCGGATGATCCTGCTTCGTCACCAGCATGACGCTCCTTTGCCTCCTTCTCCCGCCTTGCCCGCTCTATCCTGGTCTTCGCCGCCTTTATTTTCGAATTTTCCGCTCTTATTGCGTCTCTACCCTTGACTTCTTCTAAATCATCGTCCGATGCCAAAAAAGCATTCCTGGAGTTAGCTTGCCCTGTCATAATGTTGTCAAGCATGATAAGCCCAAGCGGAAATGTTCCCACACTTCTTACGGATTCCGGCACTGTCATTAACGTTGCCAGATATCCGAAATTCTGACGCTGACCTGTATCCACAATCAATTTGGGAACCACTCCATTCTTATAGAACTCCAGAATGTTTTGGGCTATTTCCGAATCCTCCCAGCCTGTGGCCTCTCGTATCTCTGCAAATTTTGTGATAGCCAGCGTATAGGACACCCCCTTATCTGACGCAGTTTTCTCATCATCTTCCTCTTCTACTTCCTCCCCTTTTTCAGGATGCTTATAAACCATCACATCTGTATTTCCGGTACCGGCGTGCGTTTTACCATACTGATTGTAAATGGCGGAGGCAAAGCCCTGATTGTCTGAAGATTTTATATTTATCGCACCTAGGTCCCTTGCTTTCTTATAGTCCATTGCAATCTGCCAGAAATCATTCAACGGCTTATTGCTCAGCGTGCGAATCGCTCCTAAAGACTGCTCATCGTCCCAGTTCGTCCGCGTTGCGTTGGATGTTCCCTCAATACGCGGTGCTGATGGATAATCCTGTTTTGAAAATGCCAGGAACTTTTTATAAAGTGCGCTTATGATATCAAGTTCCGGTATTGAATGATTATTGGTGCCATCCGCCGCTTCGCTTGTACCGGTCATAATTTCCGCCCGCTGAATAACACCCCTGTTGTTATCGGGTACGCAGTCACGCATCATGCGCCGTTGAAATGGATGAACCGCAGGATGACTTCTCAAAGTCGAAAAACTACTGATGGCTGCAACAGCTCTTCTGGTATTGTCTTTAACAGGTGTTTTATCGCTATATGTCATGTCACAGTAATTGTATTGGGATATTCTGCCAGATAAATATACTCATTCTCAGGAAGGATCCTTCTAACTTTCCCAATGAACTGATTTACACAACCCTTCCTTCGGGAACGATTGCGTAACTTTTTCCACCAAAATGACAATTAATTCCTCCGAACGGTCTCTTATCTTAAAATCACCTCCCTCCTTCCGGTAAATGCGTGAATATAAACAAGCTATTATCGTTGAAGTATTTCTTCGCTATTTCACGGATGCGCGCAGGTGTCACCTCATTCAGCTGATCATTATAATGCAGTAAACCGCTGATATCTTCATTGTCCCTGCTGGCATATACCAGTCTGTCCAGCCAGAAACCGTTATCTTTCAGACTGAGCTCCATCGTACGTTGCTGCTCTGCAATAAATTTGCCTATATTCTCTTCTGAAGGGCCGTTTTCCCTGATCTTCCTCACCTCATCTCTTACAGAAGCTATCAGTTTCTCCGTTTGACCGGGCGCGGTAACAAAACTAATATTCAGTGAGAACCGGCTTTGCGGATACTTATAGGTAGCCGGAGATACCTTTACGGTATAAATACCCTCCTCCTCTTCCCGCAGTCGTTGTACCAACCTTATCTGCAGACATTCAGACAATGCTTCCAGCAGCAGGTTGTCCTGTTGGGAATAAGCATATTTCCCGGCATAGGCCATTACTACAGTCGCCTTATCTGCCTTGCCAAGTCTTATTGTTTCGGCGACTCCTTTTTCAGGTGGATAAAGCCCCAGATCGGGCGCAGTCTCCTTCCTTCCACTTGCCGGCAGACTGGCTATATATTTCATCAACAGTGGTTCAATTTCTTCTACAGTAAAGCTACCCACGAATGTAAACACAAAGTCACCTGCATCTGCAAACCTCTCCTTATAAATACTGAGCGCCCTGTCTGCATTGATCTTATCAATCCGTGGCAGGGTGATAGCTGTTTTCCTGATATTATCTTTGTAAAGGATCTTATTAACAGTATCAGCGAAAACAGCCTCAGGACTATTCCTGTTGTTCAGTACATTGGTACGGGCCTGGGCAATACTTGCTGTAAAGAAATCTTTATCTATACGCGGGCTGGTAAAGTAAGCATGGACCAGTTCAAGGGCAGCAGGAAGATCATCCTTTCCACTGACACCACTGATACCTTCGTACCTGTCTGAAATATAAGGGATGACCTGTACATTCTTTCCCGATAGATAATTACGTAGCTGTGTAGGATTATAATTCCCCAATCCGCCAGAGCGAATAAAAGCGGCAGCATTACTGGCTGATTCAAAGTCGACATCAGGATAAAGCGAGGTTCCTCCTGGGCTATAAGCATACATCCTGATCTGGTTGTTGCTGAATGTTGTAGGTTTCAGCACAACGGTGACGCCATTGCTTAAACCAAGTGTCGTTGTACCCAAGACCTGATCATTAGTCTTCTTAATGATGCTACCGGCTGGAGGAATTGCTGCCAGCAGGCTATTCTGATTCGTTTCTTCCACATATGCACTAAGTTCACTGTTCCTCACTGCTGTTATCCAGGATAACAAAGTAGCTTCAGCTGGAACTTGCTCCTTCCATGAAGCCGGAGCAATAAGGAATATGTCGCGGTTCACATCTTTCATGTATTGCTGCACAATACCATTTACATCCTTCAATTGAATGCCCGGCACTATTTCCTGTGCAGTCTTATAGTAATAGTCTGTTCCGGGCGCCGGGTCTTTCCCCAGGAAATAATCCAGGTACTCGTCTGCGTAAGCCAGGGATTTCTGTTTATCTTTCTCCAGGTAACGCGCCTTCATTCCTTTCAGATAAGCATCTTTTACCCTGTTAAGCTCTCTCTCAGTAAAGCCAAAGCGTTTCACCCTTTCAATCTCTGAATATGCGGCATGCACACCATTTTCAATTTTACCCGGTTTGAGGACTATATTGATGCTAAAAGCGTCCAGCTTATCGTACAGGTTTTCAAAGCCATTATCCGCCTTCACAAACTGTGGATCAGCTTTTCTTGCAACCTCTGTAAGCCTGGTATTGATCATGCGTTCATAAAACATGCGCACCAGCTCTGAACGGTAATCCTGTACGGTGCGTACTGTCCGAACAGGTATCTTGTGCAGGACGCGCAGGTATGCCCCGGTCATTTCCGGGTCAGTGACTATCAGGAAATGGTTCTCACCGGTCAGCCGTATTGTATACTGCTCTCTTTTACGGCTTTTGGCAGGCTTCTTAAGATCAGCAAAGAGTTGTTTGATCTCACGCTCCGTTTTATCCACATCAATATCCCCTACGATGATAATTCCCTGCAAGTCCGGTCGATACCAATCTTCATAGAAGGAACGGATCTCTTTGTAGCTGAAATGGTTTAATACCTCATCAGTTCCGATAGGCATACGTTCAGCGTAACGGGAATGATTGAATATCAACGGCAGTGTCTGATCCTGAATGCGGGCGTCAAGTCCGCTCCTCAGACGTTTTTCTTCCAGGATAACACCTCTTTCCTTATCAATTTCACTGTGCTCCAGCAGGGCTCCTTTGGCCCAGTCACGCATGATCTGAAACCCCTTCTTTAGTAAGAGACTGTCGTCGGAAGGGATGGGAAGCTTGTATACTGTTTCATCGAAAGCTGTATAGGCATTCAGATCTGCGCCGAATCGTACGCCTGATTTCTGCAGATAGTTCACCAGTTCATTCTTCGGAAAATGGGTGGTACCGTTGAAATTCATGTGTTCCAGGAAGTGTGCGAGCCCGCGCTGGCTGTCCGTCTCTAGGATTGATCCTGCTTTATTGGCAAGATACATGATGACCCGTCCGGAGGGTTCTGTATTTCTCCTGATAAAGTATTGAATACCGTTAGACAATTTGCCTGTTTTAACTGCCGGGTCCAACGGGATAGCCAATGCAGGCATATTAGACCCGACTCCTTTTTTCTGACTGAAGCCAGGCAATGATAACAATAAGAATGTTACAGGCAGACTAAATCTCAAAATCTTCATATCAACACTGATGCATTTAAAAAATGAAGGCAGCATCAATGGATAACTGCCTTCGGATATATAATGGTTGGTTATTATCTTCTTTTTCTTCTGACGAGCATGATCGCTACACCTATCACTATCACAGCCGGCAATATTACAATCAGGAACCATTTCATGCTGGCTACACCACCTGCATTGACGAGTATACCGTCATCTATAGATGGTTCTTTATACACGTCAACAGGGAAGTTGTTGAAAGAAAACCATCTGAACAGCTCCATCAGGAAAGTGAAATTGCCTGTCTGGATATTGCTTCTGAGCAGTTCCGCATTGCTCATAAAATCAGCATCTCCGGCTACCAGAATACGCTGCTCCCTGTTGTTGATCTTCCTTGTCAGTGCTGCCACTACAGGGAAGCGGCCTTTTTCATCTTTCAGATTGTTATCGAATTTCACAACGCGCAAGCTGTCATCCACCGGTGCTTTTCTCACTATAGTACTAACAGTATCAGTGACAATGAGCGGCACTATATTGAAGGTCTGTGATGCATCCGTATGACTCCATGAAACAGTTGCTGCTCCTGGGAATACCATTCCCGACATGAGACGTGGTGAAGACCTGGTATCAAGGATCTTCATCCCTTCTGCAGTAAGCGGAGCTTTGAACAGTGAGGGCGCGAAGTCTTCACTCTGCTGCAATACGATACCTGTATCAAATTGCACTCCCAGGATGTCGAGCACTGGTTTCAGTATATCCTTTCTTTTAGGCTCACCGGCTATGAGCAGATTTCCACCGGCATCGATATAAGATTTTATCCTGGACAGTTCAAGATCTGTATAAGGTGTACCGGGATCTGCGATCACCAGTACGGCAGCACCGGCAGGTATATCGAACTCTTGCAGCGATAACTCCTCTACATCAAAACCCTGATTGATCAATGAACTCCTGAAGGTGATCTCAGTAGTAGGCAATTTCACATCATTATCTCCCATTCTGCGGACGCTTCTTTCATTATGGCCAGTCAGAAAGACCGCTTTGGCAGGAGTTACAGACAGGCGTTTAAACGCAGCAGCAAACTCTTTTTCGCCTGGCTGACGCATGATATCGTTATACATCCTCAGATAGGATGTTTTATTGCCATACTGTAGTATGCGCACCATCCTGTTCTGTTCTGCACGCAGATCAATTTTCTTCCTGATCTCCCGGGGAGAGAGAAAATCTTTAAAATCCATATCCATGGAAGCGGCCATTTTACGGGCTACTTCTTTTGCAGACAAGCCTTTGTTACGGGTGAAGAGATCAATGTTATTGGTCGTATCGTAGTAGTAAACGTATTGAACCTCTATATCATGCTTAAAGCGGAAATAAGGTGCATACCTTGCCAGATCCGAGTTCCGGGCCGCAGGCAATCCACTATAGTAGTTTTCATCCAGGATGTTGACATAGGTTGTCACCTTTACCGGCCCCTTCAATCCTGCCAGTATATGTTGTGTATTTTCTGCCAGCGTACGCCTTTTGTTGGCAGTCATATCTTTGTATAACGCGAGCTGTGGACGGGCAGTAATGTAACCGGTCAGTAATGCTCCCATGATAAGCAAAGCATATCTCGCTGATTTCAAGGGCAAGGATCGTGACTCCCTGTCACCTTTCAGTTTGAGTATGGTCAATCCTACAAACAGACCGATCACGATGAGGAAGTAACATATGTCTTTACTGGTGATAAGACCATCAATAAACTCATCCACACGTCCGGAGATCGACAGGAAGTAGGTCAGGTCGCGTACGAAATCAATATCCTGCCACAGATGTCCGACGTAACTGAGGGCGGCCAGTAATGCCAATGTACTGATAGCAGCAACTACCTGGTATGTTGTAAGAGAGGACATAAACAGTCCGATGGCTGAATACGCGCAGATCTGGAGGAAGAGTCCTATGATACCCGAACCGATCAGGGAGAGGTCAGCGTTTTTAATAGTGAATGCGGCACATACCTGCAGTAATATCAGACAGAGCATGAGCAGTATACAATAGGCTACCATTGCCAGGTATTTACCCCATACAACAGCATTCACTTTAACAGGTGAAGAATATACAAGCTTGATGGAACCACTTCCTGTTTCGCGGCTGATAAGTCCCATGGTCAGCAAGGGAATATACAGGTACAGGTATTCTTTTATTTTGATAAACGTCCCGGCATAACCGGAAAACACAACATCAGTCATCCCCGGGGAAGCCATTCCCATTTGCTGGGCACGTTCCATTCTTTCTATCAGGTTGCTGAACTCCAGGCCTGACTGTATCATGAATATGACCAATACCACCCAGGCAACAGGAGAAAAGAACAGATTACTCAATTCCAGCCGTGCTATTCTGAAAGCAATTTTCATCTTAATTATTTTGTCTTATTTGATAAACGTGCAAATATTTCCTCGAGCGAACTTCTTTCCAGCTGGATCTCCTGCATGGCCCATCCCCGTTCCACACTAAGCCTGATCATTTCTCCGCTGATATCAGGAGCCGTATTGAAGCTGATCCTGATCTTATTTGATGAAAGCTGCTGTACCTGTGTAACTCCTTCAATGGCTAGTAATTCTGCTTCTGAGGGAGGGTTCTTAAGATGCAGTATCATAGAATCAGGGGAGATATAGTTATTAAAATCATCCACCGTTCCACTGAAAACAACCACCCCCTGCTCTATCATCTTGATCGTATTGCAGGTAGCCTGTACCTCTGAAAGTATATGCGATGAAAATATCACGGAGCGATCCTCTCCTATTTCCCTGATAAGGCCTCTTACTTCCGCAATCTGGTTAGGGTCCAGACCATTGGTAGGTTCGTCCAGTACAACGAGCTTAGGCTTGTGGATAATGGCCTGTGCAATACCAACACGTTGCTTATAACCACCGGACAGGTTCTTTATCAGCCGGTTACTGAAGTGCGCAATGCCGCATCTTTCTTTGGCCTCATCCATCGATGAGCGGATCTTATTGGCGGGAATAAGGCGCATATAAGCACAATGACGAAGGTATTCATCGACGGTCAGGTCAAGGTACAATGGTGCATTCTGTGGCAGGAATCCAATCAGTTTCTTGGCTTCCAGCGGCCGTTCCCTGAGATCGATACCATCTATCAGTACTCTTCCTTCGGTTTGATTCAACACGCCACAGAGGATATTCATAGTAGTGGATTTTCCGGCACCATTGGAACCGAGAAAACCGGTCACTCCTTTCTGCCTTATTTCAAGGTTGATATCCTTTATAGCCCAGGCTTTGCTGTACCTGTGCGACAGGTTTTCGATTTTAATGATACTTGTATTCATAGACTGATTTCCTTGGTAAACTCAAATAGTTGCCCGGGCACCAGGTACTGATGCGTCAGGATTTGATAGCAGTATTTGAATGAAATACCCGGAACACAGTGTGTGTTCCGGGCACAGGACTATTCGTAGTCCGGGTTTTGTCTCAGGTTAGGATTGGCGTTTATAGCAACCTGCGGCAGCGGGAAATAGGCGGCACGCGGTTGCCATGTTGATTTCAGTGCTCCCAGTACGGTATTGATACGTCCTGTTCTGCGCAGGTCGAACCAGCGATGGCCGTTTTCGCAGAAGAATTCATGACGGTTCTCTTCTTCAATCTGCAGTGCAATAGTGGCAGCATCGGTAGCAGCGCTTGCTTCAAGGCCTGCGCGTACGCGAACTACATTCATATCATCGCGGCCTTCAACAGCGCGCTCCTGTTGCAATTTTGCTTCTGCACGTATCAGGTATTGCTCTGCCAACCTCAGAGGTGTAGGCGCTTCCATGCGGCCCGCGCCATTAGCATTGGTAATGACCTTGAATTTATATGGCTGATGGTTCACTACACCCAGGTAAGTGGTATCCCTGATCCAGTCTGTACGTCTGAGATCACCATCTTCAAAACTGCTCATAAATTCAGGCCTCAATGAATACTGTGTATAGGTGCTGGCGAAAGACATCCCTTCATAGGTATAACCTGTGGTTGGAGAAATGTAAGAGCCGAACTGCAGGATAGCTTCCCTGCTGTTTCTCAGGAAGACATCGCTGAGTGTTTCAGAAGTATTCATCGCGAACAGTGCACCACCACCATCTATCACCTTACTGGCTTCTGCTTCCGCGAGTGCCCATTGTTCCGTATAGAGATATACTCTTGCCAGCAATGCACTGGCAGCCCATTTTGTGATGACTGTCCTTGCACCGGGTACAGAGGAAAAGTCTGCAGGCAATACATCCCGTGCCTGCACAAGGTCTGTGATGATCTGTTCGTAAATAGCAGCCTGCGTTACTTTAGGCGCCAGGGCTGTCTGGTTGACATCTGTAATCAGGATGAGCGGTACATCTTTATACAGGTTTGCCAGGTAGAAGTAACACAGTCCCCGCATGAACTTTGCATTCCCCGCGATTTGTGTTTTCAGCGAATCGCTGAGGGCTGTTGATCTTTCCACACCTTCCAGCAAAGCATTAAAGCGGTATATATTTGCATACAGATCCGCCCACAGGGAGTTGAGGGTTGACACAGCAGAAGTACTGGACAGTGGCGTATAGGTATTGTTCTCTGTTTCCTCGTAATTGGTATTGGCAAGGAATCTGAGTTCATCGGCTGCCATAGATGTGCTGGCAGTCATATAAACAGCCATAGTCAGTGAGTTGGTGGTACTGCTCATAGCGCCGGACAATGCAGACAAGGCCGTCTGTTTTGAACTGAACACCAATTCACTGGACATCTCTGTAACAGGTGCAGGAATTTCGATTAGTTTTTCGCAGCCGGACAAGCCTGTCGCAATCAATATGCCGGCTAATATTTTTTTACTATTGATAAGTGTTGTCAGTCTCATTAGAAAGAAAATTTTAAACCAGCAGTTATAGTACGTAATGGCGGAAGTGAGAGGCCCTGTGATTCCGGATCGAATCCTTCATAGGAAGTGATCGTAAACAGGTTTTGTCCCTGTATATAGAACTTGGCAGCATTCATTTTCAGTCTTGCTGCTACTCTTACAGGAAGGTCGTAAGCGAACGATACATTCTTCAGGCGTACGAAGGAAGCATCTACTATCATGGCATCGGATGAGAGATAATTACCTACTGCAGCATTGTATCCTCCCAGTATATGACGCTGATCGGGCGCTCCGTCTGCAAGGTAGTTCTCCAGTGAAGCTTTTGACACATTATAAATATAACCCGGCGGATAGGATCCGGTTGTCAACAGATCACGTCCTTTCTGTTTCACGAACTGGAACATAATATCCAGTGAGAAATGTTTATAGGTAAATGAGTTGTTAAACCCTCCGAAGTATTTTGGAAAGTTAGCGCCGTAATAGTACCTGTCTCCACGTCCGCGATCTAAGAGGCCGAATGATATTGTACCGTTCTTATCGAGATCAGCCACCCTGGGCAGTCCGGTAGTGGTATCGTAGCCATCATACTTGTATACGTAGATGCCGGAAATAGGATTGCCCACGATATAACTGGTATAGTAAGAGCTCTTCTCAATATTCGGAAATGACTTCAGTTTGTTACGGTTCAGGGAAACGTTGAAATTGCTGGTCCAGGTGAAGTTCTTCTTCAAAACATTGATGGTGCTCAGGGAGAATTCCAGTCCGCTGTTCTGCACTTTTGCAGGTAAGTTGGCCTGATAGCTGGAGAAACCTGCCTGAGAACTGATGGTATAGCTGATCAGCTGATTGCCCGTATTATTGTTATAGTAGGATGGTGTGAATTTCACCCTCCCGTTGAGGAATTCCAGTTCGAGCGCCAGTTCAAGCTTTTTGGTCTGTTCCCAGCGGTAGTTGCTGTTAGCAATACGTGAAGGCACCAGGCCGTTATAGCCGTTGTAGTTGTAGGTGGTAGATGAATAGGTATCGAGATAGCCGTAGTTGCCAATATTGTCGCTACCTGTAATACCATAGCTGGCGCGGAGCTTACCCGTAGTCAGCCATTTATGCGGTATTGCCATAAATGGTTCATCAGAGAATATCCAGGCAGCACCGACAGAGCCGAAGTTACCAAACCGGTTACTAGGTCCGAAGCGGGAGGAGCCATCTCTTCTGAAGATCCCGTTCAGTACATAACGGTCTTTGTACGTATAGTTCAGCCTTCCAAGGATGGAGGCGAATTTATAATCGACAGAACTGGACCTGGTAGTTACAGTGGCTGCGGATCCCAGATTCTCGAGAAATTCGTCTGAAATAAAGTCCGAAGCCAGTGTATAATATGGCTGTCTTGATTTTCTATATTGCCATGAACCTCCGACAAGAGCAGACAAACGTCCTTGCCCTATTTGCCTTACATAGCTCACCTGTGGCTCCACGATGTAGTTGTTGGTATAGCTATAGGCGAAAGTAGCGCGCGAGGTATTGGTAGCTACTGACTGATCTTGCGAGGCGCGGGGAATGAGTTGCGCCTGGTCCATATCAGCACGTCCGAATCCTCCCAGTACTTTAAACTCCAGTCCTGCCAGCGGCCGGTACCTGATATTCACATTTGTGTTGAGATTGGAGCTTTTGTTCCGGTTGGTACGCATCATCACCGCTATCGGATTCTGTGTAAGGAATCCGTTCCAGTAAAGGCTACCATCCGGGTTATACAGCGGGAAGTTAGGTGAGATCTGGAATGCCCTGGCTGTCAGGTCTTCTACAGAAAGCCTGTTGTTATCAGCAGCGTACATTGCAGAAACACTGATACCAAGCTTCTGATCGGCTGTAGTATGATTGATACTCAGGTTGGCAGATCCTCTTTTATAGGACTTATCAAGGTAATAGACAGTTGTTTCATAATGGTATGTTCCGCTGAGCAGGAAGTTCGTTCTGAGATCGCCACCAGACACACTTGCATTTACATCAGTATTATTAGCTGTATTCCCGATCAGCAGTTTCTGGAAGTCTGTATATGCCTGCTGGTCCCAGAGTACGAGATCTGGTGCGTTGCTGGCATTGGGCGTCATACCTGAATTTTTTAAGCCCTGTTTACGCAGCGCCAGGTATTCCTGTGTATTGAGCTCGGGGACTGTTTTAGGGATATGGGACAATCCTGTACTTACGTTAAGATCAAATCTTGTAAGACCAGGCCTACCCTTCTTCGTGGTGATCAGGATTACACCATTCGCACCACGGGAGCCATATATAGCGGTAGCATCACCATCTTTCAGCACTTCTATGCGTTCAATATCTGCGGGACTGATACTGTTGAGCGGACTGGTAGAACCGTTCGCGCCCCATATCTCAGTACCTGTCTGCGCATTGATCGCTTCTGACAGAAAAGGCACTCCATCCACGATATAAAGCGGTTGCGAAGTTCTCAGCAGGGAATTGATACCCCTTACCTGTACATTGAATGCAGCGCCGGGAAATCCGTTGTTCTGCACCACACTCAACCCCGGAACCCTTCCCTGCAATGCCTGCAGGACGTTGGTAACCGGCTGTTTCTCTATAGTTCTTGCATCAACGCTGGCTACGCTACCGGTGGAGAGGCGCTGTATTTCGGTATAATATCCTTTGTTCACCACCACTTCTGTAAGATTGCTTATAACAGGTAGCAACGTGATGATCACATTAAATTCTTCTTCCCTTACCATCCTCACAGAAATAGCGGCATTCCTGTTCAGCACAGTTGCAACAAAGCCCTGCTCTGTGCTACGCAGCTGTATTTCCGCCGTAGTATACCCTACCATAGAAACCTGGAGCACATCACCATCAACAATATCATCCAGGTTGAAGGTGCCTTTATGTGAGGTAGTGGTGCCTGTACTGGTACGTTTAATTTTAATGGAGGCGCCGGCAAGTGATTCACCGGATGCGCTTCTTACCTTACCCCGTATTACGCCGGGTGGAGGCAAAGGAGCCAGAGACGGGATACCGGGAGCAGACGCCTTTTTCTTTGCGAGATAGATGGTTTTGCCTTCTATTGTGTATGACACGGGCATATCTGCCAGCACCACATCCAGAAAGGAAGTCAGCGACATATTCCTGACTGACAGGGACACCGGTCTGGCGCTTGTAAGCACCTCCTGACTATAGAAAACGGTAAACCCTGTCTGTTCTTCAATTGCATTGAACACTTTCTTCAGCGGAAGATCTTTTCCGCTAAGCGTCACATTTTGAGAAAAGCCTGTAGCCTGAACATTCAGAAAAGCCACGGTCAGTAAGATCACTGTTAATTTCATTGCCCGGAATAAGTTTAAATAGGGACCTGTTCTGTCCTTGGGCCTCTGAGATATGCACATGAGGGTCCCGGACCAATTAGCAGTTTTTTGCATAAATTGCATCGTTTGGTTGTTGAAATGAGTGTTGCAGCGAATTTTGATAACCATCATCCACCGGAGGTGTTCCACCACTTCCGGTTTTGTTTTTATGGTTGTTTTTCTGATCGTTGGTTTACCTGATGAGTGTCATTGACATCTGCGATTTTGATTGATAACTGTTATTTATATACCACTAATTTTCGTCCCTGTTCAATTCTGAATTGTATCCCGGTGGCCTGAAGGCCTCTCAACAAACCGGCTAGATTTACGTCCCTGTTAATTTTCCCTCCAAAGTGTGTTTCGGGTAGTCCCGGTTCAAATATTACTTCTATATCATACCATCTGGATAGTTCACGCATGACTTCCTGCAGTGTGGCATTATCAAAATAGAATACCCCGTTTTTCCATGCCAGTACCTGATCAAGATCTGCAGGAGTGGTCCGTATATTCTCCGGTCTGTCTGCAGGTATTTGTGCCGAATACCCCGGTTTCAGCGTCACTGACTGCGCAATACCGGTGGGGCTGACCTTTACTGCCCCGCTAACCAATGTGGTATTTAAAAACGGTTCGTCGGCATATGCTTTTACATTGAATGCAGTTCCCAGCACCGCTATTGCTGCTTTACCCGGTATATTTACATAGAAAGGCTTTGCTACATCTTTTTTTATCTCCAGGTATACTTCACCGGATATATCAACTCTTCTCTCCTTTTCTGCAAAGCTGGTCGGATAGCGGATAGAACTTTGTGCATTTAGCCAGGCCTCAGAACCATCGGGCAATGTGAGGTGGAACTGCCGTCCCCTGGGCGTGGTCAGAGCATTATATATAACTGAGTTGGCATTCACGTTCCCTTTTCTGCTATAAGTGAGGCTTCCCCCGGACATCACCGCCTCAGCCCCCTGCTGTTCTGCAACAATGCCATTTCCCAGGCTATCCAGCTGTACCTGTGAGCCATCTGCCAGCGTGAGTATGGCACCCTGTTTAGCCGGTGTAATATCGGCCAGCTGCATCTGTTTTTCCTGTTGTGACACAGCAGGACGATACTGCCAGGTCCATGTCCACCAGCCGGCCAGGATCAATATGACAACAGAAGCAGCAGCAGCCCACCAAATACGAAGCGACCGGACAGGTACTTCACCTGTAGGTGTGTCGGCTGCTACTATTTTCTGTTGTACTTTTTCCCATTGTTCATCATATGAAATGCTGTTATAATACTTCAGATCAGCTACCGGCCATGTTCCGGAAAGGATCTCATTATAAGCAGCCTTATTCAGGTCTGAGGCGGCTAACCAGCCATCCAGCACCTGTTGCTCATCAGGAGATAATTCAGTTCCTGACCAGCATTTATATAGAATTAGGACCAGTAAAGGCGATTCTTCAGCTTTTGGTTGCATACATATACTAAAACGACCGGGAGGGGAAAGCGCAACAAAGATTTGAAATTATTTTTTCAAGACAGCCCAGATAAGCAGGACCAGCTCCAACAACTGCTTACTTTTCAACAAATTACGAAGCTGAAATAATGCCCGGGATTTTTCCATACGGACATGCGCTTCTGATAAGGACAGGAGAATTGCTATTTCGGAGGTCTTCCTTTCTTCCAGAAAACTCCATTCGAGGATCTTACGGGAGCGCTCAGGAAGGTTTTTCAGTTCACCTTCAATAATGCGTAATAATTCAGTTTGCAGGAAACGGGCATCCATTGCCAGGCTTTCCGGTTCTTCTGCATTTCTCAGATCATCTTCGGCTTTATTCACCACCGTCCGGTGCTTGAGCAGGTCATAGCAACTATTACGGACCATCACATAAAGAAAAGATTTGACGGCATTAAGGTCAGTCTGTTGGCTGCGACGTTCCCATAAACGGGCAAATGCAGTGCTGACAATGTCTTCAGCCTCTTCTTTCTGACCAATTAGTTTATGTGCGAAGTAACAAAGGGGGCGCAGATGTTCGTTAAATATAATGCGGAATGCCGCTTCATCTCCCTGTGAAAAGCGTGTTATGATATTCTGATCACTGTCTGGCTGACTTGTATTTAAAATGCCGTTATTGGCCACCCACTCTCGTTTGAGCCAAATTTAATTAAAAACCTTTATAAGTAAAAGGAATCGGCTGTGTTTCATACGACGGTTGACGTGCTTCAATATTTAGATAACCAAGGTTGCCGCATGTCGACCTCCAAAGGATTAGAAATGAGTGTACAGCGAGAGATCACCATTTAAACCAGGCCGGATGTAGACCTGGTCCATTACTGTTATGTTTATGCAACCTTTTTATCCGTAATTGGATCATCTTTTCGATCTCCTGATTCTAAAATTTAATACTGCTCCTAATTAACACAGACACCCCAGCAGACCTGAAATCACAATCCAGCATCTCAATAGAATTTCCCTCATTGAAAAAAATTCCCTAAATTAGGTGAACATCTAATTCTCTAACCCTCAAATGTTTAACCCTATGTAGATAATAAACCCATTTGTAGTTTACCCTGGTACCATTTCCTTCGACCTTGTACATCACCTGTAATTAAAATAGCACAAGCCTCATCGAAGACATTCGTCGAACTTTTATATGTGCTGAACAACCACTCCATGGCATTGCCCCCTGGCTAAAGACAGGAGAGGACCCACTTAAATACAACTCACTATGAAAAAAGTCGCAAAACAAAAAAAACTGCAACTGGTGAAGATCAAGATTGCCAATCTCAGTAAGTTAAAGGAAGACGCATTGAAAGGAGACCGTATTTGTCTAACATCCCTTGCTGAGACCTCCTGCCCTACCTGCTCTCGCGGAGAGACTCTTTGTGATTGTTGACATGTATAAGATAAACAGTTTCAAAGACTCTAATAATGGTCTTTGACACTGTTTATCTTACAATCTTGACTGTCTTCCGGGGTCTTGATACGACACCGTAAGCGCAGCTTCATTATTTAGACTGCTATGTCCAAGCACCCTTTGTTATCGACAATTGGCATGCATCTTTCTACTCCTCCTGCTTCTGAACTTTTAATGTTTGCTCCGGCGATTGCACGAATAATTAATTTCTTCATATTTTTTTCAAATTGCTGTCTGAAGATGGATCGCTTTATCAGCGATCGATGACAGACATGTTCATTTCGTCGTGGCGCTCACCTGCTGCAGATGTAAGGTTATTTAGCCGTTCCAGTTGCACGGTACTCAGTTGGATACTGTCGGCTGCAGTGTTTTCCTCAACGCGCGCAACCCGCTTGGTACCAGGAATCGGAGCAATGTCGTCTCCCTGTGCCAGCAACCAGGCTAAAGCTATCTGCGCGGGAGTGGCATTCAGCTGTGAGGCCACAGCCTTAACCTCTTCAACAATACGAAGATTGTACTTGAAGTTGTCACCAGTGAAACGTGGGTTAGTCTTGCGCCAGTCATCATCGGAGAGTTGGTCGGGCGATGTAATCTCACCTGTAAGGAACCCATGGCCGAGTGGCGAATAAGGAACGAAGCCAATGCCCAGTTCCCGTAGCAACGGTAATAACTCCGCCTCCGGGTCGCGGCTCCATAGAGAATACTCTGTTTGAAGGGCTGCGACCGGATGTACGCCATGTGCCCGGCGGATCGTCCCGGTACCGGCTTCTGACAGACCGATGTAGCGGATCTTGCCTTCAGCAACCAGATCGGCCAGCACGCCAATGGTTTCCTCAATTGGCGTATTAGGGTCTACCCTGTGTTGATAGTACAGGTCTATATAGTCGGTGCCCAGCCGCTTCAGGGAACCTTCAACTGCCATACGGACGTTTGCTGCGCTGCTGTCTATTACTCCAGGGCCTCCACCAGCGTGAGAAACGAGACCGAATTTCGTAGCGACCACTACCTGGTCACGACGCCCCTTGATGGCTTTTCCCACCAATTCTTCATTTGAAAAGGGGCCGTAAATCTCGGCTGTATCGATGTGGGTCACACCCAACTCGAGCGCCCGGTGGATAGTACGGATGGATTCTGCCTCACTGCCTGCTCCGATATTGTAATAACCGGACATCGACATAGCGCCAAGCCCTATTCGGGAAACCTCGAGTCCCCCGAGTGAGACACGTTTCATAATATTGTTACTCATGGTTGTGATATTTAGTGTATTTTAAAAAATTGAATATTTATTGAACCTGTGTGTATGTAAGAAAGTCGTTTACATCGATCTCTTGCTTTTTGAGTTTGTTTAATCCTTCCAATAGGATTTAACGGAATATACCATGCCCGGCCGGATCCCCCCTCACCATGCGAGATAAGCTCCTTCAGGTAGAATAACATACAGAGATGACAGGCATTGTCCCATCTTCAATTTGATACGGAACAAGCCTTTCAGGAGTATTCAAGCTGTAAGTTGCAGCGGCAATCCTGCAAATTGGTTATGATCTGTTATCCCCGATCAGGATACAAAGGTCACCAGATGCTTAGTGAAGAAATAAAGGAAAACAAAGGAAAAAGTATAAATATCAAAGGTGGGCGGATCTGACTGATTTCGGGATATGCCCTGTTTTCTTTTTGAAGAAGTTGTTAAAGTAGGTGGGATATTCAAATCCAAGCGCATACGCGATCTCAGCAATATTCCAATCCGTGTGCTGCAACAGGGCTTTGGCTTCGGTGATAATTCTTTCGCCGATATGCGTAGTGGTCGACTTCCCGGTTATTTCCTTTACGGAACTATTTAGATAATTAACGTGTACCGACAGTTCCTTGGCAAAATCCTGCGCTGATTTTAATTCCAGCGGGTTCTGGGTACTTTCTATCGGGAACTGCCTCTCCAGCAGCTCAAGAAATACGGCTGTAATACGCGCAGATGCATTCTTTTGTTTTGGATAGCTTTCAGAAGGCTGCATTTTTAGTGCCTCATGAATGATCAAATTGAGATAGTTGCGAATAATCTCATCCTTGTATGGGTAATCAGTGTCCTGCTCCGCAATCATCTTTCGAAAAATGGCAGCGAGATCTTTCTTTTTTGTCTTGTTAATTGTCAAAATAGGCGTGCCGCCAATTTTAAACAAAGGCGACTGCAAAAGGCCCTCTGAGCGTTCGCTTAACTTTAGAAAATCTTCTGTAAAGAGAGCCGCATATCCCACGTTTATCGGGGAAATAACCTCGCAGGAATAAGGTATATGGGGGTTACCAAAAAACAGGATCGTCTCATCCGTTTCAAAACTTCGATCAGCATAATGAAAGATATATTTACCGGTATTCAAGCTGATCTTATAAAAGTCTTTACGGCTATAACCGTGAACTTTCCCCGTCTTGCTGTCTATCTCATATGCTTTAAATCCTTTCAGCTTTATTTCATTATTGAAATCAGAAGTGGGGGTGATTCTTTGCTTATTCATGTTTACAAAGTTAAGAAAATCAAAGGACCAAACTTATTTGTATGTTCTTCATCTATACACGTTTATGGTTAAAAAAACTTCCTTGAAGTATATACACGCTTTTACAGGCGGCAAAGCAGTACCGCATTAAAATGACATGACATACCTGTAGTGATATTGACAGGAATATCAATCGGGTGTCAGGATAATTAATGTAAGAGGATAATACTTAATGAAAACAGTGAGATTTTCTCTTGTGAAATATAGGTTTTCGCATGGTCTAAACAGTTAAATGGTTATTCAATTGAGGGTGTAAATATAGGTTGCTCAAACATCATTAAAAGCTCAGTACAGATAACTAAAAATAACAAATAAATATTATACGAAGGCGAAAATATATTGACTTGATAAGATAAATACAACCACAAAAAAGTGCTACACCCATACCTTATTTGGCGGCATTCTTCATGGCTTGCTCCTGCTCATAAGTCGGACCATACAAGCTTGGCACAATATTTCCCGTCGAGCGTAGATAAACCATCATTTCACCGCGATGGTGATAGATATGATTAAAGAGAAAACCACGTAAAACCATCCCACGCGGAAGTGGCCCCAGAACAGTACGCTCACCTATTTTCATTGTCCATTGTATCTGCAGCTTTTCTTCTGTAACTGTTTTTAGCGCTGCTCTCGCCTTTTCAACATTTGCTTCAAACAAAGCAAGCGTTGCCTGGATATCGGCAGGATCGCCACGCTCCAGACGATCAGTTGCCATATCGTAAACATCCTGGGTAAGCGTGCCCACATACCAGTAATAAATAGTTGCAATGTGCTGGGCCAGTTGACCCATTGTCCAGGAAATAGGCGAAGGTTTAAAGTCAATGTCCCTTGCAGGCACTGCCTGCAGTAATTTCCTGGTGCTGGTCACCTCATGCTCGAACTCCTGTAACAGGACTTGTACGATCATAATGTAAAATTTTTATGAAGGTACGATGTACCCGCATATAATCAATCATCACTGATGCATTTCATTAGTTCCGCCAGCCTCTGTACTAACAAATGGATGAATCAACTATGACGGGGCTTCAAATTTTTACCATCCCCATTGTAAGCGTGCGCTGACACTACTTCATGGCACTGATTTCATATAGTGCCTTTTTTTTTCAAGTTAACAACTAATTAACAGATTGTTTGTTGTTTTTTGTTAGTATGTGGTGAAATATGATCTAATCTAACCCCGCAGATCCCTACTAAATATTAAATGATAATACATGCGAATATTTAACTCCAAAGTGGATAATTTTCTAGCCAGTCTGTTTATTAGTATCTGTATACCATTGTTTCCGCTGGCAGTTTCATATATCTTTCATAAATCACAACCAGTAGATTGGGTGTTAACTGCTGCTTTATATCCTGCTTCATTATTTATTCAATCCAAGTCGAGGTTTCTTTTTACAACAGGCATTGCGGCATTAACATTTTTTGCCATTTCTCTTTCAATGAGGGAAAACCTGCCGTTAGTTTTACCATATGCACAATATGCTATTTTGGGCGTTTCGTTAATACATGTGGTAGAACGTATTCAGCTTCATATTATACAGGGTGATCCCTTTTTTAATTTTAGCTAAATTTTTTTCGATGAAAAACATTGAATTATTTGCGCTCCTGGCTACGGTGTCTATAGGTTGTGGTTTGTTATCTTCATTAGTACGTCTAAAAAAAGGTATTCATAGAAAGAAGAGAGAAAATTTACCAGCTATATGGGTAATTGAGCGCAGTACAGGCATCCGGTACATTTTAAATAATTTGCTTAGCAGGTTTGCACAAATTTATACATTTGACAGATATGAGAAGGCGATATCGTACATCAGAAAAGGGATAGTCCCTGATATTATCATAGTTACCGGTGATAGTACAGCATCGGTGTTCAGCGATTTGCAGAATGTGAAGGATAATTCCATTATTCTTTTATTGCCAGACAGATTAGAGCGACCATTGCCTGATGAATATTCAAGAAAATTGGCAAGGTGTTTCTTAATACCATTTGACCCAATTGAACTACGCAATGTAGTGAGTTATCTTTTAATGCAATCAGCAAATGAATACCGGGTAGACAGGAATAAATACAAGTTGGTGATCCAATCCCCGCTACCTGGCGAAAGTTTCTTCTGGAGGAGAACATTTGATATCCTCTTTAGTACGCTTTTAATATTCTTAGTCGCCCCGGTTTTTGTACTTATTGCAATTATTATAAAACTGGAATCAAAAGGCCCTGTGTTTTATGTTGCTAATAGAGCAGGACAAGGATATAATATTTTCAAATTTTTTAAATTTCGGACAATGGTGCAGCAGGCCGATAAAATGATGGAGCAATTAAAATACATGAATCAATATAGCAATGAAGGTTCTGGTCCTGTATTTTTCAAAATTTCAAATGATCCGAGAGTTACAAAATTTGGTGCATTTTTAAGAAATACTGGTTTGGATGAGCTACCTCAACTTTTTAATATATTAAAAGGTGACATGTCTTTTATTGGTAACAGACCCTTACCGCTTTATGAAGCAAGCTCGCTTACATCTGAATGGGGAGCGGATCGCTTTATGGCACCGGCAGGTATGACAGGTATTTGGGGAGTGCTGAAAAAAGGCGAAAAAGAGGAATTAAGCACGAAACAACGTATAACTATTGAAACAAATTATGCCAGGAAGAGGAGCTGGTCATATAATTGGTCAATTATCAGAGGAGCAATTTTCGCATCTGTAAGAAGAAAATTAGTTGAACGTGTATCGATGGGCTTCTTCCCCACTGATGCAGAGCATTGAGTCCTGCATACAGCTATACTATACAACAATGACAACTTCCTCCGTGACAAACCTTGTGCGGTATTATTTTGAAAATTCCTCTTAGCTACTTTTCAGGATCACAGTTGCTTGGGTTCGAGATATAGTTTTATGAACCGGCAGCCATTGTCTCCACCATTGCTTCCCTGTTTTTAGGGTAACTATCGAAATCTCCAGTTTGCTCCTGGCGCTTCAAAAGAGCGGGGTCCCGGAACAGCCTCGTCCTTATTCCGTTTGGCACCGAAAGACAGTCGTGTTCTGGTAAAATAGTAATATTCTTCATTGCCCGATAGAACGAGCTGCCTTCTCATAAAGATGAGCATGCAAAGCACTTGAGCTGATGATCATATACGTCACATTTAAAAGAGATGTAAAGCTCGTACCCACCAAACAAAAAGAATGTTATTAGTGTTATTTTGCTAAGCAACAATATAGGTTAATGAAGGGGCCACTATAGATATTACAGCCCACGTTTTCAATAAGCTCATAATCCACGATGCAAAACAACATACGGGAATGCAGGAATGTCACGCGGTAAATGCAATCGGATTGTATACCATTTTAATTTACTTCTTATGAGTACCCCATTAATAAAACCAAACTGTTTGGGCAATCCTGTCCATTAAAGGATACACATCTGTTCCCAGATACAACAGACGAACCTGGTTTTATAATAAATATCTAACGACAACTATTTTCAGACTTAGGTCTGAAGCTAAATTGCATAAAATAAAACAATTCTATTCGTGCGGTCTTCATACTGGCTCCAGGGGAGCTTACACATTTACCGAACCACTGAGATTAAAATAATATATTATGCTACAGAATTTATCGAATATCGGCAATATTAATTCAAAAGAATATTGGGATGATAGATTTAGTTCAAATACCAGGAAGTCCTGGAGAGCAAATGCCGGAGAAAATCAAACTAAACTTTTTGCTTATGAAATAGTAAAAAGATTAAAAATGAATGCTGATTTCGATGGAACTATTCTTGACTTTGGTTGTGCACTAGGGGATGCAATACCCATTTATAAAGAATACTATCCTAAAGCCAAATTTATCGGAACTGATTTTTCAACTGCAGCAATAGAGATTTGTATCCAAAAGTTCGGGGATATCGCAACTTTTCTGGCTAAAGATGCTGCCAGTATTCCCGCAGTAGATGTGATTATTATGTCAAATGTATTGGAACATTTGCCTAACCATAAAGAGGTTGTAGAAAAACTGCTAAGTAAATGTAAAGACTTATATATTGCTGTTCCTTATGACGAGCAGGAACCTTTACATGAAGAGCATGTCAATTCATATAAACGCCACACTTTTGATTACCTGAACGCTGATAACGAAGTTTATCTATGCAGGGGATATAAATTTAGCCAGATAGTGAAATCGTATATCTATATTGAATTGAAAAACATATTACGCCCTCTTTTCAAAATTCCTCTATATAAAGGAGGTCTTAATAAGCAAATCTTATTTCACATAAAGAATCAAAAATAGTTCATATTAAGAACTGGGCCACTTGTTTTTAGCACACTTCCTGGAGCCATTAAAGTGGCTGCATTAATGGTCCATGGTGTTTGCACCCATTCTTCAGTAACTGCTGCTCCCTCTGTACTAACTAATGGACGAGTCAGTCACGAAGAAGTCTCAATCAGAACGTAAAGACTTTATTGGGTTCATCAGCGCAGCTTTCACCGACTGAAAACTAACAGTAAGCAGCGCCACTACTGTAGCGAGCAGGCCGGGTAAAACGAACATCCACCAATGGAGCTCTATCCTGTAAGCGAAATCCTGCAGCCATCGGGGATGAACAGGAGGCAATCATCTACGGCCCAATAAGCCCAGACCCGGCATAATATCCTGCCTGAATTCAAGTTGCGTAGGATCTATACTCCAATGCCCGGCTATCTGCATTACCAAATCTTCGTCTGGCCATATAAGATCTTTATCATCAAAGTATTTTGGATCTTTTGCCTCATCAGAAAGAGTATTTGCAAGTTTTAATGTCTGCTCAAATTCCGTTGGCTTACCTTCGACCCTGGTATTTCCTCCAGCTTCACCTAAAAAATTATAAATTCTCACTATATCTCCATTTGCGGCTTTCATCCAACAATGATATTCTGAGACACGATGCGTGCAGAAAAATTGCGCTTCACCAAACTCCTTGCTTAAGGTCTGCAAAGCATCTTTTACTTTTTCAATACCATTTTCACCGTCATCATACGGAAGTCCCCAGCCAACAGCTAATGTCCAGTTATCAATTGTTGGTGTAATAAACACGGCGTCATTATATGCTCTGTCTATTCCTATTTTCCAGTTACAATCAAAGATGTCTTTAAGGGCAAAAACTTCAGCCAGTCTGTTCTTATTATCAGTCCTGACAGCGAACCAAACACATTTATATCCAAAACTAACCGCTGAATCAGGTTCAATATCAGTAATCTTTGGCCAATCAGCCGGAACATGATTGGTTTGTCCGATTACTATCCTTTTTCTATATACTACTACTATTATGAGCACAATTGCCATAAGGCCAATTATTATTCCCGTTGTCATTTTAACATTTTTATTTTGTTTAGGATCTGTCTTAACTAAGCCACCTGCACTTTCATTTACAGCTCTCGATTACATTTTTTTTACTGGTAATGGCACTCCGCACTAACTTTTTTGGGCTATCGATTTGCCAACAATAATTGCTTACTGGTTTGTGAAAATGACACGAACGATATGAGAATGAGGGTTGAACTAAAAAAAAACATCCCCCCACCCGCCATTAAAGAAAACTCCTACACAATTGTGGTTTTATATACGTAGCTTACAGGCATATGACATATAATAATGATGAAACGATCGTTGCATTTGAGAAATGTATTAGCTTTCTAAACAGTATTGGTATCAAAACAATATTCCGGAAAATCGAAGCTGACAGCTTTTTGCCAGGCTTACTGATTGAAAATGGAGTGATCATTATTGACAGAGACGCTCTCGAGCATGCCGGTGATATACTACATGAGGCGGGCCATATTGCAGTAGTACAACCCGCACACCGTAACCGTCTGACCGCCAAAAACATCATCAAAAGAAGCAACAGGGAAGGTGAAGAAATGATGGCCATTGCCTGGTCCTACGCAGCTTGTGTGCATTTGGAGATAGATCCGTTTTTTGTTTTTCATGATCAGGGCTATAGAGGCGGCAGTAAGGATATAACAGATAGCTGCAGTAAAAACGATTACCTGGGACTGTTCATGTTACAGGCACTTGGTATGACAACAGACGGCAAACAGGTACTGTCTGAGGCAATCCCGTCCTACCCTCATATGATAAAATGGTTGCGTGAATAAAAGCCCCGGGTACGCCACATGAGCGACCAGCCACTGCCGGGTTTCATTTTTTACTTTTCACCTTTAAGCAATCCGTTAGCCGCCATCCAGTTCATGCACCTGTCAAACCATTCATCTTTGGTTGATTGGTTATGCAGGTCAAACCCATGCCCGCCATTCTGGTAAATATGCATTTCTGCTTTTACACCGGCCTTTACCAATGCCTCATAGAACAACAGGCTGTTCTGCACAGGCACCGTCCTATCATCCTGCGCATGCACAATAAAAGTCACAGGTGTATTAGCAGTTACCTGCATTTCATTGCTGTACAACTGTATATGCGCACTATCAGCATTCTCACCCAGCAACCGCTGCCTGGAGCCGGCATGTGCATACTCACCGAAGCTGATCACCGGATATAATAACATCATGAAGTCTGGCCGGAGGTTGATATGTTTGGGATTATCAATAACGGCCTGCTCAAAGTGAGTACCTGCAGTAGAAGCCAGATGCCCGCCGGCAGAAAAACCGATAATACCAATCTTGTCCGCCTGTAATCCCCACTCGGCCGCATGTTCCCGTACAATTTGCATTGCCCGCTGTGCGTCCTGCAGGGGGCCGGTAGATTTATCTTTCATGATACGGTCATCCGGTAAGCGGTATTTCAATACAAAAGCCGTAATACCAGCTTCGTTAAACTTCTCCGCAATCCTATAGCCCTCACGGCCTACTACCACGTTACTATATCCTCCCCCCGGAATAACAATCACTGCCACTCCGGTGGCTTTCTCCTTTGGCGCAAAGAAGGGCGTAAGCGTTGGTTTGGTAACCATTTTAGCAGCTTGCCTGTCAGACTGCTCCACATAGTCAGTTGGTGCAGGTTTGGAACCGGGAATGTTCCCCGTATAAAGCGGAATAGGCGCTGTCTCCTGCGCATGTGCGGCGTATAATAAGCCTGTTAGCAAAAAGGTAATGATGACCGGTTGCTTCATAGTCTGTTTTTTACTGTTCGTTTTAGTATCTGTTTATCTATTCGCTGTAAGATGATCACTTCATAAGGCTGCTGCTCGCCTGCTTACAAATTTGTTAAAATACTATTAAAAAAGCACTATTCCTATGCCGCCACTTCTATACCGCGTCTTCTCCGCTTCTTCGTTGCTTGTTCTACCCTAGTTCTCTGCTCATCCCTCAAAAACAGCTAAACCCTTACCAGCAAAGGATCTCGCCATAAAACATATCACGTCACTCCCTCTAAAAATGATACTATTTTAACACACATATACCCCCAATACACAATCCCTGGGTTGTTACCCCCGGCATACAAACACATGCTTCGCTTCAGCCCCCCCCTAACACACTGGTATACAAACATATAGCCCAGGGACAATTCCCTGGGCTATAAATACATACCCCCGGTCAGACGATCCGATCAAGTCCACCCCAAAGGCATGCTAAAGGCATAGTAAAGGCATGTATACTAAACAGGACTCCCTGCATCAGAGATACCCGCTCTCATCAGTACTTTATAACCTTATTGCTATACGTCTTCTTCCCCGCGGTCGTATTAATAATATAAACCCCTGCAGGAAGATGTGAAAGATTAAGCGCAGTCCCGTTCTGTACTCTCTTAGCTGGAAGCACCAACCCTCCGTTGCTGTTAAAGACTTTTACAATAACATACGGCTCTTTTATGCCATCAGCCTTTACAGTAACATCAGACGTAAATGGATTAGGGGCTACCATCAGACTGCTGCTACTTGCCAGCGCAGAAAGGGTACATCCCGCCACAAATGTCCATGCACCGGAAGACACCCTGAATTTTACATATTGCGCATCCTCTCCATAGAATGTCACGCCCGGCACAGTTGTTACGGTTGAACCGTTTCTCCAGATAACGGTACCATTGACCTTGATCTCCTGCAGTCCACAGGTGATGGCGCTCTTTGGAATGCCTACGATACCTGTTGTGCCGGATGGAGCTGTAATGGTCTGTGTAAGGCCGGAACTACTGCGGGCAAGACTCACGCTGATATTGCCTTTAATGGTCGGGATCACGCCTGATATGTTAGTAAGACCTCCCGGCTGCGGCAGGAAGGAATACTCTTCATATGCAGGCGTTGAAGGACGTACCCCAAGTACGAAAGCACTCATGACATACAGTGGTCCTGCCGACCAGGCATGATTATTACTATTGGTAGCCGGAAACTCTTCCCATAAGGTGGGAGACCAGCTATTGATCATGCTTGCATAGCGGTCTTTCATTCTTTTAATGCCCGCAGTTGGGTCAAGTTGCACCATAGCCTGTTCTATGTACATTTCCTGGTAGGGACTAGCATTATACTTTGTTTTAAGTACATTCAGTATCCCCGCTTTCTGCGCGTCATTAGCCACACCAGCAAGGAGGGCCCAGGCATTGCTTCTGTCATCTATTATCTGCGATTGTGCACCGTCGGCCGTACGATGATAAACATAGGCATTAGCATTGCTGTTCCAGAAGTAATTATTAAAGTTACCTCTGACCTTGTTCAGCAATTGCTCGTAATAAAGCTTATCTGTCACGTATCCCAGTGAATTTGCGATATTGGCAGCCGATTCAAGGAACACTATATAAATACCATTATAAACGGTATTGGCGGCTCCTGCAGGAGTTGCATCCTTATTGTCGCCCCAGTCAATCCAGTTCCATGGGCCATTCTGCCATACAAGCATGCCATCACTATTCGAAGAGTTTACACAGTAGGCAGCGAATTTCTTTATGGCAGGATACAGCTCCTGTAATAAAGCCTTGTCTCCTGTATAGGTATAATATTTCCATAGCAACGCAACTGCTGCCAGGTTCTGGTCAGGCAAATGGAATTCGGTGCCGGGAGCCGTAGTATATAATGATCCGTCGCTTTTCTGTGAGCGCAACAATTCCCTGTAACCTTTGCGGGCAAGAAGATTGGAAGTGGTATCATAGATATAAAAGGAATAGAGGATCTGCTGGGATACGTCGCCCCACCATTGTCCTCTTTCGCGGTTGGGACAGTCGTAAAAAATGTCTCTCATACACACCTCGGAGGTTGCTCTTGATTTCCCCCACAGCGTATTCAAGTCCTGGTCATTTGACGAGAAAGTACCAGGTTTTGTAGTATTATAGCTCGTTTCACGATACCTTAATATCATTACCTGTACAGGGCCCGTAACGTTCGAGAATTGATAACTCACCGTATCACCACTGGAGTTCTGCCAGGCAAAGCATTCGAACTCCTGCTCTCCTGCTTTGGTAGTGTATTCCTGCCAGTAATACCGGTTCACTTCTATTCTTATCTTAACACCAGCTGGTGCATTCACTTTCAGATATGGCCTCAGTTGTTTATTGGCACCGACTTTTGCTGTAACGATGCTATTGGAGCTGATAACAGCGGGGAATGTGGCTGCATTGGTATAAGCCCCAAGGTCATATTCTTTCCACATCGGTATGGTTCTGGGCACCAGCTGATTCCATGGCGCTACACCAGCTACCCCTTTTTGAACAGCAGATGCCCAGCCACTATCATCATAGCTGGCAGACGTCCAGGCGCCAGGTTCCGCCTGCGCATTGTAATAAATAGGCCATGCAAGCCATTTGTAGCCGTTATTGTCTATAATAAGCTGAGTAGACGGACCAAAAGATGGATGCACTTTCGCCTTCCAGGAAGCATCTGAAACAATAGATGACGGACTGCTACCTGACAGGGATGATTCAAAAAGGAATCCGCCATTATTCGTTACACGCTGTGAATATGAATTACTCCCTCCTTTATGCCAGACAAGTACTGCGATCGTGTTTTCCCCTGCCGTGAGATAAGGGGCAAGATCTACTTCGTCGTAATAAGTATTTAACAGATCAGGACGTATGTCAAGTCCGCCGTCTTTTACTACCAGCTGATTATTAACATACAGCCAGTATTTGTTTTCCGCAGCAATCTTAGTGAGAGCACGTGCTGGTTTAGCGGAAAGCGTTACCTTCTTTCTCAGCGCGAGCCATGTATTAGCTGGTCCCGCAGCAGATGTCCATATCCAGTTAGCCTGCCATGATGAAGGATTGATCTTTGCAATGATCAGGGAGGTAACCTTGTCATTCCAGTCAGGACCGATCCAGGGTTCGGATACGGTTCTTGTAAGACTGGTGCCTGAAAAATTGTCATCCCCGTATACCGTTACCTGATAGCCAGCTGGTACGGTGAATGAAGAAACAGCATCATCGGGCAAACCATAGGCTATCATTTGCGCCCGTGTATAATTCCCTGGGGAAAGTGCGATCGCCTTTCCCAGGTAGGATGCATCTGTATAGAAAACTGCCTGCTCCGCCGGCGCTACTTTTGTAACAATGAGCGATGTGACCTTGTCATTCCATTCAGTGCCGATCCAGGCTTCTGATGCCGATTTCGTAATACTGGCGCCAGTGAAATTGTCATCCCAGAAAAAGGTGACCTGATAACCAGCTGGAAGCGTAAAAGAAGTGATGGCATCGTCAGGAAGCCCGTTGCCAATCATCTGCGCCCGGGTATAGGTACCGGCAGATAACGCAACAGCTGTTCCTGCATAGTTTATATCCGTGTAGAAAACGGCCTGCTCTCCCGGCGATACTCTTGAAACAATAAGGGATGTTACCTTGTCATTCCAATCAAGACCAATAAAGGACTCTGACGCTGTCCTGGTGATACTGGCGCCGGTGAAATTGTCATCCCAGTAAAATGTGACCTGATAACCCACTGGAATGGTAAAAGAGGAAATTGCGTCATCCGGAAGCCCGTTGCCAATCATCTGCGCCCGGGTATAAGTACCGGCAGATAATGCGACAGCTGTTCCGCCGTTGTTGATATCCGTATAGAAAACTGCCTGGTCTGAGGGATCGTTACCGGCAGCACGTACGGATGTGTGACAGATCAAAAAGAGGGACTGGGCCAGAAAGACAAGCATATGCCTTCTGAGCCACTTCATAGGTAGCTTTAATGGTCTCATTGTGTGTGGATTAAATAGGTTTTGGCTTAATAAATTCTACAGCTGTAATGGAATGGGTAAGTTAACTCGTCGTTATATAAATATAAGGCAATCCTGCGTGTTTTGTGACACTGCTAATAAATATAATATGAAATGATTCCAGGGCTGTCAGCGTATAGCCCTCACCATCTCTCTCTTATGGGAAGGCCCCGGCACCTTCTCAACAATAAAGCCCACCGCTTTCATCGCACGCCTGACACTTCCTTTGCTACAATACGTCACCAATATCCCTCCCGGAACGAGACAATTGTACAGCTTTCCAAAAACATCTTCCGTCCAGAGTTCCGGCTGGACAGCCGGATCAAAGGCGTCATAGTAGATGATATCAAAAGACCTGCTGAAAGAGACATCCTGCAATGCAACATGCGTTTTATGCAGGCAGAAATAAGGATTGACCTGTATATCTTCATCCCAGGGTACGCTGTGCAAGGTCATCAGACAAGATTGTAAGACCGGCTCATCGAGCTGCTCAGCGTAGTTCAGTCGGTCTGTCTCCGTACAGGTTAAGGGATATTGTTCAATGGCCTGATAATAGATGTTCTTCCGTTCCCGGATACACTCCCTGAGGGTTAGTAAAGCATTCAGTCCGGTTCCGAATCCCATCTCTAATATCGACAAAACATCACTCTTTTTTGACAGCTTATACTTTAACCCCTCTTCGATATACACATGAAGGCTTTCCTGGATAGCACCATGAATGCTATGATAGGTTACGTTCCATTCGGGAATGGATATCGTATGAGATCCGTCTCCAGTTACTTGTATCCTTCTTTCCATCGGTACAAAGGTCGGTATTCTCTATATTAACAGCAACGGGGACTATGCGACTTGTTCCCTGGCCATTAATACCAGAGTCGGGAAGAGGTGTTGTTCACGCAGGCATATTCTCGCTTTTTGTCTGCTGACTGCATCTTAATATTTATCCCAGAAGTACATCATCAATCTATTAAAGGAAAACAATGCCGCTGCCGATACTAATCCGATAGCTATAATGCCGGTCCTCTCACTAATTGGTTCACCCAGCACATTTGCAAACGTCCATAACAGTAACAGAAAATTGGCAATCAGCAGAATAATCAGTTGTGTCTTCTTGGGTATCTTCATTGCCGGTATAGGTTTAGGTTATTAAACAAGTATTTTTCACAGGGCGAATATAATAATATAACCTGCAAATGCCTTGTCAATATAGATCTTATTTCATTTATACCGATATAACTTCACCCGCTGAATACACCATTCTCCCATTGGAATACGTATATGTCTCCCCTGGTGCGTCTGATCGCCATTCAGCCTTCTTCCGGGCACCCACTTACCATCATGGCACACTCCTTCCTCAGCGGCTAAAATACCTACAAATGGAGCTGTTACATCTGTTGTAGCGGCCGTAATTACAATACCTGTCCCTGCTATAATAAATTCATCCTCACCTGTACGGATAATAATCCCACCTGCTTCCGGCCATTTCTCACGGGGTATACCCGACCATCCAAGCAAGCCATCATGCGAAACAGAAAGGATATAGTTGCCGGAAGTGATTTCCGTACGTGAAAACGCCGTATCAAGCAATACTCCCTCCATGCTGCCTGTTCCCTGATTTGCAAGGATCATGTGCGACAATTGCCTTAAGAGGTCATAACTTTTCGCCACTGTTTCTTCCTCCGGCTTTTGTGTAGATTCTATTGAAAACGGAGAAAAGCCAATAGCCTGATAATGCCCTACCGCATACAGGGCTTTTGCACCATCTGATGGCTCAAAGCGGATCTCAGGAATGAAAAGCGGATTATTCCTGCGTGTGTAGAGATCGTTGTAATACTTAAACCGGGGATTGTAAAAATCAGGGGAAAGGATATCTATTGCGGGAGCGCCTGCCTGCCAGATATCCAGCAGATGAGGCAATGGGCCTCCACTGGGATATAAGCCCGGATCTACGTTCCTGTGATTGAGCGCGGCATTGACAAACATAGGAAGTGCATACTCCGCCTTTCCCTCACGGGCAACTATATTGGCATACTGTGCATAATGCCATGCCTGGAAAAGTTCCTCGGTGGCAATACTCTTACCAAACACCTGCTCCCACGTACCGCTGGACCGGTACCCACTATACGACCAATGCACCTTTAATTCATGCACAATGGAATCTTTATGTTTCACCAGATAATCCATCAGGGCCGGAGGTACCTGACCACGATAAGCCGCATCAGCAGCCGGGGTATGTTCACGGGGCTCCGGCAGCATACCTATCTCATTCTCCACCTGTACCATGATAACAGTACTATACCTGGCATCAATTTCATGAATATGGCGCATCAATGTCCTGAACGCTTTCACATCAGCAGCCAGGTTATTACTGCTGAAAGCAGAAAGGATCTCCTGACCGCTTCCATCACTACGCAATGCACGCGGGAACCGCTGCACGTCCTTTTTCACCCAGCCCGGCGCATAACAGCTCATGCTGTTCTTCCAGGTACCAAACCACAGCAGCACAAGATGCATATCGTTGCTGCGGGCCTGGTAAATAATACTATCTATCACAGAGAAATCAAACTTATTCTCCACAGGCTCTATCAGCTCCCAGTAAACCGGCGTCAACACAGTATTCAGCTGCATCTTCTTCACTGTTCCCCAGATGTCTTTCATATAAGCAACGCTGGATGCACTTGAATTTCCCAGCTCACCTCCCAGCACCAGAAAAGGCGCGCCTTTGACCATCAGCTGAACAGCTGTACCCTGTTTCTTTAACTGCGGAAGTCCGGAAGACTGCTGCTGCGCACGGCATGGCAGGAAAGGTAACAGCAAGATCAGTAAAGCAAAAACACCAGCACGCAACATAGCATTGCCGGGACCAAACCAAGATGTTGTTTGTTCCATCTGTAGGATAATTTATGTTTTGATCGGTGGCAGCGACACATCAATATCCGGAGGAATCATTTTTCAAAACGGGAACACTTTCATCACACTGCCATGACTAAAATAAAGACTATTTCTAAAATTGCAACCGATTGTGTTATTTATTTTCTAAAAAAGTTTACTTTAGCTGTACAGTTCAATTCACAAACGATTGTGCTTTATGTCCACGATATGAGTGCCCGGAATTGCTCTCTCATTTTACATTTTATTCGATACTGACATTTATGGCGAACGAAAGAGAGGTCACTATATATGATATTGCCAGGGAGTTGAATATATCCGCAACTACGGTCAGCCGTGGCCTGCAGGATCATCCTACCATCAGCAAAAAGACGAAAAAAAAGATATTTGATCTCGCTGAAAGGCTGGGCTATCGCAGCAATCATTTTGCCCGCAGCCTGCGCAACCAGAAGACAAATACCTTCGGCATCATCGTGCCCCGGCTGAACAGCCACTTCATGTCATCGGTGATTGCCGGTATTGAAAACGCCGCCAACGAACAGGGGTTTTCCCTGCTCATCGCACAGTCTTCGGAATCTTCCGAAAAAGAGGCATCCAGCGTCAGGACGATGTTTGACAGCCGGGTAGACGGACTGCTTGTTTCGCTGGCAGTCGATACTACCGATCTCAGTCACTTCGAACATTTCTTCAAAAAGAACATCCCGGTCATCTTTTTTGACCGTGTGATGCAGCATGAAAACTCCGTCAATATCCTCATAGACAACCGCCAGGCGGCCTACAATGCCACCAGGCACCTGATAGAACAGGGTTGTCGCAGGATCATGCATATCACAGCCCCTACCCTGCAGAATGTGTATAAAGACAGGCTTAAAGGCTATAAAGAAGCCCTTGGAGAGCATAAGATCAAGTTCAGGGAGGATTATGTCGTCATTACGAATTTAAGCCAGGAAGCGGGCGCAGAAGTAGCAAACACAATATTGAAGATGAAAACGCTTCCGGACGGCATCTTTGTTTCCAACGACAGCTGCGCCGTAGGCTGTATGCTGGCCCTGAAGGAACAGGGCATCCGCATCCCGGAAGATATTGCCTTCGTCGGGTTTAACAACGACCCCGTGACAAAGGTCATAGAACCTCACCTTACCACCATCAACTATTCAGGTTATGAAATGGGACAGGTGGCAGCCAGACACCTGATCAATCATGTCAGGGACGTCTCTTTCGTAAGCAGCACCAATACCATCATTCTGCGTTCAGAACTGATGGTAAGGGCTTCTTCCCTCAAACAAGGCCGTAAGTAGCACTTTAACACACTTAAAATATGCGCCCTTTACAATTACCCGTTTTAACCATCCACGCCGCCCTGGCATGCATGATCTGCAGTTGCGGGCAGTCTGGTTCCACGAAGACAACAGATAGCACACAGGTAACCGCTACGGCCGACAGCAGTGCAAAGAAGTATCTTTCCCAACCGCTTGTCAGCCACATCTACACTGCCGATCCTTCCGCTCATGTGTTCAACGGCAGGTTCTATATCTACCCTTCACATGATACAGCAACCGGTATACCTGAAGATGACCTGGGAAGCCATTTTGATATGAAAGACTATCATATTCTTTCCATGGACTCCATCGGTGGTAAAGTGACCGACCATGGTGTTGCCCTCAGCATCAAAGACATTCCCTGGGCGCATCGCCAGCTGTGGGCGCCCGATGCTGCATTCGCCAACGGCACCTATTACCTTTACTTCCCGGTAAAGGACAGCCTGGATATATTCCACATCGGCGTGGCTACCAGCAGTAAACCGGAAGGCCCTTTCAAAGCAGAGAAAGCGCCTATCCCGGGCAGTTACAGCATTGACCCATCTGTCTTCACGGATGATGACGGTAAATCATATATGTATTTCGGGGGTATCTGGGGCGGCCAGTTACAGCGATGGAACAACAATCGTTATGACTCCACCAAAGGCAACAGAAAGCCGGAAGAACTGGCTATACTGCCAAGAATGGCTAAGCTGGAAACCAACATGAAATATTTCGACGGACCAGTAAAAGAAATACAAATACTGGATGAAAAAGGCCAGCCGTTTCATGAAAAAGATAATGAGAAGCGCTTCTTCGAAGCATCCTGGATGCATAAGTATAAAGGAAAGTATTATTTCTCCTACTCTACCGGCGACACTCATAATCTATGCTATGCCACGGGCGACAGCCCATATGGTCCCTTCACCTACAGAGGTGTGATACTGACGCCTGTTGAAGGATGGACCAGCCACCACTCTATCGTTGAAAAAGATGGGAAATGGTACCTGTTCTACCACGATGTACAGTTATCAGGTAAAACCTACCTGCGCAACGTCAAGATAACAGAGCTGCACTACAATGAAGATGGCAGCATTCAAACTATCCATCCTTCCATATAAAGTATAACGAAAGAATGTAAAAAGGGGAGCCTGCCGGCCTCCCCTTTTTTTTGCTACCATTTATCTACAACATAGTATGCTTGTATTCCAACACTCCTAATACCCGGGATTCTGCGCATCCACACCACCTGATCCCAGCTTAGGGTTATTGTCAATTTCCTGCTGAGGAATTGGTAACAGTTCATCCCTGTTCACCCTGAAATAACTGATCGGATCTGTTGTGAAATATCCCTTTTTTCTCCATCTGAGGATGTCACGGTTCCTTATCTCCTCTCCTCCCAGTTCCACCATCTTTTCGTGCATAAGTGCCTTCGTTACCTGGTCTTTGCTGGATACGGGGAATTGAGCGGTCGGATAATGCGGCATCAATACAGAAGGCCTGTCCCTTACCTGGTTAAGATAATCTACCGCAGCCACTGTATTACCCAGTTCATTCTCACATTCCGCCAGCATCAGCAACACTTCCGCATAGCGAATGATACGCTGATTGTTTCCTCCGGGATGATAGGACGCAGTAGATACGCTCTGCTTATAGATCAGCATAAACTTGCGCCAGCTGACCTTTTTCGTCACACCACGTACAGTGGAAGCATTACCATTCTGCATGGCATCTGTCAGTACGTCTGCATCGTTATTGAATTTGTCGCCTGTTTCATATACTGACTCTTTATACCGTGGATCTGTTTTAGCAGCACCACTCGCCGTATTCTCAAATTCGTTGAGATATTTATCGGAAGGAATAAGGTTCCTCCATGCCAGCGGACAATACTCCTGGTTGCGGATAGTAGATTGCGCCGTTCCTGAACCGTCGCCGGTACCATTCCAGTCAAAGCTATTGTCTCCCCTATCGAAGTATACCGCTTCCCATATGGACTCGGCATTAAATTCTGTTTCTTCAAGGAAGTTGTCGCTGTAATTATTCACCAGGCGATACAGCCCTGCACCCGTCACTTTCAACAGTGCTGCCTTTGCTGCTGCATAATCGCCCTTTTGCATGTTCACCCTGCCCAGCATTGCATTCGCTGCACCGGATGTTGGCCGGCCCAGGTCTGCTGTTCCATATGTAGCTTTTAATACACCACCGGCCTCTGTCAGGTCTTTGATGATCTGAGTATATACAGCATCTTCAGTAGCCCTTGCCTGGAACTGATCAGGACCACTCACCACAGTGGTATACACCGGTACTGGTCCCCAGAGGCTCACCAGTTCAAAATAAGCCCATGCCCTGAAGAATTTAGCTTCTGCAACACATTGGTCTCTTACCGCATCATTGTCGGTCACATCAGGCGCACTACCTATCACGGTATTAGCGCGGTGAATAACAGTATAGAGGCCCCTCCATACGCTATTCATCACAGAATTGTCGGAAGTAGTTGCACCGTTCAGCATCTGCGCCCTTGGCAGTTCCAGCTGTCCGCCGCCGGAAGCAACGTCATCACTTCTGAGATCTTCCACGAAGAACCATTCACGGGCAACGAGATTGCCTGCGTGAAAAGAAGAATAAATGGCATTGGTGCCTTTCTGCATCTCAACGCTATTCTTAAAATATTTATCCAGTGTGGCATAACTGGGATTTGTTTTATCCAGGTCCTTATTACAGGCTATGGTGAAAACTGCCGCCATTACAACGGCTATAGTGATCCTATTGGAAATATGTTTTTTCATGTCTGATTTTTTTGCTGCTCATTAGAAACCTACCTGCAGGCCAAACTGGAAAGATCTTGCAGAAGGATACTGGCCATAATCGATACCATTGGTGAGTGTTGTGTTCTTTGATCCGATCTCAGGGTCCCATCCTTTATAGGAAGTGAAAGTGAGCAGGTTCTGGGAAGAAACATATACCCTGAAACTGCTTACTGCTCCATGCGCAAAGTTGCGCAGGGTTGAAGAAGGAATAGTATAACCCAGGATCACATTTTTCAACCTCAGATAAGAACCGCTCTCGATCCAACGGTCCGATACGCGGGCATTCTGGTTAGGATCGCCGCTAATGGCCCTTGGCATGTCGGCATTGCGATTCTCAGGCGTCCATGCATTCAGCACTTCAACACCTGCCCCGAACAAACGGGCCATACCTTCACGCAGTACCCTCGTACCATTGAAGATCTTGTTGCCCTGTACACCCTGGAAAAAGAGTGAAAGGTCAAAGTTCTTATAGTTGGCACCGGCATTGAGCGCATATGTGAATTTAGGGATATAGGACCCCAGGAAGGTACGGTCAGCAGCTGTGATCTTACCATCGTTGTTAAGGTCTTTGAACTTGATATCGCCCGGAGCAGTTGATTTAGCCGGATTACTACCTGGTATCTGCACAGGGCTCTTGTTCACATCGTCCTGGCTCTGGAAAATACCGTCCACCACATATCCATAGAAAGACTGAATAGGCTGCCCGGCTACAGTACGGGTAATGCTACCGTTACCAAAATCGGCATCAGCGCCATCATCGATAGTAGCGCCCGGGGTATTCAGGCTTAATATTTTGTTCCTGATAAAGCCGATATTACCGGTTACATTCCATTTAAAGCTACCGCCTGTTTTGTTGTACCCTAACTGCAGGTCAACACCGGTATTCCTCATGGACGCAGCATTCAGCTGGGAACCCGTTCCACCGAAACCGAAGCTGTAAGGAGTTGGAATAGTCAGGATCAGATTATCTGTTTGACGGCGGTACCATTCTGCCGTAAAGGTGATACTGTTATGGAACAATCCGAGGTCCAGACCAACGTTCAGCTGTTTGGTCTTTTCCCATTCCAGGTTGCTGCTCGCCAGCTGATTGTAATAAGATGCATTGCCCACAGTAATGGTATTACCAAAAGGATAACTGGCGCCATTCGCCTGCACCACTGCCTGCCATGGATATTCATTGGCCAGTACAGAGTTCTGCAGGGCAGGGAAAATGCCGATTGCATTCAGCCCTGTAATACCCCATCCGCCACGCAGCTTTAACTCGGAGATCGCAGCCACCTGTTTGATAAAGGGTTCCTGGTCCATCTTCCAGCCTGCGGATACAGATGGGAAGTTCTGGAACTTCCTGCCAGGCGCCCATACAGAGAGCCCATCACGGCGGATAGCGCCACTCAGCAGGTACTTACCTGCGAAATCGTAACTGACACGGCCGATATAAGATTGTATCAATGAAGCGGTACGCGAAGAAAATGCTGTCACATTGGTAGCGCCTACAAGCGTTTCCCGGTCATTGGAACTCTGGTTACCCGTCTGTGATTCGCCAAAGTTATTCGCCTGCTGCCGCTCATATACAGCTACGGCGTTGATATGATGATTGCCGAAGGTTTTGTCGAAGGTGAGCTGTTCAGTGTATAATAATGTGGTCCTGTTCGCCCGCTCATCTGTAATAGTAGCGACAGTGGCATTCCTGCCCTTATCATTGTAAATAGGAGCGAAAACATGCTGAAACTGTGTAACATAATCGGCCCCAAAGGTAGAGCGGAAACTGAGCCAGGGGGTAAAGTTCACCTGTGCATACGCGGTACCCAGCAATTTAAAGATCTGGCGGTGTGCATCTCCCAACAACGTTGCATCCTCCACCGGGTTGGTAGGGTCAGCACCATCCACACTGTTTTCTGCATTCCGGTAGCCTCCGTTCGTAGTCGGATCATATACCGGCAGGTAAGGCAAGGCTCTTACCACATTGGCCAGGCGGGTCCTGTTGCCGGAAGTATTATCATAACGCTGTTTGGAATAAGAGAGGAGGATATTCTCTCCTACCGTGAACACCTTATTGATATTATGCTCGGAATTAATACGGAAATTGCCACGCTGATAATTCACGCCCTGTGTAATACCGTCCTGCTTAAGGTGACCGGCCGACATATAATAACGGGAAGCATCACTACCGCCGCTTACAGACACATTGGACTGTGAGATCAGGGCTTTCCTGAAATAGGCATCCTGCCAGTCGGTATTTGTCTTTGCATAGGTCTGTGAAGTACCGGTATATATAGGCTGATTGAAATTAGCGTCTTCCAGGCGGGGAGGCTTCGCAATGCCGGCTGCACCGTTCAATGCGCGCTCATACTGCAGGTACTGCTGTGTATTGAGCAGATCGATAGTTTTCCAGGCAGACTGCACGCCTACATAAGAATCGAAGTTTACATGTGGCTTACCATCGCGGGAGCCTTTTTTGGTAGTAATAATGATCACCCCGTTTGTGGCACGGGAACCGTAAATAGCCGCCGCACTGGCGTCTTTCAATACCTCAACCGATTGTACATCCCTGCTGTCAAAACTTGCCAGGTTGGAAGTTGGAAAACCATCTATCACATACAAAGGGTCTGATGCATAACTGATGGAACTGATACCCCTGATCCTCACAATAGGATCAGCTCCCGGCGTACCATTGTTGGTAACGGTTACGCCTGCAACCCTTCCCTGCAGCGCCTGTTGAACGCTGACAACGGGCAGCTCGCTGATCGTTTTGCTGCTTACCGAAGCCACCGAACCAGTGAGGGAGCTTTTCTTCTGTGCACCATATCCTATCACCACCATCTGTTCGAGCGACTGCATATTCGGGGCAAGGCTTATTTCATAATTTGCCCCACTCCCTACAGTGACATGGTTGGGAGTATACCCTATGAAGCTGAATTGCAGCACCTCTCCGGAAGCTGCATTAATAGTATAGGCTCCCTCAGCATTGGTAACCGTCCCCCTGCTGGTATTCCTGACAGAGACCGTAACCCCCGATAGTGGCTTTCCTGTCTCGTCAGTGACTTTACCTTTTATTGGCTGACCGCCCTGACCGTACACTACAGTAAACAGCAATAATGCTAGTACAGTCAGCAACGCCGGAAGTAACCGCTGCCTCCTGCCGGAAGCCGGACATCTCCGGAAAAAAACTCGTAAAGCAAGTTTCATAACGCGTGAATTGATAGTTTTTTAAATGATAAAATGGTAACAAAACAAAAAAATGTCAATTTAACACCTATAAGTAATCCCATGACGGCGTAAGGCCAATTCCGGGTAAACACAGTAATTTCAAACGGGAATCAAATCGGGTCTTACTTATCTTGGTTCTTAAGCTCAATCGCAGCGTGAAGTACATACATAATTGGCAGATTATTTGGTCTAAGCTTATCAATAATTGGTTAATATTTCTCAAATCACAATCGGTTGCGTAAATTGAGATCGTAAACCCGAAAGAATAAACAAAAAAAGATCAGGGAACAGGAACAAGAACATTGTAGTACTGATACATTAATTATTGTATTCATTTTACACACCACGTATGCAAGACACACTATTATTAGTAGATGGCAATAGGGATAAGCTGCAAGTCCTATCAGAAAACCTCGGTGAAGACTACCTTATTTTCACTGCAGAAAACGGGCAACAGGCGCTCGACATGATAGAAAAACACTCTGTCCGGATGATCATTTCCGATAGCCATACTCCACAGGTCAATGGCTTCGACCTCTGTACCCGGTTAAAAACAAGCCTGAACTACTCACATATTCCCATCATTCTGCTGACGGCCCCCAACAGGTTGCAATCCAGGCTGGATGGCCTGAAAGCGGGCGCCGACGCCTGTATTGAGACCCCATTCTCTCCTGAACATCTGAAAGCACAGATCAGCAACCTGCTGAATAACCGTAAGAAGATCAGGGCCTATTACACCAGGTATCCCCTGGCACATATGAGTACAATGGCTTATTCCAGGACAGATGAAGACTTCCTGATCATACTGCACAACCTGATCATGGAAAACATAGAAAACCCGGAACTGGATGTGGAGCTGCTGGCAAAACTGATGAACATCAGCGTACCTACCTTATACAGAAAGATCAAAACCCTGTCTGATCTTACACCAAATGAGCTGCTGACTGTAACAAGAATGAAGAAAGCTGCGGAACTATTGACGGGTACGGGTTATAAAATATTCGAAGTGGCCATCATGGTGGGGTTCAACTCTCAGAGCAGCTTTGGAAAGGCTTTTTTGAAACAGTTTAATATGACGCCTACCGCATTTCAGCAAATAAGGAAGGAAGAAAGATATTCGGCCAGAAAATTTACGCTGTAATTATCCTCTCAGCCATCTGATCATTGCCGGAAATGGCTTTGCGCCATTCTTCTGTGCATTGACGGCATCATAACAAAACCCTGCCCATTGCAGTAATGGCAGATAAAGCATATTTCCGGCGCCATATTGTTCCAGATACCAATCTGACGATCCTTTGTAACCATAAGGATGAAAAACGACCGCGGGATCAATGTTGAGATGCACACAGGCCGCATAACTCCAGGCGATAGCCATCATTTCCTCGCAGGCCTCCGCTGCAAAAAAAGGCACCCGTATAAAACGGATGCCCTTGTTCCTCTTTTATAGAAAATAATCACAGCAAACTTTCCAGTAAAGGCTTCAGTTCCGGCATAGAAGGCCTGGGAGCATCTACAGAAACAATATTACCTTGTTTATCAAATACCATAAAACGGGGAATACCTGTTACGCCATAAAATTTCGCCATATCAGACCAGCCACTGGCAAACAACTGGATACCTCCCAGTTGCTTGTCTGTTACGAAGCTTTTCCATTTTTCCCTATCCTTTGCCTCATCGACAGAAATACTTACGAAGGCAACGTTCTTACCCTCCATAGCAGATTCCAGTTCCTGCAGATATGGTAGCTCTTTTTTGCAGGGCCCACACCAGGTCGCCCACATATCCACAAGCACCACTTTGCCTTTCAGGCTGCGCAGGCTAACGGTATCTCCTGCCATATTCGGATAGGCAAAGTTATATCCTGTCGTGCCCTTTTTAAAGGTGCTGAGGGCCTTACGGGTATCAAAAAGGGCCTTCTGCATGTTGGAGGTTAAAAGATATTGCTGATTGGCAGTGAATACCTCATCAAATTTCTCCAGGGATTTGTAGGATTTGAAGTCATTGACCAACCATACTCCCTTCAGTGTATCGTTGCAGATCCTGGATATGGATAATTGTACACGGTTACTAAGGGTCATGCTGTCATGCGCTATTGACGACAGTAAAGCATAACGCTGTATAAGATCGCTACCCTCGCCTAAAGCAAGAACATCCGCGGAACAATACCTGCCAGACTGGAGGATGCCCACGTAGTAACCGGGATAATATCCTTTGGAAGGCAAGGCGCTACGGGGCACTAACAGTATGCTCATTGCGGCAAGCTCGAGATCTGCGTCCACAGTCATTGTCAGCAGGCGGTTAAACACAGTGTTCTTTGTACGGATGTTTTTTTTAAATGCCTCTGCTGATGGCTGAAATGCATCCAATGCCGGAAAGAAAGCCCTGTAAGTAGTAGTGTCGTTCAGGCTTGTTTTATTCTTCAGCGGCGTGATCATCTGCTGCCAGGAATAAAGCAACTGATTCTCGGCACTACCTTTCATCAGGGTATAGCCGCCACGATCATTCTGGATATCCAGTTCTATCTGCTCACCGGACTGCAGATATACACGGATGTAATTCCTGCTGGCCTTATCGTCAACAGACATAGCCAGGTAATAATAACCAGTTGTAGGTATAGGGATAGCAAATGCAAAATTATGCTGTTCATCCAGGGTTGTACTGGCAAATTCCACCAGCTTACCTTCCCTGACGTTATAAAGTTTCATGCCGGTAGCTTTCTCTGGTCCGCATTTACCGCTGATCATCGCTGGCATGGCATAAGTAGTCTGTATACCTGCCAGCATCGCCAGCAGGAAGAATATTTTCTTCATTGGAAAAATGATTTAACGTTCTCTGTAAGTAATGCTTTTGATTTTACCGAAGCCGGCATATGATTCATTCAATATCAGGTTGCCGTTAACACCTGGTACGGTATACAACTCGAAGGTGCCACAGCTCTCTGACGGTAGTGCAGGGTCATACACCCCCACCTGCAATTTGTTATAATAGTTCTTTGCTCCTGTAAGACCGGTGGCCATGAAGCCATCAAACTTGAGGAAAGTGACTGATTTCTGTCCATAGTCAATCATCAGCTTACTTTGTTTAGTGCTGGCATCGTATTCATACAGCTTTCCTCCTACATTGTAAAACACATATCCCATATCCGGGCTTACTGCAAAGTTCTCCGCCTGCGAGATGGAAGTGGCAGGCATTTCGTCATAGTAGGTTTGTACAATATTGGTCGCGATATTAAATCTTGCGAGATAGTATTTTACATGTGCAGAGTCAAGTATTGCATAGGTATCTCCATTATTGAACCTGGTAGTTGCCATGTATACAAGGTCTTTCCCTGTTTTGTAACTAAACACTGTTCCTGCAGGCATTTCCGTACAGTAGGCAGGCAGGCTGTAGATATGCTTTACGAAGCGCTTCTCATCCATATCATACAGAATATGTGTATTGGTAGAGTTGGATACATCGTTATAGTAAGCCACAAACGGAGACACCTTGAATGGAACAGACTGCCCATACATTACATTCACGGGCAGGCCGAAGTAGATAGAGAAGGTATATATGTAGTAGTACATATTACCGTCATTACCATGCAGGTATACCAAAGTTGCGGTACGGGAGGTAATTTTATCTGCATAGAAGCCGGCAGGCAGATCACTAAAGAAATCTGTCTGCAAGGGAGATTTCCATTTTAATGTTTCTCCATCCAGCCTGTGCGTGCCTGTAGTTGTACTTACATAGATGGTTTGACTGGAAGCTGCAGTGGTCAACCTCGCAAACTTCACGTCCACAGGTAACCCACTGAGCGTAAGACCAGCGCCGATATTCCCTAGCAGATCATAAGTAGGTTTATACCCTTCAGTACCTTTAGACAGCATATCCAGCCTGCTTGTGCCATTCACTTCCGATAACAGCAGCCATCCCTCATATACGCTGGTCACAACAGTTATCAGAAAACGCTTGCTGAAAGTAACACCTGTCTTCTTATCAGTTACGCGATAAAAGATGTCATATTTACCCGAAGTAAGGGTGATTCGTTCTTCCAGGTCCCGACTGTAAGATAGCGTATCCACATTGACGGTCTGCCCCGTATTAGCCAGGGATGCCAGCCACATATAACTATAAGCGCTTGTATCAGTACCCTTGTCTTTTGTAAAAGCGAGTATTGGCTTGACAGAGAATACGCTTCCGTAGTTAACAGTATATAAGCTGTCAATACCAGTAATACTTACCTCGTTAATATCAATATAATCATAGTTGCCTTTGTCTTTATAACAACTACTCAATGCGAATACAGAGAGGATATATAAAAGTAGTTTCTTCATGTTAAAGAGATAAAAATGATGGTGAAATGTTTACTGTATCCCATCCGGGTCATTGTGACAAAGTGCCCATGATCATTTCAGTGCCGTCGTCTTCATAGATCGTATTACCGCTGTCCTTTTGCTGATTAAGGTAACGCTGCATCGCCTTTCCGATGTAGATCACTTCTGCTACAGCTATCGTTGTAAAATCGTTCACCGTCATATTCAGCTGACTGCAGATCAGCAGTATCTTTTTGCGGGAGAAAGTACCGAGATACCCATCCAGCCAACGGCCTGGCTTTGCGATCTGATCATCGATATATAATGTGAGAGTCGAGGTGGATACACCTTTTTTGCTGTCAGGCTGCGTAATAGTAGTGTCGAAGTCCTGATTAGGCTGTAGTTGCAATTGCAACCTGTATTGCTGTTGCGACATTTCTGCTGTGCGGTAAATGTGTACCGGTATATAAACTACTGACTGATTGGCCGGCAGCACATATGTAGTTGTCAGTGGCTCATAATGTACACCCGCTATTGCGGTGGTGGCACTGTCTACCACCTGTATGTTAATAGCCCTGTCATGATCTGCCTGTATACCCATCAGGGAGATCTGTACCTTCAATGTACTATCAGTGACTTGTTCATTTGCCAGCGAGAAAGTGAACAGCGTAGTATCTATACGCTCAGGATTCCTTTGGTTGCTGGTATGTAATGAGTAATCAAAGTACAGCAGCGACTTGCCACTGTAGAGATCTATAGTTTCTTTTCTGCAGCCGAGCAGTGCGAAATACAATATGGCTGCTATATAAAATCCTTTCATGATGTCAGTAATAAGAAGATTAACGATAATCCGTTTCGCTCTTTGGAAGTGGCATTACATAGGTAGCGGCAGTCATGGTAAAATTGCCGCTGGCAGCCCCTCCTTTCGGTATAGTGGCCTGGTTCTTCCTTTTATAGTAAAAGAAAAGCTGCCCTTCCCCATAAAACTCTTTCTGATATTCTTTTCTGATCTCAGTTTCCAGTGTAACGGTTTCCGGCAGATCTGTCAGGCCACGGTTATATCTTATTGTATTGAGATACCCCAGGGCCATCACCCGATCTGTTTCACACTCTGCAGCGATATAATACATTTCACTGAGGCGCAGCATAGGAACCCGGTAACGGAACATATCGGCGCTGTCCTTATTCGTTACATCTGCATACTTATAGAAGCAGCGATAGGTTTTGTCGCCTACGCTGGGAATGATCCAGCTTGGATTATAGCGATAGTCGCTCTCCAGCCCTTCAAAAGTAGCAGTGAGCCTGGTCGGATGAGCCGCCAGTATGCCCCTGTCAGCTACGTCTGGTGAGAAGTTAGCGCTATAGGACAGATATAATTTGGGGCAGTATATATCAAAGAGATGTTCTGTAGAGAATGTGCGGTCAGGAAAATCTGCATTACCACTTGCTTTTTTCAGGGTGGTCCATGGGAACCAGGGACCAGCACCTTCAATGACAGTTTTAGCCTGTGCCAATGCGCCTGTTTTATCTCCACGGTAAAGCAATACCCTGGCCTTGAGGGCTTTCACTGCGTAATAGTTCAGGCGTCCGTCACGTTGCTGATAAAAGAAATCCACCTCCCCGGCGCCATGAATACGCATAGGACCGCCGCTAATAACAGGATCTGTCTGCAGGCATCTTTCTGCATGGTCGAGGTCTTCCAGTATACTATCCATCACGTTATTGGCAGGCAATAGCGGACGGGTAGTAATATCCGCATGGGTAATATATGGGATGCTCTCGGAAAGAGAATCTGTTACATAAACAGGTCCATACAGCCGTAACAGATCAAAGTGCATATATGCCCTGATAGCCAGTGCTTCTCCCCTGATAATGGAATCCCGGAACGGTTTGAGCACGCCTGCGTACTTATCCATGTTCTCCAGCAGGTTATTGGCAGACATTACTACTTCGTAAGCGTTACTCCACACCTCTTCTATTGCAGGTTCTACCAGGGAGTTAGTATAGGCATAGTTCGCATGCTGGTACCAGTTATGAGAACTGTTGGTGGAGATATTATATTCCTGCCCCAGTATACTTACCAGCGTAAAACTGAGATCTCCTCCATACAATGCTACCTGTCCCATATCCAGGTAGATGCCGTTAAGGTGATTGATGAATCCTTTTTCACTGGAGTATACAGCACTTTCCACGAACTGATCTTCCGGCTTTACGTCCAGGTATTTGTTACAGGAAAAAAGACCTGCAGACAACATGATTATAATCGCAGAGATCTGTAATGATCTTTTCATAATAATACTTTTAGAAAGTTGCCCTTACACTAAAGGAATAAGAATTGGAGAAAGGATATTCTGTTCCCCGTTCACTTTTAATCGTAGCCAGCCGGAACACATCGTTAGTGTAACCGGAAAACCGCAATACGGACAGTCCTGCATGACGCATCCAGGGTTTATTCAGCAGTTCATAGCTGACATTGATCGATTCACCGGACAGATAGTTATTACGCTGTACGTACCTGGAAGTCATCTTCACCGTAGAGAAATTGTTGATTGCCTTGAACTGCGCTACATCGCCCGGTTGTTTCCAGCGTTCGTACAGCGCACGTTTGTCAAGATTCTCTTCTGCCACTTTCCTGGTAGAGATATTCTCTATACGATCATAAAGGGCATCGTTAAATACGTCTCCGCCGTATGTGTATCTTATATTAGCGCCAAAGGAGAAGGCACTGATACGCAGGTTGGCACTTAATACTCCTTCCATTTTAGGTTGTGCATTTCCTGCTACAACTTCATCAGATGCATCATAGTCAAAAGTCTGCGTACCATCTTTCTTAATAAACACCTCAGCACCGGTACCTGGATCTATGCCAGCAGAGCGTACCGCCCATATGGCATCCGGACTATTCCCGTCACGGAAGCGCTGCAGCGAATTACTTGCTTTCGCCAGATCATTCTGTTTCTCCAGCATATTGTCAAACCCACCGTATTCGCTTTCCTGATAACGGCCGGTAAAGCCAAGTACGAGATAGATATTTTTCCTTGCATTGAATATGGGTGTTACTTTCAGATTCCAGTCAATACCTTTTGTATGCTGATAACCAATATTGAAAGGATAGGCAGAAATACCAGTAGAAGATGGAGTTGTGATCAATGCGATCAGCGGATCCGTATTCTTCCTGTAATAGTCCACCGTCAGTGAAATGCGATTCTGCAGGAAAGCCATATCAGCGCCAATGTCCACCATTAGGGAATTCTGCCATTTCAGGTTGGGATTACCGAGACTGCTCACGTTATATCCTTGTCCGAACTGGTTATTGGCGGAATTGATGGCATAAATAGTTTCGGATGACAGATTCTGGAAATTCTGATTACCTGTCAAACCAATGTTAGCGCGTATTTTCAGCAGATTGATCCACTTGTAATGCCTGAACATGGCATCATTATGCAGATTATAACCGATGCCGGCAGACCAGAAAGGAGAATACTTATTGTTGGTACCAAATGAAGTGGAACCATCAATACGCCAGGAAGCATCCAGCAATAGCCGGCGATCGAACACATAGCTGGCGGTTGCCAGGGCAGCTACACTGCGTTTGGTAGTTTTGGTATACCCGGGAACTCCGTTTTCCTCATAACCATAAGCAAAAGCGGGATTACCAACTGCCCCAACAGGAAAGCCGGTAGCTTCGAAGGAAGTATAATTGTAAGCATCCTCCCTGATCTCACCACGGGCATTCATATTCAGCTGATGTACCTTGTTGATCAGCTTTCCGTAAGAGAGCATCAGGTTGCCGTTGTAACCAAATGTCCTTTCATTGGAGTAATCGTAGGTACCCCGGCTCTCCGCAGTTTTCCCGATGAATGTAGTATTGGAAGGAGACAGAAACACAGTACTGGTAGTATTGCCACTGGTGATATTTAACCCTCCTGTGATGCGCATATCATTGTTGATATCGTAGATCATCTGGAGGTTGTTGCTGATAGCCTGTTCTTTTGTATAATTATAGCTATTGAGCGTTGCATTATACAGGGGGTTCCCCGCCGTATCCCGCTGATTGAGAGAAGTGATATAGATATCAAGATATGGGCTGATGGTGCCATCATCCTGCGTCTTTTTAAAGTAAGGCAATACTTTTACCCAGTCAGCGAAAGAACCATAGGGAGATTCATCCGCCCTGTAACCATTGAGGTATAACTTATTGCTGATATTGAATTTTCCTTTCCGGTACTGCAGGTCAACGTTTGCCCCCCAGGTATTGCGGCCGGAACCTTTCATCACGCCATCCAGGTCTTTATAATTAAGGCCCACGCCATAACGCATCTGGTTGTCGCCACCTTCTGCATAGAGTGCATGGCCATTGGTGATCCCCACACGAAGTGGTTCACTCAGCCAGTAGGTATTTACACCTCTTTTCACAGCAGCCAGGCGCCTTGCATAGAGTTCATCCAGCGTATTCTGCGCATCAAATAGGACAACCGAACTTTTATTGGCAGTATACCTGCCAGCCAGCCGCTCATATTCGAGCTTCTCGCTGGCATTCATCATGTTATAACTGGTGAGGTCGGGTGCTTCCACGCGGAAGTCGTAGGTATAGCTTACGCGCATAGCACCTGGTCTGGGCCTCAGGGTTTCGATCACCACCACGCCATTGGCAGCGCGGGCTCCATACAGGGCGGTGGAGGCAGCATCCTTTAAAACAGTGATTGCTGCCACCCGGTTCATGTCCAGGTCATTCACCACCTGCAGGCTTGTTTCAAAACCGTCTAATATAAATAATGGTTGGTTGGCGTCGGTACCTGTCTGTGTCTGTACAGCAATAAGGCTGCTCTTACCACGCACTTCTATACTTGGCAGAGCATTGGGATTAGCACCCATCACATTATTCTCTACTATTCTGAAAGAAGGGTCCAGTGTTTTCAGGCTTTGTAATATGTTCTGATTCCCCACAGTTTTCAGCTCACCCCCCGTGAAGCTTGCAGCCGCTCCTGTGAAACTTTCCTTTTTACGCGTGAACATCCCGGTCACGACCACTTCTTTTGTGTTGCTCTTTGCCGCCAGTGTAATATGCAGGGAGGTACGGCCTTTTACTGGTATGATCTGTTGCTCCATACCGATATAGGATACTTGCAGCGTAGCGTCTGGCGAAGTAGCTATTTCGAAGTTGCCTTTCTCGTCAGTAAATACCCCTATACGGGCTTTCACATCCTGGATAGTGGCTTTCTCCAGTACTTGTCTATTCTCGTCGGTCACCGTCCCGCGAATAGTGAACTGTTGCTGCGCAGGTTGTTGTGGCGCTTCTGGCGCAATGACACGGCGTTTGATCATCAGCACGCCTCCTTCAATACTCCAGGAGAGCGGATAATTGGCCAATATCCTGTTCAACACATCATCCAGAGAGGCATTTTTCACACGCAGGGTTACCGGCGGCAGTTTTTTCAGCTCCTCCTGATCGAAGATGAAGCGGAGGCCAGCCTGTTTGCGTATTTCATGCAGTAGCGCCGGCACACTGATATTGCGGACATCTAGTGTGATACCGGGACTTGCCGGCGCCTGCGCATATACACCCGAGGGCAGCAGGACCAGGGAAGATAAAAGCCCTCCGGGAACTGCAGCGAGTAGTATCCATACGGCGCTCCGCCACAAATGGCTCCCATAACAATACTTTTTTTTCATTACTTTTAAAGCGATTTTAGATAATAGAACCCCAGCCCTTGTCTCCGACAAGGAACAGGTTTTATTAAGACGGGTCTTGTTGCAACCAGGATCCGTCTTTTTTTAGTTGATAAATGTGCTATTTGTTGACTATATACCCTGTTATTGTTCTCTCATTTTGGTTGATGTTAAAATGAACATCTGTCATTTTCTCCAGTAATTGTAATAAGGTGCTGATTTCTTTGTATTGCGGCAAGTTGGCTTCTATTTTACGTTCTTTGACCTTTCCCTCAGGCAATATGATTGTATAGTTATACACCCGTTCCAGGCGACGGCAGATGTCTTCCAGTGTAGTACCATCGAAGATCAGTTCTCCGTCTTTCCAGGCGGTATATATTTCCGTGTCCACTTTATGTACCTGCACATTGTTATAAGGAGCCTTGCTCATCAGCTGCTGGCCCGGCTGCAGGTAAGTACTGTCCCCCCCATGCAGCACCATTATTTTTCCCTGTACGAGTGTAGCTGCGATGTTACTATCATAAGTATTAATATTAAAAACAGTGCCCAGCACCTTTATAGTGGCATGCGCGTTTTGTACCATAAATGGTCTCTCCGCATCGCTGGCCACTTCAAAATAGGCTTCTCCCTCTACGGTCACAAGACGGGCATCTTTAGAAAATAAAGAAGGATACCGCAGGCGGCTGTCGGCATTCAACCATACCTTTGTCCCGTCTGATAACACGAGATGATAGGTATATCCTCTTGGCACTATCAGGGTGTTGTAGGATATATGTTGCATCGTTCCCTGCGCTTTCTCATATATCAGTTCCTCATTGCTGGCGGTAGTGGTACCTTTTAAGTTCCTGAGCGTGTCCAGCACCACTTCGCTACCCTCTGCGGTCAACAATGTAATGGCAGAAGGTGCTTTCTTTGCGGATGTTTCTCCGGCAATCTGGCGCCCATACCTGTCTGCATCCCGGAAATAAAACCAGGCGGTTCCTGCCAGCAACAACACAACAGCTGCCGCCGCGTATCGCCACAGACGCAGTATTTTGGGTTTCCTGATCATTGCCCAGTCAGCATCCTGCTGTTCCAGTCGTTGTGTCAGCGTCTGCCAGCCATCCTCCACATCAGCCTTCGCCCATTCTTTCAGATCGAGCCGCTCTTTCAACGCCTGGTATTCACGCAGCAATTCCTGCTCTGATTCATTCAAAGCGGAATAATCCTGCCCCTGACCACTTTCCAGGTAGCGGAGCAGTTTATCGTTGTCGATATTCTTTTTACTGTTTCCCATGGGCTGCTACTATAATGACAGGTGAAGTTTAAAAAAGGGTGACTGGCCTCAGCAATTTTTTTTTAAAAAAACAATGAGGTATAGAAAATCTTGAACACTACCAGTGAGATCAGCAGCTTCTCCAAACGTTCGCGTTCCTGCCTCAGCGTCTCATAGGCCTTACGCAGCTGCGTTTTCACGGTATTGATGGAAATATTCAGCTGATCTGCAATTTCACTGTATTTGTACCCCTCTCCATTGCTGAGCAGAAATATTTTACGGCGTTGTTCGGGCAGGCCTTGTATAGCGAGCAATAAGGCAGCCTTCAGCTGGTCTTCCTTTTGCAGGACAGATTCCTCGCTTTGGGGATCGTAGATATCGGGAGCTGCCGACTGTGTGTTGTGTCGGTTGCGGGTTGCGATGCTTTGCTGATAATTAATAACACTGTTTCGGATGGCACGGAAAGCATATTTTTCAAAACTGTCGGGAGTACTAAGCGATTCCCGCTTTCCCCAGCAACGGAAAAAGAAATCCTGCACTACATCTTTTGCAGCATCCATATCTTTCAGATAGCTGTAAGCAAAAAGGCATAATGGTTGATAATGGTCCCTGAACAATTGTTCATACCGTTGCTTGTCTGTCCACGACTCATGCATCAATATCAATTATTGTAATCCTGACTTAGCGAAGGCACAAAATAAAAACAAAATCGGAATTTATTCCAGGAGAAAAAAAGTACTTCCGTGAACCGGTCAGGGGTAATTATAGTTAGATATTGTCCATTTGTCGATATTTATTGTCAATCTGACCAATATTCATCATGATCATATCACATTGCCCTACATATACCATTTTTCAGTAGCTCTCCTTAAAAACACACATCGAATTATTAAATCATACTTAAAATTTGACCATCCCATTTAATTAAGATAAACTTTCTGCTATTTTTGTTACCCGATGACAAGGTTGTTAATAAATTTTTTCTTATCGCTCTGCTTTTTCCTGTTGAAGGGACATGGCCATCTGTATGCAGATACAGATCAGGACTATGTTTACAGGTATATGCTACAGCATTCGGAAAGTACTGTACATATACGCATCGCCGATGTACAGAGCAACCATGCAATGATCAGTAATACGCCTGCTTCCGGCGCCAAAAAAGAAAAGCTCAAGGCCACGGAAGTTGAAGACGAAGAAGAAAGTCTTTCAGGCAGAAAGCATATACAGATCAGCCACTACTACCATTTTAACCCATTGGAACCTGCAGTTTACTACAATTATCTTAAGAACCCATTACCTTTCTGCAACCATTTTTCCTATCTATCTTCTGACAAGTTCATTATACACCGTGTTATCAGGGTGTGATCTTTTACTGTAGCTACAGGCAAAGCATTATTGCCTGACCATCTGAAAATAATATTTATGCCGCCTGCCGTCATAGCATCTGCTATCGGGGTTAGAGAGCTATACACCTTATAAACCACCATTAACAGGGAAACCGCACTTATTTAAAACATATAATACTATGAAGAGAATTGTCATGCTCATGGGCTTATCTGCCATGTTGTGCCATATAGGCTGTAAATCGGCGAAAGAAGAAAAGGAAGGAGATACCAAACTGCTCGTTACCAGCCCTTTGAAAATGGACACGACAATCACCAGTGAATACGTGTGTCAGATACGTTCTATACGTAACATCGAACTGAGAGCCCAGGAGAAGGGTTATCTGCAGAACATTTATGTAGATGAAGGCCAGTTCGTAAAAAAAGGGCAGCTTCTTTTCAAGATCATGCCTACCATCTATGAAGCTGAGCAACAGCGGGCAGAGGCAGAAGTGAATATCGCAGAAATTGAGGTACAGAATACCAAACCTCTTGCCGATAAAAACGTCGTATCAAAAAATGAACTGGCCATGGCCCAGGCCAAACTGATCAAAGCCAAAGCAGAACTGGCATTGGCTAAAGCACACCTGGCTTTCACAGATATCAAGGCGCCCTTTGATGGCTTAGTGGATCTCCTGCACCTGAAACTGGGAAGTCTTGTAGAAGAAGGAGAACTGCTTACTACTTTGAGTGACAATAACAAAATGTGGGTTTACTTCAACGTTTCTGAACCTGAATACCTCGCTTATAAAGCCCAGGCCAACACCGGCAAAAAGCTGGAAGTGAACCTGCTGACGGCCGATAAACAATTATTCAAATATCCGGGTGTTGTTGAAACCATTGAAAGTGAGTTCAACAATGAAACAGGGAACATTGCATTCAGGGCAACATTCCCCAATACAGAGGGCCTGCTGAGACATGGTGAAACAGGCACTATACTGATCAAAAGACCGATCAAAGATGCACTGATCATTCCGCAGAAAGCTACCCTTGAGATCATGGATAAAAAATATGTCTATGTAGTAGGTAAGGACAATGTGGTGAAATTAAGACCCATTTCCATTGCTGCTGAAATACCGGATCTGTATGTAATAAAAGAAGGAATAGCCGACGGAGAAAAGATACTTCTTGAAGGACTAAGAAAGGTGAAAAACGACGATAAGATCGCATACGAATATGAGGAGCCCAAAACAGTGCTCTCTCATTTAATACTGGCATCGGAATAAAGTAAGTATCTAAAAAAAGCAAGAGAATGTTTAACATATTCATGAAAAGGCCCGTCTTTGCGATAGTGATATCTCTTATCATTGTCTTCATGGGCGTACTCGCCATTAATACCCTACCTACCTCACAGTTCCCGTCGATTGCACCTCCGAGGGTAATTGTGAGTGTAGCCTATCCCGGCGCCAGTGCGGATGTACTGGTCCAATCCGTTCTCATTCCGATGGAAAAAGCGGTGAACGGTGTGCCGGGTATGAAGTATATGACCTCCGACGCTACCAGCGCCGGTGAAGCCAATATACAGGTAGTATTCGACCTGGGTACAGATCCTAATCAGGCCGTAGTAAACGTTAAGAACAGGATTGAGCAGGTAACGAGCAGGCTCCCGCCACTCGTACAACGTGAAGGTATCGTTGTGAACATTCTGCAGCCAAACATGCTGATGTACGTGAACGTATACAGTACAGATCCTAAGGCTGATGAGAACTTCCTTTACAACTATGCTAACATCAACATCTTAAATGAGCTCAAAAGGGTAAAAGGTATCGGTAATGCCCAGATCCTTGGTAGCCGCCAATATGCAATGCGTATCTGGCTGAAGCCCGACCGTATGCGCGCTTATAATGTTTCTACAGATGAAGTGATGGAAGCATTGAGCAATCAGAGTATCATCGGCTCTCCTGGTCGTTTGGGTAGAAGTGATGGTAAACGTTCTGAGTCGCTCGAATATGTGTTGACATACCAGGGACGATATAACAAACCTGAACAGTATCAGGATGTTATCATTCGCGCTAATCCGAACGGTGAGATCCTTTATCTGAAAGACGTTGCGGATGTTGAATTCGGAAGTGAATTCTATGATATCTATTCCAACCTGAATGGCCATCCTTCAGCGGCGATCGTGTTAAAACAGACTTACGGCAGTAACGCTAGCGATGTAATTAAAGCGATCAAGCTCAAACTGGACGAAATTAAAAAGAGCTCTTTCCCTCCGGGAATGGATTATGAGATCGATTATGACGTATCCAGCTTCCTGAATGCCTCTATCGAAAAAGTAGTGCATACATTGGGAGAAGCCTTCATACTGGTGGCGATAGTGGTATTCATCTTCCTTGGTGACTGGCGTTCTACCCTCATCCCGACGCTGGCGGTGCCGGTATCGCTGGTGGGGGCGTTCTTCTTCATGCAGCTTTTCGGACTCACCATCAACCTCATCACACTGTTCGCACTCGTACTGGCTATCGGTATTGTGGTGGACAACGCCATTGTGGTGATAGAGGCCGTCCACGCGAAAATGGAGGAAGAACATCTCTCGCCCTATCAGGCAACGATAAAGGTGATACATGAGATCAGCGGTGCGATTGTCGCCATTACCTTCGTAATGACGGCGGTGTTCATTCCGGTGGCATTCATGTCGGGCCCTGTAGGTATTTTCTACCGGCAGTTCGCCATTACCATGGCTACTTCCATCGTACTCTCCGGTGTGGTGGCGCTGACGCTAACGCCTGTGCTTTGTGCGATCATCCTGAAGAATAATCACGGACAACCAAGGAAAAAGACACTCATGAACAGGTTCCTCGATGGTTTCAACCACCAGTTCGAGAAGATGACCGGCAAATATGCCAGCTTCCTGAAACTGATCGTGAACCGTAGAGTAGTCACCTTTGGTATCCTGCTGGCTTTCGGCGCAGGTATAGTAGGCATCAACAGTAATCTTGCTTCCGGCTTTATTCCCAATGAGGATCAGGGTATGATCTACGCGATCATCCAGACACCTCCGGGTGCTACCCTGGAAAGGACCAATGATCTGGCCAAAAGAGTACAGGAAATCGCCGAACATATAGAAGGTATCCAATCCGTTTCAGCGCTGGCAGGTTACGAGGTATTGACTGAAGGTAGGGGTTCCAACGCAGGTACCTGTCTGATCAGCCTGAAAGACTGGTCTGAGCGTAAACATAGTGTGACAGAGATCATCGAAGAACTGGAAAAAAAATCAAAAGACATCCCCGGCGCCACCATCGAGTTCTTCGGACCTCCGGCCGTACCTGGTTATGGTGCTGCAGGTGGTTTCGCGTTACGTCTGCTCGATAAGACCAACAGCGATGATTACAAAGAGCTGGAAAAAGTGAATGATCAGTTCATGGCAGCACTGGGTAAACGTAAGGAGCTGACAGGCCTGTTCACATTCTTCAGTGCCAACTATCCTCAGTATGAGCTGCAGATCGACAACAAGGCAGCTATGCAGAAAGGTGTTTCTATCGGTAAGGCGATGGACAACCTCTCCATCCTGATCGGTAGTACCTATGAACTTGGTTTCATCAGGTTCGGTACTTCTCTGAAAGTATATGTACAGGCGTCCCCTGAGTACAGAAGGCTGCCTGACGATCTGATGAAGTTGTATGTGAAGAATAATAAAGACGAGATGGTGCCTTATTCAGCTTTCATGTCCATCAAAAAGACACATGGTCTGAATGAGATCACCAGGTACAATATGTATACCTCTTCAGCTATCAGGGGTGAGCCTGCGGCCGGTTACAGCAGTGGTGAAGCTACCAAAGCCATCCAGGAAGTAGCTAAACAGACGCTGCCACGCGGATACGACATTGACTGGGAAGGTTTGTCGAAGGATGAGGTAGAACGTGGAAACGAAGCGCTTTACATCTTCCTCGTCGTACTGGCCTTCGTGTATCTGATCCTGGCTGCGCAATACGAGAGCTTCCTGCTACCGCTGGCGGTGATACTCTCCCTTCCTGCGGGTATTTTCGGGGCCTTCCTGCTGGTGAAGGTAATGGGGCTGGCAAACGATATCTACGCCCAGGTAGGTCTGGTAATGCTTGTCGGTTTGCTGGGTAAGAACGCTGTATTGATCGTGGAATTTGCGGTGCAGAAACACCGTGCCGGCGCCACAGTAGTTGATGCGGCCATAGAAGGTGCGAGAACGCGTTTCCGTCCGATTCTGATGACGTCTCTGGCATTTATTGCCGGTCTGATTCCGCTGCTGTTTGCTACCGGTCCGGGTGCTATCGGCAACCATACCATTGGTGCTGCATCTGCCGGTGGTATGCTGTTGGGAACAGTTTTCGGGGTAATTGTCATTCCGGGACTGTACTACATATTCGGCGGTCTTGCAGCAAAACGTAAGCTCATTAAAGACGAAGACGGAAACCCCTTAACAGAAGAAATCGATCACAATGTTTAGAAAAAAAGTATATAAGTATATAGGAATAACCTGTGTTTCCTTAGCTGCTGCGGCCTGTGGCGTACCTGCTTTAACGGAAAAGACAGAAAACAGAACAGTGCCTGCGAGTTATAACAACTCGCAGGACACTGTTAATATCGCCAGGATGAAGTGGAAGGAATACTTCACCGATCCTTACCTGGCTACGCTCATTGATACGGCTTTAAAGAACAACCAGGAGCTTAATATCACCTTACAGGAGATAGAGATCGCCAGGAATGAGATAAGGGCCAGAAAGGGCGAATATTTGCCATTTGTAGGGGTCCGGGGCGCTGCCGGGGTAGAAAAGGTAGGCCGTTACACCAGCCAGGGCGCAGGTGACGCTACCACTGAGATTGAACCTGGAAAAGAAATGCCGGATCCACTGCCTGACTTCCTGCTGGGAGCCTATGCTACATGGGAAGTAGATATCTGGCATAAACTGCACAATGCTAAAAAAGCAGCAGTGACCAGGTACCTGTCGACCGTAGAAGGAAGGAACTTCATCGTTACCACCCTGATAGCAGAAATAGCTAATTCCTACTATGAATTACTGGCGCTGGACAATCAGCTGGGCATTGTAAAACAGAATATCGACATCCTGAACAATGCGCTGGAAGTGGTAAAGCTGCAGAAGGAAGCTACCCGGGTTACCGAACTGGCCGTACGTAAATTTGAGGCAGAGGTACTTAACACCCAAAGTCTTCAGTACGATATTCAGCAGAAGATCACTGAAACTGAGAACAAGATCAATTTCCTGCTGGGTAGATATCCACAGCCCATTCAAAGAAATCTCCAGACTTTTGACAATCCGATGCCGGACATCATTCATTCCGGTATTCCATCTCAGTTACTGGCCAACCGTCCTGATATCAAACAGGCAGAACTGGATCTGGCTGCATCCAAACTGGATATAAAGGTCGCCAAAGCCCAGTTCTACCCTTCCCTGGGTATTTCTGCCTCTTTTGGTTATAACGCCTTCAATCCGGCATATCTTTTCAGGACGCCTAAGTCGTTGATGTATTCTCTGGCAGGCGATCTGATCGCGCCGCTGGTCAACAAAAACGCGATTAAAGCATCCTATTATACTGCCAATGCGAAACAGGTCCAGGCAGCTTACAACTACGAGCGTACTATCTTAAACGCCTATGTTGAGGTCGCCAACCAGCTGATCAAGATCGGCAACCTGGCGAAAAGCTATGATCTGAAAGCAAAGCAGGTACAGACCCTCACCGAGTCAATTACCATCTCCAATAGCCTCTTCCAATCAGCACGGGCTGATTACATGGAGGTACTGCTTACCCAAAGGGATGCACTGGAATCGAAATTTGAGCTGATCGAAACCAAAAAACAGCAGCTGAACGCTATGGTAAATGTTTACCAGGCCCTGGGCGGCGGCTGGAATTAGCATATCCAACAAAAACTGAAAAACGAGGAAAAATCGCCCTGATAACCTTCAGGGTTACATCTTTCCTCGTTTCTTCCATATCGCTTTACCGTCATTTCCATATCACTTTATCGTCGTTTCTATATCGATTCGATATAGACATGACGGTAAAGTGATATCCAGATGACGCTTAAGCGATATAGAGATATAGAAATCAGGTATAACCCAGGTCCTTATTAGGATCCCGTAAGTACTGACAGACAGCCCTTTAGCTTTGTAACCCAATATTTACCAAAGGAATTTGACTACGGCTGTGAAGTATCACCTTCATTTATTATTTTCGTGATAACCCGTTAATAACCACATGAAAAAGTCATTTCCCATCCTCTCTTTCCTGTTAGCCTTTAGTTGCCAGCTCCTTGCACAACAACCGATCAGCCGGCTCCCCGATTGGGCCCTGGGGCCATTCATCAGACCTGCCGGTGTCAATCCTGTCATCTCACCGGACTCAGGCAGCCGCTTTTATGACCCTATGCAACAAAAGCAGCTGGACTGGGAAAGCAATGATACCTTCAACCCTGCCGCTGCCGTAAAGGACAGCAAGGTGTATGTGCTTTACCGTGCAGAGGATAAATCCGGCGTAGGCATTGGGCACCGCACCTCGAGGATCGGACTGGCAGAAAGCAAAGACGGCATTGTGATGAAACGTATGGGCAAACCAGTGCTCTTCCCCGGTACCGACGACCAGCAGGAGTTTGAATGGACAGGAGGCTGTGAGGATCCCAGGGTGGCTGTTACGGAAGATGGAACTTACCTGATGTTATACACTCAATGGAACAAAAAAGTGCCCCGTTTGGGCTCCGCAACGTCAAAAGACCTGGTGCACTGGAAGAAACATGGCCCCATCTTCCAGGACGCTTTCAATGGCAGGTTCCATAACATCGCCTCCAAATCAGCTTCCGTGCTGACTACTTTGAAGAATGGCCAGCTCCGGATCACGAAGTATAAGGGCAAGTACTGGATGTATTGGGGAGAATATCATGTTTACGCTGCTACTTCTGACAATCTCGTTGACTGGGTACCGGTAGTGGATGAAAAAGGTGCACTTAAAGAGCTCATATCTCCCCGTAAAGGACACTTCGACAGTAACCTGACCGAGTGTGGCCCTCCGGCAATATTGACCGATAAAGGCATCGTACTGCTCTATAACGGGAAAAATCTGGGCGGCAAGGATAGAGATACCAACTATACCGCCAACTCTTACTGTGCCGGGCAGATGCTATTTAGTGCGGATGATCCTTCGAAATTCATTACCAGGCTTGATCAGCCATTTATGGTCCCCACCGAACCATTTGAAAAAAGCGGGCAATATCCTGCCGGAACGGTGTTTATTGAGGGACTGGTCTATTTCAAAGGTAAATACCTGCTTTATTACGGGTGTGCTGATTCCAGGGTTGCAGTGGCTGTTTATGACCCGGCAAGGGCGAATTAGCTGAATAAATTTCCTGATATTTGTTGCCTGCTCCTCAAAGCATCTATCGACAGAAATCAAAGTAACAATGGAAGAAATACTAGACAAGAAGATACTGATCAATGCACCGGCAGCCAGGGTATGGGCATCACTTACCGACACAACAGCAATGAAAGCATGGATGGGAGCTCCGGAAATGGAACTGGAAATTACCACCAGCTGGGAAGTGGGTGCTCCTATACTTATCAGGGGGTTTCATCACGTTAAATTTGAGAACAAAGGAATTGTGCTTGAGTATTCACCGGATAATGTAGTTAGTTATAATTTCTTAAGCTCTATATCCCGGTTACCGGACGAAAAGGATAGTTATTCCATCCTCCGGTTTCAGTTAGCACCCGAGGTAGCGCATACAGCCTTATCATTGACGATAAGTAATTTCCCTACAGAAACAATCTATCATCATCTGAATTTTTATTGGAATGGTACACTGGCGATGCTGAAAAAGTATATCGAGCAATGACATGCAGCGTTAAACGGCTCCTGTCTATTTTCTCACCAGGTCATTCAACCCGTCGCTATCCGGACTTTGATAGGTAACCTTATCAATACGATGATCTTTCATGCTGATAATCATCGGATAGATCTCTTTTTCCTTGTCAGGATATGTAATTATATCGGCTGTATCCAGCAATACCTTATTGCTGGTCATGACATCATTCCCCAGTTTTATCTTTAGCAATTTAGCAGATTGTATCCTGGTAAAAATATACCTGATGCTATCAGACATACCAATGTTATTCTTTACAAATGCTTCTGCTGTACTAATACAACCTTCACAACCCTGGTTGGGGATAATCACGTAACTGCCTGTAACAAGTTTATGCTTATCCAATGCATCTATAGCATGACTTAGACCTGCATGTTTATCTGAACAAGCTGATACCAGGAGTATAATGAACAGGAACAACAGCTTACAATTCAATCTTACATTGTACATACTGAGCGATGTTTTGATCCTTATTATTTGCATTCAGAAAATATAAACCCTCACGGGTAACAAAGAAGTTATCCAATGCCAGTGCATCGGGCAATGCAGCTTCTCCCAGGTATTTAAAGTCTTTGTCAAATGCGATCAGGCTGGCTTGTTTTCCCCGCAATTTACCAGCGCCTGTTACTTTACCGGCAGGAGGTAATTCCAGTAACCTGTAATACCTGTCATGATACTGATCGTAAATGATATTGCGGTAAGAAGGCGTACCGGTATAATAATCCAGCGCCAGCTCCGGGTCAAGTATCTGTTTATCACTTTTCGATAATGCCATCGATGTGATGCAGATACTGCTCCTGCTGCCGGCATACAATTCCTTTGTCTGCCAGTTGCTGTCAATGACCTGTATGTTATGATCAACGGGAAGACTAACCAACATCTGCTTTGTCTGCTCATTATAGGCAGCGTATGGCGTACGCATATGCGATCCTCCCCAGTTATGCTGCCAGTAAACTTTTGAATAAGGCTGATGATGACTGATGTTTCCTGCAGACAGATTAATCTCTGTGCAGATGGTACGCCCGTTTACATACTCGTCCTCCTTCTCCCCCAGCAGAAAGCCGGTACCGATAATTTTATTGCTCAGGAAAAAAACGGGTGATGCTGCATTTGCATAAGGCCAGGCAGCAGCATTACCTTTCATGCGGGGAGCTTCACGGTTAATGAAATCAAGGCTTTTGTAAACAGTATCACGGCTCAGTGAATAATAAGAGAGCTTAGCGCTGCCATAGGTGTAAAGAACAAGGCTATCAGCAGAGAGATATTTCATGTAAGATATCTTCTGTTTTATATTCACCGGATGGATACTACCCGGGTGTATCAGCCCTTCTTTTCCAATCGGGTATTGCAGCAGGCGCTTGTTATAGCTATCAAATGTATACAATACATTTTCTTCAGCATGATAATCGACAGGTGTTGAAACGCCCATTACCATCAAACTATCGAGGAACAGGTTCAGTGTATCATTTGTGGATATGGCCAGTGGGATGACAGTACCGGCAGTGTTACAATTTGACCAGGGCTTTTCTGTTACACTGTTACAGGCATAAAGAGATATAACAGCCCCCCATAGTAAAAACAAAAATCTTCCTGACATATGTCTGTTTAGACTTGAAATAAATAAAATAAACAGGGCGGGTCACGCCCTGTTTATCATCCGCTATTCTACATAATACGTACAATTGGTCTCATCCGGATTAACGGCAGATACACAGTCATAGTGGTACACACCACCTACAACAGTGATCCTGCATTTTCCGCGCAGGCCATGATGATCATCCTGGCAGGCACTTCCGGAAGATGATCCTGATACGAACAAAATAATTGCTGTAACAGCAAGGCCAAAAAGCATGAGGGATCTTTTCATCTTGTATTGTTTTAAATGAAGGAAAAACAAGGCAGCAGCACTGACGTTAACAAAATCACAACCGGGCATAACACATTACAGATTACAGGATATTGGCATCAGCGGGTATTCATAAATTTTTCAGTATTACTAAATTTAGGTAAAAAATTTATAATTCACCAAAACTGTTCTGAAATAGCTACGCTCTTGTCCGGAGAGGACGCAACGAACATTGCCACATATCCCCCACCAGGCGCCAATTGCAGGGAGATCGCATCTTTCTGTGTATAGGCAGCCTCTTCTACCTTCACAGCGCCTGTACTATCAGGACTATCTTTCACTACAGACACTTTGTAATTCGCTCCTTTCAGAAAAGAGAGCGGGATGCTTATCTGCTGAGGGGCATCTCCATTCATAACAGCCAGGAACCAGGTAGCGCCCTTACGCCGGGCAAATACTGCCAGCTGGCCTATTTCAGAGGGAGGCAATACGATGGTTTCATCCCAGGTGGAAGGAATCTGCTTTATCAGGCCATTGGCAGGATTATCCAGGATATGTTGCGGCCGGGCAGCATATGTAAGCAGTGGCGCACTCAGGATGGCTGCACTGGCTATCTGGTGAGCCCAGGAAGTATTCTTTCTGCGTTCTCCGAAATGGACTACTGTATACTCTGCCGGACCAGCAAGAAAACGTGTGAATGGCAGCGTGGTTTCATGTACAGCTCTATCGGTGAGCTTACTGGCTTCCATGCCTTTCACCGCTTCGCGTGTCAGTTCATTGGGCCAGGTGCGTGACAGACCCGTTGGTTTGTTAGCGCCATGAAAATCCGTTAAGAGATGATATGTTGCCGTTTCCTGCAGAATAGCAGTATACAGGTCGATCACCTCTTTTGCTTCACTATCAAAGAAATCGATCTTGACACCGGTTATACCCAGGTCATGACAGCGTTTGAAAAAAGCCTGGCGGACAGTTTTATCGCGTAATGCTTTGGAATGCTTCCACACCCAGATACCTACATGATGGCCTTTAGCATCGTTGACCACGTCCCTGATCTGATCGTCTGTCCATTTATCCCAGAAGCCTTCCAGGATATTATGTTCAAAACCTAAAGCGCCTGCTTCTGCAGAAAACTGTTTCATGACGGCGGGCGTACCATCTCCGCCACCATCCAGGTATTTCCATACAGCGCGCCCCGGTCTGATCCAGTCGGTGTGTATACCTTTGGGAAAGAGCTTAGGATCGGGCGGCGGACAAAGATTCTGCACCATATCATTGTTGACCATTGTATTGAGGTCCGCACCTATCATCACTACCCGCCAGGGAGTAGTGATGGTGCCACTGATTGCTGCAGGTTTGAGAGAACGTTGTACATCTTCTTCACTGTAACGCAGCTTATAAGGATATGAAACCGGCTGGTGTTGCGCTAGACGCACTACCAGCCCATGTTTGCCATTTGCTTCCAGCGCCATACCGCTGTAATTCACCAGGTCAGCTTCCGTAACGGAAGCATAAATGCCCTGCGGCAATTTGAAGGTAGCAGGCGGCGCTACCCACTCCCCCGCCTGTAAAGCCGATATCTCCTTCTTTGCATACACACTTTCATAATGCATGTTCAGATCATGATACCATATCTCACTGCCGGAGGGTATATTGAATACTGTCGCCTCATCAGGAACACGGGCAAGTCCGGCAGCGCCAGGCACCACTGTGCGGAAAGCAATACCATCGTTAAATACCCTTACATCAAGTGTATAACTGCTAAGGTCCTGTTTCAGGCCAATCGTAGCGCCCTGGCAGTTATTGACGGCAATCGCATGCACTCCGTTCCAGGGATAGCGTTCGCTGATGGTATACCGCTTCACAGTACCCGTTGTTACGTTGTCGGTCAGCAGATGATCATCCACGGATAATATCATCGGTGATGCTTCAATGACAGGAATATTCCTGAAAGTAACTGAATAGAATAACTGATGATGATCAGGAAATAACCTGAACCGGATCTGCCCATCCGGACTGGTCACCAGCGTAGTATCGGCAGCAAAAGCCTTTGCCGCCAGCAGCAGCGTGCAAAGGAGGACCTGTATCTTCATAACATTTCTTTATTGGATATAAACTATCTTAATAGTGCAGCTGCACACCATAACAAGGGCGCCTGTCCATGCATATCACCGGTAATGCGCTTGCGGTCCAGGTAGTACTGCCGGTCATTCTTTTTGTTGGTACCTTCGCATACCTCACGCACATCGCCATTCCCATCAATATACGTTACCAAAGCAAGCCATGCCTTACGCGCTGCAGGTCCATATACTTTTGCGTCAAGCCATCCCTGCTTTACACCTGTGATCATAGCAAACGTGAACATACCTGTACTGGATGTTTCCGGCCATGAAGCAGGATCGTCTATCAGCTGCCGCCACATGCCATCTTCTGCCTGGTATTTCAGCAATGCAGCCATCATCTTTTTGTATCCCTCCATGATGCGGGGCCGGGCCGGATTATCTCCCGGCAATGAGCGTAATAACTCGCTCATACCTGCTGCCATCCAGCCATCACCTCTTCCCCAGAAGAAAGGAACATCCGGCGCATGATAAAAGAGTCCATTAGGCTGCTGCAATGAATCCAGATAAACCACCATTTCCCTGGCAGTGCGATCTATATACTCTTTGTTTCCAGTAGCACGGTAGGCCTGCGTCTGTACAGCCGTGATCATGAACATATCATCGATCCACATGCGGGTCTGCCAGGTAAGGCCCTGCTTGTAATAGGCAAGACCCTCCGGTTTCACATGTGGCCCTTCCGGTGATCCCCATTGTTTGTCTGCAATACGTTTTCCCAATGCCAGGTAACGCGGGTCTTTTGTTTGCTGATACAGCTCCAGTGGCACAGATCCGAACACGGTATGATCCACATGGTCAGGTTTGGGCACCAGTCCTGTATCTGCGGCAAAAAGAGGTTCAAAGCGTTGAGCAAGTTTTGTCGTCAGCGCTTTGTCCTTGCTTTCCTTTGCAAATGCCAATGCGCCATACCATGTACACACCTCCGGATACGTGATAACAGAAGGTGGCGTAGCCCTGCCGAAATTGGAATGCGGGGATGCAACGAAACGGCTTGCCACACGCGTTCCTACCTCCTGCGGAGAGCTGCCTTTGGGAAAATTCTTCAGTGTGCTGGTTTGCGCATAAGCCACACTACAATGGATTAAGACCGTCATGGACAGGAGCATGCCTGCAGGCTTTCTTTTCATATAATTGTTTTTACGGTTAATAGCAATAAGTTTACCATTGCGGGTTCTGTGGGTACTTGGCGCCAGTCGTTGTTGCATCTATCTGCGACTGCGGAATAGGCCGGAGTTTATGTTTCTCCTGTATATTCTTCTGCCCATCTGTGTTATGCAATCTTACCCGCGTCAGTAATTGTCCTGTTCTTACCAGGTCCTGCCATCTTGTTAATTCTCCGCATAGTTCCCGGGCACGTTCATCCAGGATAAAATCCAGCGAGAGCGCTGAGGCCTCTACTTCCATCTTTTGCGGATCACCTGTAGGATAAGCCGCCCTTCTGCGGATAGCGTTGATGAAGGGGAGCGCATCACCCGGCCTTCCATCCATAAACGCAGCTTCCGCAGCTATCAGATAGGTGTCTGCCAGGCGGTAAACAATGATAGGCCTGATAGATGGCGCGTTCATATCGGTACGCTTGGTATCAAAATATTTCGTCAGCGTGGGCGCTAAAGCAGGCACATATTTAGCGGGCGTAATGATCTGGTAACTCGTAGCCTTTATCTGTGCGTCTGACATTTCATAACCAGGCATAAATATGGCCGTATCTCCAATTCCGAACTTCGGCTGACCGGGATGTGCATTAGCCGGTGCTCCCGGTGGCAAAGGATCAGGCCAGTTAGGGATCAGCTTCCGTGCATTACAGATCCAGGCGATCTGAAAGGACTTGTTATACCTGGTATCATTCACCTTATCAGCGAATACTGTATCTGTCAGCCAACGGGTAGGAATCACCCGTATATACGGACGTCCGTAAAACACATCCCGCTGCATGCCAGGCTGGTTCTCATACTGGGGAACCCACAGATGGCACAAAAGATTGTCCGCATCGCGGTTGTCCTGTTTTGGAGAACCATTGTATGCAAGATTGGAAGTATGCTGCACTGTCCACAGCACTTCCGTATTCGCTTCATTCCCTTCCTGGAATACCTTTCCGAAATCGGGCAGCAGCCCTATACCAGACGCCGCACCGTTGTTGATCAATGTAGCCGCTGTTGTATATGCGTTTTTATAGTCATCTCCTTTTTTAGCAAGAGAACCAGCCCTTGTGAGATAGACCTTCGCTAACAGGTGAGTGGCAACAGCTGCAGTAGCCCTGCCCGGCTGTACACCGGAAGTAAGAGGCCCCGGCGGCAGACTGGCAATAGCGGCAGTAAGATCTTCAATAATGAAATCATATACATCCGCCATAGGGTCACGTACAGCAGAGGTGGTAGGTGTACTCTGGAAATGCCTGTTCAGTGTTACATCTCCCCATAACTGCACCAGGATGAAATAATAATTGGCCCGCAGGAACCTGGCTTCACCCACCATTCGCTTTTTAAGTGTAGAATCCATTCCCGGTATCCGGGGCGCATTATCCACCAGGCCATTGCAGGTATTGATATACGTGTAACAATACTTCCAGACATTCGTCACATTGGTATTTGATGCCGTATAATTGCTCGAATAAGTATTCAGATCGCTACTGCCATCTACACCTCTTTTAAATTCATCGGTGCCACATACCGTCAGACTATAATAGTCCTGCGGTCCCCATATCCAGCGGGTGCCTGAATAGGCAGCATTCAAACCGGCATCAAAGCCCTGAGCTGTGGTGAAAAAATCAGGCGTAAGAACAGAATGAGGTTCTTCCTCCAGCTTCTTCTGACAGCCGTAAAACAGCGCTGTTACAAACAGGAGATTGATAAGATATATACTGACCTTTTTCATATACTAATAGTTTTTGTAGTTCTTCCGGAACCATGGTTCCGGCTTTCACTATATGTTATCACAGCGACACGTTGACACCAAATATCATAGACCAGGTACCGGGAGTATCCACATTCAATCCCCCCTGGTTGCCGGTTCCGGAGCCTGACCCCATGGCGGTTTCAGGATCTATACCTTTGTATTTGTTCCGGTATGGAGAAAAGAGAATAAAAGGGTTCTGGGCAGTAGTATATATCCTTACTGCGCCAACGCCCCATCGTTTCGCCAGGTTTGGTGTCAGGCTATAACCCAGGCTGAGCGTCCGTATCTTCACATAGCTTCCGTCGAAATAACTTAACAGGGAACTATTGGGCGTATTGGTATTGGCATGGTTTGGTTTGGGATAAAAGTTCTCACCGCTACCAGGTGTCCAGTATTGCACGTCCAGGTTATTGTAATTACTCTGGTAGGTATTGATAAAACTACCGCTCTGGTGCATCTTACTTACGATCATTCCACCCATTCTTACGAAGGCAACAATTGTAAGATCAAAGCCTTTAAACGTAAAGCGGTTGGTGATACCTCCCTCCCATTTCGGTTGATTGGAGCCTAATATTACCCTGTCGTCTGCATTGATCAATGAATCCCCATTAGTATTTGCGAGCCTGAGCTGACCTATCACTGAGCCGGGATATGTTACGGTTAGTCCATATCCTTTAGCGATCAGAGAATCTTCTTTTGTATTCTGCCAGATGCCTTCCTTCTTATAGTCGAAGATGACGCCGATAGGATATCCTACAAACCAGTTGTTATTGATATCTCTTGTGACGCCATTTGCCAGCTGGGTGATCTTGCCACGGTTAATGAATACATTGAGGTTTGTTGTCCAGCCGAAGCCATTGCCTGCATCGCGGATATTCACGGTACTGAGCTGTAACTCGATGCCCTTATTAGAAGTCTTTCCGACATTCGTCAGGATAGCATTCGGAATACCTGACGTAGGTGGTAAAGTTTGTGGTAATAACAAAGACCGTGTTTGCTGTTTATACACGTCTATTGATCCTGTGATGCGGTTATCCCACAGGCTGATGTCGAGCCCTGCATTCCAGGTGGCTGAATATTCCCATGTAAGGTCCGGATTGGCCACATTCGTGGGATAAGCGCCGGTAACATTGGTAGAGCCATAATTGTATGTAACAGGCGATAGCGCACCCAGGGTCTGATAAGGAGAAATGGCAGTATTACCAACAGAACCATATCCTACTCTCAGTTTCAGGTTGGTGAGCGCGTCTGCCTTTGACAGGAAGTGTTCTTTGGACAGGTTCCAGGCCGCAGATACAGATGGGAATACATGGTATTTATTGCCCGGCGCCAGACGGGAAGAACCGTCTGAACGCAGGGTCAGGGTCAGTAAGTATCTTTCATCATAGTTATAGTTGAGTCGCGCCATGTAAGAGAGGATATCCCATTTCTCATATTTCCCCTGTCCTGTAAGGTTGGCTGAATACTGCGGATTATAGTACTGCAGGAAATCTGCGAGGATGGAATTATTATTGAATGTATTGGACTGCAATGCAGACTCCTGCAAACTGTATAAGCCGGTGAAGTTGATGTTATGTTTCCGGGCAATCGTCTTCTCATAGATCAGCAGGTTCTCAAGGGTATAGTCGAGGGTCATATTCGTCTGATTGCTGGAGGTAGACAATGTACCCTGGTTGTAGGTTGTTTTGCTGGCATAGAAATTTCCGTACACATCATTCCTTAGTTCTGCACCTGCATTGAACCTGTATTTCAGGCCTTTCGCCAGATTGATCTCCGCATAAAGCGTAGTGAAGGTGCCTGATCTTTTACGTGTTTCCACAGCCGCACCCGGCAGGAAATTAGCCAATGGATTCCACACCTGGCTGGCGGTACCGGGTACGTATGCATTCACCAACGCGCCCGTACTGTCATATGGAGATACCAGCGGATTAGCGCGTAATACCTGTCCCATCGGATTGGCATTTTCTCCGTTTGTAACGGAATAAGTATTCAATGTATTGAGCCCTATTTTTACTGATTTCCCAAGCTGCTGATCAACGCTGGCTTTGACAGAAAACCGTTCAAAAGACTGACCGGAATAGATGCCTGTCTCTTTATAGTATCCACCGGATAAGGCATATTGCGTAGTCTCTGATCCGCCGGTAATGCCCAGCTGATGGTTTGTTGTCATCCCTGTTTTGTAGATCAGTTTCTGCCAGTTAGTGTTGCGGCCCATTTTGATGCCCTGCACTTCTTCCTGGCTGAAGCTGCCATTGGTGTAAAAAGAAGGATCGTCTAAACCGGTGTACTTACCGGGTGTTTCATTAATGAGCGCCCATTTTTTGAAGGTGGTGAACTGCTGTCCATCCATCACATCATACTCGCCGAGGTTCTTAACAAATCCAGCATAGGCACTGTAGGTAATAAGTGGCCGGCCTGTTTTCCCTCTGCGGGTACTGACCAGGATCACCCCATTGGCGCCTCTTGAACCGTAGATAGCGGTGGCAGAAGCATCTTTTAGTACTTCTACAGACACTACATCATCTGGATTCAGATCATTGATATCCCCGTTAAAAGGAATACCATCTACAATGAACAAGGGATCATTGGATGCATTCACTGATCTTGTTCCTCTTACCAGTATTTTGGGCTTTGCACCGGGCTTGCTGTTACCTCCGTTTTTCTGCACATCGATACCAGCGCCCTGTCCCTGTAATGCCTGACTCAGATTGGCCACCGGCACTGCTCTGAGGGCCTGTTCTTTGATGGAAACAATCGCACCTGTTACATCTGATTTCTTTTGTGTACCATATCCCACCACTACTACTTCATTCAGGCCTTTGTTATCTACCTGCAGGGAAACGACCAGTGCAGACTGATGATCATTCCCCACAACAATCTCTTTGCGGACATAGCCAGTAAAGGTGATACTGAGTACAGATTGTTTCGGTACAGTGATACTAAACTGACCTCCGGCCATAGCGGCAGTTCCATTCGTACCCCCTTTCACTCTTACGATCGCCCCTGGCAAGGGTTCTCCCTGCTCATTAGTGATCATTCCCTTTATCACTACCCCCTCATTATTCTGGGCATATACACTGCCCGATAAAAAAATTAAGTGATACCATATGGCAATGGCCCATATCTTCCTGGTTCTGCAACCATTGCACGTAATTGCAGTGATCAGATTTTTCATAACGGAATTTTTAATTTGTTAGGCGGAACTTATACTGATGGAACCTGGATAAATGCTAAGCGACACTGACAATGCCAGACGTGAATTGAATAGAGCATACATGCAAACGATTGCATAAATAGAGAATAGAATTCCCTTCCCATATGTTTCAATGAGAATACCAACGTTGACAATTTATTCTTTATTCATGCAAACGTTTGCATGTATTTGCAAAAGGAAACTGTTACAGAATAATTAATCTCATAATTTAATCAATTGGATTTTGGTGAAGAAGATAAGTAAATGCTAGCGGGCCAGGAACGATCAAACTTTCATAACGTAATAACTTGAGAGACTAAGCTATCAACTGCGGAACACTGTTTTAAAGGTAAACAAAAGGCATTGAAAAAAAGCCTCATACCACTTGTCTAATTTTATCATTTACTTATACTTTTTTCTCATCTACAAAGCTATTCAGGTTGTTTACCTGAGAATATCCTCTCTTTAGTTACAGTTTCTGTAGCTTCTTTGTACCCGATTTTCCGTTATGCTGCAACTCCAGCAGGTACATACCGGCAGGGGCTTTATCGGACTTAAAGGGTACCGTGTATTTTCCTGCAGACAGCTGTGCATTGATCAGCACTGCTACCACTTTACCATTCATATCATATACTGCTAGGCGGGTCCTGCCGGGATCCGGCAGTGTGAACTGGATAGTGGTCTGGTCTGAGAATGGATTAGGAGAAGTGTTCAGGGTCATTTCAGGCATAGTGCTGCTCTTTGCAGCAGTGATAGCCTGCCTGCTGCTACTGGCTGTCTGTATATTCACTTCTGTGTAGCTATTCCATGTATTCACACTGTTGCCATGGCCCAGTATCCGTACATATTTCGCCTGCCGGGCAGTGAAGGTGAAAGTCTCCAGGTTGAGGGAGGTGCCACTACTTACCCTACCTGTAGCGGCATTGGTCCAGGTCGCGCCATCGTTGCTTGTCAGAATATCGAAGGTGGATGTGCGCGTATTGCCGTTATAAAATGCAATCTGTACACCGGAAACGGATACGGTATTGTCCAAACAAAATTGTATCCATTGCCCGTCACCATTGGCAGACCAGCGTGTATTCAGGTCTCCGTCCAGTACATTGGCAGGTACGTTTCCGTCGTCAGCGCTGGCAGATACCGGTTCGCACGTACCAGTATCGCTGCCTGCATTAGGCCCTACCATAGCTGATGTAAGTATACGTGCAATGACTGGGGCGCTGGACACCTCATCAGCTCCGATTTCCAATGAAGATGTACGTGGTTGACCGTCCATATCTGCCGTTACAGCAGAGTAAGAGCCGGTGGCGGCGCTGATGGCAGGACTGCCTGACTGAAGATGGAAAGTACCGGTTGCATCCCTTGCCAGCAAGGGGTTTGCAGTGGTGTATCCACTGGAAGGCATGTCGCCGTCACCGTTCGTGTTGTAGAGCATATTGCCGCTCCATACTGCACCGGTATAAGGACCGGCAATCGTAGCTGCTGCTCCACCACCCTGTACGATGTTGTTGGCTATGGTAATAGCGGTAGCTCCCAGGCCATTGGTACGTCCGGCCTGGATGATATTGGCAGTGTTATTAACCAGTGTATTAAAGGCGATCAATACACGGTCAGGACGGTCGTGAACAGTCAGTGCATCCCCATCAGCCACTTCTCCATCGCCGTTACCCACATTGATAGCAGGGTTGCAATTCTCAAAATGATTGCTGAATACCTTATGATCATCTCCAAAAATGCGAATACCGGGCGTATTGATAAAGTAATTACCATACACCGTGTTGAAATTACCATGCCGCAGGGTCAGATGAGCAGGACAATTGCGGATCGTATTGTAGCGGAATAGTACCGCGGATGATTTGATGGACACCAGCTCATTCTCCCCTTCACATTCCTCAAACAGGTTATACTCGATAGTACTATTGCTGGAAGATAAACTGTATCCGCTAAGGCCGATCTGCACTGATTCTGCGCCATTGCCTGTCTGGGGATTGTGATCAAAGAAATAGTTGTGATGAATATGTATACGCTGGCATATCTGGCTGCCAGTGCCCCGCATGGTGATAAACCGGCCCAATGCATTCTTGTGCTGGAATGTATTGTAATCTATTTCATGATCATTACCATTGATGGACAGGTTCTCTCCTTCCCCGGGAGTTTCAAAGACATTACGGGTCCAGCGACAGAAACTGGTTCCGCTGGCCATTGTTGCCTGTGAGGCACTAAAAGTAAATTTAAAGCCGCGGATGATGATGTACCTGGCAGGACTAACAATATTAAAACCGGCAGTGCCACTGATAACGGCCCCTCCTATCGACTGCGCGGCAATCGTAATAGGCTGGGCAGCAGTACCCTGCTTGCTGATGGTAATGTCGCTGCTTGCCGTATAGGTGCCATTCGCCAGAATGATCACATCTCCGGGGGCGGCATTGTTAATAGCAGTCTGCAGGGCGGATAAGGAAGAAACATTAATAGTGGCTGCGCGTAGGTGTCCTGACAGACACAGGATAAAAAACAACAGGCAGGTTTTCAGGTTGCCGGGCAGGCACAAAAAGGGCTTGATTAGCTGTTTCATGTGGATTGTTTTTACAATAATTGATTAAGGGAGTGATGAAAACAGGTTATGACATGTGGGAATTCTGCACCTGCTTTTTAAAGCGGAGTCAACGTGGTAATTCTAAGATAGGATTTTTTTTGTTAACAAACAATCGGTTGCAGCTATCCGATAGTGCAGCATCAGTATGCACGAATAATAGATAAAATGCGTGAACTGATTGCAATTTCCATCAATTTGTAACGAAAATCACGTTATAGATAACGTTATTTTTTGAAATTTTAATAAAAAATAGCATTTTTACAACGTACTTAACGTAAAAAGTAGGCATTATGCTAATAAGATTCACCGCCGAAAACTTTCTTTCTTTTAATCAAGAAACGGAATTCAACATGCTTGCGGGGGACATTAGAAGACATCCGGACCATCTCTTCAAATTTCCAAAGATCGAATTGCTAAAAAGCGCTGTTGTCTATGGTGCTAATGGGGCTGGCAAAAGTAATTTGTTTGACGCATTGCGTCTTCTTCATGACATTGTGTTAAAAGGAAACATTGATCTGATTCCTCTTAATAACTATTTCAGACTTGGACAAAATGAAAAGAAATCTACTACACTTGAAGTTGAGTTTATTAATAACAAGACAGGATATGCGTACGGTGTATCATATCATGCCGGCGTAGTGAAAGAAGAATGGTTATACATGCTGCATTATGGCAGAAAAGACGATGAAATTATCTTTGAACGAAAATCGAATAACAAAGGAAAAGAAACACTTAAGTTAGCTTCTAAATATACTAAATCGCCAAAAGAAAAACTGCTGGTAGAACTCTATGAAGAAGACATCTTAAAACCTAATAATCTTTTTATTCATTTGGCGAAAGATAAGTTCAAAGAAATTACCGCTGCGTTTGAATGGTTCTCTGAAAAAATTCATTTTGTCTTCCCTAAGATGAGAAATTTTGATTTTATAACATCATTCCTTCGCAGTACGCATTTCAAAACATTTGTTAATGAAAGCATTTCCAGTTTCGAGACTGGTATTGAAGAAATTGATGTTCGAACCATTCCTTTAAATAGTTATTTTGGAGAAAATAACATTCACGAAAGAGATCGTGTTTTAAGAGCTATCCAGGACGGAGAAACGCTCAAGGTTGGTTCAACAGGAAATGCCATTGCCTTAATAGAAAATGGTATTCCGGTTGTTAAAAAGATCGTTTCATATCATCTAAATGAAAAAGGAGAGAAAATAGAATTTGAATTAATGGAGGAGTCAGATGGCACACTAAGGTTATTTGATTTTATTCCATTGTTATATTTGCTAATGAAAGCACCTATTTCTATTTTTATTGATGAAATTGATCAAAGCTTACATCCTTCTTTATTGAAAGATTTTGTTACTAAGCTGCAACAGCTCCCCAATAGAAAAGGACAATTAATTTTCACGACGCATGAATCCAATCTGCTTGATCTCGACTTGTTCCGTCAGGATGAAATCTGGTTTGCAGAAAAGAACAAGAAGGGTGAAAGCCATTTTTATCCTTTGAGTGATTTCAATGTGCGACCCGATCTTGATATCCGTAAAGGATATCTTTCCGGCAGGTTTGGTGCAATTCCTTTTCTGGCTAATTTAAAAGATCTTAACTGGGATAAGTATGCCGAGAAAGAACAGGGAGTATAAAAAGGGGGCACCACATAGAGATTACCGTAAATTTATCATTGTAGCAGAGGGAATGCGGGAGGACGACTACTTCAGTTACTTCAACCAATTAACGCCAAGAGTAGAAGTGAAAATCGTAGCACGTGAAGGTGGGAAGTCACCAAGGTTTATAGCCTTGCTAATCAGTTATTGCAATTTTTAGGTAATAACTGGCAATAGGCGTTCATCGCTATATTGCCGGGACCGATATCCCGGGAATTTCAGTGCTGCTCCGTCTTATAATAACTCAATCTTACATGATACACCCCATCCCTGTATTTACGCGTATAAGTTCCGGAAATATCATGATACGCACCAGACCCTCCGGTAACAGGAAAATCATGATCCGGGGCAATCGTATCTCCCGGAGTCAGGTTAAATAATCCAATCGCCGAAATAGATCCGTCAGGCAACTGGAAAACAGTTGTTGTAACACAATCATAGCGCCTGCTATGCAGATTGTAGTACATGCTGGAAAATACATCCTGTGTAATAGCCCCTCCCTTGCCTGTACTGTCATGACATATCGCAAGCGCCTGTTCTATCAGACCGCTGTATACTCCGGAATCTGCCTGCTGGTGATTGTATAAGGTATCAAACTGTTTTTGTATATCTGCCTGCTGGTAAGTCAGTTCGATAACAGCAGGATTTGAATCCTTATGCTGTTTACAGGCGGAAAAGGCAAGTAATATTGTACAAATGACAAGAATAGGCTTCATAGCTGGCATTTTAGTAAATCCATGGCTAAAATATCGTATTTTTATAATAGTATAGATGCCTATTCCATGTTGATGAAACTACTACTGATTCCACTGTTATTGCTGGTGAGCTATGCCTATCCACAACAGCCATCTTACCAGTTCTCTTCTTTGAATGTCAATAATGGCCTGTCCCACAACCAGGTCAATTACATATACAAAGACGCTAAGGGATTTATGTGGTTCGGAACAATGAGCGGATTGAACCGTTACGACGGTTATTCCTTTAAAATATTTCGCCATAATGTGGCGGATTCCAACTCCCTGAGTGATGACTATATCATGGGCATCTATCCCGCTCCGGATAACCGGCTATACATCAAAACCCGCAACGGCGATAATATCTACGATCCTGTCAGAGAACAATTCTCAGACGCCACTAAATGGCTGAGCAGGAAGGGACTGCCAGGCTACTATGTGAACAGTGTTGCACAAACAGGCAATAGCTGGTGGATTTCCTATACAGGGGGAGGATTGTACAAGGTAGACAGTACAGGGCATGCCACTAAAATACTCGTTCCCGGCGCCAGCAACATTCCAGTTGCAGACCTGAAGAAAGATGCGCATAACAGGCTTGTGATCCTCTACACCAACGGCAGGGTGGAAAAATTGGATGTCGGCACCAACAGGATCGTTTACCGCAATGACCGCATCATCCCTATGATAGAAAAACAACCTGCCGCGCTGCGCTTTTTTATAGATGCACAGGATGATATGTGGATATATATGCCGGAGAATGACTTTGGCGTCATCTACCTGAATCCGGAAAAAGGCACTATAAGACAGTTGTCAAGCCGGAATGGCTCCCTGAATAATGACATCGTCAACAGCATCGTACAGGATGACAAAAACGTTATCTGGATAGGAACGGATCATGGCGGCATCAACCTTGTAAATAAAAGCGACTTCTCTTCCCGCTTCCTGCTGAATAAGGAAGAAGATCCTAAAAGCGTTGCGGAAAATGCCATTTATGCACTCTACAAAGACAACTTCGGCATCGTATGGTGTGGCACCTATAAAAGGGGCATCAGCTATTTCACAGAGAACATGCTGAAATTTCCCCTCTTCAAACATAGTCTTACCGATAAACAGAGCCTCAGCTACAATGACGTGAACTGTTTTGCCGAAGACAAAAAGGGAAATATCTGGATCGGCACCAATGGAGGCGGCCTCATTTACTACGATCGTAGCGCCGGTACTTTCACCCGGCATCAGCATAATCCCGCCGATGAGAACAGCATCAGTAAAGATGTCATCGTCAGCCTTTATGTAGATGAACACGACAATCTGTGGATCGGATATTATTTCGGAGGAATGGATTACTTCAACAAAGGCAGGATCACGCATTACCGGCACAATGACAAGAATCCCAACAGCCTTGGCAACAAGACTGTCTGGAAAATATACAGAGATAAACGTAACAATTTCTGGGCAGGTACCCTCGGTGGCGGATTAGACAGGTTTGATCCCGGCAACAGCATATTTTATCATAATAATGTAAATCAACCGGCTTCCGTTCATTCCAACTTCATCACCGCCTTTGCAGAAGATAAAAAAGGGAATCTCTGGATAGCCACTGCTTATGGTATCGACGTGCTGGACAACTCCAAAGGCATCTTTGTGCATTATCTGAGCGCCACCCATCAGCTGAGCAATGACAACGTGTTCTCCCTGCTGTACGACAGGAATGGACATATGTGGGCAGGTACCCGGTCCGGCCTGAATGTATTTGATGAAGCCACACAGACATTCAAATCATTTACTGTAAAAGACGGACTGCCGGACAACAATATCATCGGTATACTGGAAGATAATGAAGGATATCTCTGGGCAAGTACCTCCAATGGACTTAGTAAGGTAACTGTAAAGGAGGCGCCTGAAGGGCTGAGCATCAGCTGCCGGAATTATGATGACAAGGACGGCCTGCAGGGTAAAGCCTTCAACGTTAACGCCGCCTGTAAACTCCGTTCAGGTGAGCTTATTTTTGGCGGTGCTGATGGATTCAACCTGTTCAACCCTGCATCGCTGTCACATAACACCAATAAGCCGGCCATCGTGCTGACTGGTTTACAGTTGTCCAACAAGACGATTGAGGTCAATGAAAAGGTGGGGCACCGCGTCATTCTGCCTGCCTCCTTGTCGGAAATCAGGGAGATCGTGCTGAAATACAATGAAAATGATTTCTCCATTGACTTTGCGGCCTTAAACTTCATCAATACCGACAAAAACCAGTATGCCTACAAGCTGAAGGACTTTAACAAGGAATGGCTGACCACAGACGGTAAAACAAGGCGTATCACTTATACCAATATCAATCCCGGCACTTATACCCTGCTATTGAAGGCCGCCAATGAGGACGGCTACTGGAATGAGGAGGGTATATCATTAAAGATCCGCATCAAGCCACCGTTCTGGAAAACGCCTCTGGCCTACCTCATTTACCTGGTATTGGTAGTTTCAGTATTGCTGCTTTTAAGAAGAAGGGTGATCAAACGCGCCCATACCCGCTTCGTACTCCAGCAGGAAAGAAAAGAAGCGCAACGCATGCATGAACTGGACATGATGAAGATCAAACTGTTTACAAACGTCAGCCATGAGTTCCGCACGCCGGTGTCACTGATACTGGCGCCCATAGAAGAGATCATCCAGCATACGAAAGAACAGGATGAGAAAAACAAGTTCCAGCTGATCTACCGCAATGCCAAACGCTTACTGAACCTGGTCAACCAGCTGATGGACTTCCGGAGAATGGAGATGCATGAACTGAAGCTCGATCCTGTCAGGGGAGATATAGCCGGTTTTATAAAGGATGTTGCCTGCTCCTTTACAGATCTGGCAGAAAGGAAACAGATCAATTTCTCCTATCAGAGCAGCTGCAGCCAGTTGCATACCAGTTTTGACCATGATAAGATCGAACGGATCCTGTTCAACCTTTTATCCAATGCCTTCAAATTTACGCCCCGGGGAGGCACCGTAAGTGTCGAGATGACTGCCAGTTCTATTGACGATAAAACATGGCTGGAAATAAGGGTTAAAGACACTGGGATCGGTATTCCACCTGAAAGACATGAAAAAGTCTTTGAACAATTCTTCCAGAGTGATATGCCAGGAGGCTTTGTGAACCGGGGCAGCGGTATAGGGCTGGCTATTACAAAGGAATTCGTAAAACTCAATAGTGGAACTATCACCGTAGAAAGTGAGGTGAACAAGGGTAGCTGCTTTATTGTGAAACTGCCGTTTGAGCCATCCGGCGAACCGGCCACTCAAACCGAACCTGTCCTGGTCGCTTCAGCAATACCTGTAGCTAAGCCTGAAGAAGAGGTCCTCCCCTTACCTGCCGACGACCTAAATGAATTGGCGACAGAAAAACAGACCATCCTCCTGATAGAAGACAATGATGACTTCCGCTTCTACCTGAAAGAGAACCTGAAGGCCTATTATAATATTACAGAAGCTGCCGATGGCGGCGCGGGATGGCAAAAGACATTATCCGGACATCCTGATCTGGTGGTGAGCGACATCAATATGCCGGTCATGGACGGTGTTGAACTGTGCGGGAAGATAAAACATGACAACCGTACCCGTCACATCCCTGTCATACTGCTGACAGCTATGGCGGGGGAAGAAGAGCAGTTAAAAGGACTCGAAACCGGTGCGGCAGATTATATGGTGAAACCTTTCAACTTCGAGATCATGCTGTCCAGGATCCGTAACCTCCTCGCCAGACAAACCCTGGTGAAACACATCATAGGCTCCCCCGAAACAACAGGTGAAGGGCATGTCCCCTCCCCGAACGAGAAATTCCTGGAGAAGGTGCTGGCGATAGTGGAAAAGAATCTTTCCAATGCCGGTTTTTCCGTGGAAGAACTCAGCAGGGAGCTCTGTATGAACCGGGTATCTGTATACAGGCGTATTTTCTCCCTCACAGGACAGACGCCGGTAGAGTTCATTCGTACCGTGCGCCTCAAAAAGGCGGCCCAGCTGCTGTCCAAAACAGAAATGAACGTGACAGAGGTGGCCTATGAGGTAGGATTTAACAATCCTAAATACTTCACCAAATATTTCAAAATGGCCTACAACATGCTGCCGTCCGCATACGTCGCCAGCATGAGAAAATAGGCCCCTGCAAAGAGCAATACCCATCCGTGTAACATTTGATACCCCTGCTGCAACATTTTATCCTATTTAATAAACATTGTACGACCCTCACTTTCCTCTCATAACGATACTTTTATCCTATCGTTATGAGGGACATCATGCCGTTATTTGATAAACCAAAATCAAAAGATCGCGCATTAATTTAAACACTTAATCTCCACGCTATGAAACGAGCCAGTATTACTGGAAGATCATACCTGATGGTATGGGTCATGATCTTCTTTTGGGCTTTAAGTATGCCAGCCCGGGCACAGAATCAATCCGGCAGTGAACGGACTGTCTCCGGCACAGTCACTTCCAAAGAAACAGGCAATCCCGTTCCGGGCGCCTCTATTATTGTTAAAGGAACAAAAAAAGGAACCACAACTGATGACAAAGGACATTTTATTATTCAGGCAGCTCCCGGCCAGGTAATCAGTATTGCCTCTATGGGATTTATGCCCCGGGACGTTAAAACCGGCAATTCCGGAACTGTCAGCATCACCTTAGAAGACGATTACCGCAAGTTGAATGACGTAGTCGTGATCGGTTACGGTACAATGAAGAAAAGAGACCAGAGCAGCGCCCAGGTATCCATTAGCGCCGCCGACGCAGACCGCACGATAAATACGACCATCGATCAGGCCATCCAGGGCCGCGCAGCTGGTGTATATGTTACCCAGAACTCCGGTCAGCCGGGGGGAGGGATCTCGGTAAATATCCGGGGTGTCAATACCCTGAGCGGTACCAACGAGCCTTTATATGTAGTGGACGGAGTACAGATCCAGCCATCCACCGTCTCTTATGGTAATACCAGCTCTGTGAATGCACTGGCAGGTATCAATCCGGCAGACATTGCATCGTACGACATCCTGCAGGGACCTTCCGCCACCGCAATATATGGTTCCCGTGCCACCAATGGTGTTGTGCTGATCACTACAAAACGGGGAAAGTCCGGTCAGGTGAAACTGTCCTACAATTATCTCTACACCCTTCAGGACAGACCTGATGACCTCAACACCATGAACCTTCAGCAGTTCGCAATAATGAACAATGAAATTGCGACACTGCTGAATCGTACCCCTAATCAGGAATTCCAGAATCCCAGTGTATTGGGACAAGGCACCAACTGGCAGAACGCGCTGTTCAAAACAGCTCCTATGCAGAAACACCAGGTGAACCTGAGCGGAGGCTCCGACAAAACCACCTATTATATGTCGGGCGAGTACTTCTCGCAGGAAGGGGTGGCCATTGGCTCCAACTTCGACCGCTACTCTTACCGTCTGAACCTGGACAACCAGGCTTTCAAATGGCTGAAACTGAGCACTTCGCTGAGCTTCTACCAGACAAAGGAAAAACTGGCTTCCACCAGTGAGGACGTGATCAGGAACGCTATTAACCTGGCGCCCAATATACCGGTGAAGAATCCGGATGGCAGCTGGGGCGGCGCTACTGAAAACGAATACGGCGGCAACGCAAAATATGCACCGCTCAATCCCGTAGCTATCGCCAGCCTGGTACGCAATGATTATAAACGTACCGGCGGACTGGGAGGAGCTACTGCGGAAGTAAATATCATCAAGGGACTGACCTTCCGCACCAGCTTCAATGGCAACTTTGAATATGCTGACGGCAGCAAATTCATACCTACCTATCAATTAGGGTATAATGTCAATGAAAAGGCCTCTTTAAGCGTCAACAACGGAAGGAACTTTTACTGGAACCTGAATGAACTGTTACAATATAACAGGGACATGGGTAAACACAGCTTCAGCGTGATGGTCAGTCATGAAGCGCAGGCATGGAACTCCCAGGGCTTCTCTGCACAACGTATCGGATTTGCCAGCAATGACATCCCTTCACTGAACCTGGGAGACGCGCTGGGACAAACCACCGGCAGCTACAAAAATTCAGGTGCACTGGAATCATATCTGGGCCGTATCAACTACACCTATGATAATAAATACATCCTGCAACTGGCAGGAAGGGCAGACGGTTCGTCCAACTTCGGTGTAGATAACAGATGGGGATATTTCCCTTCCGTGTCTGTTGCCTGGCGACTGACCGGCGAAAACTTCATGAAGGAGCTGCCTTTTATCAATGAACTGAAGATCCGCGCTGAAATTGGTACTACTGGTAATAACGGCAGCGGAGGCGCACAGTATTCTTCTCTGAGCTCCGTTACTACTCCATGGGGAGCAGGTTTCCGCACCGGGCAGTATGGCAACGCAGGCCTTAAATGGGAATCTACCGAAACAAAGAACATAGGTTTTAACCTGAGCGTACTGAAAGACAGGATACAGCTGGAAGGCGATTTCTATATCAAGAAAACAGACAACCTGCTGATGCCTAACCCACTCCCTGCCTATATGGGTACACAGGGTGAAGGCGCCATCAATTCTCCTGTAGTGAACATTGGTGCAATGCAGAACAAGGGCTTCGGTATTACGCTGAACACTGTGAACATCGATAACAAAAGCGGTTTCACCTGGAGGACGAACTTCAATATCTCATCCTTCAAAACCAAGATCACCAAATTCTATTCTGATGCAGCCTTCCTGTCCCGGTCTGCCTGGTATATGAATAACTTCACCTCACGCTCTGCAATAGGTCTCGCACCATGGCAGTTCTATGGTTACATTTCAGATGGGCTGTTCCAGTCAGTAGATGAGATCAACAGCAGCGCTGTTCCGGCACAATCAGACGGTACCCGCTTGCCGGTATCAAAAGATGGTGGTGTATGGGTTGGAGATGTGAAATATAAAGACCTCAACGGCGACAAGATCATCGACTCACGTGACCAGACCTACATTGGTAATCCCTGGCCTAAGTTTACATTCGGTTTCACCAATACATTCTCTTATAAAGGATTTGACCTCAGTATACTGGTGACTGGCACACAAGGCAATGATATTTTCAACTACCTGCGTTTTGAAAATACCAGCCCCAATAACATCAACCTGGGCAGGAACCTCCTGCAGGAAACCTTTGGATATGCACGTCTCTCTGAAGAAGGCGGCAAAACAGTGCTGCTGAATCCGGGTACGAAGGTGCCCAGGATCGTAGGTACCGATGTAAATGGTAACGGTAACCGCTTCACTAACCTCTACGTGGAAGACGGCTCCTATATCAGGATCAAAAATGTACAACTGGGCTACACCCTTCCACACTCGCTCATCAACCATCAGTCTGTTGTAAAGAATATCAGGCTGTCAGCGGGCGTTCAGAACCTTGCCACTTTCACAAAGTATAAGGGTTTTGATCCTGAGGTAGGCGCCTACCTGGGAAAAGAAGTACAGTTAAGCAGTCAGCTGATAGGTGTGGACGCCGGCCGCTATCCTTTAACCAGGTTATATTCTGCCAGTGTTGCTGTTGATTTTTAATGAGCCTTTAAACTATCACCATGAAAAAGAGAAACTACAATAAATACCTGATCACGTTTATATGCCTCATTGCCCTGTCAGCCTGTAGTAAGGACTTCCTGAACAGGCCACCGCAAGATGCGATCGTTGACGTGAACTTTTATAAATCATCCGACCAGGTACTGGCAGGTACTGCACCATTGTACAACATCGTGTGGTTTGCCTATAATGACAAAGCATCTCACGGTATCGGAGATGGCAGGGCCGGTGTACTGATGTCAGGATCCTACCAGGTGCAAAATATCAGGATGCAGACAACAGATGTAACGCCTGAAGTATACAGCTCCTGGACTGCCTTCTTCAATGTTGTAGCCCAGTCCAATATGGTTATCAACAACGTTACTAAATATACATCCCCCAGCGTGCCTGAATCCGTTAAACAGGCAGGTATTGCGGAAGGCCGTTTTATGAGAGGACTGGCCTATTCTTACCTGGTACAGAACTGGGGCCCTGTTCCCATCATTGTTGATAATAACGTACTGCTTACCGATACTTCCATTACCAGGAACACGGTAGAGTCAGTATGGGAGTTCATTATCCGTGATATCCGTTTTGCTGCGCAGAATCTGCCTGCTACACCACTACAGAAGGGACGTTTGACTAAATGGGCAGCCGAAGGTATGCTGGCCAAGGCGTTCCTCACACGCGCCGGTGTTTCCGGATCCCGCAACCAGTCAGATCTTGACAGTGCTGCATGGTATGCCAATGATGTGATCATGAATAGCGGCGCGTCTTTGATGAGCAACTACGAAGACCTGTTCCTGATGAAGAACAACAACAATCCGGAAAGCCTCTTTGCATTGCAGTGGAAATATGATGGCGACTGGGGTACACAGAACAGTGTACAGGCATTCCTGGCCTATGGTTCTGAAATAACAGGTTTCGGAGACGGATGGGGTGGCGATCTTGGTGCATCTCTCGACCAGCTGCAGTTATACAGGACTGATGACAAACGCCGTAAAGGTACATTCATGTTCCCTGGCGACCACTATTCCTACATACATCAGTCAGTAGACGATCCTAATAATCCTGGTAAAAAGATCATACAGGAACTACAGGTACCCTGGAACTATGTTGGTACCGAAAGATATAACACAAGGGCCTGGGTGAAAAAATATGTGGTAGGACGTCCTGAAGACAATGATGGTAAAGTTACACAGCAACATACAGAGATCAACACCTATATGCTTCGCCTGGCGGATATATACCTGATATATGCGGAAGCTATACTGGGTAATTCACCCTCTACCGGCGACAGCAAGGCGCTCCAGTATTTTAATGCCGTGCGTACAAGAGCCGGAGTGCCAACAAAAACCAGCATCACCTGGGATGATATCTATGTAGAAAGAAGATTGGAACTGGCCATGGAAGGACAGGCATGGTATGACATCGTAAGACTGCATTATTATGATCCGGCAAAAGCGATCACCATGCTGAATAACCAGAACAGGGGCACTTACAGGATCGTTGCTAATGCAGCCACCAATGCTACTTCCTGGACCGTTACCTCAGATACGCCTGCATTCTACCCGGTAACAGAAAGCAATTTCCAATTGCCCTACCCTGCCGCGGAAATGACAGCAGCACCTAATCTGAGAAAACCACCGGTACCATACAAGTTTTAACTAAAAAAGAAAACGTTATGACTCACTATATATCAGCCACTATCAGAAAGATGAAATGGATATTTTTTTGCATCCTGCCGGTGGCGCTTTCCCTGTTCGTAGCCTGTTCCAAAGATGAGAGCCATACAGGTGTACCTATTGTCAGCAGCGTTACCCTGCTGGATTCTACTAAACAGGACAGCGCCTTTGTAAGGGCATTGCCTGGTACGCTTATACTGATCACCGGTCAGAACCTGGGTGGTATTACCGAGGTGGCTTTCAACGGGAAGAGCGCTTATTTTAATCCAACATACAATACCGATACACGCCTGATCATTACCATACCGGATAATGCGCCGACAGAGGCAACAGATCCGGATGTTCCCAATACGATCCGTATTGCGACCACTCATGGCGAGACGTCCTACTCTTTTGTAGTAGATATACCACCGCCTTCCATTGCGGTTATTTCAAACGAAAATGCACTCCCTGGTGATTCCCTGATCATTTATGGATCCAGTCTCTGGTTGATCGACAAGATCACCCTGCCCGGCGGTAGAGATATCACCAACTTCGTTGGCAACGAAGCCGGCACCAGGGTTGGGCTGATCATGCCAGACCTGGGTACTGATACCGGCAGGCTGGTTATCCATGCAAAATATGGTTCCACTATGTCTGACGGTCCATTGAATGACCACGAGAGTGGTGATGTAATCAGTAACCTGACCAATGCAGGTGAAACAGGAGAAGCACCGGTATTCAACTGGGCATGGTGGGGTGCTAACAGAACAAACGACGCTACACTGTACCCGGGTACAAGAGGTAGCTACCTCCAGAATATTTTCGGGGGCGTTGGTGTAAACGACCCGGCATGGTGGAATGGTGGCCGCTCCGGCAATTTCTCTGATATAACAACTATGTTCACCGCAGCCATCATGACACAACAGGCATCCAACTATGCATTGAAGTTTGAAATCAACACCAAGGAACCATGGACTGCCGGTATCAATGTGATCCGCTTTGGCGACAACTACGCATTCCGCTTCATGCCCTGGTCAGGAGCCGCTGATAACAAATTTGATACAGAAGATAAATGGAGAACCGTTACCATCAATTTAGCTGCCTTTAAAACATCTGCAGATGGCAAAGAAGGGACAGGCGCAGGCGCTGCTACTATGGGAGATTTGCTAAAGCCTGGCGGTGTGGTGGCATTCGGCTATCGTTTCATAACAGAAGATGCTCCCGTGGATGTGTATAATGCCGCTTACGACAATTTCAGAATTATCAAGATAAAATAGAAGACGTTAGTTAGTTACCGGGAAAAGACCAGGTCCGCGGAAGCAATTCTGTGGGCCTGTCTTAAAAAGAGCATCACTAAATAAAATTTTGCGGATGAAGAGAATATCAGCTATCTGTTCGGTATGTATGGGACTATTGATAGCGACTGCATGCAGCAAGAACGGCAACGAAAAATATAACAATGAAAATAACGGCGGTGATACAACAACGGTCGTAAAGCCTGATGACCCTTCTGTAGCAGCCAGTATAGGATTCTTCCAGGATCAGTGGGCGCCAAAGAATTTCACTGTGCCGCCTTATACCGAGGTCACTCCGCCCGCGTCAACAGAGTATACCGTGAATGTGGACGCTTCCGTTGTACTGACGAAGATCTCCCCGGCACTATTTGGCAATAATAGTAATCCCTACATGAGCCAGATGGTGACAGAGCCGGTACTGATGGAACATCTGACCAAGCTGCATCCGGGTATTATCAGGTTTCCCGGCGGCAACATCAGCAGTGTATATTTCTGGAACAGGCAACCTGGCAATCCACCTGCCGACGCGCCTGCCAAGATCCTGAATGCAGATGGTTTCCAGACAGATCCCGGGTACTGGTACGGAGGTAATACCGAAGGCTGGACGCTGTCTGTCGAAAACTACTACAAGATGTTACAGCAGACAGGCAATGAAGGTATCATCACCGTCAATTACGGCTATGCAAGATATGGTACCGGTACCGACCCTGTTGCTGCTGCCGCGCACCTGGCTGCTGATTGGGTAAGGTATGACAACGGGCGTACGAAGTATTGGGAAATAGGCAACGAAAGCAATGGCACCTGGCAGGCAGGTTACAGGATAGATGTATCGCAGAATAAAGACGGACAATCAGAACTGATAAGCGGACAACTGTATGCCCGCCATTATAAGGTATTTGCAGACTCCATGCATAAGGCAGCTGCTGAAAAGGGCAAAACGATCTATATAGGCGCACAGCTGCTGGAACATGAACCGGCATTTTGGGCAAACAATACAGATAAACAATGGAACTCCGGCGTGTTGCAACAGGCAGGCGCTGCTGCAGATTATTTTATTGTACACAGCTATTATACTCCCTATAATACCAATTCAAATCCGCAAGAGGTACTTGCTTCCGCGACCACTGTTACCAAGGCTATCTACGACTATCTGTCTTCTTCCATCACCGGCAATGGCGCTACCATGAAGCCGATAGCGCTGACTGAGTGGAACATCTTCGCCGTCGGCTCGCAGCAGATGGTATCGCAGGTAACAGGCATGCATGCAGTAATGGTGTGGGGTGAACTGATGAAGAACAAGTTCGGCATGGCCAGTCGCTGGGACCTTGCCAATGCCTGGGAGAACGGTAACGATATGGGACTTTTCAGTCAGGGAGAAGCAGCTTCCGGCGAAACCAAATGGTCGCCACGACCAGCCTTTTATTACCAGTATTTCCTGCAGAAGTTCCTGGGTGACAGATGTATCAATGCAACGGTATCTGACAGCAGTGCCAATATCAATGCGTATGCATCCACATTTACTTCCGGAGAGGTATCTGTCACATTGGTCAACCGGGGGGCTATGACTCAGAATGTAACGCTTAAGTTTAAGAATTTCAACCCCGGCGCCCGTTTTTACTGGTATGTATTAAACGGTGGAGAAGGCAGTACCGGCTTCTCCCGTAAGGTATTTATAAATGGCGCAGGCCCTTCAGGTGTTGCAGGCGGTCCCGCCGCTTACACGACTTTGAAGGCATTTGCTGCCAATACCGGCAATGGCGTAAAGATCGCATTGCCGCCTATGTCTGTCGTCAATTTGGTTGTGGATAAAAAATAGGCATACCAAAAGCCGGTATCGTTTCAACGATGCCGGCCTTTAGTCTTTAAGGCTGATAAGGGCCGCCAGGCACTCCCCATCCCCACTTAGGCATAGGCTCATCTGTACTCATGTTTACATCGGTCAGATTGGAGTTCATCACCGCCAGGCGGGTACCCCATTCCAGGTAAGCCATAAAAGCAGACCTGAACTCAGGATCTTCCGGTAGTCCCAGTTCATCAGCTGTTTCCACCAATAGCTTCACCCATTGTTTGCGGTGCTGTTCAGTCAGGTGTTTTCCCATGTGTTTCTGTATCATGCGGAAGTGGCTTCCTTCATTGGTGCTGTAAAATGCAGGACCGCCAAATACTTCGGCAATAAAATGGGCTACATGTAGCTGGTGCTCTTTGGACATATGCCTGAAAACAGGTTCCAGCAGTTCGTCCTGAAGTACTTTGGCATAAAATCGGTCTGTCAGCTTTTCAAATACGGGCATTCCTCCGGCCCATTCATACAGCGTGGGTATACTACTCATATAGGTTCGTTACTTATTATCTTTTCCAGTTCACCAATGGTGGATGATAATGTTTCATCTCAGCGATATTACTATAAAATGGTTTAACAAGCTGAAAAAATCCGGTGAACTGTTCACTTTTCCGGAATTGCTGCAGATGGTCTTCTTCTGATGTCCAGTAAATGGTTACAATGTAATGATCCGGCTCATCGCTTCCCTTGATAATGTTATAGCCCTTACAATAAGGAGATGCCTCTAATAGTTTTCCTGCATCAAGATAAGCTTTTTCAAATGCGGCATATTCCGAAGAGGGAATGTTGTACCTGATAATTTCAATACTGTAGTCTTTGTTGTCTTCCATATTTTTTTTCTTAGTTTGTGCAAAGGATTGAGCTGTTATAAACAGGCAACAAATGATGATAATGTGGGATAGCTTTTTCATGGCCTCAAGTTGCCACATTTTACCGGCTCCGGCAATAACTTACCAAAAAGTAAGCCCGGCAATAAATGTTTTATCATCTAATTTTATACGCCTATGATCAAACTAAATAACAAAACGTATACCTGTCCTGTTGATGTGACGCTTAGTTTTATTGGCGGCAAATGGAAGATACTGATCCTTTCACATCTCAACATTTTTAACGACAGAGGATTCAGTGAGATAAGAGATAATTTACCGGGCATATCAGAGAAAATGCTGGTACAACAACTCAAAGAGCTGGAAAGAGATCAGCTCATTGAAAAAAAGGTATTTTCCTTAAAACCTTACCGCGTACAGTATAATATTACGCCAACCGGCAAGTCTTTATCCCCGTTGTTTGAGTTTTTGAGCGAGTACGGTATTAATTACCTTAAAGAGCACGGTATAGACTACATCAAGGATCAACAGTTATATAAATAGGTCATTTCAAAGGATAACAGTAACTTAACATACCGCCATATCGATTTTTGCAAACTTGCTGGTTTATAACTGGAAACTATGAGGAATATTGTTACTTTTCTTGTTGCATTGTTACATGTCACACCCAGCTTTGCTCAAACAGCTGCACAACTGGAGGCAAGCGTTGTTCATTTACCCAACGGATGGTCACTAACGCCTGTAGGCGAGCATTTACAATTGGGAGATCTTCCCCTGAACATTGCTGTTTCATCTTCGAAGAAGTTCATGGCCGTTACCAACAATGGTCAAAGCGTTCAGAGCATACAGCTCATTGACGTAAAATCACAACAGGTAACGGATGCCGTGGTGATCCCTAAAAGCTGGTTCGGACTGAAGTTCAGCGCAGACGGTAATAACCTGTATGCCTCCGGCGGAAATGATAACCGCATTCTGCAGTACGCTGTGCAAGAAGGTAAACTGTTGCTAAAGGATAGTATTATCCTCGGTCCTAAATGGCCTGAAAAGATCTCTCCTTCCGGTATTGAGATAGATGACAGCAGGAAATTAATGTACGTGCTGACAAAGGAAAACAACTCCCTCTATGTCATAGACCTTACCACGAAGAATATTGCAAAACAATTATCTCTCGGTGGAGAAGGGTATAACTGCTTATTATCCCGCGATAAAAAGCTGCTGTATATCACCTGCTGGGGATGTGATAAAGTGCTGCTATTCAATACCAGACAAAACACCTTCAGCGGGGAGATCAAAGTGGGAGATAATCCCAATGATCTTTGTATGTCGAAGAATGGCAAATACCTCTATGTTGCCAATGCCAACGACAACTCCGTTTCAGTGATAGACCTGAGCAAAAATGTGGTTATAGAAACATTAAATACTGCGCTTTATCCTAATGCACCTAACGGCTCTACTACAAATGGCCTGGCGCTGAGTGAGAATGGCAAAACAATCTATATAGCCAATGCAGATAATAACTGCCTTTCTGTATTTGACGTTAGCACTCCGGGCGTCAGCAAGAGCAAAGGATTTATTCCTGTGGGTTGGTATCCTACCAATGTAAAAGTGATCGGTAAGAAGATATATGTGGCCAATGGTAAAGGCTTCTCATCAATGGCGAATCCATATGGGCCTAATCCACTACGAAAAAAAGAAGATGTGGAGTACCAGTCGGGAGATAAGAACCGTCCAAAGGAGGTGCAGTATATCGCAGGCCTGTTCAAAGGTACAATGAGCATTATCCAGGAACCGACGGATCAACAGCTGACCATCTATTCACAACAGGTATACAAGAACACACCATATACCAAAGAGAAAGAGAGTGTTACAGCAGGCGAAGCGGGTAATCCTGTTCCCATGAAAACAGGCGCCTCCTCTCCTATCAAATATGTTTTTTATGTCATTAAGGAGAACCGTACTTATGACCAGGTACTGGGCGATATGAAAGAAGGTAACGGCGATTCCAGCCTGGTGCTTTTCGGTGAGCGTATTACTCCTAATCAGCATAAACTCGCAAGGGAATTTGTACTGCTGGACAACTTCTATGTAGATGCTGAAGTGAGCGCAGATGGTCATAACTGGAGTATGGCGGGCTATGCGACTGACTATCTTGAGAAAACATGGCCTACCAGCTATGGTGGCCGTGGCGGTTCTTATGACTCAGAAGGTAACCGGGCTATTGCCAATGCTCCTAAAGGGTTTATCTGGGACCATTGTAAGCGTGCAGGAATCAGCTATCGTACGTATGGAGAATTTGCTGATAATTCAAAACCCAATATCCCGGTGTTGAAAGATCATTACTGTCCTTATTATACCGGCTGGGACATGAATACATATGATACTACCCGTTTTTACCAGTGGAGAAAAGAATTTGACTCACTGCTGGCTATTGGCCAGGTACCGCGTTTTAATACGGTTCGCATGGGTAATGATCACACGGAAGGACTACGCAAAGGCAAGTTGTCACCGTTGGCGCATGTGGCTGATAATGACCTTGCTGTAGGGCTGTTTATAGAATACCTCAGTAAAAGTGCTATCTGGCAGGAAAGCGCCGTTTTCATTATTGAAGATGATGCGCAGAACGGTGCAGACCATGTGGATGCCCACCGCAGCACTGCTTATGTAGCAGGAGGTTTTGTAAAACAGGGATATGTGGATCACACAATGTATTCTACTACCTCGATGCTCCGTACCATGGAGCTTATACTCGGTATACCGCCGATGAGCCAATACGATGCCGCCGCTACTCCTATGTGGAATTGTTTTTCAGCAGATGCACATCATGCGCCTTTCCGGTCAGTCGCCGCACAGGTAGACCTCCGGGAAAAGAATGTGGCAGTGAACGAATGGCAACGCCGTTCCGAACATTTTGATCTTTCCAAAGAAGATAATGTACCCGACCTGGAATTCAATACTGTATTGTGGAGCGGATTGAAAGGCACTCCTTTCCCGGCGCCTAAAAGGGCCGCTTTTGTGAACCTGGTGAAGAAAGAAGGCGACGATGATGATGACGATTGATACTAAAGAATAACTATCCAATTAAATAGTATACACAACGCACTTATAAGGGCATCTTATACTGTAAAACGCAGACAGTGTAGGATGCCTTTATCAATTTTTTTTATTAAATTTTATATTGTTATTTTGACACTATTATATCCGGTTTACCCGTTAAAGATATCAGTGACCCGGCAAGGAAAATAACCCACGAGATAAGCTATGACCCAATATATTCTGTATGCGTAAACAACCTACCGGATATTGAATTCCAGTTTATTTTATTATCGTTCATCAACCAAAGAAAACATTGTTATGACCTGAAGTAATGCTACACTACAAATTCCATGTTATGCAGGAAAAGCCCTATTGGTACACTTCCTGACCTGAAAAAACATCCCGGGTACACTCAGGGCGCCGGTATGTATTCTTCCATCGTTTAATGAAAAACATATGAAACCAAACAAATGGGGGGCTCCTCTATGCAAGGGCCTGTCCTCACTCCTGTTGCTTATATTACTGATCTGCAACCGGATACCGGCCTATGCCTGGTATACAACTGTTACCTGTTCTTTTCAGCAGGCAGCCACATTAAAAGGCATTATCAGAAACACAAAAGGAGAATTCCTTGCCGGCGTAACGATTAAAATAAAAGGCGGCACAAGCGGCACGGCATCCAAAGAAGACGGTACATTCCAACTGCAGGTACCGGAACCGGGTAAGACCATCCTGGAAATCAGCTATATGGGATATCAGTCGCAGGAAATTGCACTGGGAGCGCGTAGCACTTTGGAAATCACGCTGACCGAAAGTGCCGCCGGATTGAATGAAGTGCTGGTGATCGGGTATGGCACACAGAAAAAAGTGTCTTCTACCGCTGCCATATCATCAGTAGGTGGTAAAGAACTGGCCAAATCGACCGTACCCAATATCTCCAACTCACTGGCAGGAAGAGTAGCCGGTGTCAGCATGCGCCCGAATGGCGGCCGGCCGGGAGCTGATAATCCTGACATTCATATCCGGGGTATTGCCACTACGGGCAATAACGGAGCACTCATAGTAGTGGATGGCATTATCCGCAATAATATCAATGAAATACCCGCCAGCTCCATCGCATCTGTGACAGTGCTGAAAGATGCTGCTGCTGTAGCGCCTTATGGCTTAGGCGGCGCCAACGGGGTGCTGCTCATCACTACAAAGAAAGGATTAGTCGGCCAGCCCCAGTTATCGCTCAACGCCTATTACGGCGTACAGACGCCCACCTATTATCCTGAGATGCTGAATGCACAGGATTATATGCGCCTGCACAATGAGGCCTATCTGAACGAGAATCCTACAGGTACACAGCTACCTTATGCCCAGACCCTGATAGATCAGTACGCGGAGCTCAATGCGAAAGATCCTGACAGATATCCTATCAGCAATACCAAAGATCTTGTACGTATGCATGCCCCTATGCAGAATTACACCTTGCAGCTAAGCGGTGGCTCGCCTTCAATGAAATATTTCGTTTCACTAGGTTATCTGAATCAGGCGGGTATGTTCGACCCGGTTAAATATCAACGGTACGACTATGCAGTCAACCTGGATATACAGGCTACCAAAACCACTACAGTGAATGTATCGCTGCTGGGTGCTTTCCAACAGACCCGTTCCGTAGATGCTGCCACCACTGTTAATATACTTTTCCGCAGTGGCTACAAATTCATCCCTATCGCCAACATGCGTTACAGCAATGGCTTGTGGGGCGAGTTTGCGGGCAACTCTCCTATCGGTATCCTGAAGGCCGGGTATCAGCGGGACAATAAGAGCACCATGCTGTCGACCATTGCAGTGAACCAGGAATTGCCCTTTATACCCGGCTTAAGTATCAAAGGAAGTTTCAGTTTTGACCCCATGCAGACTACCCGCAAGGGATGGCATACACCATTCTATTTCTACTCCCAGAACCTTTCTACAACGCCCTATACCTACACCAGGCAGGTTTCCACTTCCGAGGGTAATGCGGCCTCCTATACCTGGCTGAACCAGGAATATGCACAGCAGCGGACCTACACCTACCAGGGCTACCTTAATTACAAGCGCACATTCGGTAAACATGATATCACCGGCCTGGTGGTAGCCGAAGCGCGCGACAGCGATTCCAGCGCCTTTTCTGCCCGCAGGAACAACTTTGGCGTGGGCATCGATGAATTGAGTATGGGCAGCTCTAATAAGAACGATTTTGACAACAGCGGCTCTTCTTCCACGGGCAGTCAGATCGGGTTTGTATACCGCGTGGGATACAGTTATGACAATAAATACCTGGTGGAAGCATCCGGTCGTTATGATGGCCACTACTACTTTGCGCCGGGCAAACGCTGGGGATATTTCCCGGCCGTATCTCTGGGATGGGTAGTATCCGGCGAAAACTTCATGCATAGGTTGCCGTTTATTAACTATCTCAAGCTGAGAGGATCATGGGGTAAATCAGGGAACCTGGCGGGCACCTCCTTCCAGTATTTACAGGGCTATTCATTGTATGGCAATGCTTATGCCTGGGGCAATGGTACCATGGTGCAGGGATCTTTCGTACCCCGTGAAGCCAACAGGAACATCACCTGGGAAATATCTACCAAAACTGATATCGGTTTTGAAGCATCCTTATGGAATGGCTTGCTGGACCTTGAAATAGATTATTTCCGCGAAAGAAGGACAGGTATGCTGCTTCCTCCTGCTGTCACCATACCTATCGAATACGGACTCAGTCTTTCCGACGAAAACGAAGGCATTATGCAAAACCATGGCATAGAAATCACTGCCGGCACCAATCATCAGTTTGCCAATGGACTCCGCGTAGGCATCAGTGGTAACTTCAGCTATGCCCGTAATAAAATGCTGCAGATCTTCGAGACTTCCGCTACGCACAATAATCCTAACAGGAGCCGCACAGGCAGGGCATTAGGCACTCCTTTCGGCTATCATGCATTAGGGCTATTCAGTACTGCTGACGATAAAAATAATGATGGGGTCATTAATCCTGCGGATGGTTATAACGTTATACAGTTCGGCAATCTGCATCCGGGAGATATTAAGTATGCTGACCTCAGTGGTCCCGATGGCAAACCGGATGGGAAGATCGATGCCAATGATGAGATTCATACCGGCTATCCAACCTATCCATTGATCACATATGGTTTCACGCCAACAGCTTCCTGGAAAGGTCTGGACCTTAGCTTATTTTTCCAGGGTTCTGCTATGTCGAGCTTTAATATATCAGGCTTCCAGACCATTCCTTTCAATAACAACAATAGTAATTCTGCGTACGAATATTACAACCACCGCTGGACGCCCGATCACCAGGATGCGAAGTATCCAAGGGCCAATCAGTCTCCTTACGCCAACAATACACAGACCTCCGATTTCTGGATGGCAAGCACCTCATTACTCCGCCTGAAAACAGCAGCGCTGGGGTATACGCTGCCATCACAATTAACACAGCGCTGGAAGATGCAGACAGTGCGTGTATATGTATCAGGACAAAACGTATTCACCGTCAGCAAATTAAATTTCATGGACCCTGAAGTAGGCTATACTGATGGCGAAGTCGCTTATCCTAATCAGAAAGTGTATGTAATGGGATTGAATGTAACTTTTTAGATCACGCTTTAACAGGACTTACTATGAAACGTATAATATATTGCATGCTGCTCATCATATTGCTGCCCCTTTTCTCCTGTACCAAAGATTTCCTGGAGAATACGGACAAAACACAACTAACAGACGAAATGCAGTGGTCGTCGGAAGGCAATGCCGATATCTTTCTCAACGATATCTATGGCGATCTGCCCAATTACTGGAATCAACCGGAGAACCTGGATAATTTCACCGATGATAATGATGCTGGTTTCTACTACACCTCCTATAACTGGAAACAAGGCATTGTATCTCCGGCAGGCACAGACTATACGGTATGGGGTGGCATTACAGGATCGGGAGATCTTACCAACTGGCCCGCTATTTTTACAGCCGTCAGGAAATGCAATACCTTCATTGCGAAGGTGCAGGTCTATTCTCAAAATTTCTCTGAAACATGGAGGAAGAAGCGCCTGGACGAAGTGAGATTCCTGCGGGCTTTCTTTTACAGTGAGCTCTGGATGCACCTGGGCGGACTTCCAATTATCACCGGTGTACCTGACCGTAACAATGGCGATAGCAGCCAGCTATATTATCCCCGCAGCACATTTGCAGAGACGGCAGATTTCATCGTCAGTGATCTTGACACCGTGGTGCGCAATGCCAATCTGGCCCCTAAATACAATCACGGGGATGCTGATGCAGGTCATGCCACATTAGGTGCTGCATTAGCCTTAAAAGGCTGGATACAACTATATGCAGCCAGTCCTGCATACAATGCAGCACAACCGGCAGTAGGCGCAGATCCGCACCATGTAGCAGGCTATGGTCAGTTTGATGCTAACAGATGGGCTGTTGCTGCGGCTACGCTCAAACAATTTATTGATCAATATGGCAATGGGCATCCATATGGGTTGTTTTCCGACCTGTCAGCGTTGTGGTATGAGGCCAATGAATACAACAGTGAAGTGTTGTGGGACAGGCAGGTAGTAGCCGTTACCATGGGATCATCCTTTGAACAATACGGTGGCCCGGTGTGGATCAATGGCGCTTATTATACCTGGGGGAATTACAATCCTACGCAGGAGCTGGTAGACCAGTTCCGGATGGCCAATGGGAAGCGTATCGAAGATCCCACATCAGGTTATGATCCTCAGCATCCTTATGTTGGAAGAGAACCCAGGTTCTATCAATGGATCGTATATGATGGTGCGCCTTACAAAATGACCTGGATGGATAAACAGGATACTATTTATACCCGTATCGACAAGGTACGTCCATCGAAAAACCAAATAGACTTCGGAACGGATGATGTAAGCAATACAGGCTATTATTTCAAGAAAAGACTGAATCCATTAGTACGACCCGGCGGTGGCACCATCAGTGGCGCAAACTTCATTTATTACCGTTATACGGAGATCCTGCTGGGATATGCGGAGGCGCAGAACGAAGCTGTGGGACCGGATGCAAGCGTATATGAGGCAATAAACCAGGTGCGTGCAAGAGGTGGTCTTCCTGCCTTAACAGTATCACTCAGTCAGGATGAGATGCGTACAGCCATTCGCCAGGAGCGACGGGTGGAATTATGTTTTGAGAACAAACGCTTCTATGACCTCATCCGCTGGAAAACAGCAGAACAAGTACTGATCCACGACCGGCATGGGATGAAGATCACGAACAGTGTTCCGGAGAATAACAGCGGGGTGTGGCAATATGAAGCAGTACCATTGAACCATCCGCATGTATTCCTTCCAAAGATGTATCTGAACCCTATTCCACAGGATGTGATAGACCGCAATCCGCGGATTACGCAGAATCCCGGATATTAGCATAAAAAGGAGGGCGCGTCAAATTAATTATGACACGCCCCCCTTTTTTGTTCTATATAAAACAACATTACCGTTTATTTCCAAGGCCGGCAATAAGTGTAAGCGCGGCTACCAGGTTACCATCTTTTGTGATAACACCGTCGAAATTTCTTCCGAAGGAAAAGGTTAGTTTCTGGTTCCTGAAGATAGAATAATCTGCGTTGAATATCAATCTCCAGGAAGGATCGATGGTATTGGAAGATAATACACTGCGATAAACAGCTTCAACGCTGCAGTTGAACCGTCCGCCATTCGGGGAATAGACACCTCTGGCGCCTCCATCGAGCGTAGAAATACTCCCCATTTTGTTCAACTCGTTGTCTTTTGCGAAGATCTTTTCCGGGTTATGAAGAAAGCGGACCAGTCCCAATATAGCAAGCCCTTGCTTTCCCGTGTAACCTAAGGTTGTCCAGATACCGGCATTGTGCATACGGGAACTGTTGAATTGCTTGTTTAAGAATTCGCCGCTTATTCCTCCGGCCAGCTCCCAGGATAAGCCACTACGGGCGCCATCGAAAGATGCGGCAGCCCTTTGCAAATCGTCAGCAATGGCTTGCTTTGACTCAGCAGTTTCAGTCTCCTTGTTGTTAGCTGAATCAGCAGCATCTTTTTCCCTCCTCTTTTGCAGTATCTTTTCTTCCGTCTTGTGAAACTCACTGCTAGTATCATTCAGCCTTTCAAGATGGCCTGTTCGAGCTGCATCCTTTGCCAATTCCTCCAGTTTATTCCTTAACACAATTAATTCCGAGTCTTTCTCTAACTCCCTGAGAAGCGTCAGATTTCTCTTATTCATTTTTTGCTGCAAGTCATGAATTTTATCCAATACTGCTTCCGTTTTAGCATTATATTTCGGCCGTTTGAGTGAGAACTTAAAACCAATTCCTGCATAGGTGCTGGAGGAAACAAAATCACCGGCAGTAGAATCCGGATTCCTGATCGCAACCGAAAGAACAAAGGTTTGTCTGAACACATCACCATATTTTTTGGAGTTGAGGTCTGTTGTAGAACCACCGACCTTGTTTAACAGGAAATACGGTGCCAGATCGATCGCATAACTGGAGGGCAGTTTCATAAACGAACCACTTGCCGACTGCAGTGACATCATCAGTGAAGAAATGTCGGTAGGTTTATCCACATCAGTGGTAGCAAAACCGAGAAGATTAGAAGCAGGTGAACTGGGTGCCTTCAACAGGTCCAGTGTTGTACCTTCATTTTCCTGTGCGTAACTGTGCGCTACTGCCATACCAGCGCAGAGAACGAGGAATATTTTTTTCAGGATCATACATTCAGGAATTTAATTCGACATGCATAAGGAACAGACTGATGATCTTCTTCAACTGTCTTGGATAAATGGAACTCACGAAAAACAAGTCCTCCTCTTAACCGGATGATCATCTCCGTAAAATTTGATAACTCAGAAGTATCAGTGATAGTCGTAGTGATGAATAAGACCTTGTTACTTAACTCTCTGTTAGTCCCTATAGGAGTTTCTGACAGGGAGCCTTCGTGATCTTTAGGTTCTTCCTGATCAATTGCAATCAGGCTGCTGGCGGTCTGTCCTACATCGCCAATAATAATTTCCAGTGAAACATTTTTATCAGTATCACCCACCAGATAAAGGGTATCAAGCGTAGTTTGCTCTGCCATAGTTTTGGGGTTTATGGGTTCAGGTAACTAAAGCAGTTACTTATTCAAAGGTGGCAGATTTGAGCTGGATGAAAAATACCAACTAGTTTGTATTTTTCATTGGGGGTTAAACTGTAGTTACTTTCCAAAATGCATATTGATCAATGGCAAGCGTCTTAATCCTTTCGGATTATTGAGCGCTATGTTGTATAATCCGATTTGTATCCCTTTTAATCGTTTTGTATTATTATAAACACCAACAGCAAGCCCCCTGTGCTTATCGGAAACATTTTCCAAAGAAACGGCTAATCCATTCATTGTTCCGGTTATCGTCCCAGCAAAAGCTATGGCAACACCGTTGATCGCGCCCAATGAATCCATACCCCTTCGCCCCACTCCTCCCACTCCTATTGCTAATCCATTCACCGTATCGCATGCAAAAAACACACTTGCCCCCATCCCATTGAGTCTATCGCCTACGTTATACAGAAGTCCCAGCATTATTCCATTTTCATGGTCTATGGCATTCACAAGTCCGCCAGCTGCAAGACCATTATTTTTATGCTGTGTATTAGCGCCGACAGCAAGCGAAATACCGTTAGACGCACCCTTTTGGTCCAGGTTAACCAGCGCCAGATCGAACCCATTTAGTCGCCTGACATTTTTGTTCAGCCCATTAAACCTGAAACCAGTAAAAACAGGTGAATTACCAAAACAGAAACCGGCTCTTTTTGAGCCAAGGCTAAGATATTTTGCTGGTAATGAATCAGTTTCAGCGAATGCCAGGATAGGGAGCAGCATTGTAAAAAGAAGGGCCAAAAGAGTGGCTCTGATCATAGTTATAGGTTTATTATCAAACTTAGCCCTTTTGACCGGAAAATCAAATTCTTTGACTTAGATCAAATTTTAACCCTCAAGGCTCATGCAACTTTGCAGCGTTATAATTTTAAAACAACAACAATGAAACAGAAACATTTCAAGTACATCAACACACTCTTTGTAGTAATTCCCATGACCCTGATCATGGCATTTGTGGGACTGATCCGCAATTATGGTTTTGGCGAAGACTGGTTCATCAAATTCCTGAAAGCCTGGAGTATTATGGTTCCTGTTGCTTATGTAGCGGCCTTTGTCATTATTCCCAATGCACGCAAATTAGCTGAAAGGGTAACCGTAAAATCGTAATTTGCGTGGGAAATACGATAGCATGCACGAACAACTGGCTAACTACATCAAAGAACAGATCAAGGTCAGTGAAGAGGAACTAACTACTATTCTCTCTTATTTCACGCCGTTGAAAGCAAAGAAAAATGAGCTCCTGTTAACACAGGGACAAACCAGCCAACGATCTTATTTCGTTGGCAAGGGTTGTTTGAGGATATACTTCATTACTGAAGACGGTCAGGATGCTACCCGTTATTTTGCTTTCGAAAACATGTTTGCTACAGCGTTAATGAGCTTTATTACAGCTGAGCCTTCTGAAGAATTTATTCAGGCAGTTGAGGCTACAGAAATGTTCTACATCAGTCACAGGGATTTCTATCATTTACTGGACATTATACCACAGTGGGAAAAGTTTTACCGCAGCTATTTAGAAGGCGCTTATGTCAATAATACCAGGCGTTTGATGTCGTTTATCACTTTAGAAGCTGTAGAGCGTTATCGTCAGTTACTCGACCAAAATCCCGTCATTGTAAAAAGACTGCCGAATAAAATGGTGGCTTCCTATCTTAATATTTCACAGGAAACACTAAGCCGGTTGAAATCCAGGGTTTGAAGACCAGCCATCAATCTTAATAAAGAATTAACACCTGCTGAGTATCCTGCAAAATATCTTTATGCGGATATATAACCTATAGCACACTCATAAGATACATGCATTATGAAAAAGGGAATTGTTCTTTTTATTTTATCGTTACTGGGAACCGGGGCATTCGCCCAACAGGCGCAACATGTTGTCTTAATCACCATAGACGGCTTCCGTCCGGATTTTTATATGGATACCTCATGGCATGCCGTTCACCTGCAGGAAATGGCTAAAAAGGGCGTTTATGCGAAAGGAGTAAACAGCGTATTCCCTTCTATGACCTATCCTTCACATACTACCATCGTAACAGGTGTATGGCCGGTGAAACATGGGGTTTATTACAATAATATGTTTAATCCCAACGGACCTGCCGACAAAAACTACTGGAATGATACCGCTATCAAAGTACCTACCATCTGGAAGGTTGCGCAACAGAAAGGACTGAAAGTAGCGGCGCTTCTCTGGCCAGTATCTGCGGATGCACCGGTAATGTACAACATCCCCGACATTGGTGGCATGGGAGAAGCTGTGCGGGAGAAATACTCAAAGCCTGAGGGCTTTATTGCTGATCTGAAGAAAGATATCTTCAATAATGCGGCCCATATCGAATATGGAAAAGATCATAACATCGCCGGCATCGCATCATATGTTATCAGGAAAGATCAACCCAACCTGATGACCATACACTTCTTCTCTGTGGACCACTATCAGCACGAACAGGGCCGCCAGGGAGATTTGGTAAAAGCAGCAGTAACGGATGCAGACAGCAGTGTCGGCATTATCATCGACGCGCTTAAAACTGCCGGCATCTGGGAAAAAACAGTGCTGATCGTTACCGGAGATCATGGCTTCCTGGATGTAAAAACGAACGTTAATCCCAATATATGGCTGGTAAAAGCGGGACTGATCACCGATGTAAAGAAAGATGACTGGAAAGCGCAGTTCTATTCTGTAGGTGGTTCCAGCTATTTATACCTGAAAGACAAAAATGACAGCAAGACACTGATTCAGGTAAAAGACATCCTTGCCAACCTGCCTGCTGAAGAGAAAAAGTTATTCAGGATCATCGACCGCAAACAACTTGATAAAATAGGCGGTAATCCGGAAGTAGCACTCGCTCTCAGCGGTGAAAACGGTGCTTCATTCGGGAATGCAATGACAGGTGAGGCAGTAAAGCCTGGTCATGGTGGCTCACATGGTTATTTTCCTGACTTCCGGGAAATACGTACCGGTTTTGTGGCTTGCGGTCCCGGCGTAAAAGAAGGGGGTGTAATTCCGGAAATGAACTTGCGTGATATTGCACCGGCGCTGGCAAAAATATTGGGACTGTCAATGCCTACAGCAGAGGGTAAAATACCGGCTGGTTTGTTGACGAAGTAAGACAAGTTTCGTTTTAGCTTCGCTCAAGCTTCGTTTCTCCTATGTCCAACTTACGTTCATCCTACGTTCAAAGACCTAAGATGAACGTAAGATAGACATAGGAGAAACGAAGTTTAAGCGAGACTTTACCGAAGAATTGCCAAGAAAAGGCCAGACTGTCTTTATCCGGTCCTTAATATCAGATCATAAACTTAATTCATTTTAAATCAATTTATTAAATCGCATCATAAGAAGTCAAAAATGCGTAATTCCCGCATCGGTTTTCTACTTATTTTTGTAACGTGATCAGCGAGGTAAAACCGGTAAACATTCACCGCTTTCATTTATGTTTGCCCGGTATCGCCTGGAAAAATCCGCGTCATCAGCGCGTCTGAATAAACATTGTATTTCGTTACTGAGACAGTTGCTTAACAGCACCTGTGCTACTAAGCGGAATTACAGAAGAAAATTCTCGATATAGCATGCGTTTATTTCGCTGCATATATCTCATCAAATTTAATCCGGGAGGGTTACTATTCTTCGGAAATAGGAAACAGGATCTAAGCAGTCATTTGATTTTTCGGGCATATCTTCCACCCTACTCATTTGCCGAAGGCAGGAAAGTACACACCAAGTCTGGGAAAATTCTGGAGTAGTAAGGATCAAAGCGTGGCTAAAGGTCTGGAGGCTGGTTGTCTCGCCAGCTGTTGGGGTATTAGGTCCACGCGAAGCAGAAATTACTTACAGGAAAATGATCTCATAATATTAAAACTTAAAAAGGCCGCCATTTAATTGGCAGCCTTTTTAATAAAATGTAAAAATCAGTTTACGCCGTTACTACAAATCGAGATGCTTCTATTTGTGAGGCATGAGCTTTTTGTTGGTATTCTCTTTTTACAGACTCCATATATTCATCAATTGATTCTCTTGTAGCAATTGCCTCTGGAGAATCCATTATTTCTGCTTTTCCTTCTGCAAATAGTCTGGCTATAATCTCCTCCCTTCTATTAATTTTAGTTGCCATATCAGAAGCCTTTTAGATTGTTCGTATATATGTTAAATTCCCCCAAAGGTAATGAATTCTTGATTAATTCATTACTAACATCATCACAATAGAAAAAGTAATCCTCATAAGCACTAACTATTAAAGCATCATATTTAGTTAAGTTAGGCTCCGTAGCATCGATTATTATTACCCCCTTTGCCTTCTTCTGTTTGATTAACTTCCTGGACGAAATTTCTCCGACCCAGACGAACTTTGACATTGGAGCATCCAAAATAAAGTCCCTGAAATCAGGATGAAAACTCCGATCTTGCGATAAGTAATCTTTATAAGAACGACTGGAAGTCAAGAAAATTCTGATAAAGATCTCTGTTCCCATAGGAATATTAAATTGATTCTCTAACAAAAGAGTTTTGATATATTTCTTCGCTAAAGATGCATCCAAATAGATTTTCGGATACAATGGAACTAAAAAATGAACTATCTCACAGTTGGCCCAGACAGGGTTTTGATAATGTTGTACTGGTTGATCTAATGGGGCAAGCTGATAAACCGGTCGATTATCATCTACTATGACAAAATCTCTTTCGATATCGTCATTATCGATTATCTGAATATTTCTGCTTTTTAAAAGTGCGTTTAGTTTAACGTCCTGTTCACTCCTTACCTGTAGCTTATCAATATTAACATCGGTCGTATTATTGTGACCTACTAATAACACTGCATGGCCCACTTCTCCTCCATTATGGGTATTCGATACAGTAGCTATCAGGGGTAACCCACTTTCAACATATGTAGATATTAAATTTTTGAATCCATCACCAAATTCGTCTTTGGAATAAATCTTGGTTCCAAATCCAAATTCCCGCAAGGCATATCCCATCTGATCTACATTGAGTCCTTCTGATGGTATCTGCCGAAAATTGGAACGGCTTTTTAAGGCATTAATAATGACTGATGGGAGAGCGGGTTTGTATTCCGGATATTTCGATGCGAAATACTCCATGATAGCCCAAATAGATGTCTCTGCACACGTAATGGTTTCTGCATCCTGCGAGGAATGAGGGAAACCGGTTACTTCAAACTTGACAGAACATACCGTTGACTGAAATTTACTCATTACACATAGAAAATCGTGTTTCAATAATGCAGAAGGCGAAATCACACTTCTGCCAATAACATTAGGTATTGTGGGCCTTAATATCATAAACCCTAAGTACCTGTTTCTTAAATCTAAAATCTGAGATTCATCCCTGAATTGGTCTGCTCTTACTTCTCCACAAAAAAAAGACAACTTGATGCAATCCTTTTTGTACGCACCCATTTTTGTAGAAAAGTATGAATAATAACTATCCCGGTAAACCCTATCTACATAAGGATATTCAATTACAAAATGGATATCAGGTTGAAACCTCTGGAAATGCTGACCCAGTCTTCGGTCGTATACCTTTTCGGCAATCTGTTGGGAAACTGAAAACTCATCCCTGATAAGCTGAATTAACTGATGGCGGATTTCAGGTAAGGCACAAATAATGGTGGTGATGCTCATAAAATTGAAGCTTGTTTTGGCTGTTAACAGTAAAAAATAGTTGAATGCGGCGCGCAATTTAGCAAATTTCCCCAGTTATAATTTAGACTACTTGTTTTAATGCAATACTCTGGTAAGTTTATTTACAAAAAGGAGTGGATAATCGATGTGGATAATTAAAGGTTATTTGCACTTGAGCCAAAAAACAAAAAAAGGTATTAGAGAAAGCATCTACAATGACATATCATGCTGTTAATCGCCGTTTTAATTCCCTGATTTCGGCAGTCCATTCTTCATCACCTTCCCATAACTCTTTTATTTCAGAGTCTTTTTCAATTATTTCAATAGCCGTCAATGCTAACGCTTTCAGATCAGCAGGTATAGACCGCTCTTTCAATTTAGCAATTGCAGGCTCAAGGTTATGCCTTACTTCTTCATAGTCACTGGGTATAACCCCATTTAAAATGCAAATAGTTTCTGCTGCTGCAATGGCATTTTCATTTGACATACCATCATTGGGATTTTCAATTGATTCCTCCAATGTTTCCCTGATGAATTCAAAAGTTGGATTTTCCATTAAATCCATTACCCAATCTCCGGCTGAATCATTTCCAAAACTTCCGACTGCCCATGTTCCCATATGACCTATTATTATTCAATTTTTAAACGATCACTTCCCTTTTTTGTAGCATCTCTATTGCTCGCGCTAAATGCTGATAAGGGGCTGTAAAGTTGCCGGGATATCCTTGTCAGTCATCATTGTTGATTATTCCATTTTAAGATAAAAAAACAGGACCGGTTCAATCCGCATAATAAAACTTCTTAATACTGCTCTCCTCCATCTTCCCTCCATCCACTATTCTATAACAAATAGTGAACTCCAGCTGCGATTTATCATTGTATTCATTACGAAAAAACGTAGTCCAATATGTCTCCCTGGTATGAGGATCTACCAGCTTAAGCTCGGTTACATTTTCTCTGTCATCATATTTTTCAATGGTGCAGCTTTGGGCATCAAACACGGGTTTCTCCGCATACTTTTTATCATACATTGGGACAGCCCACTCCATACTTCTCTCTTTCAACGTATCATGTAGTGCTGCCAGATCATAGTAACCGATTACCTGCTCAATGCCCGAAAAAGACGCCTCTTTTTTAGTCAGCACATTTCCCTGGCGGATAGCTTCTTCTGTTCTATACAGCACCATTTTCCCGTCATATCTACCGTAATATTCGGTTTTCTCAACCTCTTTCTTAGCGTTATAGAAGAATTTCTTTTCTGAGGCTAAATACTGTGTTTCTTTATGCTTGTTAAATCTTTGCTCTTCCAATAACGCCTGATTATTCCCATATACATAAATGATCTGTTCGGAAAACTGGCCGTTGCTGAGAAGAAGTTGTGACTGCAAAATACCGTTCTGATAGGTGTAGTTTGTTTTCAGTACTGTACCATCTTCCCTTATTCTTGTTTCCGATACCTTTAACCCATTCTGATAAGTGTAATTCAAAGACTCCTTCGTACCATGGTGGATGTTATGATAATGATCCGCTACCAGTAATCCGTTTTCAAATTTATACTCACGGGTAGAAAATGCCTCATCAACAGTATGCCAGTCACTTGCTCCCAGTATTGCATGCCCCTTGGTCTTAAAGGCAGTGTAGCTTTTTGTTTCATGCCCATACTTCACTACGCGATAGTTCTCTCCCGTATATTCATAGACACTCAAAAGACCATGTTCCGCCGTATCATTCTTTCCAGTTTCCAGTATCCCGGTTATCTGTTTCTTGTCGTTATAGAATATCTGCTTTGTATTACTTGAGTGATCATCGCGGTAAACCTCTTTGGAAAGACGCATTTGGTATAGATTTTATTGGAAGATGAAAATAGGTAAATTCTATCATTGGTGCACAAAAAAAGCACCGACTTTCGTCAGTGCTTTTGAGATATGTTATTCCACATCTGTTCTGAAAGGCGAGGCCGGCAGGTCGGCCGAATTGTACAAGTTGCATTCGGGTACATTCGCCCAGCCATATCGTACAGCCACTGGCTTAGATACTGCCGGACTGCTTACGATCACCTTGTCTCCCCTGATCACTGCAACAGCAGGTACAAACTTCTTATCCCCGCCAGCTATTGTAAAACCAGACAATTTTCCGTTACCTGCATGAAGACCTTTTGCTGTATGATCAAAAGTCAGCGTAGCACTATCTTTATTAACACGGTACGTTTTTAATGCCGGACCGGAATATTCGATCTTCCGGTGATACACCAGCCCACTTGCTGCCAGCGCCAGTCGTGCACCAACGGGTTGCTTACGGGATGGATGAATATCATTGGCGTCACCACAGTCTGTCGTTACAATCAGTGCCGTGTTTTTCACTTTCTGCGTTACTTTCAGCTGTGCTTCCCTGATCTCCGGCGTCATGTCCTTATAAGGCGCTATCTGCACGATCAGGAAAGGGAAATCGCCCTGTCCAAAGTCTGTTCTCCAGTTGCGGATCATATTGGGCAGAATCACCTGGTATTGCTTAGGATTCCCATTATTCGCCTCTCCCTGATACCAGGCAACACCTTTAATAGCATAAGGAATAAGCGGATAGATCATACCGTTATAGAGTCCGTTCATTAATTTTCCCGGCGGCCTGTAGCCTTCAACGACCTTATCATAATTCTTCACCAGCTCCGTCAATTCAGGGTTGCCTTCCAAAGCAGCTTTACTGGTCCAGTCTTCTGCCGGAGTACCTCCGAAAGCGGAGAAAATAATACCTATCGGAACATTGATCCGTTTATACAGATCCCTGGCAAAGAAATAACCTACTGCAGAAAAATCAGACACTGTCTTCGGCGAGCAAACCGTCCATTTCTCATGTACGTCCTCTACCTTCTCTGGCGCATATTTCAGGGGAACATAGTACTCCCTGATCATCGGGAAATTCGCGGCATCCCTTTCTTTCTCCCAGTCGGTAATAGGCTGCTGCGGAGGCCTTGGTCCCAGTTGTCTTTCCATGTTGGACTGACCACTGCACAACCATACTTCACCAACAAGAATATCTTTAATGGACACCTTGTTCTCTCCCATTATCGTCATCTCCTTCGGAGTAGTAATGTAAGGCAACGGCGCCAGCTTTACCATCCATTTTCCACCCTTTGCGACGGTCGACACTTCCTGCCCGTTAAAGCGGACAGTCACCTTCTCTCCATCATTAGCATGTCCCCATACTGGTACAGCCACGCCTTTCTGTAAGATCATATGATCCGAAAAAAGGCTGTTGGGAACAACGGTAGCATCAGCAGCTACAGATGTTCCAAGTATAAAAAAAGCAGTTAAAAAGTTCTTTAACATGATGAACGTTTATGTAATTATCAGTTATAACTAATTTATTTCACCAGTGCGGGATCATACAATTTCACATTTGCCTCGTACAGTTTGTCAACAGGCATTTTATCTACCTGACGATCATACGTCATAAACCCATTCACCTCTCCTTCAACGTCTGTTGTTTGTGTATACACGGCCGCTGATAAACCTAAAGGAATCAGCTGGGCGATCCTCTCAGTGAAGGTCTGGTACTTTTTGAACATTTCCTCAGATGTTTTGAAAGACTGGTATCCCCAGTTTTTATTTTTCTGCCAGGTATGGCCTTCCAGCGGCAATCCCAGTCCGCCGAATTCTCCCAACACCAGGATCTGCTTCTGGCCAAAGAGGTCTGGTCTAGGCATGGCAGGATGAGGATAGTTATGCAGGTCGATGATATGTCCTGTAGGATAAAAGTTACCACCACTGGCACTATTCACCAGCCTTGACGGATCTTTCTTCATCGTCCATTCCGTGATCTCAGCTGTCTTGAATTGTCCCCAGGCCTCGTTGAATGGTATCCATACTACAATGCTCGGGTAGTTATACAGGGCATCTATGATCGCATTCCATTCTTTACGGTAATACCCTTCTGATTCCGGCGTACGGTCTTTGTCAGTAGCATGATCCAGTATTCCAGGTCGGTTCTCCCATCCATTGCCTCTATCCCCACTCGGCATATCCTGCCACAGCAGCATACCTGCCTTATCGCAATATGCATAATAGGTAGCAGGTTCCACCTTGATGTGTTTACGGATCATATTAAAGCCCATCTTTTTCAGCTGGTCAATGTCATACACCATTGCTTCATAAGTAGGCGGTGTATATAAACCATCAGGCCACCAGCCCTGGTCCAGCGGACCATACTGGAAAAGGAATTTATTGTTCAGCAGCATACGCTGTATACCATTGGCATCAGGCGCCATAGATATTTTGCGCATGGCGAAATAACTTTTTATTTCGTCTACCGGTTTATTATTACGGACCAGTGTCACTTTCAGATCGTACAGGAACGGAGTGGAAGGCGACCACAATTTCTCATTGTTAACTGTAAGTACCGCAGTTTCCTTAGCACCTACCTGCTGCCGTGCAACAACTGTAGCGCCGTCCAGCACTTCAATTTTCAGGTTATCGCCATCCTGCAGGTTCTCTACATCTGCAGCCACTGAGATCGTGTGTTTATCGATATCAGGTGTATTTTTTGTTGACTTGATATATGCTTTAGAAACTGCTTCCAGCCATACAGTCTGCCATATACCGGTCACGGGTGTATACCAGATACCTTCAGGTTTAACCACCTGTTTACCAGCTGGCTGCGGACCATCATCAGTAGGGTCCCATACACGTACAGTTATTTCCTGTTTTGCACCTTTCTTAAGATATGGCGTGATGTTGATTGAAAACGGATCATAGCCACCTTCATGTTTACCGGCACTCTTCCCGTTCACAAACACTTCTGTCTGCCAATCTACAGCACCAAAGTGTAACAGGATATCTTTATTCTTCATGGAAGAAGGAATGCTGATGGTATTCTTATACCACAGCAAACTATCTTTTCCAACGGTGCGCCCTACCCCTGATAAAGCAGATTCTACCGCAAAAGGCACCAGGATGTTACCTTCATAAACAGCAGGTTCCGCCTGCGATTTCGGCGTAATAGCGTAACTCCAGAGACCATTTAAATTTATCCAGTTATTACTTCTGACCAGTAGCGGACGTGGATATTCTGGCAGTGGGGCTTTCGGGTCAACTTTGTCAGCCCATTGGGTTACAATTCTGTCTTTGATAACGTGCCATTGCGTTCCCTGGGCGTTTGCAGCAGATGCGATGCCGAGGGACACAACAAAACAGGATAATAATTTCTTCATGTTTTTCGATTATTAACGTTCGGTTGTTAGAACTTGAATTTACTCAATGTTTCGTGAAATCTATAGTGGTTTCCTATTGTTTTAGTTCCTGCAAAAACTGTGTCGGCGTTTTTCCAAACTCTTTCTTGAACGCCTTCGTGAAATAAGATTGTGTCTGAATCCCTATCCTGAGTATGACTTCAGACAATGGCACATCTTCGTGGGACATGATATAAGCAGCTTTCTTTAACCGTATAGTACGTACGAAATCGCCGGTAGATTGTCCCGTCAGCTGTTTAATCTTCTGATATAAATTTGTCTTGCTCATGCCCATGCTACTGCACAGCAGGCTTATATCAAAATCAGGGTCCATTAAATGATGATCTATCTGGCTCAGTAGCTCATCCATAAACTCTTTATCTTTGGAAGAATTCACCAGCTCTTTCGCTTCATAAAAATAATCCTTCAGGAACCGTTCTTTTGATTTACGCCGCTGTTCCAGTGTATTTCTTATCGTGATCAGCAACAGCTCTATACTAAGCGGTTTACCAAAATAAAAGTCTGCGCCGGAGGCCGCTCCTTCTATGTTAGACGACAATGCTGTCTTTGCTGTCAGCATCATAAAAGGAATATGACTTGTCTCCAGGTTTTCCTTCACCAGCTTACAAAACGCAATACCATCCAATACAGGCATCATCACATCACTGATGATAATATCCGGCATTTCCACCTTTGCTTTCTCAAATCCCATCTGGCCATCGGATGCTTCTATTACCCTGTATTCCGCCAGCAATGCTGATTTCAGAAATTCTCTCAGCTCACTGTTATCATCTACAATTAAGACAGTAGCCTGCTGACTATTTGCCGGCGCATGATTGACAGTACCGTCATGAGGCTCAGTTACCGGTGCGGCTATCGTATAACGCTGGTTGGATACAAGGCTTTCCAGCTGTTTTGCTGTCTTCGCAGGATCTCCCATCCATCGTTCTTCCTCTGAATAATCCGATTTGTGGAATGGAATGGAGATGATAATCTCAGTACCCTGCTTACGTTCACTGTACACACGTATACCGCCTTTATGCAGGAACGTGAGGCTTTTCACAAACGCAAGCCCAATGCCCGATCCAAGATGGTTTTCATTTACCCTGAAATATCTTTCAAACAGATGTTCTATTGATTCTTTCGATATACCAATACCATTATCAACTACCCTGATATGAAGATATTCACTGGCTTTGTAGTCGTTCTGCAATATCAGTTCATGCGGGTACGCTGGTTTAACACCCTCCAGCGAATTGCGCATCTCCAGTGTTATTGCTCCTCCTGAGGGAGTATATTTAAATGCATTGCTCAACAGGTTGTAGATGATCTTCTCCAGCACCTGGTTATCAAACCAGGCCTCTTCAGGAGCGGCAACAATATTCACTGTAAAGCGCACCTGTTTATCAGCTGACCATTCTCTGAACTCTTCCGAGATCTCTTCCAGGAACAATACCGGATTAGCAGGCATCACTTTTAACTGCAATACGCCCGACTCCACTTTTCTGAAATCCATCACTTCATTTACAAGGTCAAGCAGGCGATAAGCGTTTTTCTGCATCAGTTTGAATGAGTGCTGCTGTGCAGCGTTCTGCGAGTCCCTGATCATCTTTTCCAGCGGACCAAGAATCAAGGTCAGCGGTGTACGGAATTCATGGGATATATTAGTGAAGAACTGAAGTTTTAACTGGTGTACCTCTTCGCGTTTCCGTTCGCTGATCTCTTTCAGCTCCCTTGCACGCCGGAATGCCAGCATGCGATAGACAGCATACACGATGATGCCTGACAACAGCAACATAAACCACCAGGTTCTCCAGAACGGAGGCTGAATAACGATCGTAATAGCTGTTCCCTGCTCATTCCACACACCATCGCTGTTGGATGCCTTTACATGGAAAACGTAGGTACCGGGATCGAGATTGGTGTAGGCAGCTTTTCTCTCATTTCCCACATAGTTCCAGCTCTTGTCCCAGCCATCCAGCTTATAGGCATATTGGTTATTCTCCGGCGCTGTGTAATCCAGCGCGGCAAATCCGAATGAAAAAGAAGATTGTTTGTAATTAAACTTTACACGGTCAGTCAGGCTGATGTCCTGCTGCAAAGGAGCGCCCTTCATGCCTGGCAGCATCCGCTGATTAGAAACCTGCAGATCAGTAATATACACCGGGGGCGTAAATGAATTGGCCCCTATCTCCTGCGGATAAAAGGCATTGAAGCCGTTAATGCCGCCGAAGTACATCTCACCGTCCCGGGTCTGCAGATAGGCGTTCGCCTCGAACTCAAGGCCCTGCAATCCGTCGCCTGTATTGTAGGTCTTATATTGATGCTGGCCGGGATGAAAACGTACAATACCATTCGAAGTAGAGATCCAGAAATTACCGGCTTTATCTTCTGTCATTCCCTTGATAAAGGCCGTACTCAAACCAGCGGCTGTTGTATACAGGGAAAAGCTGTTCTTCGTTTCATCAAACAGGTAAAGCCCTGACTGCCCTGCCCACAAACGTCCTTTAGCATCTGTGAACAACACGCGCAGGTCCGGTTTTTTCTCACCGGTGGTAAAATAATGCCCAATCTTGCCGCTGGATGGATCATAACAGTTTAAACCTCCATCGTCGGTGCCTATCCATATCCGGCCTTTACGGTCTTCTATCATGGAGACGGCGTTTTTCCCGGACAGACTGTTGCCGCCGGTACCGGTAAAGCGGATAAAATGCCCCGCCTTGCGGTCGTACATATTCACCCCTCCATAGTAGGTAGCCACCCAGAGATTCCCCCGGCTGTCTTCCAGTATCTTCTGCACATAGTTGGAACTAATGCTGTGGGGATCTGCAGGATCATTCAGGAACCGTGTAAAACTTTCGTCTGCGGCATGGTATAAGTTCAGGCCCCCTCCCCAGGTCCCTATCCAGAGATCGCCTTGTTTGTCTTCCGTAATACCGAGCACCTCTCCTGAGCCAAGTGTCCTTTTATTAAAGGGGTCGTACTGGTAATGACGGAAATGCTGCTGCTTACGGTCAAAAAGGTTCAAACCTCCACCATCGGTACCTATCCATATCCGGCCCTGCCGGTCTTCACAGAACGCTTTTACGTCGTTGTAACTCAGGCTGTTCTCTTTTATCTGCTGCTGATAAAGCCGGAACTTTTCAGCGCCCGGTACATATATATTGATACCTCCCCGGTGAGTGCCTATCCACAGGATGCCCTGTTTGTCTTCAAAAAGCGCTGATACCGTCCGTTGTGATAAACTCCTGGGGTATTCCGGTTCATTCTGGTAATGGAAAAAGGAGCCATTCTCCGCATTAAAAAGACTCAATCCACCGTTCACACCGCCGGCCCAGAGCTTGCCCTTGCTATCAGATAATACGGCTCTGATCTGGTTAGTGGATAAACTGGAAGCATCCTTCTCCTGATGCTCATAAGTAATAAACCTGCCATTAGCCGGGTTATAATAAAGCAGTCCTTTTTCTTCTGTTCCCAGCCATAAACCTCCCTGGGTGTCATACTTCACGATCCTGACCGCCTGTGGATCACTGTCACCGGTATAGGGCAGCTGAATGGTACGGAAACTTTTCCTGTCGCGGTCAAAGAGGGCCAGGCCTCCCTCTGTAGCTACCCAGAAACGCCCCTGTGCATCCTCACAGAGATAGTTCACCCGGTTGTCCGGAATATCCTGTGCGTACCCAGGCCGGTGACGGAAGTGGGTAAAGGTCCCTGTGGAGCGGTCGAACAGGTCCAGCCCACCACCGTAAGTACTGATCCAGAGGCGGCCCTGCTTATCCTCATAAATACAGGTCACCTGGTTATGCCCAAGACTTCTGCTGTCTGCCCGGTGCATAAACCGTGTAAAACGGTTCAGACCAGGTTCAAACCGGCTCAGACCATTCTGGGTGCCTATCCAGAGGTGATGCTGATGGTCTTCGTAGATATATTTAATATAGTTATCGCTGATGCTGTTGCTGTCCCGGGAGTTGTACCGGTACACAACGATCTGGTACCCGTCATATTTATTCAGTCCGTCCCTGGTCCCAAACCACATGAAGCCCTTGCTGTCCTGAAAAATGGTTTCCACCGTACTATTGGATAATCCCTGTTCATTGGTCAGGTGCCGGAAATGTAAAACCGGCGTCTGGGAAAATACACCCTCTGCAGGTAGCAGGAGCAGCATACCCAATAGCATGGCGAGACGCCTCCGGCAACAACCGTAAACACATAAAAAAACGCGGGATAAGGCGTGGAATATCAACACAGTGGCAAATTTGATCAATAGAACCAAAAAAATGAACGATAGAATAACAACCTGCGACAAGGCCCCCCTTACTTTGCAAGCTAAAATACAGCCAAAATAAAAAATGCCACGATGAAAATGAAAAAACGGGTACTCCACGGTATACTGTCTCTAATTGTTGTCATGCTAACGGGATTGTCCGCCTATGCCCAGCAACCTGTCAAAGGAACGCTGAAGACATCCTCGGGCGAACCGGTCCCCGGTGCTACCATTACAGTGAAAAAGGCTAATACTGTAGCTATTGCCGATTCGGCAGGTAATTTTACCATCAAAGCACAGACAGGTGATACCCTTGTGATCACCTTTGTGGGTTTTAAAAGACAGGAGGTCAGGGTGCCTGGCACACAGCCCATGCATGTGATCCTCCAGGAATCCGTCTCCACCCTCAATGATGTGGTGGTGATTGGTTACGGCACCCGTTCCCAGAAAGACCTGACGGGATCAATAGCCACTGTCAGCTCGAAAGATTTCCAGCAGGGAGCCATTACCACCCCCGATCAACTGGTAACGGGCAAGGTGGCAGGGGTGGTCATTACCTCCAACGGAGGAGCCCCCGGCGCTGGTGGTACCATCAGGATACGGGGAGGTACCTCCCTCAACGCCAGTAACAATCCGCTGATCGTAGTGGATGGGGTACCGCTGACCGGCGAAGGCGTTTCCGGCGTGGCCAATCCCCTCAGCCTTGTAAATCCGAATGATATTGAGTCCTTCAATATATTAAAAGACGCTTCGGCCACCGCCATCTATGGGAACCGTGCCTCCAACGGCGTCATCATCATTACCACCAAAAGCGGTGCTGCCGGCCGGCTGAAAGTGACGTTCAACACTGTACTGTCTGAATCTGTAAGAAGGGACGAGATAGATGTACTGGACGGCGATCAGTACCGCCGCCTCATTGCAGAGAAAGGTAACGATGATGAAAAAGCGCTGGTAGGGGTTGCCAATACCGACTGGCAGGACCAGATATTCCAGAAGGCTTTTGGCGGCGACTATAACCTGGGTATCTCAGGAGGCATCAAAAAACTGCCTTACCGCCTGTCTGTAGGTCATACCTACCAGGATGGTATCCTAAAAACCAGCAATATCAAAAGAACTTCGGCAAGCCTGAACTTATCCCCTTCTTTCTTCAATAACAGCCTGAAAGTAACGATCAACGTAAAAGGGGTATACCAGAAGACGAGATTTGCCAACGAAGGAGCTATTGGAGCGGCCATTGGGTTCGATCCTACCCAGCCAGTATACGCCAGCAATAAATATGGCAACTTCTGGGAGTGGCTGAATGCGGCTACCGGTACTCCTATCGAACTGGCCACCAAAAACCCGCTTGGACTACTGATGCTCAACTCCAGTCTGAGTGATGTATACAGGAGCATCGGTAGCATCAAAGTGGATTATAAACTGCCTTTCTTCCCGGCGCTTACAGCGACGGCCAACGCCGGTTATGACGTTTCCAAAACAGCAGGTAATGGCTTTGTGCCTGCGTATGCAGCCCAGTCTTACCAGAGGGGTGGGTCTATGACCCAGTATTCCCAGAGAAGAAAAGACAAGCTGCTCGACCTCTACCTGACGTATGCAAAAGACCTGAAGGGCATTGCCAGCAAACTGGATGTTACTGCAGGTTATTCCTACCAGGACTTCTTCCGGGGTAGCCCGGCTTACCCCGTACGGAATGCCCAGGGCGATGTGATCAACATCCCGGTGGCAGATTCCAGCCGTAATACGCTGATCTCCTTCTTCGCCCGTGCCAACTATACCCTGATGGGCCGCTATCTCTTAACGGCCTCTATCCGCCGCGATGGTTCCTCCCGTTTCGCAGCCAACAATCACTGGGGCGACTTCTCCTCTGTGGCCCTGGCCTGGAGGATCAAAGAAGAGGGCTTCCTGAAAGATGTCAATACCTTCTCTGACCTGAAGGTACGTGTGGGTTATGGTGTGACCGGCAACCAGGACATAGGCCTTGCCTATCCCTTTCTGCCCATCTATACACGGGGCGCCAATAACGTGCAATATCCTTTCGGGAACGGCTCCTATTTCACCTACCGTGCAGAAGCTTATGACCCTAATATCAAATGGGAACAGACTGCAGCCTGGAACGCCGGTCTTGATTACGGATTCCTGAACAACAGGATCAGCGGTACCCTGGATTTCTATTATAAGAAAACAAAGGATCTGCTGGCGGATATTCCTACTGCTGCCGGCGCCAACCTCAGTAACCACGTGCTGACGAATGTGGGTAACATTGAAAGTAAAGGTGTGGAACTGGCCATCAATGCCGCCATCGTTGAAAAACAAAAGTTCGGCTGGAAAGCAGGATTTAACATCAGCTATAACCAGAATAAGATCCTGAAGCTCTCCAATGTATCAGATTCGAGCTCTGAGGGTATACTGACTGGCGGCATCTCCGGTGGTACCGGCAATACTGTCCAGATCAATACTGTCGGATATGCGCCTCAGACCTTTTATGTATATAAACAGGTCTATGATCCCAATGGCAGACCTGTGGAAGGTGTATATGAAAAGCCCCGTGAAGGAAGCAACATGTTCTACAGATATAAATCGCCCAATCCCAGGTTAACCATGGGCTTTACATCACAGTTCAATTATCTCAACTGGGATCTCTCCTTTGTAGTGCGTAGCAACATCGGCAACTATGTGTATAACAACATCAGATCGGCAGGTGGTGCGTACAACAGCGTCAGAACATCCATGGGCTACATCGGCAATGTGAATGCTGATTACCTGAACACAGGATTTAATAACAGCCAGTATTCTTCTGACTACTATGTGGAGAATGCTTCTTTCCTGAGAATGGATAACCTCTCACTAGGATACAACTTCGGCAAGATCCTCCGTAATACAGCCACACTGCGCGTGAATGCCATCGTACAGAATGTATTTGTGATCACAAAGTACAGTGGTCTGGATCCGGAGATATTCAACGGTATTGACAACAATCCCTATCCGAAGCCACGTATTTATTCCCTGGGGATCAACATCGCTTACTAACTGATGAAAAGAAGAACCATGACAATCAAATCTCTTTCTATAATAACCGCTTGTGTAGCCATTACGATGGCCACCAGCTCCTGCACCAAAGACCTGAACCGTTTACCCTATGTACAGGAAACATCGGAAACAGTCTATAAAGATCCTGTAAAAATAAAGGGCGTACTTGCCAAACTGTATGGCAGTCTTTGCCTCAGCGGACAACACTATGAAGATAACAGCCTGTCAGATATTGTTACAGATAATACAGGTACTAACGTATTCCTCCGTAACTACTGGTCATTGCAGGAACTTACCACAGACGAAGCAGTGATAGGGTGGAACGACGGCGACCTGCTAAGTTTTCATAACCTGAACTTTACACCAGATGGTAAATATGTGAAAGTGATGTATGACCGTATCTTCTTTGGAGTAGCGGCCTGTAATGAATTTCTCCGTCAGACGACGGACGACAAAACAAGCAGTTTCCCTGCTGATGTAGCAGCTGACATCAAAGAATACCGTTATGAAGCCCGCTACCTGCGCGCGTTTTACTACTGGATAGCCATTGACCTGTATGGCAAAGTTCCTTTTGTAACAGAGGCTGATCCTGTTGGTGCATTCCAGCCCAAACAGATATCCAGGGCTGACCTGTTCACTTACCTGGAAACAGAATTGAAAGACCTGGAAACACTGTTGCCTGAGCCGCGTACCAACGAGTATGGCAGAGTGGACAAAGGAGCAGCATGGGCATTGCTGGCGAAACTCTATCTCAATGCAAAGGTGTATACCGGCACTGAGAAGAATACTGAGACGATCACATATTGCAATAAGCTGATCAACGCTACTACTTATCAGCTGGCGACGGATTATTCCCAATTGTTCAAAACAGATAACAATCTCACAGCAGAGATCATCTTCCCTATCCTCGCAGATGGAGTAACATCACAGTCTTACGGTAACACCAGTTACATTGTACTCGGCTCTATCGGAGGCACCATGAATCCCGCTGACTATGGCATGTCAACAGCATGGGGAGGTATGAGGACTACCAAAAACATCGTAGACCTGTTCCCCGATCCATTGGGCAATACAGATAAACGCGCCATGTTCTACACCAGCGGACAGAACCTCGATATCAGTGATCTGTCCAGCTTTAATGATGGATATGCCGTGCCTAAATTCAAGAATATCAGTTCTACAGGACAGCCGGGATCTGATCCTACCAGGCGATTCACCGATACGGATTTCCCTATGTTCAGGCTGGGAGATATTTACCTGATGTATGCAGAAGCCGTGGTAAGAGGTGGCAGTGGTGGTACTGCTGCAGAAGCATTGAATTATGTGAACCTCCTGCGCCGCCGTGCATACGGCAATACCAATGGAGACATCAGCGCCAATGAACTGACGCTGGATTTCCTGCTGGCAGAAAGAGGCCGGGAACTGTACTGGGAAGCCAAAAGAAGAACAGACCTCGTGCGCTTTGGTAAACTGACCAGTGGCAGCTATGTGTGGCCGTTTAAAGGCGGTGTAGCAGCAGGTACCGGTGTACAGGAGAAATACAATGTATTCCCTATTCCCAACACCGACAGGATCGCCAACCCTAACCTGGTACAAAACGATGGCTATTAACATCAACTGTAAAACGATTGTATGAAACGCATTATTGGTTATTTTCTGCTCATCCTGGTATTCGCATCCTGTAAGAAGGACGAAACAAAATCTGTGTATACCTTACCTACAGATAAGCCGGATTTCAGTAGCAGCATTACTTCTATCATATTGGACAGTACCCATCGTGAAGATAAAGCAGTGTCATTTGCATGGTCTTCCCTGAGCTATGGCATTAAAGCTGATGTTACTTATTCCCTTCAGTTTGACACCAGCAGCACAATGAGCAGCGCAGTGGAATTTGTGATGAATACCGATACCACAAAGGACTATACGGTTGATGCATTGAATACTATTGCACTGCGGGCGGGCCTTGAAGGCAATAAAGCCGGCGTACTGCATGTGCGTATGAAAGCAGCAATACGTCAGAATGGAACATCTACAAATCCATCTACCATACCTGCTACTTACTCGGAGATCATCGACCTTACTATAACAGCTTATGCCCCAAGCACCGTTTCAAGATTGTGGGTACCAGGAGAATACCAGGGATGGAATGCTGCTACAGCGCCTACGCTGGCTGATGTGGGAGGTAAAGGAGCATATGAAGGTTATATCTGGTTCCCGAATAATTCCAGTAACAACTATACATTCAAGATCACTACCGCGCCTAACTGGAATGATCCTTCATGGGGCTATGAAAGCGCCACAAAGATGGTAAAAGGCGGTGGTAATCTTTATACCCCCGGAGAAGGTTATTTCCTGGTGAGAGCCAATGTCAACTCCCGCGACTGGAGCACAACACTTACTACCTGGTCAATCGTAGGCGATGCCGTTACCGACTGGAATACAGATGTACCTATGCAGTTTGATGCCGCATCTGGCACATGGATCATCAATTCAGTACAGATCAAGGCTGCCGGCGGATTTAAGTTCAGGGCCAATAATGCATGGACCATCAACTACGGTCCTACCGATGGTAAACTGGTACAGGACGGTGGTAATATCTCCGCTCCTGGTGGAGTAGCTGGTAATTATAAAGTTGTACTCAACCTGAGCGAGGCAGGTAACTATACCTTTACACTCACTAAACTGTAAAAGGGTACATCATTATGCAAATAAAGAATGAGAACGTTATGAGATATCTTTTAATAGCCACCGGTATACTACTGATGGCCACTACAGGTTGCAGAAAATTCGATATGCCGGATAATGTACCTGCAGCCAATCCTATCCTGACAAATATGGTGCGTGGTGCAGATGTAAGCTGGATCACTGAAATGGAGGATGCGGGGCTTAAATTCTACGATACTACAGGTAAACAGACAGACGGTATGCAGTTGATGAAGGACATGCACCTCAATGCCATCCGCCTGCGTGTATGGGTAAACCCGGCAAACCGGTATAATAACATCGCTGACGTGACAGCAAAGGCAGTACGTGCCAATAGCCTGGGCATGAAGCTCATGATCGATTTCCACTATAGTGATTCATGGGCTGATCCTGCTAAACAAACAACACCTGCAGCCTGGAGCGGTCAGGACATCACAGCTTTGCAAACTTCTGTGTATAATCATACACATGAAGTGCTGAGTGCTCTGAAAGCAAAAGGCATCACACCTGGATGGGTACAGGTAGGCAATGAAACCAATGATGGCATGTTATGGCCCTTGGGGAAAGCCTCTGAGCATATGGACAATTTTGCATTGCTCATCAATGCAGGTTATAAAGCAGTGAAGGAGATTGACAACAATATTAAAGTGATCGTACACGTATCCAACGGGTATAACAATGAATTGTTCAGATGGATGTTTGACGGACTAACGCAGAATAAGGCCAACTTTGATATTATCGGCATGTCATTATACCCTGCCACTGCTGAATGGCAGACGCCCAACCAGCAATGCGAAGCGAACATGAAAGATATGATCGCCCGTTACAATAAAGAGATCATGATATGTGAAGCGGGCATGCCGGCTACTGCCCCGGTAGCTACGAACTTCTTTATTACGGACCTTTTCAGAAGAATCCATAACTTACCGGATGGCAAAGGTCTTGGGATTTTCTATTGGGAACCGCAGGCTTATAATAAGTGGCAGAACTATTCACTAGGCGCATTCGACAATTCCGGGAAGCCCACTTTTGCAATGGATGCTTTCAGATAACAGCTCAATCAATCCGGCATGGTAATAAGAAGAATAGCTTTATTATTAATAATCAGTTTAGCAGCCAATACAGGTTTCGCACAGCATACAAAAAAGGAAAAGCCGCTGGTATATGTTGATAAGACCGGCATCATCCGCTATACAGCCGATGGTACAGAAGCTGTCTTTTTTGGTGTTAACTATACGGTTCCTTTTGCATACGGCTACCGTTCTCATAAAACACTGGGCGTGGATCTGAAAAAGGCCATCGACGAAGATGTATATCATCTCGCCAGGCTCGGAACAGATGCATTCCGCGTGCATGTGTGGGATACAGAGATCACAGATGCAGCGGGTAATTTGCTGACGAACGAGCATCTTGATCTCTTTGATTACCTGCTAAGCAAACTGAAAGAGAGAAAGATCAGGATCTTATTAACGCCTATTGCTTTCTGGGGCAATGGTTATCCTGAGAAGGATGAAAACACAGGCAGCTTCTCTTCCATCTTCGGTAAAGACAAAGCGCTGGTAAATGATACAGCCATCCGTGCACAGGAGAACTATGTAAAACAGTTCTTCGTGCATGTGAATCCATATACAGGCCTTAGTTATAAAGATGATCCGGATATCATTGCCACGGAGATCAATAATGAACCACATCACAGCGGACCATTATCTGCTGCTGCCAGTTATGTGAACAGGTTGGCTGCTGCTATCAGGAGTACAGGATGGAACAAACCTGTGTTCTATAACATCAGCGAGTCGCCTTCATATGCGAGTGCTGTTGCAGGCGCCAATATTGATGGTGTGAGTTTTCAATGGTATCCTACAGGGCTGGTTGCTAACCGTACATTACAGGGCAATCTGCTGCCTAATGTAGACCGTTATGCGGTGGTGTTCGATACTATTCCTGCTTTTAAAAATAAGGCGCGGATGGTATATGAATTCGATGCAGGAGATGTATTGCAACCGGTGATGTATCCTGCTATGGCCAGGAGTTTCCGCACTGCTGGTTTCCAGTGGGCTACACAGTTCGCATATGATCCTTTACATACGGCATATGCCAATACGGAGTACCAGACGCATTACCTGAACCTGGCTTATACGCCTGAGAAAGCAATCAGCTTTCTCATTGCCGGCAAAGTTTTCCATCAACTGCCGAGGACTAAAAGCTATGGCGTTTATCCTGCTGATACCTTATTTGGCGCTGCGAGGGTAAGTTATGCACAACAATTAAGTGAATGGAACACTGCTACGGAATTTTACTATACAGGCAATACCAACACTAATGCCATCAATCCCGGTCAACTACTACGCCTGGCAGGTACAGGCAGCTCTCCCCTGGTTCAGTACAAGGGAACAGGCGCTTACTTCCTGGACAAAATAGAAGACGGCGTATGGCGTTTAGAAGTGATGCCTGACGTAGTACAGCTGAAAGATCCGTTTGACAAAACTTCTCCTGCAAAAGAGCTGAGACGTATACAATGGAACCGGCAACAAATGACGATCAGATTGCCGGACGTTGGAGATGACTTCAACCTGAGTGCTGTCAACCAGGACAATCATACGGAGGCGAATGTAATTGCTAACACTTTCACGATCTCTCCCGGAACATATCTGCTGGTCCGCAAAGGGAAGCAAAGTAATATCAGCGATAATAAGATCAATGGCGTGATTGGGCTGTCTGAATTCGTAGCGCCACAACCTGTGCATACAGCGCTGGCTGTCAATCATACGCCCTTTACAGAGTTAACAGCAGGCACCCCTATCGCCATCGAAGCAACTATTGCCGGTATAGACTCCACAGCGCATATCTGGCTGGAAGGGACACACTTAGGTGGTCAATGGTTCAAGCTGGATATGCAAGCTATCACTGTGTCACGCTACACAGCAACACTGCCGGCAGAGTTGCTCCAGCCGGGCCTTCTGCAGTATAGATTGATCATACAACAAGGCAGCAACTATACCGCCTTCCCTGGTGATTATACAGGAGATCCTTATGCATGGGATAACTATCACCGGGATACCTGGCAGACGTATATCGCTGCTCCTAATACCATGTTGTCATTACTGGATGCAACGAAGAACAAGGACCTGATCATGCTGCCTACCTATACGCCTGGTGCATATACATCCGGCGACAGATCAGAACAACTTGCCATACGCATCAACGGCAATGGCACTAAAACTGATGCCATAAACGGCGTAAGCCGTGCAGTAGCGGCACAACTGAAAGGTAGAGGCCAGGAACTACCGGCATTTAATACAGTGGTTGTTCGGGCACGGGTAACAGGACAACAGAAAGCCAACGCAAGAGTGGCATTGATCTCATCAGATCCCGCTGCCATTGCTGCAACTGTTCCGCTTACAAATGAATTCAGGGATATAGAGTTACCACTGAATGATTTTAAGGCTGATCAGACACTGTTGCTACCCAGGCCTTATCCTGGCTTTATGCCCTTATGGTTGAAGGGAAATGATCAACAAGTGTCTGACCTCCGTACACTCGATAAAATAGAGATCACGAATATACCCGCTGCAGACGCCACATCATATACAATAGAAATAATAGCTGTCTGGCTAAAAGTAAAATAGGTTATGAATAAATATAGAGGATTATTGCTGCTGGCTATCATGGCCATGAGTGTACGCGGTATGGCCCAGATACGTCAGGAATACCTGCTGGAAAAGAACTGGAAGTTTGCGAAAGGAGATCATCCGGAAGCTATTCAGCCTTCGTTTGATGATAAACTATGGGAGTCTGTCACCGTCCCTCACGATTGGGCTATTAACGGCCCTTTCGATGGCAACAACGATATACAGAAAGTAAAGATCGAGCAGAACGGTGAGCAGGAAGCAACCATGAAAGCTGGCCGTACCGGCGGTTTGCCTTTTATCGGCACGGGCTGGTATCGTTTGTCGTTCGCTGTACCCGGATTAGAAGCAGGCAAAAGAGCTGTACTGCTATTTGACGGTGCCATGAGCAATGCTGTGGTTTATGTCAATGGTAAGAAAGTGGGCAACTGGCCATATGGCTACAATTCTTTCTCTTTTGATGTTACTGATTATGTCCGGGCAAAAGCTCAGAATACACTGGCCGTAAGACTGGAGAACTTCGAACAGGCGTCCCGCTGGTATCCCGGTGCGGGCCTGTACCGTAATGTTCATCTGATCGTGACAAACGATACCCATATTCCTGTATGGGGTACCTACGTCACCACTCCTGTTGTGAATAAAGAACAGGCAACTATCCAGCTGCTTACTAGCATTGACAGATCTGCCAAAGCTCAAACAGTGGAAGTAAGAACAATATTATTGAATGCTGCCGGCAAAAAGGTGGCTACAGTTACTACATTGGTGCCGGCCGACAGCACCATTGCCAGACAACAGTTCATCATCAAACAACCTGCTTTATGGTCGCCGGAAACACCGGCATTGTATAAAACCATTACCCGCCTGTATGAAGGCGGTCAGCTGAAAGATGAATATGAAACACCTTTTGGCATCCGTTCTATTGAATATAAAGCCGGTAAAGGGTTTCTGCTGAACGGCCAACCGAGGAAGTTCAAAGGCGTATGTAATCACCATGATCTTGGTCCGCTGGGGGCAGCTATCAATACAGCCGCGCTGCGCAGGCAGGTCAGGTTACTAAAGGATATGGGTTGTGATGCCATCCGTACGTCACATAATATGCCGGCGCCCGAGCTGGTAAAACTCTGTGATGAAATGGGCATCATGCTGATGGTGGAATCATTCGACGAATGGAAAGCGCCCAAGGTAAAGAATGGCTACAGCCAGTACTTTGATGAGTGGGTAGAAAAAGACCTGGTCAACATGGTACATCACTACCGTAACAATCCTTCCAATATCATGTGGAGCATAGGCAATGAAGTACCTGATCAGAGCTCTCCTGATGGTAAGGATATCGCCCGCCGCCTGCAGGACATCTGCCACCGGGAAGATCCTACAAGACCCGTAACAGCGGGTATGGACCGCATTGATGATGCCCTTAACAAGGGTTTTGCGGCAGTACTTGATATTCCTGGCTTTAATTACAAGCCGCAGCGTTATCCGGAGGCGCACAGTAAACTGCCGCAGGGCTTTTTAATGGGCACTGAAACTGCATCTACTGTAAGCTCAAGAGGTGTATATAAATTCCCGCTGGCCTTCCATAAAGGGAAGATGTATGATGACAACCAGTGCTCCTCATATGATTTCGAAGCCTGTTCCTGGTCGCAGGTGCCCGATGATGAATTTGTACAGCAGGATGATCTTGACTATGTGATCGGGGAGTTTGTCTGGACGGGGTTTGATTATCTGGGAGAACCTACTCCATACGATTCAAAATGGCCTTCCCATAGTTCTTATTTCGGCATTTTTGATCTGGCAGGCATACCGAAAGACCGTTTCTATCTTTACAGGAGTAAATGGAATACTCAACAGGCCACACTCCATCTCCTACCCCACTGGACATGGCCCGGCCGCGAAGGACAAATTACACCGGTGTTCTGTTATACCAGCTATCCAAGTGCTGAACTCTTTGTGAATGGTAAAAGTATGGGTAAGCTTTCCAAAGACACATCCAGTCATCAGCACCGTTACCGCCTGATGTGGAAGGATGTGGTTTACCAGCCGGGAACTATCAAAGTAGTAGCATATGATAAAAATGGCAAAGCAGTGGCGGCAGACAGTGTCAGGACCGCCGGTGCACCGCATCATATTGTGCTGGAAGCTGACCGCAGCAGTTTATTTTCCGATGGAAAAGATCTGGCCTATATCACTGCCAGCATCGTTGACAAAGACGGTAATCTTTGTCCTGATGCCACCAATGAACTGCATTTCAAAGTAACAGGCCCCGGCAGTTTCAAAGCAGTGGCCAATGGAGACGCCACCAGCCTGGAGCCGTTCCAGTTGCCACAGATGAAGGCGTTTAGCGGAAAGCTGGTGTTTATTGTTCAGTCAGCGGAAAAAGGGGGTACTATCAAAGCGGGTGTGGAAGCCGAAGGTTTGCAGGCAGCGTTATGTACAATAAAAGTGCAATAGCATGCCGTTCACGGCTTGTCATATACCGGCCACGGGCGTAGACCAGATACTTCAGGTTCAAGCACCTGCTCGCCGGCTGGCTGCGGATAGTACGTACGAAATCGCCGGTAGACTGAGTAGGAAAAGTAATTTATTCCTTTTGGTATACCGGCGTATTATCTATTCTCTTATAAATTATTTTTCCATCAGCGAAGTTTAGCACTATCTTTTCCACGCAGCGATATCGTTTGATGTTAGCAACAGTTACATCCATTGTTTCTTCGATTACTTCTTCAAATGTCTGCGTTGAAACAGGAACTTTAACATTCGTGAATTTCAGGTTGGCGATGCGTTCGCGGCCTATACCTGGCGGCGGGATCTCTGGCTCACCGCTGGCGTGCAGGCTGTTAACGGCATTGCCTTGTGCGGTAAGGCCACAGAGCTGATTCGCAGCCTCTGAGAGCTGTTTTTCGAACTGCGGACCAGTGATCTCTCCTACGCTGTGTTTTCTTTGACCAAACAGATTTCTGGTGACAGTCATCTTGTGTTGCACTACTTCCATTTTTGTATCGGAGAACCAGATGATGCCGTCGGCTTCGTAGGTTTGGGCATTGCCTTCATTAACGGCAGCGGCCTGGCCCAGGAAACCGATCCCCTTTAATGCTTCCACCAGTGAATCTTTGCGCATACGGCCCACTTGTACGAAAGCACCTCCGCTTAATGCATCGACGAGGTATTGCAGTTCCATGCATCTGCTTTCGTATTTTTCTTCTGCAACAGGATAGCTGAGTTCTTTGTTTAGGTTGAATTTGTCGATCACCCTGGGATGGTTGAGTAAAGATTCTATTAGCCGGCTGTAATCAGCATTCTTTTTTGATAGCGTACTAATTCGTAAAGAGGTTAATTTGCTTCTTAGTGCCTCTGATCCTTCCAGGTAGGGGAATAATTGTTCATCAAGTGCTCTTTCATCGTTTCTGATTGCTTTGAGGTCGATTATGACGAGGTTAACTGCTTTGCCTATTGCGTTATTATATCTTGATTTAATTTGCTTTTTCTCTTCGATCAGGTTCGGCAATTGATCATCTTCTTTCGCCTCGCTTGTTTGTTGACGAAGGGATTTGATGTCCCGATATTCTTTCAGTTCCTCTTCGATATCTTTTTTCTTTTTGTCTATCCATGATGACAGGGCTTTCGCTTCGGGCAAGGGCTTCTTGAGTTCCGGGAAACGGGATGCCAATACCGCTGTTTGTTTGGTATGACTGAATATATGTGCCTGAATGAATTCTATATCTTCATTTTTTAATAATTCATAGAGTGATTTCACTTCGTCGTGTAAGAGCTTGTAATCACTAAAAGTATTGCTGTTATCCTCGATTTCGCCACCGAAATCATGATAGTCTGCCAGGTCCTGATCTGCGGTTGCAGAAATTGCCTCTAGTTGCTGCTGGTTTTGCATTTGCTGAGCCAACATCTGGTTTTGTTCTTCCAGCTTTTTCACGGCAATATCGTATTCCTTACGGATTGTAACGACCTGGGCATTCAGTATATCATATTCCCGGGCACATTTTTCATACGAGGCATAAAGCTGTGGCAGTGCACGTCTGGCCTCTTCTACTAATTCTATAAAAGGCACCAGTTCTTCTATTTGTTGCTGAAGTTCTTCTATCGAAAAACGGGCATCTTCTTTTCCTCTTAGCTTCTTTTCCCGCTCAGTAAAAAGTATCTTTTTAGTAGAGGTATCACTTGCTTTTCTTGCATTGCTGATATCTTTTTTAGACTGATCCAGTGCGGGTTCAATAATAGTTGTACTTGCACTCCTTAAAGCCGACAGTAATTGAACGGCCTCCTTATAATCTACCGCATTGATTAAATTACTTTGTAGTATTTCAAACTTCTCAGAAAATTCAGCATTGAGGTCAATAAGCTTGATCTGTAAGTCTTCCCAGATCTTTATTTTTTTTGTATAAGGTAACAATGCTGGCGTGCGACGGATGTTATTTTCCTCTTCTTCAATGTATATTTTACCGCTACTATCGAACAGAAAAAGCCTGGATGGTATTGATACCTTTTTTACGAGGTCAATAAGAAAAGGTATTCTTGTTGCCTGCACCTGAAGCTTCTCGTTCACAAAGCCTGCTAAATCTGTAATTTCCGTTGTTAGTTCTTTCGCTATTTCTTCACGGGTTAACAAATCAGTCTTTGGCTGATCTGGAACTGTAGTTGTGGGCGTGGCTGTGTTCTTTGGTGTCTGCGCAGGTGTTGGTGTTGTTGTTTGAGTGGCAGTATTTTCTTTCTTTTTAGTTCTCTTACGTCTGCTTTTAGTAGGTTGCCCCTGAGTGGACAGAGGGAGTTTTTTTTTATCATCATCGTCATCTCCTTTTCCCAGCCCTTTCATCTCTACTTTTTCAGTAGAGCGTTGTACTACGCCTTCCCGTGCTAAGCGAAAGGGAGGAATGCTACTTCTGTCTGTTTGTACAGGTGCTGTACTTTCTGCCTGTACAGGTATTTTACTTTCTTTCAACTGAGAAGGGGCTACAGCTTCATGGGCAAGCCCATTATTAGTACTGAACTTTTCTGGAAACGCCGCAGGAATATGAGATTGCGTGGAGGGACTGTTGATCTTTTGCATAATGTGGGTTACGAGTTATTCGATAAGTAAATTACCAAAAAAAAGTATTGTCTCCGCTTGAAATATACATTAGATTCAACAGAGCAATATTAAGGTGGTTTCAGAACTATTACCCGCTACTATGTATAACTTCGTACTTCGTCGCGTAGTGACCAGCGCCCCCTTTCTGCAGAGGTTCTTACTTTAGCATTTTTAACCTGGTAAGGTTCACTGCCTGTCCTGGTAACCGTATTCTTCACCTTCCGCCAGTTCCCGGCCGGTGTATACACCGTATTTCAATACGGTATACACCATCCATATTACCAACAAAGGTGAGATAAGGAACATACGGACGGCCAGCCATTGTGTCTGTTCGATCTGTAACAATATACAATACGATAGCAGATATGCCGTGACGGCTATCACTGAGAAAGTGGAATTCCTAAGCATAACACAGGTTTACCTGTTATGCCGCAAAATATGCGCCAGGGAGAGACTTATCTTTTGAGGAAATTTCCGGTACTGTTTTATATCTTAGGGCAAACGTCGATATAAAACATGTACCGGTTCCTCTTTTTATTCATACTTCTTCCAACACTGGCATTTTCACAACAGGATCGCAAACTTGAAAAGGGGTTGCGGGAACTCATCAAGGACTTCAACGGAGATATAGGTATCTATGTCCGAAACCTTAAAACCGGCCGTTATATGGGTATTAATGAAGACACCATCTTCCCCACAGCCAGTATTGTAAAGATCCCCATCCTGGTAGGCGTGTTTGATAAGATCGAGAAGGGTGAACTCAAATACCATCAGCCGTTCATTTACCGGGATTCCATCAAATACGGAGGCTCCGGATTAATGCAATTCTTCAAAGACAGCACCGAAACAGACCTCAGTGTATTACTGGCATTAATGATGTCTTACAGCGACAATACCACTTCTCTATGGAACCAGGCGCTAGCCGGTGGCGGACAGCGTATTAATGAACTGATGGAACAATACGGCTTTTCCGTTACCCGGGTGAATTCCCGTACGCCGGGACGTGAGGGCATCAGGAATATATACGGCTGGGGCATGACCACCCCACATGAGATGGCTGAGCTGGTGGTGAAGATCCGCCAGGGCGAGATCATCAGTAAAGCCGCTTCTGAACGGATGTACCGCCTGATGACACATGGGTATTACGATGAAACAGGACTCTCCCAGATCCCGCCTTATGTGCAGGCAGCACATAAAACAGGTTCTGTAGACGCTTCAAGGTCTGAAGTGATATTGGTAAATGCGCCACATGGGGATTATGTGTTCTATGCAGGCACAAAGAACAATAAAGATCAGCGCTGGACAGATGAGAATGAAGCGGAAAACCTCATAAGAAAGATTTCGAAGTATCTATGGGAGTATTTTGAGCCTTCAGGACGCAGGAGGAAGCCTTAGCTCATTTTGGCCTTAAAACAGGCTAAAAACCGGCCGTATGTGGCTGAGATTAATTACTCAGTTTTCTTTCGCCCAACCATTTGACCATAGCCGGGTCACGATGATCGAAAAAGCTGCTCGCTTTCATATCCAGCCCTTTAATTGCCTCCATATCCTCTGCGTTCAGCTTGAAATCAAAAATGTCGAAGTTTTCTGCCATACGTTCTTTTCGTACAGATTTCGGGATGGCAACAACACCACGTTGTGTAAGCCAGCGAAGGATTACCTGAGCAATAGATTTATCATATTTGCGACCTATAGACAACAAGAGCTCATTGGAAAAAATATCATTCTTTCCTTCAGCAAACGGCCCCCAGGATTCGATCTGTACGCCATTCTCTATCAGGAACTGCTGATTCTCTGATTGTTGATGAAAAGGATGAGTCTCTACCTGGTTCACAGCCGGAATAATCTCATTATGAACAATCAGGTCAATCAGTCTGTCAGGATGAAAATTACTTACGCCAATTGCTCTTACCTTTCCTTCTTTATATAGCTCTTCCATCGCCCGCCATTCCCCATACACGTCACCAAAAGGCTGATGGATCAGATAAAGATCTAAATAATCCAATTGCAGTTTCTTCAGCGAATTTTCAAAAGCCAATTTGGCCCCCTCATACCCATTAGATTGAATCCAGAGTTTGGTGGTAATAAATAATTCTTCTCTGGGCACGCCGCTACGCTTAATGGCTCTGCCTACCGCTTCTTCATTCATATAGGAAGCGGCGGTATCTATCAATCTGTAGCCCGTTTCAATAGCATCCACTACGCTTCTTTCACACTCCGCCTGATCAGTAACCTGGAATACGCCAAATCCCAGGATAGGCATTTCAACACCATTGTTTAATTTAACTGTTTGCATATCTCTATATCTTAATATTTAAGAAACCTTGTACTTCTGCCCGGTCGGTACCAACATTGCAGATTTCACAAAAGTAGGAAGTGGAGAAAGGGGATTTAGTAGACAGATTCCTGCTTTTACTACCAATATTGCTGATTCGCCCTGTCTAATAGCCCACATGACACTATTATGCATAAATTTGAGTGACAAATCTGATTGACATGGATAAGGAATATTACTTCAAATCTGTCAACGAATACAACGCATTCAATAACCATGATACGATGCATCCGCTGGTCAGTGTACTTGATTTTTCAAAAGCTAAGGAAAGAACCGGCTCTAAGATGCACTTTGAGATATTCTGTATCTTTTTGAAAGATGTAAAGTGTGGAGATTTGAAATATGGTCGTCAGTATTACGATTACCAGGCAGGTACGCTCGTTTTCATTTCGCCAGGACAGGTTATCGATGTAGAAAATAAGGTGGACTATTACCAGCCTATGGGGCATGGCTTAGTATTCCATCCAGACATGCTCCTGGGCACTTCGCTAGGAAAGAGCATCGCAGAACACAATTTCTTCAGTTACCAGACCAATGAGGCGCTGCACCTTTCAACTAAGGAGCGCCAACTTGTACTAGATCTCTTTGCAAAGATTGAAACTGAATTACAACAATCCGTTGACAAGCACAGTAAGAAGGTTATTGCATCGGGCATAGAATTATTACTAAACTATTGTGACCGATTTTACGATCGGCAATTTATTACCAGAGACGCAGTAAATAAAGGCGTTTTAGAGAAATTCGAAGAATTATTAAATGGGTACTTTATTTCCGAAAAGCCATATTCTATTGGGTTGCCAAGTGTGGCCTATTGTGCAGGAGAACTACATTTTTCAGCGAAGTATTTTGGTGATCTGATTAAGAAAGAAACAGGAAAATCTGCGCAGGAATACATTCAGAATAAAATTATTGATGTAGCTAAAAATAAGATTTTTGGCAGCGATAAAACAATCAATGAAATTGCCTATGAGTTGGGTTTTAAATACCCCCAACATTTTGCCCGTCTGTTTAAAAAACGCGTTGGTTATACACCAAATGAGTTCAGGTTATTAAGCTGATAGGTTCTAAAACGCCTCATTTAGGCCCAGAAAGAACCCTCTGGTCCCATACTTACCCCAGGCATAATCCAGGCAAAGATTGGTACGCGTATGCTTGTTAAACAGTATCCGTAACCCTGCTCCTCCCCCTGGCCGGAATGTCTGGAACAGTTTGGTGCCTATTTCATCGCTGGCGGTCTGTAAATGGAAGAAAGCAACACCACTGATAAAATTATTCCTCAATATAGGGAAGCGGTACTCCACTTCTGAATAGTTATAGTTCTCGCCTTTGAAATAACCAACCACATACCCCCTCCCACTACGGGAACCCGGGTCTTTGGCTGTACCGGGCAGTTCAAAGTAGGGTATTGCTCCGTTGATCAGGTAAGAGCCCCAGTTCCAGAGTGCTATTACATGTGCCGGGTTCCGGGTGGAAAGACTGATATACTTCCTGAAATCCGTCGTAAACTGCAAAGAACTGCGGGTACTGCCCATCCAGGTCTGGTTGGCACGGAAACCAGCGTCTATATACACGCCCCTGTATGCACTGTTCTGATTATCACGGGTTGTGTACTGGACGTTCAGCAGCAGTCCATTCGCCATATAGTGGTCTCTCGGAAATCCATGCCGGTCGCTGTAAATATTGAATGGTGTCAGATCAGTAGTAGTGTCTTTATTTTGGAGCCTGCGTCTGATGTCAAACGACACTCCCATTCCTACGAAAAGGTTCTTACTGACCTCTTTGTATACCTTCTCTCTGAAGTTGTAGAATTGTCCTTTCACCGCACGGGGTTTGCGTGCTGCATTGGCAAGTACGATGTCAGCTTCACTCTTCCCGCCTTCATTTGCTATGCCCAGTCCAAAATCAGGCGTTACTGTTTTGGCAGCGACCAGGCTACCCTGCAGGTTCCACTTGTTACCAGGAGTGTAGACATTATGAGAGATGTAGAAATAAATAATGCCTTTAGTAGTAATAGAGGCAGACGTTGCCGCAACTGAAAGCAAGGTCCGGGGATCACCTCCCAGTTTTTTTCCTGCAACGGCCTTAATGCCGATCTGTGAACCAATACTGGGATTGGAGGCTATATTGGGGATGACAATGATCCCTGATCGTGTTTTCATCGGGCCCGGCGGCCTCTTCGGATGTAAGATATCTCTTGCCAGGTCTCCGAGATCAAATTGCCGGAACACGTTTTCCTCAACCTGTCTTTCAGCGACCTTGGGTAAAGAATCCCGCTTCAGCGTGTCAGCAGGCGGCTGTACCTGACTATAAACAGCCCCATGTATAATAACAAAGGATGTTAATAGAAAGATCTGCCACAGCACAAATATGTGTCCACTTGTCCGGATATGGTTTGCTCTACGGTTTAGCAAGGCTTGAAGTGTTTTGTCTACAGATAGCATCAAAACAAATTTCAAACCAAGTATGAGGGTTAATGCTTCTGTCCGGTGTTATTCAACTCCATGTCATACCTTCTCTCCACCAGTTCCTTGTCAAACGAATTGGATCTTTTCTCTTCTGTTAATATGAAACCATGCCTCGTATATAAAGAAATCGCTTCCTCCTGTTCATTCGTCGTCCACAAATATGCTTTAGTAATCCCTATTTCTTTCATATAACTGATAAATTCATTCATCAGTTTCTTCCCCAGTCCAATTCCCCTGTATTCCGGCAGGAAGATAAAATAACGCAGCTGCACACTATCCACCCTGTTAACTCCCATCAGGAAACCTATGATCTTACCTTCATGCTCACAGATCCATATCCTGTCCTTTGACGGATCATACCGGTGGGCGAACTCGCCCAGCCCATCCAGCACATAACCTTCAAAGTTAAGTCCATAGCCTCTCTCCTTTGCATAAAGCAGCCCATGTAAATAAGCAACATAGCCAAGATCCCCCGGCAACAGCTCGTTACGCAGGCTGATATCATTTAAATTCATCGTAGTTGTCATAGTATTCCCCGTTATTTATGTTGTAATATGCCCTGTATTGCTTTCATATGGTTTACCAGCTCCTGCTGCTTACGGGCTGGCAGGTTGCCGATCAGTTCACCTATTTGTTCATCAGATGTCCTATTAAGCGCTTTGAATACTTTCAATCCTTTTTCTGTCAGCGAGATCAATGAGGCTCTTGCGTCCTCCTCAGATGGCATTTTTAATATCAGTTCTTCCTTCTCGAGCTTCTTTAGTATGCGACTTAAATAACTTTTATCAATATGCATGGCTGTCATGATCTGGGAAGCCTGCACACTTTTACCTGTATATATTTCATACATAGTACGCACCTCTGACAGTGAATAATCACTGTTCAGCAAATGCGCATCCAGCAGACCAATGATATCAGTATAGAAACGGTTGAACGCACGGATCTCCTGGACCGCTACTTTAGTGTCTGTCATTTTTTCTGATTATAAGTTTACCAGTGAATCCAATGCGAATATAAGAATATTTAGTGGACAAAGTCCACTATTAAACATTAAATAATTTTCGGGGGAAAAGATCAGTGTAGACAGGGAACAAACAGCTCATTTATTCACAGGCAATAATCTGTAACTGTTTTACCACATTTTATGTAAAATAAACTTCTTTTACAGTATTAGGTATCAGATTTACAGTAACATCATACTACGGGCAAACAGCGACGCCTTCATTACCACTGAACATGAGTAGGCGATGGCTGTTGCCGGAAGACTTTGTTATTGTTTATATGATAGTTAATCACCTGGTAATGATCATGTACAGATGCAATAGCTTGCCGTATCTCAACATTCCGAGTAATCAGAAGAGAAAGTACCATTCACAGCATATAACTTGTCAATCCTGATCTCCGTCTGATCTTCCAGTTTTAACCACTGATGGCCATCACGTTCGAAAAGGCTTTCTATAAGACCGTTGGCACGGGTCACACCATTATCATCGTAAAGAATAGCTGCTTTTTGTTTCTTGTCGAAAAGCTCTTTCACTAACGGGTAAAAAGTACCGCCGGTAGGAATTGTTTCTCTCTTGTCCATGGCAAATCATTTTAGAAGTACAAAGTTACAGGTTGGCCTGTTTATTTACAACAAGACAGCGGGCGCCTCCCTACAGGAACGCGCCCGCTGCTTTTATACTCAATTCCGTATGTTAAATATGCTGTGCTTTCGCCCACTGCTCAAACGCCTTGTAAAACGCTCCCGGTTGTTCTATCCAGGGCAGGTGTCCTGCGTTCTTTACAATCACCAGTTGTGATGTAGGAATTCGCGCATGTATCCGCTTTGCTTCCGATTCAACACCGCAGATGAAATCTCCGTCGCCCACTACTACCAGCACAGGTACCTTAATGTTGTGCAGGTCATTCAGCAGATTCTTACTCTTAAAGATATTTGACGCATCTGTGTAAGCGTATGCTTTATCGCTGACTTTAAGCTTGGGCAATGTGCGCATTATTTTAGTATTCGTAAAGTACAGCGGCAATATCACCTCTAAGAATTCATCCATCGTGCGTTTAACGGTGTCCTTACCAAAGAATGCGGCTTTCGCTTTTTCAAACTCAGGACCATTCTTTGTTTCTTTAATGACTTGCAGCATTTCCGCATGCTGCAGACTGTCATACAGCGCCATAGCATCCAGCGCAATGATACCATTCACATTAGCGTTGTGCTGCGAACCATAGTTCAGTACCTGGTATCCTCCACCGGAATGCCCCGTCAGCCATACCTTTGACAGTCCGAAATACGCTCTCAGTGAATCCATATCATTCACGAGATCCTGGTCGGTATATTTTGTCGGATCATCAGGACCGGAAGACAACCCACTTTTGCGGGTATCGTAATACACCATTGTAAAATGTTTTTCAAAGGGTGTCAGTGAACGCATATAGTCCACATGCGCACCCCATCCAGGAGATGGCGCCAGGCACACAGGCCCTTTCCCTGAAACATAGTAATGCAGCTTAACACCGTTTACATCGGCGAAATGTTCTCCTGCAGACAGCTTCTGCTGACTGAATGCATAAGCGGTAGAAAAAAACAACATGAACAGGCAACAAACCAACTTTCTTAAAGCAGTGGTATATCCGATCACATTTACACTCCATTTACGCCCCATAGTAATGGAGTTGAGGGCAATAAAATTATTCATCAGATAAAACTTTTATAAATCGGGCGTGAAGTTACAGCGAAAGCTAAAGGCGTGATATCCCCAAATCCGGGCACTTATTGTACATTTTATGGGGAGCTGAAAAATGTGAGAGCCTGTCCGTCAAAGGCGGACAGGCTCTCACATTTTCAACTGGTTATGTTATCAGGGGTATAAAGCCGCTGCAGCCTGTTTGTCTTTTGTAGACAATGTAGTTGCACCGCTACCACACTGACCTCCGTTCATGAGGGAAGAAGCATCAGTACCTCCTACGCCAGGAACCGGCGTAGCACTGGACTCGCCAATGGCAGACCAGTTAGTATGCCTGAAAGAAACGTTATGTCCCATTTCATGGCAGATGGTGCGCGCACGTTGTGCAAAGCTGTTACCTGCTATTTGTGCCTTGTTGATCCTGATGGTACCGCCTGCTCTTCCGCCGGAAGGGAAAGTGCCCTGTCCGCACACACCTGATCCCAGGTTGCTGTCAACGATCAGTACATCATAAGTGCCGCTAACTACTGACCAGAAGATGGAACAATTGGCTACCCCATTCCACTGGGCGATAGCGGAATTGATCTCCGACGTCATAGAAGTCATAGAAGGGTCTATCTTCAGGCGGATATTTGTTACCCAACCTGAAGCTACCAGGCTTCCTGTATAATACTGTTCCGGTCTCACTTTTTCAGCAGGTACTTCCATGTTCTTCGGGAAGATGATGTCTTCTTCTACAATAAATTCATTCGTATTTTCTACAATCTTGTCGGACGGGAATCCCAGATCATGGATGTAAGCCAGTACTTTTTTAGCGTTGTCATTTTGTGTTTGCGGATCGCTTGCTGGCGCATCGGCCGACTTCTTACAGGCTGCAAAACAGATGACCAATAGCAATAGGGGGAAAAGCATGTTTTTCATGTTTCATTTGGGTTTTAAAGTGAAAGATTAGGGTAAGAAATAAAGACGGTATACAATAGTGCTCTCAGTACGTTTTACGTATTACAATACAGGATTTAAAAAGGATTTAGATTTTGGTTGACAGATTCGGGTTTTAACAATAATACAAATATTTCCTTATCATCAAAAGACTTTTAATTATCCCCCTGTGGCAGGATATCAGTAGAAATTATTACCGGCCGGTAACGCGATACATTAAATTTTCCGCAGGAATAAAAAAGAAAAAAAAGGTGGTCTAATCAGATCAATACCGCACCACCGTCAACAGTTAATATCTGCCCTGTGGCAAACTGTTGTTTCATCATATACACGAATGCCTGGGCTATATCTTCCGCTTCTCCTATACGTTTCAACAGCAGCGCATCCCCTACTGAAGTATACAGATTGTTGCGGTCTTCTGGAGACATACTGTTCCACAAATTGGTCCTGATCACACCCGGCGATACCTGGTTCACACGGATGGGCGCCAGCTCCACCGCCATAGCCCTGGTAAAGCCTTCCATAGCGCCGCAGATACTGGCAACTATTCCCCACCCTGTATTGGGCCGCGGACTGGCAATACCACCAACAAGGTTGATAGAACCTCCTTTGTTAATATGAGGCGCGCCATACTTCACTGCCGCCAACGCGCCCCAGTAACGCAGATTGAAGAAGGAACGCACCTGTTCCAGGTTAGTGTCGGCCATGTTGTTCAATACAAGGTTTTCACCGGCGGTATATGCGAGGTGATCAAAGTTCCCTGCCTGTTCAAAGAAGGACTTAATGTTGCGTTCCTCAGACAGGTCTATTGCATAGCCTTCGCTGTGTGCGGGCAGCCTGGTCAGCGCCTCATTGATACGCTGCTGATTACCGGATACGATTACAACCTTAGCGCCTTCAGAAGCTGCAGCGATGGCTGTTGCCAGTCCGATCCCCGAACTGCCGCCCAATACAATTACTCTCTTTCCTGTCAGCGCCGTTTTGTTTGTTTGTTGACTTTCCATCATTTGTTGTTTTTAATACCTCAAAGGTCGGAAGCCCATAAGCGCGGCTATTTAACAAATGGTAAAAAACGATTTTCAATTGCGATATTTGCTATATGGACAATCAGCTGCTCAATTACCTCCAACTTGGCAAAGCACTATCAGAAAGCGACCAGGCTGCAATCCAGGATGCTTTTGAATGCAGAACGTATAAAGAAGGGACAACCTTATTTCAGTCAGCACATATCTGCAGGCAATTGTTCTTTGTATGTAAGGGGATACTCCGGATACTGGTGCAGAATGAAAATGGCAACGAAGTGACCCATCACTTTATCGGTGAGGACCGCTTCTGTACTATCCTGAACAGTTTTACCAACCAGGTGGTAGCACACCAAACGATCCAGGCAGCCTGCGATGCGGAAGTACTATACATAGACCGGGCAGCACTGATGGATCTATATGAAAAATATCCGCCACTGAAGACAGCCATTGACCAATCCATCCAAAAGACGCTGCTGGAAAAAATAAACACCCGTAACGCCTATCTGGGCTATGATTCCAGCGAGCGATACCGTTTATTCCTGGAACGGCAGCCGGACATAGCCAGGAGGGTACCGCTGGGCAATATCGCCTCTTACCTGGGCATTACTCCGCAGTCACTCAGCCGTATCAGGAGGAAACAGTAGCCATCCGTTGGTCCTTCCCAACTGCCCGTTCATCTAAAATGAAATGTTAATATATTACACTACTCTTGCTTATATATTACTCCTGTCTTAGATTAGTCCCGAAATGAATAATAATAGCCTCTTCCTGAAAACAGCCCTGTTTGTAATATTGGTCCTGCTGGCCGGGATAAGCAAAGCGCAGGTCCGTACTGTCTACGGAACGGTATACGAGCGTTCGGCCCGTTATGGACTGCCGGGCGTAAGCGTTATGAGCACTTCCGGCGCCGGCGCCGTTACAGACTCCCTGGGGCGGTATAGTATCAAATTGCCGCTGACAGACTCTATCAGCTTTTCTTACCTGGGGAAAGCCACGATGAAAATCCCTGTAAAGGAGGCGCCCCTCAACCGCGCCTTCGATATGAGCCTGCATGTGGATATCACTACACTACCCACAGTAGAAATACAGGAGAAAAGGAAAAGTTATCAGTTAGACTCAATAGCCAACCGGGAGGAATACCGCAAGGTATTTGATTATTCACCGGAATATATCTCTTCAGTCGCCGGCGGCGTGGGCGTTAACCTGGATGCCTTATTCAGCATGAAAAAGATCAAAAGAATGGAGGCTTTCAGGGAACATCTCATAGAACTGGAGCACGAGAAATATGTAGATCACAGGTTTAACAAGACCCTGATACAAAAACTAACCGGCTTACAATCGCCCGCCCTCGATAGTTTTATGGTAGAATACCGGCCTACATATGACATGTTGCTGAACTTCGAAACTGAATACGAATACTACAAATACATCCGCGATTCGGGCAGTTATTTTCAACAGGTATGGAAGCAGGATCATCCTCAATTATGACGTAACTTGCGATAGTTATACCAACGCAATCGCATGAAACTAGTCATCAAAGATCCAATATCCGGAGGCACGTTACTGCTGTTCAAAAACGAAGAGCGCTTTGACCGCTTATACTACGGCCGCGATAAAGACACAAAATATTTTACCATTGCCTGGAATGCGGGCGAAACACAGACAGTCACAATTGATGGTGAAGAACATACTTTTAAATCGCACACCCTCCTGGCCATGATGTTCAATCAAAGCTTCAGCTTTGAACGTCCCACAGATATTGTAGCCTGGCAATTCAACCGTGAATTCTATTGCATCGTCGATCATGACAGAGAGGTAAGCTGTGTGGGATTTATCTTTGGAATGGATAAGGTCTTTATCACCCTTGATCCCGATACGCAGCAAAGGCTGGAACTCATGCTGGATATATTCGTACTGGAAATGAATACGGTGGATAATATCCAGAGTGAAATGCTGCTGATGTTGCTGAAGAGACTTATTATCACCATTACCCAACTGGCCAGATCAGAATACATTCCGGACAAAAAACAACAACAGGACGGCCGTTTCCATATCATCAGGAAGTTCAATCTGCTGGTCGAAGAACATTTCAGGGCGGAACATTCAGTGAGTTATTATGCGCAGCTGTTAAATAAATCGCCCAAGACCCTGTCCAATCTCTTCGCTATTTTCAATCAAAAAACGCCTACGCAGATCATCCAGGAAAGGATCATTATTGAAGCGAAACGACTATTACGCTTCACGAATAAATCTCCCAAGCAAATTACCTTTGAACTGGGCTTTGAAGATCCCGCCTATTTCTCTAATTTCTTCAAAAAGCACACCAACGCAACACCACTGGAATTCAGAAATACAAAGGTCGGGGAAGTATAAAAAAAATGGATCCGTACGCGTAGTGGCATACGGATCCAGGGTTGTTGTGTCTGGGTTGGGAAGCTATATCTTATTTACCGGCAGCTGTTGCCGCAGCAACAATAACCTTTGCAACCGCTTCAGGCTGTGACATGAATATCACGTGACTACCTTTTACTTCGGTAACCTTAGTGTTAGAACGTTTGTACATGTTACGCTGAATTTCAGGCGCTATACTTTTATCTTCTGTAGCTATCACACCATAAGCTGGTTTATCTCTCCATGCTGCGTGTGTAATGTTGGTTGCAAATCCTTTTGCATAAAAAGCGCCCTGGGAAGCATACATAAAATCCGCCTCTTCTTTACTGATATCAGCACAGAAACCTGCATGATATTTAGCCTGGTCGTAGTACACTATACCTTTATCATCCGGAGGCAATACACCGTTTTCAGGAGCAGGAGGAGCTGTCTGTAACCAATGTAAAGCTGATTCTCCATTATCAGGCTGGAATGCGGCCACATATACCAGTGCAACTACTTTCGGATGATTGCCTGCTTCTGTGATCACTGCGCCGCCCCATGAATGTCCTACCAGTATGGTGGGACCATCCTGTTTGTCTAATACCACCTGTGTAGCTTTCACATCATCCTCCAGAGAAGATAATGGATTCTGCACAACAGTTACATGATATCCTTTTTTCGTCAGCACAGTATACAATGCCTTCCAGCCGGAACCATCGGCAAATGCGCCATGTACCAGTACTACATTTTTTACAGCCGGTGCTTTCTGTGTTTGTGCAGAAGCACTGAAAGCTGCAAATAAGATCATAATTGTTGCGAGTAAACCGCCTTTAAATTTGTTAACCTGATTTTTCATGTGTTGTATGTTTATTAAAGTTGTATCTGTGTAACCTGTTTTAGGTAATACTCATCATCGGCAGCGGCGAAGCAAAGTAACAGCCTGCTGCCCGCTCAATCAATGCACAAAACGAAGAAAAGCCTGGATGATTAGCGGTACTTTCTCCTGTACGCTTTAGGAGAGATCTTTTCCGCTTTGGTGAAAAGCCTGGAGAAGTAAGCGTAGTCCTGGTATCCCAGTTCGATCGCTATTCTCTTAACTGTTTTGTTAGTATAGCTCAGCAGCCGTTTTGCTTCGATCATCACCATCTTCTGTATCCAGTAGCTTACGGTAAAACCTGAAGCCATTTTAACAGCTTCGTTCAGGTAAGGAGTGGACAGGTTCAGCGCATCAGCATAATCGGACGGCTTTTTCATGCGCTTATAACTGTGGAACAATAAGGCTTTGAACTGCCGGGTAATCGTAATAGACCGGGCATCATGTTTTCCATCTGGGGCGATCACGCCTGCATATTCTTCAGCAAACAAGCCCGCCACCACTTCTATTAATCCTTTCTTTATATAGGGCCTGACAACATTATCAGCAGTATGCTTCAATTCTTCATCCAGCAGGCTGATAACAGTATATAACTTACCTGCTTTTGCAACCGGAATAGCAGCCACCGGCTGTGCAGCTGTGTAGCTCTCAAATGCCAGATGGTACACCTCATTCAGCTGTCCCGGCTCAACTGCTATTACCTGCATACCAGTATCTGACATAACATGCTGATGTAACTGTCCGGGGCCAATAAAATAAACTGCCGGCCCTTCGATCTCCATCTCTTTAAAATCCACTATCCACCTGCTGCTTCCACTCTTCTGAAAAATAAACAGGAAATGCTCGTTTCTGTGAGCAGTGCTGAATATCCCATTCTCTCCGGTATCGTTACTGCTGATCACCACAGCGCCATGCCTCTTCATATCATCATTTATCAAAGCAGGAATAGCATCTTTATTCATGGATCGTTTTTTTGTACGTTTTGAACAATACAAAGGTGCGATAAGAAGGCCCCATGGATATTGCAGTTATTTCCCGAAGGATTGTTATTTTTTCAAGGTCCGGGAGGCGGGCTGTTGTGAAAATCGTCCACGGTCTCCGGAAATCCTGCCTGAGCATGAAACACTATTACAGGAAGAGACCAGAATATAAATCTTGCTATATATAGCAGATTGTAACTATATTTATGTAAGAAAAAAGGGACTAAAGAATAACTTCTACAGATTATGAAATGGCTTAAGAATCTCCTGGCCAGGTTGTATGCCGCCTATGCATTGATCCTGTTTATCTGTACTATGCTGATCATGCTACTGCCCATGTGGCTGGTATCTCTGTTACCTTCTCCCCGCAACATTCGTTACTTTATGGCATTGGGCCGTGGCTGGATGCATGTTTATATGCCGCTGATATTTTGCCCTGTACGCAGAAAGGGGACAGAATATTTCAGGTCAAAAGAGCCCTACATCATCGTTTGCAATCATAACTCGATGATGGATATCCCCACTACTACCTATGCCATTCCGGCCGGCAGTAAAAGTCTGGGCAAAAAGGAGATGGAAAAGACACCCATCTTCGGCATCATGTATAAGGTGGGTACCGTGCTTGTGAACAGGCATGACCCCGAAAGCCGTAAAGGAAGCGTGCTGGAAATGAAAAAGGTGTTACACGAAGGTATACACATGCTATTATATCCTGAAGGTACCCGCAATAAGACAGACCAGCCCCTCAAATCCTTTTATGACGGCGCCTTTACCCTGGCCATTGAAACCGGGCGCCCCATCCTGCCGGCAGTTATTTTTAATACCCGGAAGATATTACCTCCGGGCAAGATCTTTTATGCCCTTCCTCATGCCATAGATATCCATTTTCTGCCTCCTATACATCCGGAAGGACTGGATCTGGCAGATACGGAATTACTCAAAGAAAGGGTGTTTAAAACGATGTGGGAGCATATTGAACAACACTGGTAACAGGTACCTATAACGGGCGGGGTTAGAAGATTGCGTCCATTATTAATTCCCGGGGTTGCCCCCGGCTACAATCACAAGGCAGCTCCGAAGCCTATTACGTTTTGTTGAAATGCCAGGGATCGTTGCTAATCCCCGGGATTAAAATCGTGATACTATTTTATCGCTTGTTCTACGCTTTACCTCTGCTTCTTCTCCGCGTCTTCGTTGCTTCTTCTCTGCTTGTTCGCTCAAGAAAAAAGCGCTTATAAAAATTCAATAAACTGAAATTCAATCAGTTGATATTTTCATTAAGCATTTTGAGCTCAAAAAACCGTGTTAAAAAAGTATCAGGATATCATTTCATTCAACAACGTATTCAACAAAACACCGTATTCAACAAAACGTAACAGGCACCTTCAGGAGCCTGGTGTTTGCAGCCCGGAGGTGATAACCCCGGGGATTCCAGACGGGTGCATGCCCGGGAACGAAACGGGTGCCCCGGACGTTATAAATCGTAGAACGTTCGCGACCTGTTAAGACGGAGGTCACGGAGAATACCGGATTTCGGACTGATAGTAATACTGAACTGACGGTAGGTACCGATCGGGATCAGGTTGATAGACATCTGCCAGCAGTGCAGGTCACGTGAAATGTACACGTTCGTATAAGCCAGCTTATTATCAATAAAGTTATAACCACTGTTCACCCCTATCTTCCACTTAGGCGTCAGGCTGAAATCACCGTTAAAGGCGAGGTACTGGGTAATGGTCTTTACCACACCTCCCGAATCAGGGATGATACCTTTAGTATAGGTTAAGCTATAGGAAAGGTCCAGTTTCCACGGAATATCAAAATCCACGTATTCTCCCGGGTTCTTTCTGATAGCCTGTAGCTGACGTTGTTGCGCCTGGAAGGCAGCATCGTTGCTCTGCTCATTCTCAAGATTCTGGATTTCCTGTTCTTTTTGTTTGCTTTTCTTGTCGGACGACTGGAAAGAGGTGCTCAACGCAACATTCGCACTGGTAAGGCGGCCTAAACTGAATTGACCTTCCTGCCACACAAATCTGTCTAACCTCCTTCCCCTGGCATTTACTGCATATGGATCGATAGTACCGCCTGCTGTGATATTCAGTTTATCAAAGAGGTTAGTACGGGCATAAATATTAAAATTGGACAATTTGAAGCTGTCTGCCAAGAAGTTATAGGAGCCATTGATTCCAAAACCATCCAGCAGTTTGATCTTTTTCTCCTTATTGGCAGAGGTATCCTTTTTCGAGAACACCTTCATTTCGAGATTGTTATCCAATCCAAAGGAAATAGATGCAGACCTTCCTTCTGAAGGAACGCCGACGGAGGAACTGGTGAAATATGACTGCCTCACTATCTGGGTATCCGCAGTGTATTGCAAATTATAGTAAGCGTTTTTCGCAAGATCAGGCGCGAGGGAGGCGCTAATGGTTGGTCTCATGACGTGCCTGATAGCCTTGATCTTTGAATTCTTGCCAAACTGGTACATACCATACAGGGCGGTAGACAATGATACGCCCGCACTGGCCTGTCTGGCAGCAAAAAAGCCTGACTCGTAGGTAGTATCTATACCTCCCAGTGAATCGATACTAATACGTTTCGACCCATTCCATTTCCTTATCGTCTTCTTGGTAAACCAATATTCCGAAAAACTTATCGACGGAGAAAAGGTGAAATTTTTAAATACCGGTATGGAGAAGGAAATAGGAATAGCGTGTTTCACACCCGACTGTAACGCGTCAAACATCCTTGACTTACCGAATACAGAATCCTTAAAGGTTACACTGTTATTCAGGGTACCATTATAGCCTATCCCCAGTTTATGATACCATTTGGCCTTGCCCACCACTTCTTTCGGTTGGAAAGGATAGATGGTATTCATCGTAAAGGTGGCAGACGGGAATGATATATTGACGTCGCGGGTGGTCAGGTTCTGTGAGTGCGTAAGGCTGGAGGTAAAGTTGAATGGTTTTCCCTGCCAGCTTTTCGAGAAACTGATGGACGATCCCAGGTTATTGTTCACACGGGAAGAGTAATCATACACGTTGAAAGTATTATAGCTGGACGTACCAAAGTTTACACTGGCCCCGAAAGTAACACCAGGACGCGCCTTACTGTCCATACTATGGTTCCAGGTAACGCGGAAGTCACGTGACCGGCTAAACTCACTTTTAACGGATGGGTCTCCAAAACGGGTATTGGAAAAACTCAGCGTCATACCACCATTATAATGGTAGCGTTTCCGGTAGGTAGGACTGGCCGTGAGGGACCAGCTACCGTAGGAGTAGATCTCACCACGCATGGTCAGGTCGAAATTATCGCCCAGACCTATATAATAACCGCCATTTTCCAGGCCCATCCCCTTCTGTGCGTTCACGACATAGCCGGGCACCAGGATACCGGACTGTTGTCCGTGGGTGATAGGGAAGATGGCAAATGGTATAAATAATGGTGTAGGTACGCCTTCTATCTCCAGGTTGGCCGGACCGGAGATTACCAGTTTATCCGGTATTACCTTGATCTTTCTGGCCCTGAACTGGAAGTGGGGGGTGTCCAGGTTACAGGTAGTATATCCATTCCTGAAACCGAAGATGCTGTTGTCAGGCTCGCGTTTGGTCTGCTCACTGGCCACAAAGCCTTCCCCATATTGTGAACGGGTATTGTAGATCTTTGCCCGTTGTGTGGTAATATTATATCTGAGTGTATCAGAGTCGAAGGCCTGGCCGTTATCATCCAGCTGCGGACGGCCATATGGCTTTCCGGCAGTATCCTGGGCGGTGGTCGCCTCCATGATACCTGTAGCCTGGGTATAGTTCATACGTTCTGCAGAAAGGCTCGTTTTCTTATACTTGGTATTGGCGGTACCATAAAAATAAAAACGTTTATCCGGCACTACGAGAACGATCGAATCCTTAGCTTTATAGGTGATAGGAGCATCCAGACTATCTTTGGAGAGTTTAGGGACAAACATACTGTCAGTACCTGTATAATCCGTTGACACCGGAACACTGTCGGGCGCCTCCTCAGGCACCGCAACTGGCCTTAATGTTGTATCTTTTCCCCGTGAAGAAGTATCAGTTCCGGGAATGGGCACCGTATCTTTTGGCACGCCATCTGTGAAACTTTTGTTAAAACTCTCATAGGCATCTGGCGCGGGCGTTGCGACAGCTGTTATTATGAAGGGAATGACAATTAATATACCGGCAAAAACCAGGTATATCTGTCGCAAAAACTTTTTATAATTATTTTTGTGATTCAGGTGCATGTGTTAAGCGGGCACAAACCTACATGTTTTTAGACAAATTATTATCAATTGTAAAACGAAAATGAGTGCCAGGCCAAACAAGCATACGGTCATTTATCACGACCAAAATACGAACGACAATCTAACGGTCAAAGCAGTAGCTGCGATCTTTAAACAATTTAACATACTACTAACGCCCATAAATTATAATAAAAACTGAGTCATGCGCTGGAACCGATTTTGGATCTTTTTTGGATGTGCCATCTTTTTAGGGACTATCCTTCTTTATGCAACGAACCGAACTGTCATTGGAAAAAAGCAAAATCCTCCCCTCAGAACTATCGTCATTGATCCTGGCCATAGTGCCCAGACTCCGGGCGCCCGGGGTAAATATTCCACCGAAGAGGAAGTTGTGCTGGATGTAGCGATGCAGCTGGGAAAGCTGATTGAAGCAAATATGAAGGATGTACGTGTAGTGTATACGCGTAAAACCAGGAATGCCCTGGGTTCCACCCTTCGTGCCGATCTGAATGAAAGGGCGATCATCGCTAACAGGGAAAAAGGAGATCTTTTTATCTCAATTCACTGTAACTCAGCAGGGCCGACCCGCCGGGTTACTGGTTACAAAACCGTATACGCTAAAAAAGGTAAGCGTAAAGTACCGGTGAAAAGGGCTATCTACGCCACTTCTCCCAGTACCGCCCAGGGTACCGAAACTTATGTATGGGCTACCGGAAAGAACAATGCCAAGACAGAATCTCTGAAAGAAAGCTCCGTGATCATGCTGGACGCCAATTCCGAAGATGCCAATTCCGTACTGGATATGTCTGATCCTGAAACCTTTATATTATTAAATACACTCCGCAACGCCTACTTTGACCAGAGCCTCCGCCTGTCTACCCTCATTGAAGATGAATTCTCCAGTGTAGGCCGTATCAGCCGTGGCGCCCGCCAGCGTGATGAAAAAGGTATCTGGGTACTCCAGGCCACCGCTATGCCAAGCGTACTGGTGGAACTGGGCTTTATCAGCAATCCTGAAGAGGAAGACTACCTGAACTCAGCCTCCGGTCAGCAGGAAGCAGCTAACTGTATATTTAAGGCTATCAAACGCTATAAAGATGAACTGGGCCGTTACAGCACTCCGGAAGACCGCCAGGTTGCTCCGGCAACAGAACAGTCAAACGTTGAGGCTACTCCGATCAGCTATAATACGCCAAGGTCAAGGAATAATTCCAGGAAGCCCGCTGTGACCACAAAACCGCAGGCAACTACCGGAACTGCCACCCGCCAGGTAGCATCGTCCGATAAATCAGACAGGCCAGCAGCTAAAAATCCATATAAATATGATGTGCAACTGCTGGTCAGCGACAAAAAGTACACCCGCGACGCTGCCATCTTTAATAAACTGAGAGGTACCATCCGGAAGGAGCAGGTCGTGATGAACAGTAGAAAAGTAAATAAATATAAATACATCTGGGGCAGTTTTAAGTCCCATTCTGAAGCCACTGCTGCTTTGCGTCAAGCAAAGCAGCTTGGCTTCAGGAAAGCTACGCTGATGGGCCAGGACAATGAAGAGGTACAGCTGGCCGCCGCCAAATCCTCCGTGCGCACCTCCATCCCCAAGGTCAGTTTCAGATATGACGTACAGTTGCTGGTCACCGATAAGAGATACACACGCAGCGCTACTATTTTCAAGGACTTACGGGGCACTATCATCCGTGAAACTGTCGTAATCAACCGCAAATCCCTGAATAAATATGTATGGGTGAACTTCAAAACTGAAAAGGAAGCCACTGCTGCACTCAGCAAAGCTAAAAAAGCAGGATTCTGGAATGCTTCCCTCGTGTCCGCAGATAACAACCGTATCGCCAGCCGCTAAGAGCCCCGCAAGGATAATTAACCCGATATTACCCCCTACCCCACCATCTCCTTTAATATATTACCCACTTTTTCTGCTGAAAAGCTGCATATTTGTCTGCCGTTAAAAGAACAGGTAGCCGGATTCCGTATCCGCACCAGGGAGCAGGACCATGATTGCCCGCAACCTTTTTTGATTATTTTTGCAGCAACGTATAACGTATTCTATGTTTAAAGTATCAAACGAAACCAAAGTAGGCGTTCTTGCAGCCGTCTCGATTGCTATGCTGATTTTGGGTTTTAATTTGTTAAAGGGTAAAAGCCTTTTTTCAAGAAGTAAGAAAATTTATGCCGTATATACCCAGGTAAATGGTCTTCAGCCTTCTAACACTGTACAGGTAAATGGTCTTGTAGTAGGTAGCGTATCAAACCTGGAAATTATGGATAAGAATGCCGGGCGGATATTGGTTGAACTCAGGATCACCAAAAAAGTCGATATCCCTCAGAACTCTGTAGCGCGTATTGCCAGCGATCTCTTAGGCTCTAAAACTGTACAGATTGACTTTGGTAACGCGAATGCCTATCTTGAGGATGGTGATACCATTTATGCTGCTGTAGACGGCTCTATCACCGATGCACTCAAGGAACAGCTAAGCCCATTGGTGAAAAAACTGGAGGTAACGCTTGGATCTGTGGATTCAGTGCTTCTTACTGTAAACTCCATCTTCGATCCCGGCACCAAAGGGAATCTCCGTGAAGCTATCGCTCACCTGAATACCACCATGAGCAATTTCACCCGTACTTCCGCTTCCCTGAACAATATGCTGGATCCTCAGCACGGGAACGTAAAAGCTACGTTTGATAACCTGGAAGCGCTGACAGCCAACCTGAAAAATAATAACGACAAGATTAACGCCATCCTGGGCAATGCGGAAAAAACAACTGCAGCCCTGGCTAATGGTCAGCTCGATAAAACATTGCTGGAAATGCAGCAAATGGTGGCACGCCTGAACGAAACAATTGCTAAACTAAACAATACGGATGGGTCTATCGGTTTGATGCTGAACGACAAGAAAGCATATAATAACCTCCAAAGTTCGCTCGGTAACCTGAACAAATTACTGGAAGATCTGCGCGTAAACCCAAAGCGTTACGTGCATTTCTCACTGTTTGGCAAAAAGTCCAAAGTACAGCCCATACCATCTGATACCGCTAAGGCACTATGATCTTGAAAATGCAGCAATTAGTAAAATGCGGGCTTATCCTGACAGGGCTATTTCTCGGCAGGTTATTTCCGGCTACCGCGCAGGAGGCACAACCCGCGGGAAAGGACTCGAACAATGTAATCCATATCATTCAGTCAGATAAACTGAATGTACTCACCAAGGACAGTGTTCAACTGAACCGATTTATCGGCAATGCCATTTTCCGCCAGGGTAATACTTTATTTTATTGTGATAGTGCATTGATCAACAGGGCTTCCAATATACTGGACGCCTATGGTCATATCCACATTAACCAGGCAGACAGCATCCACATCTACGGAGAATACCTTCACTATGAAGGAAATACCCGGATGGCTACCCTGCGTGATAATGCCCGGCTCACCGATGGTAAGGTGACCCTTACCGGCCCTGAGCTGCAATACGACATGAATGCCAGGATAGGTACTTATGTCAAAGGGGGGAAACTCGTAAACGGCAGTAGTGTGCTGACCAGCCAGGAAGGCTACTATTATGCCGATACCAAAGACGTATACTTCAATTACAATGTGCTGCTGGTAGATCCGGAATATACACTCAGCACAGATACCTTATTATATAATACCCAAACCAAAATAGCCACGCTCGTGGCCCCTACTACCATCAACGATGGTAAGACGGTCATGTATGCTACTTCGGGGGAATATAATACCGAAACAGGACAGGGTAATTTCGAAAGCAGACCTACCATTGAAGATAGTACTGCCACTATTACTGCCGACAGGATCACGATGGATAAACGTACCGGACTGGCATACGCCACCGGTAACATGGTCTACCGCGATACCGCCCAGCATATGACTCTCCTGTCCAACTACGGTACTGTTAATCAGACAGAAAAGACTGTACTCGCTACCCAGCATCCTCTTATGATCCTGGAGCGGGAAAAAGATACGCTCTACCTGGCAGCGGATACACTGTTCTCAGGTGTACTAAAGAGGGATACCTTCGTCGTAGCCCCTGTCCGGACTTCGACAGACAGTACGCTATCAGCAGACAGCACATTAAATGTACCTGACTCACTACGAAAGCCGCTGAACGATTCGACAGAAGTCCTGCCGGCGGATACTTCCGCCTTCGCAAAGAAACTGAAGAATGCACTGGCGCCGGGCGATAGCAGCAAATTGATCCCGGCGATGGTGGTGCCGAAAGATTCAGCGCTTATTACACTCAAACCTAAGGCTATAGGCATACTCAGCGATACCGCCAAAGCGATGGCCATCCTGCGGGATTCCACCAGGGCATTAAAGCCTGACAGTATTGTATTGTCTAAAGACTCGGCGGTGATCGGACTGAAATCCAAAGTATTGGCGCTGGCGAAAGATTCGGCGCATATACAGCCCCCTGCCCTGGCTTTGCAAACAGATACAAGCGCAACGAAAGACACCAGTGAGATCAGGTATATCCGTGCATGGCATCATGTACGCATCTATTCCGATTCCCTGCAGGGAGTAGCTGACAGTATCTACTATTCCAGCAAGGATTCCATCTTCCGCTTTTACAGGAACCCGATACTTTGGGCCAATGAAACGCAGCTTAGCGGAGATACTATCTTCCTCTATACCAAAAATCAGAAGGCAGACAAGTTGTTGCTTGATCAGAATGCCCTGCTGGTAAAAGAATCCGATCCGGAATTGTACAACCAGATCAAAGGCAACCAGATCACCGGCTATTTTACAGGACAGGCAATAGACTGGATGCACGTGGATGGCAATGCGGAAAGTATCTATTACGTCCGTGATGATGATTCTGCATACGTCAGTGTGAACAGGACCCTGAGTGGCATCATCAATATCTATTTCAGAGAAGGACAACTGCATCATATATCCTTTATTAAAGATCCTGAAGGAACGATGTATCCTTTCACCCAACGCCCGCTGGACCAGATGCAACTGGAGAATTTCCACTGGGATATCAAACGCAGGCCCAAAAGTAAGTATGAGCTGATGGGCACCGTGGGCGAGGTTAAAATAAAAGAAGAACCACCGGCACCAAAAGCGGAAGACGAATTTTGATAAAGAGATTATTATCACCCATTTACGAGTTTCTACAGGATAGCCGTGCAGTAGGGATTGTTTTGATCATCTGCACGGCTATCTCACTTTTACTCGCTAACTCTTCCTGGCAACAATCCTATATTGCCAGCTGGGAGACTGTTGTACATATCCCCATCCCACAGCTTCATCTGCCTCATACCATCCTTCACTGGATCAATGATGGCCTGATGGTGCCCTTCTTTTTCCTGGTAGGAATGGAGATCAAAAGAGAGGTGACCATCGGGGAACTATCTTCCATGCGCCAGTCCATGTTGCCGATATTGGCAGCCCTTGGAGGTATGGTCTGCCCTGCCCTGATCTTCACCATGTTCAATGGCGGCACACCATTCGCGAACGGCTGGGGTATTCCCATGGCGACTGACATCGCGTTCTCGCTGGGTATTCTTTCCCTCCTGGGAAACAGAGTGCCGCTTTCACTGAAGATCTTTCTAACGGCACTGGCTATTATTGATGATCTGGGCGCTATTCTCACCATCGCTGTTTTCTATACAGCCAGTATACAATTGGGCTACCTGCTGGGGGCAGCTGTTATTCTTGTCTTGCTGGTTGTTCTGAACCTTTGTAAAGTGCGGAAGCTCTGGTGCTATTTTATCCCGGGCATTATACTCTGGTATTGCATTTACAATTCCGGTATCCATGCTACCATTGCAGGAGTACTGCTGGCAGCCTGTATCCCCTTGTCCAAAGTGTCCCGCCTGATCCACCGGCTGCATGATCCTGTCAATTTTGTGATCATGCCCATTTTTGCACTATCCAATACGGCTATCGTTTTTCCACCGGATATACTCCATACATTCAACAGCAGCATCAGTTATGGTATACTGGCTGGATTGGTGTTGGGTAAGCCTCTGGGGATCTTCCTCTTCTCTTATGTAGCAACGCGGCTTAAACTGGCCGCCTTACCAGAGGGGGCAACCTGGGTTCAGCTGATTGGCATAGGGGTAATTGCCGGTATTGGTTTTACGATGTCAATATTTATTTCAACCCTGGCTTATACTTCTGCGGAATGGCAAATTATCTCCAAAATAGCCGTCATTGCTGCATCTCTGCTTGCCGGCATCATAGGTTACTGTTATTTAAGGTTATCAAAATGACCAGTTATTTACAATATAAAAAATAATAATCTGTATCTTGGCATCGTTATTGCCATTGCATTGCGATAACATGAAAAAGCGCCTTTTCATAACCCTGCTACTTGGAATGGGTATCCATACGGTGAATGCCCAGACAAAAGGTAATCCGCAAGTGGGATTACGCCTTGGTTTGCCCTTCGGTGGTACCGCACGTTATTTCTTTGACGATGCGAATGCTGTTGAAGGTATTGCTGGTGTATATTCCGGGACCTTTACTGTAACTGGCCTTTATGAGCGCCATTTTGATCTTTCGGCTCTTACTACCGAAGGTTTCGGATGGTTTATCGGAGGCGGTGCACATATGGGGACACGCGAAACGGATGGGAATGTGAAATTCATAGCAGGCGTGGATGGTATCGGGGGAATTGACTATACTTTTCCAACGCTACCACTGAACCTAAGTCTTGACTGGAAACCGGCTATCCACTTCAACACTTCCTCCGATCTGACGGATTTCGCTGTGTCCGTACGGTACACCTTTGGGAGATAACAGCATGAGAAAACGAAAAACCTAAAACCAATTCTTAAACAGTAACAAATATGAAACAACTTGTGTTATTATTTAGCCTGTGTGCAATGATGGCAGTACAGGCAAATGCACAAAGACGTGGTGCAAGCGCATCATCTAACTATCAGACAGCTGTAGGTATACGCGTAAATCCCTGGCTGGTGGGTGGTACCATTAAGCACTTCATTGCAGGACCTCACGCAATAGAAGGTTTGATCACCACAAATGTGAGCAACAGGAGCAACGTAACTTTCACTGGCCTGTATGAATATCACATCGCCCCATTCCCTAAACCAGAATTCCGCCTGTATTTCGGTGGTGGTGTACACCTGGGTATCTATGACCGCTATGACTATGACCGTGAGCGCTGGGCAAGAGATGGCAGGGGGACCTATGTTACTCCAGGTATGGATGGTATCGTAGGTCTTGAATATAAATTCAAGAAAATTCCTTTGGTAGTGAGTGGCGACATAAAGCCCTTCTTCAACTTCACCGGCGAGACCAACTTCATCGGAGAAGAGATCGGAGGTGCTTCTGTAAGATATACCTTCTAATCGGGGAACAAAATAATATTGAAAAGCGATCATGCCGGTCAACGGTATGGTCGTTTTTTTTTGCTTATATTTATAAGCTATGCCCCCTGGCGGATACTAACTATGAAAATATTCACAGCTCAACAAATACGCGATGCAGATGCCTATACAATAAGGCATACCCCCATCAGCAGCCTGGATCTGATGGAGAAGGCGGCTATTGCCTGTACGGCATGGATCTGCCGCCATTATAACGAGGATACGCCAATCTATGTATTCTGTGGCCTGGGCAACAACGGAGGCGACGGGCTCGCCATTACCCGGCTGTTGCGCAACAGGGGCTATAATGCAGTGGCATTCATTCTTCATCACAGTACCAAAGCCTCCGATGATCATACTGCCAACCGTAATGCTTTACAGCAACAATATCCTGCAGCGGTTCATGATATTCCCGACAATGGCATCCTTCCCCTACAAGACAAAAATGCCCTGATCGTAGATGCGATCTTCGGCACAGGCCTGAGTCGCCCGGTAGAAGGCTGGATAGCCAGTATCATTCAGCAGCTGAACGATCTGAAAGCGCAGCATGATATCGTGGCTATAGACATGCCATCAGGCTTACAGGCAGATGCTTCTTCGGTAAATACGCCGGTGATAAAGGCAGATCACACGCTTAGTTTTGAGTTCTATAAACTAGCTTTTCTCCTGCCTGAAAATGCAGCATTTGTCGGGGAAATATGCATTCTTTCGATAGAGCTGTCACCGGAATATATTGCGCAAACACCTTCCCGTTTCAATATCACAGATGCCTTCCAGGTACGCAGTATGTACCGGCCGCGCAAACCGTTCTCCCATAAGGGTACATTCGGACATGCCCTGCTGATAGCCGGCAGTGAAGGCAAGATCGGAGCAGCCGTATTGAGCGCTAAAGCCTGTCTGCGAGGGGGCGTAGGATTGTTGTCCTGCCACATTCCCAAATGCGGGTACGAGATCATGCAGATCTCCGCACCGGGAGCCATGTGTTTTATTGATGAACAGCACGACCACAGCTCAGGCTTTCACAATCATATACTCACGCCTGAAGCAGCGGCTAAATATAAGGTCATCGGTATAGGTCCGGGGCTGGGCACTGCCGCAGGCACCTGCTGGGCACTTGAAAAACTGCTGGACCACTATCGTCAGCCCATGGTGATAGATGCCGACGCCCTGAATATGCTGGCCTCCACTCCCGCCCTGTTGAAAAAGGTACCGGCTGGTTCTTTGCTGACACCACATCCGAAGGAATTTGAGCGCCTCTTTGGGAACACGGCCAATGATGTGGAAAGGCTGCAGGTATTATCTCAAAATGCCGTTGAAAGACAGCTGAATATACTATTGAAAGGCCGGTATACTGCCATGGCCTTCCCTGACGGCTCCATCTGGTTCAATGCCACCGGTAATCCGGGTATGGCCACCGGAGGCAGCGGGGATGTACTTACTGGTATACTCACTTCCCTGCTTGCCCAGGGGTATAATCCGCAGGAGGCCATGCTGCTCGGCGTTTACCTGCATGGTCTTGCCGGCGACCATGCCGCAGCAGCGCACTCCGAAGAAGCCATGATAGCGGAAGATATTGTTGAGTTCCTCGGAAAGACCTTCCTGGAATTACGCAGATTAAAATCCTGTTGACCCATTTTTTTACCCACAGCATGTCAGTAAAACCCCTCCTTTAATAAACCATAAAAGGTTATATTTATAGAATTGTTAAAATCACGTATATGAATATCGTTTACCTCGTTCCATGTTTTGGATTACTAGCTTTGCTATTTACCGCCATCCGGAGTGCCTGGGTATCTCGCCAGGAGGCCGGCAATGAAAAGATGAAAGAAATTGCCGCACATATTGCAGAAGGAGCAATGGCATTTCTCAAAGCTGAATATAAGATCCTTGGTTATTTTGTAGTAATAGCCGCACTGCTGTTGGGCTATATGGGCGCAACAAACCACAATTCCGACTGGACCATCGCCCTGGCCTTTGTTATCGGAGCATTATTCTCTGCCACAGCAGGCTTCATAGGTATGAAGATAGCAACCAGAGCTAACGTACGTACTGCACATGCAGCGCGTACCAGTCTTTCCAACGCATTGAAGGTATCTTTTACAGGAGGTTCCGTAATGGGAATGGGGGTAGCTGGACTGGCCGTATTGGGTCTCGGCTCACTATTCATTATACTCAAAGCATATTTTGGCGCTTCTGCCAATACAGAAGAAATGATCCGCACCATTGAGGTATTGACAGGTTTCTCCCTGGGTGCAGAAAGTATCGCCCTGTTTGCCCGTGTGGGTGGTGGTATCTACACCAAAGCGGCTGACGTAGGCGCTGACCTGGTAGGTAAAGTAGAAGCAGGCATCCCCGAAGACGATCCCCGGAATCCCGCTACCATAGCCGACAACGTTGGGGACAACGTAGGCGACGTAGCCGGTATGGGCGCTGACCTCTTCGGATCTTATGTAGCCACCGTACTGGCCACCATGGTATTGGGCAGTGAGATCATTTCCAATGATAATTTCGGCGGTGTTGCCCCTATCATATTACCCATGCTCATCGCAGGCCTGGGTATTGTATTCTCTATCATCGCTACCCTGTTCGTAAGAATATCCGACAACGCAGGTTTAAATACCGCCACCGTACAAAAAGCCCTGAACATGGGTAACTGGGGCTCCATCGTCCTCTCTGCCATTGCGAGCGCAGCCCTGGTATATTATATCCTGCCAGGAGAAGCGATCTACCTGAAACGTGACTTTGTTGCAGGCACCAGCGAACTCAAAGCGGACGCTAAAGCCATTACACAGAACGGTGTGGTAGGCGCCATATTCGTAGGGCTGGCGGTAGGTACCTTAATGAGCCTTATTACAGAATATTACACCGCCATGGGCAAACGTCCGGTGTTATCCATCATCCGTCAGTCTTCCACCGGTCACGCTACCAACGTAATTGCCGGTCTGGCGATTGGTATGGAGTCTACCATGCTCCCGATCATCGTGCTGGCAGCGGGTATATACGGTTCCTTTGCCTGTGCTGGTCTGTATGGTGTAGCCATTGCGGCCGCAGGTATGATGGCCACCACGGCTATGCAGCTGGCTATCGATGCTTTCGGCCCTATAGCTGACAACGCGGGTGGTATTGCGGAAATGAGTGAGCTTCCTAAAGAAGTGCGTGAAAAAACTGATATCCTGGATGCGGTGGGTAATACGACCGCTGCCACCGGAAAGGGTTTCGCTATTGCCTCTGCAGCGTTGACAGCGCTGGCCCTCTTCGCGGCGTTCGTAGGTGTAGCAGGTATCGACGGTATTGATATTTATAAAGCCAAAGTACTGTCGGGTCTGTTCCTGGGTGCTATGATCCCCTTCATCTTCTCCTCTCTCGCTATCAGGGCTGTAGGTGAAGCTGCTATGGCCATGGTAGAAGAGGTACGTCGCCAGTTCAAGGAAATTCCGGGTATTATGGAAGGTACCGGCAAGCCTGAGTATGATAAGTGCGTGGCTATATCCACACAAGCCTCCATCAAAAAAATGATGCTGCCGGGCAGTATTGCTCTCCTGACGCCGCTGGCAGTAGGTTTCATTTTCGGGCCTGAAGTATTGGGCGGATTCCTCGCAGGGGCCACTGTAAGTGGTGTATTGATGGGGATGTTCCAGAACAATGCCGGTGGTGCGTGGGATAATGCTAAGAAATCCTTTGAGAAGGGCGTTGAAATAAAAGGACAGATCTATTATAAGAAATCAGAGCCGCACAAAGCCTCCGTTACAGGAGATACAGTGGGCGATCCGTTTAAAGATACATCTGGTCCTTCCATGAACATCCTGATCAAACTGATGTCTATCGTATCATTGGTAATTGCCCCTACCCTGGCTGATATACATCATACAAAAACAACGGCTGCAAATAAAAAGGCTCCGGCTACCGAGCAGGTGGCGCAAGCTAAGATACGAGCGGTTGCTCCGGCGAATAATTAATAACGACCTAATAAAAAAAGGTGCATTCCGGATAGAATGCACCTTTTTTATTTCCTGTATGAGTGATTATTGCGCTGAAAACAGGCAACCACTGCAAGCTTATTTCGCGCCCCATTGAACAACAAGCCTCCTACTATCATTTTGGAGATCGTACGCAGCGAGCGGGCAGGTGGGAATGTATCAATGGGCCATGTGAAGGCAACCTGCCCCCTTATTTAATCTTACTCGGACTAACACCGAATTTCTTCTTGAAAGCAAGACTGAAGTGCTGTATAGAGGAAAAACCCAGTTCCTCAGCTATCTCGGTCAGGGAATATTCCTGCGTCACGATCATCCTCCTGGCATAATCCATCCGGTGATCATTCAGATAACCAAATACCGTGTTATCGAACACCTGGCGAAAACCATTCTTTAATTTAAACTCATTCAACCCTGCCAACCTTGACAACTCTGCCAACGAAGGCGGGTTTTGCATGCTTTTCAGCAAAAGGTCCTTTGCATAATGGATCTTCTCCCTATCGGAAGCAGATATCGGTGTCGAATCGGTCCTCACCTGTTCCACCCGCTCATATTGTTCACATTGCAGAGCCAGTAATTCCAGTGCTTTGGACTGAAGGAACAATTTCTTCACGCCCCCGGTAAAATGGCACTGGCGAATTTCTTCCAGCACCATCAACATACGGCTGGTAATAGGCGGATTGATTCTCTTATTAAGATAAGCGCCTTTACCTCCTGCCACGTCATTAGCCAGATTATCCAGTACACGTCCTCCGTTCGCGGCAATGTCCAGGAAGCGGTCGGTGGAAAAAGCAAGCGCTATCAGCTCGAGCCCCCGCTGTTTGTCCACATCAATGTTTTCCGCCGGACTAGGATTATAAAAAAGATTATGCTCAAGGGATTGGTAGCGCCGCTTGCCGAAATTGCCTGTAAGCATATCCGGTCCGGCTACAAAGTCGCCGTTCAGCATGAAGATCAATGATATTGTGGGGATATGTTCCGTAGTATAGATATGGAGATTCTCATAAATATGGATATCTCCTATGGCGATATGGTATCCGTCAAAATAGATCTCTTTGAAGCGGGCGTCAGCAAAATGATAGTTGAGCTGCTGTTTTTCCTCGATCAGCGAAGTAGACAAGAACTTCGGCATCGGGAAATCCATCTGCTCACTGTAAATCAATTCACTTGCATCATTTTTAATCTGGATATCCATAAAAATCCTTTAAATATAAATTTTAATCCTTTTCATGTAACAGCTATCCGGATGAAGACCACCAATTTTGCACAAAAATATTCCTTAATATTTAATATTGTAGTCATGGAGATCGGAATATTCCGTACAAATATATGCACCCATCAGGACAAGAATGATGTCATACAGGCTATACAACAACACTTTAAAACTACTAATTGTAGTATCGATATTGAAGACTGTGATAAGGTGATGCGCGTTGTTGCCGGTCCAGCTACTCTAGAAGAGAATGATATTATACTTTTTACCCGTCGCATGGGCTACCAGTGCGAAAGACTTGATTAAGTTATCCAGCCCCAAAAAATTCCCCTATACCCTTATAGGGGTAACCCCTTCCCTCCACGTCATATATGCGTAAACAAAAAATGTTATAGCAAGGCCAGCTATCCGCTATTAAATTACAAGAACCTTATATGAAGACAAGATTACTTATGCTGCTTGGCGTATGCCTGCTGCTTATGCAGGTCCGTCATGCCTGCGCACAACAGAAATATACTGTAAGCGGTTATGTAAAAGACCAGCAAAATGGTGAAAGCCTGATCGGTATATCCGTATCAAAAGCAGGAACCAGCCTGGGAACAGTGACCAACGAATATGGCTTTTATTCTCTCACCCTGCCTGCAGGCGATCATGAGATCCAGTTCTCTTATATTGGTTATGCTCCTGTCAAAATGAGTGTATCCCTGAAATCCAACAAGAACCTGGATGTTAAACTGGAAAAATCCAGCAGCCAGTTAAGCACTGTGACTGTAACCGGCAATAAACAGGAAAAGGCTGTAAATACACTTACTACAAGTCTCAACAGGCTGGATATAGCTCAAATGAAGAAAATGCCCACATTTATGGGAGAAGTGGATGTACTCCGCTCCATCCAGACACTTCCTGGTGTGAATACTGTAGGTGAAGGCGCCAACGGTTTTAACGTGCGTGGTGGTGCGGCAGATGAGAATCTTATCCTGCTGGACGAAGCCCCGGTTTATAACTCTACACACATGATGGGTTTTTTCTCCGTATTCAACCCGGATGCGGTTAAAAGTATCAATCTCCTTAAAGGCGGTTTTCCGGCCGAATACGGCGGTCGTACTTCTTCTGTACTAGATATACGCATGAAGGACGGAAACAACCAGAAATTCAATGTAAATGGCGGTATAAGCAATGTATTCAGCAGGCTGTCACTGGAAGGACCGATCAAAAAGGATGAATCATCCTTCATCCTGGCTGCCCGCCGTTCTTATATCGACATTCTGATGAAGCCTTTTCTTAAAGGAGACATGAAAGACACCAAGTTGAATTTCTATGACCTGACCGGAAAAGTGAACTTCAAACTGAATAAGAACAACACCCTGTTTGCCAGCGGTTATCTTGGAAGGGATGTTTTCGGGTTCGGTACCCAGATCAATATGAACTGGGGTAATAAAACAGCTACCGTACGTTGGAACCATGTATTCACCAACCGTACATTTATGAACCTGACCACTTTTTACAGTAACTATGACTACAGTCTTAAGTTCAATAATGAAAGTGAGAAAGGCGCAGGGGAACAAAACCAGGCTTACAGCTGGACATCCAACATTATCAACTACGGCGTAAAACCTGCATTTACCTTCTACATCAATGCACATAACAGTGTACACTTCGGTCTGCAGGGCATCTATTACACCTTTAAACCAGGTACCGGTACCGGTGTGGAAGGAGATGAAACAAGCGTAAAGCAATTGACGCAGCAGCACGGTCTTGAAGCAGCAGCCTACCTGGATCATGAGTGGAAGCCAAGCGATAAATTAGGCATACAGTACGGTATCAGGTTCTCCAACTATCAATACCTGGGTAAGGGTACCGTTTACTACTACAATGATACTACTGCCGGTATCCGCAAAACACTGGTGGGTACAAGAGAGTATGGCGCAAATGAGCTGATCAAGGCTTACAATTACCTGGAACCAAGGATCACCGCACGCTATGCGCTTACTCCGGATCATGCGATCAAGGCATCTTATGCACGTACTACGCAGTATATGCACCAGTTATCCAACACCGCATCTCCTACCCCGCTGGATATCTGGACACCAAGCACCAACAATATACAGCCACAGGTAGCTGACCAGTATACCATTGGATATGTATATGATGCACCATCCAGCATTTTTGAAATATCAGCAGAAGCTTTCTACAAAAAGATGGAGCATCAGCTGGATTATATCGACAATGCTAACCTGGAGCTGAACCAGCAGATTGAAGCCGATCTGCTCCAGTCACACAGCCGTTCCTATGGCCTGGAACTGATGGCCAGAAAAGATATCGGTAGAACTACAGGATGGGTTAGCTATACACTGTCCCGCTCTGAAAGACAGACCAATGGTATCAGCCTGAATGAATGGTTCCTGAACCGCTACGACCGTACACATAACCTGAACCTTGTTATTACACATGAACTGAACAAGCGTACCTCTCTTTCCGCCAACTGGGTTTACGCATCTGGTACACCAGGTACATTTGCCGACAGCCGGCTGGAGTTCCAGGACTGGGACATTCCATACAACAGTACCGACAAACGTAACAATTACAGGCTGCCATCCTTCCATCGTCTGGACATGTCTTTAACACTGAAAGGAAAACAGCTGCGCCGCTGGAAAGGCGAATGGGTATTCTCCCTGTATAACGTATATGGCCGCAGAAATGCCTACACTATCTACTTCAGGCAGAATGAGGATGATCCTTCCAAAAAAGAAGCTGTTCGTCTTTCCATCATCGGTTCTATCATTCCTGGTATCACCTACAATTTCAAATTCTAACCATCCTTTAAAAAAGAATACAGATGAAAAAGATCAGACTTAGCATATTAATAGCGATGGTAGCAACTTTCACTGCCTGTGAAGATACAATAGACATCGACGTTAAGAAGGGCACCTCCTATCCTGTACTGGATGCCTGGATCACAACTGAACCAGGTGTACAAAAGATCAGGTTCACCAAATCACTACCATACACCGATCAGACGCCGGCGCCGGTTATAGACGACGCGCTGATCACATTGATCGATGAGACAGCAAATAAATCTTATGCTTTCAAATTCAGCAATGGGGTTTATGCATATGATCCGGGAGATAATGAAACCATCGGTGTGATCGGACATGCTTACAGGTTGAGAATAGAATATAATACAGAGGTGTTTGAAGCCATAGATACCATCAAGAGAATAACACCGATCGATTCTATCTCTTACAAGTATGAAAAGAAAGATGAAAACTTTGTGGAGGAAGATGGATATGTTGCAAAGTTCCACGCCATAGATATTAAAGGTGGGGTTGATTATTACTGGATGCGTTCTTACAGGAATGATCTGCAGCATAAAGTAGGCGATGCATTTTCCGTAGATGGTTATTTTGATCAGAGTGTGAAAGACGGATCGGCCTTTATATTGCCTATCCAGGAAGCGGTGACTGATTTTGAGAAACCATTCCAGAAAGGAGAAAAGGTGATCGTTAAGTTACGTTCACTCACTTATCAGAGTCATTTCTTTCTGACACAGGTAGAAGATCAGATCAATTCCGGCGGGCTGTTTGCCAAGGTGCTGGAGAATGTAAGATGCAATGCCATCAATGTTACCACAGGTGGAAAACAAAAGCTGTTAGGCTGGTTCGGTACTTCTGCTGTAAGCAGCAAGGAAAGGGTTATCGAATAATATCTCTCATTATTAATAAGCTGGCTAAAGAAACACGCTTTAGCCAGCTACCTCAAAACAATTTCAAACAATTTTTATGAAAAAGATTTTATCAGCGCTGCTGGTGCTAGTTGCACAGCAGGCCTGGGCACAGCATGCCACTACTGAAACATTGTTCTCTTCAAAAAGCGGTAAAAAAACAACTATTGGAGCATATGGCGCGCCTGCAGCTAAATTTACACCCATTGATGGTAAATTTGGATTGCTGACAGGCGGATACGGCGGTGTATTATTGAACGGCAAGATCATGCTCGGAGCAGGCGCCTATTCCCTGGTGAATAATGTAGATATGCCTACAGTCAATACCAACGGCCAGAAAGAATATCTGAATCTTTGGTACACAGGTTTTGTGGCAGAGTACATTCATAATTCCGACAAACTGATTCACTGGACGGCAGGTGCTTTAATTGGTGGTGGTGCAGCAGGTAGAAGAAATAAAAACTGGTGGGATGGTGATGAGTTTGATCATGATCACACGTATGATAATCATGGTTTCTTCGTTGCAGAGCCATATGCCAACGTTGAGCTGAACATTACGAAATTCCTGCGTCTGGACATAGGAGCCTCATACCGTTATGTTGCCGGTTCCAATACAACAGGCATCACTGACGGCAAGTTAGGTGGCCCATCCGTTAATGTTGGCCTCAAAGCCGGTAAGTTCTGATGTGACAATCATTACTGAACGGCAAGTGTAAGCAACCCGTCCATTAATGTTCGCCTCAAAGCCAGTACATGCTAAGTAGTCATATTGATACAGGCATCGTTGTCCGTCTTTGCTGAACGATTTCATGCAGATGGCAACATGCCTGTTTTTTTTCCATTTAACCCTGATAATCACCGTTCTCCCCCCTCCCCTAAAAAAATTCCCCCTCACATTTGGCAATTACGAAAACTATCGTACATTTGTTACGAAAATATTCGTAGATCAATAATCATTGGAAATAAAATGAGTACCGCCAAAAACAACAAGCCGACAGAAAGTGAGCTGGAGATCCTTGGTATATTATGGGAGAAAGGTTCCGGTACTGTAAGGGATGTGCATGAAATATTAGAGAAAAGCAAAGATGCCGGTTATACTACTACCCTCAAACTAATGCAGATCATGCATGAAAAAGGGTTGTTAAAACGGGACACCAGCAGCAAGACACATGTGTATGAGGCTGCCATTTCCCGGGAGAGTACGCAGCAGCAACTACTCAATAAGATGATAAATACAGTGTTTAACGGTTCTGCTTCACAACTTGTGTTGCAGGCCCTGGGTAATCACCATTCTTCACAGGAAGAGCTGGATAAGATCAAACAGTATCTGAATGAGATAGAGCAGCAACAGAAAAAGTAAAACCAGCGTCCAGGCGCGTCTAATCTGTAAATCATGATTGCACAACTTCCTTTCACCGCAGACCTGATCCAGGCTTTCGGCTGGGCCCTTCTGCACTCATTCTGGCAGGCATTTTTCATCTTTGCCTGTCTGCGGATCGTCTTACTGCTATGGCCACAGGCAAGTTCCAATATAAAATACAACCTGTCCTACATCTCACTGGCAGGCATTTTTACCTGGTTCTCCGTGACGCTGTGGTTACAGATAGAATCTGTAAAAAGGGTGCATCGGGCAGCTTATCTGATGATAGAAACCGGTATACGGCCATCTGCCGCGGTAGAGGTTCCGGCTATCTATAAAAGCCAGACAGAGCTTACGGGCCTGTTCCCCGGTCTGGAAATGTGGTTCCCCGTATTAGTAGCCATTTACGTGGCCGGGGTTGCCGTCATGACAATCAAACTAACACTGGACCTGTTACAGTTGCAGCAGATAAAGAAAAAACAGGTACTTCCCATTGACGAAGCATGGGAAAAACACCTGCAGAAACTTGCTGCCCAGCTGAAGATCCCACGCCGGGTTAAACTGTTGATATCGCAGTACATCCAGGTGCCGGTGATGATCGGGTTCCTCAAACCAGTCATTTTATTACCTGTAGCCATGTTCAACAACCTGACGGCAGAACAGCTGGAAGCTATCCTGTTGCATGAACTGGCACATATCAAACGTAATGATTATCTCCTGAATATTTTCCAGTCCATTGTTGAAACCATCCTGTTTTTTAATCCTTTCGTGTGGTGGATATCAAAGAACATCCGCCTTGAAAGGGAACACTGTTGCGACGATCTTGTACTTACAAATCAGGTGCAACCGCTGCATTACGCCAAAGCCCTGGTAGCATTGGAAGAATACCGGTTAACAGTCAATGCTATGGCCATGGCGGCGGCAGACAATAAACAACATTTATTTCACCGCATCAAACGCATCATGGAAATGAAAACTAAAAATATTAACTATACGCAAAAGTTATTGGCTGTTATGATCATCGCAGTGGGGCTGGTGTCCATTGCATGGCTCAATCCCTCTAATAAAGAAGAGCAACGCGATACTAAAAAGCCTGTTGTAAAGGAGGATATCGCCGATGTTGCCAACGTCCCCATAGCGCCTGCTATCGCAACTCCCGCTGTTACATATGCAGCCAGGATGGTAAAATTACTTACAGACACCGTACCAGCAAACGACGACAAACTCCGGGCTGAAAAAGAAGCCGCTATGAGCGCTGCAAAAGAGGGCCTGGATGCTGCACAGGAAGCAATGAAAAACATAGACTGGAAACAGATCAATACCGAGGTTTCCAATGCTATGAAGAATGTCGACTGGAAGAAAATCAATGAGGAAGTTTCCACTGCGATGAAAAACGTTGACTGGAAAAAGATCAACGAGGAAGTTTCCACTGCAATGAAGAATGTTGACTGGAAGAAGATCAACGAAGAAGTTAAAACCAGCCTGAAAAATATGCCAGATACGCTGGTGGATCCAAAGGTCATTGAAGAAAGCATCCGCATGGGTATGGAGAGCGCTAAAGCGGCTATGGCTAACATCAATATCGATGAAATCATCAAAAAGAGCATGGCGGAAGCCAATGTTGCCATGAACAGTAAGGAATACAAAGAGGCCATGGAAAATGCCAGAAAAGAAATAGAAAAGGCAAAGCAAGAAATTAAACAGTCTCAGAAAAATATCAGAAAAGAAATAGTGCTGGATGAAAAGCATGTAACCGTTGACAGAAAGATATCAGATAAATACAAAAAAATGGTCAAGAGAATGGCCGAAGACAAACTCATAGATGTATACGAAGGATTCACCATAGAAAAAAAGAATGGTATTCTTACTATCAATGGTGTGCAACAGCCTGACGATATATTAAAGAAATATGCAGATGTACTCGGTAAGGCTGACGAGGCTACCATCACAGGAAAGGGAGACAACCTAAGTATCAATATCAACGAAAAATAAGCATACTTTTTCCGTCATTCTATGCGCCACTGCCGTTCATACAGCAGTGGCGCTTTTTTTATGCCTTTACCCCTTATCTTTAGGTAGCAAACCTCCTTTTATATGAAATCATATCTAGTATTATTAGCCTTATTCCTCTGCATACAGGGCCAGGCCCAGGAAACAAAACCTCTCCAGGAGATCCGGATCATCAGGAATAATCCCGTAACATCTGTGAAAGACCAGGCGAATACCGGTACCTGCTGGTGTTTTTCCACCACCTCTATGATCGAATCGGATTGCCTTCATAAAGGCCAACCAACGCTAGATCTCTCTGAAATGTTCACCGTACGTAATATATATCTTGAAAAGGCAGAAAACTACATCCACAGGCAGGGATTTGCCCGTTTTGATGAAGGTGGCCTGGGACATGATGTGCTTCATGCCGTAGAGGCATATGGTATTGTGCCGGAAAACGTCTATAGCGGGCTAAAAGACGGCCATGCTTCGCACGATCATGCTGAGATGCTCGGAGAGATGAAAAACTACCTGGATAGCATCCTGAAACTTCCTAAACCGATTCCTACTGACTGGGAAACGGGCTTCACCGCTATTATGGATAAACATCTGGGTACACCGCCGGCCAACTTTACCTATAATGGCCGTAGCTATACGCCGAAAGCATTTGCTAAGGAAGTGATAAAGTTCAATCCTGATGACTATGTCAGCCTTACTTCCTTTACTCATCATCCTTTCTACAGTTCATTTATCCTGGATGTGCCTGACAATTTCTCCAACGGAGCTTATTATAATGTGCCTATCAATGAACTGATCAATATTGCTAAAGGTGTGGTTGAAAAGGGTTATACCGTGTTGTGGGATACAGACGTGAGCAACCGGGGATTCATGGTCGGTAAGGGATATGCGTTACGTCCTGTGGCAGATTCACTGACACGTGGCAGCGTTATCAACCCGGATCTTGAAGAAAAGAAATATTCACAGGATGAACGTCAGCAATTATTTGACGGGCTAGTGACCCAGGATGATCACCTGATGCATATCACCGGTATAGGAAAGACTGCGAAAGGGAAAGAGTTCTTCATTGTTAAAAACTCCTATGGCAGCAAGTCAGGACCATTTGATGGGTTTATCAAGGTATCTGTTCCCTATTTTGCTATTAATACCATCACTATTATTGTGCCTAAAGCTGCTTTGGATAAATCATTCAACGGCAAAGTAGCTTTGAAGTGATGTACCCAAAACCGCTTTGGATAAAGCATTCAACGATAAAGTTGACTTGAAATAATCATCATATAAGTAATATACAAAAGGGCAGCCCTGTGAACCCACAGGACTGCCCTTTTGCATGGTAATTTGTTTGAGGGAAAATGCTACAAAGATGTAACGATATTACGATAGGAACATATCTTCACAGATGCGCCAACCCAGCTGCTAATATCATAAACTTCCGCGCACCTGCTGCCGCAGCAAATATTTGCTGAGATAACAATTATTTGTAGCTGCAGCAAGCATCTGCAAACAACTACCTATATATAAAAGTTGTTAAACAGAAAAACAGATTTCAGTGCACTACATCAAACGCTTTGTAATCCCGTAAAGGGGCAACAGTAATAATCAGCTCAGTAACTTTAGCAAAAGGTGGTCCCTGTCTGCACCAGGCTATAAACGCTTCCATCTCTTTCTCCTTTCCTTCCGCAGTGATCAGTACATTACCATCGGGCAAATTCCTTACTTCTCCTGTAATACCAAGATCATCTGCTGTGTGTTTCGTACTGGCTCTGAAATACACTCCCTGGACTTTTCCTTTTACCAGGATCTGCTTATGTATCTTTTCCATATAACGCGGTGATGAAGGATGAGTAATTGTATTACCCAAATCTACAAACAGCCGTGTAAAAGGAAAAATTAAAATCTAAATGGAATGGGTTAACAAACATGGGATAAAAGCCAATAAGGAAAAGAACTTTATGTATAATGTTATATTATTTATGCGGAGTCAGCTGTCTATGTAAACTGATATTTTTTGCGGACCTATGCAGATTAAATATTACACAGCTTATGTATTTATGTAGCTTATTATGTAGTTTATTATGCAGATTACGCAGCATGGAAAACCATGTGGTTTATTGCAGACCATGCAGATTTACTGACTTGCAGTCAATGCAATCTACTATGCAGATCTATATATACTACGGACGTAACCAATATTAACCATGCCGATTGCGCAGGCTATGTAAACTGTGTAGTTCACTATACAGACTATGCAATCATGCAAATTATATAGCTATACGTTTTGTAGTTATGCAGATGAATTACGCAGCCTATACAGTTATGTAAATGGTGTAGCGTACACAGTCTACGCGGTTTTATGCAGACGATGCGGATTACGCAAACTTTGCAGCGCTATGCAAATGATACAGCTTACACGGCTTTACATGCTTATCCAACTTATGCAGCGTAGTTAAACAGCGTAGCATCCTGCTGAACAGCTTCATCTCCGAATACAAATTCTTTCACTAACTCATAACTACCGCCACTGGCAGGTTTACGCAATAATGAAAAGCTTTTGCATTGAAAACTGCGTACAAAAACCTGGTTGTAAAAGTGATCATATACTTTATCAAATTCAGGTGTACTGATAGCTCTCGCAATAGTAATATGCGGCTTGAATGATCCTGGCTTTATATCAAACTCCTGTAGTATTTTTTTATGTAGCTCAGCGAGGGGTTTGGGATTAGCTACATTGATATAAATGGTACGTTTATCAGGGCCATGTTCAAAATGATCGAACTTTGAGGTATATAAAGTGAACCCTGATTGTTTCTTTACTACATCATCCAGCAGATGAACGAAATCATCCTGAAATCTCGCAGGAAATACAGATCTGAAAAGGCTGATATGTGCTTTGGAAAAGCGACTGCCATACATTCCCAATTCCTGGGCTACTAATTTTTTCAATGCTGTTACGTCATTGGTAATGCTAGTGCCGGGACTTACTACCAACAAGTAATCATACAATGTTTCCTGTTCAAATGCAATGTTGTTATTTGTATGCATAACCAAGTAAGTTTTAAACTTAAGATGTATTGGTTATTTGAATATTGACAATACAAATATAAAGAAGATTTCCAGAAATACTAACTTTTTTAGCATAAAATACTAACTTTTTTTGCTCATTAATATATCCACCTGGAACTGAACCCAATACGCCGACCTATATACGCATCCCGCTTTTATATCCATAAAAAAAGCAGTCCGCCATAGACGGACTGCTCTATAATGATATATTCTCTTACAATTATCCGAGCTTCTGAATAATAGCGATGAAATCAGCAGCTACCAGAGAAGCACCACCAATCAGTCCACCATCCACATCAGGACAAGCGAACAGCTCTTCTGCGTTGGAAGGTTTGGCGCTACCACCGTACAGGATAGTAGTGCGTAAAGCTGCTTCCCTGCCATATTTAGCGGCTATCTGCGCTCTGATGAAAGCGTGCATATCCTGTGCCTGAGCTGCGCTGGCAGTCAAACCAGTACCGATTGCCCAGATTGGCTCATAAGCTATCACAATATTCTTCAGTTGCTCTTCTGTTAAATGGAAAAGACTTTCTTCCAGCTGTTTTGCTACATATTCATTCTGTGTTTCAGCCTTTCTTATTTCCAGTGGCTCACCGCAACAGAAGATTGGCTTCAGCCCGTTAGCAAGGGCCAGATCTATCTTTTTAGCCAGGGCAGCATTGCTTTCCTGGAAATATTCCCTTCTTTCAGAGTGTCCCAGTATTACATAATCAACACCTACAGACTGTAACATCTCAGCAGATACTTCACCGGTATAGGCGCCTGATTTTTCAGATGCGCTGTTCTGAGCTCCCAGGTAAAAACCCGGCGTGTTTTTCAATAATGACTTTGCTTTCAACAGATATGGAAAAGGCGTGGCCAATACCACTTCCTGTCCATCTTTCAATCGCAGGCCAGCCTGCAAAATGTCATTGATCAGCTGTTCTGCCTGGCCCAGGGTCAGGTTCATTTTCCAGTTTCCAGCAACGATTTTTTTTCTCATGTCTATCGCTATATTGATTTTTAAATAGTGTTAATCCCGTAAAACTGTAAAAAGGGCTTCAAGTACCTGTCTGTCTGACTCCTCCATTTGCTGCCCTTTAAACTGCATCCACATGCCTGCATCCCTCAGTGCCTGCTCTAGCCGGTAAGGCTCCAATCCGGCCGCCCCACCCCAGGAAAACGAAGGGATGAACTTAGGAGGCAGGCTTCCTCCGAAGATATTGCAGGATACTCCTATAACGGTTCCGGTATTCAGCATTGAACCAATCCCGCAGCGGCTGTAATCTCCCATCAGCAAGCCACATTTCAGACCAGCCGGCTCGGTCCTGTTATAAGCCTCCATCCATACCTTCACAATGCTGGCATTATTCTTCAGATTGGAACTGGTGGCGTTTGCCCCAAGGTTGCACCATTCTCCGATCACGGCATCTCCCAGATACCCGTCGTGCCCTTTATTGGAATGACCAAACATCACCACATTCTTGATCTCTCCCCCTCCTACACTTCCCGGTCCCAGGGTCGTTGCCCCGTATACCTTACTTCCCATCTTGAGTACAGCTTTTTCTCCTAATGCCAAGGCCCCCCTGATAAGGCAGCCCTCCATTATTTCAGCATTCCTGCCCACATATATAGGCCCTGTACTGGCGTTGAGGATGCTATGCGCTACAACAGCGCCTTCTTCCAGGAAGATACGCTCTGGTGCTGTCACCTTGTTGGTATCACTGATCGGGGCAGATACCCTCCCTTTTGTCAGCAGTTCAAAATCACTCCGGATAGCCTGATCGTTCAGTAAAAAGAAGTCCCAGGGCATCCTGATCCGCAAAACCGCACCAAGATACTCTTTTCGTTCTACAGGTTCTGCATCCAGATTGTTTCCGGGAGTAACTTTTGCGATCAGCTCACTGCCCTTATGCAATTCCTGTCCGGGTTGCAGCTCCCGGATAGCCTGTACAAGCGCCTCATCTGGCAATACATGGCCATGGATCAGGACTGCAGATACGGTATCGTCTTTTTTAAGTGGATATTTCTTCTGTAAGTGAGGAACGGTAAGATGGCTGATACCGGCATTCAACCAGTATTCCCATTTTTCCCGGATGGTCAGTATACCTATACGGCAGGCTGCGACCGGTCTTGTATGGGTGAAGGGATATAACAACTCTCGTGCGGGTGTGTCAAAAAGAATGTAATTCCGCTCCATAGGGGATAAAAATAAAAAATCCCACCGAAAATGCCGATGGGATTCTTGAAATTATTTTAAAGGCCTTATTAGGCTTTCTTAGCGTAACGCTTGTTGAATTTGTCGATACGACCTGCTGTATCCACCAATACGTTTTTCCCGGTATAGAAAGGGTGAGAAGTATTGGAAATTTCCAGCTTAATTAACGGATACTCGTTACCATCTTCCCATTTAAGTGTTTCCTTGGAAGGAGCGGTAGAACGGCTTAAGAAAGTGTGTCCGTTAGACATATCTTTGAATATTACAAATCTGTAATTTTCTGGATGGATTCCCTGTTTCATCTGAATTTAAATTTTCTTTTTGTTACCAGATGCAACCCCGCATATTCATTCCTCTGATTGCATGATGAATGCCATGCTTGGTTTCAACCAATATTATTAGACAGGGTGCAAAGGTAAAATAATTATTTCAAAAACAACAACAAAAGACTAAATATTTTAGCTCTTCATGTTAGTATATTGTAAAGGAATGCCTAAGTTCGCTTCCTTAGTCTTTTGTATAACCTCCTGTAAATCATCTATTTTCTTCCCAGTCACCCTCACAATGTCGTCCATAATGGCGGCCTGCACCTTGATTCCGGAATCCTTTATCAGCTTTACAATTTTCTTGGCGTCTTCCTGTTTGATGCCGTTCCTTACCGGAATCTCTTTTTTTACCACTTTTCCACTCTGATACGGCTCCTTGCTCAGGTCATAAATATTGGCATCGAGCCCCTGGCGCATTGTACGGCTTATCAATACATCTATCACCTGCGTCAGTTTCATTTCGCTTTCCACTTCCACATTTAAGGACAGGTCTTTTTTGTTCAATTCCATGTTCACATGGGAATCTTTAAAGTCGAACCTGGTGGTAATCTCCTTTTTTACGGTATTTACCGCATTATCAAGTGTCTGAGTATCCACTTTGCTAACAATATCAAAGGACGGCATGATAAAATAATTTTATATCGTTATTCGCTTAAGGGAGACAAATATAAACCAATACTGCGGAGTTATAAAAAAACCCCGGGACTATACCCGGGGTGTGTTAACGGAATGCCTTCCGATAACCGGCTGCGTTGTATGCAGCCAACAACTACGTTTAATCTATTTTGGAGATCTTCGCCATACCGGAAGAAGACTGATTAATAACAGGAGAACCCTTATAGCGGATCTTACCCATTCCGGACACACTGAGATCCAGTTTTTTCTCAACGGCGAGGTCTAACTTGCCGGAACCAGAGATAGAGACATTGGCGTTAGCAGCCTGCAGATCCAGCGCTTCCACATCAGCCGAACCGGATATGTCATACCTGGTGGCAGGAATATTTCCTTTAAGGTTCAGATGACTTGAGCCAGAAACCTCCACCTTCAGGTCATTTGCATCCAGGTCCAGTTCAGTATTTGTAGAGCCACTGAAAGAAAATTTCATATTACCCCCTTTGAGTTTGCCTTTACTGTAAAAACCTCCGCTTCCGCTGGAAGACAGCTCTTCCAGCTGGTCCAGTGTTACATAAACATTGATGGTCTTTGATGGCTTGATATCATATCCTTTTTTAGTATAGATTTCAAGATCATTACCGCTCACCTTGGTGATGATCAAAGGCAGCAGATTATCATCCGCTTCAATTTTTATATCATGTTTAGCGCCTTGTGTGATATATACATTGTATGAACCGGAAGTGCTGATGCTTCTGAAAGGTCCTTCTGAACGAGCTTCTTCTTTAATATTTCCACTCCCCCTCACTTTTTCATTATTACCAATGGTGAATGCAGAAAAGGTGAATACGGAAAAGAGCAATAGTACTGGCAGTAACCAGCTAAGACGTAACGTTTTCATAAATGAGATTTAGCAGTGAGAGTTTACTTGGTTTACCGAAGGAATTTATTTATCAACGGCTTTCAAATCGATGTCGCTGTACACTCCACTCATACTGATGGATGGAGATCTGTCATCAGCATTGGAAGTAGAAGCCGTATATGTTAATTGCGAGTTTTTCTTAATGTTGATAACGTTTTTCAGTGATAGTTCTCCTGTACTCACATCGCCTCGTGTAAGCTGAACTTTTATGTGCAGACCCAAACGCTGAGGTATTCCCACTTTCACATCTGTGTAAGTCAGCTGAAATTCACCATTTTTGAATCCTGTACCTAATGTTTTAGCAGAGAAATCACCGTATACCAGTTTTGCATTGATCTCTGTCTGTACTTCTGTGATACGGAAATCAGTATAAGTGTTCTTGCCGGTAAAGGATCCCACTTTGTTTACAGTATATTCATCATAATTACCGGAAGTATTGAGACTATTCACTGTACCCAATGTATATTCGCAATAGTTTGACCTTGTCACAAGTGATGAAATAGCATCACTTTTAAGATTGGAATAGTTAGCTCTTATGTTTATTGATTCTGCTTTTCCTATACGGCCGCGATCACAATAATTCATATTGATATCAAGTGGTTTTCCAGCCTCTTTAATATCGTAATTACAATAGTTCATGTTGATCGATGTAGGAAAGGACAGCACATCAGTGATGACATCTCCGAAATTATTCTCCAGGGAGAGTTTAGCCAGCCTTTCAGGAACATATAATTCATAGTCTATGTTCACATAATCTTTGGAGTCCTTTTTATTACCCCAGGAAAACCACCTGTTCCCGGAAGATGAGGAATTGTATACAGTCTGCAGGCTTGCATTGTTCCCACTGTTGTTCATGGAAATATCCACCATATTGACAATTGAAGTAGCTTCTTCCACACTCTTACCAAAGCCGGTAATTGTAATTGTTGCCTTTACTTCATTCTTCTGCCATGTATGCACAATGATCTTACCATACTTGTTAGATATACCAAGGGTTGTCGCAGGATTTGTACTGAATTCCTTTACGATGACTTTTTTGAATTCACTATCGCCTTTTTTACCGTAGGTAAGTATAGGTAGCAATAAAAATAACAGAATACTAAATTTCTCTTTCATAATCAGATTGCTTTTGGCTTACGGGCTGTTTTTCTCTCAGCTCTTCTAATATTTTATCCAGCAGGTCCAGTTTAAGTTGATAGTAGCGGACCATTGCTGCCTTAATTCTTTCGTTACCCGGATTCTGTATCAGTTCCGCTTCGAGTACCTGATACGTATCATTGCGTAGTTCCAACTCTTTACGGGCCATGCTGTCCAATCCCAGCAATGCATCAGGATAACCTTTAATAGTCTGCAACCGCTGTTCGATCTGTGCAGTGTAATACATTTTAGCTTCCTGCATTTCGGGTGCAACATTTGTCAGATGCTGTGCTTTCTTCATCTGAATGAACTGATAGATCATGACACTATTTATCATCAGCACCAGCACGGCCGCAGCCTTTAGCCAGTGACGGCCCATCAGTTGTATTACTTTCCTTTTTCTTCCCGGGGCAAGTTGCTGTTCTAACTGCGCCCAGACTCTCGGATGAGGTCCGGCCTCTTCAAAATTCTGACGGTGTTGCCTGACAAAATCTTCAAAACTACTTTCTGGCATCAGCGTATTACGTTTTTTTGTTTTATTATCTGTCTCACTTTATCTTTTGCACGCATGTACTGTGTTTTCACTGTTGACTCAGAAATATCCAGCATGTTCGCTATTTCTTTGTGTGAGTACTCTTCAAATATGTACAAGTTCAAAACGGTACGGTAACCAGGCGGTAAAATATGTATGGCCTCTTTTATCGCTGCTACCGTCCATGCAAAATTATCTTCGTCTACGATTGCGTTATCTTCTTCTATGTCTATATTGTCCACTTCTTCAAAGTATACCTTCTTTCTCCTCAGGTGGCTCAGACAGTGATTTACCACTATCCGCTTGATCCAGGCTGTCACACTCCCGGCATTTTCCAGGCGCTCAATGTTCCTGAATATCTGCATAAAAGCATCCTGCAAAGTATCTTCAGCATCCGCCGGACTCCCTGTCATACGCAAACAGATGTTATACATTGCACCTGAATATGCGTTGTATAGCTCACGGAATGCGTGCATATCTCCCTTTTTACACCGGGATACCAGGTGGTCTGTTATGGTTGTATTGTTCAAGTTGTTGGCTGATGCTTGCATAATAAAGACATTATTTCAAAAAAAGGTTGCACGTAAAGGGGAATATTTTTGAAGAAACAGGGGGTTAAAAACATTCAAAACATCACAACTATATAAATTTCAATCATTTACTAATTCAAGAAAGGACGCAACCCAAGAATAGGTCACGTCCCGTTCCATCCTTATATATACCTAAAAACAGGTCATATCAGTTTCCGTCCTTCACACGGTTCTGTTCATCTTCCAGACCGGTTTTACGGGTGCGTGCAGCTTTTATACTGGTATTTCCGAAACGGTAGTTGAAAGAGAGTCTGAACTGCTGGCTTTCCCACTTGCTATATACGCCAGTGTAACGGCCTGCATTTTCAAAATTTCCGCGGAAGCGCTGCATATTAAAAACGTCACTTACATTGAATTTAATACTTCCCTTTTTGTGCATGATCTGTTTGGATACACCCATATCAACAGCAGCCATTGATTTCATCCTGAACAGGCCTTCATCAGCAACCTGGGGAGAGAGATAGAAAACACTTACTTCAGCACCGATACCCGCAGGTAAAGTGAAAGTCTGTTGTGTACGTCCCATAAATCCGCCACCGGAAACAGTTACCAGGCGGTTGTCGACCATAGTCTGGAACTTGTTATAATATCCTGACAGATAAGTGAAGCTGCTCCACCATTTGGTGATGGTCACCGGGAAAGAAACATTCAGGTTTACGATATCAGACTTGGCAACGTTCAGGTATTTATAACGGAGCGTCAGTGTATCTCCTGTGATCACATCCTTATCAGCTTCAATAATTTGCGTGATCTTATCTTTGGTATGTGTATAGCCAACTGAAGTAGTCAGGAAATGTTTAAATGTATGTGTCAGCTCAATATTGTTAGAGTAAGAAGGTTTCAGATAAGGATTACCTGCCACAATAGTATATCTGTCCAGGTAAATCTCAAACGGATTCAGATCTCCATAATCAGGTCTCTGTAAACGGCGGCTGTAAGAGATTCCCAGCTGATGATTCTTTGATGCTTCGTAGCTAACAAATACACTCGGGAAGAGATTAAAATAGCTGGTATCATTCACCTGATTGATAGTAAGGGAATTGCCTTCCACATTACTTTGTTCAGCGCGTAAGCCTAACTGTACATTTACCTTTTTGAACTGTTTCTGGAAGTTGATGTACGCTGCATTTACGTTCTCTTTATAAAGGAAATGGTTAGAGCGGTTCTTATCATACACCCAGTTTCCACCGCGCAGAGAATCAAATTTTGCATTATTATCTGTCTTCACAAAACTCAGCTTAAAACCAGCTTCAAATTTGGCCTGATGGCGTAACGGATGTACGTAGTCTGCTTTAATCGTTTTAATATCGATCGTGCTGGGTTGATCATTACGGGAAGTATCACCATGCATGTAATTTTTACCAGCTGCATCCCATATGGTGGAGTAAATACTAGTATTCCGCTTATCCGTATTGCGTCCGTAATCCAGGTCCACATTCAATTCTTTGCCTGTAGTATCCAGTATCGCCCTGTAGTTGACGTTGTACGCCCATCTTTTTGCGTGTCCTTCATAGTAGGTACGTGTCTTCAATACTGAATCAATTGTTTCCCTGCCTCCTATTGTGGTGGTGGCGTTTGCCGGTTCATTGGAATTCCAGGTACTTGCATCAACCATCACACCGATTGTATGATTCTTGCTGATAAAGTAATCACCACCAATTTTAACAGCATGGTAATCTGATTTCCTGTGCCGGATGTTCTCCTGATCGAATACGGTGTACTGTCCGTCAGTAGTACCGGTACGGTGCAGTCCAAGATGTTGTTCATTCTCCCGGTGATTATAATTGTAAGATCCGAAGAGATTGAATTTCTCATTGCGATGGTTCAGGTTCAGCGATCCGCCCCATTTGGGAGTCAGGCCATAGGCGCCGGATATTGACACGTTACCATTGGTACCCACTGTCCTATTCTTCTTCAATTTAATGTTGATGATCCCGGCGTTGCCCGCTGCATCGTATTTGGCGGAAGGATTGGTGATCAGTTCAATTTGCTCAATATTGCTACTGGGCATACTTTTCAGCAGCTGGGCAACGTCCTGGGAACTCATGTTAGTGGGTTTGCCATCAATCATGATAATGACACCACTCTTATTTTTGAGGTTGATATTATCATCTTTGTCTATTGTAACGCCAGGTGACTTTTCCAGTACATCCATAGCCGTACCACCAGCGCCGATAATGCTGCTTTCAACATTCACTACCATTTTATCAGCCCTTTGCTCTACAAACGGCTTTTTGGCAGTCACATTCACTTCTTTAAGATTTTTTGCATCTGTTCCCAGTGAAAGCGTCTCTATTGTCACAGGTGCGCTTCCCTTGATTTCAAAAGGTTTGCTAAAAGCTTTTGTCATACCAACATAAGCAGCCGCAATCAGGTACTTCCCCTGTTTCACCTGCTCGAATTCGTACTGACCACTGATGTCGGCAATAGCCCCTTTCACCAGGGAGGAATCTTTTGCTTTTAATAAGGTAATGGTGGCAAATTCAACAGGTTTATTCCCTGTCTGTGTAACGCGGCCAGAGATCCTGGCGGTCTCAATGGTCTGTGCCTGGGTGGTTTTGATGCTGCACAGTAATAAAACGGAGGCCAACAATGTAGTAGTCGATTTCATATAAGGATGATTTAAATTTATTATAAGCTTCTTTTCAATTCTTTGATGTTATAGAACCGTTCTTAGTACAGAACCTTTCTTAAACAACTACAGTGTAAAGGTAGGTATTGTGCATTGCATAGTACATAGTTTTACACAAGCGGTATCCTGGTAGGGATGATTGGCAAAAGTTCAAGAAAGGTGACAGGAAGATTCCTGATAAAGACGGATGGGAATGAATTTCGTTACAAAGTTGATGCAATAAAAAAAGCATTGCCCCTAAAAAAGCAATGCCTTGATAATTATAAGGTTATTGGACTCAGGTCCAGCTAATAGCTTCCAGCACTTCAGGGAGTTCTGTCTGCAATTTCTCAAAGAATACCCTTTCTTCCTTCCTTATGTGCGCTTCCAGGCTTCTGGCCAGCACGTCCATCGCGGAAACCAGGTCGGTATTTTCAGTGAGCGCGCTATACATACGGGAGATCTGCTGATGCTCCTGTATCAGGTCTTTTATTATTTCATCTATTTCGGGATGCCGGCCGGCGCATACTTCAAAAAGATATTCTTCTTTCTGGATATGAGGGACCATTACTTCCTGGAAGACTTTTACAATATAAGCCAGCTTCGCATTGGTTTCCAACGGAAATCCTTCATATGCGGCTGCATCATTCTTGAGGTACCGGCACACGAACAGTAAACGCTTGTGTTCTTGTGACAACGGTATCAGGACTGGGTGACGTTGCATGATCAGACTACTGGTTTTGCTGCTTTATATATTTTACGGCAATACCAAACTAACGCGGCGCCACCTATTATCATTAAAGAAGATATTATTTCAGCCTGGGTAGGACGAAATCCGAAGATGTCATATTTCGTGTTTACTCTGATCTTTTCGATGAAGAAACGCTCTACCCCATTCATTATCAGGTAAATGCCAAAAATAACACCTGGAATGGTGATCTTTTTGCGCAGGCTCCATAAAGCAACAAAGAGTAAGAGACAAACAATGATCTCATACAGCGCAGTGGGATAAACGGCTATCGGCAGTACACTACAGTACTTACCCGTGCAACCCGCCATCTGTACACCTTCATTGATCACGTTATGAGGATAACCATAGGCAAAGAACCAGTCCGGTAGAAAACTTAAGCCACCGGGCTTAGTAAATGGCGCATGAGGTATGTGCTCCAGCATTCCATACTGCCTGGTGAAAAACTGTTCATTCGCCTTTACAACTTCCTGGAATTTTGAAGGATCCACTGCTTGTACCTTGCCAGCAGCATCCGTGATATAACTGCTGTTATAGATGCCCCAGTCACCATCACCGGAGAAGTGGCATCCCATACGTCCAACGCCATAAGCCAGCATAAGTCCGGGAGCTGCACTGTCTATCAGGTGCCAGATATTGATTCCTTTTTTAGCTGCATAACGTATAATAACTATAGACGCGAGGATAAGTCCACCGTAAAACGTAAGACCACTAAAAGACAACAGTGCTCCTACCGGGTCCTGCACAAAATCGCCCCAGTTCTCAAGGTTATGAAAGATCTTGGCGCCCAGCAGACCGGCAACAGCCGCCATGACTGTAAAATCAGGCACCCGTTGATGAGGCATGATCGTGATAGTCTCTTCCTTCGGCTTTGGCAGCTCCTGTTTCTTGGCAGATCTGTATTTCAGATAAGCAAAAAAGCCACCCAATGCAATTCCCCCCAGCAGATTTCCGCGGGAAGATAATATATATGACTGGAGATCCTGGGAGGCTTCTGCCCATTCGGAGGCTAATCCCAATATCTTGTATCCTAAAACAAAGCCCAGCAAACCATGGATCAACACTTCGGTCATGTTAACCGGCTTACCGGTTATTACTTTTTCAGGTACTCCTGTAAGCCAGCCTAATTGCTCTCTTCTTTTCAGCTCACTTGTCAATACATAAGCAGCCGCCAGAAAAGCAACGGCAACAAAAAAACCGAATGTCTGCAGAAGTTTAAGTAAAGGGATGTCTAAACCGAAAAGGTCGTGAAACGCGTAATATAAATTAGGATACATAGCCAAAAAAAATTGGTGATCTGAATTTTCCTATGAACAAAGCCGAATTAGTCAAATGGAAAATCAAACCACCAAAGTAAGCTGTAAAAATCACAAATTCCAAATCATAATTCCTTTTTCTATTGTGTAAACAATATATTAACAACAGAAAAAAGAATTACGATCCGGATAAATTTTTAGCAGTATTGCTCAAAAGCGTCAACCAGGTTTGCTGCGATCATCTGCGCAGGACGACCTTCGATCATATGACGCTCAATAAAGTGCACCAGCTGACCATCTTTAAATAAAGCGATCGCAGGTGAAGATGGAGGATAAGGTAACAGGTGAGAACGGATCTGTTGTACAGCCGCCATATCAAATCCTGCGAAGCTGGTCGTTAGTCTATCAGGTTTCTTCTGGCTATGGGCTACAGCTAATAAAACACCCGGACGAGCAGTACCTGCAGAGCAACCACAAACTGAATTGATCATTACCAGTGTAGTTCCTTCCTTCTTTAAAGTCTCATCTACTTTTTCCGGTGACAGCAATTCTTCAAAACCATTATCTGTCAATTCTGCCTTCATTGGCAGTACAAGTTCTGCTGGATACATATAACTACAATTTTTTTTGTTCGATAGTTTCCACAAAGTTAATCATAAGCTGATAAATAGAAAAACATGAATGAATATGCCGTAATGTCATTAAAAACAACATAAAAGAGACAAAAAGTCCGGTACGTACTCCCATATTATAGCAAAATAGCAGATTTAATGCCATGGTATTCCGTTTGCATATACCATCCCGAACAAATTTTTAAAACAAACACTAAAATTTATAAACAATGACTTTCGTAAAATTCAACCAGGCACCTGCAGTAAAATCCTTCGGCGGTTTAGTAGAAGAAATTTTTAACAATGCTGGTTTTAACAAAGCCTGGAAAGACGACTTCCACACAAATGACTTTTATGGCGCTTATCCCCCTGTGAATATCACAGAAACTAAAGACGCCTACCAGGTAGACTTGCTGGTTCCGGGATTATCCAAAGAAGACTTTAAGATCAATCTGGAGAACAAAACCCTGACTATTAGCGCAGAGAAAGTGGCAGAAAGCAAAGATGAGAGCCAGAAACAATTACGCAGAGAGTTCAACGTCCGTTCATTCAAACGCTCTTTTACCCTGAATGAACAGGTGGATGCTGAAAAGATTCAGGCAAAATATGAAAATGGTATTCTAAAACTGCAGTTAGCGAAGAAAGAAAATGTGCAGGACCCGGCTAAAGTGATTGTAGTAGAATAAGAGAAAGGTTGAATAAGTGTGATTCCCCTCCCTTACCGGGAGGGGATTTTTATTTTTACCCCACTAGCACGAATTTCCCAAATAATTCACACAAACGTTTAAGAACGAAACTGTTTTTATAGGATAATTTGCCATACAACTATATGGGCTATGCCGCAACTGTTAAAAAAAATATATATACTGGCAGTTAAAATCTACCGCAACACTGAGAATGCGGTGATTGGCAATACTTTACATATTTGTATTGATTCCAGGGAACGATGCAATGCGAGGTTATTATTTGATTACCTGTTCTTTCACCTGTTACTTTTAATCCCAGTATCCCTCATTGGCTTGTACACACATAATACAACGGAACTGTTACTGATAGTCGCCTTTGTGATCTCCCTGGGGGGCTGTCTTATAATGGTCCGGAACGGGGTACCGGTCAAAACGGTGAGCATCATAGCAGCCTTTGTGACATTCATCATGCCAGCCCTTTGCTCATTTTTCAATAACCAGGATCTGTCTCTCCGATACTCAATGATATGGGTACTGAGTATCCTGTTCTGTTATATTACCACTAATATAGCAGCAACACTTGCACTTGGCGGACTACTTTGCAGCTATCTGAGCCTGGTGGCCTGGATGAAAGTGAATAGTATAACGACCTACGTGATGCCCGGTTTCACTCCGGAACAGAGTTTTATTTTTACTCCCGTGCTTGCGGGTTTTTATATCATATTCCTTATCAGGGTGTTAGGCGCTCATTACCGGAATATATTCAGGTCAGAACATGAGCGTACACTGCAGAAACAAAAGCAGCATTCCTCTTTGCTGAGCCAGCACCTTACAAAACAATTCATTATTCTTAAAGGACTTTCACGTTCAGGAAAATCCAAATACCTTGATGGAAACAAGGAATTGCTGGAAGCCTGCCTGATAGAAATTGAAAAACAGTGTGAAAGTGCCATAGACTACCTGGACAATGGCCCGCACCTGGAAAGTTAACGCCTAAGTCCGGCGCATACACTTCCGTGTGAGGGCTTGGTAATGATGGTAAGGAACTTTTACAAAAATTACAACTTTCGGGTATTTCCCACCTTTCTGAACCGCCTTACCTTTGTCATGTAAACAAACAGGGTCCTATTCTCCCTATACACCAACTGATTCTCTTTCTCCCTATACACCACACCTTTTTATCCCTTCCTGGTCTTATTTTCCTATATGCTTTTGATGGTAAACCTATGCCTTGAAATGGCTCTTCTGCATAAGGGGAGCTTTTTTTATTTTATGCGGGCCAACCTGAACGATATAAAAATGAAAAACCCCGCGAGAAGTCGCGGGGTGTGTCAGTGGATTACTAACCCATTTTTTTAATAACCCAAAATCTTTAACATACTCTGGGCGGTCTGTTCCTTGGCATACAGCCAGTCTTTCAGCTGCCCGTTTTTGTCATATCCAACGATCACATGCTTGGGGGATGGTATCAGACAGTGTTTGATACCGCCATACCCGCTCAGCTGGTCCTGGTAAGCACCGGTATGGAAAAAGCCAATATAGAGTGGCTCCTCTCCGGATAACTTTGGCAGGAATACAGCATTTATGTGTTCTTCAGAAGTGTAAAAGTCATAACCGTCACAAGTCAGCCCTCCAAGGTGGACCTCCTGGTATTCCTGATCCCATTTATTGATCGGGAGCATCAGGAACTTCTCACCTATTCCCCAGGTATCCGGCAAAGTGGTAATGAAAGAACTGTCGATCATATACCAGTTTTCCCTGTCGTTCTGCATCTTTTCCCCTACCACACTATAGATCACAGCACCACTCTCTCCTACAGTAAAGGAACCGAATTCAGTATAGATATCAGGTACCGGCACCTTGTTCTTCTTACAAACACTCTTAATATTGGCAACAATCTCATTTACAATGTAGTTGTAATCGTAATCGAAGCCCAGGGAATGTTTGATCGGGAATCCGCCACCTATATTAATACTATCCAACTCAGGACAGATTTTCTTTAACTGGCAATACAGGTTCAACACGCGGTTAAACTGGCTCCAGTAATAGATATCGTCCTTAATACCCTTGTTCATGAAAAAATGCAGCATTTTCAGCTCAAATTTTTCATTCCCCTTCAATTTATCCACATAGAACTCCAGCACATCGCGGGAACGGATACCTAATCTGGACGTATAAAAGTCAAAGGTTGGTTCTTCTTCTGCCGCAATACGCAGCCCCAGTTTCACCTTATCCTTTGAACGGATGAATTTCTGATAGTCTTCCAGCTCCTCTTTGTTATCCAGCACAGGGATCACATTACGGAATCCGGAGTTGATCAGACGGGCAATCGCTTTTGTATATGGTTTGGTCTTGTAACCATTACAAATCACGAAAGTGTCCTTGTTGATCTTCTTCCTCTCATATAACTTGGTAATAATATCAATGTCGTATGCGAAAGAAGTCTCGATATGTATATTATGCTTCAGCGTTTCCTCCATTATAAAGGAGAAATGCGAGCTTTTGGTGCAATAACAATAGTAGTAGTTCCCATCGTACCTATTCTTCTTAATTGCATCCTGGAACATTTTCTTTGCCTTATTTATCTGCATTCCAATCTTTGGCAAATAAGTCAGCTTGAAAGGTGTCCCGTACTTGTCGATTAAAGCCTTGATATTGACCCCATTAAACTCCAGGTAGCTATCCTGTACATCAAATCCTTCCTGCGGAAACTCGAAGGTTTGGTTAACGAGATCTGTGTAGGTGCTGTTCATTTAAACCTATGAAACATTTTAAGGATTAGTAAAAAGCAATCACAACCCTCGCTGGAAAACTCCTGGTTTACACACCTACGTCAGTTCGAAACCCAGCAAAATTGGTTGCAAAGCTAAATATTTTGTCCAATTGGCCGGGCAAAAACTTTCAATTTTTTTTAAATGGTTAGATATTATGCTAAAACGTTACATATCAAGCGATTGATGCTAAATACATATGTTATTTTTATATTATCTAAGCAGCTCTATACTTCGCTTTCCTTCACAGAAAATCAGGTCCAGAATACTCATATCCGGAAGGAAACCAGCCCTTTCCTGAAAGACCTGGGTATAGCGTACTGTATCTTCGTCTACCTGCTTTTGCGTCGGTTGCAGGATATCCCTTGCATCAGTAATACCCTTACCGGCCTCATATACTTTATGATACTCATCCGTAAAGGTGATAGGGGACGTAACACCTATTATTTTATTAGCCCATTCCAGACACATCAGGTTCCAATCTAACAGGTAAGATACCTCTTTGGTAAAGAGCCTGCCCAGCTCATCCTCATAATATTCAAACCAGGGAGAACGGCGGTAAGCAGACACAAGCGTCTTCCAGTGCAGGGCCTGCCATCTTTCATCATTACTGATCCTGACATCCTTCATGACAGTTCTCTGATTCTTCCCGCGGGCCAGGGGAACACTCAAAAGTATACTTCCGTTCGGTCCGGCTATATAACACCGGTTACGAAAACTAACCTTCTGATAGTGTTCATATCTTTCTATCAATAATATATCGTGGTTAATTAAAGTTTTATAAAAGGAAATGTTCGGAAAATATTGTGATTCAATAAGTAATGTCTTCTTATTTGTCTCAGCTGCCATATCGTCAAAAATTGGTGTTTTAGAGCTAAAAATATATGTTTCAAGCAGTTGAAAAGTTTACCTTTAATTAACTGATAAGCAGATTTAATTTCCTGATAAACAATTCATAGAAAAATTATAAATATGCTATCCCTATTAGCAATGAAGCATTTAAAGTAAAAATTCAGATGCCCGCAAATTTACTAAACTATTTAGTAGCATTTCAGTTCATTTTTACCCTTTTTTTCACTTGAAGTAAAATGTTAAGTGGTGGTTTTGAGGCCGTTAAAACTTTCCTAATTCCCAGTCCGCCCCTTGGCGATCTATTCAGTTTGCCGTAGGTTTGATAAAAATTTGTCATGAAATTTTTCAGACTGGGTATATTAATTATGACAATTTGGGGCGTAGTTAGTTCATGCGAAAAGGCAAAAGATCTGGAATTTGTCAGAGTAGCCGGAATCAATTTTGACAACCTTGGCTTCTCCAAAAGTATCGTACGGCTGACCCTGGCTTACTATAATCCTAACAATTTTAAACTGAAACTGAAGGATGCTTCCTTCGATCTTTTCTTTGACGATACCCCGGTCGGACACTCCGTTCAGGATACCATGATCGCCATCCCGGCAAGAGATACTTTTTATTTCCCGGTAAAACTGGAGGTGAACATGGAAAATGTCTTTAAGAATGCTTTAGGCGCCCTCATGAATAAAGAGGTAACCATTAAGGCAACGGGAAATTGTAAAGTAGGTAAAGGAGGAGTTTATCTGCCGTTTCCCATAAAATGTGAAACAAAACAGCCACTCAAGTTTTTCTGATCATAACCGTGTAAAAACTAAAAAAGGCCTCGTTGCTAAGCAATCGAGGCCTTTTCCTTTTAATACACTTTGAAGTAAGTTTAGTGCTTCTTGTTTTCTCCGCCACCATCTTCCGGCTTTTTACAGCAGGTAGGCAACTTAGCATAAGCTTCTTCGTTTGCAGTTACATTGTCTGCGTCATACCCCGCATTGGCAATAGCCGTCTTTACGTTTTCTATATTGGTACGATCACTGAAAAATTTCACGGTAGTAATACCTTTTTTGAAATCCACCTTAGAGGTCTGTACACCCTCTTCTCTGGAAAGGTATCTTTCTATGCGATTTTTACATTGTTCGCACTGCACTGTCGGGGTGCTAATCTTGGCAGTTACCAATGTGCCTTTTTTTGCCTGGCCCATGGTTACGCCGATACCCGCAAATAATAATACCATTACAAGTTTAACGATACGCATAAGTTACTTTTTACGATCCTAATATAGTAAATACTTGTTAACTGAAACACGTTTTGGTAAGAACGGTACTATACCGCAGGCGCTGCGTTCCATTTGTCAGGAGCGTTCCTCCAGGCCTCCAGGGTAGCCTGCTCGTCTGCTGATACCAATCCTTTCTCCACCGCCAGCTCAATCAATGCGCTGTAATTGCTCAAAGAATAGTAAGGCACTTTCGCAGCTTCAAATGCTTTTACCGCCACATCAAACCCGTAGTTAAAAATGGAAACCATTCCGATCACTTCCCCTCCTGCCGCACGGATCGCATTCACAGCTTCCAGGCTGCTCTTCCCGGTGGAGATCAGGTCTTCCACTACCACAACAGGCTGTCCCGGCTGTAATACCCCTTCTATCAGGTTACCCATGCCATGCTCTTTCGCCTTCGCTCTTACATATATAAAAGGCAGCTTCAGCTGGTCAGCTACCAGTGCACCCAGGGGAATACCTCCCGTAGCTACGCCTGCCAGCACCGCCGCATCTGCAAATGTTTCAAATACCACATTGCACAACTCGGATTTTACATAATCCCGCACATAGGGATAAGACAAAATCTTACGGTTGTCGCAATAGATAGGCGACTTCCAGCCGGATGCCCATGTAAACGGTTCTGACGGCCGCAACTTTACCGCCTGTATCTGTAATAGCTTTTCTGCTATCTGTTTTTCGCTGATCTTACTCATAGGTAGCAAAAATACTTAATTACAGATTATTTTTGCTCCATGCAAAAAGATACAGTCATTTATCTCAACGAGCGTCCGCTGGTCATTACGGCCACTCACCAGGGCATTCCTGCAAAGTACACAGACGCACCATTATACACAGAGCCGGATGCGGCTACTATAGAATCGGTATTACAGGCTTTAGAAACTGAAAAATCAGAAGCCGCGATTTTTATCCACCCGGATACAGCCGCGTTGGTTGAAACCGTAAAAGGCTATTTCCGGGTACTGGTAGCGGCCGGCGGCCTGATCACCAACCGGGAAGAGGAAGTATTACTGATGTTCCGCCGTGGCAAGTGGGACCTGCCCAAAGGCAAACGGGAAAAAGGAGAAACCCTGGAGATCGCTGCTGTCAGAGAAGTAGCAGAAGAAACAGGCTTGCACACCATCGAGCTGGAACACAAGATTGGGGAAACTTTCCATTTCTATACCACGCGGGAAAAAAAGACCCTGAAACATACTTACTGGTACAAAATGAAGTTTACCGGTACAGAACTGACCGTTCCGCAGATAGAAGAAGATATTATTGATATTCAGTGGATCAAACCGGAACATCTGGGTAAGTATCTCAAATTCTCTTACCAGAATATTGTAGATGTATTTGAAAAAGAAGGTTACGCTGTCTGATGCCGCAGGGCTTAATGCTATATGTCCATACAGGCATCCGGCATTAAGCCTTTTTATCTCTTATCGCCACCGTTAAGCGACTGATACACACCAGTTTATTATCATCATCACAGATACGGATATCCCATACATGGGTGGTTGACCCGATATGCAATGGCCTGGCTATAGCATGTACATACCCCTCCGAAACGCCTTTAATATGATTTGCATTGATATCCAACCCTACGCAGATCTGTTTCTTATGATCAATAATCAATGAAGACGCCACACTACCCACCGTTTCCGCCAGGGCGGCAGACGCGCCTCCGTGCAGAAGTCCATACGGCTGCTTAGTCCTGCCATTGACAGGCATGATCATCCGCAGATAATCAGGACCAATCTCTGTAAACTCCATACCAAGAAAACTTGCCATGGTATTTGCTCCGATTTCATTCAATTGGTCCAGGGAAACATCCAGAGAGTGCCAGATTGGTTTCATGTGCGATGACGCTATTAAAGGTTAAGAATGGATTCTGCGAATGTCACGCTTTTTTTAACTCCCTGATAATATTTTCGGGTAATAACTGGGAGGCATCGCCCCCGTATTTCAGTACATCCCGCACCAGTGAGGAAGCCAATGTTGAATAACGGGGCGAACAGCTCAGGAAAATAGTCTCAATACTACTGTCCATCATACGGTTTACATCGGCGATCGCTTTCTCATATTCAAAATCACCTATACTGCGTATACCCCTTAATATAAACTGAGCGCCGATCTCCTTACAGCTTTTGATAGTCAGCCCCTCGTAGGAGATCACCTTTACTTTGGGCGTATGACTGTAAATATCCCGGATCCATTGCATTCGTTGCTCCAGGGAAAACATAGGCGTTTTGGCTGAATTGACTCCTATCCCTACCACTATTTCATCGAAAAGGTCCAGCGAACGGTCTATAACATCAGTATGCCCCAGCGTGATCGGATCGAATGTACCGGGGAATAAACAAATACGTTTCATGCCAGTTTATTTTTTCAGCTCCTCTCTATTTATAAAGATCGAAAAGATGGTGGTACCATAATTACGCTCCGTACGGTAGTAAGAGTAATTTTTATAGTTATTGCGGGGAGTATGTTCCAGCACAAACCAACCCTCGGGCTCCAGCAACTGCTTTTCAAAAATGATCAGCGGCAACTGATCTATTGTAGTCAGGGCATATGGAGGTCCCGCAAATATAAAATTGAACTTTTCAGTGCACTGCTCCAGGTATTTGAACACGTCCATACGCTGCAGCTTCAATGGCACCTCAAGTATTTTGGCGGTTTTCTTGATGTAATCGGCCATCTCAGGATCTTTCTCCACAATGGTCAGATCGGTTACGCCCCTTGATGCCAGTTCGTAGCTGATGCTGCCTGTTCCTCCGAAAATATCCAGGGTCTTCAGTGAAGGAAAGTCCAGGTTATTCTCCAGGATGTTAAACAGCCCACCTTTTGCAATATCGGTAGTAGGCCGGGTATGCGGCATATTTGCCGGCGGCTGGAACCTCAATCCTCCCTTTTCTCCCCCGATTATACGCATAATGCCATTGCATAAAGGTTATTAAAATAATAGCCGGGAATCTCTTCCATCTTGGGAATATAACCAAAACCCGGCAGGCGCGGCATCCATTCCAGTTTGGGAATGAAGCGGCGTAATTCTTCATGGATCTGTGAATCGGATGTTACCGCCCCTCCCACTTTCACTTTCACCAGCTGCTCATCCAGGCCTGTCTGACGCAGGATGTTCACCAGGTGATATACCACATCCAGACCTGTCTGGCTGGTTACGTCCTGCTGTATCAGCAATTTTCCGAACCGGAATATGGTCAACGAGAATTTATGCTGCTGGATATCCACATAGGCTACCCCGTTCAGCTCCAGAAAATCACTATCAAAACGGTATGATTTCAGTAGTCCGGTATTGGCGTGGATCACTTTATCAGTAGAAAACTCTTTTCTCAGGTATCCCATTACATCCTTGTCAACGGCATAGATGTTCACCAGTTGCTGGTCTGTCAGCACGTCTGCCAGCACCAGTTCCTGCGTTTGTTCAGGATAGATGACATGCAGGTAATCTTTCTTTAAAGCTGGATTGTAATGCTGTTCCGGTACCAACGTATTGTTCACCCCGTCAAAAGCCAGCTGTACCAGGTTAAAGTTGGTAAATAACAACTTGTCGGCATCGAATATCTGTTCGATCATCTGCAGGTCTGCCGTGGCGGTCTTCTGCGGCAGGAAGTGGTAAGACTTCAGGGCCAGAAACTTTTTAATGGCCGGATTATATACCACATAACTGAACGTTCCCTTTCCAATTAGCACCAGCAGTTGGCAGGAGGTAAGATCAGTTTCAAGCAGAGAAGTATCATCAGCTGCAAAGGCAGGATGAATATTGTACGTCACAGACATTAGTAATACATTAGATATGGCACAATAATAACCAAAAAACGTGACTTTTGCTCCTATGCAATTTGAAGTAACTACCCGGCAGATTATAAAAATAGCCGCTCCTATATGCCTGGCACTCATTATTCCACAGATAAATCACATGACAAATACCGCTTTCCTGGGTCGCCTGGGAGAGTTCGAACTGGCGGCCAACGGCATTGCCGGTATCTATTACCTGGTGATGTACATGGTAGCCTATGGCCTGAATAACGGTCTGCAGGTGCTGATAGCCCGCCGTGCCGGACAATTGAACACCAGGGGTATCGGGCAGTTATTCTCCAACGGACTGGAACTCGGATTGCTTTCTTCTTTTCTTGTGATTGCCATTACCCTGTTGCTGGCGCCCTGGTTCTTTGCCCACAGTCTTCATAACCAACAGATATATGAGGCAGCCCTGTCTTTCATCCGTATCCGGATCTGGGGACTGCCTTTTCTCATGATGCTGAGTATGGCCAACGCCTTTTATATCGGCAGCGGCAACTCTAAAGTATTGGCTGTCACATCACTTTGCCAGGAAATAGTCAATATCTTTTGTGATTATGTGCTGATCTTTGGTAAATTCGGCCTCCCCGCCCTGGGGCTGAACGGAGCCGCCTATGCCTCCGTAATTGCAGAAAGTACGGGTATGCTGGTGGCCTATAGTATTCTTTTCGGAAGAGGATTTCACAAACGTTTCTACCTGTTTGACCACCTGAAACCTTCCTGGCCAATCTTTCGCAGTATCCTTTCCATATCCGCCCCGCTGATTGTCCAGTTCCTGTTCAGCATTGGCAGCTGGTTCGTGTTCTTCATTTTCATCGAACACCTGGGAGAAAGGCCTCTGGCCATTTCCAATATGCTGAGAAGCATCTTCGGATTCTTTGGTGTATTCACCTGGGCCTTGAGCGCCACCTGCAACACGATGGTCAGCAATGTGATCGGTCAGGGGAAAGAGGAACAGGTATTCAGGGCTATCCGCAAGATCGCTGGTATGAGCCTGCTGTGTGCTTTTATCGTGTGTATACTGGTTAATCTGTTTCCATCCACTATCCTGCAGATCTATACAACCGACATAGTCCTGATCCGTGAGGCCATTCCTTCTGTGAGGATCATTACACTGAGCACCCTGCTCATGGCCATTTCCGGCGTAGCGCTGAGTGGGGTGACCGGCACCGGCAATACCCGGATCAACCTGGGAATAGAATTAGCCGCTGTGATCGGGTACCTGTTATATTGCAGTATTGTAGTGGAACGCTGGCGCAGCCCATTGCATATCGCCTGGCTGGCAGATTTCATCTACTGGACCATCATTTTTGGATTGAGCGCCTGGTATCTGAAAAGCGGGAAATGGAAGGCGAAATCGATCTGATAATCTATTCAAGATCTTCCAGCATCTTTTTACAAGATGATTTGATATTGAGATCGTCCTGGTAAATAGGGCGTAATGTTACCGCTTTGCGCAATACTTCAATACACTTTTCCAGTTCATCGTTCTCTTTATAGGCTTTGGCCAGTTCGAGATAATTGGGCAGGAACGAAGGGTCCATCTTACGGCATTTCTCATAGTTAGCAATGGCGTCCTGTAATGTGGCTTCCGGCATACCGCCAAACAGCATTTTGGCAGCGGCTTTTTCCAGGGTATTCATATTCGCTACTTCATAATTCCATTTACCGAGCACATGATAAGCCTTTGCATATTTGGGATTGAACTTGATAGCCAGTTCCGCATATCTTTTCACTTCCTTGGAAGCGGCGACCTTTTCTTTGGCTCCTGATGCCAGGGCTATACGGCCGATGGCTACTGCCATTACATAATTGGCGTCCGCATTTTCCGGCGCCAGCTTCAGCGCCTGTTCTGCATAACTTTTCGCCTCGGTATAGATACGGCTTTTTTCTTCCTTGTCCGTCGTACGGAATCCCTCACGTGAGCACAACTCACTGGCGCCTGTCAGGGCAGCAATATTGTCAGCCTGTACTTTCAGGGCGTCTTTATATAAAGAAAGCGCGGCAGCGTCTTTCATTTGTTTTTCCAGCTGTCTGGCCTGGTCAACCATCTCATCGGCAGTCTGGGCGAAGGAAACAGCAGATACAAGGAATAAAGCAGCAGATGCAAATACCTTAATAAACATAGGGCAGAAGTTTACACATATTATAATAACTAAATTTAATGCTTTATCGACAGATAATTTATACCGGAAAACAGTGAATCTGTAAAAAGCAGGGGGCTGGGGAGCTCTTTTTTTAGTAGTTCTTTTCGAGCGTAACCACCGAATTACGGATGGAAGCGCCCATGGGAGGGTTCATTTTACGTAGGGAAACAACCGATCGCTGGATTTCGGGATACTTATTCTTAATGGCGTCGCTCATATTATAAACCACCTGTTCCAACAGAGGCTGGGGAACGGCCATGACCTTCTTTACGATATTATAAAGTCCCTGATAGTTAACCGTTTCGGAAATATTGTCAATGTGGTGAGTCCCGGGAATGGTCACATACACATCTACAATAAAATCATTTCCAATAATACGTTCTTCCGGGTATAAACCGTGGAAAGCATGAAAATGTGCTTGTTCTACGCCAATGGTAAGCATACAGGTCTAAATTAAAAATCAGGAATGAAAACCGGAAAGATACCGCCATTCATTCCTGATCATTTATTAATTATTTGATTACTGGTGTTCTAATGCAGATAAATATCTTTCTGCGTCCAGTGCAGCCATACATCCGCTGCCGGCAGCAGTTACTGCCTGACGGTAGATCTTATCCTGTACGTCGCCGCAGGCAAATACGCCTTCCAGGTTGGTACGGGAAGTACCGGGTACAGTTTTGATATATCCCTGCTCATCCAGGTCCAGGTAGTTTTTGAAGATATCTGAATTGGGCTGATGACCGATCGCTACGAAGAAAGCACTGACAGGTACGGTTGTTTCCTCATTCTTGACAGTATTCAGCAGTCTTACCGCTTCTACCTTATTTTCTCCCAGTACCTCCTGTGTTTCTGTATTCCAGTAAACCATGATATTGGAAGTTTTCAGTACGCGGTCCTGCATGACCTTAGATGCACGCATTTCATGGCGACGTACGATCATATGTACGTTAGTACACATTTTAGACAGGTAGAGCGCTTCTTCGGCGGCAGTATCACCTGCACCTACGATAGCCACTTCTTTACCACGGAAGAAGAATCCGTCGCAAACAGCGCAGGCAGAAACACCGCTACCGTTCAGACGTTGTTCGGAAGGCATTCCCAGCCATTTGGCGGAAGCGCCTGTAGCAATGATCACAGCATCTGCGGTCATTACTTTCGATTCGTCGATCGTTACCTTATATGGTTTGCTGCTGAAATCCACGGAAGTGGCCAGGCCAAAACGGATGTCCGCTCCCATGCGGGTTGCCTGTTTTTCGAAATCTACCATCATTTCCGGTCCCTGGATCCCTTCGGGATAACCCGGATAGTTTTCTACCTCTGTTGTGATGGTTAGCTGTCCTCCCGGCTGAATACCCTGGTACAATACAGGTTTAAGATTCGCTCTGGCGGCATATATAGCGGCAGTATAACCTGCCGGTCCGGAACCTATAATCAATAAATGTACATGTTCCTGTTGGTTAGTTTCCATGCTTACTATGTAATATTATAATGATCGTTTATGAATTCCTGTATCCTGAATGCGCACATGACAACTTAGAATTTAGCGTGGCCATGCGGCATGCAAAAATACATTTCCCCATAAAATAAAAAACACCGGCTATAAAATATACAGCCGGTGCGTCTATAAGAATAGTATAGATCTATGATTTGAATGGCAACTGTCATTGCCTATCTCTTCGCTTGAACTCTTCCTGCGGAATTAACCCAGGTAAGATTTCAGTGCTCCGCTGTAGCGGGCTTTTTGCAGCCTTTTGATGGCGCGTTCTTTGATTTGACGAATTCTTTCTTTTGTAAGATCGTACTTCTGACCAATCTGTTCGATCGTAGCTCCGTTCTCTCCATCCAGACCAAAGTATGCGTTTACGATTTCCGCTTCACGTGGACTGAGCGATTTCAGTACACGGCGGATCTCTTCACGCAGTGAATCACGCATTACATCATCATCAGTAATATCTCCACCTTCCAGCAGGTCGCCCATAGCCACATCTTCTGCTTCGTGTACCGGAGCATCCAGTGACATGTGACGGGTATTGCTTTGGAAAATGTTATTGATCTCTGATTCAGACATTTCCAGGATCTCTGCTAACTCCTCAGTTGATGGTTCTCTTTCATTCTCCTGTTCAAATGCCATGTAGGCTTTATTAGCTTTATTGTAAGTGCCGATTTTATTTTGCGGCAGACGAACCAGACGGCCCTGTTCTGCTAAAGCCTGCAGTATGGATTGACGAATCCACCAAACAGCATAAGAAATGAATTTGAACCCTTTCGTTTCATCGAATCTTTGCGCAGCCTTGATCAACCCGAGATTGCCCTCGTTAATGAGGTCGCTGAGGCTAAGCCCCTGGTGCTGATATTGCTTTGCTACTGATACTACGAAACGAAGGTTTCCTGTAGTTAAACGTTCAAGAGCCTTTTGGTCACCCATCTTAATGCGCTGCGCCAAAACGGTCTCTTCCTCAGGTGTTAACAAAGGGATCTTTGAAATCTCCTGCAGGTATTTTTCTACCGCCTGCGAATCACGGTTTGTGATCTGGGTGGCAATTTTAAGTTGCCTCATATTGAAAGTTTATTAGTTTATAAATTGAATAACATCAAAAGATTTATTTTGTTGAGATATTTTAAATAATTATCTTACAACCTATTCAACTCCTCCAATATTATCGTTTTAACAAATTAGCCTGCAAAGATCGTGCTAATACCCCATACTGCCAAATCCTTCTCAAGCCAAATAATTAGTATAACAAAGTACTCCATATAAACGATATTTAATAGCCCTTTATTAGGTATTTTTGACGCTTTAATTAAATTTTAACAATTGATAAGTAATCAACTTCAGATTATTAACTTCACTAATTTATTGTTCAATACATTGCAAATTCTTCAATGATGATTATTGATTTCAGGAGTGATACATTCACCCGGCCCACCCCCGGTATGCTCCGGGCTATGTCAACTGCTTCCACCGGTGATGATGTATACGGGGAAGATCCTAGTGTAAACCAACTGGAGAGCATTATGGCAGCCTATTTTGGGAAAGAAGCTGCCATGTACTGCCCTTCCGGCACAATGAGCAATCAGATAGCCATTAAAGTTCATACCCAGCCGGGCGATGAGGTCATCTGCAGCGACCTTGCCCACGTCTATATATATGAGGGCGGTGGTATCGCCTTCAATGCCGGTGCACAGGTACGCGCACTCGAAGGCGACCGTGGCATGATCACCGCCGCACAGATTGCCGCTTCCATCAATCCTGATGATGTACACAAAGCCACCACCAGCCTGGTTTGCCTGGAAAACACCTCCAACCGTGGCGGCGGCTGTTGCTACGATATGGAAGAGATCAACAGGATCAAAAATGTCTGCCGCGATAACAATCTTAAACTCCATCTCGACGGCGCCAGATTGTTCAACGCACTTGTTGCAACCGGCGAAAACCCAAAGACTTATGGTGAACTGTTCGACAGCATTTCCGTGTGTCTGAACAAAGGAATGGGTTGCCCCATGGGCTCAGTGCTGCTGGGAAGCGCTGCCTTTATCAAATCTGCCAGAAGAATAAGAAAAAAGCTAGGTGGCGGCTTACGGCAGGCTGGCTATATGGCAGCTACCGGACTTTATGCCATGGAACACCATATTGCCAGATTGGCAGAAGATCATCACAACGCTAAACAACTCGCCAAATATCTCCTGCAGAAAACCTTTGTGGGTCACATGCTACCAGTGGAAACCAACATCCTCATCTTCGATGTACAGGACGCCTGGACGCCCAAACTGTTTGCCGACTACCTGAAAAAAGAAGGCATTCTCGTAACGCCGATATCTGAAACACAGGTAAGAATGGTAACCCACCTGGACATCACCCCGGAAATGGTGGAAAAGACCTGCGCTGTCATTTCACAGATGGAATAACTATAACCGACATCGTTCTAATCGGTTATTCTCTTATTTTTGCACACTTATATAAATGACATATCGCAAGCATGGAACTTTCAAAAAATTATACGCCTGCTGCTGTTGAAGGCAAATGGTACCAGCACTGGATGGACAAAGGTTATTTCCGTAGTAAACCGGACAACCGTCCCCCCTTTACCATTGTGATCCCTCCTCCTAACGTGACTGGTGTGCTGCACATGGGCCATACCCTGAACGAAACCGTACAGGATATCCTCATCCGCCGCGCACGTATGAGTGGCTATAATACCTGCTGGGTACCCGGCTCTGACCATGCTTCCATCGCTACCGAGGCAAAAGTGGTGAATATGCTCAAAACCGAGAAAGGTATTGAGAAATCACAGCTCACCCGTGAAGAATTCCTCAAATACGCTTTTGAGTGGAAAGACAAGTATGGTGGCATCATCTATAGCCAGATCAAAAAACTGGGTTGCTCCTGCGACTGGGACAGGGTGACTTTCACCATGGATGATCATTATTACCAGGCAGTTATAAAGGTATTCGTTGACCTGTACAATAAAGGACTGATCTATCGCGGCGCCCGTATGATCAACTGGGACCCGAAGGCAAAAACTGCCCTCAGCGATGAAGAAGTGCAGTACAAAGACCTGCAGGGTAAACTTTACCATGTGCAGTATGCTATTACTGATTCTGAGAATAATCTGACCGGCGAATACATCACCATCGCAACACAACGTCCCGAAACCATCATGGGAGATACCGCCATCTGCGTAAATCCTGATGATGAACGTTATAAACACCTGGCAGGTCATTTTGCCATCGTGCCGCTGGTGAACCGCAAGGTACCTGTCATCTTCGATACTTATGTAGATAAGGAATTTGGTACCGGCGCCCTGAAAGTAACGCCTGCACACGATATCAATGACTATAACCTGGGTCTGAAACACAACCTGGAAGTAGTGGATACCCTCAATGATGATGGTACACTCAGCCCTGCTGCCGGTGTATTCATTGGCGAAGACCGCTTCAAAGCCCGTAGACTGGTAATTGCTACCCTCCAGGAACAAGGCCTGCTGGTAAAAGAACAGGAATACACTACCCGCCTCGGTTACAGCGAACGTAACCCCGAAACGGTAGTAGAGCCCCGTATCAGTACCCAGTGGTTCGTGAAGATGGCAGAACTGGCCAAACCAGCGCTGGATGCAGTAGTAAATGGCGATGTGGACATCCATCCCGGCGACCGCTTCCTGGCTACCTATAAATACTGGATGGAGAATGTGAAAGACTGGTGTATCTCCCGTCAGCTCTGGTGGGGACAACAGATCCCCTCCTTCTATGCGCCGGATGGTACTTTCGAAGTAGCCCAGAATATAGATGCTGCTATCGCACAGTTTAAAGCAAAAGGCTTCAGCTATACCGCTGCCGACCTCCGTCAGGATGAAGACTGTCTTGATACCTGGTTCTCTTCCTGGCTGTGGCCGATGGAAGTATTTAATGGTATTTCCCAGCCTGACAATGACGAGATCAACTACTATTATCCTACCAATGTACTGGTAACCGGACAGGATATCATTTTCTTCTGGGTAGCCCGTATGATCATGGCAGGCTTGGAATATAAACAGGTAAAGCCTTTCAGTGACGTATACTTTACCGGGATGGTAAGGGATAAGCAGGGTCGTAAGATGAGTAAGCAGCTGGGTAACTCCCCTGATCTGCTGGAGCTCATCGACCGCTTTGGCGCTGACGCCGTTCGTTTCGGTATCATGATCTCCTCTCCTGCCGGTAATGACCTGCTGTTTGACGATGCCAGCTGTGATCAGGGCAGTAAATTCGCCAACAAGTTCTGGAATGCCCTGAAACTGGTAAAGATGTGGGAAGGCAATCTTGCACCTAACAGCAATACCGGGGCTGACCATTTTGCTGTAAAATGGTTCGAAAGCAGGCTGAATGAAGTAAAACAAGAGGTGGCAGAACTGTTCAAAGATTTCAAGCTTAGCGAAGCCCTGAAAGCACTCTATGGCCTGATCTGGACAGATTTCTGCAGTTGGTACCTGGAATGGGTAAAACCTGATTTTGAGCAGCCATGTGATGCAGGGATCTACAACAAAACCGTTTATTTCTTCGAAGAGCTGATGCAGTTGTTGCATCCATTCATGCCTTTTGCAACGGAAGAGGTTTATCAGAAACTGCGTGAACGCAAGGAAGGCGATGATCTGATCATCAGACAATACACTGCACCTGCCGCTTCAGAAGCTGGTATCCTGGTACAGGGCGACCTGCTGAAAGAAGTGATCACCAGCATCCGCGACGCACGTAACAAACACCAGATCAAACCGAAAGATGAAATAGGCCTGCATATCGACACACTGCAGGAAGCTGCCTTCAAACAGATCGAAGGTATGCTGGCCAAACAGGTGAACGCGAAATCCATTAACTATACAAAGGAGCCTGTTGGCGGTTGCATTACCCTGGTGGTACAGAAAGACAAGTTCTACCTGGAAACTGAAACCGTACTTGATCCCGCTGCTCAGAAAGATCAGCTGGAGAAAGACCTGGCCTACCTGCAGGGCTTCCTCGTATCGGTAGAGAAAAAGCTGAGCAACGAAAGATTCGTCCAGAATGCCAAACCGGAAGTGGTTGATGCTGAACGGAAGAAGAAAGAAGATGCCGAGGCTAAGATCGTAGCCATTACGGAAAGTTTAAAATCATTATAATTTTCAGGATCGCCCGGACGTTAACTAATCCGGGCGATTTTTTTATATCCCTTATTCTACTATGCGTAAATGTTATTTAATATCAGGTTTACTGTTGCTGTTTACAAGTCTGCCGGCACTGGCACAGACTGGCAAACCGAAAACACCTGCTGCTAAAAAACCGGCTGCTGCCAAAACCACTGCACTCCGGTTCAGAAGCACCTGGGGCATTTTCCTGAGCGACTCCCTCCCCCGCCCTGAGATCATGAAACTGCTGGACTCTCCACTGGTGGTAAGGGATGAAAAGAATAACAAATATCCTGTGGTATCCTTTGACTTCACCTACGAAAGAAAAGAACCCTACCTGAATGATACTACCGGCAAACCCGGCTTCTACACCGATTTTGTAGGCGACTCCTTTAAAGGGGACAGGCTCCCTGCCTTTTGGGTAGAGCGTATCAAGGAAATGCTGGAAAGGAATGAAGTATTCTACTTTGATAATATCCTCATCAACTATACAGGAGATAAGCTGTACAGAGCGCCTAAATTAAAATTCAACGTTCGTTAGTAATTAAACAGCTGCTGCAATGGCAGAATAAATGCGAACCTTTGAGATGCATTATCCAGCGGATCTTTGTCGAAGAGATGGCTGTAACGCAGACCAAAGGTGAAAGGGAGCACATTGCCTATTTTGGTATCAAAGAATAGCTCCCCACCAGCAGAGGTATATTGTGTACTTGTTGCAGATATAAAATTATATGCCCTGCTGTAATCGTAGAACACATTACCACGGATCCGCATGAAATACAGCAACTGTGCAAAGCCCCAGTCAGGGTACACGATAGGGAAATGATAGTTCACACCCAGTTTATAGATATGCTCGTAGAACGGTTCGTTGTATCCTCTGGCATAAGCGAAATTATCTGTAAAGGAATAATTCCTTGACGTATCCCGTTGTTGCCAGGCGCCCTGCAATACCAGGCTGTGATTGGCAAACAAGCCAGGCAGATACAGGTCAAACCTCGCGAACAATTGCTCCGCAAACACATTTGACAGCGAACGGTTATACTGCAAAGCAACATATTGTCCGAAATGAGAATAGATGTTCTGTCTTGCCCTGATGCGTTGGTTATTAAACACGAGCGTATTGCCGATATATTGTATTGCCGGATTGCGAAAGCGGAAATTACCCTGCGGATATCTTTCCAGGTAATGATACATGGAAGACACTGACAGGCTGCGGCTGTACAGGCCGGACGAAAGGTTCAGCGGTATCGTGAATCCCCCGTGCAGATCCATTTCCTTCCAGTACAAACGACCTTTGTTAGAAAAAATATCTGATCGGTTGAAGGTATATTTCGCTCCTGCCTGCAGGTAGGGGAACCAGGCCCCATAGATGAAATCGCCCGTAAATCCTGAGCTTCCTTCGTTGCGGTTATACGTATACCCTATAGCGGTAGACGCCGTATTCAGGATATTATCGCCATACAGGGTGAGACTGTAATCAGGATCATCGAAAGTAGGCAGCCAGCTGTGAAAGTTGAACAGGTTGGTTCCCTTGGCGTATTTTCTTATGTCATACTGCTCATGCGGTACCTTGTCGAGTATGTTACCACCTTCCTGAAAGTCAGGCTTCAGCCAGGTGCTATGATAGTTCCTGCCGGTATCGATCTGTTGCCAGCTACCCGGCGTCAGCGGTGTAGCATATAAAGCATATCCCTGGGTACCAAAAGCGCTATATACGACCTGTTGTGAACGATCGTCAATGGCAGCATGTACGACACTGTTAGGATGTGCTGTCACCTGGTAGACCTTTTTGTCAGACAGGGTAAGAGCATACACATTATCGGCATCCTTATACGCAGCTGTGTAATACACGGTATCCTGCCTGATGACAGGAATGCCCAGCACGATATAACTGAACGGTGTCAGCTCTTCGGTTTCGCCTGTGGCCAGTGACTGACGGATCATAGCCATTTGTCCGCGGTCATTGCGGACGTTGCTGATCACCCATTGCTCATCAGCAGAAAATTTAGGATAGGTATAATACCAGTTATGCGGATTGGGCAATGTTGATATTACGGCGCCGGTCTGTCCGTCCAGCAGTTGCAGGCTATATTGCTGTGAGGTCAATGTCACTGCCACAATGATCCGTTTGCCATCTGCGCTGATATCAGGAGAAAAATAACGTGTCAGATGTGTCAGTGTACTGGTATGACCAGTGGCCATATCGTAGGTCTTCACTATTGAATAGTCTTTCCAGGACCAACGGGGATGAAAGCGGGCTTCCGTCCATACCAGCCTGCCGTTGCGATAACTGAAATAGTCATCGAAGTTCATACCAGGGCGCGTCACCAATTGCTGATTGCCGGTGCTGTCCAGCAGGTAAAAACCAGGCACCTTGTTATAGGCATCCTTATATACAACCCATTCACCAGGTTTCACCGGGTAAATGTATTTGTAGTTGGTGACCGTTTGAGGAGCTTCCAGCAAGGCTTTGCCGGGTTTGCTTTCCTGTGTGGCGTAATTATTCCAGAGCGGCTGATATTCCTGCAACATAGCGTTGTAAAAGCCGGTCACATTATACCCGGTGCGTTTTTTCAGGCTTTGGGAGAAAGAGTAGAATATGCCACGGTAGCGTACCGCATCGGTAGTTACATCTTTCCAGAAAGTGCGGCCATAATGTTCACGGCCATATACAGACATCAGGTATCCCAGTGGATAATGGTTGGGGGTGAAGTCTATATAGGAACCGTTCCTCATTTTCATGTAGCTGTAGTTCTTATGCTCCAGCGACAAGGCCCTGAAACCGTCAAAGAAGGAAGGCAGTCTGCCTCTTCCCTGCGCACTTAAAGCTGTTTCCATTGTAACAGCATCTCCTTCCCAGAACCAGTTGGGTACTGCTATGCTGGTAGCTGCCGCTAATCCCATTTCTCCCAGTACAATGGATACTGCTTTAGATACCCCCTGGTTGAAATTACGGTTTTGTAATACGTGACGGTATTCATGTATCGCCAGCTGGTCTTCCCATTTCAGCGATCCGAGGTCTGAGGAGTTGGGTGGCGGAGTAAGATAAAATTCCGAGCGGAAAGGCCCCAGTTGCACATAACCGTTAGATTCCAGTGTCTGGTTCTGTAATACAATGCTGACCTTTTTATTTCTGTTCCCGATAGAATACCGGGTATATCTGTCCAGGTAATGCACGAGATCTGCTACCCGCTGGCCTTGTTTTTCCAGTCCTGCCGGGAATATGATACGCGCAGTGTCGTTGTTGATCTGGCGCCATTTCAGGGAAGGAGGATTGCCACCGAATGATTGTGCCAATGCGGTAAAGGGGAGTACTAAAAACAGTAGGCACGAAAACGTCTTCATAATCAATTGCAGGTATAATCAAACAATATACGGAAATAATGGAGAACGCTGCATGCAAAACGAAGGTTACTTTATTATTGCATGCAGCGTCTATCTGCAATCAGCACTCGGGAAGGCTGATAGGTATGTTTACGGCCAGACCGCCGTCAGATGTTTCCTTGTATTTGCTGTTCATATCCAGCGCAGTATCCCACATGGTTTTCACTACCGCATCAAGGGAAACCTTTGCCAGTTCAGGGTTGCTTTGCAGGGCCAGCTGGGAAGCAGTAATGGCCTTGATGGCGCCCATAGTATTTCTTTCGATGCAGGGCACCTGTACCAGTCCGCCAATAGGATCGCAGGTCAGGCCCAGGTGATGTTCCATGGCTATTTCAGCAGCCATCAGTACCTGGCGCTGGGAGCCGCCCAGGCATTCTGTAAGGGCTGCCGCCGCCATTGCGGATGATACGCCTATCTCCGCCTGACAGCCACCCATAGCAGCTGAAATGGTAGAGCGCTTCTTGAAGATACTGCCGATCTCAGAAGCAGTAAGCATGAACTGCATGATCTTTTCATCCTGGTAGCCGTCACAGAAAGTGATGAAGTACTGCAGCACGGCAGGTATCACACCCGCGGCGCCGTTAGTAGGCGCGGTCACCACTCTGCCAAAAGAAGCATTTTCTTCATTCACTGCCAGTGCAAAACAGCTTACCCAGTCCAGCGTATAGGCAAAATGGTTACCACCCTGCCTGATAGCGGAGATCCAGGAATCGTAGTCTGTATAAGTATTTTCCTTTAATAATTTTTTGTTCAGCGCAGCGGCGCGTCTTGCTACACGCAATCCACCGGGCAGTTCTCCTGAAGTATGACAACCCCGGTAAATGCATTCTTTCATCACACGCCAGATGTTCATCACGCCTGCCCTTGTTTCTGCTTCCGGGCGCCAGGCCTGTTCATTCTCCAGGACCAGTTCTGAAATGGAATAACCTGTTTTGATACACCATTGTAACAGCTGGCGGGCAGTGTCTATCGGGAATGGCAGATCTACCTGTGAAGCGGCGCTGCCCTGGTTTTCACCTTCCTTTACAACAAAGCCGCCACCGATGGAATAGTAGGTAGCCGCCAGTTGCTCACCATCTTCAAAGGTGACCAGGAAAGTAAGTGCATTGGGGTGAAAAGGTAAAGATTCATCATACAGGAAAGTAATATCCTGTAAAGGATCAAAAGGAATAGCATGACTACCTCCCAGTAACATAGTCTTGTTACGGCGGATGTCATCCATTTTATTAGTGATCTGGTTAACATCGAAAGTTACCGGGTCATCTCCGCAAAGTCCTAACTGAACAGCAATGTCTGTACCATGGCCGTGCCCGGTCTTTGCCAGGGAGCCGTATAATAAAATGCTGACTTGTTTAACGGAACTGAGTTTTCGCCCTGTTGCCTGCATTTCCCGCAGGAACTGTAGAGCTGCCCGCCATGGGCCTAACGTGTGTGAGCTGGAAGGACCTACGCCTATCTTGAAGATGTCAAATACCGAAATGCATTCGTGTGCCACTACTTATAATTTAAGCAAATTTAAGGCATTCCGCATATCCAAAAATCCACACATGACGCCAAAAAACAGGCCCCACCTGAGCTGATCAGTACGGGACTTTGCCGGTATAAGCGCAAAGCACAATAAATACTATGACATGACGCCAACAACAAGTCCCGCCTGAGCTGGTCAGAGCGGGACTTTGTTGGTATAAGTGCAGAGTACAATACTATGGATTGGTGACATCGGTTAACTCGATATCGAAGATCAGAACGGAGTTGGCAGGGATATCTTTATTCACAGCCGGGCCATATCCGTAATAGGAAGGAAGATACACCCGGATCTTACCACCTTTTGTGATCTTTGTCAAAGCAAACTGAAATCCGGTGATCAGGCTTCCCGCATATCCCAGGTCGCGGGGAGTAGTCCCGGTGGAATCAAATACCTTACCTGACAAAAGCTGTCCTGTATATAATGCTTTTATTTCGGTCCTGGTGCTTTTAACACTGTCTATACCATTTCCGATCGCTGAAATCTTGTAGAAAATGCCTGAAACCGTATCCTGGTCAGCCACCAGGTTCTTAGCTTTCAGGTATGCCTTAATACTATCCACATCTCTGTTGAACTGTGGCACCGGGTCATAAGTTTGGTTGTCTTTACTGCAGGCTGCAAACAAAGCCATCATCAATACTGCTCCCAGCAGGAAAAATTTCCTCATGCTTAGTTTTTTCATTTAAATGCTCAGATTTTTATAATTGTCAGTGATTAGATACGGAAGGAACTTATTTAAAGTCAATTAATTCAACATTGCACACCAGGACAGTATTGGCGGGAATGATGTTACCTACGGCCATATTGCCAAAAGCCAGCCGTGAAGGGATGATCATAAAGATCTTACCTCCCTTGCCTATTTTCTGCAGGCCGATCTGCCAGCCGACGATATGGTCTTTCAGGGCGCGGCCATCGAAGTCGGTATCTCCGAAAGAGGCGTCCAGCAGGGAGTCATTCAGGTTGGCGCGGGTATAATTGATGGTAACCACGGAATTCAGGGTAGGATGGATGGAATCGCCCGGTTCCTCTATGTTGAAATAGAGTCCGCTGAAATCGTGTTCCATAGTGAGATTGTGGTCGCTGATATATCCCTGGATAAGGCTATCCTGTTCCAGTATAGTTCTTTCCACACCACTGAAGGCATCGGCATCGGAATATTCATTCTTAGCGCACGCGGTCAGCAGGAATACTGGCAATAAAAAACAAAAAGTGGCGCGTAAAAAGGCGTTCATACAGTTATAACGGAGAAATAGTGCTAAAGTTACAGGAAAGGGAACAAAAAGGAAAGGGTGTCTGCCAGTGGCGGACACCCTTTCGCTTATATTTTCGGATACTACTATTAATAGTCCATACCCATACCGTGGCCACCATGCGGAGCAGGAGCAGCGGATTTAGGTTCAGGTTTGTCAGCGATCACACACTCAGTGGTCAACAGCATACCTGCAATAGAAGAAGCGTTTTCCAGTGCAATACGGGTAACCTTAGCAGGGTCGATAACACCAGCTGCCAGCAGGTTTTCATACACCTCAGTACGGGCGTTGAAACCGAAATCACCTTTACCTTCTTTTACTTTCTGTACTACGATAGAACCTTCGATACCTGCGTTAGCAGTGATCTGACGCAGTGGCTCTTCGATAGCACGTTTAACGATAGAGATACCAGTCTGCTCGTCTTCGTTTTCGCCTTTCAGTTTTTCCAGGCTTTCGATAGCGCGGATGTAAGCAACACCACCACCTGGCACGATACCTTCTTCAACAGCAGCGCGGGTAGCGTGCAGGGCATCGTCAACGCGGTCTTTCTTCTCTTTCATTTCTACTTCAGTAGCAGCACCTACGTACAGTACAGCCACACCACCGCTCAGTTTAGCAAGACGTTCCTGCAGTTTTTCGCGATCGTAGTCGGAAGTTGTTACTTCTATCTGGGCTTTGATCTGGTTGATACGAGCCTGGATAGCGTCTTTTTCGCCTTTACCACCAACAACGGTAGTATTGTCTTTATCAATAGTTACAGATTCTGCACGACCCAGGTAGCTGAGGTCAGCATTTTCCAGTTTGTAACCTTGTTCTTCGCTGATAACAACACCACCGGTCAGGGTTGCGATGTCCTGCAGCATTTCTTTTCTTCTGTCGCCAAAGCCCGGAGCTTTTACTGCAGCAACTTTCAGCTGACCACGCAGTTTGTTCACTACCAGGGTAGCCAGTGCTTCACCTTCCAGATCTTCAGAGATGATCAGCAGCTGCTGGCCGTTCTGAACGATTTTTTCCAGGATGTGCAGGATGTCCTTCAGGGTGCTGATCTTTTTATCGTAGATCAGGATGTAAGGGTTCTGCAGTTCAGCGTGCATTTTTTCGCTGTTGGTGATGAAGTATGGAGACAGGTAACCACGGTCAAACTGCATACCTTCTACTACTTCTACAGTAGTGTCAGTACCTTTTGCTTCCTCAACGGTGATCACACCATCTTTGGTTACTTTGTTCATTGCTTCAGCGATCAGTTTACCGATCTCAGCGTCGTTATTAGCGGAGATAGCAGCAACCTGCTCGATCTTTTTATTATCGCTGCCTACTTTCTCAGCCTGTTTAGCCAGGTTTTCAACGATAGCTTTAACAGCCTTGTCGATACCACGTTTCAGGTCCATTGGGTTAGCACCCGCAGCAACGTTTTTCAGTCCTTCACCGATGATAGACTGTGCAAGAACGGTAGCGGTAGTAGTACCATCACCTGCGATGTCAGCGGTCTTGGAAGCAACTTCCTTCACCATCTGTGCACCCATGTTCTCGATAGGATCTTCCAGTTCGATTTCTTTAGCAACACTCACACCGTCTTTTGTTAAACTAGGAGCGCCAAATTTCTTTTCGATAACAACATTGCGACCTTTAGGACCCAGGGTCACTTTCACCGCATCAGCCAGGGTATCAACACCCTTCTTCATCTTGTTGCGGGCGTCAGTGCTAAAAAATATCTGTTTTGCCATAATAGCTTGTGTTTTTTTTAATTTGTGTTTTGGTTTGCCTGTTATGTCAGCGTGATTGCTTAAACAATAGCTAAAATGTCAGACTCACGCATGATTAAGTAATCGCCACCTTCAATGCTGATCTCTGTACCGGAATATTTACCATACAATACAGTATCGCCTACTTTTACAGTCACCGGCTCATCTTTCTTACCAGGACCGGCAGCTACTACCGTACCTCTTTGTGGTTTTTCTTTTGCAGTGTCAGGGATGATGATACCACCAGCTGTTTTTTCTTCTGCAGCTGCGGGTTTCACGATCACCCTGTCAGCTAAGGGTTTAATACTTAAATCTTTTGCCATATAATTATACTTTTTAAAAAGGTAAGATGAAGATTTATTGTGTCTTGGCACCTCGATAATTGTGCCAATGCATTTTGATAGTCAAATTTTCAGTCACTAACGGATAGCCTTATCGAGCCTACTGACAAAAATGCCATTTTTTCAGCAAAAACCTGACAGAATCTGCCGTAAGATAGGAATTACCAATTAAGAATTCCTAATTCCCCTTTTTTCCCCTAGCTTTGCGCCCTCATACAGTTCTTGATTATAAGATGATTAGCAGAAGAAATATCCGGGTGAAGGTCATGCAGACCCTCTATGCCCTGGAAACGATGGAACAGGATACCGTTAAGCCGGGCACGGCTACCAGTTTACTGAACGAGAAACTGGACCAGACCAGTCAGATCTTTACATACCTGTTATACTGCCTTTCACAGGTAGCACAGTATGCGGAAATCGACGCGCAGGCACGGGCCTCCAAACATCTTCCCTCAGCAGCCGACCTGCAGGTAAATACCAAGATCGCCGGAAATGAATTTATTTTCCAGATAATCAACGACAAAGGCTTTCAGGTAAACCTGGAACAATGGAAACTCAAACACCTTCCTGAGCAGGACCTGATGCGTAAGCTCTACAATACGCTCACAGCCACAGATATTTATCAGAATTACATAAAAGATCCTGCCCGCAACAAAGCCAGCGAAAAGGAGATCATGGAATACGTCTATAAAGAGATCCTCACCAAAAATGAGCTGTTCGTCCAGCATATGGAAGACAATTTCCTGCACTGGGGCGACGATGCAGAGATGATGGACCTCCTGGTAGCCAATTACATGCACAAACCGCACCTGTTCAATTTCCTCCAGCTGATCAGCAGGGAGAAACTGGAATATGCGCGCGAACTGCTGCTCACCGTACTGGATAAGAAGGAATACTGCCTGGAGCTTATTAAGCCCAAATTACAGAACTGGGACCCTGAGCGTATCGCCGCAGTGGATATGTTACTGATGGAGATGGGTGTATGCGAGTTCCTGTACTTCCCCACCATCCCTACCAAGGTGACAATCAATGAGTATATTGACCTGGCCAAGGCATACAGCACCCCGCAGAGCGGACAGTTTGTCAATGGTATCCTGGACAATATCCTGAAAGACCTCGATCAGGCGAATCAGATAAAGAAGATAGACCGTACAAAAAAATAGCTATTTTTGGGCCGAACCCAATACTATATGAGAAAGATATTCTTTTACCTGATAGCCGGAAGCCTTGTGGCAGGCGCCTGCAATTCGTCAAATACCGGTAAAACCGGTGGCCAGGAAACAGCCGCCGCCGCTACCGCTGATTCAGTGAAAGGTACTCCTGTGATTGCTTTTGATGAAATGGTCCACAATTTCGGTAACGTCACCGAAGGCGAAAAAGTGGAATATGATTTCAAATTCACCAATACAGGCGACAGGGATCTGCTCATCACAGACGCTACCTCCAGCTGTGGCTGTACAGTGCCGGACTGGCCTAAAGAGCCTATCAAACCGGGACAGAGCAGCTACATGAAAGTGGTTTTCAACAGCGCAGGAAAAGAAGGATATACCGAGAAGGAGATCATTATCAGGGCCAATACGAAACCGGAACAGGTGCAGGGACCCAAGATCCAGTGCACTATCCTGAAGCAGAAATAAGCTGACAGGACATCAGGACACCGGTATCAATATTGCGGGACAATAGAAACAAGAAACAACTAAACAACAAAATACAACTTAATACGATGTACACTAACATGCTGAACGTTTTACTGATGGGTGGTGGTGCAGCTGGCGCGCAAGGCGGTGGCGGCTTCCAGTTCATATTTATTGGCGGTATGATCCTGGTGATGTGGTTATTTATGATCCGCCCTCAGACCAAGAAAGCAAAAATGCAGAAAGACTTCATCAGCAATCTGCGTGAAGGCGACAAAATCGTTACTATCGCAGGTATCCATGGTACTGTGAAGAAGATCAACGAAGATGGCACCCTCAAAATCGAGGTGAGCGCTGGTACTTACTTAACTATCGAGCGTTCTGCTATTAGCATGGAATATACTACTGCTCAACAGAAAGCTGCAACTACACCAGCAAAATAATTGCTATCTGCTGATAGCGCGTCCCAAATTCCTGACGGAGTTTGGGATTTTTTTTGGAATTTGGACGTATGTTAAAAGTTGGTATTACAGGCGGCATAGGCTCAGGCAAAAGCACAGTGGCCAGGATCTTTGCACTACTCGGTGTTCCTGTCTATTATGCAGATGATGCAGCCAAAACGATCATGCAGACGGATGCATTGCTGATAGAACAGGTAAAGGTACATTTCGGCAACCATATCTACGACAGCAATAATGTGCTGGACAGGGCCGCATTGGGCAAGATCGTTTTTAATGACAAGGATAAACTGGAGTTACTCAACTCTCTCGTGCATCCTGCCACCATCCGTCATAGTGACGAATGGGCCGACCGGCAAACAGCTCCCTATGTGCTAAAAGAAGCTGCCCTCCTTTTCGAATCCGGTTCATTTCAGTTCCTGGACAAATGCATCGGTGTATCTGCCCCCCAGCCACTGCGTATACTGCGGGTGATGAAACGGGATAATATCAGCCGCAATGATGTACTGGCGCGGATGTACAAACAGATCGATGATAATATCAAGATGAAACTGTGCGACTATGTGATCAGGAATGATGAACAGGAAATGGTCATCCCACAGGTACTGGCATTGCACAACACACTGCTGCAGCTGGCTGCCGGCAATTAACCCGATTAATTATAACCATATTATTACATGGGGAAAACCATCACACAAGGCAATAACAACAAACATAAAGCAACGCCTGTATTGCTGCTGGAACTACAGTCCAATCACCCTACCCCGGTGAAGATCAGTGCAGGTATGCTGAAAGAAGACGCCGGTGGCCGTACCTGCCAGCGCATGCCCCTGAACGATAAAAAGTCATTGTCCATCTTCAACACCCTGCCAGCCGGCGTACAACACCTGTTGCAGCCCTGCACGCAGGAAGCGATGGTGTATAAAGAACTGCAACTCAAGGAGAAATTCCGGGACAATCCCGTGAAATCCCTTACCCTGCAACAATTCGTGCAGGAAGGTATGCAGCAATACCTCTACCACACACTCCAGCAACTGCGGCCGCTGACGCCGGTATTACCCTGGTATACTATGATCACGGACGACAGTATGCTACTCAAACATACACGGCCTGCCACGGTAAACAACTTTCCACCTGTGCTCTCCTTTGAACTGCGACGCACTTCCACCGGCGCACTGAGAGCGGCGGCGCTGGTTACCATCAACGGACAGGCTTTTCCTCTCTCCGATTTCGAGCACTACGGTTTTGTGCTACGCAGCCGGGGAGAACTATTCATCCTCCCTCCTGCCGCGGCTACCACGCTGGAACAATTTCCCGGTGGATTTATGGACATACCGGCATATGAGGAAGCCACCTTCATCGAACATACCCTGCCGGCCCTTAGTCAGCAGTATAGCGTTGATAAAAGCATCCTCCTGCAAAAAGAAATTATTGAGACTCCTCCGGAATGCAATATCTGGCTGAGTGAACTGAATAAATCCTTCCTTGTACTAACGCCACAGTGGCAGTACGGCAACTTCAGCATCGAGGATACCAATGAACCGGTCATCTTCAAAGCGGAAGGCGATATCCAGTACGAGATCAAACGTCATGTGGAAGCCGAAAAGGAACTGATCGCCTTCATCCGCGCCTTGCATCCCCGCTTTGCGCAACAGCGGAATGGCTATTTCTACCTCCCTTTCGCAGATGCGGAGAAGAGCCAGTGGCTGGTGAAATGCTATCGTAAACTGACAGACAGGAATATCGGCGTGTATGGCATGGACCAGCTGCAGCACTTCAGGTACAACACCAATGTACCCGTCATGGACGTTCGCTGGCATGGTGATGACAAGGATACCTTCGATCTCGAAATAGACGTCCATTATGGCGATATCCCCGTCGCACTGGCAGATATCCAGAAAGCACTACTGCACCGGCAGCCACACCTGCTGCTGAAAGATGGTACCATTGGGGTTATTCCCGACGAGTGGCTACACAAGTATGACCTCCTCTGGAAGCTGGGACAGGTCAACAAGGACAAGCTGAAACTGTCACGGCTGCATTTTACCGTAGCCCAGGAAATGCTGGATGCCCAGGGCACTGTTGTAAAGGAAAATGCGGTGGAGCAATTACAGCGCCTGCAGGCAAAATCAGCCGAACACTTTCCGGTGCCGGCAGCTATACAGGCACAATTACGCACTTACCAGCAGGCCGGCTTTGAATGGATGTGCCTCCTCGACGCCATGCGCTGGGGTGGCTGCCTGGCGGATGATATGGGTCTTGGTAAGACCCTCCAAACCATCACATTCCTGCAACATCTTTGTGAGAAATATCCCGGGGAAACACACCTCGTCGTGTGCCCTACCTCCCTTATCTATAACTGGCAGGCCGAACTGCAGAAATTTGCCCCCGGCCTGCGCTACACCGTGTACCACGGCGGCAACAGGCAATATGATGCGGAACACTGGAAACAGCAGCAGCTGATCATCACCAGCTATGGCACCGTACGTAGCGATACGGCCGTTTTTACCACGCATGTATTCGGGTATGTCGTGCTGGACGAAAGCCAGGTGATCAAGAACCCCTCTTCCCAGACCACCAGGGCCCTCCAGGTAATGCAAAGCCGCAACCGCCTGATATTGAGCGGTACGCCTATCCAGAACAATACCATGGACCTCTATGCACAGATGAACTTTGCCAATCCCGGGCTGCTGGGTAACCAGGCCTTCTTCCGCTCGGAGTTTGCCATGCCTATTGACAAATATGCCGATGCCGAAAAGGCAGGCCGTCTGCGTAAACTGATATATCCCTTCCTGCTGCGGCGCACCAAGGAACAAATTGCACAGGATTTGCCGGATAAGACGGAGATCATCATGTGGTGCGAGATGGGTGAGGAACAACGGAAATCTTACAACCGTATCCGCGACATGTACAAAGAAAAGCTCATGGCGCGCATCAATGAGGACGGAATGGCAGCCAGTACGATCTATGTACTGGAGGGTCTGACCCGCCTGCGGCAGGTATGTAACGCCCCTCAGCTGGTGGCGGAAGAGTCTCATGTTACCAGCTCTGTCAAACTGGATGAGCTGATGCGGGAGATCAGCGAGAACACCGGTACACATAAAGTACTTGTATTTTCACAGTTTACCGGTATGTTGCAGCTTATCGCCAAGTCCATGGAAAGTGAAGGCCTGCCCTTCTTTTACCTGGATGGCAGCACCAAAGCAGAGCACCGGCAGCAGTTGGTGAACCAGTTCCAGGAAGACGAAAATATCAGGGTATTCCTTATCAGCCTCAAAGCCGGAGGCGTGGGCCTCACCCTGACCGCCGCCGATTATGTGTATCTTGTAGACCCCTGGTGGAACCCCGCGGCAGAGCAGCAGGCTATTGACCGTACACACCGTATCGGACAACAGAACAAGGTTTTCGCTTATAAGATGATCTGTAAAGACAGTGTGGAAGAGAAGATCCTCGCCTTACAGGAGCGGAAAAAGATGATTGCAGATGACCTGATCAGTGAAGATACCGGCTTTGTGAAAAAGCTGACAGAAGAAGATGTGGCATTCCTGTTCAGCTAAGAACCATGCCTTTCCGCCTGAGAACCTGTTCCTTCCGGCGAAGGCTTTTGAACGTGAACATTAATTTTCGAATATTTGTACTATGTTAAATATCTACAAATCACTTGTTGCCACATTGCTCATCTTTATGCTGGCTGCCCCTTCTGCCATTGTTCTTGCACAGGATGCACCCAGGATGCCTGAGGGATTTAACATTCAACGCGGCGTAAACATCAGTCACTGGTTGTCACAATCTGGTGGCCGTCATGGTGTGGCCCAGGCCGATTATTTCACAGAAAAGGATGTCGCCTTGCTGGCGGATAAAGGCTTTGACCACATCCGTATTCCTGTAGAGGAAGCTGAACTCTGGGATTATCGGGAAGACAAATACAAAGATGCTTTTGCACTTTTACATAAAGCGATCGGCTGGTGTAAACAGTATCACCTGCGGGCGATTGTAGACATGCATATTCTTCGCAGTCATCATTTCAATTCGAAGAGCAGGGCGCTCTGGGAGGAATCTGCTGCGCAGGAGCGTTTCCTGCAGTGCTGGCGGGAACTCAGCGCGGAACTGAAGAAATACCCTTCTGATCTCCTTGCCTATGAGTTATTGAATGAACCTGTTGCCGACAGCGCCTCTCAATGGAATGACCTGCTGGCACGCGGTGTTGCCCTGATCCGCGAGCTGGAACCTAAACGGGTGATCGTGATCGGCAGTAACCATTACCAGTCTTACGCCACTTTTCCACAGCTAAAAGTACCAGCTGGAGATAAACGACTGATCCTCAGCTTTCATTATTACAGTCCTTTCTACTTTACCCATTATAAAGCCAGCTGGACTGCCCACAAGGATTACAGCGGTCCTGTACATTATCCCGGCGCTACCATTACTTCAAAAGAGATTGCCCAACAACCGGCTACTATCCGCAATCTGCTGGCAGGTAGCTCGGAGGAGTATGATGCCGATATCATTGAGCAGCAGATCATGACAGCGGTGAAAGTAGCGCAGAAGCTCAAATTACCCCTTTATTGCGGCGAATGGGGCTGTCTGAACACGGTGAGTCGCAAAGACAGGTTGCATTGGTACAGGGATGTCAGAAAAGCCCTGGAAAAGAACCGTATAGCCTGGACTATCTGGGATTATAAGGGCAGCTTCGGCATTATTGACGACAATGGTGAGCCGGATGACAAGCTCATAAAACTGCTGACAAGGGATTAGCAATCCCGCTATTTCTGCGGAAAATCCACAATTACATCATCTTAGATCCTGTATAGTAACGGGATCCGCCACAATGCTTCCTTACAGATGCATATGTGTAGGGCATTTCATTGTTATCTCCTAACATCAAATCCAGTCTGATAAAGGAATTCCCCGCAATGCAATATTACAGATGCATATGTGTAGGGTATTTTCCCGGTACTTCCATATCACTTCACCGGCATTTCCATATCATTTCACCGACATTTCTATATCGAAGGGATATACATATGAGCCTAAAGTGATATCCAGATGACGGTATAAGGATATGGAGATATAGAGAACAAATAGAACCCAGACTGGGATTGAACCGATTTGGATACCAGGATAGCTGGGAATAAACACTTGAGGACGCTGGCTGGAAAGACTGGGGAGAATTTCTTAAAATCATGTTTTAGGCCCGTATTTCGCCTGTTTATTCAAACAGCGATACTTATCTGATTTAGAAGAGATGGAGCTGTATAAAGCCTGTAAAGTGGCAATAAAGGCAGATTTGCAGGTATAGTCGCGAAGTTTTGTTTTGGGTGTGAGCAACCCCAATTACATTAGGAGGGTTTACTGAGGATAGGCCGTCCATTCAAGCCGCCCGCCACAGGTGGGCTAATGTTTGTAGCCTCCATGAAAAAAGCCCCTCGGTTGTACCGAAGGGCTTTTAATTATCAAACATTTTAGTTGAACACTTATTTTTTCGCTGTAGCCGGAGCTGCTGCTTCTTTTACAGGAATCACTTCGCTTTCGTTAGAGAGCTCGTTCTTCTTGTCGAAGTCTACCAGTACCGGAGCCGCCACGAAGATGGATGAGTAAGTACCTGTTACCACACCGATCAACATTGCGAAGGCGAAACCGCGGGTTACCTCACCACCGAAGATGAACAGGATCAGGATGGTCAGGAACACAGTCAGGGAAGTCATTACGGTACGGCTCAGCGTATCGTTGATGGCTTTGTTGATCACCTGGTCTCTGCTTGCGCCCTTCATTACACCTGTACGGAAGTATTCGCGGATACGGTCGAACACGATCACGGTATCGTTCATGGAGAAACCGATCACGGTCAGGATCGCAGCGATGAAGTGCTGGTCAACTTCCAGTGCGAACGGAACGAACTCGCGGCAGTAAGAGAACACTGCCAGTGTTACCATCACGTCGTGCAACAGGGAGAAGATAGTACCGATTGAATATTGCCATTTGCTGAAACGCAACAGGATGTACAGGAAGATCACGATCAGGGACAGGATGGTCGCTTTCACGGCGCCTGCACGTAAGTCGTCAGAAATGGTCGGAGATACTGTCTGGGAAGCTACGATGAACCTTGGTGAAGAGAATGCCTCATAAGTCAATCCTGGCTCGTAGTATTTCTTCAGACCTTCGTACAGTTTCTGTGTTACTTCTTTATCTACTGCTTCGCTCTGCTCATCGATCTTGTAGTTGGTAGTGATGCTCAGCTGGTTGCTGGTACCGATTGTTTTAACGTAAGGCTCGTTTCCGAACTCTTTTTCCAGTGCCGCACGTACTTCATCAGACTTCATTGGCTGTTCGAAACGAACGGTGAAGTTACGTCCACCATCAAAGTCAACACCATGACGGAAACCATGGAAGAAAGAGGATGCACCTAAAGCAATCATGATGAATGAAATGATATAAGCGTATTTTCTCTTTCCTACGAAGTCGAAAGAAGCGTGTTTGAAGATCTTTTTAGAGATCGGAGTAAAGTATTCGAAGTGTCTTTTCTTGTTAGTCCACCAGTCTGTAACGATACGGGAAACCATGATACCACAGAACAGAGACAACAGCAAGCCGATGATCTGTGTGGTAGCGAAGCCCAGTACCGGACCGAGACCGAAGTAGAACAGGATGATAGCGGTGAGCAGGGAGGTAATGTGACCATCCAGTACAGGTGCGTAGGAACGTTTGTAACCGTCTTCTACTGCCTGCTGGTAGTTCTTACCGCGGCTCAGTTCATCTTTAATACGTTCAAATATGATTACGTTCGTATCCACAGCCATACCTACAGTGAGCACCAGACCGGCGATACCAGGCATTGTCAGCGTAGCGCCGAGGGAAGCGAGGATACCGAAGGTGAACAGCAGGTTCAGGATCAGTGCGATATTAGCCACCCAACCGGCGGTGTTGTAATACACCAGCATCAGGATGAAGATCACGATAAAGGAGATGATGAAGGATTTGGCACCAGCTGCGATAGATTCAGCACCGAGGGACGGTCCGACGATCTGCTCTGAAACGATCTTGGCAGGAGCTGGCATTTTACCAGACTTCAGGATGTTTGCCAGGTCGTTTGCTTCTTCCAGTGTAAAGCTACCGGAGATAGAAGAACGGCCACCTCCGATCTCACCCTGGATGGATGGAGCGGAATAAACGATGTTATCCAGTACAACAGCAACATAGTTCAGTGTAGCAGGATTGCTGGGATCTGATGGGGCCAGTTCGCCAGTCAGTTTTTTCCATTCTTTGGCACCAACCTGGTCCATCGTCATGGAAATTTCCGGACGGCCGCTCTGGTCGTAATCCTGTCTTGCGTCCACTACCCTTTCACCACTTACACGGGGAGCAGGGCTGATCGGATTTATTTTGATAGCATATACCGGCAGTGGTGCACGCTTATTTTCTTTGTCTTCAGCACCGTATATGAACACCAGGTCTTTAGGCAGTACATTTTTTACTGACGGGATCTTGAGGTAACGGCTGAAGGTAGCAGTATCGGAAGGGAGGATATTACCTACAACCGGGCCATAAGCAACGCCCTGCTGAGGATGATATCTTGGGAGGAAAATGCTGAAGAAAGGCTCAGCTTTTGCCAGTTCAGCTCTGCGCTCAGCTTCTGTCTTCAGAGAGTCAGCTTTGCCGGATTTTGCAGAGTCATTTAAGATAGCGGAGAGACTACCTGTAGTTGTGGTATCACCAGCAGCTTTTGCTACAGCAGCAGCACTGTCAACGGCCTGCTTGGCGGTTGTATCAGCAGCAGCCTTTGCAGGAGCAGCACCTACAGCAGCTTTGATGGCCTCGTTCATTGGCTGGAGGATAGTGGAGATGAACTGCTCATCGTTCCTGTATACCTCACGGAATTCCAGGTTAGCGCTGGCCTGGAGGTATTTTCTCACACGCACAGGATTGTCAACGCCGGCCAGTTCCACAGAAATGATACCCTGGTTCTCATCCAGACTGATGTTAGGAGAAGCAACCCCGAATTTATCGATACGTTTCTGCAGCACCATGTAGGTATTTTTGATGGCTGCGCCTGCCTCACGGCGGATCACATCCAGTACCTTACTGTTGCTTGTATTGAAATCAATGTCTTTCTGGTATGCATTGGCAAAAATGGTAGAAAGACGGCCCTGAGGCTGTATTTCTTCATATGCCTTCCCGAACAATGTAACGAAATCAGACTGACTGGCTTTCTTGCGCTGTATAGCCAGGTCCAGGGCTTTGTTAAAAGCCGGATCCTGTGAATGGCCGCTCAGTGAACGGATCACATCTTCCACACTTACATCCAGTACTACGTTCATACCACCCTGAAGGTCAAGCCCCAGGTTCAGCTCTTTTTCTTTGGCTTTGTCATAAGTAACGTACCAAGGAAAACCCGCCATTTCTTTGTTACTGGTACTGTCCAGAATCCGTTGTCTTCTTTCCTTCACCAGGTCTGCCAGTGAGTCCTGATAAACAGCCTGCAGCTCTTTATTACCAGGATATTTCTGTTCAGCAGTTGGTAATGATTTGCTAATATCACTCTGGGCTTGTGCAACTACTTTCTTCTCGTAGCCACGTACCAAAAACGTGAACGACAAATAATACACAGAGATAAGGATCAATGCACCGGCAAAAAATCTAACCAGTCCTTTAAGTTGCATATTGTTTCGGGTTTATAAAAATTTTTTAAGAGTTGCAAAGATAGAATTTAAATTGATATATTAAAGCCGTTCAGAGGTAGAAAAGGAAAAAGGTGGAATTAATTGATTATCAATACATAAACCCTTGCTTTTCTGCCAAAAATTAATCTTTATTTTATGCGTCGTTCTGTTTTTCTCTGGTTGATGCTATTCTTTGCAGCCTGCAATACTAATAAAAATATGGGAACAAGGCATTATCCTGCTAAAGACTCTTTCCTCGATACCCTTTTAAGTGCTCATGCGGATAAACTGGGACCAGTGTTCCGGCAGTCGCAGGACTTTGGTTTACAGATCATTTACACCCGGATAGACAGGGATGCGGCGAACCGGCCTCACTTCACCGATTATTATTACCGGGTGGATACCGGCCGGTATTTCTACCCGGCATCCACGGTAAAACTGGCAGCAAGCGCCCTGGCCCTGGAGAAACTGAATGACCTGAACATTCCGGGCCTGGACAGGAATACCCCCATGTTCACTGACAGCCTGAAAGGCATTACTCCTGCAGTACTGTCAGACAGTACTGCTCCCGGTGGACTCCCTTCAGTAGGGCAATATATTAAAAAAATACTATTAGTAAGTGATAATGATGCCTATAACCGGCTTTATGAGTTCATTGGGCAGGAAACCTTTAATAAGAGATTGTGGGAGAATGGTTTTACTACTATCCAGATAAAACACCGGGTGGGAGTCACGGGAATAGATCCCGAAGAAAACCGGCATACCAACCCCGTCACCTTCCGCCAGGGCGAACGGGTGATATACAGTCAGCCCGAAGGCTATAGCCGGTTGGTCTTCTCACCCCGGCATGACCTGATGGGAAAAGCTTACTATAATGATAAGGAGGAACTGGTGAACAGCCCTATGGATGCCTCCCAGAAGAACAGGATACCCCTGGCTGACCTCCATGGGATATTACGGCAGATAATTTTTCCGGAAGCTGTAACAAAAGCTCATCGATTCCGTTTAAGGGATAGCGATTACCAGTTTTTATATCACTGTATGTCTGCTCAACCAGAAGAATCAGGTCATCCCCACTATGATACAGCCGAATTCCACCATAACTATGTGAAATTCCTGTTATTTGGAGGGGTACAAAGCAACAACATTAATGCGAACATACGTAGTTTCAATAAACCAGGCTGGGCATATGGATTTCTGACAGACGTAGCCTATATAGCGGACTTCACACATCATGTAGAATTCATGCTGTCGGCCACTATATATGTAAACAAAGACGGCATTTTAAGCGACAAACATTATCAATTCGAAGAAACAGGGAAGCCATTCTTAAAAGCATTGGGCGAAATTATTTACGAGTATGAACTGCAACGCGCGAAACAACATCTTCCGGACCTGTCAAAATTCAGGTTCGATTATACCAGACGTCTTGAATAACCTTTTATAATACCAAATCAAATTCGCACTAAAAGATAGAAAAATGACAACTAAAAAAACTCGCGTGTGGGCAATAGCGGCCCTTGTGGCAGTGGTAACAAGCTTCAGCGCATGCTTAAAAAGCGATAACGTAACTCCTCAGCGGGACAGGGCTGCGGTAGCTATTATCAATGGTATCCTCACCGGTGGAGACCTTGATTTTTATGATAACAGCACCAAAGTGAATAACGGCGCCCTTAACATTGGTTTTACCTATATCGGATATCCTATTTATGGTGGTGTTCGTACGTTCGCCTTTAAAAAGTCCGGTCAGACTACTGACTATGTTGCTGTAACTGCGCTGTATGATTCCCTGACATACAATACCGTAGTAGCTTATGGCGATTCTACTGCACCGCAGATGAGAAGCATTAAAGACGATTTCACCGGTGCTACCCAAACAGCGGTGAACATTCGTTTCTTCCATTTAAGTCCTACCACCGGCGCTGTTGACCTGTATATAGACGATGTAAAGGTAGACAGCAACCGCACCTATGTGGGCTCCAGCGGATTCAGGACTGCTTTCACACCGCTGAGCAAAGGAGTTTTCACCAACAATATCAAGATAAAAGCAGCAGGTACCAGCACCGTACTGGTAGAAAATTCTTCTCCCAGCGCCAGCTTCTCTTCCGGCAGTGTATATACTATCTACCTGATCGGTTCCAAGGATTTTACCGACAAGAAAAAATTAGCCGTAAATAACATCCGCAGCCTTTACTAGTCTGTAAAATTGCGTATATACATATTCAGGCAGCCGGGATCAATAGTAAAGTTGGTCCCGGCTGCTTTTTTGTTACAGTGTATCTCTGTACATCGCGTTTCTCCATTATAGCTTTCTTTTTTTTCTACTATGACACTTCCAAATTTATTGTAGGTTTGTCTCCAGTTAACCCTATAAAACTGTTATTGTTTATGAAGGAAATGGAACTCGCCGAAAGGCTATCGAGGATATCCGAGCCTCAAACGATTAAGATGGCTAAATTAAGCCGTGAGCTGAAAGCCCAGGGTATAGACATTGTAGATCTGAGCATAGGAGAGCCTGATTTTGATACACCTGCCCATATCAGGGAGGCTGCCAAGAAAGCCATCGATGAAGGCTTTACACATTATACGCCTGTTGCCGGTTATCTTGAACTGCGTCAGGCTGTAGTGCATAAACTGCAGCGCGATAACGGACTGCAATATACGCCCGAGCAGATCGTCGTATCAACGGGGGCCAAGCAGAGTATTGCCAATACAGTATTGAGTGTCATCAATCCCGGTGATGAAGTGATCATCCCTACTCCCTACTGGGTTACCTATTCAGAACTGGTGAAACTCTGCCAGGGCGAAGTGGTATTTGTTCCCTGCAGCATTGAAAACAACTATAAGATCACCCCGGCCCAGCTGGAAGCCGCCATTACACCGAAAACGAAACTGTTCATGTTCTCTTCTCCGTGTAATCCAACCGGCTCCGTATACAGCAAAGAGGAACTGAAGGCGCTGGCGGATGTATTTGCAAAACATCCCCAGATCTATATCATGGCCGACGAGATCTATGAATATATCAACTATGTTGGTACACATGAAAGCATCGCCCAGTTTGAAGGCATGCAGGAACGTACCATCATCATCAACGGTCTCAGTAAAGGTTTTGCCATGACCGGATGGCGTCTGGGTTACCTGGCCGCTCCGAAGTCGCTGGCTAAAGCTGCGGACAATATCCAGAGCCAGTTTACCTCTGCTACCTGTTCCATCACACAGCGTGCAGCTATTACCGCCCTCACCGGCGATCTGACCACTGCACATGCCATGGTGGACGAGTTCAGGAAAAGACGTGCTTTCGTCTTCGAACAGCTCAGCAGCATTCCCGGTTTACAGCTCATCCAGCCGGATGGCGCGTTCTATATGTTCCCGGATGTCAGCGCTTTCTTTGGTAAATCATTTGAAGGCGAGGTTATCAAAAATGCAGACGATATCTGCATGTACCTGCTGCACAAGGTAAACGTATCTACCGTAACCGGCGCTGCGTTCGAACAGCCAAACTGTATCCGCCTCTCCTATGCCACTTCCATGGCGAAACTGGAGGAAGGTATGAAACGCCTGAAAGCAGGATTTGCACAACTAAGCTGATAAGTTAAATCATCATTAATATTAGCTCCGGTATCGTCAAATACCGGAGCTTTCTATTTTACAGCACCCTTGCATATTAATTCGTTTCCATATATTTGCACCTGTAATATCCAATCTGAATGAACATTTCAAATAGCACGTTACTGTTTATCGTACTGGGCGCCGGCGTACTGGCTATCCTTTATATGACCTTAAAAGACATGATCCGCAAACCGGAAGCAACTCCGGCGCCAGCGGAAAACGCATCAAAGCCGGCTACAGATAAAGCTATCCTGCCATTGCAGTTACAGGCCTATGAGCGCCTGGTATTGCTGGTGGAACGCATTAACCTGCAGAACCTGATCGGACGCATATTCCAACCGGGATTAACAGCGGTTGACATGCAGGTGGGATTGATACAGACCATCAAAGCTGAATATGAACACAACATCGCTCAGCAGATATATGTGTCTCCTATGGCCTGGGAAGCGGTAAAAACACTGAAAGAGCAAACTATTACCATCATCAACCAGGTAGCCAGCCAGCTTCCTCCTGATGCTACGGCAATGGACCTGAACAAACAAATACTGGAAATATTCCTGCAGGCGGAAACTTCTCCTTCCGAACTGACGTCACAGATATTAAATGCAGAAGCTAAACGGTTATTTTAACCGCTTAGCTTCTATCCAATTACTTCTTCACCATCTCTACCCGCTGCGGTCTTATCACTTCATACAACAGATATCCTCTTCCGTTAAAATGAATATAACGGGGCGGCGACAGGAACCAGGGTATGCCCGGTACTTTGACATGTGCCTGTATATGTAAATGCGGTTCTGAGCTGAATCCTGAATTACCCACACATCCCAGGGGATCTCCCTGTTTTACCACATCTCCTTCTTTCACGATCACACTTCCATGTTTCAGATGGGCCAGGAACACATAACTGTTCGCTGTTTCTATCAGTACCTGGTTGGTATTGTGTGGTCCCCTGATCATATCCGGCGGAATATTGTCCGGATCTTCGCCAATGGCCCTGGCAATACGACCATCACAGGGACTATACAGTGTATCACCGAATATTTCATAATCCTCCAGGCGGCGGCTGAATATAGCATTTGCCCGGGCGCCATTGGGTTTTAACTTCACGATATCCATAGCATATATTGCTCCACGCAGACTGTAGTGAAACAGGTTTGTTGGCAGGCCCTTTCCTCCCTGCAACACAAAATACCGGCCTGTCTTCAGCGGGAAAGCCAGGTCGATAGGCCTCGCCTTTCCTGTAGTACCTGTAAAATAAAGGGTACTGAGCGTTAGGAACAATACTGAAAAGAACAGGTTGCCGACAAAACGCCATACACGCGGCACCGGCGCATCTTTCTTTTTGCGGAAGAAGCCGAGGAACAGGGTTAGCAGCAGACAGATGCCAAATCCCCATTTGGCATCGACACTAAGGTAGATCCAGGTACCATAGAGATAAATAAACAGGCCGAGGGAGAGCCCCAGGATAAACAGGGACCAGCTATGCCGGAATATCCTGCCGGATGCAATAAAGACCAGGAAAATGCTTAGCAGAGCCAGGGCGAATGTGAGTAGTAACAAAGCGTAAATAAACATGGCTTATCAGAAAAAACTTTTTGCAAATTATCAAATTTGTGCTCCACCGCAATAACGTAATAATTATGTAACATTGCTCTTACTACGACATTATTCCACGAAATTCAGATTATGAAAGATAGTATCAAAACAGATGCCGGTATCACAATCGCACCAGTATATACCACACCAGTGCCAATGCAGGAGTTGCCGGGCGAGTTTCCTTTTACAAGGGGCGTACACGCTTCCATGTACCGGGATAAGCTGTGGACAATGCGGCAGTATGCGGGCTTCAGCACGGCAGAAGCGTCCAACGAACGTTATCACTACCTACTGCAACAAGGAGTAATGGGCCTCAGCGTGGCGTTTGACCTGCCCACCCAGATCGGGTATGATTCCGATCATGCTATGTCGGAGGGCGAGGTCGGGAAAGTCGGCGTAGCCATTGACTCCCTCGAGGATATGGAACGCCTGTTCAAAGGCATCCAACTGGAGGAGATCTCCACTTCCATGACTATCAATGCTACCGGGTTTATCTTACTTGCGCTGTATATTGCCCTGGCGAAGAAGCAGGGCGCTGATCTGAAGAAGATCTCCGGTACTATTCAGAATGATATTCTCAAGGAGTATGCTGCCCGTGGTACCTTCATCTACCCTCCCAAGCCCTCAATGCGGCTGATTACCGACATCTTTGACTATTGTAGTCACTCGGTACCGAAATGGAATACCATCTCCATATCAGGATATCATATCCGCGAAGCGGGGGCTAACGCTGTGCAGGAGCTGGCGTTTACGCTTGCTAACGGTAAGGCGTACTTAAAAGCAGCGCTGGACAAGGGGCTGGATATAAATGTCTTCGCCCGCCGTCTTTCCTTCTTCTTTAATGCGCATAATCATCTCTTTGAGGAAGTAGCCAAATTCCGCGCGGCACGCCGTATGTGGGCGCATATTACCAAAGAGATGGGGGCTACGGATCCTAAGGCGCAGATGATGCGTTTCCATACACAGACGGGGGGCAGTACGTTGACTGCCCAGCAGCCGCATAATAACATCGTGCGGGTAACTGTGCAGACACTGGCTGCGACGCTGGGTGGTACACAGTCGCTGCATACCAATGGTTATGACGAAGCGCTGTCACTACCTACTGAGGCAGCGGCGCGCATTGCATTACGTACGCAGCAGATCGTGGGGTATGAAAGCGGTATTGCCGATACGGTGGATCCGCTGGCGGGATCTTATTATGTGGAGGCGCTGACAAATGAAGTGGAGTCCCGTGCGTGGGAGCTGATCGGGAAGATAGATGTGATGGGAGGCGCTGTCAGTGCAATTGAACAAGGGTTTATGCAGGATGAGATAGCGAGGAGTGCTTATCGTTATCAGCAGGAGATTGAGAATGGGGAGAAGATCATTGTGGGGGTGAATAAATTTGCTGTACGGGAAGATGTGGCGACGGAGGTGTTCCGGATTGATGATAGTATCAGACAGGTGCAGACAGAACGGCTGCAGGCGCTACGGGCTAAGCGGGATAATGCGGCTGTGACGGCGTTGCTGGCGCGTCTCGAATCAGCAGCGCAGACTACGGAGAACCTTATGCCGATTGTGGTGGAGGCCGTGGAGAGTTATTGTACGCTGGGGGAGATTGCGGATACGTTGCGGAAGGTGTGGGGGGAGTATAAGGGCGTTTAATTTTGTTTTTTTACCACGGTAGCTCGGTTCCAGGTAGGACCACCTGAAACCACTGCTACCTCCGGACGGACGATTGGTGGCAGGCTTCAGAATGGAGCCAATTCTTATTTCATTGTCTGTATTTCGTAATTGTATTGTATTTTTAGGCCATGTCTTCTATTTATTATAACGCGTGCCCGATATGTGGGGCTGGCAATATACACAAGGTACTGACTGCCAAAGATTATACTGTGTCGGGCGAATCATTTGATATCTATCATTGCGGGCATTGCAGCGGAAGGTTTACCCAGCATGTTCCGGGCCTCGCGGAAATAGGTCGTTACTATCAATCACAGGATTATATCTCTCATTCTGAGACCCGTAAAGGATTGATCAACCGCTTATATCATAGCGTGAGAAAGATCACCATGCGCTCCAAACAGAATTGGGTGAAAGCAGCGACAGGACTGAAACAAGGTACGCTGCTGGATATAGGCTGCGGCACCGGCGCCTTCCTTCACTATATGAAACAAATTGGCTGGCAGGTCACTGGCCTGGAACCTGACGACATCGCCAGGAATAATGCCAAAACACTTTATAATATCGAACCACTGCCATCCTCTGAACTGTTCTCTCTGCCGGCACAACAGTTCGATGCAATCACGATGTGGCACGTTCTTGAACATGTTCATTCCCTGCACGACTACTTAAAACAGATCCGTACTTTGCTGAAGCCGGAAGGCTCTCTTATTATCGCAGTACCGAATTATACAGGGTCTGATGCGGAACATTATGAGTCCTTCTGGGCCGCTTATGATGTACCACGCCACCTCTACCACTTCTCCCCTTCCTCCATGGAAGTCCTGCTGAAACAACATAAGATCCGAATCGTACGCAAACATCCCATGGTGTTTGACGGATTCTACGTGAGCCTGCTCAGTGAGAAATATAAAACCGGTGGTAATGGTTTGTTTAAGGGCTTCTGGAATGGGTTTATTTCTTACAGAAAGGGACTGAAAAATGTAGACAGGTGCAGCTCCGTTGTGTATGAATGTAAAGCGGAATAGAAGCTAAAATTGATGATCTATTCAGTGTTTATAATTAGAAATCAGATAGGGATTAGATAGTGATCTATTCAGTATTTACAATTGGTGATTAGTTGTGATTAGGTAGTAATCAATTTAGTGTTACAATTAGTAATTAGTTGTGATTAGGTAGTGATCGATTAACAAACAGTAATTAAGATCTTCTATAATAAAAGCCAGAGACCGATAGCGGAAAGCTAAGTCTCTGGCTTTTTTTGACGATAGTGATCACGTCAACAGCATCTGATGACCCGATGGCATGCTGCTATGGCTATCGTCGTTGCTCATGCATCAGCTAATAAGGGATCTTATGAGTTAATACAAATAGTTAAGTGCGATAAGATCGTTTGCATTGAATGTACGGTCGCCGCCATTGGAGCAGGCCAGCATCCAGGAGTTGGCATCAAAGCCTGTTGGTGTTCCCGGAATGTGGATAGCGCCATAACCGGCATCACCTTCGTTCACATTCTGATTGCAGCTTACACGCGTGTCGTAGTCTGTATGACGGAAGCCGATACAGTGACCGATCTCGTGTTGAATCACAGAACCTACATACAGTACATTCGGATTTGCTCCGTATGCCAGTCTGTGTGTATTCATCAGGATTGAATTATACGGATTGCCTGCAGCTGTAGGAAAACCGGAAGATCCCAATGTGATAAAACCACCACTTGGGCCCTGAGAAAAGCCCTGGATAGTGATATCAGCGGTGCCACTGGTAATGCGGGTGAAAGTGATACTCAGACCAGCCCTGTTATAACGCGCAATAGCTGTGTCAGTACCTGCTACATAAGCAGTACCAAGGCCGCTTACCAGCACCGTAATGTTACGGGCACCGGATACAGACACCAGATTGGTGGTGCGATACTGTTCGCTTTCAGCGACCCTTAAAATGGGGCTGTTGACCTTTGTATTCAGATTCTCTTCTGTCAACACGATATCATTTTCCACGAGATAACCTCCTGCTACTTTTCTGACATTGTCAGTACCGAATCCCAGCGCATAGATCTTGGCCTTTGTTTCATCGGAGATCTCTGATGCAGTCGTCGATTTTACTGCATCTTTTTTACAGGAAACCATCAGTGTGCCTGCCAGCAAGCAGATGAAGGCGCCTAATAGGTGCTTACGCATATCGTTTAAATGTTTTGATATTTTTTACAGATTGTGCTCATGCATCAGGAAATACAAAGCATGCGATTCGTTTGCATGATATTACTTTCAGCCAGGTGATATCCATCTCAGCTCTCCCGGGAATGATATCAATTTGCTTAGCGTATATCAATGTTCCCGGTATTAATGCCAGTCTCCTGATAGCGGAATTAATACAGCGTGTTCAACGCAGTGATATCGTTGGCATTGAAGGTGCGGTTACCACCATTGGAGCAGGCCAGCATCCAGGAATTAGAACTGAAGCCGCTTGGTGTGCCAGGGATCAGGATAGCGCCTACGCCGGCAGAACCTTCGTTAGTGGCAGTACCACCACAGCTGAGTGCGCGGTTATAGTAATCTGTGTGACGGAACCCAATACAGTGACCGATCTCGTGCTGTATTACAGATCCTACATACAATACATTCGGATTGGAACCATATGCCGCTGCATTGGTGTTCATGCGGATAGAGCTGTAAGGATTACCGCTGCTGGTAGGGAAACCAGAAGATCCCAGGGTGATGTAACCACCGCTTGGTCCTTCGTTGAAACCAGTGATAGTGATATTAGCGGTACCACTGGTAATACGTCTGAAGGTAATGGTCAGTCCCAGCCTGTTATAACGTGCAATTGCAGTGTCGGTACCTGCTACGAAGGCAGTTCCCAGGTTGGATACCCTGATGGTGATCACGCGTGGTAAGCCGGTCACCAGGTTGTTTGTACGATATTGCTCTTCTTTGGCGGTACGTAAGAATGGGCTGTTCACCTTTGCAGTAAGGTCATTCTCACTCAGTAAGATATCACCTTCTACGAGATAGCCGCCATCTACTTTACGTACTTCAGCAGTGCTGAATCCGAGAGCACTGATCTGGTCCAGTGTTGTCTGGGATACACCTGCTTCATTGGTAGTTTTAGCAGGTGCGTTTTCTTTTTTACAGGAGATGATACAGGCGCTTGCTCCTGCCATCAGGCAAAAGAGGGCCGTTAATGTGTGTTTGCGCATACATTGTAAGATTTGGGTTTCGATAAAATGAAGATATTATTAGCTGATCAGCTGATGAGAGATGTAACCGCTATAAACATCTTATTCAGCACCGGAGGGCTGAAGATAATTGTCAGTGGCTGACCTGCAGTGGGTGGGCTGCATACCGCCAGGATCAATCATCTCCGGGAAACTGAAGGCAAATGTCTATAGACTAATTCCCTGTAGTGCTCATGGAATACGTACATTGTTCATCAGTAGATATAGCTAACCTGACAGATAAATTTGCTTAACTCATGCGTTCATTTTTGTGACGGCAAGACATGCGGCAACTCGCGATTTACCGCGTCATTGCTGGATTTCAATTTTTGATTACTCGGGTAACACCGGGTGTGCCCGGTTGTAGATTTTCGACTTTTAGTGCTTGACTTTTATTGTTTAGATTTCAGTTGCTCGGTATCAATATTACAACATTCCATGATACCCGGAAAATAAAAGTTAAATGGAAATTAAAGAACAGGGATTGACGAAGTGAGGGCTCGGATATATATGCAAAAAGGCGTGAAGGATTACGAAACTATCGCTAAGCAGGACAAACTTAGCAGGGAACTCCAAAGAACTACAAGCAGTGGTCCTGCCGGGAACCGAAGTATCGCCAATCAGAATACAAAAAACAAAAGCCCTCCTGCAATGCAGAAGGGCTTTCATTATAGAAGAATTAATTATTACAGGTGAATTGCCTCGCCATAAGCAACCTCGATCGCGTCTTTCACAGATTCGCTCATGGTTGGGTGCGGATGGATAGAGTTCAGCACTTCCTGATAAGTGGTTTCGAGTGTACGAGCAGTCACAGTCTGTGCAATGATTTCAGTAACGTTAGCACCGATCATGTGTGTACCCAGCCATTCGCCGTATTTAGCGTCGAAGATCACTTTAATGAAACCTTCAGGAGCGCTGGCAGCAGTAGCTTTACCGGAAGCAGAGAATGGGAATTTACCCACTTTAACTTCGTAACCAGCTTCTTTTGCAGCTTTCTCAGTATAACCTACAGATGCAATTTCCGGAGCACAGTAAGTACAGCCAGGAATGTTCATGTAGTCGAGAGGTGTTGGTTTATGCGCGTATTTCTTTTCGTTGTAAGCGATCGCTTCTACGCAAACGATACCTTCTTTAGAGGCAACGTGCGCCAGCGCCTGACCAGGCACCATGTCGCCGATAGCGTAAACGCCAGGAACGTTGGTCTGGTAGTATTTGTCAACCAGAACTTTACCCTTATCAGTTTTAACACCCAGTGCTTCCAGACCGAGGTTCTCGATGTTGGCAGCGATACCTACAGCGCTCAGTACTACGTCTGCTTCCAGGAAAATTTCGCCGGTGGCAGTCTTTACTTTTGCTTTCACACCTTCGCCTGCAGCTTCAACAGCTTCCACGGAAGCGTTGGTCATGATCTCAATACCTTTCTTCTTGTAGATCTTTTCCAGTTCTTTGGAGATGTCTTCATCTTCAACCGGAACGATACGCGGCATGAACTCAACGATGGTCACTTTAGTGCCCAGGGTTGCATAGAAATAGGCAAACTCAACGCCGATAGCGCCGGAACCTACAACGATCATGGATTTAGGCTGTTTTGGCAGTACCATTGCTTCACGGTAGCCAATTACCTTTTTACCATCTATTTTCAGATTAGGCAGTTCACGGGAACGTGCACCTGTTGCCAGGATGATATATTTTGCTTCGTGTACGGCAGTTTTACCGTCTTTATCAGTTACTTCTATCTGGCTCTTGGATTTCACCTTAGCGTTACCCATCAACACTTCGATCTTGTTTTTCTTCATCAGGAACTGTACGCCCTTGCTCATCTTATCAGCTACACCACGACTACGCTTGATAACAGCGTCAAAATCAGCACTACCTTCGCCTACGTTAATTCCGTAAGTCTTGGCGTGCTGTATATATTCCAGAACCTGTGCAGACTTCAATAATGCTTTCGTGGGAATACAACCCCAGTTCAAACAAATACCGCCCAGGCTCTCTCTTTCAACGATTGCCGTCTTAAATCCCAGCTGAGAAGCCCGGATAGCAGCCACATATCCACCAGGGCCACTACCAATTACGATTACGTCGTATGCCATATTGCTTAATTTTAATTTAAACTTGCCAAAGGTAATAATAAAATGGAAAAAGCCCGGCCAAAAATAGCCAGGCTTTTCTTTGTCTTCGGTTGCGAAGACCCATCAATATCTTAGCGAAGGTCTACCACTTCTACACCAGGATACTTCTTTGGATCGAAGCTGAAAGTAGCATCTGATACATTTGTATTGGGTGTAAAGCTGGTGATCTCATATGTATAGTGATTGCCATTCTTTTCAAAAACCTTCATTTTGGAGATGTTCTGGTTCTTTTTATCGATGGACACAATCACTTTAAATACGTTCTTGGACTTGTCTGTAGGCGTCATTTCGATGTTCTGCAGCACTTTACCTTTTTCAGTAGTTTCTCCATCCAGGCGGTACAGATAGTCTTTATCGTAGAAATTGGTGAACAGCTTAGCCGGTGACAGGGAAGAGCTGTTAGGATCTACGTTATTGATTGTTACCTCGTTAGCATCTTTTGCGTATGTCCAGGAGGTTTTGTTATCGCTGATGATCTCCTGGCCGTCCAGGTTCACTTTATATTTAGCACCCTTCATGTAAACGGTGCCTTTTTTTGAGTCTGTTACACTATTGTTAGCACCTTCTATTTTTAATACAAAATTGGCCACCACTGATTTCAACTGTGAAAATTTCTTGCTTACACCGTCCAGGATCACTTTCGCTTTCGGATCATTCTTTCCCAGGCTGCCTTTGGACTGAGCCGTTCCGTTCATTACTACGCCGCCTGCTAATATGGCCAATAATAAAATTCTCTTCATTTTTCGTAAGTTTTATTTCTGCTGTTTGTAAAGACAAATGTTATGCCGATACCTGTCTATCTTTCGTTAATATAAAGCCAAATGTACTACGATCAGCCGAGATCGTTCAGGATCTCTTCGAGATCGGCCTCTGTCTTGACATTAACCTCCCTGGCCTTGCTACCCATATTAGGTCCTACAATACCGGCTGCCTCCAGCTGGTCCATCAGCCTTCCGGCCCTGTTATAACCGAGCTTCATACGGCGTTGTAACAAGGAGGTAGAGCCCTGCTGGTTCTGTACAATGACACGGGCAGCCTCTTCAAAGAGCGGATCCCTATCCTGCAGACTGATCTCTTTGCCCTCCATATCCTTCTCATCCACATATTCCGGTAAGAGATAGGCTTCAGGATAAGCCCGCTGTTCACCAATATACTCTGCCACTTTTTCCACTTCAGGCGTATCCACGAAGGCACACTGCAAACGTACCAGCTCCCCATTGAAGGAAACCAGCATATCCCCCTGACCGATCAGCTGCTCTGCGCCGCCGATGTCCAGGATGGTACGGGAGTCGATCTTGGAGGATACCTTAAAGGCGATACGCGCCGGGAAGTTGGCTTTAATGGTACCGGTGATGATATTGACAGACGGACGCTGGGTAGCGATGATCAGATGGATACCTACCGCACGGGCCAGCTGAGCCAGACGGGCGATCGGCATTTCCACTTCCTTACCGGCTGTCATGATCAGGTCGGCAAACTCGTCGATTACCAGTACCACGAACGGCAGGTAACGGTGTCCCCTTTGTGGGTTCAGCCTTCTCTGAACGAATTTGTGGTTGTATTCCTTGATATTACGGGTACCAGCCTCTTTCAGGAGGTCATAACGGAGGTCCATTTCAATACAGAGTGCATTGAGGGTATGGATCACCTTTTTGGTATCGGTAATAATGGCTTCCTCCTCACCCGGCAGCTTGGCCAGGAAATGTTTTTCTATCAGCTTGTAGAGCGACAGTTCCACCTTTTTAGGGTCGACAAGTACGAACTTCAGCTGGGAAGGATGCTTTTTATAGAGTAAGGATACAAGTAATGTATTGATACCTACTGACTTACCTTGTCCGGTAGCACCTGCCATGAGCAAGTGTGGCATTTTGGCCAGGTCAGCGATAAAGTTCTCATTATCAATCTTTTTACCAATAGCAATGGGCAGTTCCATGTTACTTTGCTGGAACTTCTCAGAGGCCAGCAGGTTCCTGAGTGATACGATGCTCTTCTTCACATTAGGCACCTCGATGCCGATGGTACCTTTACCCGGGATTGGCGCAATAATACGGATACCCAACGCGGAAAGGCTGAGCGCGATATCATCTTCCAGGTTCTTGATACGGGAAATGCGCACACCGGCGGCGGGTACGATCTCATATAAGGTAACTGTTGGTCCTACGGTAGCGCTGATCTTCTGGATGGAAATATCGTAGTTTTTCAGGGTGTCAATGATCTGGTTCTTATTTCTGTCCAGTTCACTGGCATCCTGTACGATCTTTTCAGTGCTGTGGTTGTCCAGCAGCTCCAGAGAGGGGTATTTATAGTCGCGCAGGTCAAGGGTAGGCTCGTAAGGGTCCATCTGAACGGGCTGCCTTACCGGCTCCTCTTCCGCTTCATCTTCTGCTTCTTCTACGGGAGGTTTAATCTCCCAGGCTACATCTTCTGTATTAGGCTTCTTCCTGCGGGAAGCGGTCTGTTCGACAGTTTCTTCTATATATAATAGTGGTCCGGCCTCTTCATCCTGTTCCTCCTCCACTTCTTCCTCCACTTCTTCTTCGCCGGCTGACAGATTAGCAGGCGGAATAAGGGTAATAGAGGCATCACTGCGCTCAATGAGCTGCATTTCAGGCAGTTCGGCATTATCCGCAGGTGGTGGTATTACAGAAACACCAGATTCTCTGAGCCCATTTTTCTTCCGGGGTTCCTTTGTATTGGCAGCCGGCTGTTGCGGCGTAACGGCAATTATTGCAGGTTCAGGAACAGCTGCAGGCGCCACAGCAGGTTTGGGTTTGGCTTTAAACTGTTGTTCCAGCCATTTGAAGTCGTAGTTGTATTTCCAGATCAGCCAGGACAATCCAGCTACCAGCAGGAGTAATGCAGCTCCGGCCCTTCCGAGGAAGCCGATCAGCCAGTTATTGACAGCGTCACCCATGGCCCCTCCCCAGGGGAAGTCGGACAGCATGGATACGAAGGCCGCAGTAGTACTGATAAACAGCAGGCCAAAGAGGATATATTTAATATTACGCCAGATGCGGAAAACACGACGGCCTACCACAGCGTTGACGCCAAGGATAAAAAACAGATAACAAAACAGATAGGAAGCTATACCGAACCCTTTGTAGAAGAACCAATGGGAGACGAAGGCCCCTAACCTCCCGAGGAGGTTTTCCACCTTCACGCTATCCATGTCCATTAGCAATAAGCTGGCTGAATAACGAAATACCTTATCCTGGTCTTCTTCCCAGGTAAAGAGATAAGATGTAAACGCGATAAAACAGTAGAGCGACAACAACAGGCATATTACCCCAAAAACCTTATGGGTCCTTTCGTCTTTTACCAGTTCTTTTACTTTTACCTCTACTTCCTTGTCCTGCTTAAGTACGTTGGGGTCGTTGCCTCGAGGTTTTTTACTCTCCGGTTTTTCTGTTTTCAGTTTGTTTTTAGACATACATTATAGCGCTCCAAAATTACGGTCGCTCGTCGATATATTAAGAATTTATTTTCAATTAAGAATCAGTAACTACGGAACCGGGAATTTATGCATTCTCCATTCCCTGTCCCCCCTGGTTCTCAATTTGGGCCCACCCATTAATACAACAACTGTACCCATCTTGTGATAAACTCCAATACAGCGGGGTTTATTGTCTCGTCCAGCGTCCCATATTCCTCCAATGTGCAGGATTCACAATGTTGAAACAAGTGGTTCAGCCCTGCGAAGCTCCGGATCGTAACCAGCTCATTTCCACCTTTTACCACTCCGCTTTCCAATGCTTTCAGGTTGGTGGTGGCGTCTGTGATCACATCTTCGCTTCCGTTTATAGCTAAAACCGGGCATTTTATTTTAGCGAGGTATGAAGCAGGATCATATTGAAGGAGGGATAATGCTTCTGCTTTATTATCAACGGCATAAGTCGCTTCTATAAAGTTTTGTCTGCCAATTGTATTGGTACTGTCCCCAAAGTGGTTATAGAGGGCTGACAGTTCTGCATAAGCCTTCCGTTGTCTTTCGGCGGGATCGGCAGTAAGCGTCATGACATTCAGGTAACGCTGGTAACTGGCAACGTAAGCCTCTATATGGTTGTCTTTTTCTCCGAGCATCTTAGCTACCTGCGCCAGTTTCCGGTTATAGTACTCCCGGCCATCCAATCCCGGGGAGGCCATGGTGATCATAAAAGCGATCCTGGGGTCGCCTGCGGCGACGATCTGGGCTACCACCCCTCCTTCACTATACCCCAGCAGTCCGATGGCGGCAGAATCTGCATCTTTTCTCTTACGTAGCCAGCTGACAGCGGCTTTGACGTCTTCGGCGAAGTTGAAGATACCGGAGGAGTCGTAATTGCCGGTGCTCTCTCCTACTCCGCGGTCGTCAAACCTCAGCGTAGCGATGCCATGTTTTACGAGGTAATCGGTGAGCACGGCGAATGAGCGGTGGTCGAACTGTTCATTATCCCGGTTTTGCTGACCGTTTCCGGAAATCATGACGATCACGGGATATGGTCCTTTCTGGCCAGGTTTGGTGAAGGTACCGCTCAGCAGGACCTTATCTACCGGGTTCACGAATTTCACTTCCTGCACATCATAGGCAGGGTGTTCTGACGGGTCCTGGGGGCGGGTAACCGGCAGGTCTTTGATCTCATCCCTGGAGAAGTTCAGGGGAGTGCGGTTGCCGACCTGTTCAAAGTATCCTTCATAACGGTTACGGATACTGTTCCAGTAGCCGGTATATTTAAAGCTGATATTTTTGATAACGAATGTCAGGGTATTACCTCTGACATAAGCAGTATCCAGCGCGATGTCTTCAGCTGCAATGTCAGGGCTTTTCAATTGTCCTTTCAGCTGATTTCCCTGGCGTTGGAGTTGTAATTGCAGGCGTTGTTTCTGGCCTTGCGGAGTGGTGAAGACGCCATACCAGTTGCCGTTGATTTCTTGTGCTGTCACTGTTCCTGCGAGGCTGAGGCAAATGATAATCAGGTATTTGAACATGCGTGTTGTTTTATTGTTTTTTGGCGCGATGCGTGTTGCAGCGCGGATTACGTTGGATTGCCGGTTACTATTCAGGCGTCTCGTATTCCTCCAGGGTAGCAACATGATTATTGCCGTATTACTGCTGAGGCGTATCGTCCCTAAAATTTCAGGGGCTAAGCCATAGGCCAGCCCCTGGATAGTTAAATGATATGCTAGTGTTATTAATACTTTCTCTGATGCTTGTATCATCAGGCAGCCGTCTCACTATTTCTTCAACAGCGCCAGCAACAGGCAGATCCAACCGGCAATGAAGAATAAACCTCCAATTGGTGTGACAATACCTATTTTGTTCAGTCCTACGGTTTCGGTCGCCTTTATCATTGTTAATACGTACAAAGAACCGGAAAAGAGTATCACTCCGATAAAGAAGCAACGTCCCGCCCATTCCAGCAGGTTAGCTCCTGCAGGGAACTGGGCGAATAAAATGCCTACCGCCAGTAAGGCGAATGTGTGATAAAACTGATACGTAACGCCTGTCTGAAATGTGCTTACTGTTTCCGGCGGAACCAGTTCCTTCAGCTTGTGAGCGCCGAATGCGCCGAGTGTTACGGCCAGAGCGCCCAGTACTGCTGCGATGATGAGAAATCCTTTATGCATTGGTATATTGATGTTTGGTTATTTAATGCAACAAATTAATGCCAACAAATTGATGCAAAAAATGATTGATATCAACAAATGAACATCCCGGATTATCGGTTCCCGGAGTTATAACCAACTATAAGTCCATGATGACTATAACAAGGTTACAAATTCATCGGGTTGTAAACCATCCCCGGCAGGTCACCTGAACTACAAACGCGCGCCCACGGCAGGCGTATTGTGGCGGATGAAATCGCCTGGTCCATTTGTCTATTTGAACGTTTGATCATTTGATCATCTGTTCGTTTGTTATAAACATTTGGGAATTATAAGGACATTATGCTTTAATATCCAACCGCTGTGTAAAGGAATCGAGGCTAATAGTCTCGGATTCTGCAATGGTGATCTGGGCCTGTTCGTAGAACGGTACACGTTCTGCCAGCTTTTTCTCTACGAAGTCGAGCAGTTCGTCATCCGCCAGGTCCTGGATAAGGGGACGTTTGGACTTCTTACGTTTCAGGCGCTCCACGATCAGCGACAGGCTTGGATTGAGCCAGATGGTGGTACCATTGTTATTCATGATATCCATATTATCCTGGAAGCAGGGTGCACCACCGCCGCAGGAGATAAGGAAGTTTTCGTTGCGGGAGAGTTCCCTGAGCCAGTAGTTTTCCTGCTGGCGGAAATAGTCTTCTCCTTTTGTGGCGAAGATATCGCTGATGGACATTTCTTCTGATTCGACGATCACATCATCGAGGTCATAGAACGGTAACGACAGGTGCTCTGCCAGTTGTTTTCCCCAGTAAGTCTTGCCGGCGCCCATAAAGCCGAGTAGAAAGATTTTCAAATTAACTGTTTTTAAACATTAATGTCCTGAGTGTCCTGAACGGGCCGTATCTGCGTTCTCCGCCCTGACAGCAGAAAGATCCTCAGATCCGCTCGTCCAGGTTATGCATAACCCGTCTTCCATCAGATATTGCAAATATAACCGTGCAATTTTATCTGCTTTGTTAAAATTGCAGGTAAGGAAGCCTTTCTGCAGGAAAGTAAAGGGTGCAAGTTGCATATTTTCTTTAAAATCAACGCCTCCCAGTCCATACCACTTATAAACAGCCTCTTTAGCGCTCCAGCAGATGGTTTTATGAGGTAACGTATGTACGGGGTCGATAAAAGCCTGTTCTTCCGCCGACAAAAACTTATGCGACACTGCTTCTATCTTAGGTTTTATCTCTTCTATATCGATGCCTACCGCACTGTCACTGCTAACGATGGCAGCCACATTGTCGCCGCAATGCGAAATGGAGAAATGCAGGTTGTGGCTATCCAGATAAGGCTTACGGCTCTGCATTACCTGAATTTTCCCGATTGGGAAGCCTGGATATAGTTCCTGGAGCAGATACCGGCCCGCAAAGTGCTGTAAACGCTTGTGCGGGTGGTGGATTGCCGGGGAAATATTGACCTTCTCCCGGAAAAATTCCTCCTCCTCTTCTATTTTCCACACTCCCAGGCGGCTGCCGGGATTGATTTGTATCGTACGTATTAATGGCATATCTTGCCAAATTAATGCAAAAAGCTGAATGCAGAATGCATTAACACGGAAGCATACTAACACAACTATTTACTACTAACTAATTACACCCGATCTATGATCCTGTCAGACAAAAGGATATTGGAGGAAATTGAAAAAGGCACTATCGTTATTTCGCCTTATGACCGGAAGTATCTCGGCACCAACTCTTACGATGTACATCTAGGTAAATACCTGGCCACCTATAAGGACAGAATACTCGATGCCCGCGCCCACAACGAAATTGAACATTTCGAGATCCCTGAAGAGGGATATGTGCTGCAGCCCGGTACCCTTTACCTGGGTGTGACCCTGGAATATACCGAAACTCATGCCCATGTACCTTTCCTGGAAGGTAAGTCCAGCACCGGCCGCCTGGGTATCGATATCCATGCCACTGCCGGTAAAGGCGATGTGGGCTTCTGCAATACCTGGACGCTGGAGATCTCCTGCGCCCAACCCGTACGCGTGTATGCCGGTATGCCAATCGGACAGCTGATCTATTTCGTGGTGGAAGGTGAGGTTGAAACCCTTTATAATAAGAAAGGTAATGCCAAGTACAATGGCCGCACTATCAAGCCGGTAGAAAGCATGATGTGGAAGAACCAGTTCTGACCATTCTGAGAAAAGGCAATGCCCGGAGAATGACTGCACTATCAAACTGGTAGAAAGTCATGAAGTGAAGAACCGGGTTTAATCATTTTGGAAAAAATACTATCAATAAACAGACGAAAAAGGCCCCCGGAATAGTTCCCGGGGGCCTTTTTTCAACCATCTATATATTGAATTTCAACCAGTTAATATAAAAACATATTTCCGGTTTGCTGTTTATATGGCTTTGACATGCTTTTGACATGCCTTTACCATGCCTTTACTCCGCTCCTTCAGCTCTCTCGCACCCTTCTAAAGCAATATTATTTTAACCACTCCTTTGTGCCGTCACTTCAAGGGGAAAAAACAACCGGCCGGAAATGATCCGGCCGGCGTGGTATTTATTTCAGGGAGTTGATCCAGTTGGCAATTTTCAATGCATCGGTACGTGGTACCTGTGGCATTGGTGGCATTTCTGTTGCATAATCAGGCCAGTTCTGTGGCTTTGGATTAGCAAGCAGTTTCAGGATCTGCTCGGCAGAATATTTACGTTTGGCAACATCTACGTATGCAGGTCCCACCTGACGCTTATTAGCGTTGTGGCAGGCCAGGCAGGTATATTTTGCCAGCAGAGGTTTTACTTCATCGTAAGTAGGCGCTTTTGCAGCGGCGGCTGTTTTTCCAGTGGCGGCAGTTGCGCCTTTAGCAGCAGCTGCGTCTTTTGCACTGGCAGTCTTTCCTTTATCCGCTGAGGCAGGAGCAGCTGCAGTTGATTTAGCAGAATTGAATGTGCTGGCCTGGCTTAAAGGCAGCTTATCTCCTTCTGGCAGATTGTGCAGTGTATAGTAACCAGTTGGGTGTACCAGTGAATAAGAATTGTCTTTTTCACGCACGCCTTCCAGGGTGATGTTGTGAACATAATCCAGGCGCAGGCTGTCTACGATGAGTCTTACTTTTAATCCGTCTTCAGACACTTTCACACCTTTCACAGGACATTTTGCAATGTTCACCATCGGGCTTCCGTATACAGAGTGGTATTTGTAAGTAAAGCTCTCAACTGAATAAGATGCCAGATCTTCAGCAGATTTCTTATTTACCGGCAGCGTAAACTCGATCTCAAAACCATCAGGTTTTGATCTGATCGTCTTCATTTCAAAAGGCATCTTCTCGTTCCATACCAGACGCTGTAAACCTTCGTTGGCTTCACCGGCAGAACCCCAACCACGGTTGGTTTCACCTACAAACAGTGTAGAACCATCTTTCGCCCATGCCATACGCAGTACGCCAGACTGGAAACCGCTGCGGAAGTCGAAGGATACACCCTGGTATTCACCTTTCACTTTTTCCATTACCACACGCATGATCTTACTTTGTCCCTGGTCACCTACCAGCAGCTGGCCGGCAAAAGGACCGAAAGAACCTTCAGGGATCTGAACGATCTCGGAGTTGGAGATACCCTGTATACCGTGCGGCAGCACTACGGCTGGCAGACGCAGTTCAGGGATCTTCTTTTTCACGTCCATCAGTGTTACGAAGGGAGCAGTTACACTGTTCTCAGGTTTGGTATAATTGCCTTTCGCGTCTTTAGGACGGCCTTCGTCTACCAATGAGAAGAAGCGCTCCTGTGTCAGTTTTACAGGGGAGTTAGCTTCTTTCGTCCAGCGTAAACCAGCAGGGTGGCCAATGAAATCGCCCTGTTTTACCTGCCATACACCGCCGGAACCGAACCAGTCGCCCTGGTTATCTGTATAGAATAATTCACCGTTGATCATACCCAGACCGCATGGAGAGCGGAAGCCGGTAGCATATGGTTCCATATGTCCGTCAGGGAAGATGTGCATCATCCAACCTCTCCAGGGCACGCGGCTTTCACCACGCCACCATTCCTGATTGCCGAATGCAACGTTGCCGGATACGAAGAAAGAGCCATCAGGCGCGAGCTTCGGACCAAAGCTGTATTCATGATAGTGACCAGACAATGGCCATGCGAATACTGTTTCATATACATCTGCCTTACCATCCATATTGGTATCTACCAGCTTGGTTAATTCACCACGCTGTGCGCAATACAAAGCGCCGTCTTTCCACACGAGGCCCAGTATTTCATGCAGGCCGGTAGCGAACTTGCGGAAGTAAGGTTTACGGCTCGTAGGGTTTTCTACAACATATACATCACCACGACGGGTAGATACGCCCAGATCACCATTCGGCAGTACTGTCAAACCGCCCACTTCCAGCAGCGTACCTTCAGGGGAAGATACCTTCAGGATCTTATAAAAATCTTCTTCTTTAGGCGTTTCCTGGGCACGAACCCCGGAAGTCACACCCGTTGCCGCAGCTATCAGCAGCGAATACAACGTGGTCTTTTTTATGAATGCCTTATAAATGTTTTTCATTTGTAGTAGTCGAAAGGATTTAGAAAAGGATGGAATAGCTCAGTTTACTGTGTACAGGGATGATTAGTTCTTTTGTCGCACCTGCTTCACGAATTACAGGTTTCTCACCACCGGCATCATCTACCTGGAGATAGTAAGATTTTCCATCTATAACATACAGATCCTTTGAAGGTGTTTCTATGGTAGTACCTTCTGCGAGTTTAGCATACAGTCCTTCAACAGGTGCAGCTATGGTCAGTTCACGGCGTATGCCATGTCCTTCAGGAAGCACACGCACAACATCAGATACTGCGGTACCATATACCTGGTAACGGAAAGCAGGCAGGTCACTCTCATCCAGTACATAACCTTTAGGACGGTAACCAGTACCAGTGGTATCAGTCATCCAGGCAGCCTGCGGAGAAGACAGTTTGCTCAGGGTAAAGAATGGTTCTCCGAGGAGCTGTACGGCGCCACGGGGACGGGAACAGCCATTTCCCCTTTCGTGCCACATAGGTGTTGCATCGAGGAATTCACCACGCCAAACCTGTGCTACCATGCCTTTATCGAGGTCGTAGGTGTAATGCACCTTTTCAGGAGAACCTACGGAAACAGCGTGTACTACACGTTTGTTGTTTTTCACATCCATGAAGCTGCGCAGGATAGTGTTTACCGGTGCATCTACGAGGATAGGATCTACTGTCCTGTTATTGTCATTGCCAGTACGGGCTTCGCCGGGTTTGTTAATAGTGATATTGCGGAAGGCAACAGCACCATGATCACCCTGGAGACGGAGCGGGCCGGTTGCTTTTTCATCGCCACCACCAATAGAACCACGGGTAGGGCCCATCAGCTCTACGTTCTCATGGATGGTCACACCATTCAGTTCTACCAGCAGCATACGCGCGTTAGCGGTCTTTTTGCCGGAAGCGTCGAAACGGGGCGCCTGGAAGGTGATCTTCATATGCTGCCACAGACCGGGAGCACGGCTGGCATTCACGCGGGGAGCGTGGCCATCATATCCCTGCTGACCGGCAGGACGGCTGTCGTCCCAACGTTCGTAGATACCACCATTATCGCCTGCTTTAGACACTTTGGTGTTCCAGCTGTCCAGTAACTGGATCTCATACCTTCCCTGCAGATAGATCCCTGAATTTGAACCAGGCGCCATCATGTAGTCCAGTTCAATATCCACGTCACCATATTCCTGGGTGGAAAAAAGGTCTTTACCTGGACGTTTCTTGTCCGGCATGTTGAACAGTACCCCGGTACCTGCTACAGCGTCCAATACATGAGGATTGTCAAGTTTGGCGGAGGCATCGCTGGTAATACTCCAGCTCTGTCCTGGCTCACGGAAGGCAGATAGGTCCTGCAATGGCAATTTGCCTGACTGCGCGGAAACCGGATGGGCAACTGCCATTCCTATACCATAGAGGCACAGAAAACCCATCAGAGACCGGCTTGCATGATTCTTCGATCTAAGTAACATAACGTTCAAATAAGATTAAGTCAAAAGTGGAATAATAGAAAGTTGAGACCTTTTGACGTGCGCTAATATAGAGATAGTTTATCGCGGACACAAGTTAATGGATGAGAATTTGGGATGAACGGGAATATTTATTGGTGAAATATTAAACGAATTGTTAAGCATTTTTTTACTTTCGCCGCTTGGCTCAGTCTATATACCAGAACTAGTAATCAATAACCAACCGACACACCATCCTATATGCGCAAGATCTTTACAATTGTTCTCTCCTGTTCAACCATTGGTGTTTATGCTCAAAACTACAGCGGCATTGTGTATGACCGTGAAAAGCGTCCATTGCAGGAAGCCACTGTCTATAACCTGCGTACCGGCGCTCACACGCATACCAATGAGACAGGCGTTTTCCGGCTAAAGGACGGACAACAGGGAGATACATTGAAGGTGTCACATGTTTCCTGCAAGACACAACTCGTAGTACTCGATAATTTATCTCAACACATTACACTGGAACCTTCTAATCTCGAACTGAATGAAGTGGCCATCACTTCTAACATCAGACATCTGAACATCATATCAGATATTGATCTCAAGACCAACCCTGTCAAGTCTTCCCAGGAACTGCTACGCAAAGTACCTGGCCTGTTCATTGGTCAACATGCAGGAGGCGGTAAGGCTGAACAGATCTTCCTGCGTGGATTTGACATTGATCATGGTACTGATATCAATATCAGTGTAGATGGCATGCCGGTTAATATGGTTAGTCATGCACATGGACAAGGCTATGCAGACCTTCACTTTCTCATCCCTGAGATCATTGAGAATATTGACTTTGATAAAGGCCCCTATCATGCGGATAATGGCAATCTCGCTACCGCAGGATATGTGGCTTTCAAAACAAAGGAAAGGCTTGATAACAGCAGCATAACCCTGGAAGGCGGCAAGTTCAATACCTACAGGACCATGGGTATGTTTAACCTCGTAAATGATGATAAACAATCTGCCTATCTAGCGGCAGATTACCAGATGACGGATGGTTATTTTGTATCTCCGCAAAACTTCAACCGTATTAACCTGATGGGTAAGTATACTGCTTACATGGAGAATAACGATAAATTGTCCGTATCTGTTTCACACTTTAACAGTAAATGGGACGCAAGCGGACAGATACCACAAAGAGCTGTTGATGCAGGACTGATCACACGTTTTGGTGCTATTGACGATACCGAAGGTGGTCATACACAACGTACCAATGTTAACCTCCAATATCTCAAACATGTGGATGCGAATACCTTTGTGAGAAGTACCGCTTTCTACAGCCGTTATGATTTTGAACTGTATTCCAATTTCACCTTCTTCCTCGAAGATCCTGTAAACGGAGACCAGATCAGGCAGAAAGAGAACAGGAGTGTTTTTGGATTTGAATCGGAGTTGAATAAGAGCTTCTATCCAGGAAGAAATCCACTTGAATTGAAAGTGGCTGCTGGATTACGCAATGACGATGTGAATAATATTGAGCTATCGCATACGGTGAACAGGAAAACAACACTTGAACAACTAAAGCAGGGAGATGTCAATGAGACCAACCTCTATGCTTATGCAAGCGCAGAATACAAAGTCGGTAAATGGCTCATCAACCCGGCAGTACGTGTTGATCATTTCAAATTTGATTATGTAGATAAACTGGCGGTTACTTATGCTACACAAACACAAGGTAAATCTATTGTAAGTCCTAAACTCAACTTCCTGTATAATCCAAATGACAAGATCCAGTATTTCTTAAAACTGGGCAAAGGATTTCATAGCAATGATACCCGTGTTGTAGTTGCAGAGAAAGGACTTGAAACATTGCCTGCTGCTTATGGTGCAGACCTTGGATTGGTATGGAAACCTGTATCGAAGCTGGTTGTGAATACAGCGCTGTGGTATCTGTTCATGGAGCAGGAGTTTGTATATGTGGGCGATGCTGGTGTAGTGGAGCCCAGTGGTAAAACCACCCGTAAAGGAATTGATCTGGGTGCACGTTATCAGTTAGGTAAATGGATCTTCATCAATGGTGACTTTACCTATACGCACGGCCGTTCCAATGATGCGACCAAAGGCGAAGACCGTATTCCGTTAGCGCCGGTAGTGACAGTGGCTGGTGGTGTGAGTATTCATCATCCGTCAGGTATTAATGCGGGTATCAATACAAGATATCTTGGTCATCGTCCGGCTAATGAAGACAATAGCATTGTGGCAAAAGGATATTGCATAACTGATGCGAATATCAGTTATCAGTATAAGCAATTTACTATTGGTGTGATCACGGAGAATATTTTCAATACTGCCTGGAATGAGACACAGTTTGCAACGGAAAGCAGGTTGAAGGATGAAGCAGCACCGGTGACGGAGATACATTTTACACCGGGTACACCGTTTAATATCAGGGGGACGTTGACGTATAGGTTCTGATCCTGACGTGAATAACATTTTCAGGGGCTAAACTAAAAGTAAATTGTCTTTTAGTTTAGCCCCTTTTTATTTTTCTAAAGTCCGCATTTCACTCATGTTCATTTTGTTCACTTCTGACAACTTCCAACCATTGCATTCCTTTTGTTGCTGTTAACTGGTCATTAACTCATTTACAAATAAAAAAGTTGATTTTTGATTTTGCATGGCATTGTTCATTATCTTGTAAATTGCATGTCTATTTCAATCATCTCTGGTGTGTATTCACGTAGTTAATCCGCAACTTCTAAACAGAGATAAATGGCAACTGCAGTTAAAATCAACTTCAACGATGTTTATGATATTAATACAGCATCCCGCGAAATGAGATCGGCTAGTTTTGACACAGAGCTTGTAGATGGAAGTAAAAAAAAGCTAATGGTAACAATAAGTGATCAAGCGCATGAATTAATGCCTGATGTCTATAATTTAGCATTTGGTCCGCTAAATGCAAACGGTAAGATCGACGATAAAGCACAAATAAAACACAGGGACTATTCGAAAGCCTTTTCTACCATTCTTTTTCATGCCCGGTCATATCTGGCCAATAATCCCGATCATTATCTGGGAATTGATGGTTCCAACAATTCAAGGGCTTTGCTGTACTATAAAATCATCCTGGACAATTTCGAGTATCTAAGCAACCACTTCAATATGGGGGCAATGAAATATTATGTAAGAATCACCAGATTTGGTAAAAACCAATATGAAAATCCATTTGATTTTAAGGATGTTAAATCCGCTGTTGTAAAAATCACACGGGACAGTCCAAGGTATCCGGAATTCCTGTATAACTATTTTATTTTTACAAAAAACAATTAATGCGTATCAATAAACTAATAAAAAATAAAAACTTTTACGATGAAAAATGATACAATGGAAGACAAGGTTAATGTCTTTGGAAAAAACCAGACAGCTGATATACCAGTTAAGCCCCCAAGACTTGTAAGTGGTAAATCATCGCTGGCTCAGTTCATTAGAACCAAAGAACAAGCAGATGAACTTATGGAGGCGTTAAACAAAGCTTTTAACAAAGTTCCATAAAAAGAACCCGTCAAAGAGGTTGTCAAAAGTGGCTTGATGGCTCTGAGAATTTCTTATACCGAAATTTTCTCCATCAGGTACCCGAATAAAATCAGGGTAAAGTTACTTTTGACAACCTCTTTTTTATATCTTATAGCATCCTCTCATCTGATCTTTTCCACAAACCTCTTCGTCGCATCCTGATAAACATTTACAAAATGCGTACGCACCATGTCTGCTTCTGCAGTTGATGCATTTGCCAATTTCAAAGTAATCTTTCGCGATGGCAGCAATGGCATATGACAATCTACACAATTATCAGCCAGCACTATTCCTGCCGGTGGTTTGTAGGAACAGGAATCATGGGCAACACCATTTACATTATGACAGCTGATACAGCGCTGAGAAAATGCCGCCATGTTCTGCCGCTCACTGACGTGTACATTATGACAGGAGGAACAGTCAAGTTGTGCCGTCATTTTAAAACATCTGCAGGCTGTCAGCAAGCCATACTGGTTACCATGAACATCCAGGTTTCCGACAGTGTCGACATCATAGTTTGGTGTTGAATAATCCTCCAGTTTTTGCCCTACCATAAAACTAAAAGCAGGCTGTGTATGCTTTCTTAACCCCGAATGACATTGTGCACAGGCATCCAGACGTTGCTGACGCGACAAGTTTTTTGTACTGATAATATTGCTGGCAGTCTTCGCCTCCGGATGCTGTGTATGGAATGCGACATGCGCAGCGCCGGGACCATGACATCTTTCACAATCGACACCATACAGGAGTGTTTTTTTGTCGAAAACGGTGCTTCCGTCTTTCTTTTCTTTTGCTTCAACGTAGGTGGCGTGGCATTCCAGGCAGGTGGCAGGAATAGGTCTGTCAAAACGAATATAGTTTTCCGAATATCCCGGGCTGTTGCACCAGTCATTGGCTGGCGTAAAATAAGATACCGGTAGCTGGAATAGCCTGTTTTTGTCCCAATACAGGTAGGTCTGCCCTTTTCTCCCGGAACCGATCACAATACCAAATGCCCTCTGTTCTGTAGGGATGCCATTCATGTAAGCTGTTTGCAGGAAAACATCTTTCTTCTTTTCCAGTTCCACCACCATCCATTGATTGTATACAAACTGGTTTTTACCGGGCGTAAAGCTGCCTTTAATATGTTCATCATCCGGAAGTGCGGAAGTCAGGAAATGAGCCGTATGGCGGCTGCTTTTGAAGATATCACCATGGCAGGAGGCACATGCTGCCGATCCGGCAAAAGCCGGGGTTTCTGTTGTCGATGACACAGGTCCGGGATTAAAGGCAGCGCATATAATGCTGCCTGTGAATATCACAGATACAATTATTAAAAATATGAGACCTTTCATTGTTACTGTATGATCATATAAGTAACAAAGAGAAGGCCGGTAAGGTTATAACCGGCCTTCTTTTATTCTAGCGCACATGATAAATTACCTCGTGTGCTTCTGTCAGATCAGGGATCTCCAGTTTGTTAATCAGTTTCTGCATGACATTGTAGGGTACGGTTGCTTCCCTGTTACCATTCTGTCGAAATAACTCCTTATAAGGCACTTCCACATACACAACGGTAACACCCGCATCATACTGCATACAGAGGGCAATCAGCTGTTCCCGCATCTGGTGAGTGGTATTGGTGGCATTCCAGACAAAGGAACGTTTGTTCCTCAGGTACACCCTTGCCTGTTCTTTAGCAGCCTGTACCACTCTTCCGGTACCGCTTTTATCAGCGGGACTGATCTTCATCTGCGAGCGGATATTATCCAGTGAGATGATTTCCCAATCCGGCTGCTGATAGTGTTTCTTTACATAAGTATCCTTACCGGCGCCGGGCAGTCCGCTCATGATCACTACCTGTACGGCAGGCGCTTCATAAGGCACATAACCCGGTGCGGCATCGCCTTTCCGCAGATAATGCATACGGGCCTGTGCAGTCTCAAAAGGCCAGGGTGTTCCCCAGCATTGATGCTCTTTACAATATTCCTCGAAGCAATCAATGCGATACAACAGTTCCGCGGTATCAGGAGCAATCCGCCCGATCATATCTGCACGTGCCAGCAGGGCCAGGTGTTGTGTGTTTACCTGCAATGATGCATGAATAATGGTATGCAACGGATCTCTCCTTTCCAGCAACCATAAAGGTAAACTATGATATTTCACCAGTTGGGTGATCTGTTCGCGGATATGAAAAGGAGTTGTGATCTCTCTATACAATATCTGCCGGGCAGTCCCCTCCCCTTTTCTTGCGTGGCCGGCGGAAGTGATACGTCCATCCGGTTCTGTAACCGTTGTACTGCGTTTCTCCACATCATGCAACAATGCGGCTGCCCAGAGGATCTCTTTATCCTGCGGAGACAATGCCTGGTATGCAGGTTGCTCCTGCAATGCGGCCAATACCATTTGCGTATGAATGGCCACATTTCCTTCTCCGTGATGTATGGCGTCCTGTGGTACGTCCTGCATATCGCGTACCCAGTCGTACGTCTGCTCCAGGTATGACCATGATCTATTTTCAGTGATTGTCCACATATTTACCTCCTTCATTCTTCAGGGCAGCACGGCGCCAGTTACGCGTCCAGTGCACATCAGTTTTCACATGCCCTTTTCTTACATATTTAAATACATTTTCTGCGAATGCATGTACCGGGAAGCCGGCTGCATTACGTGTAACGATCCCTTCCATTGTGGCAGGCATACCGGTGGCGGCATCACATGCGTTGAAGCTGCCAGGGCCTTTTACAATGTTCAGGATGTTACTTTCAAAATCAGCCTTCACCCGCGGTGCGTGCAACTCCTGAATGACCGGCACAGTGGGCAGATCGAGCATGGCGGCATAAAAGCGGGTCTCTTCCCAGCTAAGCCAGCGGTCATGTTCTCTTACTGCAAACACATAGAAATGATGGTCCAGATCTTTGTATGCAATAGAGTGTACAGCATACAGGTTTTCCAGGAATATCTCCAGATCGCCCAGGTCATTCTTTACCAGCTGCCAGTAACGGCGCAGGCTTTCTGTCCACGGAGATGTAGTGGGCGCTACATGTGAGCGCGCAAACACACCATAGCGGGACAGGCAATTATTTTCACCGTCCAGTTTTTCCGTATGCATCAGTGTAGGGATGGCAGAGACATAATGCCAATAATCATGCTGAATGCGATCATCGCTGGTAGTACCCGGCGAGAACGGAAAATGATAGGTACGGCCATATTTTTCTGAAATAGCCATATCGGGGTATTTTCATTAAACAAAAGGATTCACAGGCCATTCCTGCAGAACGCAGGTGGCGTAGTTAACAATAGTATGCCTGTGATATTACATGACGCAAGGTTTGTCAGTTTTTTTAATAATTACGCGCAAAGGTAAGTATTTCCTTCACATATTTTATGATGTTCTATATGACGAATGCAATCCTCAAAAAACATTAAATTACGTTTATGAGAAACTTACTATTCCTCTACCTGCTTGGAGCTATAGTTCCGGCGGTAATATCATGCGGCGGTCCTTCCACCCATCAGCCGGTAAAAGACAGTACAGCTGTTGATACCACAGCCTTATCCACAGATTCTATATTCAATATTGTTGAAGAGCATACGTTCCAGTACTTCTGGGATGGCGCAGAACCTGCCAGTGGTATGGCAAGGGAACGTTATCATGTGGATGGTGAGTATCCGGAAAACGATATGAATGTTGTTACCTCAGGAGGCAGCGGCTTTGGCGTGATGGCTATCCTGGCGGGAATTGAACGAGGTTATATTACCCGTCAGCTGGGACTTGAACGACTGACGAAGATCGTATCCTTCCTGGAAAAGGCCGATCGGTTTCATGGCGCCTGGCCACACTGGATGTATGGAGAGAACGGCAAGGTAAAACCATTCGGACAAAAAGATAATGGTGGCGATCTTGTGGAAACGTCTTTTATGATGCAGGGCCTGTTATGTGTACGCCAGTATTTTGCTACAGGTAATGATCAGGAAAAAGCGCTGGCATCCAGGATCAACAAGCTGTGGGAAGATGTGGACTGGAACTGGTACAGGAATGGCAAAAACGTGTTGTACTGGCATTGGTCGCCCAACTATCAATGGGAAATGAATTTCCCTGTGACAGGTTATAATGAATGCCTGATCATGTATGTGCTGGCAGCATCATCTCCTACACATGACGTTCCTGCAGCAGTATATCATGAAGGATGGGCACGTAACGGTGCTATCAGAGACAGTATCAAAGCTTATGGACATACGCTCACACTATCGCACAACTATGCAAAACAATATGGAGGACCTTTATTCTGGGCGCACTATTCCTATCTGGGACTTGATCCACACGGCTTAAAAGACAGGTATGCCGACTATTGGGAGCATAATACCAATCAGACATTGATCAACCGTCAATGGTGTGTAGAGAACCCTAAAAAGTATAAAGGCTATGGTCCTGACAGCTGGGGCTTAACCGCCAGTTATTCTGTGAACGGATATGCCGCACATGCACCAGGCGAGAATAGTGATCTGGGCGTCATCTCTCCTACTGCGGCTCTTTCATCCATGCCTTATACGCCGGAATATTCCAAGCAGGCAATGGTGCATTGGTATAAGGACATGCGGGATAAAATATTTGGCCAATACGGCTTTTATGATGCATTCAGCGAAACAAACAACTGGTATCCCCAACGATACCTGGCTATAGACCAGGGACCGGCGGTTGTAATGATGGAAAACTATCGCAGTGGTTTGCTGTGGAAGTTGTTTATGAGTTGTCCGGAAGTGAAATCAGGACTGAAGAAACTGGGCTTTGAGAGCCCATACCTGAATAAATAATATCACCGGGGCTGTTGTTTATAGTTACGCAGCCCCGGCAAACAGTGATACAGCAGCTTTGCACAGGCAATGTCAAATCCTACAGCTGAAGAGAATGTCGCCGCACAGGAGATGCCTTTCGGGACAGGATACGTTTCCTGAGTTTCAGGAACGGCTTTTCAATAATCCTGTTCAATAACAATGCTGCCAGTACACAGGTAATAATGCAGATGATAAACATCACCGTACCGTTCTGCTCTATCCCCATATTTCCTACCCATAACTGCGTCAGGTGTATTACACCCTTATGCGATAGATAGATGCCATAAGACAGCGTTGCCAGTGTTGCTGTGAAACGCAGCTTCCTTGTGTGAAGGAAACTGTTTTCATTGACCGCTCCAGCTACCATAGCGCCATATCCGACAGCGATCAGCGGAAAGCCAAAGATGGACGCGTAGAATGTAGTAGGATCTTCACAGAGGAACCAGGCGCCTGTTAAAAGTAGCAGTCCAATCAACAGTAATTTATTTCCCAATGCCATGATCTTTTGTTTTATAGCCGGCAGGAACTGGAAGACGGCGGCGATTGTCACACCTGTAAGCAATCCGTCAAGACGTGTAAACGTAGGATAATACATCCACATGTACCAGGTTACCCAATAATCGTCAGCCCCCATGGCAGGTTTCAAAAGCGAGAACCAGCAGAAAAGCCTGATAGCAAATCCACCGATGAATAAAATACCAATCAGCCAGGGACCAATCTTCAATGCTTTCCAGCGGACCAGCATAATGAGTATGATGGGCAGCAGGAAGTAGAATTGTTCTTCTATGCACAATGACCAGGCGTGTGAAAAAGTACCCCTGTCCTTCAGGTGCAGACCGATATTCTGCGTAAAGGTGAGGAATTTCCAGAGTGGCGGCAGGGCTTCTCTTTCACGGAAATCAGGCACCAGGAAATATAGCGTCAGCACTGTAAGGTAAGCGGGGATGATCCGGAAGAAACGTTTGAGGAAGAACTCACGGAAAGAGATCTGCTCATTGTTGCTGATCTGTGCAAACAACTGTGATGATATAAGATAACCACTCAGTACAAAAAAAAGGTCTACACCTGTCCATCCGAAGCTGCCGATGGTTTCTATCCATGCAGGGTGTTTGAAGATGCGATAATGATAAATGAAAACAAATGAGATGGCGAAGGCGCGCAAGTGGTCTAATCCGGCAAGGTGCTTACCGGGTGCTGGTATCTGTGACATGAAAAAGGGAGGCTGCGGATTTTGTGTTGCAGGCAACAAAATTAAGGAGTTCCTGCAATCTTTTGGGGGACATTTATGAGCGGTTTTATAGCAGGATGATCCGGTGAAAGTGAGTGAGAATACTACTTTGTAACGGCATATAATTTGTTCTTATAACTGCGGATTAAAACGAACAACATGAGACAGATAAGATTTTTAACTGTGGTATTGGGATTGTTGTTAGCAGGAGCAAGTTGTGTACCACCTCACGCACCTCCTGCACCGCCGAGACCACCAGCAAGACCCCCACTTCCGCCACATCCTGGTGGCGCAGTGCAATTTACTATTCCAGACACCGCCTTCCAGAAAGCGACGGTGGTAATGCATTAAAAAGGAGGACCGGGAATCAGGGATTTAAGCGAAGACGGACTCGCTTTTCATTCCACGCTCCCGGTCCTTCGTGACTATTTTTTCTTCTTTTGTAATTTCCTGAGGATTGCTTCCAGCTTTACCGGATCATTCACATATGGCTCCAGGTCGAACAACTCGACTTTCCTGAAATCTACCGGGTGGCTTTCACTCTGCAGAGAGATAGAGCCTTCTGTCAGCAAACGTCCAGCCTGCATCAGCGTGCTATCTGCATCCGTTACATTTCCTCCGCCGGTTTGTGGTTTGTTATACACGATCACGGTATCACTGAACACAAAATGTTTGATCACAGAATCGCGCAGTACCAGTGCTCCGGCCCGCACCCACTGCTCACCATGATAAGTCTTGGAGGTAGAAGAGATGCAGTGGTCTGTTATTAGTTTTCCATTCATTACCACATTGGTACCCGGTGTACAGAGATTGGCGGTAGAGCGCGGGTCTTTGCCATTACCACCTAACAGCTGTTCTTCCAGGGAAATAGGAAAATCCTGGTCTTTGCCCATGCTGGCAGCAGATTGTCCGTGCAGCATTATGCCACTGTTACGCAATGCCCATCCGGGACCACCAGCCACCTGCTCTCCTACAAAGCGATATTCTACCACTATGATGTAAGCCGAGAAGTTCTTTTTATAAAAGATATGACCGTATTGTTCGTTGAAGTTGGTATACTGATCATAACGCACCTTCAGCAGACCGTCTTCCACTCTGAAAGTATTACCATAGTTCTCATTCAGATCATGTCCTTTGATCTTAATGTCCCAACCAGTCAGGTCTTTTCCGTTGAACAACTGGAGCCATCCATCAGCTTTTTTTTTCTGGGCCATTCCTGCGAGTGTCAGCATCAGCAATCCACACGTGAATAGTTTTTTCATACGTCAGTAATTTATGGCTTTAAGATAGGGAGTAAACGGTAATTATTTCTTCAGATTTTTCACAAGGCATCATTAAAGGCAACAAAGCAGCGGAATTATCTGTTTCTTATACGACCGGAGGTTGGCATATATTTAGGAATACTCACTGTAAAGACTATTTATGAAGGCATTTATTACGTTTCTACTGGCATTGCTGACGACAGGATTTATAGCGCAAAGGCAAACAGACTGGAAGCAATCGCTCAAAGAGGAACTGTTGCAACTGGATAAGACCACTGACTTTACCATCTGGCAACAGGCAGCGGAAAGGATCGGCAATCTGGCGGCGGCTTATCCTGAGGAGTGGCTGTTACAATATTATACCGGCTGGGCTTATACGCAATCTTCTTTCAGGGCGCCCAAAGGCGGGGCAGAATCTGCTACGAAGAAGGCAGGGCCTTATGTAAAAAAAGCACTGCACCTGCAGCCGGGTAATACAGAAACGCTGGCGTTAATGGCATACTGGCTATCCGCCTGTATTAACGCCAATAGTTCCAGGGGGATGTCATTAGGTCCGGACAGTCGTAGTTATTCAGACAAAGCCATTGCGGCTGATAGTGCCAATCCCAGGGCATACCTGATGAAAGCGCTTGTGATCTATCATACCCCGGCCCTGTTCGGAGGAGGTAAGAAAAAAGCAGCCCCCATAATAGAAGAGGCGGGCCAGCGGTTTGCCGGATTTAAACCGAAGAATGAACTGGAACCCAATTGGGGAAACGAGATATTCAGGGAGCTGGAAAAGGAATTAGAAGCGCAGAATTAGCTTGTCCGCCACGGCAAACGGTGTGTCTGTAGCGCCCGGATGGGCAATTTTTTACGCAATTCCACAATAAAGTCACAATACAATCAATTGATTATTAACACATTTTGATTCAAGCAGGATTTTCGCTTATCTGATTACAAAAACCCGTTGTTTATGAGTACATATCAAAGTTTGAATGGACACGGCGAGCCTCGCGCTACCATGCTCTACGAGCAGTCGAATGTCCTGAATGTAAGCAAGCAGGGGCGTATTGCATCTATCGTCGGTGGCGCTCTTCTCACAAATTCCGCGATCAACAACGTTACCAAGCATCCCATCAGAAGCCTAATCAGACTGGTAGCCGGCGGTTACCTGTTATACCGTGGAATATCAGGGAACTGTCCTATAACCGCCTATGCCGGTAGAAGAATGGGTGAAAAGCATAGCCGTACGATAAAGGTCAGGACGAAATTCACCGTCGACAAACCCCGGGATGAGGTATATCATTTCTGGAGAAGGCTGGAAAATCTACCTCATTTTATGCGGCATCTGGCATCTATTACCGAACATGACGACTTCCATTCCCATTGGGTGGTGAGAGGGCCGGGTGGCGTCGGCACACTGGAATGGGATGCCGAGATCATCAAAGACGAGGCTGGTGCTTTCATAGGCTGGCGTTCGGCTCCCGGCTCCAATATTGCGACAGCAGGTAAGGTGACGTTTGAAGACGCTCCCGGTGGTGGTACGGAGATATCTGTAGTGATCGCTTACCGTCCGCCGGCAGGTTATGTAGGCACAGGACTGGCCTGGTTGCTGAACAGTGCGTTCTACAGGATGGTAGAAAAAGATGTCATGCGTTTCAAGCACTATGTAGAAACAGGTGAGATCACGGCTTAACTGGCCCAATATTTGGAAACTCTTTACAGCCTTTTTATTACACCTTTAAAAATCTTTTATTATGAGCACTGCTAAAATTTTATGTGGAGCCCTGGTGGGTGTAGCTGCAGGTCTGGCTATCGGTATTCTGACCGCTCCGGATAGCGGAGAGGAAACACGCAGAAAGATCAAGAGATCTGCCCATCACCTGCAGGGCCGTGTGAAGCGGATATTGGGCAAAGGTGCAGACGGATTAAGTGAGCTGAAATATATCGTGGAACACGAAGTTACCGGCATGAAAGATGATGTGAAACAAAGGATTATCACGCTGATTGATGAGGCCATTGAAACTTTTCAGCAGTTTAAAAAAGAAGCTGTATAAAAATAAATATATAACGGATGACCAGCAATAAAAGAGAAAGTGGCGGCTAGCTTAAATGCTTTACCGCCACTTTATGTATTGGGTTAGTTAGTAGTATTATTTTTCTGCCAGCAGAGCATCTACCAGACCATTAAATTCCTTCTTGAAAGTCTCATAATGTTCTCCTGTACCCGGACCGGAAAAGCCGGTATGTACTTCCCGCACATTTCCTTTTTTGTCTACAAAGATAGTGGTTGGGAAGCCTTTTATTTTTGTTATCTGTGGTAAAGTTTTTTCTGTTCTTTCAGGATCGCTGGTAGTTACACCGGTGATCAGTACAGGATAATGTACATCAAAGCGTTTCAGGAAGCCCTGCAGACTTTTCTGTGATTTTGCAAAGTCGGTAGTACGTTCGTATGCCAGTCCTATCACCTCTACCCCACGCGCTTTATTAGCCTTGTACCATTCTGACAGGAATCCGGTTTCGTCCATACAGTTCGGACACCAGGACCCCATGATCGTGATCACCACCACTTTATTTTCGAAGCGTTTATCCTTAATGCTTACTTTCTTTCCGTTGATGTCCGGGAATGTAAAATCCAGCTGACTATTGCCGGGTTTTACAGAAGCAAGGGCCTTCTCGTCAGGCAATGCTGCCTTATCGTCCTTTACAGCTGTCCAGTGTTCTCTGCCATCACCAATACCGGCATAAAAGATCCCGTTTTCCAGGGTATTATTTTTTACAAGGGCAGTGAAATAGTATGCATGAGAACCATCAAAAGTGGAGAGCTTCAGCGTATCGCCGTCTACAATCCCTTCGAGGAAGCGATAGTCGCCGGTAGGCGTCAGGAAAGTACCGTGTACAATATTCCCCTGCTGTTTGAATTCTCCTACTGCATAGGAAGAGTCATTTTTACCGGGAGTAGTGAACCAGGTGGACCAGCGTCCGGTCACATTACCCTTTGCCGGATCATGCTGTACAAAGCGTTGTTTCACATTATGTGCAGCTGTAAAAGGGATGCTCACGTCCCTGTCTGCCAGGTGACGGATCCAATTACCCTGAATACCGCCTTCTTTGTTGAAAGCAGCCCTGAATTCAGAGTCGAAGAAAGGCATTCTGATGAAAATAGAATCTCCCTGGATCTTTACATCATCTACCAGCATACGATCGTTGGCATTTAATACGTATACCAGTTTCTGACGGGCGCTGTCTTTTACTTCAAAGTTAAAAACAATGTCTGCTCCGTCTTTTCTGTGCAGGCTGGCTTGCCATACACCGGGTTCCAGGTCCCATTTTTCCAGTTGTGTTCCAAATATGAATGCCGGGAGGCATAATAAAAGCCAAAGTTTGTTCATCATACTGTTTACGTCTGTCTGATCTGTTTACGCTATATATCCTACTATATTAGTAGAGTAAAGCAAAGATAGTAAAAGAATCCACTTTCTATCACTTTATCAAATTTTCGACCAATTCAATCTTCCGGCCATCGGCATCTTTCACCACCGCTACATATCCCCACTCTGTGCTGGCGGGCGCCTGTATTGTTTCCACTCCCAGTTCTTCCAGGCTTTTCAGGGTCTCATGCAGATTTTCCACGGTAAAACCGAGTCGGGTGGTCGTATCAGCGGCTGTTACATCTTTGGGCAAAGGGTAAATTTCAAAGGTTAAGCCGTCTAATGCACCTGAATAATGGTATGGACCATTTCCATGGCGATGATGAGTGAATGTGATCCCTAAAGTACTGTAAAATCTTACCTGCTCTTCCTGTCTGTCAGTTTTGATCACTACCAGATTTAAATGTATCATTTTGCCTTGCTTCCAATTAAAGATATTCCTAAAGTAAAAAACTTATTCAGCATTACAAACTATCACTCTATAGCACTTAACTTTGGGATTGCGCTCTACATGATTCATCATAGTTATCAAGCGGTTAAAGCAACGTCATGAAAAAATATAAGTTAGCCTTTTCGATCATTGGCAGTATATCTCCACGGATAGCGGCCAAAACGTTCCTTCATTTTTTCAGCAAGCCTCCTAAAAGATCTTTTCGCCAGCATCATCTGACACTCAGGGAAGCTGCCACAGAAACAGATACGCCATTGACGGCATATGCCTTCAGCAAACAACAGATAAAGGTAAAAACCTATACCTGGGGCACGGGCGACAAGAAGATCCTGTTATTGCATGGCTGGGGAGGTAGTGCACTTGATTTCAGCCATCTGATCAAAACACTTGTGGAGCATCATTACCAGGTCATTTCTTTTGACCAGCCGGCCCATGGATTTACGGGAGGCAAAAACAGTAACCTTATTCAGTGGATGCATGTGGTCACCGCCTTCCTGGATACCTATAAGGATCTCTATGCCATTATCGGGCATTCATTTGGTGGATTAGCGGCTACCCTCACCCTGGCAAGGGAAAAGGTACATATCCCTAAACTGATCATTATGACACCCTCTACTTCAGCACCCGTTATTTTTGACGACGCTTATAACATGCTGGGACTTAATGACAAAGTGCGGAAAGTAGTACCGGGCATCGTGCAGAATACACTAAAAGATGACCTGATGGACATGGATATGCATAAACACTTCAGATCCATAAAAGTGGACCACATGCTATTTATTTATGATGAAAATGATGAGGTCATCCCACCTGAGCGTTCTGAACTTTTTTTATCGCAACATCCTGAGGTAGAATCGTTTAAGATCAGCGGAGAAGGTCATTACCGTATTATCAGGGACCCGCAGGTACTGGCCAAAATACTCGCGTTCCTGGCCGCTCCATAATTTTTTTTTAAAATCCTGTCACGTTTTTATTTCCTGACCTGTCATATTACCGTAAGCGATTTAATTACCTTTAAAAACTACGAATATGACACAGAGAATTTCATTCCAGGAACTGCCTAAAGATCTATTTGCCGGATTATTTAAAACCGGTATGTATCTGCAAAACTGCGACATTGACCAGAAACTGCTCGACCTGCTGTATTACCGTGCATCCCAGATCAATGGCTGTGCAATGTGCCTTGATATGCACTACAAAGAGGCTATTCATCACGGAGAAACACATCAGCGGCTGCATGGCGTGATCGCATGGAGAGAAACACCTTATTTCGATGAAAAAGAACAGGCAGCACTGGCCTTTACAGAGGCGCTAACCAATGCCAATAAACAGGATATCAACGATGATATTTATGATGCCCTGACCGATCATTTTACCACTGATCAAATAGCTACGCTGGCCCTGGCAGTTGGAACTGTCAATGTCTGGAACAGGCTTAACAAAACTTTCAGAACTGTACCAGGTCATTACCAGGTTGGCCAGTTCGCTTAAAAAACTATTCTTATTTTTAGCACCGATCATTCAATAGACATATGCTGCAAGATTATCAACACACGTTGTTCCCATACGCTTATAATATCCTCGGTTCTGTAGAAGATGCAAAGGATACGATACAGGATGTGCTGTCCAATTATATATCTACCCAGAGAGAAGGGATAGAAAATGAGAAAGCCTACCTGGTGCGCAGTGTCATTAATCAGTCGATCAATGCTAAAAACAAGCGTAAAACGGTCAATTATGAAGAGGTTTGGTTACCTGAACCTGTAGCGACAGGGGAAGAAGCGGATAAAGCGCTTCACCTCCGGGATATTGGTTCATATACAATGCTTATACTGATGGAAGCACTCAACCCTAAAGAAAGGGCTGTATTTATACTGAAAGAAGGCTTCGGTTATTCTCATGAAGAGATAGCCGAAGTCCTTTCAGGTACTGTTGAACAATCCCGGAAACTGCTCAGCCGTGCAAAGGGAAAACTGGATGAGCATAAACAGGGATCAACACTCAGCAATAAAACTGTTTCTGCAGCTATACTCGATCAATACCTGCATGCCCTCCGTAAAGGCGATGTACAAAGACTGGAGAATCTGCTTTCACAGGATATTGTATTCTATGCAGATGGCGGCGGTAAAGTTAAATTGGTGAAGAAGTTCTGTAGCGGTTTACACGATGTATCCCAGCTGCTGACCTTTGTGTTCGATAAATATCAGAAGAATTTCACTTTCGAATTCACCCTGATCAATCACGAGCCGGCATTGCTGTTCTTCCTGGACGAAAAGCTGTACGGTTGTCAGGTATTCTCAATTTCTCCTGATGATAACAAAATATTACGGATCTCTACCGTACTTGATCCGGATAAATTAAAGAATATAAGGAGATGATATATGAAGGGCAGCTATTCCGAAATAGCTGCCCTTCATATATCATGTAAAGGTGGTGATATTCATTCTGAAAAATTGGGTGATATTTTCTTTAGTAGCGGGCGCCAAACAACATGCTGCCGATGCGTACCATGGTACTACCCTCTTCCAGTGCGATCGTATAATCGCCACTCATGCCTGTTGATAATTCAGTGAGTGCATCCTGATCCGGGAAAAAACGGGATTTCAGGCTTTGCCTGAGTGTATTCAGCTGGCGAAATTCATTCCTTACCTGCTCCATATTTTCAGTGTTGCTGGCCATCCCCATCAAACCGGCAATACGGATATTAGCAAGTTGAGATTCCTGCTGTTTGTATGTTTCCAGCAGTTGTTCCAGTTCTTCTTCACTGAGTCCGAATTTAGTTTCTTCTACGGCTATATGCACCTGCAAGAGGCAATGAATAGTGCGGCTATTTTTAGCTGCCTGTTTATTGATCTCTTCAAGCAATTTGAAGCTGTCTACCGCATGGATCATGGATACAAACGGGGCGATGTATTTTACTTTATTGGACTGAAGATGCCCGATAAAATGCCACTGTATATCTGCCGGAAGGATCGGTTGCTTTTCCTGCAGTTCCTGTACATAATTCTCCCCGAAAATACGTTGCCCTGCATCATACAATGCCTGTATATCTGCCGGTGGTTTAATTTTGGAAACAGCTACCAGTTTGGCGTTATAAGGTTTCAGCTGTTCATTGATTTGCTGATAAGCAGGTAAATTGACTGACATGGTGCAAAAGTAGGGATTAATGGGATTAATCCCTACCAGTGCAAATGGCGCTATAAGTTCACTTCTTCAAGGGGCATATTCAGCGTTATTAGCCCAATATCGCCCGCCCTATCACGATACGCTGCACTTCGCTTGTCCCTTCATAGATCTGGGTTATTTTGGCATCGCGCATCAGACGTTCTACGTGGTATTCTTTTACATATCCGTAACCACCATGTACCTGTACGGCTTCTGTGGTAACCCACATCGCGGTTTCAGAGGCAAATACCTTCGCCATTGAACCGCTGAGGGTATAATCCTGGTGCAGGTCTTTTTCCCGTGCTGCTTTGAGGCATAATAAACGGGATGCCTCTATACGGGTGGCCATATCTGCCAGTTTGAACTGGATGGCCTGGTGTTGACTGATCTCTTTTCCGAAGGCTTTTCTTTCCTTGGCGTATTTAACGGCCAGCTCATATGCGCCACTGGCAATGCCCAGTGCCTGAGAGGCTATACCGATACGTCCGCCGGCCAATGTTTTCATGGCAAATTTGAATCCAAAGCCGTCCTCTCCTATCCTGTTCTCCTTCGGTACTTTGACGTCCTGGAACATAATGCTGTGGGTATCGCTACCGCGGATGCCCATCTTATTCTCTTTAGCTCCCACCGTAATGCCGGGCGAGTTCTTTTCGACGATCAGGGCGTTGATACCTTTACTGCCTTTCTCAGGATATGTCTGGGCGATCAACAGGTACACGCTGGCGCTGTTGCCATTGGTGATCCAGTTTTTGGTGCCGTTCACCAGGTAATAATCGCCTTTATCTTCTGCCTTTGTACGCTGAGAGGTAGCATCGGAACCGGCTTCCGGCTCGCTTAACAGGAAAGCTCCTGTGATCTCTCCTTTAGCCAGCGGCACCAGGTATTTCTGTTTCTGTTCTTCCGTACCATAAGTTTCCAGTCCCCAGCAAACCAGGGAGTTATTCACACTCATACATACCGAAGTGGAAGCATCTATTTTGGAGATCTCTTCCATGGCCAGCACGTAGGACACGGTATCCAGTCCGGCGCCACCATATTTCGGGTCAACCATCATACCCAGGAAGCCCAGTTCTCCCAGTTTCCTGATCTGTTCTGCGGGATATTTCTGCTTTTCGTCTCGTTCTATTACGCCGGGGAGTAGTTCGTTCACGGCAAAATCGCGTGCCGCTTTCTGTATCATGAGGTGTTCTTCAGTAAGTTGAAAATCCATGGAATCTTTTTTTACTTGTTTTGGTACATAACTGTAACCAAATCTATTTTTTAATACCCATGTAAAAAAATACCACCTCTAAAATTCATTGTTATCCATCATTCTTATCAAAACATTAAAGATTATTTGAAGATACAGCGTCCTTATTGCAATTGTTTTATCGTTTATGGCAAGTGGATATACACCTCAATAGTAAGGGAGGAAAACGGTTCTGTTAAAATCCTGTAGCTTGTAGCAGGATAACTTTCTTTTATGAAGAATATCAAGATCATTGAGGTTAAGTCGGAAATTGGGGCAGGCACACGTGGAGCCAGCCTGGGAGTAGAGGCTATTAAAATAGCTGCTCTGGACTTCATGAGCAATTTTTTTGTGCACTTCCCTACTGAGGCTATAGAAACAGAAAATAAGCTGCTTTTTGAACCCATAGAATCACCCTATGCCAAACGAATCAAAGGAACACTAACACTATACGAAAGAATCAGTAAAAGTGTCTGTGAAACTGTGAAAACAAACTGGTTTCCGGTGGTGCTTTCCGGCGACCACAGTACTGCGGGAGCTACTATTGCAGGCCTGAAAATGGCCCATCCCAAAGCTAAACTCGGGGCTATCTGGATCGATGCACATGCCGATCTGCATACCCCTTTCACTACCCCTTCCGGCAACATGCATGGCATGCCGGTTGCGATATCTATTGGGGAAGATAACCTGGAATGTAAGGTGCATGACCTGGATGATAATACTATCAAAACATGGGAAGCGCTGAAAAATATCGGGGGCATTTCGCCCAAGATACTGCCGGAGGATATCGTATTCATTTCCCTGCGGGACTATGAAAAAGAGGAAGAACACCTGATCAAGACCTATGGGATGAAGGTGATCTCTACCAATGAAGTACGCCGTAAAGGACCGGAACAAATCGCCCGTTCGGTATTCCGTTACCTCAGTGACTGCGAATACATTTATGTTTCTTTTGATGTGGATAGCCTGGATGCATCCATTTCCAAGGGTACCGGTACCCCGGTTACCAATGGCTTAAGGGAACGTGAGGTGGAAGACCTGATTTCTAAATTCATGCAGCACCGTAAGATCTGCTGTTTTGAGATTACAGAGGTGAACCCTACCCTGGATAAAGAGAACCTGATGGCAGAAATAGCCTTTAATATATTACAACGTAGTGTGAATGTACTACTGCTGAACTAGAGCGTTGATTAGGACAAAATCCGTTCTGATCAGGTACAAGCTTCGTTCCTTCTATGTCTATCTTACGCTCATCTTACGTTCATGAACGTAAGATGAGCGTAAGATAGACATAGAAGGAACGAAGTTATATACAGATCCAAAGGGCAATATATCAGGGATTATTCTTCATTTTGATCAGGTTAGCCACCAAACCGGTCCATCCGGTCTGATGAGAAGCGCCCAGGCCTTTCCCGTTTTCCCCATGGAAATATTCAAAAAAGAGAATATTGTCTTTAAAGTGGGGATCATGCTGCAGCTTCTCATTATTGCCGAACACAGCCCTTCTGCCATTTTCGTCTTTCAGGAAGATCTTCAGCAGGCGGCAGGCCAGCAAAGTACCTACTTCCTTCAGGGAATAGAACTTACCGCTACGGCTGGGGTATTCTATCCTGAAATCATCAGAATAGAAAAAGTGGAATTTCCGCAGGCTTTCTATCATCAGGAAATTCATCTGCATCCAGACAGGTCCCCGCCAATTGGAGTTGCCTCCATAGGTATAACTATCGCTTTCCCCCGGCAGGTATTTTACGCTCAGTTCCACTCCATCCTGACAAAAGGTGAAAGGACTATTTTCATCATAATTTTTGGAAAGGGAACGCACGCCATAGGGGCTCAGAAATTCTGTTTCATCCAGCATCCTGGAGAGCAATTTCTTCATACGGTGACCACGCAACAGGCTAAGCAGGTGTTTATTTCCCTTGCCTTCCTCATTCCAGCGGGAAACCAGTTGCGCAAGATCGGGCCGGTGACGCAGGAACCAGGACATTCTCTTTTCAAAAGCAGGGTTATTTTTCAGTGTTTCAGTCGATATAACTTCCACCGCGAAGAGGGGTATCAGCCCCACCATGCTGCGCAAACGCAGCCGTTCCACCCTGTTGTCCGGCATACGGATCTGGTCGTAATAAAATTGGTCCTTATCATCCCACAGGCCATGCTTGACATCCCCCATACTGGCCATGGCGCCGGCAATGTACAGGAAGTGTTCGAAGAACTTGGTAGCCATTCCGGTATACACTTTATTGTAGCTGGCCAGTTCCAGGGCAATATGCAGCATGTTCAGGGCATAAATGGCCATCCAGCTGGTGGCATCTGCCTGTTCCTGCCTGACGCCACTGGGCAGCGGCATACTGCGGTCAAAGGCGCCCACGTTATCCAGTCCCAGGAAACCTCCTTCGAAGATGTTACTGCCATTGCTATCCTTACGATTCACCCACCAGGTGAAGTTGATCATCAGCTTATGGAATACGGCCTCCAGGAACTCATAGTCCTTACGGCCTTTAATAGCAGCGTCCTGTTTAAAGATCCTGAAGGTAGCGCCGGCATGTACGGGAGGGTTGACATCGCCGAAAGCCCATTCATAGGCCGGAAATTCTCCGGAGGCATTCATATACCATTCCTCCGTCAGCATCAGTAACTGCTGTTTGGCAAAGTCAGGATCCACCATGGCAAGTGTAACGCAATGGAAGGCCAGGTCCCAGGCGGCGTACCAGGGGAATTCCCATTTGTCGGGTACGGAGATAATGTCTTCGTTGTTCAGTTGCTTCCAGTTCTTATTACGGCCGTTCAACCTTTCGGAGGGGGGCGGCGGGTTCGCAGGATCTCCATCCAGCCATTGCTGTACCTTGTAGGAATAGAATTGCTTATTCCACAGCATACCGCTCAGTGCCTGGCGCTGTACCAGTCTCTCGTCTTCGTCTTTGATGGTAGACTGGATATCGGCGTAGAACTCATCTGCTTCCGCCAGGCGTGTCTGGAAAAGCGTGTCAAAGTCTGCAAAAGGGCTGGCCGCCTGTTTGTCCGACAAACGTAAACGTACAGTGGCAGATCCTTTGGCGGGTATGGATAATTTATAATGTACGGCGGCTTTGGTGCCTTTCCTTTCAGGATTGACAGTATCGGCGCCATAGGCAATATGGTCGTGGATACCATCTTTCGGATAGGGCGTGTTGCCGTTTACATTGTACAGGCGGGTGTAATTGGTCTCATTTTCACAGCATAACAGCTGTCCGTCCCCTTCCTGGTAAAGGTATTGTACGGCCACCTTTTCATGACAAATGCGGATGGCGCGATCATCTTCCGCCCACAGGGCCGGCTTATAATCGTGACGGCCCCATGCCCAGGTATTACGGAACCAGACAGTGGGCGCCAGGTGCAGGTCTGCAGCTTCGTTCCCCCTGTTATGCACAGTGATTTTCACCAGGATATCATCTGTACCGGCTTTGGCATATTCAACGAATACATCGAAGTATTTATCATCATTAAACAGACCGGTATCGATTATTTCAAACTCCTCTTCATGCTTCCCCCTGCGGGCATTCTCTTCTATCAGCCATTGATAGGGAAAAGCCTGCTGCGGGTATTTATACAGCATTTTCATATAGGAATGCGTAGGCGTGGCATCGAGGTAGTAGTATAGCTCTTTTACATCTTCTCCGTGATTGCCCTGTGCGTTGGTGAGGCCGAAGAGGCGTTCTTTCATGATAGGATCTTTCCCATTCCACAGGCCCAGGGAGAAGCATAATAACTGTTTATCGTCGGAGATACCGGCTATACCGTCTTCCCCCCATCTCCAGGCCCTGCTGCGGGCCATATCGTGGGTGGTATAGTCCCAGGCACTGCCATCGGCGCTATAATCCTCCCTGACAGTTCCCCATTGCCTGTCACTCACATAAGATCCCCATTTCTTCCATCCGTTCTGTTGTAATCTTTGTTGTTCTTTAGTCATCATATTTATCTGATCTTGAAGTAAGCGATTAGCCACCCTACAACTTCGCTGTAGCTGTGGATACCTTTTTCCTGTCTGTTAGCTTTAAGATATTGATCATAGATCATCGCGGTGTAGTCGTCTACCGGGCTGCGGTAACGGTCGTAAAAGTCCCTCATCTGCCGCATATCGGCCCTGATGCCCGGCACAGTTCTGCGCCACAGCTGTCCGGCCAATGTGGTGTCCTGTCTTCTTAGCTGGCGCACGCTATACATAAACATCTCAAAGTTAGCAGCATAACGAAAGCGGACATCGGGAGAATGATCTGCTACAAGATAACCCACAAAATTGGCTTCTTGTTCAGGTGCATATCCTAACTGATGGGCCACCTCATGGCAGATGGTAAAGGGGTGCAGGAAGCCGGGAGTGGTCACATTGACCTGGGCCTCACCGGTGAAAGGGTTCAGGTAACCGCCTACCCCCATATAATTCAGCAGCTGGCTGTAGAGGGAGGGCTTGATACAGGTATTTTTATACTGCAGGCTGGGCCATTGCTGGCTGGCCAGATCGTAGGCCATGACAGCCTGGCTGAACATAGCGGCACTGTCGGCGCCGGGGTGGGTGGCATTGATACTGTCGCCCAGGGCTATTTTACACCGGTTCACCTGTTGCAGGAGGGTGTCTGTCAGCTGATATAACTGGTCGGTTGTATAGTCTTCCACATCCAGGCGAAGGTCTTTCTCCAGGGAGTTACGATCGTAATTGTATCCCCAGAACAACATAAAGACAAGATATACAGTCAGTAAGGACTGAATACCCGTTAAAATCTTAAGGCCGAGGCGTCCCCATTGTCTTTTTATAATTTTATAACATATATTTAACAAATAAACAATCAGAGTTATAATCCAGGCGGCATAAATTACGTCGCCAACGCTGAAAGGTACTTTCCCCAGAACCTGGCGGAGAAGTAAACTGATCCAACTGTATAACCTATGAAAATAGTAACCAGAAAACCTGTCACTCAATGTAAACAAAGCCTGCAACAGGCAAATACACAAAATGGTTATCAGTATACGTATTCCTATGCCCTGTATCTTTATTTTAAAATCCATATCAACCTACTAAACAAATGACCGATGAAATATTAATGGGTGAGCTGACATCTGCACTTTCCTGTCAGTCGGGAATGAAAATACATATTAATTACGCAGAAAAATTACCCGGTGGAGATATAAATGAAACTTTTAAGCTGAATACAGATAGCGGTCTGCTATTCCTGAAAATGAATGATGCGCGCAGCTATCCTGATATGTTTGAGCGGGAGTTTATGGGATTGGAATCAATTTATGCCACCAATACGCTGGCAGTTCCACGTCCGCTGGCCACAGGCCGTTCGGGCGGGAAAGTTTTCCTGGTCACTGAATTTATAGAGAAAGGCGGCGCCAATCCTGATTTCTGGGAGAATTTTGCGGCGGGCCTGTCCCGTATGCACCGGCATACGCAGGCACATTTCGGATTACCGCAGGCCAATTATATCGGAACGATCAAACAATATAATACTCCTTATACCAGCTGGTCTGTTTTTTACGCGTTCAACCGTTTACAGCCCTTAACCAAGGTGGCGTACGACCGTCATGTTATCGACAAGCAGATGGTAACGCAGATGGAGACTTTGTGGCGGCAGTTACCGCAGATATTCCCGGATGAACCACCGGCATTGGTGCATGGGGATCTGTGGTCGGGCAATTTTATGGTAGGGCCGGATGGCAGGGCGCGTGTGTATGATCCGGCGGTTTACTATGGCAACCGTGAAATGGACCTGGCCATGGCAAGACTTTTCGGTGGATTTGATACCCGTTTTTACTATACTTATCAGACTATGTTCCCGCTGGCGCATGACTGGCAGCAACGTATCAGCGTATGCCAGCTGTACCCGCTGATGGTACATCTGCTGCTGTTCGGAGGTAGTTATTACAATAGCGTGAAGGAAGTGCTGGATACATTCTGATATCTGCTCACAACAGCTCTTTCATTCTTTCATACTCCTGTTCGATGATCGGATAGAATTTATCCAGGTCACGTGAGATGCGTGCGAAGACTTCATCTACTTCTTCAGGAGGGGTACTGGCGTTATTGTTGAGCGTATTTTCCAGCTGCTGCATTTTACTGGTGATCCAGGTTAGGCCCACCATGGCAAAGTTTGGTTTCAGCTTATGCACCTGAAATTTGAGTTGTTCCCAGTCACGGGTTTCCACCAGTTTTCTAAGCTTTACGACTTCTTCCCGGATGGTTTTCAGGAAGATCTCAAAGAGATCTGCGGCATAGGAGATATTGTTCTCGTATAAAGCATTCAGGTACTTTACATCCAGTTCGTTATGGAATTCAAATCCGGAAAAGTTAGTAGATTCCTCCATTATTAGTTCTGTTTCATCATCATTCAGGTATTTGTTCAACACCTGCAATAATTGGTCTGGCGTATAAGGTTTCGTTAAAATATCAGTGACTCCTGCCTGTCTTGCCTGTGTAAAAGTGCTCTCCATGGCCAGGGCAGTGGTAGCCACGAGCGGTGTGGCGACGTTTGGTTTAGCTTCATCCTGTCTGATCTTTTCGGCGAGTTCCAGACCATTCAGACCAGGAATACGAATATCGAGCAAAATCAGGTCATAAAGTCTGGAATCCAGAAAATAGAGTGCATCCGGCCCGTTTGTGGCCAGCTGGTGCTGTATATTATATTTCTCCAGCAAACTGATGATATACCTGAGGTTCATAGGATTATCCTCAATGACCAGTACCTTTGCTGTGGAGAAATTGGGTTGCCTGCTCATATTTCCAGACCTTGTGTTTGTTACTGAGGGTTTGCGGGTATCAATAAAGGGCAGATTAAATGAAAAACAGGTGCTGTAGCCGTGAGATTCTTCTACGAAGATGCTTCCGCCCTGCAGTTCCACTAACTGTTTGGATATGGCTAACCCTAATCCTGTGCCACCATATATTTCCCTGATCTCCTGTTCCGCCTGTTTATAGTTTTGGAAAATGAGCTCCAGTTTATCTTTCTGGATACCGATACCGGTATCGCATACCTGGAAGCGTACCCAGCGTTTATCTTCCTGCCAGGATTCGAGTTTTACGTTAATGGCGATTTCGCCTTCCCTGGTGAATTTCTCTGCATTACCTAACAAGTTCATAAGTATTTGGTTCAGCAGCATATCATCGCCTACCAGCCTGTTCTGCAGCTGGGGATCGATATTGGCAGAGATCCTGACAGGCCGCTGGCCCATTTTCAGCTCAAAAGTATGTCGCAGGGATTGCACCAGTTCGGTCAGGTTAAATTCCCGCTGGTTGACCTGCAGTTCCCCGGCTTCTATTTTAGAGAGGTCGAGGATATCGGAAATAAGTCCCATCAGGATACCTGATGAGTGCTTCAGGATGTTGATATAATCCCGCTGTTTGGCATCAAGGTTGGTTTCTTCCAGGAGATGGGTCATACCTACGATAACGTTCAGAGGTGTCCGGATCTCGTGGCTCATGCTGGCCAGGAATTCTTTCTGAGCACCCCGGGCCTCTTCAGCCTGCCGACGGGCCAGGTCCATTTCGGAGCGGGGCATTTTGTGCCTGGATACATCCACTATCTGCCAGATACTGCCTATAAAACGGCGTTTCTCTATCAGGGGATTATAGCTTACTTCATATATACGACCGTCTGTCAAAATCAGTTCCCAGCCGAAATAAGGTTTCTTTTTCTGGCGGAGCTCCTTCATTTTCTCCTCAAAGGCGTCGGCACGTTGTACCAGACGGCTAAAGTATTTAATAACAGCGGAAAAGGACATCCCTGCAATATGAGAGGCATCGGTCCCGGCATTTTCTTCAAAAACCCGGTTGATCCAGATAACACGGTGCATTGCATTGGTAACCAGCACGCCGGCATTACTATTCTGAAGAAATACGCTGATGGGAAGTGAAAATATAGCAAGACTGTCCGTAGATAAACTACGGGCTGTGGGATGTTTTCTTGTACCTTTGATCCGGGTTTTTGCCATTCTGTTTAGTCCTGATTGGGAGTTGGCGCTCCTATACATAAATTTATACAGTAATACAATATATAAATATTATGTTGGGAATCAACAAAATTAGGAAATTTTTGCAATTGGAAATATTTGGTTACCTTTGCATCCCTCTAAAAGTGAGGATTTTATTATGAAAGCACTCCGTCAATTTGATATTGCCTTTGTGGGACTGAAGCCCGGAGAGCATACATTTGAGTACCAAATTACGGATAGTTTCTTTGAAAACTACGGACCGCAGGATTTCAGTGATTGTAACGCGACTGTTAAGTTGCTGTTAGACAAGAAAAGTAATTTTTTCCTGTTAAAATTCGAGATTGGCGGAAAGGTGACAGTCAACTGCGACCGTTGCGGACAACCATTTGAGTTACAGCTCTGGGATGATTTTGACCAGGTTGTGAAGATGGTGGAGAATCCGGATGAGCTGAATGAGGATGAGGACCCGGATGTAGCTTACATCTCCAAAACGGAGTCTCATCTGAATGTTGCGGAATGGATATACGAGTTCATCAATCTCAGTATCCCGATGCAACGTATTCATCCTGATGATAGTACGGGCAAGAGTGGTTGCGATCCGAAGGTACTGGACATGCTTGACCAGATGAACCGGCAGGCGGGCGAGAAAGATAATCCGATCTGGAAGGACCTGGATAAATTTCGTGAGAATTGAGTAGCCGGTATATCTTCAAAGGTGAAGACTGATATAACTTATTAAACACTAAACACGGACAATTAAAACTTAAATACGATGCCAAATCCGAAACGCAGACATTCTCAGCAAAGATCAGCTAAGAGAAGGACGCATTACAAGGCCTTTGCGGATACTTTAAGCACAGATAGCGCAACTGGTGAAGTGCACCTGAGACATCGTGCTCACTGGGTGGAGAACAAACTGTACTACAGAGGTAAAGTAGTATTGGAAAAACAAAGCAGCACTAAATAATTTTACTATTTTTACCCCGACCAAACAGACAAACCTAAACGTTCATGAGAATCGGGCTTGATATGATGGGTGGCGACTTCGCCCCCCTGGAAGCAGTAAAAGGAGTAAAATTATATTTAGACACTGTTGCTACGGACGCGCACCTGGTGCTGATTGGTGATGAAGCAGCTCTCAAGCCTTTGTTGTCAGATGCGCAGTTAGACCAATCAAAATATTCAGTTGTTCATTCATCCCAGGTAATCGGGATGAATGAACATCCTACCAGGGCACTGAAGGAGAAACCTCAGTCCTCCATTGGCATTGGCTTCCATTTATTACAGAATGGCAAGATCGATGCATTCATCAGTGCCGGTAATACCGGTGCTATGATGGTGGGTACATTCTACTCCATCAAAGCAATAGATGGTATACAAAGGCCGACTATATCCACTCCCGTTCCCAGGGAAAATGGATCTTTCGGACTTTTACTGGATGTTGGTATCAACGCGGACTGTAAACCTGAAAACCTGTTGCAATTTGCCATTCTCGGCTCCCTTTATTCCAAACACATACTAAAGATCAGTAATCCTAAAGTAGGGCTGCTGAACATTGGTGAAGAAGAAGGTAAAGGTAACCTCCTGGCGCAGGCAACTTATCCGTTACTCAAGGACAATCCGCTGCTGAACTTCATCGGTAACGTAGAAGGAAGGGATATTTTCACTGACAAAGCAGATGTGATAGTGTGCGAAGGATTTACCGGTAACATCGTGTTGAAAATGGCTGAATCTATCCATGATATCGCGGTAAGACGCAATATCAATGATGAGTACATGCACAAATTCGACTTCGAAAGCTACGGTGGTACTCCTGTATTGGGAGTTTCACAACCGGTGATCATCGGTCATGGTATTTCCAAAGGCCTTGCCTTTAAAAACATGATCGCGCTGGCTCAACAGATGATCGAAACAAAACTGCTGGATAAAGTCCGGGAGAGCTTTGTGAAATAATTTACATCCTATTGGAAATGAAAGGTATTGATACCGTCTCGTGTAAGCGAGACGGTATTTTTTTTTGTATTCGACCCGCCGTTGCGGGTCGCGTGTTTGTAGCCCCGGGTAAACGTATTAGACATCCCAGACCATTCGACCCGCCGTGGCAGGTCGAGTGTTTGTAGCCCCGGGTAAACGTATTAGACATCCCAGACCATTCGACCCGCCATGGCAGGTCGTGTGTTTGTAGCCCCGGGTAAACGTATTAGACATCCCAGACCATTCGACCCGCTGTGGCGGGTCGTGTATTTGTAGCCCCGGGTGGTAACCCGGGGACGTGGGACGGATCACACCTTTTCCAAAGGTAACCGTACGTAGAAGGTGGTTCCTACGGTGAGCTGGGTTTCAAACCAGATCTCTCCCCTCGCCTGTTCTACGATGTTTTTACACATGGCCAGTCCGAGGCCGGTACCGGAGTTTTTGGTCGTGAAATTGGGTACAAAGATCTTGGGCTGTATCTCTGGTGGGATGCCTTCCCCATTGTCTTCCACACTCACTACTACCCAGCCCTCTTCAACCTGTTCCATGGCAATGGTGACATGTCCTACCCTACCCTCTGGTAACGCCTGCACTGCATTCTGTAACAGATTGGTGAACAGGCGGTTCATCTGTGTTTTGTCTGCAAAAATATAATAGGCGCGTCCGGGTGGCGTGAAATGGATATTACAGTTCTCGTGGCTCTGATACAGGTCCTTCAGCGAATGCAGGACTTCATTCAGCAGCAATACTTCGCTGTTGGCTTCATCAATGCGTGAAAAGGCAGAGAAATCGGATGCTATATTCGCCAGGTGTTCTATCTGCTCTACCAGTGTATGCGCTACGTTATGAGAGAGCTGCTTTACATTTGGCGCATCATTGTCTATTGCGCGCTGCAGGTACTGGATGCTCAGCTTCATAGGCGTGAGCGGGTTCTTGATCTCATGTGCTACCTGACGGGCCATTTCCCTCCAGGCGCCTTCCCTTTCACTCTTTGCAAGCCTTGCAGCACTCACTTCCAGCTTGCGTACCATCTTGTTGTATTCTTTTACCAACGCACCTATTTCATCGTCCTTTTCCCACTCTATCTCGTCATTCTGTTGTCCCAGGCTTACGTGACGCAGTTTTTCCGTTACCAGGGAGAATGATTTGGTGATGGAGTTAGTGATCAGCAGCGCCAGTAAACCGGCTATCAGGAAGATGAAAGCATTAAAGTTGATCAGCGCTACCAGGAAGTTGGAGATCTGTTGGTTCAACTCCGTCTGGGTAGCGAAGTAAGGAACATTCAGATAGGCGAAGATCTCCCCGTTATTGCGCAGCGGTGCGTAGCCTGAAAGATACTTCATGGACCCGATCTTTTCCTTCTGGATCCACTGGATCTTGGGCTCGTGGTACAATTGTACGAAAGCATCGGGATTGATCTTTTTTGACAACAGTCCTTTTTCTGTGATCAGGGGTTGTGTAGTGACCTGCAGATTTCCATCCCTGTCATAAATGTTGATATCCAGCGCACGCTCGTCTGCAATCTCTCCAATGGCAGAAGTCAGGCTGGCCTGGAAAATGGGATCGTACAGGTCTTCCAGGTCATCAAACATACGCTGGTCTGCAAAGACCTTCTCCACATCGTGAGAGACCTCGTTAATGGTACGGCTCAGCCTTTCCTTATTCTCTCTTTCTGAGCGGTCTATAAAGAACAGAATAGTGGTCAGACCCAGTATAATAAAGGCGAATACCACGATGAAAATGATGGTACCATGTACCTTTTTACGGATGCTGATATTGATCAGTGCCTTGAGATTCCCGATGCGCATCCTTGCTTTCACCAGCAGATCAAGCACTCTGTAGATGGCGATGATGAGTAAAAAGAGACAGAACATGTAGGCAAAGAGTGTGATGAATTCCACGAAACTCCTGTTCTCTTTCACCACTATCACTACTTTGTCTTTTGATGCCTTGTAGGTAAGCCTGGAGAACCCTTTTTCCGATTGTACCGTGATCTCATCTTTCGGGATGTCTACTCCATATAGTTTTACAGGAAATGCAAAATCATTGTTATTGCTCACCAGTTGTCCCTGGTCATAGATCGCGTAGGAATAGGCCACGGAGGACTCTTTCTCGGGATCATAGATCTCTCCATCCACCAGCAGTTCGGGGTACAGACGCTGTGTATTGACCACTGCCGGCGTCAGTTCATATACCAGGTAACCGGAAGGGATACCGTTGTTATAGAAATCTTTACGGCCAATATAACTGTAGTCGTTGAAGCTCCGTTCGTTGTAATACAGTTCGCTGCCTATCAATTCTGAGCTCATCAGCATACGCCGGCTCAGGGCAGGGAAAGTGGAGGTATCTCCACCGTAGATTGGCTCAAAATACTCGTTAAAGGCATAGAAGGTGACGTTGAAGCGTCCCAGGTAGCCTTTGAAGTATTTTTGTTTCAGTTCGTTTTCCAGTGTGGACCTTGGCATACTCCGGCCAGTACTACCGGCGCTTTGCTGGAAGAACAGCTGCAGGAGTTCGTCATCTTCCATTTGCCGGGTCACGTCTGTGAGCAGCATTTCCACATAAGGATCTTTCTGCTTGGACAGCTCCACTGCCATACGTTCCCTCAGACTCAACTCTTTCTGATCGTTGTAATACACCAGTACTGCCGAAGTAGTGATAGTGAGCAGGAACAGCCAGAACAGGAAGGGAACGGTAGCCAGGCTATTCTCAAAGCGGTAGGACAATACATCCAGCAACACCACATAGATGATGAGCCAGATAACCATGGCGACAGAGTAGTATATCTCCGGATTCTGCAGGCGGAATGTTAGCCATATCATACCCACAGCTGCGAGGAAGATGTATTTGGTACGATGTCTGAAATTGGTCAGTTCATTCAGCAGGTAGTTAATGATCTGCGAAAAAAACAGGAAGCTGAACGAGATAAAACCCAGGATTACAAAACCGATGATACTGTATTCATTCAGGCTGAAAGGATTGGCTACATCAAAAGAAATCCTGGAATCGATCACAAGGCTTCGGATCAGTTCAGAGAGGAATTCCCCTACTACATACATGATGAAACTTGCGAGGATGATCACCAGGCGTTGCTGCCAGTGATTCTTCACGATGGGCGGTTTGATGGTCTTTACGTGCTCACGGAAAAAAAGCAGGAGCCAGAATCCAAGCAACACGTTCAGCAAGAGGTCGCCCAGGGAGCGGAATACCTCATCCTTGGCGTAAATAAGTGGGGTAAAGATATTGAGCGCACGCAGGTTGAAAGGAAAGGGATAGAAATAACTCAGCGTACGACAGAATATGACGACTGCAAACAGGAAGAAAAAGCCATACATGGGGTTCTTCTGCCTGGCCAGCATAGTGGCAAAGAGGTTGATGAAGATCAGTACGCAGATGCATCCGAGCACCCTGAGGATGACACTGAGCAGGTTAGGCGGTCCGGCATCGAGCGTCCGGTCATAGTACAGGTAGAACAGGATCAGGTCCTGCCCGTTCAGTACGGGGATGCCGGGTGGTTTGAGATGGATGGTATATTCCATTCCCAGGGCCGGTTTATCGTAGAAATGATCTACCAGGTAATTGTTGCTGATGCTGTATTCCATCATCACAGGAATCGCGCCGAGGATATATCGGTCGTGCCCGGGTTGCCTGGCGGGCAGCTTTTTACAGATCACTTCGTAATACCCGTTCTTCAGTTTCAGAAAACGGATACCGGGGGTAAGCGGCAGCTGCCATTCTTCAGGCAGCACCAGGTTGGTGCTCCAATATACCAGCCAGCGGCTGGCGGTACTGCTGTCGTAGGCAAAGACATAGAAGTCCTTTCTGCCCAGCAGTTTTGCTTCTTCCTCATTCTGATCACGGGAAAAGATGTGACTGATCAGGGTGGTATCATTTATCAGTTCCTCAAAAGCCAGCTCACGCTGCCACAGGCTTTTCTCCAGGCTGCGTTTTACCCCCTGGGGGGAGGAATAGTATGACCAGTAATTGCTGAAAAGGAATGAAAAGGTAAATAACCAGGCAGCAATGATCAGGAGATATCCATGGCGGATGAAAAAAAACCTTATTTCTTTGATATCCAGCAACTTCTTTATTTTTCTGATTTTTTCACTTCGTTCCAGAGCCCGTCCATTTCCGTCAATGACATTTCATCGAGCGTTTTACCCTGTGCGGCTGCCATTTGTTCCATATGCTGGAAGCGGCGTATGAACTTCTTATTGGTGCGTTCCAGGGCATTTTCGGCGTCTACTTTCAGGAAGCGGGAGTAGTTCACCAGGGAGAACAAAACATCGCCAAATTCGTCTTCTATCTGGTCAGGTTTTCCCAGCTGTACCACCTCATGCAGTTCTTCTATCTCTTCTTTGACCTTTTCCCATACCTGATCGATATTATCCCATTCAAAACCTACCTGTTTGGCTTTGGACTGGAGGCGCATAGCTTTCACCAGGGCCGGCAGGGACACAGGCACACCGCTGAGTACGGAAGTCTTGCCTTCCTTCAGTTTCAGCTTCTCCCAGTTCTGTTTGACCTCTTCTTCATTTTCCACCTTTACGTCGCCATAGATATGCGGGTGGCGATAGATGAGTTTTTCACAGATGCCGTTAATGACATCATCCATGGTAAATTGCTGCTGTTCTTTACCGATCTTTGCGTAGAATACGATATGCAGGAGCAGATCTCCCAGTTCTTCCTTTATTGATTTCCAGTCCTGGTCAGTGATAGCGTCTGCCAGTTCGTATAGTTCTTCTATTGTTTGCTGACGGAGTGTCTGGATAGTCTGTTTCCTGTCCCAGGGGCATTTTTCACGCAGATCGTCCATGATTTCCAGCAGGCGATTGAAGGCCGAATTATTTTCCATCTGTCAAATATAAAGAATTCCCGCAGGGGGACGTCTGTATGGGATTTATGTTAATTTCTTTTTGTTGACAGAAAAGGCATTTTAGTTACATTTGCCGCCGGTTTTGGTTAACCGGAAAACTACTAATTTTTAATTCATGAATAGCAAACACATTGCGCTAATTTCAGCGGAGCTGAACATCTCAGCGCGACAAGCGGAGAACACCATGAATTTGCTGGCGGAAGGGTCCACCGTGCCTTTCATCAGTCGCTACCGTAAGGAAGTGACCGGTAGTCTGGACGAGGTACAGATCGGGAAGATCGAAGATCTCCAGAAACGCTACCAGGAAGTGGATGATCGCCGCGCTTTCATTATCAAAACCATTACAGACCAGGAGAAAATGACTCCTGAGCTGCTGGACAAAATTGAAAACACCTGGGCACTCACAGAACTGGAAGACATTTACCTCCCATATAAACCAAAACGCAAGACCAGAGGTACGCAAGCTATCGAAAAAGGTCTGGAGCCGTTGGCTAAACTGATCTTCGAACAGCAGGAGAATGCGCCTCAAAGCGCTGCAGAGCAATTCCTGAACGAGCAGGTAGCATCTACAGATGAAGCATTGAAAGGCGCACGTGATATCATGGCAGAATGGATCAACGAAAATGCCGAACTGCGTGATAAACTGCGTAAACTCTTTACCCACACCGCCGTACTGACATCCAAAGTGATAGAAGGTAAGGAAGAAGAGGGTTCCAAGTACAAAGACTATTTTGATTTCAGCGAAGAGATCAGCGCCATCCCTTCCCACAGGGTGCTGGCTATCCTGCGTGGTGAATCAGAAGGATTCCTGTATGCCACTATCAGCCCTGCTGAAGAAGACGCGACAGGCATCATAGACAAACAGTTCGTAACCGGCAATAACGCCAGCAGCGAACAGGTGAAAAAAGCGGGTACAGACTCTTACAAACGCCTGCTCCGTCCATCCCTGGAGAATGAGTTCCGTGCCTTAGGTAAAGAACATGCAGACACCGAGGCGATAGAAGTATTCGCCGAGAACCTGCGTCAGTTATTGCTGGCAGCTCCTTTAGGGCCTAAAGCGGTGATTGCTATTGACCCGGGTTACAGAACCGGTTGTAAAGTGGTAGCACTTGACGACCAGGGTAATATGCTGGATAACGACGTTATTTATCCGCTGGAGAAAAACTACAAGAGAGACGATGCTGAAGCCCTGCTGAGAAGATGGGCGGAAAAATATGATACTGCCGCTATTGCCGTGGGCAATGGTACTGCAGGTCGTGAGACGGAAGAATTTGTGAAGAAGATCGACTTCGGTAAGAAGATCAATATTTTCATGGTAAATGAAAGTGGCGCTTCTGTATATTCTGCTTCTGAAGTAGCGAGAGAGGAATTCCCTGATTTCGACGTAACCGTACGTGGCGCGGTATCTATCGGCCGCAGGCTGATAGACCCGCTGGCAGAACTGGTGAAAATAGATCCAAAGGCGATCGGTGTAGGTCAGTACCAGCACGACGTGAACCAATCCAACCTGAAACAGAGCCTGGACAGGGTGGTTGTAAGCTGCGTGAACAATGTAGGGGTAAACCTGAACACTGCCTCTAAACACCTGCTGGCGTATGTATCTGGTCTGGGCCCATCCCTGGCGGAAAACATCGTGAAATACCGTAAAGAGAATGGTGCATTTAAGAACCGTTTACAGCTGAAGAAAGTGACCCGTCTGGGTGAAAAAGCGTTTGAACAGTGTGCAGGGTTCCTCCGTATCGAAAATGGGGACAATCCGCTGGATAACTCCGCTGTACACCCTGAGCGTTATTCCCTGATCGAGAACATGGCTGCCAAACAGCAGTGTACTGTTCAGGACCTGATGGCTAAGGATGATCTGCGTAAGAAGATCAATCCGAAGGAATATGTAAGCGAAGAAGTAGGTTTACTGACACTGGAAGATATCCTGAAAGAGCTGGATAAACCAAGCCGTGACCCACGTGACGAGATCGCCATCTTCGAATATGCGGAAGGCATCCGTACAATGGAAGATCTGAAGGTAGGCATGACTTTACCGGGGGTAGTGACCAACATCACCAACTTCGGTGCTTTTGTGGATATTGGCGTAAAACAGGATGGTTTGGTGCATATCTCTCATCTCAGCAACAAGTTTATCAGCAACCCTAATGAAGCTGTAAAACTGAACCAGAAAGTAACGGTAACGGTGCTGGAGGTTGATCCTGCGCGTAAGCGTATTTCTCTGTCCATGAAGGACAATGAAGCACAAGGTACCAGTGGCGGCGGTGGTCAGCGGAAAGAAAGAAAGGATGGTGGCAGTGGTAAGCCTTCCAAACAGGCTGCACCTGCTCCGCTGAATGATTTCCAGGCGAAACTGATGGAGCTGAAGAAAAAGTTCAACTAGAAAAAAGACAATACAGAAGAGGGGGTATCAAAATTAATTGATACCCCCTCTTTATTTTTTACGCTAAGTAGCTCCGGTTTCAGTATGGGATGCCGGTCGGCGCCTCTCTGGAATGCTATCAAGCATTTGGAATCGTATTGGCTTTTGAATACGGATTGGACAGCATCGGTCGTATCACCGGAGAGCCGAAGGCCCGCCATTCCCATCTGAAACCGGGTGCTACTTTCGCTCTCCCTATTATTGTTTAAACGTCTATTTTATCAGGACCCTGGTGAGCTTTTTGCACAGCTGCAGACCATAAGTATCCATGATGTATTTGTATAAAGTGGTCTATTACTTTTGACACACCGCCTCTATTTTTTTCTGCTTTCCGGTTAAGGTTTTTAGTTCAATGAAGGGAACTTCAGTTTCCATCGTAATAACTTTTCAGGGAAAGCAGAATCATTCCTTTCACTGAACAGCTTTACAGTCCCATTTACGGCGATGCCTATGTAGATGACATCTCTGCGCATATCGATGGCCAGTGCTGCTTCATCGCCACCACAATAGTGCCTGCGGCATCCCTGGTTGTAGAGGATATCATTTTCCAGTTCTACAGGAGGAGTAACGTCAAAGCGTTCTGCAAAAGCCGGGCTATCTGTAGCCAGTAATGCCCTGATACGCGACTTTAGTGGTTCTTTCTCCAGCATACCGCTTTCCGCTACATACTTACCTTCAAACTGCTCAAAAGCTCGCCAGGAAGCTACCTGGGTGGGTTCAATGGTGTCGGCTATAGCCATCATAGTGTCTGTTGTAGGCGGAGGTATATTTCCTTTTTCTTCTCCGTTGGTGACAGCCGGTTCTTTACATCCTAAAATGCAGGCAGCTACTACGTACAGTGCTGCCAGGTGTTTGTTCATGGTCATGGTCTCTATTACGAATTGCTAATTGTGTATTACGGGGAATATATCATGAGCATGATGCTGTCCGTAATACGCAATGTCATTTTCCTTTAAATACAGGTGTTCTTTTATCAACAAAAGCCTGCATGCCCTCTTTCTGATCATCGGAAGCAAACAGGAGATAAAAGTTTTTACGTTCAAAATGCAGCCCTTCTTCCAGGGTACTGTCAAATGCTTTTAATACAGATTCTTTGGCCATTTTCACTGCCAGCGGACTGAGTGCAGCTACTTCTGAAGCCAGTTGGATGGCTTCTTTCAGGAAAAGTTCTACCGGTACTACCCGGTTGATGAGACCTGCGCGCAATGCTTCTTCTGCGCTGATAAAACGGCCTGTCAATACCATCTCCATAGCGAGCGCCTTACCTACTGCGCGGGTAAGACGTTGTGTACCGCCGGCTCCTGGCATGACGCCTATCTTTATTTCAGGTTGTCCGAAGCGCGCTGTTTCACTGGCTACGATCATATCGCAAAGCATAACCAGCTCACATCCCCCACCCAGCGCGAAACCGCTTACTGCCGCTATCAACGGCTTCTTAGTTTTTTTTATTGTGTCCCAGGTACTGAATTGGTCTATGTTATACATATCCATTGCAGTCTTACCTGCCATTTGTTTGATGTCTGCGCCTGCGGCGAATGCTTTTTCATTACCGCTGATAATAATAACCCGTACGTTGTCGTCCGCGTCCAATGCTTTTAATGCGTCCCTGAGTTCTGCCATCAGTTCAAGGTTCAGCGCATTCAATTCTTTGGGGCGGTTCAACTGGATATGGGCCACATAGGGGGCCACTTCCTGGTGTATGATAATAAATTCTGGTTGCATTCCCTAAATTACGCAATTAATACAGTCATCGTGAATACAAAACCTATAAATACGATCAACAGTGTAATCAGGTAAGCCAGGGTCACCAGGAAACCTTTCAGCAGCGATTTTCCCCAGGACTGCCCATAGGTGTTCTTCAGGGCTATTACCAGGTACGCAAATATGACGAGTAGCCCCCAACTGGTAAACACTTCTATATGAAAGAGTGTATCCAGGGCTGTACATACCAGAAAAAACAAAAAGAAAAATACATGGATATGCACGGAGAAGACAGCATGATCTGCATAAAACCATTTCTTCTTATCGTACATCCATTTCAGGTACAAGGCAAAAAGCGGCAACAGCACAAACATCATTTTAGGATAGTTGTGGTGAAACAACTCTTCCTGGGCATGATCTTTCTCCTCCTTAGTCTGGTCTTCGCCGGCCCTGCCGGCAGAAAAATAATACCGGGCCATTTTACGTTGAATACGGTTGTCACGGTATTCTTTAGGCAGTGTTGCCTGCAGGGAGTCGTACTGCTTTTTGGAATCGACAGCGTTCAGCCTTCTAAACCAGTCTCCTGTAGAGAGGTTGCCCCTCTTGATGGAATCCGGAAGGCTTACGAAAAGCTCTTTGTTCTGCCGGCGGGCAGTCTCGACCTGCTCTTTGGTATTTTTATCGAGTGACTCATCATTGCTGTGGGACGTCAGTGTAAAATAAAACAAGAAAAAGACGAAGGATGAAAAAATATACAATTTGATAGGATGTACAAACTTCACCCTTTTCCCGGCAGTATACTCTTTGGTAATAAAGCCTGGCCTGGTGAATAAATACTTGAAAGTCAGTAGTGTTTTGGAATCATAATGTACCAGATCGGCCGCAAATTCCTTTACCAGGTGGCCGAAACTTTCGTGGGGCACAATATTTTCCTGCCCGCAGTTTGTACAATATCTGCCGGGAACATCCGTTCCACAGTTGAGGCAGTTTGTTTCTTTCCTTAGAGGTTGTGTTTTCAAGTAACTTATAGGTTATAGAAGGTAAATATAAAAATTATCTTTACAGAAATGAACTGCTGAATGTTCCTGAATCATTATTTTTGTATCTAATATGTACACGAGAAAAACCATTTTATTGCTTTTCACAGCATTGTTTGGGTTAAAGCTGTCTGTTTCCGCCCAATACTATTACCAGGACATCGTCAATACCGCCCGTACCGAGGCAAATATGGCCCTGCTAAAGGAAAATAAGATCCTTGTACAACTGGTTCAGAGCTTTGACGCCAACCAGGAATCTGATAACGATTTCCGCTGCCAGCGTGAAATACAGGCCAATTACCGGCAGATCCGGTCCACGACTGTCTCCCGTGCTACCGGCTATTCCGTAATGACTTCCTACTTTTCTGCCAAGGGTAAACTGACGAAAACCATAGACAGTACCCGCAGCGTTATTACGACTGTAATTTACATGCGTAATACCAACGATACCAGCGCGAAGATCAGGGAAGTATATCTTACCTCTTATGAGCCGAAATCCAAGTATAAATTCACCGAAACACGGCGTTATCAATACGACAGCCTGGGGCGGTTATCGCAAATGGTTCATTTTCACGGCGATAGAGTGGAAGATTCGACCACTGTACAATTTACGCTGGATTCACTGGGACTAGTGGCTGAAGAGATCGAAACAGGCAAGGGAGCCAGCGGCAGGCGGATCTATTACAAGTACAATGACCAGAATTTGTTGACGGATATCGTCCGCTACTCTCCTACCCGGAAGAAAATGCTACCGGACTATATTTTCGACTATGATGCCAAAAACAGGATCGGCGCTATGACCACTGTGAATGGCGAGACGGCTACTTATACTATCTGGAGGTATACATATGACGAGAAAGGGCTTCCTCTTCAGGAAGAGTGCTATGGAAAAAAGAAGGAGCTGATGGGCACCGTGCGGTACAAGTACCGGAGATGATATTAAAGTATTCAGAAAGGCGTTCTGTAAGGCACAGGACGCCTTTTTTTATTTCAGGGAGGTATCTATCCGGCTGGGTATAAAACCCGGCAATTAGGGCATTAAAAATGCCGCGGAGCTCCCGGGGTTCCCCCCGCGCCACAAATACAGGGGCATCTAACGGAGTCCTATTATGTTTTGTTAATGACGTTTGGTACCTGATAAACGTTATGAAGCTGTTTGTTGCAGCGTATAGAGGTCAAAATAATCGTACAGCGCAGCCAGTTTTTCGAGGTGGGCCGTATTATGTGGATCAAAATTCTCTTTCTGTACAATGAGGATATAACCGCCGCCGGGAAGCTTTTCTATTACTTCAAAAGCAGCCTGTTTTATTTTGTCTTCACCCACCGTTTTTACCTGATCCTCATTCCAATAGTTAAACCAGTAAATAGCAGGGGGTATTTCCAGTGGATCAAAGAGTCCCGGAGCCATGACCTTTCCGATACGTGCAGTAAGATGCTCGGGCGTTTTTACAACGATATCCGGCGTAGATATTTCCTCATCCATTTCCACTTCTCCGTAAAAGGAAGCGAAGGAGATCAATGTTTCCAGTTCGGTATCGTATACAGCTGCATACCTGGCCTTATAAGCATTAATGGCGGTAACAAAGAAACGGTGAAATTCGTCGTAAGAGAAGTGCCCCTCAGGCTGCAGTAATGGCTTACCGCTGCGGAAGCTGAAGGCTGCATTGTCTTCATTGGTATATTCGAAGGGATCTGTATGCACCAATGTAAATAAGGATGTATCCTTACCTGTAGACAGGATCACATCCCTGTCAAAATCTCCGTCGCTCCAGTGTTTTTCCAGCTCAGCGAAAGCCTGCTTCAACTCTTCTGCTGAAACGTAGTCATTGAACTTAGCGCCGTCAAACACGTAGCGCAGCTGGGTAGCCTGACTGTGCTCATTACAGGCTTGTACAAGGTCCAGAAAACGATAAAGGGAATCGGCCTCCTTCGGGCGGAACAGTTGTAAGGTGCTTGTTTGCAGTAACATGGAGCAATGGGGTTTTGCTGTAAATCTAAATAAAAACAAGGTACGAAAAAGAGGGTGTAGAAAAGTTAACATACACCCTCTTTTTATGTATTACAATACCAGTTGTTCATGTAGTCTGATCAAGGCCTTACCGGGATCGTCGCAGAAACCGGGATGTACCTTTCCCGCCTGTACAACTGTACTCCGGGTAGCAGTCAGCCAACGAAAGCGGGAAGCAAGATCGAGCTGTCCTATCGGACCGGCCTGCTTGCCTCCTTTTGCAATGCATTCAAAAGCCTCCAGGTAGGTCTTTACTTCACTGATATCTATATCCGGAGAAAAAGCACGCAAGCGGTCTTCATTCAGCGTAATCATCACCTGTAAGAACCTTTGTTGTTTGCAATAGAGAATGACACCGGCATTGAGAAACTCTTCCCGTTCCACTCTCGGCATAACGCGGATGACAGCGTACTCAAATAAGTGTTTTTCTTGCATTTTGCGCTTCATTTACAAATATTCCGGAATTGGCTATCCGGGTGATCAAAAAATCTGCATATACTGCTCTTATTTCATCTGGCGTACCATGATGGGATAATGTCAGCAACCATTCATCGGGCACTACGGAAATGACAGCACGAATCTGTTCAGGCGTCAGGATCTCACGGAAGGCGGCATCTACTTTATCCAGTCCGTCTGCCTGGGGTAGCAAAACATGGTCTTTTACCTGTACGAAGGGGCGTTTAGCCTGTTCCTGCCAGTTATCCCAGGAGTGGTGGAAATACAGGGAAGCGCCATGATCGATGAGCCATAATTCCTTATGCCACATGAGCATATTGGTATTACGGGCGGTACGGTCAACGTTGGTCAGCAGGCAGTCCAGCCATACAATACGGGAAGCTGTCAGCGGATCAATCACTGCAACCGTAGGATCATAGGTAATAGCGCCAGAGAGGTAATGCAGGGCCAGATTAAGCCCTTCACTGGCCTTCAGCAGGTCCTGGATCTCTTCATCCGGCTCGGTACGGCCGAAAGCATTATCGAGATTGGCAAAAACGATCTCCGGCACCTTCATGCCTAATCTGCGGGCTATCTCTCCTCCGATCAATTCAGCAATCAATGCCTTTATGCCTTGCCCAGCGCCACGGAACTTCAGTACGTACAGGAACCCATCATCTGCCTCGGCGATAGCCGGTAAAGAGCCTCCTTCACGCAATGGAGTCACATACCTGGTCACGTTGACAGTTCTCAGTTCGGGTTGTTTACTCATCATTGAATTCATATTTACGCAAATAATAACCGGCAGTTTTTGACGCTGCCGGTTATCAAAGCCGCATAAAATTAAGCCTATTTAAGGTGCCGAGCAAGGTATATAGAGAAGGACTTATTTCTGAATGCGGGTTTTCAGATAGTTATAAATTTCTTTTTCCTCCGGCGTTTCCCCTTTGTACAGCTGGATATAACGTTTGTAATAGCGTGTGGCCATAGCGTCGTTCTTCAAATGAGCATCGTAGATACGACCTATACTATATTGTTTCAGCGGCTGATGGAACATATAGTAGGCTGTATCCAGACTGGCGATGGCAGGCTTGTATTGACCCAATGCCTCATAGTTGATGGACATACCTGTATAGTAGTTATCCAGGCTGGCCGACTTTGCCATATTGATACAGATCTGCAGCAGCTCATTGCTTTCCTGGTACTTTTTCAGTTGTGTATAGGCCATAGCGGCATAATAGATGATATTTTCAGAACTGGCATTCCGCGCATTGAGGTAGTCATTCACGGCTATGCAATCTTCGTATTTTTTGAGGTTATAAGCCGCTGCGGAGACATAGATGAAGGTATTGGAGGAAGAGATGTTCAGCTGTTTCAGCTTCTCCCCCAATATGAGGGCGCGCTGATAATCCTTCAGCAGGTAGGAGGTCCGGGCGCCAGTCATCAGGACGATTGCAGACGAGGAATCTATGGCCAGGAAAGTGTTTATCAGTGTGTCTGCTGCGCCAAAGCGCTTTTTCTCTATCCATTCTTCTGCCAGCCGGGAAACGACCTTAGGATCGTAAGGATTTAGCGAATAAGCTTTATTCAACCAGGCAAAACCGGAGTCCTGCTGCAGGGCCGTAAGTGCAGCGAAGCCCAGCTGCTTCCAGGCAATGGCGCTCTGAGGACGGAGTACGACCACTTTTTTATAGTGTTCTACAGCAGTCAGCGGACGTTCCTGTTGCAGATTGATCACAGCCAGGCACTGGTGGGCAGTGAGGTGATTACTGTCCAGCTGCAAGACCTTTTCGTAATAATTTACCGCCTCCGGCACCTTTCCCGCCTGGTAATACGTATAAGCCAGCAGCGCTACCTGACGGGCGTCATTACTGTCTACCGCCGGCCGGAGATACGCAATAGCTTCGTCGTACTGCTGGTCCTGCAGGTATTCCATTACACGGTTCCTGTTCACCGAAGATTGGGCAAGGGTCCTGGTCGTGTTGCTTAACAGAAAAAGCAGACATAATATCCTGTACAGGTTGTTCATTTTATATTACTATTTGACCTTAAAACTAAATATATAGTTTTAAAAAGAAAAATTTAGTTGATGTATTTATACCAGACCTCAACTATTTGATATTGAGCGTATTGATAGATTTACAAGCAGCGTTATAAGCAAGCGGGCGGCATTCATGCCTGGGCAGGAACCGGAAAAAGCTATCCGGGGGAGGCCTTATTACTGACCGTCAAATAAATCGCAATGTCAGGCAACCCAAGGACTGATCTATCCGTATTAATAAAATAGATTACCCCTTCATTAAATAAATATCCGTTATGAAAAGGAGCAGCTGGTTACTCGCAATGCTATTATCTGCATGTATGCTGTCATGCAGTAATGACGATAAAAATGCTACGCCAACCGTTGATACGGGGGCACCTACAACTGGTACCTGGCGGGTAACACTGTTCTCTGAGCGGGGCAATAATGAAACCAGCGATTTCAACGGCTATATTTTCACGTTTGACAGCAACGGGGCTGCACTCGCATCTCTGAGTAGTACGAACAGGCATGGAACATGGAGCATCAACAGCAGTGCTACGGAATTTAATCTTGATTTTGGCGCGAAAAGCGATGCCAATAAGCCTTTGGGAGAGCTGACAGATGATTGGAAAATTATATCGATAACCAGTACAGAGATCAAACTAAAAGATGATAATGATGCCAGCGACGAATTTTTGACCTTTAACCAGAATTAACCCCTGCCCTATCCTATCCGCGGCAGGCTATCTGTGCAAACGGGTGGCCTGTTCTTTTTTTCAGACAACGGAGAGCTGGTTGTCTTCACTCTCCGTTGCCTGTTATTGCGTTTATTTCAGCGTAAAACTACGTTCTTTAGCAATAGCGCTAAAGAGGGTTGCTTCCTCTTCCTTCGCTTCAGCCAGCACTTCTTTTTCTGCAAACAGCGACTTTGTTACGGCAGGCCGTTTCAGGATAACAGTTTGCAAACCGTAGCGTACATCCAGTGAATAGTCTTCAGCACTGGTATAAAGCTGGCCATTCAGATTAACACCAAAAGCACCTCCTTTAGCTCCCGCGGTGAACTTGGTATATTTACGACGGATAATATATTTCTGCACAAAGCCTATCACCGCATACACGTAACACACAGCGGGATCGTCGAGGATGCTGGCTTTATTGTTAGTCATCCAGGACTGCACTCCTTTATCCCAGGACCCGCTGTCACGATTGACCAAGCCCGTTGCCTGATCAAAGACCATCAGACTGAAAGATGATTCTCCTTCAAACTCGGCGGTCAGGTAATTCAGAAAACTTACCTCTACAGCCAGTTTCTGATCTACCAGGATAGACTGCCGTTTGATAGGCTCCTTAATCTTGGAGGTTTCATCAATCTCAATACCGGGAATTTTAAACGCAGAGAATTCTATGGACGCGTTCTCCGTATTGGCAATAGTAGGGCAATCGGCCTGTGTTTTCCTGATCTCAAGTACTGTTCCCAGAAGGGCATATGGATTACCGATATAAGCATCTGCTCCAACGTAAAGCATGTTATTCTGTAAAGCCAGCATCTTCTGTGCTTCTATAACAGATGGGATCTTTTTTGATTCGGCAACTTCATTATTCATTGCCTCATTGATGTGGTCTGTGGAATTATTTCCCATAGTAAAATGATTTAAGTATGTGTCTAAAGGGGTTACCCGTTTGGAGGTACATGTTTTATTGGGAGTATAACTAAAGTACGGTTTTCCAGGGAGAAAACAAGTGCCTGGGCTCAAAAGCAATGAGCTTATAGCAGTGGCAACAATCACTTAATGAAACTTTGGGGCAAAATAAACTCCTTCAAAGTACTGATATGTTCTTAATATGCTATCAGCATTCAAGGTTAACGCACACTATCTTAAAGCTTATCTTTCCGCCTTTGTTGTTCATCAATTTCCTCCTCTACGGGATCCTCTTTCAGTAGTTTTTTCTGATCTCTGCGATTTTTCTTTATCAGGAAGACAATGAGTGCTATCGCCAGGGCAGCAATGACAATTGTAGTTATATTAACGTATTGCATGATGGATCGTTAAAATGGTGAAAACAGGCGTTGAGGAACTGTTGGCTCTGCCATAATGGCCTTGTATATAATTCTCTTTCTCCTAAGTAAAGTTATTATCTATTAGTTAACTTCATAAGGTCCCTTCATAAATACCATTACCATGTATCCATTAGTAGTAACCCTTTATTGTTTGTTGTCCACTTCCCTCTTTGCACAAACGCCTGTTGACAGTAGCCGTATCCATGCTGAGAAAATGAATAAGATCTTCCAGGAAGAGGTCATTCCATACCTGGAGTCAAGAGATAGTACGCCCGACTGGGCGACCTTCGGCAAGCACCTGATATCGCTTTATGGAGACACGGGCGAAGAGGTCCTTCTGATGAGTCAGACCATCTACAGTATGCAGCGCGAAGATTGGGCCAATTTTTCCAGCGCCATTATTCCCTATGCAAAGAAATACGGGAATACTATTCCAGCTAAGCAGCGTCATGCATTCAGTCAGTACATAAGCAGGAATGCCCAACTGTTGTATCAGTCGGGGCGCCGGGAAGAAGGCATCAGATGGCAGATATTAGCATTGCCCCTGGCGGAGGAAACAGAGCATGCTGGCATGCTTGATACGATAGAGAAAATGAAACGAGGCGAATAATTGCGCCTTCTTTATGGCATGCGGTTTCTTATCTCACTAAACAAATCGGTCATTTGAATTGTTGAGTTTATCTACGTAGTTAATTACCCCTTAAACTACGTTAAGAGTTCTTAAGATAGTTCTCTTGTATCACATCTATTGCTAAAGCATTTTTACTGTTCAACAAAAACTCACATTCGATGAAAGCACTTAAGTTCATTCAAGTATTCACACTGTTCCTTGGATTATCCAGCATTGCCATTGCCCAATCCAGCGAAGAAATGGTAAAAGAATGGGAACGGGCCAAAGCCTACACTAAAGAATATCTGGATGCTATGCCTGAGAAAGATTATTCTTTGAAGCCAAAGCCGGAAATGCGCTCCTTTGCGGAACAGATGCTTCATATTACAGATGGAAACTATGGTCTGGTTACTGCGGCTACCGGTGAAAAAAGTCCACACGATATGGGAGAAATGGAAAAATCAGCCGATAAATCAAAGGCTGCTGTAATGAAGGCGGTGATGGATGGGTATGACTTTGTAATCAATGATATCAAAAGCCTACCTGCAGATAAACTGGATGAAAAAGTCACGCTATTCGGCAAATTCGATATGACCAGGAGAGTTGCGTTAGAAAAAGCATTTGAGCATCAGACACATCACCGTGGACAAACTACTGTATATCTGCGCCTTGCTGGTGTTAAACCTCCTGAAGAAAAACTCTTTTAATCCAATACCACCACTTTTTCAGTCCTGTCGATCACTGAGAGTAATCAGCCAATGACGAAATCAGGTACGATCCGGCAGGATTGAAAAATATTTATATTGCATAACAAAGGCAAACCGGTAAGATCTGCCGGATTGCCAATAACCCAAATTAAATGTTATGCAGACATACGAAAGAAAGACTCCTGAAGACCTGGATTGTGGCGTCACTGTATTCATGAAAGTACTTGGTGCAAAATGGAAACCCTGTATTGTAGATCTTATCAGCAGAGGGTACAAAAGGCCCAGTGAAATACATAAACAACTTATTGCCGCTACACCAAGAGTAGTTGATATGCAGCTAAGAGAGCTTGAATCTTACGGCATTGTCACAAAGAAAGTACGGAAAGGATTTCCATTACATGTTGACTATTCCCTTACCGATATGGGTAAAAGCCTGCTTCCTGTCATTGTCTCCATGGATCAGTGGGGTGCGGCCTATTCGGGGAAAGTTAAAAAGGTAAATTCCGGACGACAATCTTCCCGGCAATACTCGTCCTGCCTGGTTCCCGCTACCGAATAATTTTTCGGTTATTGATTTCAACAGTCCCCTTATTGAATTTTGTGTTCAATTAATGACATAATTGAACATGAAAAATTTATCTGCTGTTGCTTCCCCCCGGGGAATAAGTGACGTCTTTAAAATATTGATCTGGGCTGTTATTGTAGCGATCACCTGGTATTTCATGCACGGTGCTGATCATTTTCTCCAACTCACGCCTGAAGCACTTGGTAAATACTTTAAACTGAAATGGGTGCTGTTGCTCCATATTACCGCCGGAGGAGGAGCGCTCATTCTTGGTCCTTTACAATTCTGGGAGAGGCTGAGAACCAAAAGCTGGAAACTACACCGCATCATTGGTACCCTTTATCTGCTTGCCATCCTGGCAAGCAGCACCTGCGCTGTGATCCTTGCATTTACCACAGCTTATGCTATCAACTGGGCATATGCATTTTCATTACAGGTATGGGTAAGTGTCTGGATATCCTCATCTTTTATTGCCTGGTGGACGGTGCGTAAAAGACAAATCAAACTTCATAAGGAGTGGATGACCAGAAGTTATATTGTCACATTAGCTTTCGTAGTATCGGGGTTGACAATAAAGCTACCTGTTGTTCAATCGCTGGGCAATTTTGCAGACATTTCCCCTTCCCTTTTCTGGATGGGCTGGGCTGTTCCCTTGTATGTGTATGAAGTGATATTATCGCTCCGGCAGAAAAAAATTGGTAAGGTATAACATACAACGAGGGATGATATCACATCATCCCTCGTTGCATGAACCAAATTTTAACATTAAGATTTGTAGTAGTCCCTTTTTGCTTCAAGAACCGCCTGATCACGTTCTCTCTTGAATTCCCTTACCTGTGCGCGTCTTTCTTTACCGGTCAGATCTTTATCCATTTTAACAGATTCGATCTTATCCGCATAGTCATTTTTGATGTTTGCTATCTGCATGTCCAGCTTCGTTGGCTGGTAAGGCACGGCAGCTGTATATGGATACGGGTAGCCATAATAAAAAGGAGAAAAGTAAGGGCTGTAGAAACCACCGCCCACAACTACGGTTGTTCTGGGGTAAAAGCCACCACCATGAAAACCTCTTATTGGGCCATTAGGAACCATTGCTGAAGCGCTTTGAACCGTTACTGCAAGTAGCAGTATTGCTATTATCTTTTTCATGACCTTTAATTTTTTCTAATTCTTTGACACTGGTTTAATCGAAAAATTTAAAGGACGCAGTATGTTTAGCAAACTCTTAACAGTTCCATCCGCTAGCCTGTTTATGCCCGTTCAATTGTCTTTATTTAACGCAGGTATCTGCAGTTGCGGTAAAGCCTGCGTATTTCGCGCTGTCTTTTATAGCCCATTCAGCCATGGCCAGCAATACCGGCCCTAATTCCTCACCAGATGGCGTAAGACTATAAACAACATGTGGTGGAACAATATCCTCTGCCTTTCTGTTTATTAAATTGTCTTCCTGCAATTGTTTTAAATGTTGTATCAGCATTTTCTCCGTAATGGCAGGTATCAGGCGCTTCAGTTCACCGTAGCGTTTAGGGCCGCTTATCAGGTAGTAGAGAATGATCGTTTTCCAGTGGCCGCCGATCTTATTCATGACATAGGTGATAGGGCAGGTCATTTCAGCAATGCCTTTATTATAGTTTCTTGTTGAGCTTTCTTTCACTTTAGTCATAACTACTTACTTTGGGGTAGGTACTTGTAAAAAAGTTTGTACAAAGATAGTTTTGCCTTGAAAAACAAACAAACATTTATAGTATGAAAATTATAGTAACAGGCTCACTGGGACATATCAGCAAGCCCCTTGCAGAGATATTGACAGGTGCAGGCCATGACGTAACCATCATCAGCAGCGATGCTGGCAAAGTGCATACCATCGAAGCTTTAGGTGCGAAGGCAGCTATAGGTTCGATAGCAGACGTCGCATTTCTCACCAAAACATTTACGGGTGCAGACGCTGTTTATACGATGGTGCCACCGAATTTCGGCGCCACCAATTACAGACAATACATCAACGATATTGGTAAAAACTATGCAGCGGCCATCAGGGCATCGGGCGTAACACGCGTGGTAAACCTAAGCAGTATCGGCGCTCATCTTGAAAATGGCACAGGGCCAATAGCGGGATTACATGACGTAGAACTGGCCTTAAACGCACTGGATAATGTAGCAGTTAAACATCTTCGTGCCGGATTCTTTTATGTCAACTTCTTTGCTAATATAGACATGATAAAGCACAAAGGTATCCTGGGCAATAACTACAGCAAAGAAGCAAGACTGGCGCTGGTACATCCGCGGGATATTGCGGAAGCAGCTGCCCAGGAGCTGCAGGGTTCTTTCAGCGGCAAAAGCCATCGTTATGTGATCAGTGATGAGCAGAAGATCTCAACGCTCGTTAAAACATTGGGTGCTGCGATAGGCAAGCCTGATTTGCCATGGGTAGAATTTAGTGACGAAGATAGTTTGGCCGGTATGACCGGAGCAGGTTTGCCCCCTGCTGTTGCAAGCACTTTTGTGGAAATGGGCACCGCAGTAAGAAGCGGCGTTTTATGGGAAGATTATGACCAGAATAAGCCAGCAAGTTATGGTAAGACGAAGCTGGATGATTTTGCAGATGAATTTGCTGCTGTCTATAAGGGCTAATGTTAATGTTTCAATAAAAACGCCTTCCAATTTCTCAAATGGAAGGCGTTTTTTATGCTATATCCGGAAAGAAGGATTTTATGCAATTGAATTATTAAAACTCCACATCATCAGCTATATTGCCGCCATTTTCGTCAGCAAATCTCTTTGCATATTCCTGTCTTTTCCCGTCCATATAATTCACATATTCCGTTGTCTCTTCGCTGCTTTCGAACTTCTGTTGTTCCATCCACTGCATAGCTACCTGCTGGAAGTCGCCAAGAGAGATGCCGTAATTATCCTGTATCCATCTGGCGCCATCTAAACCGGCTTCATATGCTGCAGTACGCGCACCATTCAATTCTTCATAGAAGTAGCGGTCACCAGCCAGTCTCTGAAGGTTTTGTTCATTTCCTGCACCAGCTTCCGGCTGGAGATGGCCTAATTTAGGGTGTTGATCGGCCTGTCCAAATAAGGTGCCCATTTCGGAGATCACAATGAAGTCTGCATCTTCCTGCATACGTTGTACCCAACCCTGACTGGCATCTTCCCATACAGGTACTTCTACACCCAGAGCGCTACAAATGATATCAACAGCAACGCCATTTGCAATCTTTGCGTTGGCGGCGGAGTAATCGTACAAACTGATGCCGTGAATAGGTTCAAATAAGGGGTTGTTTTGTCCCATGGTCTGTTGTTTTTATAGTTAACTATAGATTCGTGCTTCGTTTACTTTCATATCTCTGGTAATTGGCCTGTAAAGATTTGAAGAACTTCTCGTGGTGTTCCTCCAGGTCAGGTAATAATTTTGTCAGCTCATCAAAAATGTTCCTGTAATACTTATCAAGCAATTCAGGGGCTTCGTTTTCAGCCTGTATCCTTTTTGATTCCAGTAAGCGGATCTGCTCATATACCGGGCCACTCTTCGTCATGAACTCCTGTGTGCTCAACGTCAGTTGCAATTCATGCATCTGTTCGTAAAGGCTTCGCTCTTCATTCTTCCGCTCAAGATGTGCATCCATAAAATGTTTACTGCGCTGTTCTGCCAGCTTCCTGGCAGTGTGCTCGATGTCGCGGCCCATTGCTCCCGGCTCGAAGATATTTTGCGTCTGACAATAAGCACATGTTACATAGGCACTGTAATAGTATACTTGTTTTATATTCAGATTAGCCCCGCACTGCCGGCAATTGACTGACTGACATTGCTGCCAGTAGGTATTCATCATTTGTTCAAAGACCGGCTCATAATCTTTTCGCTCTACCTGTTCTGTAGCTTCATCGACGCGATGCCGTAGCTGTTCTTCCCATTCGTCTGCCTTCCTGGCACAACGATGCCTCCATTCACGAAGTATACTGTACGCCTCACTTTCTACAGAGAATGTATCTGAATATCGATAGTAGACTGGTTCAATCTGCTTTTCAAGTACTTCCCGCAACTTTTCACGCATGTTGCCTGCCTGTCCATTCATAGCAGATGAAAAGCGATAATATGCCTGTCCGAAGCGATCATCTTCTGCCATTACAGAAGGCGCCTCTTCTATAAAGCCACTTAGTAATACATCCACGCGTTCATCCAGCTTCGCAAGGAAGGTGTCCAGGCGGTTTTCCAGGGCATCCAATTCACTTTTAAACGTTGCGAGTTGTTGCTTGTCCTCCTGTGATTGTCCCCAATTAAATAAACCCATATTTAGCTATTAGAGTTATCTGATTTTTTGATATAGCTACCGTCAGTAAGAGTAGTTGTTATGAAGGCGTGCCCGCAGTAGGCACAATGCGTCAATCCATCCTGTTTTGCACGGCCGGCGCCGCAATTGAGACATGCAGCTTCTCCCGTGTTGGCTTCGGTATTTTCAGCTTGTCCTCCATAGGTTTGCTGTGAAACAGCACGCTGTTTCATTCGTTCAATGAACGACAATTTTTTATTTTCCTCCTGCATTCCGCGATATTATAATTTAGATAAGATCTCTGCTTTTTTCGCTTTGTATTCTTCTGCGTCTATCAACCCATTATCATGGAGTACTTTGAGTTGTTTCAGTCTGCTTTCAAGATCGTCCTGTTTTTCTGCAGGCTTAGTTTCCTGCTTTGGGGCGTTCATGGCACTCATCATATAGGCCATAGCAGCGCCCTGTTGTGCAGCGTCGTTCAGCGCAGTACCCTGTTTACCTATAGCGGCAGCCTGATTGAATTTAAGATAGGCATCCATATCTCCTACCATATTCATGTTGGTAACGGTATCAAAATGCCTGGCAACATCGTCGGGCAGCGTAACACTGCTTACTGTAAATTCTGTTACGTCAATACCGAATGCATCAAAGTATGGCTGGATAAGGGGTCTTATTTTATTATTCAGGAGGCTCAGGTTACCGGCGATGTCCAGTACCTGTATCTGTGCCTCAGCCAACGCTTCCCCAAATTTGGGTGCAATGTAATCACGGAGTTTGTTCTGTAATTCCAGCGAAGACAGGTATGGCATTGTACCTGCATATTCCCTGAAAAATTTTGAGGGGTCTGAGATACGTACACTATAACTGCCAAACGCTCTGAGTCGAACCTGGCCAAATTGCTTGTCCGGCAGGATAATAGGTGCTGGTGTTCCCCATTTAAGGTTTACAAACTGCTTAACAGAAAAATAATAAACATCCACTTTAAAAGGGCCCTGGAAACCATATTTCCAGCCTTTTAATTTCGTTAAGAACGGGATGTTCTCTGTAGTCAGTGTATGTGTTCCAGGATCGAATATATCAGCCAGTTTGCCTTCATTCAGCAGCAGTGCCTTTTCGGATTCACGAACAATCAGCTTAGCTCCATTTTTTATGTCGGCTTCAGGGTAGGGAAACCTCCACATTAACAAACTGGGGTCTTTCTCGAACCACTCAATGATTTCAATAAATGGTAAATTCATGGTTTTCAGTTATCACTAATTAATCAGGGTTACCTTTATTCATTACATCAAATATATGTATATGCGTAACTGATAGTAAAGGATGCGGAAAGTTAGTTATTTTCTGTTAAACCATTTAGCAAATTTTTAGAGCGCCATTCTCTTTTTATAATCCTGCGGAAACGGGCTAATAATCTGGTCATCCATTTTGTGTCAAAATGAAAAATTATAATATTATCTTGTTTAGATACTATAAAGCGATATAATCAAAGGCCTAAGGAACAATACAGAAGAACAAAAATTATCAAGACAAATACGAACAAATGATTGGGAGCTATTTTTTTATATTTAGGATATGGAAAAGATCACACTCAACGACATACGCTATTCCGATCTTGCAGGAAAAAGGTTTAACAAACGCTTTGCAGGAAAGCCTGAATATATTCTTCTACCCGAGTCTACCAAAGATGTAGTGGATGCTGTACAGGAGGCTGTAAACAGTAAACGGCGGCCAGTGGTACGTAGTGGAGGGCATTGCCTGGAGGGTTTTGTATCAGACCCGACAGTGCAGGTGCTTATTGATGTGTCGCTGATGACCGGCATTTATTACGATGCTGAGAAAGCGGCCTTTGCAGTGGAAGCGGGTGCTACGGTGGGTGAGATGTATCGCAGACTATTCCTGGGCTGGGGAGTGGTTCTTCCTGCGGGAGAGCATCCTGGCATAGGTGTAGGCGGCCATATACTCGGCGGGGCCTTTGGCTTTCTTTGCCGGGAATATGGACTGGCGGCAGACTACCTTTATGGCGTAGAACTGGTGACAGTCGATGCGTCCGGTAAAGCCTTTAGTGTTATTGCTACACGGGAAGCAGACGATCCTAACCGTGAGCTCTGGTGGGCGCACACCGGCGGCGGTGGCGGTAACTTTGGTATCGTAACCCGTTACTGGCTACGATCTCCGGACTCCAACGGAACTGATCCTTTCTCAGCGCTACCCAAAGCGCCGGCATCCATCAGCACCTTCCGGGTGGCATGGGACTGGAAAGACTTTGATGAGTTATCGTTTTCCCGCCTTGTGCAAAATTTCGGAGCCTGGAGCCTGCAGAACAGTGATTCCGACTCTCCTTACAAGCCATTATTCAGCATACTCTTTTTGAATCACCGTAACCTGGGAAAGATAGAAATAAAAGGGCTTTCTACGGGAACAAACGCTCCCCGGTTGATAGACGAGCACCTGGCCGCCATTGCAAAACCAATAGGTTTACCCTATACATCACAGATCGAGGAAAGCTCATGGTTACGCTTTGCACTCAACCCCTTCCCTGAATTATTTCAACCAGGCTTCGATAATGTACAGGCGAAAATTAAAGACGCCTTCTTCCGACGTCCTTTCTCTGACAGCCAGATAGCGACGGCATATAAATATCTCACCGCAGATGTAAAAATAGGTGGCATGTTAGGCATGGCAACCTATGGTGGTAAAGTGAATACCGTATCACCTGATGCCACTGCATCTGCACAACGGGATTGTATCCTGGATGTAGCCTGCAATACAGGCTGGATGGATCCAAAAGGTGCAGCGCCCAGCATGGACTGGGTCCGCAATTTTTATAAGGATCTCTTTCCCGATTCCGGCGGTGTACCTGTGCCAAATCAACAAACCGACGGAAGCATGATCAATCATCCGGATACAGACCTTGCAAGCCCTGAATGGAACCAGTCAGGCATTCCATGGTATACGCTTTATTATAAAGAGAATTATCCACGGCTACAGAAAGTGAAAGCTAAATGGGATCCTCTAGATATATTTTATCATGCGCTGTCTATACGGGCGGCTGATTAACCATAAAATAAACAGAGGTATGTTTAAAAAATGCTCATTAGCTTGCCAGTGTTTCATTGCTATTACTATTTTGTTTACACTTAAAAGTTATGCGCAATCCAGAAAGGATGCAGCAACTATCCAGGTTGATCTGAACAAACCTATTGGTCCCATGTACCCGGCCTGGGCCTGGTTTGGATATGATGAGCCAAACTATACATACATGAAGGATGGCAGAAAACTACTCTCTGAAATCGCAGCCTTATCTCCTGTACCGGTATATGTACGGACTCATAGTTTACTGGTTACTGGTAATGGAGAAGCTGCACTAAAGTGGGGTTCAACAAATGCCTATACAGAAGATGCCAATGGGAATCCTGTTTACAATTGGACCATCATTGACAGTATTTTCGATACCTATATTCAACGGGGTATGAAACCCCTGGCTCAGATTGGCTTTATGCCGCAGGCATTGTCCACCAAACCTGAACCCTACCGTCATTACTGGAAACCTGGCGATCCATATTCGGATATTATCACCGGCTGGGCTTATCCTCCAAAAGATTACAAGAAATGGGCAGAGCTGGTCTACCAATGGGTAAAACATTCGGTACAACGCTATGGCAGGAAAGAAGTAGAAAGCTGGTATTGGGAACTATGGAATGAACCCAACGGCTATTATTGGAAAGCCAGCATGGAGGAATTCTTTAAACTTTATGACTATACTGCTGACGCTGTAAAACGTGCTTTGCCTACTGCTAAGATTGGAGGCATTAATGTAGCCGGGACCGGTGGACAAGGTGCTCAAAAGTGGTTGCATGCCTTTGTTAAACATTGCTTTTCTGATACTAATTATGTCACTAAAAAGATAGGCACTCCTGTAGATGCTATTTTATTTCATGCAAAAGGTTCTCCCCAGCTTGTAGATGGTCATGTACGAATGAATATGGGTACACAATTAAGAGATATTGAAGCGGGTTTTAAACTGGTAGCCTCCTACCCTCAACTGAAGAATATACCCATCATCATTGGTGAATCCGATCCTGAAGGCTGTGCTGCCTGTGGCATGCACACCAATCCGGAAAATGCCTATCGTAATGGCACCATGTATTCCAGCTATACTGCAGCTTCTTTTGCGCGAGAGTATGCCCTGGCAGATCAGTACAAAGTAAACTTCAAAGGCGCTGTATCCTGGTCGTTTGAATTTGAGAATCAACCCTGGTTCTTTGGCTTCAGGGATCTGGCTACCAATGGCGTAGATAAACCAGTCCTGAATGTGTTTCGCATGTTTGGTATGATGCGCGGTAAAAGGGTGTATCTTACTTCTGATCAGGGCTATGATCTGCGCACAGCAGTGGATTCCAGCTTCAGAAGACCATACCCGGACATCAATGGGATGGCCTGTAAAGATGTGCATGAAGCTACAGTAATGTTATGGAACTATCATGATGATGATGTAAAACAAGCCTCAAAGCAAGTAACTGTTCAGCTGACAGGTTTACCTCAACAAGTGTATATGCATCAATACAGAATTGATGACGAGCATAGCAATTCATATGAGGCGTGGAAGAAAATGGGCTCGCCCAAAAATCCGACAGCGGAGCAGGTTGCTCAATTGGAAAAGGCAGGGCAATTGCAATTACTGGATTCACCGGAATGGATAAAAACTGAAAGCGGTGAGGCAACCATCAGGATGGTCTTGCCTTCACAAGGAGTGTCGTTGTTGAGATTTGAGTGGTGAGACTAGTGCACCCAACCTCGTTTGCGGCTAATTAAAATATCTATTATTCTTTCTATGTCAGGTTGATACTGTTCAATTACTTCAATTGCCCAGGCACAGTCTGATTTCTCAAGATGCTCTTTCCAGTTATTATATTGCAATAATTCTTCTAACGATAATGTTATTGAACCACCACGTTCGGCATGTCCGCCACCAATTGACTCTCCCAGCATAAATGGTTTTCCGTGATTTAAGGGATGAATGTAGAAGTAATATTCATGATGTGTCTTATCTTCTGTTGTCGGCGCTTGATTTTTGAAACTTATAGCTGTATACTCGTTAGGTAATTTGCTCATATTCAAATTGTCGGATTGATGATAGATGAATTCTTTTTTTAAACCACTGTCATTTACTCAAAGTTAGTATTCATCTGATGTCAAATAAAATTATTTTATATGTGAAAATATAAAGCTCGATGTAAGGGTTTGAAAAATGCCGAAAACAACCTTCGGCATTTTTCATTTCCATTCCTATCCAGAATATTCCATCCCATCTTAAAGAGGAGCGACACTCCGCATATCTAGCTTCACAATTTTGTCAAAGGTGCCACTAAACATGCTCATATGTCCTTTTTTTGATGCATTGAATGTACCAATGATAGTGACGTAGTTATCACTGTAATGGGCTGGTTTAATTCTTCTGGTGAGTTTAGGTGAGAAATTTACCCAGAAGCCATTCTTAGTAATATGCTTTTGATAATCTTCCTTACGCAGATATATAGCGTCTCCTTCAAATTCCAAATGCAGATAACCGGTTACCTGTATTTTTTTCCCGTCATATTTCCCGGGATTGGCAATTAATTCGGCTAAAGAAACATTAAGCGGAATGTCCTGTTGCTGATGAGGTTTCCTTTCTGTCTCATCAACGGTTTGGCCAAAAGTAACAGCATTTAGTAAAGTAAATAGGAGCAGTACAGAGATCTTCTTCATGTATTGAAAAATTTTATAAGTAATAATGAGGTACAGGTATTAGATAAATTTAGCAACAATGATGTTAAGAAAAATATAAGTACCTGGCTTTTCTTTTTAAAAAAAGGTATGGTCATTCAATGATCCATTTTTAACAATTCGATTTCAGACCCATACTCTTGAAGAGTTGACTAACAGCGCTGGCATTCTATGCCGGCAACTTCCGGAAATTTCGCTTCATATTTGTAAGCCTATATAGAGAACACCGGAAACAAGAGAAGCCTGGATTCGGTTTAGTAAGACAGCGATATCAAGCCGAATACTAACAAAGAATTATTGCGGTATAATATGCGTTTATCCGCTACATATATCTCATCGAGGATTATACAGGTAAGGGGGAAGTGATAGTAAGATCAGGAAAACCGGGAATCATTGCCATTAATAGATCTGTTTTTTGTGTTAGCGCAGTATGCATTGTTACCTGGTGTTCTTCCTAAGTTGAACATAGCGTTTAGTTATAGACGACAACAAATGCGTGTATCGGCATCTTTTAAAAGTATAAAATAATTACATATTATTTTGCTATAAGTCAAGGAAGCTGTCGTGGAAGGAATTATCTCAGATGACTACAGCAAAGTTCAAAGCATAGCCTTCAATTTGAAATTATTGCTTCTACTGTAATGTTTTTTGCGGAATCGTTTCTACATATGTTGTGGAGATAAACGCGCTTATCTGGTTTGATCCGTTGCTTTGATAAGGTCAATAATTTGCCGTTTTGCCTGTTTTGATTCAGGAAAGTCCAGCAGCATCCAGGCATGGACCATATCCGGATATTCATAATACTCCAGGTCGGTCCCCTGAGATAGCGCCAGCTCTTTTAATTTTCTTGCGTCAGCTACCAGTATTTCATTAGCCCCCGCAAAAACGGCGATCTTACCAAGGCCTGTCAGGGGCCCGTTTATAGGGCTGAGCAAATGATTATCAGTACCCGTACCACCTGCGTAAAGCTTCCCTACCTGCCGTAAGCTCTCTACTCCCAGGAATGGATCCGCCGGGTCCAGAGAATTGATAACCGGGTTTTCAAGGCTTATATCCAGCCACGGAGAAAGCAAAATAATCCGGGCGGGCACTGGAACATTATCTTTTTTTAATTTTTGTGCGAGTGCCAGTGCAAATCCTCCACCGGCAGAATCGCCCATAAGGATCAGCCGTGAGGCATCATATTTAGTGGTTAGTTGTTTATATACTGCCTCTACCATGGTAAAAGCTTCCTTATATGTATAAGCGGGTGCCAGCGGATAATCAGGAGCTGTAATACCCACGCCTGTTGCTTTTATCAGATCCGATAAAAAGAGCCAATGCAAAAGCGTAAAACGCTGCACATATGCACCGCCGTGCAGATATAAAATATGGATATTACTGCCCCCGCCGACAGCCTCTAGCGTAAAGACATTCTGCCCATCCTGTTTAATTTTTGTAACATTGCCGAAAAGGGAAGAAGGAGGCTCAGCACAATCAAACCGGTTGAAACGGCCTGTTCTCAACTGCCTGCCAAGAAAGCCTTTTTTATTGATCAAACGCAAAAGAACCTTGAATATCCTGCTTTGAAGACTAGCCAAAATAATTGATCACCATGAATGTTAAAAGTCAGGTAACCTCAAGGTACTTAAAAAGGCACTAAAGTTGATAAGTATATTGAAAAGTCGGCACGAATACTCCTGTTGTTATGCAAAGAAAGGTTCATGACAATGATCTTTGGTTTCGCCTGGATAACGCGGCAAAAATATATCCGGTCATAAAAGACCATGAATTAACGTCTGTATTCAGGGTTGGCGTGGAATTAAAGAAGAGGGTTAAGGCCCGACAGTTCTTGCTGGCTATTCAGGCCCTGGAAGATCGTTTCCCGTATTATAAGGTAAAGCTGCAAACAGGCTTTTTCTGGTATTATCTGGAACCTGATGATCAGCCGATCGCCATTGAGGTGGATAAAAAGGTTCCGTGTCGGGCTTTTGGGAAAAAAGAGCTCATGTTCAGGGTACTGGTAAGGGAGAATCGGATCAGTGTTGAGTTTTCACACATTCTTACTGATGGAACCGGTGCCCTTGAATTCTTAAAAACGCTGCTTGCAGTTTATTTTGAAAAATGCCACCTGGCTGCCCCCGCTGAATTTCAGCATCTGGACGTTGATGAAAGCCCTCATGGAGAAGAATCGTTAGATGCCTATAACCTATACTCCGAGAAGATCAACGCTAAGCCGCCAAGGATCCCCGCGGCATTTCATGTACCGTTCCGCTTAAGAAGGCGCCCCCGTTTTCAAGTGCTGACAGCGACTGTCCCAACGGCGTCTATCATAAAGGAGGCGAAAGCTCATAACGTAAGCCTTACGGAATACCTCACTTCGGTCTATCTCTTTTCCCTGCAGCAGGTTTATGAACAACTGCCTGAGATCCGCAAACGAACAAACAGAAAAATACTGAGAATTGAAGTACCGGTTAATCTCCGGCGTATTTTCCCATCGCGTACAATGAGAAATTTTTCATTGTACGTTATACCTGAAATAGACCTTCGCCTGGGACATTATACGTTTGAAGAGATTGTTAAAACGGTCTATCATCAAATGCAACTGGAAACCGATAAGAAACTTATCAGTAAGATGATATCGCGTAATGTCAGTACGGAACGGAATGCCTTCATAAGGGGCATACCTCTCATAATTAAATCGCTCATCATATCGAAGCTGTATACTTTAGGTACAAAGCAATACAGCGGGGTAGTAACCAATCTTGGAAACATCAGTTTAGGCAGTAACGTTAACGCACTTATCGACAGATTCATTTTTATACCGCCCCCTCCAAACAAGGTCTTAAAGGTCAATTGCGCGGTTGTAGGCTTTGAAGACCAGTTGGTGCTGACTTTCGGCAATATCACAAGGTCCAGGGAGCTTGAGCGGCTCATTCTGACCTTCCTGGTGAAGAGCGGAATTCCTGTAAAGATTATAAGATAAGCTTACCATGTATTGTAAAAACTGCGGCGTTGAACTAGAGCCGGACATGCAGATCTGCCCATTATGTGGTGTATCGCTGAATGAGCAGGACGGTATCCCTAATGTCCCTCCTTCAGAAAAACCTGCCGGTTATCCCGGGCTGATACTAGACCAGAGACAACGGAAATTTACGTGGGAGATCATTTCTATCACTCTGGTGTCCGGCATTCTGGCGGCATTCACAGTGAATTTTATCCTTAACCACCGTATTACCTGGTCTGAGTACATCATAGCCGTGGGGCTGATCATTTTTTGTTATGCATCAGTATTGTCGTTATGGAAAAAAAGCATACTGCCTAAACTGGCCTGTGGATTTTTCTTGTCGTCTATTTGTCTGCTCGGCTTGGATATGGCTACAGGAGGCATTAGCTGGGCGCTCAGATTGGCAGTGCCCTTGTTATTATGTCTAAATGTGATCAGCGTGATCTATATAAAGGTCGTCCGGCTGGCTGCCTATAAAGGGATCAACCTGATCGCATATGCATTCCTGGCCGCAGCTTTCATGTGCTTGTGCACAGAAAGCATTCTTTCACTCTTCAGGAACGGAGTCTGGCGGCTAAGTTGGAGTGTGCTCGCATCGGCCTGCGTTGTACCGGTTGTAGTGGTATTACTTTTTGTTCATTTCAGGTTAAGAAAAGGGCGAAACCTGGGGAGAACCTTTCATGTTTGATGCAAGGTTCATACTGGGCTATCCACATTTTTTTTGTGAATTCCTTAATATTTCCTAGCTTCAGCATCCAAAACCCCACAATATACAAACGACGCATTAAATGTTCTCTTGACCGTAGCGCGGGTTTTGCGTACTTCTCATCTAATTTAAATATCACTACTACTCGAATCTGCTGCTCCCTCGGCAACAGGTAACATGTGCTGTAACGAAGAATGAAAAACTTATTATTTAATTACCCCAAATGCTGACGAATGGCAGCAATTATCAGTTATTGCCCCTAATCAGACAGTGTTGCATATGCATTTATGAAAGAGCATATCATCATAAAAGTTGTTACACAAGTGCTGGATCAACTACCCGCACATATTCCATACTGGATGGACTTCATCAACGACAAAACAGTTGTCATTGAACGTTTCCATCCGGATGTGGACCGGCTGTTTGATGAAGCTAACTATAAGTTCTGGGTCACCAGGGAATATAAATCTCAATCCAAAGACAGAGTATGGAGTGCCGATGAAATGAATGCCAACCTGCATTGTACCTTCCGTCTCATTTTACAGCGAGATGGGGCCTTGCCTGAACAGACCGTCAAACGTATAGAACATCTCCCCTTCATCGCAGAAGTAAGAACATTGTTACTGGGCACCACTGAGTTCCCCGGAGAAGTTGCCGGTGCCATGGCAGTTGTTTCTGCAGATCCGGGCGAAATGATCTATCTCCCCTATGCCAAAGAATGGACCAGGGGCGTGAATAACGTACGTGTGGCCGTTTTGGATACCGGTGCAAATTTCAGACATCCGGAACTGGAAAATAAAATCGTACTCCGCAGAAATTTTGTAGATCTCCAGGGGCTTGATACTTCTTCTTTCATAGGGGACGTGTTAAACATTAATGCACTACCGGAAGACCAGGTTGGACATGGCACTCATGTGTCAGGCATACTGGCCGCGAAAGGCCTGCGCATGAATGAAGGCGTTTGCCCTTCCTGTGCGCTTATGGTGGTCAGAGTACTGGCTGCCATGAAGAGCGGCAACAAAGTAGTAGGCGCTGGTATTGTGGATAATATCAATAATGGAATAAAATGGGCGGTAGATAATGGTGCAGATGTAATTAACATGAGCCTCGGCATCAAACATTCGGGCGGTGGGCTTCCTCATGAAGATATTGTCAAATACGCAGTCAGTAAGAATGTTACCATCGTTGCAGCCAGTGGAAATGATGGTAGTCCTGAAAAATATTATCCCGGCGCACTGGAAGATGTAATAGCTGTTGGTGCTGTAGACAATGCCGGACAGATGACCGGGTTCTCTTCTTATGGCGCCGATATTACTGTAGTAGCACCTGGCACTAACATATACAGCTCTTATCTTAACAATGGCTACGCACTTTCTTCCGGCACTTCCCAGGCATCACCTTTTGTGAGTGGCGCTGTGGCATTGCTAAAGTCCTACGCCTACGAAAAAGGCAAAAAACTGACAAATACTGACATCACCTATATACTTCGGAACACATCAGACAGGCTTACCAGCAAAGTAAGGGATCAGAAAGCCGGATACGGTCTGCTCAACCTCGCAGATTCATTCAAACTGTTAAACGATATGTTATCATAAATTCTTTAAACATTATGTAATGGCAACGCTAAATTTTTTTCCTTCCACTAATGGCGTTAAAATACGCAGAACCAACATTACGACTAATGGTCTTACTGTTGATATTGACAGTCATGTGAAGGAGCAGCTGACATACCTGAACGATTTGCTGGGCACCCCCATCTATGTCAAGGAAGAAGGTGACTTTCAGACCGCCGAGGGCATGTCAATAAGAGAACTTATCCAACTGCCATTGAAAGCCAGAATGTATGGCAATAGCCACAAAAGAGAACAACAATGGCAGGATGACAGTCTGCTCAATGTCATACACAGCACGATCAACAATTCCAAATATGATAAGATCTACAGTATTGAGGAATATATTGATGCGGAGGATAGACTGTCATTACTCAAATTCGACTTTAAAGAGCGGCTTAGCAATAATTGGAACACCCTGGATCTGAACACCCGTAGCATCCTCAGTTATCCGAGCATTGTTGATTACCTGCTGGCTTATGGCTATAACGCAGGATACACTGAAATCAACGGGCTTACCAATTTCATCTTTGGTAACAAGTCGGGCAACCGCAATGTGATCATCTATACACAGATCAGCGCATCCCGCCAGTATATCCATGAAGAAAGAGTGAGCGTAGAGTTTAATAACGAAAAAAATCCCGTTATTACCGATATACTCAAAGGCAACCCCTCCTTCTCTTCTCTTTCATTCGGTGCGTTTGTAACCAAAACACTGGCAAACTATGTAGACAATAGCAGCGAACTGGATATACTGAAAGATTCCAAATATTATCCGGTTATTCCCCCCAATATGATCCCGAAGCTGATCAAACAGATCAAAGCTTCTATTATTCCTGTAACAGACAGCAATATTGATGTCCTGCTACCCATCTTCATGAATGAGATAGAAAATACCCCGGGGTGGGAAGAGGATACGACTGAAACAGATGGGAGCGCACCGGACTACAGTGTGACCTTTCTGGATGATGACGCAGCTACTGTACAGGTCATCTCTGATAATATACGTTGTGCCGCACAGATGTTCTACTCTATGACACTAGGTGAAGAACTTGATATCTTCAGTGTTGTAAACTTCTTCACACACAAATTCATGGTGAGAGGAAACATCCAGATCTCTGATTCGCAGTTACGGGAAGATCTTCAGATGTATGTATTCTCCAATAAATTCACACATCCGAAGACTGGTAAGATCATTGAACGTACCCGCCCCGCAGAACGCCGCATGTTCTACAAACAGGTGTTCAACTACGGTAATGCTGCTGTGACAGATGATGTGGTGGTGAACAAAGAATTCCCTAAATACTGGCGCGTACTGATCATGGAAGTTGCACGCTACATACAACGCGCACAGGACAGTCCTAATCCGGAAAGCTATGTATCCCGCCAGACCGTTATGCAGGCAGTAGAAGATCTGCAATACAACCTGTCTACCCATTGCTCTGGTATGGCCAACGTGATATCACCGATCATCTACGATGAATTATACTTCGTTATCAAGCGCATACTGAACCATCCTGAAATAGTGAAACAACTCGTGCCTGCAGGTGGTAACTGGTGGAAAGTTGTAGAAATGCTTTATGAAGGAATGAAACATCAACGTCCGAAAACAACTATTCACTACAACAAAGCCAAACTGGGTTACGAAATTATTAACTCCATCGCTGCCTATAATCCTACCACATTTGAAGATGATAAACGCTTCTCTGCATTTATCAGTAATGTGGATGCCTTCATCATCAGCCAGGCGCAGCTGCAACAAAAAGAAGAGGATGAGAGCGAAGAAAGAGATACCAGGGAATCCCCCCGCAGGGAAAGGTATGTTGAAAAAGGAGACGATGAAGAAAGGGCCGAAAAACTCCCTTCTCCTTCAGCAGGCAAGGATGAATGGGACTTTTAATTCAATTGCTAACTAACAAAATGTACTGTCAGCTATGGCTATAAATGTAATACCTTCCAGGACACAGATCAAAGAACTCGCCCGTGCACAGGCAAGAGAAGTGTTGGGTAGCAGTGATGTATTTAAGACTATGTCCCTCGATGACCAGAAAAGCATCTATCTGTCTCTCATAGATGACTATACTTCCAGACAAATGAAAAAACATGGACTGGAAGAAAGTATGGCAACGGATAGTGGTAAACAAATGGGCTACAAAGGGTATGACCCCGGTTTCCAGGGCGACACCAGATCGTTTAAAGAACTGGTGGATGCCGTCGACTTCCCGAAATTCGTGGCCGACTTACTGAAAGCCGTATTTGACGCCAACCTCAAGGTGATGAAACAACAGACAGACAGTTACATCAAACTAATGAAAGAGGCGACAAAGTCTACTGCAGATTTCATCAAAAAGATAAAGGATGATGATGCTTTTGCAACGCTCGCAGAATCCCGCGGAGATAAGTATAATGTAATCACCGAAAAACAGGCAGATGGTAGCTCCAAGCTGGCGCTCACTAGTCCTGAAGGTGAAAAACATGATATGGAAGATGCAGAGGTGAAGAAACATATACTGGAGGCAAAGATCAATATGGCGAAAGAACACCGTGCAGCATTGAGAGAAGTGCTGCTCATGGGCGTAACCCGTCTCGTAGTAGAAAAGGGTGAAATTGACGCCCAGGTAGAATTCTCCATTAAAGCCACCCGTGCCAGTACAGCCCATCATGATGATCAGAACATCAACACCGTTAATACCCACTTTGAAGCAGATGGGGGCATACTCGGCGCCATATTTGGCGGTCCTTCCGTGACTGCAGACATTACTAACACCAATATCCAGGTGAATACGTCTGATAAAAAAGCGACAGACGACCTGACGGCTACACTGAAAGGGCATGTCAATATCAAGTTCAAAACGGATTATTTCAAACTGGACAATTTTGCCAATATGTATGCAGATGGTGGCGTGGCAGCACTGAAACCGGCAGGCAATACACCAGGTATAGCCGCACCGGCAGCGCCTGTTGCACGTTAATTAATAATTACTTGCTATGGCCCTGGCAATTTTACAATGGGAATCAGCAGACAGCCAAAACTATCGCTTCATGATAGATATTGGCACCAATTCCTGGTATCGCTTTAAAATAGGCAGGCAGGTAATTGACAGGGCCGGTATCAAGTGGGTGGATGAGATCTATAAGGTCACTCCCTTTCAACAAAAGAAAAAACTCACTTTCCTGGGCGACAGTCAGGAGGAAATCAGGATACCTAAAAACTACTTTGACGGCGAGAACTGTTACATACAATTGCTAAGTGCGAAAGACAGGAATGGCACCTCTCCTGCTGTGTCAAATGTGATCAGGGTCCCGCTAGGATTCCAGCACGTAAATACAGGACGTCTTAATATTTCACCTTCAGCAAGTATTGATATGCAAACTACAGCCTTCAACCCCATCAGGAATATCTCTCATGAACAGCAATACCTCTCTCAACAGGCTTCTTTAGAAGATATATTGGGTAGCCTGGTGCAGGCGGTACTGCCTGCGGCAATCAGTTTGCTGACGCCTGCCACCAATGCAGGGAACAATGCTCCTGCTTCCGGTGGAAATGCGTCTTCACAGAATCCCACTAATATGCTGACCGGCCTGTTGGGTGCAATCATGCGGGCCGTAGCGCCCTCTATTCCCGCGCTCAGCGGGCAACATTCAGTCAGCACAGCTCAATCACACGACAACAGGTTTTGTGCTGATATTTGTTCTGATAGTGATAGCACTGCCGGAGGCAACCAGTTTTCCAAGCCGTTCGTCTTCGGTATCGATGATGCATTACTGGCTTCCCTGGCAGGGCCGCTTATTCAGCAGGGCGTACAGCTGCTGCCACAACTTATCAATGCCGCGAATCAACATAAACTACAAACACTGCAAGCGAATAATCAGCTCATGACCACCCTCGCAGGTGATGTGCAAAGACGGCTGATGCTGCAACAACTTCTGCAGAACCAGCAACCCGGAGCAGCGCCCAACGTTGATCCTGCGGTACTGGCCCAATTGATCGCACAATTGCAGAATGCGCAACCTGCTGCACCAGCAGCAGCGCCCGCGGGTGTGGCTACCGCACATTCACTTATGCAGAACAACACTGCCTATACATTAAGCAATGGAGTCATACTTACTTTCGAGTCATTGAAACTTTCTGCTTACAATGGAAAGCAGCAACTCCTGTTGCAGCAGGCAGACAAGCTGTTATTCAAAGTAAAACTGAATGTCGGTCAGGCTCCAAAAAATCCGCTGCCAAAGGCGATCTATACTTTCTATTTCAAAGATCCTGTTAGCCGTCAGCTATTGTTGGAGAAAACTTTTAAAAAGAAGGATATCCAGGCAAATACAAGCGTGGACTTTGAATTCATGAAAAACGAATTACTAAGTCTGCCGCTGTATAAGGATCTGGAAATATTCGCAGAAGTGCGCTGGAGAACGTCCAGTGGAAAAGAATACAAAGCTATCGGTAACACGCCGGCTGTGTTTGTACAAAATTATTTTGTTCAACAACAAGGAGACGCAGTATCCTCTGAAAAGGAGCTGACAGACATGAAAGTCTATCGCACTTTCTGGAACAAAATATGGCAGTCCCCTTCCCTCGGCAAGTCAAAATCCCTTTGGGAGCTCAATGCTGATGCCCGTTACACCGTATCACTTTCTGCAGAACACACTGCGAATGGTATTACCAGCACTAAAATGTCTGTTGATGTAAAAGACAAGGAAAGCCTGACAGATACTACGTCTGGCAGGATGAAAGCGGGTATAGAACTGAGCATCACGGAATTAAATAAGTTGCTGGATGGATGGGATGGCAATAAACCACTGGACGACGGGCAACTGGCAGCTATCAAAAATACAGGCTTCGCAAAGTCTAATATGGCGGAGATGATCTATAACATTAAAATGAAAGGCAGGACCTATGAACAGGGCATGGTATGGGTAGTACCTGTATTCAAACTGTTCGAGATCACACTTGGCAAAGTTGATTCACTTACACCAGATGGATACGTAAATGAGATCAGCAGCACGAAAGCGAAATTCCCACTGCCTGTCAGTGTGAGAATACTTGGTATTAAATCTAATAATCAGTAACGCTATGCAACACCCATTTTACTATGGCATGTCAGACGATGACAGCGAAGAAACAACGGCAGGAGAGGCACATGCAACGCCTGATGTTGAATATGTATTCGATGGATATGATATAGAACTGAATGTTAAGGTCGTACTAAACCCTGTTAACAAAACCAATCCGTTATGATGGATGAAGCCTTTCTGCCACTGAACAGCATCATTGATAAGATACTGGATATTCCCGGCGACTTCACAGACGAGGAAAACGGGGTACATAGTTATATATACGAAATAGAAGTCGGCACTCCCATAGAACTGGATATCAGCACAAATGATGATGGAACAGTGAGGATCGGTACTGTACCACCCATGTATAGGGTAGATACCAGCTTCCGTCCATCTTATCACAGCATTACTATAAAAGCTGAAAAATATACAGCATCAGAAGATGGCGAATGATAACAAATACTGGAACCTGGAGGATTTTGTCGACTCTCTCGTAGTAGAGCTGGACAAAACGCGTGAAACACTGGCTATCAAAGCTATCAATAAACCTTTGACCTATACAGTCAAGGACCTCGCCATCGACCTCAATATCTTCCCCACTTTTGACGGAGATCAGATCAGGTTCATCACAGCCCAACCCGGTCAGGAAGGTGCATCGAAGGTCAACATCCAGCTGGGATCAATTACCGACCAGCAAGTAAGGGCCACTACCAAAATGTCAGGACTGAAAAATGACACTAAGATAGAAGAGATCGGTGTAGATACTAAAACGCAGAAAAAACTACGCAAACTCGGTGTGAGCTCTGTAGATGATCTGCAGGCAGTAGAAAAAAAACAAGTAGATATACAACGCGCTACCGACAACGAGATCGATTATAAAACACTGGCCAATCAGATACAGAAATCCAGAAGAAATCAAACACCACCAAAAGTGACTGCTGTCAGTCTTGCGCTCGATGAAAATAAAAGGCCGTATCTGCATGTGCGGGGAGAGAATCTCACATTGGACAAGCAGTATGCACCGGTAACTGTCATCAATAGTACGCTTGCTGAAGTGATGGAGTTCAGTGCCAATGAACTGAAAATATTACTGAATAAAGATCACATCACACAACAGGAATCTGAACTGATCATGACCTTCGATCCTTATACCCTCGTGAAAATGAATATCAGACTTTAAACGTACAGGCATATGAAGAAGAAACATACCTCTTACTCCTGTTATGATGATCTGCTCCGTGATTATTACGGTGGACATCACCGTCCTAAAAGGAAAAAACAGAAGTCGCTGACGGAGAGCTTTGACAACGGGGAAGTGCTCACGGTCAAAGACAATACCCCGTTTGAAGAGTACGTCGTGGCTGCTTCTGCAGATAGTAACGGAGAGATCTTCGAAGAGTATGTTATACAGGCATCTGTTGTAAATGATGAAGCCCATTTTGAAGAGTATGTATTACAATCATCTACGGATGAGGAGAATACATACGTACCTGTATATACACCACCCGTTGCATCACCGGTAAGTGAACACCAGGAGCTGCAGACGAGCGTACTCGACCCCTTCTCGATGGGAAAGGCCATTTCAGACGAAGCAGTTCCACCATCAACGTATCCCGCCATTCCCGGGCCGGATGATGGAAGTCCGGATACGGCAGCCTTACTGGAAGACATCAAGCAAATGCGTGGGCATGAAGCTCCCGAATCTCCGGCACAAGGCAGCGGTTCTCTTTCCTCAAGGGAAGAAGAGATCGTAAATGATCTGCAAGCCATTCTTTCCGGCAAGAAGGTTTATGACCCTGCAGCAAAGAAGACCGTTAACCGGGAAGATGTAGGCAAACAACAATCAGTTGATGAACCGGCGGCTCCGAAAGGAAATGATCCTGCTTTGAAAAATGAACACGCGATATTTGACCGTATCGCGCAAAATATGAAGTTTGCCAATGCATATAACCTGGGTACCATCCAGGTAGATGCACAGGAACTGGATAACCGGTTCAATGATTTCGATAAGATGATGGAAGCACCTCCTCCGTCAGCGCCTGCGAAGAAAAATGTTCCGGCACCCGTTAATAAGAAAAGTGAAGAAGAACCGAATCCCTTAGAGTTTCTGAATGACCTGGACGATATCCACAGATACAACAGCCAGAAACCGGTAGCGACCGTTACGCCCGAGCAGCCTGCCAGTTTGCAGATGAGCCCACCGGATACCAATGGGCCCAACTGGCCGCCACGGCCCACCAGTATCCGCCCGCTAACTACTGCGGAACGTGCCGCAGCATTCGGCACATTCACTTATGAAGCAGATCCTTCCACCTTCGGTGGCGACGGCATCAGGGTAACGAACACCTGGGCTGCGGATAACATTGTACGGGTGAGCATACCTCAGCTGAATGGCAAAAAAATCGGCAATCAGGTTATCCAAAATGGTGTCATCAACTTCCATAAAGCAGGAGAAGAAAGATTAAAAGCCCTCTGGGCTGCATGGGAAGCAGCAGGACTGCTGGACAGAATACTGACCTTTGAAGGTGGTTATGCCGCCAGATATATCCGTGGCACGCAGAACCGATCCCCAAGACCACTCAGTAATCATGCCTGGGGTACCGCTTTTGATATCAATGCCGGCACAAATGGATTTGGACAGGAACCTGCCCTGATGGGACAAAAAGGATGTGTAAGAGAACTGGTGGCTATCGCCAATCAACAAGGCTTCTTCTGGGGAGGGCATTTCAAAGGCAAGAAGGATGGGATGCATTTTGAACTAGGTAAAACACTGTAATTTTTTCACAATACTCAATCCGTTCTAAAATGGAAAATCGTTTCTTTGAAGTAAGCAACCTGCTTGGTGCCGGAAGACGCAGAACTTATGCCAGATCTGCTTCTATTGTGGAAAGATTTGCTAATTCATTCGACGCTGTGGATTATGAGATCCCCGGTACAGTGGATGTCATTAAACAGCCTTCCGGGCTGGTATGCTGGGCTACAGTGGCAACGATGATGATTTCCTGGCGGGACCACCGTTCTACTTCTATTGAGACTGCAATAGGCGCGATCGGGGCCACTTATCTTGCAAAGTTCAAAGCCAATCAGTGGCTACTGGCTACAGAAAAGATACCTTTTCTGAATGCAGCCGGTTTCGAATTCAAATATCCCCAGAGTTTAACCATTTCAGGCTGGGAACAACTTATGCGTAACGTTGGTCCTTTATGGGTCACTACCGCAGAAGGCTCTGATGCCAAATTTGGCATACATGCACGCATCATGACCGCCATCAAAGGCGATGGTACCCCTCAGGGTACTACGCTGACCATCATAGATCCTGCTACGGGTACCACCTATCCGGAAAAATTTTCTGACTTCCTGGTGAAATTTGAACGGGAAGTACGCATCAGCCAGGACTGGGATGGCAGGATACAGATCGTACACTGGCCGGCAGGCGTATCTGCGGCCCATTCCTTCTCTGCTTTTAACGCTGCCATATCATTTTCTACCTTGTCCACCAGCGGCGTTGATCTTATCAAAAGGCTGGAAGGTTTCCGGGCAAGAAAATATAATGATCAGGCAGGCCATTGCACCATCGGTTACGGCACCCTGATACATAAGGGGAACTGCAACGGTGCAGCTTCTGAACAGCCCTACGAAAATGGTATCACAGATCAGCGGGCTACAGAACTGCTGATGGAAAGAGTAAGTGATTTCCAGCAAACGGTTAATCAACAGATTTCCGTAACACTGAACCAGAACCAGTTTGATGCACTCGTCAGTTTTGTATATAACATCGGATCTGCCAACTTTAAACAGTCCACTTTACGCAGGGTGCTCAATGAAGGGAACTATGGTGCGGTACCGGGTGAAATGAGAAAATGGGTGAAGATCAGGCAGAATGGCGCATTGGTGACCTCGCAGGGACTAGTGAACCGCCGCAATGCAGAGATAGAAATGTGGAACGGTAGCGCCAGCAACGCACAGTCATTCTCTTTGGAAAACCGTGCATTTTTCTCCAATGATCTTACGGTACAGGACGATTTTATACAGCAATTTGCACAGAATGCAATAGACAGCATGCGTCAGACCCGTGTACCAGCTTCAGTAACACTGGCACAGGCGGCACTGGAATCTGGCTGGGGCAAACATGCTCCCCGCTTTAATTTCTTCGGTATCAAGGCCGGTTCTTCGTGGACCGGGGAAAAACAGCTCCTGACTACTACCGAGATCCATAGTGATAACGACCGTAGCCGTCACCCCTATCCGGAGATTATATCCATCGAACAGTTTACAGATGGCAATGGCAACACGCGCTATCGCTGGCGGGTAAAAGATAATTTCAGGGCTTACGCCAATGCAGTAGAAAGTTTCAACGACCATGGCAACTTCCTCGTCAGCAATGGCAGGTACCGCGAGGCCTTCAATCACACTGATGACGGACGTCAGTTTGCCCGCGAGATTGCCCGTGCAGGTTACGCTACAGATCCAAACTATGCGAATGCCCTCATTTCCATCATAGAACATAATAACCTGCTGCGTTTTGACACCGCTACTCCTGCACCATCAGGAGCACAAAGCATCAATGGCTTAGCTACCGCCAAAGGACTTACCGTACAGGAGGTAGCGGAACAGATACTGTCTAATCCCGGCAGGGTTGTAATCCCCGCCAATATCCGGCAACAGTTGGAACAGATCAAGGCCAATGGTACATATACACTAAGCAACAATACGTTTACTCCATCATTGAGCCTGCTGCAAAGTATTTCACAAATGCTCTATTTTTCTCTTGACCACAACAGCAGCGCCAATCCGGCCTTTGGTATTCTCAGTTATATCCGGCCGGCATCTTCTCATCATTCCAACGGCACTGCTGTTGATCTTACACATATTGACGGCAAACGAATTGATGTACGTAATCAGCAGCAATGCCTGGATGCCGTAGTAGCAGCTATTAATAATCTCGCTCCGGGTAGTTATGCACTGGGGTTGCCAAGACCACCTTATGCGGATGGTGCAGGCGCAGACCATGACTTTAATACCTATAACAGGCATATCACCGTATACGCCAATACGCAGCCACCTACACTCCTCCCGGAATATCAGAACCTTAACACCACTGGCAATTTCTTCCTGCCTAACCGCTGGAATGAACACTCCCCTACCGGTAGTACCAACGGCGATCTTGGACATATCACCAACGAGACGTCCAGGAATACCCTGCGTACAGCGATCAGTAATGCACAGGCAAGAGGCGCCAATATCAGGTATCTTTTTGCTGATGCGTTGGATCACCTGCATATACAGGCGTTGTAGGAGTGGTGGTTTGTCACCTGCCATCAAAATAAGGTTCCGGTAACCGGCAGTCTTGCCGCTTATAAATCTCTTTATTGCACTTTTAAAAGGAGGATTAAATTCGCGCCCAAGAAATCTAATCCTCCTATCCTATGTTTAAATTACGACCTGTTACATTGTGGGTGACCTTACTAATATCATTAGCGTTACCCAAAGGCACAATTGCACAAAACAGAGAAAAGATCAAGGCTGATCTTATTTTTAAAATGCTCGACTTTGATGCACGTTTCAGAATGATACCAGGCTACAGGGATAGTGCATGCCGCATGAATCTGGCCAACCAGGCGAAAGCGGAGTATCTTGAATTCAAGCAAACCTACCAGGCTAACACCGCTCTTTTCGCTAAGAACGAACGGGAAAAATTGAATGAGGTGGTAAGCTCATGCGACAAGATTTTTTTGAAAGATGAGGTTTTCAGCGCTCTCAAACAGCCGGATTATCTTTCTTCCAAAAATCCATCAAAGGGTGAAGTGATGGATAAAGAGTGGATCGACATTCATAAGGCATGTCTCTATGTGCTCATTAAAGATCTGACTGTCAGGAGCAATTATGAGCTGTTGTATGAATTTTCAAGACTAGCGGCAGCCGCAGATGTAGCCAGGAATGGACTGCCGTCATGTCATCATTATGCTGATTCTCTGCTGACCAAAGGAGGCCCTTCACTCGACCAACATTTTCAGAAAGCGCAATTGCAAAACAGCGCTGAATCGAACAGCTATTTCCAACAGCTCATCACCGCTTTTAAGAATAAAGCTGCCGATCTGCCCGAGCAAACGAAAGCCATGTATGCCAGCAGGAACATGCTGATACTATCGCCCGAAGGGGAAGAAGCGGATATCCACCTGATGACCCGGTATCCCGGTACTCCTTTACACCTCGATGGCCTCATCAAAGAGCTGACAGAAATGGACAAATATTCCATCGTCGCGTCGCCCGCTGCTCAACGTGATATGATGCACAACTCTATACTTTTCCAAAGCAAAGCGCATAAGGCGGAGAAAAATGAAACAGCAGATTATACTTTTCAAATCATAACCCCCGGTATCCTGGATCTGCAATACAAGACGCCGGAGTATTCTACTGATTTCGGACGACCAGGATATATTTCTATAATAACTTATCGCTGCCCGATAAGTATAATAGTACTGAATAAAGAAGAGAGAATAGAGCGAACATTTGTAGTGACTGGGGAAAATAATATTTTCAGCGACACCTTGCATGCGAATGTACTGGATAATTTCAGACCAGGGATGGGCCTTATTCCATTTCGATCTGATACGGCATGTTACGATGCAATGAATGACGCTAACCTGAAGAACAACATTAGCGGCCTGTTATTCAGCAAAAAATGGAATGAAGCAGCTCCCGTCATTACTGCGACACTTAATAATGGCTACGGTTACTGGAAAGCATTGAGAGAACAATATGCTATTTATGGCGTAAAGAACCCCGAAGCGGGCTATCAGGATATTGCTAACATTGTAGACAGTACAGACTATGCGATAAGCCATCTGGGTACGGAAACAGTGAGAACTTCCTGTAAGGCCGCACTTTCCCGTATGCTTGAAAAATATCAGGAGATATTGCAACGTCCTGACATCAGTCAGAATGTGAGAATACTTTGTATGCGGAATTCCATACAAGCTGCTATGCTATCTGACCAGTTAGAGCGAACCATGACACTGATCGCCGACTACAAAAAGGTAAATCCCAAGGATTATCTTGTACCGTCTTTTAATTTTTCTATATTTTCCTTTCGCAACTGGATGATGAAAAACGGTGCTGCAACTGTTACACTGCCTCCGTATTCAAAACCGCGCTTTTAGGGTGATAATTAAGGAGAGAATACCTGGCAGGATAACAATGTACTGGTAGAAATTTTTCTTAAATTGACCGGTATTCAATCAACAACTTATGACGCGCCAGGAAATGATCACCTTTAAAACCAGGCTAAAAAAGGCCGGGGAGGTACTGATAGCAGAACGAATCGCAATGGCGAAATCGGCCGTTGATAATGCACAGGAGGCAGCGAATAGTGAAGACAAAAGCTCGGCGGGTGACAAATATGAAACAGGAAGAGCGATGGGGCACCTGGAAAAAGATATGTATGCAAGACAACTGGCAGAAAATATCAGGGAGTTTGACAAATTACAGAAAGTAAATACAGACATCATCTATACTACTGTTCAATTGGGGGCATTTATAAGGTGTCAGACATATTCTTTCTTTATAGCAGCCGGATTAGGTAAGCAGGTGATAGATGATCAGACAATATTCTTTCTTTCACCCGATGCCCCGCTGGCGAAATTGCTGTTACACAAAAAAGCGGGAGATAGTTTCCTATTTAATAAAATGGATATGGTGATCCTCGAGATCTATTAAATGAGGCCATCACGGGAAAGATAACGTTAAACTGACAAACCGGCCTGGTGCACTTCCAGGTCGGTTTGTCCTTTTTTCACAAAGGCAGCGTGAGTAATTTTCTTATTCTCTGCAGGTTGTATATATGCTGCGGGAGCGTCTTTTACATCTACCTTCACGCCTTCTGCGTCGATATTACCAGCAGGAATGTCGATCTTGATACCAGTGATTTTGTTGGCAGTACGTCTGAATATTATCTGGCCGCCATATTGCTCTACGTTAAAGGTATCTGCTTTCTGACGGCTCAGATCTGCGCTACCGGCACGACCGCTGGCGTTAAGGATACCATCTCTCAACGTTACTTTCACTTCATCCGCATCATCACCCTGCCCCATTTTGTAAGTACCTACATATTCTGTCAGGTCTTCTATACGAATACCTTCTACATCTATATTACCTGCAGGGATGTTTATCTTGATACCGGAAACCTGTTTAGCGGTATTACGAAGGAAGATCACTTCGCCACCATATTCATCCACAGAAAAGGTATCAGGTTTCTGCATGCTGAGAGCTGCACTCCCCGCACGGCCGCTGATAGTCAACTTATCCTCTGTTAACTCCACTTTCGTATCTTCTGTGGCATCCCCCTTGCCTACTTTGTAAGTGCCAGGATATTCCGTTAAAGAACTTTTCTGGGCATGTACCCCAAACGTGATGAAAAGCGCTGCGAACAATAAAACGTGTTTCATAAAATTATTATTAAGCGGGAAAATTAGTCTGGTAGCGTGAGTCATACAACAAAACGAGTATGAAATAATTGTTATAAAATTGTTCTGCAAACATAAGACAGGCCCCTGCGGTGTATCCGCGGAGATAGGCCTTAAATTCTCTCAGAAAGTATTATCTCCATTTCCAACTTATCATCCCAACATTGTTCAAATTTTACAATGTCCACTTTGTCATTGTAATAGGAGACTTTCACCTTCCCCACCTGGGCAAAACAATTGTATGTCAAAATTGTCAATGTTGTGATTAGAAATAGTCGCATTATATCTAGTCTATTATTCCTTAATTAAGCACTTCATCCAATATTCGCTTAAAGCCATATTAACAGCTGGTTCTTGCTGGCATTCCATGGTCGTTTCACTCGCTCCCCTGATGCTTACATTCTCCCTAATATACAAATTCTATTTTTACTGATAACATACGGTGGGGGGTATCAATATGACATTTCATTCAAATTTCATATATTCATTCCTGAAATATCCTAATACAAATTGGGAGGTGAAAACCTATACTTATTAAGCACATAGAACAATGATTCAAGGCAACAATTTTAAAATTATTTCCTACAAGGATTTGAAGGGAATGTTACCTGCAGGCAATAAGCTGGAAGCGCTGTATGAAAAATCAAAAGACCAGACGAAATTCGATGAAAGTCTTTTCCCCGTTTTCGAAGGCGATATAGAAACAGAAACCCTCGATCTTTTTAATGATATTTATTGGGAAGTTTATTACAAATATGTAAATGAAGCGGAGAACCTGCGTCTTTCCCAACCGATAGTACTGGGCAATGTACATAGCAAAGTTTTGAGTTTTTATGAAGGATTGATAGCAGGGAATGTGGAAACTAAAAATATGTGGACACGATACCCTGACCATAAAGACGATCTGGCTCAGATTACGGGTAACTTAACTGTAGAAGAGGTATTTTTTATTGAAGGAAGAGGTCTTAAAAAAAGTACCTGTCTTTCGGTGATGGGAGATGCGGCTATTCATACGCTGATAAATATGTCTGATGCAGAAGTAAAAGGCAAGAAACTGTCCGTCCAGAAAGGATTTTCATTTCCGTTCATTTACGCTACAAAGGATAGAGGCAAACATGCATTGAAGAAAACGGACTGGAGTGGCCATACCCTGGAAGAGCTTACTGGTTATTTCAATAAAGAACTGCTGGACATGGAATATAAAAACTCCGACGTGGACAAGTTCTTTAATGTGGGTACTAAATTATCAAAGGAATACCATAATTATCTTACAAAGAAATAAATCAACATGCTCAATCGTTCCCACGATAGGAGAATTATCTAACCTGATGCTAAAGCATTTACAGGCTTTTGCCGGATAGCCGGAACTGGCAACTTGACGAAGTTATTACCAGGACAACTGGCCCTATTTTGTTTATCTTGCATATTATGCAAAATGAAAAAACATATGTTTTTGTTCCCGGAGGATGGCACGGTGGTTGGGCTTACGATCCAATAACTAACAAACTGGGGCAGTTAGGAAAAAAAAGTATCTCATTAACCTTACCAGGCCTTGAAGCACAACCCGGGATGCAAGACAAGATAATAAATTTAGATACTCATATACAGTTCGAAGCCTTCGCGGTGTTTAAGTTATTAGTACAGTGAGCTTTCTATAAGCTAAAATATAGTGATGTTGAAGAAAATTAATCCGCTGTCCTTCTTAAGAATGCTTATAGAAACGGAACTTAATTTATAGGCCTCACAGGGGGCGGTTTCATCGAGACTATAAAATATATTGTGTAAACGATAAGGCAACTGTTTAGAGCCGACATCTGTTTTCAAAGATCGTTAAAAATTGATGGAGAGAGAGTCATACTCCATTTCTTTTCGATGTTCATTATAGCCAGGTATACCGCCTTTTGAGCCGCAGTATCGTCAGTAAACTGTACCTTCGTCTTTGTGTACTTCCTGATACCTCTGTTGAGATTTTCAATAGTGTTGGTGGTATACATGATCTTGCGGATCTCCAGGGGGAAGTCAAAATAGCTGGTAAGATTATCCCAGTTGTTCTCCCAGGACTGAATAGCGTGACGATATTTAGTCCCCCATTTGGTACCAAATGTAATTAATGCCTGCTCCGCGGCTTCTCTGTTTGTAGCACCATAGACCTCTTTAAGGTCGGCACAAAACTCCTTTCTGTCTTTCCAGACTA
>NZ_FRCN01000011.1 GCF_900142925.1 Chitinophaga sp. CF418
CCTATTATGTCAACGATGGTATGCTACATCCGGATAATAATCCGTGCGAGAGGAATATCCGTCCAGTGGCCCTGGGGCGTAAAAATTTTTTGTTCGCTGGAAGCGAGAAGGGAGCACAACGCCTTGCGATGTTATACAGCCTCATTGGAACGTGCGCTATGAACAATGTAAATCCTTTTGAATGGCTAAAAGATGTCTTCGATAGAATAAATAATCATCCAGTTAATAGGCTTAATGAACTCCTGCCACACAACTGGAAATCATGACATCAATTTTGCAAGCACTATAGTTTTATTGGTTTACCTCCAAGACGCTCTATCTCGAGTGCATACACATCGCCAAAGAGCAATGGGAAAAACTGGATTACGCTGCATTCCAATTGACGGTATCCCGTGACGATCTCCAAAAGGCAGCAGCGAATATCACCGCACAAAATTACAGCAACGCACTGCAGGTGTTACGGATTGCCATTAACGCCTACCTTACCTATGTGAACCTGCTTCCAATGTCCACAGTAGCTGGCGGTGATCCCTCCGGCCACGGAGAAGGAGTAGCCAGAGGGGAGATAAACTATTTCGAATTCGCCGCTTCACAGAAGTTCCAGAAAAACGAAGAGACGCCCTCCGGCAACAACCGCCTGGAATCCTATACTCCCCTGGATGACGAAGCACTGAAACATGAGAACTTTACGGGCATGGATACAGAACTGCGGAAGCTGTTGAAAGGTGAACTGCAGAACGAGGAGCTGGAAGTCTACAAAAAAACAGTCCGTGGAACCCTCTGGACGATGTTCGCCGCCGAAACGCCGGAAGTATTTGCGCAAGGTCACCAGCATACACAGAAAAAGGAAGTGCGGGAAGAGATCTGGGCTTTATCCCTGCAGAATTTCCTGCGTACTATCAGGGTGGCCTATCCTTTTGCCTACGATTTCAGTCAAATGCATGATACTGCACTTCTCACAACAGACGTAACACTAAAGGCCCCTGCGCTGAATGCTGCACATATCGTGAAACTTGTGAATGGAGAAGAAAAGTTTACCAACATCGCCGGGACTTATACCTTCAAAGACGCGAACGATAAGGTAAAAGTGGAGTCAGAACTAGGCGGATCGGATAAACTGGATGAATCGAGCGTACGGGGTGGCGCCTTTGGCTATTCAGATATTGCCGGTGGCGGATCCGGCTTCCAGGCGACCGTACTATTGAATAACCGGGATGATATCGGCGATATTATCACCACAGGACGTACCAAGAGTCCCTTCAGCGGTACCATGGGGGCTCATACCACCGCCTGGGCCGTTCACCAGGATGCTGTCATCAATTCTCTCCGTGGCCTTTCCCTCTCAACGGCGCTGCTGCAACTGTCACTCATGACCCAGGAAGCCATGAAAAGTCCGCAACTTGAATTTGCCGGTGTGATCGATGAAAAGCACCAGATCTTCCTGGTAGGTGCATTTAATAACGCAAAGAAATATGCAGGCATGGTGGGCGAAGTATTTAAGCAGGATATCGCGAAAAAGACTGGCTTCCTGGAGGTTTTTATTGCTGTTTATCTTCACCTCCTAAATGTCACTCCCCTGGCAACCATCTCCAAAGGAGGTGTTCCTGGTGGGCGCAAGGAAGGAATGCACCGCCAGTTCCTGAAAAAGTACGAGACTGACGGCGACGCTGTCTTTAGTCCGGATCAACTGGCCGGTAAAGAGAAAATTATTACGGATCACCTGATCGGCATGTTTGACGCCAGTGGATTGGCACATTTTCCCCCGAGCCTGGGCCAAAGGGAAAAGACAAAGATCGGTGAATATGTTGAAGGGGGCTTTGAAGAAGGGCATGAATTGTGGAACTTCATTAAGGATAGAGGAACCGATAAGGCTAATCAGAAAAAGAAAAAGTACGCACTTGATCAATTCCTGCACACCACCGCAGAAGCCTACCCACGCTCGCTTAAAAATAGCAATGTGGTAGAGGCCCTGTCAGTCAAATATGATATCAGCTTGCAGTCGCCGGAACGTCCCAGGAATATCATCGGCCAGCAGGTAATGGTCATCGGCAATAAGCAGGATCAAAACGCACAGTTGTACAAAGGCTATGCAGGCACTATAAAACAGATCAACGCCTATGGCATCTCCGTATCACTGGATGCCATTTTTAAAACCATCGTACTGCAGCCGGAATCTATAAAATTCGTTTTGCGATAAGGCTACGTCTATGGCTCGGTTTCTTCCCCAAACAGATTCCATCGTAAATGGTATCATTACAGCAAACTAACATCAGGATTCACTTAAGCCAACTCAAAGTCAATCGCGATTTCCCTCTTTCCGGCTTCTGAAAACCTGGCCTTCCTTCCCGGTAAATTTGTAACTAAAGCTAAGCCTGAACCTTGCAGCATTAAAATTGTCGGTTTGGTCTATGATGTAATTTTCCCCGGTAACCACTGACCTTATCTTACGGGAGTTCAAAACATTAGTTCCGTCCAGGGTTAGCGTACCCTTATCGTTTAGCACGTTTTTGCTTAACCCTGATGAGAGGTAGTGGTAAGCGCTTGTATGTCTTTGTGCATTGTTGCCAGGGCCCTGCAAATCATACCTGGCCTGAAACGCTGATCTCCAGGGTAGCTTAACACGTATATTGATCCTGCCATTCCAGGAAGTGTTTGTAAAATCAAAATCAGTTTCTTTATAGTAACCCTTCTGCCTGAACCCGTAAACGCCCAACTGGCCGTTGAGGTTCAACCATTCTACAGGATCATAAATAGCGGATAACTCAACACCGTAACGGTTTTCCTTGTCCAGATTGAACGGCATCGTTATAAAGGTGCCTTTATCGTTATGATAGGTGTACTGCTCAATGGGTGCCGTCGTGAAATGTGCATATACCGTCGGGTTAAAAGTAAACTTATCCCATTGCCTCAACAACGCCAGTTCGATGACATTGGTGTAAGAAGGGTTTAAGTCAGGGTTCCCGACAAATTGTGTATTGAAATCCGTTAGTTCATTGAAGGGGTATAAATACCATAATTCAGGCCGGTTGATCCGCTTTGCATAACTCATTTGAAGAGTCGATCCTTTACCCATTGCATAGCTCAGATTGATGGTTGGGAATATTCTGCCATAATACTTCTCTTTATTAAAAATGCCTCCCTTGTCCCGGATCCCGATTTGCGTCCATTCGTATCTTAAGCCCAGCAAGTAATTGAAACCACCAGCTTTGCTGCGGTATTGCGCATAGGCGCTCCAGATGCGTTCATTATAATGCAGCTTATTGTCGATGTTGTCAAATGTTACCCAATCCTTGTCAGGACGTTGCTCCGCCCTGAAATAGCTTGACACAGATCTGTTTTCCCCTTTAATGCCTGATTCCAACATCGATTTATTTTTAAAAGGGTTTACTATATCCGACTGCACGACCAGGTCTTTGCTGGCGCCGATAGCAACTGTTCTGATGGGATACAAATCGGTAACTACGGGAAATGTTTTCCGGGTCGACAAGTCCCAGGTTTTATTACTGTTCCAGAAGTCGTATTGCAAATCAATTGTGAACTTTTTGCCCTCTTTATCAAAAGTCCTCGTATAGTTTGATTCCAGTTGATTATAACTGCGGACTTCCCTGGATCTCCCCTTCCGTGTGATGCCGCTGTCGATGCCTGTACTCCCAAAATCATAATCCAGGGTCGTCCCGTCTATGTCCTTTGTGGCATTTCTAAAGAATGCCAATGTAAAGGTGTTCCGCGGGTTAATGAAGTAGTCCCCTCCGAAATAAACAAGCCTGCCATCATCATGCCTGTTTTCATGTTGCACCTTACTGAGCGAGGCAGCCGCAATACCTGTCGTCGTTTGTTTCGTGGTATACAACCCGACATAATCCGAATAGCGGCCGCCTAAGGTAGCAAACAGGTTCAGTTTGCCTGTTTTGTAGTTCAGGTTAGCATTCAGGTTATAATCGTTTGGAACACCCAATACCAACCTGGCCTGGCCGCTGAGCCCTTCTTTTATATTTTTTTTGAGCACAATATTGATAATCCCGGCAGAACCGGCAGCATCATAACGGGCAGAGGGACTGGTTATAATTTCTATCTTTGCAATACTGGCAGCTGGAATTTGTGTCATCACATTGCCGGACGTAAGCCCCGAACGCCTCCCGTTTATCAGGACAGTCACGTTGCTGTTGCCCCTCAGCCTGACAGCGCCGCCTGGTTCAACCGCAACTGAAGGTATGCCGTTCAAAATGTCGCCAGCCGAGCCACCCTGGGACAATATGTCTTTACCGATCAAATATACTTTCTTGTCAGGCCTCAGCTCCAGGTCGGATTTTTCCCCGGCCACCACCACCTCGTTGAGAGAGACAGTACCTTCTTTCATAGGTAGCGTGCCCAATTCCAACTTTGCCGTTATACCAGTCACCGTTAGTGGTTGGGTATACGGCTGGTACCCCATGTAAATAATTTCCAATACATAATTGGCCGGTGGCAATGAATCGATCTTAAAATACCCGTTCTGGTCGGTCAACGAGGCAACTATTGTTTTTCCCGCACTGTCTTTAATTATCACCGATGCATAAATGACAGGCTCTCTCCTCTTTTCGTTCATCACTTTGCCTGAAATGGCACTCTTACCCAGGTGGCCCTGGCCGGCAGTTGATGGCTGCTGCCCATAAAGGGCAAAAGGGTAAATGTATGTGGTTATACCTATCATCAAAAGGAACATCTGAATTGTCTTTCCGGATATCATTGCAGGGAGCAGCAACGATGGATAAAGCCTTTGCCCGATCCGGGAACACTTGTTTGCAGGGTATAGCGTGGACATAGTTGGTCTGAAATGTTTCATTGCAAATGAACGCCATTAAAACATCCGCTTCACAGCATTTTGCCAAACCACAAACTGCAAGCCCTATAAAGCCTGGCTGAACCGTTTTTCTGCATACAGTATGAATATGTGCTGAAAACTGCTCAAAAACGGTCGTTTGTCGAAAAGTCGCCATGTAAAATGTCAAAACACTAAATTTGGTCTGATAAAAAAGTTACGCGAACAGGCTAATAACAGTTAATGACGAAACGTTTTTATATAGCGGGGAACAGGTTACTTACCCATATCCTTTTCTGGCTCGGCTATCTTTTGGTCTATACCAGTGTACATGCGGATGGGGAAGGCGGCCTTTTCAAATATTTCCTGGATGAATTACAAAGGTTGCCGGCAGCAATGCTCGTAACCTATATTAACATCTATCTATTGTTTCCCCTCCTCTTCAAGCAAAAAAGATATATCGCTTATGCTACATCTGCCATAACGCTCCTGTTTGTGGCTTCTCTGTTGGACCGCATATTACTGGAACGGTTTATCGAGCCTACCTTTTTTCCGGATACCACCTACTATGAGGCCATCTTTGTATGGTATCTGATTTTCAAAGTGATGCTTTGGTTTCTGACGCCGGTACTTTTGTTTACGCTGCTGGTTAAAGTGCTGGAACATTGGTTTGACCAGGAACGGATCCACCAGGATACGCTACATGAAAAACTGGAAGCGGAACTGAATTATTTGAAAGCCCAGGTACATCCACATTTCCTGTTTAATACCCTGAACAATCTTTATGCCCTTACACTCCAATCTTCCTCCGATGCGCCAAAAGTAGTGCTGAAGTTATCGGGGCTGATGAGTTATATGCTTTATGATTCACAATCGGAAGGCATCTCGCTTGCTAAAGAAATAGCACATATCAGCAATTATATCGAGCTGGAAAAACTCCGTTACGGCAACAGGCTTGATGTTTCACTTAATGTATCCGGTGAAATTGAAGGTAAAAAAATAGCACCTTTGCTCTTAATCCCGTTCGTGGAAAATGCCTTTAAACATGGAGTAAGCCATGAAACAGACAACGTATGGGTTACTATTGATGTCAAAGTAAAAGATGAGTGGTTAAGCGTAAAGGTCGAGAACAGTCATACGGGGACGGATAGCAGCCCGGCCGATAATGTTACCCATGGGGGCGGGATTGGCCTGCTTAATGTAAAGCGAAGGCTTGACCTGCTATATCCGAACACGCATAGATTGATCTTACAAAAGGAACCGGAATATTATACTGTTGACCTTAAAATAAAATTGCAATAATTCGATGGCAGCAAGCAAAATCAGGTGCCTGGTTGTAGATGATGAACCCCTGGCAATAGCTATCCTGGAGGATTATATCGGCCAATTGGAAACTTTGACCCTGGTGGGCAAATGCGACAATCCCATTGAGGCATTGCTATTTTTGCAAAAGAATAAAGTGGACTTATTGTTCCTTGATATCCAGATGCCGAAACTGACAGGTATCGATTTCCTGAAAACACTATCCAACAGGCCGAAAGTAATTTTTACTACCGCATTCCGGGAGTATGCGCTGGAAGGTTTTGAGCTCAATGTCCTGGATTATCTGCTCAAACCGATTCCTTTCGAACGGTTCCTGGCAGCAATTAATAAATACCATTCCGCAAATGAGTCATCAAATCCTTTACCGCAAATTTTAATTCCTCAGGATAGCGGAACACCTGGCGAACAGTTTATTTATCTTAAGTCAGATAAGAAGATGGTTAAGGTTTTTTTGAAAGACATCCTTTACATCGAAAGCCTGAAAGATTATATCAAAGTAAAAACATCCGCTCAGGAAATAATTACCTACCAGCGGATCGGTTACCTGGAGGAAAAGTTGCCTGACATACAATTCTTGCGTATCCATCGGGCATATATCATTGCAATAGATAAAATCAAGTCATTTAGTACCTCTGTTATTGAGGTGGGGGACCTGGAGCTTCCGATTGGCCGCCAATATAAAACAGAGGTCATGAAAGCCCTGGGGATGCGGGAATGACAGTGTGATGTCTGAAGTTAAGAAATCGCGGTTATTAAACTACTTAAAGTATGCAGTATGAGTGATTGATAATTGAAAATCGCCACATTCGCGTTTTAATGTTCTTTAAAATTGCATTCCGTGAGTTAATCCGTGAGTTCATAATATAGAAAACGGTGTAACTACTTGGAATAATATAATTAGCAGGGTACATATAGGAATCCACGCTGCTCAATGGCCATCTTATCTACACAGAGTTCCTGTAGTTCATCCAGAGACGCTTTTATCCGCCGCACGCCACTATTATCCTCCACTAATTTAAAATTATCATTGAATAACACAAAATTTGAATATACATTAGGCAGATCATACGGACTCTCCTTCTGATTCTTTTCTTTTAATCTTTGATAATCGCTGTTAGGATAAAAACAGGCATCAGGGTATTGGAAGTATGAAATAAGTTTACTTACTTTGTATTACAAAGCACTTCTATGATATCAAATACGGAAAAATTCAGGAAGGAAATAAAGGTTTTGCTTATCATTTTTATCATTTCCCTTCTTTTGAGTGGTATCACCGCCTTCTCTGTAGAAACCGAGCTACGATGGGCCTGCTCCTGGTGGCCTGAGCAATATTCCGACTTTTATAAATGGTTATACGCCTGTTACCACGCAATAAAGAATACCAATGAACAATATCCTTATCTTGCTTATGGATACGACTGGCTGGCATTTGCACATATTGTAATCGCTATCGCATTCATCGGTCCTTTTAAGGATCCTGTAAAAAACATCTGGATCATTGAATTCGGCTGCATAGCCTGCATATCTGTTATTCCTCTCGCCTTTATAGCTGGGCATATCCGGCAGATACCTGTTTACTGGCGATTGATTGACTGTTCGTTCGGAATTATTGGAATAATCCCCTTGCTGATATGCCATAGAAAGATAAAACAACTGGAGAAAGCGATAGCTTAAAAAGTAATTGTGATGAAGACATTTGTAGAGGATACGTCAATTGTAAAGAAAATATGGAGCACGACAGATATTACACTTTTTATATTTGCCGGCGCCAGTGCAGAATTTGCCCTGAATAAGCAGGTTGACTGGTTATACTTTACAGGTAAATTGCCTGGTGATCCTATCGGACGTTTGTTCTCAACGGTAAAATACGCACAGTACATTATTTTCAAAGAAGAAAAAGAAGCCATCGCTTCGATTGAAAAAATAAATACAGTACACCAGAATGTTGAATCAGCGCGTGGTTATAAAATATCCAATGAAGGCTACCAGAGTGTATTATACATGTTGATCCATTATTCGATCACCTCCTTTGAATTATTGCAAAGAAGATTAACCGATGAAGAGCAGGATGAAATTGTAAGCACCTTCACCAGAATCGGTCGTCATATGCAGATCCGCGATATTCCCTCTAACTACAAGGAGTGGAAAAAAATGTATGAATACCAGTTGACACACAACCTGCTGAATAGTTCATTTACCAGTGATCTTTTTCAACAATATAAAAAGCATTTAGGCGCCTTCCGTTATTTTTTATTGTTGGATATTCAAAGAATACTGGTACCCAAACAAGTGAATCATCTACTCGATCTGGGACGTCCACGATTTGTTCAGTTGCTGATTCCGGTTTACAGGTTAATCCGCAAACACCGATGGCATAAACAGCTTATACTCATGATGGTGCCCCGTAAGTTCAAAGAGCAGGTAAAGGCGATGGAGCAAAGATAAAGCCCCCGGATTTACCAAGGGCTTTCGATGGTATGCTTATAGCCTAACCTTCGGCCTCTATTTCATTATTGGTACCGGCAAAGGATAAATAAGATCTTATAGAAATCCCTTCTGTTCGGAGAGATATAATTGTCACAAGCAATCTCTTCCGCGTTTACTACCTTGATATTCCAGTTTTGAAAGTAATCGCGCGTCACTGGCGTACGGGTGGGAAAGTCTTGAAGTTGGGAAATGTCTGCCATTTCCTTTCGCTTGAATAGAACTGCCACTAAATTAGCTATTTATCTTAAAAAGTGACAATGGAGATAGAAGCTAGCTACTCTTTCCCACCTATAGCCACAACAGGGTCGAGACACTACGGCCAATTTATGCAATCGTTGCCGGTAACGATTGCGTAAAAAAATCAACCAAAGCCTAATCAACCTATCATTTAATTGCTGAAATTCAGTTTACCCCTCATTACTATCTTTCAATAATTAAAACCCACATTATGAAAAACAATTCCCTCATTATTTTGCTTTGTATGGCCCTCGCCAGTTGTCAGAAGAACAATTCACTATCCCCCGGCATTGCTGACGAAAATCTGCCCTCTTTGGCTGTTGTTACTGCAGCCGCCAGCAGTGTAACAGTAAATACAGAGTCAGCCCTGAAATCGGCTATTAGTGCCGCGAAGGCAGGCGATATCATCACTATCAGCGGCACTATCAAACTTACCAGTACCTTACAGTTACTTAACAGCGGCACCTCCAGCGCCAAGATCAATTTTACCGGCGGCGTGCTGGATTGTTCGGGCATCTCCTCCGGCTGGGGCGTGAAATGTAATGGGAGCTACTGGAACATTACTAACATGACTATCAAGAATGCGCCTGATTGCGGCCTTGTATTCCAGTATGGTGGTTATAACTATGTATATAACGTTACCACTTCAGGCAATCACGATTCTGGTTTGCAGATCTACAACCAGTCGCATCACAACAACATCAGCTATTGTAACTCCAATGACAACTACGATACGCAGAATGCTGGTGAAAATGCAGATGGCTTTGCATGCAAGTTATCAGCCGGGGCAGGTAACCGCTTTGATCACTGCTCGGCCAATCACAATTCGGATGATGGCTGGGACCTGTACGGACAGCCTTCTACGGTTACCATCACCAATTGTACAGCCACCAATAATGGCTATGGCGGCAATGGAGATGGCAATGGCTTCAAATTGGGCAGCTCCGGGCAGAACGTACCCCATACCGTTACAAACTGCACATCAAGCTACAATAAAGCATCCGGTTATGATGGAAACGGAAATACCGGTCATATTACCACCACCGGGAGCACTGGTACAGGTAATGGAAAAACGCTGTTTTACAGGATATATTAAGACAAGGCTGGTTAGAGGAGAAGGCTGGTTTTAGACTTTCTAAAGATCCGGAAGCAACAAGAAAAGTCGAGACTCCTAAGATGAGTTTCGACTTTTTTGTTGCAAAAAACGGCGGACAATTCTGCAGCAACATATCTGCCTCGTTTCAGCTATTTAAAATCGGTAACTGACAGCTCCTTTTCATATTATTATCTATTCTTCAATTTCGTGATTTTGTAAATGCTCCATGTGGATTGCCGTGCCTATGACCAATTAAGTTCGCTGTACTTTCTTCCAATATCTCATGCAACAAACCATCTCCAACAAAAATACAAACTAGTTGGTATTTCCCTTTACCAACTTCCGGCTTAACTTCGGGCTATACGTGCTCCACACATCAATATCGTTCTATCAAATACCGATAAATCATATTTGCGATGGACTCATACCACAACCATAAACTCAGTTCATACTGGAACCTTTTATCGGGCAGCAATGGAAGAGTCAATGAGAATTTATTGGACAAAGCTGCAAAAAATTTCCAAACTCTGCTCCGGCTTATAGGCAAGATCTTAGCAGATGCTGCTGTGGAACTCCTTTATCTTATAATATTCTGGTTTGTCATAACCAAAATGAACCAGGGAAGGGACTTGATTGTAAGTTTGTTTGAGCCTGACGGCATCTATGGTGAATACAGAGTCTTATTTACAATATTAGCTGTAGTCAGCTTTTCTTTATCGATGTGGATAATTCCCGCATTTATCTTCCAACAAAGAGATGACCATTACAACAAAACCAACCCGGGGGAATATACATCCATTTTTAAGCGTCACCTCTTTTTTTTCCATAGGACCCTGCCGCTCATACCATTTTGGTTGCTGGCTTTCGCGTTGTTTAACGGGAAGCATATCTGGCTGTGGTTTATCGGATTTTCCATTATTGAACTAATCATATTGTCTGTCATTACCAACATACACAGTTATAAAGCACGCACATGGTATATTCGCATATTAGTTATTCTGACGCTATTAGCGTGTGGCAGCACATATTATCTTTTTCACCGTACATACTTTGAAGCTAAGGTTGCATTAGCAATTCTTCTCTATTTGCTCTCCTTCCTGATGCATTTCTTTTATTATAAAAGCGATAAACTCATTATTGAACGACATGCAACGGCGGGCGGTACTCCTTTTAAGAAATACAAGGAGAACAGCGATCTTTATATATTTCTATTGGGAGTACACATAGCACTGGTTTTCGCTCTTTTCTTCTATCACACAATTTCCGAATTTGCACCAGAATCAATACTACTATATATATTTTCACTCAATATCTTCTTTATCGATTTTGTCGCATACCTGATTAACGTAAGCAACAGGCGAAAGTTCATAGCAATGGTACTTGGGATACTAATAATAGCCCTCTATGCTCTTAGTGATTCGGTTAATCTAAACCTGGTACATTATACGTTAGATGCATGCAGCGATTCCATTGGCTGGAAAAATATAAACAGAGCAACATTTGAAGTCAAATATAAAATGTTAAAAGACGATATGGACAAAACCCCTGCCACAGTGCCCTACCCTATTATTCTGGTTGCCGGAGAAGGTGGTGGCTCAAGGGCTGGTATGTGGTTCAGTCAAAACATGATCAACTTTGACTATTATACAAGGGGTGAATTCCGTAAACACATTTTTTCCATCTCAACTGTATCAGGAAGTTCCGTAGGGCTAAGTACCTTGTTTGCATTCTGGCAGCAAAATGGCACAGCAACAGACGTAGATAGCAGTTGGCTGCATCTACCTTCAATGGTTTATAAGAACAACTTTGTGGGCAGCTCCATTAGCGGATTATTATTTACAGATCTGTGGAAAGCATTGTTGCCCTTGGATATCAGTTCAGATGACCGCAATAGCGAACTCCAAAATGAAGAAGCGCTCTATACCCAACAAGCATGCAATGAGATTTCGGGTGGAAAAAGTACTGATATGATACTTAAGAAGAACTTCATGAGTTTCTTTTATAACAGAGATAAGAATGGCTTAACACTGCGGGTTGACCGTCCACTTGTTTTTATTAATACATGCAGAAGCAATGATGGGCGCCGGGGAATATTCTCACCTGTTAAATTAAGTAACGATTATTTTAACGACGCCATCGATATTATTGGATATTTATATGAAGACTCCATATGCGATTTTTCAGGGCGGAAAATTCACGGAAGTTTAAAGAAAAATATTTCACTCGTACAGGCTTGTAACACCAGCGAATTATTTCCCCTCTTCAGTGCTCCTGCCTATATTGATAGCCTGGGCAATTTCGTTGACGGAGGATATCATGAAAATTCGGGATTAAAAACAACCTTAGATGTCTATAGAAAGCTACGGGCAATGTTTTATAACGATTCTACGTATAAACATGCATATGTAATTTATATTGTATACCTTAAAAATAGCCCTTCACAGAAACAACTTTATGATTCCCGGAAATCCGAAACACCGCTGGTGGGTCCTCTCCAAGCCTTTGCCAATCAGCCTTTCCAGGGTAGTGCTTCTTATTTTGAAGAACAAGCCAGGTTTCTTAGCAGAATTGATGAAAAAGTCAAATTTATTGAAGTAGGACTTGATCATCAGTGGGTAATTGATGCAGACTCAACGAAAGAAGGCATGAAGCCTTCACTAATTGATAAACAGATTTTAGAAGATCTCCGGACCAGCGCGGACACAGTAGATGGTAAGATAGCGCTGAATTTTCCGCTCGCACGATGGCTCTCAAATTCAATCATACGGAGGATGCGCGTCAATGCGTCTTTGTACAGGAACCGTAATGATAGCATTTTTGGATTGCTTAACACAGTCAATAGCGTTAATCATGTACAGACTGCTTCTCTAGAGCCGTTTAAAAGATTATCCAGCAATGTTAACAAAAAGATGGCAGTTGTCTCTGGTAAAAAGAACCGGAATTCCCCCTAACAACACTATTCAAGCCCGAATTTCTTTCGCAGCCAATTCCGATAATATTGATGCCATTCCTTCCCTAAAGGATGCGCTTTCTCTGGTAAAATATGGTATTCCTTTTCCGCCCTGATATTGCCGAATGCGGCGAAACCTATTCGCGGAGGACAATCATCGTCAAACAATCCAACTCCCATCAAAACAGGACATCTGATAAGTCCTGAAAGATTAATATTATCCACGAGGTTCATTGTTTGATACATCTGCTCAGCGCTGGTATTATAGTCGCGGGTATAATAGTTCATCTCATCCATATACACAGTCCGGATCTTAACATGATCAGCGAAATCACACAGGAACGGACTACCCGCAACGCAATACTTAACTGTAGTTGAGTTCCAATTTCGATTTTCTTTCCTTTCAAAATAGTCCACTGCGTTCGAACCAGGGAAAGATTTCACGAACTAAAAATATAAGAAAATTTGTTTAAATCTGTGGCAGTGACAGTCCCGGACACCTCCCTATGCAAGTCCGTACTATGTTTTCCCAAAGTAATAATTATATTTGTCATACTAACACTTAACTGAAACGTTATGAAAAAAATACTGGTTGCTATTATTCTTCTTGCATCCCATAAAGAGGTTATTGCCCAGTCAGTGAAAATAGATCAGCTCCTGTATGGCGTTGCATACTACGACGAATACATGCCTTATGAGCGTCTTGAAAAAGACGTACAGATGATGAAAGAAGCCGGTATTAATGTAGTTCGCATCGCAGAATCAACCTGGAGCACAGTAGAACCGCAGGACGGTGTTTTCGATTTCTCGCATATTGACCGGGTGCTGAACGCCATGCATAAAGCCGGTATTAAGGTGATTGTAGGCACTCCTACCTATGCCGTCCCCACCTGGCTGGTAAGGAAATATCCGGATGTGCTGGCCATCACGCCGCAAGGTCCCAGCCGCTATGGCCCTCGTCAGAATATGGATATCACCAGCGAACATTTCCTCTTTCACGCCGAACGGGTGATACGCAGGATCATGGAGCATGTAAAGGACCATCCAGCCATTATTGGTTACCAGATAGACAACGAGACCAAGCATTATAACTCAGCAGGTCCTGATATTCAGAAGAAGTTTGCAGCATATATAAAACAGAAATTCGGCTCACTCGACAGCCTCAATAAGATCTGGGGCCTGGATTACTGGAGTAACAGGATCAACAACTGGGAGGACTTCCCATCTATGGTTGGGTCTATCAACGCCAGCCAGACAAGCGAATTTGCGAAGTTCCAGCGAAAAGCGGTCACAGACTATCTCACATGGCAGGCAGCTATTGTCAATGAATATAAACACCCCGGGCAATTTATCACACAGAATTTTGATTTTGAATGGAAGGGGTACTCTTATGGCATACAGCCCGATGTAGATCATTTTGCTGCTGCTAAAGCACTGGATATCGCCGGTGTAGATATCTACCATCCCTCGCAGGATGCATTGACTGGTTTGGAAATTTCCTTCGGTGGCGACGTAACCCGTTCCATGAAAGGGGGTAAAAACTACCTGCTGCTGGAAACAGAAGCACAGGGCTTTCCCCAATGGGTGCCTTATCCCGATCAGCTCCGGTTGCAGGCATTCAGTCACCTGGCTTCCGGCGCCAATATGGTAGAATACTGGCACTGGCATTCCATTCATAATTCTATAGAAACGTACTGGAAAGGCTTATTAAGCCATGATTTTGAGCCGAATCCCACCTATGAGGAAGCAAAGACGATCGGCAGGGATTTTCAACGACTGAGCCCACATCTGGCCAACCTTAAAATTAAGAACAATGTAGCGGTCCTTTTCAGCAATGAAGCGCTGACAGCCTTTAACCAGTTCAAGCCCGGACGGGAAAACTATAACGACATACTCCGGCCAATGTACGATGCGCTATACAGGATGAATGTAGGCGTTGATTTTATAGACCCTTCAAGCACCAATATAGAAGACTATAAACTACTGGTGGTGCCCGCTTTATATGCAGCGCCAGACAGCCTGCTACAACGTTTAAACCGTTTTGTACGTAACGGCGGACATATCGTATATACCTTTAAAAGCGGTTTTGCAGACCAGAACGTAAAAGTGAGGGCCAGCCGCCAGCCCGGGATCATTGGTGAGGCCTGCGGCATCTACTACAGCCAGTTCACCACTCCCCAAAATATATCTTTAAAAGGCGATCCTTACCAGGTGGGCAACGAGAATAATAAAGTAAGCACCTGGATGGAGCTGATCACGCCGACCACAGCCAAGGTGCTTGCGTACTATGATCATCCTGTATGGGGAAAATATGCAGCCGTCACGCAGAATAACTACGGCAAAGGCCAGGCCACCTACATTGGTTCAATGCCCAGTAACACTGTAATGGAAAAAATACTAGCTGATGCTCTAAAAAATGCCGGTTTGTGGAGCGAAGAACAACAGCTTTATTTCCCCGTCATTACAAAAAAGGGCGTTAATAAATATAGCAAGGTGGTCCGTTATCTTTTCAATTATTCTGCACAACCAATTACAGTCAATTATACATTTGGAAACGGGCGTGAATTATTGCAAGGCGCAGAGGTTGATAAAAACAGCGTAATCAGGCTGGAGCCCTGGGGACTTAAGATAATAGAGGAATAATGCTGTGAACATGAGGGATCACAGCAATGCTTGCTCCTATCGCCATAGATGCTGCATTCAATAAACGCAACATAAAGCATATATCATGTTCGTACCGCTATCATCGTCGCTGTCATTTTTGCGATAAGTTGTTGTTCTTCTGAATCGTAAACATAACCTTCGCAAACAGTCAGCGTTTTGCCAGATTGCAATACTTTACCTAATGCAATAAGCTTAGAAGTTCTGGCCGGCTTTAAAAAATTCACCTTAAACTCTACGGTTAAAACGGCTGCATCATCAGGCATCAATGTAAGAGCCGCATAACCGCAGGCGCTGTCAACAATGCTGGTAGCAACGCCTGCGTGGAAATAGCCATTTTGCTGAGTAAGCGCTTCTGTGAAGGGGCAGGATATTTTCACCATGCCTTTTTCAACAGCGGTCAACTCTGCTCCTAAAGTCTGCATCAGTCCCTGCTTATAGAAACTTTCTTTTACCCGGTTGTGCATGTATACAATTTATTTTGCTACAGGTAATCTTGCCTGATAGGTGTAAAAACATCCAATACTTCTCCAGCTTCTATTATTTTTATAGAATGCTCAACATTAGCGGGTATGGAATAACTGTCCCCAGACGATAATTCATATTCCCTTCCACCAAAGCTTAGTACATATTTTCCCGAGATCACATAGCCGCTTTGTTCGTTAGGATGCTTGTGAACAGGTACGTTATCAGTACTTTTGTACAACATCTTTGTAACCATAGAATCATTACCAATAGCCAGTACGACAAAGTCTACCCCTAAAAATTGCCTTGATACACTATTCTCCTGTTTTACTACATTTTTCATACTACTGATCTTAATTGTATAATATTAAATGAATATTCCCCCTTTTAAATATAGCACCGCTCTTCCTCCCAATTCAACTCTGTCATTCAATAAACGGCAGGTAACCTCGCCACTTCGGCTTGACAACTGAAATGCATTCAGTTCAGTCTTATTTAACTGTTTCGCCCAATATGGTGTTAAGGTAGTGTGAGCAGAACCACAAACAGGATCTTCATTTATGCCAACTGCAGGGGCGAAAAATCGGGAAACGAAATCATATGTTGTTCCTCTTGCAGTAACTATAATTCCCCTGGCCTTTATTTTGGCAATAGCAGCGAAGTCGGGCTGTATGGTACGTATATCTTCCTCATGCTGAAACACCACCATATAGTCGGTCTTACCTTTAAATGCAGCTATTGGTTTTTTATCAGTTATTGATAACAACTCATTAGTTAGCTCAACTTCCTCAAAGTTATCTACGGGGAAGTTGAGTAAAAACTTATCTCCCTGAACAGTCACAGGTAAAGCTCCGCTGCGTGGAGATGTAAAGTTGATCACATCTGCCTTAAAACCTTCAAGGTTACGCAAAACGTATGCAGTAGCTAGGGTTGCATGTCCACAAAGGTCTACTTCTACGCCTGGTGTAAACCATCTGATTTCAAATCCATCGCCTTTAGGTACGTAAAAAGCCGTTTCAGAGAGGTTATTTTCTACTGCGATTTTCAATAGTACATCGTCCGGAAGCCATTCCTGTAATGGGCATACCGCTGCGGGATTGCCAGTGAATATTTTGTCTGCAAAGGCATCAACCTGGTATAATTTCAATTCCATAGTCCTGATTTTTTGTAAAACTAAAAAAGTAGCAATTATGGATACAGATACAGATATAACTATTTATTAGGGTACAGTTCAAAGTGCGTTCTTAACGATATTACCTAGCTTCTTAAGGTCCCTCTCCAGCTTCTCACTCCATTCAAGTGCAAAATTCAATCGCATACAATTTCTATATTGGTCACGTAGTGTGAACATTCTTCCTGGCGCAAAACTTATTTTCTGCCTGAGGGCGGTAGCGTATAGTTCTGAGGTATCTATTTTTTTATCCAGTTCAATCCAAAGTACAAATCCTCCCTGCGGTTGGGACACCTTCGTATTATCAGGAAAATAGCTCTCTATAGCCCTCTGAAATTGCAGACAATTCGCATATAAATTCTTCCGGAAAGTACGCAAATGATGATCATACCTACCGAATTCCAAAAAATCCGCTATTACTTCCTGATACAAGGTTGGAGTAGAGATGGTCTGTAATAGTTTTTGCCTGATGATCTTTTCCTTAAATTTCCCTGGCGCTACCCAGCCTACTCTGTAACCAGGAGCCAAACTTTTTGATACAGAGCTACACCACATCACTATCCCTGCTTCATCGAATGTCTTGCATAGTGTAGGTCTTGAACTGCCAAAGAACAAACTGCCATATATATCATCTTCTATTAACGGTATATCATAAGCTGTCAGCATTTTTACCAGTTCTTTCTTATGTTCCTCGGGCATCAGGCATCCTAATGGATTGCTAAAATTGGTAACAAAACAGCATGCACTGATCTTATGCAGCACTTTTTTTAGCGCATCCAGTTCCACACCTGTAACCGGATGCGTCGGAATCTCAATTGCTTTTAACCCAAGAGAGCCTAATATCTGAGGTAGCCCAAAATAAACAGGGCTTTCAATAGCTATGGTGTCTCCTGGTTTAGTAACAGCCATCAGACAATTAAAAATGGAATTCATAGAGCCGGAGGTAGTGACAATATCATCTTCTGTAACTTTCCCCTCAAGTACCAATGACCACTTTGCGATGGTCCTTCTGAGATTAATATTACCCTGAACAGGTTCATAGTTTATTCCTCCGTCCTCCAATCTGTTCAACACCTGCATTGTGCTCTTATTCAGCCTTGCAACGGGCAATAGACTTTTGTCTGGTACACCAAGTGAGAATTGTGTAATCTCCTTATCTCTTAGCGTTTCAAAAACTTTAGTAATCAGATCCTCCGGGTGTTTTTCATTATTAGATGATTGCAGTTTGCTTATACTTGGCAGCGAAAACTTCCGTCTGGATGTTTTACTGACGAAGTAACCGGATTTGGGTCTTGATTCTATCAATGATTTACTCTCCAGTTCCAGGTAAGCCTGTATAGCAGTATTTATACTTACATTGTAAAAGCTTCTTATCTCTCTGATTGAAGGCAACTTATCACCGAGTTTCAGCGTTTCATTTTCAATTTGCTCCTCAATTACCCTTGCAATTTTTGTATATAAGGTGTTCTCTTTCATTTTTCACGATTCTGTACCCTACAAAAATATGCAATTTGAATCTGTATCCACCTCAGGAATTCTCTCTCCTTCAGTTCACCCACATCTGATGCAGGCGCCATCCAATGTAATATTGGCAGGCAGGTATGTGTTTGATTCTGATCATCTTACTATATATAATAAAAAGGTCATTAGCTGTTCTAATGACCTTTGTTACTTATCTCCTAAATAACACCGCTTTAAAGAAATTCACAGGATCTGTGTTATTCCGGGATTACCTATTTCGCACGTGGCTGATAAGTAAACTTCTGTCCGCCGAGGGCAGCCTCAAGCATCAGCCCACCTTTCTCCTGGCTGAATACCAGTACACCATCCCGGTACTTAACATTGGCAGCAGCCCCCTCTTTAGCAGCGATCGCTGAAGCCTGGCCGGAAAATTCAAGTTTGTTATCCTTAAAGTGATCCAGTGCCGCTTTATCTTCGAAAAAGATCACTTCCCTGTACGCCTGACCACCAAACTGGAAACCGGCGGTTACCTGTATCATCTTTGCAAGACCAATCAATTTTCCTTTTTCATATACAGCTCCTCTGCCGGCGGCTCCGCCAACACCTGCTGCGCCTTTACCCACATTGGGAAAAATGACGTATCCGTAACTGTGGTCAAAAAGGGCGTCCATGAGTTTGTCTGTCTCAATAAAGGCCGCTTTGGCCTTTTTACTATCGCCTATAATCCTTTCTTTTTCCTGCCCTCTAACCATCAACGGAAGCAATGATCCTGCTAATAAGATAATAGCAAGTCCAATCAGATACTTTTTCATAGTAATATCTTTTGGTTAGAAATGTAACCGGGCGCGACAATCTGTATCTATTAAGCTGCCGGCACGATCTGTACCCTCAATAGTACAAGTAATATGCCATCGGGGATCATGCCGAAAGATCAAGTTATCTTTATATTTTATATGGGATTAATTTACACTTTTAGCTGGTAACATTCATTGGTTGCTTGTACGATCCATGCTCTCAATGCCTTGAGCAGTTTGCTCAAATAGCATTGCCACATGGTTGATATACCAACTATGTCAAGCTGCTCCAATTTGAAATGATAATGTGTTGAGTGAGCTTATCACTGTCTAATCATAAGAGGCCCCTTGTCAACAATTTACAGTAACCCTCAGATAAGTAGCCGGTATTACAGTACCCTTCTCCGATCCGTTCTTATTCTGGTTGTTAAAAAGCTCTTCCAACTCCTGTTGCAAATCCGCAGATCTTCCCTCCTTCTCAGCAGCTTCAAAAGCATTCATTGTAGGTCCATAAAAACTTCTAAATACCGTAACAAATTCAGCCGGCGAAAATGGGGCAACAAAAGTATAGGTGTCTCTGGTAAATGATATATTCTCTTTTGCGATACCCGCGTTGCCAAAGCGTTCAATCACATTACTCTCAATACCCCAGGTCATCGGACTGATAAAACCTTCTGGCGGAGGTGGTGTGTAAGATGAACTGATCTTCAGTATCTGGGCCACGAGCGTTGGATCGCCGGGAATCCAGTTCCCCATAACTATTTTCCCTCCTGATTTTGTCACACGAACCATTTCCTTCGCCACATCAAAAGGCTTTGGTGCAAACATGGCCCCGAAGATGCTCACCACCATGTCAAAGGACTTATCCTGTAATTCATTTAAGTTACTGGCATCCCCTTCCTGGAATACGCAATTAGTGAGCCCCGCTTCTTTAGCCCTCTGCTTGCCCGCTTCTACAAGATTTCCTGCAATATCAACACCTAAAACCTCGGCGCCAATTTTTGCCTCAGGAACTGCTGTAGTGCCATCGCCACAGCCCAGGTCAAGCACTTTCATTCCTTTCGTAACACCAATTTTAGACACCAGCTCCTCCCCACTTTGACGCATGGTCTGAGCAATACGTGTAAAGTCTCCTTTTTCCCATAATGCTTTGTTTGGATTCATACTGTTTCATTTTAAATGTTCAAAAAATTGCTGCCACTTATTTGAGCCGGACGACCGGACAGGCATACCGGAAAATGTCAGCCGATAACAAAGTAACAAAAGCCAGCTGCGACTGGTTCAACCTGCCTGTAAAAATTACAGTAACAAAGGATGCAAGCAGGAGTTTTTTGCATCAACTAAGATCTATATAGGTAGAAAAGTTTATTTAACATTAGCAAATGTTTAGCATAACCTGTGTCCGAAAAACACTTATATTCGTTACGATATTTTTTTTTAACCCAGACACAAAAAGAACCATTATCTATGAGAAAGTTGTTCCCTGTTGCATTAATGCTATGCGCATTCTTTTCCTTATCCAGTTTTGCTCCTGTACGCTCTGACGCTCCCGTAATCAAAGAAAGTGCACGCAGGTACTCCTTTCCGATTACCGGCACCACTGATGGTACACCGGGACAAGGCCAGCCTGCCGGCACCATTGCCTACGAAGTAAATGGCAGTGGAACTATACCATCTTCTATTACGTTCAAAACGCTGTCCGGTACTGTACTGGGAACTTATTCTTTTAGCCTGAGCTCTCCCGGAAACTACCTGGCTGGAGGCATGAAAACACAAACGTCTATTACAGCCGTGTATTTTCATATCAGCAGCGCTTGTGGTACTGGATACTGCCTGGAGTTCATTGGCGCAATTTGATGCTTAGTTGATCGTGCTACGAGACACAATCAGGCATCTCCAGCATAGCCGCTGATGCCGCTGCTTTTTAAAAACTCAATGTACTATTTATGAAAAAATTGTTGTCCATTGCACTATTACTGTGCCTGTCCTTCTCTTTGTTCAGTTTTGCACCTGCGCGCCAGCCCCCCCCGGTGGCAAAGCAAAATGTCGCTTCCGTTACTTTCCCGATCACCGGGCAGACCGGCAGCAAACTTGGTACACTGGATTATGTGATAGACGGTAGTAGTAATGTACCTTCGAGTATCACTTTCTACCTGGCTGGTACATCAACGCAAGTTATTTCCAGGCCTTTTACCGTTTATCCGTCGAGCGCCAATACCTGGATTGCAGACGACCTGAAGACAACTACAGGTATCACAGCCGTCCTATATCATAGTATAAGCAGCTGGCCAGAATATGCTATTGAGATCATCAGCCCATACTGATCCTTTAATTTGTTCAAATAAAAAGACCTTCCCGGTACATGGGAAGGTCTTTTTATTTTCATTTTCACACATCATTTCTATTTCCTTCCACTGCAAGACAGCATCCATCTGATAACCGAAAGATATAACCATAATAATGAAGGTTAAATTCATTACACACCGGGTTTCTATCCCTCCGTCTGAGCAGTATCAGCCATTCAAATCCTCAGAATCAGTAATACCCCTGCTCTTAGTCACCTTTTTCATATTGTACCTTCTCTAGGTTTGTGTCCACAAGAAACCAAATTACAATTATGAAAAAGGTACTATTATTCAACATCTTATGCTGCCTCAGTGTATTAGGATTTGCTCAACAGAAAGGAGAATGGCGTGCACGCCTGAGAGCCACGGCGGTAATTCCTGACGCCAGCGCCACTATCAGTACAATAGGCGGCAGCGCTGACATATCCAATACTGTTATACCAGAACTGGACTTTACCTATTTTCTTTTTGACCGGGTATCTGCAAACCTCATCCTGGGAACCACCAGGCATAAGGTAACTGCTACGGGCACCGCCCTTGGCGATGTAGACCTGGGGAAAGTATGGCTGCTGCCTCCTACCCTGACCTTTCTGTATCATCAGCCTGTAAGTAAGGGGATACTACCATATGTTGGTGCAGGTGTTAACTACACAATATTCTACGGTATAAAAGAAGGTCCTGCTATTGCAGATATTTCTTACAAGAATAAATTCGGCTTTGCTACTCAGCTGGGTATTGATATAGACATCAGTAAAAAATGGTTCATCAACATAGACGCAAAGAAGATCTGGCTGAAAACAGAGAATACGGTCACCACGGTTCCGGAAGTAGCCGGCGGCGCGACCGTATATGCAGATACAAAGATTAATCCCTGGCTATTAAGCGTAGGCGCAGGATTTAAGTTTTGAGAAAGGATACACTAAAGCAGGAAGTACCCTGCAGCACTTCGAATATGATGACACACATAAAAAGAGCTGCACTTAAGAGCAGCTCTTTTTATGTGTGTCTCCCCCAAAGTCACGCCTGACCTATTACAACCTTCTCTCATTAATATTTAGCATCAGCTTTTAAGTGGATATTCTTCTTTTCGGTTTGCTTCTGAATACTTTTATATATCCGGTTTGTAAACGAGCTATCTACTTCCGCTGACTTACGACTCTTAAGATCCTTCTCTATAAACTCCTGCCGCTGTTTTGTAAATTTGATTAATTCCCTGTCTAAGCTATCTCTCTCAGCAATTTTCTGTTCAATGAATACTTTCCTTTGAGTTGCAGTCATATTTTTCATAACATCAGGCAATTCTTCCTCCTTGATAGTATCAAAGCTCACTGACTTATCTCTGTAACTCTCTAATAATTCCTTCTGACCATAATATGCAACCTTACCGGCTTTGGTCGAATTATATTCTGCCCGCTGCGCTTTTACATTTGCCTTAACTCCACCTGCAATCATTTTACTATTAGAGATTTTTTTATAGGCAACAGACTTTTCATTTGCATCGCCATAATAGATCCTTGTATCATCCAGCTTGTCCGATAAATCAGCAATCGCAGCATCATACGGGGTATTCACAGCTATATCATTGGCGTCCATTCCTACCTGCGCATAGCTGCCCTGATTACATGACGCAATTTCCTTCCATATACGCATTGCTTTGCTGTCATTTCCCATCAGAATGGTGTTTAACACAATATCTCTCTGCTTAGCCAGCCCACAACTCACCGGGTATTTCACATCATCCTGGTAATCCATATGCGGTGAGCGGTCTCCTACCAGGAATACTGTTTTATATGTGTCATTAGACGTATCCCAGTTAAACTTTGTCACTGCCTCATACAAGGCCTGATTAACACTTTCCGGCTCATCTCCCCCACCTTCTGCGGCTATCTGCATCAGCTTTCCATATACATCGTCTATATCGCTTGATAAAGCGACCTTTCTGGTCACAAATACATCTCCCTTATCCCGGTAAAACAATAACCCTATCTCAATTACGGGCGCCGGTTCTGCCTGTGCGAGACTCCCTGCAATTGACCATATCTTTTCCTTTGCGGCGCCTATAAGGCCACTCATGCTGCCTGTAGCATCTAAGGCAAATACTATCTGGATCCTTGATTGAGCAGGATTCGGCTTATCCGGAGTTTTATCCGGCTGTACCGTCAAAGTCCGCTGATCTTCAGTCCGGGGTTGCTGCGTATAAGGATATAAGTAACTGATAAACAAAGAGGCTCCAACAATTGTCAGAATAGGAAAGAGAATCTTCTGGCTCATGAAAAGTTGATTTTAGGTGATACATTAGAGGATTCCCCGAAAATCAGTTTTCCATAAACGTAATTGTTAAGAAAATCACAAAAGGAGAATACATTGATTTCCATTCAATTGCCAATTGAAAAAGTGTCTCCTTTTGTAAAAACGATCGAAGTATTTTAGCTTTGATGTGTTTATTGCTTTAAATCATATGTATGCCACTTTTCGCCCCACGATCAGAACCAGTCAAAAAGCGGGAACAGGTACAGCAAAGAGAGATGGAGCTGGTCCTTGCTATAAAGAATCAATTTCCGGATAACAAACTGGAAAAGCTTGCAGAGAGATACCGTCAGGCTCAATTAAGCTTGTTAAAAGCCCAACTGCATACCATTCAGGAAATGGAATTTCAGGGGAAGAAAACAACTCTCAGACAAGCCAAAATTGAACAGGAGATTTTGATTTATTCAAACAAATCGCTTGCTGAATTAATTACGGAGGTTCAAAAGTTACCAAATCATCCGTCATCTCTTTGAATCCTATAGCGTTTTTTTTAAGTAAAAAAGTTAAAACAGTTATTCCCCCAGAGATGAACACAGCATTAAGTCCAAGTCAAAGACATGGTAAAAGCGTATTAACAATCCGTAAAAACACACTGAGAGATAAGAGGTATTGACTTCTTTTTACTTCCTTCGGAATACCCCTTCCAGGTTCATGATCCTGATATTCCTGAAGTCTATCGGCTGCCCCTCGCTCTGCAAGGCAATAAACCCTGCATTCAGGATCTTCCCGTCCTGCTTCTGCTTAGGATCATACCTGTTCACCACCGGACCGCCGATCTGTGGTTTGGAATACCGTAATACCGTATCACCATTGATAATATGTGTGATCAGCGAATCGCCCAGCACGATCAGTTCCGCCTGTACCCATTCGTTCTTGCTGTAGGTTTTAGAGCTGGAGTTGATACAATGGCGGGTATCCAGTTTTCCCTCGTATACGATATGTGTACCCGGAGAGCACATATTCCCGGTGGGTCTCGGCTTACCATCGTCCAGGCCAGCCAGCAACTGCATCTCAATAGAAATAGGCCAGTCCTGTTCCTTCGGCATAGTACGAGGGTCCTGTGAATGATACATCACTCCGCTGTTAAGGACGGTATAAGAAGGGGCTGTTTTTACCCATTCTCCTGTAAAACGGTACTCCAGTTTAAGATGGTAATAGGAAAACGGGACTTTATAATACAGATGTCCGAACTGCTCGTTAAAATCACCGTATTGGTCATAGCGCACCTGAATAGTGCTGTCCTGCACCCGGAAGGTATTCCCGAAATTATCTCCGGTTTCATGATGGTGGATCTTTACGATCCAGTCACTAATATCTTTGCCATTAAATAAGGGCGTCCATTGTTCCTGCGCCCGCGCAGCATATTGAAAGATGAGAACTGACAGCAGAAAGGTCAGCATTCCTGGTTTGTTTATCATAACGGTTAATGAGTGGTAAGCTTAAATATAATCAGAAATTATTTCTTTTTCATTTCTGGCCACTGGTGAACCCATCCTCTTATTTCTTGTTATAGATTAATATTCCCGGCTGGGAATACTGCCAACTTCGTGATCATTAGTCAAACCATACATCATTTCTTAACCGGCTTGCAAACCACAAAACACACAATCATGAAAGCTGTCGTAATCGGGGGCACCGGCCTCATTGGTAGAAAACTTGTTGAAATATTAAGTGATCGTGGCCATCATGTAATTGCTGCTTCCCCATCTTCTGGAGTCAATTCTATCACGGGTGAAGGCTTAGACGAGGCATTTGACGGAGTAGATGTTGTGATAGATGTTTCAAACTCTCCATCTTTTGAAGATAATGCAGTGCTTAATTTCTTTCAAACCTCACAAAAAAATATTGCCGCAGCGGAGGCGGCTGCAGGTGTAAAATTCCATGTAGCCCTGTCCATTGTTGGTACGGACCGCCTGCCGGATAATGGCTATTTCCGGGCTAAAGTGGCCCAGGAAAAACTGATCCGGGAATCCGGTATACCTTATACCATCGTACACGCTACCCAGTTCATGGAGTTCGCAGGCGGAATCGCCGACTCCTCCATGAAAGGTAATGATATATACCTGTCTACCGGCGCCATCCAGCCGATTGCAGCTGCAGAAGTGTCTGAAGCCCTGGCTGATGCGGTCGAAGCAGGGCCTATTAACGGCATCACCGAGGTAGCAGGACCTGAGCGCTTCAGTATGGCAGATTTTGTACGCCAGTACCTCACAGCAAAAGGAGACAACCGGAAAGTAGTCGCTGATCCGCAGGCCCTTTATTTTGGAAGCGTAATTGATGCTCAGTCCCTCGTTCCGCTTGGAGAAGCGCGGCTGGGTAAAATCACCTTCCAGCAGTGGCTGGACAAACAGGCTGTTCAGGCCTGATCCGCCTATGCAGAATAACGTTGTTTTCAGGTGCCTCACTTCGCAGCGGATTCTGAATTCGCAATTATCCATTGCCTCAGACAGTGGATGACCAGGAGCAGCAGAAATAGCGTTTCTCAATTAAAGCAAGTTATTACAGGCCCCTTTCAAATTGAAAGGGGTTTCTTACATTCTTAACTAACATCCCGCGGATCTATAAGCCGCCAAACGCAAAACCAGCATGTATTAAAACCGGACATCAGCCGTTCACAAATGGTCAGGTCCAATAGTGCCCGACACCAAACAATCAATTGATTTACGTACAATTAATACATTGGCATATATCTGGCTAAAAAGCTTCCGGCATCACCTTACTGATTATTCAAGCCATAACGAAAAAAATGAAAAGAGCGCTGATATTCCTTTTATTGAGTGGATTGATTTTTTCAGCCAATGGGCAGACCGACAACAAAGCAAAACGTGCAGACGATTTTATGTCTGCAATATTTAACCAGGGACAATTCTCCGGCGCTGTTTTACTGGCTGATCATGGCAGGATCATTTATAATAAACGCCTGGAAAAAATGTATGGGATAGCAAAATGTATGGAAAACAGGGCTATGGTTATGGCTGGTTTATAAGCGGCGATAAGGACGATAAAATCATTCAGCACGATGGTGGGTTTGCCGGATTTCGTGCATACATAGAACGTCAGGTGAATAAACACAACACCATCATTTTCATCAGCAATGTACGTCATGAGCTGGTAGGCAACATCAGGGAAGCCCTTGTGAATATTCTGAACGATCAACCATATACTATTCCTAAAATTTCAGGAGCAAACTGGATAATGAGCAAAGCGAAGGAAACAGGGGTGAAACAGGCTATCGTTGATTATAGATCCTTATTAAAAACCAAAGACAGTAATAACTATTATTTCAGTGAAAGGGAATGTAATTCTCTTGGTTATTATTTACTCAGGAATAACAGGCTGGATGATGCCATTGAACTGTTCAAACTCAACACAGAAGAATATCCTGCATCCGGTAATGTCTTTGACAGTATGGGCGAAGCTTATTTAAAAGCTGGAGATAAAATCAATGCATTATCAAGCTATAAAAAAGCGCTTGAACTGGATCCGGGTAATGGCAACGCAGCAGACGTCATCAAAAAAATGGAGCTCCGGCAGTGAACCATCTTCCATCCCCAGGGGTTATTATCTATAGTCAATTGGTTAATTTTCCTTAACTTAAGGAACACGTGCAGATTAAAACTATTGTTTACCGCACAATACTCATCAAATGCCCCGCTCATTAGAAGACCCCATTATGCAGGACGTGTTGAACGCACAACAGTCCACCATACTCACTTCATCAGGAAGTGCAATTCCTTATCCATTCCCCTCGCCTGCTGACTGGCGTGATCACTGGATCTATTTCTTACTGGTAGACCGGTTCAACAATCCTTCCGGACCACCATCCCCCAACGTGTATCCCTGCTCTGTATACCAGGGAGGTAAGTTCTCCGGTATCAAACAACAGCTGCCCTACCTTAAAAAGCTGGGAGTTGGCGCCCTATGGCTTTCTCCGGTACTAATGAATCCGCAGTGGTTCCATAACTATTGGGGAGGCTATGGCACCCTTGATTTCCTGCGCATAGAGCCCCGGTTTTGTGATGATCCTGATGCCGCATTAAAGAACCCCGCTGCCGCCGATGCAGAATTCCGCAGCCTGGTAGATGAGATCCATGCCCATGGCATGTATGTGATCCTGGATATTGTCCTGAATCATACCGGTGATGTGTTTAACTATGAAGGTATGCGCGATGAAGCACCATGGAACGACGCAAGGGAATATACAATCTATTGGCGCGACGGACAGGGACAGGCAAAGGGCGACTGGACAGATATCGACAATATTCAGAATCCACCCGGCAATGGTCTCATCTGGCCAGAGCAATTACAACAGAACGACTTCTTCCGGCGGCGTGGTAATGATGGCCTTCGTGGCGATTTCTCCCGCATGAAAGAACTGGTCACAGAATACCTTATTCCAGGCACGAGCATCTATCCCGTGCGTAATCACCTGATTAAAGCCTATCAATACCTGATGGCCAGGTTCGACCTCGACGGCTACCGTATCGATACACTGCAATATGTGGAAGCCGATTTTGCCCGTGTATTTGGCAATGCCATGCGCGAGTACGCGCTATCGATCGGTAAAAAGAACTTCTTCACCTTTGGTGAAGTGTGGCAGGACGATGACGAAGCCAGAATTGCCGAATTTATTGGCCGTAATACCGAAAAAGATGAGGAATTCATCGGTGTGGACGCGGCTATCGATTTCCCGATGCGTAAGCGCCTGGTTGATGTCTGCAAAGGCTTTGCAGCTCCCAAAGACCTTGCGGACCATTTTGATTACCGGCTCAAAATCCTTCGTCAGATTGTGAGCTCTCATGGCGATGCAGGTAAGAACTACGTCACCTTTATCGACAACCACGACCTTGACCGTCGCTTCCATAATAAACAGTTCCCCGGACAAACAAAACTGGCCCTTACCTGCCTTCTGTGCATGCAAGGTGTTCCATGCATATACTACGGCACCGAACAGGGGCTCAATGGCGCCGGTAACATGCGCGAGTACGCCAGAGAAGCCTTATGGGGCATGCGGAATGCATTTAATGAGCAGGAAGACATGTATAAGTTCCTCTCTGAGCTAAGCAGCTTACGCGCTGTCGTACCGGCACTGCGCTACGGCCGGCAGTACTTCCGTCCCAGCAGCGGTGATGGTATTAATTTCGGACATTCACCCTATAAAGGCGGTGTCGTTGCTTTTTCCCGCATACTGAACGACGAGGAAGTGTTGATCGTCGCGAATACAAATACGGAAAGCGATGCACTGGTGGATGTCGTGATCGACAAGAACCTGCATCCTGAAGGCAGCGAATGGGAAGTACTTTTTCCATTTGCAAAACGGGGAATACTCCCGGCACGCAGCAGATCGCAGGGCGTTTTCAGAACGATACAGGTACAATTATCACCGATGGAATGCTTAATTCTTAGCTGACAACTACCGTCCTGTTTATCCCTGTACCTTCAAGCTACTAAAGCAAGAGAAACACCGTTCATCCTATTTCGCTGATAAACAGCGAAGCATCTGAAAGTCTGCCGGTGAGCCAATGGCTTTAACCCACTTTGATTTGTCTGTAAACTATGAAAGAAGTCCGGGTGCCCGATACCGCCAGGACTAAGATATCCTGCCATTAAATTAAATATGGACAGGTGGCAGAACTCCAGTACCTTTGACACAAATTTTCTCCCCAAAAACCGGACTCTCAACCTAACCATCCTATCTTATTTAAACCCCATATTACAAACAACGCTTTGCAGAAATTATCGGATCAACCTATAAATTCTTGTTATGAAAAAGAATTACCTGCTTCTGCTAATTCTGTTCTGTAGTATAAGCCCTTTGGAGGCTCAAAAACGGTTTATAAGAATATATGACCAACAGGGTCAAATGATTGCCAAGGGGGATTTTACGGCCACCACAGACACCTCCATTGTACTTCAGGCTCACAAAACACAGCTTGAGATTCCGCTGAGAAACATCGGCACCATCAAAACAAAAAGAACATTTGCTCATGCAATCGCAATAGGGGCAACTATCGGAGTGGTGTCCGGCGGGCTTCTGGGTTTAGCATCCGGCCAGGCAAATGAAGACGTATATGGCTCATTGGGATATGAGAGTTCCCCCGGTGATGACGTTGCTGCAGGCGCGCTTATCGGGCTTGCGACCGGTGCTGTTGTAGGCACCATTATCTCCGTAGCCCAAAACAGAAGTACAATCGTCATAAATGGAAATACGACTGACTGGCAACTGAAAAGAAAAATCCTTGATCAGTGGCATTGATGCTCATATAATTGCTTACAATCTATGATTAACCACCTGCCGGCTTTGTTAAAAAGGCCGACCTATATTTGTAGTACCTCCATCTCCCAATAATTTGATTGCAACAATCATTAAACACAAACTATTGCTTCTCAACTTTCTCCCATTTCTCCAGGTTGATCAGATATTTTTTTTCAATTTCTTTTGCCATATTGTTAAGCCTTCTGGCTATTTTTTAAAGTCATAAATATTGTTACTCCTGTCCACATCCGGATAAACCTGATCCGGATCGATAACAATCCTGGAAACCCCCTCTTTCCTGGACGCCGCAAAGGTATACACAGTATTATATTGCCATATCTCCACGGGGAAGGACCTCCGCTCATGTACGCCGCTGACGTATGCGATATCAACCACAAGTGGCATTGCCGCCCTCTCTGTATTTTCAATGGTCACAAAGGTGCTTTGCTTATCAGCATTTTCAACTTTAGCAATCTTCTGATCCATCTTAAAATTCTCAATAAACATGGATTTCCAGAACCAGGTCAGGTCTTCTCCTACAGAAGCATTCATACTTCTGAAAAAATCCCATGGAGTAGGATGTTTATACGCCCAGTCATTGACGTATTTCCTGAAAGCAGCATCAAAACGTTCAGTTCCGACGATTTCATTGCGGAGTAAGGCCAGTAAATAAGCCACTTTCTGGTACTGGATACTATATACCTGGTTACCAGGTATAATATCAGGACGGCTTATAATGGGCAATAACGTATCCGCAAAAAGGGCGGTGACAGGCATATCAATTTCAGCATAACCTTTGAATTCTCCTTTATTAAACTCCTTTGTTGCTATATTATCCATAAAGAGGTTGAATCCCTCATCCATCCACGCATATTTGCGTTCATTACTACCCACTACCATAGGAAACCAGGTATGCCCCAATTCATGATTCACCACTGCCCAATAAATATTACCGGTATCCCTGGCTGAACAAAACACTATACCTGGATATTCCATACCATCCAGGTTGGAAGCAACATTGACAGCTTTGTTAAATGGATAGGTAAACCACTTTTCGGAAAAGTGCTGTAATGTAAATTTGATGTACTCGCCGGATCTTGCCCAGCTATTAGTTTTATCAGATTCAACAGGATATAAAGAACTACCCATCACCTTTTTTCCATCTCCCAAGCGGAACGCTGACGCCTCCCAGATGAATGAGTTAGACGCTGTCCATGCAAAATCCCTGGTACGATCCATCTTAAACTTCCAGGTACATGTAGGCTTTGCAGGCCTGGAAGAAGCTTCCAGCACTTCTTTTGCTGACCTAATAAATACACGGTCGGCACTTTCCTTAGCTGCTCTCCACCGTTGAAGCTGAACAGGAGTTAACACTTCCTCCGGATTCATCAGATCGCCGGACGCCTCTACGAGGTAAGATGAAGGCAATGTAATATTCACCTGAAAATTACCGAAGTCAAGATAGAATTCCCCATTACCAAGATATGGCAATGTATTCCAGCCCTCTATATCATCCAATACACACATCCTTGGATACCACTGTGCCACAGCATAGATATTACCATTCCGGGAAGGCATGATATCCGTTCTGTTCACCTGAAAATCAGCATTCTTATAATTGACAGGAAAGAGATAGCTATATTGTATCCGGAAAGTTAACTGCTGTCCTTTTTGTAGCGGCTCAGACAAAGATAACTTCATCCTGGTATCATAAATATCATAAGAGATACTACCTGTAGTGTTACCGGCAGGTTTTACATCCTCAATCTGAAATCCGCCATCCGCTACGTGTTCATCAGCGTTCTTGTATTGAAATAGTCCTGACAGGATACCTCTGGAATTATGCTTATAAACATTCTGATCCAGCTGCAGCCATAGTGAAGAAAGCGCCCGGGGACTATTATTCGTATAAGTGATCGTTGCAACTCCTTTAATAACATTTCGCTGGTCATCAAGCGTTGCATCTATTACATAATCAGATTGATTCTGCCAATAGGCGGATCCCGGTTCCCCGGTAGCCGTCCGGTATTCATTGCCTGGCGGTAACAAGGGAAGTGCCGGAAATAATACTGCCGGATCGTACCTGGATTGACTACGTGATATATGACCGGTAAAAACGATGATAATAATGGCTGCAATTTTTACAAAACTCTTATCCATGTTGTAATTAGGTTACGAATATTACCGGGAAACAGCCATTCAGCTTCTCATCTGTATCAAAACCAGTTCAACATCTCATTATTCACCTGCCCGCACATCCCCATGACAGCTTAGATCGCGGAATTCTGACTCCGGATGCCCAATATAGGTAAACTACAATAATTTTTTACCAAAATGGAATGTCCACCATTATAACTCCCTTCGCATCGCTTTTCTCATTACCCTATCGATAAACCCTGCCGGCAAAAGCGACAACACATAGGTCTGAACAGCATGAGGCCAATATGGATAAACACTTTTTCTCCCGGCGCCTGCCATTCTTATAACCCTCTTTGCAAAAACTCCTGCATCAGGGCGCATGAAAGAAACCGGCTTAGTGTTGCTGCCTGTATGCACGCTGCCCACCAGCATAGATATTACCGTCGCGTTCTCAAGTTCTACAGAAAGCGCCTTGGAGAAAGCATTGTTGTATGCTTTAGTGCCAGCATAGACAGCAAGGAATGGCGGCGGAAACAGGCCGGCATACGAAGAAATATTAATGATGAGAGATAGCTGATTTTCCAGCGCAAGCAGAGACCGCGTAAGATAAGTAGGAAAGAGAATATTCAAATTTACAGTCCGGCCAATTTCGCTGACAGGGAAAGTGGCAAGGGAGCCAATAGGTCCAACACCCACATTATTCACCAGCACGGTCACAGGTAGCCCTTTTATGGATGATATATCCGATATTGGTTCCTGACCACCGTCCCGGCAAATAGTAGTGATCCTGCAATCCGGATACATTGCATTGATCTCATGCTGAACAAGCTCCAGCTTTTCAGTGTTCCGTCCATGTAAAATAAGATTAAATCCATACGCTGCAAGCTCGATAGCGATAGCCTTACCAATGCCATCTGTAGCACCTGTGATCATGGCATAGGCATTTTCCTGGAGATGACACTTCAGAGATGAAGGTGAGGAACGTATATACAGGTATATAAATGACAGCAGCTGATACCCCCTATATGTAATTGTGATACATACCAGAACAAAGCAAAAACTGAAAAATGCAGAATGGTCCATGTTACCTTTTTGCCTGCAAAGCAACGATCTGGCAACACTACTTCAAATGGATAAAACCGGGTACATCCTGGATTATTCCCTGGAAGCCCTCCGAAAATGTAAAGGGGCAGCTCCTGACAATTTGGTAAAAAATCTTGAAAAGTAATTGTGGTCCTCAAATCCAAGCAGACAAGATATTTCTTTGATAGAAAGATCTGTAAAGAAAAGAAGTCTTTTTGCCTCCGTAGTCACTTCCAGCTGGATCCAGTAAATTGGCGGAAAGCCCGTATGTTCCTTTATTACCTCATACAAATATGTATAGGATATATTGAGCATCTTTGCATAGTCTGATGGCGCCTTATTGTCTCTGTAGTTTTTTGAAACAAGTGATCTGAAAGAGCTGCTGATCGCCGCTGACCTGGACATGCCGGCTTTGGCAGATCTCTCCTGACTCTCATATCCCTGCGCTATCATTCCTAAGGCAGCATGTATCAGCGAATGGAGTATACTGGCATTCAGATCCCCCCCTTTATACAAAGCCCGGGCCTTTAGCAACAAAAGCAATGTTTCTTGCAGCATAGCTGCCATCGATGGCTCCAGGGATACCATCGGTAGCAGCGGAACTTGTACGCCCAGGGCATTACGATGCGCCTCACTGATGAATTCTGCCTTTATAGCTATAAACCAGGCCACAGTGCTCTCTGCTGAAATTGCCCCGTGCACCTGTCCCGGCAATATGCAACCCAAAGCCGCTCCGCTAAGTGATACCTCCCGAAAATCAATCGTCACTACACTCTTTCCCTGCTCCTGGATGATAAAAATATAATGATCATCACGGTGAACCACCTTGTCGATCAGACGCACAGTTTCACTTTCCACATATCTTCCGATAAAAAAACCGCCGTCTGCTACTTCGTCTATTGAAAAAACAGGTATCATAGCATTGTCACATAAGTAAATAAAATTCGGCTATTAAATTAATATAATTTAACTTTATTACTCATTATCCACGTATTTATTAGTATCTATTACCCCTCCTCCTTTCTACCTTTTTTTTAATTTTTAAAAACCAAAGTCGATGAAGCAATTAAGATTCTCATGTGTCCTCGTTTATGCAACTATGATAGGTCTACTGACCGCCTGCGGTGGCGGTGGCAGAGAGAAAACCAACACAGACTCCACTGCTATGGACACTACTCCCCCCGCTGAAGTTGCACCTGTGACAAGCACCATTGTAACAACACCTCAAAGTATGATGGTAGCAAAACACAAGGTTGCCAACTTCGACAAATGGCTGACCTCGTACGAAGGGCATGACTCCATGCGTATGGCAAATGGAATACACAGCTATGTAATTGGCCGCGGCTTACAGGATCCAGACATGGTACTGGTTGCTGTAAAGGTTGATGATATGGACAAAGCAAAAGCATTTAGCAAAGACGCCAGCCTGAAAGAAGCCATGAAAAAAGGAGGTGTTATGGGGGCCCCAACCTTTAATTTTGTTACCATGGTATTTCAGGACACAGCCATGTCTAGTACAGACCTCCGGTCCAGTACAATGTTTACCGTGAAAGACTGGGATACCTGGCAGAAAGCATTCGAAGAAGGTAAACAGAATAGAATGGATAATGGTATAGCAGTAAGAGCTTATGGCCATGATGTAGACGATAACCATAAAGTAGTCGTGGTAACGGCATTGACTGATACCGCCAAAGCGTACGCATATTGGAAATCAGATATGCTTAAAAAGAGAATGGCAGATGCAGGCGTAGTAGGTGAACCTCAACGGTTTCAATTCCGCGTTGTAAAACGTTATTGATAGAGATAATTTAGCTAAGAATCCCAGATAATCTCCCCGTGCTAAACTGATAGTGTTATAGTGTAACCCACCTGAAAAAAAGTGGGTTACACTATAGTAGCCTTATTTTTGTATAACCCGTTGCACTGCACTCATGTCTCCTTCCAACATCCGCTGCATATTATCCAGCTAAACAGATTCATATACTGCTTTCTCCTCAAAGACATTAAAAAGGTCTTCGCAGTAAAGAAAAAAGACAGACTGTCTTTGTCGTGTTCACCCCGTAGAGATACTTTAAAACTTAGAAGATAATGTTAATAAGAAAACTGCCGGTTCATCACCGGCAGTTTTCTTATTTGATAGATTATTACCATTACTTCCGACTGCAGCCCTGACACTTTAAATATTTTTAATATATTATACTACATTAACAGCACTATGAAAGTACAGGACAGTTAAAACTGATCATTTTTTATCTTGAGCAATCAAATTATTAATCATAAACTCCCCGTTATGCAAAAACTGGTGCTTTTGTGCCTGATCTTCTTTAGCTTTTTTGCCGGCGCCCTGGGCCAAACCCAGGTGAATAGCCTGCTCTGCGAGAACCGCATCAATCCAACCTGTGTCGACATATCCCAGCCCCTGCTCAGCTGGCAGTTATCCGGTAACCGTAGGAATATCCGCCAGTCAGCGTATGAGCTGCGTGTCAGCACGTCCTCAAAACTGCTGAACCAGGGGAAAGAACTAACATGGAACAGCGGCAAAGTAACGGCTGATCAATCCGTGCACGTGGTCTATGGAGGTAGTCCTCTCAGCTCAGGTAAAAAGTATTTCTGGCAGGTCAGGATATGGGATGACAAGGGACAGGCTTCCGGCTGGAGCCCTGTAGCTGAATGGCAAATGGGATTGCTGCAACCCGGCGACTGGAAAGCCAGCTGGATTGAACCCGGTTTCATCCAGGACAGCATTTCACGACCCAGTCCCCTGTTCCGTAAAACATTCCAGGCAGGTAAAAAAATACAGTCCGCCACGGCCTATATCACTGCTCGCGGTATGTATGAGGCGCGTATTAACGGTCAGCGGGTAGGCGATGCCCTCCTTACTCCCGGGTGGACCAGCTACCGGAAAAGACTGCAATACCAGCAATATGACGTAACCAATCTGCTTCGTCAGGGAGCCAATGCCATTGGCGTAACATTGGGTGTGGGATGGTATAGCGGTTACCTGGTATGGGAAAATAGCAAGAACCACTTTGGCTCCAGAACAGGACTCCTATTCCAGTTAAACATCCAATATACCGATGGTACCGAAGAAGTGATCACTTCTGATAACAGCTGGAGATCGTCCACCGGCAGTATTCTTAATTCTGAGATCTACCACGGCGAAACCATTGATGCCAGAAAAGAAAAAGAAGGCTGGTCTGATCCCGGCTATGATGATCATGCCTGGTCCGGTGTTCAGCTAAGCAGTGATAACAATAAAAGTATCCTGATCGCCACTATAAATGAACCAGTGAGAAAGCATGAACAATTCAAACCTGTACGGATATTCACCACTCCTGCCGGCGAGAAAGTGATGGATTTTGGTCAGAACCTGGTAGGATGGGTACAAGTACAGATCAAAGGTCGCGCAGGCGACAGTATTGTGCTCCAACATGCAGAAGTACTGGATAACAAAGGAAACTTCTATACCGAAAACCTGCGTAGGGCCCAACAGAAAAACACTTACATTTTTAAAGGAAATGGCACTGAGCTTTTTGAGCCCCACTTCACTTTCCAGGGCTTCCGTTATGTTAAAATAACCGGCTTTAACGGTGAATTAAACCCGGATAACTTTACCGCTTTCGCGCTCTATTCTGATATGCCTGCAACCGGCGACTTCAGTTGTTCCAATCAACTCATCAATCAGTTGCAACACAATATCCAGTGGGGCCAACGCGGCAACTTCCTCGATGTTCCGACAGACTGCCCTCAGCGCGATGAACGGCTTGGCTGGACGGGTGATGCACAGGCTTTTTTCAGAACTGCAGCATACAATCGCCAGGTGAATAACTTCTTCGCCAAATGGCTGAAAGACGTAGCAGCCGACCAAAGGTCAGATGGCAGCGTTCCTTTCCTTGTGCCTAATGTGCTGGGCGATCAGTCCATGGGATCTGCCGGCTGGTCGGACGTAGCCACTATTGTTCCCTGGAACATGTACCTGGCTTATGCAGACAAACGATTGCTGGAACAGCAATATCCCAGCATGAAAGCCTGGGTGGAATATATGCATAAACAAAGTCCGCAGGACCTCTGGAATACCGGTTTTCATTTCGGTGACTGGCTGTTCTATCACCCTGATGATGACCTGGATGGACGAGCCGCTATCACGGATAAATATCTCATTGCGCAATGCTTTTATGCCCATTCCACACAACTGCTCATCAATGCGGCACAGGTGTTGGGCAAAACGGCCGATATAGCCGAATACACCCCACTGTTGCAACGTATTAAAGCGGCATTCTTAAAAGAATATGTCACCCCTAACGGTCGCCTGGTATCCAGCTCCCAGACAGCATACGTGCTGGCCTTAAATTTTGATATGTTACCAGAAAGCCTCCGGGAACAGGCCGCCCTCCGATTAGTAGAAAATATCAAAAGTTATAATAACCACCTTACCACGGGCTTCCTGGGCACCCCCTATTTATGCCACGTTTTAAGCCGTTTTGGCCACCTGGACATGGCTTATACACTTTTATTGCAGGACACTTATCCTTCATGGTTATATCCTGTTAAAATGGGTGCTACAACTATCTGGGAGAGATGGGATGGAGAAAAACCGGATCATACCTTTGAAAATGCTGGCATGAACTCATTCAATCACTATGCTTATGGCGCTATCGGCGATTGGATGTATAGAGTTACTGCGGGAATTGATACGAAGGAGGATGCTCCCGGGTACCGTCAGATTATTATCCGGCCACGTCCTGGTGGATCACTTACACAGGCAACCGGCACCTTGCAGACTTATTATGGGCAGATTAAATCATCCTGGCAGCTGCAAAATGGTCAGTTTGTGCTGGATGTGGAGATACCAGCTAATACAACGGCTACGGTTTATATGCCGGTGAAAAGCGGTAATGCGATAATGGAAAGTGGTAAGGCTGTTAGCGAGCAGAAGGATATACGGCTTGTTAGCAGTGATAAGGAACAGTCGCTGGAAATAGGATCCGGGAAATATCATTTTACAGCAGCGCAATAAACAGGTATTGCCTCAATACAAAGGGACCCGCAATTGTAATCCATAGACAATGCGGGTCCCATTATGATATAACGTAAATAATGTTGGGCGCCTCACTCCGTCCTCAAACTCTTTATCGGATCAGCCACCGCCGCCTTTATTGATTGATAACTCACCGTTAAAAACGCTATTGCCAGCGCCACACATCCGGCTAATGCAAACATCCACCAGCCAATATCGATGCGATAAAAGAAGTTGTCCAGCCATTTATTCATTGCCCACCAGGCCACAGGAAAAGCAATTACAAGTGCAAAGGCCACCAGCCGGATAAAGTCTTTCGTAAGCATAGCTACAATGCCCGCTTCACTCGCCCCCATCACTTTTCGTATACCTATTTCCTTAAAGCGTTTTTGCGTAGCAAAGGTTGCCAGCCCGAAAAGCCCCAGGCTGGAAATGATGATAGACAAAACGGAAAAAATATTAAACAGCTTGCCCATACGCTGTTCTGCGAGATACAGCTTTTGCAGGTCTTCATCTACAAAACCATAGGAAAATGGATAATCGCCGTATACCTTTTCAAACACTTTTTTGATAGAACCTATAATAGCCTGCATATTGCCCGGTGTTGTGCGCATCACCACATAGCCACCCGCAAAATTATTTTTCATTACCAATGGCTCAACAGGTTGCTGTATAGGTTTGAAGTTGAAATCTTTCACTACACCAATGATAGTGCCTACAGCGTCATTGAACGTTATTGTCAGACCAATCGCTTCTGAAGGGGTAAGATGCATGGCCTTTATCGCGGTCTCGTTTACTACATAAGTAGTATCATCGCCTTTCATATCTTTGGAAAAGAACCGGCCGGCAACCAGCTGCATGTTAAAGGTCTTTATAAAGTTCGCGTCAGTACGCAGGCGATACCCCATCAGATAATCCGTCGACTTCATGGCAGGCCCCCGAAGTTCCATACCGTTTGAAATATAAGTTGGCAGATTATCGGCGATTGTATAGGAACGGATACCTGAATACTGATCGAGTGTAGTTGTAAGCGCCTCCTTGTTAGCATGCAGATCGCCCACTTCAGGCATTTTTACATACAACAGGTTCTCCTTATCAAAACCGATGTTTTTGTTCTTTATAAATTGCAGCTGTCTATATACCACCAGTGTACACACCATTAAAATAACAGATATAGCAAATTGTACGATCACCAGCCCATTCCTTAAAAAGGACTTTCGGCCATGTAGCCCTGCTACACCTTTTAAAACCTTCACCGGTTTGAAGGAAGAGAGGAAGAATGCAGGATAACTGCCGGATACTACACCTACCAATACTGCTGTCGCTAAAAGCGATGATACGATCCTTATACTTAACAGGTTAAGGGAAATACTCTTTGAAGTCAGATCATTAAATAGGGGTAATAGTAATGCCGCAAGCGCAATAGCTATCACCAATGAAACAGCTGTAATTAGTAAGGATTCGCCCATGAATTGCAGAATGAGCTGAAAACGTTCAGCGCCTATGGTCTTACGTAGTCCCACTTCCTTAGCCCTCTGTGAAGAAAGTGCTGTTGACAGGTTCATAAAATTGATACAGGCAATCAGCAAAATAAAAATCGCTACCAGTGAAGATATCATTACGTAGTCTTTATTCCCCTGGCCGGGCACATCCAGCATATAATGCGAGTACAAATGAATATCAGTGAGCGGTTGTGCAAAGAATGACACAGGGAGCGGGAATTTGTCGTTCCTGGCGCGTATCTCATAGGCCTGTCGCGCAATTTTACTAAGTGCAGCATGATCCGACAGCTCCAAATAAGTATACACATCAAAATTGGTCCAGGCCCCATCGGGACTGTTGATCTTATCATACAGCTGCATGGGCAGCAACAGATCAAATTGCAAATGGGAATTGGCCGGAACATTTTTTAAAATGCCTGTTACTGTCAGGTTCGTCCCTTTTATGTCATTGTCGATGTAGATAGTTTTTCCAATGGCGCCATCTGCGGTACCAAAGTATCTGATAGCAGTTGCTTCCGTAAGTACTACGGCATCCGGCGCGGCAAGTGCAGTATTTACGTTTCCGCTGAGTAAAGGATAGCTGAAGATCTTAAGAAAGTTGGTATCAGCGAAGTAAATATCCTTCTCATCAAATTTCGTTGTTCCCACCGTCACCATCCTGTGAAACGGGGCAATTCTTGTTGCATTCTTTACACCGGGGATCTCCGCTTTCATCGCTGCCGCCATCGCCGGCGGAACAGTGGCGGCTTCATTATCACCTATTCTGGCCGTAAGCCGGTATATATTACCTGCATTCTTATTGAACTTGTCAAAGCTCAGCTCATCCTGTACCCACAAAAAAATAAGTAAACTGCAGGTCATCCCTGTAGCCAGTCCGAAAATATTCAAACCGGTAAAGAGCTTCTGGCGAACCAGGTTGCGAAACGCGATCTTAAAATAGCTTTTAAACATATATCAGGTGCTGTGTAAAGTTATCCTTTTTCAACAGCCATGCCAATTATGAAAGCCATGCGGAGCAATAGTTTCAGAAAACATTCTCCTGCTAAACGTCCGGAAACGAACACGGTATGTCCGCTCCGTAGCGCCTATGATCAATACTTTCTTCATTAATTAAATTGGTATGATTGTTATTTACCAACCCTGGCCTGTAAATGTTGCGGATACCTCTCCCCCTGTACCTTGATCTTAGCCGCAGCATTCTCTATAGCCTGCAGATCATCCTGGGAAAGCTCAACAGATACTGCACCAATGTTTTCCTGCAGACGGGACAACTTTGTAGTTCCAGGTATAGGCACTATCCATGGCTTTTGCGCCAGTAGCCATGCCAACGCGATCTGCGCAGGGCTTGCCTCCTTTTCTGCTGCTATATCTTTTAGCAGGTCTACCAATACCTGGTTGGCTTTCCTGTTCTCTTCAGAAAACCTGGGCACAATATTGCGGAAGTCAGTACTGGATTTACCAGCTGCTACCCCTCTCCCAATGATCAGAAATATCATCAATTGGCGCAGGTTTTGAGCTTCTATATTTATGGAAAATCAGATCGCAGGCAAAGTCATCGTAATAACCGGCGCTTCAAGCGGCGCGGGCCGTACCATCGCCCTTCATCTGGCACAGGATGGGGCATTTCCTGTACTGGCATCCAGGAATGAAGCTGCCCTGGAAGAACTGGCCACGGAATGCAGGGACTTAGGTACAAAAGCACTGGTCGTCCCGACAGACGTGACCGACCACTCATCCGTACGGCACCTGGCAAGGGCTGCCTTCGAATGGAAAGGCAGGATCGATGTATGGGTGAACAATGCAGGCGTCCTTGCTGCCGGCGCCTTCGAGAAAATGCCCTGGGAAAATCACCAGCGCGTGATTGCTACCAATCTGCTCGGTTATATGAGCGGAGCACATGCAGTGCTACCCTACTTTAAATATCAGCAAAGAGGCATCCTTATCAATAATATCTCCATCGGAGGTTTCCTGCCCGTGCCTTTTGGCGGCGCCTACAGTGCCAGCAAATTCGCATTAAGAGGCTTTTTTGAGGCGCTTAAGGGAGAATTGACCAGTTGGCCCCATATTCATGTGGTTGACCTGTTTTCCGCCTTTCTGGACACGCCAGGCATACATCACGCCAGCAACTATACCGGCAAGGTATTAAAGCCCGCTCCGCTGGTATACGACCCCCTGATAATGGCCCAGGCTGTCAAAGCTTCTATCCTGCATCCAAAGTCTACCAGGTATCCCGGCGCGGCCTCTCTGTTGTTCAAACTCAGCCATGCTATTGCGCCGGAATTGACCACAAAGCTCTCAGGACTGCTGATGAAAATGTACCTTAAAAGAGCGAAAAAAGCTTCTTCCACCGACGGCAACCTCTTCAACACAGTGAATTTTGCCATGTGTACTAATGGCAACACAAAGCCACACATTAAACCGGGTATCAGACGTCTGCTAAAAGCCGGGGCCCTGCTCGCCGGAGCGGGGATTGCCGTATATTTGATAGCAGGAAAAAAAACCAGCAGACATGTCAGATAAATTACCCGTACATGCAGTAACTACCGGTTTATTCTCAGCAACACCGGACCAGGTTTTCACTGCATTCCTCGATACCCGGCAGATCGCGCAGTTTATGTTCGGGCCATGCGTCAGGGATGAAGAGATCCTCAGCCTTACCAACGAACCTATTGTTGGAGGGAAATTCACCTATTCGGTACGCAGACAGGGTAACCAGTTCGATCACATAGGTGAATACCTCGCCATCAACCGGCCAGTTCACCTGTCATTCACCTGGTCTGTCAAACAGGACCCCAGCGGCAACCAATCACGGGTAGTGATCGATATCGCCCCGATCCTGGAAGGATGCGAGTTAACATTAACGCATCAAATGCCTCCCGGATCTGAGGATTTTATCGAGCAATCCAAACAGACATGGGGGAAAATGCTGGATGTGTTAACGGAAGTACTATCCTAAAATTCCTACATCAATAAATATTCGCTGCTTAAAATGGATAATGCCGCATTCCTCCATCCACTACAGCAACCGAACCTGTAATATACTTTGCCCTGGGCGACACCAGGAACACAGCCATATTAGCCAAATCCTGCGGCTCTCCGAAATCACCCAATGGAATCTCTCTTTCTGCAAATTGTCTCCGTTCATCCCCCGGAAAGAAACGACGGATATTATTCGTGTCGATAAGTCCTGGCTGCAGACAATTGATCCTGATACCATGCTTACCCAATTGTCCGGCAAGCTGTTTAGACCATACAACTATCGCCGCCTTTGCAACAGCAGAACCATTCACTGAACGCAACTCATAAGTACTGATCACATTCAGGATAGCCCCCAGCCTACGTTCCATAAAATGGGGTAAAAACTGTTGCGTCAGTTGCCGATGACGATCGAAATCCAGCGTCATAGCTCCTTCCCAATCTTCTTCCGATCCTACAACATCCATCGGAGCACTACGCCCTGTATTATTAACGAGAACGTCTACATGCCCCAGCGCCGACAACGCAGCTGCTGCGATATGCTGCGGTGCATCAGCTGCAACAAAATCCTGTACGAAAACCACAGGTTCTATCCCTCCTGCGGCCACTATTTCATCTTTTAAACTATTCAGCAGGTCCTCATTCCTCGCGGTGGCAAAAACCTTCACACCCTCTATTGCTAATTCCTTTGCTATCGCACGGCCAATGCCCTGACTGGCGCCGCTGACTACTGCCGTTTTTCCTTTTAAATACAAGTCCATATCTGATCGAAAAATTTCGATCAAAGGTATCTGATACTGATCAATTGCCGGATACCTACAAATTTGTTAGTACGGCTAGATAAGTACCCCGGTTTTGACTACAACAATATTAGATCCGGCTACATCCGTTCTTTTATCGCGGCTGACCTTTGTAGCGTAAAAATCAGCAACATGAAAATAATCGTAACAGGCTCCTTAGGCAACATCAGCAAACCACTCACAAAGGAATTAATACAGAAAGGTCATGCTATTACCGTTATCAGCAGCAACCCTGAAAAACAGCAAGCCATCGAAGCGCTGGGCGCTACTGCCGCTATCGGCTCAGTGGAAGATGCTGATTTTCTTACGAAGACATTCAGCGGTGCCGATGCCGTATATGTTATGACACCTCCCAACCACACAAAGACTGATGACCCAAGAGCATATTACCGGGAAACGGGCATCCAATATGCACAAGCCATCCGGCAGTCCGGTGTGAAGAGGGTAGTCCATCTGAGCACTATGGGCGCCCATCTGGATAAAGGTACCGGCCTCCTTCTTGGTGCTCACGATGTAGAGCAGGTACTGGGCGAATTACCAGGCATCTCCCTCACTAGCCTGAGACCCGGGTACTTCTACTACAATCTTTACAACTATGTACCGATGATAAAAGGCGCTGGCATTATCCAGGCAAATTATGGCGGAGAAGATAAGATCGTACTGGTATCACCGGCTGATATTGCTGCTGTCGCTGCGGAAGAATTAACCATTACCGGCACAGCAAAAAAAGTGCGGTATATTGCAAGCGATGAACGTACTGTCAACGAGATTGTCTACCTTTTAGGTACAGCTATCGGAAAGCCTGATCTGAAATGGGAAATATGCACGGATGAACAAATGCTGAATGGCCTGCAAAAGGCCGGCGTACGGCCAATTATTGCAGCCAGTCTCGTCGAGATGTATGCTTGTCTCCACAGCGGCGCCTTTGCTGAAGATTATGAGCAGCATAAGCCCATTACCCCCGGTAAGGTAAAACTGGAAGACTTTGTAAAAGAGTTTGCCACTGCTTTTAAACAAGGATGATAATGTCTTAAAGAATGAAGAACAAAGAACCACATCAACTCAAAACAATAAGCGACTATCACAGTTTCAGGGGCTTACCGAAGCCGGAACATCCCCTGATCAGCGTAGTAAACTTAGAAGCCGTAAGACAACTCCAGGATAATGAACCGAGAGGTCTTACGCAGCACTTCTATTCCATTGCATTGAAAAGAAATTTCACCGGCAAGCTGAAATACGGTCAGCAGGAATACGATTTCAACGAAGGTGTGATGTTCTTCATTTCTCCCGGACAGGTTTATTCCATCGAATCAAAAAAAGCATTAGAACACTCGGGATGGTTGCTGTTCTTCCATCCCGATTTCCTCTGGAATACACCGCTGGCCAAAACAATAAAGCAGTATGAGTATTTCAGCTATGCGGCCAATGAAGCCCTGCATCTTTCAGAAAAAGAGGAAGCCATCATTGCTGGCATCATTCAGCAGATAGAGCAGGAATATCACTCCAACATTGACAAATTCAGTCAAAGTGTGATCATTGCCCAGCTGGAATTATTACTGACCTATGCTGAGCGGTTTTATCACCGTCAGTTCATTACCCGTAAGATCAGCAGCCATAAAATTCTTACCAGGCTGGAAGCATTCCTCACTGCTTACTTCAACAGTGTTGATCTGATAAAAAAAGGACTGCCCACCGTTCAGTATATCGCCCAATCCTTAAACGTATCTCCTAACTATTTAAGCAGCTTACTGAAAGTGCTGACGGGGCAGAATACCCAGCAGCACATTCACAGTAAACTGATTGATATAGCCAAGGAAAAACTCTCTACCACAGCACTGTCGGTAAGTGAGATAGCCTACGAATTAGGCTTTGAACATCCTCAGTCATTCAGCAAGTTATTCAAAACAAAAACGAATCTTTCACCCTTGGAATTCAGGCAAACATTCAACTGACAGATCATTTCGTTCCTGCCAGGACTGATGACTGATGGCCATACTGCTTTGTCCGTTCATCGCTGATAACGCCTTTCCAGTTCAGCCCAAAACCAAAATCATAACGATGCCCGTCAGCATCGAGATGACATTCCATGTCAAAAGGAATGTCTTCTTTCTGCATTTCTACGGTATGCATGTTGGCCGGCATCTGCACTGGCAAGAGGCCGGAAGGTGCCTGTTTTCCGGAGATAATATCCAACACTGCCTGCGTAGATACGCCAAAGTTCAACACAATGCCATCTGCCTGCGATTCAAATTCTCTGAATACCATAGGCTTCGAAGCAGTCACAGAAACGATCACCGGCTTTCCTCTCATCATCTCCTTTGTATCGAGTATGGTTTGCAGGTCTGTGAAGTTGGCTGCCGTGACTGACTTATCCCTGTAAGAGCGGTCCATCACTGATGGATCAACCACAGGATCTCCGGCTGCAATACTTTTTTCACGGGCATCAGTAGCTGTATAAGTCTGGTATTGCAATGTAACAGGTACATAACCATTCCCGCCTTTCCTGCGGTCATTGCTGTCGTAACCTCCGGAAGGGCTCTGCGGACTGTTCACGAACACAATCGCAAAATCGGCGGCATTCGGATCAGTGGTTAAATTGTAATATTTCTTTATAGTATTCGTATCTACAGGGTATTCAAACTTCGCCGGATTAAAATTCCCCCACCAGTCCCTTGCAGCAGCAGTATACATTTTCGGCACATACACTGTTTTCTTTTGTTGCACAGGCAATACAGACTGATGATTCTTCAACAGGATCACTGATTTTACCTGCGCGTCATAACCCGCTTTCATAAAATCTTTGTTCCCTACCGTCTGCACACTTTTCTCAACATCGAGATAGGGATTCTCAAACAACCCTGTACGGAAAATGTTCCTCAGCAGGCGGACACCCGATTGCTCGAAACGTTCCCTGAATGCCTGTTCCCCGAAAGCTTTCACCCCCATTTGATACGCTTCAACAATAGGCTTTATATCATTGTTGCCGCCAAACTGATCTACACCCGCCAGCAGCACTTTGTAGTGTCTCTCAGCAACAGACAGCTTTTCAACGCCCCACGATTTTCCCGCAAACTGATCAGGCGTTTTTCCCTCATCCGCGGTAATTAACCAGTCAGTACAAACCACGCCATCGTACTTGTATTGGGTTCTCAACAGGTCAGTAATGATGTATTTACTGAACCCATTCCCCACGTTTTCCCTGTTCTTTGTATCTTGATTGTAGGAGATCGTATAATAAGGCATAACAGCCGCCGCCTGCAAGGTTTTCTCGTTCAGCTTCAGTGCACCATTTACGAAAGGGGCGATATGTTCCTGCAGGTTATTGCCTGGATACACGGCAAACTTTCCATATGCCCAGTGTGCGTCTCTCCCACCTTCCTCCGGACCGCCTCCCGGCCAGTGTTTTACCATTGCATTCACACTATGATATCCCCAGCCGTCTTTGATCTCAGCAGCTCCTGCAGAGGTCTGGAAACCATCAATATAAGCCCTTGCCATATCGGTAGCCAGCAGACTGCTCTCCCCAAAGGTCATGTTAATACGGTACCAGCGTGGTTCTGTTCCCAGGTCTATCTGTGGAGACAAGGCGGTAGTGATACCCAAAGCCCGGTACTCTTTTCCGGCAATCTCTCCAAACGCCCGCACTATTGAAGGGTCAAATGTTGCCGCCATGGCCAGTCCGTCGGGCCATAAAGAGATCTGGCCTCCTGCGCCCTCATTGAATTCAGTTGTTGCTGTAGCCATATGCCTGGGATCACTGCTGTTATTGGCAGGAATACCCATATCCAGTCCTTCGGCATAAGCCTGTACATTATTATTCCATTCTGCAGCTACAGCGGGCGACTGTAAAGAAGTGACCAATATATGCCGCAGGTGATCATTCTTCAGAAATGCTTTCTGCTGATCCGTCAGCTCAGAAGGCCGTACCCCGCTGTGCAGGAAGGTTTTTCCATTATAGGTACCCGAACGGAAGCCCATTTCCGCTGCCGGGATAGACTGATGAATACTATACAGCATCAACCCTGCAATTTGCTCTACAGACATCTTCCTCACCAGGTCTTTCGCTCTCTCATCCGCAGGAAGCCGCCAGTCCTCATACTTGTCCAGCTTACCGTTCCTGTTCAGGTCCTTGAACTTCAATCCGCCCACCGTCAGTATCTTCACCCCCGATGCAGGTGAATACCCTAATGTGGCTCCATTTTTATTATTGACAATTGTGAATTGGGTTTGCGCTGATACCCTTATGCCGGTACATGCAATAGCGAAGGCAATAAAAAGTCTGGCTTTCATGTCAGATGTTTCATAACGGTGAGAAAATATGTGGCATATCGACACAATTCCGGCATACATGCTTCATTGTATCATTTTGATACAATAATAAAAATATTCCCCCTGGACTCCAAATATTATATTTTTGGGTATGGATGAAATTTCACTGTTTGAGGAACGGAGCCAGGAGTTTTACAGGGATTATTTACCTCATGTATCCATTGATTGCGTAGTGTTCGGTTTCCATTCCAACACATTAAAAGTATTGCTGATCAGGATGAAAGGTCTGCAACACTGGGGATTGCCGGGAGGATATGTCGGCAAGGACGAGCATCTTAACGATGCGGCCATAAGGATCCTGAAGACCCGTACAGGGGCGGAAAAGGTCTTTCTTGAGCAGTTTAAAACATTCGGCAATGCGGGAAGATCAGAAACGGATCTCAGCTATCTGCCCGAATCAATATGGTTCAGACAGCGCTTCATCTCTGTCGGATATTATGCATTGGTAGATTATGAGCAGATCATTCCGGTAGTAGATGACATTTCCACTGACTGTGAATGGAAAAGTGTGCATGAACTGCCTGGTATGATGATGGACCATCGCCAGATCTACGAAGCAGCACTGGAAACCATGCGTTTCCAGTTAAACTACAAGCCCATTGGTTACAATCTTCTACCGGAGGAATTCACCATGCCTGATCTCCAGAAACTGTATGAGACCATCCTCGGTAAACCATTAAGCAGGGGCAATTTCCAACGTAAAATGCTCGGGTACGACATCTTTATCAAACATGATAAAGAACGAAAGGGAGGCGCGCATCGTAGCCCTATTTTATACAGTTTTGATCAGGCGAAGTATCAGGCCGCGTTGAAAACAGGACTAAAGGAAGCATGGTAAAAAGTTGGCAGGGAATGTCCTGTTATGCACTACCTTCATTAAACAAGCCATCCAACTCTTTCTCCCTGTAAAACTTATCCGCAAGACTAAACAACCACTCCTTCAATACCTGCAACGGGCTGTCAACGACTGCACCATGTGCCACTATTCTGTTATGCAACGCTGCAATCTTCCGCAATGCTTGCCCATCATGTTCACGCATCTGCTCCACTGTTTCATCAGTAATGAGTGCAAAGGCTTCCTGAAAACACGCTTTAAGAAAAGCATCAGCGTTATAAGCAGTTGTTGCCCCGATGTGGTTTGTCAAAAGCACTTCCGGATGATATACTCCCCACGCACAATACTGACCATTGCTAAAGAACAAGGACACTTCATTGGAAATGGCTATTTCCTGCAACTGCTCCACCTCCATGAATCTATCATCAAAACACAACAACAAATCTCTTTCTTCCTGATAATACCGGTACTCAAAAGGAATAAGCTCAAAGGCTGGCGCATCAGTTTCTAGCTGTGGAATACCAACTGTTTTCTCAGCTGTCTTCAGCAGATGTAAATTACCCGGATCCCTGTTCAGTTCAGGATAGTAAAAAGATACCGCCTTCAGTAATCCTGTACCGGCATCAAATGCCAGTGAGTCCGTTCTCGACATATGCAGCCAGTCTTCCACACTACCGATGGCGTCCATCATCTCTTTTTCCATGGCGTCAATACTCTGCTGCGTGCTAAGCACCATCATCAGGCTATCGGGCAATATCCTTGCCCTGGCAGGTATTTGCTGTCCATTTATGAATCTTACCGGAATATCTTCTGTAATACTAAACATGTCAATAAAATTATGGATATATTTTTGTTGCCGGAGGAATAAATCCTTTTTTCGCCGGTATTTTTCCTTCCGTTATTATCAGGTCTGTTACAGCTTCTCCCGCATCTTCCGCTTTACCACCTAATGCTGTAGCGCCACTTTCTCCTTTTACTCCCGATTTTCCATATGCGGTTATCACGTTACCCCTGGCGCTTTTTGTAGCTTCCATTACTACAATATCACCATCTTTAAGGTAGATCAGCCTTTCCCCATTCCTGGTTTCATATATCGCATCAGGGTTTGATATAATTTTCTGCACCACCTCATCCTTCATATTATGCGTACTGTCGCCATGATAATTAGAAGCCTTTTTGAACTTACCTTCTGCACCTACCTCTTCCATAATTTCTTTCGCCGTCTGCTTATTTTCTACCGTGAGGTCTGCCCGTCTCACCACCTTGTTCATGGCTTTTATTTCCTCCTCAGTTGCCTTGCCGGCCTTTTCAAATGCCTCCTTGAGTATATTCAGTTCATCCGGCGACAAGTCCTTCGCATCTCTCAGCAGCTTTTTAAGATTCCGGTCAAGCAGAAATTTCTCAAAGCTGTTAATACCCTTTTTTATGGCTTCATAGGCAATGACCGTCAGCCTTGGAAGCGCTTCCGCCGTACTGGTGATGTCATTCAAGCGACTCCCTATAGCCATGAATTTGTCTACAGATTCCTGCAGTGCCGCATCTGCTTTTGCTGCGCGGATGATATTCTGCCTGATCTTCGCATCCAATTCCGTCAATTGCGCCAGCGACTTTTCAAGCGTCACCACATCCTTGCTTTCATTGAATGCTGCTGTTGCTTTGGCAATAGGGCCGGCTGCCTTAAATGCCGCTGCCAGTGCTGCAGCATCGGCTCCTGCCCCCACTATAGCCAACACTACCCAGGTCAGCGATGGCTCTTTTGTCAATAGTTCTACATCATGTGCACTGACATCCAGCTTGTATTTCTCAATCTCCTCTTTGACCGCATAAGCGCTTAACGCCAATGAGCCACCAGCCGCCAGCAAAGCAGGTATACCTGTACCAAATGAAGCAACAGCCAATGCGATGCCAATCACTACGAAACAAACAGCTTTCAATATCCTGGCACTTCCCAGATCTTTGATCTTATCTTTGATGATCAGGTCATAGATGCTGCTGTCCGTAATGTCCTGCATCTGTATGGAAGCTCCGATCAATTTGTCCAGCTCATACACACGATCCGGATTGGCGTTTATATCTGCCCAGGTCTCATCAATGCTTTCCTTCTTCTTATCTATATAATCCTGCAACAGCTTTCTCAGTTCCTCCTTACTCTTCACGCGCGACAGCTCTTCATTTCTGAACGTGTCTTCTTTCATGAGCGGACTTGCAGAAGGTAGTTGCTGCATCACCTGGGTGCCTGCTGCATGTGCAGCACCAGCTTCCTCATTCAGTCTCATCTGCCTTTTCAGCTGCGCATCGGAAACGTTATCCTTTGTACCCAAAGCCATTACAGCCTGCATCCCTTTGCTGCTGGCCTCATCATAGTGTTTGCTGGCACCTGATTGGGAAATCTCTGTAAATAACCTGGTTATATAAGCATCGTCTGCCAGCTTCTTCTCTTCCTGAAACAATACATGCCTGTAACGTTGCAGGTGATCACCGGCTATCGCAATGGTCTCTTTTCTGAAAGCAGCTTCATAATTATCTACATACTTTCCAAACTCGTCAAGGCTCTTAAAACCATACGCTTTGAGAGATGCTGTTAAACGCTCTCTTTCATTTTCCTCCGCCTCTCTGAAATAATCATAATTGGGATCATGTACACCAAATTCATCCCTGGAAGGAGGCAAGGCTCCTCTCTTTTTGAACTGCCTGTATCTCTTATACAACTCCTCCAGTCCGAATAATTTCGTCTTGAGGGATTCCCGCTCCCCGCCTGCCTTGCGCCGCTCCTGCCTGGCTGCCATGTAAGCAGCAATAGACTGCTTCAATGCATCAAGATCCGTCGTTTCTAAATTGACCTTACTTTTATAATCCTCGAAATCAGCCGCAGTAAACTGGCTCAGTAAGGCAGCTATTTCACTCAGCTTTCCGTAGTTAGCAGGCACGAATGTCTGATCTGATTGCAGGAACGCCTTGATAGCCGGAGGCAGATCATTCAGTGTTTTCCGCTGCTGCATCAACTGATTCCGCAGATCATTCCACACAGCAGCCCGGCCTTTTTCACCAGGCTTTATTTTGCTACCCGGCGCTATACCGGTACTCTGATAATACTGCTTATCCGTCTCTTCATTGATAGCATCCCTGCTATCTTTATCCAGTTGCTTGTATTCCGCATCTCCGGCGCCATCTGCTTTTTCTGCAACGCCGTATTGCGTAAGCATCGACTTAGGCACTTTGAACAGGATCGTTTTGCCGATATGCTGACTAATGTTCTGATAGATCTCTGCTGTCCCTGTGCCTTGCCAGTCCAGGTTCAGTACTTTGTGGAATATGATCAGCTCTGCATAGCGGTGGAATTCCTGTTTCGACGCCGTTCCCGGAGGGATCTGTATCGGATAGCTTTGCCAGTCTTCTCCATCTCCTGGTTTTCGTTGAATGCTTGCCTGCAATCCTGCGCCCTTACGCTGAATACTATCATCCGGCGTAGCGGCAATGGGGCCTTTTGTACCTGCTACTTTATCCGCCACCTGGTCTGCCTCCTTCTCCAACGGATCATCCGTTTCAGCCTCCACCGGTTTTCGCTGCACCTTCGGCGAAAAAAAAGTAGGCGAATCCTGTTGTTCGGAATGCTCTTCTCCCTGCCTGGAGAAAAATGGTTCTTTGGAATCACTTTGCTGGTTGCGTACAGGAATTTTGGGGCTTTTCAAAAATCTCTGGGTCATAAAACAATCTCGGTCATAATTGGGATCAAAAACGGCACCGAAGATACTAAATAATCGACTTCAAATATTCAAACAACGTATGCGTATCCGGAAAAGCGTATTTCCCGCAATTCTCCTTTTCCGGATACGTAACAAGCATATATCTTTTAAGGGATGATCTGCCATAGTTCGGCATCATACTGGTTTTCAAACCATTGTTCCAGTTTAGTACCCGGCGTCCGTTTTAGACGGCTTTGAGATTCGTTTGAGATGGCTTTGAGCTTCGTTTCTCCTATGTCCATCTTACGTTGATCTTACGTTCATGAACGTAAGATCAACGTAAGATAAAGCCATCTCAAACGAACCTGTAACGAGTCTCAAACAAGGAGAGTCGTTCAGACGGGCAAGTTGTCTTAGTACAACACGCTGAATAACAAAGTCTGCCAAAACATTATATATTAGCATAATATTCATCCTTATATATGAAATTTATTATACTCCCGTTGCTGCTCATGATGACCTTATCTTCTGTTGCGCAGCTAAATAATCATCAGGCAGATTCCATTCTGTTAGGTCAGATCGAAACTCTTGTTGAGGCCAAAAAATATGATGAGGCGTTAGATGTCGTAAATCAACTGATCAGTATCAATAACACCAATGCAGAATATTTTGATCTCAGAGGGAGTTTATACATGCAAAAGCAAATAGGGGACACTGCTCTGTTTAATTTCAGCGCAGCGATTTTATTGGCGCCCCAAAATCCCTTGTTTTATTATCACCGGGCGCATATTTTTTATCTTATGCAGATGCCGGATGAAAGTATTGAAGACTACAATAAGGCGATAAAATATATAAACAATGACACCTTGAAATACGGGCTTATCTGCAACAGAGGAAATGCCAGGAAGATGAAAAGAGATTTCCAGGCTGCCTATGAGGACTATAAAATGGTACTCGATTTTGATTCAACCAATGTGCAGGCCTTGGTAAGTCTGGGCGGTGTGCTCGATGATCAGGGTAAGTTGCAAGAGGCCATCATGTACCTGGAAAAGGCCATTCGTCTGGCCCCGAATGAAGTTTCAGCTATCGGTAACCTTGGATTCCGTTATATGGATGTGGGCGATTATAAAAAAGCGATTAAACAGTTCAGCAGGGTGATCGAATTATCACCCGATGATCCACTTGCGTATAATAATATGGGATATGCAAAGTATAAAATGAATGATCTTAAGAATGCTTTGAAGGACATTCAGCATTCTATTAAACTGTACCCGGCGAATTCCTACGCCTACAGGAACAGAGCATTGGTATATCTCGCTATGAAAGAAACAGACAAAGCCTGTGAAGACCTCCAGCAAGAAATAAATCTCGGTTATACTCCCAGGTATGGGAATGATGTTCAGCAATTGATAGAAAAACACTGTATTTTGAAAGATCTCTGAACTTTTTAAGTAAAATTGGGCCCTGATAACCAACAACTTTCTCCTGATGAGAACAGCCACTTACAACGATAAAAAACTAATCATCGACATCCTGTCTGCGTCTTTCGACAGCAACATCAGCGTCAATGCCGTTATCCCGCAAGACGCCCGGCGGGCTTACAGGATCAGGGCCCTCATGGCCTATGCATTTGAGCAATGTTATACTTCAGGAACAATATTTATTAATCATTCCCACGATGGATGTGCATTAGTGCTCTATTCCTGGCAGGAGGTAACGAATCTCCGCTCCATATGGCAAAGCCTGCTGTGCACATTCCGTGGGCCCGGCATTTCCATGCTACCTTCCCTCCTGAAAAGACAAAAAAAGATCAGGGAAAAATACCCTTATGAAAGCTACGTATACCTATGGTTTATCGGCGTTTTACCCTCGCAGCAAAATCAGCATAAAGGCGCAGTATTACTTGACGCCGTCATCGATCATGCGATCGCTGTAAAGCATCCTATCCTGCTGGAAACATCTGTGCCGCGGAATGTCAACTGGTATCAAAGATCAGGGTTCGACCTGTATCAGACTATTGAAATTCCCCATCAGCTGTATTTTCTGAAAAAAGAATTTACTGCAAACACAACGCTCCTACGGAGTCTTTTAGATACATAAAAAAAGGGCCCCCGGAGTAAAGGGAGGCCCAACATGCAACCGAGTCGACGTCTCACGATCGCCCGGCCACAATAGCTTATGATGATCAGATCATTTTTCTATATTTTCCGTACAGTCTTGCCACTGTCTTCACCGCATCTCCCTTAGGCTGTGCAGCATATTTATCATGACTGTTCACCCATTTCCACTCAAATGCCCTTACCTGCGTTTCAAAAGCCGTTAAATCGGCCGTTTTACCGCTTTGCAGGCTGGACTCAAGCAATTTAAAGAACTGCTCCCAACGGGGCTTATAAAAGCCTTTAATGAGACCGTTCCACTGGCGATTGGAATACTCATGCAGCGGACTATCCTTATCACCCCACAGCGTTACCAGGTCTTTCGCATTGAACTCATACAGGTTACGCTCCGCGTCGGTGATACCATTGGCGCGCGCATCGCTTACCCATTTGCCCAGCAGGAAGCCCTCCTGGGTACCCAGTAAGGTATCCATATCATCCAGCAATGCTAAGAACTGTTTGCTGTATTGCTGAAAAGCAGCCAGGTCCTTCTGCTGATAGGCCGTAGCAACTTTCTGCTGTAATGGGCTGGCATAGTTGCCCAATACCTGTCTTGTAAGATCTACCAGGTCATACCTAAATCCGGCTGTAGGTTTTACCTGCGGAATAGCCTTTACAAACAAGTCCCAGGCAGGTACCAGTTTCGCCGGATCATAATTGAGCTTCGTTTTCACCCTGTCCGCCGCAATGTCCAGTGTAGGACGGGCTACGATAATAGACTCAGGTGCTCCTTCCGTTGGGCCGCCACTGTACACCGTATGATACAGTATCTGCCAGGCCTGGTCTATCAACTCATTATGTGTATTGTAACGTCGTCCGGCATAGGTTTTCAGCCATTCGTCCACGTTCAGCGGCTGGTCGCGCCATACATTGTCCAGCATCAGATGATATAAAGCCGGATTCTGTTCAATGCCTTCTGGCGTAAGACCTATACCCGCCATTTTACCGGAAGCAGGATTATGTAGTGCAGCGGCAGGGTTATGTGCCACTGAATCCATTCCTCCCCACATACCGGTATTTCCCCCAAAGTTATGTAACATATTCCATATCCACGGCTTTCCGTAGTATGCGTTTGTGTTATACCATACCGGGTGACTTTCACTGTACAGGTCCAGTACTATCATATTATCATCAGGAACCGCCTTCAGCAAGGCGCTGATCTGCGTTGGATGCCAGTAACTTGCGTTATAATGGAACATCCATCCCTGCATTACCCACACCGCTTTTGGATCTGCTGATGCCATGGAAGCAAATACTTTTTTGCTCATCGCATCCAGGAAACTGGAATCATTAGATGGCGGTACATTCTCATTAAAAGTATCTGCAGAATAAAAATGGTCTGTACCAAATGCCTTTGTCTGTACCTCAATGAAACGTTTACCGATCTTATCAAACATCGGGCTACCGGGGTCGAGGATGTAAACATCCGGAAATCCCGCATCCCAGTTGGTTTTCTTCACCGTCTCACCAGGGAATTTATCTTTGAAAGCCGGCGGTACATGCCCTGTAAAGGCTGGTAATACGGGCATCATACCCATGTTGCGTTCCGCCGCCAGTATCTTTTGCTGCAAAGCCTTATGACTGTCCTTCCAGTGTTGCGGAAGAGGACCGCCCCAGGCATCGATATTTCCCATCCACAACCAGGAGAAATAAGCCGGGCCGCTGAAGAATTTATCCAGCTCAGCATCCGTGAATCCCATCTCCTTATACACTTCCTGCCAGATGGCTTCTTCACCGGTAAGCGCCAATGGCATGTTAATACCATTCATCGCCATCCAGTCAATTTCCTGTTGCCATCTTTCCCAGTTCCACCAGCACATACTGTAGTTAAACGTACAGTAATTGATATAATAACGATACTTGTAAGGAGTGGCATGATGCACTTTCTCCGTCACTGTTGGCAATTTCACCGGCAATTGCAGGTTACTGCCATTCCAGGTAATGCTGCTGTTACAATAATTCTTCAGGTAATAGTTCAATGCAGATGCAATGCTAACGCCATTGTTACCCCGTAGTACGATATGCCCTGCCTTACTCTCTATCTCAAATACATCCCTGCCACTGTCTGCAGCCAGGTATTCAAAGGTAAAAGCAGCAGCCCTGTCTTTAACGATCCTTTTCAAAAATGCTTCCGTGGCTGTCTTATTTAACTGCGCCATGGCTGGCACACTCAGACCGCCCACCAATAAGGCAACAATGATTCTTTTCAATTGCATGAAGGAAAATTACTTTAAAGGAGATGGCTGAAATAGTGCAGCCATCTCCGGTATAAATTTATGAAATGCTATTTATAGTTTTCATTCTGGATCAGTACACCATTACTCCTGTCTATTTCAGACTGTGGCAGTGGGAAGTAATAATGTTTAGGACGGATAAATGTACGTGCGGATACCAGCACATTACCACCCTTTCCATACTTGGGTTTGTTGTAATAGGTAGTGATATCGATCAGACCAGCTTTATCCCAACGCATCAGGTCCTGGTGGCGCTCATTTTCACCACTCAGCTCACAGCGGCGCTCGTGGATGATAGCAGCCATACCTGCGCCGCTTACATCTGCCAGGCCTGTTCTTTTACGTACCATGTTGATCTCATTATCACCAGCGCCAACACCCTGCGTACGGATCTTTGCTTCTGCTACCAGCAGGGCAATATCAGCTGTTCTTAACAGTGGATATTTCAGTGAATAGTTCAGACCACCGTTGGGTTTCCAGTAAGAGAACTTATGGAAGTGATAACCGGTTTCAGACATATCAGCACTATAGGTAGCAATGCTGGAACCAATATTGATCTTGTCACCAGGCGACATGATAGATACTGCTTTACGCACATCTCCGGGTTCAAACTCATCTACCAGTCCCTGCAATGGCTGATGGAAGTTCCATCCGTTCCATTCGCGCGGAGTATAGTAGGTGGTAAAGTCTGAATAGCCCCAGGTATCGCTGGTCTGTACAGCAAACAGCATTTCATCGTTGTTGCTGGTCTCAGGTGTGAAGTTCGCTACATAAGTAGGCGCAAGATTATAATTGCCGCTGGTCAGTACTTTCTCACCATAGATGAGCGCCTGATCCAGTTTATCCCAGTACATGTACAGTTTACACAGCAGTCCCCAGGCAGAACCTTTGGATGCACGTCCTCTGTCAGAACCCTCATTCTTAGCCGGTAAAAGATCGGCTGCAGCCAGCAGGTCTGACTGAATGATAGCACGGAGACTGTCAGCACTTACTTTCGGTTTCACATAGTTGCTCTGCGCTACATCGTCTTCAGTAACCACAGGTGCTTCTCCATATACCAACAGCAGGCGCCAGTAAGCGAATGCACGCAGGAAACGGGCTTCACCCAGGCAACGGTTCTTGATGGTTTCATCCATGCCTTCGATCTTCGGAATATACATCAGCGCACTGTTCGCACGGTTGATCATTTCGTATTTCCATTTCCAGCCAAATCTTACCTGTGCATTGGCTGCATCATAAGTAAGGTTCTCAATGGCCACATCTTCAGAGTGGTCACCTGCACGGTACTGATCATCAGAAGGGTCATCAAAAGTAAATTCGGCATGTCCTGTGAAGTCTTCTTCCAGCAGTACGTTGTAGATACCAGTGATACCGTTGACTGCATCAGATTGTGAACGCCAGTAAGTGGCGGTTGTATAAGTGCCTTTCGGCGTTACGTCCAGGATGCTGTCGCATGAAGACATGGACAGTAACAGGCCCGCAGCTATTATTAAAAACTTATTGTGAATACGTGTTGTCATGATCCATTAGTTAAATGAAGCTTAGAAATTCATTGAAGCACCTGCGGTGAAACTTCTTGCCTGTGGGTAAGTGGCTACGTCCACACCTCTCTGTTTATTACCGTCTGTATAACCCAGTGCAGGATTCAGACCGGAATAATTGGTGATGATGAACATGTTCTGGCCTGCTACATATACACGGATGTTTGTAGAAGACTTGCTACCCCATAAGCGGGAAGGAATGGTATATCCCAATGCTGCATTACGGAGCGTAAAATAATTGCCACTTTCAATAAACCTGTCTGACGTACGGTAGTTACCGTTATTATCACTTAACGTCATGCGTGGTACACTGTTGCTGGTACCTTCACCATGCCAGCGCTGCAGTTCTTCTGCATAGTAATTATAGGAATAGGTTGGATCCAGCCCCTGCATTTTATCAGCATTGTACAATTTCACACCTGCTACACCTGTAAAGGACAGGCTCAGGTCAAATCCTTTGTAGTTGGCGCCGGCCTGCAGACCGTATTGGAGACGCGGATTAGGATCGCCCAGGTATACCCTGTCGGCTTCAGTAATAGCACCATCGCCATTCACATCGACAAAGCGCACATCACCTGGTTTGATGTTATCCTTTCTGCCATCTTTAGCGATATAAGGATCGCTGTCGATCTGTGCCTGGTTCTGATATAAACCGGCTGTTTTCCAGCCATAGAAAGAAGCGATAGGCTGTCCTTCATAAGTACGTGAGATCTCCTGGTTCTGACGGCCGTAGCTGCTGGAACCAATGTAAGTATTGGCAGAGTACAGTCTTGTTACCTTGTTCCTGATAACGGTAGCATTTGCCGCAATGTTGTAGGTAAATGCTTTTTTACCACCCTGGTAAGAAACTTCAAATTCCCATCCGTGGTTGTTCAGTTTACCGATATTCTCATCAGGCACAACGGAAGTACCATGCAGGTCTGGTTTTGCAGCAGGCACCAGCATGTCGATCGTGTTCTTATCGAAGTAAGAGATGGTTGCATTCAATGCGTTATTCAGGAATCCAAGTTCTGCACTGATGTTGGTCATATGCGCCTTTTCCCAGGTAATGTTAGGGTTTGCCAGGCTGGAGTTCCAGATACCTGTAAACGGCTGATCGCCGAAATTGTACTTACGATTCTTGATGATGGTAGCCAGGTACTGGAATTCAGTTACGTTCTGGTTACCCAGTACACCCCATCCACCAGTTACTTTCAGGTTGTTCATGAAGTGTACATTATCCTTGAAGAAGTTCTCGTCAGATATACGCCAGCCCACAGACACAGCCGGGAAGTAACCCCAGCGGTTGCCTTCTGCAAACCTGGAAGAACCATCCGCACGCATAGTAGCAGTCAGCAGGTATTTACCTTTATAGCTGTAAAAACCTCTTGCAAATCCTGATGCCAGGATGTTGGTAGCATAGTAGTTACCGGCAGCGTTGTAAACAATGCTACCGTTGTCCAGCACCAGTACATAAGGCGATTCATCATCGAAACCATTACGCTGTGCGCTGTAGTAGCTGCCACTGTATTTCTGGTAGGAAATACCACCGGTCAGGCTGAGCTGATGGTCTCTGGCAATTGTTTTATTATAAGACAGGAATGCCTCTCCCAGGTGAGTGCTGGTGCTGGTATTCGCCTGTGTTAATTCCGCATCGTCACGGGTACGTACCTGTGTTAATGTTTTAGGCAGGAAGTTGAAAGAGTTGCTCAGTGTACCATCAAACGCATAGTTCAAACGCAGTTTCAGGTCTTTGATGATCTCTACTTCAGCAAAGGCATTGGCCAGTATACGATAGTTCTTGGTCCAGGCTTCTGTTGTTTCTGCGGTATACACAGGGTTGTTGATATCGCCCAGTTCATTGTTTGCCTGTGCAGAACCATAGTTACCCATATCATCCTTCACTGGTATAGCAGGATTGAAACGCAGTGCGCTGAAGATCAGACCTGTCTGGGAAGAATAGGTATCCAGTGAGTTGCCTTTACGGGCAGTCAGCTGCAGGTTCTCTCCTACTTTCAGGCGACTGTTGATACGGTGCTCAGAATTGATGCGCACAGTATATCTTTTGAAATAGGTATTGGTGATCAGACCTTTTTCATCATAATAACCCATGGAGAACAGGTAGTTGGAATAAGCGCTACCACCTTTGATGGAAACGTCTGCATTGGTCACATGTCCTGTATTGAACAATGCCTTCTGCCAGTCTGTACGCTGTACTGCATAGTATGGGTCCTGCCAGAATGAAGGCACGCTGAGACCATCATTGGTATAACGTTCCTGTTTCAGTTTCACCAGATCAGGAGCGGTCAGTAATGGTATATAACGGTTTACATTGGAAATACCACGGTAGATGTTTACGTTGGTATTTAATTTCTCATTGTAAGATCCTTTTTTGGTAGTAATGATGATCACACCATTTGCCGCACGGGTACCGTAGATAGCGGAGGAAGACGCATCTTTCAGTACTTCCATGGAGGCGATATCATTATTGTTGATATCACTTAAACCAGTCAGGTTGGGAGCAGGTACCCCGTCTATAATGATCAGTGGTTCTGAGTTATTGATCGTACCTGTACCACGTATACGGATGCTGGGAGTAGTACCGGGAGATCCATCGGAACGAACGATGTCCACACCAGCCACACGGCCCTGTATAGCCTGGGCAGCATCACTCACAGGCAGGTTTTTGATATCAGCTCCTTTTACAGTAGAGATAGCGCCGGTGAGGTCGCGGCGGGTCTGCACACCATAACCCACTACTACAACGTCGGTCAGACTGGTAGTAGCAGTCGTTAATGTGATGTTGTCCAGGTTGCCGGTAGCACTTGCAGTCACGCTGGCGAAACCGATGGTTTTAAACACCAGGGAGTCTGTATGATCTACTTTAAGTATAAAGTTACCATTGGCGTCTGTTGCAACACCCCGGTTCTTTCCCTTTACACTTACGGTCACACCGATCAGGGGCTGACCTTTGTCATCCTTCACCTTTCCACGTACTGTAATGGAGGTATCTGCCGCCACAGCAGGTATTACACCGGCCAGGCTAAGATTGAACCCAGGTGTTTCAAATTTGCGGGTAATAATGATCTGTGTCTTATTCTGTTCAAAGTTCAGATCATTGGGCTCCAGTAACTGAAGCAGTATTTTCTCCACAGAAGTATTGCTGGCATTGATGCTCACAGGCCCTGCAGCTTTAATCTGGGACGAATTGTAGACAAAACGGAAAGGCGTGATCTGCTGGATCCTCTCCAGGACCGTTTCCAGCTTCATTTTGCTGGCTACGAGATTGATCTTTACCTCCTTAATATCCTGACCTTCAGTGCTCTTGGCGAACAGCGAAAGCGAAAAGGTATAGAAAAATACCAATATATAAGCCGAACATCGCATGAGGAATAATAAGTATTGAATACACGTCTTCCGTGTATACGCTGTTTTTTTCATAACTTTAATACGATTTGTTGTTATAAAATGATGAATCCAGGCCAGGGTATGCAGGTTTGGCGACATGAAATACCCTGCCATAAAACGCTCCCTGTATTTTCTTTTGCAGGGACGTTTTATTTATGCTACGTGCTGTTTGTCATTTTTAGCATATGATGTCCTGATATTTTGGTACGCTTCCTTAATTCTGTGACAAGTCTTTATGACAAGTTTCCATGACAAGTTATATGACAATCTTCCCCACTTATTACTGACATCCTTTTCCTTCCAAAGTAATAGTACTACTGTCCGCACTAAAGGTATAGGTCGCATTGTTGATCTTACATAACAGCTCTATCACACGTGAAACCGGCGATTCTTTCTCAAAAGTGGCGGTGATCATGCACTGTTCCAATGACTTGTTGGCAAAAACTATGTTCACATTGTATTTTCGGTTGATAGTCCTGGCAATTTCTTCAAATGACTGATCGTAAAATTCGAGTTGTCCCTTTGTCCAGGAATAGGCCACATCGGCTTTTACAGCTACTAATACCGGTGGCTGCTGGCTCGCATATTTTACCTGTTTATTTGGCGTTAAAAAGGTAACGGTTTTGGTCTTTTTGTCCTCTAACTTTACTTTCCCCTTCGTCACTGTAATGGCGAATGGTTCGTCGGGATATGCTTTTATATTAAAGGCAGTTCCCAGTACCTGTGTCACCATATTGCCCGACTGGATGATGAACGGTTTGTCCGGGTCGCTTGCTACATCAAAATAGGCCTCCCCTGTCAGGCTAAGCCGGCGTTCTCCCATAAATGGAAAATCTGTATAAACCAGCTTCGTAGCCGAGTTGAGCCACACCCTGCTGCCATCTTTAAGAACAACAAAACGGGGCTGTTGTTGTGCATTATATACCTGACGACCACTGAAAAATACAGATAGTAAGGTGGCAGTGAGCACCAGGAAGACGGCTGCTACCATCCGGTAAGGCTTTACTTGCATAAATATGCGCTTCCGGCGGCTTTCCTGTGCATTCAGCTCATCGATCCTCGCTTTCATCCTGCTTTCCAGCTCATACTCACTTTCTCCTGCCGGCAGCTCTACCACCAGTTCCCTGTCTTCAAAGGAATAATACCACTGTTCGATGAGTTTCCTTTCTCTCGCTGTCGCGGTGCCATCCAGGTATTTTGCAGTTAAGTCAGTTAGCTGCTCTTTAGTCATAATTTGATAGTAAATGCAGATAAAAAAAACTCCGTGACCAGATCACAGCAAACTGTATCCAATATAATAGTGTAAGAAAAAGCAGGCTACCCTACCTCATGATAAAAATATTTTTCCCGGAGAACGATTCAGAACAATAATAACATCAGCATATGCTTAAACTGGACCCTTAACTGGCGGAGCGCCCGGGTCATGTGCTTTTCCACGGCTTTGGTGGAGATATTCAGTTTTTCGGAGATCGTTTTGTTGGCAAGGCCCTCTTCCCGGCTATAGCGGTATACCAGCCGGCATTTTTCAGGCAGGCGATCTATTTCCCGCCGGATCTCTTCTTCCAGCAGGCGTGTATCGGCAGTACTCTGTTCTGCTGCCAGAACATGCAGCTCTTCCAGGGAACCTGTGTTCCTGGCCGGCTGGGCAAAATAATGGAAAATGGAATATTTGGTGGCAGTAGCCAGGTAAGTATACAGATGTTTGATCTCAGATCTTTCGCGGGAAGCCCATAGGCTCGCGAAGATCTCCTGTACTATATCTTCAGCAGCGTTGCTGTCTCTCAGGTGGTACAAGGATAAAGCGTATAATTTACGCCAATAACGACGGTAAATCTCGTCAAAGGCCTTCCCGTCAGAAAGCCTGACCTTGTCCATTAATTCATTGTCCTCCAATATGCTGTACGACATATGCGCCTATAAAGTGCCTTAAGGTAGCAATAATAATCTTTAATTCCAACCCTTCATTTTTTTAGAGGGCGGCGCAAAGGTGCAGTATTTTTTGGGAATACCTTCAAAGAATTAGTACCAGACATAAAAAAGGGGGCTCTTTGTTCTCTGAGCCCCCTTTTCCCGGTTTATAATTTTAATAATTTCTTCACCTGGTATTCATCCCCGACCTGCACTCCTATCAGGTAAATGCCCTGTTGCAGGCGTTCCGCATCAAAAGATAACTGGTAAGTATCCGATCCTGATGACTGCTTCATATCAACGATCTGACCATTGTTAAAGCTGATCACCCTTACATTGACCGCCGCCTGTTTAGTGAGGCGGATATCTACTTTATATTGTGTGGAAGCCGGATTTGGAGATACGATGATCTCTTTTATCAGCTTCTCCCTGTATCCAAGCAGGCTGTCGATATTGCCCTGTTCATCACGCGGCAATATGGTAATGCTCTTTTGTATGGATGAAGCACATTCACCAAGTCTTGCCAGCAAGCCAATATCGTAGGTGCCCGGCTTATCGAAGATGAGCAGACGGATGCTGCCATCGGCATTACTTCCTGCGTCGCGGCCTGCTATTGGCAATGTCCATTCCAGACGGGATGGCTTGGGACGGGATACATCCATGATCACCACTGTGTCGCCCACGGCATTGTAGCTGGACACCAGGAACTCCGTGGTCAATGCTTCCAGGGATGTTTGCAGCGAGAACGCAGCTTTCGCAAAGCAGCCTACTTCATTGGTCACAGTCAGGGTGTAATTACCGCCCTCTCCTATTGTTACCTGTTGCGTGGTAGCATTGAAACCGGCATCAGACTGCCACAGGTATTGTTTACCCGGATTACCGGCGCTCAGGTGCAATTGTTGACCTACACACAGTACCGTATCACGGAAGCCCAGGTCGATCTTTATTTCTTCCGGCTGAATGATCACCGTCTGATCTGTCAGTTCACAACCATGCGCATCTGTCATCGTCACACTGTAAATACCTCCTTCCAGTTTGTCTATGCGGGGCATTATGGCGCCGTTAGACCAATTATAACTATATGGCAGTGTTCCTCCATTCATAGCAACAGCAATGCTGGCATCTGCGGAATAACTACATACTGGTTGCTTCACTTCCTTACTGAACGTCAGCAGGGTAGGTTGTGATATGCGTTCAGATATATTCGCCTTACAACCATGCGCGTCTGTTGCAAGTAAGAGGTAATCGCCTGCCGGCAGGTGTTCAAACACAGGACCGGACTGCGCAGGCAGATTATTGAGGGAGAAACTGTAAGCAGCGGTTCCACCAGCAGCAGCTACTTCAATACGGCCTTCTGAACGGCCAAAACATTGTACATCATCCTTTGTAACCAACGATAAGGTAAACAACTCCGGCTGCACAAGGTCTGTTGAGAAAGACACATTACAAGCATTGGCATCGGTCACTTTCATTGCATAATGTCCGTGCGCCAAGCCCGTAAAGGCAGGTAATGTCTGCACACTGCTGTTTAATTGATAACTATAAGGTAGTGTACCACCAGTCGCCACCAATTCAATCTTACCATTAGTTTCACCATAACAACCAGGCGCCTGCTGTGCGCTTATACGTGCCGCCAGGGCATCCGGCTGACTGATAGTTACCGGTAACTGGCTGATACAGGCATTCCTGTCTCTTACATAACCAGTGTAGTTGCCAGCGCCTAACTGATCAAATACACCAGTAGATTGATAATTTACACCATCAATAGACCATTCATAAGTACCCACACCTCCTCTCGCTGTAAGCGTCAGTGCACCATTCTTCTCACCAAAACATTTTACCAGCTTCTTGTCCGTCAGCACCGGCTCCAGCAGTGCAGGCTCAGTGATACCGCTGCTGATCACGATATGACAGCTGTAAGGAACATCGCGTACATGCACTGTATAAGCACCTGCTTTAAGGCCTGTAAACACCGGGGATGACTGGAAAATGGTACCATCCAGGGAATATTCATAATTGCTGTTGCCACCTGTCACACCAGATACTGTCAGACTACCATTAGTGCCGTTCTTACAGGACACCGCAGAGGGTGTAACAACACCTCTGATAGTAACAGGACCATAAGGCGACAATACCCTGGTAATGATACAGCCATTGGCATCTTTTATATACACGGTATAATCGCCGTTCAACAACTGATCAAAAGTAGTGGCTGAAGTATAATTTAAGTCATCGAGGCTATATGCATATGGCGTCAAACCTCCATTTGTAGCCCTTATTACAATAGAACCCTTATCATCGCAGCTGGCCGGAGGATTGGATACCAGGTCCACTGACAATGGCGCATAAAGATCTACTATAGGTAAAGAGAAAGACTGCTCACAGCCATTCTGATCTTTCACTATCAGTGGATAATTACCTGCTGGCAGACCTGACCAGTTGCTTTCAGACTGATAACCGGCATTGTTGAAGTTGTAGGCATATGTACCCGCACCACCTTTCGCAATAAGACTGATAGCGCCTGTAGATGCACCGGCACAAAGCACATCTGTTTTAGTGGTGATGTCGATATCCATTTTACTGAATTCAGTAACTGTTTCCTGGATGGTGGTGGTACAACCATGACCATCTTTTACAGTGAGGTTGTAAACACCTGCTCTCAGGTTCTCAAACAAACCCGTAGCCTGGAATCCACCGCTATTGATAGCATAGGTGTAAGGTACTGTTCCGCCTGTAGCCTTTACTGTAATGCTGCCATTATTGCCGCCAAAGCAGCTCACTTTGCCAATACTGGTAGCTGATAACAACAGTGCAGAAGGTTCTTCCGTCAACCATGATTTGGACAACTGGCAACCATTACCGTCTTTCACAGTAATGGTCCTGTTACCGGCTGTAAGAGCTGTTATAACTGGTGAAGTACCAAATACGGCGCCATCCACAGAATAGGTATAAGTATTCGTACCACCGCTGGCTGTGATCCTGAGTTCACCGGTAGCACCAGCATTACACAATGCATCAGATCCGGTCATGGTAAAATCAACAGCAGATAATTGTGATACCACTGCTGTTTCCTGTCCCCGGCAACCTTTCTGGTCCTTGATGTAGATGGTATAGTTATTCGCAGGCAGATTATCAAACTGTGGCGAAGTACCAAACGCGATATTGTCGATAGCGAAGGTATATCCGCCATTGCCACCTGTTACATTATTCACGCGTACACTACCATTGGATTGTCCGAAGCAGCGTGCGTCTGTAGCTACCGCCTGTGCATCGATCTGTGTCGGTTGTGTTACCGTCACGTTAATAGTAGTAGTACAATTGTTATCATCTTTTGCAGTGATGGTATAAGTGCCGGCAGTTAAACCAGTAAAGGTACCGGCAGTAGCTACCAAAGGCGCAGTATTGATATAATAACGGATGGTACCTGTTCCTCCGGTTGCGATTACCCTGACCTGACCATCTGTATATCCGTAACAGCTTACCGGTGTAACTACATCCTGCTGCAATGTGAGCTGGGCCGGAGTATTAACTTTTACACCTGATACGCTGTTCTCACAACCTTTCGCATCTTTCACAGCGATAGTATATGTGTCTGCGCCTACCGTGAATTTTGTAACACTTTGCCATGCACCGCCATCAATGTTAAATGTATAAGGAGCAGTGCCATTCAAACCGCTAACGTTAATAATACCCGTAGGCGTATTATAGCAGGCCACATCTGTGACTGTTGTGCTGACAGCTACTTTCAGTGCCGGCTGACTAACAGTAACAGGCGTTGCGTTTACCGTACAACCTTTGCTATCATCTACACGCATGGTATAGGTACCTGCCGCAACAGTAAACACATTAGTTGTCTGTGGCAGTGCATTGTTGATATAATAAGTATAAGCACCATTACCGCCTGATGCAGTTACCGTAATAGTTCCGTTGTTCATATCGCGGCATATTGCATCTGTTGCAGTGACTTTGGTGATCGTCATTGCTGGCGGAGCAGACACCGTTGCCGGTTTGTTTAACTCAACACCATTCGCATCACGTACCCATACAGTATATGTACCACCGCTCAGGAAGCTGAACACCGGTGCACTTGCGCGATAAGCATCACTGTTTAGTTTATAAGAATAAGGCGGCGCTCCTCCTGTCACAGTTACCCTGATCACACCGTCTGCTACATCAGAACAGGAAGCAGCTGTAGTTGTCATAGTAAAATCAAGCGCCTGCAAAGTAATATTCAGCGGAGTAGCTGAAATACATCCTGCATTATCTTTCGAATAAAAACGATAGGTACCAGCTCCCAGCCCGGCAAAAGTAGCGCCGGTCTGCCAGTTAGTACCATCTTTTGAATACATATAAGGCGCACCACTACCACCACCCGCAACGAGTGTTACACTACCATTTGCGGCACCGCCTGAAGGCGCTACAATAGCGCCATTGCTGACTGTAACTGCCGCTAACATGGTCACTGTTTTATTTACGCTACAGGCATTCGCATCTGTCACCACAGCGGTATATGCAGTACCCGGCGTCAATCCTGTAAACAGGTTGTCGGCCGGATTCACTATACTGCCAATACTGAACTGATAAGGCGCCTTACCTCCTGATGCGCTCAACGTCACTGCCGGCGCGCCATTATAACATGAAATACTCGTAACAGGAATGATCTGCAGAGCAGGATCTATCACTATTTGACTGGGACTTTTCCAGACGCACGCCGAACTCTCCGTAGAACCAGCAAATTCAACCGCTGCGGCGTCATACCGTCCCGGAGGTACTGCTACATCAACATTCGCTTTATCTATCAACACATTTGTAACGGTTACTCCATTGTCCAGTTTAATATAAAACGCCGGACTACCAGTAAACACAGCACCTGAAGGTGTACGGATATCTGTAAAGTGAATGAACCCATTTTGTCCGTAACATTTAGGTGCTTCTGCACTTACGCTACCCGGTTTTGGCAAATCCTTCTCATAGGCGATAGGAGTTGAAGCTGGCACATCTACTGTAAAGCCATTATATGTGGCTACTGCAGAGAAATTAAAGTTAGTCCTGATAGGATTTACACCTCTTGCTGTCATAAAAGCTGCCACTTCATCATACTTCACTTCCAGGGACTTTCCTCCCGTCCTGTATAATACTTTACTTCCACCATCAGGCTGTATATACCAGTCAACGGAGGAGGGTGTTTCCGGTAAGCTTAACGTAACTTTTTCCGACTGACAATAGAGTACTTTTGAATTATCAGAAGATATTACCACCTTAAAAGATGAATAAGCGGCCGACATGGTAGAGCTAAGCCTCGGACAACTTACCGCTTCAATGGAATAGGAGGCGCTGCCACCACCGAAACCATCCTCTATAAAGTTTGGAGAGTTTCCAGTATGTCCACCCAAATTGATCTCTGTGGGCTTTGATATGGAATAAATATTATACTCCTCACCCTCCCAGAATCCATCACTTCCTCCCCAGTTCTTACTATATGCTGGGAAGACACTTCCTATTACGATAAAACCGCTGATATTGTTATTTGCGCAGCCCCCTGGCATGGAAACACTTGCGCTATACCAGATCTTATAAATAGTTGTCTGTGCAAAGACAAAAGCCGGCAGCAGGAACAAACCAATGAATACTATAAATACTTTATGCTTTAACATAAATAACGAACTAATAATTAACTGTTATTTCTTCCGTAAATAAGGATGCACCATCGCTCTGACGTTGCAACTTTACCTTATAACGATATACTGTATTAACCAACAGGTCTGTATCAATAAACTCCTGTACATTCCCATCCAACGTTTTGAATAAACGCATCGGGCCTCCCTCGGCAGAACGATATACCCAGATGCGGGTAGTGCCTTCCGCTCTTTTCCACTTCAGCTGGATATGCTTGTTATCACGATCAATCATCGCTTTCAGCGTCTTATCACCCTCCAATGTTCCCATATCAAGACGTTGCAGCGCAAGTGTTTTAGACATCCCCTTCAGGCCACTGTCATCAATTGCTGCAATGACATAATTATATTTCACACCTTTTTTTGCGGAAGTATCTGTGTATTGGCGAATGCTGTCTGCATTTTTAAAGACAGCTATTTCCTGCCATGCAGTGTCCACAGCACGCATCACCTTATGCAATACCACATCTTCACTGGTGCTGGGCTGCCATTGCAGAAAAACACCCTGCTGATCTGTATGCGCATCTGTAAATACAGGCGGCACAGGCGGTACTACATCAGGTCTTTTCAACTTTAATACCGCGGAAAACTCAGATGGATTATAATGCCCGTCAAGCGCCACGAGCTTGTAATAGACGTATTTGGTCAGCGTCTTCACAGTGATCGTATCTGTAAATGCATTTGTTTTCACAGGCGCTCTTGTTACCTGTACAAACTCTTCATCCGGTCCATTCGCCCTGAAAACACGGTAACCATACATATCTTCTTCCGTATTCGCTTTCCATTTCAATGATACAATACCTGAATCGCTGATCAGACCCGATAAGCTATCTGGCGCTGCCGGCGGCACACTGTCAAGCAGTTGTACGAATTGTGCGAAAGACACTGTTGAGCGTCCGTCCGCAGTATAGGCCCTTATCCGGTAGTAGTTGGAGCGCAAAGGCTGATTATCCATGAACACACTGTCCTTATCAGACAATAGCTGTTTATTGATCTTCGTGTATGTTTTTTTCAGCGCGCTGCTACGTTCAATATCAAAACCTTTCAGTTTTACAGGAGCAGGAGGCATCGTCCATTTGATCAGCACACCTGTGTTCATGATAGCTGTTCCGGTAATAGAAGGATGGGCATTCATCTCTTCCATCACTGTAGTGTGAATGGTATCAGACGCTGCACCTATCTGGCCAAAGGGAGTGATACCACGCACCCGGTATACCTTCGGCTCACCGGGTTTAGGTACAGTATCGATATAGAACATCCGCTGCTGTGGTTCTTTATTCTCTGCTTTATCTGTATTGATAATTGGTTCTTTTGTAACAGCACGGAAAGTCTTTCCATTATCGTCTGACCGTTCTAATACAAATGCATTATACAGGTTACTGAACAGCACTTTATCCCAGCTTAACATCACTGCCTTTGTTGTTTTTTCAGCACGCAGATCACGGGGAGCAGGCAATGGCCGTTTGTCGGCAGCGCCGGTATATACATAGCCTGTATCGCCTGTAATACCAGATATGAAAATGCGATATAGATATTTCTCATTCTTCCGGGTATCCTTATCTACAAAAGCCAGCGCGGAGGCTTTCGCCACCAGCCAGGACTGATCTGCTGCAAATAATGCGAAGCTATACCGGTTTTCCTGCTCAGTAGATTTCTGATAGAGCGCCATTACATTATTGCCCGCAGCACCCGAAGCATTGATACTGAAATCCTTTCCGTACAAGGCCTGTGCGGCAATAGCTCCCCAACGCTCGTCTGCATTGACCACTTTCTCCCATTGAGGCAGGGCAAGTGGTTTTAAGGGCTGAGTCGTTAGTACCTTCTCTTCCGGCTGGGGCAACATTTTACCATCTCTTAAGATGGTATAGCGCTTCACCATATACCCCTGCACATTGGCATTCCGCCAATAATCAGTATTTACCGGCGCCCAACGCAGCATGATCGAATCTTCTGCCGGAGACGCCATCACGGCGATCTTCACAGAAGACTTCTGCTGCGCTGTTGCCTGCATGGACCAAAAGCCGATGCAAACAACAACGATCCCTTTACACATATTCCTGACTGCTTTCATAAAATACTTCTCTATTTATATCCCTGAAAAAGGAACGGTGATTGTTTTTTCTGATGTTACTGTATTGATACCCGGCAGCACATACCTGATCTTAAACCTGTAGTTGCCCGGTGTAATACGTCTGAATTGTTTCTCCATGATTGTCTTCATCTCAGCCGGGATGGTCACTCCACCGCCGATCATGGCATTTACCACATTCGCCTGCATGTGTACAAAATCCCATGCGAAATAATAAGGCAGATTGTATACGAATGATGCATATCCCTGGCCTAAAGCAACGCTGTTTGCATCCAGCTTCAGTCCTGTTGGATTTTGTCTCAGGTAGATCGCTTTCACAGGTGGTGCACCCAGCAGGTCGGTATTTCTCCAGCCCAGTTTCAGGGAAGGCGCTACAGGATAGCCTGCATATACATAAGGGTAGATGTATTCCTTATACCAGGGGTTATCGTCCAGTATGGCTTCAAACTGCAGTATGGAACTGTTTCCATTTATATCAACCTCTTGTGCATCAAACAACTCATTGCTGTTCATCATATACCTGAGCTCATCGATACCGTTGTCCAGCGGCCAGCTGCTTGAGGTAGCCGGTACACGATCGATCTTTTCAGTGAATGTGCTGTACAGGGAGCTCCTGAACTGCAGGGTATATATCACACGCTCTGTCAGGTTGTTTACGCTACCTTCCGCTTGCTTCGTCTGTACGGTGAGACTACCGGTACCAGCGCCCTGATTGGTGGAAGATGTAGTCACATTCCTGTCTATTGACAGATCTCCTACAGTTGGCACGTGCAGCAGTTGCAGGGTGTAGGCCTTACCATTCTTCAGATCACGCGGCATAGAGAAACTCACTTTACCGGTAGTGTAGAATAATGTGAACTCTCTCGCAGGCTCACCGTCTGCAGTGATACGGCAGAGCTGTTTGAAATCATCACCCTTCGCAAAAAGGTTGTCCTGGCCTTTCTTCAGCAGGATATATCCTTTATCAGTTTCATCTTTATAGTAGTTCAGCTGATTGATCACCGGATAGGTATAAGCCACGTTATCAGGACGGATCTCCAGTGGTTCTTTATCTGTGACAAAATCATTCTCGATGGTTTCTGCATAAGGCACCCCGTCTACCAGATAAGGCGTCCAGCTGCCATTGCTTTCCTGTTCGAAACTCACGCGGGCAGTCATACGGAGCGTTTTCTCACCCGGCAGAATGTTAGGCGTATTCAGGATCACCACAGTATTATCATCATTCCATTCCATGGTAGCCGGAATATTGTTCGCCCCTTCTCTGACATTAAAGTATTCCAGTCTCGCGCGGAAGCTCAGTCGCTTACCGGCATCATCCGTAATATTGAATACCTGTCCTACAGGCATATTGAAAACGATCTGCGGAGCAGTGAAAACATCCACCGCCGTAGCTCCTTTGGAAGGTGTATAGTCGCCAATCACCTGTACACCCGCTTCTGCAAATATGTTGTTGCTGACGATCTTACATTCTTTACCCAGTGTTACTTCAAACTTACAGTTACCGCTGATCAGACCTCCGAGTATCCTGAACTTACCACCTACTATACCTCTCATCCAGGTTGGATTCGGTAGTTTAGCCTGCAGCACAACAGCTGCACCCAGGTCAATAATATCAAAGTTCCCTTTCTTGAAGAACAGGTTCACCCTGATACCGATTTTACCCTGGAAGTAAGCATACACCTGGCCATTCGCAAACCATCCGTTGATACCGATAGGACCTGAATTACCTTCACAATGGAAGGCATCTCCATAGTCTTTCAGCATCATGTCAAAACCTAGTCCTGCTGCGAAGCGCGCATAGAACATCAGGAAAGACATATCGCCGGTATCGAAGTTCAATCCGGCACCGAAAGCAAAGCCGGTACCACTTTTCAGGGAGTTCATGTCCCTCATGTAGTCGAGGTCGATACCTCCCAGTATCTGGCTGACGTTGGCCGGTGGCGGCGGACTACCCGGCAGGTCCTTACCCACCATGAAGTAAGAGCTGGCACGCGCCAGGCTTAGTATACTGATGCTGATCGGCTGATCCGGCGTACCTACAAACATATGCCAGCCATCAGGTCCTGTATAGATCTCACCTTCACCTGCCAGTCCGCGGGGACCAGAACCCTGTATAATACCAGCTACATTAATGAACGCCTTCAGGTTGGCAAAGAAGATGCTGTTCTCAAAGTCAATATCCACCATCAATCCTACTGATATCACTCCTTCCGGCACGACCTGGTTAGGATCGTATTTATCAGACTGCCCGTCGTTAGATTCCAGCTGTTTTGCGTACATGGATTTCATCATGTCCATACCCTTCAACATCGGAATGCTAAGCACATTACATTGTCCGCGGAAAGTGATACGGTTCACACCCCCACCCTTGTTAAAGGAGATCTCGAACGCTACCAGTCCATTGATCGCTTTTTCACTTCCGGCTATGAACTTGATAGATGCCTTGATACCAATGCCTGCATTCACATCAGGTTTATAACGTATACCTGTGGAAGTAGCGCCCAGTTCATATTTGGAAGCATCGTCCGTCAATGCTATCGGCTTCACGCCATAATAAAGACCTCCGCCGAAACCTTTCAAAGCAATAGCCGGCGGTATGATCAGGAAGGCAGTCGGTAAATCGACCATGATATCCGCATACCAGTATTTATGGTCCTGCACAGCACCAAACAAGGCAGTAGCATCCAGTTTAAGGGCGCCGCCACACATATTGATGCTGGCGCCTATATTACCTTTGAAGCCATCGCCATATATCTCATTATCATCAAAGAATTCGAGACTACCTTTTAATGCAAAAGCGCCCTGGTTGATGTCTATCGCGATACGGCTTACTTTCACATTACTGAACCGGTAATGTTGTCTTCCATCATCCCCCTGATCTACTTTTCCAAGGATGGCAAGAGACGCATCAGCAGCAAAACCATTCTTCGAATCTTTTGCGTTCATCAGGTTCACCGCCACATCAAACGCCAGCCCTCTTTTCTCTCCATCCTTTACAAAAGCGATCTTACTGATAGACATACCAAAGCCGCCCATCTTCGGCAGATTTAAGCTGCCTGATAAAGCGAATGTACCGCTATGAATATATGGCGCTTGTGTGGAGATAACCAGCTGCTCAAATTTGAGATCGGGTACAGTCAATTTTGTACCCTTACTGCTTTCACCGGAAGCGGCTTTACCCAGGATAGACAAAGTACCTGTAAGGCTTGCCATTGCCTGGAACTTACCGTCTTTCACTGCTACTTCCAGGTAGGAAGAAGGCAAGAGTGCTACATCAGCCGTGAATATGGGGAACTCAACGTTCTTTGTAGGCTTGATATTGAACACATATTCCTCTCCCGGATGGAACACCGCACTATAATCAAAACGGGTCGTATCTCCTGTAATAGGTACATTCACGCCACCGGCCAGAGAGCCAGCTGTCAGTTGGTTGGCAACGAAGTTCAGTTTAACTTCATCTACAGAGAATGACCATCCACCGAGATCACCATCTTTCAGCGGAATTAAATTTTTAGCAGCAATCTCTCCACTGAAACCTTTTTCATCGATAAGCGCATTTCTTACTGCGAGTGTTTTAGGCTTGTTGCTTGTCCTGTCTTTTATTTCGCGGGGTAGTTCCACCGTAAAACTGCGCAGGTAGAAACCACGCCAGAAGGCCTTGTCATCAGCAGTATATTCCGCAGGGAAAACCATTCCACTGCTGTTATTATCATCGCTCAGATCGATCACCGCATCCTGTACGGTAAAGGTCACACTCTTCACACCTCTCACCTGGAAAGGGTCAATGGCCACGGAAGCAAGGATATCGTGCAGGTTGGAGGCGGTGACCTCAAACTTACCTTTTACTCTGTCTGTCAGGTTCTGCGTACCATCACTGTTCACCTTCACGAGTTTTCTGCTCAGGTCTACTTCTGCACTCAGTCCTATTTTTCTGAAACCATTACAGTCAAACTCCACATAGGTCTTACCAGGCATAAAAGTGATAGCAGTGCTATCTCCAAAGAGATATAAAGGCACCTTATTCACCAGCTCCATACGGGCAGTGCCTACAAGTCCTCCGGCACTGCTCAGCGGCACGCCCCTGGCGGCAAACATCAGCTCCTTATCTGTACCTGGAAGTGTTACCACCATGAATGTGGTGATCTCTGCATGATTGGGCAGGAAACGGATACTGTCTACAATCACAGGCGGATTGCCGTTGTCAGTACCGCCGATTCCCAATGGCAGTTTATAACCACCAGCAGTATCTTTCAGTTTGTCGTATAGATTGGTACCATTGATCCCCTCAGTCACCCTGCGTTCCTGGATGATCTTCCAGGCATCGTGGATGTGTTGCTCCAGCGGCGTACGCTGCTGGGCCAATCCCGGTAATGTGCAGAGACACGCAATGAGGTATAGGTATAGGCGTTTCATCATAGTTTCTCCAGTATTCCGTTAACCCAGTTTAAAATTGACGTTTTAACATCCGGCAGTAAATCATCTTCTTTTGCAGTCTTCAATGCATTACTGATAAATGTTTTAAACGGCTGATCTTTTATGCTCAATGCATTGATCACTTTTTCTTCCTGGTCCTGTAATTTATTATCGTCGAGTATCTTTAATATCGTAGCCTTGTCCAGCGCCATACGGGCTGCCGTAAATGCTGTTATTTCCTCTGGCAGCTTTGTCAGCACAGTATCTGCAACAGTCAGTGTCTGCATCACCGCATCATTCACTTCTTCGGGCACTTTGAATCCTAACTGTGCATTATACTTGTCGATGAACTCCTTCGCAGTCTTATACTTCTCTTCAAAATCCTTTCTGAGTGCGGCTATCTTCTCAGCAGAATAATCATCCTTCATGGCAGATAATCCCTTACGGAAGATGCTCATCAGCTTCTTCAGTTCTTCCTTCACTTTTTCAAGGAGCGCTTTTGCCTGGTTGGCCAGGTTCTTCAGCTGCTCTGCTACTTTCTTCGCAGCAGTCGCCTTTTCTTCAGGTGTCATGTTCTCAGACTCCTGCAATTGTTGTAGTTCCTGCAACTTGTTCTGTATCTCGCCCAGCTTCTCCAGCGTAGCATTGTCCAGCTCATCCCATCCCTTCATTTTCTCCAACTCTGCCAGCATACCTGCAGCGTCAATTGATTTAAGACCTGCTGTGTCTATCTTGCCTACGATGTCCGTGATCTTTTCCAGGTAGCCGTCCAGCGACTCATTCATATTCTTAGTGACAGTATCGATATCATCGCGTTGCAACTCTATCACACCCACATACATCTTCTTGTCAGTATTCACACTGATGTTTTTAAACACAACCGGCAATGTCACGAAATTCAGGAAGGGCACCTTGATCTTTCCGCTTCCGGAGAATGAACCTTTGGAGCCTTCCGCCTTCTTCACTTCCACTTTAAAGTCGCCCGCGATGATCACATCTCCTTCTTTCAATTGCTCCAGTCCTTTACGGTTCGAGATCTCTCCTTCACCCACTACCTTACCACATACAAAATCGCCTGTCTCCATGGTTTCATTCGGCATAGTGAAAGACTGTACAACAGAGTAATCGCCATATCCCCATATACACTGGGCATTCACCTGGTATTCATATTTCTTACCAGGCTTCAGACCTGTAATAGTATATTGTGGCAGATAACTTGTTTCCTCGTACCACTGTGAAGGATTATCTCCCGCCTCACGGTAACGCACAGTAAATGCCTGCTGGGAAACACCTGATCGCCAGGTCAGTTTCAGTTCATTCTTACCCGACACTGCTGCCATCACATCTGCCGGTACACCACATTTTTCACCGTAAGTGAATCTCACCGCTTCACTGAAACCGTCGTTGATAAACATATCCTTTCCTTCCGCTTCAATGGCCTGTACCTGCACCGCATAGTTCTTTCCCGGCGTCAGCATCGGTTCGCCAGGCCCATATACCAGCATGGTCTGCGCCGTCATGGTTTCATATACCGGACGGGTAGTACGCAGGGCATCGTTAGGGTCACGGTCTGCAGGGATCAGTTCTACCAGCCTGAATTTATAAGCCACATTAAACGCTGCGTTGAACGAGGCAGTATGACGGGGCATCCACTGGAATACGACGTTCTGTGGCTCCATCGCATCTACCTTGGTATTGGCCATCGGTAGATTGATAATAGGTGGATAACTGAGGAAAGTAGATACAACGGCATTCCCCTGGTTGGAGACAACAATATTGCGGGTGTAGTCCATCACCTCTACAGTAAACTTGTAGATACCTTCAGGAAGTTTAGCGCCCTGTTTGGTCAGTGCACTGTTGTCCAGTCCCTGTATCAGGAGGTTCTGCGGATTCAGGTAAGTTGCCAGATCCGGCCCGCTGAGCGAGATCATCTCCCCCCCCTGTAAGATGATAGGTGCGGTATAAAAGCCCGGTTTACTTTGCAGCGTTACGCCAAAGCCTTCGATCTTTATTCTTAGCCGGCATTTGTAATCACTGACAGTAAGGTCTTTCAGCAGGATGTGCACCTGCATACGCTGCACATCGGGTGCTGCATAGTCGCTGAGGTACAGGCTGTACGGGGGATTGATCTGCATGGTGGCCATTACAGGATAACTTGTCTGTGCATAGGTCCTGCCGCAGCACAGCAATAGCGTCAACAACGCCCCCAACATATATTTAGTAAGTCTAAGCAAGGTTTCTCTGTACTTTTAAAAATTATAATTATATCCCAGCGTTGTGGTTAACTCGGATATCTTTTTATTGCTTCCTTTTGTATTCTGACGATTAAGGGCTGTTACCCCCAGGTTAAGGCTATGTACTTTCTTGATTGTATAAGCACTACCCGCTCTTGCAGTGAGGATGCGGGAAGTGTTCTCACCATTGGTAAAGCTGCCATTCCAGGTCAAGGTACCAGACAATCTCATTTTCTTATTCAATACACTTTTATTCACGCCCAGGGTCGGTCCGAATGTAACAGCTACCAGGTCGAGCGAGCTATTCCTGTTGGCGTTAAACCCAGCCATGATCGACATGTTCTTCGGTATCAGCTGCAGGTTATAGGAAGCATTCAGGTTGTAGAAAGTAGCGCCGGAAGCCTGCTTCACCCCTCCCTGTTTATCTGACGATTCCATATAGGAAACGTTACAGATGAACATCTGCATTTTCTCTTTACTCTGAGAGATGTTGTAGTTAAACCCTACGGAAGCATTGCTGGATAACTGGGTATAGTTCAGCGTATCCAGGTTCTCATAGGGGGTCAGCTCATTCAGGTAATCAAACTCGGAACGGATATTGACGAAAGACTGGAAATTGGAATAGCTGAAATTCCAGTTCATCTTCTTCGTAGCCGCAAAGCTGATATTCAGTGCTCCTACAAAACGACGCATCGTGCTAAGCTTATCATTATGCAGGTTATTGCGTTGCACACCCGCGTTCAGAGCGCCGGTAAGCCTGTCTTTCAGCATACGTAACTGGAAGTTGCCGGTGATGTTCTCGAAGTCGTTGGTGAAATAATAGGCGCCCAGTGTTTTATACTCCGGTGCTACCCATTCATAACCGAGGCCTATCGTATAATGCCCTCCATTGTAACTCAGACCTGTTTTATAAGCCGTGTACATGGCGGTAGAACTGTTCTTGCTGATCAATCCTCCGGTAGGCGCTTTAATATCACCCAGGCTGTCGGATGCGGCACGGGTATCTCTTGTCAGGGCGCTCACCGCCACTTCTGCGTTAAACAATAAGCGGTCGAAGAACTGTTTGGAAATATTCAGGCCCATGGCCACATTTTCCTGTGGCGTTAGCGTATATCCCTGTGGCACAGGGCGGATAGAGTTTTCGTCATCTTTTCCCCTGAATACCATTACCTCAATATTGTCCTTGCCGGTACTGTATCCCGCCTTAAAACCATAGCCCATACGCTTGTATGCCGGTATGATCTCAGGGCGAGAGGTATCTGCCTCCACTGCTTTCTGCAGGCGGCCATACATCACGCTGAACTTAAAGCGGCCCGGAGGCGCCAGGTCAACACCGATCCCGTTAAAGAGATGACCTGCCAGTGTATAACCGGAAAAGTTCATGCTGGAATAACCGATATGACCCGTTACCCATTTATAGGTCGGCGTCAGGCCATATTGATTGAAAGGCTGGGAAAACGCTACATTACTCTGATTGGAATAAGTGAAGCTGAATGGTACGGACCATCCATACAGATCAATATTCAGGTTACCGTTCAGGAAGAAATTGTAGGGATCTCTGCGTCCCTCTCCCAGTCCTGAGGACCAGTAAGCAATTTGTTCAAGACCAAGACCTCCAGTAATTTTAATTGGTTTCTCTTTTCCTATAGCATCCAGCCGTTGTGCATGCAGCTTGTAAAACGAACAACAAATGACAGCGATTAACAGGGTTAATGGCCGTAAGCACGTTACGAAACGATCATAGGTCGGGTATAACTTCGACAATACTTTGGGTTTTCTATTTACTAATGCTGGTCCCCTTTTAAAGAAAATGGCTCAAATCGGCGCAAATATATAAATATTTATTAATAAATAGAAAGTAAAATCCCTCCGGTTGCACGCCCTATCCTGAATTTCTATTACTTTTGCAGCCGGTATTTTTTCTCAGACAAGCTATAGACACAGTTAGTATTAAAGCATGCACATATTACTCAAAAGCGTACAGATAGTCGCACCAGCATCCCCTTTTCACGGGCAACAGCAGGATATTCTGATTGAGAACGGCATCATCCGCCAGATCGGGAAGGACATTTCTTCCGCTCAGGCCCGGGTGGTGACTGGCAATAATCTGCATGTTTCATTGGGATGGACGGATATCTTCGCGCACTTCTGCGATCCTGGCCAGGAATATAAGGAAGATCTCCAGAGTGGGGTTGCCGCAGCGGCCAGGGGTGGATACACCACCGTACTGATAGTGCCCAATACACAGCCGGCGCTTCACACAAAACCGCAGATCGAGTATGTGCTCAGCCGCACCCGCAACAGTGTCGTACAGGTGCTCCCTATAGGAGCGGTAACCAAGAACCTGGAAGGTACCTCCCTTGCTGAAATGTATGAAATGCAGCTGGCCGGGGCCGTAGCATTTTCTGACGGACTGAAACCTATCCAGTCGCCCGGTATCATGCTGAAAGCCCTGCAGTATGTAAAAGCAGTTAACGGCACCATTATCCAGCTTCCTGATGATCTGAGCATCTCTGCCCATGGCCTGATGCACGAAGGCATCTACAGCACCCAGCTGGGTATGCCGGGTAAACCCGCCATTTCGGAAGAACTGATCATCCAGCGCGACCTGGAGCTGGCGCAATATACCGACTCACGTATCCACTTCACAGGCATCAGTACACGAAAATCAGCAGATCTCATTGCCAATGCCAAAGGCAAAGGCATCAAAGTGACCTGCTCCGTAACGCCTTATCACCTGTCGCTTACCGATGCACACCTCGTCACCTATGATACCCACCTGAAGCTCAATCCTCCGCTGCGTAGCGCAGAAGATGTAAAAGCGCTGCAGGAAGCTGTAAAGACCGGTGTGATAGACTGCTTCGCCACCCATCACCTGCCGCAGGACTGGGATGCCAAACAGGTAGAGTTTGAATATGCAAAGAATGGCATGATAGGACTGGAAAGCGCCTTCGGTGTATTCCGCAAGCATCTGCCGGAAGTATCTGTGGAAAGACTGGTAGAGATGCTCTCTGCGCAGCCCCGCAAAATATTCAATCTGCCTGAACTAAGCCTCACTGAAGGTGCAGCGGCCAATCTGACCATATTCGACCCGGAAGAGGATTGGGTACTCACAGCAGATCACCTGGCCAGCAGGTCAAAAAATTCAGCGTATATTGGCGCGGAATTGAAAGGAAGTGTGAAAGGGACCATCAACGGGCAATATGCCCAACTTTAAAAAGTCATTCGTGTACTATGAGTAATGCATCATATCCTAATCCCGGTGTAAAATGGGGACTGATAGGCGGTTTAGTCGCCATCGCTATCGGCGTCGCCCTGTATTTTACCGATATACCTATGCTGTTTAGCCTGAAATACGGCATCCTCCTCCTGATTGTGTTTGGAATGACCGGCGTACTGGCCGGTCTGGAACGGAAAAAAGCCAGGGGCGGCCATATTGATTTCAAGGGAGCCCTGCAGCCTGTCTTTACCACTTTTGTAATCGGATCGCTGATCAGCAGCATTTTCATTTATGTGCTGGCTAATTTTATTGACCCGGGCATCATTGTGAAAATGAAAGAGGCCGCTATCAAAAGTTATGAAAGCATGGCGCCCATGCTACGCACAATTGGCACACCCAAAGACGAATATGATAAAGGATTGGCAGATATCAGGAACCAGGACTTTTCAGTGACCATCGCGGGTAGCTTCATGTCCTATCTCATCGGCCTTTTCCAGTATTTTGTCGTGTCTGCCATAATAGCATTTGCGCTCCGTAAAAAGTAGCGGACTCAGATTGGCACTTTATTAGATAGAATAGCATCCTAAACACATTGTTATATAACATGGATATTTCCGTTATCGTTCCTTTAAAAAACGAAGAAGAATCACTGCCCGAGCTGGCCGCCTGGATTGACCGTGTCATGCAGGAACATCAGTACTCGTATGAGGTATGGATGATAGACGATGGCAGCACTGATAATTCCTGGGATATAATCCAGCAGCTGGCAGCAGCTAACCCGAATGTGAAAGGGATCAAATTCCAGCGTAACTATGGTAAATCCGCCGCCCTCAATGAAGGCTTCAGGGCCGCCCAGGGCGATGTGATCATTACCATGGATGCCGACCTGCAGGATAGCCCCGACGAGATACCGGAACTCTACCGTATGATCAAAGAAGATGGCTTTGACCTTGTCAGCGGCTGGAAGAAAAAACGCTATGACAGCGCCCTTACTAAAAATCTCCCTTCCAAATTATATAACTATACCACTACCCGCATGAGCGGTGTCAGGCTCCATGACATGAACTGCGGACTTAAATCCTATCGCAGAAAAGTGATCAAAAGCATTGAGGTATATGGAGAAATGCACCGCTATATTCCTGTGATCGCCAAATGGAACGGTTTCAGGATGATCGGTGAAAAAGTAGTGGAACACCGTGCACGTAAGTATGGTACCTCCAAGTTTGGCCTGGAACGCTTTATTAACGGCTTCCTGGACCTGGCTTCCATTATGTTCATCAGTAAGTTCGGAAAACGTCCTATGCACCTTTTTGGGGCCCTGGGCACACTTTCTTTCATCATCGGTTTCGGCATCGCATTATACCTGGCAATTGAGAAAATTATCTATTCCCAATATAAGATGACCGAACGTCCTATATTCTTCCTCGCATTGCTGGCCATGATCATAGGGTCCCAGTTATTCCTTACCGGCTTCATCGGCGAACTGGTAACCAGGAACGCCCCTGAAAGGAATGAATATCTCGTGGAAACAATCCTGGACCGAACCAAATAATAGCTGATGGGCAAAAAGAAAATCCTCTTTCTCGGACCGGCCTGGCCCTACAGGGGCGGACTAGCCGCATACAATGAAAGGCTGGCGGAAGAACTGCAAAAGGATGCGGAAGTAGAGATCTGGACCTTCACCGTACAGTATCCTTCATTCCTGTTCCCTGGTAAGAGCCAGTACGCTACAGAACCGGCGCCGCCACACCTGAAAATACGCAGGCTGATCAACTCTATCAATCCGCTGAACTGGTTGAAAGTCGGCCGCATGATCCGCAAATGGCAACCGGACCTCATCGTCACCAAATACTGGTTACCGTTGATGGGCCCCTGTCTCGGCAGCCTGCTCCGCCTTGGAAAAGGCAAAAATACCCGGGTGGTTTCCATCCTGGACAATGTGATACCACACGAAAAAAGAGCCGGGGATGTACCCTTTACAAGGTACTTCCTGAAACCCGTAGATGCCTTCATCGCCATGAGCCAGTCCGTACTGGACGACCTCCGGCTGTTCGAACCCGGCAAACCGGCCTCCCTGATCCCCCACCCGATCTACGACAATTACGGTCCTGCCGTATCCAAATCCGTGGCCAGGGAACAACTGAAACTGCAACAAGACAAAAAATATATCCTCTTCTTCGGCTTTATCCGCCAGTACAAAGGGTTGGACCTCCTGCTCCGTGCCATGGCTGACGAACGAATGAAACAGATGGACATACACCTCATCGTGGCTGGAGAATTCTATGAGGATGCCGCTCCCTACCACCAGCTGCTGGAACAATTGCAACTGGGCGACAGGGTACTCATGCATACCGATTTCATCCCCAATGATGCTGTAAAGAACTACTTCTGCGCAGCTGACCTGGTGGTACAGCCCTATAAGAGTGCTACCCAGAGTGGTATTTCCCAGATCGCTTACCATTTCGAAAAGCCAATGGTGGTGACCCGGGTAGGCGGCCTGGTAGAGATGGTGCCCGACAACATTGTGGGCTTCCAGTGCGAACCGGAACCCGCGGATATTGCCGCCGCTATCGAAAAATACTACCGGGATAATCGCGAAGCCGATATGACAGCCGCTGTTCGCGTGGAAAAGAAACAGTACTCATGGGAACGCCTGGCAGGGGAAATACATAAACTGGCCGCCAGCAAATAAGGCGATCGTCCCATTTCTGTATGCTACAGGTCCAACTTAAGTCCAGCCTAAAGGCATGGTAAAAGCATGGTAAAGGCATGTATACGTCATGTATAGGCCATGTTTAAAACGTATTACATAACGGCATCATTCGCTCCAATCGGCTCCGCCAGGAGCCACGTGTTTGCAGCCCGGGGTGATAACCCCGGGAACCGGAAAACGGGGTATCCCCGAAACCGGAAAACAGGTCTGCATTGACATGCGAATTGGAAACGGGTCAAAAGCGAAAACATAAAACAAACCGGAAAGATCTTCCAACCGATCATTCCGGTTATTTTTTCTATAAGACATATAGACATATTTTAACTTCTTTTAAACAAGATAGAATCATATGCATGCGCAATTGTTTTATCTTGCAGCACTTATAAAAACGGAAATACTGTGATTTATCGTAGCAAAGCACCCTTACGCATTGGCCTTGCAGGAGGCGGAACAGATGTAAGCCCTTACTCGGATATGTACGGGGGAGCCATCCTGAATGCCACTATTTCGCTTTATGCGCGGGCAGCCATAGAACCAATCGCTGATAAAAAAGTCCTGTTTGAATGTGCGGACAGGTACGAAACACTGGCTTGTGACGCAACCTTTCCCCTGCCCCTTGACGGTAAGCTGGATATCCTGAAAGGCGTGATCAACCGGGTAGCGAAAGATTATGGCATTCCTTCCGGGTTTAAGCTAACCACTTTCGTGGATGCACCTGCCGGTTCCGGTCTGGGTACCTCCTCTACCCTCGTAGTGGCTGTATTGGGCGCTTTTGCTGAATGGCTGAAACTTCCCCTGGGGGAATATGATATGGCACACCTGGCCTATGTGATCGAAAGGGAAGACCTGAAACAGGCAGGCGGTAAGCAGGACCAGTATGCGGCAACCTTCGGTGGCGTGAATTTCATGGAATTCTACAACGGCGATAAGGTGATCGTGAACCCCCTCCGTATAAAAGAAAAATACCTGGATGAACTGGAGAATAACCTGGTACTGTACTATACTTCTACCAGCCGTTTGTCCAGTAGTATCATTTCCGAACAGCAGAAGAACGTACACGAGAAAAAGGAAGCGAGCATTGAGGCAATGCACCACCTGAAAGAGCAGGCTGTGATGATGAAGGAAGCCCTGCTCCGCGGTAGTATCGACAAGATCGGCGAGATTCTTGATTTCGGTTTCCAGCATAAAAAGAATATGGCGAAAGGCATCACCAACTCCCAGCTGGACGATATTTACGAAGCCGCCAAACGTGCAGGCGCTTCGGGAGGTAAGATCTCCGGTGCCGGTGGTGGTGGTTTTATGATCTTCTACTGTCCGGGCAATACCCGCTACAGTGTGGTGGACGCCCTCAAAGCTTTCGGCGGGGACGTAAAACGTTACCATTTTACACACAATGGGATCAATACCTGGTGTATCTGATCTTTTAACCAAAACGACTTACACGCTATGGCGAACAATATCATCAAAACAATACAGGAAAGCATTGCAGTAAAACAGGCCATTTGCCAGGACGAAACGCTGATCAATACTATCCAGCAGGTAGCCAACGTCATTACGGGCAGCCTGCAGCAGGGACATAAGATCCTCTTTTGCGGCAATGGCGGCAGCGCAGCAGATGCACAACACCTGGCCGCAGAATTCTCCGGCCGTTTTTATAAAGACAGAACGCCGCTGTACGCAGAAGCGCTCCATTGTAACAGCTCTTACCTCACCGCTGTTGGCAATGACTACGGCTATGACCAGGTATATGCGCGCATCCTGCGGGGTATCGGCCAGCCAGGCGATGTACTGGTAGGCATCTCTACTTCCGGCAATTCTGCCAACATCCTGGAAGCATACAAAGTAGCCAAAGGCAAAGGCATGATCGTTGTAAGTATGACCGGCCGTTCCGGCGGTAAAATGAAAGATGACAGCGACTACCTGCTGAATGTGCCTTCTGCCGATACACCACGTATCCAGGAATCACATATCACCATCGGACATATCATTTGTGAAATCGTTGAAAATAATCTCTTCCCATGATCAGGGAATGTATAGTACTGGCCGGCGGACTAGGTACACGTCTGCGCAGTGTGGTGGCCGATAAACCGAAATGTATGGCGCCGGTAAATGACAGGCCTTTCCTGTATTACCTGCTGCAATACCTGATTAAGCAGGGTATCACACATGTGGTGCTGTCGCTGGGGTATAAATCAGAACAGGTCATTGAATGGTGCGAAGAAGCAGGACTACCCATACAACTCTCCTATGCTATAGAGGCAGCACCATTGGGTACCGGTGGCGCTATCCTGAACGCCGTTTCCCATCTGAAGGAAAACGAGTGTTTTATTGTCAACGGAGATACCTTCTTTGATGTGTCGCTCTCCGCTTTTTACAACTTCCACCAGCAATCCCACAGTAAGCTGTCACTGGCCTTGAAACCTATGCGGGAGTTTGAACGCTACGGCAGTGTACAACTGGATAATGATGCGCGTATCACTGCATTCCTGGAGAAGAAATACTGCGAGGAAGGATTGATCAACGGGGGCGTTTACCTGACTTCCAGGCAATACCTGGAAAGCCTTCAGTTGCCTGCACAGTTTTCCTTTGAAAAGGAAGTACTGGAACCACAGGTGAAGCACGGACAGGTATACGGTTTTATCAGTGACACTTATTTTATCGATATCGGAATTCCGGCTGATTACGAGCAGGTACAAACAGATTTCCGTTCATAAAACCTGCAATGTAAGATTATGCATATTGACGCTTCATGGACATTATTCCTGGACAGGGACGGGGTGATCAACAACGAGATCAAAGATGGGTATGTGCTCAATTGGGATATGTTCCGCTTTGAAGAGGGCGTTCTTTCCGCTTTACCTAACCTGGCACGGAAATTCGGTCGTATTGTGATGGTCACCAACCAACGCTGTATCGGAAAAGGACTTTTAACAGAACAGGGCCTCCACGATATCCATGCTAAAATGCTGGACATCATCAGTAAAGAAGGAGGCCGAATAGATAAGATCTACCATTGCCCGGACCTTGATAATGACAGTCCCTGCCGTAAACCGAATGAGGGCATGGCCCTGCAGGCAAAGGCAGACTTCCCGGATATTGATTTCTCCCGGTCAATAATGGTAGGCAACACACTGAGCGATATGAAATTCGGTAAGGACAAAGGAATGATCACCGTATTCATCCCCTCCACCAAACCGGATCTCCCCTTCCCTCACCCGCTGATGGACTATCGCTGCAAAGGACTATTGGAATTTTCGGCCATCATACAATAATTTTGTGTCATATAACGTAATAAGCCTGTAGATAAAGTTTTCATTTCAAATAAAATTATGATCAGAGCCTGTCTTCTATTGTTATGCTGTACTTTCTTCACGTACGCCGGCCTCCAGGCCCAGCGTGCAAGGATAAGCCCTGCTAACGAAGCTGTCATGCGTACACAGCAGGACTCCCTGCAGATCCTCTCTGCCACCATCCTGAGAGGCAGGGATGAATCTACCAGGCAGCAGGCAAATGACCGTTTTATCCCCAAACTGGTACAAACACTGAAAACACCTTACTCCTTTGATTTTAAGTTCGATTCCCTGACCACCATCTCCATCCAGTACCCGGCAGATAGTACCTTCCGGATCTTTACCTGGGGACTGGAACAGGAAACCAGCTTTTATCATCACTACGGTGCTATCCAGATGAGAACTGAAGGAGGCGAACTAAAACTGTTCCCCCTGTTCGACGATTCTGATTATATGAACAATACCGACACCATCGCCGGCAACAAAGCCTGGTACGGCTGTCTTTACTATAAAGTGCTGCTGCGCCGCTACTTTAACCAGAATTATTACACCCTCTTCGGCTGGGATCCTAACAACGTACGCAGCCAGAAGAAACTGTTGGACATGCTGACATTCAAAGACGGTCAGCCTGTATTCGGTGGTCCGTTCTTCAGCTTTATGGAGGACACTATTCCTAAAAAAACACGTAACCGCTTTATACTGGAGTTTAAAAAAGATGCTACTATCAGTTTAAGCTACAATCCTGATATGGACATGATCGTATACGATCACCTCATTTCGGAAAGTAACCAGCCATCCAAACCTTCTACCTTCGTGCCCGACCTGGACTATGAAGGCTTTAAGTGGAAAGCCGGCAAATGGGTGCATATTGAAAAAGTATTCCATGATGCATTGCCGCTAGGTAAAGTACCTGTAGCGGCTCCGCTGAACCAGAAACAGAAGAAAATGACAAAACCGCGAACGGCAGAAGAGATCAATGAAGAGTTGCAACCGCAGCCCAAAAAGCCTAAACAATAAATAAAAAAAGGGTGTATCATAAGTCTGATACACCCTTTTTTATTTCCTCCTTACTGCACCAGCACCTCGTCCACAAACAACCAGGAAGTACTGCCCTTAAACAGATAACCATCCGGAATAGTACCGATCGTCTTTGCAGTGAAACGGATATACCGCGCTTTCTTCTTTTTCACATTGATCCGGAACGATTGCAGATAAGGCTCACCTCTCACCGATCCCTTCGCATTCCGCGCTGTGCCTGCCAGTTCATACTGCTTACCATCCACAGAAGTATATATTGATACTTCAGACGGCAGGAATATACCACTGTTAGGATCTGCAAGGAAGTTCACGCTCACATTACTAAGGTTCTCAATCGTCTGCATATCCACCACGGCACTCACATCTTTCCCTAAGAAACCCAGCCAGCGGCCGTCTTTGAATGCTGTCGTACCCATGATGCCATCCACCAATGTAGCCGCTCCTGCCGCAGGATACGAAGCATGAAAAGGCGTTTCCAGTGTTACGGGTTTACCCAGTGCTTTATTCACTGGAATGAACGCCTGACTACCTGCTATCAGCTTCCCCTTATCAAACAATGCCGCATATACGATACTGGCAGTATTTATTTTTAACGGTGAATGATATTCAGCTGCACCTGCATCAGGCAGACGATCTATAGCGTATTTCAATACAGCGTCATTGCTGCTGCTACTGATATTGACGTTGGCCGTATGGTCTGCATTGATCTCATAACGTATCACGGGATCGGGGCATACCTGCAGCAGGTCAAACCAGGCCATTCCCTGATCCGGTACTTCCAGCGTCAGGATAGCATTGGTAGAAGAATTCGCTGCCCGGAAAGTAAAACTGTATTTCTGCCAGTCATTGCTCAGCTTAAATACTTGTTCCTGCGCTGCTACCTCTATACCCATACGGAACGAAGGCATTTTATCCTGCTCTTTCGCCCTGGCCCAAACCGAAACAGTGTAACTGTTGCCGGCATTGATCACCATGGGCACCAGCCGGATCTTATTGCCGCCACTATCTGTGGGTGTGGTCAGGCGTAAGCTGAACATCCCTTCCTTACTCAGTCTCGAGTCGGCAAAGAACGTGGCCCCGGCATCTGCCTTCTCTCTCACTGTACTCTTTACATTAGATCCAATCGGCAAGCCCGGGCTCACTACTTTCTCAAAACCAGGATTCAGGGTCAGGTTACCCGGATATAACAAGGGAGAAGACTTTTCTTCCGCAGCACGTACCAGGTACACGCGAGTGCTGTAGGCATCAATGATATCGGAGATATCTCCGCCGGTGAACGGCACTGCCCTGTTCTCAAACCAGAGCTCCGCATCGGCAGACAGTCCTCCTTCTTTGACATCTGTATGCAATGATAATGTCTTAGGTTTATTCTCATTATTGACCGCCACGACCAGGAGGTTGCCCTTATAGCGGAATGCCCTCGTTAAAATAGTACGATCCTCGCTATGTACAGCCGGCGCCGGGTCGGCTGATAACAGGAAAGGCGTCATTTGTGCCGTCTCTACCGCCATATCGCTACAGGCCGACCAGGCAGAGACAGACTGCGGATTCAGGTTGCCCGGAGCATGTACGTAATACTGGATGCCTTTCGCACCGTTTACCAGCCCCATATACGTCATCAGACGTATTTCATTCGCTGTCGGTTCCCGCGACCACATTTCCTGCCCTCCGAAAGCCTGGGGCACCAGCCATACCGACTTCTCATACTGTAACCTGTTGTTCAGATACTGTACGTCTTCCGCTACCTTGTCTGCCTTCCCCGGTATGGGATAAGGGTCAGTCATGGCAATATCCATAGTATTACGGAAATCATTGATCTTTTGCGGCATCATAAACACCACAGAGATAGGGTGATAAGGGTCCAGCTCCTTAATCAGCTGATACGCCTTTTCCAGTACTGCAGGCGGCCTTCCCTGCCCGTCCGGTTCATCGTTGATGTACCAGGCTAATAAAGCAGGATGATCCCTGAACGCAAGTACCTCACGCTTCAATATGGCCAGCTTCTCATCCTCCGTCATGTCCAGTCCTTTGGCGCCGTTATGGCCGCCTCCCACCAGGGAGTTCACTCCATAATTCACCCGTACGCCCAGCTGTGCACAACGGTCCATATAGGCCTTCCGCTCTCCGAAAGTTGCCGCCAGGTTGCTCTGGTAAGTGCCTATCATATTAAAGCCGTGAGCAACCTCCTTTTCGGCCAGGTCACCCACACCTACACAATAGAAGCCAAAAGGGAAAAACGGTAGCCCGTCGGCTATCAGGCCGCCAGTCAGCCGGTCTATCTGCACTGCGTTCCGTTTTGCCGGCAATTGCCTGACCACTACACTACCACTATCCACCAGCTGCCTGGCATACAGCAGGCGGTATTGCAGCGAAGTTTCCCCTGCAGACAGTTGCTGTAATGCTACCGGCGCTGCCAGCCAGTGACCGCTGGCTCCGGCACTACGCCCCAGCTCCGTTGCATTATGGAATAACACAAGTTGATAATCCGCCGCCGGCAGACTATCAGGTATCACACAGACAACACTACCCGCCTGTAAGGGCTGGTAGTAATCATACCTGCTGAACACTTTAAATAGATGATTGCTGCGCTCCTGCGCACGTAAAGGCAATACTCCCAGCAGCGGGAGCAGCCATAGCATGATTCGTTTCATTGGACCCGTAATTAACCTGTTTCCAAGTTATACAAGCCATGCTGTTAATCCTAATTAGTGCTAATCCTAATTAATTAAAAAGCCGTCCGCTTGCGGCGGACGGCTTTTATAAATTGATGAGATATTATCAGAACAATTCTCCCTGAACACCATCCCCATCCGGTTCTTCCTCTTCAGACGCCAGTTCAGCACTGATCAGTTCTTCCCCGGCAATACGGGTACCTACCGTCCTGTAACTTGTCACTTCCACAAACTCAGCCAGATCTACTTCCTCCTCCTCCGGATTCCGTTTCTTACCCGTTCTCAGCAGTACCACAGGCTCTGCATGTGTAGTGATCATCTCCAGGTAGTTACCAGCACCTTCCTTGATGAACAGGAACTTGTTATTCAACGTCTGCGTTTCTACTTTGAAACGTTTGGCATTGAACTGTTTCTTGTCTGCATCAAAATAGATAGCAGAAACGATCTTCTCAGGATTGAACTTCTCAATATAAACAAGCTCATTTGGATCATAACGGTTCGTGAGCTCAAAGTTGGTCAGCTCGTAGGTACCGTTCTTGAATGCAACGAAGAGTTTGTCTTCTGCTTCAAATGAACCGATATAAACCCCTCTTTCCTCTGTATTGAGACGGCCCACTTCTGTGTCGTACCAGAGCTTCTGTCCCGACAGGGTGGATACACCTTTCTCCTTGAATTTCACACTGCGGATCGGGTATTTCGTTACCTGGTTACCCTGGGAGTTACGCCCCTTGATAGCGATGGTCTCAAAGTACAGGTCAAACTCTTTATTTCTTGCGGCACAGTTAGGGCTTAAGCGGATGCTTACCACTTCAGCTTCCCCATTCGGATTGGCAGTAAAATAATGCACCTTGGAGTTCTTTTCTCCCTTGATGGTCAGGTCATATTCCTTATCGCGTGTAATACCCGTTACATTGAAACGTTTGGCATAACTCATACCGGTTTTGCCATCCACATAGATCATGTTATAGGTAGTACGTTCGTCATTTTTCCTGAAGACGTCAATATGAATAATGTCTTTACCTACGAAGATCTTATCCGCTACTTTGGTAATGATCATTTTACCATCCCTGCGGAAGACGATGATATTGTCCAGGTCAGAACAATCTGCCACAAACTCATCCTTCTTCAGTGAGGTACCAATGAAACCCTCTGCCCTGTTCACATAGATCTTGGTATTGGCCATCGCCACCTGCTGTACCTGGATAGTATCGAAGGTTTTGATCTCAGTAATACGCTCACGGCCTTTACCATATTTCTTCAACAGGTTTTCGTAATAGTTCACGGTGAAATCGACCAGGTTAGCCAGGTCATGTTTCACCTGTTTGATATCCACCTCAATAGATTTGATCTGCTCATTCAGTTCATTAATATCCAGCCTGTAGATACGGCGTACCGGTTTTTCTGTCAGCTTGAGGATATCTTCGCGGGTGATCTCTCTTCTCAGGTTTTTCTTATAAGGGGCAAATCCTTTGTCGATAGCTATGATCACAGCTTCCCAGTCCTTGTGTTTCTGCTCCAGCTCCTTATAAATACCCTTTTCAAAGAAGATCTTTTCCAGGGAGGTGTAGTGCCATTTATCCTGCAGTTCCTGCAGTCTTATTTCCAGCTCACGTTTCAGCAATGCCTGGGTAAAGTCTACAGAAGACTTCAGCAGGTCGCTTACTGTCAGGAAGCGCGGTTTATCGTCGATGATCACACACGCATTTGGCGAAATAGAGATCTCACAATCAGTAAAAGCATACAGGGCATCGATGGTGATATCCGGAGAGATACCTGGCGCCAGCTGTACTTCTATTTCCACATCTTTAGCGGTATTGTCCACGACCTTTTTGATCTTGATCTTGCCGTTATCGTTCGCTTTCACGATAGACTCCATCAGGCCCGTTGTCGTAACGCCATACGGTACGTCTTTAATCAACAGCGTCTTCTTGTCCTTCTCTTCTATATGCGCACGTACACGTACCTTACCGCCGCGTTTACCGTCATTGTAGCTGGCTATGTCTATCATACCTCCGGTAGGGAAGTCAGGATACAGTTCAAACTTCTTCCCTCTCAGGAACTTGATGGATGCCTCCAGCAGTTCTATAAAGTTGTGTGGTAATATTTTAGTAGACAAGCCTACAGCAATACCTTCCGCTCCCTGTGCCAGTAGCAGCGGGAACTTCATGGGCAGGGACAATGGCTCGTTCTTACGGCCATCATAGCTCAGCTGCCATTGTGTGGTCTTGGGATTGAATGCTACATCCAATGCAAATTTGGACAGGCGTGCCTCAATATAACGAGCAGCCGCAGCATCATCGCCGGTACGCACGTCACCCCAGTTACCCTGGGTTTCGATCAGCAGGTCTTTTTGTCCCAGGTTAACAATCGCATCGCCGATGGAGGCGTCCCCATGCGGGTGATACTGCATGGTAGAACCTATGACGTTGGCCACTTTATTGAAACGGCCGTCGTCCATTTCCTTCATCGCATGCAGGATACGGCGCTGAACGGGCTTTAAACCATCTTCCACGCTGGGTACCGCACGCTCCAGGATCACGTAGGATGCGTAATCCAGGAACCAGTTCTCATACATGCCCCCCAGGTGGAGGATGTTATGTAATGATTCTTCTGTCGGTTGTGTATTATCGATGTCGCTCATAATCTTATTTATTGATCATCTTTTCAAATTCATCTCTCCAGATGCGTATGGAATCTTTCCGTACATCAGCCATGGAGTTCAGTTCTATAAAGCAGCAGTCTGTCACAGCTATCAGCTGATGCCATATATTGACTGGCACCTCTATCCTCGCGGGCGCTTCCATCTCCACCCGCTCGATCTTGCTTCCACCCAGCGGACACCAGTCCATTGCTGCTTTACCACTTACCAGGTACAGGACTTCCGGATTCTTATAATCCGCCTTCCCCTCATGATAATGTTGTCCGCTGCTGCTGCCGGCTTTCCGGTAACACAGAATGAAATCGCCGCTACGGTCTGTATTCCATTCATAGTTGCTGCCTCTTTCATCTTCTCCCACCAGCTGTACAGGCGTTACTTTTACCATGTGTTTATCTATTAACTGTAATTACTTTTCCTGCTTATAACACCGGTAGTAATTTCATTCAGAAATCTTTCGTTTATTACTGCTCTACTTACGCTGTCGGCAGTAGTTTCGCTTCAATATCCGTTGACCGTTTACTACCTTCCGCTTATTCTGCCGGTGGCAGTTTCACTTCAAAATCCCTGATCGTTTTCAGCTCTCCCTTACTTTCCAGTTTGCCCTGTTTGATCAGCTCTTTCAGCCTCCATCCCAGGAACTGGTCCATGACGGGATACTTCAGTTTACCGGTCACCAATCCCACCACTTTCGATGCTTTCTGAAACTCTGCAGTGCTCTGCTGCACCAGCTCCTTATCATAGAAAACAGCAGGTTCTCCCTTGATCTTTTTACCACCTTCCAGTAAACGAATACCAGCATTCTCGTTCATCATCCTGCTCCATTCATCTCCATCTATTTCAAATTCCGCCAGAGAAACAGGCCTCGCCAGTTTCTTTGCTTTCAGGAATTCTTTTGCCAGGATCTGATGCAGGTGAGTAGGATAAAATACACCTCCCTTTTCGTTCAGGAATGGAAGGTTATTGAGATAGATGATGTGAATACGTCCTGCAAAGTCGTACAACTGACTTACCAGCCAGTAATAACCGCATACGTCCCTTGAATTCTGTCCCGCCCATACATATACCTGCTGTTCCGGTTCAGATTTCAACAGGGCTTTGAGCTGCCGGAATTTCTCCTGGTCGCCGGCTTCCTCTTCCAACACAGCCACAGCCGGCGCGGTCTGAGCTTCAGGGGCGCCTTCTGCAACAGGTTGCGGCTGTATGCCAGCCAGCTGCATCCACCATTGTTTGCGGGCAGCCTGGCCATCTTTTGTGTCGAGGATAAAAAGAGGACCTATTGAGAGGTCGTCTTCAAAATAAAGTATGTCTCCTTTCAGCTGCTCATCCAGCTCGAATGCACCGGTCAGTGCTGTGGCCGATGATTCACCGAAAACGATATGTAACAGTGCCATTGATCTTTTAAAATAATGCTGATTTAATTACCTGCTTTTATTCCGCTACCGGTTCATCTATCAGGTCCTTTTCATAACGCAGGTTGCTGATAATGAACTCCTGTCTTGACTGTGTATTCTTACCCATATAATATTCCAACAGCTTCTGGATATGCGTGTCTGTCGACAGGATCACCGGTTCCACCTTCATATCTTCATTGATGAAGGCGCCAAACTCTTGTGGGGAGATCTCACCCAGCCCCTTAAAGCGGGTGATCTCAGGCTTGCCACCCAGTTTCCTGATGGCTTTCTGCCTTTCCTCATCACTGTAACAATAGAAAGTCTGTTGCTTGTTACGCACGCGGAACAAGGGTGTTTCCAGGATGTACAGGTGACCGTTCTTTACCAGGTCAGGGAAGAACTGCAGGAAGAAGGTGAGCAGTAACAGACGGATGTGCATACCGTCCACGTCAGCATCAGTGGCTATCACTATTCTGTTATAACGCAGGCCTTCCAGTCCTTCTTCTATATTCAATGCGTGTTGCAGCAGGTTGAACTCTTCGTTTTCGTATACGATCTTTTTAGTCAGACCGAAACAGTTCAGGGGTTTACCTCTCAGACTGAATACCGCCTGGGTTTCCACGTTACGGGATTTGGTAATGGAACCACTCGCAGAGTCACCTTCCGTAATAAAGATGGTAGTATTCAAACGTTTGGTTTCCAGGTCATTTTTATCCTTACCACTCACCTCTTCGTTCAGGTGGATGCGGCAGTCGCGCAACTTACGGTTATGCAGGTTCGCTTTTTTGGCCCTTTCATTCGCCAGCTTTTTGATACCGGCCAGCTCCTTACGCTCACGCTCACTCTGCTCAATACGTTTCTTCAGCGATTCCGCTGTGGAAGGATTCCTGTGCAGGAAATCGTCCAGGTGTTTGGACAGGAAGTCCAGTACAAACGCCTTCATGGACGGACCATTCTCAAATACGGTGAGTGACCCCAGCTTGGTTTTGGTCTGGGATTCAAATACCGGCTCCTGCACCCTTACTGAAACAGCAGCACAGATGGAAGCACGGATATCCGTAGCGTCATAGTCTTTTTTATAGAAATCGCGGATGGTCTTTACAAATGCTTCACGGAAGGCTGCCAGGTGCGTACCGCCCTGAGTGGTGTGCTGACCATTCACAAAAGAATAGTACTCTTCACCATATTGATTCTCATGGGTGATAGCCACTTCGATATCTTCCGCTTTCAGGTGAATGATCGGGTAACGCAGCTCATCCTCATTGGTTTTACGCTGCAGCAGGTCCAGCAAACCATTTTTGGAGACGTATTTTGTGCCGTTGAAGTTGACAGTCAGTCCGGCGTTCAGGAAACAATAATTCCAGATCTGGTTCTCCAGGAACTCGGGGATATATCTGTAGTTACGGAAAACAGTATCATCCGGGGTAAAGGTCACCAGCGTACCGTTCGGTTCCTTGGTCGCCGTTTCCTTGTGTTCTTTAGTCAGCACCCCACGCTCAAATTCCGCTACTTTGGAACGGCCCTCACGGATAGATTCCACCTTGAAATAGGTAGACAGTGCATTCACCGCCTTAGTACCCACACCGTTCAATCCTACAGATTTCTGGAAGGCTTTACTATCGTACTTGGCACCTGTGTTGATCTTGCTCACCACATCCACTACTTTCCCCAGCGGAATACCACGACCATAGTCACGGATGGTGACATTGTGCTCTGTAACCTTGATGTCGATCTGCTTGCCGAACCCCATGGTGTGCTCGTCAACACAGTTATCAGCCACCTCCTTTAACAGAATGTAGATACCATCGTCCATGCTGGAACCATCTCCTAATTTGCCAATGTACATGCCCGGACGAAGGCGGATATGCTCACGCCAGTCGAGTGACCGTATCGAATCTTCGGTATAGGAGCTCAAGAGATCTTTCTTATCCGTAGTAGCCATAATTATATAGAAATTCCAATTTACTTTGTTAAATGCCGGTTTCTATGCACCATTTATGCCAGGTTCCTCAATATCAGTCCGATGGGGCATTGCTCCGGAAAGGCAAATTTACTAAAACTTTTAGCAAAAGCCGGTTGCTGGCAAAAATAAAGGTTTCAGCGTATCATCCCAAGTATTAGTTATACACTATGCTTAAATAAATGAATAACAGTTATTTGAGGGCAGCACCAAAAAGTATCTTTACTCCTGGCAGGACTTTCCGGTTTTACGACGATAAAACAAATATAATTTCTTCAAATATTGTATAAAAGGGCTTAAAAATTTATTCACAAAAGTGATTCAGAAATGACAATTTATATAACTAAATAATTTATATTTACAAAGTCGTCTTTTTGAAAATAAACCTCCGTCCTAAACTATGAAAGCTACATTCTTTATCACACTGTTAGCAGTGCTGACCATTGCACTCATCGTTACTTACCTGGTAAATAAGGAGCAACGCTCTATGAGCCGCCTAAGCAACAGATTCATCAGATTGCTGGAAAGATTCAATTCCTGGCAGATGATGAGATAACATTATTTCATTATTAATAAGACATTTCCTATGAAAGCCGGTCTCTTATTTAAGTTGGCCTGTTTACTGATTGCCTCCATGGCCCTTGCCGTACATTTTATGCGTAAAGCGCTGGGGAAACTCGGGACAAGCAATGAACAGAAGTAAACCACTCATTATCCAGTAAAATTATAAAGGGCGCAAAGACAATCTTTGCGCCCTTTTCTATTCAACAAGTTTTAAGCAGTCGATTAAGGATCAAATTGAGCTCCTGGGAGGAAGGGCGTGTAGCTCAGCCGTCACAGGCAGGTTACGTGTTTGCCCGGGAACAAAAGATTACCTGTTGTAATATTTGTTCACGGCGTCAGTCCGGCTTCTCACATGCAGTTTCTCATAGATATTGTGTACGTGCCTGCGTACAGTTTCAATGCTGATAAACAGATTGCTGGCGATCTCCTTGTACAGGAATCCTTTCGATAACTGATCCAGGATCTCTTTCTCCCTGGATGTCAATGCTTCCAGCGCCGGATTAGGTTTTGCCTGCTTCTGGAAATAGGCCACCACCCTGCGCGCTATCTGTGAGCTCATGGGAGAACCGCCTTCATGCAGATCGCGGATGGCGCCCAGCAACTCACTTGGCGGCGTCTTTTTCAGAATATATCCGCTGGCGCCCGCTTCCAGTGCCTGGAATATTTTATCGTCGTCCTCGTATACAGTCAACATCATGAAATGCATATCCGGGTATTCCCCCTTTAAACGGGCTATACACTCGATCCCATTCATACCGCCGGGAAGATTAAAGTCCATCAACACCACATTCGGCAACAAATTCGGGATCTGCTCCACCGCAGTCTCCGCATTGTTGAACGCCCCAATACAAGCATACCCATCCGAGCCATTAATCAGTAATTCCATGGCTGTACGGATATCATGGTTGTCTTCTACAATCGCCACAGAAATAATATCCATGTTATCCTGAGATTTCTTTTTCGAGTATACAGTCATTTATAATCAGTTGTTATGTTTAGAGAGAGGTCAACGTAATACCACATTTATGTTATTTACAAATCTAGACTAAATTAATGGGATATCTAACAAAACTATCGTACCGTGATGCGATGTGATATCAGCATGTCCCCCTACCGCCTGCATTCTCTTCTGAATGTTCTTCAGGCCATTTCCAAACAACCGCACTTTCTCCTGATCAAAGCCTTTGCCATTGTCTTTTATCATAATCGTCATATTCTTATGCATCTCTATTTGTATTACTACCTCAGAGGCCTGTGCATGTTTTACCACATTATGTAAGGATTCTTTTACTGCCAGGTATATATTACGCCTGGTCCCGCCACTTAGTTTAATATTGGGGATAGATTCCGGGATATAAAACTGATGGGTTATATGGGCATGTTCCAGGAAGTCGGCTGCAAAACTACGCATATATGCAATCAGGTTTTCCAGGGAATCATTCGATGAATTCATCGCCCAGATGATTTCGCTCATTTTATCCACCAGCTCTCCCGCCGCTTCCGATATACGCTCCAGCTCTTTCGTCTGCGAAGTATCCGTTATTTTCCGCTTGGCAATTTCACTTAAAAGGCGGATCGTAGACAGCCCCGACCCGAGATCGTCATGCATATCGCTGGAAATCCTCGCCCGCTCCTGATCTACCGCCTGCTCTTTCTCCAGCTTCAACTTCTCGTGGCGGATCTTATAGTCAAGATATAATGTTGAAAAATAATAAGCTACTCCCAATAGTAGTAACAACAACAGGAACCTGAACCACAGTGATTGCCAGAATGGTATCCGTATCGTTATTTCCAGTGTGGTAGGCGTTGAGTTCCAGATATCATCGTTATTGGACGCACGCACATTGAACGTATAGGTACCCGGCCGCAGGTTCGTATAACGGGCCATCCGGAAGGCGCCAGCCTGTACCCAGTCCTCGTCCGCGCCATCCAGTTTGTACTGTACCTTGTTCTTCAGCGGATTAGTATATTCCAGCGGCACAAATTCAATGGCAATAGTATTATGGTTATAAGGCAGTTCTATCCTGCGAAGCAGCGACAGCGCCGTATCCGATTCATACGGTTTGTCCAGCACTTCCATCCGCATGATCACAACTTTCGGCTTCGACGGATTGTTCCTGAAGTCTTTAGGATAAAAACCGTTAGAACCCCGTATCCCGCCAAAGAAAAGTTCGCCGTCCACCGACTTGAAAAAAGCGCCGGTATTGAACTCATTGGATTGCAATCCATCTTCGTAATTGTAGGTCGTTATCTCATCATTGGCAGGATTGATCTGCGACAGTCCCTTGTTATGACTTACCCATATCCTGTCCTTCTCATCCAGCAGCACACCATACAGATAATCATTGATCAGCGCCGGATAATCATAGCTATTGTAATGCTTTTTACGCAGGTTGTCATCGTCCAGTATGAACAGCCCTTTGGAGGTAGCCAGCAACAGCTCTTTGCTCGCTCTTTTGGTGATGGATTTTACGATGGTACCCGGCGGCAGCGTAATAAGATCCCAGCGTGCACTGCCCACTTTTTTTACATAGGCGGCCACCTTCGTACCGACATACTTATTTCCAAGATAGTCTTCGTAATAGGTAGTCAGAATCTCATCGGGAAATTCATGTACGATCGCCACTTTGTATCCTCCCCGTTCTCCCCGGACCATCTGCAGCAGATAACTGCCATAGTTGAAATACACCTCTCCACTTGTACGTTTAAAGACAAAAGGATAAATATCTTCCTGTGGTGGTAAACCGGTGACTTTCATGTACTTTGTCAGGTCTTCAAACCTGCGGGTATGCACATTGAAAAGACCGATATGCATATCCGAAAAATGGAACCACAGGTGTTCAAAATCCTCTCTACAGATTGCATTCAGATTCTTAGCCGGAAAGATGCTCTTTCCCTCATCACCGGGAATACGTTCCATGAACTTCCCTCCTTTCTCATAAATATCCAGTCCGTCGTTCAGCAGGCCCACATAGAGCTTGCCGTCATCGTGCTTATACACAGCTCTCACCATATTGTGCGTAATGGCAGGAGAGCGGTACAGGTTAAAGACTTTTTTATTGGGAGAATATTTCTTGATGCCATCGCCATCCGTACCCACCCACATATTGTCCGCAGCATCCCGGTACAGGTAGGTTACAACGTTCCAGGAACGCGTTTCGGAACCGTTGAAGGAAACAATGCGGTTCACGATCTCATTACGCTTTACATTGTAAATCATAACGCCGTCAGTACCACCTATCCAGATATTGCCGTTATGGTCCAGCTCAAGGCATAAAGGAACGAAATTCGCGTCTTTAGGATCGCGTTGATCGAAAGACAGATCGCTGTACTTATTCAGTTTTTTATTAAAAATGACCAGATGACCTTTGCTGGCAATAATCAGGGTATCCTTGTTCAGATTGCGGAGTACGATGTGGGAAGTAATACCGGGCAGACAGTAGGTGGTCAGTCGCATATTCTGCGTATTCATGGCCAGCAGCTCACCCGCTTCGAAATTCATCCAGATGGTGTTGCCGTCTTTATATACGGCGCTGGCTGCTATACCCCGCTGTAACATGGGTTTAGGGTACAGTATCACCTTCTTCTTGGCGTAGGTGGAATCGTCGAGTACATAAAGCCCTTTTGCCGGCCGCCATACCCACAAATTATGATGTACGGAATCTTCCCCCAGTATCCTGAATTTAATGCCGCTGTCGCGCTCGCCGTTATTCTCGTAGGTAGTATCTTCCAGCATGCTTTCGAAGGAGTTCTTATACTCATCGTACAGACTGATACCATAGTTATGCGTCAGTATCAGCTGATGCCGCCGGTTACGGTACAGGGAGTAGCCCTTATACCCTTTCAGGGCAAAGCGGTTAATCAATGCACGTCCCCCGTTGTTGTTCCGGACCACCAGGTTTCCTTTTCCCTGACCGGCACGTTCCTGTAGACTAGGATTGAACCTGTATTCATTGAACCCATATCCGTCGAATCGGTTGATGCCATCATGCGTAGCAATCCACATAAATCCCTGATTATCTTCCAGGATATCATATACCGAGTTCTGGGATAAACCTTCATTTACGCCGTAAGAATCGAAAATGTAGGGCTTATCCTGTGCGCTCAACACAGATACGGATAAGGTACATAGGAAAAAAAATAATAAGGTCCTCGTCATCTGCGCCCGCGATTGCAATGCTTTTAAGTAATAGAGGTTATTAAAATACTGAGTCCACTATAACGCAGTGCTTGCAAATATATAAATCTACCGCACACTTTCTAATGATTTTGTATTTTTCTTCCCGCAATACAATCCCATTAAAAACACAAAAAAACATGCCCGGAAAAACTTCAGCAGCTACAGTCAAGGTTTCACAGTATAAAACACTCATTTTCACTCTGTTTTTGCCATTGCTTTTTTTACATGCAACGGCTCAGTCCGGGTACAGCATCCATCAACAGGATCCCCCTCCCATTAAAAGCATCCGGGGAATGAGCGTGCTCAATAACGGTGTTATCTGGATTTCGGGTACGGAAGGCAAAGTAGGCCGTTCTACCGATTATGGCGCTCACTGGGACTGGATCACGGTACCAGGCTATGATACCTGCGACTGGCGCTCGCTCGTAGCTTTCAGTGATAAGCGGGCGCTGCTGCTAAATGCAGGAGAACCAGCCCATTTGCTGCTCACCACCGATGGAGGCGCTACCTGGAAGGAAGTGTATTCCAATCATACAAAAGGCGTTTTCTTTGACGGCATGGCCTTCCGTAACGCAAAGGAAGGTATTGCCATCGGCGACCCCATCAACGGCAGGTTTACCATCATCCGTACAAAAGACAGTGGTAATACCTGGCAGGCAGATCCTTTTGAGGCCTCACCTCTTGCAAAAGAAGGTGAAGCTATCTTTGCTGCCAGCGGTACCAGCGTACGCATCATGCCCGGCGGACAAGCCTGCTTTATCACAGGTGGCACGAACAGCCGTTTCATCAGTGGATGGGAAAAGTGGTCACCCGTGGAATGGAGCTTCATACATGGTAGTTCCGGCACAGGTGCATTCTCCGTTGCTTTTGCAGATAAACAACATGGTGTTGCTGTGGGCGGCGATTACACAAAAGACACTGTTACTACCGGCAACTGTCTTGTCACAAAAGACGGCGGCCGTAGCTGGCAGCCAGTTGTTACGCCTCCGGCTGGTTATCGTTCCTGCGTACAATATATTGGCCATGATACATTCGTTGCAACAGGCACATCCGGCACAGATATTTCTGAAGATGGCGGTCTCAACTGGTATAAGATCAGTAAGGAAGGATATCATGTGGCAGGTATGGCTCCTGCGGGCAAACGTGTATGGCTGGCTGGCAGCAAAAAGCTTGCAAGTTTCGGCAGGTTTAAATTATAAATTTCCTCCACATAAAAGGGGTGCTGCTAAAGCACCCCCGGAGAAAAATAGGTTAAAGCAAAAAGTACATTATTGATTCTCAAGATAAGGTATACACGAATATGTTACATTGGTATTTTAGCGAATGTGTTAATTTTACCAGTAAACGATTAGTAAACAGCATCCATCGCAAAACAATGTGATAACAATATTTTTATCTAATTTGGGTGCTGACAGGGAATGGGAATCAAGGTGTTCAACGGTACTACAACTGTTACAAGCGGTATTATTACCGGAACGTTGATTCGGGAAACTTAAAAGCCAATTATGCAAGTAACAACCTCATCGGGTAAATATTCGGCCAAACATTATCCGGATATAATTAAAGAGTGGAAAAAAGAAGGGAACTACTTCTATTTTTATACATCAGAAACCATACTGGAAGTCAGAATCATTTCAGATAAGATCGTTCGCTTCCGCTACGCAGCAGACGGCAACTTTCAAAGGGACTTCTCCTATGCTGTCAGCGACCGGCTTGAAGAATCTCCGGTGAATTTCGGATTGCACGAATTCGAAGAGAATTTCGAAATATATACCGAAGCCTTACGCATTTATATCTCCAGGGATGATATGCGCCTTACTATCACTGATACCGAAGGCGTCATCATCAACCAGGACGAACTTGGCTTCCATTGGCAGTACTATCTGCAGAAAGGCGGCAAGATCGTATACTGCTCCAAACAGATCCAGGAAGACGAATACTTCTTCGGAATGGGTGATAAACCCACCGATCTGAACCTTCACGGCAAACGCCTGGAGAACTATGGAACAGACGCATATGGTTTCCAGAAAGACACTGATCCTTTATACCGTAACATTCCTTTCTACTATGGTCTGCATCGTGGAAAAGCATATGGTATCTTCTTCGATAATACCTTCCGTACCATCTTCGATTTCGGTAAAGAAAGAGAAAATGTGACCAGCTTCTGGGCAAGGGGCGGTGAAATGAATTATTACTTCATTTACGGGCCTGAATTGATGAAAGTGGCTGAAGGATATGCCAGTATCACCGGCACGGCGGAATTGCCGCCTTTATGGGCGCTGGGCTATCAGCAATGCCGCTGGAGCTACTACCCCGATAAAAGAGTAAAGGAAATAGCGACTGAGTTCCGTAAACGCCAGATCCCCTGTGATGTGATCCACCTGGATATTGATTACATGGAAGGATTCCGCTGTTTTACCTGGAGCAAGGAAGGATTCCCTGATCCCGTAGGACTGATTAAGGAACTGTCAGCACAGGGTTTCAAAGTGGTAGTAATCATAGACCCGGGTATCAAAGTAGATCCCGATTACAACATCTATAAACAGGGTATACAAAACAATTACTTCTGTAAAAGACAGGATGGTGCACTCATGGAAGGTGATGTATGGCCCGGCAAATGTGTGTTCCCCGATTATACCAATCCTGAAGTACGTAAATGGTGGGCTGGACTCTTCAAAGAACTGGTGGACGCAGGTGTCAGAGGTGTGTGGAATGATATGAACGAACCGGCAGTATTTGAAATGGGTACTTTCCCTGAAGACGTGCGTCACGATTACGACGGGGAAGCCGTGAGTCACCGTAAGGCGCACAATGTGTACGGACACCTGATGAGTAAAGCGACCGCGGCCGGTATGCGGAAATACCTCATGCCTAACAGGCCCTTCGTGATATCCCGCTCCTGCTATGCAGGTGCACAACGGTGGACCTCCTTCTGGACAGGCGATAACGTATCCAGCTGGGATCACCTGTGGCTGGCCTCTATTCAATGCCAGCGTCTCTCCGTATCAGGTATCTCCTTTGCGGGAAGTGATATCGGTGGTTTTATCGGTGAACCGGATGGAGAACTTTATGTACGCTGGATACAATTAGCTGTATTCCATCCGCTGATGCGTACCCACTCGGCCAGTAATGAAACCGGCTTTAACCAGGAACCCTGGAGCTTCGGAACAGAATATGAAACAGTAGCCAGGAAATTCATTCAGCTGCGTTATCACCTGCTGCCTTATCTCTACACTACTTTCTGGCAATACAGCCGCTGGGGCACACCTATGGTCCGCCCGCTGGCATTCGTCGCCCAGCACGATAAACAGACCTATGATCGCTCACATGAATTTATGCTGGGAGATTCCCTGCTGATCAGTCATGTGTCTCAACGGGGTATGAAAGAGAAGGAAATATACCTGCCGGAAGGACAATGGTACTATTACTGGAATGACCAGGTATATAACGGTGGACAGATTATCAAAATAGCCACACCGCTGGATGAGATGCCGCTCTTCGTAAAGGCGGGGACCGTAATCCCGAACTATCAGAAGATCCAGCACGTAGATGAACGCAACACAGAAGAGATGATCTTACAGGCGTATTATTCTACTGAGGAAACAAGCAGCTCCCTGTATGAAGATGCAGGCGATCATTATGGATATAAAAACGGGCAGTATAACGATATCCGGTTCAAACAGACTTCGGAAAAACATCGTTTCGCACTACGTAAAAAATATTTCGGTCAGTATAACGCCGCGTACAGAAGACATAACATAAACGTACATGGCTTACCGTTCAAAGCAAAGGAATACATTGTGGATGGACAGGCTATAAAGCTTACTGCTGCTAACTTTGTGGGGAATGTGTTAAATATTGTCGTAGACAGGAAATTTGAAAATATCGTTATCAGGTAGTATACTGCTTCGATCAGCTTCTCAATTATAAATCCCAAATTCTGCAGAGAATTTGGGATTTGTAGTTTTAAACCCTACATAAAAAAAAAGGGCACATTAGATTGAGATCTTAGTGCCTTTTCATAACCTATGCCAACTTTAGAGTTATCCAAAATTAACATGTTATAACTGATACACAAAGCATACGAACGTCGTAAAGCCAAAATGAACAAAATGAACGGAGTAAAATTCGCTGAACGGATGAGTTTTGTTAATATTAGGTTACAAAATGATTCCCAAATGATTAACAATATCATTTATTAACAACTCATTCACTTTCTTCATGAGTTAATTAGTGTCATGCCACCCGATTTGTTACTTTCATTAGTGTCGTACTCATGCTACAGTTTGTTAATACTACTCCACGATCATCATTTTTTTTGTGAGAATTTCAACCGGCCAAAGCTGTTATACAATGGGTTATACTATAAATCTGGCATACGCGGCATAATAGTTGTGCCTACTCTCACGATTCAATTCTATTTCCTCCGTTAAATGGAACCCATTTTTTAACCTTTCAAAATTCATTCTTATGGCTGCAGAACAAAGCAATCAATTCACACAAGAACAGGAAAAACTGGAAAGGGATCAGATGCGCGAAGCAAGGGACTCAGGAGCACATGCAGAGAACAAACAATCAACTACATCCGACGAAAAGAGTACTACAAACCGCAAAGATAAACGTGGTTTCGCATCCATGGATGCAGCGATGCAACGCGCTATAGCCAGTAAAGGCGGTCGCGCAGCTCATGCTCAGGGTGTTGCTCACGAATTTAACTCTGCTGAAGCCCGGGAGGCCGGACGTAAAGGTGGAGTAGCTGTCAGCAGAAACAGGCAGCACATGGCCGAAATCGGTAAAAAAGGTGGTGAAGCTGCTCACAACAAGAGGAAGAAGGATAATTCCAATTCGTCGGTGTAAACGCTACTCCCCATTTCAATTTCTCTTTCCTTAAAAAGGAATGCCTGGCATGTATTTCATATATACCAGGCGTTCCTTTTTTTTATATTTGTTGAATATTTTAATCGTTAAAACAAGCATCCTTGCAAAAACTAACTGCCAACTCCCGACAGCTTTATCCTTTTCTAATTCCCTATCTCATCCTCCTTATCCTGGTACTTGTCTTCAAAATATTATACTCCAAGGAGGACATTTATTTCTTCATCAACGGACTTCATTTCCCCGCGGGAGATGTTTTCTTTCCTTACATGACTGAATTCGGCAGCACCGTAACCGCTGTAGTGGCCTGCCTGCTCCTGCTTTTCGTCAGTTACCGCAGCAGTGTGCTTATGGCCTCCAGTCTCATACTGACTACGCTGATCAATGTGCCGCTAAAGAACCTGTTCTTTGCACCAAGGCCCAGGCTCTATTTTGCCGGAAGCGCACATCCAATCTACTACGTGCCCGATATGGAAGTACTTTCCAACAATTTCAGCTTCCCCTCCGGGCATACTGTATGTGCCTTTACAATGGCCATCGTGCTGACATACATTACTCCCCGGAAAACCTTCGGATATCTTTACCTCCTGCTGGCCCTCCTCGTGGCTTATTCCCGTATGTATATGAGCCAGCACTTCCTGGAAGATGTTACCGCAGGTTCTGCTCTTGCCACGGTGGTTACCATCATTTGGCTCTCCTGGTTCGATAGCAGGCCATTTCTTAATGATTCACGCTGGAATGGATCCCTGAGCAGGAAAAGGAATGCCGCGTAATATATACTACAAATAAAAGCTCCCTGGCCGACGACCAGGGAGCCTGAAGATTTTCTTTAATGAGACCATGTAACAGTTCTGTGTAACAGTTGGGCCCCGCCTTGATGGGGATTTATCCCTATAAAGTTCCTCCGGAAAGACTTATGACTTGCCTTTCTTCTTCTGATGTGGCAAAGATGCCGGTGGTGGTGGCGGTGCTGGTTTCGTAGTTGCAGGTTTTGCGGGCTCTTTCCCGAATTCTTCTTCTGTGATCGGCTCTCCTCTTCTGTAATATTCTTTCGTCATTTTACCTTCCTCATCATATATTTTCCACATCCCATTCCGCTGAGAACTGCCATCCCGCTTTACTTCCTCAAACCGCTCTTCTCCCGTAACAGGGTCTACGATCCTGTAATTGTCTATTTCCCCGTTAATACCCATTGCCACAAAAGATCCTTCGGCACTTACCAGGCCATTGGAATAAAAATAACGGCAGTAACCATTCAGCTGGCCATGTTTGTAGGTTTCTTCTGCAATCAGGCCGCCGGATAAAGCGTACTTCTTCCATACACCCTCCTTCAGGTTATCGACATAAGCCCCTTCCCAGCTATAGCCCGGCTCTCCGCGCACTTCAGGCATCTCCTCCTGCCATTCGCCCTGTTTGCGTTGCTGCGCATCGACCTTGTTCGGCTTGACCTGCGGCATCTGGGCAAAAGCCGCCAGCATCATGAACTGTAGAAATAAAAAGACACTCACTTTTCTCATAGGAATAATTTCGGCAAAAGTACTCATAAAAAAAAACCGGCACAACAAACGTTGCGCCGGTACTCAATAAGTCGTCTTTTTGCTTTAACCTCTTTTTTCCTATTTGCTCAATTTAATGTCGTCTACCTTCGTATTATCACCCCTCTTCACGGTAATACCCGTGATAGTAGTGTCCTTGTAACCATTCGAAGCATTTACAAACAGATTGTATGTACCTGCTTTCAGTCCTCTTACCTTATACTGTCCATCTTTCCAGGGTAATGCATAGGAAGTATCCTGGTCGTTGTACACAGTGATCACAGGGAAAGCATTCCATGGAGTAACCTTTCCGGAGATGCTGCCTGTCTGTTTCAAAGTGAACACATGGAGCACAGGACGCAGAATGAACTGTCCCTGACGGGTCTGGACGATAGAACGGTCAATGTCAAAGTCGAGCCAGAGGCGGAAATTCTTGTCAGAGAATTGCTCCCACTCGTCCTGACGCACCTGGATAATGATTTTTACCTGGCCGGAAGGTGATTTCAGCGGATAAGTAGTGCTGTCCTTCACCAGGTAGTTGTTGTCACCCAGGGTGATCCTGATCTTTTTCACCTTACCTTCAGGTACAATACCGTCGCCCAACAGCGTATCAGCGCCATTGCGCAGGGATAATACATCGTACACGCCGGCACGGATGCCAAGGGAATCCCACACATCGCAGTGATCCTTGTCATCGTGGTGGTCTTCCCACCAGCCGCAACGCTCGTAGTCGTTATCCCAACGGTCGTCGTCGTTGTCCGCATCAGTAGTACAGGTATCTACCAGTACTTCCACTTTGCGGATGTCCAGGAATACATTGTCAAAGTAACCCGGATCGTCAGCGAAATAAACACTTAATCTTTGTTGCCCTTCGCCAGGTGACATGGACGCGGAATTGTCCTTCTGGCAGGCATGGAAGGCAAAAGCCAACAATACTAATGTGGCTAATCCCCATCCGGTAGTTCGGAGATAGGTCTTCATAAAAAAAGAATGGTTTTGGTTAATAATACGCCCGCGTCAGATGGATTGCTTCCCTGAGTAAAGGCTGTATTTTAGATGGCAAAAATAAACAAAAGTTTAACAGAGAAGAAAAAACTATTATATGTCCACAAGCTCATCCTTATCAACCACTTACATTCTTATCGTATTACTCTTTTTAAAATAACCGCGCCCAGTGGGGGTATGCGCAGGCGCAGCACGTGGCTTTTACCGTTAAATGGTTCCTGTTGTGCCGTCAGGATGCCGGTATTGACTACGCCGCTGCCAAAGAAACGGCTGTCATCACTGTTGAGGATCTCCCGCCATTCACCGCCGCCTTCCAGTCCCAGCGCATAATGCTCCCGGGCTACCGGCGTCATATTCAGGATGATCAGTATATCATCTTCCGGGTTGTGACCCTTGCGCAGGTAAGACAGTACACTGATCTCATAATCGGATAAATTCACCCATTCAAAGCTATAATAGTCAAACTGCTTGATGTAAAGCGCAGGCTCTGATCTATACAGGTGATTCAGTTGCTTCACGAACTCCAGTAGTCCCTGGTGGGATTCATGCACCAGCAGGTGCCAGTCAAGTTCTGAACGGAAGTTCCACTCGCTTGTCTGTCCGAATTCATCTCCCATGAACAGCAATTTCGTTCCGGGATGCGTGAACATATAACTGTACATCAGGCGCAGGTTGGCAAACTTCTGCCAGTCATCTCCAGGCATTTTGTAGAGCATAGGCGATTTGCCATGCACTACCTCATCATGACTCAGCGGCAACATGAAGTTTTCCGTAAACGCATAGGCAATACTGAAACTCAGCTGGTCCTGGTGCCATTTACGGTGATAGGGATCACGTTTGAAATAAGCCAACGTATCATTCATCCAACCCATCATCCATTTCATTCCAAAACCCAGTCCTCCCATAAAAACGGGTTTGGACACCCCGTAGAATGAAGTCGACTCTTCTGCAATGGTCTGTACGTCCGGGAACAAACGATAGATCGTTTCATTCATATTTTTCAGGAAAGAGATCGCCTCCAGGTTCTCTTCTCCCCCATGTATATTCGGCTCCCAGGCCCCCGTATCCCGGGAATAGTTCAGATGGATCATAGAGGCCACCGCATCCACACGTAAGCCATCTACATGGAATTTATCCAGCCAGAAAACAGCATTACTCAGCAGGAATGAACGCACTTCATTACGCGCATAGTTGAAAATATAACTGTTCCAGTCGGGATGATACCCCTTACGCATATCTGCATACTCATACACATGCGAGCCGTCAAACCTGTACAGGCCATGCGCATCATACGGGAAATGGGATGGCACCCAGTCCAGTATCACGCCGATACCTGCATGGTGAAAGGCATCCACAAAAGCCATAAAATCCTGCGGAGAACCATATCTTGATGTAGGCGCATAATACCCCGTACCCTGGTAGCCCCAGGAGCCATCAAAAGGATGCTCCATCACCGGCATCAGCTCCACATGAGTAAAGCCCATTTCCTTTACATAGGGCACCAGCTTTTCAGCGATCTCGCCATAAGTGTAGAATACCTCATGATTATGTTTATCAGGACGACGCCAGGAACCCAGGTGTACCTCATATACGGTGAACGGACTTTCCAGGCTGTTGTGCACCTTACGGCTTTCCATCCAGCGCTTATCCTTCCACTTGTAATCCAGGTTCCAGGTTACGGAAGCCGTTCTCGGACGTACTTCCCAGTAGTTGGCGTATGGGTCTCCCTTCCTGAGCTCCTCTCCTGAATTGGAGCGGATAAAATATTTATAGAGGGCGCCTTTCTTTGCGTGCGGTACAAACCCTTCCCATATACCGGACTTGTCCCATCTGGGGTACAAAGTGTGACTATAATGGTCCCAATCGTTGAAGTCGCCGATCACTGATATGAAGGCGGCATTAGGCGCCCACACCGCAAAATAGGTACCCTTCACCCCTTCATATTCCACTGCATGTGCACCGAATTTCTCATATAAATGCGCATGTTTTCCTTCCTGGAACAGCTCAACATCCCGGGCGGAGAACAAGGAAAACGGCACTACTGCCTGAAGTTTCGGCTTTTTTTCTGTTGTCATAATTACGGTGCACTAAGGGTAACAATATAAACTAATTTTTCACATTTTGGCCCGCATGCTCTACTGAAAAAAGCAAGTTTCAGACCATTTACAACTGCGGTAACACCAAAAGAAAAGTCCACAGACAGTAGCCAGACATTCGAATGACTCCCATCTATGGACTGAATATTATGAAGCCGGCCGGGGGCTGTTGTCCACCAACCGCTCAGCTATTAATATTTCTTTTTAAAACCGCCGGGACGGCCAGCTCCGCTTCCGCTGCCGCTACCTTCCCAACGTCTGCCGCTACCGCCTTCACGTGGAGGACGGCCGCCACCGGAACGGCGTTTATCGCCATCCTGCGACATTTCAATACGCACGCTGCGACCATTGTATTCGGCTTTCTTGAATACCTGCTGGAATTTCTCCACCACGTCGTTCTCTACTTCGAAGAAGGAATAAACACCCTTCAGGTCGATGCGGCCGATCTTGTTGCCACGCACGCCACTGGTATCGCACAGGTAGCGTAACATGTCGCCACGGGTAAAGTCGTCTACAGAACCCAGGTTAATGAACAGGCGGGTAAATTTACCACCGCTGCTTCTGCGCTCAACACCATCCACTGATCTTCTTTCTTCCTTCACATTCAGGTCTGGTGCATCCTGGTAGTATTCCAGGAACTGGTTGAACTCCAGGGAAGCAAAACGTTTGATGATCTCTTCCTTGCTCATGGATGCAAACTCTTCGAATATGCGTTCCAGGTAAGGTTCTATCTGCTCTTCGTTTACTGTTACGTTGTGTACTTTATGTACCAGGCCAAACAGCTGTTTTTCACATACTGCGAAACCATCCGGTACTTCTACTTTGGTAAACTTCTTACCGATCACTCTTTCAATCTGGCGGATCTTTCCGATATCGCGACCGCTGATGATAGCGATGGATACACCGGATTTACCTGCACGTGCCGTACGGCCGGAGCGGTGAGTATAGTTCTCAACGTCGTCAGGCAGTTCGTAGTTGATAACGTGTGTTACGTTGTCAACGTCAATACCACGGGCAGCAACATCTGTAGCCACCAGTACCTGCAATGATTTCTCACGGAAACGTTTCATTACCTTATCACGCTGTTGCTGTGTAAGGTCGCCATGCAGTGCATCTGCATTATAACCGTCACGGATAAGTGATTCTGCAATTTCCTGTGATTCTATCTTGGTACGGGTAAAGATGATACCGAAGATCTCAGGGTTGAAATCCACGATACGTTTCAGCGCCGCGTATTTATCGCGCGGGCGTACCACGTAATATTCGTGCTCGATATTAACGTTACCACTGTTCTTGTTACCTACAGTCAGTTCAAAAGGATCTGACATGTATTTCTGCGCAATACGGCGAACCTCCTGCGGCATGGTAGCGGAGAACAACCAGGTGGTCTTCTCGTCAGGTGTATTGGATAATATATTGTTGATGTCTTCCTGGAAACCCATGTTCAGCATTTCATCTGCTTCGTCCAGTACAACATAACGCACATTGGTAAAGTTTACAGCTTTTCTTTCGATAATATCGAGCAGACGGCCCGGAGTAGCTACTACGATGTGCACTCCTCTTTTCAGATCGCGCAACTGCTGCACGATGCTGGAACCACCATACACGGCTACGATGCTCACATCACCCAGGTGCTTGCTGAAGTTCTTCAGGTCATTGGTGATCTGTAAACATAATTCACGTGTCGGACACAAGATCAATCCCTGTGGATGACGTTGTTTAATATCTATCTGCTGTAGCAGCGGCAGGCCAAATGCTGCCGTCTTACCTGTGCCCGTCTGGGCCAAACCTACAAAGTCCCTGTCACCCCCTAATAACACAGGAATAGCTTTTTCCTGTATTGGCGTAGGTGCGATAAATCCCAGGTCCTGGATTCCTTTTAAAATCGGCTCTTGTAAGCCTAATGTTTCAAATGTAGTCATTGATTTGCTTTGATCAGGCTCCGTCGGGAGCCTTGGTATACTATCTCAGCCCTTATGAACTGATTAATTTTTATAAAGTAATATATGGTCCGGTCAACACAATGGACACTACTGGCTTTTTATACCAGTTCACCTTCCAGGTCATAATCATATGCCTTGGTGATCCTTACATTGACAAACTCGCCGGGTTTCAGACGTTTGCTGGTGTTAATGATCACTTCATTATCCACTTCAACAGAGTCGAACTCTGTACGTGCCAGGTAACGGCCTGATTCTTTTTTGTCTACGATCACACGGAAAACCTTGCCAACTTTTTCCTGGTTCTTCTCCAGGGAAATTTCCTGCTGTACTTCCATGATATCCTGTGCCCTGCGTTCTTTCTCTTCTGCAGGGATATTGTCTTCCAGCTCGTAAGCGCTGGTGCCTTCTTCATGACTGTACGTAAATACGCCAACCCTGTCAAAGCGCATCTTTTCGAGGAAAGCTTTCAGTTCTTCCACGTCTTCCAGCGTTTCTCCGGGATAACCGGTGATCAGCGTGGTACGCAGACAAATACCAGGTACCTTTTCACGGATAGCAGTAACAAGTTCCTCCATTTCCACGCGGGTGATCTGGCGTTTCATGGATTTCAGCATATTATCAGCCGCATGTTGCAACGGCATGTCAATATAGTTACAAATATTGGGGAATTCATTCATTACGTCCAGCACTTCCATCGGAAATTTGTGCGGGTAAGCGTAATGCAGGCGGATCCACTCCAGCCCCTTTATATTTGCCAAAGCCCTTAAGAGGTCGGCCAGCCGGCGCTGTTTATACAGGTCCAGGCCATAATAGGTCAGTTCCTGCGCGATCAGCATGATTTCCTTCACACCTGAATTCACCAGTTTCTCCGCTTCCGCTACCAGTTGCTCTATAGGCCGGGATACGTGCCCTCCCCTCATCAGCGGGATAGCGCAGAATGAACAGGTACGGTTACAGCCTTCAGCTATTTTCAGGTAAGCATAGTGCGTGGGAGTGGCCAGCAAACGTTCGCCGATCAGCTCCGCTTTATAGTCAGCATCGAATTTCTTGAGGATCAGTGGCAGCTCCATGGTACCGAACCAGGCGTCTACACCAGGTATCTCCGATTCCAGGTCACCGCGGTAACGCTCACTCAGACAACCGGTAACATATACCTTTTCCAGGCGTCCGCGGTTCTTTAATTCAACCTGTTCCAGTATCGTGTTGATGGATTCTTCCTTGGCCTTATCGATAAAACCACAGGTGTTTACAACAACTATATTATGGTCTTTCTTGATGTTTTCATGCACCACATCAATGTCGTTGGCCAATAACTGACCGCTGAGCACTTCAGAATCAACCATGTTCTTGGAACAGCCAAGCGTAATAATATTAACCTTATCTTTCTTTAAAGTTTTTGTCTTCAAGCGCGAATATTTTAATCTGGCAAACCGGCCTGACACCTGTTTGCTTACCGCCACGAAGACATCCAGACACGAACCGAAGAGAACAGCGAGACTTACTGTTAAGTGACTATGAGCCTTAGTGGGGGTTATTTAACTAAAGAATTGCAAAGGTAACATTAAATTGCGAATTGTCAATTATTCCATTACGAATTATGTGTTAACAACCTTTCGGCTCTCCGTTTTGCCACTTTGCGTTTGTAATGATACCACCACTCCGGCACCAGCTTGATCAGCAGGTTGTTCATCCCCCGCAATCCTACCAGGTGATACAAACCATTCAGTTTTCCCGCCAGCGTCTCATCCAGCGCACGCAGGCTCATCGCAAACCCGCTTTCCATATACTCCATATGGTGCCAGTAGCCGGCAGGCATAAACAGTGTATCTCCATGTTCCAGTATGGTGGTAAGCGCCTGCGCCTGCTCCAGTGCCGGGAAATGGTCAGTATCCAGCCGTTCATGCCAGTTCACAAAACTGGCGGCACTCTCTACCGTAAAAGGCATACGGTAAATGTAGGGCGACTGCCTGTTCTCCAGCAGCAATACCCGCTTCCGGCCGATAAACTGGGTATGAAAGATATGCGACATATCTATGTCATAATGCATATGGGCTATCGAACCAGCCCCTCCTACAAACAACATGGGGTACTTTTTCAGAAAACCGGAAGCCAGCTGGTCAGGCCAGGTAAAATCATCCACCAGTTGCGGTACATGCTGAAAGATGTTAAAAAGGAAGATCCTCAGTTGCACAGGTCCCTTTTTAACCATGTCAAGGTATTCTCCGAAAGGAATATAGGCATCGGCGCCATTTACCAGGGTCCGGGCCCCGGCACGTTCATTATTGTATAATGCGACCGTTTGATGCCCTACGATGGATTTGAAATAATCCCAGGTCCATTTCTCATAAGCTGGCCAACTTCTGCTCAGGCCTGTCATTACCACTGGTCTCCTCGGTTCAAAATACTGTTTTCTGAATACTTCCGCGGAGATACCCGCTACGCGATCTATGGAGGTTAAATGCATAAAGAACAAACATTAAGAAGTCCTAAAACAATAATTCCTTTAGATTAAGTATGCTGAGGTTTAATAGCCCATAATGTGCCGGGTCAAGCAAACACCGCAATAATAGTGCCGCTGCTGTCGGTAATAAAAAGAAGACCTGGGTTTTCGGCCCTAAACACTGTAATAATAATGCCCAGCTGTAGGGTAACAAAAAAGAGACCTGTTATGGTCTCTCTTACTATTTTAGAACAACTAACACAATCTGTTAATTATCAGTCATTTAAACTAAATAAAGAATCTACGAATTCTTCCTTATTGAATACCTGCAGATCTTCCATCCGTTCGCCGATACCGATGTATTTTACCGGTATTTTGAACTGGTTGGCGATAGCCAGTACAACACCACCTTTGGCAGTACCGTCCAGCTTAGTGATAGCCAGTGCCGTTACTTCCGTAGCTGCGGTGAAATGACGGGCCTGTTCCAATGCATTCTGCCCGGTAGAACCATCCAGCACCAGCAGTACTTCATGAGGTGCGTCGGGTATTATCTTTTTCATCACGCGTTTGATCTTGCTCAGTTCATCCATCAGGTGTGCCTTGTTATGAAGACGCCCTGCGGTGTCGATAATGATCACGTCTGAGTTTCTGGAAGCCCCGCTCTGTACGGTATCGAAGGCAACAGCCCCCGGATCGGATCCCATTTGTTGCTTTACGATAGGTACGCCTACCCTATCACTCCAGATGGTCAGCTGATCAACAGCGGCAGCCCTAAAGGTATCTGCAGCGCCCAGTAGTACGCTCTTGCCCGCCTTTTTAAAGTTATAGGCCAGTTTACCGATGGTGGTTGTTTTACCTACCCCGTTCACGCCTACTACCATGATCACGTAAGGCTTTTTACCCTCCGGTATATCAAAATCACGGAAACCGCTGTCCGGGGCATCCACCAGCAATCCTGCGATTTCCTCCTGCAGGATCTTGTTCAGCTCACCGGTACCGAGGTATTTATCTTTCGATACGCGTTTTTCTATTCTGTCAATGATCTGTACGGTAGTATCTACCCCAACGTCAGCAGATACCAGCGCTTCTTCCAGGTTGTCCAGTACTTCTGTATCAACACTGGCCTTTCCGGCAATGGCCCTGCCTATTTTGGTGAGAAAACTCTCTTTTGTCTTCTGTAATCCCTGATCCAGGCTTTCTTTCTTCTCCCTTGAAAATAGCTTATTGAAAAAACTCATGACGATAGTCGATTGTTAACGGTGCGTAAGTTACAGAAAATACTTGACGGGGTACCATTTTGAGAGAACACAAAAAGCTGTCCTGATAACGGACAGCTTTTTTAGTATAATTGGTAAAGCCGAATTACTTCTGGTTCATGTGCTCCTGAACCTTATCCTTGTGCACGATAGCTTCTTTAAAAGTATATGCACCGGTTTTAGGAGAACGTACCGCTCTGATCACTTTAGTCCACACTTTAGATTCCGCGGCTGCCTTAGCATCTTTTACTTTCGCGTTCTTGGAGGCTGCTTTTGCCATAATATTCTAGATTAAAAGTTAATGTTAAAGTCAAAGGTTACCTGTTAATTGCTAATCGCGAAGGAATGCACTAACATGCTAACGATTAACGCTCAACAATAACGATCAATTACTTAATTTCTTTGTGTACAGTCACCTTTCTCAGGATAGGATTGTACTTTTTCAGCTCCAGACGCTCTGGAGTGTTCTTCTTATTCTTGGTGCTGATGTAGCGAGATGTACCGGGCTGACCAGAAGTTTTATGTTCTGTACATTCCAGTATCACTTGCACCCTGTTACCTTTTTTTGCCATTTTGTATACAAATTAAGTTGAATGCTTACAATTAGATGTGTTGTCCAGCTGCACGCAAGTCCTTTACTACTGCATACAAACCATTCTTGTTGATAGTTCTTAAACCATCAGCAGATACTTTCAAAGAAATCCAGCGATCCTCTTCCGCCAGGAAAAAACGCTTTTTCTGCAGGTTAGGCAGAAATCTTCTCTTTGTCTTAATATTAGAGAAGGAAACATGGTGACCCGTGATCGGCTTCTTTCCTGTCACCTGACATACTCTTGCCATGATAGAAAAATTTTGGATTGCAAAAGTCGCTCTTTTTTATTGATTTTGCAAATAATTACAATCCGATTTTATTAACAATAACGGAATGTGTAAATGTAAATTACAAATCACACTTCCTAACCAATTGAATATCACTAGTTATAATCATTTAAAAAAGACTTCAAACCAAGATATCCACATTTTAAAAAAAACATAAAATCAGCTATCTATTTTACAACAGGGCCGCTTTTATGGCAATTACAGTTACAAAAGTACAACTAAACTTCTCAGCACAGCACCTAATCTAACACCTTCCAGCACACGCTGTTGGGAAGTACCATGTTTCAGCAGCGCCTCTTCATGGGAAGTCACACACATCTCACAACCATTCAGTGCAGATACCACCAGGCTTACCAGCTCAAAGAATTCCTTACCTAAAACCGGGTTGGCCATAATGCTCATACGGATACCCGCCGGTGTTACAGTATAAAACTCCTTATTTACGAAGTGACGGAAACGATAGTACACGTTGTTGGCATTCATCAGGGAAGTACAGCTGTAGATCTCAGCGATCTCCTTATCTGTAGCGCCTTCCTCTGTAGCCAGCTTTTCAAAAGCTGCCTGCAGTTCCGCATGTTTCTCATTGGCGGCTACAGACAATCCCAGCAGGAAAGCTTCCTTTTTGGTGAGTGTAGTAGCTGATAATGAGTTGGTTACATTTATTTTAAGATCTTTCAGATAACGGGCGTCTGTATTAGCCAGGGTACGCAGGCGATCGGAAAGATTAGCTTCCGTCAGCCCTACTGCCTGCAATAACTGCACAGCCGTATCTGTATTTGAAGTTGCGAACATAATATTATTTTTCTAAATATTTAGCAGAAATAAAAAGTCCATAGCCGGACCCTGTGAAGGGAACATAGACTATGGACCATTAAAAATTAGTTAGCCTTGCTGGTCAGTGTAGCTTCACCTTTTTCCCAGTTGCAAGGGCACAGTTCGTCTGTCTGCAGAGCATCCAGTACGCGCAGTACTTCCTTCACGTTACGACCTACGTTCAGATCGTACAGGGAAACCCAACGTACAATACCTTCCGGATCAACGATGAATGTAGCGCGGTAAGCGATCTTCTCGTTAGCTTCCAGGATACCCAGTTCGTCGGCCAGAGACTTGGAAGTGTCAGCCAGCATTGGAAACTGCAGACCACGCAGATCATCGTGATCTCTTCTCCATGCAACGTGTACATATTCAGTATCAGTTGAAGCACCGATCAGGATAGCATCACGATCAACGAAATCCTGGTAGTGTTTGTTGAACTCAGCGATCTCCGTAGGACAAACGAACGTAAAGTCCTTTGGCCACCAGAACATCACCAGCCATTTGCCGGAATTCTTCAGTTCTTCGGAAGACAGTTCATAGAACTCCTTACCTTTTTCGATAGATACTACTGCAGTCTTCTTGAACTCAGGAAATTTTGAGCCTAATGATAATGTTACATTCTTCATTGCGCGTATATGATTTATTTACGTTAATACATTGCTTACATGACGCCACGGGCCTACCGGTATCCTGTTCATATGATACGCCGGTTGGTTTTGCTGAATATCGTGTTTACGTGATATCTCGCTGCCTTACATTCACCTGAATGGCTATATGTCTTCGCTGGTTAATTCGGGTGCAAAATTGCGGCTCTATTCATTATTAATCAAATAGATTTTAAAATTCCTGACATTGAAAATCTCTATATAGGGCTAAAAACTGCTATCGTATTGCAATTCCCGTTTTTTCTCTGTACAAAACCTGCGCATTAATACAATCTTAACATAAATTCCAGCCAAACGGAACAATTTGGCACGTTATTTAGTTATTATATAGAACCCGAATTTTAACAAAAAATAATAAAACGACAGGCTATGAAACTAAAAAACGTACTCTTGGTGATCTTTACGATTGGAATTGCACTCATCCCGTTAATTAAAAACAGTCTCGGCAAAAATGATGAATTTGACGCTACGCAAGACCTGTTCATATAATGGTTAACGCGCAAGATGGTGCCATGTCCTGTAATGTTCGGCTTCTCCCCGGAGAAGGTGGCATCTTATTGCAATAATTTCAACAAGGTTCCCTGCCGGCGCAGGGTAAAATATATAAGCCCAGCCTAAGGCCGGGCTTTATTATTTGTGATAATTCGTGTTCAGTTGGTTGGGGCCCAGATCTACAAACACGCCCCCGGGGTTGCCTCCCGCGTTACAAACACGCAATCCCTACGGGGTTGATTGATGTTTTGTTGTGGTCGGATTTCCGGGTTTATTTCCCGGAACACAGCATTTAACCGTACCGATAGCCGGGGATGCTCAAACCCTTGAAAATAATGCAGTTAGGTGCCCAGTGAATATCACGTAACATTGTTAATGACATCCTTAAAACTACTGATTCCCAGTACTTTAGCCGTTTTAAATCCTTCTGCATGAGACACCCCGACTATCTTCCCAAACGTCACATCCCGGTTGATCACACTATCGAAAAACGCGTTGGAAGAAATATATGTCTGTGGTTCCTTGTCTGATCCCTCCCCCAGAAACTGTGTCTTATAACATTTAATCGCTTCTTTCTTACGCTCGATCACCGCGCTCGTATCTACCACGAAATCAGGGCGTTCATAACGGTCCTGCATAAAGTGGAAGACCTGCTTCGGACGCCATGCCGCCTGCAGCTTTCCATCTTCAAATGTCTCAACCTTTCTCAAACCCGCCAGAAAACAGCTATCCGCAATCAGGCGGGCTGCCCTTCCATGGTCCGGGTGACGGTCTTCAAACGCATTGGCCAGTACGATATCGGGCTGGTACTTACGAATTGCTGCGATTAGTTTCATTTGCTCTTCCGTATCGTTACGGAAAAAGCCGTCGCGTAATCCCAGATTATCCCTTACGGTTAATCCCATTACTTTGGCAGCTGCTGCCGCCTCTTCTGCTCTTGTTTCAGGAGTACCGCGGGTACCCAGCTCTCCCCTTGTCAGGTCCAGTACGCCTACCTTCATCCCCTGTGCCGCATGTACCATGAGGGTACCTGCACAGGCCAGCTCCACATCGTCAGGATGTGCAGCTATCGCCAGTATGTCTAGTTTCATCGGAAATATCCTTTCTTTTGGTGGAGTGCAAAGATAAGGGTTTACTTCGTCGTCTTGCTTTGGATCAGCACCCACAAAACCTTGTCATTGGGTTGATAGTCGTCTACAAGGCCTTCTACCATGTGAGGGGACATGACAACCAGGCTTAGTATGTTTTTCCGCTCCATGGCCGCCAGCATCTGCGGTACACTACTATTAATCATGGAACCGTCCAGCACATACTGAAAACAGGTATCACTTCCATACGACTTCAGCTCAATTTTATACGCCGGATTGATTTCACTGAACATCCGGGTATAACGTTTACGGGCAAAATCGACGGTTTCTATGAAAATCACCCCGTTCTCACCCCGGGGGCCATACTTTTCCTTTAGTTTCGCGCCTTTTACAATGTCAATCAGGGCTATTTTACTAGGGTCTAGTCCTTCCATTCCCTTTTTACTCTCTACACTGTCTATGAAGATCAGGGCGTTCTCCGGAACACCTGGTATTGAACTCAGGTCTTGTGCCATAGCAGCAGTCCTCCATATAAGAAGGCATACAATAATGATAAATCGTAAATGCATTCGTGAATTTACGGCAGAATTGTCAGAAAGCCGCCGCCCCCGGTATAGATGGCAGGAAAGCTATGTCACTCGGCTCTCAGGCTTTTTACGGGGTTCATCATCGCGACCTTCACTGCATGATAGGAAATGGTCGCCAGCGTCAGGCCAATATTCCCCAGGCCCGCCAGCACAAATATCCACCAGGGGATAGATATCCGGTAGGCAAATGCCTCCAGCCAGTTACTCATCACCAGCCAGGCCAGTGCCGTTGCCAGCAACAGGGCCAGCCCTATCAATTTGAGAAAATCATTCGAAAATAAGAGGATGATGTTTATGACTGATGCTCCAATCACCTTACGGATGCCAATTTCTTTGTCCGCTGCACCGTCAGTAAGGAGATCAGTCCCAGTAATCCCACACAGCTGATCACAATAGCAACCTGATGCGCCATGTTCTGTTTTTGAAATAGCAAAAAAGCAACTGCGGAAAGGTTCTTAACAGGCAGAAAATGAAGTAGTAGTAAAACAAACAAGGCAACCCGGGTAAAATGCTGAAATACCTTGAAAATAACGCGTGATCAATTATACGCTCTGTAACCCCTATACATCTCGATCTCCTGGATAATCGCCTCGATATCCTTGTCTTCCTGAACATCGTACTCACTCTTCAGGTTACCACCAAAGAAGAAAGCCACTGTCTGCCACATCCTGGCAGAAAATCCACCTTTCAGTTCCTTGATGATCTCATAACAGTTCTCTCCCGTTTCCCGGTTGATCAGTTTCATGAGCACCTTACCCTGGTACACAGAGAGGTTTTCCAGTTTGTCCCCGAACTCTGCCTTCATCTTTTTCTCGATGTCAGCCAGGTATTTCTTCCGGTCCCGTTTCTCCGGCAGGGAGGCCAGGTGACTATTCACATCTTTCAGGATACGGGCGGCTGATTTGGCGTATGGGTATGTTACATACACCGCGTTACGCAGTCGGGTCCAGGCTTCTCTTTGTTTACGGAATTTTTTGGGGAGCTTATCTACCACTTCCACGATCTGGAGAGTGATGAAAGGGATGGTATCGGCGCCTACTACAACAGCACTCACCGCAATACTGTCCGCCCCGCGGCGCGTCTGAGCACAAACCTTATTGCGCCCTGCAAGGCACATGAAGCTGGCTGACAGGATGATAAAAGCGATGAGACGACGCATAAACTCCTAAACTAATCTTAAAATTATACTAAAGATATGCTAAAAAGTCGATTGATGACATTATCTTATTGCAGCCCATCTCCACCCCTGAAATGGCAATGTTTCAGTGATAATTTTCAGCATTCAGGCCAGATAAAAAGGGAATTCAGACCACTCTCTCCCCACATCCTGGAACCAGGGACTTCTGCCCACCTGTTATACTCAATTCGTGTATAAAGCTGAATACTTCTTCGGTTTGATGCCTGTATGCGCTTCAAAAACCCTTGAGAAATGACTCAGGTTAGTAAATCCCAACTGATAGCCTACCTCCGAGACGGTCAGCCGCTTTTCTCTCAGTAATTGAGCAGCTTTCTGCATCCGTGCAGACTGGTAATATTCAAAGACTCCTTTTCCGAAAGTCTGTTTGAAAAGCTTTCGTAGTTTGGGTTCACTCATACCCGCTTCCCTCGCCAGGGCGGCGATAGCTGGTGGTTTATCGTGATGCGATTGTAATTTGTACTTAACAGCATATATCGCTTTGATATCGTCAATGTGCATAGCGCTCGCAGGTACCTCTTCCCGCTGCATCAGGATTACAAAAATATAGCACAGCAGCTCTTCACATTTCAATTTATAGTAATGGCTCTCAAGGCTTTCCGGAACGGGTTGGTGCAGCATTTGGCCGGCGGTATTGATTATTTCGGAAGAAATGCCGGTTTCAAGCACAAAGTTATCACCGGCCTCTAAAACACTTGCCACCACCGGATGACCTATTTGTCCAAAAAGCTGATGCAGATATTGTTTGGAAACTGCAATTGTCACACTTCCGAAAACCGTATTCGAAGGCATAGCAATGATGGAAGAGACCGCATGTTTGCAGATAAATACATTCACCTGTTCAGGCAATAATTTTTCGCCGGGCTGTGTCAGCGACGGAAAAATGCCGCTAAGCAGAAAGACAATATCCTCCTGCCCTTCTGCCAATTCATTTGTCCGTTCTACAAAAACATCCTCTTTCAGATAATAATGGCGGATCATCATACGCAGATCGCTACCCCAGGAAAAGCCGGTGATGTAACCCGCTCCCCTGCTTTCAGGGATATATATAAAACGCCCGCTGACAGTGGCTCCAATAGCCCGGGCAAGTTCAAGCGCAATGCCCGACCGATGCTTATCAGTGACGGATATTTTCATTTACGACTATTTCATTAACGATTACGGCTATTTTGATCGTAAAGGTAAATATAATTTTGCAGGCATTAGAAGAATTACTCAATACAATAACATATGTTGTTAGAAAACAAACAGGTGGCCATCGTAGGCGGTGGTCCGGGAGGCTTAACACTAGCAAGGCTTTTGCAGCTTAAGGGTGTAGATGTAAAAGTCTATGAAAGGGACTTTAATAAAGACGCACGCGTGCAGGGTGGTACCCTTGACCTGCATTTTCAATCTGGCTTGAAAGCACTTGAAGATGCCGGGCTAATGGATGCTTTTAAAGTCAATTACAGGCCGGGCGCCGGCAAGGGGCGCATTGTTGATGAACATGCAAAAATATTCTACGATGAGCATAACCAGGTATCCGACGAAGATTTCAGTAATGAATGGTTCAGGCCAGAAATTGACAGAGGCCCCTTAAGGGATATTTTATTACATTCTCTTCAATCTGATACTGTTGTCTGGGATAGTCAGTTTGTTGCTATGTCGAAGCCTGGCGATGCATGGAAACTCGAATTTAAAAATGGCACGACCGCTATCGCGGATATTGTCATAGGCGCAGATGGAGCCAATTCTAAAATCCGTTCTTTCATTACGCCTGTCAAACCTTTTTACACAGGAGTAATAATCGTGGAAGGAAGTGTATACAATGCAGAGACAATGGCGCCCAGCATGCATCAACTACTAAAAGGCGGAAAAATCTACGCTTTCGGTGCTGAGAAATATTTACACGTGTCTTCAAAGGGAGATGGCAGCCTGGTATTTTACATCTGTACTAAAGAGGATGAAAACCGGGTACAAACCAGCGGGATAGATTTTTCGGATAAGCGGCAGGTCTTAGCATGGCTCAAAAAAGAGTTCCGGGAATGGGATAATGTATGGCTTGAGTTATTTGAAAATGCAGGTCTGCCGCTCATACCACGTCCGCAATATTGCATGCCATTCGATCGAAGCTGGAGTACATTACCGAACCTTACAATGTTGGGCGATGCGGCTCATCTTATGCCACCTTCCGGCTCGGGCGTAAATATGGCCATGCTGGATGCATTGGAATTAAGCGAATGTCTTACAGGTAATGACTTTGAAGATATTCCCGCAGCCATTGCGGCCTATGAAAAAGAAATGCAAACAAGAGCAGCCAAAGAAGCACAGGAATCACTGGAAATGACACAATGGATGCTTGCAGAAGGAGCCCTGGCTAAGATGGTACAGATGCTTAGTCAAATTCAGGATTGAAACGCAAAGAAGCTTCAGCGATAAAAATCTAAAGCCCTCCGGATTTCGGGGGGCTTAGATTTTTTTTATAGTACAAACCTGATAGGCCATAGTGCGTGGCGCCCTCACCGGTGATTATCCCGGCATTCTATTTGAGCCGATAAGGCCCGATAAAAGTCACTATACCCTCCAATGGAATGGTTAGGTATTCTCCCCGGTACAACATCCTTCACGATGTTCCATTAATAAGGCTAATGAACTCCCTCTTTTTCCGGGTTTTCCATATTTCCCTCACGACCAAACCCTCTGCGGTCAAATGATTCACGAAAACTTCCATTCAAAATGCTTGTTTGGTACATGTTTTCTCGTTTTTTCCATATCACTTCACCGGCATTTCCATATCACTTTACCGTCATTTCTATATCGAAGGGATATACATATGAGCCTAAAGTGATATCCAGATGACGGTACAAGGATATGGAGATATAGAGACCAGTGCTTATTCAGTCTGGGATTGAGGTAAAAAGGCATGGTAAAACAGAGGCTCTGAAAGCATGGTGAGAGGGTTGTTGAATTGTTACAGGTCCAAGGTCCAACTTAAAAACATAGCAAAAGCAGGGTAAAGGCAGGGCAAAGTCAGGATAAAGGCTCCCGGATTATGGTTCAGATTGAAAACGCATCATGGGGTTCCAAACATTGTTAAATAGAATACGGAGCACGATGCATAAGGATGAAAATGTGGCAGCTATGATCGAAATAGTCAGCCGGGAAGCAGCGGCGGTTCCAGGTGGAGACCACTGGCCTTAGTTTTTTGAAGTATGCTAATACGCCCTACCAGGAGTTTAATGAGATATTCCAAAGCCCAATACGACCATCAGCGTTTCATAGCAAGGAACTTCTAAAAACTACAGCCAGTGGTCCACCTGGAACCGAAGCAAGGATCAGCGACTTTGCTTTCTTCTTTTGTACACAATGATACCAATTGTTACTACTATGGCAATTACGATAATGAATATCGGCCCCGGGCCAATTGTAATTAAATCCATTTTACAAATTTTAAAAATGTTTGATTTTTCGCAACTACCTCACTGGAAATAACCCCAGTTTCCTCTCCGCAAACGAATCAATCGCTTTTTCTACCGAAGGAATATCTTTCCCTGTCAGATAACACCCCATCACGTGCGCCCCTGCATTAGGAATAGCAACCGCATCTTTCAATGCAGCCGGTGTTCCCAGCTGCTGCTCCATATCCAGGATGGCAGATACCCTGACCGTTGGGTCCTGGTGCTCTTCATCCTTGTAATAATACAGGTTCAGCGCCGGCTGTTTCACCGCCCGGAATACAGACGGCTCCATAGTGGTCTCCAGCAGGTTTTGCAGCTCGGAGATTGCTTCCAGGCGGTATTTACTATACCAGTACTTGCTCACCTCCGGATTTTCCGGAACAGATTGCCGGTATTTGCCTTTGCTGACAAACCGGGCCAGTTGCAATCCCCAGGGATTATTGCTCAGGAACGCCAGATCATTATTGATGGCGATGTTGGGCGACATATTAATGATCGCAAATATATCATTCGGATAGGTAGCCGCCAGTTTTAAACCCAGGGTGCTACCTGTGGAGCAGGTTACCAGGATCACTTTCTCTCCCAAAGCCTTCCCGATACTCAGGGCCTCTTTGGCATCATTCCAGAGGCCGGTGGCTGTCATGGTCAGGAGTGGTTCGGAGGTATCCAGGCCATGACCATCCAGGCGGGACAGATACATGTTACAGCCATATCTTCTGGCAAAGTCGCGATGTACAGGATCGCCCTCTTCCTGGCTGGCGGAAAAGCCATGCAGATATACCACGCTGTAAGGTGTTTTATGACGCAGGGAATCATACCATACAATACGGGCTTCGTTGTTGGGCTTTAGCTTGTGTTGACGCTCTTTGACACTAATATAATGTTCCAGGGCCTGGGATTGCTGGGGTACAGCGGGTAACAGAGGATCGTACCGGGGACTAACTGGTCTTGGACCCAGGTAATATATAATTACCAGGATTGAAACTACAATAAGGGATATTCGCAGCCAGCTGCTTTTCATAGATGTGTGGTGTTATTTTGATCCGGGGATGCAGGATGTTCTGGCCCCTGCATCCCGGATCAAAACGTTATGACTTAATAGTTTTTGCCTTATTCGCCTTCACCCTGTATACGATACTCATTACAAATCCGACGATCATGATCAGAATGCCTATCCATAGTACATTGATGAATGGGAAGATAAAGGCTTTCATCACAATATAGTCCTTAAAAGTATCCGATTCTTTTACTTGTAATAGGATCTTTTTTTCTTTCGGCAGAATCTTGCTGAAGCGTACATATAACGACAGCGGCGCTACGGTATCAGCGACGGATATCTCACGGGTACTGTCACGCAGGCAATATACCGGCAGCAGGTTATACTGTTCGTTATTTTTGGTATACACTTTCAGCTGTGCACCCACAGCAAGATCATTTGGCTCCGCCTGGTAATTCCGGTTGTTCGGCTGTGGCTGTATGCCTTCCAGGATCATATAACCGTTAGCAAAGAATACCGAATCGCCCGGCGCTACTTCATGAGAGCTGTACTGGGCAGTGTCACTGGCTTCATCCTTGATAGGCACTGCTGTGATATAGGTGAAGATATCTTTTGTCAGATAGTGTCTGGAATCAGGATTCGGCGTTAACTGCTGCTGGCCCCTGTTGCTCAGGAAGGCATCAGGATGCAGCGTGAATTTCTCCAGGATATTTCCATTCTCCGGGTCACGACGTTCGTACCTCACCAGGTAGTAAGTTTTCGCATCACCGGCAGCCAGGGAGTCTCCCGCATAAGTCACGTGGTAGTCGCCCATCTGCACCGGGAAGTTCTTAGGCAGCATCAGGTTTTCCCTTGGATTCTCCTTACTTTCCTTTCCGAAGAACCCACCGTCCAGCATCTTCATACGGTCGATAGAGATCACTTCGCGTTTGGAAGCGGAGATCAGGATACCCAGCAGCACCATACCGAAGCCTACGTGCGCTATGGAAGCACCCGCCGCTCTCAGTTTGCCTTTCTGGCCGATGAATATATATGAGGCATTACCGACGATAGCATATACACTGCAGAACAGCATGATATAAATAGCCACCAGGAAGCCGGCGCCGTAAAGATCATAGTTGATATTGCCGAAGATCCCTATCAGGCCTGTTATCACAAGACTCAGGATGGTCGGGATGGCTATTTTCTTCGTAAAGAAGCCTTTCGGCGTATCCTTGTATTTCAGGTATTGTACTACAGCGGTCAGCAGGCCCAGTACAATGGCGATCCAGATCTGGATCTTATTGTAGTGGAATACGCCGTCGGACGGTGGGGCAATATCCTGCTGCAGATTCAGCAGTTTTTTGATACCCAGTCCGTTAATGATCTTGTTCCATACCGGGATGGAAGTCGTAAAAGTGATCTGTATAGCGCCGATCATCAGCACCAGAGATCCGATGAACAGCCAGAACTCACGTGAGTAAGTACTTTCTTCTTTCACAACAGAAGGGATCTCCTTCCTTCTCGCGATCAGCATCGCGAAACCGGGCACCACAAATACCACCATGTACAGCAACAACTGACCACTCATACCCAGATCGGTAAAGGAGTGTACGGAAGTATCGCCCAACACACCGCTACGGGTCAGGAAAGTGGAATACAGGATGAGGATGAAGGTGATCAGGAAAAAGAAAAAGGTAGACTTCAACGCATGACCGGAGGATTTAAATGCCAACAGGGTGTGAATACCTGCTACCAGCGTTAACCAGGGCACCAGGGAGGCATTCTCTACAGGGTCCCATGCCCAGTAACCGCCAAAGGTCAGTGATTCATAAGCCCAGGCGGCACCCATCATGATACCTGTACCCAGCACCATGGCTGAGAACAGTGACCACGGCAATGCCGGTTTGATCCATTCTTTGTATTCGCGGGTCCACAGACCGGCAAAAGCATATGCGAAGGGGATAATGGTAGAGGCAAATCCCAGGAACAGCACCGGCGGGTGGATCACCATCCAGTAGTTCTGCAGGGAAAGGTTCAGGCCATTACCATCGGTGATGAAGTCGAGGTAGTTTGCGTTGGATACCCAGGGCAGGCCCAGGTTCTCTTCCGCCTGACGCAGCAGCAGGAAGGGGTTGCTACCCACGCGATACCCTAATATATAGATACCGATCAGCATACTGCCCAGGCATACCTGTGCAAAGGACAATACGGTCATTACAGGCGCTTCCCATTTCTTACCTACGCGTAAGAGGATCAGGCCCAGCACACTGTGCCAGATGGACCACAGCAGGAAGCTTCCTTCCTGGTCGGCCCAGAAGCTGGACAGGAGGTAACTTACCGGCAGATCGCGGGAAGAGTTCCTCCATACATATTTGTACTCGAAATAGTGATTGTATAAAGCGTAATACAGACTGCCGAAGGTGGTGAAAACCGCCAGCGCCTGTATGATGAAGGCCCAGCGGGCCAGTTTCTTCCATGAATCTTTTAACAATTCCTCTTTGGACTGCACCGACATGAAATAGCTGACGGTAGCTACCATCGATGCAACAAAAGCCAATACCGCTGAAAAATGCCCTAACTGTCCGGGTAACAGATGTTCCCCTATGTAATTTGTATTCAAAGCCTGCTAGTATGAAAGCCCGTGAACGGCAGTCCACGGACAATAGAATGAATAATGATTTTCCGCAATGATCCCGCGGGCTACCTATGCTTTGCCAATAGCCACCTGGTCATTCTTATATTTGGACGGACATTTCATCAGAATCTTGCTGCATTTGAACTCTCCGCCTGACATTTTACCGGTCAGTACCACGCTTTCCGCCTTCTCGAAATCAGTTGGTTTGGTGCCATAGAAAACAACAGGTCTTACTTCCCCTGTTTTATCAATTACATAAAAGCGGAATAAGTTGGCATCCCTCTGTGGATTGTATTCCATTACTTTAGTGGTATCCAGTTTTCCGATCACCTGGAATTCTTTTCCCTCTTTCTGTCTCGCAGTGGCAAAAGTCTCATAAGTACTGAAATCGCCTGCTACCGTTACAATTATTCCTATAGCCACAGCAATAAGTATCAGCAGGATAATGTTAGATTTCTTCATATCGCAAATAATTCAGATTCTTCCTTAATGCATTCCTTTGTTAAAAAAGCCGTACACTTTGTGTTACAATCAATATACAGTCTAAATCAACCGCAAAATTACACCAAATTGAAGTTCAAGTTCATTTTTTTACATAAAAGAAGACATGATATTTGTCATAAAAAGGCCATACATCCATGCAGGCCCAACAGTGGACTGTATCCTATGGTCGGTGGTGCATAAATTACTATCTTTGCGCCGGAAAAATCGTTTTAAACGGTTGATCCCCTACGACAGGACCTCCTCGGGGTGGCCTCTTTTTATCAAATTACATTATCATGGCGGATTTATCTCAATTTGATCCCAATTCGGTCAGCCTGTTGTCCAACAATATATTCGGGCTGCCTACAACTGAGGAAGATGCGAAACTGGTATTATTACCTGTTCCCTGGGAAGTAACGGTTTCTTACACCCACGGCACTGCCAGGGGCCCCGAACAGATCTTCAAGGCCTCTCATCAGGTAGACCTCTACGATGCAGATGTGAAAGATGGATGGAAAAGTGGCTTTTTCATGCGCGACATTGACAAACAGCTCCTGCTGCGCAGTGATTACCTCAGGAAAGAAGCGGAACTCTACCTCAAATTCCTCACCGAAGGTGGCGATATCAGTGATAATGAATTCCTTAAGAAAACGCTCGTAGATGTAAACGCCGGTACCGTTGCTATGAACGAATGGGTGTACCGCCATACAAAAGAATTACTCAGAAATGATAAACTGGTGGCGCTGGTGGGCGGTGACCATAGTACTCCCCTCGGCTTTTTTAAGGCGATCGGCGAGTACAAGGGCGATTTCGGCATCCTCCAGATCGATGCCCACTGCGACCTGCGCGAGGAGTATGAAGGCTTTCAGTATTCCCACGCCTCCATTATGTATAATGCCATCAAGGAAGTACCTCAGCTCACCAAACTTGTACAGGTTGGCATCCGTGATTACTGCGAAGAGGAAGTGGACTACATCAATGACAGCAATGGTAAGGTAGTGACCTTCTTCGACAAGGACATCAAAACCCGTCAGTATGAAGGAGATACGTGGAAAATGATCTGTGACGATATCATTGCCGCATTACCGGACCAGGTATATATCAGCTTTGACATAGACGGCCTGGATCCCAAGCTCTGCCCGCATACCGGTACACCTGTAGCAGGTGGCTTTGAAACAGAACAGCTGTATTATCTTTTCAGGAAGGTAATAGAGAGCGGCCGTAAGCTGATCGGCTTTGACCTGAATGAGGTCAGCACCTCTGTTAATGAGTGGGACGCCAACGTAGGAGCGCGGGTACTGTTCAAACTGTGTAACCTGCTGGTATGTTCGAATCAATGACCCGGGATTGAAACCCGGGACTACAAACACTTAGCCCCTACAGGGCTGTTCGTAGCGCAGGCCAAACAGTATTATATAAGACAAACGATTAATTAAGCCCGACAGCTGATCAACGACGATATGAAACAATATAAGTTACGGATACTTCACCCTAATGCGGTAACACGTCTTCGCCTGCAACCAGTAATGCATGGCCTTGCAGGCATCCTGTTTTTAATGAATGGAATAGGTGTTTACAACAGCCCTTCTCCCAACTGGAGTATGGCCATCTTTTTTATACTGCTGGGGTTAGCGAGCCTGGCCTTCCCGTTTTTCATGAAGCGCTTCCGCAACATACAGGCGGCCAACAGCCTGGCGCGTACGGTACAGGCCTTTGTGAGCCTGACTGGTTGCCTTTATTTTCTGAGCCATATGCAACCGCTTATCGGCGCGCTGCTGTTCCTGACAGGTATCGCTTCTGCCTATATCGGATGGGCCGAATACAAGATCTTCCAGCCCTGTTTTGTGAAGATAGACATGATGGGCGTACTGCTGCCGGGCACCTTTTCAGACAAGCTGATTGGCTGGAACCAATTGAATAATGTAATTTTGCGGAATGACCTGCTCACAATAGACTTCAAAAACAATAAAGTATTGCAGCTTGAAGTACTGGACGAAACAGGCGCCGTTACGACGGAAGAAATGAACGCATTTTTCAGAAGCAGACTCTGATCACTGCAAGGGAATATTACCAATTCAACAAGAAACGATTTGATCATTTGAAACAGTCTCCATACATACTTTACTCTGACGGGAAAGGCAACATCTTTGAAGATACAACTATGCTCACCACCGGCCGTAGTGGCTGGGATGCATGGCCTATCGAGCCTGACGAATGGATAGAACTGCCCGATGGCGGTTCACTGTACGAGCTGCCTGGCCGCCGTGGTATAGGTATCAACGCCCAAACAGGCGAAATGGAGCTCTGTGATAAAGGATGGGCTGTAGCCGCCTTCATTCCTCCTGCACATACCGGCTATTACCTGGCTGCATATGAAACCATGCCGGATGCACCTACCCTTCCGCTGTTCTGCTATACCGCAGTGGGCTGGCTGGATGGGAAATTTTACGTGCCTGCTACCCGTATTGAACAGGACATCCGCCAGGAATGCGCCGGTTTCGACGACAAAAAAGTAAAGCAGGGCGTAAACCAATTGCTGGAAGCATACCCGCATAACCGCCTGGTAAAACACCTGGCCGACAATTGTGCACTGACATATCATTGTCCTGCTGCCCGTAACTATTTCATGGGCCGCTGGGAGTGCCCGATACCTTCTTCTCCTGCCTGTAACGCCAACTGTATCGGTTGTATCTCTTTCCAGCCGGAAGAAGAAAGCATCGTCTCCACACAGGACCGCCTGCGTTTCAAACCTACAGCGGAAGAGATCGTGGAATATACTGTTCCCCACCTGGAAACAGCGCCTTTCCCTATCGTTAGCTTCGGACAGGGCTGCGAAGGAGAACCGCTGCTGATGTGGGAGACTATCCGCGATTCCATCATCGAAATACGTAAACACACTCCTAAGGGAAGTATCAATATCAATACCAACGGCAGTAAGCCCGACGCAGTGCGTGAGCTCTGCAAGGCAGGTCTGAACAGCATCCGCGTAAGTACCAACTCTGCGCAGGAGAAGTTCTATACACCTTACTACCGTCCAAACAACTATGTGTTTGAAGATATTATCGAGAGCCTGAAAGTAGTGCGTGAATTCGGTGGATGGACGAGTATCAACTATTTCACCTTCCCTGGTATGACGGACAGTGTGGATGAATATGAAGCGCTGCGTAAACTGATCAGGGATACCGATCTCCAGATGATCCAATGGAGGAACTTCAATATCGATCCTGACTGGTACTTAGGCCGCCTCGGTGTGACCGAAGTAGGCGACTGCCTGGGTATTAAACAGTTACAGGAGCTGATCCATGAGGAATTCCCTCACCTGAAATACGGTTATTTCAATCCTCCCATTGAAAGGATCAAGGGCGACTATACTCAGGACTTTGCACATTACTAATAAGCGACATTGAGCTCAGGAAGCGATGTATTTCTTACGCGGCATTGAGCTCAGGAAGCGACGTATTTCTTACGCGACATTGAGCTCAGAAGGAACGATGTATTTGTAGCGCGGGGTGCAACCCGGGATTCTGAATAGGCCCCCGGATCGGGAACCGATGTAACGCCGGAACCAGAATGGGTGCCCCCCGATCGGGAATATAAAACGTTCATGTCCACCTCTGTGTCGGGGATACGCCCTGTATACATCGTATTTAATGCGTACTGCATAAACGGATCATTCGCGGCAATAGGCTCCGCAGGAGCCCCGTGTTTGTAGCCCGGGGTGCAACCCCGGGAATCGAAATGCCCCCCGGGAAAATGGGGCAACGCATTAGACGCGTTTCCCGCAAAATCAGTTGGGAGAGGGATAGCAGTTACAAACATTCGCGAAGCGCTATCTATAACAACTATCGCGAAGGCTCGTGTACAACAGTCGTCATACTATTAGCTACTACCTTTTTGTATAAGAAATAAAAGCCGGCGCCTGTGCTCATACACAGGACCGCCGTGCAATACCACCAGGCGGAAAAGCCGAAGCGACCTACCATATAAGACCCCAACGTAGGCGCACAAATGCTGGAGATCGAAAATGCCATGGTATATAAACCCGCGTATTGTCCGCGGTTATGCTCACCACTGCGATGCACGAAGAAGGAATTCATAAAAGGAATACTCAGCATCTCTCCTATCGTAAACATCAGGATAAAGATCAATCCCGCTGCCGCAACGGGTGGCAGAATATTAAAGCTCAGGTATCCCAATCCTGCCAGCACTACACCACGGGTAATGTATTGCAGACTATGCATCTTTCCTTCCAGTTTATACACCAGCACCATCTCGATAAATGCCACGATCAATCCGTTCAATCCCATCAGCATACCAATATGCGCTTCCTCCATATGCACAATGGATTTCAGGTATAAAGGCACCATTGTGGACAATTGCAGGAAACCTGTCGTGAATATAGTGATCAGGGAAATGAAAGCGATATAGATCCAGTCTTTGTATACACTGGGAGCACCCGGAACTACCGTACAATCCGGCGTTGCCTTTGCCTGCGGTTTCGCGTTTACAGGAGGTAGCAGGAAGCGCATCACGGTCACCGCTATGATACAGGTCAATCCATCCACCCAAAACAGCAGATGATAACTATAGCCCGCCAGTATACCGCCTAATGCAGGCCCTACAGACCATCCCAGGTTGGAGGCCAGCCTGTTCAGCGAGTAAGAACGCGTACGGTTCTCTACAGAGCTGTAATAAGCCGTAGCCGCCACGTTGGCCGGCCTGAACGTATCGCCTACACAGCTGAGCACGAATATGCAGATACAGAATTGGGGTAATGTCTGCATCTGTCCCAGTACGAGGAAGATCAATCCCTGCATTAATAAGCTCCAGAACTGTACGGGGTAAAAACCGATCCTGTCAGACAATCTTCCCCCGATAAATGAGCCGCAGATAGCTCCCATACCGAAACAAGCCATCACCATACCCGCCTCCTGCACGGAGAAGTGTAATTTTTGGGTGAGGTAAACCGTCATAAAGGGAATTGCCATCGCACCACTGCGATTGATCAATAAAACAACCGCCAATAACCAGGTAGAAGGAGATAAGCCGGCATATGCTTTTCTATACAGAGAAAAAATGAGTGACATCGTATCGTAAAACTCTAAGGCCTACACAAAAGTAGTTCAATAAACCCGATGCCCGTAATAATAATTCTACCTGGAAAACAGTTATTAAGTTGATAAAGCTCCAAACTGAGACAGGCAGACGATGTACACTTTAAAAAATATCCTTACTTTTGGTGTATGCCGAAAAAAGAAGACAATACAGACAAGAACTTAAAAGCAGCGGGCGCCACGATTGCCGTACACGCATTGGTGTTAGTTGTGCTGCTGCTGGCAGGCTTCTCTGCCCCGCCCCCATTACCAGATCAGGATCTTGGTATGGAGGTAAATCTCGGTACTTCGGATGATGGTATGGGAGAAGAACAACCCCTCAACCCGAATCCACCCAGCACTGGTGAAGCCAGCGCTTCCACCCCGCAGAATGAGCCTGTGCCTTCTGCAGACAATGCTACACAGGAAGATATCGCTACCCAGGACAATGAGGATGCCCCTGAGATCACCAAACCGGAAAAACCGGTAGAAAAACCAAGGGAGACACCTAAAAACCTGGAGCCAAAACCGTCCAAAACACCACCTAAAAAGAATTCAGATAATCCTCCGGCGCCAGTACCGCCTTCGCCGAAGCCTAAAGCCGTTTATAGCGGTGGAAGCTCCAGCAGCAGCAATAGTGGTAACAATGCCCAGAGCAGTAATAACTCTACCGGAGAAGGTAATACCGGCAAACCCGGCGACCGCGGACAGATCAATGGTAATCCTGACGGCGGCGGTTATACCGGTGGCGGTCTGGGTGGTGGACGCTCTGATTTCCGCCTCAACGGACGTTCCTTATTGAGTAAACCCTCTCTCACCTACGATGGTGATGAATCGGGTTATATTGCCATCAATATCAAGGTGGACAGACAAGGAAACGTGATCGCGGCATCCCACTCCCTGAAAGGATCTACGCTGAATAATTCCCGTCTGATAGAGATTGCCAAAAGAGCAGCTACCCAGTTAAAATACAACGTCAACGACGATGCTCCAGAAGTGCAATTCGCACTTATAAGATTTTATTTTAAAGTACAATAATTATATTTAAATATATTTGCATAGGAAAAGACTGACCGTCTTTTCCTATTTCTTTTGTCGTGACCGCCAATAAACGGCCAGGTTTTTGCGTTATTGGGGAGAAACCGAACTGCCAACTAATTACTGTTTATGCCATTTAGACTGTTTAGAGCCGCCTACTTGTTATGTGCTATTATCGTTATGTCATTATTCGGGCCGTTCAAAGCCCAGGCTCAATTTACTTTAGGGGGATATTCCAATAGCCACTATGCTGGTATACACGGTGTTCCAAACAACCCTGCTTCAGCTGCAGGTACACACTATAAATGGGATGTCAACATCGCCGGTATCAACGCTGCTGCCGGAAATACGTATATCCGTTTCCCACGCTCTATCCTGCTGCATCCACCGGATTCACTGGAGTCGCTGAAAAAGAACCGTGACTATTTCCTGGACACTACCGGTTCCGGTAAACAGTTTGGCTGGGGCAATATAGACCTGATGATGCCTTCTGTGCTCTATTCTATAGACGAATTGCAGTCAGTAGCATTCACCTGGCGTGTACGCGCCATGGCGAATGGCGGTAACGTGACTACTGAGGTGGCCAACTTCTTTGCACAGGACTTCCCGAATCCAAGCTTTGCAAAGCGTCGGTACGATATGGAAATCGCCAATGGCAGCTTCCATTGGTGGAACGAATTTGGTTTCACCTACGCCCGTGTGCTCAAAGATGATGGTTCGAACGTACTGAAGGGAGGCGTTACCCTGAAATTATTATCAGGTGTTGCGGCTGGTTATGCGCAGGTTGATAATGCTACTTTCATGATGAATTCCCGCACAAGTGGCGAGATCAATGACGGTACGCTAAAAGTAGGCTACAGTGAAGGGATTGCCAATTGGGAAAGACCTAATGCCAGCAACTATAAAGTGTTTGGTAACATGGGGCTGGGTATGGACATCGGTGTTACTTACGAATGGCGTGAAACGATGGATGGTCTCACCGGTTACGATGACTCACAGTGGAATCCTGAAGCCGACGACTACCGCCTGCGTTTAGGCGTGTCCATTACCGACCTTGGTGGTATCACCTATAAAAAGGCGCCTAATGTTACTGACCTGGACCTGCGTACAACAGATGTCAATCCGGATGATCTACGTCTCCGTAAAGGCGAAAGCTGGCAGCAATATTACCGTCGTATCCAGACTTACTTTACGCCGGTTGCTTCTGCTGAAAAATTCCGTATGAATACGCCTGCGGCATTAAACCTTACGGCGGATTATAATATCGATGGCCGTTTCTTCGTCAACGCTGGCGGCAGAATTGCCCTCAATGCCGGCAAATATGATCCGAGCAAAACTTACGTGGTGTCTTACTTCCAGGTAACGCCCCGTTATGATTCCCGTTACATCGGTGGCTACCTGCCGCTGTCTGTCAACAGGAATGGTCAGTTTGATGCGGGTCTTGGTCTTCGCCTGGGACCGCTGGTGATCGGTTCATCTACCATGTTGTCCAACCTGTTCCAGAAAAACAAGAACCGCCTGGATGGCTTCATTGCCCTGCGTATCATCCCTATCAAGCGGGGTGAAGGCAAACTGGGATGTCCTGCAGCTCAGTTCTAAGTATTTTTAACGATAATTTTCCCGGTTAATTTACATTTGATGCCGGAACAAATAACTTTGTTCCGGCATCATTATTTAGTATATGAACTACCAGGAAACGCTAGAATATCTTTATGAGCGGCTACCCATGTTCACCCGGGTAGGCGCAAGCGCCTTTAAAAAGGACCTGCATAATACGATCGAATTATGCAAACAGCTGGGCGATCCCCAGCATCAATTCAAAACCGTCCATGTAGCAGGGACCAATGGCAAAGGTTCTACCAGCCATATGCTGGCGGCCGTCTTCCAGCAGGCGGGCTATAAAACAGGTTTATATACCTCTCCTCACCTCCTCGACTTCCGCGAAAGGATCCGGATCAATGGAGAAATGGTACCGACCACCTTTGTGACTGAGTTTGTAGAGCAGCTGAAGCCTACTATCGAATCTCTCGAGCCTTCTTTTTTCGAACTGACTGTAGCAATGGCTTTCCAGTACTTTGCGCTGGAACAGGTGGATATTGCTATTGTCGAAGTTGGTCTTGGCGGCAGACTGGATAGCACAAATATTATCACGCCAGAACTGTCTATCATTACCAATATCAGCTATGACCACATGCAGATACTGGGTAATACCCTGCCGGAAATAGCTTCCGAAAAAGCGGGTATTATCAAGGCGGGTGTGCCGGTGGTGATTTCAGAAACACAGTCTGACATTGAGGCTATATTCATTGATAAAGCCAAAGCACTCGGAGCGCCTATTCATTTTGCAGATCAGGAATGGCTGGTGCAGCAGTCTGAGTTTTCCGAGGGCCATCTCAAACTGGGATTACAGCATACTCATAACGGAGATCTTAAAACTATCCGTACTGATCTCACCGGTCAGTACCAGATGAAAAATATCATGGGCGTTTTATCGGCGGTGAAGATCTTGCAACATGCGGGTTGGGAATTGCCGCCGCAGACGGTGATGACAGCACTGTCGCATGTTAAAAAACTGACTGGTCTGCGTGGCCGCTGGGAGATCATCTCCCGTGATCCGCTGACGATCTTTGATGTGGGTCATAATCAGGCGGGGATTACAGAGGTAGTTCAACAGTTAGAGCATATGGTATACCGTCACCTGCATATTGTGACCGGTTTCGTGAAGGATAAAGAAGTGAGTAAGGTGTTGCCCTTATTCCCTCCTGCTGCTACCTATTACTTTTGTAAGGCGCAGATACCGCGCGCAATGGATGAGAAAGAACTGGCGGAAGCGGCGCATCAGCACGGATTACGCGGACATGATTATCCGACAGTGCAACAGGCGTATCAGGCTGCGAAGCAGCATGCGCATAAGGATGATATTGTGCTGGTGTGTGGGAGCTTTTTTGTTGTGGCGGAGGTGATGTGATGAATGAGCTGACTACATCGGCTGCTTTTACACACATGGTAAGATCTATTCGAAAAAGGCCCCGGAACGCTATACTTCCGGGGCCTTTTTATTATTGAGATATGCTGTTCGCCGCCACCAATATTAATCTTTTGAAACCGCCACCCACGCTGAACCAGTGCTTCGCACTGTTGTACAACCTAATGCTGGTATAGTATTATCCTCTCCTGCCCCAAGACCATTAATATTTACAGTATTGGTTGCATGTAGATTTTTAATGCGGATCTCCCGCCTGGGGAATGAAGCTGCGCCAGGCAAATTTACAGAGGCTGTTCCTGTCGTATAATTTACATATACCATACCAATGCCTGAACTTACTGTTCCACTTGATGTTGTAATGCTTTGATCCTGTGGCTCATATGGTATATACCGGGAAACACCGTCCTCTTTCAGCACTATCTGGTAGCGCTCATCGTCCGTACCCGAAAAGCCTTTCAATGATATGGCGTCATTGATGGTACTACTATAACCAGAGGCAGTATAGTCTCCTGCCAGTTGATAGAATTTTCCAGAGGTGGGATTGGAAAGACTAATATCAGCTATTGCAGCACTGGTTGATGTTAACATAGGACCAAGACAAACAGTGCCAATACCATAACCGCCAGTTACAAAATAATCCTCGTACATCAGGACACCGATAAAATAATTCTTTACGCATTGTTTGATAGATGCAGTATCGGTTGACAGATTGATCTTGTTGGTAACAGCGCCCGGTTCCAAACGTGCGCCAATAAAGAAATTGTAATGTGCATGTTCTGCATAAAGCCCGTTCACCAGGCCTTCAAAACCGGTATGATAAAAATAATTCTGATTGTAAGTATTATACTGTCCCTGATCCACTCCCTTAATAAACCGAATGCCATAATTACCGCCGTTTCCTGGGGTAGTACCGTTGCCCAGCTGGCCGCCATAAAAAACATTGGAATTACTCCAGGGGCCGCTTTGGTTATCTGTTCCTTTAGCTGTAATATCTATCTGCGAATAATTAAAAGCAATACGGCTGTACCAGATCTTGTTATACTGAGAACCATTGGCATTAGTGCCGTTACTTAGCCCTCCTACTTCAAGACCTGTGTAAAAGTCACGTATAAAGCTGAGGCGCACATCGCAATTATAAGCGTTTCTTAAATACAATCCCACACCTGTATAGGAAGCAAAATTACCGCCGGAATTACCACCATATAGTTGGCCCTGCAGGTTGATCTCATGCCGGTTACCCTCCACTATTATACCATAGCCGGCTGAGAAATGAAGATCGCCTGTTACGAGCAGATTGTACTTCTTTGAAGTTGAGGCGAGAACAAGATCGGCATTAAAGCCCCATTTCCCGTCAGGGATTACAATGAGCTGGTCATCTGCCGCTGCACTGACCATAGCGTTAAATGCAGAAACATTAGTGGCTACAGACCCGGGAGAACCAATACTTACCCAGTCAGCAACGCCGCCATAATCAACAATTGATAAAGCATTCAAAGGATTTGCCATGATTTGATTTTTTAATTAAAAATGGGGTTATATAATTCAATACGAACTATTGCTTATTGATGCTCCGGACATCGCTTAAGGAGATATCCTGAAAGGAAATGTGGAGTCGGGTTAACAGGTACAAAGTTATTATATGCTGCTGAAAAGTACCAGCAGTTAGAATTAGCGGATAATCAATACTGTTATATTTTTCTATAATGGAAAAGCCGCCATATCAGTAGATATGACGGCTTTTAATATTGTCATTAGTAATAACTATAACTTCAATTCTTTCAACTTCAACAACGCATAGAACAGGCATGTTACGTGCAGGCTTTGCAGGATCTTATTTTCCTTCAGCAGTTGTTCTACATCTTCCAGGTCCATCAGCACGACTTCGATCTCTTCATGTTCATCCAGGTCCTGATCCTGTACTTTTCTTCCGCCTGTAGCCAGGAACATGTGCGTGAGATTATTGCTGGATGCCGGATTCGGTGCTACTGCTCCTAATGGGATCAGCTTTTCGAAATCGTATCCTGTTTCTTCCAGTAACTCCCTGCGCATCGCAAATTCCGGATCGGGATCAGTATCATCCATTGTGCCACCGGGAATTTCCAGTATAGTCTTTCCTATCCCCTGTCTGAACTGCCGCACCATCACAATACGCCCATCGGCTGTTACTGCTACACAATTCACCCAGTCATTGTATTCCAGTACATAGTAAGCGTCTACAATCTTTCCGCCGGGAGTTTCACATGTGTCCTTACGTGCTGTTAACCAGTTGCTTTTGTAAATGTATTCAGAACTTAATGTCTTCCACTCTAAAGATGCCATAATTCTTCGGTTTGACGATTTATTACCAGTTATTTCTCTCCTTCAGTCTTTCTATATGTGCAAGGTGATGTTTGCCGTGCCAGGAATAGGTACCGGCAACAGCCTTTAATACAAAGGTCTTTCCGCTTTCAGGATGAACAAAGGTACGCTGCCATTGCTCTTCTGTCAGATTCTCCATCAGGTTCACCCAACGTGTATGTAAAGCATGTAATAAGGTCAGTGATATATTGATCGGCGTCTTTGCCACATCCGGCAGCTCCGCCCAGGCAGCTTCGTTATATGCCTTGATAGTAGGATTATCCTCTGTCAATGCCCACTTGAAACGTGTCAATGCGTTGGTATGACTATCTACCAGATGGTGTACTACCTGCACCACCGTCCAGCCATCAGGCCTGTAAGGTGTTGCGAGTTGTGCGGCATCCAGGTTCTGAACTGCTATTTCCACCAGCGATGGCAAATACCTGATGTCGTTGATATATCCCTTTAGTACGGCAGCACTGATTTCAGCAGGCGCCTCATATTTTCCAATAGGATATTTTAATTGCTCAAGATCCATTATCTAGTTATTAGGAATTAAAATTGAACTATGTGTGAAGCAACATCCTGAATTATTATTCGGAACTGATTGCCATTTGCAATTTGCATTTTACCCAGTGTTTGCAACCAGGGGCTACAAACACGGGAATCCTACGGAGGCGTATTGAATCAGACATCATGATAATTGCAGAAGTATCCTCTACTCTTCTCTCAACCCCTTTCCTGTCATATGGATAAACACATCTTCCAGGTTTGCCTTTTTCACCTCTTTCTTTCGCTCAAAACCGCCCGCAACCAACTGATCAATCAGGGCATCAGGAGATTCCAGCGCGATGATACGTCCGCTATCGACAATAGCGCAACGGTCGCACAGGAATTCTGCTTCATCCATATAGTGAGTGGTGATGACAACTGTAGTACCTTTTGAACGTACTTCCAGGATCAGGTCCCAGAGGTTGCGTCTTGCCTGCGGATCCAGACCGGTAGTAGGTTCATCCAGGAAAATGATCTTGGGCTTGTTGATTAGGGTTGTAGCGATGGAAAACCGTTGCTTCTGCCCGCCGGAGAGGTTTTTAAACTGGGCTTTGGCCTTGTCTTCAAGGTTGAAGGAGGCTAATAGTTCTTTTGGATTCACATCCTGGTTATACAGGCCGCAGAAGAGGGTGATCAGTTCAGTCAGATTGAGTCTTGGATAGTAACCGGAACTTTGCAACTGTACCCCTATCACCTTTTTAATGGCTTCCGGGTCCTTGTCCAGGTCGATACCGTCCACGATCACCGTTCCCGAGGTCTTATCCCGGAGTGTCTCAATGATCTCAAGGGTGGTGGATTTACCCGCCCCGTTGGGACCTAATAATCCGAAGATCTCATGTTCGTATACATCGAAGCTGATGCCTTTAACTGCCGTAAAATCGCCGTATGTCTTTACCAGGTCCTTTACTTCAATAATCTTCCTCTTTTCCATGCGTCTAAATTAATGCAAATAGCGACAGGCTGCAAGCCCATACGGTAAAAAGCAACTTTATGACGATAAAAGAAGGAATTATGACAATCTCAGGGCCGGACATATTGGTTGAGAGAACAACTTAAAACGTTATCAGAAATAGAAAACCAGGCATTGTATTGCCCCTGATAGGAAGGACACAAATATCATCGTTGGGAGAGCATAAGTAGCTGCGGTTTCAGATGGGAATGCCGGGCCTTCGGCTCTCCGGTGACACGACCGACGCTGTTCAATCTGTATTCAAAATCCTATTCGCTTGACAACGCCCAATAGTCTTCCAGAGAGGCGCCGACCGACATCCCATACTGAAACCGGGCTACTTAGCGTAAATAAGATAATTACCAACATATTCAAGACAAAGAAGCGCCCTTTTCCAGTTAGACTTAATTGGACATAACCAACTAAAATTCAACCGAAAAAGGGCGCTTAAATGAATATTCCGACGCCTTGCAGGCTACCCGCTTATTTCTTTACAAAAAACTGCGTAAAGTAAGTGATGCTCCCTTTAGGCGCAGCCCCAATACCGATCATATTGAAGTCGCCCAGCATATTGCGGCGGTGACCAGGACTTTTAATCCAGCCATCCACAACACCTTTCGCATCCAGATTCCCGTAGGCAACATTCTCACCCACGCCAGATACACCATGGAACTTCAGTGTCACAGCGTCATTACGGATCTCAAACTGGTCATGTCCGAAAGCAACCTTACCAGATGCCATGTTCTCACTATGCTTCTGGGCCAGCAGGGAACAATAAGATTCCAGTTTCAGCGGAGGCAGTCCTTTCGACGCCCTGAACTCATTCGTGTAATAAAGGATATCCTTTATCAGCTTGGCTTCCCCTCCCGCAGGCGGGTCTTCACTTACAGCTGCCGGAGGATTCCCCTTAGCAGGTGCTGTTTTGGCTGGTACTGCCGACCTTGAACAGGAAAATACAAGCAGATGAAAGGCCAGAGAAAATAAAAATACGGTCAATGTGAGCTTCCGGGTCATAGTAGTGTGTATGGTAATAGATAATGAATAATTTACATTAGACAAATATAACTAGTGCTGGTTTAGCAATAGTTATACCAAAAGCTCATATTTCACTTTTTTACTAACTATTTACTATTCGTTGCCATACATCCATCATGTTTTTTGATCCTAAAAAGACGGGGACCCGCTGGTGTAATTTAGATGGTTTCAGCTCCAGGAGGCGTTGTCTGCCGGTAGCCATAGCCAGTCCGCCAGCTTTCTCCATGATGAAGGACATGGGATTGCACTCATAACATAAACGCAAACGCCCCCCTGCATATTTTCCAAAGGCCGGATACATAAAAATACCTCCCTGGATGAGCGTACGGTGTACCTCAGCCACCATACACCCTACAAAACGGTGACGGTAGATCTTGTCATGCGCATCTTTGGCCAGGAAATAGTCGATCGCCTTACGGATCTTATCCTCATAGAGATGGTAGTAACCGATATTGACGGAAAAGATGTCGCTTTCTCCGGGGCACTTCAGGTTCGGATGCGACAGGCAGAATTCCCCGATGGAAGGATCGAGGGTAAAGCCCTGTACGCTACGCCGGGTAGCATATACCAGCATGGTAGAGGAACCATAAATGACATATCCTGCGGCGATCTGCACATAACCCGGCTGGAGGAAGTCTTCCAGTTCGCAGACACTGCCTGTTGGCGTGAGCCGGCGATATACTGAAAAGATGGTCCCGATAGACACATTCACGTCTATATTACCCGATCCGTCCAGGGGATCCAGCAATACGACGTACTTAGAGTTTTTGGAGTACTCATCGTCAAATGCAATGAAGTTCTCCTCTTCTTCCGATGCCACGCCGCAGCAATAGATGCTGCTGCGCAGGGAGCTGATGAACTGATCGTTGGCGAATTCATCCAGCTTCTTGACCGATTCCCCCTGTACATTGATCTTTCCTGCCTCTCCAAGGATATCGGCAATACCGGCCTTGTTCACCTCCACATTGACCCGCTTCGCGGCCAGACCAATATCACGCAGTAAACCAGATAGTTGTCCTGTTGCACCGGGGTAGTTCCTAAGCTCCTGGATAGTAAATTCGTCCAGGGTCATTACTTTTCTGTTGTTCATGTATAATGGATTAGTTTTTCTCATAACTGTGAGCTGCCACATGCATTCTTCCTTTAGCTAATTTACCGAAACAGGCGCTATTTTAATGGAACTGTCATTTTCAGGTAAACAAATTTTAAAACAAATTTAAAGTTGCCTTACTTTGCCCCGTATTTTTTCACGGAAGATTAAGCATATATGAAGGTTTTCAAATTTGGCGGTGCAAGTTTAGAAAGTGTTGAACGTATTCAACAGGTAGCTGCTATCGTACAGTCATTCCCGGACCAGCAACTCCTGATCGTAATATCGGCCATGGGTAAGACGACGAATGAGCTGGAAAAGGTAGCCCAGAACTTCTATCTGCGTAAACGTGAAATTGCTGCCCAGCTGCTGCATAACATTGAGCAACAACACCTTGATGTGGCAGACAAACTGTTGGGTACCCGTGATAATCCCCTCTTCGACCAGTTACAGCAGTTCTTTACCGAAGCGGAATGGACCCTGGGAGAAAAACCAGTCCGTTCATTCGACTATTATTATGACCAGCTGGTAAGTCTGGGTGAGTTGCTCAGTACTGCCATTGTCAGCGCATATTTTAACCTGGCAGGCGTAAACAACGTATGGCTGGACGTAAGGGATATATTCCGTACTGACGATACCTTCCGCGATGCTAATATCGACTGGACAGTAACCGGCCAGAACGTACAGGAAAAGGTGTTACCGCTTCTTAAAAAGAACAATATCGTGATCACACAGGGATTCATTGGCAGTACCGACCAAAATGAAAGTGTGACCCTGGGCCGTGAAGGCAGTGACTATTCCGCAGCCGTATTTGCTAACCTGCTGAATGCTGAAAGCCAGACCATCTGGAAGGATGTGGAAGGCCTGAAAAATGCGGATCCAAAATTATTTCCCAATACGATCAATATACCCGAGATTACTTACAGTGAGGTGATTGAAATGGCCTACTACGGCGCACAGGTCATCCATCCGAAGACGATCAAACCGCTGCAGAACAAGCAGATCCCCCTGTATGTAAAGAGCTTTCTGAATAAAGATCTTCCCGGTACCGTTATCAGGGAAGAATCCGACACAAAGCAGCTACCGCCCATCATAGTATTGAAGAAAAATCAGGTACTGCTGACCATCACTTCCCGCAACTTCGACTTTATTACGGAAGACCGGATCAGTGACATTTATGAGCGCTTTCACAAGCTGAAGATCAAGATAAATTTAATGCAGAATGCAGCCATCAGTTTCTCCTGCTGTATCGACAATAGCCCTGAAAAGATCGAACAGCTGATGAAAGAGTTACATGATGATTTTAAAATCTCATATAACGAAGGTTTGGAATTACTGACCGTTCGTTATAACCAGGACGGCCTGCTGGAAGAACTGAGTAAAGGCAGGACTGTGCTGTTGGAGCAACGATCACTCATCACAATTCAGCGCTTACTGAAATAATTTTTCATACCTTTTTGCAACCTTTTCTGTACCCGGTCGTCTATTTTAAAAACAACCTGCATGAAAAAGGTATCCATATTAGTCATCATAACCCTGGGTATCCTTGCCATTATTGCACTGGAGGGCAGGGCTTTGCATCAACTGAGACCGGAACATGCAGGCACCAACCCTGAAATGCTTCCTTTCTACCTGCTCAGCATAGGGCAAGAGTGGGTAGCACCAGTTAAGACAAAGTCATGCCGTCACTCTGAGATCTGAACTTATGAAAAGAATTTTGCTTATCATGTTCCTGGCCATCGCCGGTACAGGGACCATCTATGCCCAGCATGTTTCGGGAAAGATTACTGTTAAAACCGCGGAAACAAACGGGCAACCCCTTCCCTTTACAAACGTATTGTTACGTCATGTAAAGGACTCCTCCCTGGTAAAGGGAGAGCTCAGCTCCCAGGATGGTAGCTGCTCCTTCGATAAAGTTACCGAGGGCAGATACTTTATAGAAGCTACCTTAATGGGCTATACCTCCGCCAGTACATCGGCCTTCACCATTGATGCCAGCCACCAGCTTGTTCAATTGCCCACTTTAAGTCTGTCACAGGCCAGCAAAACACTACAGGCAGTAAATGTAACCGCACAGAAGCCTTTCATTGAAAGAAAGAACGGTGCTACCGTACTAAACGTGGAAAGCAGCCTTGCTGCTTCCGGCGGTACTGCCCTGGACGTTTTAAAAAGAGCACCAGGAGTGCAGATAGACAAAGACGATAATATCATCCTCCAGGGTAACCAGGGTGCTACTATCATGCTGGACGGTAAGCTGACCTACTTGTCCGGCGAACAGCTGGCCAATCTGCTGAGAAGCCTTCCTTCAGAGAATATCGCCACCATAGAGATCATTACCAGTCCTTCCGCCAAATATGATGCCGCCGGAAAAAGCGGCATCATTAACATCAAAACCAAGAAAACCATTATCACCGGTATCAATGGCTCCATTAACCTGGGTGCAGGCGCCGGTAAATATGGCTTCTATAATGCAGGCATGAACCTGAACTGGAGAACGGAAAAATTCAATGCCTTCGGTAGCTACAACAACGGTAGCAGAGGCTTCTTCCAGACCCGCTATCTGGCACGTCATATCCAGGGAGATGTTCCGCAGTTCTTTGAACTAAATGCATTTAACAGACGCCGTTTCAAGAACAATAACTATAAAGTGGGGCTGGATTATTTCCTCAATTCCAAACATACCATCGGTGTAATGATGAGAGGATATGATAACTCCTTCCAGCAGGAGGGTTTCAACCACACGCCTATCACCAGCAACGGTAAACTGGATTCGACACTGTACGCCGGAACCACTTCCAGGAACAAATTTTCCAATGTCTCTTTTAACCTGAACTATAAAGGCCAGCTGGATACTTTGGGAACAGAGATCGGCTTTGATGCCGACTGGGCAAGATTCAGGGACAATAACCGCATGACGCTGACAGACAGCATGTCTTATGTTGTAAATCCTGTTAAAAACACGCATGCTATCCTCAACAGACCAGTTAATGAAGTGACCATCCGGAGCGTGAAAGCAGACCTCATACTGCCATTCAACAAGACCACCAAAATAGAGACCGGCTTCAAGTTCAGCTCCGTTAAAACGGATAATGATCTCAGGTATGATTCCCTTATAAACGGGAAGTACGTGAACGCCATTACCCAAAGCAATCAGTTCATTTATACCGAGGATGTGTATGCCGCGTATGCCATCTTCAAAAAGACGATCCATAATACAGATCTCCAATTGGGTCTGCGTGCGGAACAAACAAAATCTGACGGTTATTCCGTTACGCTGCAATCACATGTGAAACGGTCTTACCTGGACTTCTTCCCCAGCTTCTCGCTGGATCAGAAACTGAGTGAGTCGCATAAGATCGGGCTGAACTATTCCAAGCGTATTTCCAGGCCGAATTACGGCGACCTGAACCCCTTTGTATTCTATATTGATAAATACAATTACTTCAAAGGAAATCCTTACATGCTGCCGGAGTACACACACAAGGCGGAGGTGAGTTATACATTCAAACAGAAATACGTGATGGCCCTGTCTTACAGTCAGACCAAGAACATCGTGCTGGAGTATATGATACAGAATGATACAACCAAAGTAACGACTTACTACGACAGGAATTTCGAACGCAGTCATGTGTATAATGTCTCACTGACCATTCCGATCGATCCTTTCAAGTGGTGGAATATCACCAACAACATCAATGGCAACTACAATTACTATAATATCAAGGATAGTATTGTCAACCTGAAGACCAATACATTCGGCCTGAACTATCAAACCACACACACATTCACATTACCGGACGACTGGAAATTTGAGATCAACGCGTATTATGAGAGTCCGTTCGTATGGGGAGTATACAAAATAAAGCCTTCCTATGCCATCGGCTTAGGCGTACAGAAGCAACTGATGAACAAAAAACTGAACATCAAACTGAACGTCTCTGACATCACCAACAGAGAACAATTCCGCGGTAGCGCCAAGTTTGACAACATCAATATGTACATCAACAACCGTTGGCAGAACAGGCGCGTGAACCTGGCACTAACATGGAACTTTGGTAACAGCAATATTAAGGCAGCCCGCGACAGGGAAACGGGTAGCGAACAACAAAGGGTAGGCGGTTAACGCGTACCCTTTATGTAACCTTCCAGGTTGTCAATAATGAACTGCTGTTCATCAATCACATATTTTACGACATCACCAATGGAGATCATGCCGACCAGTCTTTGCTGGTCATCTGTAACCGGTAAATGGCGGATATGTTTATCCGTCATTTTTACCATACAGTCCTGAATACTGTCGTCTTCCGTCACCGTGAAAGGATTTTCCGTCATAATTTCGCTGATCAGCGTTTCTTTGGATGCCCTGCCTTTGAGGATCACCCGGCGGGCGTAGTCACGTTCTGAAAAGATGCCCACTACTTTGTCTTTGTCGCTGAGGACGACCAGTGCCCCTACATTCTTGTCTACGAGCACGCTTAAAGCGTCAAACACAGTATCATTTGGCTGGATTGAATAAACCACATGGCCTTTCACCCGAAGGATGTCACGCACTGTTCCCATAACGAGGTATTTTAGGTGTGAAGAATGGAATATGACCCTATATTTCTAAGTTAAGATTTTCTCTTCAAATTTGCCTCCGTCATATAAATTTTCCCCCACATCTTGCATTGAGAATATTAATATATTACTTTACGCGATCGTTCGTCATTTTTATGTTACTATTTACAACCCTGATAATTAGCATTGTATGCGCAAATTGAGAATACACCTGGCAATCACGGCCTTAACCGGCCTGCTGGTACCGTTTGGTACTGTATCTGCTCAGAAAAGTTTTAAAGACTGGCCAATGGGGACAGAGCCAGCAGCAATTGGGTTATTTGTTGCCAACCACTATGTGGCTGGTCCGTTTTCGAATTTTGGCAATCCCGGCCTCCCGCAATCTATTACCTATCCCGAAGTATGTACCTGGTATGGCGCTCTTCAGTTTGCAAAAGCGAGCGGTAACAAGGAACTGGCAGAAAAACTGGCCGCACGTTATGAACCATTACTGGCGCAATCCCACAGCCTGATGCCTAAGCCAGACCACGTAGACCACAGCGTATTTGGCGCTGTTCCACTGGAACTGTATGTGCAGACCAACCAGTCCAAATACCTCGAAGAAGGTAAAAACTTTGCTGACAAACAATGGGAACTGCCCGAAAATCCCCTGCCCAACCAGCAGGAACTGCAATCCAAAGGCCTGTCCTGGCAAACCCGCATGTGGATCGATGATATGTACATGATCACACTGCTGCAGGTAGAAGCTTTCCGTGCTACCGGCAATAAGGAGTATCTGGACCGCGCCGCCCGCGAGATGGTCGTATACCTGGATGCCATTCAACAGCCAGATGGCCTCTTCTACCATGCCACAGACGCTCCCTTCCTTTGGGGTCGTGGTAACGGCTGGATGGCCGCTGGTATGACAGAACTGCTCAGCGTCCTGCCTGCGGGTCATACCGACAGAGCAAGGATCATGGACGGCTATAAGAAAATGATGGCCTCCCTGAAGAAACTACAGGACAAAAACTATCTGTGGCACCAGCTGCTTGACGATCCTACCTCCTTTACAGAAACTTCCTGCTCCGGTATGTTTACTTACGCTATCGTAACCGGCGTGAAGAAAGGCTGGCTGGAAGAAAAAGAGTATGGCATTGTAGCCAGGAATGCATGGACCGCACTAGTAAGGTATATCAATGAAGCTGGCGACGTGAAAGACGTTTGCGAAGGCACCAATAAAAAGAATGATCAGCAGTATTATCTGAACCGTTCCCGCGTGACCGGAGATCTTCATGGCCAGGCGCCTGTATTATGGGCTGCCGCCGCGCTGCTGGCCAATTAATTGATCGCGCTCCTAAAAGACACTAAACTTCCACTTATAATGACGTACAAAGGCCTGTCCATAACAGGAATTTTTCTTTTTTGCTTATCCGGAATCCATGCCCAGCAGAAATACACGGTTGTTTCTCCTGATAAATCGGTCACTCTTACAGTCACCGTTGGTACAGACATTTCTTATAGCCTCTCGCAGGACAATAAGGAACTGATCGCGCCATCTGTCGTATCGTTCAGAACAGATGCCGAAAAACCAGGCGCCTGGAAAGTCAGCAAGGCCCGGCCAGGCGCTCATAATGGTATTCTCACTCCTGTTATTATGCAGAAAACGAAGACCATCGCCGACAAATACAATGAACTGCATCTCGATTTTACCAATGGCCTGGCGCTGGAATGGAGAGCCTATGATAACGGGATCGCCTGGCACTGGATCACGAGCAGCAAAAAGCCTTATAAAGTACTGGACGAACAGGCCAGTTTTGTGATGGATAAAGAAGGCCGCTCCTGGTATCCCCAGGAAGAGGGCATGTTCTCCCACAACGAACGCAAATACATCAATTATAAGCTGAACAGCCTGGACGATAAGAAACTGGCCAGTCTGCCCGCATTATTCGAAATAAAAAACACCAAACTACTGGTGACGGAATCCGGGCTTTTCAACTATGCCGGTATGTGGCTGCTGGGCCAGGGTGGCGGTAAATTAAAGGCTGTCTTCCCGGCCTATCCGCATGAAAAGAAAATCACCAGCGATAGGGACGAACAGGTAAGCTCCCGCGAGGATTATCTGGCTACCATCCAGGGCCCGCAATCCTTTCCATGGAGAATTGTGATGATAGCCCGCCAGGATGGCGATCTGCTGACCAATCAACTGGTATATCAGCTGGCGCCGCCGGCTACCGGCGATTACAGCTGGGTAAGCCCCGGGAAAGTGCAGTGGGACTGGTGGCATTATAACAATATCTACGACGTGGATTTCCGCGCCGGTATCAACAATGATACTTACAAGTATTATATCGACTTTGCATCTAAATACGGCATTGAATACGTGCTGCTGGATGAAGGTTGGTGCGATACCCGCGACCTGATGAAGTTAACGCCCGGTATCGATGTTAAAGAGCTGGTGGATTACGCCAAAGTAAAGAATGTGCGCATCCTGCTCTGGACCAGCTGGCTGGTACTGGATAAACAACTGGACATGGCCCTGGACAAGTTCCGGGAATGGGGCGTAAAAGGTATTAAAGTTGACTTTATGCAGCGCGATGACCAGGAGATGGTCAACTATTACGAGAAGGTATCAAAAGCCGCTGCTGCCCGTAAACTAATGGTGGATTTCCATGGCGCCTACAAACCTACAGGCTGGCTCCGCACCTATCCAAATGTGCTGACCTCCGAAGGCGTATTGGGCAATGAGATCAGCAAGTTTGCCGACTGGATCACCCCACAACATACTACTACCATTCCCTTCATCAGAATGGCTGCAGGCCCGATGGACTTTACACCAGGCGGCATGCTGAATGTACAGCGGGACGACTGGGCAGCAGTGCCTGCCGAGCCTATGACCTTGGGTACCCGTTGCAACCAGCTGGCGATGTATGTGGTGTTTGAAAGTCCGCTGCAGATGCTGTGCGACCTGCCTACACATTACTATCATGAGCCGGTGGCCATGGAGTTCCTGAAAACGGTACCTACCACCTGGCAGCAAACCATTCCTTTACACGCTAAAGTGGGTGAATATGTTGCCGTTGCCAGACAGGCCCCTGACGGTGACTGGTACATTGGCGCAATGACCAACTGGACACCGCGCGAGCTGACCATCGATCTTTCTTTCCTGCCTGAAGGCAGCTATAAGATCGATAGCTGGAAAGACGGGATCAATGCAGACAGGAATGCAAAAGATTGTAAAATGGAATCCGGCACGGTAGACAATCACTCGAAGATCACTGTAAAGCTGGCAAAGGGTGGCGGTTATGTGGCAAGGATCACGAAAGGATAATCAGCTGTTTTAAAATAAAAGCCCCCAGGATGCAGATGCTTTCCCGGGGGCTTTTTCAATTTTAGACAATCTCCTTTCTCTTACTTCTTTGTTTTTCTATTATTCCTATACTTTATCTCTTACTCCAATGTCTTCTCTCCTTTCACTGTTGCTGCTTCCAGCTGGTGCTGGTCCAGCACTATAATCTCATTCTCTCCTTTCTTCAACCACGGTGCAGGGCAGTACAATCTCTTCTGCGGACCGATCTCCCAGTAACGGCCGAGGTTATGTCCATTTACCCATACCATGCCCTTCTTGAAATTGGTCATGTCCAGGTAAGTATCTCCTGTGTTTGTAAGGGTAAATGAGCCTTTAAAGAACTCTCCGGGTTTCACCGCTGTTGACTTTGCAGACTGCAGCTGCTGCACAAATTCGCTCTTCATCGGCAAGCCAGACACTTCCCAGTTCATCAGCGTCATGCCATTCAGTGTCACACGATCAGTAATACCCTTACGGTCTATCAGTGCCTGTGCAAAGTTGATACGGCCCATGCCTTCCACCAGTATTTCCAGTACAGGATCTTTCACGTCTGACTTAGGCAATTCGATGCTGTGTTCTCCCAGGCGGCGGTCTATCTTACCTACGTATTGCCCGTTCAGAAATACCGTCGCGTAGTCATGCAATTCAACTATATCCAGCTTGCCGCTTTTATGGCCGACAAGGGTTGTTTTATATACCATGAAGCCATAATCCTGTCCGTAAGCCTCAAATGTTTTAGGCTGAACGGACTTCACCGCAGCAGGCAGGTTTTCCCATATGCTGGTGTAAGGTTTCAGTGTGATATCCGGGATGGTGATAGTAGGAATAGGCGCCGGGATTGCAGGCAGTTTCTTTTTGCTGTAGGAACCGATTGCCTCACGCAATGCCATGTATTTCTCAGTAGCTCCGCCTTGCTCATTTATAGGCGCATCATAGTCATAAGAGGTGAGGTCCGGCTCATACCCCTTACCTCCGGAGTTAGCGCCCGCAGTGAAGCCGAAATTGGTGCCTCCGTGGATCACGTAAAGATTGAAGGAGCGTTTTGTATCCATAAGGAACTTCACTTCCTTCACGATACCTGCTTTATCAGGACGGGCCCATTTCTCTCCCCAATGTGTCAGCCAGCCGGGATAAGACTCGCTGCTGAAGGATGGAACATCCGGATTCTGTTTATTGGCAGCGGCAAAGTCGCCTTCGGAGCTACCGGAATCCAGTCCGATGGCTGCACCCGGTACTGTTCCCGCTTCCAGTAGTGGAGATACAGGACCATCTGCCGTATAGAATGGTACATTGATGCCGTTCTGTTCCCACAGCTCTTTCAGTTTGTATAAATACTGCTTGTCGTTGCCGAAGCTGCCATATTCGTTCTCTACCTGTACCATCAGGATAGGACCGCCATTTGTTACCTGCAGGCCTTTCACCTGTTCTGCCAGTGCCTTCACATACCGTTCTGTCGCCGCCATATACCGCGGATCCATGCAACGCACTTTAATGTCCGGAATTCTTAACAGGTAAGGTGGTAATCCGCCAAACTCCCATTCCGCACATACATAAGGCCCCGGACGTAATAACACCCACATCCCTTCTTCCTGTGCCAGCTTCACAAAAGCGGCTATATCCCTGTTCTCAGAGGAGAAGTCAAACTTGCCTTCCTCCTGTTCGTGATAGTTCCAGAATACATAAGCCGCGATGGTATTACATCCCATGGCTTTCGCCATTTGAATCCTGTGTTTCCAGTATTCTTTCGGGATACGTGCCGGATGCATTTCCCCACTGATGATCTGGTAAGGTTTACCATCGAGCAGGAAGTCTTTTTTTGCGAGGGTGAAAGAGTGCTTTGACTGGGCGGATACCGTAGAGGTAAGCGCGCACAATGCCAATGCGCTCATTACTACAATCTTTCTCATTGAGCCTGTAAACTTGAGTGAGGAAGTAAAATAGGAAATGTGGCGGGCATAATGAAAAGGTTGGGAAGATTATTGGGAGATGGGTGAAAATAGTATTGATTATCCTCCGGAAGCGTTTTAGCATTGCTTCATGGAGGATAATGCATAGTATACAGACGTCTATTTTGTGACAGCCCCCTGATACTGATACTCCATCTGCTTCAATATCTTTCCATCCTGGTCCTTTATTGTCACCAACCTGCCATCATTATCATACAGGTAATAACTGGTCTTATTTCCTTCATTGCAGACACCTGTCACGCCCACCAATGGATCATACGTATAAGTGATCGCTGATCCATCCGCAGGATAGAGACGCAACTCATCAATGAACCCGGTACCACTGATAGTCACCGCCGACTGAGCGTTTATTTTGTGTTCATAACAGGTCCAGCCATTGGTAGTTTCTCCTTTCAGCGGATAACCTGCTACAGTTCCTGTAATGTTATATGGCGCCGCATTTTTTGTCCAGTAAGACACCGTGTAATTTTTAGCCGGTGTCAGGCCTGTTCTGCTGATTGCCCCTGCCGCCAGGTTATAACAATACTTCCCGGTGATGGTTGTAGCATCCTGAACCGCCGCACCGGCATATGTCCAATTCCCTTTACCATCTGCTTCGAAGCCTGCATAAGCCACATCTGCCTGGCGGGCATTCCTGAACTGCGCTACCATGTAACTGCGGTTATAATCCCATATATAAGCACTCAGATCATTTCCCGGCTTTTCAGCTTCAATAATATTGTAACTGGCATCGTATTTATGTGCTGTTGCTTTTAACACATAAACTGCACTCTTCGTTATGCCATTACCTGCAACAGCTGATGGAACAAAAGTCCCGGAGAGTACATCCACTTCAGCATTGTACTGTTTATCAAACAGCACTACAGGACCTTCCGTCGTAGTAACAGACTTGTAAGTCATATAAGTCGCCACGCTCGTCTGCAATGCCTGCGACGCCAGTTTCCGCTGTTCATACGATTCAATGACCGGGTGCATATTTGCTGCCTGCATATTTTTTATTGCCTGTGCCTCCTGCGTAAGCGTTCCGGCAGGCAGCGTATAATCAAGCGGATATCGCATTGTTGTGATCAGTGCTGTTCCATCGGAAGCCTTCCCGACAATTTTACTTGTCTGCAGGTGTGATACATTGTCATAGGAAAACGCCTTTGAAGTCGTAAACACCCTGGAAGGAACATCCATATCATACGTTTCAGTTATTGTAGAATCCAGATGGAACCACTCTGCAGGATATAACCAGTTCTTCCCTCCTGCAAAAACAGGTTTATCACTTTCAAAATTGTTGAGAGGCGCACAGGGGTGTTTGACATAGTAGTCGACAGTACTGCATGCAAAAGACGTAAAGCCCCGGTTATCCTGGCTATATACGTTCCGTTCTTTACTTAGAGGCTGCGATTTGCTGTTGTAAGTTGTCTTGGAACGCAGATAGCCATTCCTCCAGCCCGGATTAAATTCTCCCTGAAAGCTCATGCTGTTTTGATAGTTGTAGAGGATGTATCCATTCGCTGCCCCTTCTCCTATATTCTCGTTTACATAAGAATATCCTATATGGCTTCCTGCACCCAGTGATATCATACTATTAGAAGATAAGCGGATACCTGTATACATTGCATACGCACATCCTGTGCCTGTCTGCACAAATTTCACGACCTGTCTGTTGTACATCGGCATTCTGTATAATCTTCCGCTGGAACGGGCAGTATCGCCGGGTATTCTGTATGTATATGATTTAACAATGGACTTAGCTGCCACAGGATCCCAAAAGGTCATTCTCTTCAGTCGGCAGCCTCCTGCTATCTTATTCGGAGCAGCATTAACGATTGTTCCCACCTTGCCACTCAGGTTGCCTGTTACAGAAAAGCCATTATCTCTCACCTCCGTCATTAGAAAATAATGCTGGCCGGCATCCAGCGTAAGGTTGCTGGTCTGGTTATACTGATTATTCTCATTGTAAGGAAATACAAACGTAGCAACGGCCATTCTATCTGAACGCCTGTAAATAGTAACACTGCCCGCTGCATGATCAATCCTGGCAGCATCGTCTATAGCATTGGCAGGGATACTCAGTCTGCCGGTAAATGTAGCGCAGATGCCATAAGGATTGGCTGCGGGATCAATATAATAATCCGCAGAACTATCCCTTTTAAAAGTGGTACTGGTAGGATAAGATCCGGTGGAACCAATATTCCTGGTCTGGTAAGTGGTAACAGGTGCATCGTAGTTCACCACATCATGCGGTTCCCATTCAAAATTTGTATATCCTCCTGTCGGATAAGTGATTCTTTCCAGCATACCAGCTGCTGCATAGCCGCCATTCGTTTCCCTGTTAGCACCATTGAAACGCAGGGTACCCGGCTGTGTAGAACAACTATTACAATCAGGTGGAGACGGACGGTCAATACAATTCGTATAGGATGGGATCAATGTTGTATTACCATCAGCGCCATTGTAATATCCCCAATGATCCTCCCCTCTGGAACTTTTTGACGGCAGCGCCATTCCGTTATACAAGAGGTTATACCGTTGTGCTTTCAATGTATCCGTGCTATTACCGCCGTTGATGTATATGCCGCTTAATTTAAGCCGCTTATTATCTGTTCCGGTACTATTATTGGTAAAATAACCGTACCTGAAACCAATCGTCCTGAGTATCCCCCCTGCCTTATTTTTCACCACCATGGCATTGATCAGCGGCACCATTCCGCCATCTCCTGCCGCTATATCCTCTCTTGTATTCCAGGACACAGTAAACTCAACACTTCCCTGGCTGAATTCAATTTTTGTGAGCTGTTTACCGCTCAATGTATTCGTAAAGAAACTATGCGCCGCGGCTCCTTCACCATCCCATGCACCAGTACCGCCCTGATAGAATTCCTCTATAAAACTCTCTCCTCCGCTACTTATGTAACGGGTATTGGCATAAGTGAAAACAATAGAGTCTGCCCTGTCTGCAGAAAGGATCTTCGTGAGGTACCATCCAACAACATTCGTGTTTCCGGCGCCATCCGATTTATTATAACTGCTTTCTATTGCACTGAAAACATACTTATTGCCATCAGGCGTTACAATATGAAATTCATTATTGCTGACCTTCGTTATCCTTACATTGGTCATCGGCAATTGCCTGATCTGATCTGCAATAATAAACTTCCCGCTATAACCGGGGATATTATACATATAGAGATCGGGCACACCATCAATTGTGTTCTGTGAAAGAGAATATGCCTGCTGATAATCTACAGGGTCCCTGACGTCAAAAGCATTTTCCCTACCCATTCTGTATAGCTGCCAGGTGCTGTTATCAGCACTGCCACATACAGTCCGGGATATAACACCACCCGCGTTCAAAGCCCAGCCAAGACCGATATTGGACGCCTCCTGGCCGACAGTAATACCAGCCGCATGATAACTCAGTGAAACAGGTACTTTAACAAAGGATGTACTGATCTCGTACAAGGGAATATTAATATCAGGCATGCCCGTAAAGCCACTTACAGGAATATCTGTGAACTTCACTAAGGATGCTGTAGTAGGTGATGGTGCAGACAATCTGGAAAAAGGATCAGGTATAACAGGCTGCTGCCCTGATACAACTTTCACAAACAATATTACCGCTACGATTGTGTTAACAAGCCATTGATGGTATCTCATAGTATGGTTATTTACAGGATTAACTTTTTAACTTGTCCGTAGTAAATACATCATATCCGGCAGGCTGGTACTAATAATACTACGCAGCATTCGTTATAAGGGAGCTTATAACAATCCCACTATTCACATGTATGGCGCGTAAGTTCAGATTGGGAATGATGATTGTACCCGAACAAAAAGGATTAACAGAAAAAGCAACGTTGATACGAAGTAAATAAATTTACAAACATCCAGCAAAAAAAATTATCCGGCTAAAAACTCATTTCTCTAAAGAACCACTTCACCACCTTACCATCTTCCCGAGCTATTTCAATGAAAAAACTGTTGAAGAACCTGTATCCATTAAGTTCGATCCCTACTATGCAATGACCATTCATTAATGGTATTCTTGTATATACCTCCAGGTACAGATAATATGTATTATCTACTATTCCCTCATAGTGTTCGGCAATCTCAACATCCGATGGCGCCACAGCAAGCAGGCGCTTTCCGCTCAGATCAGGAATGCCGACCGATCTGTCTGTCTTATATGCTTCTTCAGACAATCCGCCATCGAAGTCGGACCGACGGAAATGAAACTGACCAGGATTAATAACAGGCTTATAATAAACCATGTCATAGAAATAATCCCTCTCCAGGAAAATATGCTGTAGAAAATAATCGAGCGCAATCTGTTCATACAGTGCGGCATCGTGGCTAACATTCTCTTTCATAAAATATGGTACAGGTAATACTTTGCGATATTACCATTATTCCTTCAAACAAAAAAAGCCTGCCGGTCATGACACCAACAGGCTTACTATTTATTAACCTCAACAAACTACAGGTTACCTTTCTTCAGCTCTTTCACCGCATAATCACACGCTCTTGCCGTCAATGCCATATAGGTGATGGACGGGTTCTGACAAGCCGAAGACGACATACATGCGCCATCAGTAATAAACACATTCTTTGCAGCATGTACCTGGTTCCAGCCATTGAGCACGGAAGTCTTCGGATCGCGTCCCATTCTTGCAGTACCCATTTCATGGATACAGTGTCCGGGAGGCGGCATGCTATCGTAAGTGCCCACATTCTTCAAACCCGCTGCTTCCATCATCTCTTTTGCACTGGCAGCCATATCCTTTCTCATCGCCAGTTCATTCTCTTTGAAAGAACAGTCAATGTCCAGGGTTGGCAGGCCGTATTTATCTTTTTTCTCTTTATTCAGCGTTATTTTATTCTCATAGTAAGGCAGATGCTCGCCCCAGGCACCTACCCCGAATGTCCAGGTACCGGGTTCTGAGAGTGATTCCTTGAAAGTGACACCTACGCCATCAAAAGAAGTACCACGGCCACGGTCGGCACCTCCCTGATAACCGAAACCACGCACGTAGTCCGTACGTTTGGTAGCCGCATTCACATTACGGAAGCGGGGGATGTAGATACCATTTGGCCTGCGTCCGCTGCTATAGTACTGGTCCTGGAAACCATCATATTCCCCACCGGCGCCAACACCAAAATGGTGGTCCATCAGGTTATGCCCTACCTGCTCACTGTCATTACCAAATCCGTTAGGGAAGCGGTGGGAAACAGAATTCAGCAGGATAGATGCGGTACCCAGTGTAGATGCATTCAGGAAAATAATATTCGCATAGTACTCTACCGTCTGCATGGTATGTGTATCGAGTATCTTCACGCCGGTAGCCTTCCCTTTCTGTTCATCATAGATCACTTCCAGCACGATAGAATCGGGCCGCAGGGTCAGATTACCGGTTTTAGCTGCCGCCGGCAGTGTAACCCCGTTACTGCTGAAATAACCCGTAAAAGGGCATCCGCGGGCGCAAAGATTACGGAACTGGCAAGGGCCTCTGTCGTTATGTTTTTCTGTCACATGGGCTACACGACCGATGGTCATGATGCGGTCATTGAACTGCTCCCTGATCCTGCCGGCTACATGCTTTTCCAGGCAGTTCATTTCCATCGCCTTGAGGAATTTCCCGTCGGGCAACTGTGGCAGACCTTCTGCCTGTCCGCTGATACCGATATACGTCTCCACGTAATCATACCAGGGCTCAATATCTTTATAACGGATCGGCCAGTCAACCCCGAAGCCGTCTTTCGCATTGGCTTCAAAATCAAGATCACTCCAGCGGTACACCTGGCGGCCCCACATCAGGGAACGTCCGCCTACATGATAACCACGGAGCCAGTTGAATGGCTTTACCTGATTGTATGGATTTTCTTTATCGTTTACCCAGAACTGCTGGGTTGCTTCGTCAAAAGCGTAGCATTGACTCTGTATAGGATAATTGTCCTTCTGTTCAAGCGTTTGGTTAAGGCGGTGCGGGAACTCCCAGGGCGCCTTCATGGCGGTGTTGTAATCCTTAATATGCTCCACATTACGGCCACGTTCCAGCACCAGTGTTTTCAATCCCTTTTCGCACAGCTCCTTTGCTGCCCATCCTCCGCTTATACCCGAGCCAACCACAATAGCATCATAGGTGTTTTCTTTCTCTGCTCTAATGTTGAGATGCATAGTCTAAAATTAAATTAGGAATTAAGAATCAGGTACCCGGATCATCTTCCGGAAAACACCAATTCCTAATTCCTAACCGATATTAAATATTTCCTTTCTTCAGTTCTTTCACCGCATAATCCACTGCCCTGGCAGTCATCGCCATGTAGGTCAGTGAAGGATTCACGCAGGCTGCTGACGTCATGCTGGCGCCATCTGTTACAAATACGTTCTTTACAGTATGCATCTGGTTCCAGCCGTTGAGGATGGAAGTTTTCGGATCACGTCCCATACGGGCAGTACCCATTTCATGGATCGCCATACCAGGATAAGAACCGGCATCATATGTTTTTACATCTTTCATACCGGCGGCTTCCAGCATTTCCGCTGCATCATTCATCATATCCTTGCGCATCTTCATTTCATTCTCCTTGAATTCAGCATCGAATTTCAATACCGGTTGTCCCCAGTCATCCTTAACAGATGTATCCAGTGTTACTTTGTTGTCTTCATATGGCAGACACTCTCCGAAACCACCCAGCCCCATGCTCCAGTAGCCAGGTTCAGACAGCATATCTTTGAAGTCCTTACCCACGCCCAGTTCAGCAATACCACGTGCCCAACCGCCACGGCTGGCGCCTCCCTGGTAACCGAAACCGCGGAGGTAATCGCGTTTATCACTGCCAATGTTACGATAACGGGGAATGTAGATCCCGTTCGCACGGCGGCCAAAGAAATACTTATCGTCAAAACCTTCTGCACGGCCGGAAGCTCCATTACGGAAGTGGTGATCCATCAGGTATTTACCCAGCACACCGCTATCGTTACCAAGACCGTTCGGGAAACGGCTGGAAATAGAGTTCATCAGCACGAAAGTAGTACCCAGTGTAGAACCATTCACGAAAATGACCTTCGCATAGTATTCGGTCATCTGTTTGGTGTGCTTGTCTATCACACGTACGCCTGTAGCCTTGCCCAGTTTCTCATCGTAGATCACGGAGTTTACGATACTGTCTGGTCTCAGCGTCAGGTTGCCGGTAGCCACTGCCGCCGGTAATGTAGAAGACTGTGTGCTGAAGTAAGCGCCGAAAGGACAGCCCCTGCTGCACAGGTTGCGGAACTGGCATTGGGTACGGCCCGGTAATGGCTGCGTAATGTTAGCCACACGGCCCATAGTGATCTTACGACCCTGAAAAGCCTTCTCTACCTTCGCCTTCACATCCTTCTCCACACAGTTCATTTCCATGGCAGGCATGAAATGGCCGTCTGGTAATTGCGGCAAGCCTTCCGCCTGACCACTGATACCCGCAAATTTCTCTACATAGTCATACCAGGGGGCCAGGTCCTTATAACGGATAGGCCAGTCAATAGCAATACCATCTTTCAGGTTCGCTTCAAAATCTATATCGCTCCAACGGTAAGACTGACGGCCCCACATGATGGACTTACCACCTACGATGTCAGGACGGTACCAGTCAAAACGTTTTACTTCATTATATGGACTCTGGGAGTCGTTGATCCAGTATTTCTCGTTATGTTCACTATATGGATAATCGCGGCTCAGTTTAGGATGCGTTTCACGCTGATCAACGGTAATACGTCCGCGATGTGGAAATTCCCACGGATCTTTTGTTGCAGTTTCGTAATCCTTAACGTGTTCTAATTTCTTCCCTCTATCCAGCATTAATACTTTGAGACCTTTTTCGGTGAGCTCTTTGGCAGCCCATCCTCCGCTTACGCCGGAGCCAACTACGATTGCATCATACGTGTTTTGCTCCTGAGCTTTCATATTCAGATTCATGGAATTCTTTGTTTTTTGTTGACATACTTATTCTGCTCTTACTGACGAGGACTTACACAGCCCAGGCCTTGTCCCCTTTCTTGTAAGGGATACAACCTTCGTATTTACCAGGTACAGGTACATAACGCAGGGCCTTCGTAGCGCCCGGTTCTGAAGTGAAGTAACCGGTCAGGGTCAGTTCTTTCAGGATCTGGAAGTAATGGGTAGGATCTCCTTCCTTCTTATTCTCCCTTTTATTGTAGTCAACACGTTCTTTATCGATTGCAGTCAGCACCATGTTTTTTTGCTCGGCAGACAGGTCTACAAAAGGCTTCTTGAATTGTTTTTCACTCGCTTCATCGATCTTTTTCAGACCGTCCAGTACTATTTTCTGGTCTTCTGCCTTATAACAGTCATTCAGCATCGTAACGATGAATTTATCCACTTCTGCAGCTTTAGCTCCTGGTGTAGTCGTTTCCGGAATGATCGTTTCCGCTATCTCTGCCAGGATATTCTTCGTCTCAGACGCCTGCAGGGCATAGTTCTCAGGTGCCTTCGGGTTACAGCCTTCCAGGGCTGACAACGTAGACGCGGAAATAGCGGTGCCCAGCAAAAGGGCAACGTTCCGGATGGCTTCTCTTCTATTCATAATAGTAAATTGATTTGACCTTTCGCCCTAAGTTTCAAAAAAAATTTGACTTTTCATAAAAAAATAATCAAACGGAAGGTTAAAATATGAAAAATGTAAAAAAGCGAAAGGGCGTTTCATTCAAAACGAAACGCCCTTTCTATCCATTTTTGTTGAGATATCTACATGATATATTTGCCCTTTTCATCCACCAGTATAACCGGTAATTTATGATGGGACTCGAAATAGTCGTAAGCCCATTTCAGGTCAGCCCACAGCTTTTCGGCTGTAGATGTACTGTCTTTGTCCTTCTCTTTCTCTCTCATGGCAAAATTGTTCAGATAGTCCAGAGAACGTGCATTTCCGAACTTAACAGGGAATACGTGCACCGGGATGAAATCCTGACCCGCATTCTTGGCGTTCACCGCCAGGATATATACTTCTTCGATAAAATCGTCGGTTAAAGGAATACAACCTATGGTCAGGCAGCTGCCATGGATATAGATCTCACCACCGGGCTTTTTAGGATCGCTCAGGATCTTGTCTGCAAAGTTGGGATAGTTGATACCCAGTGATAAGTGGTAATTGCTGTTTGGATTGAAATCGTTGATGTAGTAGAAGCCTTCCGGTACCTGCCTGTCCCCTTCCTTCCGTTTAGGGCCCATTTTTCCTGACAGGGTACATACCCGGTATGATTTGAACAACCGGAATGTATCTGACACACTATTCTTTACCCAGATCTCCAGTTCACTGTCCAATTTAAAAGACCGCAAGAAGATGTATTTAGCCGGATAAGCGAGCCCTTTCTTCTTGAACTCCTCCTTCAACTGCTCTTCTTTGTCCCTGTAGGCATACCCTACTTTCGGAAACATCTTCTGGTTATCCAGGAATGATTGCTGCTGGGCCTGCACCTTGCCTATCCCCAACAGCATTAAAACTGCTAAAACGACCTGCTTCATAGATATTTTAACACAATTTTACAAGTTCACTTACGCTTCAACCTATCTTACGGGAGCATTTTGCTGTGATTGCATGTTAAAAGTCCGGTAAGCCAGGAAGAAAAGCAACAATGCAAAAATAGCGTATATAATCATTCCAACCTTCCGGTTAGCAAAACGCAGAATGTAATGGCGCTCGCCCTGGTAGATTAATACAGCCGTTATACATTGAAATATCCCTCCTAACAGAAATAATACCCCTAACAAAGTTTGTACTCTCATAAGAAAACGATCTCTTATGCAAATTATTTTAAATTCCGGAACATTTACAATACCATGAAATGGTCAGATAAAAAAACAGGAACCGGTATGCCCTGTCCCTATCTCTGATAAAGGACATAGTATACCGATTCCTGATCATATTCAGGTATATAAAAAGCTTTACAGATGACCTTACAGGTTACCTCTCAGGGCCTGTTCCCTTTCTATCGACTCAAACAGCGCCTTAAAATTGCCTTTTCCGAAGGATTTAGCTCCTTTACGCTGGATGATCTCAAAGAAGACAGTAGGACGGTCCTGCACCGGCTTTGTAAATATCTGCAACAGGTAGCCCTCATCGTCCCGGTCCACCAGGATGCCTAATTGCTTCAATGGCAGCAGGTCTTCATCAATATGCCCTACCCTGTCCAGCAAAGTGTCATAATAAGAACCCGGAACTTTCAGGAACTCTACTCCCCTGTTCTGCAGTTCGGTGACTGTCTCGATGATGTTATTGGTAGCGATAGCAACGTGCTGTACGCCCGGACCACGATAGAAATCCAGGTATTCCTCTATCTGGGACTTCTTCTTACCTTCTGCCGGCTCATTGATGGGGAATTTCACACGGCCGTTGCCATTACTCATTACCTTACTCATCAGTGCGGAATATTCCGTGGAAATGTCCTTGTCGTCGAACGACAGGAGATTACGGAAGCCCATCACCTTTTCATAAAATTCCACCCAGGTATTCATTTCATGCCAACCTACGTTACCCACGCAGTGGTCCACATACAGTAAGCCGGTATCTGTCGGGTTATAGGTTGTTTTCCATTCCTTATAACCAGGCAGGAAGGGACCGTTGTAGTTCTTACGTTCTATGAACATGTGTACGGTATCGCCATAAATGCGAATACCACTGCGCACTACCGTACCAAACTCGTCTTCCTCTGTTACAGGCTCCAGGTAAGGCTTTGCGCCTCTTTTAACCGTCTCTTCAAAAGCAGAACGGGCATCGTCTACCCACAGCGCCAGCACCTTCACACCATCCCCATGTTCCAGGACGTGACGTGCAATGTCACTGTCGGGATTCAGAGGAGTGGTCAGTACAAAACGCAGCTTATTCTGTACCAGCACATAAGAGGTCCGGTCTCTTACACCGGTTTCCGGACCGGCATATGCCAGCGACTGGAAGCCGAAAGCTGTCTTATAAAAATGGGCCGCCTGTTTGGCATTTCCCACATAAAACTCAACGTAATCTGTACCATTTAATGGGAGAAAATCCTGTACATCGGCAGGAACAGCCGAAACGACGGCATCTGAAGTTGTATGCATGATGGATTGGTTTTAGAAGTTTTGGTGTATGAAATATTTTTAACTACACGTAATAGTATGTTGAAACAATGCCTCAGCGCATTGAAGAGATGACAGGTAGAACCACTGTAAATGGGCGTGGAGAAAAACAGTAAATAGAATATGAAAAGGAAAACAGAACGCCCGTAAAGGCAGTATCATACCTGCACTAGGACAGTGCGGAATCCATAGCCAGCGTAGCCATCAGGAAGTAGTACTTGCTGTGACGCTGATCAGATATTTTATGGTATGTATGCAGATGAAGCATAAATTAGTTGCTAATGCAATATTAGCATTTCGGGATATGAAAACCAAATAAATACTGTAGAGGATGGAAATGGAATAGTATAATAACTTTATTACGTATTACTTACGGATGTATTTCTCAAAATAACTCATGAATCTTTCATTGCCATAATCAGCCGCCCCTTCATGCCGGTATGCAATCTGTCCCTTTTTGTTGATGATCACGGTAGTAGGAATAGATCTGCCCAGCAGCTCTCCGGGTATCTGGCTGTCAGCCACATATAAAGGCAGGCTATATTGTTGCTTCTTCAGGAAGTTATTGGCCTTCTTATAGTTGCCGTCTGTATCCACCGTCAGGAAAACCACGTTCTTATCTTCCCTGAACTTTTCGTATAAAGCATTGATAGAGGGCATCTCTGCACGGCAGGGAGGGCACCAGGTAGCCCAGAAATTCAGGAATACCACCTTCCCTCTCAGGGAAGATAACGTGAACGTCTTTCCATCTCCATCCATAAAAGACATATCAGACGCCATCTCACTTTCCGCGCCCACTTCTTCAGGCATTCCCGGCTGGAACAACCCCACCTTCATCAGTCCCTGCATCACACCCGCCTTTACAGAGGGATTCACCAATACCAGTACAAGGAAAAGGACCATGATGCCCGTCGTAATATTTGACAATGAGAATAAACGTCTCAGGTTCATAAGCGCATAGCTGTTTACAATACTAAATTACGACTTTAGAAGGTAACAGCCACTGCAACAGTAAGCAGAGAAGCCGGCAGCACAAAAAATAATTCATAAGTAAACAAACATTTACTTACTTTTGCTCTATCAAAAGAGAAACGACGTATTTCATGAGACCTAAAAACCTGGAGAAGGAAGAAGCTATCCGCACCATCGCGCTGCAGATCATTGCTGAAGAAGGCCTGGAAAACCTGAGCATGCAGAAGCTGGCGAAAGCGGCCAACATATCGCCCCGTACCATCTACATTAAGTATGAGAACAAGGAAGACCTCCTGATCAAACTGTTCGTAGATGAAGTGCTGGGCGCCTATGAAAAAGCGATACTGGAGAAATTCGATCCGGACATGGATTTTGCTGAAGGCGTAAAAAGGCTCTGGACAAACGCTTTCCGCTATTTTAAAAACAACAGGCATGCATTTGCATTAATGCAATATGGCAAGTCATCGCCACTACTGCATAAAGCATACCAGGAAAGAGATATAAAGGAAGGCGACTACTTCGCCCCTATCCACCGTTTTCTCGAACGGAACGCAAAAGCAGGCGTCATCAAAAAGCTTCCGCAGGAAGCTTACAGGGCTATCTTGTTCTCTCCTGCGTTCGACCTGATCAATGAATACTTTGAATTCCAGGATCGGCCTAAACAGGTCATCACAGACAAGGTATTTTCCGACTGCTGCGAGGCTGTTATAAAAGGCCTGCTGAAATAAGTCAAGCACTAATAAACCAACATATGAGTATCCTCAAAAACAAGAAAATTGCCATCGTCGGAGGTGGCCCGGGAGGCCTTACCCTTGCCCGTATCCTGCAAATGAAAAATGCAGACGTTAAAGTCTATGAAAGAGATGCCGGTAAAGACGCAAGAGCACAGGGCGCTACACTTGATCTTCACTATGAATCAGGATTAAAAGCATTGCGCGAAGCAGGGCTCATGGATGCATTCATGGCCAATTACCGCCCGGGAGCTGACAGAATGCGTGTTACGGATAAACACGCCAACCTGATGATGGAAGATGCTGATAGAGAAAAAGGGAATGAAGAATATTTCCGCCCGGAGATAGATCGCGGTCCACTAAAGAAGATCCTCCTGGAATCCCTGCTTCCTGACACTGTTATATGGAACAGTCATTTTGTATCCCTCACCCGACTGGACAGTGGCTGGCAACTAACATTCCGTGATGGCACTACCGCTACTGCCGATATCGTGATTGCTGCAGATGGCGCCAACTCAAAGATCCGCCCCTACATCACACCCATTAAATCTTTCTATGCAGGGATCACAGTGGTGGAAGGCGCCGTGTATAATTCCGCTACAGCCAGTCCCAACGTACATCATCTGCTCCAGAACGGAAAGATCTTTGCCATGGGTGATGATAAAACTTTGATCATAAGTTCCAAAGGAGATGGTAGTCTGGTGTTTTACACTGGTTGTAAAACTGATGAATACTGGAGCCGGGATTGCGGGATCGACTTCTCCGACAAGGCACAGGTCTTCGCCTGGTTCAAAACTACGTTCGCAGGCTGGGCGCCGGTATGGGATGAGCTGTTTGAAAATGCATCAGCACATTTTGTAACCCGTCCGCTATATTGCATGCCTTTAGACCAGACATGGGAAGCTTTCCCTGATCTCACTATGCTGGGTGATGCAGCACACCTCATGCCACCTTATGCAGGTGAAGACGTCAACATGGCTATGCTGGATGCACTGGAACTGGGCCAATGTCTCACCAGCAATGCATTTCCTGATACCCTTTCGGCCATTGCATTTTACGAACAACAAATGCGCATCAGAGCGGCAGAAACTGCAGCGATGTCACTCGAATCAACAGATGCACTACACTCGCCAGATGCTATCCCTTTTATCAGGCAGGTAGTTAGTTGATCAGAAGGTATTCTTCTTCTCCAGCTCCGGCAACACCTGATCTATACGCTTCGCCAGTTCCGGCAATTTAATGGTAGGCTCCGCAGGGAACAGATGATGTTCCAGGTGATAGAACATGCTGAAAGTAATTTTATTCATCCAGCCGCCCCGCTGTAAAAGTCATCTTCAAAAAAAAACCGGGCCATCCTTTCGGATCGACCCGGTTTCGTTTCACTGTTCAATTGACCTGTAACAGCTGTAGATATGAATATTTGATCAATTGCAGCGATCAGTCATTAGTAAACTGATACGTCATAGTTATACAATCCTGAATTAGCCCTGACAAATTTGATTCGCATTCAATATTGATAGCCATCTTTTAGACCAGCTGTACCTGGTACAGCTTATCATTGATGAATTTTATTTCTTCCGCGCTCAGTTTTACATTGATCGCCCTTGCATTCTGTATGGCCTGCTCTGCATTGCGCGCGCCCACCAACGCCACAGTAATACCCGGACGGTCTATTGTCCAGCGGATCACCAGCTGTGCCAGTGTCACACTTTTGCTTTCCGCCATTGGCCTGATCTGATCAAGGAAAGCATTGATACGCTTCAGGTTTTCCGGCTGGTAGAACTTTGTGTTGGGACGATGATCTCCCTCCCCAAACTGATGACCAGCTTTGATCTTACCGGTCAGGATCCCTCTCTGCAAAGGACTATAAGCAAGGATACCCTTTTTGTTCTCTATACAATATGGCACCAGCTCTTTCTCAATCTCTCTTTCCACCATACTGAAAGGCACCTGGTTGGAGGCCAGTTTCATTGTTTTTTCCGCCTCCTTCATCTGTGCTGCATTGTAGTTGCTTACTCCCGCTTCGCGGATCTTTCCCTGCTCCTTCAAACGTAAAACAGCTTCAAAGGTTTCGTCAATCGGTGTCGTCACATCCGGCCAGTGGATCTGGTACAGATCAATGTAATCTGTTCCCAGTCTTCTGAGGCTGTTTTCACATTCCAGTATGATACTTTCCTTGGCGGCATATTTGTAAACATCGATGTCGTTCCCGTCGTTATCCTTGCTTTTGAATGCCAGTGTTCCCAATGCCAGGTCCCAGCGCATACCGAACTTCGTCATTACCTGGATCTTACTTCTGTCCAGACCTTTCAGCGCATCTCCTGTCAGTTCTTCACTCAATCCCTGTCCATACACCGGTGCAGTGTCAATGGAGGTAACTCCCTCATCAACAGATGCGCGGATTGCTCTTACGGCATCGTTATGCTCAGTTCCACCCCACATCCAACCTCCAATGGCCCATGCTCCAAATGTAATTGCTGATACTTTCAGTTCGCTTTCTCCTAATTGCCTGTATTCCATTAATTATCTGTTTCTGTTTAAGTTGTCTGTATAGGCTGGTATAAAAATATAGATTCCGGTTGAGTACTCTTTACTACGAATTAAAATAGTTGCCCCACCATAACACAAATTTAGTACGCTCATGGGGCGCTATCTATCTGGATGGAGCCTGAAGAGGACTACCCTTCAGACTCCGGATGAATTCCCATTATTCAGCCCAGCTCATCACATATTTTTCGTCTTCTATTCCAAGCGCATCCTGTGTGATCTGCAAAGGATGGAAGGTATCTACCATCACGGCCAGTTCCTTTGTTTCCTTTGCGCCTATGCTCTTTTCAACAGCACCGGGATGCGGTCCATGCGGAATACCACCCGGATGCAGCGTGATCATTCCTCTTGTCACATGTTTGCGGCTCATGAAATCGCCGTCCACATAATACAATACTTCATCACTGTCTATATTGCTGTGATTGTAAGGTGCGGGGATAGACTGCGGATGATAGTCAAATAACCGCGGACAGAAAGAGCATACCACAAAATTATGTCCTTCAAAAGTTTGATGTACTGGTGGTGGCTGGTGTACACGTCCGGTGATTGGTTCAAAGTCATGAATGGAAAATGCAAAAGGATATTCATATCCATCCCAGCCTACCACATCAAACGGATGATGCGCATAGTGGATAGGATACATCATTCCTTTCTTTTTGATACGGATCAGGAAATCACCTGCTTCATCAATGGTTTCCAGATTCTGCGGCTGCCGGATATCGCGTTCGCAATAAGGCGCATGCTCCAGTAACTGTCCGTACTGGCTGAGATAACGCTTTGGATAACGGATTGGACTGAATGATTCAACAATGAACAAACGGTTCTCTGTACCCGTAAATTTCATCTGGTAAATAGTCCCGCGGGGCACCTGCAGGTAATCCCCATATCCGAAAGGCAATTGCCCATATTGCGTATGCAACACGCCTGAGCCTTCATGTACAAATATCAGCTCATCAGCATCTGCATTTTTGTAGAAATAGTCTGTCATACTCTGCCGTGGAGCAACCAGCACGATATGACAATCGTTGTTCACCAGCACCGGTTTCCTACTTTGCAGATAATCATCTTCCGGCTGGATATTAAACCCCTGGAAGCTGCGGTGCTTCAGCATCTTCTCTTCCGCGACGCGCGGAGCAACACTATAAGGCGTATCCACCTTCACAATCTCTGTAGGCGGATGGCAATGATATAACAAGGTAGAATTGGACGAAAACCCTTCCGTAGAGAATAGCTGTTCGGAATAAAGCGTACCGTCGGGTTTGCGAAACTGTGTATGACGTTTATGAGGAACGTTTCCCAACTTATGATAATGCGGCATGATGAATTGGTTTTTCAGCCTCTGTACCTTCCGGTAACAGGCCGTGGAAATTGAATGGAAACTGAATGACAATTTAATGACAATAAGATACGACAGTATAACTGCCTGACAAGTATCCGTACCCGTCATCTGGTAGATCAATTGTAAAAGGAAATGCGAACCCCTTACCGGGACAGCCAGATAAGGAACGGAGACCGGGAAACAAGGCCTATCGGCTTACAATGCCCTCCAGCAGGAAGCAATACTTCCAGCGGCGCTTGTCTATATGATATGTGAAATTGCGGAAATAAGGCATGAATTAACGTGGTTAAGGCAAATGTAAGGAATCGGATCGAAATAGCCCCAAAACGGGTAAAGGGAGGATCAAGTCCAACCCAAAGGCATGGTAAAGGCATAATAACAATACGGAATCATCCGCCGGGCCCATTTGTTTGTAGTGCATACATAAGGATATCCATCCTGATGTGATGACAGTATACCCATCATCGTCCTGATAAGCAGCCCCCAATGCATAGTCGTAGGGAGAGCGGAAGTAGCAGCGGTTTCAGATGGGAATGGCGGGCCTTCGGCTCTCGGGTGACACGACCGCTGCTGTTCAATCCATATTCAAAACCCATTCGCTTGACAACGTTCAATAGCCATCCAGAGAGGCGCCGACCGCCATCCCATTCTGAAACCGGGCTACTTAGCGTGAATAATCAACAACCCTCAATAGCTATCCAGAAAGCCCCATGCTACTTAGCGTGAATAATCAACAACCCTCAACCGCTATCCAGAAAGCCCCATGCTACTCAGCGCGTATTCGCTTAATATCCTGTTGATCCTATAGCCTATAGACGCTCTACAATAGCATTATAGGCACTGTTCTATAGCCAACGCTATACAACAGCTATGCTAAAGCAGGACTACAGCCCCTTTAGATAGGAAGTCGCAGGCCATCTCAAGCGAAGCCGGCCCCTATTTATACCACAGAAAGTCCGGAATTGCTCTATCCCATTTCCCCCTGCGCCCCCGCAACACCCAATCCCCATTGAAAATCAACAAATTTGTCCTGCCCCGCTCGATATGGGTAATTTTTCACAATTTTCCCTACCAAAATTTAAATAATTTCAAAACTTTGACAATTCATTTGTTAATCCGAAAGTAATTCCAGACTTTTGTTAGCGAAAAGTAAATTTCATAATAGTGCTACCAATAGTTACATACTTCACATCTGCATCTCGCACCATCTCCGGCGCGGGTATCAGCACTATTACAATTACATCTATTACAACCCCGGTGCGGGGTTAATGTTCACATATCATCCAACGACCACCTAAGGTGGTACTCCCGGTAAGGGGACAGGAATTTTTACGTATCAACATCTTCAGACATGCAAGTATTAAAATTTGGCGGAACTTCCATGGGAAGTGCCCAATCCATAGAACAGGTTTGTAATATCATACAACACAAAAAGCCAAACGGGCGCTTTTCCATTGTTGCCTCCGCCATGAGTGGCATTACCGATAAGCTGATCCAATGCGGACAGCTGGCCGGACAAGGACAGGAACAATACAGGACCGTATTACAGGAAATTGAAAACAAACACCTGGATACTATCCGCACCTTATTCCCCATTACCGTACAAAGCGGCATTATCAGCCAGGTAAAAAAGCGCGTAAATACTCTTGAAACCCTCTGTGATGGAATATTCCAGGTAGGTGAGCTAAGCGCCCGCTCGTTGGATAAGATCATGAGTTTCGGAGAACTTGTTTCCTCCTATCTCCTTGCTGAAAAGCTGAAAGCAAGCGGCTTGAATGCAGTATGGAAAGACAGCCGCGAACTGATCGTTACTGATAATAATTTTGGCAACGCAGCAGTCAACTTCCTGGCTACTAACCATCAGACTTCACAGTACTACCAGCAGCAGAACGCTGACTTCGTAGTATTACCCGGTTTCGTTGCTGCAACCGCCGATGGTGAAACTACTACCCTTGGCCGTGGCGGTTCCGATTATACCGCTGCTATCGTTGCTGCCGCCCTGCATGCAGAGGTCCTGGATATATGGACTGATGTAAGCGGCATGATGACTGCAGATCCCCGTATGGTATCACAGGCTATTCCTATCCCGCATATCTCTTATGAGGAAGCTATGGAGCTGTCCCACTTCGGTGCTAAAGTGATCTACCCTCCTACCATACAGCCGGTAATGGATAAACATATTCCTATCTGGATCAAGAACACCTTCGCACCGGATGATTACGGTACGCTTATCCACTCACAGGATGGCAATGGCCGTACCTACCCTGTAACTGGTATTAGTGGCATCCAGAAGATAGCCCTGCTTACCCTGGAAGGTAGTGGCATGGTGGGTATCCCCGGTTTCTCCAAGAGACTGTTTGAAGCATTGCTGACTGAACGTGTAAACGTGATACTCATCACCCAGAGCTCTTCGGAACACTCTATCACTGTAGGTATCCATGAGACAGATATGCTGAAAGCCAAAACTGCTGTGGACAGCGAATTCTCCCAGGAGATACTGGAAAAACGTATAGAACCACTCATCGTGGAAAGAGATATGAGCATCGTAGCCGTTGTCGGCGATAAGATGAAGAACCATCACGGCACCAGTGGTAAACTCTTTGCTGCACTGGGTCGTAATGGTGTGAACGTCCGCGCTATTGCACAGGGTTCTACCGAAAAGAACATCTCTGCTGTGATCAATAAAGCCGATGTAAAAAAAGCACTGAACGTAATACATGAAGCGTTCTTCGAAGAACCACTGAAACAGGTGAACGTGTTCATAGCAGGTGTAGGCAATGTAGGCAGCAAACTGCTTGAGCAACTGGACCAGCAGCATAAATTCCTGATGAACGAATTAGGCCTGCACGTGCGTGTAGCCGGTATCGCCAACAGTAAAAAAATGGCGTTCGGTCATGAAGCGATCAACCTCCCTGAATGGAAGGCAGCCCTGGAAGCCGGTGAAGCTTCCGACATGGTCGCCTTTGCACAAAAGATAAAAGCACTCAACCTTCGCAACAGCGTATTTGTTGATAATACTGCCAGTCCGGAAGTGGCGGCAACCTATGGAGAGTTCCTCCAGCATGGTATTTCCGTGGTGACTTGTAACAAAATCGCCTGCTCTTCAGACTATGCTTACTATAAAAGCCTGAAAGACCTGGCACGCAAATACGATGCTTCCTTCCTGTTCGAAACCAACGTAGGCGCTGGTCTGCCGGTGATCAACACCCTGAATGACCTGATCCGCAGCGGCGATAAGGTGAACAGTATTGAAGCGGTGTTAAGTGGTAGTCTGAACTTTGTGTTCAACAATTTCGTGAATGGCGCCAGCTTCCGCGAAGTAGTGAAAGCCGCACAGGACGAAGGTTATACAGAACCGGATCCACGCATTGACCTCAGTGGTGTGGACGTAATGCGTAAGATCCTGATCCTGGCACGTGAAAGCGGTGCCAAGATGGAACTGAATGACATCACCAACCATTCCTTCCTGCCGGTAGAAGCATTGGAAGCGCCTTCTGTAGATGCTTTCTATGAGCAACTGGATGTGCATGCCGGTCATTTCCTGGCACTGCGTGAAAAGGCAGATGCTGAAGGCAAACGCCTGAAGTTCGTAGCCCGCTATGAAAATGGCAAGGCTTCCGTGGGCTTACAGTCTATCGCACCGGATCATCCGTTCTTCAAGCTTGAAGGAAAAGACAATATCGTACTCTATACCACCAACCGCTATGCGGAACAACCACTGATCGTAAAAGGCGCCGGTGCGGGGGCAGATGTAACGGCTTCCGGTATATTTGCTGATATCATCAGATCAGCCAGATAAACCGTATATCAGTAACATATAGCTTAAATTTCGACTCCTCATGGAAAATGACTGTATAAAAGTATTCGCCCCTGCTACTGTTGCCAATGTAGCCTGCGGCTTTGACGTGATTGGACTGGCCATGGATGCTCCCGGCGATGAAATGATCATGCGGAAGAGTGATAAACCGGGCGTTACCATTACAGCCGTACATGGCGCCTCTCTTTCTACTGATCCGGCCCAGAACGTATGCGGCGTTGCCATCCAGGCATTGCTGCAAAAGTATGGACAGCCCGATGCCGGGATAGAACTGGAACTCTTCAAGAATATCCCTCCCGGCAGCGGCATAGGCTCTTCTGCTGCCAGTTCAGCCGGTGCTGTAGTGGGCGCCAATTATCTGCTGGGCAATCCTTTCACACCCAAACAGCTGGTACGCTTTGCCATGGAAGGCGAAAGACTGGCCAGCGGCGCAGCGCATGCAGACAACGTAGCACCTGCCATACTGGGAGGTTTCACACTTGTAAGGAGTTACAAACCTCTTGACATTACAGGCCTGCATACGCCGTCAGAGCTGTGGGTGACCGTTATACATCCGCAGATAGAAGTGAAAACTTCCGATGCCCGTGAGATCCTTAAACAAAAGGTACTGATGACCGACGCCATCCGCCAGTGGGGTAACGTTGGTGCGCTCGTTGCAGGGCTTTACCAGGAAAATTATGACCTGATCAGCCGCTCCCTCGAAGATGCTATCGTAGAGCCGGTACGTGCTATACTCATTCCTGCTTTCTATGAGCTGAAAGTAAAATGTAAGGAAGCCGGTGCACTGGGCGGTGGTATCTCTGGCTCCGGGCCCTCTGTCTTCATGCTGAGCAGAGGCGAAGAAAACGCCCGTAAGGTTGCCGCGATGATGGATACTGTCTATGCTCCGCTGGGCGTGGATTACAAGATCCATGTATCGAAAATAAATACGGAAGGTGTGAAAATTACAAAAGTGTAAAGTCTAATGAAATATTTCAGTCTACAGAATAAACAACACATTGTCTCTTTCGAGGATGCAGTAGTACAGGGGCTTGCGCCGGATAAAGGTTTATATTTCCCGGAGCGCATTCCCGCTTTTGAAAAGGATTTTATCGATAACATCGAACAGCAAAATGACCTTGATATTGCCTACACTGCCATCCGGCCTTTCGTAGGTGATGAGATACCAGAGGCTACCCTGCGGCAGATCATTGCAGATACCCTGAGCTTTCCTTTTCCCGTGCAAAAGGTAGCAGGCAACATCTATGCACTGGAATTGTTCCATGGTCCCACCCTGGCCTTCAAAGACGTAGGCGCCCGCTTCATGGCCGGCTGCCTGGGCTACTTCAGAAGGAATGACACCCGCCCGGTAACCGTGCTTGTTGCTACCTCCGGCGATACCGGCGGTGCAGTGGCCCACGGTTTCTACAATGTACCCGGCGTTCGTGTGGTGATCCTCTACCCTTCCGGCAAGGTCAGCACCCTGCAGGAAAAACAGCTCACCACCCTGAACGGTAATATCACCGCACTTGAAATAGCCGGTACCTTTGACGACTGTCAGCGCATGGTGAAAACCGCTTTCCTGGATGCTGAACTACAGGCCCACTGCCTGCTTACCAGCGCCAACTCCATCAACGTAGCCCGCTGGTTACCCCAGATGTTCTATTACCTGCTGGCATGGAAACAGCTGAAAACAAGCTATCCGAATGTTGTTTTCTCTGTACCCAGCGGCAACTTCGGTAACATCTGCGCTGGTATGATGGCCGCAGCAATGGGACTGCCCGTAGATCATTTTGTAGCCAGCACCAATGTCAACGATACCGTTCCAAGGTTCATGCAGACAGGCCAGTATACCCCCGGACAGGCAACACCGACCCTGTCCAATGCTATGGACGTAGCTGATCCGAGCAACTTCGTCCGTATACTGGAACTCTTCTCCAACAGCCTGCCGGCCCTGAAAGAAAAGCTGACCTCCATCTCTTTCGACGATAAAGCCACCGCCGCCACCATGGAACAGGTATGGAAGGAACACCAGTATATGCTGGACCCTCATGGCGCCGTAGGCTACCTGGGTCTTCAGCAATACCTGCAGCAGACAGGTGCAGCTAACAATACAGCGGGCGTCTTCCTCGAAACGGCACACCCGGTGAAATTTGCCGATACTGCGCCCGCGTCCCTGCAGGACAAGATCGTCACCCCGGAAAGGGTACAATCCCTGTATGCCCTCGAAAAGAAAGCCGTACAGCTTCCAAATGACTATAAAGCCCTGAAAGATTGGCTGATCGCCAATTGATCCGGCATGCAATCCACACAGAATGGCTGACCCTGATGGTCGGCCATTTTTTTTGCTGTATGACCTAACTCCAAAAGATCGAGCATTTTTTATATTATTGTCTTATGAAATACCTGTTTCTTTTATCAATTCCCTTTTTCTTTTCCTGCCAGTCCGGCAAGCCGGAAGAGCAGACAGCCCATAACGATGCCGACTCTTCCCTCTACGCTCCTTTGGTGCTCCCGCTAACGGACTCCATCGCACAGTTCCCGAAAGATGAAGCACTCTATTTCCGCAGGGCCCTGCTCCTCTTTAATACCGACCCATTACTGGCACAAAAGGATTTTGAAAAGGCAGCACAGCTAAAACCAGGCGTTACCGACTTCTGGGCAGGTGCAGGCGAAGCAGCATTGGTATTGAAAGACTATCCCCGTTCTATCGCGCATTTCAAACGGGCGTTACAGACCGCACCCGGCTATCCTTACCTGGAATATCAGCTGGCCACCGCCATGATAGAAAACAAGCAATATAAATCCGCCGATAGCGTGGCATCCATACTGGGACAATCGGAAGGTACCCACGATAAAGCCTTTTATCTGAAAGCCCGTATAGCCGAAGATAACAAGGACACCACCCTGGCCATCAATCACCTGACCACAGCCATCGATAAAGCAGGTTTACAGAGCGATTACAGCGCCGTAATGGAGCTGGGCGACTTGTTACACATCCGGCATTCATCAGCCGCTGTAAAGTATTATAAACTGGCAGCACGTCTGGATTCCGTCAACTCAGAACCACTGGTATCACTGGCACAGTACTATGAAGAGACCGGCAACTATACAGAAGCGATCGCCACCTATAACAACAGCATATCTACAGACCCGGACGATGAAAGGGCTTACCTCGCTTTAGGCAGGATCAACATGAGGAAAAAGAACTGGAAAGAAGCGTACCGTTATTCCGATCTGGCTGCTAAAGCGTCCCCGGCCAATGCAGAAGCCTATTATTACCGTGCTCAGTGCAATGAAAATCTGGGACGTAAGGAAGACGCCATAGACGACTATGTGAAGGCGCTCACTTTCAAAAAAGATTACCCGGAAGCAAAAGCGGCACTGGACAAACTAAAAAAATAACAGCTATATTCGTAACAACTTTAAACGCGTGGCTTTGGAAAATAGAAACACATTTGTCGCACCGTCTCTCCTGGCATCCAATTTCCTGGAATTGGGTAAAGAAGTGGAAATGTTAAATCGCAGTGAAGCAGACTGGTTGCACCTGGACGTAATGGATGGCAGATTCGTACCGAATATCAGCTTTGGATTACCCGTAATAACACACATCAGAAAGGCCACTAAAAAAACCTGTGATGTGCATCTCATGATAGAAGAACCGGAGAAATATGCAGAAGACTTCAAAAAGGCCGGCGCAGACATTCTGACGGTTCACTATGAAGCCTGTACGCACCTGCACAGGAACATCCAGCAGATCAAAGGACTGGGCATGAAAGCCGGTGTGGCGTTGAATCCGCATACCCCGGTACACCTGTTGGAAAACGTCATCAATGACATCGACCTCATACTGATCATGAGTGTAAACCCCGGCTTCGGCGGACAACACTTCATTCCCAAAACGCTTGAAAAGATCCGTCAGACCCGGGAAATGATCAACCACTATAAAGCGCACGCCCTAATCGAAGTAGATGGCGGCATCACCGTTGAAAATGCTACCTCCATCCTCGACGCAGGCGCCAACGTACTGGTTGCCGGCAGCACCGTCTTCGCTTCAAAAGATCCGGAAGCAACTATCAGCGCTTTAAGGAAGGCGTAAAAAATCTAAGTTCGTTATTCAATTCCATTATTCAATTCTGTTATCGCATTTCGTCATCCCCCGGTCGAAACCGGGGGTTACAAACACATAGCCCCCAAGGGAGCTGATTGGAGCGAACGCTCCCATGTTTTCGATTTAGTTTACCGCTGTCTTTTATTTACTGCTGTCCTTTAAATAGTAACTCAATGCACTCTCTCTGACGCCCCTACGCAGCAGAGAGTTTACGTCGCTCTGAAGAATTAGCCGCTCTACTATCATTTTGGAGACTGTACGGAGCGAGTGGTCAGGTGGGAATCGCTGGCCTAGTTATTTGAAGTATGCCCACGCGACCTACCAGGAGTTCAATACATATCAAACGGTCAACCCGCCTTCCCCAGGCCAAATATTAAGGAACTTTAAAGAACTACAGCCAGTGAGCCCAGCCTGAACCGTGAGCAGGAAGGTCAGCGCTGGAATCACTGTCAGCCTATATACGTCTTAATAAAAATGACCAGAAAAATCAATGTTCCAACACCTACTACAACAAAACACAAAAGGGCTGTACCCCCTGGTACAACCCTCCCATTTAAAAATATAACGCTGTTTCTCAGCTGGCTTGTAACTTCGTAATGATCTCGCTGGACAAAGGCTTGGTCAGATACCCCTTCACAAAAGAGTAATTATCTACTTTCTTGCGGTCTTTATCATCAATGGATGACGTCAACACAAAAATCCCAATCTGCTTCGCAAGATCTTTATAAAAGCCGGCATAATCATTCAGGAAATCCCATCCATCCATAACTGGCATATTAAGATCTAGTAAGATCAGATCAGGCAATTGCTCCGGTTCGAAGGAGTATTGGCGTAGATAATCCAACACATCCTGCGCGTCCGAAAAGGCCCGCACATTCTCCCCAATCCCCTGTCGTTTGATCATAATGTTCGCGATCTGCTGATGTATCGGATCATCATCTACGATAAAAATCATGTTGTGCAATTGCATACAGGGATTTATTCAGTTTTAAAGGTAATAATAAATTTTGTACCCTGCCCTGGTGTACTTTCCGCCCGGATGCTTCCCCCCATTGCCTCCACCTGTGTTTTAGTAATGAACAGGCCGATCCCTTTTGCGTCCTTATTCTTATGAAAAGTTTTCCGGAAACCGAATAGCTTGTGTCCGAAGCGTTCCATATCGATGCCCAGGCCGTTATCTTCCGCGGTGAGAATGGTATAACCGTTTTCCTGCCAGCTCATAAAATGCAGACAGGGCCGGCGTTCCTGCGTACGGTAACGGATGGCGTTGGTGATGAGGTTTTGCAGGATGCTATCCAGGTACAGGCGCGGAAATTCCAGCATAGGTACATCGAAGTGGGTGGTCAGCTGGATACCGCTCTTTTCGATATCTGCGAATAATACATCTTTCACATATTGAAGGCGCTCGGAAAAAACCAGCGGCTCCCGGTCCATATCAACGTTCTTACGGATCTGTACGACGTCTACCAGGTCATTCAGCGTCTCATCTATTTTAAATATCACTTCCTGCAGTAAGGAAAGATACTGCTCCTTTTCCTGCGGTAAAGATGAATCATTATGCATCTGCATCAACGCTTTGAGATTAGCGATGGGTGCACGCAGATTATGCGACGTAATATGCGCAAAGTCTTCCAGCTGCTGATTCTGGTTGACGAGGCTCTTGTTCAGCTTATTCAGTTGTTTGTTGGCGCGGAAAAGATCTTTCTGCATGTTGCGGCTATCCGTAATATCACGGATAAAAACAGACACAGTACCATCCCTTAAAGGAGTAATCAGAAATTCATACCACTTATACCGGCGGGGAAAATAACTACTGAAAGAAGCAGAAGCAGTGCCTGTCAGTGCCGCAGAGAAACGGGTTTTAAACGGTGTGGCATATCCCAGTTCCGGCATGATCTCGAAGATGTTCTCACCCGCAAATATCCTCCGGCCGGCCATCTCTTCCGCTTTGCGGTTAGCAAAAGATAGCGTACCATCTTTTTCCATAGTAGCATATCCCATATCCACCGCGTCAAAGAAGAGATGCAGCTGTTCTGTATTACGTTGCAGCAGATTGCGCATCTGTTGTTCCAGCTTCCTGTCGGTGATATCATTCACCAGTACAGCAACGATCTGTTGCTTGTCCACAGGGTCTTTCAGGGGAAAGAGGGTAAGGTCCAGCCATACTTCACGACTCTGCGCTGTCCAGCGACTGTCTTTGGAGAAGTCCAGCTGTTTCTCTACGCGGATCACTTTATTTCCTACCATAACATCCTTAAAGAGCCTGTCCAGGCCATATAAGCGGGCAAAGGGATCGCTCATAATGTTAAAAGGCGCTTCGCCCTCTTCATATTCGTACTGGAAGAATTCACGCTGGGTATGGTTGATACGGCGGACAAAGCCGAAATGGTCGAATTGAATATAACCTATAGGCAGATGTTCTATGATCAGGTCCAGCAGGCGGGCGCTCTTCTCCAGGCGCCTGAAAGCCAATTGCCGTTCGGTGATGTCTTTCATCACAAGCTGCAATGTGCTGATATTGCCCTGTTCATCAGTCACAGCAAATACTGTCACATCATAATACGAAGGCAGTATCCGAACTACGCCCTTAGTCTCATGTTCGCGGTATCCCAGTAGAATTTCTTTCCTGGCGGATGCTTTGGTACACAACACTTCTTCAAACATTTCGCAGAGACCCGTTTCCTGGAAGACCGGCTCCTCAAACATATTATATCCGGGCCGGGACATAGCCGGGTCTATCGCTTCCCATATTTCCTGCTGCACTTCGTTGGCGCAGCAATGAATGCCATCAGGGGTAAACTGTTGCAGCCCGCAGGGTAAAGAACGCAAAAGAGATTGATCATCCGCCAGGGGACGCCTGCCGGTAATATCCGTACCTGTCAGCAGGAAATATTCTCCCGCAGCACTAAGCTGCCACTGTACCCACTGACGGGTATGGCAATACATATCCACACAGGCACTTCTGCCCATTGTATACAGATGACAAAGCATAGGCCAGTACACACCGGTATTCTTTCCTATGACATCATTAAAATGCAGACTACTTATATTTCCTGCCGGATGAAATTCCCCCTCCGGTACCTGCAGCCATCCCGCTGCCCCCTGGTTGACATATAACAGGTTACCGTGCAGATCCAGTAATAGCGCTGGTATAAGCTTTATCAACGCATTACCCATTATGGCATTCATCATAGATCCCGAACGATAATCCTTTAAAAATACTCAATATATGATTAAAAAAATCTATTCTTTATAACTATCTGACAGGACGACAGTCATTTATATTATTTAAGCACGTAATTTTGCGTTTTTCCACAATGTGGATTTCCGTTTTTCGGCAAATGTTCAAGGATAAATATCTTTGGGCAACGGTAACACGGCACAAACCATAAATACATATAGCGATGAAAGTACTCATTCTCATGGGATCAGAAAGTGACAAACCGGTAATGCAGGAATCACTCAATTTTTTACAGTTCTTTGGTATTGAAGGTGAAATGGTGGTAGCTTCCGCACATCGTAATCCTGATAAAGTAAGAGAGCTGTGTATCACAGCACAGGAAAAAGGCTTTGGCGTGGTTATTGCCGCAGCTGGTATGGCGGCCGCTCTTCCTGGCGTGGTTTCTGCTTATACCTCTCTGCCAGTTTTAGGAGTACCATTGGAAGGCGGCTTACCCGGTGGTGTTGACGCACTGTATTCCATCGTACAAATGCCTGCTGGTCTGCCTGTAGGCACACTTGCTGTAGGTAAAGCCGGTGCAAGAAATGCAGCCGTTCTCGCTGCCCGTATCCTCGCACTGAGCAATCCTGCTATTGCAGAAAAAGTGGAAGCCTTCAAAAAACAAGGTTATAAACTATAGGTTTCTTAATGTAAGGTGTTTGAGGTATATTGCCTCAGACACCTTATACTCAGACACCTCAAACGCTCTAAATAAAATATCACTTGACAGAATCAATTATCAGCTTAGATAGTATTAACCCTATCGAGTTCTTCGGAGTTAACAATGGAAAACTTGATCTGCTGAAGAAAAAATTTCCGCTGTTGAAGATCCTCTCCCGCGGTACTCAGCTCAAACTCTCCGGCGCTCCGGAAGAAGTAGCTACCGCACAGGAAAAAATCGGACAAATCATTTCCTACCTCGAGCGTAATGGCAACCTCAGCGAAAACTATTTCGAACAGATCCTGGGCGATGAGGAAAAGGTGGACAACTTCAAAGACCGCAATTCGAACGATATCCTGGTCTTTGGTCCTAACGGACGCAACGTAAAAGCCAGAACAGCCAACCAGAAGAAAATGGTAGCCCTGGCCGACAAAAACGACATCCTCTTCGCTATAGGCCCTGCCGGTACCGGTAAGACTTATACTGCTGTAGCACTGGCGGTAAGAGCGCTCAAAAATAAAGCAGTCAGGAAGATCATTCTGACGCGTCCAGCCGTGGAAGCGGGTGAAAACCTGGGATTCCTGCCCGGCGACCTGAAGGAAAAGATCGATCCATACCTGCGTCCGCTGTACGATGCCCTGGATGATATGATCCCTGCCGATAAGCTCAGCTACTTCATGACCAACCGTGTTATTGAGATCGCTCCGCTGGCGTATATGCGCGGACGTACGCTCGACAATGCATTTATCATCCTGGATGAAGCGCAGAACGCAACAGACCTCCAGCTGAAAATGTTCCTGACACGTATCGGTTCTTCCGCAAAAGCTATCATTACAGGGGACCTTACACAGATCGACCTGCCTAAAAATCAGAAATCAGGATTGGAAAAGGCTACCCGCATCCTCCGTCATGTGGATGGCATCGGCTACCTGCAACTGGATGAAGAAGATGTGGTAAGACATAGACTGGTAAAAGCCATCATACGTGCGTACGAGGCTGCAAAGGAAAAAGAGGAACACTAACATTAACAATTCCTTAACAGTGTTTTAAGTATGTTCACGGCTTAAAATGTGAACTGTTAAAAGTATTCCTTACCTATACCGGTTTACAAGAAGGAAACCAACAATTTTCAAAAACAGGTCTGAAACTTTAAAAATTACAACCCGCTGCCTAGCTGCTTTTTGTAATTTTCCACTTTCCACCTATTTTTGTTAACTGTATTATAATAGAACATTTGCATGACCAGTTATCTGCGTATCCTCACCTTGGCATTATTATTCAGTACTGTACTTAGCAGCTGCAAAAAGCGTGCTTCCCCACAGGAAGTAGCACTGAATTTTATGCATGCAATACAGGAATCGAACTTTGACCTGGCAAGGGACTACGCTACCAAGGAATCGCAACAGGTAATACAGCTTTACTCCTTTTTTGATGCCCGCCGCAATGATTCAGAACGGGATAAGATCAAAAAGGCCGGTATAAAAGTAATTGAGACAGAAGAAAACGGTGACAAAGCAACAGTAACTGTCCTGAACTCTTCTTCACAACAAAAGGAAAGACTGCAATTGGTAAAGGAAAATGGCCGCTGGAAAATATCTCTCACTTTTGAAAGTATTATTCCAAATTATCTGCCGCCGGCAAGTGCGCCATTGGATTCTACCAATATGCCGCCCCAGGATACTACGTCTCCACTCCCAGGTAGATAAAACATTACAATTATTCTTATCTGTATAATTTTGTATCTATTGCGAAATTACAGTTGAGTTCCTTATTTTTGCGACGCGCCAGCAAACTTTTATTCTAAATTCCACATTAGCATACGGTACGAACAGCTGCCAGGGTCCCGAAAAACGACTTTGCGCCGTTATACTTTTGCAGTGCGGAATAAATGCAGGGCACCAAAATAATAATAAACGAAAAAACAAGTTGATGATGACGACGAACAATCCCTGGCATAGTGTCAGCACAGGATCAGAAGCGCCTAAGATAGTGAATGCTATTATTGAAATTCCTAAAGGCTGTCGCGCCAAATATGAACTGGACAAAGAAAGTGGCCTGCTCAAGCTCGACAGGGTACTGTATTCTTCCGTATATTACCCGGCTAACTACGGTTTTATTCCAAAAACCTACTGTGATGACCATGACCCGCTGGATATCCTCATCCTCTCCCAGGTAGATGTTGTTCCTATGTGTATCATGGAAGCCAAAGTGATCGGTGTAATGCAGATGATCGACAACGGCGAGGCTGATGATAAAATCATTGCCGTAGCTGCCAACGATATGAGCGTAGCACACATCAACGATATCTCAGAACTGCCTCCACACTTCACTGCTGAAATCCGTCACTTCTTCGAAGAGTATAAGAGACTGGAGCACAAAACAGTAAAAGTTTCTGAATTCCAGAACAAAACAGTGGCTGAACGCATCATACTGGAAAGCATCGAGTTCTACAACAAGACTTTCGGCGACAAATAATTAAAAAGGCTGGTAGCTCACCCGCTGCCAGCTTTTCAAAAAGAAACATCCCATAGCTACAGTACCTTCATGGTGTCTATTGCTATGGGATTTGTTTTTGCTGGACCTGCGTTTGTAGGCAGGGAACAAAACGATATCACTCGCTGCAATCAGCTCCGACGGGAATGGTTTCCCGTTAAAAGAATCGCTTGATGATCCTCAGCTTATGCGTTCTGACACCAGTATCGGTATTAGTAATTCCCTGGTTGTCGATAGGGTCCACCCTCACCTTCCCTGATGAATGAATGATCTCATGATCATTCAGCAATATTCCCACGTGCGTAATACGCCCCTCTGCATTATCAAAGAAAGCCAGGTCACCTAAACGCGCTTCCTGCAGAAAATCGACCGTCCCGCCCTGTGTAGCCTGCTGATAAGCATCCCTTAAAAGATCAATGCCCAGTGTTTTATATACCGTCTGCGTGAAACCGGAACAATCCACTCCAAATACCGACTTGCCACCCCATAGGTACGCCGTGTTCAGGTACTGGAAGGCCGCAGCCGTCAATGCACTGGTATCTACCGCATTCGCCTTGCCTGTAGCTGCCAGCTTTTCCTCAAACTGTACCGTTACCTTTCCCCAGTTTGTAACAGGGCCATCCCCCGGCTTTACAGCGCATCCGAAAGGCACATGCATAGGCTTGCCATTCAGCTGTATCCTGTTCACCCAACCAGTTGTATAATGTGTATACGGCGCATTATATAACTCCTCATCAATGGTTTCCAGATGATTGAAAGTAGCCCATCCTTCATACCCGTCAAACTGGCACTTCACTTTTACCCAACCATCATTTCCGGTAATAATAATTTCACTGCATTCACCCCACAAGGCTTGTGAGATAATTTCACTTTTGTGAGATGGTTCTGACCGTAACGGCATCACCGGTACAACAGTAATCGCGTATGGCATATTAATTGTCTAAAATAATTATATGTCAAAGACAACAAAATGAACATTTTTGTCTTTAATATGTAAATATAGGTAACACTATGCTACAGCAGTTAACTAATTTATCAGATAAAGAATTGATTTCCCGGGCAAGAAAACTCAAGGACCAGGAAGCAGAAGGTGTACTCATGGAAAGATACAGCCACCTAATGGTTGCTGTTTGCCTCCCTTACCTTAACAATGGTCCCGGAACCAGTCCCGAAGAAGTTTATCCCAGGCTGCTGCAGCGCCTCAGCGCCAGTCTTAGAACCCAGACGATCCCGAAAGCCAATGAATGGATATACCATACTATCAGGGCACAACAGGCTCAGACAGAAAAGAATAATCCATTTTTTCCCAGTACGGAATCCAGGGAACAGCAACAGATGGAAAACAAAGTAGAAAAGGTAGCTACCAACCTCAAAGAACAACAAGTGCTGGCAGCAGCAATGGAAGAGGCGCTTGGTAAACTGCCCGCAGAGGAAAAATATTTTCTGAAAGAATTTTACCTGAACAATAAAACCTTTACAGAACTGGCCGCCGGCAAAAAGTATACTGTCGAAAAAACGAGGCAGATTCTGCAGCAGGCAAAGCAAAAAATGGCTTCCTTATTGATGAATGAAACCTATGAGTAACTTGGAAAACAATGAAAAAATACTGAAGATCTTCAGTAACATCCGCTGCCTGAACAGGGATCAGCTTCCCCGTTACCTCGATGGCCGTCTCACTGATGTTGAGAAACACCTGGTGGAACAGCACCTCGTTGACTGTGACCTCTGTTTCGATGCATTACAGGTACTCCAGCAACCCCAGTACAGGGAAAAATACCAACCACTCGCCAGCAGCATGCAACAATTCATCCGCGCCAGTATTAAGCGGATATCACAGGTGCATAAGGTAGAACGCTACCAACGCCAGGAGCAGAAAAAGGAGAGCTTCCTGATCTACTTCTGGGTAGTGGCAGCTATTGCCATTGGTGCAGGCGGTATTTATCTCGTACAGCAGCAAAGCAAATTCAAAACGCCGGTATCTAAAGCAATTGCCAGCAATACAGAATTGCCGGCTACACAGTCGGAAACTCCCCGCGTACAGGCGGCCATCGTCACTCCTGTCCGGACTGAAAATGAAGTAAGCCGAAAACCTGCAGAACCGGTTACCACCACCACACCGGCGCCGGCGCCACCCGATATGCCCAAACCTGTTGTGAAGGATTCCGTAAAAACAAAAGTCAAACCACCGGCTACCGCCGCTGCTGTCAAAGACAGTATCAGGGATAGCGCCCGGAAACAGCTGACTGCTGCGCCTAAATCACCGGAAGTGAAAGACGCTCCGAAGGATAAACCAGCTACACCGGAACAAAAGGATACACCGACCGTAGCAAAGAAAACAGAAGATAAACCGGAGCCTAAAGCGCCACCTCCGCCAAAGAAAGAAAAAGAGGACGCCCCCGAAAAGAAGCCCGCTGCAGAGTCCACAAGTACGGATGAATTCCTCTATAAGGCTGCTATGGTATATCACCAGCAGGGCGACCTGAATGAGGCTATTTCCCGCTATAAACACCTTTCTGAAAGCCCCGGCAAGTACGGTGAACTGTCCCGCTATCAGTTGGCTGTCTGCTACCGCAGCAAAGGCCAGACCGGCAAAGCCCGCCGTATGTTCAAGGAGGTGGTGCGCATGAACGGCAGCATGAAAGACAAGGCACAGGCAGCCCTGGATAACCTCTGATCTCATTGATTCGGCCCCATCCCCCATAAACTGGTAAATAAGTCCATAAAGCATTCCCATACCCCAATAAACGGAGTTCTTTATGGGCTTAGCAGACCTCGATCCATTCCCCTGTCTTTCTGTTTATATCCTCCCGGTTAGGTAAGCATACAGTCCTCCCCTGTCCATCAGTTACTTTTATTTTTTATGGAAATTCCAGGGCTCACGCATCTTTATATTACAAGTATTTTATCTTTATCCAGTGAATTATAAGAATAGCCAGGAATTAACAGACGAAGAGCTGCTGGAACGGTTCAAAACCGATGAGAACAGCGATTGGATAGGCATCCTGTTTGACAGGTATGCGATCCTTTTATTGGGTATGTGTATGAAATACCTTAAAAATGAAGAGGATGCAAGAGATAGTGTACAACAGATCTTCCTGAAGGTATTAGCTGAGATCAACAAGCACAAGGTACAATTCTTCAGGGCCTGGATCTACCAGGTAACCAGGAACCATTGCCTGATGCAGTTAAGACACAAAACCCAGGTAAGACAGGAGGAAGTCAGTGAAAAACACATGAACAATCCTACGGAACAGGAAGAAGACAAAGCCAGATTTGTAGAAAAGGATAACTTGCTGGAGAATATGCAGCATGCCCTGGAACAGTTAAACCCTGAACAGCGTATCTGTGTCAAACTATTTTACCTTCAGAAATTATCTTACCAGGATATTGCCGGCCAGACCGGTTATACCCTGTTACAGGTAAAAAGTTATATTCAGAACGGAAAGCGTAACCTGAAGCTGTTATTGGGTGCGCAGGGATAGCAAAGTATTGTATGAATGCATCAGATAAGTATGCACGAATTTAATTATTGACGATTTTATGAACGAAGAATATCAGGATATTTTCACCACAACGGCCTGTCCTACCCAGCAGCAATTGCTGGATTATGTACAGGGCCGGTTATCGGCTGACGAGCAACATGAAGTGGAACTTCATCTGGCTGATTGTGAGATGTGCAGTGAAGCTGTGGAGGGATTATCTGCATTTGAGCAGAAGGAAAAGATACCCGTATGGCTACGCCAGATGAAATGGCAGATGCTGCGTAAACTGCGTGCCCGCAAACGTCGTAAGCACCAGGTGTCCTACTTTATTGAACTGGCCATCATCGTACTTGTGGTCCTTTTCATTATACTGGGGGCGTTCTGGACATACCATTTCATGACGCATAAATAAAGATCTTCCCCACATAAAAAAGTCCCGGCTGTATAAACAACCGGGACTTTTTTATGAAAAATGTATCAATACTATTATTTCAGATTTTCCAGCTTTTTCTTAACAACTTCTACTTTCGCATTGTCGTTCTTAATAGCATAGATCTTCTGCAGCGCATACAGACAGCTTTCGTAAGTCTGTTTGTCGCTTGGCTCCAGGCTTGCAGCTTTAGCAGTGAAGTTTTCGTCTGCTTTCTCAAAGAAAGGCAGCGCCTGATCCATCAGACCAGTAACTTTTGCCTGCAGTTCTTTTGCTTTAGGAGTACTCAGAGATTTGCTGTCCATTGCGTTCAGCTCTTTGTTGAAACCTACTGCACGGTTGAAGTACAGTGCGCCTAACTGGAAGTTAGCAGTAGCATCATCAGCTTTCAGTTCGATCGCTTTTTTGTAAGCAGCTTCTGCTTTGTTCATCAGCTCATCGTAGTTAGCTGGTTTTGCAGCATCCTGACCGCCTTCACCACGAGGGTTAGCCAGGTTGTCTACACGGATACCGTAGTCCAGCACTGTCTGAAAATCGTTTGGATTCTCCGCCATTTTCTTTTCCAGCATACTCAGTAACTCAGCAGTTTTACCGGTTTTGGAGTAGTACATCAGCTCCATATCGTTAAAACGCTTGTCTTTAGGGAAGGTTGTTTTACCTTCTTCTATAGTTTTCAGCCAGTTGGCGTTATCACCTTTTTCTTCGTAAGTCTGTGCCAGCAGCACATACAGGGCTGGTTCAGCCTTGAAATGCATATCAGCAGCTTTTCTCAGGTAGATCAGTCCATCATCTTTCTTACCTGCCTGGTTAGCAGCATAACCAGCATAGAAGGTCATAGAAGTATCTGCAGGAATAGAACCACCTAAGTTCTTACCGTTATAGAAGTCAGCGATGGAAAAAGCGTCTTTGAAATGTAAATACGCGGAATCCCATTTCTGGTCATTCAGGTTAGCATAACCTGCGTTACCTATGGTAGCATACAGGTTAAACATGCGCTGGTTCATTTCCAGCAGGGCTTCAGGTAATTTAGCATTGATATCCAGTGCTTTCTTATAAGCATCGAATGCTTCCAGTGCTTCTTTAGGATCTTTCTTCTCAGTAGCTGTTGCTTCGAAGATCTTACCCTTTACATACCAGGTTTTAGCCTCTCCTTTGGTTTTTTCATTTTCCAGTGCTGCCTGAATATCGGCTTTCGCTTTATCATAGTCTTTTTTAGTCAGTGCCTCTTCTGCGCTGTTTACCTTCGCACGCTGCGCTACAGCAACCAATCCTGCACTGCAAAAGACCAATGATACCAGTAGTTTTTTCATGTTGCTCAATATTTTTTTGTTTTCTTAAGTATGGCCTTAGATTTTAATGCCTGTTTCAACCATAATAAATACAATCCGCCGCAGGTTAACCATTATTAGTTCGCACAAATATTTTGCGGTTTCTTATAATTATTCTGCAGGCGTTCCATCTTCCGAAGCCTCAGCTGTTGCTGTTCCCGGATTTTCTGAGCTGTTGTCCAGGGGCTGTTCGCTTCCATCTCCTTCCATACCTTCATTATCGAGCTTTTCCTCTTCCTGTTCATCCAGACGTGCTACGGCCGCTATTTCATCGGTATCGTCCAGTCTGATCAGGCGAACACCCTGTGTAGCCCTGCCCGCCTCGCGGATGTCAGCTACCGCCATACGGATGGTAATACCGGACTTACAGGTGATCATCAGGTCATCTTTCTCTGTTACGTCAAGGATCGCGATCAGGTTACCTGTTTTTTCTGTGATATTGATGGTTTTAACACCTTTACCACCGCGGTTGGTAATTCTATATTCTTCAATCTCAGTACGTTTGCCGAATCCCTTCTCAGAAACCACCAGCACAGTGCGGGTTTCATCCTCCTTATTTACACAAATCATACCAACCACCTCATCTTTGTCATTATCCACCTCAATACCTCTTACACCGATCGCTCCACGGCCTGTGTCACGTACGGTATTTTCAGGGAAACGGATAGCGCGGCCGCTCTTGATAGCCATCATGATCTCACTGTTACCGTTGGTCAGCTTAGCTTCCAGCAATTGGTCGCCTTCATTGACGGTGATAGCGTTCACACCATTCTGACGCGGGCGGGAAAACTCTTCCAGCAGGGTCTTCTTGATGGTACCATTTGCCGTACAAAGCACAATATAATGAGAGCTGATAAAATCTTTATCACCCAGGTCCTTAATATCTATAATTGCTCTGATCTTGTCATCTGTCGGCAGGTTGATCAGGTTCTGAATAGCACGTCCCTTACCGCTCTTTTCACCCTCAGGAATCTCGTACACCTTCAGCCAGTAACAACGGCCTTTCTCTGTGAAGAACAACATGGTATGGTGGGTAGAGGCTACGAACAGGTGCTCGATATAGTCCTCTTCGCGGGTCTTGCCACCCAATGCACCACGGCCGCCACGTTTCTGCTGACGGTAGTCATATGCCGAAGTACGTTTGATATAACCCAGGTGGGAGATAGTGATCACCACATCTTCCTCTGCAATGATATCTTCCATACGCATTTCACTCGCCAGGTACTGGATCTCAGTCTTACGCTCGTCACCGAAACGTTTCTTCACATCTTCCAGTTCTTCCTTGATGATCTTGAAACGCAGTCCTTCGTCAGACAATACCTCCTTCAGGTAGGCTATCAGTTTCATTACTTCATCATATTCTTCCTTGATCTTATCACGCTCCATACCGGTCAGACGTTGTAAACGCAGTTCCAGTATTGCCTTAGACTGAATCTCACTCAGTTCGAAGCGGCTCATCAAACCGTCTTTGGCTTCTTCCGGTGTACGGGAAGCACGTATCAGGGCAATGACCTCGTCCAGGTGATCCAGCGCTATCAGGTAGCCCTGTAAGATATGCGCTTTTTCTTCTGCTTTACGCAGGTCAAAACGCGTTCTGCGTACTACTACTTCATGACGGAACTCTACGAACTCTGACAGCATTTCTTTCAGGTTCAGTACACGCGGACGTCCCTTTACAAGCGCCACGTTATTGATACCGTAAGAAGTCTGCAGTTCAGAATATTTATACAGCTGGTTGATCACCACGTTAGCAATCGCTTCACGTTTCAGATCGATCACCAGGCGCATACCGTCGCGGTCACTCTCGTCACGCGCTTCGGAAATACCTTCAATTATTTTATCATCAGCCAGCTGTGCGATCTTCTGGTGCAGGGCCGCCTTATTGATCTGATAAGGCAGTTCATAGATCACGAGGCGCTCACGGCCCGCTTTGGATGTTTCTACGTTGATCTTACCACGTACCACTACCCTTCCGCGGCCGGTCTCAAAGCCCTGTTTTACCCCTTCATAACCGTAGATGATACCACCTGTAGGGAAGTCCGGCGCTTTCACATGCTTTATCAGTTCTTCAATCGTAATGTCACGGTTATCGATGTATGCAATTGCACCATCCACTACCTCAGTAAGATTGTGCGGCATGATGTTGGTAGCCATACCTACCGCAATACCGGACGCACCATTGATCAGGAGGTTCGGAATACGTGTAGGCAATACAGTAGGCTCTTCCAGGGTATCGTCAAAGTTCAGCGTGAAATCCACTGTTTCTTTATCGATGTCCTCCAGCATTGCCTCCGCCATGCGCTGCAGACGGATCTCCGTATAACGCATTGCTGCCGGCATATCCCCATCCACAGACCCGAAGTTACCCTGACCGTCTACCAGCATGTAACGTAAGCTCCATGGCTGGGCCATACGTACAATGGTATCATAGATGGAGGCGTCACCATGCGGGTGGAATTTACCCATTACCTCCCCTACAATACGGGCTGACTTCTTGTAAGGTTTATTACTGTTATTCCCTAACTCATTCATACCAAACAACACGCGGCGGTGTACCGGCTTTAAACCGTCCCGGACATCCGGAAGAGCACGACCAACGATCACTGACATAGAATAGTCTATGTATGCCGTTTTCATCTGCTCCTCAATGTTGATCTGGATGATCCTGCCGTCTTGCTGATTTTCCGTATTTTCTGACATTGTATATTGTTGATTTACAATTTACTTCCTAAAAAAATAAATAGATGCAAATATAGCCATTTTAAGCCGTATTCCGGCCTTTTTGACAGAGAATGTGAATAAAAAAGGAATTGTCATATGCTACAAATACGCTATGCAATAGTAACTATTTCTGCAGATACTCCATTTAATCCTTATTTTGCAACAACTCCTTCAATTAATATTCCATATAATAGAAAAGAGGAATATTGGGAAAATAAAATATTGGCAAACATTTTGTTTTTAACCCGGTGAAAATCAGAGGGTCACGGACAGTTAATTAGAATTCAGGTAGGTTAAAAACGAAATTTACTGAAATTTCGAACATTAGTAACACGACTGATGTTAAATCCCTGTTCTGTAACCATATTAAAGATGAACAAATTAATATGAAGAATATACTCTTGTTTGGCGCCGGCAAGTCGTCCACCAGCCTGATCGACTACCTGGTATCAAATGCTCCGCGGCAAAAATGGCATATCACTGTCGCGGACCAGGATCTTGCACTTATTAAGTCAAAGACCGGCAAATCTTATTACGTTACCCCCGCCGTTATTGATATCCGGGACCAGGCCTCCAGGCAGAAACTGGTACAGGAAACAGACCTCGTGATATCGCTGCTTCCTCCCTCACTGCATATTTTCGTTGCCAGGGACTGCCTTCAGTTCGGCAAAAACCTGCTGACCGCCTCCTACATCGATCCAGAGATAAGACTCCTCGAAAAGGAAATAGAACAGGCAGGCTTGCTGTTCATGTACGAGATGGGTCTCGATCCAGGTATTGACCACATGAGCGCTATGAAGCTCATTCATTCCATTGAAAAGAAAGGCGGACAGATCTCTGCATTCCGCTCTTACTGCGGCGGCCTGATCTCCCCTGAAAGCAATGATAACCCCTGGCAGTATAAGATCTCCTGGAATGCGCGCAATGTTGTGCTGGCAGGCAGCTCAGGTGCTATATACAGGGAGAAAGGTAAAGTGAAGGAGATTCCTTACCAGCAACTGTTCGATCAGCCTAAAACCATCCATATCCCCAGCCTGGGCAAACTTGCTTACTATCCCAACAGGGATTCCATGGGCTACATGGATGCCTATAAGCTGGAAGAGATCCCGACCTTCATGCGGGCAACCCTGCGCTACCCTGACTTCTGTGAGGGATGGAGCACACTCGTGAAACTAGGCCTGACCGATGACTCAAAAAAAATACAGACGAATGCCCTGACCTATTACGATTGGGCCAGTCAAAAGGTCGAAAAGGATCCGAAACAGAGCCATGAAGAGAACATTGCCAGTTACCTCGGTATCAGCGCCAAATCCAAAGTACTGCGACAACTGAAATTCCTGGGACTGCTGAACGGTGAAACCATCGGGCTCGGTGAACAGACCAATGCCTCCATCCTCCAGCATGTGGTAGAGGCCAAACTGGGCATGGAACCTGCTGATAAAGACATGATCGTGATGACGCACGAAATAGAATTCGAAAGAAGAGGCATGACCACACGCCTGCATAGCTACATGATCACACAGGGAGAAGACAGCCTGCGTACCGCTATGGCCAAAACTGTAGGACTCCCCCTGGGTATAATGGCCAAGCTGCTGCTGCAGGAAAAGATCAGCCTCAAAGGATTACAGATCCCGATCATGCCGGATGTATATAATCCCGTTTTAAAAGAACTGGAAGAATACAATATCCGGTTTGAAGAAAGCTTTGAGTAAAACTGCCTGATATAAACTGAAAGAGGCCATCCACTATAAGGTGAATGGCCTCTTTCAGTTTATACGTTCCCGAAGGCTATACGGAAAATGCTTTTTATAATTTCGCCAATGCCTCCTCCAGGTCCAGTATCCCTTCGGTTGCAGGCTTTTCTATCTTCACCAGTTTTTTCCGGTAAGCCATCTCCGGAATTTTTTTATCGACCACAAAAGCAGGCACATGTACCGGCAGATGATCTATAAGACCTGCGGCAGGATATACCGCCAGTGAGGTACCAATTACAACAAAGATATCAGCTGATAACACCAATGCAGTGGCATCCACGATCCTAGGTACATCTTCTCCAAACCATACGATGTCCGGACGCAGTTGTGCACCGTCCGGCCCTTTATCTCCCACGTTAATATCGCCTACGATCTCATAGCTGCGCGACTTGTCCCGCACACTACGCATTTTCAGTATCTCTCCATGCAAATGCAGTACCTTCTTCGATCCTGCACGCTCATGCAGATTATCAATATTCTGTGTGATGATATCTACATCGAATTTCTCCTGCAACCTGGCCAGCCCGAAGTGCGCCTCATTAGGCACTGCCGCCAGCACATCCTTGCGGCGCAAATTATAAAAATCGAGTACGAGCTGCGGATTTCTCTGCCATCCCTTCGGGCTCGCAACTTCCTGTACGTCATATCCTTCCCATAGACCATCACTGTCGCGAAACGTCCGCAGTCCACTCTCTGCACTGATACCCGCACCAGTTAAAACTACTAAACTAGGCTTCATTTCTACAAGACATTTTTAAAATTTAAATATACGGGTTTTAACATTTACCGTAACTTTATCGCCTAGAATAAATAACAGCAATTGAAGATTTTACAGACGCTTACACTGTGCAGCGTGTTATTAGCGCATGTGAATGCCAACGCACAGTCAGACACCACCACCCTCCAATATACCGATAGCACAAAAACGAAGGAGGTACATACATTGACCGCAGCGGATACTACTATACGTTACCGCATAAACGGCGCTTACCTCGGAAGTATGTGGACAGACCTGAAATACACCGTATCCAGGCCTGCACACTGGAATGGAAGAGATTTTACCAAACTCGGTATCGTTCTTGGTACTGCCGGTGGCTTGCTGGCGGTTGACTATGAAGTGAAGCAGTTCTTCCTCCGTAATCATACCAACTTCTGGAATAGTGTGACCGGCCAGGTAGAACCTTTTGGAAACGCCTACTCTCCGTACCTGGTAGGCGGTATGTATGTAGCAGGCGTTATATCAAAAAACCGGCAGCTGGAACATACCTCACTGATGACGGCCAAGTCCTTACTCATTTCCACACTGATCTATACATTCACAAAGTCTGTGGTAAGACGCGGCAGGCCAACATACTATGATGACCCGCTGGTATTTAACGCGCCCTTCTCCATGGATAAATACCATACCTCCTTCCCTTCCGGCCATATGCTGACAGTGACTTCTGTGGCCACTGCCCTGGCAGAGGCTTATGGCGAGGAACATCCATGGGTGCCCTGGGTAGCTTATTCCATTGCGATCATGACAGGTACTACCCGCCTTTACCAGGAAAGACACTGGAGCAGCGATGTATGGATGGGCGCATCTCTCGGTTACTTTGTAACCAAAGGCGTCTTCAAACATCATCGTCAGCTGGAACGTAAAAAAGCAATGGCAGCCTTAGCGGCCACCATGCCATAATCACGCGCCAGCTTTTGTCAAACGGCGACGTTTTCTGTATCTGCGGATAATGATAAAGAGCGCAGTAGCCACTACCCATACAGGCCATAAGCCGGTGATTGAAATAAGCGCTGCCAGTACACTATTCCAGCCATCTTTAATGGAAAAGAAGATGCTGGAAAAGAAGCTCGGTCCCCGTGGTGTTGTATTAGAAAATGTCTGGAAAAAAGAGAGGTGGATAACGCTCATGGCTACATTGTGATCGATGTATTGCAAACGTCCCTGAGCTGCTTCCACTTCCTCCCGGATACTCTTCAGCTGCTCTTCCACTTTCAGAATATCTTCTACGGTCTTTGCCTGCTTCAGAATGTCGAGGTAACGCTGTTCCACCTCTTTCCTTGCCTTCATCCTGGCGGCGACATCCACATATTCTTCTGTAACATCCTTTGAAGTGATGTTCTTTACCAACAGGTTTTCCTCTGCACCAACCAATGCATCCAGGCAGCTATCAAACTTTTCGGCCGGTACCCTGATCTCCAGCTCCGCTTCCCATGATACGTCTGAACGATGCTCTGCCTCACTGATCACAGATCCTCCATTACGGGCCACAATGCCAATCAGTTCTTTATGGGCGTGCTTATAATCACGAACCGAATAACGGAGTGTGCCTTCTTTGATGATCTTTTGGGGTATGTCGGCATAATTCTCTGATGCTGCAGATGGTATTGGAGCCATCATCATTGATACAGGAGCAGCTGCATCCATTGCCTTGTATTCTGATATTTCATTATCAGACCGATAGCCTTCACTTTTTATGGCCAGCGACCGCTGAGCGGCAATGCTTCCGGGCTTTTTGCAGGCACTTAACATAAGTGCGGCAAACAAAAGCATACAGGGGAAAACAATTACAGTATTCATTAAAACAGAACATCTTCTTGTCATAGGAATTTATTTTTAGGATAAATACTATAACAGGAAGATGCCGCAGGAACTAAAATTCCATAAACTATTTCATATCACCCATCTCCAGGATGGTCTCAAATTCGCCTGCAGTCACTGCACAAACTGAGAGACGTCCCTGGCGGATAAGGGAAAGATTTTCCAGTCTTTTTTCAGCTTTCATCTGCGCCAGCGTTACCGGTGTTTTGAATGGCTTTACCGGCTGCAGATCTACCACTACCCAGTTAGGATCCGGTGTGGTCGGGTCCTGATAGTGTTCTTTCGCTACTTTTGCAATACCTACTACGGCCAGGCCCTCATTACTGTGATAGAACAATACCTGGTCTCCCTTTTTCATACCTTTCAGGTTATTGCGCGCCTGGTAATTGCGCACGCCGTCCCAGAAGGTTTTCCCGTCTTTTACAAATTGGTCCCACGAGTACTTAAAAGGTTCTGATTTTACAAGCCAGTAGTTCATTCTCTAATAATTTAAATTCGTCTTTTGCCGCTTACCAGCCACTGGCCAGTACATCGGCAATATGCATCGTTTTAATATTCAGTTCGTGTTTCCTGATATAACCATCCAGGTGCATCAGGCAGGAAAGATCTGTAGAGATCAGGTAATCTGCACCGCTGGCCACCGCATTGTTCACCTTCTGTTCTCCCATACCGATAGAGATAGGCTCGAACTTCACAGAGAATGTTCCACCGAAGCCGCAGCATACCTCACAATCATTCATTTCCTGCAGCTCCAGCCCTTTCACTTTTGAAAGCAGGCTGCGTGGGCCTTCCTTGATGCCACATTCGCGTAAAGCCCCGCAGGCATCATGATAAGTAGCCACACCATTAAGCGTTGCGCCAATATCTGTTACATGCAGTACGTCTGTCAGGAATTCGGTGAATTCATACATCTGCCTGCGCAACATCTTTACATCATTGTGTGCAGCGGAATTGTCGAACAGTTTGCCGTAGTAATTACGTACAAATCCTGTGCAGGAGCCACTGGGCGCCACTATATAATCGACAGTATGAAAGTCTTTGATGAATTTATTGGCAACGGAACGGGCTTCATCCCAATATCCTGCGTTAAAAGCAGGTTGTCCGCAGCAGGTCTGGTTGGGATTATACTTAACGTTACATCCCAGCTTTTCCAGCACTTTCACCATATTGAAGCCTGTTTCCGGGAACAGCTGATCTACGAAGCATGGAATAAAAAGCTGTACGTTCATTGAGTTAGTCTTTAGTGATAAACCGCAGTTTTGGTAGCTGCTGGTAACAGGAATAAAGTATACCGGCCTGAAACTGTAGCGATAATGAACATCACACGTAACTAATATGGGGCTTAGCAGCTATGCTTACAATTGACGCATCATAGATATCATTTTCAGTGCGGTGATAGCGGCTTCCTCCCCTTTGTGCCCATGTATGCCCCCCAGTCTTTCTTCCGCCTGCTGCATATTGTCGACAGTCAGGATACCGAAGATAACGGGTACCGGTAATTCCAGGTTCAATTGCATGATACCTTCCGTTACACCTTTACAAACATAGTCAAAATGCGGGGTTTCTCCTCTTATCACGCATCCGAAAGCAATAATAGCGCCAGGTTGTTTGGATGTACCCTGTGTACGGTGCCAGTACTGTTTGCAGGCAAAGGGGAGTTCAAATGCGCCCGGTACAACTACTTTTGAGACCTTGGATACGTTGTATTGCGCCAGCGCCCGGTCGCAACCTGCTACCAGTTCGTTGATCACCGTATCATTCCATTCGGTATATACTATAACAACACTGGCATCCTCTAGATTGAGAATGCCAGCATCGTTCAATAAGCTTTGATTATGTATTGACATGACCAGATTAAAATATCAATTAATTCCTCACCTCACCCAGGCGCGCCAGGTATTTGTCCATTTCGCGGCCTTCAGCGGTCTGAGGATATTTTTCGCGGATTTCTTTGTAAACAGCAATGGCGTCAGCAGGTTTGTTTGCTTTTTCCAGTGCCAGACCAGCGCGGAACAGGAAAGTAGGTGCAGTCAGCTCATTGTTGCTGTGATGACCTGCTTTCTTGTAATATTCAATACCTTCTTCAGTTTTGCCCAGTTCCATGTAAGCATCACCAGCTAAACCGTAGGCCATAGCCTGTACGATCTGGTCGCCGCTGCTGTAACTGCTCAGCAGGTCTGCACCTTTCTGGAATTCACCCAGTTTTACGTAGCATACGCCTGCATAATATTTTGCTAACTGACCTGTTTTGGTGCTGCCGTATTTATCAATTACCTGCAGGAATCCGTAATAGTTACCGTCTCCATTTAATGCAACACGGAAAGAATCCTTTTCGAAATACTGCTGTGCATGGAATACCATGTCCTGCGCTTTCTTTTCGTTAGGACCTTTGATGAATCTGTTGTAGGCAAAAGAACCGCCCACTACCACTACTATTACGAGCAGGGCTATGATAATGCTGTTTTTATTCTTGTTAAAGAACGCCTCCGCCTTGTGGATAGAGTCTTCCAGTTGGAATTCCTTTGACACGGAAGTATTTTCAGCTGCGGTCTTATTTTTTGTCTCGGTCATTGTAAATGTGATCGTTAAATTGTTATTTCTTATTACGGTACAGGTACGGCTGTGTAAAATTCCCGCAAATATAAAAAAGGTTAGCGAATCTACCCGTTTATATTAAACAGCCGGGATCGCTAACCTTTCACATATTATTTAGTCAACAATGAATGGGTAATCCTGTTGAACATATACGTCTTTCAGCAGCTCATCATCTGAAGGCCATGGAGACTCTTCTGCGAACTGTACGCAATGTTCCACTTCTTGTTTTACCTTTTCGTTGATAGCTTCGATTTCCGCTTCCGTAGCCCATTTGTTCTTCTGGATAGTAGCCAGTACCTGGTTGATAGGATCTTTCTCCTTATACTCTTCTACTTCCTCTTTGGTACGGTATTTAGCCGGATCGCTCATGGAGTGACCACGGTAACGGTAAGTCTTGATTTCCAGCAAGGTAGGACCTTCACCGGCACGTGCACGTTTTACGGCTCTTTCAACGCCTTCGTGTACAGCTTCAGCGCTCATACCATCGATAGTGGCGCTAGGCATATCGTAGGCGTTCGCTAACTTATAGATATCCAGTACGTTGGAAGTACGTTCTACTGAAGTACCCATCGCGTACATGTTGTTTTCGCAAATGAATATTACCGGCAGTTTCCACAGCATGGCCATGTTGAAGGTCTCATGCAGCATACCCTGACGGGCAGCACCATCACCGAAGAAGCAAAGCGCTACGCTGTCAGTGCCCTTGTACTGCTCAGCAAAAGCCAATCCAGCACCGGTACCGATCTGTGCACCCACGATACCATGACCACCATAAAAACCTTTATCCGGAGCAAAGAAGTGCATACTACCACCTTTACCCTTGGAACAACCTGTAGCTTTACCATACAGTTCAGCCATACACTCATCAGCAGTCATTCCTTTTGCTATAGCCAGCGCGTGGTCGCGGTAGGCAGTGATGAACTTGTCGTCCGGTTTAGTCGCAGACATCGCACCTGCGGCAATTGCTTCCTGTCCTATGTACAGGTGACAAAAACCACGAATCTTCTGCATCCCATACAATTGGCCGGCTTTTTCTTCAAAGCGGCGCAGCAAGAGCATCAATTCATACCAGTACAAATATGTCTCTTTGGTGAATTTCGTCTTTACGTCTGTTTTTGTAGCCACTGTTTCTTAATTTGTCCGCAAATATAACAGGAAAATCCTAAAAACTAAATACTTTGCAACTTTGCAGCAACTTGTCCGCAAATAGTGGGGTTTCGGGAAGGCCTGATTACCAGTCTTTCCGCGTACACCGGCAGGTTACGATAAATATATTTTTAATTCATAACTGATAATCAGAAAGTTAATTGCTGTCGCTCAGAAAGATATCACTTGTTCAGTTTAAAAATTACTCCGGGAAAAGTTTCACCTTCAACAAGCGCATCATCGGCATTACCGGTCGCAACGGCTCCGGTAAGACCAACCTGCTCGATGCTATATATTATATATGCTTCACCAAAAGCTACTTTACCAGCAGCGAAGCACAGAACACCCAGTACCATACCAATGGCTTCCGCCTGGAAGCCCTCCTCGACAGGGACGGCCAGGAAGGAAAGATCGTCTGTACCCTCAAAGACGGCAAAAAGGAAATTGCCCTCAACGATGAGCCTTACGAACGTTTCTCCCGCCATATCGGTCAGTTCCCTGCTGTTATGATCGCACCCGACGATGCGGAGATCATTCTTGGTGGCAGTGAAGAACGCCGTAAATGGCTGGATGCCCTGCTCTGCCAGTTGCATCCCGGCTACCTCGATCATCTCATTACCTACCAGAAAATATTACAGCAGAAAAACAGCCTGCTGAAAACCATCGCTACCCAGGGAGGTAACCAGGACGCCCTCCTGGATGTATTTGATGAACAACTCGTGCATCACGGCACTCCCGTCTTCGAATGGAGACGCGCCTTCCTCCCGGGATTTATCAAACAGGTGCAGGAACTATATGATTACCTGGCCGGTAAACATGAAATTGTCAATATACAATATCAATCCGGTCTGCATGAACAGACCTTCACTGAACTGCTGGCTGCCAACCGGTATAAGGATATGATGATGCAAAGAACTACCGGCGGCATACACCGGGATGACCTTCAGTTCCTGCTGGACGATCATGCCATGAAAACAAGCGCCTCACAGGGACAACGTAAAAGTTTTCTCTTTGCATTGAAACTAGCACAGTTTGAAGTCATTAAAGAACATAAAAAATTTCCTCCGCTCCTCCTGCTCGATGATGTCTTTGAAAAATTGGACCAGGAAAGAGTGAGTAGACTGATAAAACTAGTGAGTAGTCAGGCATACGGCCAGGTCTTTATTACCGATACGCATGCAACAAGAATACGCGAAGCGTTCAAAGAAAATGAAGAGAGTTTTCAGTTAGTAGAGATGTAGTAAGACGAAATGCTTATCTTTGCCGCATGCGCTACGGAATGACGTCAATGGAGGATGCACTCAGAGATTTTATGTCTAAAAGCCGGTTAAAACCGAGGCTCACTGAAGTGCGTATACAGGAAAACTGGGAACAACTAATGGGAAAGACCATCTCCCGTTATACAGAAAGTATACAACTCATTGACAATAAATTACACATCACTACCACTGTAGCTCCACTGAAACAAGAGCTGAGCTATTCTAAAGACCGTATTATCAAACTGGTAAATGAAATGCTGGGAGAAACCGTGGTAAGAGAAGTGGTGATAAGATAAAATAACACTATTAATAAAACAAGAAGAGGCCGTTTCAATGATAATTGGGACGGTTTTTTTTATATAACGCTGTACATACCGGCCGTCGCATTCTTTATGGTACGGACTGGTCGATAGTCGTAATCCGAAGGTCTGATTATTTGGAACTTCAACCTTCATAAAATTTATAGATGGTATATATGAAAACACAATTTTTAGCTTCCTGTTTTGTCAGTATCCTGATATTCTTTAGCTCATATTGCCGGGGGCAGAATAAGACATCCAATGATAGTGCAGCAACCATGTTAAAGCAGTTTTATACCAGTTACATTACTGCAAGCGTGGAGTCGCTTGACGAAAAGAAACTTACTTTAATTAAAAAGCAATATTGTACAAAAAAAATCCTGAACAGGATAGCCAAAGATGAGGAATTGGATAATGATCCATTTGTGAATGCACAAGACACGGACATCGACTGGCTGAGGACTTTGGTTATAAATAAGGATCCCAAAAAGCCAAATGTCTATATTGCGTCTTACATAAGCAACTACACCAAAAAGAGGATCATTAACAAGTTACTCGTAGTAAAAGAAGGCCAGACCTATAAAATAGATGATATCCTGACGTATTGAAACAGTGCGCTGGATTAACAAAAAAGCCGTCCCAATAATAATTGAGACGGCTTTTCTTCATAAATGCAGTATATAGGCTATCGGTCTGGTCTATCAGTAATATTCAGGAAGCATTTTTAGTTCTTTGCAAATCCTTCTATCAGTGTGTTCACATCATTCATGTGCAACTTTGTACGTAAGCTCACGATCACAAATTCGGTATCTTCCTGTACCAGCATCACCACATTACCTAACTCATCTTCCCTCCCTTTATTCATGATAAAGACATTCGCACCTTCATGTCTCACTTCCATGAGGGTTTCAAAACCGTCCTTATCCATAAGTGTTTGCTTCAGTCGCTGTATGGAGGCCACATCCACAAAGTTCTGGCTGCCCATCAGCGTATACACCTTTACCTTCTGCACTTTTCCGATCAGCCGTTTCAGGGGTACTCCTTCTTCCTTCATGGCGCTCTTTGGCACTATCCAGGAAGCCAGTTTCAGCGGGATTCTTCCTACGCCTATTCTCACTCCCATTACATCGCTATGACGGCGTTGCTCGCGGTAAAATTTACGGAGAGATTTCTTCTGGGCCATAGCCGGACTTACCGCCAGCAAAAGTGCTGCTACAAGGATGGAACAATATTTCATTTCAAAAGGTTATGTGGTGATAAAGTGGGTTAATGTTTCAGGTTCTTGAGCTTGTCAAAACCGTCTATATTCATATTTGATGCCAGCTGGCTGATCTCCGCGAGGTCAATGTCTCCTACCAGGCTCATTGCCAGGAACTCGTCGTCGCTGCCTACCAGCATGATCAGTTCAGCAATGTTCCCTTTCGCATTTTCCTTTACCAGGAAACGAAGGTCGTCTTTTCCATCGCGGACGGTCATCAGCTCTTCAAATTCTTTATTCAGCATAGAGGATGCTTCTTTGAATAACTGATTCCCTCCTTTGGTGTTTTCTTTCGCCAGGATACGCAGGCCCCTGATCTTTTTTACGATCTGGAGGAATTGTTTTCCTTCGGAGGAATTGATGTCCAGTTTACTGAACATGCTAAACATCTTGGGTGTGACACTTATCAGGGTGAAACTCTGATCGCTCTCATATTTTTCAAAAAAGCGGTCTATTCCACTTCCCTGCTGGGCAAATAGCGGCGTGCTGGTGACTGCAACAAGCAGCAACAGTAACAAAAAGCGTTTCATGTGTTTTTTTTTTATCGAAATTTAGAATGGCCTTGATTAATTTGCTTTGATCTTCTCCGTAGCATCGTTGAAGTAAGCCAGTTTCTGCATTTGTGCTGTACCCTTGTTCAGGTTGCGGGACAGCAGCTGCAATGCTTTCTGTGTGACAGCAAATGCTTTTTCGGGATCATCAAAAGTGTCCTGCTCTGACAGTGATGCCATTATCCGGTCCTGCTTTGACTCGACCTGCCGCGCTGCATACCCGATACCCACTGCGACCAGCAGCATGGCGGCATACTTCATCCAGTGCTGCCATATCATTTGTCTGACAGGCCTTTCCGGCGTCCGGGCCACTGGCATCTCTATATCAGGGAATACTGGCATCGGAATATCGCTTTCCTCAGCAAAGTATCTGAACAATGGCTGCGCCTCTTTCAGATCCGCAGGGAGATTAGCGATTTCCCTGCTGAAAAAACTGCGCAAAACTTCCTCTTCCTCCAGTGTAGAGGTACCATCCCAATAGCGGTCCAGTAGTTCCCTGACTTTGTTAAACTCCATACACTTGCAGTTTTTGTAATTGTTCACGCACTGTTTTCCTTGCACGGTGAAGGTTTATCTTCACTTCACTCAGTTCGACAGACAGTATCTCTGCTATCTCCTGATAGCTGTACCCGTCAATATCTCTCAGTTGTATAATAGTACGGTATTTTTCCGGCAAAGCCGCAATAATACGATGTACCCTGTTCATTACGTCCTGTTGCTCTGCAGCAGCATGAGGATTAGGCTGATGTTGTGCAGGCATATCCCCTGCCTTGTCCAGCTCTTCCGACCGCCTGTATTTCCTGGCTTTCAGTTTGTCAAGGGCCAGGTTGCGTACGATACGCATGCACCAGGCTTCCACGCTCTGCAGATCGGTCATCCGCTCCTGCTGCTGCCATACCTTCATCAGGGCGTCCTGTGTTATGTCCATCGCATCTTCCTCGTTCTCAAGCAACCGGTAGGCAAAGCGGTACAGCTTCTGCCTGACGGGTACTACCTGGGAGAGAAATATTGCTAATGACATAGATAACAGATTCCTTGTTCTAAGTTACTAATTAACCCCTACCGCTTTTTCTCTCCTCTTCGATCCGGATGCCACAGGGCGTTTATACAAAGAAGACGACCCGTAAAATACTTTGTTACAAAAAAAGGGAAGATTTTTAGAAAAAAAGGACAATCTGTTTAAAATGAGTAGGTTATAATTTTATCCGCGGATCTATAATGGTGTACAAAAGATCCGCCAGCAGGTTAATGATCACAAAAATACCCGCTGTAAATAAGATAGCTCCCATCAGCACGGGAAAATCGAACTTTTCCAAAGCATCCACCGTCACTTTCCCGATACCCTTCCAGCCGAAGATATATTCCACGAAAAATGCCCCTGCCAGCAATTCGGCAAACCAGCCGGTGATAGCAGTAATAACGGGATTCAGGGCATTCCGGAGTGCATGCCGCAATACCACCAGCCTTCCGGGCAGGCCCTTGGCATAAGCAGTACGTATATAATCCTGGTGCAGCACGTCCAGCATGGCGCTGCGCGTTAACTGCACAATAATGGCCAGCGGCCGGATGCCCAGTGTAATGGCAGGCAGGACGAGGTTCTGGAGATTGATGGTCCTTCCCGCAAAAGGATCTGTTTCATACAAACTGCCCGTCATATGCAGCCCTGTATAATCGCTCCATACAAAGCCAAACAGGTAAGCCAGCACAATACCCATAAAGAAAGACGGGGCAGAAATACCCACCACACTGGCAAATACAGCCCCTGTATCCATCCAGGTATTTTGTTTTACTGCGGATATGATGCCTAGTCCTATCCCCACCACAGTTGCAAACAGCATGGCAGCAATGGCCAGGACCAGCGTTCCCGGCAGGGCTTCCGTCAATATTTCCCAAACGTCTTTCTTTCCCTGGTAGGAACGGCGCAGATAGGGTGTTTTCAGTACAAGCATCCTGTCGCCTGATAAATGAGCTAGTGTAAGATAATGCAGGACGCCTTTCGCTTCCTCCTGGGTATGAATACTCAGCGGGGAAATGTCATTTAAATACAAAAGGAACTGCACCGGTAATGGTTTATCCAGGTGCAATTCCTTCTTTACATTTTCAAGCGATGTCACATCTGCGCGCTGTCCCAGTGTCAAACGGGCCGGATCTCCCGGCAATACATTGAACAGGAAGAATACCAGGAGTACTACACCCAGCAGTACTAGTACCCCATAACTGAGTTTACGCAGCAGAAATCTGAACATGCATTTATTTATGGTATGTCGTTATAATGCCATTTGCCCTTTACAGTGCCTTTTTCCAGCAATATCAGGCATGGATTGCTCCTTCCTGCTGTCTTGATTGCAGTGCCGTCCATCTGTAAGAATGGGAACTGCAATCCATGTGCAGCGGTAAAAGCCGAAATATCCGCTTTACCGGAAGCGGTCACACCGTAAATATAGACCTTACCAGCCTTAAACTGTTCCTGCAGGGCATGCATTTTGGCATCCCAGCCTTTACCTGCTTCATTTACATTCTTCACGAGGAACAGGTATACCGGTGTTGGTTCAGACAGGATAGCCTGGGTCTGATCTGCGCCATCCAGGTCTGTCAGGATGAAGTCCTTCACAGGCGCCTCTCCTTCTGCTTCACGTACCAGCTTATCACGACGGTCTACAAACTTCCAGGTGCTGTCTGACCATGGATAGTTCTCAGGAGTGAATTCTTTCTGCTGACCATCCTTTTCGTATATCAGCACTGTTTCATATTCCGCAGGACGCGCACCTGGAGGCAGTTTCATCTTCTCCGGCAGGTTGTTACCTACTTTATATCCCAGGCAATCCACGATAGGCAGGTGTGACAATGTATACCATTGTAAGCCGGCCGCAAATAAAACAGATACAAGCGTCAGCACAGCCGTCAGCTTTTTACCAAACAGTGGCTGTATGCGTTTCCTGTAGATGAAAATGATCAGTATCATCACCAGCAGTATCACATCTTTCCAGAACGTTTCTGTAGCCGTCAGTTTGATACAGTCGCCAAAACATCCGCATTCCTTTATTTCCCCGCTGTACAGGGCATAACCTGTCAGGAAGGTAAAGAACGCGATCATGAGAAGCAGTAAGGTGGAAGTCAGACGCATGCTGAATCCTAAGATTAAAGCAGCGCCCAGCGCTATCTCCAGGGTATTCATCACCAGGGAGTAGGTAAGCGATAACGGAGACATGAAGGTCATGTGCAGGACCTCAAAAAACTCTTCCATTTTATAACTGAGTCCCAGGGGATCATTTGCTTTGACGAGACCTGAGAAGATAAATAAAACGCCAACGATAATTCTTAATAGGTTCAGGAGCAGTTTCATGGATAACTATTTTTAGTGGTGCTCACATACTTACTTGCAGATCACCACATTATTCTATTTTTGTCTGGCAAAATAATCAATAAAATGCAAATGGATACTATGGAAGGGAGGAACGGCGAATATACCGGCACGATCAACTGTCAGGGCTCATTACTGGATTTGTCCAAACCAGTTATAATGGGCATCATCAACATCACGGAAGATTCATTCTTTGCCGGCAGCAGAACGCAGCATATTGATCTCATTCTTGAAAGAGCGGCGCAGCTGCTGGAACACGGAGCACAGATCCTGGACATCGGTGCACAGAGCACCCGTCCCGGCGCCATCGACGTCGGTCCTGAAACAGAACTGGCGCGCTTACTACCGGCTGTCAGGATACTGAAAGAACATTATCCAAAAGCCATCCTCTCTATCGATACATACTACGCGAATGTAGCAGAACAGACTATACATGCGGGCGCAGCCATCATCAATGATATCAGTGCCGGTGATATGGATAAGGAGATGATCCCCACTGCAGGACGGCTACAGGTGCCTTACATCGCCATGCATATGAAAGGCACACCTGCTGATATGCAACATAGGCCGGCCTATGAAGATGTAACACAGGAAGTGCTGGATTACTTTATCCGTAAACGTGCAGAATGCCTGCAGGCAGGTATCAAAGATATCATCATCGACCCTGGTTTCGGCTTTGGAAAAACCATCGCCCACAACTATACGCTGATGAAGAAGCTCCATGTGTTCCACATGCTGGATTGTCCGCTGCTGGTAGGCATTTCCAGGAAATCAATGATCTATAAATTGCTTGACATTACACCTGCTGAAGCATTGAATGGTACAACAATACTGCATACACTTGCTTTGCAGCAGGGCGCACACATCCTGCGTGTACATGATGTGAAAGCTGCTATGGAAGCGGTAAAGATCACGCAGTATATGAATACACTTTAGCTGATAAATATTCGCTATTTTTACGATCTATGGAGAGCTTATTTAGTTTTTACGGTTATCATTTCCACTGGTTAAATATACTCGACCTGGCAATCGTGATCTTCCTGGTGGTACAGCTGTACCGCCTGTTGAAAGGTAGCCTGGCCTTTAACATCTTCGTAGGACTATTGATCATCTATCTGGCTTACTTTGTAGTACAACACCTGCAGATGCCGATACTTTCTACTCTGCTGCAGAGTTTCATCAATATCGGACTGATCGCTATTATCATAATTTTCCAGCCTGAGATCAGGAAGTTCCTGCTGGTATTGGGGAAAAAGGCGCCGCTCAGTAAAGACAGTTTTTTCACCAAGTTGTTCCTGCCTGATAAGTTTAAAAGTTATAAGGAAGAAGAGAATATCATCAATGAAGTGATCACTGCTATAGCCCGTATGGCCGGCAGCCGCACAGGAGCGCTGATCGTGATCGCCAATACTTATCGTGTGAAGTTTGACACTGCATCCAGTATAGCTATCGACAGTAACATCAACGCCAAATTACTGGAGAGCATCTTCTGCAAAGGCAGTCCCCTTCACGATGGCGCACTGATCATTGTAGGCAACAAAATACTCGCTGCAAAAGTGATACTGCCTGTGTCAGAGAATCCTAACCTGCCCACGCGGATCGGTTTACGTCACCGCTCAGGTGTAGGCATCACGGAGCACAGCGATAACCTGGCGCTTATCGTTTCGGAAGAAACAGGTGCTATTTCATATGCGCAGGATGGCAACCTGGTGCAGGATGTCTCGCTGGAAGAGCTGAAGGTGAAGATGTATGAGGTAATGGTGGATGGATATTGATGATGATGGCTGGAGCTGCCTCCGTCGCCCGGTATTTACAAAAACGTCATTAATACAACATAATGGGGCTGTCTCATAAATAACTTTTACCCAAATTTATTCGGGTACCTGATGGAGAAAATTTTCGTATAAGAAATTCTCAGAGCCATCGAGTTACTTATGACACAGCCCCTTGTTTGTAACGCGGGGTGCAACCCCGGGGGAACAATACAGGATCATTCATGGTAATCGGCTCCCGGCGGAGTCCTTTGTTTGTAGCGCGGGATGCAACCCCGGGAACGTGTCGTTTATAACCTCGGAAATCCCTTGAAACGTGTTGTTTATAACCTCTGGTGTAATCCCCGGGGATTGGATGGACGCGTAAATGGAATCAATGAATTTTAAATGATAGGACAAATCATAAAACAAAAACGGCCGTTCGCATAAGACGAACGGCCGTTTTTATTATCGGTAACTTTTGATTATTTCTTACCTGGTTGCAGCGCAGCAGGTGTAGCAGGAGCTTCAGGAGCACCAGCTTTAACATCTACCAGCTGAACATCAAATGCCAGTACGGAGTTACCTGGGATAGCAGGAGGACTACCCTGTAAACCGTAAGCTAAAGTAGAAGGAATGATCAGCGTTGCCTTGCTTCCTTTTTTCAGCGAAGCGATACCAGCATCCCAACCTTTGATCACGAAACCGCGACCGATAGGGAATTTGATAGGCTCGATCTTCATACCTGGTCTCAGTGTAGAATCCAGGCTGGAATCAAATACTTTACCATCCAGCAGTTTACCGGTGTAGTGTACATAAACGGTATCGCCTGCTTTAGGCTGAGCACCAGTACCTTCTTCCTTTACGGATACGTATACGCCCTCAGGAGTAGCGGTAGCGGTGATCTTGTTTTTATCCATGTATTCCTTAATGACTTTTTCGTCTTTTGCTTTCTGCTCAGCAGCTGCATATTTACCTACTACTACGAAAGTCACATTCAGCTTATCACCTTTTTTACCGAATGGTGGATGAGGCTCAGGCAAGCTATCGATAGGAATAGAGAAAGTAGCGCTATCGCCTTCTTTCAGCATAGCCAGACCGTCCATCAGGTCGTACTTGTTTACGGACTTAGAGATAACGAAAGGTACAGGACCTCCCGCCATCTTGCGGGACTCAACGAGTACGGAATCATTCAGACTTTGGATGATGTTCAGCAGTACAGTGTCACCCAGCTTCAGCTGCGCACCACTTCCTGACTTATGAACAACGAAGTCTACGCCGCCTGGTGTCTTTTTGGAGCCACCGGCACCGCAGCTGGCCAGAAAGAGGCCTAATGCTGCAACTAACAACTGTTTGTTCTTTTTCATTTGACTGTATTAGTAGGATTGAATAACTTATTGTAACTGTTCTTCGTTCTCTTTAATGGCCTCAATAAAATGCTCCACTGTTTTATCAAGTGATTCGGAGCTGTGGCCGCCGGCTGCGTGGAAATGGCCGCCACCGTCGAAGTATTTCCTTGCGAACGTGTTCACATCAAAATCACCCTTGGAACGGAAAGATAGTTTTATTTCCGCATGACGATCTATGATCAGCGCTGCCAGCTTGATACCCTGGATAGACAGCAGGAAGTTCACCACTCCCTCTGTATCGCCGGTCTGCAGGTCGAAGCGCTTCAGGTCCGTATACGGAATTGCGATCATGGCTGTATTATATTCGTAATACACCTCCATACGGTTCAACAGGCTGTGGCCCAGGAAACGCAGGCGGTTTTCAAGGAAATTGTCATAGATCGCTGAGTGGATGATCTCGTGTTTCAGACCGCGGTCAAACAGATCAGCCACCATACGGTGTACTCTCGCAGAAGTAGAGGTAAAACGGAAAGAACCTGTGTCTGTCATGGTGCCCGCATAAATACACTGGGCCATATCTTCATTGATCAGGTCCTCATCTCCCAGTTTATAGATGATCTCGTATATCAGCTGTGCAGTGGAAGCCGCCGTAGTATCGCTAATGCCGTAGTCAAAAACCGGCTGCGGTTCCAGGTGATGGTCCACCAGGATCTTCGTGCAGGCCATCTGTGTCAGGTATGGTTCCATACTCTTCGTACGATACAACGCATTGAAATCCAGGCAAAACAGCAGTTCAATTCCGTCCAGCGCTTTCAGCGCTTTTTCCTGCATGGATTCAAAATCAATTACTTCCTTAGCACCAGGCATCCATATCAGGAAATCCGGGAAATTAGTAGGGGAAATAACGGTTACATCATGACCTTTCTGTCTGAGATAATGGTATAAGGCCAGTGATGAGCCCATTGCGTCTGCATCTGGTTTCTGATGCATTGTTATTACCACTCTTTTAGGGGTTTCCAGCAAGGGCTTGATTTCCTCTATCCTCTTCATTCTTAACCTTTAAATACAGGCGTACCTGCTTTTATATTAACAATAAAATATAACCGTTTCTTTCCAAAAAATGAAGTGCGAAGTTCTCTTTTTTTTCATCACTAAACAAATTCTGGTTACATTTGCGCGCAAAATTAGTTAATTAGGAATCTAAATATATGGCTAACAACAGAACTTTTACAATGATTAAGCCGGATGCCGTTGAAAATGGGCATATTGGTGGTATTCTGGACAAAATTAACGCTGCCGGTTTCCGTATCGTAGCAATGAAAATGACCAGGCTCTCTGCAGAGAAAGCGGGTGAATTTTATGCTGTGCATAAAGAAAGGCCTTTTTACGGCGAACTGGTAGAATTCATGAGCAGCGGTCACATCGTGGCAGCTATCCTGGAGAAAGCCAATGCTGTAGAAGACTTCCGTAAACTGATCGGTGCTACCAACCCTGCCAACGCAGAAGAAGGTACTATCCGTAAGAAGTACGCTGAGTCTGTAGGCCGTAACGCTGTTCACGGTTCTGACTCTGACGAGAACGCAGAGATCGAAGGTAACTTCTTCTTCTCCGGTCTGGAAAAATTCTAATTAGACTGCCGGCAAACTGATTGCCGGTGAATGATATAAGAGGCCTTCCCATTACTTTGGGAGGGCCTTTTTTATGTAACTTGCCGCCCATGTGGGACATATACCTGAAAGGATTCAAAGCATATCTGCAGCTGGAGCGATCCCTGTCAGCCAATTCTATCGAGGCCTATATCCGCGATGTAGAGAAGCTGGTGCAATACCTCCAGTCAGCCGGCTCACAACTGCCCCCCGACCAGGTAACACTTTCTGAATTGCAGGCCTGTGTGCAGTGGATAGCTAACCTGGGTATGAGCGCTACTTCCCAGGCCAGGATCATTTCCGGTATCAAGGCTTTCTACCGCTACCTGCTGCTGGAAGATATCATCCGCCAGGACCCTACCCTGCTGATCGAAGCGCCCAAAACACGCCGGCAATTACCGGATGTGCTCAGCTTCGATGAAATAGAGCAGATCATTGCACAGGTGAAGGCAGGTACCCCGGAAGGCCAGCGTAACCGCGCCATCCTGGAAACTATGTACAGCTGCGGCCTGCGTGTCAGCGAAGTGGTGAGCCTGAAAATATCCCAGTTACATTTTGACGCAGGCTTCATCCGCGTAGTCGGTAAGGGCGACAAGGAACGCCTGGTGCCTATCGGCCCCGATGCCATCAAATACATCAATATTTATAAGGACGAAATACGGGTACATGTGCCCATAAAAAAAGGCCAGGAAGATATCCTTTTCCTGAACCGCCGTGGCAGCGCACTGACCCGGGTCATGATCTTCATCGTTATTAAAGATCTAACCGCAGCAGCGGGCATTGAAAAACAGGTATCGCCCCATACCTTCCGCCACTCCTTTGCCACCCACCTCGTAGAAGGCGGCGCCGACCTCCGCGCCGTACAGGAAATGCTGGGGCATGAGAGCATTACGACTACAGAGATCTATACACATCTTGACAGGGAGTTTTTAAGAGATACATTACAACGGTTTCACCCGCGGTTTTGAATGTGTTATTCACGCGAAGTAGCCCGGTTTCATGGGGGCTTTCTGGATTGCAGTTGAGGGGTGTCGATTATTCACGCTAAGTAGCCCGGTTTCGTGGGGCTTTCTGGATTGCAGTTGAGGGTCGATTATTCACGCTAAGTAGCCCGGTTTCGTGGGGCTTTCTGGATTGCAGTTGAGGGTCGATTATTCACGCTAAGTAGCCCGGTTTCGCGGGGGCTTTCTGGATAGCAGTTGGGGGTCGATTATTCACGCTAAGTAGCCCGGTTTCGTGGGGCTTTCTGGATTGCAGTTGAGGGTCGATTATTCACGCTAAGTAGCCCGGTTTCAGAATGGGATGGCGGTCGGCGCCTCTCTGGATGGCAATTGAGCGTTGTCAAGCGAATAGGGTTTTGAATATGGATTGAACAGCAGCGGTCGTGTCACCCGAGAGCCGAAGGCCCGCCATTCCCATCTGAAACCGCTGCTACTTCCGCTCTCCCTACGACTATGCATTGGGTCCTGCTTATCAGGACGATGATGGGTATATTGCCATCACATCAGCAGGGATATAGGGATATCACTTACATACGCTTTATACCCGACGCATCCCCGACGCATATGTGGACCTATACCCGGCGCGCCCGGACTACAAACACGTGGCACGCCCGCGGCAGCCTATCGCCGGATCATTCCGTATTGTTACCAGGCTTTTACCATGCCTTTACCATGCCTTTACCATGCCTTTGACTTGGACTTAATGCGTTTTATCCGGGGGGACGCGATCCCTCCGTGTTGCACTCCGGCTTACAAACACGACGCCACGCCACAGGTCGGCAGGAATGCAAAATTCATCTCAAAGCCAACTCATAACATCTATATGCAATACGAACTACAATTATTAGCAACAACTAACAAATAAATGTTTCTAAACAATCTCTGTAAGGGCGCTACTATACTCTGTTTTCGGAGATAACCCATATATAACCCATATATAAGCCATATATGACCCATATATAACCCATGTTTAAGAGGTATGGATTATATATGGGTTATATATGGGTTTATAAAGGATTAAATATGAGATGCCGGCAAGAAAGAACCCTGTTAACGTACCGTTTCAATACCTATCAGGATTAAGAAGTTAAGAAGCAATAAAAAAGGCCCTCAGCGTAACTGCCTTTTTAAGGGTTGTTACACTGAGGGCCGCGACCGTTTGACGGACTGTCCTCTGATTATTATCGTATTGTTAACTCCTTTTTTCTGATAGTTGTGCCCGTTATCTTGTGTGTCTTATTAATGTGCAGGCTGTATTATCCGTGTTGACGAAAACCTGTAAACAGAAGACCAATAAAACCTTATAAAACCTTATAAACCTAAACCTACCACTGATGAACACACAACGTTTCATGCCCGTAGCAGGCGTCCTGCTGTCTGCAGTATTTTTTTCCGGTTGTTACAAAGAAGACGCTATTCAGCCGGCACTGAAGGTGGACAATGAAGTAGCCGTTGCATCCCAGGCGGCTGCAGTGGCGATGAACAACTGGATGACCAGCCTTCCTGACAACAGTAGCATTGCTGCCCTGTCTATTCCAGGTACACATGACAGTGGTGCACGCGTTGAACCAGTATCTGGCACCGCTAAATGCCAGGACCTGACCATCGCCGCTCAACTGGAAGCTGGCGTACGTTTCCTGGACATCCGCTGTCGCCACATTGGTAATGCCTTTGCCATCCACCACGGTTCTATTTACCAGAACATGAACTTTAACGATGTATTAGTGGCCTGCACCAGCTTCCTGACCAGCCATCCGGGAGAGACCATTATTATGAGCGTGAAAGAAGAGTACGATGCGACTGACAACACCAGGACTTTCGAGCAGACTTTTGACACCTATGTACAGCAGTATTCCAGCTTCTGGTCTTTAGGTGCCACTATCCCGGCACTGGGACAGGTAAGAGGAAAGATCGTATTACTGAGAAGGTTTGGCGCAACTGCCACGCCTAAAGGTATTGACGCCACTGCCTGGGCGGACAATACTGTCTTCACTATCAACAACAGCAATGCCAGCCTGAAGATCCAGGACCAGTATGTAGTGCCTGACAACAATGCAAAATGGAACAACATCAACGCTTTGTTCACTGAAGCAAGCACACAGAGCAACAATGTACTGTACGTTAACTTCACCAGTGGCTACAAATCACTGATCTTCAGTATACCGAGCATCACCACGGTATCCGGCAATATCAACCCCAGGATCAATACTTATTTTACCAGCAATACGCATGGTAGGTTTGGTATTATTCCAATGGATTTTGTGAATGCTGAAAGGGCATCCCTGATTGCTAACACTAACTTTTAGGCATAAAAAAAACAGCTACCCTGGGAACTGGAAAAGGGGTAGCTGTTTTTACTGAATGTGTGTGTATGTGGGTCACCAAACTTCGTAATTGAGGCATGTAGTACTGAATATAGGTTAAATAGCACCTTATCTCTTAATGACTTACCAGTGAGGACTTCCGTCCTGGCACCGCCCAGTGGCTTAACCAACCAGGTACATAGCCTGATGTTTTTTTGAGTGCAATGTTCTGCATAATGATATTGATCATGCTGCAGGGCCTCACTCCTTTTCGTTCCGGCATCGCAGCTACCTGGGATTCTTCTTCCCAGAGCAGCTGTTTATCCCGATACACCTTAAAATAAATATCCGGTCCGCTGACGTTCCGGCGTTCACCGACCAGCATTAGTCTGCTGGTCAGTTGTTTTCTGCTGAACCGGAGTTGATAGCGCCCTTTTTCATCGGTGCGCGCACATCCCAATAAGCGATGGTTTCCGGCATTGTACGCTTCTACTCTTAATTGTGCTTGTCCCTCCCTGGCGTGTAATCGTCTTACTGTTCCTGCGATCACCCAGGTACCATAATTGGCCCTTATCTGCCGCCAGCTTTCAACTGGCAGGATATATGCATAAGCCGCAACATATTGTTGTCCTGAACGTTTCCAATGTAGCACCGTAGTACTCAGATGGTAATGGGATTCCATCCCTCTGATGTCTGCCTGTTCAGGCATATGGCGCAAACAAATGTCAAGTTCCAGTGGTTCCGTAAATAAATGTAATTGTTCCCAGGTCAGCGTAAAATTCCCTCTCTCATCCAACCTGGTCTCGGCAAGTAAGCGATCCCGCTTCGCCTCGACCTGTCCCGCTGTAAGCTGACCGGGACTCTTAAAAATGTCTCTTTTGGGGTGGGCTTCTATGGGGTGACGCCCATCTGGTAAATAAACACGTAAAAATGCATCTACCAAAGGTTCTGTACAATCATCCGAGATCAATGCAGAAATGTTTCCAATTAACAGGTAACACATAGCTTTAAGATTTAAAAGAAGGGGGTTAACACACTTAACCACATTCTGGCCGATATGGATAGCCGCTTTTTTTTCTCTGCATTGTCTAGTAAAGGAAGAACAAACATGGGTAGAAAGGCCCATTTTACTATGCTCGCATGAGATAAAGAATTTATCCTTAACTCACTATGCAAAGATTACTAAGTTATTGACAGCAGACAAGCGTTAAAGTACTGTTTGCACAGAATGCGTAGTTCTACGCATTTTTTATGGGACACTACGTTAGTATTTTGCCCCTAAAACGGATAAAATCACCTTAAACTACTAATAATCAGCCAATTAACACACTACCCGAACACTACGTGGTACAAAGATGTTATATACGTATATGCTTTGCCAAGTGATTATTTATAATAATTTTACCATCAACTTAAAAACCACAGCACAATTATGGAGATTCCAAAACACTTCCCCCCAGACACCGGCGCCTTTATCTCCAAGAAGGAAGCCGAACGCTTAAGAGGCAATTACATGACGAGGAAAAGAAAACAGCATGGACATGATGATTTCATCCAGGCTTACTTCTTCGGAAAAGAAAAATTATTGGAGCTTCTTTCCTGTCAGGAAGACATTGCGGGATTACGCATCTATTACGGTGAGGATACCAACAATGACGGAATAGATGACAGAAAAATGGTGATTTATGCCGTTGACAAAAACGGTAAGAACATTCTTTACAAAAAGAAGAATGAATCCGCAGATGCAAATTCATTCTCCGCATCTGCAGCCGCTAAAGGCGCAGATGACGACGAAGGTGGTGCACTTGATACGGGCCTGCCATGCCCAGCAAATTGTGAGTGATTCATCCATTAAACTCGAGTTAAGTGCACATTTATCTGATTTTTTTTTACATCATGATGGGGATCGAATGCTTGCTTTTGATCCCCTTTACGATTCGGTTCAACAGGCTAGACAGCAGTGGGAGATGGATTTTTTACTTTCTCATAAGTAGCCTTGTTTTTTCTACAGGCTCAAAATTAATAGCTATCATTACGGGAAATAACCTATGGTTTTGGCACTCTATGTACTACATACAGTTTGTAATCCTTTCACTATACTTCAGAGAAAGCATTAAGCATAAAACTATCAGATTTACAACGATTGCCCTGATTTTACCCATTTTAGCCTTCGTTTTACTCGACTATTTTGTACTGGAAGGACCCAATATCTTTAACTCTTATTCAGTCGCTGCGGAAACCTTTATTCTCATCATATATGGAGCTCTTTATTTCTGGCAATTGCTTAGGGACGAAGAACTTGTACAACAATCCATCTTTATCAATTCACTTCCTAATTTCTGGTATAATGCGGGAATTTTTATTTATCACTGTGGTTTCTTCCTTTTCTCGCTTGCCTATAATATATTGAAGCTGAGTTTTCCGATAAAAGGTGATTCTGGATTGTGGACATTTGCAATAACATTCGGTGCCGGCATTATCCAGTTGATACTATTATTCATTGGTGTTTCAAAAGTAAAAAAGAGCCACACATGAGGTTCTCAGACATATTAATCATCGGGACAGCGGTCATGTTGTTGCTCAGCATCCTGGTAGTAGTACTGGTGATCTTTCAGCAAAAGCAGGTAATCCAACACAAACTTGCTATCCGTGATAAAGATCTGCAATTACAGAAAGAACGATTATTAGCCATCCTTCAGGGCCAGGAACAGGAACGCAAACGTATTGCCGAAGACCTCCATGATGAAGTGGGGGCGCAGTTATCCGTATTGAAACTCAATCTTAACCAACTACAACCTTTATTGAAGACCGGTAATGGAGAAATGGAGCAGTTAAAGGAAACCAAAGATTTTACAGATACGATCATACAGCATCTCCGCTTCATCTCTCAAAGCCTGCATCCCCAGGCACTCGAAAACCTCGGACTTTCCAAAGCACTCGATTCCTTCTGTAACCTGATGAATAAGAACAAACAGGTGAAGATCCTGTTTAAAGATGAAGGCGGACAGCAGGACGTGGATATTGAAAAAGCCCTGAACATCTACCGCGTTGTACAGGAACTCATCAATAACATCCTGAAACATGCCCAGGCTACCCAGATAGAAATTACTTATAGAAGTACCCCTAACTTATTGCAGATCAACGTAATTGATAACGGTAACGGCTTATTGCTGCGTTCTCTGGACAATTCACGCCAGAAAACCGGTAGCCTTGGATTGAAGAATATTGAGAGCCGGCTGAACGTGATCGGCGGTAATATCAGGTACCTTCCGGGCCAGAATTGTGGTACAATTGCTGAAATAAGAGTGGAAAATTTCCAAAGGCCTGAGGAATAGCACGAATTTTTCTAGCTTTGTCCTGCTGAGCAGTCGATATATCCTATGACTTTGGGACCGCAGATCCCCGTCATGGAGAGTACTATTATGCTGTAAGCAAGGGACAATCTAATAAAATACTTAAACAGCCTCCCCCTATGGTGAACAACATTAAGGTAGCCATCGCCGACGATCATAAGATCTTCCGTAGTGGCGTTATTAATACCCTCACCCCGTACGAAAATATAACTGTTGTGTTTGAAGCTGAAGATGGGGCGCACCTGCTGCAGATAATGGAAGAGCAACAGCCTGACGTTATTCTTATGGACCTCAAAATGCCTAATATGGATGGCATTGAGGCCACTAAAAAGGTGCGTGAAAAATATGCAAACGTAAAAGTGATCGTTCTTACCATGTATGAAGACGATAACTTCATCGTACACCTAATTGAAAACGGCGCCAACGCTTACCTGCTCAAGAACGCCGAACCCGGAGAAATATACGAAGCTATCTGCACTACCTACGAAAAAGGCTTTTACTTCAATGAGAACGTCAACCTCGCTCTCCTCAAAAAAGTGATGCACAAAAACAAGCAACACTTTAAACCTACCTTCCGCAATGAAGTACAGCTTACCGACCGTGAGCTGGAAGTACTCCGTCTTATCTGTAACGAATATACTACGCAGGAGATCTCCAAGGAGATATTCTTAAGTCCCCGCACCGTTGAAGGCCTGCGCCAGAAACTGCTGGAAAAGACCGGCGCCAAGAACATTGTAGGCCTGGTCATGCACGCTTTCAGAAATGGATTGATTGAATGATAAGTGGGTTGATAGAATGACAAAGATGACTCATCTTTGCAGCTCATTAAACCACCAGTCAATTATGAAACCTTTATTTCGTTATCTGGCTGCCGGCTCTCTGATACTCAGCGCACAATTATCATTTGCGCAGGTAAAAATGCCAGCTCCCAGTCCCGGACAAACCATTCACCAGGATTTTGCATTATCATTCGTTGAGGTAAATTACTCCCGCCCTGCTGTGAAAGGCAGGACCGTAATGGGCGATCTCGTTCCTTATGGTAAAGTATGGAGAACCGGCGCTAATAGTGCTACTACCATCACTTTCGGAGACGATGTTACCTTCGGCGGCACGGCGGTGAAAGCTGGTAAATACGGCCTGTTGAGCATTCCCGGCAAGTCAGAATGGACGATTATCCTGACCACAAGTCTTGATGTAACCAGCCCTGCTGCTTACAAACCTGAAAATGACGTAGTTCGCGTGAAGGTAACTCCAACTGAGCTCCCTTTTGCTGTTGAAAACTTCATGATCACTTTTGATGATATCAGCTCTAATGCAGGCAACATGCTCCTGATCTGGGAAAAAACCATGATCACTATACCGCTGAAAGCCGATGTAGACAGCAAAGTAATGGCACAGCTGGATGCTGCTATGAAGGGTGATAAAAAGCCTTATTTCCAGGCTGCGTCTTACTACTATGAAACAAACCGTGACCTGAAACAGGCGCTGGCATGGGCAGAAGAAGCTGTGAAGGAAAATCCGACTGCTTTCTGGGTTGCTACACTGAAAGCTCGTATCCAGGCTAAAGCTGGTGATAAGAAAGCTGCAAAGGCTACTGCTGAAAAAGCGATTGAACTGGCAAAAACTGCCAAGAACGATGACTACGTAGTTATCAATCAGAAGATCATTGCTTCTTTGTAATACGCTATAGTTATTTGTTTCAACTTTATGCGATGAACATTATCTGTTTCAGTAAGTGTAAGATGTGCTGTACCCGCCTGGTAGTGAATGGCTATTGAGCATTTTCAATCGTATCGGCGTTGGCTGTTGATCTGTCAGCATCAAGCGTGTACCAATCGGCTAAAGCAAATCTTATCACTTACTGAAACATCTTCTTCCAGACTCCCACCAATCGAAATCATTCTCCGCGATCAACGCTGTCAGCTACGTGTTTGTAGAGCGGGGCTTCAATGATTCCTCCTTCCCCATAATCAGCTGGAAGATCGCAGCAATACCGATCACCAGGAAACAGCCGATGGCATTCAGCCAGAGGAAAGATACAATGTTACAGCGCCATATAACAATAACACCTATTTCAGAGACCACAGCTGCCCAGAATGTAGCGGTACCGCCAATCCTTTTACAATAGAATGCCACAAGGAAGATACCCAGTATCACGCCGTAGAACAACGATCCCAGGATGTTCACCGCCTCTATCAGGCTACCCAGCTGACTGGCGAATTGTGCTACCACGATACAGAATAATCCCCAGGCAACCGTCCACCAGCGGGATACCTGCAGATAGTGCCCATCGGTCTCCTCCTTTTTGTACATGCGCTGGTAAATATCTATCACCGTTGTGGAAGCCAGCGAATTCAGTGCTGCTGCAATACTCCCCCAGGCTGCCAGGAAAATAATGGCGATGAGCAGACCCACTAGTCCCTTTGGTAAGTTGTTGACAACGAAATGCAGGAAGATATAGTTCGTATCGTTTGTGTCTGCGGCGGGATCTGCTTTCCGGATCAGGGCGATGGCTCTGGTACGGGCTTCTTCAGCTGCACTTTCTGTCTTCTGCAAGGCAGCCTTGCCGCTGGCAATAGCTGCTTCGTCGCCCTTTTTAATAGCTGCTGCCATCTCTTTGACCTGCGTCTGTTTTACAACAGCCAGGCGGTTATATTCATTCTCCACTGCCTTAAAAGCAGTGCCCTGTTCCGATTTGTAGACCTTTTTTATCTGCGCTTCGTTGAAAAATACCGGCGCCCTGAAATAGAGATAAAACACAAATACCAATGCGCCGATCAGTAATATCAGGAATTGCATGGGTACCTTCACCAGTCCGTTCATCAGGAGGCCCAGACGGCTTTCGGTTACGGAACGGGCAGTCAGGTAACGGCCTACCTGCGACTGGTCTGTACCAAAGTAAGACAATGCCAGGAAGAACCCTCCTATCAGGCCACTCCATATATTGTACCTGTCCTTCCAGTCGAAATCAGTTACAATGACATTCAGTTTATCCATTTTACCGGATACCTGCAGGGCTTCTATGAAACCAACATTCTCCGGCAACAGATGCACCACCATCCACCCTGCCAGGAACATTGCGGAAAAGATGATCACCAGCTGGAAGGTTTGCGTATAACTCACCGCCCTGGTACCGCCTGATACGGTATAGATAATGAGCAGGCCGCCCATAATAATGTTTGTGAGATAAATATTCCAACCCATCAGGGAAGACAGGATGATGGACGGAGCATAGATGCTGATACCGGTTGACAGCGCCCGCTGTAATAAGAACAGTCCAGAGGTAAGGGTACGGGTTTTCAGGTCAAAACGTTGTTCCAGGTATTCATACGCCGTATATACTTTCAGTTTATGAAAGATGGGCACAAAGGTGATACAGAGCACCACCATTGCCAGCGGCAATCCGAAATAATATTGCACAAAACGCATCCCATCAGTATAGGCCTGACCGGGAGCAGACAGGAAGGTCACTGCACTTGCCTGCGTGCCGATAATTGATAACAATACGATGTACCAGGGCATCGACTGGTTGTCCAGGAAATATCCCTGCATATCGCGCTGACCGCGACTTTTCCAGACACCATATAAGATGATCCCTACCAGTGTAACCACCAGTACAATCCAATCAGCTACGCTCATGAAAATACTTTAGTGAACAAATAAAAGCCTGCTATCAGTAATGCCAGCCAGATAATTACAAATACGTACCACATCCACCAATGCGGCAGTAATGGCGGTTTTTCTTCTGTCATAACAGATTGTTTTTACTTCCTTTATCTTTTCTTCAACATGTTTCCGCTCAGTAACCCCAGTCCAAGACCTATCAGCAGCCCGATATGCACTCTTTTGATCTCAAAACCGATGACCAGCCCTACTACTATGCAGAGAACGGCCATTATTGTGAGCCGCGACCCGCTTTCCCTTTTCTTACTCATGGATGGGTTTATTTCTTTGTTGAAATAAGATTCACAAATAGGCGGTAAGCGCCGGGCACACCTGCAGGCAGTTCTCTGAAGAATGCCAGTGAAGTGTAGACATATCTGCCCTTACCGTATTTCGCTACCAGCGTAGAGCCCTGCAATGCTTCCTCTCCTTTGTCGTGCATCGCAAACAGTTTCTCATATGCCGGGTCGGCCATTTGGGTGAAGTAAAGCCCTCTCTCCTGTATCCAGCCATCAAAGTCATGATCAGTGATGTTATTGGGATAATGCATTGTCTCTCCCTGAGGTTGTAACAGCGTCACAGCTGCTGTTTCATCTGTCACACGGTCGCGGGTAATTGTGAAAGGATAAGGCCCCATATCGGTTATTACCAACGGAGAACTTACATTGTACTGTACCAGGTAGGTACCGCCGTTTTTCACATATTCCATGAGGCGTGGCTGCCAGTATTTAATACGTGGATTAACGTTATATGCTCTTACGCCGGCAATGATGGCATCATATTGCTGCAGGTTGCCGTTCATGATCTCTTTTTCGTCCAGCTGGGTCACTTCGTAACCTACCTGCCGCAGCGAAGCGGCCACCATATCGCCCGCACCCGGAATGTATCCCAGCTTGCGGCCATTATACTTCAGGTCTACGGTCACCAGCCTTGCAAAAGCCTCGGGGAAAATATTGATGTCGGGAATATGATCGTACGCGATGGTACGCAGGCTTTGGGTATACAATTTACCCTCACTGCGCACTTCCACACGCAGGGTATCAGTGCGGTTAATGCCGGTCACTTTCTGCGGAGCGATGTGGAAGGTTAGCACTGTTTCATCTCCTTTGGATGACAGTTCATATGACTGCTCTGCCTCCTGGCTGGTGAAACCTGCCGGCAGCTGCAGACGTACTGTACCTTTCGTCTTCTGACCCATTGCCCTCAGCTTCACCTGTACCGGTTGTGACTGCGTTTGTGTGAAGATGAACACACTGGTATTCAGCATCGCTACTACCGGCGGAGCCACTACCAGTGGTTCGTATAATTCCCCCTTTACAGGGTCGGTGAATTTGTATTGTACCGGCCTGGTAACCGTCAGCGGTTCTCCATTGATGCGGAGCTTAATGACTGCTTCCAGGGAGGGTTTATTTTCCGGGTAACCTACCTGCATTGGATCTTTGATGGTATAGATCCCGATCGGATGTGGCGATTGCAGCCAGTATGGCTGGGATACAGGCAGAGAAGCCGGTAATGTCAGTGATTCGGGAATGGTACGCGTACGGTTATACTCCAGCGGCAGTTTATTGAGCACGGTGTCCTTACCGTCAAAGCTGATCTGATCTACCGTAACGTTGGTATTGCTGTTACACAGCAGCTGTACGCTGCCCTCCATTGGTTGTCCGGGCACTACTACCTGCGCATTACTGTATGCTTCCATCCAGATGGCGGCACAGGCGATGATCAGGTCTTCCGTTTCCTTCAGTTTCTGTGTACGCCAGTAGCCTTCAGGCAAGGCCTGGATAGCTTTCCGGATCTCCAGCAGGGCTGGTACGGAAGCCGCAGGATTTTCCATATTATAGGCTGCCTGGGCTTTGTCGATCATTTCACCGATTGGTTTACCGCCCGGTACGCGAGACCAGGTAGTATTAACACCATCCAGTAAGCTACCTACCGGTTTATCTCCTTTTACAGGGCTGAAATATTCATAGGAGCTTCCCCTGGAAGCCGGAACACCAAATCCCTGGCTTTTATGCTGGGAGCGGCTTTCTGCAGCAATTTCCCCATATCCGCGACCCAGCAGGTAGTTAAAGGTGCCTACATTGAGCTCGAAGAGATTTCCGGCGGAATTATCTACAGCGCCAGTCCAGTTAAAGGTATTCCACATGATGCGGTGAGCTTTCCAGGGTTGCAGCACTTTGAGCTGCTCCGGAAAGCGTTTTGGGTCGGCAGCCGCTTCATAGGCTTCTTCCGCCAGCATAGCGGAAGCGGTATGATGCCCGTGACCTGCACGGCTATCGGGTGGAAAACGGCATACAATAACGTCGGGCTGGAATTTGCGGATCATCCATACCACATCTCCCAGGATCTTTTCTTTGTCCCAGATGGTAAATGTTTCAGTAGGATTTTTCGAGAAGCCGAAATCCAGGGCGCGGGTGAAGAATTGTTCCGCTCCGTCAATACGGCGGGCGGCCAGTAGTTCCTGGGTGCGGATCAGGCCCAGTAATTCGCCCTGTTCATCCCCTACCAGGTTTTGTCCGCCGTCCCCCCTGGTGAGGGACAGATACCCGGTACGGTATAATTTTTCTTTTGCCAGATATCCCAGTAAACGGGTGTTCTCATCGTCAGGATGAGCGGCGATATATAAAACGCTACCAAGCGTATCCAGTTTCCTGAACTGTAATCTGATGTCTGCTGCATTTACGACCGGTGAGCGCTGAGCCCATGTGGTAGCGGCGAATAACCCTGAAATAAGTGTTAAAAACAATCCTTTGACCATTGCTCTTGTTTGTTAAACAGTGGCCAAAAATAGTGATTAAATATAGCCGTTAAAGAAAATGTGATAAAAGGTGAAAGCCATTATTTTTTAAACATAAAATAGACGGCGCCGAGAATGAATAAAAAGGAGATGAGATAGTTCCAGCGGAGCGGCTCCTTTAATATAAAGATGGCAAAGACGGCGAAAACGGTCAATGTGATCACTTCCTGGATGGTTTTAAGTTGGAAACCGGAAAAGCCTTCCTGGGCGCCGAAACGGTTGGCGGGCACCATGAAGCAGTATTCAAAGAAGGCGATACCCCAGCTGATGAGGATCACTTTCCAGAGCGGCACGTTTTCATATTTTAAATGGCCATACCAGGCAAATGTCATGAAGGTGTTGGAAATCAATAAAAGAAAGATGGTGCGCATGATGTTTAAGGCTCAAAAAAAGGCATAAAGATAGACGATAGATCAGAAATAATCCCATTAACAGGCAAGCATTTGTTGGAATTATCCTCACTATCGTCTATCTGATCAATGATATATGTGAGGGCGAAACAGAATGGTCTGATATGGCAGTAAAGCAGGAATGTTACTGCCCGGAGATCCGTTTCCTGGTTCGGCATCTGGAATTTCGGAAAAAAATAAACCGGCCCAAAAGAGCCGGCCGGTTGTTACAGGTCTCAACTTTCCTATCATGCTTAGGAGTTGTAAGTTTAAACGCTAAAGCGGTAATGTTAGTCCAGCTTTATTTCCCCCAGGTCTGTTACTTTGCCGTCTTCGACTTTTACGTCTTTGAGGGTGGCGTCTTTATAAGGATCTTTAGCGTCGATAATCACGGTATAGGTACCCGCTTTGGCGGGCTGTACTGAAAATGCTCCGTCTGTAATGGGCGCCTTCAGGGTATCCATTCCTGAAATAGCCCATACTTCTGATGCCCCATCTGCCGGCGTGATCTTGCCGCTGATAGTTCCTCCATCGAAGGTGGTGAAAGCCAAGGCTCCAACTACCAGCGCAACAAGGGCCGACAGCCCAAACGTTGTCCTTTTCATACAAATTGGTTTTAGGTTTTTTTTACAATATCGAAATGGTATAAAAAAACTTTATTAAAACCGCACTTGTGTAGCAGGCGCCTGCAAAGTGCCGCTTTGTTCACTGTCTATACATACAATACAACCAATTTGAACCTCACCATTAGTCGTTTTGAAAAAAAAGTTGTCTTTTTTTTAGCATTTGGGGAATTTCACTGAAAACCCTTTACTATGGCGGATTTAATTTTTTATAAATTCGAAATATCCGGTTCAGGGCCCTATGGGTCAGTCAATTGGCTGATTAATTGCAGGAATAAACTAATTTTGCTACGTTCTGTTTTTGATAGCCGACTTTAGTCCGTTGCAATAGCAATTACATAAAAGAATAGAAAAGATTAGTTACAGGATGCCGCTCAACAATACAGATATAGTTAATGGGGTCCGGAACAGGGATAAACAGGTTTTTGAGATCATCTTCAATCAGTTTTCCTCCTCAATGTTCAGTATCGCCCTGCGATACCTGCGTGACCAGGACGAGGCACAGGATATTGTGCAGGACGTATTCCTGAACCTATGGCGCACGGCAGACAACCTGGATGAACGCGCTCCCATCCAGCATTACCTGGCAAGAGCCACTGTCAATACCTGCCTTAACCGGATAAAGAAAGCTCAGAGACAACAACAATATACTAAGGACCAACAGCTTACCTCTACGGAATCTACTGTCGAACACCTGTTATTGGAACACAAAGAATTGGAAGCCCAATACTTATCCATTCTTGAGAAATTGCCGGAACAATGCCGCCGGGTATTTGAAATGAGCCGGTTCAAGGGATTGTCTCCCACAGAAATATCCCAACAACTGAATATTTCCATCAATACGGTTTATACGCACCTTACCACCGCACTGAAAAAGATCAGGCTGGGACTGCTGAATCAGCAGTAAGGAGGGAACAAAGGCCTTATATTATCTGTTTACCTGCTATATATATTATTATATAGCACTGACAATAAAGAAAGGTCTCCTCTCACGAAGGTTTTTTTAAAAAAGAACTAATGGTAAGGATATTTTTGATTGTATTAATACTAAGAGATGAAACAGCAACCTGATATCGATGTCGTTATCCGCTACCTGGAGGAACCAGGGAATGAGGAGCACAAACGTTCACTGGATGAATGGTTGCAGCTGGATGCTGCCAATCTGGATATCTTCCTGGAAACTAAAGCGTTGTGGCAGGGAGATGTATTACCTGCAGCTGCATCTTATAATATCTCCCGGCAATGGCAACTACTGGATGCACAGCTTACTGCTACCATCCCCCCGGTGACTGTTGAGGCTCAGCCGGAACTAACTCCCACAGCCCCTGTTGCAGAAAAAGGTAAGATAAAGCCAATAATAGCCCGTTACTGGTGGGCTGCTGCTGCTGCCGTCCTGGTGGTGATAGCAGTGACCCTGTACCGCCAGCCTTTATATATCGCCCAGCAAACCGCTCAGAATACAGATAGCCTCCTGCTGCCCGACGGCACACGCCTCTATCTGAATGCCCACACCAGTGTAAAATACCCCCGCCGTTTCCAGGGAAGCAACAGGGAAGTATTTGTACAACAGGGTGAGGTATTCGTAGATGTAAAACATATGCCGGAAAAGCCATTCTCCGTTCACCTCAAGAATGTGGATGTAGAAGTACTGGGTACCTCTTTCGATGTGAAAGAGACCAAACAGGGAGTGAAAGTGTTTGTGCAAACGGGAAAAGTGAAGGCGGTCTATAAAAACGGTAAAAAATCAGTCATACTCACTCCTGGAGAAGAAGCAGAAATGCTGCTGGCAGGTGCTACAATCAGTACCCGTCATCACCGGAACAATAACCCCATTGCCTGGAAAACCGGTCAGCTGACCTTTGTTGACGCTCCTCTTTCCGAGGTGGCCGCGGTACTGGAGGATTACTACAAAGTAAATATTGTTCTGAAGGGAGATGGACTGGCAGACAAAAAGCTGCTCGCTACTTTCCATAAAGAAACTCTCCCCGAAGTACTGGACATTCTGTCCAAAACATTGCAGGTAAAGGCCATACAAAAAGATAGCCTGGTAGAAATTTATTAGTCCTACGGAGAAAATGCAGTTGACGATACAGGCACTCCGTAAGGCGGCTTACTATAAGCGCTGGTGCATACTACTATTTTGTGTATGTATAGGCCTGTCATTTGCCCATTCTTCCCGAGCTACCAACAGTCCTATTCCCTATACCGATTTTCAGGATGGAGATACCATCAAGGTAACCTTGAAAGTATACCGCGCCAGCCTCCGGCAAGTCATCCACCTGATAGAAAAACAAACCGGCCTCACATTCGCCATCTCTTCCACCCTTCTTGATAATGCCCGCTCAGTATCCTTACAGGTACGACGTCAGCCACTTACATCCGTTCTCCGCCAGATCTTTGCCGGCAGCAGGTATGCCTTCGAGATCCGTAATAAACAGATCATCGTCTACCCCGAAGATCAGGCGCCCGCAACGCCCGGGATCATCAAACGGCCGGCAGACAAAGAACTGGAAAAGTTTGTCGTAACAGGTCTGATCACCGACGGGGAAAGACCACTGGCAGGTGTTTCTATACGTGAAAGAGATACACACAACGGCGCCAGTACCAATGAGAGCGGCCGCTTCCGCATACCAGTGGCCAACGGACAGGCCATGCTGCAATTCTCCCTTATCGGTTATGAGACCCGGGAAATTGCCCTGAGAGACAGAAAAACCCTGGAGATCATCCTCCAAAGCGATACCAAGACTTTAAATGACCTCGTCATCATCGGTTATGGTATTCATAGCAAAGCCAACATCACCGGTTCCATTACAAAAGTGGAAGGCCGCCGCTTAAAAAGCCGTCCTGTTACCAACGTTATGGCGGCATTACAGGGCACGGCCCCCGGATTGCTGGTAACCCGCAACAACGGGCAACCCGGTAAGGAAGGCTTCAATCTCCAGATCAGGGGATTATCCTCCGGCAACTATAGTGAGCCGCTTGTACTTGTAGACGGGGCGCCTGGGTCCATTACGTTACTCAATCCCAACGATATTGAATCCATCTCTGTGCTGAAAGATGCTGCCGCGGCGTCTATCTATGGTCCGCTGGCAGCCGGCGGCGTAGTGCTGGTCACCACCAAAAGAGGAAAAGCCGGCAAGATCTCCGTTGAATACAACAGCCTGTTCGGAATAGAAAAGCCCATCGCACTGCCTAAGCGGATGCGCTCCTGGCAGGCAGCTTCACTACAGAATGAAGCGGCACAAAACGCAGGCTTGCCGCCTGTATGGTCAGCACAGGATATATCCCTGATGCGGGACCCTGATATTAATTTCCTGCCCAAACTGGATGGCAGCCGGAATTATAATTATTACGATGACTTTAATCCGCTGGACAACGTTACCCGCAATAACAGCACTACTTCCACTTATACCATCACAGCCAAAGGCGGTAGCGAAGAACATCAGTACCTGCTTTCCCTCGGGCAATTCTCCCGGCAGGGATTGTTCAATACCGGACCTGATAAAACATCCAGGACCAACGTACAGATCAATGTCAACAACCGCTTCAGTGATGTATTAAGCCTGGAAACAAGCCTGCAGTACGCCAATAGCAATACCCTCTCCCCCGGATGGCGAGTGGACGGCAATTATGGATTATTGAACTTTTTATACCAGGCCCCTGGCTATGTACCTGTTTATGTGCCCTTCACCAGGCAGTATACAGCAGGTTTCAATAGCATCGCTCTACTGAAGGATGCCGGCAAACGTGACGAACGCACCTCCTATGCAGATGCCGTATTTACATTGAAAGCCGAAAACCTGTACAAAGGGCTTACCTTAAAAGCCGTGTATAGTCCTCAGCTGACTACCAGTCACGACGGCCTGGGTAAACGTACCGTCAACTTCTATGATGGCAGCGGTTATATCAATAGCGTCAACGAGCCTAATTCACTGAAAACAGGTTACCTGATGGAGGTGCAGCATAGCTTACAACTGCTGGCTGACTACGATCTTTCTGCCGGGAAAAAACATACCGTGCATATACTGGGCGGTTATGCCTATGAAAGCCATTATCAGCATCAGCGGATCATGAAAGCCGCCGGTGTATCGTCGAATGAACTATCGCAGCTGTCGTTCAATGATCCGCTTAAAGTCAACACGATAGACTTTAAAGGCGCCGGCGGACTATCGTCTCTCTTTACGCGGATCAACTATAACTTCAGTGACCGCTACCTGCTGGAAGCAAACCTGATAGCAGCAGCGCTGACTTACAACAGCACACAACAGCCGGAGATGAACAGACAACATCTCTTCCCTTCCTTCTCCGCCGGCTGGCGACTGAATAACGAGAAATGGTTTGCAGCTGCCTTCCCCTTCTTCGATGAGTTTAAGCTACGCGCCTCCTGGGGTATGCTGGGCAATTTCAACTGGCGCAGCGGACTCAATGATTTTAATTACCGCGATCAGATACTGCATCCGTCGGCATATCCGATCATTTCTTATGATGAGAATGACCGGTACATTCCCGGGAATAACAACTGGGAGACCATTTCCACAACCAATGCAGGGCTGGACCTGACCTTCTTCAAAGGCAGGCTGAATATTAATGCGGACTACTTTGTGAAACACAATTCCCGTATGCAGATCGCCACGCAGACCTATCCAGGGGTCGACTGGTTATCGCCTACCTTCTATACTGCGGTACTGCGCTCCTGGGGATGGGAACTGAATCTGGGCTGGCGCGACAACCGCGGACCTTTCAGTTATTGGGTGAATGCAAATCTCTTTGACGATCAGAATAAGATATTAAAGGCCAATGGTGCCACTGCCTGGCTGAATGGGAACAACCGTGGATTGGTAGGGCTGCCTTACAATGCGATAGTGGGTTACAGGGCTACGGGATATTTTCAGAATGAAGCAGAAGTGGCCGGTCATGCGTATCAGAGCACCACCACTGCTCCCGGCGATATCCGCTACCAGGATGTTAACAATGACGGTGTTATCAGCGGTGGCAGTCATACCAATGAGGATCATGGAGACCTCGTATACCTGGGGAGCACACAACCCAGATACTCCTATGGCTTTGATGCGGGCTTCTCCTTCAAAGGCTTTGACTTCTCTATTTTCTTCCAGGGAATTGGCGCCAAGAAAGTACTGGTGCCGGCAAAGTATAGCATGCCATTTGTCGACAACTGGCAGCAACCCTGGCTGATACATAGCGATCACTGGTCGCCATCCAATCCGCAGGCCGACTTTCCCCGCCTATATGCTGGCTATAATCAGAACCTGCTGCCATCATCTTTCTGGTTGATGAATGCGTCTTATATCCGCTTAAAGAATCTTCAGATCGGTTATACTTTCCACTTCGACAAGAACCATCCGCTGATCAACAGTCTGCGTATTTATTTCTCCGGACAGGATCTCTGGGAGGTGAATAAGATGAAGATCCGGTATTATGATCCGGAACAGGCTACCAGTATTGGTTATCAATATCCTTTCTTCCGGTCTTTTACACTGGGATTGAATGCGAATTTCTAGGATGGGGTCTCATTTCGGGGGTTAATCACCATATAGCGATCCCGGGTTTGAAACCCCGTGCTACAAATACACAGCACCTCCGGAGCCGATCGCAGCGGATAAACCCTTAAGGATTTTATACAGTTCCGGAAGGTATTTCCTACAGTTGGCGGCATAAAAAAGGTGAAAAGTAACGAGACCTTTCACCTGCTTATTTTTTAGTCGTGTTAATTACTCTACTACTTTGCCAGCCTTCTTTCCGGACAGCAGGTATAAAACCGCCATACGGACAGCCACGCCATTCTCTACCTGGTTCAGGATAATGGAATGTCCGGAATCTGCAACATCAGAGCTGAGTTCCACACCGCGGTTGATTGGGCCGGGGTGCATAATCACGATCTCTTTTTGCAGGCTGTCCAGCAGCTGCCTGTTCACACCGTAAGCCAGGGAATATTCCCTGAGGGAGGAGAACAACGGCGTATTCTGTCTTTCCAGCTGTATGCGCAATACATTTGCTACGTCGCACCATTGCAGCGCCTCACGGATATCATAGCTTACATTTACTCCCAGCGCCGCTTCCATATATTTCGGGATTAGTGTGGGAGGTCCTACTACAGTCACTTCCGCTCCCAGCAACCGCAGGCAGTAGATGTTGGAAAGGGCTACCCTGGAGTGCATAATATCACCACAGATAGCGATTTTCTTACCAGTTACACTACCCAGCCTTTCCCTGATGGAAAAAGCATCGAGTAATGCCTGTGTCGGGTGTTCGTTAATACCATCTCCCGCATTCACGATCGGTACATCAATATGTTTTGAGAGGAAGTGAGGCGCTCCGCTGGCAGAGTGTCTCATCACCACCATATCCACTTTCATGGACAGGATATTGTTGACCGTATCAATGAGCGTTTCACCTTTGGAGACGGAGGAACCTGATGCGGAGAAATTCACCACATCTGCGCCCAGCCTCTTTTCAGCCAGCTCAAATGAAATACGTGTGCGCGTTGAATTTTCGAAGAATAAATTAACGATGGTAGTATCCCTGAGAGAAGGAACCTTTTTGATCGGTCTTTGCAAAACCGCTTTGAACTCATCAGCTGTTTGAAAAATAAGCTCTATGTCCTGACGCTGCAGACCGCGTATTCCGAGAAGATGATTTACTGATAATGACATTTAAGATGCAAATATAAATGACCTGACTACAAATCCCAAAATCAAAATCCGGATGCGGACAATCCAGCGCATCCATCAGTATTGCTTATTCGAGGATGACCTCGTCTTTCCCGTCACGTTCTGCCCAGCGCACCTTCACTTTTTCGGAGGTGATAGCATCGACGGTACGACCTGTATAATCTGCCTGGATAGGCAGGTGACGGGTAAAACGGCGATCTATCAGTACCAGTAATTCCACCACGGAAGGGCGGCCGAAGTCCAGCATTGCAGCCAGCGCCGAACGGGTGGTGCGGCCGGTATACAACACATCATCCACCAGGATCACTTTTTTATTTTCCAGGGAGAAATCTATCGTTGTTTGATTGGGTACATGCAACTGGGTATTGAAGTCATCCCTGTAGAAGGTGATGTCCAGTTTCCCGTAGTTGATATGTACTCCGGGCAGTAATTTTTGCAGGGTGTGATAGATACGGTCTGACAGGTAGATCCCTCTCGGCTGTAAGCCTATCAGCACGCTCTTTGAAAAATCCAGGTGATTTTCAATCAACTGGTGACAAAGCCTGTCTATGGTTATGGCCACTTGCGTACCATTCAATATGGTCTTCAAAATATGTGGATTTAAAGCGCCAAAAATAATGATTAATAGCGGGTAAGAAAAGTTTCCCTGCTATTTTCTATTTCCGGCGTACATTTATCACAACGTAAACAGATGAAATTTCTATCCATACTCACACTCTCTTTTATGTTTTTATTTGGTAATGCCGACGCCCAGCTTAAAGCGGGTGATAAAGTGCCTTCTTTTCAGTTACAGGACCAGGATGGTCAGACTTTCGATATTAACAGCGTGCTGGGTAAACAACCGCTTGTGATCTACTTCTATCCCAAAGATGAAACCGGAGGCTGTACCAAAGAGGCCTGCTCTTTCCGGGATGCCTATGAAGATTTCACCAGCCGGGGTGCAAAGGTGATCGGTATCAGCGGGGATGATGTGGCATCGCACAAAAGCTTTGCTACCCATCACAAGTTACCATTTACATTGCTGGCAGATACGGGTAATAAAGTGCGTAAGTTATTTGGTGTGCCGAAAACGTTATTTATACCAGGTAGGGTAACCTATATTGTAGATAAGCAAGGGGTTATCACCTATGTATTCAATAACCTGAGTGACGGGCCAAGGCATGTAAAAGAAGCGCTGGCAGCGCTGGAGAAGATGAATTAAACGTAACGCGTCATGCCCATATTCCACCCCGGGCTACAAACACGGAGACTCCTGACGGAGTCGATTTCACGGGGACGACAAGATATAAAACAAAACGGGGAGATCATTCCGATCTCCCCGTTTTCTATTTCAACGTATATACGTCCTATTTATCTTCTTTCAGGAATGGATACCTGTAATCAGTAGGCGGTACAAGCGTTTCCTTAATCGTTCTTGCACTCAGCCAGCGATAGAGGTTCAATGCGGAACCAGCCTTATCGTTGGTACCGGAAGCGCGGGCGCCACCGAAAGGCTGCTGCCCCACTACTGCACCGGTAGGCTTGTCATTGATGTAGAAGTTACCTGCACTGTTCACCAGTCTCCTGGTTGCCTGGTCAATAGCGTAACGGTCCTGCGCAATGATAGAGCCTGTCAGTGCATATGGAGAGGTGGTATCAACGATATCCATGATCTCATCGAACTTATCAGCCTCATACACATAGATCGTCAGTACAGGTCCGAAGATCTCTTCACACATAGTCACATATTTCGGATCAGTTACTTCGATCACAGTCGGCTCGATAAAGTAACCTTCTGTTTTATTGTAGTTACCACCGGCGATGATCTTTGCGTTAGGATCTTTCTTCGCGTTGTCGATGTATTTGGCGATCTTATCGAAAGAGCGTTCATCGATCACGGCGTTGATAAAGTTGGTAAAATCTTCTGTAGTACCCATTTTCATGGTCTTCAGCTCAGCCACCAGTTTCGCTTTCACGGCTTCTGCAATATTGGATGGCAGATAAGCGCGGGAAGCGGCGGAGCATTTCTGTCCCTGGTATTCGAAAGCGCCACGGGCCAGTGCAATAGCCACTACATCTGCGTTAGCAGATTTGTGCGCCAATACGAAGTCTTTACCACCGGTCTCTCCTACTATGCGAGGGTATGTTTTGTATTTGCTGATGTTAGTACCGATTGTCTTCCACATCTGCTGGAACACACCGGTAGAACCTGTAAAGTGGATACCTGCAAAATCAGGATGGCTGAAGCAGATATCACCCAATACCGGACCATCAGCATATACCAGGTTGATCACACCTGCAGGCAGACCGGCTTCCTGTAATACTTTCATGATCACGTGTGCAGCCAGTACCTGTGTGTAGGCAGGTTTCCATACCACCACATTACCACACATAGCGGCAGATGTTGGCAGGTTGCCCGCGATAGCGGTAAAGTTGAACGGCGTGATAGCCACTACGAAACCTTCCAGCGGACGGTATTCCAGGCGATTGTGGACACCCGGAGAGCTAACTGGCTGTTGGTTATATATATCGGCGAGATAGTGTACGTTGAAACGGAGGAAGTCGATCAGTTCACAGGCGCTGTCTATTTCCGCCTGATAAGCATTTTTACTCTGCCCCAGCATAGTAGCCGCATTGATCTGGTAGCGGTATTTGGTAGCGAGTAATTCTGCAGCTTTCAGGAACACGGCAGCACGTTGTTCCCATGGAGTATCCGCCCATTTAGCGCGGGCTGCGAGAGCTGCAGCAATAGCGTCTTTTACGTGGCTGGCATCTCCTTCATGGAAGTGGCCCAGCTTGTGTTTTATTTCATGAGGAGGACGGAGGTCAATAGTCTTGCCGGTACGCACCTCTTTATCACCAATATACATGGGGATATCAAATTCCTGGGCTTTAAAAGCAGCCAGTTGTTTTTTCAGCGCGTCCCTTTCGGGGGAACCCGGAGCATAGCTGTACACTGGTTCGTTGGCAGGTGCAGCAAAGTGGAAATAAGCATTATGCATTCTCAAAAGTTTTTATGTTCGATCTTGTTGTTTTCTTCCAGATGTTAGCAGGTGTCATATAGATCTTCTCTCATTAAGCAGGGCCATGGACGGCCATAAAAACGGGTTGAGCATTGACGCTGACATCCTGGTCCGGGCTAATAGTAAGCAATGCATTATCATCTCCGGACCAGTCCCGCCTAATATGCAAAAGTGCTGATAAGTTGAGCATTCTCAATTTATCAGCACAGGGCATATTTGCAAAGTTACGTTAATCTTCTCCTTTGGACATCATCAGGTAAGCCTTGATGAAGCCCTCCAGTTCGCCGTCCATAACAGGCTGAACGTTACCTACTTCATAATCCGTACGGTGATCTTTGATCATTTTGTAAGGATGGAATACGTAGGAACGGATCTGCGATCCCCATTCAATTTTGCGCTTGTTTGCGTTGGCGGCGTTCTTCAGTTCTTCCCTCTTACGCAACTCTTCTTCATACAAGCGGGATTTCAGCATGGTGAGCGCCTTTTCACGGTTCTCGCCCTGCGTACGTGCCTGCTGGCATTCGATGATGATGCCTGAAGGAATGTGTTTCAAACGCACTGCGGTTTCTACCTTGTTTACGTTCTGCCCTCCTTTACCACCGGAACGGTAGAATTCCCATTCCAGGTCGGCAGGGTTTACTGCAATTTCAATGGTATCATCCACCAGCGGATATACAAAGATGGAAGCGAAGGAAGTATGTCTGCGGGCATTGGCATCGAACGGAGAGATACGCACCAGCCGGTGCACACCACTTTCCGCTTTCAGTAACCCATAGGCAAAGCTGCCGTCCATTTCCAGGGAGGCTGATTTAATACCGGCGCCATCCCCGTATTGTACATCTATTTCAGATACTTTCCAACCCTGCTTTTCGCCGTACATACGGTACATGCGTAACAGCATCTCCGCCCAATCCTGGCTTTCGGTACCACCGGCGCCGGAATTGATGGTGAGCACTGCCGGCATCTCGTCTTCGGGCTCGTTCAGTGTTGATTTAAATTCCAATTCATCAAGAGCTGTCAGTGCTGTCTGGTAGGCCTGCTCCACTTCTTCCTCAGTGGCTTCGCCTTCTTTCTGGAAGTCGAGCAGTACGCTGCTGTCCTCTATTGACGTTTGCACGCTTTCATAGAGTTCCACCCAGAACTTATTCACTTTGATCTCTTTCAAAATTGACGTAGCCCGGGCATTGTCGTCCCAGAAGCCGGGGGCTAACGTAAGTTGCTTATCATTTTCTATTTTTGCTATGCGGTCCTGGACGTTAAAGAAAACCTCCCAGGACATGGAGACGGTCCCTCATAGCTTTAAGTTGTTCTGCTGTCATAGGGCGCAAATGTACGGAAAAAGGGGAACAATATTTGCGGGACTTTTATCATATTAATTTCCAGTTATTTAAAACTATTGCTATCTATGACAACCTCCCACAAAACCCTCTATTATAAGAACAGCGCGGTTTTCAATACAATAGGGTACATAATGGTGATCGTTGTCAATGCCTTTGCCAACTTTAATCTGATCAACAACAAGAATACCGGCGATATCTCAGACAAGTACGACAACCTCTTCATACCGGCAGGATTTACCTTCGCTATATGGGGCCTTATCTATCTGTCACTGCTGGCTTTTATCGTATTTCAGTTATGGCTCGCATTCTCAAAAGGTCACATCCCTGCACTGGAATTATTTATGGAACGGCTGCGCGGCTGGTGGCTGATCAGTTGTATGGCTAATTCCTGCTGGCTGTTTGCCTGGCATTATGAACTGCTGCCGCTCTCCATTCTGCTGATGATAGCCCTGCTGGTATGCCTGCTGGCCATTCATCTGAACTTTAATATAGCACTGGCTCATCCACCGGCAAGCAAAACAGAAAAGCTGTTCGTACACTTTCCTTTCAGCCTGTACCTGGGATGGATATGTATAGCAACAGTGGCTAATATTGCCGCCTTCCTGGTATACCTGGGATGGGACGGCATGAGTATTCCGGGGACTATTTTTCTCATAGTGTTATGCACCGCGTCCACAACGTTGCTGATTATACGCAGACACAACATTGTGGTAGGACTGGTGGCCCTTTGGGCGCTCTGTGGCATTATTGTGAAACGTCAGTCTGTGGGTGGCTCCGCAGAAATGCCTATCGTCGGCGCCTGCATCGGGGCCATGATCATTATAGCCGTCAGCAGCACCTGGCGACTCATTACCAACAGAAGATTGTCATGAGGTATGTCTTTATTCCAGATTCCCTTGTATATATTACCGGAAGTATAGTTTACTCTGTCTGAATGAATTATCTTTAATATTGGTCTCCCTTTCCGGCGGATTGGTTCTGAGACTATCCAACTATTTATTACTTTTGATGCCATAAAATGCGTTTTTATGTTCCCAACGACTAATCCGACTGCTACAAAAGCCTGGCAACAGTTGCAGCAGCATGCTTCCAAGATGAAGGAAACGCACCTGCGCTCATTGTTCGCGGAGGATGCTGACAGATTTAAGAAGTTCACTCTTTCTTTTGAAGATATTTTGTTCGACTATTCAAAGAACATCATCACAGAAGAAACGCTCTCCTACCTCCTGCAGCTGGCAAAGGAATCTGGTGTGGAAGAAGGTATCAAAGCCATGTTCAGTGCTGAAAAGATCAATGCCACTGAAAACAGGGCAGTATTACACACTGCGCTCCGCAACTTTTCCGGTAATCCCGTTGTACTGGACGGAAAAGATGTGATGCCGGAGGTACAGGCCGTACTGAAGAAAATGGAAAGCTTTACCCAGCGTATCCATAGCGGCGAGTGGAAAGGTTATACCGGCAAACCTATACGTTATATCGTGAATATAGGTATTGGTGGTTCCGACCTGGGCCCGGTAATGGTGACCGAGGCATTGAAACCTTACTGGAAAGAGGGTATTCAGCCTTATTTCGTTTCCAATGTGGACGGTACGCATATCGCAGAGACACTTAAAAAAGTAACTCCGGAAGAAACCCTCTTCCTTATAGCTTCCAAAACTTTCACTACCCAGGAAACAATGACCAACGCGCTTACCGCCCGTAAATGGTTCCTGGATGCTGCGAAAGACGAAGCATTTGTAGCGAAACACTTTGCCGCTCTTTCTACCAACGAAAAGGCTGTAAAGGCTTTCGGTATAGATCCGGCCAATATGTTCGAGTTCTGGGACTGGGTTGGGGGCCGTTATTCTTTATGGTCCGCAATCGGTCTGAGCATCGCGCTGACTGTTGGGTACAACAATTTCAAGGCCCTGCTGGAAGGTGCACATGCGGTGGACAATCACTTCCGCACTACCCCACTGGAAAAGAACATTCCGGCTATCATGGCTTTAATTGGCCTCTGGTACGGCAATTTCTTTGACACCTCCACCGAGGCGATCCTGGCGTACGACCAGTATATGCACCGCTTTGCAGCCTATTTCCAACAGGGAAATATGGAAAGCAACGGTAAATATGTGGACCGTACAGGTAAGCCGGTAACATATGAAACCGGTCCTATAGTGTGGGGCGAACCGGGCACCAACGGACAGCACGCATTCTACCAGCTGATCCACCAGGGTACACGTATCGTGCCTGCAGACTTCATCGCTCCTGCCATCAGCCACAATCCTATCGGCGACCATCATGTAAAACTGCTTTCCAACTTCTTTGCACAGACAGAAGCACTGATGAATGGTAAGACAGAAGCAGAAGTACGCGCTGAACTGGAGAAATCCGGCCTGAAGGAAGAAGAGATCAAGACCCTGCTGCCGTATAAAGTATTTACCGGTAACAGACCTACGAATTCCTTCCTCGTAAAAGAGATCACACCACGTTCACTGGGTTCATTAGTTGCACTGTATGAACACAAGATCTTTGTACAGGGCGTTATCTGGAATATTTACAGCTTTGACCAATGGGGTGTTGAACTGGGTAAACAACTGGCTAACAAGATCCTGCCTGAACTGGAAAGTGCGGATAAAGTTACCAGCCATGATGCATCTACCAATGGATTGATCAATGCATGGAAGCAAATGAAGAAATAACGTTTAGTCAATAGATATTTATCGGCAAAGGGCTCCTGCGGGAGTCCTTTGTTATTTTAACTGAGATACAAACATGCAGCCCCGCCAGAGGAATGCTTCTTAGGTTGTTGGGCTGACAGTGATTATTGCGCTGGCCTTCTTGCTCACGGTGCAGGCCGGGATCACTGGCTGTAGTTCTTTGAAGTTCCTTAATATTGAGCTTTGGAGGGCAGATTGGCCGTTGAATATTTATTAAACCCCTTGCAGGTCGCTTAAGCATACTTCAAATAACTAAGGCCAGTGATTCCCACCTGCCCGCTCGCGGCGTACGGCCTCCAAATTATAGTAAGACGCCCATATGGAGGAGTAACATTGACGGACCTGATACGAAATAAACCGTCAGGCGGAGCTACGCACTCCGTCAGGAGTGCCGTGTTTGTAGCCCGGGGTTTCAACCCCGGGGATTCCGAACGCGCGTACACCCGGGAACGAAATGGGTTTCAACCCCGGGGATTCCGAACGCGCGTACACCCGGGAACGAAATGGGTTTCAACCCCGGGGATTCCGACCGCGCGTACACCCGGGAACGAAATGGGTGACAACCCCGGGATTCCAAACGCACGTACACTCGGGAACGAAATGGGTTTCAACCCCGGAGACCGATCCTGCATATCACGCACAAAAAAACCCCCGGAGAAACCGGAGGTTTTATTTATCATCAAATAAAAATGAATGATCAAAGCTTAGATTACCACTTGTCTACGTCTTCGCTATGAGAAGAAGCGGATGCAGCAACAGCAACAGGTGCTTCTGATACCACAGCTTCAACTACAGCTTCAGAAGTTTCAGCACCTTCACCATCTTCATCATCGCGCACGTAATCGTGATTGTAGGCATCAAAATCGAAGTCGGGCATCAACTCAGTTTTCACATAGTTGATGGTCTCTGTCAATGCATTCAGGAACTTGTTGAAGTCTTCCTTGTACAGGAATACTTTGTGCCTGTCATAACCATTGTCGTTGAAGCGTTTCTTGCTTTCGGTAATGGTCAGAAAATAATCATTTCCACGAGTGGTCTTTACATCAAAGAAGTAAGTCCTTCTTTTGCCCGCTTTCAATCGTTTAGAAAAGATACTGTCATTATTTCTTTCCTGCTGATTGGTATTTTCGTACGCCACAGTTGATAGATTTAAGTTGTTAACGAATCAAATCCTTTTTCCAATAAGAAACAAATATACTATTAGTTTACAAATATCAAAATAATTTTAAATGATTTTGAAAAATGATAGAATAGTGCTTTACCTACTGGTTTACAGGCATATATAAGGAGATGATTATTATTCTATTATAGATTCCTCTTCGCCAGACTGCTGGCGGGCGTACAATTCTGCGTAATAACCGTTTAATGCCAATAATTCATTATGTGTACCCGTTTCTACAATTCTACCGTCTTCCAGCACGATGATCTTATCAAACTCAAACAGCGCAAAGATGCGGTGGGTAATGATTATAGCCGTTTTATCTTTCAAATAGGCATATAGGTTACCAATGATCTCTTTTTCCGTACGGGCGTCCACGGCTGACAGGCAGTCGTCGAATACCAGCAGATGAGGGTTCTTGATGAGGCCACGGGCAATAGAGATACGCTGTTTCTGCCCTCCGCTGAGCGTCACGCCTCTCTCCCCTACCACGGTGTCGAACCCTTCCCGGAAGCCCAGGATATCTTTTTCTACCGATGCCTGCCGGGCTGCCGTCTTTACCATTTCCGGATTGGCCTCCGGGGTACCGAAGCGGATATTGTTCATGATAGAATCGGAAAACAGGAACACATCCTGGGGTACGTAACTTATCTGGTTACGCAGGCTCTCCAGCGTTACATGGCGGATATCCTGTTTATCCATCAGGATCTCTCCTTCCTGCGGATCATACATACGTATAAGTAACTGGGCAAGGGTGGACTTTCCGGAACCTGTACGACCGATCACTGCCACCTTTTCTCCCGGTTTTACTGTCAGGTTAAAGTTTTTGATGGCCTGGATACCGGTATGAGGATAGGTGAAAGAGACATCCTTAAATACCACTTCTCCCTTAATATTAATAGGTTTGGCGCCGGGGCTATCAGCTATCACCGGCTTTATGTCAAGAAATTCGTTGATCCGTTGTTGGCTGGCAGCGGCGCGCTGAATCATGGAGGCAACCATCCCGATGGAAAAGAACGGGAACATCAGCATGTTCACGTAGATCACAAACTCGGCCAGGTTACCTACCGTAATGTTACCATGAATCACCTGTATCCCCCCTATAAAGATGGTCAGCACCACACTTAGGCCGATCATCAGGGACATACTCGGCTGGAACAGGGCGTCTGTTTTGGCCAGGCTCACAGAGCTTTTCTTATAGGCTTCGCTGGCCTCTTCGAAATGTTTAATACTGGCTTCTTCCTGTATATATGATTTGATCACCCTGATACCGGAATAGGACTCCTGGGCGATAGAAGTAATGTTGGACAGCTGCGCCTGTATACGCTCGCTTTTACGGTGAATGATATGATTCACGTAATAGATGATCAATGCCAGTACAGGCAGCGGAGATAAGGTATAGAGTGTCAGTAAAGGGTTCACCTCTATCATCAGGTATACCACTATCACGATCATAAAGATGGTACGGGTAGCGTACATGATAGCCGGGCCTACGTACATACGCACGCGGGACACGTCTTCCGTAATACGGCTCATCAGATCACCGGTACGGTGCATTTTATAAAAGTTGAGGTCCAGCACCTGGTAATGCTGGTAAATTTCGTTCTTGAGGTCGTATTCAATGTAACGGCTCATCACGATGAGGGACTGCCGTTGTAAATAGAGGAAAAATCCGCTGAGGAGCGCGAACAGCAGGATGCTGATGCCATAAAAAGCCAGTACACTGGTAAATTGTCCACGGAAAGCTGCTTTCAGGCCGGTATCGCTGAGAAGGTTATAACTGTCAAGGTTGAGGGCAAGGAGGTCGAAAATCTGTCTGACCATGATAGGTTGGAACACGCTGAATACAATGGAGACAGCAGTACAGATCAAACCGGTGAGAAATCTCCACTTATATTTAACGAAGTACTTATTGAGCGTGGCCAGGTGTTTCATATTGGTCTATAGTCGGATATCCGTCGTTAACAGCCCGCAAAACAGGAACATAAGGCGCAATTGCTCATGTTCCTGTCTGCGGTCAGTTGCTATTTTCTTATAATTTCTGCAGTGTATCGACGATCTTCTTTTCAGCATCTGCTTTGGAAACATCTTCCTTCACAAATTTCTGACCAGTGATGTTTTCGAACAGCTCGATATAACGTTCGCTTACGCTGTTGATAAACTCGTCGGTCATTTCAGGTACCTGCTGACCGTCTTTACCCTGGAAGCCGTTTTCCATCAGCCACTCACGAACGAACTCTTTGCTGAGCTGTTTCTGAGCCTGGCCAGCCTTCTGTTTTTCCTCATAGCCTTCTGCGTAGAAGTAACGGGAAGAGTCAGGTGTATGGATCTCATCGATCACATAGATGGTATCGCCGATCTTACCGAATTCGTATTTGGTATCCACCAGGATCAGACCGCGTTCAGCTGCCATTTCCTTACCGCGTTCGAACAGAGCGAGGGTGTATTTTTCGAGTTTCTCGTAGTCTTCTTTGCTTACAAGGCCCTGCGCGATGATCTCTTCACGGGAGATGTCTTCGTCATGACCTTCGTGTGCCTTGGTAGTAGGCGTAATGATCGGAGAAGGGAAAAAGTCATTTTCCTTCAGTCCTTCCGGCATGGTTACACCACACAGCTCGCGTTTACCGCTTTTGTAAGTTCTCCAGGCATGACCGGTGAGGTTACCACGCACCACCATTTCTACAGGGAAGGTTTCACATTTCAGACCAATGGTCACGTTTGGCAGAGGCACCGCCTTAACCCAGTTAGGAACAATATCCTTTGTAGCTTCCAGCATGATAGCAGCTACCTGGTTCAATACCTGTCCTTTGTAAGGAATGGGGCGGGGTAATACAACGTCAAATGCTGAGATACGGTCGCTTACCGCCATCACCATCAGCTTGTCATTAATTGTGTATACGTCCCTTACCTTTCCCTTATAAAAAGCCGTCTGTCCGGGAATCTGAAAATTTGACTCTAACATGAACTTAATAATTACCTATTAAAAATGATTAATGAATAGCCCTCATTCACAGGCTGTTGATAAGCAAATCAACAAGCGGTTATGCATTCAGGTTCGCAAAAATACTTTAGGTTGAGGGAATTATTACAGATAATCTCTAAGAAAACTTTACAAGTTCCTGAACATTGTTGCCCGCATGTGCATGAATGAGGTTCAGAATATATTCATTTTCAGGGTACTGTGTCAGCCATTCCTTCACTGCATGTTCTTCCGTAATGGCTCTATCCCGGGGAATATAGCCCATCCCGTAGAAGCGGCCTTTCTCCATCAGGATACAACTTTGCTCCTGTGCATCACGGCCGTTGCCCATGATCACAAAGGTGGGCTGTTGTTGCTGCATATGATTGATAGCGGCCTTCACCCGCAGGTTATATGTCTCAGGACCTTCTTTCTTCTCGCAGGCGCCCCGGCAGGTATGGTCAGGAATAGGCGAACAGGCGCCGTTCCCTTTCTGGAGGAAGCATAAACGCGGACAAAGATCAAACTCCCTGATCAGGCCCCGTAGCATCTGGTGTCCGTGTATCAGCAAAGGGAATGCATGTAATGGCATCGTGTACTTTCTGCGTTTCTCTATCGCGAGGCGGAGATAGCCCTGCTGGTCTTCGAAGCAGTAGAAGCCATATTTAAATTCGATATGTTTCTGCGAATAGTTATAAACAGGCCACAACCGTTTGATCTCCACGCTTTCCAGTATATGGGCCATCAGTTCCGTACCAGTCACCTCATGGGAAACACCGTAAATATTACGGAGGAATTCCTGACGTTTACGACTGGCGCTGTTGCCGGTGAAATGGCTGTTCACCCTTTTCCGGATATTCTTAGCCTTACCCACATACACCACTCTCCCTTTCTGATCATGGAAATAATAAACGCCCGGACTGCCCGGTAATGCAGTAACCTGTTCCGGTGGCAGATTAGGCGGTAGGAACTGTTCCTTCGAATGTGCGTTCAGTGCGTGGGCAATGGCATTATTCGCGTCCTGCCGTTGCAGCAGGGCGAAGAGCTTCACGGTTGCTGAAGCATCGCCGGTGGCGCGGTGACGATGGGTGACCGTTATCTGCAATGATTTGCAGAGATTACCCAGGCTGTATGATGGCAGTCCCGGCACGATCTTACGCCCTAGCCTTACTGTACACAGTTTCCTGCTGCGCAGCTGGTAACCGGCCTTTGCCAGGTGATATTGCAAAAAGGAATAATCGAAATTGACGTTGTGGGCCACGAAAATCTTATCGTGTATAAGGTCATATATGTCAGCCGCCACCTCTTCGAAAGAAGGTGCGCTGGCTACCATATCATCTGTAATACCTGTCAGGGATTGAATGTACCTTGGAATGGGCACACCCGGATTAATCAGCGTTTCATACTGCTGTACTACTTCCTGGCCGTCGTAAACAAAAATGGCTATCTCAGTAATACCATTCGCACTGGCATGGCCACCTGTGGTTTCTATATCAACTATTGCGTACATAACTCTCCACTCAACGAACAAATATAAAGACAAGTTCGTACCTGGAGAATTATATATTTCAACAAAAGAGTTGTTAGCCACCAGGAGCGACATTCCCGAACTCAACAATCCCGACACATCACCCGGGGGCTAACAACTACTTAGTTACACATTCATGCCATAGCCTTTATTTCTTAAAAGCTGCCTGGATAGCCTTTGCTGAGTCCTGATGGGCTCTCAGCGTCGGCAATGTATTGGCTGCCCATGTTTTCAGATCAGGATCGGTCAGGTTATTGGCTGCCTTGTCAAATTTGTCCACATCTTTATCATGATCATCCACCATCATATCGATATAGTGTTTGTCAAAGTCTTTTCCTGACATCTTGCTCATTTTTTCCATGTGGTCCCTCGCGTCTCCGGATACACTGTCCGGCAAAGCAATATTCTTACTCTGTGCCAATCCTTTCAGTTCATCTACCCCTTTTGAATGGTCGCGTACCATCATAGCGGCGAAGTCTTTTACCCGCTGGCTTGTTGCTTTTTCCTGAGCCATTTTACCAAGTTGTACTTCCATCATACCTCCATTAGCAGCTTCTACCGCAAAGTCAGAGGATTCTTTGTCAACAGGAGCCATTTCCTTGTTTACAGCCTGTGCGCTGTCCACAGCATTTTCGTGTTTGGCAGTATTACTTCCTCCGCAAGCCTGTAGCATCCAGGCGGCCAGCAAAGTAGCGGCAAAAAAAGTGAGTTTTTTCATTTGTACCCTTTTTGGTTTAACAATTTTTAGATGTAATCAGTAATAACGTCTCATATAGTTTACGCCTGTTGTTTTGCAAAAAGAGTACCATGCCAGCCTGTAGGCAGAACAGATGGCGAACCAATCCGTGCAGACCTTTACCCTTTCTTATTTGGCAACTGCGGCCTGTACTATAATGATAATCAATACTTATAAAAGAAATTTGTAGATCAATCTCCCCGTCCTGTCCTTTCGGAGAATACAATTCCAGAACATTCGTTCTAAAATAATTTGGAACATTCATTCTGAAATTCTAATTTTGCGACATGGCACGGAATAAAGCATTTGATCCTGAGGAAAGGCTGGAAAAAGCAAGGGATCTCTTCTGGGAGAAGGGGTACAATGCTACATCTATGCAGGACCTCGTGGAAGGTATGCAACTGAACCGGGCCAGTATATATGATACTTACGGCGACAAATACGCCCTCTTTCAGCAGTGCCTGCAGAACTACGCAAAAGAGAAGCTATTTGATTACAAACAGTGCTGTGATAAGGTCTCTCCTATGACAGCAGTGGAAAGTATCGTACGAAGAGCCGTAACGAACAGGAAAGAGGGTAAAACCTGCCTGATGGTCAAAACATCCTTCGAACTGGCTTCTATGGATGACGGTATCAAAATGATCGTTCAGGAACAGGCCAAAGCAAGCATCCGCGTTTTACAGGAACTATTGGAAAAAGCCAAACAGATGAATGAGATACCGGCAGAGAAAGACCCTGCCACATTAGCCCAGTTCCTTTACGCCAGCTTCAGCTCCCTCTGGATGATGGACGTTCTTTTTGGTGATAAAGAGATGTTGGAACGTATGGCAGACCATATATTGGATAGCATCAGGCATTGATATTTTTTTACCTTTTTTTGGAACAATCATTCTGGAATCATTAACGAAACGACAGGCATGTATCCAACATTATTATCATCCACTACAATAGGCAATTACGCCATATCCAACAAGGTAGTTATGGCGCCTACCTTGAGCAAGACGCACGTCCCTGCGGGCATTCCGAACGACGTGATGGTGAACTACTATAGCCAGCGGGCCAAAGCAGGCCTGATCATAGCAGAGGGGACCGGTCCTGCGGAAAACGGTATGGGCAAGGCACACATGCCCGGCATTTACAGCAAGGACCAGATAGCGGGATGGAAAAAAGTTACAAAGGCAGTTCATGAGAACGGAGGCCGGATCTTCCTGCAGATCATGCATACAGGGCGCATATCACACCCGGCAAATATGCCGGGAAAAGCAGAGGTGATTGCTCCTTCAGCAGTTACCGCCAAAGGTGAGATATGGACAGAGCAACACGGATGGCAACCATATGCCACTCCAAGAGCTATGACCACTTCAGAAGTGCAGAAGATGGTGCAGCAATATGTGAAAGCAGCCACCCAGGCTATTGCAGCCGGGTTTGACGGAGTAGAGCTGCACGCAGCACATGGCTACCTGATGGACCAGTTCCTGCATCCTGACACTAATCAGCGTACAGATAAATATGGCGGCAGCATCCCAAACAGGATTCGCTTTATACTGGAAACAGTAGCCGCTGTAAGTCATGCCATCGGCAAACACCGCACGGGCATCCGCCTGTCGCCTTACAGCCAGGTAAATGACCTGCAGCATCATGATGAGATAGATGCTACTTACGAATACCTCGTGGATGCACTGGATACGTATGGTTTATCTTACATCCATCTGCTGCCGGAACATTCCACCCCGGCTACCCTGATAGCTGGTATCCGCTCAAGGTTCAACGGTACGCTCATCCTGAATGGTGATTACGATGCAATACGTGCAGAACAGACAGTGCTGAATGGATTAGCAGATCTCATCGCTTTCGAAAATCCATGTGTTTCTTCCCCCCTCTCCGGAAAGTTTGAAATGACTTCCAGTGAGCCACTTAAAAAACCCAATTACGCTTGCGCGAATTGTTGATCATAAATCTGAGAGTTGTTTAGTTGTTTACACTTCCGTAACGGAAGAGCTGTTGCGGAAGTGGTTCTTTCAGGTAAGGAATCAGGATACTTTAGTGTAGGATATAAATACGATTAGCTTTTAGTCAATCACCTGAGGGAACGTTAAATAGGTAAATAGAACTTAGGCTGGGAAGAGCAATTCTCAAATAGTGCCGGCAGTATAAAATGGGCAGGATCTGTTTTTTAGAATAATATTAGACGTAAACAGATAGGATTTCAAAAAACAGCTTAGCCATAATTAGCATATAGCAGATCAGGCCCATTTTATACTGCCCGGATTTCTATGAAAACAGGGTGCTAGTTACCGACTGACGCCAGCTTCAACGCCGAGTTCTTTCCAGTTGAAATATTGTTGTGCGTTATAGTAGCAGATGTCTTTTACCACCTTGCCGATCCATTCTATGTCGTTTGGCAATTCTCCGTTTTCAACCTCCTGTCCCAGCAATTCACATACGATACGACGGAAATATTCATGACGCGGATAAGATAAAAAGCTGCGTGAATCTGTCAGCATACCCACAAAGCGACTCAACAATCCCATATTGGATAAAGCATTCAGCTGCCTGATCATACCATCCTTCTGATCCAGGAACCACCATGCAGAACCGAATTGTACCTTTCCTGCAATAGAGCCATCATTAAAGTTACCGATCATAGTGGCGAGCAGTTCATTATCAGCCGGATTGAGATTGTAGAGGATAGTCCGGGCCAGTTTATCCTGACTATCCAGCCGGTCCAGGAACTTCGCCAATGCTCTTGCCTGTGAGAAGTCGCCGATAGAGTCCCAACCGGTATCAGGTCCTAACAAGCGCATCATACGGGAGTTATTGTTGCGTAATGCGCCCAGGTGATATTGCTGTACCCAGCCCTTCTCCCAGTCCCATTCCGCCAGCTGTAACAGCAATGCAGACTTGATCTGTCTTGCTTCCTGCAGGCTGAGTGTATGGCCACCTCTTACCTTCCCGAAAATAGCATGGATATCTTTCTCCTGGAAATCTTCCGCATAGATCTCTTCGATACCATGGTCAGATACAGAACATCCCTGTGAGGCAAAGAAATCGTGCCTGTTCTTCAATGCATCCAGCAGATCAGTGTAAGTAGCGATAGTGATACCGGAAGCTTCCTCCAGGCGTTGCAGGTATTGATTGTATTTTTCGGGGTCATCTACATTCATGGATTGATCAGGCCGGAAAGCAGGCAGAATAGGTATTTCAAAGCCATCCTGTCTTAACTGCTGATGATGTTCCAGCGTATCAGCCGGATCATCTGTTGTACAAACCAATGCCACATTCATCTTACGCAACAGGTTGCGTGTGCTGTAGGCGCTGGTTCCCAGCTGTGCGCTGGCATTATAATAAATGTCTGCTGCCGAAGCAGGATTCAGTACATCATGAATATCGAAGTAACGCTGCAATTCCAGGTGCGTCCAATGATACAATGGATTACGCAGGGTGTAAGGTACTGTCTCTGCCCATTTCTCAAACTTCTCCAGGTCAGATCTGCTGCCGGTGCAATAGCTTTCAGGCACCCCATTGGTACGCATCGCCCTCCACTTATAGTGATCTCCATACAGCCATGCCTGCGTAAGATTGCCAAAGCGGGTATCAGCCGCTATCTGCGCGGGTGGCAGGTGGCAGTGATAGTCGATTACAGGCATCTCTTTTGCATAGTCGTGGTACAAACGTTTCGCAGTATTATTACTCAGGAGAAAGTGTTCATCCAGGAACTTCTTCATTGTTGACATTAATTAATAATTAGTAAGATTACAGTGACACACCTCTTTTCCAGGGAATGAAATCATCCTGTCCGTTGATAACGGATCTGGCTTTTGTAATTCCGCTGGCCACATCGATCACATAGTTGAGAATGCGTTCACCAGCTTCCGGAATGGACTCTTCTCCATCGATGATAGTGCCTGTATTGATATCGATTATATCGGGCATCCGCTCATAGAGCTTTGTATTACTGGAAAGTTTTATGACGGGCGTCACGGGATTGCCGGTAGGCGTACCCAAACCGGTTGTGAATAATACAATAGTAGCCCCTGCCCCTACTTCTGCGGTTGTTGACTCCACATCGTTACCGGGCGTGCAAAGCAGATTGAGCCCCGCTTTACTCACCTGCTGCGGATAATCCAGTACAGCTGTTACCGGCGAAGTACCACCTTTCTTAGCTGCTCCTGCTGATTTAATAGCGTCTGTGATCAGACCATCTTTAATATTACCTGGTGAGGGGTTCATATCAAAACCAGAACCTGCTTCTTCCGCACGGCGTGCGTAGGTGCGTATCAGGTCTATAAAGCGTAATGCATCTTTTTCATCAACACAACGGTCACTCAGCTCCTGCTCTACACCGCACAGCTCCGGAAATTCGGATAATATTACCGAACCACCCAAGGCTACCAGCAGGTCAGAAGTATAGCCAATAGCCGGATTGGCAGAGATACCGGAGAAACCATCTGAGCCTCCGCATTCAAGTCCTATACATAGTTTGGACAGTGGAGCAGGCTGACGGGTGATGGTATTGGCCTGGATCAATCCTGCCATGGTCTGCTTCACAGCCGCAGTGATCAATGCCTGCTCAGTACCTGTCTGTTGCTGATCCAATATGTATAAAGGTTTACTGAACTGAGGCGACCTCTTTTTTATCTCTTCTTCGAGCATTGAGATCTGTGCATTCTGGCATCCCAGGCTTAGTACGGTGGCGCCAGCTACATTCGCATGGGTAATATATCCGGCCAGCAGACCGCACAACGTCTGTGCATCCTGTCTGATACCACCACAGCCACCTTCATGTGTCAGGAACTTGATACCGTCTACATTTTCGAAAAGGCGGGGTTGCAGTGCTGCGCCATCATCTTCAGTATACACTGTTTCAAGTATACCATTGGCATCTGCGCCTTGTCTGTATTGCTCCGCCAGCTTGCGGGCAAATGCCGCATATTTCTTCGGGCGGCCATATCCCAGTTCTTCTACCAGTGTTTCCCTTAATACTTCCACGTTCCTGTTCTCACAAAATACCATCGGTATCACCAGCCAGTAATTGCCTGTACCTACACTGCCATCTGCGCGGTGATATCCCATAAATGTGCGTTGCTGCCATTTGGATATATCCGGTATATGCCAGGAGGTCCTTCTTGCGGGCGCCAGTTGAAAATCACTTGCGGCATGCTGCACATTACCTACCGCTATTTTAGCGCCGGCCGGCAATGCTTGTTTTGCACGGCCTACCAGCACACCATACATCGTTATGGCATCTCCCGTATTGAGCGCTGTTTCCGTAAACTTGTGCTTTGCCGGTATATCTTCCGCTACGGTATATACCTGGCCGTTTTCCTGTACACTGTCTCCTTTTTTCAAGTCAGTAAGTGCCACTACCACATTATCATGCGGATGTACTTTTAACACTTTCCGTTTCATCCCCGTCGTCATATCTGTTTTTGTTTTAAGCAATCGTTGTTTCTACTGATACTCTTCTGATCAATGAACCAGCTCCTTCATTGAGCAATGCGCCCAGCATTACTGTTACCGCATGAGCGAAACCTGTCAATGCCGTCAGGTCTGTTCCCCATAAAGCAACATCCTTCAATACTGTTTGTACCAGCACTGCAGGCTCCAGCTGCTGCCATTTCTCTTTGAAATAACCGGCATGATCGTCTGTTACATTACCTTCGCGCATGAACAGCAGGTAAGCTGCAAAGCCAAGCGCCGTCAATGCAGGCACTTCCTCAAAGCGCTGATAATGGCGTTGTAATACCGGTATCACCCGCATCTTCATCTTGGATGTGTATTGCATGGTGATGCTTAACCATCGGTGTTCTATATAAGGATTTCTGAAGCGGTCCAACACACTTCCGGCAAAGCGTAATGCCGCATCTTCACGGATAGCCACATCTGTAATAGCCGGTACTATTTCATGTTTCATCAGCGCAGATATGCAGCTTTCCATCGCAGCATCTTCCATCGCATCCTTTACTGTATCAAAGCCGGCTAAAGCGGCCAGTCCGCAGGTCAGCGTATGCGTGCCGTTCAGCAGACGTAATTTCAATTCGCGGAATACGTTGATGTCCGGTGCTAACACTACACCGCTATCGGCCTGGTAAAAAGCCAGTTTCTTCCTGACTGTTTCATTGTCTGTCTCTATTGCCCATAACGCATATGGCTCAGACATGATCATCAGTTTATCTTCATAGCCCAGTTGTTTTTCAACCACATCATGCGCTGCCGCAGGTAATGCACCGGGCACGATACGGTCTACCAGGGAATTGCAGATATGATTAGCTGTAGTTAACCATTGAATGAACGGCTCTTCCAGCTGATTACGCTTTGCCAGTTCCAGGAGTATAGTTTTCAGTTTAGTGCCATTGTCAGGGATCAACTCCGTAGGAATGATCACCATCCCTTTATCCGGATCTCCCTTGAAATGCTGGTAGCGCCGCAGGAGGAACGCCAGCAGCTTACCGGGGAAAGAAGCAGGTGGAGCAGCATGTACATTATCATCTGATAAAGTAATGCCTACTTCCGTGGTATTGGAGATCACTATTTCCATCTCAGGAGAAGCAGCGCAGGCCAATATTTCCTCCCATTCAGCAGCGGCAGACAATACCCTGCTGATAGCCGCGTTAACAATATATTCCTCTACTCTGCGACCCTGCATGATGCCCTGTATACAATGCGTGTACAGGTTGTCCTGTTCCTGGTAGGCGTCCGTATTGCCTTTGTCCGTAGACTTGATCATAACAATGCGGCCATTGAAAATGCCTGCTTTATTGGCCTTGTCAATAAAATAATCCGGTAGTCCCCTTAACAATACCCCGGTACCGAATTGCAGCACCTTTTCGGGCAGCGCAGGAGGTTCTCCGCCGCTCAATAATTGTTTGTTCAATTGCATATGCCTCGTTTACATTATTTACGCACTACCTGTTTGAACAGCCATTCCGTAAGGTCGACAGCTGCCTGGTAATTTTCAAAAGATGACGGTAAACGGCGTCCGTCAAGATATTCGTTATAGAACCATGGATCGCCTACAGCGAATACTGTTCCTTTACCAACTTTAGATACCGCCATCACTACATCCCCCTTATCGGTATACACCGCTCTTGCTGGTTGTGCAGTCGTGATTGTAGAGATCTCCTTGATATAGATCTTTTTGGTATGCGGGAATACTTCATTGCCTGCAGGCAGGAATAAAGCGCCCTGTTCAAACTGTTTGCCCTCTACATGGTTACGGCTGTCTTCCTTAAACGTGATACCGAAACGGCCTGTCAGTTTATTGAAGGTTTTTATCTCGGAATTCCCTGCGTCATTCTGCAGGATGACCAATACACCACCTTTCTTCACCCAGTTGTATATTTCTTCTGCATGAGCGTCCGTCATATAATTCGGCTGCGTCGTTTCCTTTTCTGTATCGGGGTCAACAATGAGGAAAATATCTGTCTTTGCAAGGCTGGCAACAGTCGGTGCTACAGACAATATCTTTGTTGTTGCGCCCCTGTTACGGAAGATATGTCCCCAGAGAGAATAACCGCCGTTGTCCATTTCATTCCATACATAATGCCAGGATTCAGGTTGTCCCGCAGGCCCTTTTCTGAATTCATTGTTGAAGTAATTGTCGATAGTCACCGTTATTCCTTTCCCTGTTTTGGGGATCGCTGCCTGCTCCATTTCATTTGCCGCCTGCATATACGCGCCTACTCCCTTAGGATCATTCACTACTACCTTCTCACTGAGATAATAAGCATAACTGCCATCACGGTAAGGATCACCACCCAATCCGGCCACACTCACGGTACCCTCCAGGTTCACGCCACCTTCAGGTGCAGACCTTACAAACTGTTTCGTCAGTCCTTTATAACCTTTGTCGGCCACTGTACTATAGCTGGCTGGCAGGTATCCCAGACGCACGCCTTTAGCCAGTGTATACACAAACATGCAGGAAGCAGATGCTTCGAGGTAATTCCCTTTTTCCTTGCCTTTATCCAGCACCTGCCACCAGCAGCCGCTGGCAGGGTCCTGGTATTTCTTAACAGCAGCTGCCATCCTGTTCAGGATCTGTATCAGGCTGTCCCTGCCAGGATGTCCCTGTGGAAAATATTCCAGTGCATCTACCAATGCCATTCCATACCACCCCATGGCACGGCCCCAGAAATTGGGTGAACGGCCAGTGGTTTTATCAGCCCAACGCTGCTCACGCGATTCATCATAACCATGATACAGCAATCCCGTTTTGGCATCACGGGAATGCACTTCCATCAGCACAAACTGACGTGTAATATCTTTGAACGCCGCTTCATCATGAAAGAGCGCTGCATACTCTGCATAGAAAGGCTCTGCCATGTACAGACCGTCCAGCCACATCTGGTAAGGGTAACGCTTCTTATGCCAGAAACCTCCTTCATTTGTTCGTGGTTGCTTATCCAGTTGGGCTTTCAGTTTATCAGCTGCCAGTTTATATTTTTCTTCATTGGTCACTTTATAAAGCAACAATAGAGAACGGCCATTTTTGATATTGTCGATGTTGTAATCTTCTGCCTTGTAAGTACGGATAGTACCATCCTTTTCCAGGTAATGATCTATGCCTGTCTGTATAAAACGGAAGTACTTTCCGTCTCCCGTATTCTTCCATAATCCTGTAAAGCCTTCCAGTACCACACCCTGATCATATGTCCAGTGTGCGGGCCTTCCTGCCAGCTGTAAGGAATCTCCCCATATCCGGATCATCGTTTCGGCCATCTTTGCAGATTGTGCGAAAGCAAATGCAGGCAGCAGGAGGAAAAGGATGCTCAGTTGTTTTTTCATGCCGTGTGCGTTTTCTTAAAATCAGGCATTAAGCACCAGGAGATAAATGCGGCAATAATTGCCACATTTACTCCTGGTGCTTAATGCCTGATCAGTTTATCGTTTTGTAATATCAAGTTTCACCTGTTTGCTATCCTGCACATTGATCTTACCACTATCCTTCGTAACAAGCGTAACATTGGTCAGACTGATATTGCTCCCCGCAATACAGTCGCCTGATGCCTTCGCCTTGATAGTGATATCTTTCAGGTAGATATCGCTGATCGGCATTTCCGGTAGTCCACGGATGAAGATCGCTTTCTCTGCCCCATGACATACCACATTGCTGATATGAAAATCCCTGAACTGCGGCGTTGCCTCCGTTACGGGGAACAGCTGCACTTTAGGCGCCTCGCGCTTTTCGCCAGACAGCGGCACAGGGTCTTTCGCCATGTAATACATATCGAACAGAATAGCCTCCGCCGGGATATCTTTCATGTTGATATTATTCACATAGATCTTCTCTACTATACCTCCGCGGCCGCGGGTGGTTTTAAAACGCAGACCAATATCGGTGCCCAGGAAAGAGCAATCTGATACAAACAGGTTGCGCGCACCACCCGACATTTCACTGCCTATCACAAAACCGCCGTGTGCGTGATATACTGTACAATTATTGACAATCACGTCTTCTGTAGCCACGCCGCGTTTACGTCCCTGTTCATCCCTGCCTGATTTGATACAAATGCCGTCATCACCCACATCGAAGGTGCAGCCCTCTATGCGGGAATAGCGGCATGACTCGAGATCCAGCCCGTCGCCATTCTGTGCATACCAGGGATTCTTCGCATATACATTGCGCAAAGTAATATGTTCTGTCAGCAGCGGATGGATACACCAGGCCGGAGAATTCTGGAAGGTCACGCCTTCCAGCAACACATACTTACAGGAGGTGATGCTGATCATATTAGGACGGAGGAAGTCCTTGATGTCGTCATAGTCGGCAGCAGTCTTACCTGCCTCTATTACACCGGCCAGTTTGGTGCTGGAACCCTTTAATGATTTTGCGGAAGGATACCAGGTCTTTTTATCCTCTCCCTCTATACCACCGGAAGCCAGCAGTTTAGTCCACTGAGATTCCGTCAGCTTATCCTTTTTCACAATACGCCAGGCATCTCCGCCGCCATCCAGGATACCACTACCAGTAATGGCAATATTCTCTGCATTTACGGCAGATACAGGCGCCTGGCAACGCATAGCTTTCAGGCCCTCGTAGGTGGTCTCCACCAGCGGAAACTGGTCAAAATCCGTTGTAAACTGTAAGATGGCATTGGGCGCCAGGTACAGGTTCACATTACTCTTCAGCACAACAGGTCCCGTCAGCCACAGTCCCGACGGCACCATTACTACACCGCCGCCTTTGTTGTTGCAGGCGGTGATGGCGTCGTTAATGCTTTTACTGTTCAGCGTGATGCCGTCAGCTTTTGCGCCGAAAGCCACGATGTTCAGTGTATCTCTTCTGAAATGTGGTTCATAGATCTCCGGCAGCTCAAAACGGTACTTTCCTTCAAAAGCGGTCTGTTCCAGGTATTTTTCCAGCCCGATATGTTTATCCCTGATCTCCCGGGCTACCAGCCCTGCAACCAGGGTGGCGCCATAGGTATTAAAATGGGTATTATCGGTAACGCCATTGGGCAATGTTGTATAATGCCCCGGCCCTGTGGTCTTGAACAACTTTTCAGAGCCCTGTACGCCATGCTGTACGAGCAGGGCTTCGCTGCTTTTATGCAGGTCTATCAGGGGCACTTTATTGCTGGCGGCCACTTCTCTTACTACACGTGGATATTCCCCATGCTGGTCTACAAAGGTTCCTTTCTCATCAAACTTCCGGCGTTGTACCGGGGTGATGAGAATAGGATTAGCCCCTTTCGCGCGGGCTTCCTTTACAAAACGGATCAGGTTATCCCTGTATTCGCCATCAGGAGCCGCATAACGGTTCGGATCATCCTTTTTGGCATCATTATGCCCAAACTGGATAATAAGCCAGTCTCCGGGCTTTAATTGCGCTAAAACACTATCCCAGCGATGCTCATTAATAAAGCTTTTGGTACTGCGTCCGTTGACGGCATAGTTCTTTACGGTCACACCTTTCTGCAAAAAGAGCGGGAACAGCTGTCCCCATCCTCTTTCGGGATTGTCTTCCAGGGGCTTATTGGCCATCGTAGAATCACCGATCATAAACACGCGCGGCGGATCGTCTGTCGCTATCCAACTGATCAAAGGAAAAAGCAGCGCCAATAGATACAACTTCATGAGCTTTCGGTTTAATAGTATTACTGATAGTTCGGATTTTGAGTAAACTCACTCTTGTTCGTCACTGCATCGATCTGATCCTGTGGAATAGGACGAACGGTATGGAATGACTGGAAATTCTTGGCCGCATCAGGATTATGTGCAGAGATCTGGGTGCCCAGCTTACCGGTACGTTTCAGATCAAACCAGCGCAGCTGTTCGCCAGCCAGTTCACGGGCCCTTTCAGCCAGGATGAAATCAATGGTCATATCTGCATCTGTCACCAGCATTTCTGCTTCGTGACCGGGAATAATAGAACGTTTGCGTAACGTGGTAATGTATTCCGCCGCTTTGGCTTTGTTACCCAGGTTAATCTGTGCCTCTGCAGCGATCAGGTACACTTCGCCCAGACGGATAATATAGGCGTCACGGGCGCTTTGTTCTTCATCCTTGCCGCCTCGTGTAGGATCTTCAAATTTCTTCAGAGAGATATAATGGGTACGGTCAGAACCTCCTTCACCCGGAAGATAAGAAGTATTCCTGTCATACACACGATATGCCTTACCGGCAGTGTCCGCAGGAGCAACCACATATTTGGTACATACTACTGCAGTATCTCCCAGTTTCATACCTCTGCGGCCCGTTGCCGGGTTATTACAATACCATACGCTTTTGAAGCTGGCATCAAATCTTGCATCCGCCTTTTCATTAAAAAGTTGCAGCAGGTACAATGTAGGCATATACCTGTTGAAAGGCCGGCCATTGGCAATATCGCGTTGCATACCTGGCAGGTCATCGTATTTCATCGTAAACATCAGGTGACCATTGTTAGCGCCACGGGAATGCCCGTTAGGATATAAAGTAGCGTCCAGTCTGTCGTTATACACCAGGTTCTTCATATAGTTAACGGCCCACACGATCTCTTTGTTTTGCAGGTTGTCCATACGCCAGAGGTCAGCGTATTTAGCCTGCAGTGCAAATCCGAAGTTACCGATCACTGAGTCAGCCAGTGCTGCAGCTTTATCATTCTGACCACGGGTGAGGTACACGCGGGCCAGGAATGCCATAGCTGCTGGTTTGGTAGCACGGCCATAGTCGCTTGTAGTGCGCGGCAGATTGGCAGCAGCCATTTCCAGGTCGCGGAAGATCTGCGCATAAAAAGTATCAACCGGAGTACGGTTTGCGGTGGTTTGCACACCGTTTGTTTCTGTCAGCGTAAAATGAACGCCGCCCCATGTTTCCACGACATGCCAATAGTAGAAGGCCCTAAGGAAACGCAGTTCTGCTTCGCGGATCACTCTTTTATCTTCTGTTAAGCCGGCTTTACCCACCCTGGCTATTCCTGTATTACAGAGATTGATGGCTGAGTACAGCTGCCGCCACAATCCGCTCATCACACTATTGCTTGCCTGGAGATTGATGTACTGCGTAAGATCAGGGTATTTGTCGCCGGTACCACTGGTCCAGAGGTCTGTGCCCATTTCAGAGATGCTATAACCTTCTTCTTTTCCGTACCACCAGCGGTTGTAGGAATAAGCAGCATTTACCAGTGTTTCAAAGCCGTCGGGTGTACCGAACACCTGGTCGACGGTGAGTCCGGAAGGGTTGTATTCTTCCAGCTGTTTGTTGCAGGCGGCCAGCAAACCGGCGCCAAGCAGTATGATAATGAACAGGTTTATATAACGTTTCATGGTTTGTCAGGTTAATTGAATGAATCAGAATTCTACGTTCAGGCCAGCTACATACATCTTCGTCAGCGGGTTGCTCAGGTCACCTCCCCTCTCAGGATCATAATCTTTCACTTTGCTGAAAGTGAACAGGTTCTTACCTGTTACATAGACACGCAGATTACTCATATGCATGGTCTTCAACGCACCTGCTGGCAGTGTATAACCCAGTGAGATGTTACGGATCTTCACGAAAGAACCATCCTTATATCCCAGTGTTTTGATATAAGGCGTACCGTCTTTTGACACACTTGCATTTGGACGGGGATAGGCGTTAGTTTCATGCTCCGGCGTCCAGTAATCAAGTGGCGCACTATTTTCCAATCCCTGCGGGTCAAACTTGGCAGCATATTCTGAATTGATCCATTGCCCGATACGCGCAAACACATACACGTTCAGATCGAAATTCCTAAAGCGGATATCGTTATTGAAACCACCACTCCAGGTAGGTACCTGTTTACCAACTACAATGCGGTCGCTGGAATTCAGTACACCATTATTGTCCTGGTCACGCACTTTGATATCGCCGGGTTTGTTTTTGTATTTGGCAGCAGCATCTGCTTCTTTCGTTTGCCAGATACCGATCTTCTCATAGTCGAAGAATACTTTGACAGGCTGCCCAATGAACCAGCTGTTGGCTACATCATTGGTGTTGGCGTCCGCCAGTGCTACGATCTCTTCCTTGTTCTTTGAGAAGGTGATATTGGATGTCCAGCTGAATCCATTCACTCTCACATTGCTGGTATTGATACCCAGTTCTATACCTCTGTTCCTCGTTTTACCAATATTCTGGATCACTGAACTAACGCCCGAAGAACCAGGCAATGTTCTCTGCAGCAGCAGGTCTTTCGTATGTGTATCGTAATAGTCGATGGTAGCATTGATCCTGCCGTTCAGGAAACTCATGTCCAGTCCGATGTCAGTAGTGGAGGACAGTTCCCATTTCAGGAATTTATTACCAACCTGGCTGCCGATGGCATATCCCATTGCAGAGTTGGTATCATCATAAGAGAATGGGATCTTGGTCAGATAACTGGCCGTTGCATAAGGCGGTACCGCATCATTACCGGCAATACCATAGCTGGCACGCAGTTTCAGATCACTGAAGATATGCTGGTCACGCATGAAGGCTTCGTCAGAGATACGCCATGCTCCTGCAACAGATGGGAAGAAGGCCCATTTATTGCCGGGCGCCAGTTTGGAAGATCCATCAGAACGCCCTGTTAATGACAGAAGATATTTTCCTTTATAGCTATAGTTGATACGGCCTGTGAATGAGATCAGTTTGCTGGCCATATAGCTGGAACGGATAGCAATGCCGCTCACGCTGTTTTGCAAGGCATAGTATAGTTGTGAAGGGAGTAGTTGTCCTTCACCCTGCAGGAAACTGGAATCCCGCTGATCAGAGAGCAAGCTGGCTACGCCGGTCACTCCGAATGAATGATCGCCAATGGTACGCTGATAGTTCAACACATTCTCCCAGCTGAGAAAACGTCTGCTGCCGCTATTGAGCTGCGAACGGGAGGCCGAAGCCGTAGCACGGTCGATCGTATTTTTAGCTGCGTAGATCCCGGTACGTGTATTATCCAGTGTAACACCGAAGTTGGAACGTAGAGACAGGCCTTTTAAAGGTGTCAGCTCCACATAAGCGTTCACGAATGTGCGGGTCACCCGGCCATTGTTCTGATATGCATTGGGTTGTTCATCCGCCAGAGGGCTGATCATCGTGCCGCCGTTAGGAAATACGACCAGCTTACCGTCCTGATCATAAGGAAGGCCGAGCGGTATGATCTTGTTACCCTGATTCAGCGGATCACGGCGGCTATTCTGGTTGTAGTAGGTCACCTGGCTCTGCATACCCACTTTCAGGTAATCGTTTATGATCTGGTCGAGGTTCAGACGGGCGGAATATCTTTTCAGGTGATCGAGTTTGAAAAGCCCCTTTTCATCGAAATAATCCAGCGAGAGATAAACTTTCGTTTTATCAGCACCTCCGGATACACTTACCTGGTAATCCTGTTGCAGGCCATCATGGATCAGGAGGTCCGCATAGTTTGTCCAGAGGTTATTCTGGATGGCGTTCACTTCGGCTGCATTAAAGATCAGCGGATCATCTGCTTCCGTTTTCCAACGACCTGTAGTGCGGTTGGCTTCACGTTTCAGCGCTACATATTGTGGGCCGGTGGACATGTAGGGATAACCAGCTACCTGCGACGAGCCAACATATGTATTTACGGTTACACGTGGTTTACCACTAACGCCCTTTTTAGTCGTAACAATGATAACGCCGTTGGCGCCTCTGGAACCATAGATAGCCGTAGAGGAAGCATCTTTCAGTACTTCCATGGACTGGATATCGTTCGGGTTGATATCCTGGATGTTCTCGTACTGTACACCGTCTACGATATACAGGGGTCCGTTATCTGCACGGATAGAGCGGTTACCTCTGACGGTCACATTGACTTTAGCACCGGAGGCCCCACTGCTTTTGGTAATATCCACACCGGGCAGTTTACCCTGTACGGACTCCATCACATTCGTGGAAGGGATCTTCTTCAACTCTTCTCCTTTCACAGAAACAACAGCGCCGGTGAGGTCACGTTTCTTTACTTCACCGTAACCTACTACCACGACTTCATCCAGTTGTTTATTATCTTTTTCCAGTTTCACAAAGATGTTGCTGCTACCATTAATGTTTTGCGTCAGTGCCTGATATCCGAGATAACTGAATATCAAAACACCTGTTCTGGCATCGGGAACTGTAAGAGAAAATGCGCCGGTGGCGTCTGTCTGCACACCTGTTGTGGTACCTTTAAGTTGTATGTTCACCATTACGAGCGGCTCTCCTGTTGCTGCGTCGGAGACACGCCCTTTTATAACCTGGCTCTGTGCAAATGCCATCCCGGCAACGCCCAGCAATAGCCAGTACATCAATAACAGTTTTTTCATAACGTAATTTATATATGTCTCTAAATTTGGGTTCTGTTAATCCGCAACGGAATACTATTGCTACAGTGGCAATACAAAGCAGTACTGGTTTGTATCGGATCCTTCTACCGATATCCCCGAAACAATTCTACAGCTATATTCATTAATATGGAAAGGTTTGCAGGTATTTATTTACGCAAACGTTTGCGGAAAGCATGGTTTTTAGTGACTGACATATACTATTACAATTTGCTAGCTGTTAATGCGCAGCAGTGATCCGGAACCAATCAAAATCGGCAAATCCGGAATCGTTGATCTGTGAAGCCCGGGTACAGAAGATCCCTACTTTGGCGCCTATCCATCTGCCCGCTTGTGCAGTAAATGGTTTGCCTGCAGGAATGAATTGCCGGCCGTCCGGGCTATAGCTAAACTGGCAAACAGCCCCCTTGCTTACCTGCACGCGGAACCAGCAGGTGCTGTCTTTTACGGTGGTCAGTACTTCCTGTTCTTCTGCTGTTCCTTTATCGGCATGCAGACAGGAGGCATAAACCACTTGTAATGTATTACCCTTCTTCATAAGCGAGATACCTGCATAGTCTGTACCCATGACGATCAATCCCGTACGTTCGCCTTCCAGTGAAGGGTTAGGCGTAAAAGTAAGTTTGGTAGTAGCTGTAAAACTATCCGCAGGAAATTTCTGCAAAAGCAGATTTGGCACTTCCCAGTAGTTACGGCAGGAATCGGGCATCCGGGCGGAGAACAAACGTAAGACACCACGGGCCGGGAAAGGCATCATCCAGGTAGAGGCAGGGTTTGCCTGCCATTGCCATTGCAGTCCTGATGATTGTCCATTGAACTCGTCCGATTCCTGCGTTGTCATGGCTGTACTTCCTGCCAAAGGCTTACGATAGGTCATTACTGGTTCTCCCTTTCCGTCTTTGTCAGGATCATTGCCGATCACCGGCCAGTTATTCACCCATTGTAAAGGTTGCAGGTGCACCACACGGCCATAAGCGCCTTTGTCCTGGAAATGCAGAAACCAGCTGGAACCGGAAGGCATATCCACCCAGGCTCCCTGATGCGGGCCATTAATGGTCGTATTGCCCTGGTCCATCACGATCTTCTCCTCATAGGGACCGTAAATGTTCTTTGACCGCAATACCAATTGCCAACCGGTGCTTACACCTCCTGCCGGAGCGAATATGTAATAGAAGCCATTCCGTTTATATAATTTCGGGCCTTCCAGTGTAGGATGTGCGCCATGGCCATCAAATACCAGCACGCCTTCATCCGTTACTGCCGTTCCCGCTGCATTCAATCTGTTCAACGTCAATATGCTTTTAATACCCGCCCTGCTGCCCGCCCAGGCATGCACCAGGTACACCTTGCCATCGTCATCCCACAGCGGACAAGGATCTATAAGGCCCTTCCCTGCTTTTACCATTACCGGCTCTGACCATGGTCCGGCTGCATTTTTTGCTTTGATCATATAGATACCAAAGTCAGGATCAGGATAATAGATATAAAATTCTCCTTTGTGATAACGGATAGAGGGCGCCCAAACACCATTGCCATGCCTTACCTTAGTGAAGTGCTCAAAAGGCGGCTGCCGTTGCAGCGCATATCCGGTTATCTCCCAGTTCACCAGGTCTTTCGAATGTAGAATGGGCAGTCCCGGTGCAGCATTGAAACTGGAGGCTACAAGATAAAAATCGTTCCCTGCCCTGCAGGCGTCAGGATCAGAATAATCGGCATTAATAACAGGATTTTTGTAGGAGCCATTTCCCAGGTCCGGCACCCATGATTGTGATAGCTGCTGCCCGTAAACAGTGGAAAAACAGGTTAATCCGGCAGCCAGAAATATCAGCGCTTTATTCATCTGTGAGGCGTTTTTCATACGTGTTAGAATGACACCAATATAGTATAAAATAAATTATAAGTATATTTACTCATTACGTTATGAAATTCGAAGCTGCCACTATAAAAGATATCGCTATTGCGCTGGGGTTGTCCACCTCTACCGTGTCCCGTGCCCTGCGGGACAGTCATGAGATCAGTATTGCCACCAAACAGCTGGTTCTCGAATATGCCACCAGGATCAATTACCATCCTAACCCGATCGCATTAAGCCTGAAAGAAAAGCGAAGCCGCTCCATAGGCGTCATCGTCGCCGAGATTGCCAACAGTTTCTTCTCACAGGCCATCAACGGCATAGAATCCGTTGCGAAAGACAAAGGGTATAATGTAATGATCTCTCAGACGCATGAATCTTTCGACAAAGAAGTGATGACACTGCAATACCTGGCATCCCGCTCCATAGATGGACTGCTCATCTCTGTATCCAGCGGTACGGAGAACCTGGACCACCTGAAGGCATTACACGAAAGAGGCTTTCCTATCGTATTCTTTGACCGTATCGTTGAGGAGATACAGACCCATAAGGTGATGGTAGATAATTTCAGGGGCGCTTATGATGCCACACTCCACCTGATCAATAAAGGCTACAAACATATTGCGGTTATTGCAGGTCCTGAAAACCTGTCTATCAGCCGCGAGCGCATTGCAGGATACAGGGAAGCGCTGGCGCATACAAGGGTAAAACCTGGTAAGGCATTGATCAAATACAGCCGTTACGCCGGACTACAACTACAGGAAGTAGAACAGGCCGTGAGTCAGCTGTTGAAACTGCGCCCACGGCCTGATGCTATTTTTACGGCGTCAGATAAGCTGACCACCAACTGTATGCGTGTATTAAAAAGCAAGGGTATCCGTATTCCTCAGGACATTGCCCTGGTTGGCTTCTCTAATTCAGATCTGATAGAACTGCTGCACCCACCGCTGACCGTAGTCAGACAACCTGCCTTTGAAATGGGGCAGATCGCTACAAACCTTTTGTTACAACTAATAGAGAGCAAAAAGCCTGTAAAGGAATTCGAGAGAAAAATATTGAACACCAGCCTTATCGTACAAGCTTCATCCTGATGCAGCATATCATGCAGGCACCTGCTGAGCAGCCAGTTCCACGGTCAGCTCAGCAATCCTGTTGGAGATACCCACTTCATTGTCATACCAGGCCACTATTTTCACCAGGTTGCCTATCGCACGTGTCAGCGTTCCATCTACGATGGAAGAATGTGTATTCCCCAGGATATCTGCAGAAACCAGCGGTTCCTCTGTATATTCCAGTATCCCTTTCAGTGATGTATCCGCATAACTTTTGAACAGCTGATTGATCTCTGCTGCTGAAGCAGGTTTCACCAGGTTCAGCGACATATCTGCAATAGAACCGTCAATCACTGGTACCCTGTAAGAGAACCCATCCATTTTACCTTTCAAATCCGGCAATACATCGCCGATCGCCTTTGCCGCACCAGTGGTGGTAGGGATGATAGACTGCGTGGCAGCCCTGGCCCTTCTGTAATCTTTATGCGGACCATCCTGCAGCATCTGGTCCATCGTAAATGCATGCACAGTGCTCATATAACCAGATGCAATGCCATATTCCTTATCCAGCAGGTATAATACCGGTGCGATACAGTTCGTTGTACAGGAAGCCGTAGAAAGGATTTCATCTTCGACGCCTATCTGATCGTTGTTGACACCTGCTACGATCGTCTTTACACCGCCACTGGCAGGTGCCGTGATCAACACCTTTCCTGCTCCTGCAGTAATGTGCTGCTGCGCCAGTTCCCGCTGGGTAAAACGGCCTGTAGATTCAATCACTACATCTACGCCCAGTTGTGCCCAGGGCAGTTTCTCCGGCGACCGTTCATTCAGTAGCAGGATATTCTTACCATTCACAATAAGATGTTTATCATCGTGTGTCACTGTGCCCGGAAATTTCCCGTGAGATGTATCATATTTCAAGAGGTGCGCGAGCAACCCGATATCAGTGAGGTCATTAACTGCTACTACTTCCACTCCTTTCTTGTCCTGTAACGCTCTCAGCGTCATTCTGCCTATGCGTCCGAATCCATTGATAGCTACTTTCATCGTTATATATTTTTGGGTGATCAATTAAGTGTTTGTAATGATGTTCTGAAAGAACGGCGGTAATCCGACGGCGATACCATCATGTGCCGCATAAACGTGCGCCGCATGGAGACCAGCCCTCCCAGTCCGCATTTCTCTGCAATCTGTTCCATGCTCAGGTCACTATCTTCAAGATATTTTCTTGCTACTTCCACACGTACTTTCTCTACGAATTTTGCAGGTGTCATACCTGCTTCTTTGATGAATACGCGGTTGAAATTGCGCAGGCTCATATTGCTATGCTCAGCCAGGTGCTCTACGCGGAGATCTCCCTGTAAATGGCGGATCATCCAGGGATATAGCTTCCCTGCTATGGAATGCTCCATCGTATGCATCTGTGACAGAGAACTAAACTGTGACTGATAACCGGTGCGTTTCAGGTATAGTACCAGTTTGCGTGCGGCAGCGAGGGCCAGGTCTCTTCCATAATCTTCTTCCACCAATGCCAGCGAGAGGTCTATTCCGGAAGCCACACCTCCTGAAGTATATACATTACCATCACGCGTATAGAAAGGATTTGTATCTACTTTGATGCCGGGGTACCTTTGCTGGAAATCCTGGCTGAACTGCCAGTGAGTCGTGGCGTGTTTACCTTCCAGTATACCCGCTTCTGCCAGCGCATAAGTGCCCACACATACAGAGCAAATACGGCGCACTTTTGGATAAATGTTGTGCAGCCAGCTGATAAAGGCACCGCTGGTTTCCAGCATGGACATAGGAAAGCCTGCGATGATCAGTGTGTCAATAGGTTTGTCGATCGCATCTACCCTCACCTCGCAACTCAACTCCATACGGCTTTTTGTCGTGATCTTTTTTGTAGTGAGCGGAGAGGCAAGCAACACATTATATCCATCTCCTGGCGATGCCCCCATTTCGTTCAATATACCGTCTGCCGCGGTGAAGACGTCCACCGGACCGGCGATGTCCAACAGGAAAGTACCCGGCATAGGCACAATTACAACGAGTTTCTTTGTTTTTACCGGCATAAGATTGCTTGAACGTTACAAATTTAATATGTACAGAAGATGGCACAAATGCCATAATTTATACAATTTATGCCATTTAATGGCAATATTCCCCTGCCGAACACACACCATAAAATAAAGCTCCGTTTGCAGGCATCAGATAAAATAGCCTGTAAAGTTTCTTATCTTTAGCGCTTCAGCTAGTCATTACATACTTGGATATTACGGAATTACATAATGAGCGTGAACTATTGGGACAGATCGCAGCAGGTGATGAATCTGCATTCCGTACTATTCTCCGCTTTTACCATCCCAGGGTATTCTCCCATGCCCAGACCTTCACTAAGTCCTATCCCGAGGCAGAAGAAATCACCCAGGACATCTTCCTCCGAATCTGGCAGCAAAGGGAAAAACTGCCGGAGATCGAAAACTTCCGGAACTATCTGTTCATCCTGGGCCGTAACCAGATTATTTCCGCCATGCGCAAACAGGTCATGAAAACGGACACGGCTGCTGAAGACCCTATGGAAGATATACTCATCCCCGATCAGCAATACCAGTACAAAGAAACCTATGCGCTTATCCTGAAGGCGGTGGACAAACTTCCTCCGCGGCAGCGGGAAGTCTTCACCATGAGCAGGCTGGAACATCTCAGCCATGAACAGATAGCTGAAAAACTGAATATCTCAAAAGCAGCGGTAAACTGGCATATTGTACAGGCCCTGAACACCCTGAGGGCTTATTTGGCCAATTACCCTGAAGTACTTATTCTGCTGATAGCTATCGCTCCCATGTATTAATAAAATAAAAATCTGAATTTATTTTAGGGTTGACCTATTATCCTTCTCTTCCGTTTGCGTCTTTATATGTGCAAGGGACAAATATTTCATTCAGAACAACCGTACAGGCCAACAGCTCATGGATCATAACGTTTTTACTTCTTTACTGGAAAAGTATATCGACGGCAGCATCAGCACAGCCGAAAAAGCCCAATTTGCCCGCCTCATGGAGCTGCCGGAAAACCGGGAGATCCTGGAGCATGCCTTGCAGGATGCTATGCTGACTGACAAATATCTTTTCCCGGTACCAGCGGCTCAGACTGACCGTTTTATAGAACAGTTTACTACACAACTCCATGAGCCGCCACCTGCACCTGTTAAACCTATATATGTATACCGGCGCTGGGCTGCTGCCGCCGCCATTCTCTTATTATTGGGAACGGGCGCCTACTTCTGGTACAGGCACACGCCGGCTTCCCGCCCGATTACATCCGTTACACCCGCAAGACCGCTGCACGACGCCACACCAGGTGTAACGGGTGCCGTACTTACACTGGATGATGGCTCACAGGTGGTACTTGACAGCACCGGCAACGGCGTCATCGCCAATCAAAACGGCACAAAAGTGCTGCTCAGGAAGGGACAGCTGGATTATGAATCAGGCAGTCCTTCCGCTGGCATCTCCTACAATACCATGACCACTCCCCGCGGCCGTCAGTTTAAACTCGTGCTGCCGGATGGCACCAAAGTATGGCTCAATGCCGCCTCTTCCCTGAAATATCCAACCGCCTTCACAGGAAATGAAAGAAAAGTGGAGATCACCGGTGAGGCATACCTGGAAGTAGCACAGAATGCAGACAAACCCTTTATCCTGTCTGCTGCCAACAATGTTACCGTAAAAGTATTAGGCACCAGCTTCAATGTGAACGCCTATGCCGACGAAAATGCCGTACACACCATGCTGGTATCGGGTAGTGTACAGGTAGCCGCAATAAACGGCGATGCTCCTGTTACCCTGCAACCGGGCAAACAGGCAATCATACAGAAACGGTCAGGAAAGCTCAGCATACAGCCGGCCGATGAAGAGCAGGTGCTGGCATGGAAGAATGGCTATTTCTATTTTGACAGGGCCGATATACAGACCATCATGCGACAGATATCACGCTGGTATGATGTAGAAGTAGAATACAAAGAAATACCGGATAAAAAATTCAGCGGTACCATACCGAGAAATGTCAATGCTTCACAGGTATTTAAAATACTGGAGCTTACCGGTAATGTACATTTTAATATAGAGGGCAATAAAGTAACTGTAAGATCATAAACCAACCATACAAATCAATCAGCCACCACAACAATTGTATTTGTTCACATTTTAAACAGCATTTTATAGAAAACTACAAAACACATCTCTGAACCGTCTTCCCATTAAAAAATAAACCGGCGATGCGCTAACATCCCGGTTTGGTGGGCGACGAATGTAACGTTGGATCACATTTCTTCAACCAAAACAAATTTATGTATTTAACTGCTTTGTGCAAAAACAAAGAGCGTGGCTTTGCTTTGCCAACCAAAATCTGGATGATCATGAAATTGTCCTTTATACTTATGCTGGCTTGTACACTGCACGTCTGTGCAGCAGTAAATGCGCAGACCGTCACATTACACGGAAAAAATATCAGCCTGGAAAAGGCCTTTTCCGACATCCGTAAACAGACAGGGATTAACTTCTTCTATACAGCGGAAGACCTGGACCGTGCCGGGAAAGTGGATGCTGATATCAACAACCTTCAGCTTAAAGAAGCACTTTCCCTCCTTTTAAGGGATAAGGCGCTTACTTTTTCCATTGTGGATGGAGTTGTCATCATTAAGAAAAAAGAGGCTGTAAAAGCTCCGGAAACGGCTTTACCACCAGGAGATATCACCGGTAAGGTCACCAATGAAAAAGGTGAGCCCATACCGGGGGCCACCGTCATGGTGCTTGGCACCAAAAACGGTACGCTCACCAACTCTTCCGGCGTGTTTACCCTGCGCACCGGCAGTCAGGATGTGACCCTGATGGTAACCGCCATTGGTTTCAAACGCCAGGCGGTGAAAGTGAAGAATGATAATTCCCTGCAGGTCGTTCTGGAGCAGGAAGCTACCAAACTGGATGACGTCGTGATCTCTACCGGTCTGTTTAACCGCCGTAAAGAAAGCTTTACAGGCGCTGTGGCTACTTTTTCTGCCGAACAGCTGAAAACAGTCTCCAATCAGAATGTACTGAAATCACTCGCTATACTCGATCCCTCCTTTCAGATCGTTGAAAATCTGAATGCCGGCTCCAATCCCAACCAGATGCCGGACATACAGATGAGAGGACAAACGGGCTTCCCCGACCTAAAGGGAGACTATACTACCAATCCTAACCTGCCGCTTTTCATCCTGGACGGTTTTCAGACCACCCTGGAGAAAGTGAATGACCTGAACATGAACCTTGTGCAGAGCATTACCCTGCTGAAGGATGCTTCTGCAAAAGCTATCTATGGTTCCAAGGCAGGTAATGGCGTGGTGGTAATAGAAACCAAACCTCCCACTGCAGGCAAACTGAGGGTATCCTACAACGGCAGCATGGACATCACCGCTCCTGATCTCAGCAGCTATAAACTGACCAACTCCACGCAGAAGATTGACGCGGAAGTGCTGTCAGGCAAATACAGCTCTACGAACCCGGCTACCCAGGCAGACCTGTTACGTCAGTACAGCACTAATCTGCAGGCGGCCCTGGAAGGTGTGAATACCTATTGGCTATCACAACCACTCCGTAACGGTATCGGGCAGCGTCATGCCGTAGCCCTGGATGGCGGCGATGATGCGCTCCGTTATGCAGTTAGTCTGAACTACAACAATATAGCGGGTGTCATGAAGGGTTCAGACAGGAATACCATTTCAGGTATTATCAACCTCATATACCGGAAGAAGAATTTCCAGTTCAGGAACAGCCTTACCATAGACCGTAACCGCTCTGACAACTCTCCCTATGGCAGCTTTACGCAAACAGCCATGCTGAACCCTTACTGGAGAATCACAGACAACAACGGCAACTTTATCAAAACATACAATAATGGCGCCGCTGGCAATCCCATGTACAACGCCACCCTAAACTCAAAAGATTTCACTACCTATACCAATATCATTGAGAATTTCTACACCGACTGGGACGTAGCACGCAACCTGCGACTCACCGCCCGTGTAGGGATACAGGCACAGAAGAATGACCTGGAGCAGTTCACTCCGGCCAATCATTCCTCTTATGCCAATGTGCTGCCTGGTACCGATGCCTATCTCGACCGTGGGGAATATACCATCCGTAATGGAAAAATGAATAGCCTGAATGCCGACTTACTGGCCAACTACTCCTTCCGCCTCAACAAACATCATTTCTTCCTTAACGGTGCTTATTCCGTTACACAGGATGTCACCACTGCCAATGGTATGACAATGGTAGGTTTCCCGAACGACAAGATAGACGATATCTCATTCGGCTACCGCTATAAACCTGGCACCAAAGCCCTCGGAACGGAAAATACCAGCCGCTCCATTGCGCTTACTTCAGCACTTAACTACTCTTATGACGACCGCCTGCTGCTGGACCTCTCCTACCGCGGAAATGCCAGCTCCCAGTTTGGCGCCGACAGTCGCTGGGGGCTGTTCTGGTCAGCAGGTGCGGGCTGGAACCTGCACAGGGAAAAATTCATGCAGTCCTTTCATTTTGTTAATGTGCTGAAATTACGTGGTAGCGTTGGTACCACCGGTACACAGAACTTCAACTCCTACCAGGCGTTGGCCACCTATAACTACATCACCGACAGAACCTACAACGGAGATATGGGGCTTGATCTGGCTGCGCTTCCCAACCCACACCTGCAATGGCAGCAGGTACAGGATAACAATATCGGTGCAGACATCACCCTGTTCAACAGGCTCAGTCTGCGGTTTGATTACTATATCCGGGATACAAAGAACCTGCTGAGTGACATGATCGTTGCTCCTTCCGCAGGTTTTGACACCTATAAAGAGAACATCGGCGAGTCCCGCAACAAAGGCTTCCAGCTGGGCGCCAGCTTCCGGGTGTATACCAACAGTGAAACACGCACTTCTGTAAATGTCTTTGCCAACCTGGCGCAAAACACCAACCGTATACGCAAAGTCTCCAACTCACTCGTACAGCTCAATGAAGAGGCAGACGAAGATAAAGGAGACGTGACCACCGGCAACGGCGATAGCCGTAAACCAGCTACCCGCTTCGAACCAGGCCAGTCCATGACGGCAATATGGGTGGTACCATCAATGGGTATCGATCCTGCCAACGGTAAGGAGATCTTTATGAAAAAAGACGGTTCACTGACCTATGTATGGTCTGCCAAAGACTATATAGTAGGCGGCGACAGCAATCCGGAATACCAGGGATCCTTTGGCGCGAATGTGCAACATAACGGCTTGTCAGCCAACTTCGCATTCACTTTCAGGACCGGCGGACAACAATATAATTCTACACTCGTAAACAGGGTGGAAAATGCCGATTTCAATTACAATGTAGATATACGTGCGCTGGAACAACGCTGGAAACAGCCGGGCGACAGAACACTGTTCAAAGACATTGCTGACAAGACAGATACCAGGCCCAGCTCCCGTTTTGTACAGAACCTGCATGAACTGCTGTTCTCCTCTGTCAGCCTTGGTTATGATTTCAGCCGTGCCAACTGGCTCAGGGCGGCCAACATCAACCGTGTATACCTGGCTTTGAATATGAACGACCTGGCCCGGATCAGTTCCGTAAAAACAGAAAGAGGGCTGGATTATCCTTTTGCAAGGACCATCTCTACTTCTTTACAGATCACCTTTTAACAGTGCAATTATGAAATTCAGAAATATATTACTGCTGTTCATTCCGGTATTGCTCTTTACGGCCTGCAATAAGTTCCTGGATGTAAAGCCTAAAACACAGATCGATACAGATGATGCTTTCAGGGATGAACAAGGCTTCATGGATGCACTGACAGGCGTATACCTGAAGATGAACGAAAATGCCGTATACGGGCAAGAGCTCAGCTTCGGGCTGACAGAAGTATTGTCCATGCAGCACAGCCGCTTCCCCAGTACCTTTCATGAGTATTATTACGCCGCACAGTACAATTATACCAATGCGGCCATAAGAAGCAAGATAGATGGTATCTGGAAAGGACTGTACAATGCTATCGCCAATGACAACAGCCTTATAAGCCATCTGAATACAACCGATCAGAAAATGTTCAGGGACGTGAACTACAGCATTATCAGAGGAGAAGCATACGGCCTGCGGGCATTTATGCACTTCGACCTGCTGCGCCTGTTCGCTCCTGCTCCTGCTTCAGCGGGCGGTCTTGGCGCCAAAGCTATTCCCTACGTGGACCAGCTGACGGTAAACGCATTACCCCGGCTGACCGTACAGGAGGTCATCAACCGTATACTAGCCGATTGCGCTGTTGCCGAAGCAGCATTGAAAACAACAGACCCGATCGTACCCGGCAGCACTACGCCGGCCACTACCACCGGTTATCTGCGTGACCGCTCTTATAAATTCAACTACTTCGCTGTAAAAGCGCTGGAGGCAAGGATCTATCTCTATATTGGCGACAAAGAAAAAGCACTCGCCGCTGCTGAAGAGGTAATCAATGCCAATACATTTACCTGGGTAAATATTCCAGAGATATCTTCCGGCAACAAAGTATTTCCTTCAGAACTGATCTTCACTTTGTATAAGTCAGATATGGATGCATTCACGCAGACCTATTTCACACCAACCTCTAACAATGTGCTGACAAAAACAAGCAGTGATGAGTTCCTGGCCATTTACGAAACAGATGCCGATATCAGGTACACCGCACTTACTCAGCTGGAAAACACCTCAACCAATCTTCGGGTGTCTACCAAACTGGCACAGCCAACAGGGGTATCCACAAGCTTCCTCAGAAGAATGCCCATCATGCGTATTTCTGAATTGTATTATATCGCGGCGGAAGCAGTGAAGGAAAGCAATCCGGAGCAGGCAGTGACCTACCTCAATACTGTGAGAAGAGCCAGGAACGTACTGGCGGATCTTCCGACTACACTCACTACAGAACAGATACAGGAAGAAATATTCAAAGAGTACAGAAAGGATCTCTATTGTGAAGGACAGCTATTCTTCTATTACAAACGACTGAACCTGCCGACCATCGTTTATTCCAGTGTGACTGCCGACAATAAGGTATATGTGTTGCCTTTGCCTGACAATGAAGTGGAATACGGGAACGGGAATTAATTCAGTAACAAAAAAAGATCATCATGAAAACAGTTAATAAAATAACAGGTCTGTTGGTACTGCTGCTGTTTCTCCTGACAGCATGTGAAAAGGATATTTCTTCTTACAATAATGATCCGCGGGTCTATTTCTTCGAAAGGAATACAGACCTTACGCAAAGCCGTATCACTTTCAAATCTTTCTCCTTCCTGAAACTTCCGGCAGAAGTCACGAAAGATACCTTCCTGATCAGGGTGAAGATCATGGGGGATGCAGCGCCTTATGACCGTGTGGTACGTGGCCAGGCAATCCCCGACAGCACCACTGCCCAGGCAGGCAAACACTATGATTTCATAGACGGGATCATACCGGCAGACGCTATCACCGGTTACCTGCCGGTAGTATTATACCGCACTGCGGATATTGCTGATTCGTCTGTTACATTGAACCTGTCTATCGCTCCCACCAAAGATTTTAAACCAGGTGTTACGGAAGACGATGTCTTCACCCTCACCTGGAGCGATAACGTGGTAAAGCCCTCCAACTGGGATGGATTCATCAGTCTCTCTGCTTATTTTGGTACTTACAGCACTGTTAAATACCGCTTTATCATTGCCACCACCGGCATCGAACAATTCCCTTTACAGCAAAGCGGAAGGGTACCTCCAAAGGATGGTGAGTTCACCGCTGCTGCCATGAATGACATTAAGTCCATGCTGAAGGATGCACTGAAGTCATATAATGACAGCCATGATCCCGATCTCACCGATGAATTCGGACAACTGGTTACGTTCCCCTGATGAGGGCTATTATTAACAAACAATGATGCTGACATGAAATTTATTTCCAGATATATACTCCCCTCCCTGCTGTCGCTACTGGTGCTGAGCGCCTGTAAGAAAGACCTGGGCGACTATGATTATACTACCGTGGGCATGCCTGTAATAGATACTGCCGGTATTGGCAATCCCTACTACATTGAGCGCTATGCATCGTTACAGATCGATCCAGCTATCCACTACGAAGGGGGCGACACAAAGGCCCTGCGCTATCAATGGCTGCTGTATCCTAATATTACTAATAGCACCAGTGGCACAATAGAAGTAAAGACAATTTCAACAGAAAAAACACTGAATGTTCCTATTGTCGAGAAAGTAGGCGAATATCGTGTAGAGCTGATAGCGACGGATACTACCAACCAGCTGAAGGTGAATATGATCTTTACTGTTGTTGTGTCTGTAGGTATTGAATACGGTATCATGGTATTACATTCGGAACAGGACTCTTCCGACATTGATTTTATCACCACCGCTAATGCAGTACCTGTAGCAGGTATTACGCCTAAACACATCAGGCATATGTTCTCTGCATCCACCGGTAGTAAAATAGCCGGCGCACCGCGCTTTATTGCACAGGAAAGGCGCTCCCAAACTATGCAGAACTGGATAATGACCGGCAGTGAAGGACATATAGCCCGTCTGAGTGGTAGCGACTTTTCTTTACTGAGGGAAGATAAAGCACTCTTTCGCCGTAACGATGCAATAATAGATCCGCAGGCATTTATGTTGCTCGGCAACAGTTATAGTGCCCTGATCAATGGAGGCAGATTGCACATGTATACCACTGTCTATGAAACAGATGCTTTGTTCAGTGCCTCAGTTGCCGGTGATTATGAACTGGCGCCTTATTTCGCACAAGGCTCTTACTACAGCGTTGTAGCCGGTGTTTATGATCAGAAGCATGGTAAGTTCATTCACCCTGCATCGTTAGTTGGTTCCATGATAGATTTTGTTGCACCACCGGACAGCATACATCCGCCGTTCGACCTGCGTAATATCGGAAAAGACATGTTGTACATGGACCGTGGATTCAATAACTATACGCATGCCTTCTTCAAAGACAAGACCGGCAGCGGCTACTGGCTGTACATCATCAACTTTAATACTGCTGACAATGGCAATCTCGCCATAAGTGCCAATGATATGAGCATGCTGCCTGAAATAAGCGCTGCTAAATTCTTCCAGGCCAGTGAGCAGGGATATGTAGACCTCTATGCTACTGACCGGAAGATCTATGCATACAACTATCAGGGCACCAATACTGCAACACTGGCATTTGACGACTTACCTGCCGGAGAGACCATCACCTGCATGAAGATCTACAAACCCAATCCCAGTTATAACCTGACAACTGTAACTGGTTGGATACTGTATGTAGGTACCTGGGACGGTCAAAAGGGTAAGGTATATGAGCTGCAGCTGAATGCACTCAGTGGTCAGATCACATCCACACCGCTTAACGTATTCGAAGGATTTGGAAAGGTTGCTGACATCAGCTCTAAGTCGAGAGGTTCAGGAACCTATTAACAACGGAAATCAAAAACATTTATGAGAAAGAATTTAATGATCGCAGCAACAGTGATATTGTTGCTGATGAGCACTTACGTGTCTGCACAAAAGGGCTTCCGCGTTTCGCCCCAATATCCTAACGCCGGCGATACGGTCACTATTACCTACAATCCTGACAGCACCATACTGAAAGGACTAGCCCCGGTAACAGGCACGATCTATCTGTTTGCCGGCTTTAAATGGGAAGCGGATGACCTGAACATGCAAATGACAGATTCCGGCTGGGCGGCCAGGTATATATTACCCGCCGACGCCCGTTTACTGGTCTGCGACTTCAGTGCTGCAGGAAAAACGGACAAAGGGGGTAAGATGACCTACGCATGGATGCTCTCCGGCGACGACCACAAAATATTGCCGGGGGCTTTTGCAGGATGGGCATTTCTACGTGCCAGGTCCATTCACCAGCGTATTCCGGATGCGGTTGACACCATTGCACTGATCAATGATGAATTGGCCTTACAATGGATGATCTGGGAAACAAGAGATCATCCCGAGAGTGCCAGAAAGATCTTTTACAATGCCTGCACATTTATGAAGAATCATTATGGCCGCCGCGCCGATTCGACCATAAAGGAGCAGATCAAATACATTACTTCACTGCCTGATGTTACGGAAGAAGAGCTGATATCTGTTTCCCGCGCCTATCATGACCTGCTGTATAGCAAAACCAGCGCGGACTCCATGAACAATATCATCATACAGAAATTCCCCACAGGCATTACTGCCAGGGATAAATGGATATACAGGATGTTCCGCGAATCCGACAAAAGGGACAGCCTATGGGAACACTTCGTACAGTTATTCCCGCTGAAGAAATTCAGTAACGTAGACACTGAGATAGATCAGATGTACTATCAGAAAGTATACAAAGCTGTGGCCTATACTCCGATCATTAAACGTAATGATTATAGTGTCATGTATGAAATGATACCGGATGCACCACTGATCTGTCTGACAGAGTTTCACCGGCAGGTGATCATGAACCCGTTTGAACATAATACAGTAAAGCCGGACTCCATTCTCCCCTACTCCCTGGCCATCGTTGACCAGCTGGAAAAATTATCCGGAAAGAAACAGGGCGCGGAAAGCCAGTTCCTCTCGCCTTCTGCCTGGAAGCTCCATGTACTCCAATATAGCAGCCCTGCATTTTTCGGTCACGCTTTGCTGCTGCATATGACAGGCGACGATAAACGCGCCCTGGCATATATGGAAAAAGCAAACACATACCATGATCCGGAACGGGTTGGCGCCGAATTTAACGGGCTGTATACCACCTTACTGGAAAAGAACGGTAAACATGCGGAAGCCATCCAGGTAGTAGAAAACAGTGTACGTGAGAATAAGGTTACTCCTGAAATGATCGCCATGCTGAAAAAAGAATACGTTACCAAACATAAAAGCGAGGCAGGCTTTGAGGCTTACTTCAACAACATGAAGAATCCCGATCAGCTGAAAGCGCAACAGGAGCATCTGAAATCAGCCCTGATCAGGCAGGCTATTCCATCCTTTAAACTGGAGCAAATGAAAGGCGGATACGCTGATCTGGCAAAACAAAAAGGCAAGATAGTCGTGCTGGACTTCTGGGCTACCTGGTGTGGCCCTTGTAAAGCAGCACTTCCGGGTATGCAAATGGCGGTGGACAAGTATAAAAATGATGACAAGGTCGCTTTCTATTTCATCGCCACCCAGGAAACAAAACCCAACTACCGTGAGGAACTCAAAGCCTATATCAAAGAGAAGAATTACAACATCAACGTGCTCTACGACGCACCCAGTAAGAAGACTGGCCACCTGGACGACACCTATTCCAAATACGCAGAGCTGATGCACTTCTCCGGTATTCCGCAAAAAATGATCATTGACGGAAACGGAATGGTAAGATGGATATCCACCGGTTACATGGGAAGCCCCAGTGCACTGGTCGATGAAATATCCTATGTCGTTGAACTGCTGAAAAAAGAGAATTGATATGTTAAGATTGTTACTGATTGTCCTGATTATTCCTCTACTGATACCTGGCCGTCTATGCGGCCAGGTATTACCCTATCGCAGCGAGGCTGTACACTTCAGCAATGCTGATGGCAGTATCCGTTTTGGTGGCACGCTTACGATACCGGTGGGTAAGAAACGCTATCCTGCCATTGTACTGGTATCTGGTACAGGTAAACAGGACAGGGATGCCACCATGGCAGGACACCCCATGTTCCGCGTACTGGCTGACTCCCTGACCCGCAGGGGCTTTGCCGTATTACGCACAGACGACCGCGGCGTGGGCGAGACAACGGGAAAATATGAAGACGCCACTACTAAAGATTTTGCAGATGATGCCCTGGCCGCTGTACACTTCCTCAAACAACATAAAGCGGTCCGTAAAGTTGGCATCATGGGACATAGCGAAGGCGGCGCCGCTGCCATCATTGCGGCAGGTTCCTCCCGTGACATCAACTTTGTGATCACCCTGGCAGGCCTTGCCATCAACGGGCTGGATGCATTGAAATTACAGAACTACGCCATCACCAAATCGGCGAAGATCAGTGACTATGACCGCAATCGTTATGACACCATCAACACACGGATGTTTGACACTGTTTACAGGTATGTCGGTGCTCCTGAACTGGAAAGTAAACTGCGGAGTACCTACGCAGCCTGGAAACAAGCCGATGACAGTGCCTTTAAGAAAGATTTCCCGGATAAGTACGATCATCTGCGCTTTTTCCTCGAATCTTACATCACACAGGCAAAAGGTCCCTGGTATCAATACCAGATCAGGTTTGACCCCGTCCCCTATCTGCAGCAAATCAAAGTGCCTTTCCTCGCATTGAACGGAGATAAGGATATCATGGTCACCTACAAGGAAAACCTTGACATGATCGCTACTACGCTGAAACAGGCAGGTAACGCGAAAGTGACAACACATGTCCTGCCGGGTACCAACCACCTCTTTCAGCACTGTGTAACCTGCACAAGAGAAGAAAGCAGCACTTTACAGGAAGACTTTTCTGCAGAAGCATTTACGACTATCATTCAATGGCTGCAGCCATTTCTGAAATAATTCGCTTCTTTGTTGAAGATCAATAGATAAATGACAAACGCGGCTTATCGAGGCCGCGTTTTTGTATTTCCCCCCTCGACGATTTCGTACATTTACCCACAATTTTAACCACTTTTCAGACGTTTCTCCGGCCCAATACCTCAAATTGCAACAGCGTATCTGTATCGCAGCCGGAAGGTCTTAATTTGGTCTTATTTTTGCCAGACAGCTACCATCAACTCAGCTATTCATTCAACTTCAACCGGTTGGATACAATAAGACAAGACATGAAAGCGATCACACTCAGGCAGTTTGGCACCACGGACAATTTCTTCTTTACGGAAACTGATACCCCGGCAATCAATGATAACGACGTACTTGTAAAGATATATTCCACCGCCTTCAATCCCATCGACTACCAGATGAGAATAGGCGCCAATGAAAGTAAACGCATGCACTCGCATATCCTGGGAAGGGAATTTTCCGGGGTCGTGGCGAATAAAGGCAAATCCGTAAAAGATCTTGAGATCGGAGATACTGTATACTGTGCGTCCGGCAGCATGGGCTCCAACGGCACCTATGCGGAATATATCAGTGTGCCACAACAGATCCTTGCAAAGATGCCGGCCAATCTCAGCTTTGACCAGGCAGCGGCCCTGCCCATCAGTGCCCTGACCGCTATGCAATGCTGTAACCGGCTCAAAGTATCCCCCGAAGAATCCGTCTTCGTCAGCGGAGGCGCCGGTGGTGTAGGGCTGGTATTAGTCAAGATCCTGCTTTCCCAGGGCATCCGCAAGATCGTTACCACTGCAGGCAATCCCGGTAGCAGGCAGGAACTGATCAATGCCGGGCTCAGATACGATCAGATCGTCGACTATAAAGCAGCTAATGCCATTTCCCTCATTATCCAGGCTAATGGCAACCAGCTGTTTGATTATTGTATAGACCTTGTGGGCAGAAAGATGTCTGAACTCTGCAGCAATATCGTACGATTGAACGGGACTTATGTAGACGTAACTGCATTCACCACAGAAGAGGCCCGTGAGAATCTCTTCAATATCGGGGCTGTAGTGGTCCATATCTCCAACTACGCCTATAGCCTGAAAGGCAATTTCTCGTATTATGGCGACCTCTTACGACGTATCACTGCCCTGGTGGAAAAAGGCGTCATCAGTCCCTCTCCTATTCAGGTGGTAGGCGACTTCGAACTTGAGACCGTCAAAAAGGCACATACGCTCATGGAGACAAATCAGACGAAAGGCCATAAACTCATCATGCGTATCAGCGAATAATAAAGGGTGTATCAACAAGCCGTGGAGCTGGCCTGTTGATACACCCTGTTGGTATTAATATGGCAGGATATGGATTGGTTATTTTTCCGGCGGACAAACCTGCATCAGTTCCACCGCGCTGCTGGCCTCGTAGGACTGCACAATGCCGGAAGGACAAGGCACTTTGTAATTCCGGTACATGATCCCTCTTGTAGCATCCCGGTTTCCAAAGGCCATATTGATGTTCCTGCGGATCCATGGCAGGTATTGCTGCTGCCCCGCATCTTTCACCAGCGTCATGATATAATGGCCGAAAATTGCCTTCAGCACACCCTGCTCATTCCAGTCTCCTTCAGCGGGCAGAATGCCATCCACATCACACATCTTCTGCTGTGTATAATCAGCTCCCTTCTTTGCATTGTCCAGGTAAGACTGCTGACCGGTAGCCTTGTACAACATTACAGCAGCACCGATGAAAGTGCCCTGGTTATAGGTATAATCAGAAAATCCTTTATTGCCTTTGATGTTGTTATCTGCCGCCCTGCCACTAGTGCTATCGGTCAGATTCGCCAGCGACCAGCTATAGATATCTTTCGCCTTGTTCAGGTAAGACGTATCCTTAGTAATATTGTACAGCGTCATGGCTGCAATCACAGTCGGGAAGTTGATGCAGGAGTTCTTGCCGGTATGATTGAAGTCCCACCACATACCACCGGCTGCAGGATCGTATGATTCCTTATAGACATACTGAAATCCTTCTACAGACCTGTCCAGGTATTCCTTATTACCCGTGATCTCATGTGCCCTGGCCAGGGAAATGATCCACCACATCATATCATCATAAATGAACCATACTACTTTATTGCTCCAGTTGTATTTATCATAACGATTATAACCACCCTGGTACAGGTCATCTATCATTTTACGGTGAGCGGCATCGCCAGTACGTTTATAGGTATCCATGATCAGGTCCCAGTACACTGCCTGTGTCCAGATAGCGCCTATATCCTTCTTTTCCGTATTGGAATAATACAGCTTATCTGTAGTGCTGTAAAAATACTGGTTGAAGGTATTAAAAGCAGCGGTGGCATCTTTCGATGTAAAAGACACGGGAGGCAATACCGGAGGATCTTCAGTTCCTACTCCCGGCGTATTGCTTTTACCACAGGAGATGCTTGCCAGCAGCACTGCCACGGTCAGAAAACAACGTAATTTATTCATCACAAAAACAAGTTAGTGTCGGTTAATAAAGTTATTACCATCCGGGATTCTGCACAAGCTGCCTGTCATTATTTACATCGTTGGATGGTATTGGGAAAAAATAATGACGCTTGTTGAACACCCTTGTTTCAAAAGTTACCACCTTCAGGAAATCTGGCATGTCAGCACTGATATTCAGTCCGCGCATAGGTCCATTTTGGGTTTGTTCCCCTGTCTTCCAGCGGCGTACATCAAAGAAGCGGTTATTCTCGAATGCCAGTTCTACCCTGCGTTCTTTGCGGATAGCCTCACGCATGGCATCCTGACCCGCAGGTACTGCCAGCCCTTCTGTTCCGTATTGTGGTATACCCGCTCTTTCACGGATCAGGTTCAGGTATTTCAGTGCATCAGGATTGGACGGATCTGATTCATTCACACACTCTGCATAACTCAGGTAGATCTCCGCCAGGCGTATCAGTATCAGGGTGCGGTTGGAAATATCCCAGGCGCCCAGTCCCATTGCCTTACGGACAATGTAACCGGTGGGAGAATAATCGCCGCCACCTGTTTGTTTACCGGAATTACCTGTATTATACAGACGGGTAGTAATCTCACCGAAAGATCTGTTCAACCAGGTGCTGCCATCAAAAGTGATGTTCACATAGAAACGTGGTTCCCTGTTCACCCACTGGTTATAGATCTCTTTCTCATGTGTATCGTTTGGCGGCTGGAACATAGAAGTTCCTTCCTTTACATAACCGGACGAAGGATCATCTATACTTCTGCCATTCTTCATAAAGAACGCATCCACCATATTCTGCGTAGCGCCCAGGCCACCGCTGCCTCTTACATCGCGGGAGCTGGCGCCGTTATGATAAGGGGTCATCTCATACTGCTTGGGACTTACAGAGCTGCCTGTCCTGGCAAAGATCACTTCCTTATTCCAATCGGTCAGTATTACATCGCGGCAGGACAGGTAAGGATCATAATTACCATTGGCATCGTTTTTCCTGAACAGGTCATAAGTGCCGGGTACAAACGTGGAAAGAAAGGCCTTATAAGCTTCTGCTGCTTTGCTCCATTTATTGGCGTCAAAGGTCTGGCTGATCAGGTGTTTACCGTCTTTGTTCACCATATCGGCAAAGTCGGTATTACCGTTATACAGCGGGCTGGCGGCATACATCAGTGCATTGGCGCGGAAAGCCAGGGCAACACCCTTTGTAATATGACCGTAGTCTTCGTCATTCCTTGGTATTACCGGCAGATCTGCTGCTGCTTTTTCCAGCTCCGTGGTCACATACTCCACACACTCATCAAAGGAATTTCGCGGCAATTGCAGGTCTGCATCCACTGCAGGCGCTTTCTCACCCAGGAGGATCACCGGTCCGTAGATGCGCATCAGGTAGAAATAATACATCGCTCTCAGCGCCCGGGCTTCCGCCTTGTATTGTTTGATCAGGTCGGGCGAGAGATCTTTGATCGCATCTGCATTTTCCATGAATACACTGGCGCTGCGAATACCGCGATAAAAGTTGCGCCAGTAGTCGCCTACAAAACCGGAGTTGGCATCCCAGTTACCGATGTTAACATCATTGGATTGCACAAAACCCCATACAAAATCCGCTTCATCACAACCACCGGTCCACAGACCGCGATTGGTTTCAGAACCGGGATTACGCTGCCCGAATTCATCTGGCACACTGCGATACACATCTGCCAGGAAGCGCTGTGCAGTAGACCATGTTCTGAAGGTTTCATCTAAAGTCAGCCTGTCGTCCGGTACCTGATCCAGATACTTTGAACAGGAGGACGTGAGTACTATAACGAGGAATAGATATAATAGCTTTTTCATCATCTTTACTTGTAGCATTAAAATTTCAGGTTCATACCAAGAGAAATGGTCCTGATGTTAGGGTACTTGGAACCATTGTCTGTATTCAGCTCAGGGTCCCACAGCTTGAACTTACTGAAGGTGAACAGGTTGATGCCTTGTACGTATACAGACGCATTGCGGATGCCTGTTCTGTTCAACCAGGTGGTAGGCAGATTATACGCCAGCTGTGCTGATTTCAGCCGCAGGAAACTCACGTCTTTTATCCACCAGGAGCTGGCCTGTGTATTGTTCTTATTCTCAGCTTCCCCATACGCCAGCCTTGGATAGAATGCATCAGGATCAGGGTTATCTACCGTCCATCTGTCTTCTGCAATAGCGTATGCGTTGGTCAGACCGCCACCACCGTTAAACGGTATAACCGCTGATCCCTTCAACATCCTGTCTGCATCCGAAATCCCCTGGAACAACAGGCCAAAATTGAATCCTTTATACCCCAGGTCAAATCCAAACCCATATACCGTAGTTGGCAGATCACCACGGCCTATTTTGGTAACATCATAGCTGTTGATGATACCGTCGCCGTTCAGATCTTTGTATTTGATATCGCCGGGTTTTACTTTGGACTTATCTCCCGGTACAGCGCTCTTGTTCACTTCATCATCGCTGACAAACAAGCCTTCAGCGATATATCCGTAGCGAGCCAACACATTATTACCTCGGTGTTCCATCCATTGGTAAGTCTGCGGTGGACGGTCATCTTCTCTCACCACATCTTTTGTATAGGTGATATTACCTCTCAGTCTCACGTCGACTGCACCAATGCGGGTACTATATTCAAGTGAAGCGTCAAAACCTTTATTATCCACAATACCCAGGTTCGCAAACTGCTGATTCTGCAATCCCATGAAATCCACATTGGAAGCTCTTTGCAGGAAGATGCCGGTACGGTGCTCCTTGAACAGATCCACGATCACTGACAGACGGTCTTTCAATGTACGGAACTCAATACCCAGGTCCTGCTTATTGGATACAGACCATTTTACATTTGTTGCATAGCGATTGATATTGATACCGCCAAAGTCGTTAAATGTCTTACCATACTTATAAGCATGATCATAAGTACTCATGTTCGTGATATACAGGAAACGTTCTTTCGCACTTCCCAGACCGGTATTACCATTAGAATAGCGGAATTTCAGGAAGGTGATGGCATTCTTCAGCGGAGCAAAGAATTTCTCTTCAGAGATGATCCAACCCACACCTACAGCAGGGAAGAATCCGAAACGATTACCCGGTGCAAACAGTTCGGAACCATTATAACCAGCGTTCACTTCCAGGAAATATTTATCCGAATAGGAATAAGCTACCCTGCCTGCAAAACCTAATGATCTTTCGGGAATAGAGCTGATAAAATCTCCTGCCAGCGCATTTGTTTTGTCGCTGGAATAGAACAACGCCAGCCCGCCAAAGCGGTGTTTACCAAAGCTTCGGTCATAGTTCAGCGCGGCTTCAGTATAGAATTTACGACTGGTCTGCCTGTCGTTGGAATTATTATCAAATCCGAGGTAAGCATTTCCGGTGTATGTTTTCACGAGGTTCAGCGTACCATCGGGTTTATAAGGCATGCTCTGATCGGGATAATAGGTATCCTCTCTCTTGGAGCGGGTAATATAGTTCTGGTTGTACGTATCAAACGCAAACATCACACTGGCCGTCAGCCCTTTGGTTAAGGCATCCAGTTCCTGTGTAGCCCTGAGGTTAGAGAACAGCTGATTGCGGAACTCGTTGCGGTAACCTCTGCGGGTCAGGTCAGCATAGGGGTTACGGAAACCACCGTTGGAAGATTGCCCGGGCACAAGGCCTCCGGGATACATGATGGGATATGCCACAGGCGCAGCATCCATCGCACTCTGGAAAATATCGCCAGAATTGATACCCGGATAATTACCATTAGAGAAATATCCCTGTAAACCTACATCCAGTTTGGTGCTTTTGGTTACACGCAGATTGAGGTTGCTGGTGAAATTGTACCGGTTGTATTTCATGGACGAATTGTACTTCGCCAGATCATCCGTTTTCAGGAAACCGGATTCACTAAAGTAACCCAGAGATACATAATACTGTGCATTCTCCACTCCACCGCTGGCATTCAGGTTGGTGCTGCGGGTATGGCCATATTTATTGAATACGGCATCCATCCAGTCCACATTAGGATACAGCAAAGGATCTTTGCCGCTTTTGGTATTCTCTATATATTCCTGCGAATATTTCGGGTTCTGGTTCCGGGTGGTCAATGCTTCATTCGCCAGGTTCATATAAGCGATGCCATCCAGCATTTCCGGGCGACGTACAAATGTGTTCACACCCTCGTTATAATCCAGGAAGATCTGTGGTTTGCCCACCTTACCGGTCTTTGTCTTCACCAGTATCACACCGTTGGCGCCACGTACGCCATATACGGCTGTACCTGCAGCATCTTTCAGCACAGTGAAAGACTCAATATCCTCCGGTGAGATGTTATTAATAGAACGTTCCACACCGTCCACCAGGACCAAGGGACCGGAGCTGTTACCATCACCAAAAGTAGAGATACCCCTGATCCAGATATCAGCGCTTCCCTTGCCCGGTTCACCGGAACGTTGTACGCCAACCACACCGGCAATACGACCTGCCAGCATAGTCGTGATATCCGCCGCCGGCTGTTTGAATTCTGTTACCTTCACGGTAGACTGTGCACCTACCAGACTCACTTTACGTTGTGTACCAAAACCCACTACAGCTACCTCACCGAGCGATTTACTGGCCACCTTCATCCGTATGTTCAGACTTGTTTGGCTACCAACTGTTACGACAGCGGTTTCATAACCAATGAAGCTAAAAGCCAGTACGGCATCCGCCGACTGCACGATCAGTTTGAACTTACCGTCATTGCCGGTGGAGGTCATGGTGCTGGCCCCGCGTACAGCTACGCTCACACCAGGCATAGGGGTTCCTGTTTCATCCAGTACAGTACCGGATACCACAATGTCTTCCCGCCCTCCTTTAGCAGCAGGTGGAGCATTACCGGCAGCAGCCCTGCTGATCACAACAATGTTGTTGACCTCTGCAAATTCCAGCTGCTTGTTGCGGAGTAACTGTTCCAGCACTACATCCAGCCGCTCGTTGGAGAAAGAGCAGTCGTGGATGGGAAAAGAGCGTAACAGTTGTTTGTCATAGGCAAAAGTAACTTTCGTGGATGAGTGCAGCTCTTGTATGGCTGACTCCAATGACCCGCTTTTCAGCCGGATCGTGACATTGGTTTCTTTCAGGATCTGTCCCTTACCTGCGTATACCGGCAGGAAAAGGGAAGCTCCCATCAGGAGAAGAACGGCGGAGAATAACCGTCTTCTGAAGGTTGTGGCAATTTTTTTCATACGTAGTTTAGGCGTTAAGATGTTACGTTAGCAGAACTCCCGTGACTCCTTGTGTTTGTGTTAGTCTGTTGGTTTTATTCATAGAGTGTGACCACGTGGCCGGTCACTTCAATCTTCAGGTTGTGGATAGCAGCCAGTACTTCTGCGGCTTTCACAGGGTCCATGTTAGTGGACAATTCCGTGGTGTACCTCGTCTCCCTGATCTTCACCTGTGAGGTGGTCAGTGTAAGGCCAAAGTTCTTTTGCATCAGGACCACCATATCTCCAAAGGAGGCATCGTTCAGCACCATTGTACCCTGCCGCCATCCGAGGAGGCTTTTATCAATGGCGTCTATCGTGGCGATGTTTTTCGCCCGGTCGTAGGTCAGGGCCTGGTCTTTCACCAAAACATGCGCGGTGCTACCGGTTCTCAGCACACTTACTTTACCATCGGTCACGGCGATGCTCATCCTGTTTATGTCTTTGTAGGCGGCTACGTTAAAGGAGGTACCGAGTACGGTAGTGGTGAGCGGGCCGCTTTCCACGATAAAGGGGACAGCCGGATCACCTTTTACGTCGAAGAAGACCTCCCCGTCTATGATGTTCAGACGGCGTTCTTCACGCATGTTTTTGGGGATACGGACAATAGAACCTGCGTTCAGCGTCAGTTGAGAGCCGTCTGCCAGTTGTATGGTTTTTCTTTGGCCAATGGCAGTGGCTATTTCTGTGTAGGCGCTGATGGATTTATTTACCATATAATACGTTAGCCCTCCCGCCAGTAACAGGATCACTGCCGCAGCGGCCGCCAGGGTTCTTTTCAGGTAATGCACCTTTTTCTTTTCCAGCTCCGGACGGATGTTCTGCCAGATCTCCAGGCGGATGGCTTCTTCCTCTTGCCTGTTGAGCGGGGCAATAGGCTCATTGTCAAATGATTGGTACCAGTTATCGATGGTCCCGGTCTCCTTTTCCCCGGATTGTCCAAGGAGGTATTGCCGGAAGAGTCGCTTAAGTTTATCAGTTTCCAAAGTGGACGTTTTACTAGCTTATCCGGGAAATGGGGGTTTGGTACTAGAGGGGAGGGAAAAAAAGTTGAGAATCTTATCGAGTTCAGGCTGTGGGCATTCCATGAATTATCGGTAAATTCCTGAAAGCAGCGAACAATATGGGCAGAAGAATTTCAAAGCTAGAGGATGTCACGTGGTTTCTTAATTACCACATGAGAAGGCATCACCTAATCCTAATAAATCTATTTTGCCGGGCACACTTCAAATATCTAATAGTTTATTTAAAGCTCCTTCCAGTAGCTTCTTATCCGGCAGATACAACTGATATTTAGCAAGCAGAATCTTATTTGTGATGCTGTTAGTAGCGTATTCAACTAATATGTGATCTTTATAAGCGCCCAATAATATTCCAACAGGTTCATTATCGCCTTCAGTGGCCTCTTCTTTTCTAAAATAATTAAGATATAGATTCATCTGTCCTACATCATTATGATCAATTTCACCTCGCTTTAAGTCAATAAGAACAAAACATTTCAGTATCCGATGATAAAATAACAAATCTATGCGAAAATGTTTCCCACCAATACTAATACGATATTGCCTAGCAATAAAAGCAAATCCCTTTCCTAATTCGAGCAAAAACTGCTGCAGATTATTAATCAACTTTTCTTCCAGTTCATTTTCCAAATATTGATGTTGCTCTGGTATATTCAGGAATTCGAGTACAAATGGATCCTTAATTAAATCTTCAGGTTGTTGAACCTCATGACCATTATTAGCTAATTTTAATACGCCTTCTTTGTCTTTGCTTAATGCTAACCTGTGAAACAACATGCTTTTCATTTGCCTTTTCAATTCCCGCACACTCCATTTTTCCATTTCAGTCTGTTTAGCATAAAAGCCCATTTCTAATTCACTTTCAGCTTTTAATATTTCGACATAATGGCTCCATGTCAATTGTCCAGACAGTGTCTGGACAATTGGAAATTTCAAATAAAGCATACGTATCTGAAAGAGATTAGACCGGCTGAATCCTTTCCCATACGCATTAGTCAAATCTTTAGAAAGCCGTTCAAATAGCAGACTACCATATTCAGCTTTTTCATTTCCATTTTGTTCATACTCTACAATATATTTACCTATTTCCCAATATGTATGCACTAAGATAGCATTTACTTGTTGAGCAGCTTTTCTTCTTCCCTCAATCAATAAATCACCTATCCCACTAACCAGATCCTTATAACCTTGATCTTGTAATTCCATTGGAGATAATTTCTAAATTACTATTTTAATTGCTCGGACTATATTTTTATGTATTGATCAGCAATCACATCATATTATTGAAATGAATAGTCACTTATTCAAAATGAATGATGCGCCATTATAACCTGATGTTCAGCCTCGAACTTTTGTTTTACTAAATTATCTTATTTGACATCAACTCCCAATAATCTGGATAAGTTCTGATAATCTTGCTCGAGTTTACGATAGCGCAGGTCACAGAAATTAAAAAATTGCAGGTTTAAAAACCTGAGGCTTTTTTGTTTTTGACTATATACGCTGTCAATCCACAGCAATAGGCGATTCGGTCTATTTTAAGTCTGCCATCTTAATCCCCGTTAAATTGTGCTCTGATACATTTAACAACTCGTCAATATTGTGTTCAATGACCTCAAATGCGACCTTATCTGCGAGTAGCTTAATCCACTGCGGCCTGTGTATAGAAAACCCATCATCAAACCACGCAATATTAATGAAGTTCCAGATAGCAGTATTAACTCCTCTACGTTCAAAATTAGGCTGTATAATTATTGCTTTAAAAATTCCATTGTCTACCCAATCAATTCTTCTTTCTTCAAAAGCTCCCAAAATGGCGGGATATCCGGAACGGTCTTTTGTTAGTGTCGCGTCGAGTCTCTTACTAAGATCAATCAATTTATTATCAATTTGTTCGAATCTACTCCCGGTACGAAGATTATTATGCTTCTTCTCAATTAAAGGAATAAATAATCGCTTCAGTTTACCGAAAAGTTCTTTTACTTCGAATGTATATTTCATAAATTTTCCTCGTCTTAAACTAAGGTTTTCCGTCCTTATAGCCTACGCAAATTACTTCTTCCTAACAAAGGTGATCAATCTTTCTAAAATTGTGTACGACGCCATTGGTGCTGATAACTACACCTCCCCCCTAATTTTGTCCAAATTCCTTTGCTCATCCCCCCGGAAACCGTAAATTTAGTCTACAGAAACCCCAATAACCCCTCAAAACCCCAATCATATGTCCCACGCAACAGGAACACATGTTACATTGCCTGCCCCACAAGGTATTGGCCCGGCGTTTGGTGCGCCTGATCACCTGGATTTTGTGCCCGCACCTGCCCCACCACCCGTCACACCACCGGGCGGTATTAAACTGCTCATACTGCATTTTTCCGCCGCCAGCTTCCCCGGCAACAGCCGTCTGGAAGTAGAATTAGGCTATGGAACAGATGTATTTACCTCCGCAGACGGCGTTGAATTCTGGACGCGCCCCATTAATGCCAGCCTTTTTCCCGGCGGCATCTCCATTACTTATTTCCCCGATGGCGGCGGAGGTGTACAACTGGTATCGTATGGAAGAGGAGAACGGCATGAAGAAGATGAGCCTGGAGGAATACACGACAGCTATTCGAACTGCGATCCTTTCCTGAAAGATGGAGACTATACAGAGCCACAATATGATCCGTTCTGGTTCTGTAATACGCCCCCGCATTGGGAGAATGTCGCAGCATTACCTGACGGTATACAAAAGCAGGTATCCGCCAGTGTATGTATGCTGGTTGCTGTTCATGGCGAGCACGTATCTACCTGCTCCGCTACATTAGTTGGCCCTGATCTTGTCATTACTGCCGGCCACTGTGTGACAGACCCTGATATGGAAGTACCCACCATGTCTGTAATATTCAATTATCAGACAAATGCCGACGGCTCTAAACCTCCTGGTTATAATGGTGTATTTCATAAAGTAATTAAGTACGTACATCATGGTACACTGGGCGAAGGTGGATCCGGCCCGATTGATTACCTGATGATCCAGATAAAAATACCCCCCGGTGGCCTTGGCGTTCCTCCTATCCCTATGCGGAATAGCCTGCCCGCAATAGGAGAACAGGTTTTCGGTATACATCACCCCAATGGAGCGGTAAAAAAAGTAAGCCGCCGGCATACAGATGCAGCTGCTACGGTCACCAGCAATGCCCCAACAATAGGCGTGAATATTGACGTTTCCGGCGGTAGCTCCGGCTCAGGGCTTTTTGATATGATGGGCCGTTTTCTGGGCGTACTCTCTTCCGGCGGCAAATGCAGCCTGGGCTATGCACCCTCTGTCTCTATCCTGGAGCATATCAGCAGCACACCGGTCCCTTCCCCTGCACGCGATGTAATGATCGTATTTGACCGCTCCGGAAGTATGTTGATGGACGCAGGCACTGGCCAGAGTAAAATAGAAGAAGCACGGGACGCCGCCTCTTTATTTGTACAGCTGATACGAACAGGCACAGACCGCATCGGCCTGGTGTCTTTCAGCACCGCTGCCAGTGATCCCGTCGAGTTTACCCTGCACACGGTCAATAACGCAAACAAAACTATACTAATAGGTCCAATGCCTTTTTCAGGTGGTATTATAGGCGATCTCATGGCTGATGGCAATACCAGCATCGGCGACGGCCTTGCTGCCGCCAGAGATACTTTTACAGGTGGGGCTAACCGCAAAACCATCTTTCTGTTGACTGATGGTTTGCAGAATACACCACCTATGATTGAAAATGTCGAAGGCAGTCTTTCCAATATTGACGTCGTGGCAGTTGGCTTTGGTACGGAAGCAGGATTGAATGGTCCTCTGCTTACCCAACTTACGCAAACCCATAACGGATTATACATGCGGGCGGGTGATGGACTGGACCTGAAGAAATTCTTTTCACTTGCTTTCGGTAACATATTTGAAGCAGGCACGCTCAATGATCCCGTTTACTTCCTGCCGGCGGCAGAACGGGCGGCTAAACCCATACCTTTTGCAGTATGCGAGGAGTCTTCCATTACTGTAGTGCTGGGATGGGACAAGGAAGTAGCACCACTCCACATGGCATTAAAAGCACCCTCCGGTAAAATAATACTTTCTTCTGATGCAAGTGTGGAATCATCACGCGGGAAAACCTGGGAATTTATGCGCCTGGCCCTTCCTGCCGGCAGTGACCATAGCGGACAATGGCAAGTCCTTGTAACCCGTCCTGGCGGCGGAGGTGAGTTTCCTCCACCCGGAATAGATGTCCGTTTCTTCGTGAACGTTATCGTGAAGGATGGCCCTTATATGGCGCTGAGAATGAAGCGGCGGAAATTCTTTACCGGTGAGACTGTCAACCCCCTGGTAGCCATTTATAAGTCCAACGGCTATCCGCCGGCCAATGCCGCCATAAAGGTGACGATAACAAGTCCCATACAAAGCGCAGGTAACATATTAGCTGATAAAGGACTCATACCGGCAAGTGAAACCGGCGGAGACGGCGTTCCTCCACGTTACGCCACGCTGCTGCAGATGGAAGCCGACCAGAAAAAACCGGTGATTGATTACCGGAACGATAGCTTTGATTTGTTCGATGATGGTTCACATGATGACGGCAGCATGGAACCGGACGGTATTTTTGGCAACCCACTTGTAAACCTGCTACGTCACGAAGGGCACTATACTTTCCGTGCAGTCGCTACTTATGGCGATAATTGCAAGGGCACCCGCGAGCTAACCTGGACCGTATATGCAGATATTGGGATAGACCCGGGACAAACAACTGTATCCACTACCGTGATCAGTACTTTGCCGGATGGCCGCCAGCATATAAGTGTCACCTTCACTCCTAAAGATAAATATGGCAACAAAGTTGGCCCCGGAAGGTCTGATGCTTTTACCCTGAACGGGCTGCCAGGTTCTGAGATAGAAGGAGCAGTAACCGACAAGGGAGATGGCAGTTATGAAGTGATCGTGGACTGGGATACTGATTCGTCATATCCTCCTGGTATCATTATAACCCAGGACGGTCGTGACCCGGTGATAGTACACCCCAAACAGGATACAAAACCGGATTGCAGTAAATGGAAACACCGCAACCGCCTGTTATGGATCCTGTTGCTGCTGTCATTGCTGTTATTGCTGCTTTGCCTCATCATTCATTGTTGATCTACCGCATAAAAAAGCTACGGCCCTGTATTGCAGGGCCGTAGCTTTTTTTTGTACTAAGACACCATATTCAAAATCCTATTCGCTTGACAACACTCAATAGCCATCCAGAGAGGCGCCGACCGACATCCCATGCTGAAACCGGGCTACTTCGCGTGAATATAGATAATTAGGAAATCGGGGGAGACTACGGGACAATCTCCAAGGTCTCTAAATGGTATATATTTCGGTGGAGTCTATAGCCTACAGGCTCTCTACTATAGCATTATAGGCACTGTTCTATAGCCAAGGCTATACAAAAGCTATGCTAATGCAGGACTACAGCGCCTATAGATAGGGGCATCGAAGCGAATTCGGACACCACGGAAGGGCAAAGGCATATTAGCCCCTACCTGATATGACAAAAAAGATAAGCCACTAACAACGCCCAGTCTCCGGAGGAACTGGATTTCAAATAACTGCGCACTCTGCGGAGGGCTTCCGTCAGCTGGTTTTTGACTGTTTGTTCCGAGAGGTTCAGTTTACGGGCTATTTCTGCGATAGAGAGGTCTTCTTCCCGGCTCATCCGGAAGATCTGTTGCATACGGGTGGGTAACAGGCCGACTGCAGCGGCAATATTGGCTGTCAGTTCTTTAGTTTCCAGCCTGTCATTGAATTCCTGGCTATCCAGTATGTCAAATAAGGATATCTTTTTGATCTCTGCTGCACTGAAGGCATAGTGGCTGATCACCCTGTATTTAATAGCAGCATGCAGGTATTTTGCGAATTCGCCTTCCTTAAAAACGGGGATCTCTTTTCTTCTACGCCAGAGGCTCAGCATGACTTCCTGTACCAGGTCTTTCGCATCATTCACATCCACCCGCTGACAGGCCTGCGTGTATAATACTTTCCAGTACCTGTTGTACAGCATCTCGAAAGCAGCGGTATCATCTCCTTTTAGCAATTGCAGTAAATCTCCGTCACTGATATGCGTTTCGAACATCTTGATCTTGGTGAGCCGTAAAGTAAAAGCGAATTACTTAAGAAAGCAAGTGAATTACAAATAATTAACCTGCTCCTGATTACTACTGATTATCAGCCGCTTATTGTATTTTCAGTTCCTCTCCTACCTTCAGCAGTTCCAGGTGCCCTTGTATGGCGCCCTGTTTTTCAAGCCCCTTCAGCGCATTAAAAGGGTCGCTCCGCGGTTCGTCAGCCAGGTCAAAAGTGCCATAATGCATAGGGATCATCACCCTGGCATGCATTTCATTCGCCGCCTTCACGGCATCCTGGGGAGAGATATGGCTCTGCGCCATGAAAAAGGCAGGTTTATACGCCCCTATCCCTACGATACAATAGTCTATAACGGGAAAGATCCGGCCTACGTCAGTAAAATGACTGCCATATCCTGAGTCGGAAGCGAAATAAATGGTCTTGCCTCCTCCCTGGATCACAAAAGCGCCCCAAAGCTGGCTATTAACATCACGAAGCCCCCGTTTGGACCAATGCCTTGCCGGGAGGAAAAAAACCTTAATACGGGCGTCTGTGTGATATTGCTGGTACCATCCCGCAGTCTGCACCTGCTCACTACCTGTCAGTTTCTTCAGCAGGCCTTCCATTCTTAGCCCCGTCAGGTAGATGGCCTGCGGATTATTCTCTGCCAGTAACCGCAGGCTGCGCTTATCGCAATGGTCCAGATGATTGTGGGATACCAGGATATAATCCAGGCCTTTCAGTTTTGCGGGATCTATAGGAAAAGGCGTATGCCGTTTGAAGAAGACAATATCATAGAAAACAGGATCGATCAGTATATTGACGCCTGCCAGCCGGATGAAGAAAGAGGCATGCCCCAGCCAGACGATACAATCCCTGCCAGCATGCAGAAACTCATCATTATGCACTACCTCCGGATGCCAGGTATCCGCTTCCTTCTCCGCCTTCTGCGGATTGCGCTGGAACCGCCATTTCAGGAATTCGGTGAATGAATAAATATGCGGGAACTCATGATTCACGAATCTTCCGTTTTCATCTACCGGTGTTCCTTTCCAGTCAAAGGGTAATTGCATGCCGGACAAGTCCGGGTTTGAGACATATTCCATAGCAGCCATCATGTGTACCTGACAAATATACGTTATCTGTTATTCTCCATACAGCCTGGTCAGCTCTTTCAGCAATACGTCAACAGCGTCTTTGGTAGCTGGGGTTGCCGCATTCGTAAAGATCACATACCCCCTGTCAGCCTCTTTGATAATATGCACTCTCGTAATGAACGCGCCTGCATTTCCCTCGTTGAAGGCAACATGATGTTGCGGTAACTGAGGCGGGTTAAACCATCCGTAAGAGAACTGTGGCATCCCGAAGAGCAATTGCTCAAAAGTCTTCTTCGGCAACAGATCACTCTTCCCTTTTAGTCCCAACAACTGCAATCGCACAAAACGGGTATATTCTTCCAGGCTCACATTAATATTGCCTGCTGCCAGCAGCCAGTTCATTTTATAGCTTTCCGCAGGTGCCAGGGGCTGCAGATTTTCATCATGTCCCCATGGCTGCATGGTATCTTTCAGGTTGGGATAATCAAAGTGAAAATTAATTCCCAGGCGTGTTCCCAGTTCCTGTACAAGTGTTTTATAAGATTTTCCGCTTGCTTTCTCCAGCATCAACCCCGCCGTGATATAGTCAAGATTAGAAGGCGTTAGTCCATTTTTATCCAGCTTCTGAGGTGCTTGGGTCAGGAAATTAGCCGCCAGTTGCATACGCTGTGCGGCATAGTCCCCATGCAGTTCTTTAAATGTAGGCGTTTCAGAATCGTATGAATAGCCTTGCAGCCTGCCCCGAAACGTCAGCAGGTTGGCCAGTGTAACTGTATCATATACATAACGGGTCCTCCATCTCAGTTCGGGAAACACAGTTAAAATGGTGGTATTCCACTGGATCTTCTGCTCCTTTACCAGTAAAGCAGCAATAAAAGAAGTGATAGCCTTAGTATTGGAACCAATATGGAACCTGTCTCCCGGCTGGGCGGCATAGGTAGTATTGGCGCGTTTTACACCCAGCACATGGCATTCCAGCACACTATCTGAAGAGACAACAGCGAATGCCAGTTCAGGCACCTTATAATGTTGTCTTACACTATCGGCAAAAGATATAATGCTTTGACTGTGGCACAGATGGGTAATAGCCAGCAGTAGTGGCAGCAAAAGGCGTTTCATTGGTATTTAGTCGTTATATGTTCTGGTCTGTAAACAGGAAGGTCCCTGCATCTTTACTTCTACGCCTGTTTTCGTCAGCAGGCCGGTTTGAGCATTCCGTTTAAAGACCACCACATTTCCACTGATCTGGTTGGCTACTATCAGGAATTCCCCCGTGGGATCTATCAGAAAATTACGGGGATGGTCTCCCAGCACAGGCTCATAGCCCACAAGGGTCAATGTCCCGTTTTTACTGATGCTGTAAATGGCTATATTATTTTCTACGCCCCGGTTGGATGCATACAGGAAACGGCCGTCGGGCGAAATATGGATATCGGCACTATTATAAAAACTCCGCGGCACACTGTCATGTGCCATCAGCCTTTGCAGGGAATCCAGCCTGCCCCTGTTATATTTATAAGCCGTTACTGATCCTGATAACTCTTCTATACAGTAAGCAAAACGTCCATTAGGATGAAAGGTGAAATGCCGGGGACCACTACCGGGCACAGTGCGGATAAAACTATCCGCCTGCAGCGGCTTTGCCTGGCTGGCGTTAAAGGTGAAACGCCGTATTTTATCCGCCCCCAGGTCGGGAGAGAATACATAGTCCTGTGCAGGAGAAAATACAGTGGAATGAATATGTGAACTTTTCTGCCTTTCGGTAATGCTGCTATCGGTAAATGACAGAATCGTTACCGCGGCCCCGATGGTACCGTCGCCATTCAATGGAAATACGGAAAGACTACCACCTGTATAGTTTCCATTCACGAGCCAACGCCCGCTTTTATGTACGGTGAGATAAACGGGGTTATCCCCTCCACTGGGTTGTTTACTTAGTAAAGTGATAGCTCCCTGCCGCCTGTCGAACCGGTAACTGCTTACACTGCCTAAGCCAGGTGTACGGGTCTCACTACAGGCATAAATATACTGCCCGTCAGACGAGAGGGTCAGATAGGAAGGGTTCAGGATGCCGGAAAAAGTACAGACCTTATCAAGTCTTCCACTCTCCATATCCATCCTGTAAATGTAGATACCGTCTTTATCTTTTGCGTCATTGTACGATCCGACAAACAAATAGGTTGTCTGGGCATAGATAAGACCGTTGGCGAGTAATGCCAGTAACAGCAGACATGATCTTTTCAGCAAGGTGATGAAGCGATTTATGGGTCCGGAATCGATGTGCCGGACAAAGATAATATTTACGCCTCATTCCATTTTAAGGCTTTTTACAGGATTGGTGAGCGCCGCCTTCATCGCCTGAAAACTGATGGTCAGCAATGTGATAACCAGCACCGCTGCTCCTGCACCCAGGTAGACGGGCGCGCCTATACTTACACGATAAGCAAAGTCGTTCAGCCAGTTTTCCATCACCCAGACCGACAGGGGGAATGCAATGCCCACAGCTATCAGCACCAGCTTCAGAAAATCCAGGGAAAGCATCCATACCACATCACTTACAGTAGCGCCCAGTACCTTACGGATACCGATTTCCTTACGCCGGCGCTCTGCTGTAAAGGCGGTCAGTCCGAACAGTCCCAGGCAGGAGATCAGGATAGCCAGACCGGTAAAATACTGCGACAGGGAAGCCACCAACTTTTCAGCCGCATACTGCCGCTGGTAACTGGCGTCCAGGAAGGTATAGTCAAAGACATACCCGGGGTTAAACTGCTTATAAAAACTAATGATCCTGTCAATGGTTGCCCGCTCCTGTCCTTTTGCAATCCTTGCCATGATCATTAAGGTCTCGGAAGGGGCCAACCTGAATATAAATGGCCGGATGGCTTCATGCAGGGAATTGAAGTGGAAATTCTTCACAACACCCACTACATGCCGGGGTTTGTTATAGATATTGATCTCTTTGCCTATAGGATCGCTCAGCCCCATTACCCTCACGGCCGCTTCGTTCAGTACAATAGCAGTACTGTCTGTTCTATAAGCAGCCGAGAAAGGTCTTCCGGCTGCCATCTGCACATCTAATGTCTCTATCAGATCAAAGTTTACCGGCATCTGGTAAAAGCGGATGGCGCCGTCCGTGTTCTTGCCCTCCCAGCTCACACCTGCCGAAGGCATATATGTCGGCATGATGATCTGCTGCTCAATACTGGATGCATTCACTACACCAGGAACGTTTTTCAGGGCTGACAGGAAGCTGCTGTAATGCGCTGCTACCCTTCCTTTCATTTCAAAGCAGATCACATTATCCTTGTCATAACCCGGTTGTTTGGTCTCTACAAACCTTACCTGCTTATTGACCACCAGTACCGCGATGATAAACCCAACGGATATAGTGAACTGGAAGATGACCAGTCCTTTCCTGGCCCATAAGCTGCCCCCGGAAGCGTCGGTCTTTCCTTTCAGCGTATTGACAGGTTGCAAACGGGAAAGGTATAATGCAGGATAACTACCTGCCATAAAGCCTGTCAGCAGGGTAATAACCACCACTGCAAGTATAAACCCGGCATCCCATTGCAGGCTAAGCGTCTTTCCGGACAGGATATTAAACTGAGGTAACAACAATATCACCAACAGCAATGCCCCCAGCAGGGACAAAGTGGTCATCATCAGGGATTCTCCCAGGAACTGCAGTATAAATGTCCCTCTGCCTGCTCCCAGCGTTTTCTTTACACCGATCTCTTTCATCCGGCCACTCACTTTTGCGGTAGACAGGTTCATGAAATTGATACAAGCCAACAGCAATATAAAAAGCGCGATCAGGGAGAATAGTTTCACATAGGCAATACGTCCTCCGGCCTGTACACCATTGTCATATTTCCCATAGAGATAACCATCAGAAAAACGGCGCAGGAACAGCTGCATACCATCTGTCTTCAGTGTTTCCCTCACATAAGTGTTAAGCTTCCTGTCCAGCTGCGCAGCAGTCATCCCTTTCTTCAGCACAACATAGGTATTAAAAGGCCCGCTGCCGGTTATCAGCTGACCGGAAACCGGTACTATCTCCTTCCAGGCTTCAAAAGGCAATACGAAGTCGAAACGTTCGCTGGCACGGACAGGCATATCCTCATACACTCCTGAGATGGTACATTGCTTACTGAATGTGAGCCATTTCCACGCCAGCGTCCGGCCTGTTACATGACTCGTTGTATTGAACAACCGTCGGGCCAGGCTGGCGGAGATAACGAGGGAGTTCTTATCTGCCAGTACTCCCGTGGCACTCCCCTCTATCAGTTTATAGGAAAAAATGCGGAAGAAATCACCACTTACGAAATTACCCGTAGCGCCTACGGTATTTTCTTTATAGGAAACATTGAATTGCTGAAACCAGCTGGGCGGCGTGGTAGTCACTGCATATTCCACCTCAGGCATCTGCCGGGCAAGCACATGGCCCAATGCGCCATCTGTGCCAGTGGATGTAGCCACCTGGTCGCCGTTCTTTTCATTGATCATCACCTGGAACAGGCGACCGTCATATTGATGGAACCTGTCTGTCTGCCATTCATCCCACACCCATAAACAGATGAAGATCGTACAGGCCAGTCCGGTGGAAAGACCTATCAGGTTCAGAAAAGTAAATTGACGGTCTTTCAGCAGATGCCGCCAGGCTATTTTAAAGGCATTTCTAAGCATAGTACAGTCAGGGTGTAATCTATCTCTGCACCAATAAGATACCAGTTTATGCCGCTGTTAATAATCAGCTACTTATGGTCCGCAAACAGTGTTTAACTGTCCGGTTTCGATACATATGCTGTCCGCTTATATTCCCTCTTCACTACGCCCGTTTTCTATCCCCTATATATCTTTGCTATAGGTAACCAAAAGGTTTATGTGCTGTCCGGTCATATTCCTTCTTCGACAGCCCCACTCCTATTCCCTACATGTCTTTGCCATAGGTAAACAGCAGGTTTATCTGCGGATCGATATGTATGGTATGGTTGGCGTGTATATTGATCACCGTTACCCTGTCTTTGATTTGCACTTTATATATCCGTGGGTCATTGTCGATAGCATATTCCAACGGAAAAGTAAACAAATGTTCCTGTTGCTGCCTGATAATAAACTTTCCCTCACCGCCAGGTCTGATAGTCAGTTCCGGCATCCCCGGTGTATACAGCCATTGCTGGAAGAAGCCCTCCAGGTCCTGCCCGCTCTCCTTTTCCATTACCTTCCTGAAGTCAGTTGTATTGGCATTATGCCCTCCATAGGTCGCAAAGTAGGTCCTGATGCCCTTCCAGAAAGTACTATCTCCCAATTGCCGTCTTAGCATATGCAGTACCCACCCTCCTTTCTGATAGCTATTCGCATTCAACAACTGTGTATATCCACCTTTTGCGGTAGTATCCACGACGGGAGTATATCTTTTCTTCTCAAAGGCGATCACTTTCTTCCGGTCATCTTTTAACTCGGCCTTCAGGGTATCCGCCCCGTACTTATGTTCCAAATACAGCTGCGTCATATAGGTAGCGAAACCTTCGCTGAGCCATACATGCTCCCAGTCCGTTTCTGTGATGGCATCTCCAAACCATTGATGAGCTATTTCATGGGCCAGCAGCTCCTCGATATACTTAGAGCCCACCGATTCTTCCGAGTAGAAGATAGCACCGGCATTTTCCATACCGCCATAGATGGTTTTGGACTGGATATTGGCCAGTTTTTTATACGGGTATGGCCCTATCTGTTGCATAAAAAAACGAAGAATCTCTCCTGCCTTTCCATAGTCTTTAAAACCCTGTTTCTTATTTTCGGGGAATACATAGCTATACACAGGTATGCCCTGCACATCTGCCGAACGGTCTACCGCGAAAGCGGCTATACCTATAGCGAATATTTTCGCAGGCAGTGGCGCCTTTTCTGTATAATGCGTCTTCCTGAGGTGGTTGCTCATCAACACATCCTGTGTTTTCAATCCGTTGGCTATCACGGTATATTTATCAGGCGCAATCACATCGAAATCCACGGCGGCCTTATCCGATGGATGATCTATACATGGTAGCCAGTGGTGCGCACGGTCGGGCCAGTTATCTGTAAAGAAGGTACGCTGGCCGAATTTGTTCCTCGAGATGATCAGGCCATCCCTGGGTATACCGGCATATTCAATCCTGTAGGTATGCGTTTCATCCTTCCCGCCGCCGACCGATAAATAGACTGCTGCGCTATCCTGCCGGAAGGGGATGTTCTTTAATCCGTTTGTTCCCCCTGACTTCCCACCGTTGGCTGTCGCGCGGCCTGCGGCTGTTCTTTCTGTCACCTTCAGTACTGTCATGCCGGTATCGGCTATTTCCGGGCCTACCAGATCGAGGCGCAGCTCCGGTACGCTGTTCAGGAAACGTACGGTTATTTCCGCAATACCAGTTATTTTATCGGTGTTATCGCGCACCGTCAGGGAAATGCCGTAGTGTTGCACATCTACAGACTGACGCTGGCCTAAAGAGTTGAAATAGATTCCCAGTAGCAATAACGGGAGTACAATCAGTTTTTTTGACATACGGTATAATATCAGTTTTCCAGGATTATTATTCTCCCCAGGCTGTGATGACCAGCCTTCTGCTGCCGCCGTGGTTACGGTGCTCGCATAAATAGATGCCCTGCCAGGTGCCCAGCTCCAGGTTGCCGTTCCGGATCGGGATCATCACAGAACTACCCAGCATAGCCGCTTTCAGATGTGCAGGCATATCGTCAGGGCCTTCATCGTCGTGCTGGTAGTCAGGATCATTTTCCGGCACCGCCTTGCTGAAATACATCTCAAAATCCTTCCTGACGGTGGGGTCTGCATTCTCATTGATGGTGAGAGATGCCGAAGTATGCTGGATGAAGACCTGGCACATGCCCGTCCTGATCTCCCTTAACTGCGACATGGCCTGTACCACTTCTCCCGTGATCAGGTGAAAACCTCTTCTCCGTTCATGGAGCTGCAATAATTCCTGGAATATCTTCATTTCATTCGGTTTAAACACGCTTACACCTGTTGTAACAGCACTTTTCAAACCCACCGGTAAACGGCATATTTTTTTCAGATTTAGGCAGGACAAACTTAACTTAGTAAAAGAGAAAAATGAAATCGTTATGAAAACATTACTGATTCCCGTTGATTTCTCCACTACTTCGGATAATGCAGTCGATTTTGCGATAGAATGGAGCAAAGCTTACGATTACGAACGCATTATCCTGCTCAAGACCTTTTACGACACTGTCTTTGATCATATTGTGGTTTCTGCAGAATACGCCCCCGTTAGCCCCCATTACATGGCCCGGGAACGGCAGGAAGCCGCTCTGCAAATGGAAAATCTTTCCCAACATATTATCTCAAAGACGAACAAAAGTGTGCAGGTCGTTTCCATGGTCAGTGAAGCCCCCCTGTTAAGGGCTATACTGGAAGTGATGAGAGAAGAATCGCCCGAAATGATCGTACTGGGCAGCGATAACTTTAAGTATTCCAGCGGCAGCTTTATTGCCGGCAACCTGATTTCCATCGCCAAGGCCAGTCCTGTCAGGGTAATGATCGTACCAGCCACCTATACTTACCAGCCGGTAAAAAACATCCTGGTACCCTGCGACTACAAAACGCTGGATTCCCTGGATAAACTGGAAAATCTCCGGATCCCTCCCCAGTGGGATGACAGTAAACTGCTGGTCCTGAACGTGGACGGAAAAGAAAAGTATCTCAGCCCGGACGATCAGCTAATAGCCGCAGAAGAGCGTATACATCAACGCCTACGGGACTATAAACATGAAATATGTTACAGCAGCGACAAGAATACCATTAACGGCATCCTGAGTTTTACAGAAAAACATAAGATCCAGCTCATCATCTCTTTACCCGGCAAACACAGTTTTCTGTACTACCTGACCCATAAAAGCATATCTGACGCCATCTGCCGCAATGCAAGGGAACCAGTTATGATACTCAAATAAATATCGCTTTTCTGAGCACTTTCCCTCAAAAAACACCCATTAAGCCAATAAACAATATGTATAATAAATTAATTTATTATTTTGGGTGGAATAGTTAGTTATCATGCCAATAAGGAAAATTTCATCTGCTTTCAGGGCGCCCTCCCTTGGAGTACTGTTAATGGGGAAGGAAGATGAGTTCTCCTTTGAGCACCGGGTATTTAATCTGACCGGCGCCATCACCCTGATGATACTGTCTGCTTTCCTTGTCATTGATGTACTTATTGCCGCCAATAAATCTACCCTGCTTTTACTGGGACTAATGGTCATACAGATTGTCTATTACATTCTGTCCCGCAAAATGCGCAAATACCGGTCTATTATTGTCAGCTATGTCATTGTGGTATATACAGGCCTCAGTGCCAACTATTTCTTCAATGCGGGCATTGACGGCCCTACCTTGTTGCTGTTCTTCACTACCCTCCAGCTGGCATTGAATATCTCCCACCGGGAAAAATATCTTCTATGGCTGATATTAAGCCTGATTATTCCGGGTTCCCTGCTGGCTACTGAATTATATTTCCCCAGACTGATAACCGGTTATTATAAAACCCCGACAGAAAAGATCATCGACCGTTTCGGTTGTTATGTCCTGTCCACCATTTATATCTTCTTCGCCACTTCCAGTTTCAAAAGACATATCACGGGGCAACAGGAACGTGAGCAAAAAGGAGCTGCCGACATCGTCGAATATGGCATCCGGCTGCAGGCCTTTTTCGAAAGCCTGACAGACAACTTCGTCCTGCTGGACAGGAACATGCGGGTGCTTTACTTCAACAAAGCAGCTGTAGACCTTACCTCTACCTTTTATGGCAGAAAGATCGAAGAAAACCTGAATATCGACCAGTTTGTACACGAGTCCAATAAAGCGTCTTTTTACTACTGTTTTAACACCGCATTAGGCGGTACCGCCATTGCCAGGGAATTCCAACGGGTATACTCAACAAAAGAAACCTGGTGGCTAAGCACCTTCAACCCTGCCAGGAATGAGAACGGAGAGATCATCGGCGTAACACTGATCATGAAAGATATCACTGACGCCTATCTCTATAAACTCAAAATAGAACGTAAGAACGAACTGCTGGAAAAGATCGCCTTTATACAGGCGCATGAACTAAGAGGTCCACTTACCTCCGTACAGAGCCTTCTGGAGCTCATAAAGGAAGAATATTGCGATATGGACCTGATATATACCCAGAAGCTGGAAGAGGGCTTAAACAGGCTGGATGACAAAATAAAAGAGATCATTACGCTATCTTCCGGTCATAAGGAGGAATTATAAGGCATTATAAGCAAAAGGCCGCCCATGCATAAAGCAAGGACAGCCTTTTTAGTGAAAACCCGAACGTTATCTTAGAAGTTAGGATTCTTTACCGGTGCACTCCCTTCACCCGGAGGATTCAGATCTGCTTCATCTGCAGGTACATCCCAGTAATCCATAAAATTATAATTGATTGTGACATTGGTATTTACCACACTGGCAGACGTCAGGAATGTATTACCATAACTACCGCCGCCATTGCTGATATCATACGTCCATCCCCATCTCCTGTTGTCATAGAAAGACAGGCCTCTGAACACAAGCGCAGCTCTCCTTTCCATTACCAGCTCTTTCAGCGCACTCACTTTTGTAAGCCCGGTGCCGGCTACAGCGGCAACGCCCGCTCCCATATACGCCCTTACAGCATCTATGTAAGCAAGTCCGGCATCGGTATTACCCAAACGGATATTCGCTTCTGCCAGCATCAGGGCATTTTCTTCATAACTGGGACCAATAAACAGTTCATAATTTCCCGTTGATTTACTGCCATATACATATACACCGCTGGTGCCTGCACCACCGTCTATCATACTGTACCTTGTACCAAAGGAAAGATCATCCAGGTATTTGGTAGTTGTATTGAAGTTATTGGCCAGCCGCTTGTCGCCGGCTTTCAGGTTCTGCACAAAGCGTTCGCTCAGCCTGAACGTAATAGCAGTATTCACACCAGTGGTCAGTGCTGCTACGTTACCGCCATCCGCAGTAAAGAAACCGTTGGCCGCAGCGCTTCTGCCGGTAAATACATAATCACTGGCCTTGACACCGTTTGTAGCCAATGTCAGTACTTCATTCCAATCCGCCGTTGTCATTACGTCGGTAGAAGCCTTTGTGATCACAGCATCCGGATTGCCATTCACAAATGGCGCCAGCTTGTTTACAAGTATGTTCCTCGCCAGCAAGGTATTGATATTCCTGAGCCACATATCTGTGGTCAGCACACCTCCCTTACCCACCTGGCAGAAAGCAGGGATCAGTTGTCCCAATACGGAAGAGTAATCTCCGGAGCTGGAAATACCGCCCGATAACAAATCAGCCGTCATATGCAGATACTTGTTGGATGCAGCGATCACAGAATCTTTCAGCACGTAGTTGTTACTGCTTGTGCCATCCTGGTCAATGATCAGACCGGAATAATACATTGAACCGATAGAAGCATATGCATAACCTTTCCACCAATAGCACCAGGCTTTGATAGTATTGCTCTTTGTTTTTGCATCACCTGAAAAAGTAATATTGTCGACGATACTTAACACCTTATTGCAGGCGCCATTCAATGCATACATATTCAGCCACTGATAGTACAGCGGATTATATCCGGAACCTGTCTGTGCGCGGGTATTATTTGCTCTCAGCTGGCTGACATTGGAAATATTGGTGTTAACCCGGGAATTGTTATCCAATATAAAATATTCCGGTATGCTGATAGTACTTATCAGCTGATTGGAAGCCTGTGCGCCTACCACATCGGCCAGCAATTCACTATAGCCGTAAGGCAATGAAAAATAGCTATCGCCCAGCCATGCATCCCCTTTCTGAAAACCGTTTATATATACGGCGCCGATGGACAGTGCAATGATGCCCGACTCATTATTCACATTCTCATCTGTTGTAGGCAGGTTTGGATTACCCACATTGAGCTCTTTCTTACAGGCGAAGGTGCTACATAAAAAGAGGAACCCTAAAAGCCCTGAAACATATTTATTCCTGATCATAATTTTCTCTTTTTTGATAAACATTAGAATCCGACATTTAAACCTACTGCATAAGATTTGAGGTTCGGTATAGTACTGTTGTCTATGCCTCTATCGAAAGAAGAGTTCACAGCACCGGAACTAACCTCCGGATCAAAGCCGGTATAATGGGTAACAGTCAGTATGTTCCTGCCTGTCATCACTAACTGCAGTTTATTGAAGTATTTTATCTTCATCACCTTCGCGAAGTCAAAGCCTACAGAGATATTCCGCAATCTCAGGAAAGAAGCATCTTCATAGAAATAGTCCTTGGTAGCGTTGTTACCCGGACCATACAGACTACCCCATGAACCACTGTAAGCACTGCCGTAATAAGCTGTATACGCAGCGGTAGTACCGTTGATGGTAACAGGTTTGGAAAAGTCGCCGTGGATACCGTCCCTATACATCCATTCTTTTGTCTGATTGTACAGGTGACTGCCATATATCCAGTCAAACTGGAAAGAGAATGTCAGGAAATCCTTGTAACCAAATGAACTGATAAAGGAGGCATTGAATTTCGGGTTAGGATCGCCCAGTGGATAAGCTTCGGAAGAGAACTGAATGCCCCTAGTAGTGGTGTCCACGAGATGCCCGTTCACTACCTGATACTTTCCGGCATCCTGTTCTGAGATATATTTCGTTCCATTCTTGTTAACAGCATCTACACTGGTCAATGCCTTATAACCAAAGATCTGTCCGATCTTCTGTCCTGCCGTCAACACCAGTGCAGTACTACCTGCCGCAGAAGTGAGGATGATGTCTGCGCCACCATTGATCTTATCTATCATAGATGTCTGGTGACTGAAGTTGGTAGTAAAGTCCCAGTTAAAGTTCTTACTATGATATAGCGGCAGGTTCAGCTGGAACTGATAACCTTTGGAAGACATATTGATCGCATTGTTCAGGATACCTGTGGCACCTGATGAAGGCGGTGCGCTCACAGTATAGATCACATTTTCACTCTTACGTTTCCAGTAGGTAAAGGAGGCGTTCACGGTATTCAGCCACTTGCCTTTGGCGGCATTGAACGTGAGGTCTGTACCTGCTTCAAACTCTTTGGATACTTCTACCTGGAGGTTAGGATTCTGTCCTGTAACCGGTACGGAATATACTACGTCAGAACCAACGGTGTTCTGGTCCAGCGTAGGATACCTGTCAAAAGGACCAGGCTGTATACCTGCTTCACCATATGCAGCTCTCAATTTAAAGTAAGGTATTCTGTTCTCCAGCTTATCAGCCCAGAAGTTAAAGGAAGAAGGGAGTATATAGCCAAATACATTAGGGAAAGTAAAAGGAGACGCACCGCTTCCGAAAGCAGAAGACCAGTCACTTCTGAAGCCACCACCTACACCGCCGTAATCACCGAAATCGATCTTCTGGTTGATGAGGTATCCATAAGTAATAAAGGATTCCTCGTAGTTACCGGTTGTCTTGGTAGTGGTGGAATAAGGCGCCACAAACAATTGTTTGGCAGTAGAGATATTCACCGGGGGAGAAAGCGGTAGCCCCAGGCCATACACGTCTTCTTCCTTGTACTTATTCTTTCTGTAGTCGTAGGAGATTTGTGTAGTGGTCTGGATAGGCAGATGAATGTTAAAGTCTTTCTCGAAATCTGTCCTGATATAAGCACTTCCCAGGAAGTTCTGGAAGGTGGTATTATAGTTCCAGTTATCTATCTCTCCGGTAGCATCATTGGCAAACTGGTAAGCCCATGAATCATAGAGCATGGTATTGGCATTCTGTGTCTGGTTTCGGTAGGTCCAGGTGGCCTTTTCTGTTCTGTAGTTAATACCGTATTTCGCGTCCAGTTCCAGGAAATGATTCACCTGAAAGTTGGCATTAAAACTCTGTACGATATCTACCTTGTTATCCAGCCCACTCGCATACTGCTTTACGAAGTATGGGTTGAAGGCATTGATACTTAAGAAATCGGCCGTCTGGTAAGCAGGTGAATTACCATCTGCCATTTTATACGTCAGGTCAAAGAAAGGCGAAGTATTCAGGAAGCTGTAGATATTATCATTTTTACCTGCTGTATTCCCCTTACCATACAGGTAGCCACCGGCGCCTCCTAAACCAGGCACGGTAGTATTCTTTGTATAGATCACCTGCGTGATGGAACGCAGTTTGAAACCTTTGAACAACTCTGTTCCCAGGTTGGCAGTCAGGTTGGAACGGTCTACATAACCATTCTTCATTACAGGGCTCACAGTATGATTATTGGCAACGCCGAGAGAGAAGTCTGATTTATCGGAACCGCCGGAAATGCTGATATTATTATTCCAGGATGTTCCTGTCTGGAACACCTGTTTAAAGTGGTCGTAATATTTCAGGTTGGCATTGTATGGTTTGTTGGCAATATTCCTCGGATCGAGTATGCCGTATCGGGTAGCGCCGCCGTAAGCGTAGGATATACCTTCAATACTGCCCACATCAGTGTATTTCAGGATATTCCCGGATGCATCAACGATATTATTGTTACCATCGGTTAAATAAGGATGAAGACGTGCTTTTTCAACACCCCCGCTGTTGATATAACTGTTCGAGGCATAATTGGTAGAATAGGTAACGGCAATAGGGCCACGTTTCCCTTTTTTAGTGAAGATCTGCATTACACCATTGGCGCCCTGCGCTCCGTACATGGAAGCGGAAGCCGCACCCTGTACTACTTCTATCCTTTCCACATTACTCAGGTCAAGCGAGTTGAGGTCCGTAGCGGAAACCTGCACACCATCCAGCATGATCAGGGGTTTGGTACCATTCTGTACGGTATTGACACCTCTTAACAGGATGTTGACAGGATCGCCCGGGTTACCGCTCACAGAGGAGATCTGCGCACCGGGTATCTTACCGATGAGCGCCTGGTCAATACTGGTAGAAGGGCCGCTCACCAGCTTCTCGGCTGTAACAGATTCTACTGAGATCCCCAGTTTACGTTTACTCGTAGCAGTACCCACACCGGTAATAACTACTTCTGATAGTATCTTTTTGTCCACCCCAAGTGTAACGTTAAGCACGGAACCATCCACGGTCACTTGCTTCGTTTCATAGCCAATAGCCGTAAATATTAATGTGCGGCCTTTTTCAACACTGATCGCGAATGCGCCATTGGCATCCGTTACAGTCCCCCCGCCACCTTTTATTTTGATACTTGTACCGGGAAGGGGCGCACCTGAATCGTCAGATACAGTCCCGGTAATTTTAGTGGTGGTTTGAGCCTGAAGAGTGCTGACATAGGCATGGCATAGCAATACCAGCAGGCATAATAGCATTTTCTTTCTCATAATTGTGATTTAAATATTACTGTTTTAACCGAGTAACATGCTTGCACAGGGAAGCCGGGCAATAGGTACAATACTGTCCACTACCACGCTATAAAGCGCGGCATCAAATAACAAAGCCTGTATGTACTGTGGTTGTTCAGTACATAGCATTCCCCCTGGATAATTCGCTTATCTTTTCAATTCCAGTGACAAAAAATAATTAAGTTAAGTGGCAATTATTATTAAACTGCACGGCCACTTTTAAAGCAACTGTTCACCACAAAAAGTCAATAATAAATCAGGCATAGTACCTGGGTTTTCCAAGCTAATGTGTCATCACCACATTGATCTTAATATCTGGTCTTTAGTAATTTAGATTCTGGTTGACATTCTTATCATGCTAAATATATAAACCTTTTGCTAGATTTCACAATTTTTGAAGCAGAAAAAGAGAAAAAAAGTAATATTGAATTTATTGTAATATGATTATATATAGAGGTGTTATTCTACTAACACTGTTATCTCCGGGCAGTGATTTCCATCTGTACTCCCCCCAAACAGATTCGCCAAAGCATTGCGGAAGCGCCGTTATATCTCCACCACATAAAATGGCATTTCATACCCTGCCTTTAACAATACCGGTTTGGCCACATTAAACACCTTCACGCCGCCCGCCAACGTTCCCTCAAGTGTGCCCATATGTGCATGCCCATGGAAAACAGCTGCTACCTGCCGGCGAATCAATGGTTCTGCCAGCCTGGATGAGCCCAGGAAAGGATAGATAGGCTCCGGCTCGCCCTTCACCGTATCTAACATAGGGGCATAATGCATGATAGCTACTTTTTTCAGATGCTCATGCTGCTGATCTATCCTGGCCAGCGCCCTGTCGAGGTGCAGGGCTTCGTTCACCGCTTCCTGTACGAATGCTTTCATGGCATCTTCTCCGAACATGGACAGCATATAGTTATCAAATCCACCGCCAAAGCCCTTTACACCGGCAAAGCCCACCCCTCCTATTACCACAGCTTCTCCATCCAGAATGTGAACGTTCTCACTTTGCACCGTCTGTCTGATCAGCTTCTGTCTGCCTTTTTCATGATCATGGTTACCAAGTACCGCCACTACCGGAATAGTGCAGGACTTCAACTCATCGCATAAGATCTTTGCTTCGCTTTCATCGCCGGTATTTGTCAGATCTCCGCAGATAAGCAATACATCTGCCTTGCGGGATACTTCCTTGAAGTACTCCGCCCACTTATTCTTATCTGTGTCAGTTATATGGATATCGGCAACAGCAGCGATGCGTATCTTTTTGTCTTCAGTGTTTTCAGCATCCATTATCAAACCGTTTTTATGGTCATTCCTTTATAATGCCAGTCGGTAATATCGACTGCATATTGTGTCTGATCTATCAATGGCCCCCTACATACTTTTTCCTGTGAGGGAGGTAGTTCATATTGTTCATGCGCCCGTTGCATCAGTTCGTCAAACAGCCAGCGGGGAATGATCTCCGTATAGTCGGCCGGGTATACAAACTGGAATATCAGTAATTGTGCCAGCAACAGATGCCAGTATGGATCACAACGGTGTAACAGTCGTTTCCAATCGAGCTGTTTGCCATACTTTAACATGACATGATTAATATCTGCACCATCAAACCGCTCTCTATTCTGTATGAAGATCTTACTCCAGATCAGTTCTTCCGGCGCTATCAGCCTTACGGGCAGTCCCATAAAGTCCACATTCACTGCGTGCAGATACCAGCTTTCATCGACAAGACAGATATTGTTGGTGCTGCTGAAAATAATGTCTATATAATATTCCCCTTTATAGACCTTAGCCAGCCAGCGTGTATCTGTCAACACAATTTCATATCCATGCACCGCAAACAGCTTCATAAGGCCCGGATATTGCGTAGGAGTACAGAATATATCCAGGTCTTTGGTGTCCCGGAAAAGATCCGCATAATGAAATAAGGCAAATCCTCCTCCCAGCAGAAAATCTTCCCCACTCTCCACAAGGATGGACAACGCTTCACGGTAAAAGGAATGCGCTTCCCGCTTTTGTTCATCATTCATTATCATACCCTTTATATTGCCTAAAAACTGTGCCGTTGCAGCTTCGTACCAGCCTTATCAGGCAGGAACCCTACTACTTGCCGGACTTATCAGGCAGGCCGGAATACAATTTCTGTGAATAATTGCCGAACGCTGTGAAGATTTTACCCCATTCATTATATTTGAGACAAATCCTTAATTTCAATCCATGAAATATCTTCCGTTTATCGCTATCGCGATCTCATTGCTATCCTGCAGCCAGCAAAAAGAGTCTTCAACAACCGCTTCCGCTTCGCCACTAACAGGTACATGGAAACTGATCAGCGCAAAGTCTATTCAAAACAAAGACACTACGATCACTGCACCTGTTGCGGGACAGGAAACCATCAAAATATTCAATGACAGCTACTTTGCCTTCTTCACACATGACCTGAACCATGGCGCCGATTCAACGGCTGTATATGGCTCCGGCAGCGGTACCTATACCCTGGTGAAAGACGTGTACAGCGAGCACCTGGAGTACTGCAGTTACAGGGGTTGGGAAGATAAAGACTTCTCCTTCGTCCTGCAGATCAGACAGGACACGATCATTCAGAGTGGTATCGAAAAGATTGATAGCCTGAATATCAATCACGAGATCGTAGAAACTTATGTAAAGATCCGCTAGGACATAAAATAAAAACAGGCTGTCCGCTTTAGAACGAGGCAGCCTGCTTTTTATCACAACAGGTAATCGTTTGAGTAATTCCTTTCCTGTAGCAGCGACTTATAATCCCATCCGTTTCAATGCTTTTACCGCATAATCAGCTGCACGTGCCCGTCAATGCCATATGGGTCAGGGAAGGGTTCTGACAGGCGGAAGAGGTCATACACGCCCCATCAGTCACAAATACATTCTTTGCACTATGCACCTGGTTCCATTTATTGAGAATGGAAGTAGCAGGATCATTCCCCATACGCGCAGTTCCCATCTCATGTATGGCCATTCCAGGATAGAAATCAAGCTTGAAAGGCGTTACGTTCTTTAAGCCTGCGACTTCCAGCATAACTCCCTGGTCAAAAAAATCGAAAAGATTTTTTTTATTGAACAGTGTTCAATAACTTTGTGCCATATTAATAATATTTAATAAATCAACGAATGAAAAAAGCATTGATAACAGGGGCAAGCGGGGGTATCGGGTTGGAAGTAGCCCGGCAGCTTGCTTCCAAAGACTATAAAATAACACTGGTAGCCCGTAGTGAGGATAAATTGAACAAAGCAGTGGCAGGATTAGAAAATGAAGGCCATACTGCATTGGTCGCTGATATTACAAATAAAAATGATTTGCAAAAATTGCTAAATCTGCTTCGGACAGAAAGTTATGATGTCCTCATTAACAATGCAGGTGCTGGAATTTATGGCCAGTTTATTGATACCCCATTAGAAGATCAATTGGGCACTATGGAATTGAATATGAATTCTTTAGTTACTCTGTCATACGGATTCTTAGAAACTGCCGCTCCAGGAAATATCCTGGTAAATATTGGCTCCTTACTTGCCCATTCTTCTTTCCCCGGTGCAGCAGTTTATGCAGGTACCAAAAGCTTTGTTGCCAATTTCACAGAATCTTTGTGGTATGAGTTTAAACAGAAAGGTATATTTATAATGAATTTCAATCCTGGTGCTACAAAATCCGATTTTCACAAGCACGCCGGAAGACAAACCAATACCTTCCCGAATTTTGTGCTCTCCTCTGTAGAGGATGTTGCTAAAGAATTGGTTGTGGCATTAGAAAAGACCAGAAAGCCAAGGGTAGTGCAAGGCTGGAAAAACAGGTTAATGCTTTTCGGGTTTAGATTTTTAAGCAGACGTGCTGCCATCAATATTATGGGAAAAATAAGTCCCGGCATGGCTCACTAAATATATAAACTAAATTTTACGTTTTAAATTACTGATATGGGTATTGCAGAGAGAAAACAAGAGGAAAAACAAGAAATGACTACTCGGATCCTAAATGGCGCCCGTAAGGTATTTCTCGAGAAAGGTTATGAGCAGACAAGCATGCGCAATATCGCCAGTGAAATCAATTACAGCCCGGGCTTACTCTATTTCTATTTTAAAGATAAAAGTGATATTTTCCATGAACTGCACAGGGAAGGGTTTCGATTGCTGCTCAGCCAGTTAAAGGTTCTGAACAAGGTGGCAGATCCATTTGAGCGGTTAAAAGCTATGGGGCATGTTTTTATTGAATTTGCGCAGAATAATAAGGACTATTACAATTTGATGTTTATTGTTGAAGTACCCGCAAAAATGCCTGAAAGCAGCGGCTTTATGATAGCGCAGGAAGCGATTAGCCTTCTGGCTTCTACTGTAAAAGAATGTCAACAGAAAGGCAGATTTAAGGATATGGATGTTGAATATTTCTCATTTATGATCCTTTCAACATTGCACGGCATCTGTGCATTGTTCTGTAAAGATCGCACAGCCAGCTTTGCAAATAAGACCAATGAGGAACTTATGCTGCACGGTTATGAGTGTTTTGTTGCTTTGCTCGAAAAGAGCTAAGCTTTTTTTTACAATATTATTGAACAGTGTTTAAATTAATTACAGTGATTAAATTATCTGAGAACCGGGTGTTTCGAAGGCCTCTTCTTGTAGCCCTCTTCATCGTGACAATGCATCCGTTGAGGGCCCAAAGTAGGTTAGATGAATATATCCAGGAGGGGCTTTCCTCCAACCAGAGCATTAAGCAGCAGACTTTTATGCTCGACAAAAACGTATACGCGCTGAAGGAAGCTAAAAGCATGTTCCTGCCAGACGTCTCCTTTTTAACGACCTATACAAAAGCGGATGGGGGAAGAACGATAGATTTCCCAACTGGCGACCTGCTGAATAGCGCCTACGCCACGCTAAATCAGCTGACCGGAACTAATTCATTTCCTCAGCTCAAAAACCAGCGCATTCTGTTAAACCCCGATAATTTCTATGATGCTAAGTTTCGTACAACCTTGCCAATTCTTAATGCAGAACTTATCTATAATAAGAGAATTAAACTGCAGCAGGTGGATTTGCAAAAAGCAGAAGTATTGCTTTATAAACGTGAATTGGTAAAAGAGATTAAAACGGCTTACTATAACTATGTAAAAGCCATTAATGCCACTGAGATCTATAAATCATCACTTCGGCTTGTAGAGGAAGGTCAACGAATTAATACCGCCCTCTTTAATAATAGCAAAGTAAACCGTACCGCAGTTATACGAAGTACGAATGAAGTTTCGAAGATAAACGCCTCACTTATTGCTGCAACCAAAACGGCGGAGTCAGCCCGTTACTATTTCAATTTCCTGCTGAACCGTTCTTCAGCGGATAGCATACTGTTAGACGATATCATAGAATTACCGAAACAGGATTATCTGCCGGCTGATAATGTAAGTGGCAGAGAAGAACTGGCCAAGCTCAGGATAGCGAAAGATATTAATAGTAACCTGAACGGGCTGGCAAAATCATACCTCATTCCCAAAATAGGCACTTATCTGGATCTTGGTTCACAAGCTTTTAACTGGCAATTTGACAACCATAGTCGCTACTATTTCTGGGGAGTTTCGTTAGAATGGAATCTCTTTTCATTTGGCAAAAATTCTTACAAAATCAAACAGACGATTGCCGGCCGTCAAAGCATAGAGGCCCAGACTGATTACGTGGAGCAGCAGCTCACTACAGAGCTAAAAGTTCGTCAGAATGAGATGCAAAGCACAGTTGCCGAATATAACGCAGCACAATCAGAACTAAAAACCGCGCAAACCTATTACGATGATGTGTTGAAATTATACAAGGAAGGTATGGTCATTTATATTGAACTGTTGGACGCTCAAAACCAATTAATCAATGCCCGGTTGAATGCCAACATTGCCCTTTTCGATACCTGGATTTCTCACGCAGCTGTAGAACGCGCTAACGCCAGTTTCAATATTCAATAATAAAAAACAACTAAGATGAAAAAAATACAATTGCTCAGTCTTATCGCAGCAATATCAGTTCTATACTCTTGCAAAGAAGAAGACAAATCAAAAAATTCATTGGGAGAAACGGATATTATTCCTGTAAAGATTTCAGCTGTATCTGCATTAGGATTGCCTCATAAAATAAGTGCAACAGGCCTGGTAAGCACGGAAAACGAAGCCAAATATTCTTTCAAAATAGGAGGCGTAATTAACCGTGTTCTCGTAGAAGAAGGCCAATTCTTTAAGAAAGGTCAGTTGCTCGCCACACTTAATTCAACGGAGATTTCAGCTGGTCTGGAGCAAGCCAGTTTGAACGTAGACAAGACGCAACGTGACTATGTGCGGGCAGTGAACCTTTACAAAGACAGCGTTTTTACTTTAGAGCAACTGCAAAACACTAAAACAGCCCTGGATATTGCTCAGAAAGCAAAAGAAGCAATAGCTTTTAACGAACGCTATTCAAAAATATACGCGGCATCCGATGGCTTTGTAAGTCAAAAAGTCGCCAATGAGGGGGAAGTAATTGGACCGGGTATGCCAGTCTTTACAATTAACGAAACACGGGGAAACGATAACTATTTACTTAGGGTTGGTGTAACAGACCGTGAATGGTCCGTTATCAGTCTGGGACAGACCGCGAAAGTAACCCTGGACGGATATGCCAATAAAGAAATTGACGCTTTCGTATTTCGTAAGTCACAGACGGCAGATCGTGCACTTGGCTCCTTTCAGATAGAACTGAAATTGAAATTAAAGGACATAAAACCTGCTGTGGGCATGTTTGGCAAAGCGGAAATATTGACCAATCAGGATGAAAATGTAAAAGCCATCCCATACAGCTCTTTGGTGGAAGCCGATGGCGATAAAGCATTCGTATTTACACCCGATGGAACTGGTAAGGTTAAGAAGATTCCGGTAACTATTTCAAAGATTGACAATCAACAGGTTTACCTAAGAGAAGGACTTGGTGACGTGGAAGAAATTGTGATCTCCAACAGTGCCTATCTCAACGAAAAATCTACAATAAAAATTATCCGGTAATAATAACAGATATGAAGATTACAAACTTTGCCGTTAAAAATTATCAGTTCACGCTCATTATATTCCTGCTGTTTGCTGTGGTGGGTGTACTCACCTTGTTTACAATGCCGCGCTCGGAAGATCCGACCATCCATCCACCGGAATATCTCATAACTGTCATATATCCGGGTACAAGTCCTAAAGACATGGAAGAGCAAGTGGCAAAGCCAATTGAGAACAAAATTTACGGCCTGGAGAATATCGACAAAATGCTTACCACAGTTGAGGATGGGATTGCCGTGATCCAGCCCAAATTTAAGTATGGTGTTGATGTCGACAACAAGTACCAGGAAATATCTACAGAAATGAACGCCCTGAAAAACAGTGAACTTCCTAAAGATATTTACCTGATAAAAACAGAAAAGATTTCTTCTTCCGATGTCAAAGTTTTACAGGTGGCATTGGTTTCCAATAATGCTTCCGATAAATTGATGAGAGATGAAGCTGATATACTTAAGAGCCGACTGGAAAAAATAACCAACCTTAAAGAAGTCAAATATTTCGGAATGCCAGAGCAGGAAATCCGGATTGATGTACAATTGGATAAACTGGCACAACTAAAAATCCCGCTCAACCTGGTTGTGGGTAGTTTACAGAGTGAAGCGGCAGATATTCCCGGTGGCAGCATCAACCTCGACAGTAAAGTATTTAATGTGAAGACCAGCGGTAAGTTTAAGGATATTGAGGATGTAGCTGGTACCGTCATTTACAATGCGAACGGGAAAATTGTCTATCTGAAAGATGTGGCCGAAATTAGTTATAAGAACGAAACGGTTAATCATATTACACGTATAAATGGACATCGCTGTGTTTTGGTTACGGCAGCAATGAAGGACAATGTTAATATAGCTAAAGTACAGCAAGAGTTCCTTCCCATACTGGATGAATTTTCCAAAAGGTTGCCTTCTAATATCCGGCTGGTCAAAAATTTTGACCAGGCTAATATGGTTTCCCAACGATTAGGACATCTTGGATTTGATTTTGGCCTGGCTATTCTTTTGGTAGTGATTACCTTATTGCCATTAGGGTTCAGGGCATCACTCATTGTAATGATTTCTATTCCACTTTCTTTAGCACTAGGGCTTATAGCATTGAACATGTTAGGGTACTCATTAAATCAGCTAAGTATTGTTGGGCTTGTTGTTGCCTTGGGATTATTGGTAGATGACAGTATTGTAGTTGTAGAAAATATAGAACGATGGCTCAGAGAAGGGCATTCACGAAAGGATGCTATTCTAAAAGGTACAAAACAAATCGGGGTGGCAGTAATAGGCTGTACCGCTACATTAGTAATCGCCTTTTTACCCCTGGCCTTCCTTCCCGATACTGCTGGTGAATTTATCCGCAGCTTACCTATGGCTGTTATCACCAGCGTATTGGCATCAATGATCGTGGCTTTAACGCTAGTTCCGTTCATTGGAAGCCGGATATTGAAAACCCACACACATGGGGAAGGCAATTTCTTCCTTAAATATCTGCAAAGATTCCTGACTTACAGTTACCGGCGTATTATGCCCTTAGCTTTGAAATGGCCTAAAGTAACCATTGGGTTATCTTTAATAGTTAGTGCGCTGGCTTTTTTCTTATTTACCAAAGCAGGATTCAAACTTTTTCCCACCTCCGAAAAGCCAATGTTCCTGATCAATATCAAAATGCCTCTGCAGGCTGATATTCCCGAAAGTGACCGCGTGACTAAACTCGTAGAAGATGAATTAAAGCAGCACAAAGAGATTGTTTATTATACAAGCAATGTAGGTAAAGGCAATCCACAGATATATTATAACGTACACCAACAGGACATTAAGCCCGACTTTGCCCAGATATTTATACAGATGGACCAGGAGGCTAGCCCTAACTCAAAGATAGATTTAATCAGGCGGCTAAGACAAAGGTTTAAGGATTTTCCTTTTGCGAAAATCGAAGTCAAAGATTTTGAACAGGGCACGCCAATAGAGGCTAACATAGTAGTCAGGGTTTTTGGAGAAGATCCAGATAAACTGCGTGAGCTTTCCTTTAAGGTGGAGAATATTCTGCGGAACCATCCGGGTACCGTTTACATCAATAACGAGTTAAATACCTACAAATCGGATGTAAAGATAAAAATAAACAAAGAAAAAGCCCGCACCTTAGGTGTGCTTACAAGTGATATTGACAAGGTGATCCGATTGGCGGTAGCGGGATTAACCGTTGGTGATTATATCGATGACAGGGGTGACTCCCGCAACGTTGTCATAACGCTTGCAAGGGATAAATTTTCAAATTTAGATGCATTCAAAAACCTATACGTAAATAACATACAAGGTGTTCCTGTATTAGTTAGCCAGATTGCAACTATTTCTTTTGAAACATCACCGACGGCTATAAATCATTTTAATAAATCCCGTTTTGTAAAGGTTACCTCTCTAACCAAGGAAAATGTATATGCCAATGATGTACTAAAGGACATTGTTCCGCAACTTAACGAACTTAAAATGCCTCCTGGCTACTATTACAAGCTATCAGGCGAGGCAGAGTCGGAAGGCGATACCCTGGGAGGTAACTTCCTTTCGGTTATCCTGTTAAGTGCATTCCTCTTTATTGGGGTTTTATTATTACAATTTAAAACTTTTAAAGGCATCATCATTGTGCTGTCAATTATCCCATTGGGAATTTTCGGTGGGGTAGTAATGCTGCTTATCACGGGCAATCCGATGTCACTGGTTTCCATCATTGGATTTATTGGCTTGTCGGGTATACAGGTCAAGAATTCGCTACTGCTCGTTGATTTTACGAATCAATTGCGGGTTGAAGGATATAGCATAGATGAAGCGATTAGTATGGCAGGTGAAACCCGTTTCCTACCAGTTGTACTTACCTCGATAACTGCTATTTGCGGATTAATTCCTCTTGCTATGAACCCCAATCCACTTATAGCACCTTTAGCAATCGTGTTAATTGGAGGACTGATAAGCTCTACAATACTTTCCCGGATTGTAACACCTGTGATGTATAAACTAATTCCACCAAAAGTTGAATCAATACAATAAACTATTACTAACGTAAAAGCAAAGAATAATGAAAGAATATATATTGCTCACAGCAGCATCGTCAGGCATTGGTTACGAAATCGCAACTCATTAATCGCCCGAAAATCGAACTTGCTCTTGGTTGCCCGTAGCGAAACCCAATTGCGACAAATGCAAAAAGGAACTAACTACCAATCACGGAATTTTGGTTAAATAAATCGTGAGTGATTAGGCAAGACCTTTTTATGAAGTATACTCAATTTGTAAATGATAGTGTTCTTCTTAATAAAAAATATGGGAAGTAAAGAAAGAAAAGCAAGGAATCGGGCGAATATGCATAAAGATATTCTTCATGCAGCACTGAGAATTGTTAGAGAGGAGGGGCATCGGTCGCTGAGTCTGAGAAGACTGGCTAACGATATTGAATTTTCCGCTACTGTCTTGTATCTTTATTTCAAAAACAAGGAGGCTTTATTAGTCGATCTGGCCAAGTTTGGATATCAGCAACTTAATACAAATATAGATAGGAACTGCAATAGTATAATTGATCCGAAGAATAGATTAAAGGCAATGCTTACGATCTATTGGCGCTTCGCAACCCGTGAAAAGGAGCTATACCTTCTTATGCAGGAGACTGGAATGAATCTAAACGAATTAGAGCCGCTATTCCCGGAAATGCTGACATTTATCAACTCGATAAATCAAGCAATTACGAAGGTTGATGGAAAAGGAAATAATACAGATGTCTTTTTGAAACACAAGTGTTATATGGCAATTGCTATTGTACAGGGGCTTGCGGCGCTCAATTTAATTCACAAAGATTTGGATGCTCTCTCCCAATCTCAGATGCTGGATGATGCGATTGATAGCCTGATAGATTCTTTAAACTAACTAATAACAGAGGCTGCCTCACAAAAACTGTTGAGCAGCCTCTGTTCAATAACGCAACAGGATTTATTTGTTGTTGCAAGAAACATGCTTTTGAGGCAGTACATAAAAGTGCATCCAAAAAAAAAGATTTATCCAGTTTACAATTTTGGCAACTGTTTAATACAAATATCGTTAGAAACAGGAAGGATAATTTGGTCATAGCAGGCGTAAAATAGTGAAGAATAAGAAATACCAACTGCTTAACCTCTAGGTAATCTGCTTAAAATTTACCATCTTGTTGTTCATCAGTAAACAATCAAGAGCTATTATTTTCGTGAAAGCACAGGTAACAAGAAGAAATTTCATCGGCCTTATTGGCATGAGCGGACTAGGTCTCGCTTTGAAAGGCAGTGCTTTCGCAGCTGCCCGTTCTGTCGTTGCTGGCGTTCCATTGGAGGCCAGTATTGAAATCGACTTCACCCATCCGGAGGGCTATATAGACGATGGCATTTATGGCCAGTTCATAGAATATCTTGGCAGAGCCATCAACGGAGGGATCTTCGAAGAAGGCTCTCCGCTGTCTGATGCCACAGGCGTCCGCAAAGACGTACTGGAAAAAATACGTGGTTTACAACCAAGCGTACTAAGATATCCCGGTGGCACCTATACCAAGATCTATCACTGGATGGATGGTATAGGTCCGCTGGCAGAAAGACGCAGCCGACCCAACCTTATATGGGGTGGTGTGGAAGATAATCACTTCGGTACGGATGAAGCCATCGCTTATGCAAGAGAATTAGGGGCAGATCCCTATTTTGCGGTCAATATGGGTACCGGTACGGCGGAAGAAGCAGGCAACTGGGTCGAGTATTGCAACGGCACACAGGATACCTATTATGCGAATCTGCGCCGCAAAAACGGCCATTCCGATCCTTTTAATGTAAAGTACTGGGGAATAGGCAATGAAGAAGCTGCCGGTCCGGATATCGGCCATTTACAGGATGTAAAAGAGTTTGTAAAAGAAGCGTGGTTGTATACCAAGCCCACCCACCACCCGAAAAATTGACCCTATAAACAAAGTAATTCGGCCTTTACAACAAAGTTGACCGACAAAATGCTTTCTAGTTTTGCCCTAATAAATTTTTTAGAAATGGGACAAAATAATTACAACGGAGCATTACAAAAACCAATAGGTTCTGGCTTCAACGCAACATCAACAACTACAGCTGTAATCAAGGGAATTGACCTAAGAGGCAAAACAGCAATCGTTACAGGCGGTGACGGAGGTCTTGGTTTAGAAATCACCAAAGCATTAACTTCGGCAGGAGCAACAGTTATCGTTCCAGCTAGAGATGTGGAAAAAGCTAAGGAAAATCTAAATGGAATTACCAATGTAGAAGTAGAAACATTAAACTTGACGGAACCTGATTCCATTGACTCATTTGCTGAGAAGTTTTTGGATTCGGGCAGACCGTTGTATATGCTTATTAACAATGCAGGTATTATGTGGACGCCTCTACACCGTGACGTACGTGGATATGAAGGTCAATTTTCTACCAATCATTTAGGGCATTTTCAACTTACTGCAAAACTTTGGGATGCATTGAAAAAAGCAAATGGAGCAAGAGTGGTGAATGTTTCGTCTTCAGCACACCATTACTCGCCTGTTATTTTTGACGATATAAACTATAACACAAGGGAGTACAACAAATTTGAAGCTTATGGACAATCTAAAACAGCAAATGTACTTTTTACAGTAGAATTGGATAAAAGGGCACAGCAATTTGGCGTTCGAGCTTATGCGTTGCATCCTGGTTTGAGTTTGGAAACCAATTTGGGCAGGCATTTAACGTTTGAAGATTTTGTTGTCTTAGGTATCTTAAATTCTGACGGAACACCTAACCCTGAAGCTGAAGCCGCAATGAAAAAAATACAAAAAAGTAAGGAACAAGGAGCAGCAACCTCGGTGTGGGCTGCAACGAGTCCCCAACTTCAAAACATTGGAGGTGTGTATTTAGAAGATATTGAAATTGCAAAATACGATAAAACTAATTATGATAGTGATGCAGCCTATAAAAGCCCTGGCGGATTTGCTGGTGTTGCACCTTTTGCATTGGATATGGAAGCAGCACAAAAACTCTGGACACTAAGTGAAGAATTGACTCAGGCAAAATTTGATATACATTAATCGAAACTAATGAGGCTCACATTGCTGAGCCTCTTCTTTTCTTTACCTTTGCACTATGCCAATAAGACAAATAAATAATAACGCTGAAATTGTTTTCACCTGTAGTGAATCCATACTCTACAATACCGAAATGATTGTGGAGGAACATTCTGTTGTTCGTGTATTGGCAGGCGAATTAAAAGTTATACAATCAAATAAAACCTATGTTTTTGGCGCAGACGAAACGTATTTATTTCCGAGAAATCGGCTGGCTACATTAATAAAATCAGAAAAAAACGGACTGCCTTACAAAGCCATTGTAGTAAAACTTACTCAAGACGTTTTGAGAGCTTTTTACGAGCAAAAAAAATTGCAGGCTGCTATGGTTTCTAAAACCGATCATATCATTCCATTGCCCAAAAGTCCTTTGCTGGACAGCTTTTTCAGTTCGATGCTGCCGTATTTCGACTTGGACTACAAATTGCCACAAGAACTATCCCAATTGAAAATTCAGGAAGCGATTACCGTTTTGCGATCCATAAACAGAGACATCGACAACATTTTATCCGACTTTTCGGAACCGCATAAAATTAACCTTGTCGAATTTATGGAACGCAATTATATGTTCAATATGCCAATAGAAAAATTTGGTTACTTAACAGGGCGTAGTTTAACTACTTTCAAACGGGACTTTAAAAAGGCATTTAATACGACACCTCAAAAATGGCTGACCGAAAAGCGTTTAGAGCTTGCCTATTATCAACTGACAAAAAAAGGCAGAAAACCTATTGACGTTTTCTACGAAGTTGGCTTTGAAAACCTATCACATTTTTCTTACGCTTTTAAAAAACAATTTGGACAGTCGCCAACAGAACTGACAAAAAAGAATTAAATCTATCCGACCTCTCCTCTTTTTCATTAAATTTTACTGACAGCCGACACGGACAACTTTGTTTTTAATGTCGCAATATACTCTTCCAGGTCACCCACTTCCAGTTGTATCCGGTTCCATCCGCCAGCCAATCCTGTCAAGAGTTTGATGAGCGGGTAGCGCTTGTTACCGGCTTGCGCACTTCTACCCGGAAGAAAGATATATAATTAAAACCGGCGGCTATAAAAACCAGTCCAATGACTTTGGCATTCAGCGCACAAACACAGTATATGCCAAACAATGCGAGTATAAGTCCCATGCTGGCTACTCTTACATTGGTGAGCTCAACATTTTTATCTGCGATACGGATCGTCTTTTTCGGGAAACGGAACCGCTTACTAAAATCTGTCTTATAGGTCAGGATGATATTGATAATGGAGCAGCAGGTGATCAGACCGGCCACCAGTGATGCCTGCACTACTGTAAAGTCAATAAAAAACACGGCAGCCTGGGACAGGAGCACAATAGCGAGGGCAATGTACAAATAGATCTTCATCGAATGTTGTTGGTTAAATGCCCGAAGCTACATATAATCTTAAAACCCTGCAACTTACCGTCCTCAGTCTCGGCGATTACACGCTTTTATTTGTGAAGAAAACATTACCGCAACAGGAGCTTGTCATTGGTATTATCGAAACACATTATATTTGGACACCCGCGCCCCATCGAAGCGCCATATATCTATGATAATCAAAAATATAGCAATTTTATCCCTGCTGCTCCTGGCTGTTTGTGAGATCACTACTGCGCAGACAACTATAACATTTGAAGTACCAGAAGGAAAAAATGTGATTGACAGCATACAGATCCATAGCCCCACCAATAATAAACTCCAGACAATTCCCTTTAAGAATAACATCCGCATATCATTTACAGAAAAATTCCCCGAGCGATACATGTTCATTTATCTCGAAGGAGATATAATAAGAGAGACATCGCAGTACTGGATAGATACCGGCAACATCAGGATAGTAGTAAAAGGAGGCGAGCCTGGCGATTCGACCTATACCCCAATAACGGAAACGATAATCGGATCACCGCTCACTTATAAGGCTATTGATTTTCTGGAGAAACGTAGTTCCATGGAGCGCTCAAAAGATACCGCCGCTGTAAACAGCTATCTAATCCGCTTCTACAAGGAGAATATGAACAATCCTTTATCCTTTGTTGCAGGAGATTTTTTCTACCTCTACAATAGAGAGAATAACATCCAACAGTTTACACAGATCAATTCACTTGATGAACTGCAAGACAGTGTCATCAAAAAGAATGGTTTTTATGCAAAAATGCTCAACCACAGATTATGGACTAAAGCGCACTTCCTTATCAACTTCTTTAACACACAATCTTTTAACAATATACACGGAGGAACGGTAACAGGTCTGATTCGACCTATATGGGTGAATGTCCTGTTTTTCCTGAATGATAAAACGCCAGCGGCTCTTAAAGAATTAGCAGCTCTTAAAAAGGCACTCCCCCGCTTCACTTCTCAAAAGATCAATTTGTTAATTGCTGTTAACAAAGTCCATTATCCTTCCTGGAAGAACAGATTGATGAAGCTCCATGTTAAGGATATTATTTTGGTGGACGGCGATACATTTTTTGACCAGACAAGCTTCTCTCCCTTTACAAAGTTCTATTTTATCGAATATGGCAGAAAGCTCTCCGGCTATTATGATTCTTTCGACGACGTGAAAAAGATTTATTCCAGCCACTACGAAGGCTCTCTGTAAAAAAGAAGACATGGATTCGCCGATACATCTTTTCATAGCAAGAGCCAGTCAGTTTCCGACCGGCTCTTTGATCTATTATTGCACATGACAATTAGAGGGATTAACAGCAATGAGTGTCAGACCTGCTGCCTCAGTTGTAGGTTATAGGTTAAATTTCCCCTCCACAAACTTACCTATCAATGGTATAGGGCGCTGCGCCTCGTTGGACGCTGTTATTATTCCCATCAGCATCAATACAAACGGGCACAGCGAAATAATATAGAACAGGGTGGCCAGTGAAGGCAGTATTCTTAGCAGTACACCGCTAACAATACTTAACACTATAGAAAAAAGAATTATACCTATTGATTGCGTAAGGTGATATTTTACCAGTGGACTTTTATCGTCGGACTTACGATATGACAGATAGGCAACTACCCATCCGATAATAGTGATATAGGCAACTATGGCCATCGTGCGGTTTGTCATGATATGATGTTTTTTGATACGGTGCAAACCTAGTCAGTACTGTAGGGAAAACCATAAAAACAGCAACTACATTGAGGCTACATCAACAAATGGGTGCGTCTACAAAGCGTCTACGAAAAACTATAACTTACATGATTTTCAACCAATTAATATTTTATCACTTTTTAAAACCTGATTCTTTTACCTATTTTTGAGGGGATGTTACGAAATATTATAACCATATCATTATTATTAACCTGCTTACCCACGCTTACGTTTGCCCAACAACGGTATAGGGATTCTCTTGAGCAAAAGCTTTCTCAGGCCAATTTGTCAGATTACGAGAAAGTGATCGTTCAATGTAAGCTGGCAAGAGCATATTTTGAAACGGACCTTGATAAGGCCATTGCGTTCACAAACGATGCCGCTAATGCCCCTGGAGCTGATGCGAAAGCCTGGCTCTATGCAACAAGGATACACCTGCTTGTACAAAAAAAGAATAAACCGGCAGCATATGCCGCCCTGGATAGTGCCCTTCTTTATGTAAACCAGGCGAAAGATCCCCTGGCGAAAGGTATGGTCTGGCTTAGGAATGGATGGTTGGATATTATTGATAACGAAAATGATCTTGCCGCTTCCAAATTGCTGAAAGCGGTTGATTGCTTTAAGACACCTGCCGGAGCACCATACGCAGCGCTTACCTATCACTATCTTGCCAGCATTTATAGTTATGGAACAGATACTGCCAGACAGGGGAATTATGCAAAAGAATGCTATGTCCAGGCGCTGAAGAGTGGCGAACCGGATGTATTGAACACCGCTTACTATACAATGGGACAGTATTTCTATGACTGTTATAAACTAAACTCATGGAAGCAACTGCTTGATTCAGCATTATCTTACTATAACAAATCAATAGCGCTTAGCAACCACGAAAAAGGCCGGATAATATTACGAAGCAATACTGCCGCTGTTGCACTGAACACTGCCAATATCTATTTCCAGCATTACCCATCGTCTTTCCGGGACAGTGTATACCGCTACCTGGACATAGCCGAGCAGATCGCTACAGAAACCCGGCTAACAGAAATACTGATCAATTGTTATGGAATGCGCAGTGAATACGCCCTCCGGAATAATAAGGCAGATGAGGCAGAACAGCTGTTGTTGACTGCACTCAGCGAGGCAGATGCTTCCCCGGTTAAAATGCCACTCACCCAATCCCGGATATATCGTGCACTGGTAAGAGTAGCAGAACAGAAAAATGACGCAAGACTGGCCTTGTCATACATGAAAAGCTATGTATCCAGTAATGAGGCAGCATTTAACCAGGAAAAAATCAACAATGCGCAAAAGATCGATGCACGATACCGCGCTGCGCAACAGGCACAAAAAATTGCCTTGCTCGAACAGGAAGCAAGCTTCCGGGAAAAACGTAATCTTCTTTATATTGGCCTGGGAGCGGCAGGAATTGCGGCGCTGTCATTCCTGCTGATCTCTTATAACTATAAGCTGAAAGCATCAATGCGGAAACAGGAGCTGATAGATAAAGAAAAGGAGGAAGTCATTCTGAAGGTGAAACTGCAGGAAGCAGAAACTAATCAGCTGCTGGCAGAACAGGCCCTGTTACGCGAGAGGCAGCAGCGTCTGGAGAAGGAACTGCTGGCAGAACAACTGCTGAAGGAGGGAAAAAACCAGATCATGGAAATACTGGCAGATAAGCACACTAGCGGCAACGAAGAGATCAAAAAGCTTATCAAACGTCAGCAACAGCTTGATGAAGAATATGAAGATCACAAAACTGACTTTGTGGAGGTACATTCCGGCTTCTTCGAACAGCTGCAGCAACGCGCCGGCAGTTCCCTTACGAGACTGGACATGAAGTACTGCTCATATATACTGATGGGACTATCAAATAAGGAGATCTCAACACGGCTTAATATAGAACCCAAAAGTATCAGGATGGCCAGATACAGGATCAAACAGAAATTAGGCCTTGGAAAAGAGGACAGCCTCGATAATTTTATAAAAACTTTAGGCTAGGCAGACAAAAAAATACCATCTACTCATTTTTTGAGATAGTTAATGTGATCCCGCAAGGATATCTTTCCGTAGCACTACAACGAGACTACGGAATAGAAATGTATCCTCTATAAAGTATTTACGGTTAGGCTTATTGCGCCGGTAAAGCTCCCATATCAGTTTACAATATCCATTCTTCGAATGTCTGGTTCCCCGGCAGGTCTTCTGCCATTGCCTGCACCTTACCTCCCTGATAGCCAGGATTGTCTTTCCGGGTCGTATAAACCCATTCTATGCCATTTCTGCCCTGTAATGCATTCCCCTCTTCTACCAGGGTTCCTGCAGCCGTATAGATGCCTATAACGACCTGGTATACGCGGAAGTCGTCGGTAGCACGAACCCAGATCTTCTGCCCTGCTTTTCCCGTGTATTCTTTTGTTCTAAGCTCATGGATCTCCGGGGCATTGTAAAAGTCTTTTATCGCCAGATTATTGGCATTCTGACCGGGTTTTGCAACAGCCATGTAGGCGGCTACCATATCAGGGTCAGCCTTCACCTGGGCGGCATAATCGGTTGCATCGGTAAACCTGGACTGCACGTCCAGCTGTTTTGAGGAGAATTTGTAGCGTTTTCCTTTTTTAGCCTTCGCTTTACCCAGGATGACCTGTCCCGCTCTCTGTGTTACGGTCAGCTGTTTTCCGATAGTACCGGATACCTGGGCCAGCAGGAGATTGTTTTTAGCTCTTGCCATATAATTGGTTTTCAGGCGTTAACAAGAATAAGATAGTTGATATAGCAATATACTAAATATGGTTGACTTCGGCAAATATTCGTTTGCAATAGGCTTTTACGTCGTCCATGTCTCTATATCTCCATATTACTATAACGTCATCTGGATATCACTTTAGGCTCATATGTATATCGGTTCGATATAGAAATGTCGGTGAAGTGATATGGAAATGACGGTACCAGGATATGGAAGAAGCGGGAAAAGATGCATAACAAAAGGGCTTTGAAGCGATTTTAAACCCTTTTTGCCTTCTGGTTGCCGGTAGCCTAAAAAAGCAAAGGGCAGGCTGTATAAACACAACCTGCCCCTGAAAAATATATAGTATGTAGATCAGCTGACCATCATCGTCTTTTCTTCCAATGCTCCCAGATAGCTCTCAAAGCTCCTTTCTTCAAATGCCGTATAGAGCAAAGGCTCTATCAGTTCCAGCTCCATTAGGGCGAGTTTTCCATCTACTAAAACGCCATCCACGCGGGTATACAGCGCATCTGCTGCAAAACGGCGTACCAGGGCTGTTGCATCTTTGATCACTGCAGCATCGGGCTGCACCCCATTGATAGTAGCGCCATATTGTGGCTGCACGCGGAAATCACCCTCCTTTGGCTTTTTCACGATCGCATGACTGAAACGGCCGCCAAAGAAGACGAGCGACCACTCACCTGCATGGATCTCCTTTAAGAATGGCTGGGCAATAAAAGCTTCCTGACGCAGTAATTCATTCAGGGGATGCTTCGCTAATTCAGGATCTCCTTGCACCAATGTGAAGGTATTCTTTGAACCGCCGCTTACACATGGTTTTACAATGATCTTGTCCGTTCCCAGGCGGGTGAATAAAGTCGAAAGATCGGTCGTAATATCCTTTTCGAGGAAGATGGAAGGAATGATATAAAATCCTGCATCACTGATTTCTTTCAGATAATGTTTGTCTGCGTTCCACAGCACCATCTTCACCGGGTTTAATAAGCGCACTTCCAATGCGGAGAGTTTGTGCAACCAGGTCCTGAATTCTTCCAGCCTGTTATGATAATCATAAGGCGATTTCAGGATAACCAGATCGTAAGAAGACCAGTCGGCCTGCGGATCTTTCCAGTCTTTTACTTCCGTTTCCCAGCCACGGGCATTAAGGCTTTCGAGCAGTTTTTTGTCTTCATTCCTGGCCATCTCAAACAGGTTGGCAGGGTCTTCACATATCAGTGCTATTCTCTTGTTATCTGGCATAGTAATTTGTTTCTGCGTTACTATCATTCTGCTCCCTGTAAAGTATATACGCTACCGGCGCTTGTCTTCAGGGCATATGGGTAACCGGCGGATGGATCTTTCGGTTTCATCGGCGCCAGTTGTGCATTACCTGTGGCTTTCAGACGATTTTTTGATACGAGGTAACAGGTGCCTGCTCTTGTTGCATGCACTGTTACTTTAGTGATCTTCCCATCTTTCCAGCTCATGTCAATCGTATGGCCATCAAAAGCCAGTAAGCCTTTTACTTCGCCACTGGTCCAGCTATCAGGAAGAGCAGGCAGCAAATGTATAGCATTTGATTGTCCGTTCAGCAACATTTGTGCGATACCGGAAGTTCCGCCGAAATTACCATCTATCTGGAAAGGCGGATGTGCACAAAACAGGTTGGCATAAGTACCGCCTGCATCATGCATATCGATAGAACCTTTACCGGTGAGGGTCAGCAGCTCCCGCAATAACTTATACGCATGATTGCCATCTTCCAATCTCGCCCAGGTATTGATCTTCCATGCCTTGCTCCAACCGGTGCCACCATCACCTCTGATCTCCAGTGTGCGCTTAGCTGCATTGGCCAGTTCCGGTGTTGCTGATGGAGAGATCTGATCTCCCGGGAAGAGGCCATACAGGTGTGAAATATGACGATGCTCTACCTCAGCAGAAGCCCAGTCTTTATACCATTCCTGTAAGCTGCCATCTTTCCCCGTCTTAAACGGATAAAGACGATCGGCAGCGATCTGTAAAGAATCGCGCAGCGCATTATCTACCTGCAATACTTCACCGGCTTTGATCACATTATTGAACAGTTCACGAATGATCGTCATGTCCATCGTACTGGCAACTGATACTGCTTCCCGCGTCCCGTTTTCCAATACGAACATATTCTCCGGAGAAGTAGCCGGAGCAGTAACAAGATATCCGGAAGCCGGATCTTTTACCAACCAGTCCAGGCTGAAAAGCGCCGCTGACTTCATGATAGGATATGCCGTATCGCGCAGGAACTGTACATCGCCTGTATAACGATAATGCTGCCAGAGGAACTGACATAACCAGTTACCTCCCATCATCCAGTTAGCCCATTGCGGATCTCCTCTGCCGGTATCACCCACCGGATTGGAGATTGCCCATATGTCCGTATTATGATGTGCTACCCATCCGCGGGCATTATAAAAATTGCGTGCAGTATGCTGACCAGTTGCTGACAGTTCCTTCAGTAACTGGTATAGTGGCTTTTGCATTTCCATCAGGTTACACACCTCTGCCGGCCAGTAATTCATTTCTGTGTTGATGTTGATGGTATAGTTCGAGCTCCAGGGAGCGCGTAGTTCTTTATTCCAGATACCCTGCAGATTAGCAGGAGCGGCCTTTGTACGGGAACTGGAGATCAGCAGATAACGGCCAAACTGGAAATAAAGGCTTTCCAATGTCGCATCCTTCCCTCCTGCTGTATAACGCCGCAGTCTTTCATCTGTAGGCAATGTACTCCGATCAGCTCCTTCAAGTTGCAAGACTACTCTGTTAAAGAAAGCATGATAATCCTGCTCATGACGTTTCAACAGATTGTCATAAGATAATGCAGCCGCCTTTTTGAGATATCCGTCAACCAGCGCTTTTTCATCCAGACCTTCACTGTCCGGGCATTTATCATAACCATTAAAACTTGTAGCTGCCGTCAGTAACAATGTAACTTCCGTTGCATTCCTTACTGTGATACCGGAAGTATCTGTTGTAATGCTGCCATCAGGACTAACAGCACGCATACGCAGTTCATAACGCATACCATTGCAGCTACCGGGAGCCTCGTATTTAATAGGCTCTTTGTTGTAGCCTACATAGCTAGGGTCTGCATGAGAAGGCGCTTTACCTCTCATTGCAATCTCTTTTTTACCGGTCACTACATTACTGTATCTCAGCTGACTGGAAGTGGATGCGGTAAAGTTTAACTGACCTTTCTTACTAGCTTTAAGACGAATTACGATCACCTGATCGGGTGCTGAGATGAACATTTCACGGGAATAGGTAACACCCCCACTGATGAAACGGGTCACAGCTTTCGCATCTGCAATATTCAGATCGCGGTAGTACTGACTTACAGCTGTATCCTTCAGCTGCTGCCGGATGCGCACATCGCCTAATGGCAGGAAAGACTGGGAATAGGCACCCTGCATCTTCCGTAAAATACTATCCGCTTCATGATACTTTTCTTTGAACAACGCATCTCTCACTGCAGGTAAATATTTAACTGCACCGGGATTAATGTTGTTATTAACGGGTCCGCCGGACCATAAAGTAGCTTCATTGAGTTGCATTAACTCTTCACTGGTACCACCAAATACCATAGCTCCCAGTCTGCCATTACCTAATGGTAAAGCCTGAGACCATTCTATAGCTGGTTCCTTATACCAGAGTTTCAGCTTGTTAACGGGTTGCTGCGCCCGTAAATGACCTGTTCCTGCAAAAAGCAAAGACAGCAAAAAGAGACCTGTTCTGTTCATACACGTGAAAAAATAAAATTATTGTCGAATTAACAAGTTCTACTTTTTTAGCACGAAATGCAAACGATTGCGAAAAAAAGCGGGGAAACCTTTGGTTATCACTCATAGGGATATTACATTTGTTGTGTCAATCATATATTACCGGGATCGGATATTAGTTACCTCCAGCTCAAGTGAATGAATGAAATCATCCCGGAAAATGCTGATCAGCCAATATAAGCTCATACATCCAGCGAAAATTTCATCATAAAGAAATAAAAAAGTATTATAAGCAAGACGCTAAACTTTTTATGGACCTGAGTACCATAACGTGGAATTTTAGCACAAAGGTCGAATTCTTTCGACCTTTCTTTTTTTATTTACCTGAGAGAGTCTATATTGTAGAACATACATTTAAAATTCTATATCCGCGTTAATTACACAAGTGGACAAAAAACTATTTATTCTATTCCTGCTGGTATTCCTGCCCGCCTTACTGAGAGGACAAACAAGCGCGTCACAATATCAGCTGACCAGGATAGATATTACACAGGGACTTTCAGCTAACCAGGTCAATTGCATCCTGAAGGACAGTCGCGGGTTCATGTGGTTTGGCACCATGTCGGGCCTGAACCGCTACGACGGCTACAATTTCAAGGTATTCCGCCAGGCCCTCAGCGATTCCACCACCCTTTCCGATAACTTTATCAGCAGTCTCATGGAAGGCCCCGATGGCCTGCTATGGATTACAAACCGTAATGGTCAGAACATCTATCATCCTGATAAAGGGAACTTCCAGCGGGACATCCGGCCGGTGCTCAGGCAGTACGGAATTCCCGGCGACTCCGTTAGCCAGATTCTGAAAGACAAGACAGGTATCTACTGGTTTGTTGTACCCAGGAATGGTCTATTTGGTTATACACCTGCTTCACATAAAACAGCAAAGATCCACTTTAAAGCAACGGAGAATAGTCCCGTTGCAACCCTTGCTGAAGACTCCGCCGGCAATATCTGGATACTGCATGCAAATGGGCTCCTGCAAAGAATGGATGGCCGCAGTCACCAGATCGTTTACCAGGTGCAGATGCCGGAACAGGACGGCAGCAGCAAGCAGCAGGACTACCAGATGATGGCCGACAATGACAACGATCTCTGGATCTTCAGCAATTCTGATATACAGGGTATTTACTATTATAATCAGCGTCAGGCCACCTTTACGCATTATAACCAGAATACCGGTACAATAAGGCTCAACACAAATATTGTACGCGGTGTAGTACAGGATAACCAGGGCCTGATATGGATAGGCACAGATCATGGAGGATTGAATATCATCGATAAACAAAAGCAATCCATACAGTACCTCCTCAATAATAGTGAAAATCCTAAAAGCCTGAGTCAAAATAGTATCAATGCCTTGTACCGTGATAACTCCGGTATCATCTGGATTGGTACTTATAAGAAAGGTATCTGCTATTATCACGAGAATATTGTCAAGTTCCCTTTATACCAGCACCAGGTATTTGCAGCCAACAGTCTTCCTTATGATGACGTTAACCGTTTTGCGGAAGATGCGAAAGGTAATCTCTGGATCGGTACCAATGGTGGCGGCTTGATCTACTTCGACCGCCAGCACAATACCTATAAACAGTACCTGCACGAAGCCGGCAATCCCAATACGCCCAGCGGGAATGTGATCGTGAGCCTCTGGATAGATCGTACGCAGAAATTGTGGATCGGTTCATATTTCGGCGGACTGGATTGTTTTGACGGCAGCCGTTTTATCCATTATAAAAATGATCCCGCTGATCCCAATAGCCTCAGTGATAACAGCGTCTGGGAGATCTACGAAGATAGTCATCAGCGCCTGTGGGTAGGTACATTAGGCGGAGGATTGAACATACTTGACAGGACTACCGGCAAGTTCCAGCGTTTTGTCAACGGAGTGTCCAACACCATGCGATCACCGTATGTAGCTGCCATACTGGAAGACAGGGCCGGCAACATCTGGATAGGCACTGCCGATGGTATGGACGTCATGAACAAAACAGGTAAGTTCACGCACTATGGTACCATTGACAAGCAACCCGATGGGCTGAGCAATAAGAACGTCATCTGTCTCTTTGAAGACAGCCGCGGGCTGATATGGATAGGTACCCGTGAAGGATTAAACCTGTATGATCCTGCAACGAAAAAGATACGCATCCTGAGAAGAGAAGATGGGTTACCCGACAATACGGTACTGAACATCCTGGAAGCGAAGGATAAAACGCTATGGATGAGTACCGCCAATGGCATATCTAATCTCAGTGTACAAGGGCAATCCGCGGGGTATACCTTTCACTTCAAGAATTATGATGAATCAGACGGATTACAGGGAAGAGAGTTCAATGAAAATGCTGCCCTAAAAACCAGCAAGGGGGAACTGGTCTTCGGGGGAGGTAATGGTTTCAACCTCTTCTACCCGCATTCCATTGCTATCAATCAGAATGTGCCGCCCATCGTATTCACCGACTTCCAGATCTTTAATAAAAGTATGGCGCCGGGAGAAACCATCAACGGGCGTATATTGTTGCAGCAATCTATCACACAGACGCAAAAGATTACATTAAAATACAGGGAGAATGTATTCTCCATTTCCTTTGCAGCGTTGAACTTTTTTCATCCGGAGAAGAACCAGTATGCCTACATGCTGGAAGGCTTCAACAATGAATGGTTGACAGCGGATGGCAATCTGCGCAAGGCTACCTACACCAACCTCGATCCGGGCGATTATACCTTCCGCGTCAAAGCATCCAACAATGACGGCGTATGGACACCCGCTCCGGTGGAATTACATATTACTATACTGCCTCCATTCTGGAGAACGCCGCTGGCATTTATCCTGTATGCGCTGCTCATTATAGGAGCGCTGATACTGGCCAGAAGGATTGTATTGGAAAGGGAAAGACTACGCGCCCGCATTGAGCAGGAGAAACAGGAAGCGCAGCGTATACATGAACTGGATGCATTAAAGATCCGCTTCTTCACGAATGTCAGTCATGAATTCCGGACGCCCCTGAGCCTGATCATCACACCACTGGAAAAGATACTGGGTAAGGGACTGGAGAATAATCTACAGCAACAGCTGGTGCTGGTGCAACGCAATGCACGCCGCCTGCTCAACCTCGTAAATCAGCTGCTTGATTTCCGTAAGATGGAAGTACAGGAGATCAAGCTGTACACCAGTGAAGGGGATATTGTTGCATTCATAAAAGAGCTGACCACCTCCTTCTCCGACCTGTCGGAAAAGAAGCAGATACACCTGGACTTTCATAGCAGCATCAGGGAACTAAACATGTTATATGATCCGGACAAGATAGAAAAAATCATCTTTAACCTGTTGAGTAATGCGTTTAAATTCACCCCCGAACAGGGAAATATTTCTGTGGATGTGCAACTGCAACATGGGTCGGTGTTGGCCATTATAGTCAAGGATACAGGTATCGGCATTCCTTTGGAACAACAGGAGCGGATCTTCGAAAGGTTCTTCCAACACGACATTCCAGGCTCTATGGTCAACCAGGGCAGTGGTATTGGTCTGAGCATCACGCGTGAGTTTGTGAAGCTGCATGGCGGCACCATCTCTGTTGACAGCGCACCCGGTATGGGTAGTTGCTTTACTATTCTGCTGCCAGTACAGGGAATATCCGGCAAGGCTGTCACTACCGCGCCGGAAACAACAGCGATCATGTCTGCTGCTCCTGTCACAGAGACTACCCCTGTGACGTATACCGGTAAGAAACCGGTGCTGTTACTGATAGAAGATAGTGAAGATTTCAGGTTCTATCTCAAGGATAACCTGAGTGTTCATTTTCATATCATTGATGCACCCAATGGGCAGGTAGGATGGAATATACTGCAGCAAACAATTCCCAACCTGGTAGTGAGCGATGTGAACATGCCTGAAATGGATGGCCTGGAGCTTTGTCGCCGGATACGGCAGCAGCAACGCCTGGCACATTTACCTGTCATACTGCTCACAGCGCGTGCTTCAGAAGAAGATCAGCTGGAAGCGCTGGATAACGGCGCTACAGACTACATCACCAAACCATTTAACTATGAGGTGTTGTTGTCGCGCATCCGTAATATCATTACGCAACAGGCATCGCTGAAGAAAACTTTCCAGCAGCATATTGACGCACATCCGGAAGAAATAGCCATCTCTTCACAGGATGAGCTGTTTATTCAGCAGGCTTTACAGATCGTGGAAAAGAATATCTCCAATCCGGATTTCTCCGTAGAAGAATTAAGCCGCGAACTGCATATGAGCCGGGTATCTGCGTATAAAAAACTGTTATCCATTACAGGGAAAACACCGCTTGAATTTATACGCTCCATCCGTCTGAAAAGGGCAGCTCAATTACTGGGCAAAAGCCAGTTGACGGTAGCAGAGGTAGCGTATGAAGTAGGATTCAATAATCCTAAGTATTTTGCGAAATATTTCAAACTGGAATACGGCATACTGCCTTCAGCATATAAGAACACTTAAAACCGACTTCTATGCAAGCATTTCTCAACAAACTGGACAATCATCTGGCAGCTAAAAGGGCGGCTTATTATGCTACTTTACAACCGGGACTTTCGACGGAAGAAATAGCCGCACTTGAAAAGGAATTTAATGTAACGATTCCCGCAGATCTTCGGGCATTATATCAGTGGAAGAACGGACAGCGTGATAATTCTTATGAGGCATTTGTCAATAATTCCATGTTCCTGTCGCTGGAGCATGCCTTGGCCACAGCAAAGGAACATACATCCATGATAGGTTTTGACTTCGAGCTGGAGAACTGGTGGCATCCCGCATGGATACCAGTCTTTGATAATGGTGGCGGCGATTGTATCTGTTATGATACTGCAGGTGTGTTTACCGGCATCAGGGGACAAATTATTGAATTCTGGCATGCCGATAATGACAGGAACACCATCGCACCGGATCTTACCACGTTTATCATTTCCCTTAATCACCTGTATGATACTACTGCTGCAGCAGATTTCGATGAATACTTTGAAGTGAAAGCGCCTGATGGCTATCCGAAGGGTAATTATGCAGGAGAAGCTGAATGATCAGAAAAGCGTTTCAGGGAGATCATAAGTCCTTACTTCGCCGGAGTTATGCGTCAATAATAACTGACGTTGCTTAGTCAGTGCAACAGTAACAATCTCTCCTGCGTACTCAATCACTTCTTTGGGATTAGTAGTAGGCCGGCCGTCAAGGTCGTAGGCCCTGATCTCACAGCCTTCAGGGATGAGCTCTCCGGTGCAACGTAAACTCTTCCTGTCTATCAGTAATAACCTGCCAAAGCGTGTAAATGCAAGCAGTGTTTTATCGTTCACATACAATACTACATATTCAACACTGTCGCTATCGTCCGTAGTCGGGTATTCATTTCTCTCAGCGAACAATTCGTTACTTTCCAGGATAGCTGTCTTTTTTATTTCAGGAAAAGAGAACAAGCCGATTCCATCTTCATGATGGGGAGCTGTTACAAATTCTTTTCCGTCAGGAGAAAAGCTTCCCATGATCTTGTCATGGCATTCGGATATTTCTTCGCAGCTGATCTTCCCGTCCTCCAATCTCACCCGGTAGAATAAACTGGCATCCTGTCCGGCAGCGGCCTCGATGATCATCGCTTTATTATCAGGCGTATCGTAGAACATGTAGTTGTAATCCTGGTTTCCATCCATCATCCAGGTATCTGCAACTTTATAATCACATGCTCTTACTGCATATAAGATATCATTCTCCAGGGCAGAACTGCCTGGTATAATAAACCAGATCAGTTGTCCGTCGGATGAAAAAGCGCAGGGCGACCCGAGGAACTTACCCCATGGCTCATGCGGAAATGCCCACAACAAATTAGCGTCGAGGTCTAGTATGCGTATGGTCTCATTGCCTGAAAGGGCCATCATCTTTCCATCCGGGCTCGCAGTGATCATGCAGTTGACGTAGTTGATCGTCTGTGCCTGCAGGTCTTTCTTCCATACCTGATTGAATGAACTATCCAGCCGGATAACGTGTGGATCTTTATTAAAATTAAGCAGGTAGCCGCCATCAGCCAGCTCTGTTATACAGATGGGATTAGCTTCCAATGCTAACCGTTGATGGATATTGAGTGGTATTTGTGTAAATGTATTTCCCATATCTCGCGGTAACGCAAATTAATGGTAATATTCGATATTTTACGGCTCAGCATGGTACATCACATGAAATTAATACTGTCCGAATTCCCCCTTTAAGATGTCCTCTTCACACCGCTTTCGTACAGATTTCTAAGGGTAAGTTTGTTGCATCAACACACCTCAAAAATTACTGTTATGCAAAAGATCACTCCTTTCTTATGGTTCGATACCCAGGCGGAAGAGGCAGCAAAGCTGTATACTTCCCTGTTTAAAAATTCATCTATCGGAAAGATCAGCCGTTATCCTCCCGGTGTTCCCGGACAGGAAGGGAAAGTAATGACGGTAGAGTTCAGGCTGGACGGACAGGATTTCATTGCTATGAATGGTGGACCTCATTTTTCTTTTACACCTGCAGTGTCTATGTTCATCAAATGTGAAACGCAGGAAGAAGTGGATAGACTGTGGGATGCCCTTACTGAAGGCGGCACTGAAGACAGATGCGGATGGCTGAAGGATAAATTCGGCTTATCCTGGCAGGTTGTGCCAAACGGTTTGCAGGAATTACTGCAGGATAAAGATCCCGGCAGGGCTCAAAGAGCTGTCACTGCAATGATGCAGATGCAGAAACTGGATATTGGGGTGCTGGAAGAAGCGGCAGCGGGATGAGATGAGATTTTATTTATAACATGAAAAGCCTGCCGGTTAAGTGGCAGGCTTTTTTTTTAGATTCAAATAAGTTTATATCTGTTTCAAAGTCTTTTTTGACTTTGCGGATTTTACAGCTTTAGCAGCTTTAAATATCCGGGCAGTTCTATTATCATGGTATTTTTTACTGGCCTCAGATCTTTCTTCCTGCACACCAATAAAACCAATTTCATCAAGTTTATAATAGTTCTTATTACCCATTGAAATAGTCTTTAAAGTATGATTTTACTAATTTTCTGACAGCTAGGGTAAGTATACCCAATCTTTAAAATCCCCCTGACATCTTTTTTTGAGACTTCCTCCAAAATGGTATCTTTTTTTAGTCCCGTGGAAATGTCCTCTATACAATCGGTTATTTTTGTCAATAAAGAAACTGTTTTCTATTGTCATTTGGATTAACACTTAATTTACTTCTTTAATGGTGGTTTGATTATTTAGCGATGTTACGAAACTGCCAATTGCCACTAGTTAATAAGAAGTTAAAGATTTAAAATTTATCATATGACGAAGTCAACTAATCAATTTAGATGCTAACATAGCACCATGCCTTAACAAATCATACCCTTCCTTTTATCAAATGCCTCCTCCCTGCCGCCAGGCACTTAACATTTATACCCCTAATCAAAAACAATCCCCTCCCCTGGGTCTTAAAGCGGACTGCTAAATTTGTCTCAACACGTTAGTAATAGAACCTATTAATAATATATTCTATCAGCTGCCAACAATAATTATCAGATCAATTCCATGGATATGAAGAAAAAGAGACTACTCCCGGTCCTGGCATTTACCTTTTGCATGCAGTTCTGCTATGCAGGAAAGATTGAAAGATTTAAGGATGGTTTGCTCGTACGGTTAGAAAAGACTACCGCCGGAGGAGTTAAACAGGTAAGATTACAGGTAATTACTGACAACATTATCAGGGTAACTGCCAGCCCGGCAGATTCCATTTCCGGAACGCCCAGCCTGATGGCTGTGGTAGGCGGTACCCGGGAAATAAAATGGACCAGCGAGGAGAAAAACAACCAGGTTACATTAAAGACAGGCACATTAACCGCCAGCATTGATCTGACTACCGGAGAGGTTGTATTTAAGGATCTGAAAGGACAGGTGATCCTGCAGGAAAAACAGGGCGGCGGAAAGACCTTCACTCCTGCCGTAATCGACGGTAAGCCGCTTTATAAATTACAGCAGGTATTTGAATCGCCCACCGGAGAGGCATTTTATGGATTGGGTCAGCACCAGACAGGATTAATGAACTACAAAGACCAGGATGTAGACCTCACCCAGTACAACTCTGTTGCCGTGATACCCTTCCTGGTATCCAGCCGGCATTATGGTATACTCTGGGACAACTACTCTATTACCCGTTTCGGAGACGAGAGACCGTATGAGGAACTGGGCAGTCTCCAGTTATCTGACAAAAATGGCAAGCCTGGTGGCCTGACCGCTACCTATGCCCTGCGGAATAAACCAGACAGCATTTTCCTGCAACGGCCGGAGTCGCTGATCGACTTTACCTTTCTACCTGATCTGAAGAAAATGCCGGCAGGCTATCCGATGGGAAAAGGAGTGATCACCTGGGAAGGAGATATCACATCACAGACCGGCGGACAGGAGAAATTCTATATGACGGCTTCAGGTTACATCAAAGTATGGATAGACGGGGAGTTAAAACTCGATAAATGGAGGGAGGGATGGAACCCTGGCCCCTCCGTTTTCCGTCACCAGCTCGACAAGGGAAAGAAACACAGACTTAAAGTGGAATGGATCCCTGAATCTGACCAGGCATTTGTTTCTGTTAAACATCTCTCCCCTACTCCGGCAAAACTGCAGAACAAGGCAGCGCTGACATCAGAAGCTGGCGAAAAGATAGACTATTATTTTGTGTATGGCCAGCAGACAGATGATGTCATCAACGGCTATCGTACCATCACCGGTAAAGCAGCCATTGTTCCAAAATGGGCATTAGGTTACTGGCAAAGCCGGGAACGTTATAAGACACAACGTGATGTGATCAGCACTGTCCTGGAATTCCGCAAAAGGCAGATCCCTCTGGACAATATCGTAATGGACTGGTCTTACTGGAAAGAAGATGCCTGGGGTAGCCAGGAATTCGATCCCGCGCGTTTCCCTGATGCAAAAGGCATGATAGATTCCCTACACAATATTTATCATACCCATTTCATGATATCCGCCTGGCCTAAGTTCTATAAGGATATTCCGAACTACAACCTCTTTAACGAAAAAGGCTGGCTCTATAAACAAAGCATTAATGATGGCATCAGGGACTGGATCGGCCAGGGATATGTGTCCACTTTCTATGATGCGTTCAATCCCGGCGCCCGTAAGCTGTTCTGGCAGCTGCTCAGCAAACACCTGTTCAGCAAGGGAGTGGATGCCTGGTGGCTGGATGCTACAGAGCCGGATGTGTTGTCCAATGCCACTATCAACTATCGTAAACAGTTGATGAACCCTACAGCACTGGGACCATCTACACAATATTTCAACACCTATGCCCTCATGAATGCAAAAGGTATTTATGAAGGTCAGCGCCAGGAAAAACCAGACCAGCGCGTGTTCATCCTGACACGTTCAGCTTATGCCGGCATGCAGCGCTACGGAGCAGCCACCTGGAGCGGAGACATTGCCGCACGCTTTGATGAACTGGCAAGACAGATACCAGCAGGATTGAATTTCGGCTTGTCTGGTATGCCTTACTGGACAACAGATATCGGAGGATTTTATGTAGAGGATAAATATGACCAGCCTGATCCGCAGGGAGCAGACCTCCAGGAGTGGAGAGAACTGAACACCCGCTGGTTCCAGTACGGTTCCTTCTGCCCACTGTTCCGCTCGCATGGACAATATCCTTATCGCGAACCGTTCAACATCGCGCCGGAAAACAGTGTGGAATTGACGTCAATGGTCTATTATGATAAGCTACGTTATCGTTTGATGCCGTATATTTATTCTCTTGCAGGACAAACCTATCATCGTGGATATACCATGATGCGTGGGCTGGTCATGGATTTTGACAAGGATACAGCTGTCAGGAGCATTGGTGATCAGTTTATGTTTGGTCCCGCACTGCTGGTAAATCCGGTATATACTTACAAAGCTCGCAGTCGTAAACTATATCTCCCTGCCAATACCGGCTGGTACGATCTTTACAACGGCACTTATACCGAAGGTGGACAATATATTACGGCGGAAGCTCCGCTGGACAGGATCCCCCTATATGTAAAAGCAGGCAGCATTGTTCCTTTCGGCCCGGCTATGCAATACACAGCACAGCGTCCGGCCGATACAATCACTCTTTATGTATATACAGGAGCCAACGGAAAATTCACACTCTATGAAGATGAGGGTGTCAATTATAATTACGAAAAAGGACAATACAGTACCATCAACCTCACATACGACGAAGCCGGCCAGACGCTGACAATAGGCAAACGGGAAGGTAATTTCCCCGGCATGTTGCAGCGCAGGACCTTCCGTATTGTGAGAGCAGGAAAAGATAAACCAGTGAGCATGGATTTCGACAACAGGAATGCAACCGTCATCCCGTATGATGGTACAGAAAAAAAGATCTCATTAAAAAATCAACCACGTACATGACAAAAAAGAAGTTTTGACAATTAACACGTTGTGAATTGTATTCACGTATGACCATCAGATAAAAACATCCCGTAACTACTAACATTCTAACATTATGAAAACTGCTTACAAAATCAGAGATTTTGTGACTGCCTGCATGATCCCCGTTTCATGCGGATTAAGCAGCGTGCTGCTGATGACGATGCTGTTGCCCGTCAATGTGGCAATGGCGCAAACAGCGAAAAGAGCGCTTTCCGGTAAGGTAACTGCCGGAAAGGATAATAGTCCATTGCCCGGCGCCAGCGTGCGTATCAAAGGCACCAACAATGGCGCTATTACTGACGCTAATGGTAGCTTTAACCTGCAGGTAAGCGATAGCGACTCGCTGGAGGTGACACTTGTGGGTTTCACCAAACAGGTGATCTCTGCAAGAGGCAAGTCCACGCTTACTGTGAATCTTTCCGAAGGCGCTACCGGTCTGGACGAGATCGTGGTGGTAGGTTATGGTACCGAAAAGAAAAAACTGGTGACCGGCGCTATTGACCATGTAAACACACAGCAGCTGGAACAGAACCACGCACTGCGTGTAGATCAGGCCTTACAGGGACAGACACCTGGCGTACAGATCACCGCAACTTCTGCTCAACCGGGAGAAGGCATGAAAGTGCGCATCCGCGGTACAAGTACTGTTGGTAACGCTGATCCTTTATATATCGTGGATGGTGTGCCTACTTCCGACATCAGCTACCTGAACGCTTCAGACATTGCAGCGATGGATGTACTGAAAGATGCGGCATCTTCCGCTATCTATGGTGCAAGGGCTGCTAATGGTGTGGTGCTGGTTACCACACGTAAAGGCCGTGCAGGAAGTATGAAAATGTCTTACGACTCCTACTATGGTATACAGAATCCTTCACATAAAGTATCCCTGCTCAATGCACATGACTATGGCGTGATCATGAACGAGATGGCCATTAATTCCGGCTCCGTTCCTTATTTCACCGTGGATCAGCTCAGCAAACTGGGTAAGGGTACTGATTGGCAGGAAGCGATCTACAATAAGAAAGCACCAATGCAGAACCATTCCCTGGCATTTGCAGGCGGAAATGAGACCTCTGTGTTCTCTTCTTCCGTTGCCTATACCAAACAGGACGGTGTCATAGGCTTAAAGAACCAGTCTCAATATGACAGGCTCTCTTTCCGTATGAACAGCGAGCACAAAATGTATAAGGACATTGTGATATTCGGCGAAAACGTGACCTATACACAATCCCGTAAAAGAGGTGTTGGTGTGGGCAATATCTACGGCAATGCTATCCGCTCTGTGTTCACAGTAAGTCCGCTGTTCCCTGTATACAACCCTGATGGTAGTTACGCAAAATCTACTTTTAACGTAGAAGAGGCTAACCCGGTGGCAGTAATGGATTATCAGAACCAGAACAAATCCAAGACCGACCGTATCATGGGTAATACTTACCTGCAGGTATCTCCCATTAAAGGACTGACATTACGTACAGACTTCGGTATTGATATGAGCAATAACGATTCCAGAAGTTATACGCCAATATACGATCTGTCTACGAACGTGGTGAATGAGCACTCCCGCGCTACACAGGGCATTTACCGCACACATACCTGGAACTGGGATAACACCATCAACTACCAGCGTGATTTCGGTAAACACAATGTAGGTGTGTTGGTAGGTATGAACTCCAATGAGACCAAAACTTCTTACCTGTATGGTTACAAACAGGACCTGACCAAAGAAGGGCTGGACAATGCTGTTATCGACAACGGTACTACAGACAGCACACAACGCATCTTTGGGGCAGACAGCTCCGCTACTATCTATTCTTATTTCGGACGTCTCAGCTATTCTTATGCTGACAAATATATGTTCACCGCTGTGGTAAGATCAGACGCATCTTCCCGTTTCGGACCGAACAACCGCAGAGGTACTTTCCCATCCTTCTCTATTGGCTGGGTACCTACCAATGAGGATTTCTTCAAACTCTCCTGGCTGGACTTCCTGAAAGTACGTGCAGGCTGGGGACAGAATGGTAATCTTCCTACGGGATATTATCAGTACCTGTCCACTATCTCAACACAATATCTGGGTTATTATTTTGGCAGCGGCGACAATCCTTATATCGGAGCAGCGCCTATCAAGATATCCAATCCTGACCTGAAATGGGAAACTTCAGAACAGGCTAACGTCGGTATCGATGCGACATTATTCAGAGACTTCAACCTGACAGTGGATGTATACCGCAAGACGACAAAAGACTGGCTGGTACCAGTAAACGTACCTGCTGTTTCCGGGGCATCAACAGTACTGATCAACGGAGGTAATGTACGTAACCAGGGTGTGGAGGTTTCCCTGGGCTACAATCATACCTTCCATGGTCTGACGGTGGGTGTGAATGGTAATATCGGTGTGAACCGTAATGAAATCACCGATATCCCCAACCGGGAAAAGATCATCAACGGATCAGGGGGAATAACCTACGCGAGTATGCCGGAATTCTACCGTGCACAGGTGGGCTTCCCTATGGGCTATTTCTACGGATATAAGACAGCGGGCATCTTCCAGAATGAAAGTGAAGTGGCCTCCTATGTGGGCAAAGACGGTAAGAAAATACAGCCTAATGCCCTCCCCGGTGATGTTCGTTTCCAGGACCTCAATGGAGATGGTGTAATAGACAGCAAAGACGAGACGCAGATCGGTAATCCTTATCCTAAGTTCACCTATGGTCTGAACATCAACCTGGGTTATAAAGGGTTCGATTTCTCTGCTTCGCTGTATGGTAACTATGGCAACCAGATCTGGGATGGTACACATGATTTCTCCCGTCCGCTCAGCAACTACACCACAGAAATATTGGGCCGCTGGACTGGTGAAGGTACCTCTAACCGCCTTCCCCGTGTAACAGATGGCGCTGAACTGAACCAGAACTGGATCCGTTCTTCTGACCTGTATGTACACAATGCGTCTTTCCTGCGTATAAAAAGCCTGAACCTGGGATATGATTTCAAAAAGGTATTGCACACATTGCCTTTACAGCAGCTGAGATTATACGTTTCTGCTACCAACCTGTTCACCTTTACTCCTTATAAAGGCGTAGATCCTGAAGTAGGTTATGGTCCTACCGGATGGGCTTCTGGTATAGACCTGGGTACTTATCCACAACCTAAAACAGTACTGGTTGGCCTGAACGTTAAATTCTAATCCGGTAAATCAATCCACATGAAAAAGATCTTTGTATCCATTATAGCAATTGCACTTCTTGCGGCCTGCCGTAAGGACTTCCTGGAGCTTTCGCCTGTAGATGAACAGACGGAATCCTCCTTCTATCAGACACCGGCACAGGCCTTACAGGCGCTGGTGTCCATATACAATCAGCTCAATATCGGTGACTATGATAATATTCACCTGGTATCCGAACTGGCCAGTGATGACTGCTTCGGCGGTGGTGGTACTTCTGACCTTGTATGGAAACAGTGGGACCGCTTCCAGGAAGCATCCAATATGAACCTGGGGCTGTGGCAGAGAGGTTACACAGGCATCTACAGAGCCAATGTATTACTCTCCAAGATAGACGGTGTTAGCTGGGGAGCAGACACTACCCTGAAAACCACTTATACTGCTGAAGCCCGCTTCCTGAGAGCGTACTTCTACTTCGACCTCGTGCGTGTATTCGGTAATGTTCCTCTGACAACCAAACCACTCACTGTTTCCGAGTACAATATACCGCAGGCTGCTCCGGCTGATGTATATAAACAAATAGCCGAAGACCTGCAGTATGCAGCAACTAACCTGCCTGCTACCGCCTATCAGGGTATCTCTCCTAACAACTATGGCCGTGTAACCAAATGGGCAGCACAGGCGCTGTTAGGCCGCGTATACCTGTATTATACCGGTTACTACAATCAGCCGGACCTCGCTGGTGTTGTTACCAAAACCCAGATGATCAGCTACCTGGAAAACATCATCAATACAAGCGGCTACGGACTGGTAGACAGCTTCCCCCGCTTGTGGCAGGCATCCGGAAGGTCTTTTGTGGGAGAAGATAATAAAGAAACTGTCTGGTCCATCAAATTTACCTACAAAGGCCTGGGTAGCTGGGACCAGCATAATGGTAACCGCATGCAGGTAGACATCGGTATCCGCAGCCAGGTACTTGATCCTTACTACAAAGGATGGGGCGCCGGTACTGTAACACCCAAATTATGGAATGCCTACGATGCTACCGATACCAGGAGAAGCGCCAGCATCATTTCTATCGAAGGTGAAAACCTGACAGCATATTCTCTCGGTGACCAATCACAGTACACCGGTTATTTCTGGAAAAAATATATGCCGCTGAATGATGGCAATGCAGATAGCAAGGGAGGTAATTTCCAGATCGACAACTATTTTGATGATGTTATTATCCGTTATGCAGACGTGCTGCTGATGGCGGCAGAACTGAATCTTGATGTTGATCTCTCTAAAGCGCAGAACTATTACAACCAGGTTCGTGACAGGGCATTCCTGAATACCACCAGCCGCAAAACACTGACCGGAGATGCCAATGGCAAAAAGCTGATCATGGAAGAGCGTCGCCTGGAATTTGCACTGGAAGGACAGCGCTATTGGGACTTACTGCGTCAGGGTGTAAGCGTTGCCAAAGCCGCTATTGATAACAGCAACAGCGATAACCAGTTCGATGTGAATTTCCGCACTGAAACACAGGGACTGTTTAAGATCCCTGAACAGGAAATCAATCTGTCAAGCGGTGTTTATAAACAAAATACCGGCTGGGCTAACTAATGTCGAATCATTCAAAAAACTGCATTATGAAAAAGTTTATCACCTTATCCCTGCTTGCATTATCGGCTATGCTGGTATCCTGTACCAAGGAAGATGAAGAAAGCCTTGGCGGACCATCCATCGCCAAAAGTGATGTGAAGTTCTCCGTTACACAGGAACAGGGACACGACAATATAGTAATGTTAAACAGCCTTACGCAAGGTGGTTATATCCCCTACTGGGAATTTACCGGTGGTTTCTCCAAAAAGAAACAGGATACTATCAATCTGCCTTTTGCGGGTAACTATACCATCCGTTATACCATCTATACACAAGGCGGTCCAACATCTGATTCTACCAAAATCTCTGTTTCCGAGAATGATCCTGAATATTTTGCCAGCCCTATGTGGAACTTACTGGCAAATGCGCAGGACGGCAAGACATGGGTATGGGCATCTGATATTCCCGGAGGCATCTGTTATGGTAACGGCTCTGGCGGAGCAACAGCGCCTGAATGGTGGCAGAACGGTATCGCCTATCTGACATCTGAGAAAGTAGCTGCAGATGAAATGACCTTTGATCTGAAGGGTGCGAAAAACTATACGTTCACACATGCGGGTGTTTCGCAGAAAGCAATATTCGAACTTGATACTTTAAATAAGACATTGAAGATAACAGGTAGTGATATCAGCCTGGGTAATAAAGTTACTTACGTTGTCGTAAAACTTACTGCCGACGAACTCACCCTGGCACAGCAGGGTGATGGCTGGAGGAACATCTGGATGTACAAAAGGAAGGGATTTAATTATTAGTTTACGGGATTTAAGATGGAAGAAAAAAGGGATGAGGTTTCGTACTTCATCCCTTTATTTTTTTTTTGAAAAAAGTTGAGAGAAAATTTTGAGATCCTGAGAAAAGGTGTAATTTAGTGATAGAGAAAACGCCACCCCTGATGATCACACGTCAGGGGTGGCGTTTTTTTTATAGTGATATGTTCAGCATAAAAACCATTGTTTAAGACAAAGCCTACGGGAATGCATTTAGATCATTATTTGTTTAGATTAACTTCAAAGACAGTAACAATGACTGAGTATGAATTTACAAGTATTGGGCCTAAGGGGCCGATTAGAAAGACTATACTGTTTGCAATGATGGAATATAACTACTATAACCTTGCATTTGGAGAAAAGAATCCACAAACAGGGAATGTAGATGATAACATCAATTCCGGAAATAATGACCATGAGAAGATATTGACAACTGTGGCTGCAGTAGTTGAAACCTTTATAGCAGAACATCCTGAAGCATACATATATGCAAAGGGTAGTACACTCTCAAGAACAAGACTATATAGGATCTGTATTACTAAGTACTGGAATGACATTACTAATCAATTCGACGTATTTGGGTTACAAAATGACCAATGGCAGGATTTTATCCAAAACCAAACATACAGTGCATTCTTAGGCAAGAAGAAATCTTTCGAAATAATAAACAATTAAAATTATCATTCATGGAAACTACAATCTCAAAAAGGAAAAAAGTTGGAACATTCACTTCCCAAAAAAAGGTTGCTACATTAGATCACCCACTGCGTCAAACGACGCTTGAAGAAGTTTTAGAAAAAAGTCCTTTTATAAGAAAAAAACATGAAGATGCAATAGCCACATTGAAAAGATGTCCTTTTCCTGAAGAACTGTTGTTGAAGCGTTACAGAAAATAAATTCTTTCCGTTAAATCATCATTCATGGAAAATGCAATCACAAAAGGGAAAAGAACAAGAACTCGTGAGAGAAATGAAGATATCATGGTTTCTGCACGGCCTGATATGGCTCTTGAAGAGGTTTTGGAAGCATGTCCCTTCACAAGGAAAAAATATGAGGATGCGGTGGCACAGGTACCCAAATAAAAAGAAGCCGTCTCAAAAGTAATTTGGGATGGCTTCTTCTTTTTATACAGTTTTTTAAATAAAAGGAGCCGTTTTGTTAACCATATAATGTTTATTGTGTTATAGGGAGTATGGCAAGAGGCAAAACATTATCAGTTGTATTTAAGAGCAATCACCAGAACCAGGGGATGCTGTTACCACCAGATTTGAATGATCTGATTCCAGCTAATCATCCAGTCAGAACAGTCAACGATATTTTGGATAAAGTTGATATCACAAAGTTAATCCAACAATATAAGCCAGGGGGAACCAGTAGCTATCACCCACGTATGTTGTTAAAGGTCCTGGTCTATTCCTACATTAATAATATATATAGCAGTCGTAAAATAGAGGAGGTTGTTA
>NZ_FRCN01000012.1:0-280026 GCF_900142925.1 Chitinophaga sp. CF418
TAACAACCTCCTCTATTTTACGACTGCTATATATATTATTAATGTAGGAATAGACCAGGACCTTTAACAACATACGTGGGTGATAGCTACTGGTTCCCCCTGGCTTATATTGTTGGATTAACTTTGTGATATCAACTTTATCCAAAATATCGTTGACTGTTCTGACTGGATGATTAGCTGGAATCAGATCATTCAAATCTGGTGGTAACAGCATCCCCTGGTTCTGGTGATTGCTCTTAAATACAACTGATAATGTTTTGCCTCTTGCCATACTCCCTATAACACAATAAACATTATATGGTTAACAAAACGGCTCCTTTTATTTAAAAAACTGTATAAAAAGAAGAAGCCATCCCAAATTACTTTTGAGACGGCTTCCTTCAAAACCACAGCAAGAAAGGCTATTCTACCACTAACTTCTTCGTCTCAATCTTTGCATTAGAAATAGTTTTCACCAAATACACCCCCGGCACTAAACTACCTGTAGTCACGGATATACGTTGTTCACCTGCGGCGATATGCTGTTTCAAAGTCTTCACCAGCGCACCATTTGAATTGTATATCTCTATCACTGCATCAGTCGCCGCCGGCAGCTGGTAATACAATGTTGCCTGTTCTCTTGCAGGATTCGGATAGATCTTCAGGCTTGCCTTTGTCAGTTTATCCTCCACCGGTTGTACCTGCATAGCTGCTACTCTGGCTGCAGACGTAGTACCCCATCTGAACGTTTCCCATCCACCAATAGCTGTACGGTTACAGTTCATAGGTTTTGTACCGTTCTCAGAACAGATATACAGACCTTTCAGGCTCTGGAAGGCAACGGTATTACTGCTTAGGTTGATCCATTTAAATCTTGTAGTGCTATCCAGGGTAGTACCTGTACAGTACATCGGGCTGGTAGCAGTTATATATAGTCCGTTATTTCCTTTCAGGGCGATAGTACTGTTCCCTGCATCCACCACTACAAATTTCTCCCATGGTCCTAAGCCGGTACGGTTACAGTTCATTGCTTGCGTACCATTCTCGGAACATACCAGCAGCGTATCATTATACAGGTAAATAGTACTACCAATCGGAGCCGGTGATGGCGGATTGGTGATAGTGGTATCCTGCGCATCCTCGATGATAATGTCATCAAAGTAAGCCGTGAAGTTGCCACTCAGCGCGGAGTTGTCATAAGCAATACTGATACCGGTGATCTCATCCCCGATCAGCTCCCCCTTACCGATCTGGCAGGAAAACTTTTCCCAGCTGCCTACAGTACCACGGCCTACATTCGGATGCATGGTGTTGCCATTATTATCCTTATAGGCGGTCAGGTTACGCAGCAACTTACCTGATTTGAACGTCAGGTCTACAGCAGTAAACCTACCGGGATTATTCACGGTATATTTCCAGAAACTCAACTGCATATTGGCCTTCACCGCAATCTTTGTTTCTGATATTTTATAGTAATAAGAAGATGCTCCGGCAGCCGTACCATTGATCCTTACGGTGTACACGCCACTCTTTGAGAATGCGGCTGCATTGTCGATCGTTACCGTAGTATTGCTCACACCTGCAGACGATAATACCGCATTCTTATAGAAGCAGGCATCAATGGGAGAAACGATATCCTGCGGTACATTGTTGATGAGACAATTCGCTACCCTGCTTTCAAAACTGTTCCTGTAATAGATCGGCCCCAGTGAATAAGGGATCGGAATTTCGGCAGGCGTATCTGTACTGGTCAGCAAACGGGCGGCTTGTCCTGCGAGACGCAGGTAATAGTCGGACGAGGTCCAGATACCGTCCATAGACAAGGTACCAAAATACTGGTCTGTCGGAATATCAAAATAATCCACCGCTGAACTGATAATATTGGTCGATTCCTCAAACTCATCCAGCATAGCGTAATACATAGACTTTATGCCTACACTCTTGATATTACGGGCCTGTTTCCAGAGGAACTTCCCTCCCAGCCTGCGGGTATCATTCGGATAACCTGATACATGCTGCGACCAGGCACTGCCGGGGAATATCACCGGATAGAATCCCATGCCATTCTGATCACAGTATTGTTTATCAGGGATCAGGTATTGTGTTCTGAAATTATCGGCTCCTGTCGTATCGCTGTATACCCCTACTGTCCAGGGAGAGATCATGTTGTACGCTTTGTAAACGTCTTCAAAATCAGGACGGGAACCTCCATCTCTCAATCTCCAGTCTCTCGGTACTCCGGCAATCACATAACAACCCCGGTCTTTGAAGAACTGCGCCAGTTCCAGCGCCTGTGTTTTGTCCACGAGGATAGTTGAATATCCCAATCCCCAGAGCTCTACTACCGGCTTGCCATTCACTGTAGCGTAAGCGCCGGACCTGGTCAGCTCATAGATCTGCTCCATCTGGTATACCCAATCACGTTTAATACCTTCTACCAGGTCAATGGAATTCACTTCCCCATTGTTCTGATCAGGCATACAGTACATTACATAAAACAACCTGCCATTGGCTTCACAGGCGTTCCTGATATGGACATAATAATCATCGGAGGAAGTGTACTTCATATTCCTTCCAACAGGTGCATTACGCTGAATAGCCACACCGTCAAAGCCTGTTCTTTTGAGCAATGCCATCTGTACATCTATTACACCTTTATCGGTAGAGTTGTACAACTTCGCAGGCTTACCATTTCCGAGATTTGCGAAGTTGGTGGCATACATCGGCACGTTCGGATTATTCTCATAATCCGCCAGCAGAGGGAAGGTCTCTGTATTATGGTTACCCCTTCCTGCAGCAGGTACTTTGTCATATGCCCAATGGCTCCAATCCTCCGCCTTAGCCCCTGCTTCGTGCCATAACTGGTAACCCGCAAATGATTTACCTACAAACTCCGAAGCGGGATTGTTAGGTCTGGCAGGAATAGGCTGTGCATCCGGGTTCAATGATCCGACATAAGCCGTTATGTCTTTGATATAAGTATCTTCCGAACCATATCCGAGACGGATATCTCCACCATATCCCATGCTGCCATCCAGGCCTGCATCTTCCAGGAATACCAGGCGGGTAACCCACTTTCCTGTATTTGACTTCTTAAAATCGGCGCCTCCCCATCCTGTACCGGAACGGGTGTAGTTCAGCCACACGAAATTCATACTGTTGTCATAATACGTGATAGACAGAATGATCTTTTTAGCCGTAGTGGGAACGGCGCTTCTGTCACAACGGACATACATAAACTTTCCTGCGGGGATCTTCCTACAGGGTACACCATCCACAGTAGCGACTTCTGTGTACCCCTCACCGCTCTGGTTATTTTCAATACCATAGGATAGACTGCCGGATTGGACCGGATTCGTGAACTTAATCCAGGCAGATACCGGCGGCAGGACAATATCGCCTGCCTTCAGGATGCATGCGCATAGCAGGCATGCAAATAGTAATAGAGAGTGTTTCATATATAGTATTTAAGTGGGAAAAGATGCTGGATGTTGATGGGTTCTCTACAGATTGTACTGTATATCAACAGGTATGGAATTAGGTGATGGGTTTACGATGTTTTAAAAGAATATGGTTTCGGGGTTAAAGATACGATTCCCATAAGAATGTAGGAGAAATCTCTGGGGTTCGGGAATCTATTTTAAAACTAGTTTATTGAGAATTATTATTACTCTTATCCTAAAATACGATTAACCGCTATTACATTCATAATGACCCAACAAACCACCAAAACCAGCAACGCGATTAGTCTGGAAATGAGTACAATACCATTGTCAATTAAAATATCATCAGGGTTATTTTCATCATAATAGACGTCTATCGGCGAATTAATAACCAGTTTTTCCAGCCTATATCTATCTGACGTAACGCTGCGGGCGGCACCATCCTGGTCAATAAATGCCACTATTGGTGCATACTGGATTTCCTGATCAACAGATGGCTTATGGACATGTCCCACCACACGCCCTTTCAGGCGAATACCTCTTCTTATCAATCTAGTCGCAAACATGAATCGATACAACAATGGTTCAAATAGTTTCCTATAAACTAAATAGTCTACCAGAAGTAGAGGATTTTCGCTTTATCCATTTCCACGTCATCACCAGTCCGGTAAAGCTCACACTCAACCCGCCGATCAGTAGTAAACCAACAACCAAATCCCACAATGGCCGCCTGTAAACCAGCCATTTGAAATCCAGGCTATGCAGCCCGTGGTACAACCACCGTTCAAGCCTGCTCAATTTCTCATGCTTCAAAACTACCTGGCCGGTCTTTAAATCGATGTAGTACCAGGTTTCCTGCGACGTAGACATCTTCACCCTCAGGACTGGTAGTCGTTTTTCATTATACTTCGAGTAATAGTAATCGTCATACTCGCTGAGTACGAGGCTTTCTTTGATCCCTATGCCCGGGTTCAGGGCCTGCACCATGCTTATGAACGGTCGATGATCGAACTTTTCGAAAGGTATAACAGCATCTGCATCTGCCGGCATCAGGCGCGTATGATCATCATCCTGGCAGGCCAGATAGTAGGGTTTGCCGTGTAACTGTATCAAATGGATTTCTTTCACTGAAATCTCATTCAGGCGCTCAATTGCCTTCAATGAAGACAAGCTGAATAGCTCCGCTTTCATCGGCCCACCTGTCCATTGCGCTGTTTCTTCCATGTCAAGTCTGGTATTTGGAGCCCAGTCCCATGGCGTCATCGACAAAAGTCCACTGAACACCCAGGTAAAAGCAACGATGCCAAAGACAAAGCCGGTGTAATGATGCCAGCGAAACCAGCGCTTTTTGTATGGACTGAATTCGAAGGAGGATTTATCTTTTCGTTTATACCTGACAAATCCCATAACAATACCTGCAATACACATGATGGTGCCCAGCGAGGATATCCAGATGATAATGTCGTTCCAGAGCGGCCGGTTCCTTAGCAAAACAGTCGGATAGATCCAATGCGGTATTGGTCCCAACCAGGCCAGAAAGCGCTGGCGGGCGTTGACCCGCTGAACGACTTCTCCGGTTTGTGTAGAAACATAAATGTAAGTACCCTCATCATCGTCTATCTGCATCCGGTACACAGGCGTCGTGTAGCCCTGCGACCGCGCCGCTGCCATCCATTGATCGATTTCGGTCAATACGGCTGTCTTGCCCACCCTAGCAGGTTTGCCGAAGCTGCTGGCCAGCTTGCCGGCCAGCACTGAATCTGTTCCTGAAAATAGCTCTCCGTTGTCGGCAAATACGGCTTTGTAATCGCCCCTGGTGGTGGTAAGACGGTAAACCGGCCGGTCGAGCATCATACCCAACCGGACGGTCCTCATTGTGTCTTTGACTCCAGCCATTGTCAATGCTTCATTTAAATTCAGCTTACATGACTGTAAGTCCACCGGTGGCAGGTTCCGCAATTTTTCGTGCTGCCGCATGGTTGGATACCGCACGTACATCATCGCGAAGCCGGACAGAAACCATACAACGAAAAGCAAGCTCAATGCAAAGCCCAGGTAGCGATGAACCAGCAAAAATAGTTTAACAGTAGTTTTCATGCATTAAAGGCTGTACCGTACTGTGACGAGAAAGTTTCTGGTAGCTCCCGGCGAGAACTGGTTGGAGAAAATCGCGTTGGCGAAGTATTTCTCATTGAAGAGATTGTTCATATTCACTCTCAGTCCAATCCGTCCAATGCGATAACCCAACGCAGCGTCGAAAACGGTATAGGATGGTAAAACGTAGCTATTGGAGCTATTTGTAAAAGTTTCATCCATATAATTAGCACCGGCGCTGATACTGAATCCTTTCGCAGCCCCGTTCTGAATTTCATAATTAACCCAGGCGTTAACAAGATTTTTGGGAGCAAACGCGACGGTCTTGCCTGCTACTTTATTTGTTTCGCCAGATGAAAAAGGAAGGATCTTCGCGTTCGAGAAAGTATATCCTGCCGTTACATCTAAACCCGGCAGAAGACTTCCGTTTACTTCCAGCTCAAAACCTTTTGATTCCGCCGAACCAATCCGCTTGTAGACACCACCCGGAAGCGCTTCCAGCTGATTGTTCTTTCGCATATAATAGCATGAAAGATTTCCCGACCATTTTCCGGAAAGCTCCAATCTGCTGCCAACTTCACCCTGATACCCGGTTTCCGGATCGAAAGTCTCACCGTTCGGAGCCACTCTGCGCGAAGGCTTAAAATAGGTAGAGAATGATCCGTAGACTGACAATGGATCGATTGGCTGATACACCAGACCCAGTCTGTAGGTCAATGCAGATTTCGAAATGGTCGACTCTACACCGTGTTCCGTTACGTTACGGTCTGCGTCTACTTTGTCGGTGTAATAAGTGCCATTGAAGATGTCATAACGAAGACCGGCGATACCTTTCAGTTTATCGGAAAAACGGATAAAATCCTGCAGATAAATCCCGTGGACATTCTCCATGGTTGCGCGGTAGTTCACATCGGTATAGCTCAGGTAACCCTGGTTAAGAACCGGGCTATTAACCGGAATAGTCGCATGGAGACCTGCGCCGAAAATCTCTCCATTGTAAGTCTTTCTATCCAGCATGCTGACCGAATACCCTGCCAGCAGCTTATGTCCGATCGGGCCTGTGTTGAAATCGTAAGTCAGTTCCAGCTGATTTTGCCAGGGCTTTGTCAGGTGGTTAAAGTAAAATGGAAACGATCGCTGCAATGATTCCATCGCCGGATTGAAGCTCAGCTCTTCCGTTGAGAAATAGTTGATATTGTCGTCGTAGTATGAGAGCTGGTTTGACAGCCGCAGATTGCTGGCCAGCTGGCGGGTGTATTTCAACTGAAAATCGTAGCGGGTATGTTTGAGAAAATCCTGGGGATCGTTGTAGCGGGTATCTACATTCATTCCCGGCGCTACTTTACTGCCTTCCAGCATTGGTATCCCGGCATCGGTGTCGTAAATATCCTTATTGGCACCAATAGTCAGATAGAACTGATCTTTGCTGGTCGGGGTGTATTCCAGCGCCAGATAACCGTTGTTCGTATTCGATCCGGAATGTCTGTATCCTTCGGTGTCAGACATACCAAAATCTACCCGGTAACGCAGCTTATCATTGATTGCGCCACCTGCACCCGCACGGATCCTTCTGGTGTTGAAGCTGCCATAGCTGGCAGAAAAATCTGCTTTGAAGCCCGCAGTTGGTCTTTTCCTGACAATGTTAATAATCCCGCCCAGCGCTGAATGTCCAAACAAGACAGAAGCCGGGCCTTTTAACACCTCGATAGACTCGACATTAGCCAGGTTTGTGGTCGGGGCGCTGGTGGAAATGTTATGACGCTCATCTCGCACACCATCGACCAAAAGCACAAAATTTGAAAAACCCCTGATCGTGAAATGCTGGAAGCCACCGTAAGTATTGTTAGCTCTCACCCCGGTGGTGTTTTTCATTGCTTCGCCCAGATCGTCGATCCCGCGTTGCTCAATGGTTTTTACAGATACCGTTGATGTGGTGACCGGCATGTCGCGAAGGGGTACGTCAATCTTGTTGACCGCAGAAAAAGCTTGTCGCCTGGCTGCGCTGCTCACTACCTCTGAGAGCTCATTGGTACTGATATTTAGCTTGTAGTTCAATTCCAGCGCCTGGCCTTCCTTCACAATGATGTTTTCCTTCTTCGCCTCGTGGCCCACGCCGCTGGCAAGGAGCGTATAACTTCCTGCCTGGACATTCCTGATGTCAAATCTGCCGTCACCGTCGGTTACAGCAGCATAACCGGTACCTTCCAGCCGCACACTGATACCAGCGATTGCATCTCCTTTTTCATTCTGAATGGACCCGCTGACCCTTCCTGGCGCAGCCCCGAAACTCAGAATAGAAGACAATAGTAACGCGAATGATAGAAGGAATGAAAATGTTTTTTTCGCCTGTTTGCTGTTAGTTCGCGAGCAGCAGAATGTAGGTGTTTGCATACTTTTAACTTATAGATTAAATGAGTTAAAAGCTCTTTGCAGCATTTTACGGCACTTTAGGACATGAGCAGGAGGAGGACGCGCCTGACAGCGCTGGTTTTGTTGGGGTACCCAAAACCGTTATAAATATTATCCAGACCGACCTGCTTTATTGCGCGAAAGCGTCGTCCACTAGAAAAGGCAGGTCTCCTGGCTTGTAACATTTATACCATCCTTCCCATCCGCCGGAGGCGGACAGTGGATATGTCGATATAAACTTTGGTAGTTACTTACAGTTGCGCGACAGCTCGTGATTTACACACGATTCCCTATTAATTTACTGAAAAGCAAAACCTTTCCTGTTGGAAAAATAAAGTAAAGAACTTCTTTGGGCCGCGAAGATATAGGAATAAATCAAGATTAAATCTAAAATCCGGAATTGCTTGCGAAGTATTCGCTGAACTGGTAAACCGGGTTTATCTTTATCAAGATATCAGGGCAAAATTGTGACAGCCCCAAATTGGTTGATCTCAATCGTAGTCCGGGATAAGATAAGCAAATAGCCTATTGGCCAGCACCTTTCAGCGCTTTATTCAAGAGCATCTGTCCCGCATCACTATAAGCAAGAGACAAGGCCACCTGTCTTCCTTCTGCGCTCATTTTTGCCCATGTTTTTTGCAAAATATTAATCATCTTTTCTTCTGCATGTTTCTTTATAAGATCATCATACTGGAATGACAGAAACACCAGGCAAAGGGCATCCTCCATCGTTTGGACATCAGTATCCGTTTTAAGTTTTTTCTTCAATACAATTTCGTTGACCCGGGCAATGATGTCCGCGTCATATCCCAGCGACTGCAATATTTCCGTTGCCTTCTGTGCGTGAAAATGCGATAAATCGTTTCTCCATTTCAGGTAGCCTACTCTCCCTTCCGGGTAAGTTTTTCTGTCGATTTCCCATCTTCCTATGTGCTGGCTCCTCGAAGCAAGTAAAAGCGGCTCGCTGGCTTCCGGATTAAGTTTCTTCACCCATTCATACAATTGAATGGCGTAAAAATATTCAGATGGATAATGATTGCCATCCCATATTACTTCGGATGGATCCTGTTGGTTATAAGCATCAAATAAATGAAAAGCCTGTTCCATTTTTGTCATAAAGACCAGTGATTTAGTAGTGTCATTGCTCAAGTTATTGTAAATATAGTAAAGAAAATACCATATACCACGAGTGAAATTCATTGTGGCCACTACCGCAAAAGTTGCCAGTATTCAGAAAAACTACAGGAATTATCGGCGAGTTATATAGAATACTTTTATTTTATCATATTTAAATAAAAAATGTATATTTATTTTGACATTAGCCCTACAGACTATAAGTCTAAGCTATTAACCTTAAATAAGTAATATTAAATCAGAATGCATCCCATGATCCGTCCAATTTTTATCGCTTTACTAATTACGTTTTCCTCAACTTCTGTTTTTGCAGGTATTAAAATTCCTTTTGGGGAAAGAGAAGTATTAAACAAAGTGTATGACTTACCTAATACAGATGAATTTAAATCAGACGATGGCAATTTTATTGACCTGGCGACGCTTCATAAAGAATACAACATTGCTTATTTCCTTCCATTATACGTCATGGAAGAACCTAAACTGGTTATCTTTGATCAACAAAGAGACGCTTTTTATGATATACCTCAAGACAAAATAGATGCAATTTTAGCATCACAAAAGCTAAAAAAGGAAGAACTTAATAAATTGCCTTTCTACACAAGATATGGAGGTAAAATAGTTGCGGTATTGATCATCGCGGCATTGATCTGGGGAGTTATTCCTTCAAAAAAAGAAGAAGTAGAAGCTAAGGACATTTAAACTTAACCTTAAATCACTTTTATAAATTTAAAAGCCTTCAAGTCTAGACACTTGAAGGCTTTTCGGCTTAGTGTAAGTGTTTATTTCTTTTATTAGATAGCTCATCATCATTACAATAACCAGCCAATGAACTTTATTTTATTATTCCTTTCCAGGTTATACGTATTGGGCATGTTATAATGGGGGGGTTATTATACCCCGCAGGTTAGCAGAACGCTGTCCAATGACTATATAAAGAAAGAAGTTGTAAAAACGGAGCTGAGCGATAAAGAGCGGGAACTATTGCCACATTTTTGCTCAGAAGCAACGTATCGTGAGATCGCCGCACAGCTTTTTCTCTCGCCACGTACGGTGGAGGGACATGCCAATACCATTATGGAAAAGCTGAATGTCCGCAATCGTATCGGCCTGGTATTACTGGCGCAGAAGAAGGGTTGGATATAAGCGCATCATTCAGTCAACGATTCTTAGCTTGTCCACTACTTCTGTAACCGCGAGCCCTTTTTTAGTTTTGAATACTACTGTAATAACGAGAAAAAGGATGTGGTGAATTGATCTTATACCCTTAATGAAGCAAAAGCTATTCTAACTAATAGGTTCTTCCTCTTTTTGGAATTTGGACCAGATATAATTAAAAAGCCAGGCGCCTAAAACAGCGTAAACAGGTATCGCGAAGTATGATTGAAATACAAAAGTTATCAATAGTATATTTACAACTATGGAACCCAATATCCCCAGAATAATTCCTATAAGAGCGCCGTTTTTTCTATTTTTATTTCGTTTGAAATAGCCGATCACTCCTCCAATAATTGAACAAATCAATAAAATTTCTGTGCCTCCCAGTGCAAACATAGCTAAGTTTTTTAGTGTTAATAATCTTATTACAGCTCTCGCGAATGATTCGCAGTTCTCTTCGCTGAAAATTGAAAGTACCAAAGCGATTTATCCAATTATCTGCTATTTGCCTGCGCCAGGCGATTAGTCACTTGTTTGATCATTACAACAGCTCCTGCAATATATTAAATTATTTTAATATTATTCTATTGATATTGAAAGGTTCATGCATGAACAGATCTTACCTATTGATAGTCGTAGCTTCATCAGCTGGTGGGCACGGCCACCATTATATAAATTTTAACATCTATGTAAAAAATATTTGCCCATTTTTACAGCATCAAAATACCTATATCTATGTTTAAGAAGCTTATTCTGACTAAGCTCTGCTTTCTTATGCTTTTTGGAGCAATAGCGCAATCAGGAATACCCACCTACAGCCGCAGCACAACAGGATTTGAAGAACCTGAAAGCGGTTCCAGCAGAATTGTACTCATGAAAAATGGTAACACCCTGTTTTTCCATTTTACACCCAAAAAAGGGATCGATGTTACCGTCTATGACCAGAAACATCACGAGAAAGGAATCGTAAATAACAAAGTCGACTCCTGGAAACAGAAAAAAATGAGAAGCGCCTCTCTCAAAGGCGTGTATGAAATCAACGGTCAGGCGGTGGTTTTCATACAACAATTTATTAAAAAACGCCCTACCCTGTACCGTATGGTGTTTGACGCTAAGTCCGGCAGGAAAATAAAAGAAGACATGGTCGCCTCTATGCAGCGCGTTAGCATGGGGAAAGCTTATGGAATGGCATTTGGAGGACTCTCTGTACTGACGACTACAAGAAAGTAGAGACCGTAATGAAGTACAGCCAGGCTAACAAGCAATTGTATATGCTGACTGCTATCGAGGCTGAAAGCGTGAAACGTATGCCGACCATGGACAAAGGAAAAAAATCTACAGGGTTTGTACTGCAGATGAACATCTTCGATCCGTTTTCACTGGAACTGAAGAATAAATATTTCGTAGAACATCCGAAGTTAACTGCCTATGCAGATGAACACCTGAAGGCAAAACGTAAATACCTCGGTATCATCCAGGACTTTAAGCTCAATGATGATAATACAATCACGTATATGTTTGAAGAAATGGATAACTACACTGTTACAAATACATATACATCATATACCAATGGCCGTATGAGCACCCATACCAGTACCCATTTCTATACAGACCTGGGCTCTATGGGTATCGTGAATATGGACCAGAGTGGTAAGGAGCTACGTAGTTACGCTATTGCCAAGGACCAGAAAGCTGAGGCAACGCTGTACATGTTTGACCTCTACAGCCGCAAAATGTCAAACTGGAATTTCAGAGGCCAGGGATATAGCTACAATAACCTGTCCGGTTTCTACTCCTACGACTACATGTTTGTAAATGACAAAGAATACGTTATCTATAACGAGAACGTGCGGAATACCGAGAGTGAAAAGGAAACTACTAAGGACAATAAAAGTATGGGACGTATCAGTCTTACCAACACAATATATGCTTACTTTGATGGTTCAAAAGTTGTTAAATCGTACCTCTTCGGAGATCCTAAGAATAAAGATGAAAACAGGTTCTGCCAGCTGGAGATGAACACTGCAGCTGAAGATGGTAAATCTTTTGCAACTATGATGATCGAAAGAAAAGGCAGAGACAAACAGGCGTATATCGTATGGGTTAACTTCTAGGAAGTTCATATACATTAAAATCAAAAGAGGTGTAGTATTCATCATACTACACCTCTTTTGATTTTAATCCAGGATGAGATGAGTCATCATCATACCGCATTCTCAGCATACACCGGATAGGCTCCCTCAGGAGTCACGTGTTTGCAGCCCCTTCTCCCTCTCCTCCTTCATGGCCGCAAGATACTCCGGCAAACTACTCAACTCCGAAAATCCATCCTCTACAGGATCCCCCGGTAACTCCGTCATCGTATAAACATTAATATACTGGGCAAACATTTTCTCTCCCAAAATACTCTGTAGCAAAAGAAAAATCGCTGTTTCAAGATGCTCGCTCCGTTTAACAAGCTCATAATCCTTAAAATGGATCACCAGGTTCACCTTCTGTGGCTGATCCTCATCTTCAATGGTAGTAAACCACATTTCAGATGGAGACAGATCAAGGTCTTCGTATTCGATACCCTCGTTATCTTCCTCCGCCGGTATCAATGCGGTAAACGTCCAACGATCAATTGCCGGCGCTTTTGACACCAGGAATTCTGCGTCATCGAAGAATTCTTCATCGCCTTCAGCGGTAATAATAAGCTCACCCTCATTATTCGTATTTATGCGCATTTCGTAAAACAGGCTGGTACAGTACAAATGGAGTCTTTCCGTGAGCTCTCCAAATATTTCTTCACATTCTTCCGGATCCATTTCTCTGAAAAAGCGGAAGTCATCACCTTTCTCCTCAAACCAACGCCAGAATTTTACGGCATCATTGCTTCTAAGCATATCTTGTCCGTTTTGTGGCTATTCATAGCCGGGGGTAACATTTAAATTTATACCCGCAATTTAACGCTATTTCATCATATTACACTTCTCTCCCATCACATCTCATATTCAATATTTTCCGACCGGGAATTTCATTTATTAAAATAAGTTCCGTACATTTTCTGACAGTCGTTATGAAAATAGAATAAAGGGACAGTATAAATACAGTGAATATGAACAAATATCTGAGGCTCGCCATCCTCGGGGTATGGTACGTGTTTTCCTTGCCAGTCAATTCCTTTGCTGCCGCTCCTCCATTACTCACCTATCTGGGTATCGAACAGGGACTTTCCAATAATGCCGTGACCAGCATTTACCAGGACCACAATGGTTTTATGTGGTTTGGCACCTACGATGGATTGAACCGCTACGATGGCTACAATTTCACTGTTTACAGAAACGAATTCAATGACAGCAACTCCCTGGTCAACAACCGGATTGCCTGTATCACTGAAGATCACCATAAACGGCTCTGGATTGGTACCCGGGGAGGTATCAGCATCTACAACAATGCCACCGGCCGTTTCTCCGGCCTTCCCTACCTGCCTTACAAAAGCACAAAGGAAAAAAAGATCCTGGTTCCGGTGAATGCTGTCCTGCCCGGAGCAAACGAGACTATATTCATCGGCACTAACGGCGAAGGACTGCTTGTTTATAATCCCTCAGGACCAGCCAGGCAGGCGCCACTCAGATATCGGGACGACCTTATTACGCATTATGAAGTCTCATCAATAACAATAGATGCATCAGGACATACCTGGCTGTTTGTGCGCAGTATCGGGCTTTGTATCTACGACAATACCAGCGGCGTAGTACGCGTGATCAATGATAATATCAGGAACGGCATCGCCTTACAGGCGGATCATAAGGGCCAGCTATGGCTGGGGACAGACGAAGGACTGTATAAATATACAGTCGCTGCCAATACCTTTACCAGCATGCTCTCCACCCATAACAAAAGAGTAGTGCACCTCATCACAGACAGGTATAATACGCTCTGGATTGCCTCAGACGGGGAAGGTGTTTTCATGATGCCACTGTCTACAGAAAAGATCACGCGACTGGCTTCACCGGAGAACAAAGAACTGCTTACCAGCACAGCTGTATTCTCCATCTTTGAAGATCATGAAGGCCGTAAATGGATAGGTACCCTCCGGGGAGGCGTTAATATCCTTGATCCGGGGAAAGCAGGATTTGCCCGGATCACGCATGATCCGCTGAACCCTAATAGCCTCATCAACGATTTTACACTGTCCCTTTGCGAAGATGTTGACCACAATATATGGATCGGTACCGACGGCGGTGGACTCAGTATATGGAACAGGAAACAGAACCAGTTTACCAACTTCCGACACCTGGCGGGTAATGATGCCTCCTTATGTAGCGACTTTGTAACCAGTATCACCCGCGACTTCCAGAATAATATCTGGATCTCTACCTGGGGCACAGGCATCTACCGCTACAACAAAGCAAAACGCTCCTTTGACCATTATACCTGTTTCAACCAGGCGAATGGTACGGAGGACAAAAACACCTGGCTGCTCTACGAGGATGCAGCCAAAACATTGTGGGCAGGCGTATGTACCGGCAGTCCGCTATATCGCTACAACAGGGAGACTAACCGCTTTGAAGTATTCGACAGTCGTCTTACCAATATTCTTTCCATGGCGGAAGATAATAAGGGCGACTTCTGGGCTGGCGACTATACATCGCTGATAAAGATTGACAGAACGACTAAGCATCACCAAACATATAATATCGGTTATCCCGTCCGGGTATTTCACCAGGACAAAGCCGGTAATTGCTGGATAGGTACCGAAGGCGGAGGTCTGCTCCTCTTCAACAGGGAAACCGGCACCTATGTGCGATATACCAAAGCAGACGGTCTTTCCAACAACTCCATCCTGAAAATACTGGAGGACAAAAGCGGTAACCTGTGGATCAGCACGTTCTACGGTATCTCAAAATTCAATCCCCGGCAGAAGACGTTCAAGAACTATTCACAATCAGACGGACTACTTTCCAATCAGCTGAACTATAATGCGGCATTGGCACTGCCATCCGGCGAGTTTATATTTGGCGGCCTCAAAGGACTGAATATTTTCTACCCTGACAGCCTGCCCTCTTTCTCCGGCACGCCCGGTATACTGCTGACAGGCTTAAAAGTGGATAATATTCCTATCGAACAGGCAGCCCGGTATGTTACCGGAAGAACTACTGATCATATCACCTCACTGAAGATACCTTATAATAAAGCAGTGCTGGCGTTTGATTTCGTATCGCCCGAGTACTCTGCTCCCGACAAGATAGATTACGCTTATTATCTGGACGGATGGGACAAAGGATGGAACTATGTCGGCAAATCCAGAACAGCGAACTATACCCGCCTGCATGAAGGCAATTATACCTTCCGGATAAAAACGACCAATACCGAAGGCGTCTGGAATACCCGGGAATATACCCTGCAGATAACCATCCTCCCACCCTGGTACCGTACCTGGTGGGCATACCTGCTGTATCTGGCAGCCATCGCAGGGATGGCATATACCTACCTGCAGTATAAGGCCCAGAAAACAAAGGCGGCCTTCGATATACGCCTGGCCCGCCTGGAAACAGAGAAAGAAAAAGAACTGAACGAAAAGAAACTGGCCTTCTTCACGAATATCTCTCATGAGTTCAGAACACCACTGACGCTGATCATCAATCCCGTCAAGGAGCTATTGAACCACAGCGACAAAACACCCGGCAACGGACTGGAAGTCGTATACCGGAATGCCCGGCGGTTACTTAGTCTTGTAGACCAACTGCTGTTGTTCCGTAAAGCAGACAGTGAAATGGACAGGCTGAAAATCACCCGGCTCGACTTTCATAACCTTTGCAGAGAGGTATACCTGTCCTTCAGCCAGCAGGCCAAAGCAAAACAGATCGATTATATATTCAACTGCTCCACCCCGCAGCTTGAAGTATATGCAGACAGGGAAAAGATTGAGATCGTACTGTTTAACCTGTTGTCAAACGCCCTGAAGTTCACACCTGAGAATGGAACAGTCAGCTTTATTGTTGACGAAGACGGGGAAACCATTACCGTCAACATCACCGACACCGGCTGCGGCATCAGCGAAGATGCGGGGCAACGACTGTTCGAAAAGTTCTACCAGGTAAAGGAAAAGCAGACCTCCGGTAAAGCCGGTTTCGGTATCGGGCTATACCTGTCAAAACATTTCATCGAAAGCCATAAAGGTGGGATATCTTTCACCAGTTCCCCCGGACAAGGTACCTCCTTTACCGTACAGCTCAGAAAAGGCACCAGCCATTTCGCCGGACAGTACATTTTTGAAGAGATGACCGACGACCCGGCCATGCTGGAAGAGCTGATGGGCAATATCACCAGCGAAATATCCCTCGAACGGCCGGGGGCGGACAATGAACAAAGCCCCCTGGAAGATATTTTCACCAGTAAACGGTCTATACTGGTGGTGGATGACAATGCCGAGATCAGGGGTTACCTGCAATTGCTGTTCCGCGAGAAGTTCATTTTCCTGGAGGCAGATAATGGGGAGGACGGTCTGAAGTTAGCCCGGGAACATTACCCTGATATCATTATAAGTGACGTGCTCATGAAGGGAATGGATGGAATGGAACTGTGTAATACCATTAAACAGGATCCGACCCTCAGCCATATACCGGTGATCCTGCTCACTGGCAATCCCTCCCAGGAGATCAAACTAAAGGGCATTGAGTGTGGTGCGGACGACTACATTACAAAACCCTTTGAACAGGATCTGCTGCTGGCCCGTATTGAGAACATCCTCCAGAACAGGAATGCCCTGCAGGGTTACTTTTTCGACAAGATCACACTGAAAAAGAACGACGCCAGGATCTCCACCGAATACAAACACTTCCTGGAACGCTGCATCACCGTCGTGGAGGACAACCTGGACAAGGACACTTTTAACATTAAAATGCTGGCCGCAGAAATAGGCATGAGCCATTCCAATCTTTACAAGAAGGTAAAATCCATTTCAGGTCATTCCGTCAATGCCTTTATTCGCTTTATCCGTTTGCGCCGGGCGGCAGTCTTGCTGCTTAGTACAGATTGTAATGTGAACGAAGCCGCCTTTGGGGTAGGCCTCAATGACATGAAATATTTCAGGAAGCAATTCTCAAAGCTTTTCGGTATGAACCCTTCTGAATACATCAAAAAGTATCGCAGCTCCTTTAACAAGGATTTTAACGTGGTGAACTGGAAAGAATAGCCCGTTTTTACCATTTTAGCGCCCATATTTGATCATTTCCCCCCCGTGTTCTGCCGGCAGGTGGTCATATCATTGCATTGAACAACGACCAATCTTCCACGGTACAAAAATTAAAACGCTGTCATGAAAAGTAATTTGACGTTATGGAAAAAACTGGCCCTTTGCCTGATTTTCAGCAGTTATGCCATGGCCCTCTATGCCCAACAACCCGTCACCGGAAGGGTAACCGCCGGCGACACCTCCTTGCCGGGCGTTGTGGTGTACATAAAAGGCAAAGGCGTGAACACGCAGACCGACAATGACGGTCGGTACTCCATCAATGCTCCCGCCGGGGCAACCCTTACCTTCAGCCTGATGGGTTATACCAGTAAAGAAGTGCCCGTAAACAACCGTGGCACCATCAATGTGCAACTCGAATCCTCTACCCAGGGACTGGGAGAAGTGGTAGTTGTAGGTTATGGCACCCAGAAAAGGAAAGACCTCACTGGTGCTATCGCTTCGTTAAATGCAACCGCTTATAAGGATCAGCCGGTATTGAACGCTTCCTCCGCCCTGCAGGGCAGGGTGGCAGGGGTTTCTGTGGCCAACAGCTCCGGAGCACCGGGTGGTGCGGTTAAGATCCGCATCAGGGGTGCTAACTCCATCAATGCCAGCAACGACCCGCTGTACGTAATCGACGGGGTAGCGTTGAGTAGCATCAGCATCCAGGACATCAATGTGAACGACATTGCTTCCATGGAAGTACTGAAAGACGCCTCTGCTACTGCTATCTACGGTTCCCGCGGCGCCAACGGGGTGATCATCATCACTACCAAAAGCGGCAAGTCTGGCGACATGCATCTTGAATACAACGGCTTCCTGAGCAGCAATACCCCCATGAAGAAGTATAAGCTGCTGGATGCACAGGGATATGCAACACTGGCCAATCATATCGCAGGCACGAATGTCTTCGCTGATCCGGCCTCCTATGCAGGAAAAGGCACCGATTGGCAGGATATGGTCTTCCATAACGGTACAACACAGAACCACCAGCTGTCGGTTTCAGGTGGTACGGAAAAATCGCGCTACTATATCTCCGGATATTATGTGAACCAGTCCGGCCTCCTGCTGAACACCAGCCAGGAGAAGTTCGCACTGCGCGCCAACCTGGACAGCAAATTGAGCAAAAAAGTGAGCATAGGTGTAGGCATCTTCGCCGGACATTCCAACTCTCATAATAATGGCGACATTGGGGGCAAAGGTAATCCGGTAATGTCGGCCCTCGCATGGGCGCCTACTGAGCCGGTATATGATTCCGGTACCCAGTACAACCGTTTCGCCATCTCCCCTATCTGGTCCAACCCTTATATGACCATCAAGGAAAGGAAGAATGACAACTCCGCCAACTCAGTAGTGCTCAACGGACGACTGAAATACGATATTACAGACTGGCTATCCCTGAACGTGAACGTGGGTCTGGATGCAAATATCTCCCGGACCGCCTATCTGAACAACGACTGGGTAAGCCCCGGCAATCCCGGCTCCGGCCAGAGTTCCCTGGAGAACTATACCATCCAGAACAGTAACTCGCTCACCTTCCACAAGAAGTTCAACGAGAAACATGACTTTACCGTGATGGGCATCGTGGAGGAAACTTCCAGCAAGTTCAATTCCTTTTCAGCGTCAGGTTCCGGTCTGACTTCCACTTCCAATGGATACAACAACCTGGGGCTGAATACCTCACAGGGCATTTCTTCCGCTTACACCAACTGGGCATTGCTCTCCTATGTAGGCAGGGCCTCCTATACCTTTAACGATAAATATCTCATTACCGCTACCTACCGTGCTGACGGTTCTTCCAAGTTCCAGAGTACGGCCAATAAATGGGGGTATTTTCCTTCCGTTGGTATTGGCTGGCGACTGTCTGAAGAGTCTTTCATCAAAGACCTGGGCATTTTCTCTAACCTGAAACTGCGTGGCAGCTGGGGTATTACTGGTAACCAGTCCATTAACCCCTATAGTAGCCTGGGCCTGCTCAGCGGCGTACAATATTCCTACGGCGGTACTACCCTTTACCAGGGTTATCTGCTGGGTAGCCCCAGCAATCCCGACCTTAAATGGGAAACCACCAAACAAACTGATATAGGTCTGGATGTAGGCTTACTTGGCGGAAGAGTGAACGTTACTGCCGACTACTATAACAAGCGCACAAAAGACCTGCTGCTGCAGGTGCCTATTGCCAGCTACGATGGCGGTGGAACCATGTATAAAAACGTGGGTGCGGTGAATAACAAAGGCTTTGAATTCTTTGTAGACATTGCCGCTGTTCAAACGCATGATTTCTCCTGGACAGCCACTATCAATGCATCCACTTACAAAAACAGAGTAGTGAGCCTGGGTAAAGACTCTATCCTTTACCGTCCCGTTATCGGTGGAGGGCTTATCAATACCAATATACAGGTAGTTAAAACCGGGCAGGCACTGGGTTCCTTCTACCTGATACCCTGGCAGGGCGTTTATACTTCCGACGACAACACACTGGGATATAAGGCCGGCGATAACCATTACAGGGACGTAAGTGGAAACAAATCCATCGGTTACGAAGACCGCGTAATTGCAGGTAGCGCCCTTCCGAAATTCCTGTGGGGCTTCAACAACAACTTCCATTACAAACAGTTTGAACTGAATGTATTTGTACAGGCATCACACGGCAACAAGATCTTCAATGCTACCTATGCAGGTATCGCAGCGCCTACCAGCGATGTGAAATATCCTACACTGGCAGAATCTGCCAACTACGCCAGCAGTAAGAATCCCGACGCCGAGTGGGCCGACCCTGCGAGCAAAACAAACCGCAGCTATGTCGAGTCTACGCAGTACCTGCAAAACGGCAGTTATGTACGACTGAAGAACGTAAGCCTGTCTTACGCCCTGTTGAAGAAGACCACCCGCTTTGCTGACATACGGTTTACGCTGAGCGCGCAAAACCTGTACACCATCACCAAATATAAAGGGTATGATCCGGAAGCCACCTCTACTTCGGCTACCAGCGATGCTGATGCCGGTATAGACCTGGGTGCCTATCCCTCCCCTCGCACTATCACATTCGGGGTGAATATTTCTTTATAAGTGATCACATTAAACACGTACAAAATGAAACTACATAAAATCGCTCCGCTGCTGCTTTTGCTCTTTACCTCCTGCAGTAAGGATTTCCTGAAGGAAGACCCCAGAAGCAACCTGACACCGGATAATTTCTATAAAACTGCCGATGACCTGAATATGGCCACCATCGGGCTGTATACACAAATGAACGGCGCATTCAACCAGTCGGCAGGCTTTTCCACGCTCTGGGGTGGTGATGATATCACCGTAGCCCGCGCCGGTAACAAGATCTCTTATTCTGATTTTGATACCTATCAGGCTACCTCTTCCAACGACCGTATGACCAACTGGTGGAGCTATTTCTATTCTACCATTAAGTCCAGCAATTCACTCATCAACAACTATCAGAACGCCACCGGGGCATCAGAAGATGCCCGGAACCAGGCCGCAGGACAAGCCTATTTTTTCCGTGCCCTGAGCTACTTCTTCCTTACCCGTACCTGGGGAGCAGTGCCACTGATCACGGATAACAAGGTAGACTATACGCGCACGAAAGCTGAACCTACAGATATTTATACGCTGATAGTGGCAGATCTGCAAAAAGCAGAAACTATGCTGCCCGATGGCTGGGATGGCACCAAAAGACAGAATGGTGTTGACATACCGCCTACCCGCGGTTCTGCTAAAGCGCTGCTGGCCAATGTATACCTGACCATGGCGGGCTGGCCGCTGAAACAAACAGACAAATATGCACTTGCAGCCGCCAAAGCGAAAGAAGTGATTGACGGCAAAGCCACCTGGGGCTATGACCTGGTATCCAACTTTGCCGATCTGTGGAAGAGAACAGGAAAGTTCAACCATGAAACGGTATTCGGTTGCTACTATAATGTAAGTGTTTCCGGCTGGGCATGGGAAAACTATAATATGCTTACACCTAACGCTTATGCTCCTGATGATGAAGGAGGTTGGGGCGACGGCTACGCAGAGATCAACTTCTACAAAAAATTCCCTGCCGGCCCGAGAAAAGACGCTACTTACCAGATGGTGTACTATATAAATAATGATCCGAACAATGCCGTTGACTGGACTAAAGTGCAGCGCAAACATCCGTACTTCTTCAAGTTCCGCGATGACGATGCCTTCAATCCGACGAACCACGTGAACAATAACTGGATAGGTAGCCATACCGTTCCCGTGATCCGCTACGCAGAAGTTTTGCTTACATACGCCGAAGCACAGGCTATGTCAGCCGCTCCGGATGCTACTGCGTATGCCGCCATTAACCTTGTCAGGAAAAGGGCCGGACTGGGAGATCTCGTTGCCGGCCTGTCTCAAAGCGCCTTCCGGGATTCGGTGATTGCAGAACGTGGCTGGGAGTTTGCCGGTGTTGAACCCGCCGCCCGCTGGTATGACCTGATCCGTACAGAAACAGTAAAGAAGGCTAATTCAGACAGGGATGCATCAGAAGAAGCACTAAAGAACATTCCTGACGATGCTACTCATACTTTCTACTGGGCGCCAATACCTATCGGCGATCAGCAACTAAACTCAAACCTCTGAGCGTATGAAAATAATTAAGGCCCTATGGTTATTGATGCTGGTAATACCGGCATCAATGACAGGCTTTGCCCAGCAGCAAACAAGTATTATTCCTGGTGCAGTATGGACAGATACAGATGGCAACCCGATAAATGCACACGGCGGAGGCATGTTGTATTACGCAGGTACCTGGTACTGGTATGGTGAAATAAAGAAAGGTGATACGTGGAGAGTACCCGGCTCCAATTGGGAAAATAACCGGGTCAATGCCGGCGGCGTATCCTGCTACTCCTCAAAAGATCTACAGCATTGGAAATATGAGAGTGTCGCGCTCGCGCCTGACAAAACTGATAGCACATCCGACCTACACATCAGCAAGGTAATTGAAAGACCGAAGGTGATCTATAACAAAAAGACAGGCAAATTCATAATGTGGATGCATATCGATTCTCAGGATTACAGCTACGCCCGTTCGGGCGTGGCTGTAGGCGACCGGCCCGAAGGCCCTTTCCACTACATCGGTAGCGTAAGGCCCAACGGCAATATGGCCAGGGACATGACCATTTTCCAGGACGATGACGGCAAGGCATATCACTTTTATTCTTCAGAAGAGAACCAGACCATGCACATCTGTGAACTGGCAGACGACTATCTTTCACATACCACAAACGATCATCGCATACTGGTGCAGCGTGCCAGGGAAGCACCGGCTGTATGTAAATACAACAACCGCTTTTACCTGTTCACATCAGGCTGTACCGGCTGGTCGCCCAATGCGGCATCCTATGCTACCGCCGATAGTATTATGGGCACCTGGACGGAACACGACAATCCATGCCAGGGCACAGATGCGGATAGTACTTTTCATGCACAGAGCACCTTTGTACTGCCTGTAAACGGGCAAACGAATGCTTTTATCTTTATGGCAGACAGGTGGAATAAAAATGATCTGGAAACATCGCGTTATATATGGCTGCCACTGGTATTTAATCCGGAAGGCATGCCACGCGTGCAATGGGAGGATCAGTGGAAATTGAGTGGATTAACAAGTAATTGATTGATAGTACAGCGCGGGGGTTACTTATCTTTCAGGAGTAAGTAGCCCTCATTTTTATTTCGCTGCGGAAAGAATCTTCGGTTTTTTCGTATTTTAGCCATCTCTATAAATCCCTGCCATGACTACCGGTGAAATAATCGAAATTCCTTCCAGCAAAAAGAAGTTAATCAAAACATTGATCGGCGGCATTTTCCTCTTTGCCGGATCCATCTGGATGTTGGTCTCTGATCATGTAAGCACGAACTTCCTACTCAGGCTACCATACGTTAAGAATAGCATTGCTATTGCCGGCATTGTCTTCTTTGGAGGAGCCTTCTTCGTCATGGTTAAAAAAATAAGCAGCAAAAAACCGGGTTTGATCATCAGTGATGAAGGTATCACTTACGGCGTCGCTACCGCTAATCCCTGGCTTGTTCCATGGAGTGATATAGAGGAAGTGGTGAGTACTGTCGTCATGAGACAGGAATTCCTGACCTTGATAGTCAGGAATCCGGAAGAATATATTGCCCGTCAGTCTAATTTTCTGCTCCGCAAAACGATGCAACTGAACTTCAAAAGTTATGGGTCTCCTATACAGATCCCTATTAATCATCTCAAAGTCAGTCCGGCTGAAGTAAAAAGCATGATCGCAACGAAGATGATCGGACGTCAGTCTGTTTAACCATTAGTCCATCAGTCCTTTCCCATCCAGAATCTGCGGCATACATTTCTCAACCCTTGACACACGGGTCTTGGATTGTTTAGGTGCAGAAAAATGAAGCAGGTAAGCTCTTTGCCGTCCAGGCGTCAAAGCTTCAAAAGCAGTCTTTAATGCCGGATGGGTATCTAATTTCTGTTGGAATTCTTCCGCAACCGGGAACTCTGTCGTCTTTTTATAATTCACTTTCAAACCGGCTCTTTCCACTTCAATAGCCTCATAGATATAAGATTTCAGAACAGCCGCTATTCCTGTTACTTCTTTGACATTGGTGAACCTGATCTGGCGTGTTGCCTGTGTGTTTTCCGATTGCTGGATCAAAACACCTTCAGGGTCATTTAATAAAGCGCCCTTGAAAAACAGGATCGCACAGTATTCTTTAAATGTATGTATCAGGACTATATTATTCCCCTCAAATGTATAACAGGGCGTTCCCCACTTCAATTCCTCCGTCAGCTGACAACCAAGAATGATCGTTCTCAATTTCTCCAGTTCCTTTTCCCATTGGGACTTGCTGATATATGCGTCAACTTTGGAATTCATGCTGCTGAATTATTTGTTAAGTAAAATGGTGTTACAAATATATATGTAGTTATTTAACTACAAAAATATTCATAGGCTACTAGCCACTGCCTGTGGTCAATAAAAGGGACTTAGCAATAATGGATTACCAGAGTAGAAATATTTATGTTTATACTTCAGATTATTATTTGACAATTATTTATATTACATCTGTAAATAACACGGCATGAAAAGACAATCATATCTCATTACAGCATTGCTTCTTTCCTTCATATCATTAAACGCCACACAATTCACAAAAGTGTATATCTGCAAGTCCCCAACCAGTTATTCCTACCATAAAGGATATTGCGAAGGATTGAAGCGATGTACACACAATATCGACTCTGTCACCGTACAGGAGGCGAAGACCATGGGGAAAGATCATCCCTGCGGGTATTGCTACCGCTGACTCGTTATTATTTTAACCCCCTTCTTGCTTTAAAATGAGTACAAACACCACACACTAGTGCCTGAACGCAGAATGCCGAAACCTTACAATCAGCAGAAAGCGTAATGGTATTTCGGCGCGCATCTCTACCAGGCAAGACAGAATCTATTCCCGGCACTACAGAATGACGATCAAAATGTTATTGATCTGTTTACTTGTACTACTAAATATCAGTGTGGCAACTACTAACTAACAGAATGGATGAGAAACTTTAAGATTCCTGATAAACATGAGACAACAATTGTAATATCGACCGACTAGTCTAAAAACTGAGGGGGTACATGATTCAGTACCGCAACCATTGCCCGGCATAGCATGGTAAAGGAAGCTTTTCTTGACAAATGCATTTTTAATTCCATCTCGTATTGATGTTTTAAAACCGGGTTACTGCTCGCCAGCCATTTAATGAGTAGGTCCAGGATATGCATATATTTCTTTCTGATTTCGAACCGGAGCCCAGCAGTTGCGTGAACTGTTTCATCATTGTGACCATTATGAAGCTTATTCAGCAGATCACAGGTATTAACGGCTTTCACATTAGTGGTATCCCGTGGCGTGAACTGAGGATTATCTCCCATAGTATCAAGACTGTATAAGATTTCTGTCTCCACATCATCTGCAGCATCACAGGGATCGAGATACCCTCCCGCGGGTGTTGTTCGCGGTTTCATCTTATTTGCTCTATGCTCAGCAGGATAAAGATTGGTCCACTCATACCTTTTTGCAGGGTCTACGGACTGTGAAACAAAATGTTCTATATCCATACACCATGAATTGGGGAACTTCTGTTCTGTCAGGTAACATTTCGAATGAAAGCATCTGTCAAATGCCTGTAATAAGTCTGAACTTCGATAGCTTCCAGGTTCGGTTGGTCTACTTGCTACTGTGGGATTAGCAATATGTGCCTGAATTTCTGCAATGTATTGTCGTATTTCTGGAGTATTTAACGCGGTAGGTATAGCTGCTTCCCGCTGGACATTGATCATATTAATCCCTGTTTGCTTTCTATTGCTATTATTTGATTTTCTATTTCAAATTTCAATGATGGCGTCATGTACTTTTCATTAGCCATAATTATTTCGCGGAGCTTCTCAGGATTGCGTTCATTAACTGCATTATTTACCTCCTGTATAATAGCATCCGCAACCGGTGAAAACTCATTTTCCAATCCAAAATGTTTGATCATTAGTTCAGAATAACTGCTTCCTGCCTGCCATCCGGCCACTTCTGTCTTGCTGGTCAGATCATAAACAACAGCATTTTTAATGCTTGAAATAACGGCAGGCGAATGTGTTGCTACGATAAACTGGATCTTCGGAAATAGTTCTGTCAATATTGGTAGAATTTCATACTGCATGCCAATATGAAAATGCGTTTCAGGTTCGTCTATGAGTGCTATTCCAGGCGGATCAAAACTATAGTCGCCTTTTTCCTTTCTTATTAAGTCCACCCGCATTAATAAATCCATTAATATACTTATAAATGCAGAAAAACCCTCTGAAAGTTGATTAAATGTTATGTGTCTTCCATCTCCCAACACCAACTCAAATTCAAAGCTTTCCTGAATAAACTCCAACTCCAGTTTAGCATCCTCAAATATCCTTTGTAAAATATCTCTTAGATTATTAAAAAAAAGCTGGTTTTGATCTAATCTTGTTTTATTGTTCTTCATGAGGTCAAATGCCTCATAGACCTTCTTGTTGACCAGGTATTGTTTAAACTTTGAAATGAACTTCTCAGGATCATTTTGAGTTTTTAAACTCTTAACAAACTCTTCCTCTTGTAGAACTGTATTTACTATATCTAAACTGACTTTTCTATGTGCTCTGAAATGAGAGAATATATATTCATCTATGTTTAAAAGCGCATGCGTATTATTCTCTTGAAGGAATAGTAAATTTAAAACGTTATAGGGATTTATTACCTTATCTTCAGGCTTGTTTTCAACCACAACATAACGCCCCTGTTGCTTTAGCATACTGTTCAGATGGTGCTGCTTATGCAGTCCTGACGGAGCATTTTGCAATGCCCCTATCTGAAAACCTATCGCATTCAATATCGTCGTCTTCCCCGTCCCATTTTTCCCCGTTAGAATAATATGCTTAAACTCCGTCAACATATTCGCCGGCACATCAAAATTCTGATACGTGTAACAATCATTGACATGGATCTGCTTAATATATGGGAAACTCATACTACGATGATATTATCTTCTTTGGTATTACGACAAATAAGCCATTCTACGTTAATATAGAATGGCTCAAGACGTAAAAGTACAAAACTTATCTTAATTCCTTCATCAACAGTGACCTGCTATCCCGGTTTTATTTCCCCATTTCCCCCATTTTTCGTACCTTCAACCAACTCAAAATCAAACCGTTAATGCCCAGACAAAACAGCATTATTCCATTATCCGGTCGCCTTGCCGACCTGGTCTACTACTACCGGAAAGACAAAAAAGGTAGAAAGAACTACTACGTCCGGCAAGCGCCGGAAGTAGTACACCAAAGCGCTGCCACTAAAAAGACTGCCAGCGACTTCGGTACCGCCAGTAAAGCCAGTCGCCTGATCCGTCAGGCGCTAAAGCCATACACCAGTAAGTACAAAGACGAGAGCCTTCACTACCGTCTAAACACAGTATTGGCAGATATTTTGCGCCTGGACACAGCCCGTCCCGCCGGAGAGAAAAGACTTCTCCCGGAAAACATGTCCGCCTTAACCGGTTTCCGGTTCAACAGCGAGGCACGTGTCCCGAAAATGGACTGCGTAGACATAAAAAAAGGTGAAAATATCAGTGTAAACATCCCCGGTACTAATAAGGACATAACCGCAAAGGTGATCGCCTTATCCGTGAACTTTGAAGAAGGAAATATTCAACTCCGGGTCAGTGAGGCGGTGACAATCAAAGAAACAACAACAATTATTATCGAAAGGGCCAGTAACCTTACCATACTCCTGCTCGAAGTACAACAATCCCTGGACATTATCAGCGTCCTGGAACCCACTCCTATACCCACACAGACCAGGGTCAGACCTAAATTACAGGTCCAACCTAAGTCCATGTCAAAGATATCCCTACTTCGTCCTAACGCCTACCCCAATACAGGTAGAAAGCGTCGTATTATCTCCCGGTTAGTCCGACAGCGATCCCCAATTCTAACCCTCTCAGCTCCGCTAAGCCCTTCAAACGACCTATCGCCGAGTAACCGGGGTAGGTAGTCTTTGCAAGATCGTCCAACATCTGGTGACCATGATCCGGCCGCATGGGAAGCGTATGCCCTTTCCGCTGCATTAACAGCACTAATTCCTTCACAACAGCATACATATCCACAATCCCCTCCAGGTGATCCGATTCAAAGAAGTTACCCGCCGCATCCTGTTGGGTATTACGCAGGTGAACAAAGTGGATACGGTCCCCGAATTGCCGCACCATCTCCGGCAGATGATTATCTTTTCGCACTCCAAAAGATCCGGTACAGAAGCATAATCCATTCGCAGACGAAGGAACGGCATTTAACAAAGCTTCCACATCAGCAGCAGTGCTTAGAATACGCGGCAGCCCAAGTACAGGAAAAGGCGGATCATCCGGATGAATAGCCAGCCGTACGCCCGCAGCTTCCGCAACAGGCGCCACCTCCCGGAGAAAAAAGTACAGGTGTTCCCTTAACTTATCAGCATTAATCCCTTTATAAGTGTCCAGTGCCGCCAGCACTTCAGCAGCCGTAAAAGGCACATCACTCCCCGGCAATCCCAATAACGCATTTTTATAAAGCGTCGCCTTTTCCCCCTCAGTCATATGCTTCAGCAAAGCTGTAGCGGCTTCAATCTCGCCAGAAGTATAATCCTGGGCTGCACCCGGTCTTTCCAGCATAAACAGGTCAAAAGCAACGAAGGCAGAGCGCTCATAACGTAATGCCTTACTGCCATCGGGTAAGGTGTAGTTAACGTCAGTCCTCACCCAGTCCAGCACCGGCATGAAATTGTAGGTCACCACTTTCAGGCCGCATTTCGCAACGTTCAACAAACTTTGTTTATAGTTGGCAATGTGCCGCTGATAATCACCGGATTGCTTTTTAATATCCTCACTCACCGGCAGACTTTCAATCACCGTCCAGTCCATGCCGGCGGCGGCAATTTCTTTTTTTCGCTTGAGGATCTCCGGTACTGTCCATACCTCTCCTACAGGTATGTGATGCAACGCTGTCACCACACCTGTACATCCTGCCTGCCTGATATCCCGCAAACTTACCGGATCATTAGGGCCAAACCAGCGCATTGTTTTCTCCATCAATAACATTAGCTATAGTATTACTCTCTATTAAACGAATATTGTTTTTTATCTGATGTGTTGCCGACTCTGCCCACTGCATTTAAATCGACGGATGAAAGGGCAATGCCTGCAGCATAATACCGCAGGCATTTTTATCTACCTATGAACAATCTTGGAGAAACCCCGTCAATACCCCGGGTTCTGATACTGCGCCTTATTCAGATCAGCTACAGCATCCAGCTGCCCCTTGGGAATAGGCCGTAACACATGAATAGCCTTAATACCATTAGCCGCATCCGGATTATGCAATTTCACCCTTTCAATCAGTTTACCACGCACTGCCAGGTCAGGCCAGCGCATGCTTTCACCACACAGCTCACGGGTACGCTCATCCAATATAAAATCCAGCGTGATCTGTGCTACGTCATTCACCTTAATTGCATTATAACGATTAGTTACTTCATCAGCACTCAATCCCGGACGATACGCTGCTCTCTGTTTTAACACATTGATCAGCCCCACAGCATCCGCAGGATGATTATCCCCCAACGCTGCTTCGGCCGCGAGCAGATATACTTCTGATAATTTACTGACTACGAAAGGTCTTCCACCCTGGTCATTTGCTGCCAGCTTACCGGGATCTTCATACTTACTCAGACTGGGATACATATTCCTTGTCACCGCCGGATCGATCGATCCTCCTATCAAATAGAATTCACGGGGAGCGATCACCCGGTATGGCTTCAACTTCGGTCCTGCCGGCGATATCCCATTCAATGAATCAGCAATACGATCCGTCTTTGCCAGGATGAAGGCTGTATCTACATTCGCTGTAAACCCTCCCCCTGTCTGTGACGCGATATACACCGTCCGGAATGAACCATCATAACGACTATCATTTGTCTTGTCTGCAAAAGCCACATTATACAGCCATGCCGTAGGACAAAAACGTCTGATCGGGCGACCGTATTGCACCGTTCTCACCACAACAGGCTGTGTCGTAGAAGTAGCCAGCGGCGCTCTCACAGAGGTATAATCTCCCACAAAATCATTGTTGGCATCAATACCCTTTGTACCACCGATGCCATTGGGATTACCCACCTCATTAGCATTGTTATTACCGGGAATACGCTCCACAGCATACAGGATCTCCGCATTATAATCATTCCCCGGCCTATGTACGTCGGCATAGTTCTGCTGCAGGGCAACACCGTATAATCCCTGATTATTGATCAGCTCCATAGCTGCATTGTAGGCATTCGTGAAATCTGAGGGCTGTTTTGCCGCAGAATAGGCCCGGTGAATGTAAGCCTTCGACAGCAGGTGTAAAGCGGCTGCTTTGGACAGTTTAAAGGCATTGGTGGGCCTTTTGTCGGGCAGGTTCTGACTGGCAAAAACAAGATCGTCTATAATGACATTATAATCCTTCACCAGCACATCCGCTACCGGCAATCTGTTGAACCCCTGGAAAGCCACTTCATTGAACTTCAGATCGCCGCTTCCCAAATCTAAAGGCACCGCGCCGAACTGCTGCACCAGCAGCATATAATACAGTGCTCGTAAGAAGCGCGCCTCCCCGAGTATCACCTTCCGCTGATCTTCACTGATAGCCACTTCCGGCGCAAACTGCACCACCGCATTCGCCAGGTTGATATTTGAATAGTTCCTGTTCCACGGAGTCTGAATAGCGCCATTCGCAAAGTCCAGCGTATAATTACCCAGGGTCAGGAAATCCTGCGTACCACCGGCCCCATTCCTGGGCTGCTCTGCATAGGTATATTCATCGGTCCCATCTACGGTAATAGCCACAGCTCCCTCAGGACCAAAGTCATATCGCATACCGGAGTACAGCGCGTTCACCGCATTCTGCAAACCTGCCGGCGTCTTGAAGTATGCTACGGAAAACACCGTATATGGATGCTCTTCCAGTTTCTTGTTACAACCGGCCACTGTCAACAGTAATCCTCCGGCCATCATCGTCATAAGCTTATATATAGGCTTCATATGCTTGCAAATGATTTAAAGTGAGATATTCGCGCCAAGCGTAAAAGTCCGCGTAGGCGGTGTGCTGGGCCCTAAGGTGATAGAACCGTTACCGTTCGTGTTCGCACGGATATTACCCGGATCAGCAACACCCTGTGTGCCGGTACCCGTTCCTTCCGGATCAATGCCTGTCTTATGTTTAAACGGAGAGAACAGCGTAGCGACATTATCCACCGTGAAGTACAGCCTGATAGACTGTGCATTCAGGCGCTTCAGTAACTCCGGATTAAAAGTATATCCCAGGTTAATGCTCCTGATCTTCACGAAAGTTGCATCATAATACCCCAGCGTAGTCCATGCAGTACTGATACTGCTGATACTGGCCTGTGGTTTCGGGAACCAGTTGGAAGGATTATCCGGTGTCCAGTAATCCACTTTGATACCATTACGTTTGCCATCCATTACCGTCAGGTAGGCAGCATTCGGCTGATGGATCTGGCTGATCAACATCCCTCCGAAACGTGCATACATCACCACACTCAGATCAATGCCCTTATAGGCAAACCTGTTGGTCAATCCACCCTGCAGTCTGGCATCCATACTGCCAATCACATAGCGGTCGTACAATGCACTGATCTGGCCATCAGGTTTTCCATCCGGACCACTATGATCTTCAAACCTGATCTGTCCCGGCACAGCACCATATTTCGCAGCCTCTGCTGCTTCATTGGTCTGCCAGATGCCTAGCTTCTTGTAATCATAAATAGCCGACATAGGATGTCCTACAAACAGCTGGTTCGCTACATCCTGGGTTACCTGGTTGCTTAATTTCAGGATCTTGTTCCTGTTGAAGAAGAGGTTCAGATCAGTGGTCCAGGAGAACCCGCTCTTTGACCTGATGTTGACAGACGATACGCTAAACTCCATCCCCTTGTTCTGCATTTCACCGATGTTCGTCTGGTAAGCGCCCGCTACACCCGAAGTAGGCGGAAGGGTTACACTATACAGTATCCTGTTGGTTTTGGCATAATAATAATCTATACTACCTGTCAACCTGTCTTTGAACAGGCCGAAGTCTACACCCACATTGCGTGTCTGTGTATACTCCCATTGCAGGTTCGGATTAGGCAATGTATTTACCTGGTAACCCGTCACAATACTGCTGCCATAGTTGTACCTGATCACATTGCCTGGCGCCGTCAGGAAGTTATTGTTGGTCACAAGTCCCAATGATGCATATGGATTAACAGCCTGGTTGGATGTTTGTCCCCAGCCCGCCCGCAGCTTCAGGTTAGACAGATACTTCACCTTACTCATAAACGCTTCCTTACTGATATTCCAGCCTGCGGATACCGCCGGATAGGAATGCCATTTCTGACCCACTGCTAATCTTGAAGAACCATCCATACGACCCGTCAGTGTGAACATATAACGATCGTCAAAAACGTAATTGATCCTCGCCATATAAGACAACAATGCCCATGAACTTTCACTGCCACTCACAACAGCTGCAGGTGTTACATTGGATTGTGCCAGGTTATAGAATTGTACAAAATCTTCATTGATAGAGTCTTTGGATACTTGTGTATTATGCATATGGTTCTCCTGTACGCTGTACAATCCTGTAAAGCTGATACGATGCTTCTGTGCGATGGTCTTGTCGTAATACAACAGGTGCTCCAGTGTATATCCCCACGATTCTTCATTGTTTACAGAGGCCGTATTCCCCTTGAAACCACGGAAGAACGCGGGATTGGCAGGAGTATTAGCACTCTGGAACTGGTCGCTTTCCTGCTGACGGTAACTCAGACCCAGGTTCACCCGGTAACGCAGTCCATCCAATATCTCATATTCACCATACAGGCTGTTGTTGGTAGTCAGCCTGCGCACTTTGTCCACCCAGTTATTGTTGTTCCTTTGCAGCAACAGCGGACTATAAGTCGGATAGTTATTATCATCTACATTCCCATTCGGCAATGGAATAACAGCGCCAGTACTGTCATATGCCGGCATCAGCGGACTCATTGCCAGTATGGGGAACATCGTGGCAGCGGCCACAAACTGTGAACCATTGGTAACGCCCACCTGGTTGAGGGTTGTAATCCCCACCTTGATCCGCTTGCCGATACGGCTGTCAATCGTCGCCCTGAGGGAATAACGGGTAAAATCCTGTCCCGGCAATACGGCCTTCTCTTTATAATAACCACCCCCCAGAGAGAAGTTATTACCGCCGTGCCCGCCTGTTACAGTGATGTTATGATTAGTACGATATCCTGTGCCATACATCAGATCCTGCCAGTCAGTAGTCCTGCCGCTGGCAATGGACTTCTGTTCTTCCGGCATATAACCCTGTCCCCAGGTAGAAGTATTACGCATCGCCTGGTACTCCTGCGCGTTGAATACCGGGTATTGGTTGGCTACAGTGCTGACTCCATGATAACCGCTGTAAGCGATCCTTGTATCGCCACTCTTACCACGTCTGGTCGTAACGATGATCACACCGTTAGCGCCCCTGGAACCATAGATAGCAGTAGCAGAAGCATCTTTGAGCACATCAATGGATGTGATATCATCAGGATTCAGATCATTGAGCGTTCCTTCAAAAGGAATACCATCTACCACGAACAATGGTTCATTGGAACCACTGATGGACCTTGTGCCTCTAACCCTGATCTGTGCGCCTGAACCGGGAGTAGTACCGGCACGCTGAATTTCCAGACCTGCCGCCCGTCCCTGTAATGCCTGCTGCAGGTTAGCTGCCGGCACTTCACGCAAGGTGGTTTCATTCACTGAAACTATTGACCCGGTTACGTCTTTCCTCTTCTGTGTACCATATCCCACTACTACCACTTCTCCTATATCTTTTGCCACAGGCAACAGTTGTACATTCACTTCTGTTCTGCCGCCCACTACAACCTCCTTCTCTCCAAATCCCATACTTGATACTATGAGCACAGCCTGTGGTCCGGCTGTAATGGTAAACTCCCCGTTAACGTTGGTCACAGTACCATTCGCTGTCCCCTTTACCTGTACTGTTGCTCCGATAATTGCTGTCCCCAGGTCACTGATAACCCTGCCTTTAATTGTTTTATCCTGCTGAGCAAAACTTACCGCAGGAAAGGTAAGCTGGCAAAGTAGCATAACGGCCGCCCAGAAGACCGTATACTGCCACCATTTACCCTTACAGCATTGTAGATGTAGATTGACCATTTTCCCGTATTTGATTGATGTAAATGAAATCGGTTGTAATGTACAATAAGTCAATACCAGCATTGATTACACACAGGAATGTACCGCATAGCCCTCCGGGCTACTTACGCAAGTGAATTGCCAGTAGTTACGAAGTCACAGTAAAGGGTTGCTAATAGCCTTGAGCAGGCAGGAAATGAGCTTTCTGTTTTTCATTAAACCGTTGGCACTAGCCTTCTTTCGTTTATTTCGTGGAACCCTTGAAAATGTGCTTACATAGTGGAATCTTTAAATCAGCGTTTTCACACAACGAATATAATACTTTTCATAAAAATTACAACCGATTGTATTTTTTCCATAAAATATTTCTGCTTTTATTTGCACGGGAAACACTCTTGTCATGTCAGAAGAAAAAGAAATCACGATCTACGATATAGCCAAACATCTGAACATTTCACCTACGACGGTCAGTCGCGGGTTGAAAGACCATCCCACTATTAATATAAAGACCCGTAAAAAGATCGCTGAAGCCGCCCGGCAGCTGGGCTATCGTTCCAATACCTTTGCCAGCAGCCTGCGTAGCAAACGTACCCAGACACTGGGCGTTATTGTACCAAGGCTCAATAGTAGTTTCATGTCTTCTGTATTGGCCGGCATGGAGAATGCGGCCAGCAGGGAGGGTTATAACCTGATCATCGCACAGTCACTGGAGCAGGCAGACAAGGAAATGGAGAACGTAATGACCATGTTTAACAAAAGAGTAGACGGACTGCTGGTATCCCTGGCCCATAGCTCAGAGAACGTCCGGCATTTCGATGTGTTCTTTAATAAAAAGATCCCTGTCATCTTCTTTGACCGTGTAGCCGCTCATCCCGACAGCACCAGTATTATTATAGATAACTTCACCGCGGCCTACCAGGTCACCCGGCACCTCATTATGCAGGGCCATAAACGTATTATGCACCTGGGAGGCAATATGTTACTGAATGTTTATTCCGAAAGACTAAGAGGCTACAAACAGGCCTTGCAGGACCATAAACTACCTTTCGACGAAAAACTGGTCATAACAGGCACCCTCACCGAAGAATGCGGCACAGATGTCGCCAAACAGCTTCTGAAACTGAAACCCAAAGACAGGCCGGAAGCCGTCTTCTCTGCCAACGACACTGCCGCCGTTTACTGCATGATAGCCCTCAGGAACGCCGGTGTCAACATCCCGGAAAACATCGCCTTTGCCGGCTTCAATAATGACCCTATCAGCAGAGTAATAGAACCCAACCTCACTACCGTGAACTATCCCGGTTACAACATGGGACAGGCTGCAGTCGCCAGCCTTGCCAGCCACCTGAACGGGGATACTAACATCACCAATACCAATACGATTGTACTGAGATCTGAGCTGATCATCAGAGCGTCTTCAGGAAAGAGGTAATAATATCAGCACAATTGTGCCCCGATTTGAGCTGATTAGCAGGGAGCTACCAGGTGAACAGGAAATAACCGCTACAACTTACACAGGATAGTGCATTTGCTAAGGTATTCCTTATTAAAGAACGTTGTATAATGCGCGGTCTTCCGCAATTCCATCGTCGCAATATTCAGCTCCCACACCGCGGCATCAAGATATGGTATACTCACTAACAACTCGACTGTAAACGCATCTTTCTGACGGATATCAAATACGGGACTCGTATCAATCGTGGTTACAACACCTTCATCCCATACCGTTATTTCGAAATCTCCAGCCACTACCACCCACTTTTCATCTTCACTAATCACCCCACAGGTCGGATCCCCATAAAACCAGTTCAGATATGTTACCTCCCGGGTATCCAGGTGAAGCAAATAAGCATTCTCCGAGAGGCTGACCATTCTAAGATTCTTACCTATGATATACTTATCCGACCCACCAAGAGTGAAATAAGCATTATATAAATTCGTAAACAATTCACACATAAGGGCTGCAAAAATAATACATCTCTCCTTTAATATGCAAATTGCGGTAAACATATGCCCACCTACGGCAGTCGGCTTGAACTAAAGGCCGTCCCCCATCCATAAGCCCTCCTAATGTAGCGGATGGTTTCAGGTGGAGACCAAAGGGCCTTATCCCTTTGAGAGTGCTGATACGATTGACCAGGGGTTTAATAACTATTCAAAAGCCAACCACGATTGAGAAAGCCCAATAGTAAGGTCCTCGAAAAGGGATACAGCCCGTGGTCCCACCTGAAACCGCAGCAACATCCCCCGAACCATCCCCAAAAACAACAAAACGTCATCAAACACACCCTCCTATCACGCGTGAGGCATACTTGAATATGAAATCATCATTAATAGGGTATAACCATTGTGATAAAACATCCCCGTTATCGTCACCCCGGGTTGAAACCCGGGGCTACAAACACACGCCCACCTACGGCGGTCGGCTTGAATTCAGGCCATCCCCCCTTCCACAAACCCTCCGCTATACCATCCCCAAAAACAAATCTTTGTAATTAAATTTCTTTTCCCGACTTTTACGCAACCGATTGTAATTTCTACAACATCCCCGTTATGAGAAAAACACTATTACTGCTGTTGTTATCATGCCTGGCACATGTATTACACGCCGAAGACGGCTACGATCTCTGGCTCCGGTACAAACGCATAGACAACAACATGTTACTGACATCCTACAGGAAAACCATCACCGCTATCCAGGTGGCAGGCCAATCCCCCACCATGGACGCAGTAAAAAAAGAACTGGAACAGGGATTGAACGGTTTACTCGACACACATATCACAGTAACCAGCAAAGTTGCCGGCAATACACTCATCGCCGGTACCCGTGAAGCATTGACAGCATTAAAGCTACAAGACAACCAGACACCAGCAGAAGGCTTTCTCATCACTTCAAAAACAATTGACAATAAGCACTATACAATCATCACCGCCAACACGGAAACAGACGTACTTTACGGCGCCTTCCACCTGCTGAGACTCATCCAAACCCACCAATCCATTGAAAACTTACACATCATATCTTCTCCCCGTGTTAAACTCAGGCTGCTGAACCACTGGGATAATCTGAACAGGTACGTAGAACGCGGATACGCCGGCATCTCCATCTGGAACTGGCATACCCTGCCCGACTATATAGATGACCGTTACATCGATTACGCAAGAGCTAATGCATCTGTCGGCATCAACGGTACAGTACTGAACAACGTCAACGCCAACGCCACTATACTCACAGCGCCTTACCTCCGGAAAGTAGCAGCGCTGGCCAATATACTCCGCCCCTACGGCATCAAGGTATACCTCAGCGCCCGCTTCAGCGCTCCCATGGAGATCGGCCACCTGAAAACTGCCGATCCGCTCAACGATACCGTACGCCAATGGTGGCAAGCTAAAGTAAAAGAGATCTATCAGCTGATCCCTGACTTTGGCGGCTTCTTAGTAAAAGCCAACAGCGAAGGACAACCCGGCCCTCAAAGCTATGGCCGCAGCCATGCAGATGGCGCCAATATGATGGCAGACGCAGTAGCGCCTTTCGGCGGCATCGTTATCTGGCGCGCCTTCGTATACGATCCACAAGCAAATGACAGGTTCAAACAGGCCTATGCAGAATTTACTCCGCTGGATGGTAAATTCAACAAGAACGTACTGGTACAGGTGAAGAACGGACCTATCGACTTCCAGCCAAGAGAACCCTTCTCTCCATTGTTCGGCGCTATGCCGCAGACGCCGTTGATGATGGAATTCCAGCTCACCCAGGAATACCTGGGTCAGGGCACACACCTCGTATACGAAGCGCCCCTGTTCAAAGAAGTACTCGACGCAGATACACATGCCAAAGGCCCGAACAGCTCCGTAGCAAAGGTCATCGACGGTAGTCTCTATGAACATACACTATCAGGTATCGCAGCCGTATCCAATATCGGTAATGAACGCAACTGGACAGGTCATCTCTTTGGCCAGGCAAACTGGTATGCGCTCGGCCGGCTAGCATGGGACTACACGCTTACCAGCGAACAAATAGCTACAGAATGGATCCAGCAAACATTCAGCAACGATCCAGCCGTGGTCACCTCTATCAAACAGATCATGCTTACCTCCCGCGAAGCTGTCGTGAACTATATGACGCCCCTCGGCCTGCATCATATCATGGGCAACGGCCACCACTATGGCCCTGCCCCCTGGAGCAACAATGCACCCCGCCCTGACTGGGACCCCATATATTATCACAAAGCAGACGCAAAAGGTATCGGCTTTGACAGAACAGCTTCCGGCACCAATGCATTACAACAATACCAACCTGCCGTAAGACAGCTGTACGCCGACAGCAATACCTGCAGTGACCAGTACCTGCTATGGTTCCACCACGTTAGCTGGCAGCATAAAATGCATTCCGGCAGAACCCTGTGGAACGAGCTTTGTCATAAATACCAGGAAGGCGTAGACAGTGTCAGCGCCATGCAGCAAAGATGGGAACAGCTTAAACCCTATATTGATCCGGAAAGATTTCACCAGGTACAGATGCTGTTGGCCATCCAGCACAAAGATGCTATCTGGTGGCGGAATGCTTGTCTGCTATACTTCCAGACCTTCTCCCAAATGCCTTTCCCGGCCAGTTACGAAAAACCAGACCATACACTCGAATACTATCAACAACAACATTTCCCTTACGCACCGGGAAACTGATATACCTTAAATAAACAGATCGATATGGATACAGCAAACAAACGAGTAGCAATAGTAAGCGGCGGAGGCTCAGGTATAGGACTCGCTATCACGGAAAAATTCATCAGCAGCGGCATACACACCGTGATCGTGGGCAGGGATGAAAAGAAGCTGCAGGCGGCCAAAACACAACTGGGCGATCTCTGTTATCCAATCATCCATGATGTAAGCAACCTGCCTTCTATTCCGGATCTCATCAGAAAGATCATCGACCAGTTCGGACATATTGATATCCTGGTGAATAATGCCGGCATCAACATGAAGAAAGATTTCATCGACATCACTGACGAAGAATTCCAGCAGGTCATCACTACCAATCTCTGTTCCGTATTCTCTATTTCAAGAGAGGTAGTAAAACACATGTTACCAAAAGGCAGTGGTAGTATTATCAATATAAGCTCTATGGCGGCCCAATACGGTATGCCAAGGGTAATCGCCTATACCGCCAGTAAAACGGCAATAGACGGCATGACAAGGGCCATGGCGGTGGAATTATCTCCAAAAGGGATCCGCATCAATTCCATTGCTCCCGGTTTCATCGAAACAGCGATGACAGCCAAAGCATTGAACGCTGATCCTGAAAGGAAACAGAAAGCCATCGGCAGAACGCCCATGGGGCACATGGGCCTTCCTGAAGATGTTGCAGATGCAGCACTCTTTCTTACTTCGGATGCTGCCAGGTATATTACAGGGGTAATATTGCCTGTAGACGGCGGTAATTCAATTGGATTCTAAGCTTCACATATCTCACGTTTTATGAAGATTTTTCGTTTGTTCCTCCTTAGCACAGTAATAAGCAATTCCATTTGCGCACAGGTCAGGCTTCCCCGCCTGATCAGCGACAATATGGTATTACAGCGGGAGACCCAGCTAAACCTGTGGGGATGGGCAACCGCAGGGGAAAACATCACCATCAGCTTTGCCGGTCAACAATACGAAACGATCACTCCTGCGGATGGCCACTGGCGGGTGGCCATTCCGCCAATGGAGGCTGGCGGTCCCTACGACATGAAGATCGATGCCAGCAATCACCTCACCATCAGGAATATCCTGATCGGTGACGTCTGGCTTTGCTCCGGACAATCCAATATGGAGCTGTCTATGATACGGTTAAAAGACAAATATCCCGCCGTGATCGCGGCTGCCACCAATCCTAATATCAGGGCTTTTAATGTCGCCACCAGGATGAATTGGCAACAGCCTTTGGAGGATCTTGAAACCGGCTCCTGGGCATCGGCCGACCCGGAATCTATACTACAGTTTTCCGGCGTAGGATATTTCTTTGCAAAGGAGCTCTACGAAAAGTACCATATCCCCATCGGCATCATCAGGGCCGCCACCGGCGGATCAACTGCTGAAGCATGGTTAAGCGACGAAGCACTGCAACAATTTCCCGGCATCTATAACTCACTCAAACTAAAAGATCCAAAGTACCTTGACAGCATACGCAAGGCTGATCAGCAAGCCAGCGACGACTGGTACGGCAGATTGTGGTGGCAGGATAAAGGCATGCAGACGACTGTAAAATGGTTTGACAGCAGTTATAACCCGCAGGACCGGAAGACGATGAATATTCCCGGGTACTGGACAGACCAGGGATTAAAGAATATACACGGCGTTGTATGGTTCAGAAAAACCATACAGGTACCTGCAACGATGGCTGGACAGCCAGCCAGATTATTCCTGGGAAATATGGTCGACCGCGATTCCGTATACCTCAATGGTCAACTGGTCGGCGCTACGCAATATCAGTATCCTCCGAGGAAATATCCTATCCCTGCCGGCATGCTGAAGAAAGGTGCAAACACCATCGTTATACGACTGATTAACTATAGTGGTAACGGCGGCTTCTATCAAGACAAGCCTTATCAGCTGTTCACTGCTACCGATACCGTCGACCTGAAAGGACCATGGCAATATCAACTGGGCGCCGCTACTGCGCCTATACCACCTGCTATGACCTTTTATACGCAGCCCCTGGGGCTGTACAATGGCATGATAGCACCGTTACTGCCCTACGCTATTAAAGGTGTCATCTGGTACCAGGGAGAAGCCAACTCTGACAGGGCAGCGGAATACAGTCAATTGTTCCCGGCACTGATAAAAGACTGGCGGATAAAATGGGCTGCTATGCATCCTATGAAGAACTTTCCCTTCCTCTATGTACAGCTGACCAGTTATATGGCCAGTTATCCGCAACCTACCAACAGCAACTGGGCCCTCTTACGGGAAGCACAGTCAAAGACACTCTCCGTTCCCAATACCGCTATGGTTGTAACCACAGATATTGGAGAATGGAATGATATCCATCCGCTCAACAAAGAAGATGTAGGCAAACGCCTGGCCCTGGCTGCCCGTAAACTGGCATACAATGATAGCCTGGTGGTTAGCTCCGGTCCTCTCTACAAGAACATGACCATAAAAGGGAACAAGATCATCCTGCAATTCACCAATACCGGAAGCGGTCTGTTGGCAAAAGGCGGTCCGCTGAAACACTTCGCTATTGCCGGAGCTGATGGCAAATTCAGGTGGGCACATGCAGCAATAATAAACAATACCGTAATTGTCTGGCATGAATCCATCAGCAAACCTGTAGCGGTACGTTATGCCTGGGCTGATAGTCCGCTGAATGCCAACTTGTTTAACAAAGAAGGACTTCCTGCATCGCCCTTCAGAACGGACGATTTCAACTTTTAATATGTCTGATAACAAAACCAATGTCGGTCAGCAAGACAGTATAAGAATTGATACCAATGATCCTGCAGAAGTGAAATATGTTCACAGACAGTTTCCGCACCTTAAACACGAACAAATACTGGAGGCCATCAAAAATAAAGGCCCCTTCCGGGAAGATGTTATCAAATATCTGCAGAATCTGAAGTAATTTCATTGAAGCGCCCTGCGTAACGAAACGCAGGGTTTTTCACTAATTACAATCCCGGTAAACAATGACATCATCCGATCACATTTTAGCAATAGACATAGGCGGTTCACACATCAAAGGCACTATTCTCAACAGCAAAGGCGAATGGCAGATGGAATACAAACGGCTCCCCACACCTGAGGAGGCGAAACCGGCGGATGTACTGGCAACCATTTCCACACTGGTCAGGGACATGCCGGCCTATGACAAGGTCTCGGTAGGCTTCCCCGGTTATGTACGCAATGGTATCGTCTATACCGCGCCCAATCTGGGCAACCCGAACTGGAAGAATATCGACCTGGGCCAGCAAATTGCCGATCTGCTGGATAAACCGGTAAGGCTCGTCAACGATGCAGACCAGCTTGGCCTGGGCGTGGTCAGCGGTAAAGGGTATGAACTGGCAGTCACACTGGGCACCGGGTTTGGCACCGCATTGCTGATAGATGGGTACCTGCTGCCTCACCTTGAACTGGCACACCACCCCGTTACCCGGGAGCACGATTACGACGAATACATCGGAAATAAAGCCCTGGAAAGAGAAGGTAAAGAGAAATGGAACAAACGAATGGAACGGGTGCTGGAGATCCTGAAAACCGTCTTTAATTACGACCGGCTGTACATAGGGGGAGGAAGTGCAGACGAACTGACCATTCCCCTGGATGATAACATTCACATTTTCACCAATAAAGACGGTATTAAAGGCGGCGCAAGGCTATGGGATATGGAGGACAAGTATCACATCAGCACAAACCATCCCAAAAAATAGGGAACGCATACATAAAAAATTATCTCCTCAACAGGTACCAGACGTGTACTCATACGTCATAGTATGCGTACACGTCTGGCTGCTTATCACAGCAGGCAATATTTGCAGATAAATTAAATATTAATAGTGCCAGCAAACAAACACCACAATCAAACATAACGTAAACAGGAAAGAAAGCCTATCTTTTGTTTTACTCAGAATAATCATTTGCATTACTCAAAATAATCATCGCTAAAACCCGCTGCAAGCAATTGTCTCCAGCGGGCAAGCCATGTCGTATTCACCATAAAATCCCGTCTTCACCGTCTATTCACTGAAAACCAAATAGTATATCCATGAAAATCCATTACAAACTGCCTGCTGTCAAACGATGGCTCAGGCGAAGCTTTATTGCATCCTTTCTCCTATGCTGCATGGCGGCGACAAACAATGGCTACGCGCAAACCTTTAGCGATGTGCTGGCCGCCTCTGAGTGGAACACATTGTTCCCCCACCGCTTTAACCCGGACGACCGTTCCGGCTCCGGGATACCGCCTACTACTCCGGCAAAGGATTTTTATTCCTATGCCAACTTTGCTGAAGCAGTAAGCCGTATGAGCAACATTAAGATCATCGTGGAAAGACGCTGCGGCACCAATGCCTACCGTCTTACACGTATTGACAAGACAACAGGGGCATCCAAAGTGATCCGTACGGATGTTGACTTCAACATCTCCACTAACAACATCCTCACGGAAACACTGGACTATGCTTCCTTTGCGGGCGAAGGCGACCTGACTGTACGCAAACGTGAGTTGTGTGCTTTCCTGGCCAACATCTCGCAGGAAACTACCGGTGGCTGGCCTACTGCGCCGGATGGCCAGTATGCCTGGGGCCTTTACTTCCGCGAAGAGCAGGGTTACGAAAACACTAACAACATCGGCTACCGTGTTGATGATGCCGTGTATCCTCCTGCGCCCGGCAAATCATACCATGGCCGTGGCCCTATTCAGCTGAGCTACAACTACAACTATGGCCAGGTCAGTGAGTTCCTCTTTGGCGATAAGAATGTACTGTTGGCAAATCCTGAAAAGGTGATCCAGGACGGTGTGATCGCTTTCCAAACAGGTATCTGGTTCTGGATGACACAGCAGTACCCCAAACCTTCCTGCCATGATGTAATGATCCCCGGTAAATGGACGCCTACCAGCGAGCAGACAGCACTGGGCCTGCGTCCCGGCTTTGGCGCTACTGTCAATATCATCAATGGTGCTATAGAGTGTGGCAGCGGTTCAGAAAACAACACGGTACTAAGTCGTATAGGCCACTTCCAGCGTTACGCCGGCATCAAAGGCGTAAGCATTGAGCTGAACGGCGGTAATAACTCCGTGAACTGCGGTTGTGCTAATATGCGCCCTTTCCCAATTGATGCAGCGGAGTGTAGCAAGATCGCTTCACTCAAATTCACCTCACCTGCTAACGGTATCCTGAACGTAAGCTCATTATCAGCCATTACTCTGTCAGTATCTAAAAATGATCCGAATAGTGAGATTACACAGGTATTTATCAAGATAGATGGCAAACGCCTGTCCGGTACTTCCGTACAATGGACGCCATCTGCTTATAACTCCTACACCGCTACAGCCGTGGGTATCCGCCCCGGTAAAGATTCTGTGGTGACCAGCACTACCTTCGCAGTATGGAACTCCCAGACATTTGAAGGCTGTGCAGGCCTGCCCCTGTGGAGTGCTGCAGCAACCTATGCTACCGCAGGTACTATCGTGCGTTACAACAGTACCATCTATCGCAACCTATGGTGGGCTGGTTCTGCTGATGTTCCAGGTGTCAGCTCCGCATGGGCCGTAGTAGGCGCCTGCAATGGCACTAACCCTCCTACTGATCCTCAGGATCCAAATGAGCCTAATGATCCTTCAAAGGCGCCTATCGGCCAGACCATCTGGCTGAAGGGCTTTAACGGCCAGTATGTGAGTTCTGAGAACGGAGCAAAGGCCATGAACTGTAACCGTCCTACTGTACAGGGCTGGGAACAATTCCTGGTGGTAGACGCCGGTAACGGTAAGATTGCGCTGAGCAACCAGGGTAAATATGTAACTTCCGGCAATGGCGCTACAGCGATGACCTGTGACCGTACTTCTATACAGGGTTGGGAACAGTTTACCTGGATCGTGAATGCAGATAATACTATTTCTCTGCAAGGTAACAACGGTATGTATGTAAGCTCTGAGAACGGTGAAAAGGCAATGAACTGTAACCGTACTTCTATACAGGGTTGGGAGGCCTTTAACTGGGGCGTAGTGGGTACAGCCAGAGTGGCAGCAGTTGCTCAGACAGTAGCGCCTGCAAGCAACACCAAAGCAGCTACCGCTTCCGTATATCCTAACCCGATAGTAAAGGGTAGTACCTTTACCGTCGCCCTGGATAAGGTGGACGCCAAACAACCGGTACGGATAACCATACTGGACATCAATAAGAAAGTAGTAGCTACCAGAACAGCCAGCACTGGCGTGGTGAAAGTTTCTACTGCCGGCATCCCTTCAGGATTCTATATTGTGGTGATCAGCAATGGTCGCAATACAATTACTAATAAAATAGTGATACAGTAAAATAGTCACATGGCATAAGATAAATGAGGCCGCCTCTTTCTTTTGAGGCGGCCTTTTTATATATCTATGGATGAAATCTATACTAGAATTTATACGCAAAACTTGCCGTAAAGTTCCTTCTGCGTTGTGGATTCACTGACCAGTATCCAATGTAATATGTCTCATTGGTAATATTATTCACGTTCAGTGAGATCCTGAAATCCTGCGAATTGTAAGATATCGCTCCATTCAGCAACGCATAGCTGGGCAGATAGAAATCTCCGGTAGCAGCATTGTCTATCACTTTATAGCGACCTGCATAGTTACCACCCAGACCAATGCCAAAGTTCTTCAGCTTACCAGTCTGAATTTTGTAGTTAGCCCAGATGTTTGCCAGGTCCTGCGGACCTTGTCCGCCGGGAGCCCTGCCCGGCTCTGAATAAAAGTCCGTTGAGTTGCCTTCTTTCACTTTCGTGCTGTTATGACTATACCCTGCTATAAGGGTCAATCCCTTCACCGGGTTCGCATTAATATCCAGTTCGAATCCTTTACTGCCTACTTTACCGCCCTGAATAACATTCATCGGATTTGCCGGATCGGGATACACCCTGTCTGATACCTTGATGTCGTATACGGAGAAAGTAGCATGTACTTTATCTTCAAACAGGTTGGCCTTTACACCATACTCCAGCTGGTTAGCGTGCTCGGGATTAAAAGACTTGATATGTACATTGTTGCCATCCGCATCTGAAACCTGCTGCGGCGCAACATTGATGAAGGCATTCATATAACTCGCAAACACAGAAAGTTTATTTAAGATCGGCTCATATGCAAGACCGAACTTGGGCGACAAGGCAAACTGGTGAAAGTCATCCTCTTTGGTGCTCTTTTCTCCTTTGGAATCAAAGTAATCTGCCCTCAGGCTCACCATTGCCGAAAGTCCCGGTGTAAAATTCAGTACATCAGAGAAATAGGCGCTATAAGTACTATTGGAGATATTACTATTGCTGATACCCGTGCCAGCCAGTAAATTATCGATCGCCGCCTTTGACAAACTTACAGGACCTGTCGTATCATTGGTATATGGGTCTACATAATAACGGATATCACCCTGTGGGCTTACCGACCTGCCGGCAGCCCAACCGGAACCATTGTCAATGATATTTCTGTTAAAGAAGTCCAATCCTACCAGCAGCCGGTTTCTCAGTTTACCGATCTTAAAATCGCCGTTGAAGTTCTGCTGGATATCTGTGGTAGTAGTGGTCTGGTTCTCATTGTGAAAATATTGATCGAAATAGTCATCCCCGGGAACATCATCCCATATATAGGTGTAGATGCCGTTGGATTTTACACTACCTCTTGATATTACCGTCTGAGACGTCCACTGATCAGATATCCTGTACAACATTTGTGCCTGCAGGTTGTAACGCGGATTCTTTATAGTCAGATCATTACTGGTAAAAGACAGATCGTTATTCAGCTTCATCTCTTCGATATTCTTATACCTCAATGGCGACACCCTGTCTGAATGGAAGAATACCGGCGCTACCGCTCTTTCTTCATTCAGGATCTCTGCCATTACCTGGAAGGATAGCCTGTCATTCACTTCATAAGCCAATGATGGCGCAATAAAAAAGGGCTTCTTAAATCCTGCGTCCTGGAAACTGTTCTCAGAATGATACGCCGTGTTCACACGCATTGCGATCTTCTTCTTCTGACTCAAAAGTGCATTCACATCTGCCGTTACGCGGTTCAGTCCATAGCTGCCGAAGTTATAACCTACTTCCCCGCCATAACCGAAATAAGGCTTTTTAGTGATGGTATTGATCATCCCCCCATAGCTGTAAAAGGCGCCGCCAAACAATGTACCTGAAGGGCCTTTAATCACCTGTATCTCTTCAATATCTGCAGGGTCCAGATTACCACTCGTAATACCCGGCAGTCCGTTATATAACAGGGGCTGTGCATCAAAACCTCTCAGCGCAAAATAAGAAGCGCCGTCTCCTGCCCTTCCCGTGGACTCCCAGGTACGGGTAATGCCCGGCACATTCCTGAATGCGTCATCATAATTCGTGATGCCCTGCTGTTTTATGATCTCTGAATACACCGTATTATACACCTGCGGATTCTCCAGGTTCCGTAAAGGCATCTTCGCCACTATGCTGTTCTCTTTATTTGGATTAGTGGAGGATACGATGATCTCCTGCAACTGGGCCGCGTTCTCATTCAAGGTGAAATCAACATGCACAGTTTCTCCTGCAGCCACACTCACCGATTTCTCCTGGCCTACTGCAGCAACAGCTGACACTTTCAGCAACCAGTTGCCCGGTCTTACGTTCTTAATAATAAATTCGCCTTTTTCATCACTGATACCACCCCATTTGGTGCGCTCAATCCTGATGGTCACATTGGAAGCAGGTTTACCATCACTGGTGGTGATAGTTCCACTGATGATGCCATTATTGTCCTTCACACCCTGTGCAGATACAACATGGATCAACAGCAGTAAAAAACTAAGAAAAAGTAGATGTCTGGTCATTCCCGTTAACGTTGTGATTGATAGAAACAAGTTTAAACTGCAAAGTTGATCTGACGAAAAGGGAACAGTTTACGCAATCGGGAAATTATTTTACAGGAAGCCAGAAATGACCATAGGCCGACACTCACATGATAAGATAAGGGGTGCCTGATAAAAACAACAGCGCCGCAGAAGACCAATCTCCTGCGGCGCTGTTGCTGACTAAAACTACAAATTGCTCTCATTCTGCGGCAACGGATATCTTGCCCACACATCATCATCGGGCCTGTCTTTCGGCAGGGTACCCAATAAGTTATAACGTCTTACATCTATCCAGCGATGTCCTTCCATGAACAGGGAATAACGTCTGTTGTACAACAGCTCTGTTATCAATGCAGCGTTAGTGATAGCACCTGCATACGGTGGCAGGTTATGCGCAGTCCTGATACGGTTCAGCGCAACAATACCGTCAGGTATAGACCCGCTCTGGATCTTAGCCTCCGCATAGATCAGGATCAGCTCCTCATTGCGGATAATACTTACCGGCGAATTCAGTGAGCTCCAGATCACCACGTCACGTGTAGCCGTCAGTCCATTCTGGCTGAAAGCGGCATTACGCTGGGCAGTTTTATTAATACGGTCATCTCCCGCAACAATATCCGCGGCATAGGAAGGATGTGAGCCTCTTACCTCACCGGTGTTATTTGGTGGTATGAACAGCGTATTGGCCAGGTCGCCGCCATTCGTGGAGAAGTAATGATATACCCCCGTATTCAAGGCGCCGTTCAGATCAAAGAAAGACTCATTCAAGGCTGTTAATGCAGCAGCCCAGTTCTTTCTATAGATATACACCCTGGCAGCCAGTGCACGGTTAAATTTCAACAGGCCGGCTGCATCTTTGAAACCAGCAAAACCGTCTGATAAGGGGAACATTACTTCAGATCCTGTCAGATCCGCTTTCCCGTCATCCAGGAATTGCAATACAGTATCCATCACTTTCCCCGGATCTGTCACTACAGGACCTAATGTAGCACCATTAGGCACCGGTATACGGGCGCCGTTGGAATCTGTCATATTGATATTGAGCAGTAGCTGATACCCGATCAGCGTTTTTGCATATCCGGAAAAAGCCTTCTTCTGTACATCAGATGCAATCTCCGTACGGGCATTCTTTACAGCATCCAGCAGGATGAAGCATTGTCTTGCCACCTGGTAACGGGCGCCCCAGGGATTGGTCAGGTAGAAGGTATTATTATCCAGCCTTCTGCTACCACCGCCGAGAATATCGGTCGTGTAACGGGGCTCAGAACCAGAGAAACGATAAATTTCCCTGCCGATAGCACCCAGGCCATCCAGGTAAACAGCATAGTGGTTACGCATGCCCGATTCTGCACCTGTTACAAGATTAAACAGGTCGCTACGGGTCGGGTTACTAATGACACCTCCTACTACAGGCGTATTCAGACTGGTTATTTCCCCTTTCTGACATGCACTCATGATCAGCAGGAAAAAGGCGGCAGTTATAATTGAGAAATAGTTCTTCATATGTAATAATTTTTAACAGACGGAAAATGATCAGAAATCCACTCCAACATGGAAGCTTCCTCTTTTGGAAGCAGGGAACGGTGTAACATCCACACCGGTAGACAAACCATTACTACCACGACTTGTAGAGGTAGTGATAGTATTACTTCCGAAGTTGGATACCTCAGGGTCATACCCTACATAACTTGTCCAGGTAAAGAAGTTGTTGGCCGATACACCCAGGCGTATACCCTTGATGAAATTGGTATTCTTCAATGGCACATTATAGTAAAGCCCTATCTCGCGGATGCGTACATAAGAAGCATCCTGTACATAGATAGAAGCATCTCCTGCACCGGTACGGTAAACACCTGCCTTGGTACCATGCAGGACGTCGTCATAATCAAATGATGTAGCACCCAGGTCTGTCAGCAGTTGCGTAAGGTTAATATTGTCGCCACCTTTCTTCCAATGTACCAGGAAGCGCAGGGTGAAGTTCTTTAAGAAAGTCACCTCATCATAAAAACTCATCTGGAATTTAGGTTCTGAATTGCCGATCAGTTTCAGGTCGCCGCCTACAGTTCCTTTGATCTGTGTAGCTGGCTCTCCCTGTTCCAGGTAGAAAGTACCCAGTGAGTTACCGAAGGCCCCGATCGCATAAGGAGGTATGATCAGTTTTGTCACCTTGGAACGGTTACGCCACCAGTTGATGGAGGAAGTCCACCTGATATTTTTGTTGTTGATCGGGATGGCTGTCAGTCCCAGCTCAATACCATTGTTCTTCAGGTCACCACTGTTCTTCCACTCGTTCGCATAACCGGAAGATCCCGGCAATGCATGACGTAGCAGTACATCCTGTATTTTCTTGATATAATAAGTAGCTTCCAGGCTTACCCTGCCGTTCAGTACACTCACGTCCAGACCTGTTTCAAACTCAGACTGTCTTTCTGGTTTGATGTCCGGATTACCCAACAGGTTATCTACCAATATACCGGGATATCCGCCGATATTACTTCCCAGCATACCGGTGAACTTACTGCTGTATGGCGGTACGTTACCTGACTGTCCATAGGCGGCGCGTATCTTCAGGTTCTGAACGTCTTTCACATCCCAGAATTTCATCTTTGCAATGTTCCAGGAAATAGCTCCTTTGGGGAATACATAATATTTCTTGTAGTCGCCGTTGTTGGTAGACCGGTCAAAACGTATACCGCCACTCAGTGTAATAGCGTCAATCAGTGAGAGGTCCTCCTGTATGAAGATACCATTGTCGCGGTACTTCTGCCTGAACTGCCTTGTAGTGGTATTGGCACTGGCGTCAAGATTGCTCTGTCCGGACACAAGATTGGTGGCCACTGTTACGATGTTATCCATGAAACCTGTTTCCAGGGTGGCGCCCACAGTACTGGTCAGACTAATATTTTCATTTGGTGTGAAAGTATTGGCCAGGAAACCGCCTAAATTGGTATTGGTGTTATTGGTATTACCCTGGATGGAATGCCCCTGTAAGGCGTTCTCTTCAAACTGCAGATCACGGGGGAATAAGGCAGCTGTTTTATAGTTAAAATAGTCCACCCCACCACGGCCGATGAATTTGGTAGAAGAATGCTCATTCTGCTGAATGCGCACTTCCAGGTTAGCCCCACCTACAAAGCGGTTGGTCAGCTCATTGTTTTTCATTTTATCACGGGTCTCCAGCGGATTGGATGCCGCAAATGGGTTCCGGGGATATTCTCCTAATGCATTCGGGAACAGGTCCACAAAATCAGGAGTAGATGACAAAGCAACCCCGTAGGTCACACCATTGTTATCGTTGTTTGTCAGCCCCCTGTCAGCGTCGGAATGAATATAACTGGTAGTAACGCCCAAAGAGATATAGTCGCTTATCCTATGATCTATATTCACACGTACGGAGTTATTGAAATAGCCGGTATTCTTTACGATACCTTCTTCCTGCCTGCGGTTGCCGGAGATGTAGAATGTAGTCTTTTCCCCTCCGCCACTCAGGGACAGGCCGGTATTCAATATCAGACCTGTTTCTCCATACATTTCCTTCTCATAGTCGTAGATCTTACCTGCGCTTTTAGCGGCGTTGTATTGCGCCGCATATGCCGCACGTCTTGCGATTACGGTAGGGTCAGTGCTGGAAGACGGACCAGCCAGATCAGCAGCTGTTTCCGGGGTAAAAGTACGCACCCCCATCAGGTGTCTTACTTTGGCAAACCCGGTCTCATGGTTCACGCTGATCCTTGTTTTACCGGCCCTTCCTTTTTTGGTAGTGATGATCACCACACCGGCTGCTGCTTTCGCACCATACAGGGCGGCTGCTGAGGCTCCTTTCAGGATCTCAATGTTCTCAATATCCTGTGGGTTCAGGTCAGCGATACGGCTGGAAGGGTTATCCTGGTTATTGGGGTTACCCGCAGTAGCGGCACCGGTTACATCGTTCAATCCCGCTGGGATACTGCTATTATTGAAGAAGATACCGTCCACTATATATAGTGGCTGTGAGTTACCAAATACGGAAGTGATACCCCTCATCTTTATCGAAATACCACCACCGGGAGCACCGGAGTTGGCTGTGATCAGTGCGCCGGGTACTTTACCGCTTAGCGCCGCATCGAAGGTCTGCGCAGGCGCAGCACCTGACAGCTGATTGGCATTGATGGTCACCACGGTATTGGCCAGGTTACTTCTCTTTACAGTAGTAGCCAGACCAGTTACCACGATTTCGTCCAGTTTAGCGAAGTCTTCTTCCATTGTAATGTCCAGGGATGAACTGCCTGGCGATACCTTAATAGTCTGCGTTTTATACCCCGTGAAAGAGACTATAAGCGTACCATTGGAGGGAACGGCCAGATTATAGGCACCGTTTCCGTCGGAGATCGTTCCCTTGTTGGTGTTCTGTATTCTGATAGTCACACCGGGAATAGGCTTGCCATTCACGGCGTCCTTAATTTTACCTGAAATGTTTTGCTGTGCAAATAGTGCCAGTGTGCTAAATAGAAATAGCAACACGAGCAAGCTGGATTTGGGTAGAAGCATAGCTTGTTCGATTTAGATATGATGATGATTGATAAAAAATGCTACAGTTTCCTTGACTGATCTTGTGATCCGCGATTTTCAGATTTTGGTGGTAAACGTGCTATTGGTCTTTTCTGCTTATTTAACAGTTAACAGTGCGTTGTGGTTCCCTGCCAGGGGTATTCCTTAGCTGCTTGGTTTCCGGTACGTCGGCAGGCGGACTCTCATAAGCGGTCTTTATAACGTCGAATAAGTTCGGCAGATTACGAAAAACTCAAAGCATTTCGTTTTTTTTGTTTCGGCGATTTATCCTATATTTTCTGATGGCCTCCTACCTCCTGCTATAGTTTGGCATGAAACAATAATATCCCGTAACCGGTTACATAGTAATCCGGCTCCGGGACATTTATTAATATTATATAGCGTTGATCAGGGTTTTACACTACCTTCAAGAGCACCTTTGAGGTCTTTGGAAACCAATTTGTTCCCATCAAAGAATGATACGGTAGCTTTATCTTTTATGCTGAATTGTACAGGATTCAACAGCATCACCTTACCGCTGAAATTATCCAGCTTCAGTATTTCTCCTGTAGAATTTTTCTGTACCTGTATATAAGCGATGGCGTTAGGCCCGTTCTTAGACAGGTCAACGTAGAAAGTATAATAATAATTACCGTCTGTCTGGTATCCGATTTCGGTAAAAGGAGGTTTCTCGTTACTTGCTTTAGCTATTGAGGTGAAGGAAGACAGAGCCAGAATAACAATAAGCAATAGGTTCAATGCGCGCTTCGTCATAGGGATAGTTTTCGTTTAAATAATAATAAAAGGTTCAAGGTTCTACTACAATTTAACAATTTTTTATATTTAAAAACAATTTTTATTCGTTATGCAGGTAAAATAATTAAGGGGCCTCTTTAAAAAAATTCCTAAAAATTTTTTCTTCTCTGACTATCAACTATTTAATAACCCAAACGGGTATCCGCCGGAAAATATTTTTTTTGCGGGTTTTCGCTCTATCCAGGCAAGTACCGGCTTCATAAAGTCCATAAAATAAATCAATTATGTATTCCGGCACCCCACATTTAGCTTACTCATAATATCTACACCTCCACTTTACTTATCCATATACTTTAATTTTTTTTTTAACCCTTGTACGCATATCGGGTATTAAATGTTGTCTTATATGCAAAGGGTTCATTCAATACAATGCGCGTTTAAATTTTGAATCTGGGTTAATAATTCGTGTAACCATAATAATAAAGGTAAAACAGGTAAAATAGATGAACAGAAGCTTAATGGTTCTTGCAGCCTGCTGCATAACTATGCCCGCAATGGCGCAATCCTTTCAGATTAAAGGAAAGCTCGGACGATTACAGGCACCCGCCAAGGTTTATATTGGTTACACTTTTGACGGCAAAAGTGTATATGATTCCGCAGATGTTGATAATGGTAATTTTTCGTTCGACAGGCCTGTCTCCTATCCTACTAACATCCTGCTTACTGTAAGCAGGGACGGAGAACCACAGACCTTCTTTAATGCAAAGGACATTGCTCATCTCTACGTAGAACCAGGTTCAATCGTATGGTTAACATCCGACGAAAGCATCGCTAACTTTGATTCTAACGGATCAAATTCACAGGATGATTACAAAACCTATCAGAAGTTCATGGCAGATGCAGAAGAAAAACTGACACTGCTGACTACTGAATCATCCAACACATTGCAGAATGATGTATCGGAGAAAGCACTTGCTGCCAAAGGTACATATATGGAGCATTTCCGCGCTGCAATGGACTTCAGAAAACAAAAAATGAAAGAGTTTATCCAGCAGCATCCCGAGATGTATATCAGCCTGGATATCCTTGAAGAATATGCAGGTGCGTTTATCGATTACCGCGATGTGGAGCCTTTGTTCAAATTACTGGCCGATCATACCAAAACATCCGCAAAAGGTAAAGCATACCTGAAAAAGATCGAGGTAGCAAAACAGACCGCCGTTGGCGCCGCAGCTCCCGAGTTTTCTGAGAAAGACCCCAATGGTAACAGGGTGACGCTTTCTTCCTTCAAAGGGAAAGTGGTATTCCTGAACTTCTGGGCCAGCTGGTCTGCTGCCTCCAGACTGGAAAACCAGCAACTGAAACAGATCCTGAAAACTTACAGTGCGAAAGACCTGACCGTGATCAATGTGGCACTGGAAGAACGTAAGGAACCATGGATCCAGGCTATGAATGAAGACAGAATGCCAGGTTACAATGTATCCGATCTGAAATTCCTTAGAAACGAGATAGCCGAACTTTATAACGTCACTGCAGTTCCGCAGAACGTTCTGATAGACGCTTCCGGAAATATTATTGCCAGAAATCTGAAGGGGAGTCAACTGTCAGAGAAAATAGCTGGTATAGTTGGTAAATAAGTAAAAGAGTGTAATCATAACAGGTAGTCATAGTGAATTAATGCAAACCCGGCAGGAGTAACACCTGCCGGTTCTTTTTTTTTAAATCTGTTTAGTCTTTACTGCTGATAATATTACCATTACAAAGCCTCCACAGAAAATTTCAGCTTCCCCTCCGCCTTCACCTTCCCTTCCAGGTTGATCCGATAAATATTATCTCCCCACTTCTGCCTCACACCACCGTCTTCCTCCGTTTGTAACGGCACCTTCTCTATACTCGCCACCAGATCTTTTGCCGGATAATGCAGGTAAAAATCTTTCGATCCGCTTCCCTCCTTCCGGTGTATGACCAATAGTCCCGGTTTTACCACTTCCGTAGGGTAACAGGTCATCCAATGTTCCGTTATCTGTCCATCCGTCTCCAGCTGCATCACATCTTCTATCTGCACATTCTTCCCCCTGTTAAGGCGGATACTCCGCTGCCACTTCTTTATGCCTGCTTTTTCCGGATAAGACGCACTGATATCCATTGCCAGTGTGCTGGCGGATGAGCTGCTATTATACACCACCTTCTCCGCCTTAAACCGGCTACCGGCCGATTGAGGATAGCCGTTCACTGTGGGCACGTTATGATAATCGGAGCGGTTATACCAGATATCATATCGCCTACTGCTGAAAGTTTTAGCCGTATACGTCCCCCTTCCCACATCTATCAGCACCGGCAATCCGTCATGATACACAACGTAATTCCCTACATCATTATGATTATGGCTCTCGTCATTATGCCCACCCTGTGCAGCCACAAAAAAGCCATCTGTACTACCTTTCTTATCGCGGGCGATCATTACCTGCAAGTCCGGCCACCAGACGTCGCCCGGTAATACCAGTCCCTTATCCGCATGTTGCAGTTCATCCTGCATGAACAGCACGAACAGGTGCCTGAAATAATGATACCCTCTCACGGAAGCCGGGTTCTCATTCTTCAGATAGTAGGCCCCGAAACGCATCATGGCCGTATCTTTTATATCCTTTCCAAACCGGTAGATCATACTGGCCGCCATACCCGGCTGAGGGTCCGCATCTGCAAAATTCAGGAAGTACCTTTCACTGATCTGCGCCTTGTAAATGAACCGCCCCATTTCCGCCACTTTCTTATCTGCGTACACATATGCAAAAGCATTGTTGGTAGCCAGGTTCAATAAAGAGACATTATCATACAATGAAGCCGCTGCCGCGCCCCAGTATCCTGGTCCTTCATCACAGCCGCCATCGGCTGGATACGGATTCAGAAATTCATCCAGTACGCCCAACAGCTTCGATACTGCCGCTACCCGTTTACTGTCGTCTTTCTCTAACAACAACACGGCATTCAGCCAGTTGGAACAGATCCATGGATTCCAGTTGTTGGGACGCCTGCCACTGGCGCCAGTGCTCATCCATCCATGATGTTTAGTCATCAGTGGTTCGAAGATCCGTTTACTGGTCTCATAATAGATGCGCTTTCTCACCTGCGGAGAAACTTTATCCAGTTCCTCTCCCAGGAAATAATCTACCCAGGCCAGTAGTGTGGCCGTTTCTGCAGAGAAAAGCTCCACAAAAGGTGCTGATACGTCCATCAATCCATCGAAAGATCTTGGCAGGTGCGCAGGCGCTCCCCAGAAAGATTCCTCACAGATAGACCATACCCCGTTCACTACCTGGTCAGTGAACCGGCCTTTATGTTCATATACTTCTGCCAGCAGCAGCGTACCTAGTACCTCCCTTTTTTTACTGCTGATGTCCTGGTACTCTGAACGGTTCCCGTTCCGGATGATGAGCAACGATTTCACAGCAGGGATACCCGGCCATTCGTAGTTCAGATAGGCTTCAGCCTTTTTAATGACAGCCGCTCCGATAGCAGGATCAGCTTTCTCCCATCCCGCCCTGTTCTCCAGATGCGGGAAAGGCTCCCATTTCCCTTGAGGTATCAGCTTTTCTGCCAGTTGCGCGGATGCATACCGGCCGCTTAACAAATTCTGTGCTGGCAATGCGCTTCCAAGCAACACCAGTATACAGGTTAAAACAATGTGCTTTTTCATAACTATGTGGATGATGATTATATATGCCTGACTACGGTATCAGGTTAATCTACTTGAATTTCCTGCTCCATAACATCTTCTTTTTGTGGTGCAGGCTGCTCTTCAGCCTCTCCGACAAAATTCAGATTATCATTTAATCCTATAAAGTGATTATATCCATTGTACAGGACATTCACAACTCCTGTTCCATATTGCGCTGTGCTACGATGTAATTTGAAACCGCCCTGCTGAAGTACCCATATCTGTACCATCGTTTGCTTGAACTTTGCGGCAAGATCGATCACAGAGGTATGTACATCTTCCCCGTCGCCCTTAAAATCAAGATGGTACACCATCCATCCCTGATTACCATAATAGTTCTGAACATACTTCCGGAAAACGTCCTTACGGGTCAGGTATTTGTTCAATTCCTTATCTGCATCTTTTAACTTATTAAGTTCCTCAGCAAACCCTTCGTAAATTTCCTCATCTTTCAGCACCATTACGTTATTATTATCAGGATTGTTCTCAATAAAGGTATCCAGTTGCATCGCATCCTTCAGGTTCCCGCCACTGAATCCTAAAACATTATTGACAAGTAACACAATGTCTTTCATCTCTTCGTGCGCATTGTAATACTCGTTTAACAGGCCTTTCAACTCTTCCGTAAGCATACCTTCCGGTAACCCTGTACGGTTAGCAGAACCACCTGAGCTCTTTTCATTCTTTAGCGCGCTATGTATTTCCATAAGAGCCACTTCTCTTATTTCCTCTTCCTTTGCTTCATCCAAAAGCGTAAATAGTGTTTTTAGCTTCTCCTCCTTTTCTCTGCTTTCAACCGCTTCCGCATTTTCATTCATTAAACTTGTCGCCGCAGCCGTTCTTATTTCAGGGGCCAGCAATTCACGCACTACGTCATCATCTTCATGGGTCAGCAGCCATTGTACTAGTTCATCGCGCGATAATCCGATAGCAAGGTCTCCGCAGTTCCACCCCTGCTGCAATTCCTGCTGCTGATTCAGCAGGAAACGTTGGTTTTTATCTGCCTTTTCCCGCGAAGACTTCCCGGTTTTTCCCGGCATAGGTACCGGCACCGCCGCCATTGCAGCGGTATCCGGCTCAAAGTCTCCCGGCAAGGTCACAAACAGCCGCTCATCATCCTCTGCGCCATTTATATCATCCAGCATCTGGATCAGACCGATGCAATCCGCTATAGTCGGCGGTTTATCCTCAACCAGATAATTCAACTTCAGATAACCATGCAAATAACTCAAAGCCAGTTTGTCTATCTCTTCATCTCCCAGGTCTTTCAATGTGAGATCCGGCTTTTCTTCCATTTCGATCAGCTGTAACCTCGCGAAACGACGACGGTTGGAAATATTTGCCAACTCCTTCGCCTTTGCGGTATTTACACCGGCAAGGGCACGATGAGCAGACAGGTCCTTATTCTTTGTCGAGAAAATACCCCCTACCGGAAAATGATCGCTGAAATGCTGCCAGTACCTAGAATTGTACATGTCCTCCGTATCCACCTTCGCTATCTGTCCCTGCGGCCTCAGAATCCCCGCCTGTGCGCTCTTGATTCCCTGGCCATGTATAAAGAAGTCGGCTATCTGCAGATCAAACCACCTTAAAAGGGGTTTCTTTTTAGGATTGGTGCCTGTAACAGGTTGTGTAAGATAAAGCCCCAGGTCCTCAACCCTGGCGGCTACTGTCAATCCGTATATATTCCTTAGTATCTGATTATCACGTTTTGCCTCTGCAAGGAACTTCAGCCTTTCCCCAAGATATTCCCTTTCCGCTTTATTGGCTTCATCCTCTTCTTCTCCCTCCTTTAATTCCTGCAGCTTATCCAAGAGCTCACTCAATCTTTCATTTAGCTCCAGTTCGAGTTTTTCGATCGAGGCATATGTCTCACTATAGTCTTCCAGTTCCCAATCATCCTCGTTAAAGTCTTTCTTCTCTTTTTCGCTCATATCACGGGTCACCGCCTCTGCCGTCAGGTAATAATCGCCTCCGATCACCAACGGTATCCTCCTTTTATCTGCCTCGCCCCGCAACGTTTTCAGTCCCTCCTCCACTTCATCATATATCTTTTCCCTGTTAAACTCAGATATTCCTGTATCACTTTCGGGTGTAGTATGTACTATTCCTAACCAATAGATCTGCTTCTTTCCTTTATTTCCCATCTTCTCCAATTCGTATACTACAATTGGCCTGAATATTTTATCTTCCTGTTTCGCAAAATTCTTATTCCATTTTTCCTGCTTCCCATTTTCCGTAGGCTGTAACCTGCCATCGGTAGTGACCAGGTAAATCTGTTTCACTGTCACATGTGCACCTTTTCTTATCAATAAAGGATAATACTCATTTTGCCCCTTCCCCTGAGCAGACATAAGATGAGGCCCTACATGCATATCATACTCTACAGATTCTTTTAACTTCGACGGATCATTCACCTCATGCAATGCCACCACATCCAGCCAATCACTATTCCGCTGGAACATTTCATCTACATGCTTTTGTATATTTTGTGTATGCAATGCCGACAACATATCTTCCAGACTGCCGATCGTCATCAGACTGGCATTGATTATACCAAGAGCATCGAACAACCCCGCTACTGTATTCGTGTCCATCTTATCGAATTTGGTCAGGAATGTATTGTGATTGTCTTTTAGCTGCTGAATAATACTGGTCACCCTACCAACACTCTTTACATCATCGGCAAAATCAACCAGCCTTTTCACCAGTAGCGTAAAAGCCGGTCTTTCTACAGTAGATTGCAGTGCTAACTTATACTTACCTTCCCAGTCGATGTCAATGAGGCTTTGAAGTTTGGCCGAAAACGCCTTATGATCAAAACCCAGGCTAAAAAATCTATCCACCAGGTTAGAAATGCTTGCTATACTTTCCGGCTTGTTCTGAAGTCGTTTAAACTTGTCCTTAAAGGCCGGCTTATTTTCATATTTCCTTTTAAATCCCTTTTCGTCTTGTTTATATAACTTGAGATACTTCTCTTCACGTACATCTTTCAATATCATATCTAAGACTTCAAAAGCCAGGTCCCATTCATCCTGAGAGAAATTAGCAAACTCCTTTCTTAAAGCACTCAGCATATTACCGAAATCTTTATTGCTGAAGTGATTCACATTCCAGCTCACCACTCCCAACTGAGACGCCTTGGCATGCGAGCTGAAATAGACAGTTTCCATCTTTGGCTTGTCTTCCTGCGGAGCATCGTTCTTCTCAGGCTGCAGTTCTTCTTCTATCGGTTCTGGTTCCGGAGGAGGGCCTGATAACGCCAGTATATCATCTTCATTCCCGATCGTAATTGTATCGCCACCTCTCTCTTTTTCTCCGAATAAACAACTGGCGGGCTTTCCATCAAAAGCACCTCTCCGGCTTTTGAGATAGAGTATCCTGGGTTCGCCATCCACTAACACCTTATACCACTTCCCCGTTTGTAACATACTGAACGGCATCAACTGTACCACCTTTCCGGCAGTGACTGCCTGCCTTTGTACCGGGAAAGCCCGTCTGTCAGCAATTGCCTTTAACTGTGCAGCTTTCCTTACCTGCTCACTGTTATCAGCCAGTTGCTGTAGAATAGTGGCATTACTGTTCACGGAGGCATGTGTGAACGATGTGTCAGATTCGTTCTGGAGCTGCGCCGGCTGACCAGCTGCAGCTTTCTGCTGTGGACTACTGTTGGAATAGGTATGCATTGATACAATGTTGGCGCCTTTCTGAAGAAAAACACCTTAATATACAGATTTTATATCCCGCAAAACAGATTCCCTGTAAGTTCCCGACGACAATCGTCTCACCCCGCCCTCGGCGGAGTGAGACCTGCCCATGTGTACTGCTTTTTAATATGCCCAATCCGTGAGCAGCAATAAATCATTCCTGAAGTCCTTGTGCAACTCCTTGAGCGCTGCCAGGTCTATATCATTATACTTTTTAGCGGCCACCTCCGACAGTTCCAGAAATTCCTCATCATGCTTTGGTTTGATCTGCTGATATTGCCAGTCTTTCTTTCCTGTGGCATATGGCAGCAACCAGGTATACGCTTTCTTCAGGCTTTTCTTGTCCGGACTTTCATAATGCCAGAGATCAACATCCACGTTCTCGGCCAGTAAAGCCAGTTCAAAGAACGCACGCAGATTAAACAGGGAATAGTTCCAGGAAAGTGTTCTGGCCAGCTCTTTCGGCTGACTCCCATCTGCCTCCAGCTGAACGTCTATCCGCTTCCTGGTCTGCTCTTCCAGCATTTGTCTGGCCAGTTCCCGCTGGCCGGTGAACAATGCTATCACTACCTGCTGTACGTCATACCAGGTGCCATGATTATTCATTTCATCTGCCTCATCCAACCCTATGGAACTGGTACGCATCCATTGCAGGAACTCCCTGTACCAGTCCTGGATACCCTTGTACTCCTTAGCAGATAAAGACTTTGAATGTTTCAGCAATTGCACGCCATCTATCAGCATGGTCACATTGTGGGTATCAATAAGCCCAATCCCCCGGCCTTCCGTAATACCGGGAATTGCCTGTCCGTAATTCAGGTTCGGGTTCATCCTGGTAGCGGCATCGAGAAACCAGGTACGCAGCAGGCCAGTGGCATGTGCAGCATACTTTTCATCACCGGTGTAAAACCAGGCCAATCCCAGGAAATATACATCCCGGGATATGGCATTCTGGTACTCATCGTCTTTGATAGCATAACGCTCCGGGTTCACCTGTCCATCCTTGCGGATGTAGGGCAACCCGTTCGCCTTGCTGGAGTCGGGCCACCAATATGGCCCGACGCTCATATAATCATGCTTGTCACCACTGGGCGGCATCTTATCCTTGTATACCACAGAATAAGGTCCGTTCTTCAGTGACCGGTCAGCTATGGAAAGCAGTTCAGCCAGCGCCCGCTGCATAGCCGGGTCATGCCGGGCGATCCTTCGCGTTCCCTCCAGCAGCTTCCCCGGTTTGATCAGGAAAGTCTCCGGCGGCGATTGCGCCTTCAATGTATGTATACATACCAGCAGGGCCAGGATCAACATAATACAAACCTCTAATGCAGGGGTTCTCATAAAAACATCAATTTATTTAAGCGTGTAACGTTTCATACTGATGGTGGCGCTTTTCTTCCCATCGTCCACCTTATTCATATAGATATAAGCCCGGTATTTTCCATCCGCTGTCTCAATCCAGGCGCCGGCTTCTGATTTAAGATTGATCGCATAATCAGGCGCCCCCTTCATATCCAGTTGCTGAAAATCCACGTCGTCAATATAAATACCATACTGCAGACGTGCAAGGTGCTGGTCCCTCAGGTTCCATGTTTTACGGATCTTCGTATCCCTGTTCACACCGGCAGGCAATACCACACCGGGAAGATAGGCCGTATCCGCCGCCGGTGATACCAATGCATGATTAAATGAAATACCGGAGATAGCCCTGTACAGGTAAACAAGATCTATTTTGCCTGCATTCGTAGCAGCATCCGTTGCATTATAGACTGCCATATCTGCAATAGAGATGTAACAGGCGTCTCCATTCTTCACCGGCAGATCGAGTACCATATCCATATTGGAAATGGTATATGGCCCCATCACATAAGAAACCGTCTCCCCGTTACTACTCTTAGCCGAGAATGTGAACTTCACCTGTTTCCCCTGCGCAGCTTTGGGTATCACATAATAGTACCTCAGCGTTACCGCATTGGTGTCTTTCGTAAATGCGACCTTAGTAAGAGGTCCCTCATTCACAGAAGGATCGCCGATAGGAATGCCTACATCCTCCCCACTGCCATTTGTATAATAAGACTTATTCTCCAGGTAAGTAGCGGCATCTCCTGCAATTGAAGCTTCCACCTGCGCAGATACAATCTTACCTCTTGTGGCAGGAAGTGCTATCGCATAGGCAAACTCGATCTTCAGACCTGCCACATTAGGTCCCAGCGTTCTTTTGATACAATCGTTCTGCAACTCATTCTTAGGTACCGGAACAGTGTATTTGTCATCCTTGCACGCTGCCATTGAAAAGCAGAGCAGGAAGAACCATAAAGTATATCCCAAATATTTAGCGTTCATAAAAAGCATGTTTAAATGTAAATACTACCTTGGCTGTACAGCTACGATCACCTTATAGGTCTTCCTTACCTTCCTGTTGCCGGAAATTACTGTATATGTCCTGGGATTTGCCAGGTCAGAAAAATCAGTGAAGCCGGTGATCTTCGGATCCAGTTTGGCGTCTGTAACCAGCGTAAACTGCGGGTACAGATTCTTCAGGTCTGTACCAAAAAACACTGTGACATTGACAGTACAGGCTACCGTATCTATCACGGCATTCTTGGTGCGCACCGTCTGGAAATCGGAGCCCAGCAGTTCAAAATTGCTGACATAACATTCCGCCCGGGAAGTGATCAGCAGGCCGTCTTCATCAATAGGATCATCTTTCCTGCAGCCCATCCAGCCCAAAGCGCTGAGGAGCAGTAATAAGGTTATAGTGGAATATCTTTTCATCGCGTTGATTTTAATAGGTTAGGTAATTACAGCCAGGGCGTATTCTGCGTCAGATTAGGGTTCCTGTTACGCTCTCCCGGCGGGATCCTGAAAATGTAACATTGCTGGTATTCCCGCTCAGACGTATTCTGGAAATAACGGGACATCTGTCCGCCATACGTATCAATGCGCCATACGCCATTACCATAAGGAGGATTCCATACCCTTTCGATCGCTCTCCACCTGCGGAGGTCAAATGAACGTTGCCCCTCTCCGAACAGCTCTACAATGCGCTCCTGTTCAATAGCGCTGAAAAATGCCTCTTTACTGGCTGTTTTATCTGCTGTCAGCGGCGGGAGGTTCCCACGGTGGCGAACCCTGTTGACCAGTGCTATGGCATCTGCCTGCGGGCCATTTATGGCATTCGTGGCTTCCGCATACATCAGGTAAACATCCGCCAGGCGCATTACAGGATAGCTATAAGTACCATCGCTGCGGCCCAGGCCTGCGGTATTACGGAGAAACTTACGCAGCACATAACCGGAATTACAGCCGTCAGTATTGTAGCTGGTGTACTGAACGCCATTGATGGTAACAGGCTGATTCCAGGTCTTGTAAATGAATGGTACCCATCCGGTCGATTTCAGGGAGATCATTCCTACACTCACTTCATAATCCCACATAATGGACGACTTCATCCTGTAATCGCGGTTAGCATAGCTTTGGGGATTTATAGCCGAATTAAGGGCAGTTCTTGCACCGGGAGCAGTTGGGCTCATGGGAATCAGTTTGTCTGCAAAATCGCCTGTAATGGTCGATTGATACCTGTCTGCAATCTCATAACGGGGTGACACCCAACACTGGGAACCTTCATGGGAACGGCCGGCTACGTCACGCATCAGTTCTTCTCCCTGGTTGGTGCCTGTACCGCCATGCGTAAAGGCCATGATCATTTCAGCATCACCGTTGGCTACTGCCGTAAACAGGTAATAATAGTTCGGCAGTTTATCAGCTTTCCCCAGTTCATCACATTCACCCGGTTCACCGCCCCTGAAGAGTGTAAGGCCGTATTCATTAACGACTTTACTAAAATCATCCGCGGCGGCCTTATAAGCGAGGTTTCCTGCACCTTCATCCGGTGTGAAGGTATCCAGCTCAGGCCAGCCGAATTTGTTCCAGCAGGCCCAGTACAATTGTACTTTACCACGAAAAGCCAGTGCTGCCGGTTTCGAGGCACGGCCATACTCCTGCGCCTTTGCCGGCAGTTTATCAAAAGCATAGGTAAGGTCTGCAATAATAGAATCTTTCACCTGCGCCAGCGGCGTGCGGGTTTGGTTGGCCACTTCCGCATTGTTATATATCACGTGGTCAATATAAGGTACGTCCCCCCACATGGAGATCAGGCGGAAGTAGACCATTGCCCTGAGCAGACGGGCTTCTCCCACTATTCTTTCCAGTTGAGGCACTGAAGTTTCACTGGCTGTCGGCAGCATCTTCCTGACATTCTCAATCACATAGTTGGCACGGTGTACACCACCGTAGAGACGCTCATACATTTTATCAAAGTTGTCGCCATAACCCGAAGGACTATAATCACCTCCATTATAGGCATCCCCTTTTTGCAGGTTGCCGCTTGTAGTACTGGTGCCGCGGGTCCTGATATATTCTCCCTGTCCGTCGAAATAGTAATCACGGTCAAAGAGTGGCCTGATATCAGCATAGGCGCCCATCAGGGCATAGGTTGCATCGGCCTCTGTTTTCCAGAAAGAAGCAGTTCCCAACTCAGTGGTCGGCTCCCTGTTCAGCAGGTCTTTCATACAGCTGCTGCTAAAGAAAGCCCAAAGACACAACATACCGGCGAAATATATTTTAACAGTTGCTTGTTTCATGATCATTACATTTATAAACTCATGTTTAGACCCACCGCATAAGATCTGTTCAGCGGATAGGCATTACTTCTGTTTCCCGTCAGCTCAGGATCAAGTCCGCGGAAAGAGGTGATAGTGGCAACATTCTCAGTCGCACAATAAATGCGGAAGCTGCCAATGCCTATCCTCTCCAGCAACTTCTTAGGGAAGCTGTAGCTCAGCATAATATTCTTAAAGCGGATATAACTGAGATCATCCAGCCAGAAACTGGTCTCCGCTCTGTTGTTACTACCACCCAGACGGGGCCATTCACCGTCGCGGTTTTCCACCGACCATGGGTTATTCCAGTGATTCCAGCTCGAAGCATAACGCTGTAAACCGAAGTTGATATTGTTGTAGTTGTTGATCCAGAAATCTTTACGTCCGGTTGCACCTGTTATCAGGAAAGACAGGTCAATTCCTTTCCATGAAAAGCTGGTATTCAGCGCCGCCATAGTGGTAGGCCTGTCACGCTGCACATTCGGATACGCCTTCATATCATTACCATCAATACGACCATCGCCATTCAGGTCCTTGCGGATAATGTCTCCGGGTGATGCACCTTGTGGCGTGTGACTATATACATCCTGCCAGGTCTGCGCAATACCCACATCCTCGTATGAGTACAGGAAATGATAAGGCATGTCCAGGAATACCCATCCCCTGCCTAAGAACTCATTCCATTTCTCGAGTGTAGTGGTATTGTAGGAAGCATTAAAATTCAGACCATACTTCAGCTCTCCAATCTTATCCGACCAGCCGAGATTGAGCTCAACACCCCGGTTACGCAGATCACCGATGTTCTTACGCGGCGCATTATATGCGCCTGTCAGCAGGATAGACATTTCCGACGGACGGTTCATACCTGTAGTCAGACGATTGTAGTAATCCAGCTCTGTCGTCAGGCGATTGTCAAAGAAGCCCAGGTCCAAACCAATATTCAGCACTTTGGTAGATTCCCATGACAGGTCCGTATTCACCATCTTCTGGTTAACAAAACCTTTCACGATCGTGCCGTCTATCATATAATTACTTGCCGCCAGTGTACCCTGTTGTTCATAACGGCCCACACCACTGTTATTACCTAAGCCGCCATAAGAAACGCGGAGTTTACCATTACTGAGAAAACGCTTCGTGAAAGCACTGATGAATTGCTCTTCCGTAAAGCGCCAGCCTAAAGCAGCTGAGGGGAAAAAGCCATATTGATGTCCCGGCAGGAAACGGGAAGAGCCGTCATAACGGAAGTTCGCTTCAAACAGGTACCTGCCAAAGGCGGTATAGTTCACACGACCAATATAAGAGCGAAGGCCTTCTGTACTGGAGTTTCCTCCGGTAGACTGTATATCCGTCAGTGCTGCATCTACTTCATGTAAGGTGGGGTACAACCTGTCATTGCGTGAAGTACCCTGGTAACGGTCGTACCAGAATTCCTCACTATATACGCCCAGGAGGTTGAGTTCATGATTGGAACCAAAGCTGTGCTGATAGGTCAGGCGACCGTTCAGCATTGTCTTATAACCGGTATTGGTATAGTTACCCACTCCGGCATTTTCACCGACATATACACGGCTGCCGAAGGTACCTGTCTGGAAGTTGAAAGAGCGGTTGGGAATACTGGCGTTCCAGCGGAACTGGTTGTAGTAGTTCAGCGTATAATCCACCCGTCCTGTAAGCCCTTTTATAGGTTCCCAATCCAGATATGCCATTGCATTCGCCTCCTGCCTGTTCTGGCGGTTCAGCATATTCTGGTAGACGGTATAGGGATTATATGCCTGCGGATCTTCATTATAAGCCATTACGCCCCCATAGTATCCCGTCAGCGGATCGTAAGGCGTAATACCTGCGATGGCATATTGCAGGTCAAAACCGGCAGTATTAGTGGCGTCATCATCGGTATAACCATCTGCCAGGGCATAGGTATACTTGGACCAGTTGCCGTTGAAACGCAAACCGGCATTTACGTTCTTACGCAGTTTATTATCATAGTTGAAGCGTGCATTGTATCGTTTGTAGTCGTTGTTGATTTGCAGGCCCTTTTCATTCATAACACCTGCGGAAATGAAGAAGTTGGAGTTCTCTGTTCCACCCGATGCAGAAAGATTATAGTTCCGGAGACTACCGTTACGCATGATAACGTCCCACCAGTCTGTATTGGGATAGCGTAGCGGGTCTACCATGCTCATCGCCATCCACTGATCTATAGTACCATCTTTAAAAGTATAATACTCCCTGAGGGTGTTCACCGCCGCCGCACGCTGATGTAAGGTCAGCGCCCGCGCGTAGTCAGCCATAAAATCATATGAGCGGGTAGGCACTTCAACACTATAGCCACCAGAGAGACTGATCACAGTTTTCCTTTGTCCTTTCCCCGACTTCGTGGTGATGAGGATTACCCCGTTCGCCGCCCTGGAGCCATAAACAGAAGCAGAAGTAGCATCTTTCAGTATAGAGATGGTCTCAATATCGGTCATGTTAATGCGGTTGATGTCCACATCGGGCATACCGTCCACCACTACCAGCGGACTCGCATTATTAACGGTACCCAATCCACGGATGATCAGGCTCGCGGCATTGTTGCCCGCCATCCCGGAAGATTGCGTCACTGCCAGCCCCGGCGCAAGGCCAGACAAGGCGGAAGAAGTATTGGGCAATGCTCTGCTGGTGATTTTCTCATCCATCTTCACGACAGAAACGGAGCCTACAAGGTTCACTTTCTTTTGGGTGCCATATCCCACTACCACCACTTCACCCAAAGCTTTCTGATCAGGTTCAAGTACAATGTTGAATTTAGCCTGACCTGAAAACGGAATTTCTTTTTTCTGAAATCCCATGGAGGAAAAGACAAGTGTACCCTTACTGGTAGTTACGCGCAGGGTATAGTAACCGCCTTCATTGGTGACAGCACCGGAAGAAGTACCCTGCAGTGATACACTGACGCCGGGTAATGGTTGTTGATTTGCATCTGTAACCCGCCCGTTGATGATTCTTTGCTGTGTGGTGTCCTGAAAACAGCTCGCAATAGGCGTTGATAAATTGGTTGCTGCAGCATTTGTAAATGATCCTGCTGAAAGGAGGAGAACAGGCAGAATAGTTCTGGCATGAAGCCATCGTCCCCCCAGTCCCGTTGGGAGTAAATGATTAGTCATAACGTTGGTATTTAAAGACAATAAAAGGCTTGTGCCGTGTGCTACGGCATATAAGACAATAAAAGGCCCCTGCCGTGTTTTACCGGCATGTCATCACAGTTGTCCGTTTCCGGAATACAAACGTTTACATCCTAAGAGCTGCTGATAACAATTTTGTCGAGTGAATTTGTCATACGTGGAAAGATTTTAAACGTCCGATAAGACAATAAAGGGATTGCGCCGTATTCTACCGGCATATAAGACAAAAAAAGGCCTTTGCCGTGCTTTACCGGCATGTCATCACAATAGTGCGCATCAGGAATGCAAACGTTTGCATTCTAGGAGCTGCTGATAACGGTTTTGTTAAGTGAATTTGTCATACGTGGAAAGATTTTAAATGTCCGATTTAGATTTGGTTCAAAAGGGAATAACTCTTCTACAGAAATATAGTTCGTCAATACAAATGTAATAAAAAGGCAATCGATTGCAGCAAAAATATTGAAATGCTTTTATAATAATTATTAATCCGGTCCTTCCCTCCTTTCGGGATCCATAAGTAATTATGTTACAATCAGTTCGGGCGACTAAAAATTATCCCTGGTTTTGTATAAGGCTGCAGCGGCCGGCCGGGAAAGCGCCCTTACTTCAAACCGGCTGCAACATACATATCCCTGACTGTTTCGCCTGTCATAATATTTTATGTCACATCTACGTACAAACGCCTCTATTCAGTACGCAGGAATGAAGCATTTATTATTACTACGGATAAAAAAAATGCAAATGCTTCCTGCCACAACTTTCGGATGAAAACCTACAAAAAAAGATGTCGGCTCAAATCCTTATCCTGGCGCACTCAATCATCATTCCGTTATGATCTTCTCCGCCGCCATAAGCGTTGTGCTCACATCTGCCATTTGCTGCATTTTGTTATTGCCATATATCCCGGTATCCGGACAGGAAAGTCCTGTTGTTAAAACGCCGTGTGGATATATCCGTGGTATACACTCCTGTAGAAGTATACACTCCCCGTTTAAATAGTTGGCATACCTCCTGTAACCGGTACAGCAGCGCCCGTTTTGAACAGCTCAGTTTGACCTGTCTTCCCCTCAGAATTGGCCTGTTTGCCACCCCTGCTATTAAATACCGCGCCGTAAGTTTGCGGCAAATAATTTCATCAATGCGACTAAAGTCACTGATCATAATATTCTTCCTTATTGTAACGCACTTACACATGAATGCACAACACGAACAGACAGGACACTATGCCGCAGTAAACGGCCTGAATATGTACTATGAGATCCATGGCAAGGGTATGCCCCTGGTATTAATTCATGGCGGAGGCTCTACCATAGCATCCAACTATGGCCGTATTCTGCCCGATCTGGCCAAAACCCATCAGGTCATTGCTGTAGAGTTACAGGCACATGGACATACGAAGGACATCGACCGTCCCTTAAGTTTTGAACAGGATGCAGACGATGTGGCCGCATTACTGAAACAGCTGCATGTTGAAAAAGCGGATATCATGGGCTTCAGCAACGGAGCCACCACGACGCTGCAGATCGCTATCCGTTATCCCGGGCTGGTGAATAAAATTATACTCGCCTCCACCCTTTACAAAAGGGAAGGCATGCAGCCCGGTTTCTTTGAAGGCATGGAACATGCCACCTTCGATCAGATGCCACAACCACTGAAGGAGGCCTTCCTGAAAGCCAATCCTGACCCCAAAGGACTGGATGCCAGTTTCCACCGGGATGTGGCCAGAATGGTTGCCTTTAAAGATATCAGTGATGAGTTGATCAAAAAAATCCAGGTGCCTGCATTGGTAATCAATGGCGATGCAGAGGTAATAAAGGCAGAACATGCCTTCAGTCTATCACGCACATTACCACACGCGCAGCTGGCAATATTGCCTGGTGGGCATGGCGATTATATCGGGGAGATCTGTGCTCCGGACAGGGACAGTAAAATACCGGATCTTGTAGTGGCGATGATAGAAAAATTCCTGAGAAATTAGCCCCCGGAGAACGGTATATACCCGCGGCATTGAGCTCCGGCGGCGTTGTGTATGTAGCGCGGGCTTAAACCAGAAAATTAGAGCTAAACAAAAAAAAGCCGGTAAGAAATTACCGGCTTACTACTTGACTAGCTAAAAAGGTTAACAATTCTGGATGGTGCAAATGATTGTCTATCTGGGAACATACCAATAGTCATTTTGAGGGTAACTCTTGACTCATTAGTATCTGGGGTTCATAGGACGATAAATAAAAACTAACCAACTTTAATATTATATAGCACCTTAACTATCGCATATAGGATCGTTTATAATACTTCAGATCACTTACCGTCTGGTAACGATAGCCGATGTACACCCTCCTCCTTGGAATACCTGAGAGCATTTACCAGCGCATACTGCTTTAAAAAGACTTCAACAGGCATCTCACGATCAATGGAAACCCTTGTCCGTTTCTCAGTGATGGCGGGATCAAATTCAACTTTTTCTCCATAGATCCTTATCACCTCCTTTTCTATATCCGCTATCCCTGCATCCGGCAGGTCGATCACACGTTGCCGCCATGCCTGTACCTTTAGTGTATCTGCTGGCTGTACTTCCAGCTGCTCTCCTTTATATACAACTTCCTGCCCGGGTTTAAGATTTACACTACCACCTCTTCCTTTCACATGGATATTGCCGGTGAAAAGGGATACCTGTAAGCCCTTCTCATTATATGCCTTCACGTTAAAACTGGTACCCAGTACCTCCACCACATCCTCATTCTGCAGATGTACGATGAATGGCATCCGCTCATTCTCTGCTACTGTCAGGAATGCCTCTCCGCGTAGTGTAACCTCTCTTTTCTCTTTTCCGAAACCAGCCGGCCAGCTGAGTACCGAACCTGAGTTCATGTGCACAAGCGTACCATCATTCAGTTTTATTTTATATTCCCTTCCCCAGGGTACGATCAGCTTAAGGCTGTCATTGCTACCAACAACCTCAGCCAGTGCTAATATTTCATTTTCATTATAATTAAATGATCCGGCGGCGTCTATCTCACCACCCTGACCGTTCAACGCTATCACTTCCCTGTTAAGATCTAACCATACACTCTGACCCTTACCGAACAATACATCTGGTCTGTTTTTTTGTCCGGAATAGCGGAACACCATAAAAAGCGTCCCTACCATGCAGGCCGCAGCCAGTGAAACGTACGCCATCCTGCGTATCCTGCCTCTTTTATGCAGCTGGGCATTCCCCATTTCAATGATCTTCCCGGCAGAAGTGGTCCTTATCTGGCGGATCTCACTGATCTGCGGGTCCAGGACCTTATGCATATGCGCTGACATTGCTCTCACTTCGGAAGAAGCTTTCATCAACTCCTGCAACTCCGCACGCTCTTCATTCGTGATAGATCCGGTTATTTCGGCAATTATGAGGGCTTCAGTTTTCAAGTCTTTATTTTTCATGGTTATATTATTATAGACATGATTGGGATAAGAAATAGATGAAAAGAATTAAAATTTTTTTTGAGCCCCCGCTGGTTTTTCTTCCACCGAGCTCTTTCCGGATATGATTCGAGGCATTCTGTACATGACTTTTTAAGGTCGCCTCCGTTACCCCGGCCTTTGCTGCAGCCTCTTTATAGCTCATTTGTAAAAAATAGATCATTTCAAAGGCCTCCCGGCTCTTCTTAGGCACCCTTTTCAGCGCTTCCCTTACCTGATCCATTCTTTCACTCTCCCTGTCAAATGGCAGCAGTTCCACAGCGTCCGGATCCACATCCTCCGAATACCGCTGCTTCCTTGCCTCATATTTCCTGTTCCTCCCGGATTTGGTTATACTTTTATTATGGGCAGCGGACATAAGATAAGCCCTCAGGTCACCCCGGATCCTCAGCGTACCTTTCCTTTTCCATAATTCAAGAAACAGTTCCTGCACAACATCCTCCGCATCTTCAGGATTTCTGAGATAATAAAGTGCGCATGCTTTGACATCGCTGGCGTATAGCTCAAAGAGCCGGTTAAAGGCACGTTCATTGCCTTCATTAAGCTGCCTGATCAGCATGACATTTTCTGATACTTGCATATATGTTGAATTTCTGTTTTTCGTCATCTTCGTGGACTGATATTTGCATTACAAAAGGCTGACAACGCAATTACTGCGTAATCTGGTCATGAGTCAAATTGTCTTGGGATTATCATAAGATTGCTCCGAAAGAGTCGAGTCAGGAGAAAGTATACTAAATTAGCCAATATCATTATGATAATAAAATTATCCGGTTTCTAGCGCCCGGTCTATATGTTATGAAAGGCTTTACCACAACTACTTTGGAATAGTTTATCTTTTTTTCGGCATAAGTAATACCCAAAAAAACACAACTATCGTTCATCTGTTTGGCTCATAAAAATTGTCTACCCGACGGGAACAATACTGAATAGTCTTACAAAAACTCATACCAGAGATATGCAACTTTCCAGGAGGCATGCCAGCGCGTTATATCCCATGCTGTTATTCCAGTTCTCACTATACTTATCCACTGCGGTGATTGCGCAGGATAGATCATCTCCCATAGCCATGAAGGTGACTTTCTCCGTGCATAACACTACTTTACACGATATATTTGATACCATCAGTGCGCAGACACAACTGCATTTCTTTTACTCTCACAACGATCTTGACGACCAGGAGAAATATACCTTCCGTGCCATCAATGAACATGTACTCACAGTCGTCAACCGTTTAGTCAATAAAAAAGGGTTCTCCTGTAAAATAGAGGGAGAGAACGTTGTAATATTCAGATCGCCAGCCGCCGGCGCTCAGACACAGGAAGATCCCCCCGCTGCAGCTGCTGATCCAAAGACATACCGTCTCCGTGGGCAGGTGCTGGACAGTACGGGCACGCCTCTACCGGGGGCAACCATCTTAATAAAAGGCACCAATAACAGATACAGTACTAAAGAAGACGGACAGTTCTTCATCCCGGCCACCACTCCCCACCTTGTCCTGAAGATCAGCTATACCGGGTTTGATACAGAGGAATATCCCGTTACTGATCCTGAAAAGGATATCAGCGTGGTGCTCCACCAGCATACCAGTCCTCTTGATGAAACAGTGATCATTGCCTATGGCACCACTTCAAAAAGACTGAATACAGGGAATGTTGCAAAGGTGGCTTCCAATGATATAGAAAAATATCCCACAAGCAATCCACTCCTGGCACTTCAGGGCCGTGTACCCGGTCTGACTATCTACCAGGCCAGTGGTGCGCCCGGCACTCCGCTGGATATCCGGCTTAGGGTACAGAACTCCTTTCTTAGCAACAATAGCCCCCTGATTGTTGTTGACGGCATTCCACTGCCCACCGGCAATCAGAATATCAACCTGCTCACCGCCCATCCCAATAGCAACGTAGGAATATTTTCAATTCTTAATGGTATAGACATTGCAAGCATTGAAGTACTGAAGGATGCCGATGCTACCGCCATCTATGGCAGTCGTGGTGGGAACGGGGTAATTCATATTACCACCAAAAGAGGAACTGCCGGTAAACTAAAACTCACGGCCGATTATACAATGGGTGTCAGCCAGGTAAGCAGTAAACTCAGTTTACTGAATACACCACAGTACCTAAGCCTCCGGCATGAGGCCTTCAGGAATGACAAACTTGCGCTGAGCAATACTCCCGGTGCCCCCGGCTATGCACCCGATATCCTGTCATGGGACACTACACGGTATACCGACTGGCAGAAATGGCAGATAGGAGGCAACGCGCCTACCAGCCGTGCAAACCTGTTCCTGTCAGGCGGCAATGCAACCACCCAGCTAATGACCTCTCTTGGCTTCTACCGGGAGGGCACCGTACTTCCCTCCGATATGGCCTATCTCAGGGGAACGGCCAGTTTTTCGCTCAACCACAGGTCTGCAGACGATAAGTTCAGGCTAGGGGTATACGCCAATTATGGGAAAGACAGGAATGATATGTTCAATAACTCCCTGTCGATATTGCTACCTCCCAATGCACCCAAACTATACAATGATGACAATCAGTTCAACTGGATTGAGGGAAACGAGCCGTTTAAGAACCCTGCAGCGGAATTGCTGAAAACTTATGTGCATGAAACAGAAAACCAGATTGTCAACCTCAATGCAGAATATGCAATACTGCAAGACCTTAAGGTAAAGTTCAACCTGGGATACAACAGCCTAATGGCGAATGAAAATTTAAGGATTCCCATAAAATCCCAGAACCCTTATCTTACTGATAACATCACCGGTACTTCCTCTTTCGGGAACAATAACTTTAAAAGCTATCTTGTGGAGCCCCAAGCGGAATACAACCGCCGCATCAACAATGGAGAACTGACCATATTAGGCGGAGCCTCCTTTCAGTATACCAGTAATTATACTTTCACTATAACAGGAACAGGTTATACCAGTGATGCCCTGCTCTCCTCGATTGACGGAGCTCCCATTATATCCAGCAAACTCACCAACCGTCTTGAGTATAAATATGGCGCCGTCTTCGGCAGGATCACCTATAAACTCAGGAACAGGTATATCGTCAATCTTTCAGGACGAAGGGACGGAAGTTCCAAATTCAGCCCGGAGCACCGGTTCAGCAACTTCGGTTCCGTAGGCGCGGCCTGGATCTTTTCAGAGGAGCCTTTTGTAAAGGGAGTGCTACCCTTCCTCAGCTTTGGAAAACTCCGGTCAAGCATCGGCGTTACAGGCAATGATCAGATAGCGGATTACAAATACCTGGATACCTGGTCGCTTTCCTTTGGCAATCCTTATCAGAATACGACGACCATGACGCCGGATGCGCTTTATAACCCGGCCTACACCTGGGAAAGGACCCGAAAAATTGAAGCAGCGCTGGAACTGGGATTTTTCAAAGACCGGCTGCTCACCTCATTTGCTTACTTCCAGAACAGAAGCGACAACCAGTTATTAAACTATGCATTGCCTATACAAACAGGTTTTACCGGTATATTGAAAAACTTCGACGCACTGGTACAGAGTAGCGGCTGGGAATTCGCTATTAACGGTGATATTATAAAAAGTAAGTCCTTTATATTCAATGCAGCGTTCAATATCAGTATACCCAGGAACAAACTGCTCCGTTTTAACAACCTGGCCAACTCCTCCTATGCCGGCACCTATGTGATAGGAGAATCGCTGAATGTGCTTTATAAACTGCAGTCTAAGGGCGTTTCTTCCGACAGCGGCGTTTTCAGACTGGCAGATGCAGACGGCAACGGTCACTATACTTCCGCCGATTATAAAGTGATAGGCAGTCTTGATCCTGTATATCATGGCGGTGTCCAGCTGAATGTACAATATAAGCGTTTCAGTTTCTCCTTAGCCGGTGAATTCAGAAAGCAACTGGTACCTAATTATCTATACGGCACTTACGTCAATAATTTCTTTCCTGGAACGATGGTCAATCAGTCTGACATCGTCCTTAATCACTGGCGCCAAAAGGGAGACAATGCCCGATATCCGAAATATTCAACGAAACCGACGGGAACAGTTTATGGCTCAAGGAAAGAAATCGTTAACTCTGAAGAAGCGTACTCTGATGGCAGCTTCCTGAAATGCAGGAATGTTGCCGTTTCCTACACATTAGATATGCACAAGCGTAAAGATAAAAGGCCTGTGCAGCTCACCATCTTCTGCAATGCACAGAACCTTTTTACGATTAGCAGGTATAAGGAAGGCGATCCAGAAACGGCTAATATCCTTTTCCTACCTACGCTTAGGACCATTGCAGGAGGTATCCGGTTTTCCCTACAATAAATGTAAATGAAATAATACTATATGCGTAATACGTTTATTAACCACAAAATGAGAAGACAGTTTTTATTAACAGCAATTATCTGCTGCTTTTCGTTCAGTTGTAACTTATTGAATGTCGATAATCCGGCTAACAAAGCTGTAGGCGATGACCTGTTCAAGAATAAAGAAACAGCCGAAACGGCCGTCCTGGGCATCTACTCCCTCATCGCCGGCACATCCAATATATTCATGGCGGCTATCACCAGCTACTCCGCAATATATGCAGATGAAGCATTCTATACAGGACAGACAATCCCAATTCAGGAATTTAACAACAGTGCCATTTCAACCATCAATACGGTCATCGAAGGCAACTTTTGGAATAATTCTTATCGCTTTGCCTACCAGATCAATACATGTCTGGAAAAACTAAGCAATAGCAAAGGCATTTCCGAGGCCACCAAAAACCAACTAAGCGGAGAGTGCAAGCTTTTAAGGGCTTTTATTTACTTTCAAATGCTCCAGCTATTCGGCAAAGTGCCGCTCATTACCGTAACAGACTACAGGGTCAATGAAAATATGCCGAGAACTGAAACGGACGCCATACGGAAGAGCATTCTTACAGATCTGCTTAGTGCAAAAGAATTACTCTCAGAGGCCTATCCTACGAACGAAAAGGTCAGAGCAAATAAATATGCAGCTGCTGCTCTCCTGGCCAGATTTTACCTGCACCAACAGCAATGGCAGGCGGCAGAGAAAGAAGCCACCGAAATTATCAATACAGGCCGTTACCAATTAACTGCCCCCGATGACGTATTTCTCGCTAACAGTGCCGAAGCCATATTCCAGATACAGCCCGTTCTTGTAGGTTATAACACCATGGAAGGCAATACATTTATTCCAACAGACGCCGCCCGACCGGCTTTTGCATTGACAACATACCTCACCAGCGCATTTGAGGCAAATGATAAGCGCTGGAAATCGTGGGTCGCAAGTAAGGTAATTAACGGTATCACCTACTATTATCCATTTAAGTATAAAAGAAAAGCTGACTTCATCCTCAATTCAAAACCGCTGGAGTACAATATGATATTCCGTCTTGCCGAGATACTGTTGATCCGTGCGGAGAGTCGCGTACATCTGAACGCATTGCCCGGGGCCATCGCAGACCTGGATGCCATCCGGCTGCGTGCGGGCCTTCCATTGGTACAAACCACCAACCCCGGCATATCTGCAGCCGAACTATATGAAAAGATAGAACGGGAAAGAAGAATTGAACTCTTCATGGAATGCGGGCACAGATGGTTGGATCTCAGGCGAACGGGTAAAGCATCAGAAACTTTGCAGGCGATCAAATCAGACTGGAAAGCAACAAGGGAACTGTGGCCGATACCACAAGCACAGAGAACTTTGAATCCGGCACTCACACAAAATGACGGATACTAACGGAGAACCATAATCGTAGTATCAGGACAAATTGCGGTATAAGACAGCACCAGGACATATAGGCCTGGTGCTGTTTTGTTTTTACTGTTTCAGAACGTAAAGTCTCCAACTGTATAGATGGTTGTATTATCCTGGGCACGAAGACAGATGCCGAAAGTTCCTGAACAAAGTGTTTGAGCCTGTGTCTGTGTCGCATTCACAAGCACCAATTCATCGTCCCAGTTTATCCAGTTATGTAAAACGTCTGCAGAAGAGGAAGAAGGAAGATTGGATGCGATAGCGCCGCTTGTTCCTGCTACAGCGGCGAGGACTGCGAATAGTAGTTTGATCTTTTTCATACGAATGCTAATTAATAATTGAGGTGATTGATTTGATTGGTACGTTATTTTGAAATTATAGGTACACGATCTTGACCCCACTTCGTGAAGTATACTGCCTTCTCATCCTCTTTAAGGCATGACTCCCCCTTTTAAGGCATAATTCGCCTTTTAAGACATGAATCCCCCCGCATGCCTGCGGCACGTTCATTTATAACCAGTATTATTCTTAATACATTAAGATTATACTTCCTTCTCATCCTCTTTAAGGCATGCTTCTCCCTTTAAGACATGAATCCCCCCTCATGCCTGCGGCACATAGATTTATAGGCAATATTGTTCTTAATACATTAAGATCAGGAGAATGCTGTGTCAGTCTCCTTTCCAGGCAGTAAGCGTTTTTACTTTCAATGCAATAAACTATCCCCTAATATCCCCCGTTCAGGTAGATTTCGTGCTATTGTCCCCGTTACATAAGCGATTGCTGTTTATTATATGTTATGTGTAAACGTCAGTAATGTAAAAAATGTTTCGTGTGTGATAGTAACTATGCCATCTTCTTGCTGAATTGCTGTTCCAGGTAAATACCAACAATGCCGATAACAATAAAAAAGAGGTTGAAGATCAGGTGTTGCGTCCATGTAAAGCTCGCAATCACACCGCCACAGCTACAGGGAATTACGCCATAGTAGTTCAGTTTGACAAGGATGATGTAGGCAGTAAAACATATCATCAATGTCGTAGCAAAGAACAACCCTATCCTTCTCAGGGAAAAGGTCATCATCATCACAGCCGACAGGATCTCGGATGAAAGAACACTCCACACCAGTAAGTGCGTGTACTTATCCGGAAATGGCTGACGATCCATCTGAATAATAAATATCCGGTAATTCATCAGTTTGGATGCAGCTGCATAGATAAACATACTTGTGAACAAAAAGTAACAGATCAGGAGAATAGTATCCCTGGCTTTTATGCGTCCCATTTGCATAAACATTTTTTTAGTACCCCCTCCCGTTTTACGGGACTTTCAACAGATGAAACCAAGGTAATTTTTTTTCATTACAACTTAGTTAATCGCATGTTAAATAGGTCTGGCTTTTATTGGAAGGATATTTCTGCGATCAACTGATAAGGTAGGTGTAAGGCGGTTGTAGCAGGTTTAAGTGTAGGCTTCAATGATGGTTACGACGTGTTTTTTTTTGGAACCCGGGGCCTTGTTATTTCTCCGTGTAAACAACGCGGATGGCCCGGGGTAATTGGGGTGTACTGCAATCAACCTCTCTGATAAATGATCCTGTTCTCAAATTCTCCGGTAACTACACGGCCGTAAATGCTCTTAGTCCATCCATTCTCAAAGCCGTGATTATTAGCTATCAGAAATCCTTTGTTCGCATCTTTCTTCACGATCTTATGCGCATCAATGTAACGCCCCCTTACTTTACAGAACACAATATCACCGATCTCATATTCTTCTGCTTTTGTGAACGTAAGCAGGCTTCCGCTTTTTAAAATGGGTAACATAGAGCTTCCAAAGGCTTTCATTCTTCCTGCCCCTACTGTCTGCAGCTCACTTTTTAGTCTTTCGTATTTATTCATCTTGTTAAAAATTTGAATGCAAAAATAACGAAATATACCGCATCAGCTTGCCTGGAATTGGGCACCTGTAAAAAAAGGCCATAAGAGGCTTCATTTGGGTCTAAGGGCCTCTATGAGGTATCAGGACACTTCGTCCCTATTGCGGCTTAAATTCAGCCTTAAATGCCTGATAAAAGCGGTTCGTCCCTGCCATGACAAAACCCGCACCTTCATTTAACCAGCATGTAACTAGCATATGACCAGGATCTTCCTCCGTCTTTCTTCCGTTAAAAACGGAGGAATAACGGAGGAAAGACGGAGGAATAACCGAGGAATATGCTAGTTGTATGCTAGTTTAATACAGGTTCAATCCAGGAAATGACCAGGATGAAACCAGAATATGACTAGCATTATCCTTCGTTAATCCTTCGTTCCGAACGAAAGATTAACGAAGGATAATGCTAGTCATATCCTGGTCATATCCTGGTTACATCCTGGAAAGCCCGGCACACATACCTACCCCGCCGGGTGCTCCTTCCTTCTCAACCCACGGTATTGCTCCGGTGAAATATGCATCGTCTTTTTAAACAAACGGGAAAAATGATAGGGATCCTCATAACCAATGACCGTTGCCACATCTTTGATCTTCATATCAGTAGTATACAACAACAGGCAGGCCTTCTGCAGCTTCAGATGAATAAAGTAATTCAACGGCGACATGCCCGTTGCTTTCTTGAACAGATTGGAGAAATGAGAGGGAGACAGCTCACATTGCTGCGCAAGATCTTCCACAGTCAGGATAGCAGACAAATGCTGTTGCATATATTTTATCGTACCGTCAATCCTGTTCTTCGCCTCACTTTCCTCCCTGCGTTCCTTTTCCGGGTACAGGAACGAAGAAACGAAATGATACAGGCATAAATTCGCCTTCCCCAGGTTGTCTTTACCAAATCCCATCTTCAGGCTCTGGTACATGACATCCCATAACTGAATACCTGTTTCATTGGAATGTATATGCCGCGGACCATCCAGCAAACCTATATTAAAGCCGCGGTTGAAGCTGTCTATATCCTTTCCGCTAAAATGTACCCAGTAAATGGTCCATGGATTTTCATCGTCCGACCCATAACGCAAACGGGCCTTCGTAGCAGGCACGATCACAAACTGGTTTACTCCCATCTCAAAATGCCTGTCATCCACAGCATACCATCCCTTTCCTTTTACACAGTACAACAGGATATTGTCAGGGCATCCATTCTTTCTTTCGCGGTAGTGATAAGCCGCTCTCGGAAAATAACCGATGTGTGTGATGTACAATTGACCAATTACCGGGTTGGCTTTAATGGCGTTTTTCCAGACTGTTTCGGGAAGGCTGATCATTCGTTCCCCTTCGAAACCGTCTTTTCGTTTGACCGTTCTCATAACGTGATATATATTAAATTAACTCAGCCCAATACTATCTTAATGTAATGGAGGTTGGACTATTTTACGGGACCAATAACGTGATTCATATTAAATTAACTCAGCCCAATACTATCTTGACTTATCAAAATCCGGCCTGATGGCAAAAATACTATTTTGTCCAAAATCGTAGAATAATCCATCAAAATAAATGAATCTTCCATTTCCCTTACATCTCTCATAAGATACTTTTGCCCGCAATTCCATGTTGAAATAGTTTTATTCACACTATCTTCCTAAATCTTGGTTTATGCCAGAATTCCTCTCCACGTACCGGCTCAGGGCCTTAAAATCCGCGTGCCTGCTTTTTTTATTATCCACGTTCCTTACCTACAATGCCGTTGCACAACAGGCTGAAAAAATAACCGTCACAGGAACAGTGACAGATACTTCAGGGGCAAAACTTGAAGGTGTAAACATTGTAGCTGAAAACAAAAAGAACGTCGCAACATCCACCAACGCAAACGGAAAGTTCGTTCTCGATGTAGAGCCGGGCGCCATGCTCAGGTTTTCGTTTGTAGGTTTCGAGCAACAATTCATTTCCATAACGCCCAACACGAAGGTGATCAACCTCGTGTTGCGGCCAGCCACCTTCAGCGCGGAAGAAGTGGTGGTAGTGGCCTATGGAAGAAAACAAAGGAAAGAAGCCGTAGTAGGATCAGTAACAAGCATCGATCCCGCTGCCCTGAAGATTCCTTCCAGCAACCTTACCAACGCTATGGCCGGACAGATTGCCGGTATGGTGTCATTCCAGCGTGGCGGTCAGCCGGGACTGGACAATTCATCCTTCTTCATCCGGGGTGTCACCACATTCGGTTACAGCGCCAGTCCGCTGATACTGGTTGACAACGTTGAGCTAAGCTCCAACGATCTGGCCCGCCTGCAGGTTGATGATATCGCCAGCTTCTCTATCCTGAAAGATGCCAGCGCTGCCGCGCTCTATGGCGCCAGGGGTGCTAACGGCGTTATACTGGTCACCACCAAGGAAGGCAAAACGGGGAAAGCCCGTATGAGCTTCCGTTACGAACGCTCTATCTCCAAACCTACACAAACGGTGAAACTAGCCGATCCTGTTACCTACATGAAACTGTACAATGAAGCGCTGACCACGCGTAATCCGCTGGCAACACCGCAGTACACGCCCAACCAGATCATCAACACACAGGCTACCATGAATAAAGCCCCCGGCAGCAATCCCTATGTGTATCCTGCGGTTGACTGGATGTCTACGCTGTTTAAAGACCAGACTACCACACAACGCGCCAACTTCAGCGTACAGGGAGGTACAGAAGCTGCAAGGTATTATATTGCAGGGTCTTACGACAGGGATAATGGTATCTTACAGGTAAACCCTGTCAACAACTTCAACTCCTCCATGAAGTTTGAAAACTACCAGTTACGTTCAAACGTCAACGTTAAACTGACCAAAACCACAGAAGCAGTCGTTCGCCTCTGGGGAAATTTCAATGACTATACAGGGCCTATCACCGACGACCAGTCGGGTTTTGCCAGTGATATGTACGACAGGGCGCTGCATACCAGCCCAGTAGCCTTCCCCGCCTATTTCCCTGCGGATAGTGCGAACCTGCTGACAAAACATATTCTTTTCGGTAATTCGCTCAGTACTACAGGCGGACTGCAAAGCAATCCATATGCATCCCTGATGTATGGATATAAATCATTTTCAGAATCAAAGTTATCTGCCCAGTTCGAAGTGAACCAGAACCTCAACTTCGTTACCGAAGGATTGGCTTTTCATGGTTTGTTCAGCACGAACAGATACGCTTATTTCGATCTTAAAAGAGCATACAGCCCTTTCTATTATGATGTGGGAAGTTATGATCAGGCTAACAACACCTATACCCTTAACTGGCTTAATAACCAGCCGGGAAGTGCGCAGGAATTCCTCAGCTACTACCCGGGCAATAAGAATGTGAATACATTCCTTTACCTGCAGGGAAGCCTGGACTATGCCAGAACTTTCGGCAAGCACAATATCAGCGCGGCGCTCATTGGTACACGCCAGCAAAAGCTGAACGCTGATGCAAATGATCCGAATACAAACCAGCCATCCTTACAGTATTCATTGCCTTACCGTAACCTCGGACTGGCAGGTAGAGCTACCTATTCATTCGCCAGCAAATACTTTCTCGAATTCAACTTCGGATACAATGGTTCCGAACGTTTCTCCACCCAATACCGCTGGGGCTTCTTTCCTACCATTGGTGCAGGCTGGGTGATATCCAACGAGAAATTCTGGAAAGGCGATATATCCGAAATTGTTACAAGGCTGAAACTGAGAGGCAGCTATGGTATTGTGGGGAATGACAATATCGACAATACCCGCTTCTACTATTTGTCCAACGTAACGCCAGATGATGTGAATGGTCCCTCCGCCGTCTTTGGCACCAACAACAGTGTGAAGATGTACGGTACCACCATCCAGAACTATCCTAACCCCGGCGTAACATGGGAGACTGCCCGTAAGACCAACCTGGCGGCGGAGATCACCATACTGCACCAGCTGAACATCACAGCAGAGATCTACCATGAATACAGGTACAACATCCTGCAGCAACGCGGATACATTCCTGTTACAAACGGTCTCGAAGCTGTTGTTAAATCCAACGTGGGTACTGCCTATGCCAAAGGACTTGATCTGAATATCAATTATAAACAGAACATCTCAAAAACCATGTGGGCCTCTGTGCTGGGTAACCTTACAGTTACGTCCAACCACTATGGCCGTTATGAAGAACCGGAATATAAATACAGCTACCGTTTCCAGAAAGGCAGACCTATCAATCAGCCTTTTGGTTACATCGCGGAAAGATTGTTTGTAGATGATAAGGAAGCTGCCAACTCTCCTACTCAGTTGTTCGGCTCTTCACCATTACCGATCGGTGGTGATATCAAATATAGGGACGTCAACAAAGATGGTATCATCAATCAGGATGATCAGGTGCCTATTGGTCTGCCAACCACGCCACAGATCATCTATGGATTCGGCTTTTCAATGGGATATAAAAATTTCGACCTGAATGCGTTCTTCCAGGGATTGGCCAGGGAATCATTCTTCATTAACGCTACTTCCGAAGATGACAGGTATCATGGTAAATATGGTACTGCTCCTTTCGTGAACAAGGCACAGATATTACAGGCTTATGCTGACGATCACTGGTCCGAAGAGAACCAACACCTATATGCATTATGGCCACGCTTAGCAACCAGTGATATCCTGAACAACCAACAACAAAGTACCTGGTGGCTGAGAGACGGCAGTTTTATGCGTTTGAAATCAGTTGAGATAGGTTACACGCTGCCGAAGTCTCTTGCAAGACACATGTACATCTCCAGTATGCGCGTGTATTTCAGTGGACTGAACCTGTTCACCTTTAGCCACTTCAAGCTCTGGGATCCTGAACAGGCCGGCCAGGGGTTCAGCTATCCTATTCAGAAGGTGCTCAATTTCGGAGCTAACGTCAATTTTTAACGAAAGTAACGTAAACGATTACTTATGAGATCCATTACAAAACAACTACTCTGTGCAGTCACCTGCCTGTCTATATTAATACAACCTTCCTGTAAGAAATATCTTGACGTTGTACCCGACGATGTTGCGACACTGGAAAGCGCTTTTGCCAATGCCAATGAAACGCAGGCCTATTTATTTGGCTGTTACGCCACCCTGCAGGCCCTGACAGACATACGCAGGAATGCCGGATTCACTACATCAGGCGAAGTGATGTTTCCTTATCCTCTGCAGGATCAGACTACACTTGGTGGCGGAGGCGGCGATGCCGGCTTCAGTATCATACGCGGTTTGCAAAACAGCGCCAACCCACTGCTGAACTACTGGGATGGTTATAACATGGGCCTGAATATGTGGCAGGCCATCAGAAAGTGTAACATCTTCCTGGAGAACTCTCACATAGCGCCCGATCTGCCGGAGTTCCAGCGTAAAAGATGGAATGCGGAAGCTAAATTCCTGAAAGCCTATTTCCACTACTGGCTCATTAGAATGTATGGTCCTATTCCTATCGTGGATGTAAATCTTCCGGTAAATGCTTCTATTGATCAGGTAAGGATCAAACAGCAACCAGTTGATTCCTGCTTTAACTATGTAGTACGACTGCTGGACGAAGCCATCGTTGACCTGCCGCCTGTTATCCAGAACCTGGCTGCAGAACAGGGTCGCATCAGCGGTACTATCGCAAAGGCTGTGAAGGCGGAAGTACTCGTGACGCAGGCCAGTCCTTTGTTTAACGGCAATCCTGACTATGCTTCCATGAAGCGGGGTGATGGTACAAGACTTTTTCCTTCAGAATATGACGACGCAAAATGGCAACGTGCCATGATCGCCTGTAAGGAGGCCATTGATGCTGCCGCCACTGCAGGCGCTGACCTCTATCAGCTGAGGATATCCGGAGGTGTAGTACATATGTCAGACATTACACGCAGACTGCTTACTATACAGGGCGCCTTTGTAGATAGCTGGAATACGGAACAGGTGTGGACACTCAATCCGCAGTTCGGATGGCAGTATATGGCCTCTCCGCGTGTGACAGCAGAAGCAGCGGCCAATGTATTTGCCGTATATTCCAATTTCTCTGTGCCTATCGGACAGTCAGAATTGTTCTATAGCAGCAATGGTGTACCTATCAACGAAGACAGGTTCTGGGACTATAAGAACCGTTATAAACTACAGGCGGGCGACGATACACATGCCTATTACATTAAGAAAGGATATACTACTGTGAAGGGCAACTTCGACAGGGAACCACGTTATTATGCCGATGTTGCTTTTGATGGCAGCGTATGGTTCGGATCGGGTAACCTGGACGACAACAACCCCAATTACGTGAATGCGGTGAACGGCTTCGCTGCCCCTCCAGATCAGCTGCGCTATAATGCAACAGGTTACTGGGCAAAGAAGCTGGTACCTTATCAAACCACCTTCGGACAAAACAGTGTACAACAGAATTACTCCTGGCCCTTCATGCGCCTGACCAGTCTCTGGTTGCTCTATGCAGAATGCCTGAATGAAGTGAATGGCCCTGGGGCCGAAGTTTATCAATGGATTGACAAAGTAAGGGCCAGAGCTGGTTTGCAGGGTGTAGTAGCTTCCTGGTCACAGTATTCCAACAATCCCAATAAATGCAATTCCAAAGACGGGTTACGGACCATCATCCATCAGGAAAGAAGGATTGAAACAGCATTCGAAGGACAGGCTGGCTGGGACCTCCGCAGATGGAAAGAGCTGCAGAATGTGTTAAGCACTCCCTTCCTGGGCTGGAATGTATTTAACAGAACAACAGCGGGTTACTACCAGATAAGGATCGCGCAGCAAACAGCTTTTGGTCTGAAGAACTACCTGTACCCGATACAGGATTATGATCTCTTAACCAACCCTAACCTGGTACAAACGCTCTACTGGTAAGACAGCTTATCCATCTACTTCTTAATTATCACGTATGAAATACAGTAAACATCATATACATCAACTTTTGTTACTGCTGATCGTTATGGCCGCAGTACCACTGTCCTGCAAAAGGCTGGACGGTTACAATGAAATAGTCTCCACCGATATGACGAAACCCGGAGTGGTTACAGATGTGAAGGTGGTGAATTTCAACGGAGGAGCGTATATCACTTATAAATTGCCTAATTCACCCAACATCCTGTATGTGCAGGCAGAGTATAAGATCAATGATAAAACCAGCAGACAGGCAAAGTCTTCCTATTACTCCGATAGCATCACGGTAAGCGGTTTTGCAAAAAGCCAGGACTATGAAGTGGTGTTACGTACTGTAAGCCGTGCGCAGGTGTCTTCTGAGCCGGTTACGGTGACGGTACATCCGGATACGCCTCCTTATCTGCTCACCCGCCCTACAGTGACGATGCAACAGGATTTCGGCGGAGTGAATATCACTTGTCTCAATAAGACCCAAGCCGCCCTGGGTATCATTACTGTTGCCCCCGACGAGACAAACAAGTACCAGATCATCGCACAGAATTATACCAACGAGGATACCATTTCCTTCAGTCTCAGAGGCTATGATACGATCCCACATCAATTCGGGGTATATGTTACAGACCAGTGGGGTAACATCTCTGATACCCTGTTCTCTACTATTACACCTGTGTTTGAAGCCCAGATGGACAAGTCCCTGTTTCAGGGCTATCCGCTGGGAACAGATGCCAGGACCGGGTTTGGATGGGTGATCCAGTATCTATGGAATGGCACCGCACAATCGCCCGGCTACCATACAGAACAGCCTATCCAGCCATTGGTATGGCCTGCAGTGATCACATTTGATATGGGCAAAGCTGCCAGGTTAAGCCGGTATACAATCTGGAACAGGGGAATTGATGGCAGTGGCAACTGGTTATGGCAGGCAGGAGCCCCACAGCGATGGGTGTTATGGGGAAGGGAAGATCAGCCTGTGGATGAGACTATGCCTGATGAGAACAACCTGCCTCCTGTAGGTGGTCAGACGCCTAAAGGCTGGATCAACCTGGGTGTGTTCGATGCACCAGGGAAGCCGTCCAGATTGCCTAATCCGCAATACACCAATGCGGACCTCACGTTCTGGAATGCAGGCTTCAGCTACAATTTCCCGCTTAACTTACCCAAGGTAAGGTACATGCGCTTCGAATGCATTTCCAATATGGCACAGACAAACAACTTTTTCAATGTGGCAGAGCTGACCTTCTGGGGAGATCCGAGATAATAACACCTTAAACGGCAGAAAAATGAAACGCTATCATACAAACAAAATATATGTGCTGGCCTGCTTACTCATATTGCTGGCCTGTAGTAAAAAACCAACTGACTACCGCGATTTCCTGGGAGGCGAAGAACTGGTCTATCCGGGAGCAATCGCCAATGCAAAAGCATTGCCCGGCAATAACCGGCTGCAACTGATCTGGCAACCCAGCCCCGATCCCAGTGTTGTTAAGTACATGGTGTACTGGAATAACAAAGCAGATTCACTCGAGATCACTTCCACTACGCACAATACCAGTGATACTGTGAGGTGTATCATATCTGGCCTGTCGGAATATGTATATTCCTTCGTGATATACTCCTATGACGCCAAAGGCAACAGGTCTGTCGCCACAGAGATCAGTAATGCAAGAGTCTATGGCACCGTATACACAGCCACGCTCAATAACAGGCTAAACAACCCGGAAAATCCTTATACTATTCAGGAAGACAGCTCGGTCATCATCCGGTTTGCCACACCAGATACGATCAACATTAATACTGCGCTGCAATACACCAAAAAGACCGGAGAACTGGCACAGCTGTCTTTATCTCCGGATGTAGACTCGCTCACACTGACAGACTATAAATTCGGTACGCCTGTAGTCTATAAGTCTTCTTATATTCCTGTAACAGGCGCATTGGATACTTTCTACACCTTGCAGAATGACACTTTCCCTACTATTTTCAGACAGGTAGTCTGTGACAAAAGTCTGTTCAGTGAGTTGAGCCTTTATGGAGATATGGGAATTTTCCAGTCTGATACCCGGGTGAGTAAGTTGTGGGATGGATCTGTAGGTCCGCAGGGTTATCCGAATATATTCCACAGTGATGGGAATAGTTCAGTGCCAAGAGTGCTCAGCTTTGACATGGGCAAAGTATACAGCAACCTGGGCGCAATAGAAGAAACGGGCAGGGATTGTTGTAATAATCCTGATCAGTTTGAAGTATGGGGCATTGCAGACATTACCAATGCGGTACCTGAACTGGACTCCCGCGATGGAGGCTGGAAAGCAGCCATGCAGGCAAAAGGATGGACATTGCTGAAAGAAGTGATCAGGACAGACAATGGCAATGCGCCTTATAAAACAACGCTGATCAGCAATCCGCCACCGGTGCGTTATATCCGTATCAGAGTATTGCACAATGCCAATGGAGAAAACAATTATGTAAACATGTCGGAACTCACGTTCTGGAATAAAGAATAGTTATCAAAAGTTACAGGTCTAATGATGTTTTTCAGCAAAAGTATTATCACAATTATCGTCGCAGCCTTGCCGGTAGCATACTGCACCGCACAAAGCCATGCGTTGGAACTAAAGTATGACAAACCGGCAAAGGAATGGGAGGAAACGCTGCCCCTTGGTAATGGCCGTTTAGGTATGATGCCCGATGGCGGTATAACTACCGAGAAGATCGTACTGAACGATATCACGCTCTGGTCAGGCGCACCGCAGGATGCCAACAATTATGAAGCTTATAAGCAACTGCCGCGTATCAGGCAGTTGCTGAAAGAAGGCAGGAATGATGAGGCTCAGGCGTTGATGGACAAGGACTTCATCTGCACCGGCAAAGGTTCGGGCAGCGCGCCTTTTGGCTGTTACCAGGTATTGGGCGAATTGCAGGTACAGTTTGAAGGTGCTGCCAGTGGTACGCCGGAACAGTATGAAAGAACACTGTCGCTGGAACAGGCCATCGCTACCTGTAGCTATAAAGCAGATGGCGTTACTTACAAACGCGAATACTTTACCAGCTATGGGGATGACCTGGGGATGATCCGGTTAACAGCAGATCAGCCGGGGAAGCTCAATTGTCGTGTGACGATGAGCAGGCCGGAGAGATCATCCAGCCGTATTAGTGGCAATGCACTGGAACTGTATGGTCAGCTGGATAATGGCACTGACGGTAAAGGCATGCAATACCAGGCTACTGTTAAAGCCAGCATTAAAGATGGCGCTATCAGTACGGAAGGAAACGCACTGGTGATCAGGAACGCTACGGAGATTATTTTGTATGTGGCTGCCGGTACGGATTTCAGGAATCCCGACTTCAAAAAGAAGATCGATCAGACACTGGCAGCTGCTATAAAGAAAAGCTATGCCATCCAACGGAAACAGCATATCAATAACTACGGTAAACTGTTTAACAGAGTACAGCTAAGCCTCGGAAAAGGCGCCGCCAGTGCATTACCAACAGACAAACGTCTGGCGGCCTTTTACAACAATTCAGCAGCTGACAAAGAACTGCCGGTACTCTTTTACCAGTTTGGCCGTTACCTGCTGATATCCAGTACCAGGCCAGGGCTGCTGCCACCGAATTTACAGGGACTCTGGGCCAACCAGGTACAAACGCCATGGAATGGCGACTATCACCTCGACGTGAATGTACAGATGAACCACTGGCCGGTGGAAGTGTCTAATCTTTCAGAACTGAACCTGCCACTGGCTGACCTGGTAAAGGGATTGGTGGAACCCGGCAAAAGAAGCGCCCGTGCCTATTACAATGCACCGGGTTGGGTAGCGCATGTCATCACCAATGTATGGGGTTTTACAGAACCCGGGGAAAGCGCTTCCTGGGGAGCTACCAAGTCAGGCTCAGGATGGTTGTGCAATAACCTGTGGGAGCACTATGCATTCACCAACGATAAGCGTTACCTGGCGGATATCTATCCTGTGATAAAAGAATCTGCCCTGTTCTATAACAGCCTGCTGATCAAAGATGAAAAGACGGGCTGGCTGGTCATGTCTCCCTCTTCTTCTCCTGAGAATGCATTCTATTTACCGAATGGTAAACATGCCAGTATCTGTATCGGGGCTACTATTGATAACCAGATCGTACGTGACCTGTTCAACAACGTTATTACAGCATCAGTTACATTGGGTAAGGACAGTGCATTCAGAAAAGAGCTACAGCAGAAGATAGCCATGCTTCCTCCCCCCGGTGTGATCTCCAAAGACGGCAGGATCATGGAATGGCTGGAAGACTACAAAGAAACCGATCCGCAGCACCGGCATATCTCCCATCTCTGGGGACTGTATCCTGCATCACTGATCACGGCCGAAAACACACCTGATCTGGCAGCGGCAGCAAAGAAAACGCTGGAAGTGCGAGGTGATGATGGTCCCAGCTGGACCATCGCTTACAAGCTGTTGTTCTGGGCAAGACTGCAGGACGGCAACCGCTCATTCAAACTATTACGGGAACTGCTGAAACCCACCGCCAGAACTGATATCAACTATGGCGCAGGTGGGGGCGTATACCAGAACATGTTATCCGCAGGCCCACCCTTCCAGATAGATGGCAACTTCGGCGCTACTGCGGGTATCGCTGAAATGCTGTTACAGAGCCATGCAGGATTTATCAATCTGCTGCCATCTGTTCCCGACCAGTGGAAGGCGGAAGGCGCTGTAAAGGGACTAAAAGCACGCGGGAATTTCACCGTGGACTTTGTGTGGAAAGATGGTAAGGTGATCAGTTACAAGGTTACTTCTCCTATACCACGTAAAGTGAAAGTAAAAATCAACGGCGTGATGAAAACCCTCACTGCCACTAAAATCTGATCTGCATGATACAACATACATCTACGAAGGACGTCCGCTATCCTTTAGGACAGGGAGCGGGCAGCGATGCTATTCACCGTGATCCTGTTTATTCCTATGCCGTAACGCAATTACACGACGACAGCGGTCTTGTAGGCACCGGCCTTGCTTTCACGCTTGGAGAAGGGAATGACCTGGTTTGCAAAGCGGCAGATTTCTACGCTGCACAGCTAAGAGGGAAAGACATAGAAGAGGTGATGGCTAATTTCGGAAGCCTCTTTTATCAATTCTCCAACGAACAGCAATTCCGCTGGCTGGGGCCACACAAAGGCGTGGTACACCTTGGATTGGCATCTGTTACAAATGCCTGTTATGACCTCTGGGCAAAAAAAAGAGGCGTACCACTCTGGAAACTGCTGATCGATCTTTCTCCGGAAGCCTTGCTGAATACACTGGATCTCTCCTATCTTGAAGATGAACTGACAAGAGAAGAGGCACTGGCGTTGATCAAAGCCAACAGTGCCGGAAAAGATTTGCGTCAGCAGATTACAGCAACGGGCTATCCGGGTTATGATACATCTATTGGCTGGTTCAATTATTCTGACGATAAAGTAAAAGAGAATGTAAAAAAAGCCGTGGCCGAAGGTTTTACTGCGATGAAATTAAAAGTAGGATCCACAGACCCGGAACGTGACATCCGCCGCGCGAACCTGGTCAGGGAAGCTGCGGGAGACAAGGTAAAGATCATGCTGGATGCCAATCAGCAGTGGACATTGCCACAGGCCTTACAGATCTGCAGCAGGCTACAGCAGATGAACCCATACTGGATAGAAGAGCCTACTCATCCTGATGATGTGCTGGCCCATCAGAAACTGGCCACCGCTATTGCACCCGTGAAACTGGCATTAGGAGAACATGTACCGAACCGTATCATCTTCAAAAACTACCTGCAAACGAAATGTGCAGGCTTCATGCAGGTAGATGCAGTACGTGTAGGCGGCGTAAGTGAATTCATCACCATCAGTCTCTTATGCCGGAAATTCGGCGTTCCTGTAGTGCCTCATGTGGGCGATATGGGACAGCTCCATCAGCATCTTGTGCTCTTCAATCACATTACCTTAGGACATGAGGCGCTGTTCCTGGAGCATATACCGCATCTGCAGCAACATTTCAGGCATCCTGTCAATATCCGGGAAGGTGTTTACCAGACGCCCCGGGAGGCAGGCAGCAGCTGTGATCTTATCATCTAATAAACTTTCCTATGATAAAAACGCCTGACATCATCATCAGTATACTGTACATCCTGATCATTGTAAGTATAGGGCTCTGGGCAGGTTTGAAAAAGAAGAAGGATACCAGCGCCTCCAACGATTATTTCCTGGCAGGCAAATCATTACGCTGGCCGATGATCGGCATGGCCTTATTTGCCACCAATATTTCCTGCCTGCACCTGGTAAGCCTGGCGCAAAGCGGATTTGACGAAGGACTGCTCAGTGGCAATTTCGAATGGATGGCCGCCTTTACACTCATCCTGCTGGCCTTATTCTTTGCTCCATTTTATATACGCAGTGGTGTAAGCACCTTACCTGATTTCCTGGAGAGGCGTTACAACCGTGCATGCAGGGACTGGCTCACATTCATCTCGATCATCTCTGCCATTACCGTTCATATTGCATTCTCGTTGCTTACAGGCGGGATTGTGCTGGAGACGCTTTTAGGCTTTGACATGTATACCAGTGTGACCGTCATTGCAGTTATCACGGCCGTCTACACTATTATCGGCGGACTGCGTGCGGTAGTAGTGACCGAAAGTATTCAGACGGTAGTACTGGTAGCCGGCGCTGTGATCATCACGGTGATCTGCTTAAATAAAATGGGTGGTTGGAACGCGATGACGGCTACCCTGCAGGAGCATCAGGAATTACAAAAGCTGAAGATGTTGCGTCCCTCTGGCGATGGCAGTCAGCTGCCCTGGTATGCCGTATTCCTGGGTTACCCGGTACTGGGCATCTGGTACTGGTGCGCCGATCAGACAATCGTACAGCGAATACTGGGTGCAAAGGACGAGAACCATGCCAGGACAGGAGCGCTGTTCTGCGGCTTTATCAAAATACTGCCGGTATTCATCTTCATATTACCAGGATTGCTGGCCAGTACACTGGCACAGAAGGGATTACTGGACATCAGCGCCCTTCAGTATGTCGATGTCTTTGGCAAACCAGCGGTGAACAGTAAGGGGATCTATACACTGATGATCACCCAGCTGGTACCAACAGGGCTGGTGGGTATCATAGTAGCTGCATTGCTGTCGGGATTAATGAGTCAGGTATCAGGCGCCTTAAACTCCATTTCCACACTGGTGAGTTTTGATCTGTACAAGCGCTTCAAACCATCAGCCAATGAGCAGGAACTGGTGCGTATGGGACGTATATCTGCCGGTATTGCCCTGGTGCTTTCCATCCTGCTCCTGCCCTTGCTGAACAACTATAGCAGCCTTTTCAATGGTGTGAACGATATCATCTCACATATCGCACCACCGATCACCTGCGTGTTCCTGTTAGGCATTTTCTGGAAGAAAGCTTCCGCAAAGGCAGCACAGATCACGCTGTTGGCAGGATCTTCTCTGGGCGCACTGGTGTATACCGTCAACAAATTATACCCATATACTTTCCTGAAAGAGATCCCCTTTCTGATGATGGCATTTTATCTTTTTGTAGCCTGTTGCATCATCCAGGTATCATTCTCCCTGTTGTATCCTATGCAGCATACAGCAGTAAGCGGAACGCTGTACTGGAAATCGCCCGGAGAGCCATTGCAGGATAAGGGCTGGAAAGGATTGGGGAACTACAAAATGTTATCAGCACTGTTACTGCTGGTAATGACCGTACTGTATTTCATTTTTAAATAGAGACCACTCAAGAACAAAATAACTACACATGCAACTTTTGACCGGTAAAATAATATTGCTGACTGGAGGATCCAGGGGTATTGGATTTGAATGTGCTTTAAAATATGCAGAGGCCGGGGCCACGGTAGTGATCCTGTCCAATGACCCCGTTTCACTGGCATCCGCCATTGCTGAATTAGGAGCATCACATTCCGCTATTCTGGCTGATATTTCCGTACCAGCCGATGTAGAACGCGCTATTCAGCAGACATTGGAAAAATATGGCAGACTCGATGTGATCCATAACAATGCTGGCATTGCACATCCTTCAAGTCCCCTGCACGAAACCAGTGAGACAGAATGGGACGAGGTAATGAATGTCAACCTGAAAAGTATATTCCTGACCACCCGGTATGGCATTGAGGCCCTGAAACAAAGCAAAGGATGCATCATTAACACAAGTAGCCTTGTTGGAGAAATCGGCCAGGAAAATCATGCTGCCTATACGGCTAGTAAGGGAGCGGTGAATTCACTGACAAAGTCAATGGCGCTGGACTATGCGCCCCTTCAGATACGGGTGAATGCCGTAGCGCCTGCAGGAGTATGGACGCCTATGTTGCGGGAATGGGGTCAGCATCAGAATAACGGGCAGGGTATTGAACAATATATGAATGCCATCCATCCTTTGGGTTATTGTCCTGAAGGAGATGTGATTGCAGATGCCTGTGTTTTTCTTGCTTCTGATAAAGCACGTTTTATTACAGGGCATGTGATGCATGTCAGCGGAGGCGCAGAGCTGGGGTACAGGGCCTTGCTACAGGCAAAGGAAGCCGTGTAGATATCCGCTGCATTTAGCTCGCCTCAGGCGAGGCGTCGTGTTTGTAGCCCCGGGTGCAACCCCGGGAATACGGCGCAAACGTCGGTAACATCATTCGCTGCATTTAGCTCCGTCAGGAGCGCCCGTGTTTGTAGCCCGGGGTGCAACCCCGGGTGGTGGCGCGGGTCACCGAAGCCCGAAATCCCCGGTAACGCCGACGTGCGAATTCAAACATTCAAAACATGGGATATAAAACGGAATGCAAAACGTACGGATTCAAACATCATACGCCCGGGGTTGCCTCGCGCTACAAACACGGGCGCTCCTAACGGAGCTGATCACAGCGAATGATGAACCAAAAACGATATAAATATTATTAAGCTCAATTTATGGTCGCATTGACAATACAGTCAATCACCTTTTCAGCGCTACAATTATTGAGCCCAGCTCCCCAGCAGGCATTAAACTCCAACAAAAACCAGCCGGCTTGTTCGTTATAGGCGATATCAACGACAACGACCCGGGGCAGATATTTTTGATTGTTAGTGAGTATAATGGATAAACTTCCTGCCATCTATTTCATTTTTTGCTTTAGAGAACTGGCAGCTACCAGCCAGAGAAGTAATACAGGTACTATTATGATCAAAGCAAGTTCTGGCACGGTATGTAACATATTGCCCCACTGCCTCTGTGAGATGAGCATCATAACAACGTAAGTCACTAAAATTACACTTTCCAGCAACCCATAGATAATGGCCGCTTTCACGTAGTTATGCCCTTTAATAAGACCGGCTCCCATTTTTTTTCCAAGGAGATAGGATGAAAGAAACAACAATGTAAAAAAGGCCCATACATAGATGTTCATCTGGGCTTGTAAATAGAAAAGTATACCGTTGGCAAAGTCTCCTCTTGTTTCCACAAACATCCAAAACAACTCCAGGACAATCACTGCATACAATGTTATCTTACATACGTGTTTTCCTGCTGCATTTGGCGTCATAATAATTGGGATATCTGAATGACTAGCGTATACGTTGATCTATCTAAGTTACACATTCCGGTGCATTCTTTCTCCGAAAGAAAAGTTAACTTCGCCGTTCTCAAGAAAAAAAATATGCTATCCTTTGAACAGGCAAGAGATATTGCCGAAAAACATCTTGATATACCCCGTAATTCCGGGGATAAATACGATATAATAATTATCGAAAAATATATCATTGAAAGACCTTACGCCTGGATCTTCCCTTATAATACAAAGGGGGCCATCGAAGGCGATATTCTATACGCGTTGGGCGGCAATTCACCTGTCTTCGTCGATAGACATGACGGCACCATTTCAAGGTTCCCATCATATCTCAGCATGGAAGGCATGATTGATGTATATGAGGAACAGCGTAAAAGCTGGCACTTGAAGCTAACTATTAATATCTACTCAGAAATCAGCAAGCTACTGACCCTCAAGCGACTCCTTAATCTATCTCAAAACGAGCTGGCGGTTTTAAAAGCTAAAGAGGAAGCCGTCCTTGACAAAGGAGCTCAAACAAGACTAAAGCAGCTGTCTGGAATACTGTCCCAACATGGAATAAATACAGAAGTATTATTGGCGGATTGAAATACACTTTCCCTCTATATCTGAACCTCAAAGCTGCTCTCTTCGGTAAGTACTCCTTTTATTACAGTAACCAGACAGTTATATAGCTGACCAAATTCATAACTCCTTTCGAAATTCTCAATCCTGCATATCACATCATCACTACTAAGCTCCAGACCAATCTCAGGTTCTATATCACTATGAAACTGCATTAATGCTATAGTATCTCCTTCATCCTGCTGTACTCGCAGTACCAGGATCTTTCTGCGGTTTTCATACGCATAGGCAATAATACTTTCGATCTTTTCTTTTATTAACGGCCCCGTTCCGGTTACCCCCTTCTGCATGGCCTGCAGCGTCTCCTGATTGACTGGCGCCCTAAGCAATAATTTTTCCACGCCACGGTAAAATTCAGCAAACCACTCCTCGCCTTTACCCATTGAAAATATTTCATCCATCACCCGGGTATATATATCCAGATCATCGTCTGAAGTGTCAAGTACCCGCTCAAACAACATCTGCGCAGTAAAGATTTCTTGTTTGTTTGTCGCCCTTTTAAAGAAACCTGTATAGTAGGAAAGCAAAAACTCGTCAATTTTCACAGGAACGATTATTCCACTCTCAGCCGGAACTTCATCCAGTACCAGCAACATTTCCAGGTCATCCGCTCCTGCGGCAATTTTGATATCATTGAAATACAATGTCACCCTCTCATGTTCAGGTATTTGTGTAAGTTTCTCACAATATGACTTTGCACACAATTCACACAATTCGTGTGACGTATCTGCCTGTAGCTGAACAAAGAATTCATCAGATGTTATTTCTCCCCTCTCAAACTTAGCGGATAACTCCTTCCCGGAGGCGACAGCCTGTTTATACCGTTGCCATAAAGCAGCATCTATTTTGTCAACCATTGCTTCATTTTTATTAATCCCCGCTCACTTTATCAACGTAATCGGATACACATAAGTAAGATACGCTATCAAAAACACCACTGACAAAAACAATATAGACAACCCAATCACCGCCGAATTAAACTTAATCCCATCCTTACTCAATGAAAACTCTGAATCAGTCATTCCTGCCTGAGGTGCGGCATTCTCAGGTGTTTTCGATCTCACCCATTTCTGTACGATCTTCTCCTGCAACAAGAACTGCCGGTACGATAAGACCAGCCCTGCCCCCACAATAATGATCACCAGAAAAAAGATAACGATACCACTATAAAACTGCCAGGTGAAGGCTCTTTTCTGGTGTTGCAGGTCAAACTGATATTGCTGCAGGCTTAATTTCGCCTGTTCCAGTTTAAAATAGGTGATGGCTGATGAATCTTCGCTTACTTCCGGGTCATTGACTGCTATAGCCACTGACATCTTTGCTATTACACTATCAAAAGCTCTTTTGGTTTCGTCTTCGTCCTTCAGCTGATTCTGCGCAAATACATTTGTCATTGACATGATCAAGACTACGAACATGCCAATGATCTTACTTTTTTTCATATTGTTTCTTTAAATACAGAATATAGGAATATCGGATCTTAAGCAACTTGTTGACATCATTGTTCGGCACCTCTTTCTTTTCCAGTGATCTGTATGTGAGAAAAGAATACCTCTCAAAAGGCTCCTTGTCAGATATCGTCATAATAAAATCCAGCAGCTGTTCCGCCTTCTTTTGCTTCTCTGCCAGCGGCATCATCTTGCTGCCCAGCTGAGGGAACTCTATTCTCCTTATACCCACCGGGTTCACCTCATGAATAATCCTGACCGTATCTTCCAACAGCAATTTCTGCCGGATGATAAGCAGGGAAGTAGCCGGGTATGAAGACACTATTCCCTTTCTTTCAATAGCCTTGAACAGCCTATATTTCAAAGACTTTTTATCTGCATAACTGGTATTCAGGTAGTAGGGATCATTCCGGATATGCAGTCCGTTCAGTTCTCCATTTGTTGTAGAATCTATAGTCAGCATTCCCTCAAACCTTCTATAGATCCGGGCATCCTTCACATCCTTAGCCGTTTCGATCACATGCAGCAACTGATACAACTTTATTTCATACCAGGGGTCATCTATTACCGGCAATACATTATGCTGGTAGCTGTACAACTGTCTGCCGAGGGAATCCACTGCCTCTCGCAGTTGCTCATTCTCCCGGATAAGTTCCTCTTCCACATCTATTTTGCTTAATGCTTTTGACAAACTATCAGCGGAAAGCATCTCCTGCGCGTGAACGATAGAACAAGACAGACAGATAAGGAGGCTACATAAGGATAAACTTCGGGACTTCATCGGTAGGGATTATCTCATAAATATAACAATATCCTAAAATATGAGATACCCGCCCGGTCAAATACAGGTGGAAACCCCTAATCATTCCCCCATTTCCTTATCCAGCGAGTCCTTATCACTTCCTCTCTTCAGTTTTACGTGTGGATTGGTCTGCGTTCCGGTAACGCTGAAAGGTATTCCCCAGATGCCCAAAGGAGGCAAGCCTATACGTCCCTTCAGATTCAGCCTTCCATTAAAGCTCACCTGCCCTTCAAAACGGGGGCGGAAGCCTGCAATACGCATCTTCGTCCGCTCTATGGTGATAATATTATTCCCGATATTGGATTTGATCTCCACTTCTGACAGGTTCGGGTCTTTTATATCTCTTTTCGTCGTATTGCTTACTGCATTGAATAATTTGAACCCTTTCAGCTTTATCTTCTTCAATGACAGCACCCCCTCTCCCTTCAGAGATGGATACACCAGCTGCATATTTTCCCTGAACCTGCCACTGACATGATAATCCAGGCCTACAATACCGCTTGCGGAAGAGGCAGAAGACACCATATCATGAAACAGCCTGATCTCATTATAAGCACGTTTGATGTCGAACTCCCGGGCATTGATATGATAATCAAAGGCCGCGCTTTCGTTACTCAGGCTGTTATACTGCGCTTCCATTGTAACAGGCGCCCCAATGATATTAAAACCGGTATTACTCATTTGCAGACTGCCGTTGTCCACCTGTAGCTGACCATGGAAACGCTGTATATCTATCCCCCGGAAACTAGCTTTATCTGCACCGGCATTCAGCGTCAGGGACAGGTTATCCGGTATCACCACCACACCGGAAGATCCCGGTTCTTCTACAGATTGGGGATCGCTGTTGTACGACATCAGCTCATCCACCAGGATATAACTACTCTTCAGGTTAAAAGCCCCCTGGAGGCGCTGCCCTTTCTGTGTGACATAGCCGATCAGGTTATACAAATGACCGTCCAGGCGGAGATCAGATTTGCCGTAATGCGCTTCGAATTTGTCAAACCACATCTTGTCTTCCTCAAAACGGAAGACCCCGTTGTTGATATAGAAAGGCAGCGGGAACCTGGCAGCCTTCAGCGATACATCCCTCAGCGTCAGCGTTCCTTTGTTCAATAGTTTGTCATACTGGCTGTTCATCGCCTCACTCTTCGAACCCTGCAAGGTCAGATCTGCTTTTATGTAGCCTTTGGCGTCATATCCTTCCCGACCCAATACCTGGTAGATCTTTCCAAGATCGATGATACCATTGGCCAGGATATTATAATGCAGATCGTCGAAGTTATTCAGTGCTGCTTTGAGGGTAAAGGTCTGCCCCTCAAATTCGAAAGACACCGGCCTGATGTCGATCTTCAATGCCTGCAGACTACCGGCGGTATCTGTCAGCACGGCGTTGACATTGATCTTTTCAACCGGATGTTTGTAATACTTTGTATGTACCGCTCCGTTGTCCATATTGAGGGAAGCGGTTGTTACCGGGAATAAGTTCCTCGCCGGTTGATAAACTCCTTTACTTAAGATATTGATATTCAGCTCACCGCTCATGTCCACTCCATCCATCGGATAGAACTTTTCGACATCAGCCATATGCAGCAATCCTTTCAGGCTGGCATCCACAAGAGGTTCCTGGGCATTGGTCAGATGAAAATAGCCTTTGAGATAGTTGCCCAGTACCTCAGCATTGATCTTACTCACGTTCACCTGCACGTTGGCATAGTTATTATCCGGACAGAAAGCCTGCATATCAAATCCAATATGCCTGATAGGCTCCCGCACATCTTTGAATTTCAGAGAGCCATCACTGAGGGTTGATTTGAAATCAAATACAGGTATACTGCCGATTACCAGGTCCGATTCATGCCCGGGGCCATTGTTCACCCTATATTGTATGTACCTGCCATCCGCCTGCAGATTAGCCTGAAAACGCCCTTTCAGATCGAATGCATCCCATCCCATCGCCTTTCCCCATTTCTCCATATCCAGGTCAGCGCTCATCTTTGCATGAATATCCGGTTTAGTCAGCCCCGTCACTTTAATATCCGAGCTGAAATATCCTTTGTCCAGCTTAAAAAAGGCCGAATCAATGTTTATTGTAAACTTGTCCGGGTTCATTTCCGGCAACCTGGTTTGGAAATCCAGGCGCAGGCCTTCAATAGCATAAGACGCCCCTGAACTGGCAATTTCTCCATCTCTCACCTTCATACTAAATGTAAGGTCAGGCATCTTGTTAGTCCTGGCGATATACTTACCTGTTAATGAGGCGTTTACCTCTGCAGCGCCCTTAATATCGGTATGCTCCATCCAGGAAGTATATTTCGCTGGCAATGCACTGAAAAGCGCCTCCAGGGTGGATTCACCCGAACTGAGCTTAAAATCCATTTTATAGCCGTTCTTCAGGAAACTGAATGCCCCGTTCAGCTTCATTGGCAGCTGGTTAATTTTCAGGTCATTCCGTTCAAAAATGAAGTTCAGCGACTTTGTATTGATCCTGGTGATCAGGTTACCGTCCAGTTTCTTGGATTGGATATAGGGCACTCCGCCATACGCCAGGTCAAAGGAGGCAATGCTGACATGCGAATAAAGGTCAAACTGCGACTTATTCAGGTCTCCCTTGCCGGTATAATTCACTTCCTTTGCCCGTATCTGCAGGGTCAGGGATTTATCATTGTAGATGATCTTACAGTGTTCCAGCTGTATCCGTTCAATCTTCAGCGACACACTGCCACTGTCGGCCGGCTTACGCGAAGGTGCTGCAGGTTGATATACGTTATAGTTGGGGCGGCCCTCGGTATCTACCAGCACATGTATATTCCCCTTTGTGAGGTAGATCTTGTCAACCCTGGTAGCCTTTGAAAAGATACTGCCCAGGTTTACACCCAGCGCTACCTCATCTGCAGAAACCAGTGTATCCTGCTCGAAGGGAGCAGATCCCTTCAGGCTGAAATCGTACAGTGTTAAGGTCAGTGTGGGAAAATGATTGAAAAAGGATAATCTCGCTTTTGAAAAATTGATCTCGCCAGTGATATTATGGTTAGCCCAGGTTTTTATTCTGTTTGACACGGCCGCGGGAAACAGGAGCGGCAGCAGAAAAAGTAATAGTAACATTCCCCCGGCAGTTATTGAAACAATTTTCAATGTCCGCCATGCAGTTCTCTTCATAGTTGCACCAAGCATAAGGTATAGGATCGTTTATTTGCATTCCACTAGCGGCGCAAAGATAGAGAATCTATAAATGTTTAAAAAATATCATGCGAAGGATAAGCTGTATAACTACTCCATTTTAAACGGTGTATTAAGGGGCGAGCTGGCATTCACGGCATAACCGCCTTTGCTAACCATCAGGTATAGCCTGTAAAGTTCGGGGGAATCAGGCATCCTTACCTCGACGCCCGTTCCTGTACCCAGGCGGCGCATATAAATGGCATGCCCCCAGCCATCCGTTTTGCAAAGGAACCATTCAAAGTGCAGTTTGCGGTTGACAGGATCTTTCAGGCTCCACCGACCATTATTATAGACCAATGCATGATAGGACAAAACAGTTCCCGGCAGGGTTACCCGGGCAGGACGCAGGATCTTCACAGCCGGCAGCCGGGGATTGCTTGTTTTTACATGCCAGTAGCTGGCCAGTCGCAAATAATCAGGTTTGTAATGCCGCTCGTGGTCCAGCAGTCCATTGAAGCTGACAGTATTCCTGGTTTGAAGATCCTGCCAGGAATTGATAAATACAGGCTTCCTGGTACCGGAAGCGATATATTGATCCACGCCTATCTCACTGGCAAACCAGGGAATACTTGTTTCCGGGAGGGTGATCTTTGTAGTATCATCCGGCGCTGCCAGCCCCAGGCAGGATATTTCCGGTATGGCCGAGGCGAACGTCTGTAATGTACCGGTAACCTGACTGTCCAGGGGTACATCCAACGTTACGGGTCTCTCCGGATCCACTGCCCTGATCTGCAGTACCAGTTCCTTCACCCAGTGAAGGTACTCTTCCTGGTGGCGTAATAATGAAGGTTTTACATACATCTGCTGCAGTCGGCGCCAGGCATTATTGGAAAGATGCCAGCCGATAATACTCTCGTCATCCTTTCTTTTCTTCACAGTAGCGATCACCGATTCCATGAAATCCTGGCGGCGCTGTTCCTGTGAAATATCACGATCCTCGTCAGGCATCCAGAAAGCATACTGTACCTTCATACCTGTCTCCTTTGCCACGGCAAGAATATTATGATCATACACACCGGGACCATATCTCCTGAGCGTGTTGATACCCAGCCGCTGCATATCTTTCAGGTCTCTCTCTACCTCCCTGCGGGTGAGGGTATGCAGGCTCCTGAACCAGGGAATAGCTTTTGCGTAGATAACTCCCCTGACGGTATCCATCAACCGCTCATTATTATGGCTGATGGGAACACTGGCAAGCGCCGGCAGCGGACGAGCAATATCGTTATCATTCTTCTGTAACTTATGCATGGCCTGCAATGAAGCCACGGGCTCTGATAATCTCCAATCCAGCACCCCACCGTCTTTTTTATCAACGACATTCGCATCATAACCGCTGTTAAAAAGCACAGCGGCTTTTATCTCAGGGAAACGCTTACCCATGTCTGCAAAAGCATCCTGCAGCCAGCCTTGCTGATTACCTTCCTTCTTTAAGGATCCCAGTTCCGCTACCATAACAGGCAAACCGGCACGAAAGAGTTGCTGATGATGATAAGGTGAATAAAGCTGGTTGAAAGTATACCATTGTCCGTCCGGCTGTTTACTGCCATAATTCAGGATGGTTACACCCAGCCAGTCCACGTAGGCATTACCCGGAAAGTATCGCCCCACCGCCTCCGGCTTCCACGGACTCCATACCCATATCGCATTGTGGGCGCCCGCACGGTCAAAGTAATCATGCACATATCTCCATGCCTGCACATATTCTTCCGCTGTATTCAACCCGGTACCAGACCACGGATAAGCAGGATTATCGGGCTCATGGCCAAACCTGATGAAAACAGGCCGTTCCAGGGCCCTTACCTGCTCCGCAAATTTTTGCAGGTAATCATCAAAATATCCCTGGCTGATGTGAAGCATCATCTTCCGTTCCTTCATCAGCGATGTATCCTCACGGGAGACATGGAACAAACCTGCCCAGGGCTCCCAGGTGATCATTGGAACAGCGTCTGTCTTATATATTGCATTCATCAGGGAGTCCTGCAGGAAGCAGCGGCGGGCATCTCCCCATGGAATGTAACAGGACACGATATCAAAGCGGGTGTTCGCCATATTGTTATAGCGGTACACGTCCTGCATGGATGTCAGGCCGGAAGCATTGACCGGGCTGAAAATACCTGTCAGGAAGACCGCCTCCCGGGTTACGGGTTTGCCCGCATAACTGGCGGGAGGTTTCCAATCCTCATAAACGAGCCAGACAGTGATTCCGCAAACGATCAGCGTCAGAGGAAGCGCCAGCTTTCTCATTATCACATATCCACTATGGCGTAACTTCCATAACCTTATCTTACCATCATAATAGTAGTGGTATACAAACTCCTTAAAAGTAACAGGTAAGGCTTTAGGCATACGTCCTTTCCAGATACCCGCCAGTATATTGAACAGCATGATCAGGCAGTTCAAAAAAGCGATGCCTGCCATTACTCCTGAAAAAGGATTCCAGTCTCTCCATAGCCCATAAACGATCGCACCTGCCGAGATCAATAAAACGGTTGCATTGGGAATGAACAGCTTCCAGTTGGTGTTCTCTTTATCGTCTTTAGGAGTAGGGATATACGGCACCTTTTTACGGATCACAGTATATGTCAGTCCCAATATGTAGATCCACCAGGTACCTATCAGCAACAATCCCCCCACCATATGAAATCCACTCTCATCCTCCGCCATGACCCATCGCTGTACAAAAAGCCGGATAAGCAGGGTCACGCAGACAAAAGGAAATCCGAGTATACCGAATGAAAGCAGATCCAGTTGAAAAGGTATTACTCCAAGACACAGCGATAATACCGGCACCAGGAAGTTGATCAGGAAGATAATACCTGCGAAATAGTGAAACGGCAGTATGCCGTAATGCAGTTTCTGCCGCCACGTAAATTTCCTGAACAGTTTCGGATAGCTGGTGACCAGCAGTTCAAACGTTCCCCGAGACCATTTCAGCTGTTGTTTATAATAGGCAGAAAGTGAGGAAGGCACTAGCCCAAGGGTCAGCACCTCGGGTACATACACTGACTTCCAGCCTTTTGCATGGAGCTGCATCGCGGTATGCATATCCTCTGCAAGTCCGGCCGCATGACCACCGATACTATCCAGGGCACTCCTGCGGAAGGTGCAGTTAGCGCCAATAGCCTGTACAGTACCATATCGCTGCATGGTCATCATCATCGGGCCGTAGAACTGAAAGGTCTGCTGTGCAGCCCCTTTGGCGATGATATTGTCACCGATATTGCTGTATGCCTGCACGATCTGTACAAACCCTATTTGGGGATCATCAAAATAAGGTATTACCCTGTCCAGAAAATCGGGCGTTGGCACATGGTCGGGGTCCATGACCACACAAAGCTCCCCGCGGGCATACTGTAAAGCGTTATTGATATTACCGGCTTTGGCGTCTTTGCGGTTATTCCTTGTAACGTGACATACCCCTAAACGCTGGCATACCTCTTTCAGGAAAGGATCGTTCGCCTCATCACAGAGATAAGTGGTATGCGGATAGGTAATTGCCTGCATGGCCGTAAGCGTCTTAATGACCATTTCATAAGGCTCCCCGGCGCAGAATGTTGTAAGAATATCCACGGTAGGTTGTGATGTGGACGCAGGTCTGTCAGGAATAGTGATATAAAGGTAATGGTACCACTCATGCAGTATTTTCAGACAGGAGAAGATAACAGCTATCATCAGCAGCCAGTATAGTGGGCGGTTCCCTAAATTGGCAAAACTGAAAAGACAGTACAGGAGTATCAGCATACTGACCACCCCGGTAGTGATCATTAACCGGAGAATAAATAATTCTTTCTTTGAAGGCGGAAAAACGCGCGCCCGTGTTACCATATTATGTTCCTACTACGTAAAAAGGTGTATTGGCTGTCGCCACATTTCCATAATCGTCATAAATCCATGAATAGATCCTGTACGGACCTTCTTTTTCCGGTGCCCGGAAATTAACCCTGAAACTGTCAAGCGGAATAATATTTACCTTGCGTTCCAAAGGTCGCCGGATACTTTTAGGATCAAAATCTTCATCCAGCACTTTCCACATGATCCGCAGTCCTTTTATTACAGGCGTTTTAAACCTGATCTCGGCAGTTTGTAACGCGCCCGGCTGCATTAAAATATTATCAGCCGCCTTCTTGCCGTTCACCAGCATGTCCTCCAGCGCTGGTGCCTTATGCTGTGGCACTGAATCTGTCCACAAAGCCTGCATATCGCCCACCATCTCCGTTGCCGCGCCATTTTCATCCAGGATACTATACCAGGTAGGCGTTACCTCTTCCTTGCTTCCCCAGTAAAATGTGAGTGCACCAATAAAACGGGGATTGTTAACAGGAAGGTAGTTTTTATGAAAATCGCGGTAAAGCCATGCCTTTATCGTACTGGTAGGCTCTATGGGTACACCCCATGCCGTACATTTTGATTCCTGTGGTGAAAATATACCCCATTCCATTACCAGGAAAGGACCGTTCCATAACCAGCTGAATGAGGTAAGATTACGTTGCAGATGTTTCAGATCACCAAAAACATTAAAAGAGAGTATATCCAGCCCCGGTACTTTCAGGCGGATATTCATCACATTCCTGAACTGGTAATTGACCATAGTGGTCGTGACCGGATGATCGGGATCTTCGGTGTGTATCATATCCAGCAATCCGTTATATACATCATAGAACTTATTATACCTGGCTTTAAAAGGAAAATCAACCTCATTCCCCAGACACCACATCAGCAACGCCGGATGCGAACGGTAACGGCGCACTAACTGACGTAAAGCGGCGTACTGGCTGTCCACTTTCTGCTGATTGCTATAAAAATAATCCAGGTATTTGCTTTCCGGAACATAGATACCGGCTATTACAGCCAGGTTGTTGGCTGCGGCTTCGTCAAGAATAGCGCCCAGCCCTACGGTATCCCATGTACGTATCGTATTTCCACCTATTGCTTTCAGCCTGGCCATATATGTATAACCGGATCCTCCCCTTACTACAAACGGGACGCCATTCCGGTACAATATAAATTTACCGTTCTCCCGGGCTACCCATACTTTCCTGAAAGGATCCGCAGCTTTATTGCAGTTGCAAAAAAGGAGAAGAAAGAGACACAGGGGGAAAACATATGCGCGAAGACAGTCAGGAGCCATTCGGTTTTATAAGTTTATCTCGAACTTTACTGTTGTTATAAATATAGTACGAATCAGCCAATATACCATCATGTAAGTCAGATGTTAAATACCAGGCAGAACAATACCCTTCATTGATATTATCCGGGGCACCGAAGAACTAAAGATCGTACTGGATTGTTATCAACTAAATCTCTGCGTCATGCCAAAGTATGTAATCGAACGGGAGATCCCCGGGGCAGGAAAGTTAACTGCCGAACAACTAAAGGGGGTATCACAAACCTCATGTGATGTGCTGCGTAATATGGGGCCGGAAATCCAATGGGTACACAGTTATGTAACCAACGACAAAATCTATTGTGTTTACATTGCACCGAATGAGGACATGATCCGTGAACATGCGAAAAAGGGAGGTTTTCCTGCCAACTCAGTGAACGCAGTTTCCGCAATCATTGATCCTACTTCTGCGGAATAAAGGGTGCTGTCCGATATTATCCGTATTGATCCTACATACTACAGGTCATCTTTTGTCCTGCAGGTGATGATTTATATCCGTTACCAATGTTATAATGGTATTTTGTACACGTACGCCGGTACGTCTGTCCATCCCCGTCTCCTGCGTCAGCACCGGGCGCAACAAACACAATGCTCCTTTAAAGCACTGCACTATGAAACGCTATTGAAATGCTGAAGTGCTGCGTTTATGCGATATCTATCTGCGATGAAAGATAGACATCCTGGATAGCCTGCAACAGCTGCACGCCTTCCTCAAAAGGTCGTTGAAAGGCTTTCCTTCCGGAGATGAGCCCCATACCACCAGCCCGTTTATTGATCACCGCAGTGCGTACTGCTTCTTTCAGGTCACTGGCGCCTGAAGATGCACCGCCCGAATTGATCAACCCGATACGGTCGCTATAACAGTTCAATACCTGGTACCGGCACCAGTCAATGGGATGTTCGGTGGTTAGCCCGGTATACATGCGTTCATCCAGTTTGCCATAAGAGCTGCTGCCCATATTTAACACCTTATAGCCACCATTGATCTCCGGCAGCTTCTGTTTGATAATATCTGCCTGCAACGTTACTCCAAGGTGGTTAGCCTGCCCCGTCAGATCAGCCGCTACATGATAGTCCTTTCCACCTGCTTTAAAAGCGTCATTACGCAGGTAACACCACAAGATCGCCGCCATCCCCAGTTCGTGTGCCTCCTCAAAAGCTTTTGACACTTCCACGATCTGCCTTCTTGATTCTGCCGAACCGAAGTAGATAGTAGCCCCTACTGCCACGGCGCCAAGGTTCCAGGCGTCTCTTACTGAACCAAACATCGTTTGATCATAACTGTTCGGGTAAGAAAGCAGCTCATTGTGATTGATCTTAACGATGAAGGGTATCTTATGGGCATACCGGCGGGACATTAAGGCCAGTCCGCCAAAGGTAGTAGCTACCGCATTACACCCGCCTTCAATAGCAAGCCGGACTATATTCTCCGGATCAAAATACATGGAATTGGGTGCAAAAGAAGCACCTGCACTATGTTCAATACCCTGGTCTATGGGCAGGATAGATACATAGCCGGTGCCGGCAAGCCGTCCGTTATTGTATAACTGCGCCAGGCTTCGCAGGGTCTGCGCATTTCTGTTGGAAAAAGTAAAGTGATCGTCGAGGAAAGCCGGGGACGGAAGATGCAATTGCTCTTTGGGGACCTTAGTACATTTATGCTCCAGCAAATCCTGGGCTTCATCACCTAATATATTGTTCAGTTTATCTAAAGTCATAGTATTTTATTTAATATGAATGACCGTAACTGATATGTCCTGTTGATTGGAACGAAGCTAAATAAAAATTCTGATACCGGACAGGCTGTCACCCGCTAAAGACTACAGGAATATGTGGCAAGGTTTCTTTACGCTGATTGTAAATTAGCTCTTATTCAAAAAACACATGCCCGATCAGAATAATAAAGACACAGCCCGGCCAGTTGGATATAAGCTATACCTCAAAATGGTTCTTCAACATTCAGATATACCCAAAAGAACCATTATCTTTTATACAGTACTATCCGGCATTGTCAACGCAGTATTACTATCCGTTCTGAATGCCGCCGCCAATTCGGCCGGCGAAGGAGAAGTGCAGGTAAAATATCTCCTGCTGTTTGCCATCGCATTAACCGTATTTTATATTACCAAAAGATATATCCTCAGGAAATCTGTCATGATAGTAGAAAACGCCGTCTACAGCCTGCGCCTCAGGATACTCGAGAAATTAAGACGCTGTGAACTGTCTCCCATGGAATCAATCGGGAAAGATGAGATATTCACACGTGTATCCAACGACACGAATTTCATTTCACAGTCAGCCGCCGTTATCATCAATGCTTTCCAGGCGCTGGTACTCGTGACTTTTGCGCTGATCTATATAGGGTTCCTCTCATTCACCGCCTTTGCCGCTACTATTATAATCCTGGCAATTGCTATCTCTTATTTCCTCAGGCGGCAGACTGACATCAACCGTGAGCTGAGAGCCGCCAATCAAAATGAATCTGCTTTTTATGACCATATAGAAAATCTCATAGAAGGTTTTAAGGAAATAAAGATCAACCACGTAAAAAATGAACAGCTGTATGCCGACATCACAAAAACGGCAGACTATGGAAAGGAGGTCAAGACCAGCAGCGGACTCCGTTTTGCCGTTGGATTTATGTTCTCCGAGATGGTCTTTTACCTGCTCCTTGCCTCTATCATTTTCCTGCTGCCGCAATTTCAGACACTCTATACCGGTACACTTACCCGTCTTACAGCATCTATCCTGTTTGTGATAGGTCCGCTTGAGAATATTGTCACTACCATCCCCCTGTTTGCCAAAGCCATCCAGGCTACACAAAACATCGATCACCTGGAACGGAAGATCTCCGCTTTCTCTGAAAACGAAAACGATACCCCCAGGGCCTATCCTCCCCTGCCACCGTTTGAAGAGATAAAACTGGAGAATGTGGTATATGACTATATGGATGAGGATAAGCAATCTTCATTCACATTAGGTCCGATAGACTTCACACTGAAGAAGGGATCACTTAACTGTATCATCGGGGGTAACGGAAGTGGTAAATCCACCTTCCTGAAAGTGCTGACCAGTCTTTACCATCCCGGTTCCGGGCGTATCCTGGTGAACGGAAAAGAGCTCAGGAATTTCGATAAGGATGATTACCGGTTCTGGTTCTCTACCATCTTTACCGATTTTCACCTGTTCCCTAAAATATACGGCATTCCCCATCTCGATGCCGATAAGGTGAACGAGTATATCAAACTGATGGGATTATCCCATAAGACACATTTTAACGGACAGAATTTCAGTAATGTGAGATTGTCTACCGGTCAGCGTAAAAGGCTGGCGTTGATATGCACCCTGCTGGAAGATAAGCCGATCATGATACTTGATGAAGTGACCGCCGACCAGGACCCGGGTTTTAAGAAATTCTTCTATACTGAAATATTACCCTCATTCCGCCTGAAAGGGAAAACTATCATCATGGTTTCCCATGATGACAAATATACCGAGCAGTTTGACAGAGTAATAGAAATGGAATATGGTAAGATCATCTCTCAATAACGAATAATTTACTATGCACGAGCACTTTATTCAATTCCCGGACATACATACCGCCCTCCTCCACCGCCCCGATCTGACAGAAAGAAAGATCATTTTCGTAAAGGGAATCGCAGAAGAAGATACACTGACCCACGAGCAGTTGTTTCATGCCGCCAAAGGACTACTGGGACATTTTACCGGGCATGGTGTAAAAAAGGGAGACGAATTACTGATACAGACCGATGATAATAAGAAGTTTGTCACAGCCTTCCTGGCCTGTATACTGGGAGGAATCATCGCAGTACCGCTGGCTACCGGAACACAGGATGAACATAAGCAGAAGATCCGGAATGCCTGGCGTATCATGAAACGTCCTTTTCTGTTTGCAGATAAAGAAAGCCTGTCAAGATTGGAACAATTCTTTGCAGCCAGTGATGCGCAATGGTGGCAGGACATTCAGCCTTATATAGTACAGTGGACAGCAGATATTAAACCTGCCCATATCAGTTATGCCGCTTCGCCCCATGACATTGCCTATCTGCAGTTTTCCTCCGGCTCTACAGGACAACCAAAAGGCATCATGATCTCTCATATGAATGTGCTGAGCAATGTAGCCGCTATTGCAAAAAGCGCGGATATGAAGGCTGGGGAAACGGCAGTATCCTGGCTGCCGCTCACGCATGATATGGGCCTGGTGGGTTGCCTGCTTAAGTCCTTACTGGTCGGGTTCAATCTCGTACTGATTCCCACCGCCTTGTTCATCCGGCATCCCATGATATGGATGCATAAAATGGATCAACACAGGGGCAATATCTCCTACTCTCCGAATTTCGGTTACAAATACTTCCTGCAGGATTTTGAAAGTAAAAAGCAGGAGCTACAGTGGGACCTCAGCTGCCTGAGATCCATCTACAATGGAGCCGAAAGCATCTCCTATCCATTGATTGAACAATTCGTTACTACGCTTAAACCCTATAATATAAGCAGTGAGGTAATACTGCCTGCGTATGGTATGGCGGAAGCGACGCTGATGGCATCCTTCCATCCTTCCTGCACGCCTGTCATCACCGTCACCGTGAACAGGTTAAGCCTGCAGCATGAAGGAACCGTTGAATTTGTACCGGAAGGATCACCCCAGGCCATCACCCTGGTATCCTGCGGGCAGGCATCGGAATATCTGCAGATCAGGATCGCAGATAAACGTGACAGGCCCCTGGCAGACGGCAGCACAGGTAATATACAGCTGAAAGGTATGAGCATTACTTCCGGTTATTATCAGCTGGAAGACGCCGATACATTCTCTGCGGATGGATGGCTGAAGACCGGAGATACCGGTTTTATTCATGAAGGCAATTTGTATATCGCGGGCCGTGAGAAAGAGATGATCATCATCAATGGGTTAAACTATTACCCTTACGACCTCGAAAGAGTGCTGGAAGCAGAAGACGGAAAACTTTTCGGACTTACCAAGACAGCGGCAGCCTCCGTGCCGGATAACAATAAGGGAGAAGAGCTGATCATCTTTGTACAATACAGAGGGTCGGAACAACAGTTTGGAGCTGTTGCAGAACAAGTCAGGAAGGCCATCATGAAACACTTCGGTCTGGTAGTAAAGGCCGTAGTGCCCGTAAGCCGTATCCCGAAAACAACCAGTGGCAAACTACAAAGGAGAAAACTGGCGGAAGAATATCTTTCGAAGAGCGCTCCTGCTGAAAACAAAATATCGCAATACAGCACCTACATACAACTGATACAACAGGAAATTGCTGCCTTATTTGGCATTGCAGATATCCAGACCGATGTCCCGCTCACCGACCTGGGATTTGACTCCCTGAAAGGCACAGAGCTGATCAACAGGATCAATCATATCACACAACTGAGTTTAAGTCCTACGGTCGTATTTGAATATCCGACCATTCACCGGCTGGCAGAACATCTGGCTACGGTAAAACAGGAAAGGCATATTGTAACCCGGCAGGCTGCATTTGAGCCGGTAGCCATTATTGGTATGGCTGGCAAGTTCCCGGGCGGTGCTAATGATCCGGAAAAGTTATGGGAACTGCTGATCAAAGGTATCGACCCGGTGACAGCCATACCGGTAGAGAGGTGGCAGATGCCGGACAGCAATAAGGCATTTGCTGCCGGCAGTTTTGTGGATCACCCGGAGCTGTTTGATGCAGGTTTCTTTGGCATTTCACCTAAAGAAGCTGCCGCGCTGGACCCGCAACAACGCTTGCTATTGGAGACCGCTTTCCTGGCGCTCCAGGATGCAGGTTATCCTCTTCCTGCCATTCAGCATACAGATACGGGTGTGTTTCTTGGCCTCAGTCACAGCGATTACATGCGGGCGCATATCTGTTCTGACGATATGGAGGCTATAGACCCTTATTCACTAACGGGAACGCTTACCAGCACAGCAGCAGGCAGGCTGTCTTACTTCTTTGATCTGAGCGGACCAGCCATGGTGATCAATACCGCCTGCTCTTCCTCCCTGGTGGCGATCCATTATGCCTGTAAGAGTCTACAATCTGGCGACTGCTCCATGGCTATTGCCGGTGGGGTGAACCTGATGCTGGCACCCGAACCAACAGTAGCCCTGACCAGGATACAGGCATTGGCCCCCGATGGCAGGTGTAAGACCTTTGATAGTGCCGCAGATGGTTATGGCCGCGGAGAAGGTTGCGCCCTCATTGTACTAAAGCCACTGGCCAGTGCCATAGAGAACGGGGATGCCATACTGGGCATTATCCGCAGCTCAGCCATCAACCAGGATGGGAAAAGTAACGGGCTCACAGCGCCTAACGGACTGGCACAACAACGGCTGGTGAGCAAGGCAATCCAGATGGCAGGCATCGCGCCGGAAGAAGTGGATTATGTGGAAGCACACGGAACGGGCACCTCCCTCGGCGACCCGCTCGAACTGGAAGCATTACAGCAGGCTTATCGTACCGGCAACCGGCAGCATCCGCTGCTGACCGGCAGCCTTAAATCCAATATCGGGCACCTGGAATCTGCCGCCGGTATCGCAGGGCTGACGAAGATACTCTTGTCATTCCGCCACCAACAGATCCCCGGTAATCTTCACTTTCACAATCCCAATCCGCTGATACCCTGGGAAACATCACAGATAAAGGTAGTTGACAAACCTGTCAGCTGGCCCGCGGATAAAAAAAGGCTGGCCGGTATCAGTTCATTTGGCTTCAGCGGTACCAACGCACACGCTATTATAGAGGCGCCCATCGCCACACGATACACACCACCCGACAAAGGCAGTTATGTATGTACCTTGTCTGCCCATTCCATCGCCGCCCTGAAGGAAATGGTGCAGGATCTGCAGCAATACCTGGCAGGTACAACTGACGCCATCGGAGATATCACTTACAACATCAACAGAAGAAATAATCTCCTGCCTTATCACTGGCATTGTATAACGAACACTAAGGAAAGCCTGGCTGCATCACTGGCAAAGTTCTCCGAAGACCAGGCGGTATACTGTAAACATGTAAAACATACCATCGGCTTTCAGTTCACCGGACAGGGTTCACAATACACGGGCATGGGGAAAGAGCTCTATGAATACTATCCTGTTTTCCGCCAGGCAATAGATGAATGCAGTCAGCTGTATACGAAATATAATGAGGGTATTTCCCTCTCAGATATCATCTTCAAAGAAGACCCTGACAAGAAGATCGATCAGACACGCTTTACGCAACCAGCGCTCTTCTGTTTGTCTTATGCACTGTCTGCATTGTATAAGAGTTTTGGCATCAGCCCTGCAATAGTAATGGGGCATAGCATAGGAGAATTCGCGGCATCAGTGGTAGCTGGATTATTGGCATTGGAAGATGCCGTCATGCTGATCAGCGACAGGGCCAGATTAATGCAGGAATTACCTGCAGGTACCGGTATGATGTCGCTCAACGTCTCAGAATCAAAGGCCAGGGAACTGATAACAGCGCACCGGCTTGACCTCTACATTGCCTGTGTGAATGCACCGCAGCAAACGGTCGTATCTGGAAAGGCCGACCAGCTGCAACAGTTGAAGAATAGCCTGAAAGATATTACGGGTTCACTACTGAATGTATCACATGCTTTCCACTCTCCCTTGATGGATCCCGCAGCAGAAGCCCTGATGCAGACAAGCGCAAAGGTTCGCCGGGGAAAGGCAGCTATTCCCGTCATATCCAATATTACCGGGCTTGTATTGAGTGAGGCACAGCAACAGGATCCTGCTTACTGGTCAAAACATATGTTGCAGGCCGTGAGGTATAATGACTCCATCCATTCCTTACAGCAGTCAGGATGTACAATATGCCTGGAGCTGGGCCCTCAACCGGTGTTGACCAACATGGTCAGAGACCTGCAGTTGCCATCTATGGAAGCCATTCCTTCATTAAGAAGAGGCAAGTCTGCCCTTACGCAGTTCCTGGAAAGCCTGGCCTGCCTGCAAAGGAATGGTATACCGGTAGACTGGAAACAGGGAGAGAACGGTTACCAGCTACAGCATCTGTCTATGGCACCCTATCCGTTCCAACGCAGGAAATACTGGATGCCACTGTTTGTGGCCGGACAGGGGAAACTGATCGCCCCGGCAAATACAGCTGAAAATACTATACCAGAGCTGGCATATAAGAAGATCCAGCCTGAGGAGACCTCCCGTCTCAATATTCACATGATCTTCTACGATCAGCAGCAGGAAATAGCGGAACGCTGGCAGCAACAGCTGCGGGCTGAAGGTATGGATGCAGTCACTGCCCATATCACAGCCGCGCCCGAAATAACCCGGGACATGACGGTATGTTATATCTCTAACCTGTTTGATGCAACGATAGACGTTATTGACCAGCAGGAGCTCTTACAAATTGTTACCCTGACAGAAAAGATCCGGCTGGCTTCCTGTGAAAGGTTTATCATTATTACAAACAATGTACACCAGCATCATACAACGGCCAACCTTCAAAGCAGTATGCTATGGGGATTCTTCATTTCCCTGAAACACGAACTTGAACATGTACAGTTGCACATCATAGATATCAGCGCCAGCGAATATGATCCCTCTCTGGCGCTGATCAGCCGGCAGTTGCCTTCTTCCGGATTACAATTTGTGATCAGGAATGGGCAGTGGCTTATACCAACCCTGGAAGAACAACCTATTGTTCAAAAGACAAAGACCCTGTCTGTTCAGAAAGACAACACCTATCTGGTCACGGGCGGCTTTGGCAGCCTGGGCGCGCTGGTTGTACAATGGCTGATACAGAAAGGCGCCCGGCATATCGTGCTCACCGGCAGAGGGCCTTTGAAGGAGATACTGTCTTCTCAATGGGAACAGCGTGGTTGCCGCATCACCTATATCAGGATGAAGCCAGGCGAGTCATTGCAACAACACCTGCTGACTGCCGGTATTACAAGCATCAAGGGCATCATTCATACCGCGGGGGCTATCAATGATAAACTACTGATATCACATACTGCGGAAAGCTTTGCCTCCATATTTGAGGGTAAAGTGCAGCATGCGTGGGAACTGCATCAGTTAAGCCTGCAATGGCAACCGGACTTCTTTGTATTGTTCTCATCCACCGTGTCACTGACCGGCAACGCCGGACAAACAAATTATGGCGCGGCCAACTATCTCCTGAATACCCTGGCGCAGCTACGCAAAGCACAGCAACAGCCCTGTGTCAGCATCTGTTGGGGGCCATGGAAACATTCCGCCATGGCGGCATCACTAGCCTCCCATTTTGAACAGTTGGGCGTACGGCCTTTTGAAAGCAAAGAAGGGATCACGCTGATGGAATCACTGATCAATACAAACGGCGCCGTATATGCTGCTTTAAATATTACCCCCGGACAGGCATTTCCAGACTGGTTACAGCCTTATCTCCCTACCGGATGGTATACGCTAAAGGAGGAAGATATGGCCTTAAAAAAGGCTGTATTGCCCCGGGACGAGGATGGTATGCTGGAACTGGTAAAGGGGCTGGCGAAAGAGGTATTAGGGCTTGCGCCGGATGAAACACTGATTACAGACAGGCCTTATTTTGAAACAGGGTTTGACTCCATCATGCTCAGTACCCTCAAAAATAAGCTGGTGGCTGTCACTGGTATTGGCATTCCCATATCCCATTTTTTCCAGTATCCGACCATCGCGGCATTGTCAGGCTGTCTTTTCTCAACAATAAACAAAACCGTCCCTGATCATGAAGACCTCCTGATTGCTGAGATCAGCATGATCTCTGATGACGAAATCGCAAACATCCTAAATGAATATAAAGTGTAATGGAAACATATTACATCGGTCTTTCAAATACATTCCACGACTCCTCTATTGCTATTATGAACAATCAGGGAGAGGTCTTATTCGCAGAAGCGACAGAAAGGAAACTGCAATACAAACGGGGCCTGAGTTGTCCTGCCGATAATTTCGACATTGGCCGTACCCTTAAAAAGTATTGTAAACGAGGCGCCTCGTTCGTGGTAGCCACTTCATGGAGCCAGGACTACCTGCAATTTCTGGACAGACTGGAAGGACTCGGATTCTTCTCTGAAAAGAGCCTGACGAATCCCCTCCTACAGCTGCCCTCCAGGTACATCTTTTCCAAGGCTTCCATTTACACCATCCTCAAGCTGCAGCATCAGTACCAGAAAAATGCGGGCACGGGGATACTATTGGCTTTACAGCAGCACTTCCCGGAAAGCAGGGTGAGCTTCCGCAGTTATTCCCACCACCTGGCGCACGCTGCTTATGCCTGTTATACCAGTCCCTATGAAAATGCAGCCTGCGCAGTCATAGACGGCTACGGGGAAGGTGGTTCCATTTCCATTTACCATTATGAACATGACAAACTGAAGGAAGTCAGGTTGCATAAAGGGCCGCAAAGTCTGGGCTGGCTGTATGAAATGATCACCACCCTGTGCGGATTTGACTGGTTCACCGGTGAGGAATGGAAAGTGATGGGACTTGCGCCTTACGGCAAGATCATCCCGGAGGCATATCAACTCATAAAAGAATTATGCTGGTATGAAAACCTGCGACTACACTATCCTCCTGTAGAAAGGATCATCACTATATTAAGAGAGCTGGAAGCATTTAAACGGGCGCCCGACAGCGATCCATGGACGGCAGCAGACCTGGCGTTTACAGGCCAGACTTGTTTCGCGGAATTAACCACGGCTATGCTGAAAGACGTGGAATCACTGAAGCTCTCGCCCAACCTCGTTATTGGTGGTGGCTGCGGACTAAATTCCTCCTTTAACGGGACGGTTACCAGCACCACAGGCTTCAGCAAACTATTCGTTCCTTCCGCCCCTGCGGATGATGGCAACTCCATAGGCGCGGCCATGCTTGCCCTGAAAGAGGATAATCCCGCCCTTAAACTGGGTAGCAAATCTTTCTTCACGCCATACCTGGGTTCTGCCATCCAGGAAGACGCCATCAAACGGATGTTACAGTTGGGAAAAGTCAGCAATATCCGTCACCTGCCACTCAGCATACATAAAGAGACCGCCGCAAAACTGGCAGAGGGCAAACTGGTGGCCTGGGTACAGGGAAGGGCAGAATTCGGTCCGCGCTCCCTTGGCAATCGCAGCATCCTGGCCGACCCCAGACCGGAAGATATGAAGAATAAGATCAACTCAATGGTAAAGTTCAGGGAAGAATTCCGCCCCTTTGCGCCATCTATCTTACATGAATTCGGAGATACTTACTTTGAGAATTACGAAGAGACACCGTATATGGAGCGGACGCTCATTTTCAGGAAAGACGTGAAGAGCAAAGTGCCTGCAGTAGTCCACGCTAATCATACCGGCAGACTACAGACAGTGAAAAAGGAATGGAATGCCTCTTACTATAAACTGATCAAATCGTTCTATGACATCACAGGCATCCCCATTGTACTCAACACCAGTTTAAATATAATGGGGAAACCTATACTGCATTCACTGGAAGACGCCATCGGGATGTTCTATACTACAGGCCTGGATGTGTTGGTAGTGAATGATTATATGATAGAGAAACAAAGCTAAGAGAATATTTCATGAAGGATCTCCATATATACCTGTAAGTTCTGCGCCAGATGTTCGCGGTCAAGCATGGATATATGGGGACCTTTTCCTTTATGCACCATTACCCTGCCTTTAGTCACCTCTTTCCAGGCAGACCAACGCTCTGGCTTATTACTGTTTTCCTCTGAGCTGATGTAAAATATATCGGCATGTACCATGCCCTTATCTTCCAGCTGATGGATAAACCTGGTAGAAGCTTCAATACGCCGACGCATAACGGCTGCCATTTCGGGAGAACTGATCACCGCTTTCGCCCTTGGATCGTCCAGGTAATCTGTAGCGATCTGCCTGATCATGGACTCTTCCAGCGGCTCCGCTGCCAGGAATCGTCTTGAATCCAGGAATACCAGTGCGCTGACCCTTCTTCCGGCTTTCTCCAGCACCTGTGCCACATGATAACCCAGGCTTCCTCCGGCAGAGAATCCACAGAACACAAGCGGCCCCAGGGGCTGCAGCTCCTGCACTATTGCCGCCATTTTTGCCAGCGTATCTTCTTCGATGAAGTTAATGCCGATCACCCGGAAGCCTTCCAGCTGTTCCGCCAGTTTTCCGAAGCCTATTGCGTAACCGACGGCAGGCGGGAAGAAGAATATTGTTTTATTCGCAGGCCCATCTTTCAATACTACATAGTCTGCCTCCACCTGTTGCTTCATGCCAGCCATATATTGTCTGATGCAAGCTGCAAAATCTTTCAGCACAGGGTCCTGGTACAACTGTATCACCGGCAGTTTCACATTGAATTTCGCCTGTACAGCACTGATGATACGGAAAGACATCAGGCTGTGACCACCGCATTCAAAGAAGTTATCCTGCGGGGAAACAGGCTGTCCCAATTCCCTGCTCCATAAAACGATGAGGTATTGTTCTATTTCATCATCGCTTTCTGTAACAGCAACACTGGCGCCAGGCGGCGGCAGCTTTCGCTTGTCCACTTTACCGTTTGCTGTCAATGGCAATGTGGTAAGCGGAATGAAGTATTGTGGAATAAAATGAGCGGGAAGCGTCAATCCCAGGAATGAGCGAAGCTCTTTTACTGGCAGGGGCTCTCCCTTAAATATAATATAGGCAGCAAGAGAAGTAGTGCCCGTCACATCAACAGGGATCACGCAGGCCTGCCTGATGGCAGGATGTTCCTGTAAGCGGCAGACTATCTCTCCCGGTTCTATACGGTAACCCCGTACTTTTACCTGGTCGTCTATCCTTCCCCCAAACTCCAGTATACCGGCAGGTAACCAGCGACCAGTATCCCCGCTCCGGTAGAGTTTCCCTTCATCGTTCAGGGGATGGGTAATAAATTTTGCAGCTGTCAGTTCACGATTATTATAATACCCGGCAGACACACCGTCCCCCCCTACACAGATCTCTCCAAAAACACCCTCCGGGCAAAGCTGCAGCTGCTTATTCATGATGTATACAGCTGCTCCCGGCAATGGCGTACCAATATAGGAGCTTCCATCGGCATGTAATATCTCCTCATCTGTCACGCGGTGCCAGGTAACATGTACTGTTGTTTCCGTTATACCGTAAAGGTTATACAAAGCCACCTGCTCATGTTCCGGAACGCTCAGCCATTTGCGCAACTTCGTAAAATCCAGCACGTCTCCACCAAATATCACCATACGTAGGTCACGGATCCTGATAACATCCAGCAATCCGTAAAATGAAGATGGTGTCTGGTTCAAAATAGTGATCCCTTTCTCTTCCAGCAGGCGGCAGAACAGACCTGTATCCCGTACCTGGTCGCGGTCAGGGATATAGAGCGATCCGCCGTTCACCAATGCACCATACATCTCCCATACGGAAAAGTCAAATGCAGCGGAATGCGCCATGATCCATTTGTCTGTAGAAGAAATGTCTAACCAGGGTTCCTGCTGCAGGAACAGGTGTTGCAGGTTGCTATGCTTTACCTGGCAGCCTTTAGGTTTGCCAGTTGAACCCGAGGTATAGATAATATAGGCTATATCATCACCGCTGATGACCGGCATCTTTACAGCCAGTATAACTGGCGGCACATCTTCCATCAGAATAAGTGGTACGCCACTCAATGCAGTTGAAAATGCCCGGTTGCTGATCATCGCTTTGGCATCACTATCAACAGCGATATACATTTTTCTGTCTTCCGGATACTCAACGTCTACGGGCACGTATGTTGCACCTGCCTTAAGTACCGCCAGCATGGCGATAACCAATTCTACAGAGGGAGGAAGACAGATCAGTACATGATCACCCTTGCGGATATTATGCTTACTTATCAACCAGCCCGCCAGTCGCTGTACATGCAATTGTATATCGGCGTAAGAAACTGCCTGGTGTTGATCTTCCAGCGCAATCTTTTGAGGACAGACCATCGTAACTGCTTCAATAGCAGTAACAATGTTCACAGCAGGCTCATAACTGCCATAGGGTTCTCCAGCCTTCAGTAATGCCAGTCTTTCCTCCTCTGGTACGATATCCAGATCAGTTACCTTTCCTTCAGGATCATCCACCATATTTTGCAATACCTGTACAAGACAGTCCGCTATTTTCGCAATGGCTTCATCTGTATATTTATTCCTGTTGTACATGAAATTGACAATACAGGAAGTACCGGGGTATACCACTACAGCCAGCGGATATCCTACCTGTGCCGCCCCGTATTCTGAAGTAATCGAGATATTGGTATTGGCTATGGATTTCTCCATGTTACTCAACGGGTAATTTTCAAAGATCAGCACATGGTCCAGCAGTTCTTTTTTAAGTGCAGAGCAGGCCTGTATTTCTGCCAGTGAAAGGTATTGATGTTCCTGGATGTCGAACAGGTATTGCCTTGCTGCAGCCAGCAATGAAGCAATGGTATGCTCATCCCAGCGGATACGTACGGGGAGTGTATTGATAAAAAGCCCCAGTAAGTCTTCAAAGCCTTCCATTTCATATGGTCTGCCCGCCACAGTTATGCCAAATACGACATCATTGGTATTGTTGTAATTACCCAACAAAATTCCCCAGGCCACCTGCATAAAAGTGCTGGCTGTGAGCTTGAATTTTGTGCACAACGCACCGATCTGCGCAGTCAGGGTCTCCGGCAGGGTAATAGCCTGTTCTCCTGCATCATAGGCAGCATGATGTGCACTTGTTGCAGGGATGGTAGCCAGCGTATCATACCCTCGCAGATAACCGCTCCAGAATGTACGGGAAGCTCCAAGGTCTTTCGCCTGTATCCAGTCAAGGTATTTCGTAAATGAAGTGGACTTTCTCCAGGTGTGTTCCCTACCCATACACAAAGCCTCATAAGAGGCCATTATCTGCAGTATGATCAGCTGGAAGCACCATCCGTCCATGATGATATGATGGTATGCCAGCAACAGCTGCGCCCCCTCCGGCTGCAGGAATATTTTCACTTTCAGTACAGGCCCTGCCGACAGGTCAAGCCCTTCTTCCAGCCATTTCTTTTTAGTACCGGCAACATCATCACCTGCTGTGATCTCTACAGGTGAAGTATCATCATCGCTGATAGTGCAGTAGAAATAATGGTCTTCGCCTGTAAAGAAACGGAGACGTAAGATATCAAACTGCTGTATGGCACTGTCGATAGCCTTCTTCATCAATGCCGGCTGCAATTCTCCTGTGATGTGGAAATGCCTGATGATATAATTGGCGGCAGATTCAGGGAATACCTTGTAGTGGTAATACATGGCGTCCTGCATGGGTAGAAGACGGTAATGGCCGGCAACAGGCTTTCCCGGCCGTAAGTGGGTTGCCAATGCGCTTACGGTGGTATAGTTGAATATATCGGGCAGCTGGCAATTCAGCCCCTTCCTGTTCAATTTCGCCACTATCTGAATGGCCTTGATAGAATCTCCGCCTGAGGCAAAGAAATCGCTGTCTGCATGGATATGTAGCCCCAATACTTCAGACCATATCCCCGCAATAATACTTTCCGTTGCATTCAGCTGACTATCGTCGAATGGTTTCTTATCCAGGTACTGGTAAGGATCAGGGAACCTGTTCTCATCTACCTTGCCGTTTGCCGTAAGTGGCAGCTTGTCCAGCCTGATAAAGAAGGCGGGTATCATATATTCAGGCAGTACTTTCAGCAGCTCCTTACGCCAGGCTGGTTGATCTACCGCTGTATCAGACAGGTAATAACATACCAGTTCTTCTCCGAATGAGTGCGATGGCATCAGACGGAGGAAGACTTCGTTCACTCCCGGGAACTGCAATGCCTTCCTGATCTCTCCCAGCTCTACCCTGTGCCCGTGGATCTTTACCTGGTTGTCTTTTCGTCCTTCGAGGCAAACAGTGCCGTCTGCCATCCAGCAACCCATGTCGCCGGAATGATATACCCGCACCGTTCTGCCATTCAGTACAATCTCCCCGAACTTTTCGCTGTTCAGCGCATCCCGGTTGTAATATCCTTTTGTCAGGCCCTTACCGGCTATCAGTATCTCTCCCTTTTCACCGGGCACACAGAACTCTCCGGCATCATTCATAATAAATACTTCATTGCCGCCAACAGGTTTCCCTATCACTGGCCTGGCCGCAAAATCAGGCAGACTGACAGGCTGATATAAAGTACCAATAGTGGTTTCCGTAGGACCATAATGATTAACAAACTGTATATCCGGTTTTATTGCTGCAAAACGCTGTATGCCTGCTATATCTATTTTCTCACCGCCTGAAAATACCAGGCGCAGGGAGGAATCGCTCAATGACGCTACATTTTCTGCCTGCAGGAGTAAATAACAAATAGAAGGTGTCAGTTTCAGGAAGGTGATCTTTTGCTCCCTGATATATGCGATTATCCAGTCAGCATCCTGTCTTTTCTCTGCAGGAATGATGTGCACCGCTGCACCAGTGGTCAGGCATCCCCAGAGGCTCGTATAGCCCAGGTCATAGGCATAAGAAGCCTGCAGGATACTCTGATCATTCTGCGTCAGATGAAATGCCTGCTGCAGCCAGTCCGTGTAATTCAACAGGTTATTACCGCTGACCATCACGCCTTTCGGTACACCGGTAGTGCCGGAGGTATAGATCATGCAGGCAGTTTCCTCGCCGGTAAACTGAAAAGGCACATGCACCAGCTCCTGCTGTTTCCATAACTGCTTAAAACGGATCGCCCTTATATGGTAATCAGCTTGCTCTTCATTGATAAGCAGCCATTGCAGTGAGGAATCTGACAGTATCTGTTGAATTCTGGCAGGAGGATTTCCCGCATCTATCGGCACATATGCCGCACCGGCTTTCATGATGGCCAATAGGGCTACCGGTAACCAGTGATCTTCCGGCATCATCACGCCGACAAAATCGCCTGCTGAAACCCCGTAATGGTCAATCAGTACTGCCGCCGCTTTATCCGAATAGTCATCCAGTTCTTTGTAGCTAAGACTTCCCGAAAGACTACGTACAGCGGTATGCTCCGGAAACTGTAAGGCAATGTCCTTACATGCCTCCACGATATGCAGGAACCTGCTTTCTACTTTGACGGAAGCCCTGCATACTTTCTCCGCAAATGAAGTACGTAAGAGATCCAGTTGGCTTCCTCCTGCCCCACGGTCATTTAAAAGGGCGATGTATAGCTCCTGCATCTGCCGGATATCTTCTATCCTGAAATAATCCGGATGATAAAGGAATATCACCCTTATCCCCGCATCATCGTTGATAACCTGACACTTCAGCTTTCTGCCCTGCAGCCATTGCAATCCTTCTGCTGTAGTATTCAGCGATAAGTAGCTAAACTGATAGTCAAACACCTGCTCAGCCGCATGGTAGAACTGAAAAGCCTTCATGTTGTGAAGGATATCCCCGGCTACCCCTAACCGGCTGTAAGTACAGGGCAGTACCTTACTCAATAATCCCACAGTACTTTCCAGTTCGTCAAATTCCCTTCCATGACATTCCACTCCGACGACATAGGACTCACTATCTGTCAGCAATTGCAACATATCGAGGAATCTGGCGAAAAAGATGCTTTCCTCATCGCCTATATGATCACTTAGTTCAGCAGGTAATACAATAGTGTTTGTTGCAATATCCTGCTGATGACCGCTATTTTTTAATTCGTTATGCAAAATGGGCTGCGCGCCTTTATACTGTGCATTCCAAAAAGCGGAGGCTTCGGTCAGGTCTTCACTATCCTGCAACTGATGTTGCCATTCCGCATATTGCAGGTAGCCAATTTCTTCTTCGGGTATAGTGCCCTTTTCCAGCAGCTCAATGAGTTGCTGCTGTACAACATACAAGCTGCTGATGTCTGCCACCAGTGGATTTACAAGCATTCCCACATTTATTTCACTCTCCCCCTGCTGGAGAAAGACACGCACAACCGGGTCTCCTATACTAACCCGCTCCACTTCACCTGGCAGCGATTTTCCTCCGGAAAATGAGATGGTCACATCCTGTCCTGCGGACTGTAACCATTCTCCCTGCTCACTTTCATAAACAGACAGTTTGAACGCTTCATAACAGTCCAGCAATTGAATAATAGAAAGCTCCACATCTTTCAGCGTAAAACGCCCCGGCAATGAGAAAACCAGTTTATTATAAAAAAGATCATTCTTTGAACGAAGCAGAGATTGTTGCTGGGAGGATAACCTGTATGCAAACGTGGTGTTCATTGTATCTTCAGTTTATTAAAGCGGTTTATATTGGATCAGGTCGGGGTAAAAACGTTCTGCCTTTCGCATATAAGCATCAAATTCTATCTGCAGCCCCAGCGGATTAGCGATCCATTGCCTGGTAAGCCTGGCTACCTCCGGATCTACCAGTTTGACAGTGCCGGCATGCATAGCCATCAGGTTGGCCTCGCATGACTGTTCTGCTGCGATCATGAGGATGGCTGCTGTCTCTAGTTCCGCCGCCATGGTAAGGGTACCATGATTGCGCAGCAACAACGTATGATTATTGCCAGCAGCGTCTACGAGTTTCCGTCCTTCTTCGAGAGACAACACCGGGCCGTTATATTCATCGTATAATGCATGGTCTTCAAAGAACATACAGCTCGTCTGGTTCACAGGGTGTATATGCCTGCCGAGGGAGGCATACAAGGTGGCATGCGGCGAGTGCGTATGTACGATACAATGCGTATCTGGCCGTCCCTGGTGCAGGGCTGCATGGATACAGAAACCAGCCACATTCACCGGATAATCTCCTTCCAGTACATTCCCCTTTCCATCTACCGTGATCAGGTTATCGGGCGTAACCTCTTCAAAGAAAAGCCCGAACGGGTTCACCCAGAAAGCATTTTCCCGGCCCGGTACTTTCATGGAAATGTGTCCGCTGATGCCTTCATCCAGTTTCTCCATGGCCAGTATACGATACAGCACCGCCAGCCGGTAACGCAACCATGGGATCGTCTGCGGACGTTCCTTCTTACTGAAGAAAGCAGCGGTATTACGGCGGGTATTCCCCACCACATTCGCTGTACCTTCAATAGGATCAGACATTGCTACCAGCACCTTACGGTTACCGGTAAAAGGCTTTCTGCTATGCGCAAAACGCATATTATCCAACAAGAGCACATCCCCACTTTCCCAGGGGAATACAATGGCCGCCTGTTCATATGCAGCCATAATGCTGTCAAAATCATTCCCCGTCAGGGCGGTGCCATCTCCAAGAAAGCTGTTCCTGGGCACATTCTCTTCACCTAATAAGCTTACCAGGGAAGAACGTGTGTCCTCATCGAGGTTCATCAGGTTGAACAGGTGCGCCTGGTTAAACCAGACCTTTTCTCCCGTTACCGGGTGTACGGCTATTGCCTGTGCGGTATAACTGGTTTGTAATACATCACTGTCTTTCCAATGGAAGCTCATGCCTCTCTTTTCACAGTATTGTTTTACTTCCTCCCTGTCTTCGGTGCCAAATACCTTCTGCCAGCTCAGGTCTATATCTTTATGAAAAGTGCGTACATAACGCACACCGGAACGTTCGAACCTTTCTCTTACAGGCGCAGGCATCAGCTTGTACACCAGGGCAGCATCGGCAATAGGCGTCTCTCCGCCTGTAGCCGCATTTTCCTTACAGTAAAACCATATCTTCCCCGGCCAGGTACTTGTATAAGAATGCTCATTATGGAAGGGAATAGATCTCTCCCTGGGATATTCCGTAGATGTATACACTTTATCTCCCACCTTGGTACGGGGAGTGGAAGGCTCCGCATAGTCCAGCATACGGGTGGCGTATAACTGGCAGATCTGCTGGAAATCATCTTCATTACCAATGGTAAATCCCCGGAAAAGAATGGCGCCATATTCCTTATATAGCTTATCCAGCTGCGCCTTATTAGCCTGCAACCATTCTTTCAGTTGCAAGCCCTCATTACCGGCGTTTAGCATCACATACGGGGTGCCGCGTTCATTACCGCGTACAATCTCCTGGCGAACCGGCCTTTCCTGCTGAACAGGACGGGCTACCGCACGCTTCAATGACTGTAAAATATCAGGGCTCTTCATAATTACTTTTTCATGCTTTTTAATAATTCGTGCGACTTCGATTTAAGCTTCACCGCTGTATCGTCCCAGTGATGGGTAAGCAGCGTTTCTATCTGCGCCTCTTCCTGTTCACAGAGTCGTTCCAGCAGCTGTTCCCATTGCTTTACAAAGGAGATAATCACGGCTTTGGTATACTTCCCTGCTTTATATTCCACATTGAGCGACAAGGTATTCCTGTATGGCTGTACAGTAAAACTGAGGTCAAACTTGCTGCCTTCCATCACCACCTCTATCTCTTCTGCTTCAATACTGTTCTGCTTACGCTCCTTTGTACCGAAGTCATTATATACAAAGCGGGTATTGATGTACTCGGATAGCTGTATACCACTTTCCTTTTTTACCAGCGCAGACAGTTCATCGAAGGAGATCTCCATATGATGCATATCCTGTCTTATACCTGTCGCGAAGTCCTGCAAGGCTTTCCTGATACCCGACTGCCTGTCGACGTTTACCACCACCGGCAGCATATTCACGAAGAATCCCACCACAGGTTCCATGCTGATATTGGTTCTTCCGGAAACAGAGCTACCTATTACAAAATGATTGCTGCCCGACAGTCTTGCCTGTAACAAGGAAAAACTAAATAACAGTAGCTGAAAATCTGTAACCTGCCATTTTCTCGCCAGCTGTAACACTTTCTCCACAAGCTGTTCCGGCAGAATATGGTGCATGGTAATGCCCTCTATCTCATCATCAGAGGTCTTATAAGGGAATACAGCATGTTCTATACCTGAAGAGATCTTCTTCAGCCAGTAGGCCGCCGCGCTTTCCATTGCAGCCTGCGACTGACCGGACATCCATTGTGCGATATCTACATAGCGTAATGGCATTGGCGCCAGCGAAGCGGCCGTTCCTGCCAGTTTAGCCTCATAAATGTTCAACAGGTCTGACAGCAATACACCTATAGACCAGCCGTCAGCGATGATGTGATGCAGGTTGATGACCATATAGAAATGCTGACTGTCTTTTTCCATGATCAGCACCCGGAACAATGGCGCCTGATCCGTTTTGAAAGGCGTATTACTGAACACTTTTGCCAGATCCATAATCTCTTCAACAGACCTCTCTCCGCTAAGGAACGTGAGGTATACTGAAGGTTCAGGCAGTTCTGCTAACTTCACTACCGGACCGTTCTCCTGTAATACAAAAGCCGCCCTTAACTGGTCATGCCGCTGTACAAGGGTTTCAAATGCAGCTTCCAGTATATCTCTTTTCAAAGACGTTGATACTTTGAAAGCGGTGGTCATATTGTAGGAGATATTATCCGGCTCCCGCTGCTGCAGGAACCATAACCTACGCTGCAAAGGCGATACGCTATAGAAAGCCTGTTCTCCTGCATGCGGAATGATGTACGTAGCCCTGTGCTGCTGTGAAGCAACATACATAGCCAAATCATACAGACGGGGATGCCTGAACACATCAAATAAGCTGATGGGTATATTGAACTGCTCCCTTATCCTGCTCACCAGCTTAATAGCCAGCAGGCTTTGTCCGCCGGACAGGAAGAAATCGTCTTCCGGTGATACTGCTTTTAGTTTCAGCACCTCTTTGAATATATCCGCCACTCTCTCCTCCACATCTGCCGGTACCTGTACGATTGCCGGCGCTGCATGGCTCACAGGTCCTGTACCTGCGCCAATTGGAGGCGTCAGGGCCTGCAGGTCCGCAATAGTCAAATCCTGCAACACAGGAGAAGACTGCAATAAGGCACAGAAAGCATTATACAGGTGTACAGCCAATGCCGCATCCACCAGGTGAGTAGCATGAATAAAGGAAAGTGTGAACGTATTATCCACCTCTGTTATTTCAATGCTCAGGTCAAAACGTGCGCCTGATTCAGCCGCAGGGTCCAGCCCTTCCCGGGCGGATGTTCCTTCTGCAGCTACCACATAGTTAAAGAGGATATTGATTAAAGGGTGTTTACTACCATATCTTGACAGCTGTTTATCACGCAATATATGCGCCGGCGGATACCAGGAATGTTCCATTACCTGTGCCAGGCCTATACCTGTCGCATGTACATATTCGCCGAATGAGGCTGCCGGGTCCATCTTTGCATAAAAGGGCAGTGTGCTTACCATAAAACCGGTCACGTCCTGCATTTCATCCGTCATCCTGTTGGAGAACGGCAGTCCGCAAAGCAGGCGGTTATCTGCTGTATAGCCAGACAATGTGATATGAAAAGCAGAGAAGATCAGCGTGAAATCCGTCACCCCCAGTTTTGCAGACAAAGACCTGATCCGCTGTACAACGCCAGGTGGCAATACCGGGCGAAATACCGTTCCTTCAAAAGGAGAACCATCATGGGCTTTCGCTGCAGGCAGGGATGGCATTGGAGGTATAACCTCCAGGTACTTACTCCACCATGTTTTGTCTTTCTGATACAGTTCACCTTTCAGATAAGTATTATGATACCACATGGCCACATCATGATACTGCAGCACCGGAGCCTGCACCGGCTCCTGTCTATACAGCCGCATCAGGTCTGCTACGAATATGGTATTTGATAACTCGTCAGTGATGAGATGGTGCGCATCCAGCAGGAGATAAAACGCATTATTGTGCTGTAAGAGGTACAACCTGAACAATGGCGCCTCGCTGATGTCTATCACCACTCTTTGTTCATTGAATGCCTGTACGGGAGACAGGCGGGGCAATGCAATGGCCCTGATACTGCCTGAGCGTATAAAGGCATCATATACTTCCTCCACCGATAGTATCTGCTGCAATACCTGCTCGTCCTTTTCAATGAACCTGGTACGAAGCACGGAATACCTTGCCAGCAACTGCGCTATTGCCAGCAGTAAGCGCTGCTCTTCCGGTTTCTGCCCCAGTTTTATCAGGGCAGGTACATAATAGCTGAAGCCAATATCCGGCAGACTGTCCAATACATAGACACTTTCCTGTGAAGGCATCAGGGGCAGTGTGTCCGGAGCCGCAGCACTTGTGATGGCGGCTGCCTTCAAAGGGCTCGCAGCTTTAATATAAGCCGACAGCTTATCCAACGTAGCATGTTGCAGAATATCCGGCAGGGAGATCTGTATGCCGAAGTTCCGCTTAATGGCAGACATCATCCTGACTGCTGTCAGACTATGTGCGCCATTGGCGAAAAAGTCCTTTTCAGGGTCTACCTCATGACCAATCACCTGCGCCCATACCTGCAACAGTTTTGTAGCTGTCTCGTCGTACCCTGATCTCCTGCTCACTGGTTCGTGTTCCTCCTGTTCCTTCAGCAAAGCAGTCAATTGCTTACGATTGATCTTTCCGCTGTTCAGGCGGGGTATCTCGTCTATGCGTTTGAAACCTGAGGGGATCATATAAACCGGCAGCTGCTTCGTCATTGTTGCCCTGATAACAGCAGCAGGTACTTCTTCTCCCGTATAGAATGCATACAGGAAGGATGCGCCATCTTCCCTTTTCATCAACAATACCACGCCTTCCCTGATGCCCTCCACCAACAGCAGTTTAGCTTCTATATCACCGGGTTCTATACGTTGTCCGTTCAGTTTTACCTGCTGGTCTATCCTGCCGAGGTACACGAGCTCACCATCATCATTCCACATGGCCAGGTCGCCTGTTTTATACATGCGGGCATTTTCTACAAATGGATCTGCCACGAATTTTTCCGCAGTTAGTTGTTCCCTGCCGATATATCCCCTGGCTACCCCTGTCCCGGCAATACACAGCTCCCCACTTATCCATGGCGGCAATAAAGCCTGGTGCTCATCAAGAATATAAGCCCTTGTATTCAGCAGCGGTTTCCCTATGGGTACATACCTGTATGCTTCCTTCCAGGGAGAACAGGTAAAGCCTGTACAGTCAACCGTGGCTTCTGTAGGCCCATACAGGTTTACCAGGATGGTGCCTGTATGCTTATAGATATGCTCATTGAATTGTTGCATAGCTGCGTACAACAGCGCTTCTCCGCTGGCAAATACGAGGCGCAGCTTAGCACAGTCGTCCACCAGCTTTTCGTGGATAACCGTCTCCATAAACAGGGCCAGCATGGAAGGCACGAAGTGTGTCACCGTTACATGATGGTCTTTGATAGTACGCACGATCTCATAGGGTTCGATTTCCTTACCTGGCGCCAGAAAGAAGGTGGTACAACCAGAGAATAACCAGTGAAACAATTCCCATACAGACACATCGAAACCAATACTTGTCTTCTGAAGGATGCAGTCATCTTTCGACAAAGGAAAGTCCTGCTGCATCCAGTACATCCTGTTCACTACAGCACTATGTTCTACGACCACCCCCTTAGGCATGCCGGTAGAACCGGAGGTATAGATAATATAAACGGGATCGGTTACCAGCGGCATGATTACCGGACTGTAGTCCGTCACCGGCGCCTGTATCACCGTTTCCATATCAATGTAGGGAACGGTTGTTGTTATCAGCGGATCGCCCCAACCCAACACGATCTTTACATGGGCATCCTGTAGTACAAAACCTATACGGTCTTCCGGCATTCTCAGATCAATAGGTACATAAGTACCTGCCCGCTTCAATATAGACATGATGGCTACTTCCAGCCATACAGAACGCTTACAGCATATCGCTACCGTATCACCTCTTCCTACGCCTGCCTGAGCCAGGGCATGCTGTACTGCATTACTATAAGCCTCCAGGTCATCAATGGACAGGCGATGCTCTTCATCCTCAATCCTCACCGGGGAATGCTTCTCCAGCAGTTCATAGTAGAATGACAACAATGTCTTATCTGCCGGGAAATATCCGTCAGTATTATTGAAACTATGGATCAGGTCATTGGTACCTTTATCTCCCCATATTTTTATGTCAGATAGCTTTTTACCCTTATTGATACCCTGCGCCATCTGTTCACCTATAACAAGCAGGTGATCCAGCACTTGTTGGATAAGGGCCTGCGGATATCTATCCACGTTGAAAGAGATACGCCACAAGAGTTGTTTACCGGCAGAGATATGCACCGACAAAGGATAGTTGGTACGGTCAAATACCTCCGATCCGAAAATCTTTCCCTCTGCCAGTCCGGTTTCATCATATGGATAGTCTTCTACGGCCACCACATGATCAAACAATTCTACATCCACACCGGCCTTACGCCTGATGTCGGGAACAGAGCAATACTGGTATGGCAGACTGCTGATAAAACGGCTGGAAATGCTGCTGAAATAGTCGTCTATACCCGTATCATCATCTGTATTGAAAGCAAATGGTACCGTGTTGATACACATGCCCACGATATCGCTGGCATTCCTAATGTCTATCTCCCTGCCTGAAACAGTAAGACCGGCAATCACCTTTTTCTGCCGGCAATAGCGCGACAAGAGTATGCCCCAGATGCCGTACAGGATGGAATTAATGCTCACCTGTAATGTTGCTGCCGCCTGCTTCAGCTGAGCGCTCAACGCTTCGCTGAATGTTGTCTGCAGCGATACCTGCTCCATGTTAAGAGAAGGCTGCATGAAGGATTCTGTCAATGTGCCGGGCAGAAAATCCGATTCTATATTAAGGTGGTCCAGCCAGTATTGTGTTACCTTATCCTGTTGTTGCCTGGACAGATAATCTGTCACCCCTGTAAATGATACCGGGTCTTTTACTATCGTCTTTCCCTGGTACAGGGCAATCAGTTCGTTCATCACGATAGCAAAGCTCCAGCCATCCAGTATAATATGGTGGAAAGAGATCACCAGGCGGGAGCTGTCTCCTATATGTAATATGGCGGCTCTGAACAAGGTATCTGCCAGTATATCAAAAGCGCGTTCCCTGTCAGCCTGCAGGAAAGCCCTTACCTGCTCTTCCTGTTCCAGCGATTGACATGTCAGTTCCGGCCTTACTTCATCCATGATCACCTGTACAGGCCTTACCCCTTTGTCGGCTACAAAACGTAGCCGTAGGGCATCATGACGCTGTATTACGGTTGCCAGGCTATTGCGGAAACGTTCTACATCCATGCTGCCCGGCATCGTAAAGCTGTATTGTTCAAAATAAGCCTGCCTGTCTGTATTAGCAAGGGCATGAAATAATAATCCCTCCTGCAGGGGAGTCAATATCTGTATACTTTTTAAATTGCCCATATTTAAAGTGAATTAAAGATCTCTTCCAATTCCTGTTCATTCAGTCCAAGTGCTTCCGCCCCGGCTATCCTCTTTTTGAAAATGCCACCCCATTCACTTAATGCAGGAATGAACTCTTCAAGACATGTGATATACCTGCGAAGCAGCTGTGTAGCTGAATCTTTTGCAAATAATGACCGGTGATAAGAAAGACTTATCTGCAGAGTACCTCCCGAAATGATCAGCGTAAAGTAGAGCGCTGAAGGCATGTAAATGTCAGGCCCTACATTCTGTTGCTGGGGCGACAACGGGTGAATAGTGAAAGCCGGCGCTTCACCCGTATCATGTTGTCCCAGGTAGTTGAAGGTGATAAAAGGTTCGGCGCCCTGACTGCCTGCATGCAGTTCACCCAGGTAGCGCTGACAGAGATACCCTTCTCCATTGCCAGGCACCTTTTCCAGGGCAGCAATAGTTTGCTGGATCCCACTGCGCATATGTTCTGCAGGAATACAAGACAATGCTACCGGGTATTTCATTGTGAACCAACCCACTGTTTCAGCAAAGGAAGCAGCATCTTCCGTACTGTTCCTGCCGTGCGACTCGAGGTATAAGGTAACGGCTGACCGGCCGCTCCATGCATGTATGGCGCTGGTCAGCGCGGCCAGCTGCACTTCCTGTATGGTCACGTTCATGGTATGTAAAGGCAGTGACAGCAATTGCCGGGTGGTATCCAGGCCCAATTCCTCATGCAGGTGATCAAAATGCCGGAAGGTTTTCTCTACTGGCTTCAGACCATTCCAGTCCTCTGCAGCCCTTGCTTCCATGTCCATCCAATAGGACATTTCCTGTACAGTAAGACTGTCAGTCCTTTTCCTCAAGGCCTGCGACCATTTCAGATAAGACCCTGATGTGTTCTCCTGTTGTATCCCTTTACCGGATAACTGTTCCAGGATGATGCGCCATGATACGCCATCAACGATGAGGTGATGCGCCAGCAGGAACACTTCATCCTGTTCCTCTCCGTGAAATAATATGCAACGGAACAGTGGCCCGGCTTCCAGATCAAACTGTTGCTGCCAGTATTGTGTCTGTCCCCTCAGATCGAAGGCTTCCTGTTCGGTAAAGATCCCGTCCATATAAACAGCGGCAGGTAGCACCTGCTGTATACGCTCATCCCCCGACAAAGGGAAAACAGTGCGCAGGGCTGCATGGCATTGCCATAAACGGACAACCGCGGCTTTAAGATCTTCAACATTTACCTTACCGGCCGCCTGCAGTAAAAGAGACTGGTTATAATAATGCAGGTCTGTTGTATTGTCCCTGAAAAATTTGATCTGTAAAGGTGTAAGCGGTATCTCGCCACCCTCTGCCAGTTCATCCACGGCCATATTCTCTGCTTCTTTCAGATATTTTACGAGTTGTGAAATAGTAGGGAACCTGAGTATATCTCCCACCTGCAACATCCAGCCTTTCTCTCTCATCTTCGCCACTACCTGAATGGCTTTTATGGAATCGCCACCGATGCCAAGGAAGTGATCATGAATACCCACCGGCGACTTTTGCAATAGTGTCTCCCATACCTCCGCCAGCATCTTTTCCTGTGGTGTACGGGGCAGTACGATCTCTTCTCTGCTGCGCATTTCCTCCGGAGAAGGTAATGCAGCAATATCCAGTTTGCCGTTGACATTCACAGGGAAACGCTCCAACGCGATAAGGCTGACAGGTATCATATATGCCGGCAACTGCTGTTCCATCTCTTTCCTGATGGTGGCAGCCAGTTCCGGAGCACCCGCATAATAGCCCACCAGTTCCTCCTTCCGTATTATAACAAAAGCATCATTTACACCGGCCACAATGCGCATTACGGCTGTTATTTCACCCCGCTCTATACGGTAGCCCCGTAGTTTGATCATGTCGTCATTACGTCCCATGCAACATATATTGCCATCAGGCAGCCAGTACCCCTTATCACCCGTCTTGTATAAGCCGTTTACAAAACGTGCGGCAGTTTTTGCGTCATCATGAAAATATCCTGCGCCCACCGTGCTGCCGCCAATCCATATCTCTCCTTCTATACCAGGCGTACATGGCTCCATCTGCGCATCCAGTATACAGGCACTTGTATTGCTGATAGGCTTTCCTATCAATATATCGTTAAATGATGCAGGCACGTCCCATACAATACATCCCACCGTGCACTCTGTAGGACCGTATTCATTGCAGATTCTCATTGCAGGGTTCAAAGCACGCAGAATGGCAATGTCACTTTCCAGCAATGCCTCTCCTCCCACTATACAGGTATCTGTAGTGGTATGTATAATGCCGAGATGCGGCAGCATACGAATATGCGAGGGCGTCAGCTTGATGGCAGTCATGGTACTGAAGGCATTCCGCAGATGTGTACTTACGTCTGCGTCCCCGGCACATATATAAAGTATCGCTCCTCTTAACAGCGTGCAAAACACAGATGTAACAGTCAGGTCAAATGCAATTGGCGTAAACAATGGCATTGTACCGGAGGGATGATTGGAGAAATAGTAGTATCCAGCCCAACGGGTATAGTGCTGCAGGTTACTCATAGTAATAACACAACCTTTGGGCTGCCCCGTTGTGCCCGATGTATACAGTATATAAACCGGCATCTCCGGCTGCCAGCGGGGAAGCTGCCTGTTGATTTCAATAAGGGAGGCCGCTTTGAACAGTTTTTCCGGAGTGATACTCCTGTCTGTACCAGCATCATCTGTGATAGCCAGTTTAGCTTCAGACTGTTGCATGATATATTTAATCCTGGCCTCAGGATACTGTTTATCCGCCGGTATATAAGTCGCTCCGCTAAACATCACGCCCCAGATAACAGGCAATAATTGCTCAGTACGGGCCATATTGATCAATACCCTGTCGCCCGGCTGTATGCCGTGTTGCACAATCAATACTTCCGCCACTTGTCTTGATTGCCCGAGTAGCTCCTGGTAACTCATACTCCCTCCATCCCATTCCAGTGCAATATGATCAGGATAACGACCGGCAGTCGCCATAAAAACGTCTGTAACAGGTACAAACTCAAAAGGGATCTGTGCACCGAACAGTGGCGGTATATCCGCCCTGCCTGTTGTCTTTCCTGATATGAAACAGGTAACATGATCCAGTAAGGTCTGCCGGACCCATTCCAATGAAACCGCAGTGATAGCGTTTTGATCTGCCTGTAATACTATCCTGGTCGAAGCAGCGGTATCTTCTGCAAAAAAAGACAGTATAAACGGCTCATGACAGGAAAGACTCTCTACGCAAACCGGCATCTCTGCCAGTACTCCTGCCGCGAAATGATCCCGTTCCAGGTATTCAAAACTACAGGTACAATTACTATGGGTAGTATCAGTTTCAAATTGTTCCCGGTACAGATCAAAACGTTCCCGCTTTTCCTTCAGTCGTACAACATCTGCAGCTTCTTCCTTACGGAAACTACCGTAGATTCCTTTCGCAAAAGGACCGGGGATCTGTTTAAACTCGTCAAACAGACGACCGGATGATATATAAGCGGCTGCGCCTGTACCTTGCTTCAGGTAAAGAGCGGTCACGTTTGTCCATGCCCAATACCAGATATCAGCAGGTGTAATGTTTTGTTGTATGGCTACCTGTTCCAGTTGATGCAGCAGTGCATTATCTGCTTTCAGGTCTGTGGTGATATAGGAAGCATGTAGCGCTTTACCCGGCCCTTCCTGTAGTGTAAGCGTTCCGTTGGTCTGTATAAGTTCCTGCTCCTGGTCCTGAGGAAGTGCTGTATTCTCCCCTGCTGTGCTTTCCAGCCATTCTACGTACTGAATGAACTGCAATGGATCTTCCTCCCCTGCATTCGTAGTAATTAACTGTTGTACAAGAAAACGTAGGGACCAGCTATCAAGCCATACCGTAGGAGCTATTATACCCAGATAAGCCGGCACTCCTTTATTGTCATTAAATATGACCAGCCTGATCCTGGCATCATCAGGCGCTGATACACGCAGCCATTCGCTAATAACAGCTGCTTCGTCATTACCCTTATCTGCAATAACTATCAAATCTGTTTGGTCTTCTTCCGTCACTTCCTGGAAAGGTATGCTGACATTATTGGTATAAGTACTGACCGTTCTCAGTATACCATGCCTGCTTACCAGCTGTTGCCAGCGGCTTACGACATCATGTGTAACAGGTGTAGTGATCCTGAATAAAGCCCTGTGTAACAATGCCTGCTCCCACTTGAGACTGAAATACTTTTTCTGCACAGGAGATATACAATGGATACTCATATTAAAACGCTTAATTCTTTTTTAGGAAGCTACGGATGCTGGCTTGCTGTGCGGCCTGCATCATATCTTTTTCAGTGTTATGTAATTGATGTTCCAGGGCCATCATCGTTTGTGAAGGTTTACTACTGAGTGTTGCCAGCATCTGCTCAAATCTCGCTATGCCCCTTTGTACAAACCTTCCGCTGTAAGCATCCTGATCATACAGGCACTCAGCAGAAAGTCCCTGGCTGTTTGAGGTAAAATGTATTTCCATACTGAACTTCCTGCTTATCGCAGTATGGAGTGGACGGACAGTAATATCCGGAGGCGTCACAACAGCCTCCCTGTAATGCCCTTCGAAGTCATCTATATGAATTTCCAGTACGCCCCGTCCGGCCACTTCCTCTCCACCGGCAGGCACCCATTGCGCCACATACCTTTCAGGCTGTTCAAGATAGGCGGTGCACTGGGCCTGCACATGCTCGATCAGGTCTGATATATGTGTATATAACTGCTTGTAGACAGTGAAGGGAACTACATTCATAAATAAGCCCACCGTATTATACCAGGCAGGATCAAAGCGTCCATGAAGCGGTGCAAATACCGTTAATACCGGTTGTGAAGCATCATCCGTAAAAGCCAGCGCCTGTAAGCCGGTTATCAGTGCAAAAGGAGACACCTTATATGCCGCAGACAATTCCGCAATAGTATCGCCTGAGTACTTATGAAATATCTGTCTGAAATATCCCGCGCCCTTGTCTCCGGCGTTCTCTTCCTGTCGCTCTTTCAGGAGGCAATGTCGGGCCAGTGCAGCCCTGTCTGTTTTAACAGGCTTCAATTGACTGGTACGCTGTGCATATTTACTATAGGGTGTAATTTCTTTATACTGATCCGGTTCCCTGTAGTGATCCAGGATTGCCGTTATGAGTACCTTGATACTCCAGGCATCTGCAATAAGGTGATGTAAAACAAATGTAAACACGTAGCGCTGCTGCTCCTGCTGCTGCAGAAAGAGCCGGCATACAGGATCTTTCTCAGGGTTCATCTCCACACCAGCGCCATCACCATATTGTATCTGACGCTCATCCACGGGGAACAGCTTATACTGCAGGCCCTGTCCTGATATCCTGAAACGGCATCTTAACATACCATGTACTTCCAGCACACGGTGAAGCGATTGCCTGAAACGTGTCTCATCCAGTGGACCGGTCAATTCAAAAGATCCTTTCATCAGATACTTCCCTCCGCCAGTCACCTCCATATCCGCCCATATTCGCTGTTGCATGGGTGTGGCCTCGTGCCATTCATTCTCTTCCACATATTTTTCGTAAGGAATTTCCGCCGCTTTCTGGTCAAGCAGGAAAGCCAGGTCCTTCACCTGTGGATTCCTGTAAAGCTCTCCCAGTGTGACAGCCTTTTCGGATATCTTATAGATAGCTGAAATAAGCTGAATAGCGCGAAGACTGTTTCCACCGGCAGCAAAGAAATGTGTAAGCCGGTCGGCGGTTGTACTCAGCAGTCCTGAGTACAGCATCGCAATCATATGCTCATTTTCAGATGCAGGCACGACTACATGCTGCTGGTCACGACAGAATGGCGAAGGCAGGTTTGTACTGTCCTTCTTGCCATTATTGGTAAGCGGTATAAGCGGCACCGCGATAAAGAAAGACGGCACCATGTAAACCGGTAATACCGTCCTGGCATACGCCATCAGCATATCCTCCTCGCAGGTAGCATCTTCCGGTACAACATACGCCACCAGTACGGGATCTGCAGTCCCTTCAAATACCTTGTATACTACCAGGGCATCTTTCACCAGGTGATGTGCTGTGAGGCAATGCCGGATATCTTCCAATTCCACCCGGTTGCCATTGATCTTTACCTGCTCGTCCTTCCTTCCCCCAAAGGCCAACCTTCCATCATCGAGCCAACGTACAAAGTCCCCCGTACGGTACCATGTCTCCTCTCCAGCTTTATAAAAACGTAATGCGGTTTCTGTTTCATTGTTGTAGTATCCTTTCGTAAGTCCTACGCCTGTGATATGCAGTTCTCCCGTTACACCCGCAGGCACTGGTTGCTGATCAGCGTCCAGCACTTTTATCTTTACGTTTGCTATCGGCATACCCACCGGTATCAGGTGATCTGTGGGATAGATCCTCGTAAAGGTGGTGCAGATGGCATTTTCCGAAGGACCATACGCATTGAACAACATATGCCTGCCGGCCAGTGCAAGTCCTGTTCTTTCGGGTAATGCTTCTCCCGCAGAAATGAGCACACGTAACGTATGAGGCAACTCTGCAGGCAACGCCGACAGGTATGCTGGCGGAATGGTAGCTACAGAGATACCTCTCTTTGCAACCCAGTCGAGAAATACATATTGGTTATTGATCAGATCGGGATTCGCTGTATATAAGGCAGCCCCGGACAATAGTGCCAGAAACATTTCTGACAAGGACGCATCAAAACCTGGTGATGAGAACCACATACAATGATCTTCCCGGGTCACGCCAAATCCTGCGATCTGGGCAGTGATCGTATTTAACAATCCGGTATGTGATATGCTGAGCCCTTTGGGCTTACCAGTAGAACCCGAAGTGAAGATCATGTAAGCAGGTACTTCTCCTGTAATATTTACCGGCTGACTCTCCCGGCTTGTAAACGTTGGAGTAAGCACCGCTATATCTTTCAGCTCATAGGACTCTCCGGAGGTATTCAACACCACCTGCGCACCGCATTCCCTAACGATAGAAAGGACCCTTTCTTCCGGCAGTTTCACATCGATAGGCAGGTATACCGCGCCACGGTGCATGATGGCCAACATAGCCGTAATAGTCAGTTCATTGCGGGCGGCCAGTACAGGCACGATCTGTCCGGGCAAAATCCCGCCCATGCCCATGGTAAGCATCCTTTTCAGCAATGCACGATAACTCACCCCCTTGTCCTGATCAACAATAGCCGTACGGTCCGGATATTGTTCTGCCACCTGGCGGAAGCGGGAAATGATGGTCTCTGCAGGAGCAATATATTTAACAGGTCCTGTTCCACAATTCCTCCATTGCACCACTTCATCGGGCGAAAGCATACTCACTGTTCCCACAGCGCTTCCCGGCTGATCTATCAGCTGCCCGGCCAGGAAGAGGCCATGCTTTAGCATCTGGCGGATGAAAGATTCCGTGTAGATGTTCCGGTCGTAGTCAACAGTCAGGCTCAGTTCATCATTATGTTGAGAGAAATTGAAAGCCAGTACCACTTTAGCCTGTGTATGCCCATCATAGGGTAGTTTCTCCAACCTCAGATCATTCGTTTCAATGATATTCCCCTGTTGTCTTTCCTGGAAATTGACCAGTACATGGAACAGGCTGTCGCCGGCTACACCATGCAGGGCTGTCAGTTCTTTCGCCAGTAATTCATAAGGGTATTGCTGATATTGCAGGCCTTCTGCCAGGCGACGGCTCCAGCGGTTAGTCAGTTCATGAAAAGAGGCCTTTGGATCAAGTTCATTCCTCAGCAGGAGCGTATTAAGGAAGAATCCTACCTGTTGCATAAAGGCTTCATGCAGGCGGTTGTCCACCGGTACAGCCATGACCCTGTCATTGCCACCGCCATAGCGGTATAGCAGCATATCAGTTATAGCCAATAACGGCGGGAAGACGGTGATCTTCCGTTCTTTTGAGAATGACAATATCTTCCCTGACAACTCCTTTCCTATTGCCATGCTGTAACTACCGGCTATATCATGTTGCTGGCGGGTGGCATTCACAGGAGCTGTTAATGCTGTCACCGGCAGAGGATCTCTGAATTGTTGCAACCAGTAATCTCGGCCTGCCGTATTCTGCTGCAGGCTGTTCTGCCAGGCAGCATACTCTTTATATTGTAAACCGGCAGAAGCTACCTCCCCATTCGGCTGATCGTACTCTCTCAGCAGTTGGTCAAACAGTATCTCCTCCGATAATCCATCTGCAATGATATGATGCAGGTTGATCAGCAATAGCCATTCCTCCTGTGCCAGTTTGTACAGGGCTACCCGGTACAGGGGGAGTTTATCCAGCGGAATATGCAGCTGCGCATGCTGCCTGCACATGGCTTCAATATCAACAGGGCCTTCTTCATACTGATAGACAAAGGCCGCATCCGGGTGGATTATCTGCCTGGGTATCCCATCCTCCCCGCAAACGAAGGTGGTGCGTAAGGATTCAAAGCGGCCGATCACCGTTTCAAAGGCAGCCACAAAACGCTGTACCGAAAACGGCCCATGTATCCGGTAAGCTACCGGCATGTTATAGGCCGTAGAGAGACGGACGCCATTGTGTTCTGTCCAGATCCTGAGCTGCTGCCCCGACAATTCATACGACTCACCCAGGGGCAGCGCAACAGGATCTTTAAACAGGGATTTTTTAGCCTTTACAGCTCGTATTGCCTGCTCAGACAATACTGGATAGTCAAAAATGTCTTTCAGCGAAAATCCGGCCTTAAAATGCTTATTTAAGCGGGCTACTAATGCAGAAGCCTTAATGCTTTGTCCGCCGGAAGCAAAAAAATGGTCGTGTCTTCCTACCTGGTCTGCCTGCAGCAATTCCTTCCAGATAGCTGCAATTTGCTTTTCCGTTTCGTTAACAGGCGCTTCATAAGGTTTTGTGTCTTCTTTAATGGTTAAGCTATGGGATAACAGCCTTTTGGTATGCACTTTCCCGTTTACGGTAAGTGGTATTTGCTTCACCCTATAAAAATGTTGCGGCACCATGTACGCAGGCAACTGCAATTTAAGCGACGCTATCACAGCCGCAATGGCGGCATCGCCTTCAAAGAACAGCGCCAGCTCAGGGTCGTCTCCGTGCAGTTCTGCCAGCACCTGTGCCGCCTTAATGCCCTGAATATTTTGTAATTGGTGTATGATTTCTTCCGTTTCTATACGGTATCCGCGGATCTTTAATTGCTGGTCTATCCTGCCCAGGAACACAAACTCTCCATCGGGTAACTGCCTGGCAAGGTCGCCGGTTTTATAGAGCACCCGATTATTACCTGACAGCGCAAATTTCTCATCAGTCAATTCCTGGTTGTTCAGGTACCCCTTCGCAATACCATTTCCTGCCAGGAACAATTCACCGGCCAATCCGGGCATTAATAGCTGGCCCGCATTATTGAGGATAAAGGCTTCCATGCCCTCTATCGGACGGCCTATTGTGATCAACTGATCCTCGGGGTTGATACGTTTCACAATACATCCCACAGTGGCTTCCGTAGGGCCGTATTCATTGAACAGTAAAATATCTTTATTCAGCTTAAACAGGGTCGCGGCCTGTGAAGCCAGCAATTGCTCTCCACCAGTGATCACCACCTGTATGGGTGTATCCTCCAGTTCAAGGTGTTTTAACAAACTGATATGCGAAGGAGTCAGCTTAATGCTGTCAATACCATACTTTCCGGAAAAACATTGCTGCAGTACCAGGTCTGTCTGTTCTTCCTCCGGAAATACCACCACCTTTTTCCCCGTTGTTAATGGGAGGAAGATGCCCGTAATGGTAAGATCAAATGATAATGGCGTAAACCAGGGGTAATTACCGCAGGTATTGTCTTTCGTGTAGATGTTGGCGCACCAGTGAAGATAATGTGACAGGTTATTTACCGACAGCATACAACCCTTAGGCTTCCCCGTTGTACCTGAGGTATAGATTACATAAGAAAGCGCCTCACCTTGCAGCTGTGGATATATTACCTCACCATCTGCGCTATCCGCCATCTCCAGCAAAGCAGTTATCGAACAACCAATATTGTCATCATCATTTTCAGTCAGTACCAGCACCGGGGCTGCATCATCCAGGATGGACTGTATCCTCGCAGCCGGCTGGGACCTGTCCAGCGGCAGGAACGCCGCTCCAGCCCTCATTATGGCAATGAGTGCAAAGATCACCTCTGCGCTTCTGCCTGCACTAATCGCCACAATATCCCCGGGCTGTATGCCCTTTTCTTTTATCAACACAGCTGCCAATCTATCAGCTGAGTGCTCCAATGCGCTATAAGTATATTCCGTATCTCCGGCTACAATAGCGGTTGCATTAGGATACTGCTGACAGTTTGCCTGAAACAAGGCGATAAAATCCTGGTGTGCAGTTATAGGAAACGTTATATCAGCGACCAGATCATCTGCCAGTAAATTAATATCTGTTACCTGTTCGGGATTGATCTCTGCGAGGTCAAACAGCCGCTGTAATACGCGATCTATCTGTTCAACTGCACTACGACTGAACCGTGTGTTATCGAAACTCCAGCGTGTGGCTAATCCATCCTTTGTATCCAGAATATCCAGCTGCAATGAAACGCCGGGAAGCATCACCCGCCAGTCATTATAGTGCCTTACATCGTCCGGCATTTTTACGTACTGCACCGCATAAGGCAATGCATTGCCGAAAACTTCCTGTACAAATTCCTGACTAAAATATTCGGCCACGGATTGTCTTTCTCCCATTAACTCAGAGATCCTGTTCACCAATGTGTTAAAGTTATCCTCCCACATCAGCGGCAAAGGAATCAGCTGGTCGATCTGGCCCACCGTATTATCCAGTTCGTCATACACTCGTCCATTCAGCAATACTCCCGGCATCACATGGTCTCTACTGGTGAAATAACTTAACAATACACTGAAGATGCCATAACAACAATCCCTTACTGACACGCCTGCCCTTTCAGCGACAAGCTGTAAAGCAGTTCCTCTACGCTTGATGGCAGTACTTTCATATAAAGGCTTATCAGTGGCATCTGCTGCCTCAAATAAAAACGGTGTTACTCTTACACGGTCAACCAGTTGCTGTTTGAACCAGTCAGCTATCTCCTCCGGCTGCTGTTTTAGTGTTTCCGTCTGCCAGCTAACATACTGGGAATAGGATATAGCCGGATCAGGTAGTTGTTTACTGCAAAAGATATGCTGTATGGCACTACACAGTTTACCTATGCTGTGAAAATCCGCAATGCCGAAAGGAAGCTGAAGGTATGCATGGTAACAAGTACCTTCCCTATCGTGCGAGGCGGCAAAGACAACCAGCTCACTTAACTGCTGTAAATGCTGTTTACAATCGTCTGAAAATGAGACGACATTCTTCCCCTCCTCTTCCAGGAAAATATGTATATGTTCGCCTGCTATTGCGATGCGTTGTAATGGATACACCATATCAGGCTGGTATGCAAAGCGTGTCAGAAGAGCTTCCTGTTTATGAAAGAGGCCCAGTAGCTCCCGGCTAAGCGCCTTTACATCCTGCACCGCCTCGCAATAGATCTGCCAGGAAAAAGTAACTGGCAGTTGAGATACGTATTGTTGAAAATATCCTTTCTGCTTTTCAGTAACAGGCAGGATCACATCACCCGATAAATTCTCCATTATTGCTTGATAGGTTTCATCATGATTACATTGATCTCCCGCGTACCTTTGAAAGAATTACGCCCATGTGCCGCCAGCATATTGTCCATCAACAGGATATCCTTTCTTTTCCAGGGGAAATAGACACATTCCTGCTCGTAGGCGGCATGAATAAGCTCGAGGTATTCCGCTTCAATAGGTGAACCGTCTCCGTAGTATGTATTAAAAGGTAGTTCATCACTACTGGAGAAGGCAGCCCTTATTTCAGGCGCCAGCGCCAAGAAATTGAAGAAGTATCCATGGTTGAACCACACTTCTTCCCCGGTTACCGGATGTGTCCTGACTGCCGGCCTGTGCCACCTGATCTCCAGGCGGTCATTGCCTGTCCAGGAGAACTCCTGTCCATACGTTTTACAATGCTGTTCTACTACTGCCTGGTCTTCTGTCTGGAACACTTCCTGCCAGGACAAGCCCACCCCCTTCTGCAACAATCTGCGGTATAGTATCCCCTTTTCTTTGAACACGTTTACCAACTTTTCAGGCAGGCGTTGCAGTACTTTGCGTACATCCGCTATAGGTGTTTCACCTTTTTCAGCAGGTTCTTTAGAACAATAAAAAGCGATCCTCAGCGGCCATGTATGAGAGTAAGACAATTCATTGTGCATGTTAATAACCTGATCTGCCGGATGTTCTGTAGAAGTATACAGATTCTCCTTCACTTCTGTGCGTGGGGAAGAGCGGTCTTTATAAGAGAGAAATTCCTCATTAAACGCGAGCATTACATCCTGAAAGGCGTTCCTGTCAGGTACATCAAAACCTCTGAATAAGATAGCGCCATAGACTTTCAGATCTTCCTCCACTTCTTCCTGATGACCAGCTAACCACAACTTTAACGAGATACCATCCATAACGGGTCTATAGATCGTCGGGAAGCCGGGTGTTTTCTCAATAAGATCACCTTCAGGATCAATGGCTTTTGGCCTCACGTCTTTTAATGAAAACTGCTGTCTCTGAAACTGCATTGGCGTTTATTTTGTTGTGGTTAATTTCAAAAAGTTCTCACTACGGCGGGAATGTAATGCCTGCTTGGTCTTGCCTTGACGCAATTCCTTCAGCTTTCCTGTCAATACAGCCAGGGACTCATCTCTACCTGCAGCCGCCAGCTCCAGCAATAACTGCCAGTCATCCAGCATTTCTTTCACCAGCGATGCAGGATAGCGCCCGGTATCATAATGTATCTGCAGCGCAATATCGTCGTGCCCTTCATCAAAGCGGAACTCCATGGGATATTTTCTGGGATCAATGGACAATCCCTTGAAAGTGCTTACAAACAGGCCATTAAACTCCCGGGAAGTATGGTGCCGCTTTAGTCTGAAATTCTGCAGCGATATCTCTATGTCGAAGAAGGGGTGCAGTTCACCGTCGCGCCGGTTCCAACACTCGTTCTTCAATGTTTCAAAAGAGTAATCCTGTTTCTCAAACATCTCCATCAGATGTACCTTCAGCCTTTGCAGGAGTTGAGTGAAGGTTTCTTCTTTTTTCAGCTGCATACGCAGTACCAGTATATTAAGGAAGTGCCCTATCATTTTATGCCACTTCGCTTTGCTCCTGCCGGTAACAGGCGTTCCGGTGGTAATATCTGTTGCACCCGTATAACTGTGCAACAGTAACTGGGTCACTGTTGTAATGACGGTAAACACACTCAGGTTAAAATCAGTGGCCAGCTGCCTGATAGCGGCATAATGCTGGCCCATGATCAGTAATGAAAACGCTCCATTTCCCGTTTCCCCCCCGGTGGTTGTTCCCGGAATATGCAGCGGGCTCACGTCTTTTACCTGCTCATGCCAGAACGTGCGTAGCGCTTCGTTCTGTACACTTTCCTGCTCTTCCTGCACATAGTGCCGGTATTGCAGTGTTGAAGTTCCTTTAATTGTCTGCCCGTTTACAAGTCCATTATACAGGTCAATGAGGTCATTGAAGAGCACTTCCATAGACCATCCGTCACAAATGATATGATGCACCGTGATAGCCACCAGGTAGGCTCCGTTCTTTCTTTCACAAACCGCTATCCGCCATAACCATTCATCACCGGGGCTGAACGGCTCCTGGTTCTTTTGCAGCAACAGCCGTTCCGCTGCGTTGTCGTCTTCCGGCAGATCCATCCAGGTTAAAGTAAACTTCCCGTCCTGTAAGGTCCGTTGCCAGGGCACACCGTCTTTTTCATAGAACACCGTGCGTAATATTTCATGCCGCTGCGTCAACAGATTACAGGCAGCTTCGAATTTATCGGGGAGGAAGCCTCCTTCAATCAGCATGGTTTCCGATAGATTAAATAATGCTGATTCAGGTTGCAGTTGCCATGCCCACCAGATGTTCTGCTGAGCAGCAGAGAGTTTGAATTCAGGCAGCGCTTCTTCTTCGGCGGCAGTGATCAGTTCTTCCTGCAAGAGCTCCGTACAGCTATCCTTTACCGCATCGATCAGGTGACGGATGTCAGCTGCAGTATGCGCCGTGGAAACATAACAGTTCCTGCCTTCCCATATATAGATCCCTTTGGCCAGCAGCTTATAGAACAACAGCTCATAATTGCCTTTCAGCACAAAGCGAAACAGTGATCCGAAATGCACCATGCTGAGAGGAAGATGCCGGCTTTTGAAGAATGAATTCAGTTCATCGCAGATACCGCTCGTCGTTTGTTCCAGTTGCCGGTAAATGCCGGGGTTCGCTTCCAGGTGATCCAATACATGGATACCTGCTTCCATTGCCAGAGGATGATGACAGAAGGTGCCCGCCACAAACGTATTCATCACAGTGGGATGTGACTGATCGCCGTAAGACCAGAAGCCGCCATCCACAGCATCCAGGAAACGCCTGCTGCCGGCTACTACACCAATAGGCACTCCACCGCCAATGATCTTACCATATACCGAGATATCAGGCTTTACTGTTGTAAAGGCGCGGATACCATTGATCGCAAACCTGAACCCGGATATGACCTCATCAAATATCAGCGCGATATTGTGCTGTGTGGTAATCCCCGATAACTGTTGCAGGAATTGCTCAGGAAAGAAGTCCGGTCTGCGGCTCTGTACCGGCTCCACCAGTACGGCTGCAATTTCTCCGGCCATGCCTGCAATCACTTCCAGGTCTTCTTCATTACCATAACGTAATACCAGTACATCCTGACTTACAGATGTACTCACACCCGGCGCCAGTGGTTCACCATAAATATCCTTACCCTGCCGCGCCAGTATACCGTCGTATGTACCATGATAGGAACCCGAGAAAATAACGATCCTGTTCTTCTGCGTCACGGCCCTTGCCAGCCTGATTGCTACCATCACGGCTTCTGTTCCGGTATTATAAAAAGCTGCCCGCTCATTGCCTGTTATGTTACAGATACGCATGGCCAGTTCACCGGCCCGCGGACTTAATGCCCCCAGGAATAATTTATTTTCCAGTACTTCCTGTAAGTGTTGATTGACAAATGCCGGGTTATAACCAAACAGATGCACGCCGAATCCCATGGTGAAATCCAGGTAGCGATTGCCTTCCATATCCCATATATAAGCACCTCCTGCTTTCGCAGCCACCGGCTGGTATACCATCTCTTTCCAGCGGGGTTTGAAGCCTGCTATGTTCCGGTTATTGGCCAGATACTGGCGGTAATCCTGCGTCAGCTGTTTGGAACTGTTGCTGTTTTTTACCACATCATTCACCAACGCCTGTAAGGCTGCATCCTTAACATCGGCCGTCTGATCAACTGTTATTTCCGGCACCTTATAGGGAACGAAAGCGGCTTCCGCTGTTTTCTTTACCGGCAAAGCGCCGGGAGCAGCTGCCTGCAGGTATTCCTTTAATTTGCCCGGGGTATTTAGTTTGTCATAGAACAGGGATATTTCGATATTCACCTTCTTATCTTCGAGGATACGTTCCCGCAGGTGCATAACCATAATAGAGTCCATGCCCATGCCAAAGAAATCATCCTCATCTCCGAATGTGCCTGTTTTCATTTCTGTGATCTCTCCAACGATCCTGTCCACATATAAAGCCACTGACACATCTTCCATTACCACCGCAGGTATAGTTTGTACAGCTTCTACTGCCGGTTCTTCAGCTGAGCGGTACAGACTATCCTCCACCCAGAACTCTTCATGATCGAACTGGTAAACAGGGATCGGCACCTGCGTACCGCGCAGCGACCAGGTATGTCCTTTTTTTTTCTGCAGAAACCGCAGCGCATCTTCCTGCAGCAGCGGACAGTGACTGCGGATCATTCCGGGAGATACCAGTAATCTTTCTTTAGCGCCCGCTATCAGCGATTCCAACAATCGTACAGCGGCTGTTTTATCCTCAGCGATCACTGCCACACGTTCTTCAAAATGATCCCTGCAATGCAGCGCAGTATAAGCGATATCAGGTAAAGCCGCAGCCGTATTCCCGAGATAGGCAATATATGCTGCAGCCAGTTTCTTCAGCGCTTCTGTAGAACGGGCTGATAGCAACAAGACAGTACATTCATCAGGATACGGATTGTTGTATTCCTGTTCTACTGATTGCAATATCATGTGCACATTCGTGCCACTGAATCCGAAAGAGCTTACTGCCGCCAGACGGTTTTCCTGTTGTGGCATATCAGTGAGACCTGTAGCAACTTTTACCTGCTCATTCCAGCTGATAACTGGATTAGAGTTGTGATAATGCAGGCTGGCCGGTATCTTCTTATGATACAGGCATAAGGCCGTTTTGATCAGTGCCGCAATACCGGCAGCCGATTCCAGGTGACCAATATTTGTCTTCACACTACCTATATAGAGCGGATGTTTCCGTTTATTCTCCGTGATGTACGCCTGTTGTAATGCCTCTGCTTCGATAGGGTCGCCCAGTTTGGTGCCTGTACCATGTGTTTCCAGGTACAATACATCATTGGGGTCCACATTTGCATTACTGAGCACAGACTTTAAAAGTCTTTCCTGCGCAAGGCCGTTAGGCGCCGTCATACCGTTGCTGGCTCCATCCTGGTTCACCGCAGTTCCTTTGATCACCGCGATGATATGATCTCCATCCTTCACTGCATCATCATATCTTTTCAGCACAACAATACCACAGCCTTCACCACGGCCATATCCATCTGCAGCGGCATCAAATGCTTTACAACGGCCATCTGCTGCCAGCGCTCTTGTTTTGGAAAGTGATATATGTCCGAAGGGAGTCAGGAAAAGATTCACGCCTCCCGCAATAGCAACATTGGTCTTACCGGAACGGAGCTCGCGCACAGCAAGATCCACCGCTACCAGGGAAGAAGAACAGGCAGTATCGACTATCATATTGGTACCTGTCAGTCCCAGCTGATAAGCGATCCTTCCACCGGCGGTAGAAATAGCATTACCTGTTACAGAGAAGTGTGAGATACCATTCACATTCCCTCCTGCTGCCAGATGCCTGTACTGGTCGTCTGATATACTCAGGAATACGGCAGTATTCGTACCGTTCAGGCTTCCCGGCGGGATATTCGCTGCTTCCAGCGCCTGCCAGGTAGTTTCCAACAATATGCGTTGCTGGGGCGACATCTGCCTGGCCTCAGCAGGATTGATCCTGAAGAAAGCAGCATCAAAACCTTTTACATCATCAATGAAAGCGCCTTTGGTACAATAGGATTTACCGGGTGCATCAGGGTTTTTATCATAAAAGCGCGCCGCATTCCAGCGAGTCTCCGGTACTTCTATAACGGTATCCTTTTCCTTGCACAGATTATCCCAGAATGCCGCTGTATTGTCCGCGCCGGGAAAGCGGCAGGACATGCCAACAATGGCAACAGGCATGTCCCCCTTTTTTTCCAGCGTCACGATACGTTCTTCCGCTATCTTCAGTCTTTCGTATAACTTTTTTACCAGCGCTATATTTTCCATAGGCGATTAATATTTTTGCATTTCTTCACTAACCATTTTTAATACTTCTTCATCACTCATATCATAGAGGCTGCTTACCGCCGTTTTTACCGGTGCTGTCACTGCCTTTTTGAAACGACTGTTCACATACACAGATAAGCCACTGATCGTTGGATAATTGAACAGCATATTGGTAGTCACATTCAGGCCCAGCTGGGAATTGATGTACTGCACATATTTCACCAGCAAGATAGAGTCCATGCCCATGTCACTGAAACTCCTTGTAAGGTCTACCTGTTCATCATCCCCGATAGCCAGCACCTGTTTCACCAGCCTGAGTAACTCCCGTTTTATCAGGTCTTCTCTTTCCACATCATCTGCAATCAATGAAAGATCTGTTTTACTTGTCGCCGGTGCTTCTACTGCATCTTCTGTTGGCCGCAGGTTTTCCCAGAATGCCATGGTCCCCTGCATTTCCATCATCGCGACAAAGCGCGCATTATCAAGGCAGACGTACACCAGCTGGGGAGCATCTGCTACCAGCAGGGAAGCATATACCCTGCGTACCGCTCCGGCATTAAAGGGTGGAACGCCGGACTGTTTCAGCAGGTCAACGCTGTTCTCTGCTTCAAGCATCATATTACTGTCTTTCCAGGGCCCCCAGTTGATCGTCTTAGCCGGAATACCCCGTTTCCTGAGCTGGAGCACAAAAGCATCCATATAGGCATTCGCGGCAGCGTAATGAGACAACATACCCGATCCCCACACGGCTGCAATGGAAGAATAGGTCAGCAGGAAATCCAGTCCTTCCATAGGGAGATAAGCAGTTATATGCTGCAGCCCCATGATCTTAGGCCCCGCAACGTACATGATATCATCAGCAGACATATTATTATGCAGACAACGGCTGTTAGTACCTGCTGCATGTACAATGCCTTTCAGTATTTTCTTTTCCATACGCAACCACTCAGCGAGGTCACGCACTGCATTTTCATCCGTTACATCCAGCTGCCTGTACACGATACGATCATTATCAGTACGGCTGCCGGCGCTTCTTCCGGTGATGATCACCGTACCAGCGCCTTTATGCAGCATCCACTCCGCAAGGTGCGCTCCCAAAGAACCTTTACCACCAGTAATGAGGTAGGTTCCATCCGGGTCGCAGGTAATTTCTGCTGCAGGAGAAAGCCCTGTTACCCCGATAGCAGGGTACCATACCTGTCCATGCCTGCTGGCTATTTCCCTGTAATAGGACTGCTGCACATAGTTGTTAATAAAAGCCTGATCAGGTAGTTGCTTATCAATATCCAGGACCAGCATGGCAGGACCACGCATTTCCAGGGAAGCTGATCTGATGAAAGCTGTCAGGCTGTATTGCAATGCAGCTACGTCATCAGTACCCGGTGCATGGAATGCATGATGGGTAATAAAAAGAATGGTTTCCGGTGTATGATCAAGCTGTTGTACTGTTTGCAAAAAGGTCAATAATTGCTGATAAACATGCTTCATTCCTGCCACATCCGTTTCCAGCAATGCACTGATATCGTATACCAGGCAAAGCGGGTACTGACGGGGAGAGGGTATAATGTTATCCAGCCTGGACAAAAGCGCAGGCGCTAATGTGCTGCTCTCTTTATTTTGCAGGAACTGTTCCATAACGGTAGCTGTTCCTGCGCCTGTTCCGATATATATGTATTGTTGTAACGCTTCTTTTTCTTCCAGCGCAGCCAGTGGTTTCCATTGTATATTAAAACAACCCGCAGCTGATTTCCCCGGCAGTTTTCCAAGCCAGTGCGACTTCAGCTGAAAATGAGGAGCGGGCAATTGTTTTCCGCTGTTTACAGGTGTTGTCTCACACGCGGCCACTATACAATGAGCGATGGTACCTGTAAAACCGAAGGAACTAACTCCGCCAGTTATACGTGTATCTTTATCTTTGAATCCGTATGCATCCTTATTGATATGGAAGGGCATATGCTCCCAGTCTATATGATGATTAGGTTGTTGAAAATGTAAATGAGGCGGCAATTGTTTATGGTAAATGCTCAGGCATGCCTTCATAAAACCGGCCAGTCCGGCGGCGGCCTCCAGGTGACCGACATTGCTCTTCACAGAGCCCAGCAACAGTTTTTCCCCATCCCTGCGACTACCAAATACCTGTTTTAGTCCTTCCGCCTCTACAGGATCGCCCAGTGAGGTGCCCGTACCATGACCTTCAATAAAGCTGATCTCTTCCGGCTGCATGTCTGCTGCACGTAATGCATTACGGATCACCTTCGCCTGGCTCACAGGATCGGGTACGGTAAGTCCGCCACTGGCGCCGTCCTGTGCAACGGCAGAACCTTTGATACATGCATAGATGCGGTCGCCGTCTTTTACCGCATCAGATAATCTCTTTAATATAACAGTCAGACAACCTTCAGAACGTACATAACCATTCGCACTATCATCAAAGGCCTTGCAACGGCCATCAGGCGATAACATACCAGCATCTGTAAGGCTTGCCTGCAGGTACGGGGATAATACAAGGTTCACGCCACTCACAATGGCTACCCTGCATTCATTCCTCTTCAGGCTTTCAGCCCCCTGGTGCAAAGCCACCAGTGAAGAAGAACAGGCAGTATCGATACTCAGGCAGGGACCATGAAAACCGTAACAGTAAGAGATACGGCCACTGGCGCCACTAAGCGAATTACCGCTGCCCAGGTAGGGATCCACTCTATACTTATCATCCTGCTGCATGATATGCAGGCTGTAATCAAAAGCACTGATACCAGTAAACACACCAGTGTCAGATCCTTTAAGCGACTCAGGAGATATGCCTGCATCAGCAAGGGCATTGCCCGTTGTCATCAGTAACTGTCGCTGCTGCGGATCAATGTATCTTGCTTCAGCGGGTGAAATGTGAAAATATTCGTTATCAAACAATGTGATGTCGTCCAGCAGGCCCGCGTGCGGCATCGCACGGTGGAGCGACTCTTCGGGCTGGCCCATATCCTGCCAGCGGGCCGTTAGTCCATTGTCAGCAATCAGATCTTCCCCTGTCAGCAATGCATCCCAGAAGTCCTGTGCAGAACGGATACCACCGGGCAGATGGCAGGCCATGCCCACCACCGCGATTTCTTCTGATAACGGATCACGGCTTTTTTCTTCCTGCAGTTTTCTTTCAAGGTTCCGGATAATCAGAAACGACTTCTGGAGACTGCTAAGCGTATCTGAGGATGTAGACTGGGCTGCTGTTTTCACAATAGTTAAATTGGTTGATGGATGGGTTAAATACATTCCCTGGAGTGGGACAGATGCAGATGCGGGAAATGCATACTGAAATACTTGGACAATGTCCGGCTGAAAGCTGCGGCATCCGAAAAATAGAAATGGTTACCGTCCAGCCACTCCTGGTAACAGGCGGCGGTGGTATGTTCTTTCCAGGACAGCGCAGGCTCAGGGCCAACATGCTCATCTTCTGTTCCATTCATAACAACAAAGGGTATATCGAACGACTTCCGCTCCTGATAACAATAAGTATCATTCAGACGGAGATCGTTCCGGATGATCGGAAGATAGAAAGAGAGGAAGTCGGGATGCTGCAGGAAAGACTCCGGAATACCGCCCATCCGGGAAAGACAGGCTAACAGCTCTTCATCAGGCAATAAAGACCTGTTGCTTTTTTCTGTAGCGGCAGGCCCTTTTCTGCCGGAAAAGAACACCAGTTCCGGCAGATTTACGCCATAACGCCGCATACAGTTGACTGTTTCGAAAGCAATGAGCGCTCCGAGGCTATGGCCGAGGAATACCAGCGGCAGCTCCTCTTTTCTTTTCTGCTGGACTATTTTCATACAATCCATTGCCATAGCGTCCATATCTTTTTGAAACGGCTCATGTATCCTCCTTCCTCTACCTGCATAGCAGATCGTGGACGTCACCGTTTCAGGCAGCAGTTCCTTCTCTATAGAAACATAGGAAATCTCGCTTCCGCCCGCGTGGGGGAAAATAAAAAGCTGTACGCCGCTAATACGCATCGCTTCAATGTTGTTTGTGGTATGTGAAATTTATTTACCCTTATTTACCGGCTGGAATAAGTAAAGCACTATGAGTACTACAATAGGGGTCAGGATGATGGCCAGACAAAAGGATCCCCAGAAGCCGGTACGCGAAGAGGCGCCGACAATTCCGCAGACCACTGAAAGAACTATCCAGCCGATAAATAAGGGGCTAAATAAGATGCTGAACATAATCGGTTCGGTTAGTTATCAATTTCAGTCTCCGGCTCCACATCTTTGCCAGATTTTCCTCTTGTAAAGGGTTTCTTGACTGTTTTGGTGATATTGCCCACAACTTCTTTTCCTTTGTCCAGCTCTTCTGAAAAATAATCTTTTACAGCCGCAGGTTTGAAATCAAGCATGGTACCTCCTTCAGCAAAATGTTTGTCAAACACCTTTCCTACAGCGTAGGTAGTAGCACCGGCAAATGCAGGGAATGTAACGGCTCCAATGGCTGATCCTACAACCGGAATAGCCTTGATCGCACTTCCGATGAAGCCTGTCACCAGCGCTTTGCTACCTACACCACCTACCAGTGATGCCAGCAGGGATTTACCCAGATCTTCTGCAAACTGTACACCATGTGCTTTAGCCAGTTTGCTGATCATAGAAAGTTGTACGCCTGTAACAGCGGCCACATCTACTAATGGAATAGGAACGGCGCCTACACCCATGGAAATAAGTACGTGCTTTTTGATAATTGCCTTCGCATCCGCTTTCTCAGCAGTAGCAACTTCAACTTGTTGATTTTCTACCATGTTAATTTTATTTTACTTGATGAAAAATTACTTTATCGTTGTAACCTCCTTCTTTGAGGCGGGTTAGCATTTTGAGTGGCGTTACTTTGGGTGGCACTTGGCACCGTTGTAAACTGATCTCCCATAATGATCGGAAGCCCGCTCGCATTGTTACCCATAATGATCATCTTCGAGTTTGGCGACATCGCCAGTTTTTGTGTTACGTCGAGTGCCCTCCACTGTGCAGGCGATACATTCAGGATGGTGCTAAAATCTCTTATACCCTGGGCCTCTATGATCTTACGCTGACGTTCTTTCCGCTCTACGACCAACCTGTAATTATACTCTTCGCTCTGCTGGTGCCTGATGTATACGGACGTGATAGCTTTGTTCACCGAGTCCGGCAGCGCAACGCTTGAAATAAAATATCCCTCTAAAATGACTTTATTATTGACCAGGATCTTTCTCAGGCTATCTATTTCATTTTTCTCCATTACGCTTCTTTCTGTCATATAGATATCCTCCGGGCTAAGTGATCCTATATCCTTCCTGATCTTGGATTGTATACACGGCGCAATCAGCGTGTTCTTATAATCTGCGCCCACCTGCTGATGCAGCAGGGGAAGGAAATTGCGGTCTGGTTTGAACAGCACAGCGTAGTTCAAATCGATCTTAAGACCGTTCTTACTTATAATAGACTGAGTGAAAGTGAGCTTTTGTGTCCTGACATCGTAAATGGTCATTGTGTTAAACGGACTAATAATGTGCAGGCCTTCACCATATGTATTTTTTATGTCGGTACCATCCGTCACGCTATATAAAACACCTGCTTCGCCAGATTTGATCACTATAAAGATCCGTTTATGAAAAAACACAATAAAAAAAAGGAGCACCAATGTTACAATAGCCGCTCTTCTTAAAATTTCATTCCGCTCTTTTCGGGTAAAAAATCTTTTCATAACCTGCCCTCTGCAAGACTATTTAAACTGGTTAGCCAATGAAATACATGTAAATGACTGACGGAAAGTGAAGGGACCAAATAGATGTTTTCATTTATTATCATTAATGGGTTTTATCATATTATCAATACGCTTTATGATTTAGTTTCCCGACACATACATACACACGCATAGCAAAAGGCCACCACGGCGCACACCGCGATGCTCCAAAAGATATCTTTTAATGTTCCCAAACAATAAATACAGCCAAAGCGGCTGTTCTTTAGGGGAATAAGGATCTATCATACTCAACAGGTAAATTGTGGTTAGAACATGAGTAGTGATATTTCATTTCTTTGTTTTAGCTAAATTTTACTGATATTCGTTTAACTAAAATTCGTGCTATTATTGCTATTATTTACCACATAAAAGTGTAGTCTATGAATATCTTATTAGGATAGTACTTATTTTACAACCACTCCGATTTGAATACACCTCATTCAGTGAAAAGTCTATAATTTTAGTTTCATCATTCTTGAGAAAGGTCAGGCTATCTTACCTTGCTCCCTATTTTTTAAGTACAAATTATGTGAATGTTCTATTGTTTCTAATCTCTTCACCAGTAGATTAAATGCATTTTACTTAACTCCCAATGATCCAAAATCAAAAAAAAACAATGTTATCAATTCATCTGAATCGCAAGTACCAGATCGGCATCATCGAAGAAGATGCCCAGTTCAGTGACGACCTTATTTTTCACATCTCTCAAAACAGCCATTTTTCCGCGTGCTTCAACACCAACAGCACCTCCAATGCCTTCAGGATTTTATATAATCAACCGACCCTTACCCCTGATCTTCTCTTACTCAGTCCGCAGGCCGTTGACGCAGAAGGATTGGATGAAATAAAAGAGTTTAAGGAGCTGAAGCCGGAAATGCAGGTGGTATTGCTTACAAAAGAAGAGAACAAACATATCATTCAACAGGCGTTTGATCAGGGGGCAGACGGTTACCTCATGAAGACCGATAATTTCAACAGCATGGAACATAAAATGATCTATATGCTTGAGTACGGACAACCAGCCATGAGCCAGCAGATCTTCCGGTACATGCTTTTCCGTAACCGGAATGACAAACCGGTCAAGAGAGATCAGCTGACCAGAAAAGAACAGGAGATCATAGAAATGGTGCTGGAGGGCATGTCTTATAAAGAGGTCGCTGCGACACTCCATCTGAGCTTAAATACCATCCAATATCATATGAAGAATATCTTTCTTAAGCTGGATATCAAAACCAAGACCGAGTTATTTAAAATTTATTACCATTAATGGGTGATTGTCCATTCGCTTCTCTGTATAGTTAAAACATCATATATCGCATATTGTATTAATAACTGGTACGCCGGCTGTTTTTTTCAATTGGTTGCATGTGCTTTTGCATATAAGCAGACCACATACAATTATGTGTAATACCAATGAGCGTTCCCATGAGGTCTGTTTCCTGAACCGTGCCCTGATTTATCAGTGTATCAATTTAAAAAATGAACATGGCTAATTCCGCTATAACGGAATTAGCCAATTGTTATAGCGGATATCTCTGATTGAAATTATTTTCACAGGCCCCAATAACCCTGATGGCTGCAGGGGTGAATCGGCTTTGTAAAAAGGCAGCGTTGTATAAGTAATCCTGTTTGTAACGCCGGGTTGCGCATCACCAATCAAGCGGTTCACCCAAAGATTAGTCACCTTTATTTCCAGCTTATTTTCTCCTGCTTTCAAGGCATTGGTTACATCTACACGAAAAGGCTTCTTCCACACAATACCCAGTAACTTTCCATTCACTAATACTTCTCCCAGATTCTTTACGTCACCCAGATCCAACCACAGTTGCGCTCCTTCCACGAGGGCGTCTGAACGGAGATTGATATTCTTTGTATAGGTAGCTGTACCAGAAAAGTATCTGATACCTGCATCGCTGTTCTCTGTATAAGAGACCAACCTATCAAAAGTGGCACTAGCCGGCGCCTCCCGGTTGGGTTGAAACATCACCTTCCACGAACCTTCTACCGTCATTATTTCTCTTTCTGTTTTGGCAGGGAGGGTAAGCACATTTTTTGTGGCATGTGACCGGAATACTACAAACACTGCATCATTCGGTGTCAGGTTCAACAACACTGTTGTCCGGCCGTTTTCTATTTTGTAAGAAGCAGCTTCTATTCTCCCTGTTTCAGGATGCCAGATCTGTGGCACCTTTCCACTAACCCGGAAAATGGCTTCCACTGTTTCATTCCGGTCGTTTCGGTTATTTACCCAATAGATATCACCGTTTGATAACCGGCGATGCACATACATCAACTGCGTATTATCCTGTGGTTTGGTATACTCAAAATCAGGTAGAATATTTAAAGAAGAAAGGACTTCACTCAAAGGTTTAGCCACTGTAACTTTTGAATTTGATGAGGCCCATATTTCGTTTACCAATTTATTGAATTCATTTGGGTCATCAGTCAGGCTTGGCGTAGCTATTGGCTTTATACCGGTAACAGTTGCGCCTGATCTTACCAATTCCCTTAGTTTACGCAATGCAGGCAATGCCATCTTCACGGCGCTGCTGTCTAATACCAGCAGGCTATAACTCATACCACCCGGCGTAATTAATTTACCGTCTTTTACTGACAATATGTTGATGAGTGCATCTGTATTGATGAAATCATAATTATATCCATCGGGAATGGCAGGCGGTCTTTTACCAAACAGGTTGGTAATATTATTGTCTTCTCCATAGTAATAAACAATATCAGCTGCAAACCTGCCCTGTTGCAATAAATAGCTACTGCGGGCTAAATAGTCATTCCATACCTTTGCCTGTTCAGCCCATGTTTCGTGGCGTGTATACCACTGGCCAAAAGGTCCAAGGCCAAGCCCGGGAATTTTATTATCTACCGGCTGGTGGGGCGAACAATGAATAACAAAACGATTCACTCCGCTTGCAAGTTCCAGATCCGCGCTTGGTTTTAAATTCCCGGGATAATACGCCCACGCAGATCCGCCCATACCCAGGGCTGTTAACGATTCTGCAGCTACTAAGTTTTGTCCATACAGATGTGCTACCGATGCAGATTCCCGAATATCAATAGTATATCTTGTTTGGTCGTTCTGATTAATAACAGGACTGGGCGTCCATAATGCAGACATGGGGATGGCTGCCGTCCTTTTTACTTCCATGCCGTCTCCAATAAATGCACGGCCATCTTCATGCGATTCCGAATAGCGCTTCATCCCGTATCGTGCAAGAATATCGGTCAGTGCATCGTAATGATATGCTGCCACCATTTCACCCAGTGTTTTCCTGAAATCAAACAGGAATGCCTCGCTTGCATCAGCGCTTTTAACTATTGCACCCGTCAATACAGGCAACCAGGGAATAATGCTGTAGCCACGGCGCTTTTGAAATTCCGCTGGAAGATCAGTAGTCCAATTTTGTGCGCCGGCTTCCCAACTGTCGGTTATAAGATATTGCAAAGCGCCTTTACTACCCATCATACTACCGGTAGCATTTTTATATCGCTCCAAATAATTGGTGAAATAATTTTTAACTGCAACCGGGTCAAGCTTATCCACTTCCAGTCCTGTTGCCGGATAAGAGGCAGGATGGTTAATAGTACCAAGCAGTGAGTACCCTAAACGGATAATTTTCCACTCCCCTCTTTCCGGGGCTATCCAATCTATTGTTCCATCTGCATTCAGCTTGTCCGTAATATTAATAACATCGTTTACATTTATAACATCGTTACTTGCAGCAGTTGTTTTTGTATCTAATAAATTACCTGCCGGTGCAAAGGCCGATTTTTCTTCAAACCTGTTTATCCGGTCGGCAGTATGCAAAACGATCTCCGCGATTTCAGTTCCATTTAAATTCTTTTTGCTCTTATCGGCTAGTCCCATGGTGGACGCTCTGTTAAAAGGGTCCGGTGGGTTTTTAACTGTAATACGGAAATATCTTGCCGTCGTTTCAGGAACAGGAATAGTTTGCTGTAAAATAGCTCCTGGCGGAATGTGAGTGATCAACCGGTAATTCACTCCGTCGTCACTGGCTTCCAACGCACGACCATCTGCCGGGTCTGCGCCCATACCGAACATTCCGGGGTTGCCGCCACCAACCATGCTTACCGCTTTAACGGTTTGCGGTTGCGGAAAGGCAAATTGTATCCATGCATATCCTTTTACAGTGTCTTTCGGTAAAAGAACACCTGTACTTAAATCACCATCGGTAAGTTGAGATAAAGTAAAATTGTTACTACTTGATGTTACCACAACACCTAAGTCACTTAATGATCTATCAGCTTGCGGCAGCTTGTACGCGAGTACTGCTACATCTCTATAAAATAAGATATTTTTAGAAATATCAACCTTTCGTTCGCCAAAAGGCTGAATGGGGATATTTTGGAAAGGACCTGTAGTACCGGGTGCAGCCGCTATCTTAATATTGGAAGTCCCGCCTTTTACACGAATTTCTGTCCACACAAGTTTTTTCATCCCATCCTCCGGCTTTACCCAGGAACCACCGGTTTCGCTAAACCCCGGCGAAGCGGCAATAGCCATTTCCAATTTCAGGGAATCGGCCAACTTAGTGGCAAATTTGAACACGTCAACCCATTCAGGTGTCATATAGACAAGCGGCCTATCAACTATCTGTGACTTATCCGAGCGGCCAAGTTCCACCTCAAAATTATGAAAGCCGCCGATGCCAACCCGATGCATCCATTCCAGATCTTTCCTGATACCGTCTTTGGTGATGTTGCCATTCATCCAGTGCCACCACACGCGGGGCTTTGCCTCGTGGGGCGGACTGATAAAATTTTCATAGAGGATATCGTCGTTTACCTGTTGTGCATTTCCCCTGATAAAAAAGAAAATAAGCACAAAAAATACACCTGTCCTGTGCACGCAATTGAAATTAAAATTTAACTGATGTTACAAATGCACGAATATTCAGCAACTCATTCCAATAAACCCATTCGTGCATTTGTAATTATTAAAGATTAAAACTTAAATGTCGCAGTCATGAAATATGCTCTTGGCGCAATAGCAACGGTTGAGTAAGGCTGATTATTTTTAACAGCCTCCTGGTACATCTGTTTTGTGAATCCTTGTCTGTCAAGCGCATTATTGAATGCACCCGGCCGACTCCAACTCATCACACCGTAAGTATTAAAAATATTGTTGATTACAAAACTCAGCCGGAATTTTTTAGACACATCATAACCGGTGCTAAAATTGAACTGGCTGAATGACGGCAACAAAAATGCATTAGCCACATTTGCCTGGCGCTTCCCCATAAATGACCACGTGAACTGCGCGAAGAATTTATCCAGATTGTACGAAGGAGTAATATTTATAATACTCCTTGCGATATTATCCGTTTCATTACCGGAAAAAGTAGTAACGAGTGAATCATCCTGCGGTCCAGGATTATTTGCCAGCCATGTTTTGAACTCCAAAGCTTTTGATCTTTGTAAGGTAAGCACACCATGAATATTAAAATGTTTTGCAAAGCTATAATCCGCCTCTACTTCTACCCCATAAGTCCTGTATTTATTGTAAACCGGGGATGGGTTATAATTGGTCTGATCAACATTCTGAAATGTTTGCAGATTAGGCACATGGCTCAGCAAACTGTAAAAGGGTGTTATAAATAAATTCAGGTTCTCTGTTCTTGCTTTTATCCCAAATTCAAATTGCTTTACTTTCTGTGCCTGAGGGTCTAATGTTTTCACAAGAAAATCAGTAGTAGCATTAATATACAAATCAAAGTCAGGCGCTTTGTTACCCTGCGAAAAACGCCCATAGACAGAGAGGTGATTATTAATTTTATAATTCAGTCCGGCTGAATAAGAAAAAGTGTTTATGCGTCTATTAAAGTTAAAGGTTACCGGAGTAGTCGCATTGGCATTGTCGTATAAAGTGAGCGGGTTTTTATCTATCCCGCCTGCCGTATCCTGGTTAGCAACTGAAGGGCTGTTATATCCTTTTACCCGCGCCGTTTCGTAGCGCACACCCCAATCAAGATTTAATGCAGGAGTGATTTGCCAGTTATGGCCAAAGAAGAAGGCCAATTGGTTTTGGGTGGCATGATTAACAGTCTGGCCAACCCTGTTTACAGTCATAACACCATTTGAATTTGTAACCAATGCTGTGGTACCGTCAGGATTGGTACGTGTAATAGCCACTATCTGTGGCTGAGGTTCTACTGTACCGAGTGCAAAGCCTATGCGCCCGTTAAGTCTGTCCAGTTTCGTAGACCCAAAAAATCCGCCGAAAGTGAAGCTCATCTTATCCAGTCTTTTGGTTAAAGAAAACTGGTCAAGATATTCCTTTGTTTTATTGCTGATAAACAGGAGAGGTTCGTAGAACAATGAGTTAGGAGCTACCTGGCCACCTGGCAACGTACTATTGGTTACGGTAAAGTCACGACCGTTCAAAGTAGCTACAGTTGCCAGATCCTGGCCGCTTTTCAAATCGCGGAAATGATAAGTGCCAGGCTGTCCAACTGTATTCATACGGGTATAGATAGCCAGGTCAGTCAATGCAATTGGATAAACAGATCCGTTGGTATTCCAGGTAGTGCTCTTATCGGAGTAACGCATCGCGTTATTAAATGACCAGCCATCGCCAAACCGCTGTTCCCAGTTAAATCCGGCTGATTTATCTATTGAATGAATTAAATCCTTGTTATTGTAAATGGCTCTTTCGCCTGTTTGGTTTATGCTGAAATTTTGCTGAATGGAAGGCATCAGCACATTCGAACTTCCTGAAAACCCAGGCGCCGGCTTAGGATTTGTAAAGCTAAGCGTTGGCGTAAATTCAAACCATCCGTTATGGTCATTTAAGTATTTGGCGTAAAACTTCAGTGAACCTGTATTGTATTTTTTCACCAGATTGCCCCGGAATTGTCCACCATTGTTCATCGGATAGCCGGGGTATCTTGCACCTTCTGCATACCGGTAAAACCCGCCGGCATTCCAAAACCAGTCTTTACCCAGGGGCCCGCCAACATTAATATCGGTACGGTAAAAACTATTTTTCCCGTTTCCTTCCAGGCCATATTTAGCGACTACCTCTCCCTGCGTTTTGTCACCGCCTTCTTTTGTTATATAATTGAAGATGCCACCCGGCGCATTGGCACCCAGAATAGATGCAGTCCCGCCCCGAACTGCTTCTAAGCGTCCCACGGTGGCATCAGCACGAAGGAAGTAATCGGGGCCGTAATTACTACACGTTACATTGGTTACCGGCAAACCATCTTCCTGCATACTCACATAATAATAACCAGAAGCGCCATCATTGGAGCCAACCGATACGCCACGGGAATAAACGGTATTACGAACCTCTCCGAGGGAAGAATTCACATAAACACCCGGCACATTTTTAAGGATATCGGCTGCACTTACCGGCGCCAATTTGGACACCTGGTTGGCAGAAATAGTACTGATAGCTACTGATGCTTCCATCTTTTTTCGCTTGTCGAACACGCCGGTAACGACAACTTCTCCCAGGCCCGTAGCAGATGACTTCATATCAATAACCAAGGAGAAAGTGGTGCCTCCCTTAAGTGTATAACCCGATAAGTTTTGTGGCTCATAACCCACCATTTTGACAGAGAAACTGTATGGACCGCCGGCAGGTACACCGGAAAAGGTAAAAACACCAGCCGTATCACTTTGGGTGCCCGATGTAAAGTTTGTTTTGTTGTTGCGAATAATAACCGACACGCCGGCAAGCGATTCGTTATCAGCACCATGCACAATACCTTTTACTAAACTAGTGGATTCCTGTGCCTTTGCATCAAATGGCGGAAGGATTTGTGTGAGCAATAGCAGAGCTACAAGAACAGCCCTTTTAAGCGGTTCGAATTTCATGTGGAATTCTTTTTAATGAAAAATAAAAGCCTCTCTTTCAGTATGACTGAAAGTCCATCCCCCTACAGGATGCAAATGTATATATGTTGCGATTTTACTTGCTTATGATGAAGGCATTATCTTTTTTGGTAACCGATAGGTTGTGAAGGATTGCGATTTCTTTTAAAATATTCTCCAAAGAATCTGTTCTATTGTATTTGGCCGTGAAATATATATTTTGAATATCCTTCTTATCATAGACTATTGGTACATTGAATATTTGTGAAAGCTGATCAAACACTTCTGCCAGCAATTGATTGTTGAACTGATACCACGAACCGCCTGTATTTTCGGGCAGGGATGGTTCATCATGTGATAACTCTTCATTAATGATTTGCTCAGGAGCCACGTTCCTGTTCAATTTAAACGACTTCACTTTACCAGCTGCCTGACTGTCATAAACAAATAGCTGACCTGGCAGCAGGTACACATCCCCTTTCATTTTTTTGTTCAACTTATCTACCGGCTTCACTACCACTTTACCCTCATATAAACGAACAACAACCTTTTTAGAGCTTCCAAAAGCAGTAACGGTAAATTCCGTACCCACTGCAGTTGTCGAAATATCTCCACTGATTACGGTAAAAGGTCTCCTCTTGTCATGCGCTACCTTGAAATACGCCTTACCGATCAGCGTTATGTCCCTTTTTTCTGTAAACGGTTCCCGATAAGCTATTTCACTGTTGTTTGCCAAAATGATCAAAGAACCGTCTGCTAACTGAATTCTTTTCTCTCTACCAGTTGTATTGACTTCATGCCGTACAACAAACGCCAGGCTATCTGTCTTTTTCTCTGTATGCTGTGCAACAGGTACATCCCGTTTATTGTTGATGAAGAACTTCCAACCCAAACCAATAACTAAAAGAACCGAAGCTGCAATAGCTATGGCAACCAGCATTCTGACCGGTTTATGTTTTACGCTGGTATCCTCTTCTGTTATACTTTGTTCAAGACTATTCCATTTCTCCTCCAGATTCGCCTCATCTGTTATATATGCCAGGTCTTTCTTTATCTCTGTTAGTTGCCAGACCTTTTTCAAACGATTAAAGTAGCGTTGGTTCTCTTCACTGGTATTGAGCCAGTTTTCAACAAATGCTCTCTCCTCTCCTGTTTCTTCATTAAACAAGTACCTGACCAAAAGCTCATCATATTGATTGTTGTCTTCCATGTGCTCTGTATTATTCATACACTTAACGATGAATTTTTCCCTACAACTGAAAAAAATATTTTTTACTTTTTTAATAAAAAGTTGAAAATCAATATAATAAAAAGAATAAGAAACCTGGCCAGTTTCTCCTTCAGCTTTATCATAGCCCTGCTTATTTGTGTATCCACAGTTTTCACTGAGATATTTAATCGCCTGGCTATTTCAGCGTATTTCAATCCTTCAAATTTTCTGAGTTCAAATATGATACGCATCTGTTCCGGCAATTCAGCAATAGCAACATCAATAGCTGAACTTAACTCCTTTAAATCGATACTATTAAAAGTCGTTTCTGAAATATCTTCGGAGCTCGTTTTCAACAGATGGGCTGCATGTTGCTGCTTTACTTTTTCATGCCTTAAAGTATTTAAACTACGATTGTCAACAATTTTATATAAATAAGATATTGGAGATATACCGGGGACGAGCGTTTGGCGGGTTTCCCAAAGTTTTATAAAGCTTGAATGAACAACCTCCTCGGCCAAATGAATGTCGAAGCCATACTTCAACCTGCAGTAAATACAAAGAGCGGGATAGTCTTTTTTAAATAACTCCTTAAAGGCAGCTTTGTCAAACCATAGATTGTCAGGAGGTACATCTTCCAAATTGTGCTGTGTGTAATTGATGCTCATTGGTAAGTGCTCACCGTTAAATGAAAAGATAGTTTATATAACGTGTTGGACTGATAGGAAGTAACTTAGACAATAATAATAAATATGTATATTATTGTGAAATAAAATTTCCTGAAAGAACCTGAGCATTTGCCAGCAGGAAAATCGTTGTCATAATATAATTCGAGCAATGCAGAAATTAATCAAATGACTATAAACTCAGAAACCGCATGAGTAAAGCAAAGAATAATCCGCTTCCGGTTCAACAAGGTACTTGCCATTGCTGATAAGAATTTTTAAAAAATTGGCGTATTTCTGGCTCAGATCAAAGGCACTTATCCAGGGACCAGACCGGAGAATGTACTGGCTGTTCATTTCATACCCCATTGTTCTCACTGGACAGCGTTCCTTGGCTCAGGAGCGGCCCATGAAAGATAAAGAGCCACTGCGAGCGTCATTAATGTTGTGATCGAAAATGCAATTCCTGGTCCAAACCGGAACCATAGCCAGCCTGTAAGTGTGCTTGCCAGCATGGTGCAGATACTTTGAAACCCTGTATAGGTTCCGATGGCAGTGCCTGTATCTTCTTTTCGGGTAATATTGCTTATCCATGCTTTTGATATGCCTTCAGTAGCCGCTGCATACAACCCATATAGGAAAAACAACAAACCGTACCAATACCAGCTACCGGTTACTGTCATACCCCCATACACCATTGCAAAGAGCAGCAACCCGACAATAAATACCTTCTTCAGCCCCATCTGATCTGCCAGCACACCAAGCGGAAAGGCTGCTATGGCGTACACCATGTTATAAAAAATATATACACCTATAGTGGCGGCATCACTTAAACCTGCCTGTTTTACCTTTAAGAGCAGGAATACGTCAGAACTGTTGCACAAGGTAAATACCAATAATCCTCCTACCAGTTTACGGTAGATAACAGGGCTATTGTTCCAGTAATGTAAGAATGAAAAGAAAGAAACCGCTGTCTTATTTTCCCGAGGTTGTAATTCCCCGTCTTTCAGATAAAAAGACAAGCCTATCGCCAGCATTCCCGGAATAAATGCCAGCAGGAACAGCGAGCGGTAACTGGCGGGATAAAAATACAAGTACAACAATGCCAATGCCGGGCCGACTACGGCCCCCATTGTGTCCATCGAACGGTGGAAACCAAACACGCGGCCCTTGGTTGCAAGGGTCGCTTCATCAGAAAGCAGGGCATCCCGTGCCCCGGTCCGGATGCCTTTGCCTAAACGGTCAACGGCACGGGCAACAAATATCCATATCGGGTACACCATTACAGCCATCATTGGCTTCGAAAAAGCACTTAACGTATAGCCCAGCCGAACGAATGGCGTGCGCCTGCCCTTATGGTCAGACAATTTCCCAAAATAGCCCTTGCTTAACCCGGCAGTAGCTTCCGCAATCCCTTCCAGTATGCCGATCAGTAATACGGAAAAGCCAATGCTTTTTAGATAAATGGGCATGATAGGATAAAGCATTTCACTCGCAACATCAGTCAGCAAGCTGATAAAAGAGAGTATCCAAACAGTGCGTGTTAAATACTTCATGTCCACAGTTTACAATATGAGTGATTCAAACCTGTATCAAAGATCATCTTATTCTGTAAGTATTTATCCCCGGGAAATGATATTTAAATAACGAGCATCATCTGTACCATATGGGATAATAACAGTACTGGACAGTTACCTTTTGGAACTAGCTATTGACGTTGGTACGAGGTGATCTACTTCGTTGTCCTTTATTGAAACTTAAATCCGTTTTGATATGTCTTTGTGAAGTTACTGCGGAAAGTACGGCTTGTATTCAATATTCTGGAAATATTCGATTCTGCTTCGCTTAGATAACGCTTAGATAACGCTAATCCTACGTTAATCTTACGTTCATGAACGTAGCATTAACGTAGGATTAGCGTTATCTAAGCGTTATCTAAGCGAGATAAAAGCGAGATATCTCTTAGTACAGAAAAACTTTACAGTTTTTATAGTGAGGTTCAGGATTGACTTTACAGGTGATGCTTTTACATTCCAGCTGAAATGAACGGATCATTTTACCCTTAGCAGCTTTGCGTTAATGGCAACGACAATTGTGCTCAGGCTCATCAGCACGGCGCCCATTGCCGGGCTAAGCATAAACGCAGGATAGAGGATTCCCGCGGCCAGCGGAATGGCAACAACGTTGTAACCGACAGCCCATACCAGGTTCTGGACCATTTTCCGGTAGGTAGCCCTTCCAAAGGCGATCATCTGCACCACGTCTTTAGGATCGGAATTTACCAGGATAATATCCGCCGTTTCGGCCGCTACATCGGTCCCGGAACCGATAGCGATGCCGACATCGGCCTGGGCGAGCGCCGGAGCATCGTTTACACCATCTCCGGTCATGGCAACGATCTCTCCTTTGTCCTGGAATTCTTTCACCTTGCTTTGCTTTTCATGAGGCAGCACGTTAGCGAGATAACCATCCATTTTCAGTTTTCCTGCCACGGCGGCGGCTACCTGCTCGTTGTCGCCGGTCAACAGGAATGAGCGGATGTTCATTGCCTTCAGATCAGTAATAGCTTCGGCCGCAGTCTCTCGGATGCTGTCGGCCAGGGTGATGATACCCGCAGGGGCATCGTCAATCAATATAAAATTCACCGTATCGGTGGACTGATCAATTTCAGCAGGAATAGCAGGCATTTGCCTGTTTTCCTGCCTGAAATAATTAGGGCCCGCCGCTATTACCTTTTTACCATTTACGCTACCGTTTACGCCTATTCCCTGCATGTACCTGAAATCTGTGGATGACCATAATTCCAGCTTACGTGCTTTCAGTGCCTTCATTACGCCATGCGCAATATGATGCTCTGAATTCTGTTGTACAGCGGCGGCGTAGCGCAGAATATCATCCGCAGAAAACTGATTGTTTAAGGGAATGATCTGCTGTACTTCATGCGCACCTTTGGTAAGCGTACCCGTTTTATCAAAGATGATAGTGGTCAGTTTACGTGCATTCTCAAATGCAGTCCGGTTACGGATCAGCAGCCCATGCATAGCAGACAGTGAAGTGGAAATAGCTACTACCAGTGGAATGGCTACACCCAGTGCATGCGGACAGGAGGTCACCATCACGGTCACCATGCGTTCCAGTGCAAAGGACAATTCATTGCCTTTCGCCAGCCATACAATGAATGTGATGATACCTACGCTGATGGATATGATGGTCAGCCACTTCGCTACTTTATTTGCCAGGTTCTGCGTATTGGATTTAGCGCCCTGTGCCGACTGTACCAGGTTGATCACCTTATTCAGGTAGCTGTCACCACCAGTACCTGTTACCTGCACCTTTAACGCGCCATCTCCGTTTACAGCTCCGCCGATCACTTTGGCGTCTTTGCTTTTTCTAACAGGAACACTCTCTCCTGTGAGCATGCTCTCGTTTACGTTGGAGGTCCCATCCAGGATCAATCCATCCGCAGGTATTTTCTCTCCGGGTTTGATGAGAATGATATCATGCGGCTGCAGGTCTTTCAATGGAATATCTGATACCTGCCCATCACGCTCCACATGCACGATAGCGGGCAACAGTTCCACCAGTGACTCCAGTGCCCTGGAAGCAGCCATCTGCGATTTCATTTCCAGCCAGTGTCCCAGCAGCATAATATCGATCAGCGTAGCCAGTTCCCAGAAGAAGTCCATACCACGGAGTCCAAACACAACAGCCACACTATAGATGTAAGCAGTACTGATAGCTACAGCCACCAGTGTCATCATACCGGGATTCTTCCATTTCAGTTCCCGTATCATACCTACCAGGAAAGGCCATCCGCCGTAGAAATAAATAAAGGTGCTCAAAGCCAGTAGTAAATATTTATCCCCGGGAAAAGACATTTCGATACCGAGCCACATCTGTACCATATGGGACAATAACAGCACCGGAACAGTTAAGATGATACATAGCCAGAAACGTTTAAGGAAGTCCATAGTATGGTGTCCCGCATGCTCATCATGCCCTCCCCTGCTGTCATGCTCCTTATGATGTTCATGCCCTTCCGCAGACATAGACGTATGCTCATTACTATGATCATGTTGATGAGCCGGTGCGTTATGCTGCGGCTCTTGCCGGTGTTCGTGATGTTCATGCTTGTGTTCCATACTATGGGTTTTTAAAATGACATGAATTCAATGATAGATACTATACTTACTCGATCGTCTCTTTTACTTCCCCGCAAGTCATCATCTTTTCTCCGAAATAAGGGTTCTTTACTTCTTTGTTTGCACTTATCCAATAAGCGCCTTTATCGTTCATAGCCATCGGACAGAAATCGATATACAATGCACCACTATTCATGCCGGACTTCTTCACCAGTGAGATGAAATTACTACTGAGATCTGCGTATGCAGTTCTTTGTGCTTCGATATCTGCAGCCGCAGTGATCTTAGCTGCTGATGCTCCCAGTGCCTTACCATCTGACACTGCGGCAGCACCTGCTTCAATAGCATTGCTGGCCATTTTCGCTTCGGCTTCATCGCCATTGATGAGCGCCGTGGTGAGATGTACATAGTGCTGGTACACAGCGTTCAGCCTATCATCTTTGAGCTGTACCGCAGCGGCAGCTGGTGCGCTGCTTTCACTCATGCTGCTGTGATCATGGCCCTCATGCGCCACAGTATCTGTTGTAGTTTCGCTCTTTCCGGCTTCCTGACTATTGCACGCTGCGAATAAAATAACTGCCAATACAGGGATTGCTACTTTGATTAAATGTTTCATTAGTGTTGATTTATTGAATAGACTATTTGATATCATGCATACTACAGGCCGGCCAGAGGATTTGCACCTTTCTTCAGCACAAACTCTGAATACAGGAGGTAAGCACCCGAGATCACTACCTTATCGCCATCTTCCAGTCCGTCAGTGATTTCCACCACATCAAAGTTCTCCATGCCTGTTGTCACCTTACGGGGCTCAAATTTCCCCCGGGCTGTTTCAATCCAGACATGTGCGCCTTTACCATCCCTGATCACGGCATCTACAGGCAGGCTTAATACATCCGCACTGGTTTTCATCGGGAGAAAAATATTCGCCTGTAATCCGGGTTGCCAGCGATTATCCCGATTAGACACGGTTCCACGGATCTGCATCAGCTGACTGCCACTCTGCAATACCGGGTTGATAAATGCGATAGTCATGGTTTGAGGATCGTTTTCCCAGCCAGCCACCACTACTTTCACGGATTGCCCAACACGAACAGCAGCAGCTTCTGCGGGATAGACATCGGCTTCCACCCACAACTGATTATATCCTTCCAATCGCATTACTGCACTACCTTCTGATACATACTGGCCCTCTGATACGGACAGTTCCGCTACCACCCCGCTTACAGTAGCCGGGTAGGTTACATAAGGATCGGTTTTACCGGATTGCAGCAACTGACTGATCTGGCGGTCTGACTGATCATACAATACCAGCTTTTGCCGGGCAGCCTTTTCGATCTGCTGAAAGCGGGCATCATCCGGGAAATGCTTTACCTGGGCGGATGCCAGCAGGTACTCCTGTTGCAGGGAAGCCAGTTGTTCGGAGTAGATCCGGTATAAGGGCTGACCTTTGTTTACTTTCACACCGGTCTCCTTTATGAACAGTGTTTCTATACGGCCCTGTACCCTGCTGGAGATCACTGCTGTTTGTTCAGGGTCTGTTACCAGTCGCCCGTTCAATTGTTTATAGTCAGACAAAGCAGCACTGCCAACAGTCATGGTCGTGATATTGGCCAGCTGTATCTGGCTTTCTCCCAATGTCAGAGACGCCTCTTTGTTACTCTTATCAAAAGGCACCAGGTCCATGCCACAGATGGGACAAGTACCGGGTTTATTCTGCACTATCTGCGGATGCATGGGACAGGTATAGGTCTGCTGCTGCATTGCAGCCGTCTTCTTTTGAGCGGCTTCCTTACAGGCCGTCATTAATAATGCAGGCATTACAGCAAAGACCGCAACTGTTTTGATAAATCTCTTTCTTTCCATATATCGCTATTGTTGCATGTTCTTTTTTATTTCGATAAAACTCTCGCTGTCTACGAGGTAAGATGCATTCGCAGCCACTTTCCAGGTACTGATGTCGGTAGTTATCTGTATCATGTCTTTCGTCTCTGCACCTGGTGTTATTTCAACAGGCACATAAGTACTATGCTCCTGTTTAAAGACAACAGACCTGTTCCCCAATCGCCATACTGCTTTCTTTGGCAACCACCAGCCATTTGTATATATCAGGGGAATATTCGCAGTCAGCAACGCTCCTACCTGGAAATGATTGTCCTGCAGATAGACCCTGGCCAGCGTGAAATTCTGCCCGTTACGGAACACAGGCTCTATCAGACCAATATTGCCCGTCTGCATTGCCTTCCTATTATTACCCGGGTAGAACAGCAGTTGCTGGCCTTTTCTTATCCGGGCAGCCAGTTGAGGCGGAAAAGCAAACTCCGCCACCAGACCGGTAGCCTGATAGATAGTGAACAAAGACTGACCGGCGTTTACATACTGCCCTTCACGAAGCAATACAGGCGAAGCCACCGCCACAGAACTGGCAGCAGTCTGTGTTGTGCCACCGCCCTGCATACCACCCATACCATCACCGGAGGTTGCAGCGGGCGTTATCGCCGCTGGAGTAAGTGCTTGTGCCTGAGCAGATTTCTCCAGGATATATCCATCACTGTTACTATATACCGGCACACGATATAACACATTGCTCGATTGCAGCACCTGTGCGATCTGTGCAGGTTGCATACCAAGTAACTGTAAACGTTGTTTCGCGGCAGGAAGCATCTCCGGACTATTCCTGGCTACATACAACAGTTCCCTTTGTGCTGCAGCCAGATCGGGTGAATAGATCTCCATGATCAATTGCCCTTTTCTAACCGGCTGATAATTATACTTTATCAATAACCTTTCCACACGTCCGCCGACCCTGCTGGAAATACTTGTCTGATGACGCGTATCATAAGTAATGATACCGTTCACTTCAGACGAATAAATTCGGGTCCCGCTTTCGGCTGTGATGGCAGGAATACTGGCAATCACGCGTTCATTCACAGGTTGGGTCAGTCCGGCAATACTGCTGTCCACCACCAGTTCTTTGTTGGCGTCTTTCAGTACCAGGTCCATTCCGCATATAGGGCATTGTCCGGGCTGATCTTTCACGATCTGCGGATGCATGGGGCAGGTGTACAACTGATGCTGCGCATGTCCTGCATGCATCTCTTTAGCAGGCCTGCTTTTACAGGCCATCATACCCGCCAGGAAAGATATTCCCAGTATGATACTAACGATATAGCTGTTTCTCATAATCGACAATCATTTCGTAGAGTTTTAATTTTTCGTCCAGTACGCCGGACTGCATCATAGTAAGCGCTTCCCAGGAATCGATCACATTGCTCAGTGCCAGCTTATTCTCCTGGTAGTTCAGAAAATTGGCGTCCAGCGTTTGCTGCAAGGCAGGGATCACTTTTTCTTCCATAGCGGCAATACGTTTCTGCATAGTCTGTATCTCGTACTGCATACCGTACAACATGCCTTGCGTTTCCTGCAGCATAGCCGATCTTTCTTTCTCCATTGCCTGCACATTGTATTGCATGGCCTTTATGCCGGACTTATACATTTTTGAAGCCCAGGGAACAATAGGTATACTCACCATACCCATGGCGCTGTAAGCCTTCGGCATCATGTCTCCCAGGGGGGACATATGATCAAAACGTATCCTGAAGTCAGGCTTCTTTTCCCGCTTCATGCTTTCAATATTCAGCTGCATGGAATGGATACTTGCATCCATCCTTACAATGTCTTTTCTCACGGTAGATAAGGCACTCGTATCATAAGAGGCTGCCGGCATAAAGCGTGGCTGGTAAGCAGTATCTATCTCAAACTCCTGATTACCCGGTGCATTCATGAGACTATTGAGCCATGACCTGGCTTTGGCAATCGTGCCTTCCTGCATGCGGATCATATTCCGGTTGTCTTCAATTTTCGCGTTAGCCCGGTACACGCCGCTTAGCTGAGATTGATTGTATGGATACCTGACCTCTTCTATCTTCTTCATCGTCAGCATGATCTTCTCTGTTTCCTGCAACACTGTGATGCGCTGCCTGGCTACCAGCCAACTGAAATAAAGCAGCTTTGCCCTGGCTTTAAAGTCATTCAGGGTGATGTCCCTCGTAGCGAGTTCAATATTGCCTTGTGAAGCGATGTAGCGTTTCTTAGCGCTTAATTTCGACGGATTGGGAATATCCTGCTCCAGTTGCAGCATGAGATTTCCTTTATCCCTTTCGTCCATCACCTTCTGACCGGGATAAGGCGTCATGAATGTGCCCACACCTACCATGGGTGCCATCCAGGCAGTGGCTGCATCTGCACTGTACTTATAACTTTCAGCCTTCAGTCCGTAAGATTGCAGCAATATATTATTCCTGTCAACCCTTTGTATAATACTGTCCAGCGGCAGCACCGGCGCCTGCTGTGCAGATAAGCCGGCGGGGAAGCATAACAGTAGCCATACGATATATTTAGTGATGTACTTCATGGATCTCTAATTTTCCGTACTTGCGTAATTCATATTCCTTCGACATTAAAAAGATCAGCGGTGTTACCAGCAGTATATGCGTGGAGGAGGTAAGCACGCCGCCGATCATCGGCAGTACTATCGGTTTCATCACATCAGTACCTACCCCTGTAGCCCACAACACTGGAACCAGGCCAAACAGCGATACACATACCGTCATCAGCTTAGGGCGCAAACGTTTGGCTGCACCATATATCACGTGTTGCCGGAGATCTTCTTTCGTGATGGTTTGTGAAGAATTGCCTTTCGCTTTCACTAGTTGCTGCATGGCATCATTGAGATAGATCACCATGACGATACCCGTTTCCACCGCTATACCAAACAATGCGATAAAGCCCACGGCTACCGCCACAGAAAGGTTCACACCCCAGAAGTAGATCATATAAGCACCGCCGATCAGTGCAAAAGGCACGGTGATCAGGCTCAGAAAAGCTTCCCTGATAGACTTAAAAGCAAAATAGAGCGAGAAGAAAATGATGAGCAGTACAATAGGTGCGATCCACATCAGTGTTTGCTGACCACGGATCAGGTTCTCATATTGCCCACTCCATTCCAGGTAATAACCGGCAGGCAATATGCCTTTGGTCTGGCTCATTTTATGAATGGCTTCCTTTACGGTGCTGCCCAGGTCACGGCCACGTACATTAAACAATACCGCACCGCGCAGCATCGCATTTTCTGAAGTGATCATGGGAGGACCATCGGTAAACTTTATATCCGCAACAGATGACAAGGGTACTTCGCCCATAGCAGCAGACATCAGGGGAATACGTTTTATACGCTCCACGCTGTTACGGTAATCCTGCGCCAGTCGTACACTGATAGAAAACCGCTGACGGCCTTCTATTGTGTTGCCAACAGGAGCGCCTCCCAGGGCCGTTTCTACGGTCTGGTTTACGTCGTCCACGCTCAGGCCATAACGGGCCAGGTCAGCTCTACGCACGTCTATACTAAGGTATTTTCCGCCGGTAACCGGTTCTACATAGAGGTCCATAACACCCGGTGTTCCTTCCAGCGCTTTCTTTACACGCTCTGATACCAACGCGATAGAGTCGAGCTGCTGTCCGTATATTTTCACCCCTACATCTGTCCGGATGCCGGTGGCCAGCATGTTAATACGGTTAATGATTGGCTGTGTCCAGCCGTTCACAACACCGGGTATCTGCAGTTTGGCATCCAGTTCATTAATAATGTCTTTCTTCGTCTTCCCCTCGCGCCATTGTGATTTCGGTTTCAGCATGATGATGGTTTCTATCATACTGATAGGAGAATTATCCGTAGCGGTGCTGGCGCGTCCTGCTTTACCCAGTACCTTGTCTACTTCCGGTACTGACTTGATGATCTTATCCTGCACCTGTAGAATGCGTTTTGCTTCCGCATTGGAGATGTCAGGCAGTGTAACCGGCATGAAGAGAATGCTCTGCTCATCCAGCGGAGGCATAAATTCGCTTCCCAGACTTTTCAGTAAAGGGATGGTGATCACGAGCGCGATTACATTGATTGCGATCGTTGTTTTGCGCCATTTCAGCACCCCATTTATGATGGGTTCATATACCCGTTCCAATACCCTGTTCACCGGATTATCATGGTCCGGCCTGAACTTCCCCTTCATGAAAAAAGAGATGAGTACCGGCGCCAGCGTGATGACCAGCAGGGCATCCACGATCATGATAAATGTCTTTGTATACGCCAGCGGATGGAAGAGTTTACCTTCCTGTCCTGTCAGCATAAAGACAGGTAAGAAGGACGTGATAATGATGATCGTCGCAAAGAATACCCCGCGGGATACCTGTTTGCTGGACTGTTCTATCACCTTTAAGCGCTCTTCCTCCGTGATCCATTCAGGCGATTTTTTAAATTTATTTTTGAGCCAGTTCATGTTATTTACTTTTTTGTTGTTCCTGCCACCCTGCATATCTTTCTGCCAGGTGTTTGTAGGCGTTCTCACTCATAATGATCCCATTGTCGACTATCACACCGATGGCCAGGGCAATGCCTGTCAGGGACATGATATTAGAGGATATACCGAAAGCATTCAGCAGGATGAAACTGGCAGCCAGTGTGATGGGTATCTGTATGATAATGCTTAGTGCGCTACGCCAGTGGAAAAGGAAGATGATCACCACCACCGATACGACGATCATCTCTTCGATCAATGTGTGTTTGATAGAGTCTACTGATTCTTTGATCAGCGCGCCCCTGTCATATACGATATCGAACTTTACGCCCTGGGGAAAGCCCTTGGCTACTTCTTTCATCTTCTCTTTGACCTTGTCAATAACGGCGTCTGCATTCTCACCATAGCGCATCACGACAATGCCCCCGACACGTTCTCCCTGACCATTCTGATCGAATATGCCCAGGCGTGTTTCGCCCGTCATTTGTACAGTGGCCACATCTGCTATTCTGATGGGAATGCTGTTCTGGGTTTTGACAGGAATATTCTCTATTTCAGCTACAGACTTTAAGTAGCCGGATGTTTTAATGATATAACCGATATCGCTTAGCTCAAACTTACGGCCACCGGATTCATTGTTATTTGTGCGCACAGCGTTGATCACCTCCGCTACCGACAAGCGGTAGTAAAGCAGTTTATTAGGATCTACCGTGATCTGGTACTGTTTCTGAAAGCCACCGAAGGAGGCTATTTCACTGACGCCTTCCACATTCTGCAAGGCAAATTTCACATACCAGTCCTGTAATGCGCGTTGTTCTCCCAGGTCCATATCAGGGGCATCGAGCGTATACCAGAGTATATGTCCTACACCGGTGCCATCAGGCCCCAGCTGGGGTGTTACACCTGCGGGTAAAGTGCGGGTAACGGTGCTTAATCTTTCCAGCACCCTTTCCCTTGCCCAGTAGATATCGACGTCGTCATTGAATATCACGTAGATGAAACTCATGCCGAACATGGAAGTACCGCGGACGTATTTGATACGCGGCAATCCCTGCAGATTTGTTACAAGCGGATAAGTAACCTGGTCTTCTATGAGCTGCGGACCGCGGCCCATCCATTCAGTAAATACAATCACCTGGTTTTCTGAGAGATCGGGAATGGCATCTATCGGGTTCTTCTTTACAGCGAAGATCCCCCAGGCAAATATGCCTGCTGCCATCAGCAACACGATGAACCGGTTGCGTAAAGACCATTCTATTATTCTATGTACCATACAGGTGTTTTTCAAGCATATGACATAGGATGCCTGTATATGCAGCGTGTAATAAGGATGTTTATCCGGCAGGCCTTAATGCAAGGCGTTATAATCACATAGCATTAGCCTGATATCAGATAATTATATAGTGGAGATGATGGCGTAACAATAGTGAGAAGTAATAGATGTACGCCTGATGGGTTATCAGATACGGAATGTGCAGTTCAATATATGTGTATGTACTTTGCTGCTTCGAGGCGGAGCGTTGCTGACCGGGAATTCTTCCAGCAGGGAAACGACATGTATTTCCGGCTGTTCGGGATAAGTAACAGGGATAGTAATAGCTGGGCCCTGTATAAAAGAGAAGATATTTTCAACAGCCTTCTGGTCTTTCTCCAGCTTTACTGTTTTATGCTCATCCTTACAGCATTTCTTAGCGCATGCTGATTTCGGTTCAGCGCCGCATTTACTGCACTTCTGGTCTTCTTTATGCCACAGTTTCACTTCTATCAGCTTTCCCATGCAGTAATGCATGTGGAAGGTGGCGCCGGTAGAGGACCCCATGTAAAGAATGGCCAGTATGAGTGTAAATAGCTTCTTCATCCGGGACAAAAATAGCCGTAATCCCGGACAATCTGTTATATAATTTTGGGAAGGGTTTATATTATTATTAAAAAACGAGATATTACTATTTATACACCCTGCCCGTTATTGGTCGGGGCCATCCCTTACTTTTAAATCCTTTCATACCGCAGTGCCACGCACCCGCTACTGAGCGTTTTCGACGCCGCAAGTTTTAAACCCAGATTTTCCTGTAAGGACATTTCGGTAAACAAGCGCCGTCCCTGGCCGACGATCACCGGGTGAACGACCATATGGAACTCATCTATCAAACCCCATTCGATTAATCGGGCTGGTAACTCCACGCCACCAGTGGATATTGCGTTACCGGGTTGCTGTTTTAGCTTGAGGACCTCTTCCTTTAAGTTATCGCGGATTATCATTGTTTGTTCGTCATCTACACTGTCTATGGATTGCGAAACGACGACACGCTTAAGATTAGCAAATACCCTGGCAAATGCATTGGCAGCCTTATTCATTGATTGCGTTTGAGCAACCTCCGGCCAGAAGGGGACCATCAGTTCATAAGTTTTCCGACCGTAAATGATCAGATCGACGTCTTCCAGCAGTTCCCTGAAATAATCGAGAATATCATCTCCACCACTGAATTTGGTATGATCGCAGCAACCATCCAAACTAATGTTAATGCCATAAATAAGCTTCCGCATAGAATAAAGTTTATTTTACTCAAATTAGGAAGAATAAAGTAACAAATTACCTTATTACAGTTTCCCCGAAAGGTGGCGTACAGGCAGTACTCTTGTCTGTACCAATGAAAATATCGCGGTAATCTATCTTCCCTCCGGCTACAATAACCGGTTCTCTTTCAACATGTAATCTTTTTTTGTTGGGATCCGTGACCGTGAGGTAAAGAGACTGCTTCTGGAATTTTGCTACCAGGTCATCTTTTGCTGTGATGATATAGTAGCCTCTTTCATCGGTGCAACTGTAGCCTAATGGTTCCAGTCCATTGCCGCTGGCATCGGAAAGCGATATAGTCAGTTTGGAAAGCGGTTTGCCCTTGCTGTCGAACACTCTTCCGTTCACTCTCCACCATGTGGATGCGAATTGCTCCGTTTTGTTTTTTGCCCGGCTGACTTCCGCCTGCATTCCTTCCGTCATGATCCTGTTGTATGATAACCTGGCTTCCAGTTTCTGTACCCTGGGATGATCCTGTCCATATTTTTTCGCTAAGCGGTCCCGTTCTTCCGCCAGGATCTGATCATGAGATTCCTGCAGCCCGGCGGCATTATTCAGCTCTTCGGCACGCCTGCGTTCCAATTCATCAAAAGTTTCATTGATCTTTTTCAGGTTATCCTGTTCTCTGAGTTTTGTGCTTGTCATGTTATTCACGTTTTAATAAATTGGGTTTATCATGCATCATAACTGGTAAGGGGAACGGCAAGACTGGTTCCTATTGCTTTGGTAGTATCCTGGCAATTGGTGTTCACTAAAATGAGATTGCCCTGAAAGATCCGTTTGTTGCCCAGTACGTGCAGACAGTGTGTGGCCTGGTTGCCGCTGCAGGTGTTCATATTGCCGTATGATAATAAGGAATATGCCGTCAGCGTAAAGCCATCTGCAAACCTATTATCATTGGAACGTATGGTAAACCCGATCAGGAAGGTATTCAGCACTACAATATCAAACGATACCGGTTCTGTCATCAGGAATGCTGCACATTCTGACTGGTTACTGGTAAAGCCTACATCATCCAGGGAAACGATCATGTTCGCACTGGCCGCCAGTTCATTGGCAGTGCTACGCAGGTCGAGCGTGGTCTCGTTGTCAGAGAACATCACCTTTCCGTTAGGCAGATATTCATAAGCCTTGAGCGCAGCGCGTAATGCGGCATTATTGACATTGCTTTGCCCTGTAGCGGGGTCTATGTTCGCCATGTTCTTCAGCGCAGCGCCCAACGCAATTGCCAGCAGATCTTTAGACAGGCCCAGGTTGAAAATGAACACATTACCTGCCAGTAAAGAGTAAATATTTTTCCGGTCTATTCCTTCAGAAGTAAGCTGATTGCCAGACACCGATACTGGTCCGAAAGCCGTGATAAAAAGTGAATGTCCGAGTGGTTGTGTAACGATGTTCTCATGTACCCTGATAGCCGGCGTGCTGTCGAAAGAAGGCACCTTTGTTTTTAACATAGCGGTGGAATTCTCCGCTTTAAATGCCATCCTGATCACAATACCTCCACGTAGTCCTTTGAGGGCATTGCTGTTATCGTCTTTGGTACGTGGTCCGTTGTTCGTAATCCGGTTTTTGAAGATATCGATCTGTTCCCCGTACAGTATAAAGATACCACAAATGGGGCGTTCGTGGCTGACACCATTGTCTTCTATGCGGTTCTCCTGGATGATACCCAGTTCGCAATATGCCAGTACAATACCTCCGAAAGCGATATTATTGGGCGCTTCTTCCGGTGTCTGTAATGCGCAGTAACGGATGCTGTTGCGGCATATCATGATATCTTCCACCCGTACCCGCATCAGGGCGCCTGCGGCATCAGCGGCGTTGAGTACCCCGATCCCGGAAGCCCCCATTTGGCGGATACGGTTCTCTTCTATCACAATTTCATATAAGGCGCCGGCTCCCTGCTGTTCATGTCCCAACGTAATACCGTTACCCCGGCCGCCAGTAATCTCGTTCTCCAGTACAAATACCTTCTCGGAGGTACTGCCTATCTGTATACCGCCCATTGCCTCGTAGTTCAATAATGACCCTGCAGGCACATAGGCAAATACATACTGGAATATCTTTTTGAGCTGCGCTTTAAAGAACGCATAGTTGTTGTAGAATTTCGCCAGGTTACGGCATGGATCAAATATGCCACCACCGGGATCTTCCGGCCGCGGATCATTGGGATCGCGATTAGGGGCGGGCACCACTACAAGGCGGTTACGTTCTATTAATACTTCATCCGCCAGGGTAAAGATGGCTGCCAGTCCTTTTGCATCATCCAGCATGCCGATGTTGTTATGGCAGATGTGTATGCCGTTGTCTCCCTGTTTGCTTTCCGGCAGATGTACCCTGATGGCGTGCACAAGCGCTACTATAGAGTTATGGTTGATAGTGATGCGCCGGGTAAAGTCGTTCTCCCTGGCGCTATCCTCCACCAATACAGCGATGCCTTCCAGTGCTACCATCGTCAGGTGATCGATCTGTATCCTGTCGGAAGCAGAGATCCTGAAAATGGGAAATCCGCGGTAATCACTGTTCTGATGCGGGCGTACAATGCTTTGTTCGCCACAGCCACTGATCCTGACCTGGCTACGGCCAATGATCTCAACATTGGCATTGTGAATGCCTGGCAATACGCATATCTTTCCACCTGCATCGGGCAGGTTCTGCAGTGCTTCTTCGATAGAGTCAAAATCGCCGTGACTGCGTATGCCATCTCCCACCGTAAATGTGCAACAGCATTCCTGGTCGGTGAGCGGGCGGAAAGTTTTACGGCAATCCGTAATGATCTCTCCGTATACCTGCCCGCTGGTATTTACCCAACGGATCACGCCCAGAGGGGCAAAAAAGCGCCGAAGGCCAAAAGGAGGCATTCCTGCTTTCAATTCCCAGGGAACGATAATTTCGGGCGTTTCCGGCCTTACAGCAATGACCCAGTAGTCTGTAGCTACACGGTCGGGACCATTAATGATCACTTCCAGCCCGGTCTTCCCCAAAGAAACGGGCATCCCGGTAGCAAAAGGAATAGCTGCCAGCGAGTCGATATCGGTTCCGCGGTTCCATACCCTCAGGAAGAAATACTGCTCATCTCCGACCAGATCGTCCGCATCCTCTCTTTCTTTCCAGGCACTGCCAAAATTGGCGGGCAGTACATCTACCAGTGTAAACTCCGCTTCATCCGGATTATAAGAAGCAGCTACTTTGGTAATATGCCCTTGCAGCCCGGCCATTTTCTCTCCGTTGGAAAGTACGGCCGACCATGGCAGTATTTCCACCACCTGGCCAGATAATGGCCAGTGGTATTGGTCCTTGGGAGCTGTCAGCATCTTCACGCGGCCGTTGGCGGCCACAGTCACACGATACAGCGGGGCGGCATTGTCAAATCCCCACGTCAAGTGACCGGCATCTATCAATTCCACTCTGATGGCCTGGTTTTCCGCACCCAGATAAGCACCCGCTATAGCAGGCGTACAAAGGTCGTCGGCAGGACCAGTCTCTGTAAAGTCTGCGGTGAGGGTAACGGCCGGTATACGTTCATACTTAGCATTCACAGTACCCAGATGGTCTGTAGCCCATTTTTCTTTGAGGAGGGTCCAGGCATCAGCACATTCGCTGGCGGTAAGATTTTCCTGGATCTGTACGCGACGGGTATTCCTTACCCGGGTAGTGGTATCCGGACCTGCCAGCGCAGCTTCGAACAAGGCATCGTCTTCCACGGCACTCACGGGTTGCTGCCAGGTCTCCAGGTATATCAGGTCAAAACGTTCCTGTCCTTCAGCTGGCAGTTCTGCCGGCAGGGGCGCAGGATTGATATCAGCAGGTTGCTGCAGCCAGTCTTTCTGCAGGCGGTAGGTTTCGGGAGCATCCATTTCCAACCGGAGGCCACCGAGGTGTAAGGTTCCTTCCCTGATGTCAAAATCAGTATGTCCGTCGGTAATACGCAGGTTTTCTACCCGGAATCCTTTATCCGGGCTGCCGAAGGGGCCGATAATATCCACACGTGAACGGCGTTTTTCTTCATTCTCTATACGCTCGTTCTCATTCCAGTCGTCGTCCGTCAGTACGCGTCCCTGTTGCATACGAACGCTGGCGTAATGTTTGCGTGGATCAAATGCCACCCTGGAGATATCAAATGTAGCCATGGCTTTAGTTATGTTTCATGAATAAAAGCTGGAATTAGCCCGAAGGGCATGTATTCGTCTATTTTGGCCCGTAAGCCGTCCAGCTTTACGGGGTTCAGCAAACTGTTAAAGGCGCCCATTTCGCTGCCATTCTCCGCTCCTGTGCGCAAGGGTTCCGGCGCTGTTTCACTCAGCTGGGCATAACTGTAATGCCCGAAACGCCGCGAACTGAACCAGTGATTGGTATCGACGGTAAAAAGAAAAGATTCATAAGGACGTGGCAAGCGGCTGAAGGCTGGCGCCGCACTAAAGCGGAAACAGCCATTCTGTGTATCCGTTACCGTAGAGGGACCGGTAATGATGGTCTCTGTTGCCTGCAGACGGTGTACGTTCACATTTCCAAAGACGGTGGTGCGTTGTAAAATAACCATGCCGGTATTAACAGCAATAGCCGGACTGCCTGCATTCACAGATTGTATAATGGAATCGCAGATGGTAATGGTTTCCACCGTGCCGTCATTACGGGCAATAACAGGTCCCATGATGCTGTCCTCAATGCATAACTGCTCTACGAATCCTTCGATGACCAGCGTTACAGGATGCAGTGTTCCTCCCAGAATATTCGTATCTCCTCCGGGGTCAAAAGTGCAGTTTCTGATGTGGACAGTTTCATAATCACCGCGTAGTATTACTTCCAGTGTATTGTTCTGGCTGGCCCCTATCCACCAGCCGTCTATCGTGAGTGTAGATTCTTCATTTGTGCCTGTATTCAGTATCCAGTTAGCTTCCAGTCGCAGGAAAGGTCGTTGGAGGTTGGCAGCACGAAATTCGAGATGCTGTACACTCAGCTTGTCGGATACTGGCCCGTAGGTTTTACTGTCGCTTATCTGTGTAATACCGTTATTCAGTATATCTGTTGCGGCTAATACACCTCCACCCTGTTTTACCAGGTCCGGGGCCTGCTCTTCCACTGCAGGACGATCATAGGTGCCTGCACCCAGCGGAGCGGCAAACCCGTAATGATAACTGACTGTCAGTTCATCAGTATCCACTGCGCCATCCAGCCAGAGGAGGCGGCCTCTCTCCGGATCAATGGCCAGTCTTTTATTACCTGGTCCGATAGCCCAGTTGCTCAAGTTAGCCGCAGTGATAAATTCTGCAGTGATGATACCTGCGGGTGGTGCACCAAGTGTAACAGCCAGAGAACCGGTATCCGGCGTGATGCCACCTCCTTCCACAGCCAGCGCATTGGGTAAGAGCGCCTGTTTTCCACAAGCGGCTATAATAGCATAACGTAAGAGCGGAACATAAATACCCGGGGCCAGCAAGTCTGCCTGTGTGGGCAAAGTGGCTAGCGTTGCCAGCAAACGGCCTTCTTCCCTGAACTGCCAGCCCCGCAGACTGCGAAGATCTGCTGCAGCCCCCGGCAGCAGGCCATGATCGTTCACCAGGCGTTGTACCACTGCTTCGCTGATCAGGTATTCGGCATGCGCCAGCAAACGGCAACGCATAGGCGCGGGCAGTTCCCATTCCAGCGCGGCATGCCATTCCTCCCAGTCTTCGGGCCTTCTGCGCCTGTTAAACAGCTGGATATCCCGGCCGGAGGGGTCAAAGCAGAAGCCCATATCATCTCCTAAAGAGAAAGGAGTAACATTGGCGACCTTATAAGCTACCAGCCGGTAAATATGGAAATTGAGCCTGGGAATACCGTAACGTCCATCTTTACCCTGCTGCCTGCGGAAGTCCGCCGTATGGAAATATTCGTCGAAAGGGCCTCCATTCAGCTCACTACCCCGTTGCCGGCGGAGGTCAGCCCAGCCACCCGGGCCTGTACCTGTAAAAGGTCCTAACAGTAATCCAGGAACGGTATCCAGTCCATGCCTTGCTCTTGCCAGGCGCTGAAAACTTTCCACCAGGCGTCCATCCCAGCCGGTAATATCGCTGATCAATTCTTCCAGTATGCGGGGAGTGCCTTTGCGGCGGCGGTAGTAGATGGTTTTCGCAACATCTACGCGGCGGCCACGTTTGTTTAATGCGCTGATAAGGCGGGTGCCCAGCAGGTCGGCTATATAGGGCACGGCCCAGTCACTGCACCATTCGATGAACTGATCTTCCCATAGGCGGTCTTCGCTGCGTCGCACAATTGCCGCCTGTTCTGCTATTACTTCCACCAGGCCGCGCAATACGCCGGGACGTTCGGCTATACCGTCTTCATGACGGTAAATGGCCGGGATCATTTCCCAGAGTTTTTCCGCATAATAGCGCTCAAAGCGATCTTCTGCTATTGTTTTCATACCAGGGAATTATTGTTTAGCTGTAATGCGTTCTCTTGTTCGAAATTGAAATACTTACCTGCGCCCGGTGTTTTGGCAAAGTCATTAAAGGGCTTTCCATTCCAGAAAAGACCACTGACAGCCGTAGCACCCGGTACCGCCAGTACGGCCGCGAAAATGCGGCTACGGAACAGCGGACGGCCGATGCCGATGTTTTCCCGGGCCAGTAACCCGCTTTTGATATTGGTGAGGTTTTCGCGTACTGCCGCTAATACATCTGCTTCGAGGTAGCGTGGGTCGAACTTCACCGCAATGGACAACTTTGCTTTTGCGGTAGTGGCCTGTTCCACCTGTATGATGACAGCAGGGTCTGACACATTGCGTAAACGTTGTGAGAGCGCGGTTTCCAGGCCTGCTTCTCCCAGGTACCAGATATGTACCAGCGCACACTGACGCGTACCATGCCAGCGCCAGGCGGCCTGTACCCCTTTTACACCCGGCATGGAGAGCGCCACTGCTTCCATATCCTGTATCGACACCGCCCTGCCTAGTATAAGCGCTGATTTGGGCGCATAAGTGCGCATGCCATCTGCAGGTTCAGGATCGGCGCCTCCTGCGGCTGACAAGGGATTATTCACGCTCTGCAGCCCTTTAAATGGTTTAGCGATCTGGTTCACTGCTCCAGCTGGAGGGGCTGCCTCTCCGGCGCCATAACGGTACCAGGCCACCACATTATTAGCACCCGTAGGCAGGCGCTGTCCACGTATGCCATCCCCAAAAGTGATGATAGCGTCACCTTCGTCATTCTGCCGTACGATAAATACATAGTCGTCCGGACGCCTCCCATAAAACCCCGGAACTTCTGTCCAGCGCACACCGTTTACATAAATGTGCAGCGTACTTTTCACCCCCTGGTCATTATCTGCTGTGGGGGAAGAGAGGTAGGTGAGCGGTTTTTTCTTCAGTTTAAAAAACTGGTTTACCTGTGATGCATTGCCACAGCCCAGCACTTCCGCGTTGACCTGTTCGCCTCTGCTGGCGCTGATCACATTACCAAACGCTGTTACCGGTAGTACGAGACCCGGCTGCCAATCCTGTCCCTGATCAGGTATCAGTGCTGCATGGGGAAAATCCACACTGCCGTTGATGGCAACACCACGATTGTTTTTATCGCTCAGCAGGAATGCAGCGGGGTTCCTTTCTTCCACAGGCGTTTCTGTCTGACCCGTAAAAACAAGGGCATCATCCGGCATTAAGATACTATTAGGTTCGTCGCCAATACGTCCGGCGAACTGCATACCATAGTGCACCACCAATGTAGCCTTGCTGGCATTTCCCCAGTTCGCAGCTCCGGATGCTTTACGACCCGCAGCGTTGATACCTGCATCCAGCGTAAGCCGGGTAACGGGAACAGATATGCCGGGCATATCGAAACTGCTGCCGTTGATCTTGATCTTGCCGGGGGGCGTAGGCTGCCTGGTATCTTCGGAGGTACTGTTCACTTTAAACCAGCGTACTTCCTGTCCCCTTCGCAGCAGAATATAGTCGCCTGCTTTTATCTGGCGATACAATCCGTCCAGCACAACACTATCCGAGGTAACAGATGCATTTTCATCATCAAAGATGGATGCCACTATATTGGAAATACTACCTGGAGCTGAAATGAAAACAGCGCTTGCAATGATGTTCGGTGAAACGTCATCACCGGGACTTGTCCAAAGAGAGGCTTCATGTAAGGGAGCATATAAGCTCAGCCGTGACAGCGGTGTGTTTACCGCTAGTTTTGCCGGCTGACTGAAAGCAATTTTCGTATAGGTTACCCCGTCGGCAGCGGTATAGGGCGATACCTCCGCTACCTGCAAGGCCTGATTCTGCGCCGTATTGCCACTGTCTGTCAGCAGCAATACATCACCTTCCCGGATCTCTGTACGTGGTGTTACGAGCAGGGAAAGCGGGTTGGCGCTCAGTATTTTACCGGGGCGTGGCGCACGGATATTCCAGCGATTGGTCAGCGGATGGATCAGTGTATCCTGATCCAGTTCAAATACCTGTGGCGGCTGTCCATTAAAAGCGGCAGACCTGAAAGCGGTGCCTGCCGGCAGCAACACCGGTTGCCTGCCATCTGCCAGGGCTGCCAGTTGAACGGTAGCGCCTACAGCAGGACGGGGCAGATAGCCCAGCAATGCCACCAGCCTGCGTAAGGCAGCCCGCTGACTAGCAGTGCGCAGGTAGGTCTCCTGGGCAATTACCTTATCATAAAAGCTTAGCACATCACAAACGTAGGCCCACATTTCCAACAGCATCACACCGGTATCATCCTGTTTCCGGGCCTGCCAGGAAGCCAGCGGCAACTTGCTGCGAATGGCAAAAAGCATGGCCTGCCGGAATTCCGGGAAAGCGGCCAGCTGCCGGGGCAGTTCGCTCAGGCCCGCATTGATACGCAGCGCCTGCGGATGTTCTACCCGGTCGCAGGGACAGGCAAATGCGCCGTCTGCAGTATTGGTATTATTGCAATTACAACTCATGCTCCACCGTGTATATAAATTTTAAGAGAACCTCTTTCGGGAAATAATGTATCATTCTCCACGCGGATGATGGTCTGCTGACCAGGATCGTAGGACAAACCGGTAAACATCTTCCAGCCGAACCATCCTCTCCGTCTGAAACGGATATATTCAATGGCCTGCACACCGGGTACCTGCTGTATGCAGGCTTCCAGGGAAGAACGTTCCAGGGGCGTACCAAATGTGAAATGATCAGGAGAGAAATATCCGGGGCTGGGATTGATGCCGCCTTTTCCCAATAGCGCTTCCAGCACAAGCGCTTTTACCTCGCCGGCATAAGCATGCGGTGCAGCACAGATCTCAATCTCAATATCCATATCGGCATATACGGGATCCTGTATCAGGGCTTCCCTGCCGGCCTGCCGGAAACGGTCCAGTTGCTGCTGCAGGTTATTGCGATGCGCAGGTTCCAGTCCTACGGTACCCAATGGATCGGGCGTTACAAAAGCAGAGAGCCAGCTGCCTGTCCAGCGGAAAACAGCGCCAGCCCTTTGTACCCAGGGCAAACGTTCCGCCGCTTCTGCATAGTCTTCCGAACGTACTGCCCGGTAGGTAACAGCACGAAAAGCTTCGGGGGCAGATTGGCGCACTTCATCCGGTTTCTCCGGGTCCATACCATTTATACCCTGCAAGGGATTAGCAACACTTTTAATAAAACCAAGATCAGCCAATGGCGGATCACAATCCCCGGGCTGACGATCGTCTTTTATATATTTCAGGGATGCCGCCGGTACATTTCCCCTGCGGCCTCCACCCAGCCTGTAATCAACACGGAACACCGTTCCCCTGGCGGGTATCAGGCCAAATTCACCATCTCCGAAGCGGATGGTGACACCACCGCCTGAGGCATAGTCACGGTGTATCACTTCCTCACCTATACGCTGATAGCCAACCACCCGTTTCCAGGTGCCATCATCCAGTGTATAATCCCGGTCCTGACTCTGGGAGGAATGTTCTCCCAGCAGGGACCTCCGCCAGGTCCATTCTTCATCGGGCACCCAGCAGGTACTATTAAATTCAACTGATGTCAGTCTTATTTCCGGGCGGGCATCATGCGGATCATCTCCCAGCCATACCAGCGGTTCGTCTGCTGATAAAGGAAGCCAGCAGAGATAGGTTACGTCACCGTCTTTCCCATTACGCTCTATCGCACGGTCTGCTTCAGGCACCACCGCCTGCTGAGCAGCTTCCTTCAGAGCATCCTGTTCTGAGGATGAAAGCGTTGTTGCTTCAGCGCCAGTGATGAAGTATAAAGTGTAGGTTTTACCTGCCGTGACCGGCAGTATATTGCCACGTATGTGCAGTACCGTTAAGTCCATTTCAAAAGGCAGGGCCTGGGCCGATTCCCATACCAGATGGGTTATATCCTCGTTCAGTACAAGGTCTTTCGTATCTGTAACAGCTATCAGCCGTACCAGGTGGGCACGTGCCCGCTGCCCGGGATTGGTGGGATTTGTTTGCAGCAATACCCATTTGCCGGGCGCCTGATTTTCGGGCAGGTCATCAAAGGGGGTGAGATGAGCGGCATGATGGCCTTGTATGTATAACGCTGTAGCGCCTACGGGCAAACAAACCTGGTCCTCATCGATCAAGTGAGGCAACAGATCATTCCGGTCAGCATCCACAGCATATTTCTTACCGGCGAATACTTCTTTTAGTCCCCGTCCCACTTCAAAGTCGATACGGGTACCATTTTCTCCTGAGGCCCACACATCTGTTCCGGCAGGGATCAAACCACTCTCGCCTTCAGCCACCGTTACATCGAGCCAGGCCGTGGCCCCCAGGCCATCATGGATGTTATAATCCACCAACAGGGCATGCCTGCGCAGGGACCTTCGCTGTGTGGCAGTTTCCAGGTAGGCTTCCCGGCTGACTTTATCCTGGTAATAGGCCATTTCGTCTCCCAGGGCACTCATCACTTCTGTGAGCATGACACCCGCATCTGCTTCCAGGCGGTCCGGCCAGTCGGGGTAACGTTGTGAGGCAAAGTCCAGCAGGGACTGCCGGAAACTCCAGAAGTCGCGGGCCAGGTAATTGACAGGAAAGTCGACCGGCGCTTCCGGCGGACATTCATGTTCCACTGGCTTACAGTCCAGATCCGAAGGACAGTTCGCCTTAAAACTGAAGGTAATGTCGTTGTAGAAGAGGTCTACCCTGGCGTCGTCAATATACAACCGGTACAGCGTGAAATCGCCCGGATGAGGCACTGTAAGACGCAACACGTCCTGAGCATCCACCGTAATCCAGTTCAGGGTACTTACCGGCATATCCGGCACAGTTCCGGCAGGGTTATAGATACGTATCTGATCGGGCGTCAGCGTACCTGTAACAGGAACATCCAATGTAGATGGAGACCGCAGGAAATATACGTCCAGTATCAGCTGGCTGGTATGTATATAGACAAAGTCTATCCCTGTTACACGGGACTGTGCAAGTAAAGCCTGTATACGATCGGGAGCGGTTATCATAACGTTACTTCAAGATTTAGATAATGACGTTCCTGCCTTGCATTGAGTATGTATACGATGCCTACTTCCAGTTTTTCATTGACGGAGGTCACTTTCACGTCCACCACGCTGACCAGGTCTGCCATCCATTTTTCCAGGGCTTGTGTCACAGCTACTTTGGTCAGGTTAGCACTTACCTCGCTGTTGGGCGCAAATACCATACGGCGTATACCGCATCCAAAATCGGGGCGGTTGATCCGTTCTCCGGGATTGGTAAATAACACCTGCAGCATCAGCTGTTTTACGTGCTGATCATAGTTCTGTTCTTCCATCAGCGTGCCCAGCCCCTGATCTATCGCAAACGGATAGCGTATGCTGGAAATGTGCTCTTTCATAACATCGCTTTTTTATCAATAAAGAGTTTCTGTACTGATCACTTGCACAGTGGCATTGTGAGTATGCAGATTGTTCTCGGATATTGTCACTGCTATTGCTTCCGGATGATCTACCAGATGCCGCACTACGCCCTGTGCAATAGCAATGAACAGCAACCGCATCTGGTCATTGGCCTGCGGTGGTGGCTGATCGTTCATTGCCTTTGGCCATTCTGCCATAAAAGCCTTTTCCATGGCTTCTGCCATGCTGTTTACATAATCTGCCTGTATGCCTGCTTTAAATCCCATATGCTTTAATTTTTATCCTGCCTTTACTTTTAAAGAAAGCAGGCTTGGTGTTGGAGGCGGAAGCGGTGGTACGGGTGGCGCGGGAGTTACCGGCAACACGCCCAGCGCCAGTTCGCCCGGATGTGTATGTGATTGATATATCTGTACGATCTGGTTCAGGTAAGTCATCAGCTCATCGCCGAAAACCACCGGGTGGGTGGCATTCTCCACCAGTTCTATCTGGGGTGCCTCTACCACTACTTTTAAGTTGCCTTTGATCTTTATCTTTCCCTGCTGCACTTCGATGGTCATGATATTGCTGCCATTCTCATCGCTGAGCGTGAGCACCTGGGCTTCGTCGTCAAAGCTTACCAGCAGTCCTTTTTCACTGCGTATAATGCGTAGTGAGGGGGTAGCTTCAGCGCCTTTTTCATTTTTGGGCACTTCATCATCCGCCCAGAAACCACCGGTCCAGATGGGATAGGAAAGATCTCCTGCTTCAAACTCCACCCAAACGCCTGCGCCGGGTTCGGGCACCATGAATACCCCTACGTTCTTACCAGCGTATGGCAGACAAGGCATGGCCCAGACGTTGAGTTCTTTCAAAACGGAAGGTACCCTTACCTTGACTCTTCCCCGGTTAGTGGGATCAGTATTGTCTATTACAGTACCACGGTATTTGCCGAAGTACCGGTTGCGGGTCCATTCCATTAGTTGTTCAAGTAACTGGGCATCCATGCTGTTGTTTTTATACGTTAAAATATTCCTCCACCAATACCGCCCGCAGCAGCTTCTTCCCAGCCGTTGCGCACCAGCTTCACTTCCATTACATGTGCTGAGGGATCGATGATATGCCTTACTGCCGCTACCAGGTATTTGCCACTATGACGGCTGCCGGCCCCTTTCACATTTACAATAGTGTGCGCATGCAGCAGTTTGCCAAACTGGTGAAGACTGGTACGGCAGGATGCCTGTATGAACCAGTCAGCTTCCATCAGCGCTCCCTGGCTGCGTGCCTGCAGATTACCGGCATCATCTGCGGGAGCGGAGACCTGCATGGTGCGCACATCACCTGTAATGGCCTGCAGAGATAAGGTCCCCAGCAAAGACTGTGGCGTCTGCGCCAGCTGTCCGTCCAGGTCGTTCTTGGTATTCAGATCAAGCTGTAATCCTTCCACACTGGTGGGCCGTTCTGTATTCCAGTTAATATCAAATGACTGAATATTGGGGCTTTGAAAGTTGATCGACAGTTCTGCTACAGGTTCTCCTTCCAGTTGCGGTTGTTTAAAATGCGCTGTTTCCATACCTGCCGCATCACTGGTGATCCAGCAGTAACAACCATTCCGTCTTGCCAGTCGCCGGATGAAACGGAGGTCCGATTCCCGCTGCACGAGGCTATGTTTGTTTTCGAGATGTCTCGCGCTGGTGGTGAATACGTCCGCTGCAAGACCATAATTGCCGAATATACTGGTGACGGCATCACTATCTGTTACATCAGTCCATACAACGGACTGGAATACACGGTCCATGGTAATAGAAGTATCGGCCCCTTTCACCAGTACAGAAGATCCTTCACCTCCGTGTTCCAGGTGTATCTGCTGACTATATATGGGTCCTTTTACCAGGCATTCCTGGGTATCATTGACGTCTGCGAGTATGGAAATAACAGCGCCGGGGCCGAGGCGATTATCCTTCAACCGGTTCAGATCACCATCACTGATATCTTCCGGGTAATAGATATTGAAATGCGTGGTTTCTCCCAGCTTTTCGTATACCTCCACCCGTGAAGCCTGCGCCAGTTCTGCATCTGGCGCGCCATTAACTGTTATGATTATACCTAAGCCCATTTAACGACTTTTTTGAGGAATAGCAATTTCCATCTGCTCACTTAATGCCTCGGGCAGCATTACGTCATTCGCTTCACAGATGCGCCAGAAACCGGCAGGATCTTTTAAATACTGGGCAGCCAGGTGGTCCAGCCTTTGTCCCTGTTTCAACAGGTGATACCCCTGCAGCGTCTGCAGCGGTGCAGGCGGGATGACAACAACCGGCACACTACGTCCACGGCTGTCTGTGACCTGGTATTGCGTTGTTTTGTAATAGCGGCTTTTTTCGTCAAACATATCGTGTCAGTTTACTGCGGTGTATTAAAAAGGCAACATGCCCAGGATAGATTCTACACTATTAGCCAGATTGGCTGCAGCCAGCACTTCTTTCTGCTTGCGGGTGAAATTGAAGGCCGCCACTGCAAGGTCCTGGGTGAATGTGCGGGGCGCAGGAAAGTCCTTTTCCGGGGTCAGTATCTTCAACCCGATATTCACCTTTGCACGGATGGGGTACAACAATGGTGAATAGGCCTGTTCTTCTACTGAAAAGCTGGTCAATCGCACAGGCACTATACGGCCTGGGCCCCAGGCAAACAGTAACACCGGCACCGTACCACGGGGCACAGGCGTTGCAGCGGCTGCGCTTCCGCCTATACTTGCACCACCACCAGACAGCGAAGCACTGATACCACCCATCAGCCCTCCCAGCAGGCTTTCGCCCTGCGGGTACAACAGCATTTCCATGGCAGCGATGCGATCGGCCACACCAGAGACAAAAGCTACCGGGTGACTCTCCGGTTTCTCCAGTGCATCTGCTGCGTCCAGCTCGAGGCCCAGTGTGAATGTTTCTGGCGGGTCGTGCGGTTGAGCAGTGGCCGCAGTTTCCTCTGCAGTGGGGGGCTGTCCCTGCCCGTCTCCCGACTGGCTGCGGGGAGCGGGGTTCCATACCTCCAGGCTGCGCGTCATCGTTTCCGGGTTGTACTGGAAAATGATGATGTTGGGAATGGGGCCTATAAAGCGCTCTGAGAATTCAATGAGAGCGCCTTTGAGGAGTTTGGGGCTGCGGGAGTAACCGGTGGACATGTATGTTGTTTTATTCGGGGTGTTTTATGTATCTGGCAATGTGTTGAAATAATAACTGTCTGCTAAGGTGTTGCCGGTGTTGGATGCCTTGCTTCATCGTATGCCAGTTGGAGTGTAGACATAGCCAGGCGTCTGTTTATTTCCAGCAACCTTCTGTCCTCCGAGCCCTCAGGCATTGAATCTATCCTTCGTTGGTAGAGGCCGCGCGTCTGAGCTGCCAGGTTTGTTATTACCTGCCGGAGTGCCGGCGCTGGTAAGCCGATCTGGAACAACTGGTGCATAAAGTCTGTCACTCTTTCCCTGATATAGGTCGGGCCACTCAGCGCTCTACCTCCTTCATCGATATTAGGCATATGTGTGAGCTGCTGAAGATGCACAAAGATCTCTTCTTCCGCATATGCCGAGGCATCGTATAACAATTGCCTTATCTGTCTTGCCTGTCTGTCACGATCGGCCGGCGTAGCGCTGCTGGGTCTGAGCACCACGATCTGTGGATCATCTACGATCAGATTGGCCAGTTCGTCCAGGAAGCCGCTCATTGCCTCTCCTGTCATGCCATGGAAAAGCGTATGGCTTAGTTCATGGACAAGTAATGCTGTTGCGAGTTCAGATTGTCCGCCATCGATCATATCTTTTTTCATGTGGATAATATATACCGGTGCGGTACCACCACCAGCCAACGCTCGGGTGCCTTCCTGTTTGTAAGCTCTGTAACGGGCTGTAGGAGGAAGGTCTGGAAATACATATATCGCATTGCTCGCAAAGTGATCGGCCCAGAAACGTTCCTGCTGCACCTGGGCCATCATTGCCATAAATGTATCGCGGCCTCTTGGCGTCAGCGCTGCTTCGAGAGTGCGCTGCTGAGTATCCAGGCTGCCACCAGAGGTAGTGCCTGATACAGCGGTTCCTGTGGCCGCTGCCAATGGTCCAAGCCGGGAAACAATATCCGTTACTGTTAATCCCCATCGGCCTGCTACTTGCAAGGCTTCTGCGGAGGTTGTCGGGGATGCTCCACCTGTTATACCTGCACGATCCAATACAGCCGTGCGGATGGTTTGTCCCAGTGCCTGCATTTCTGTTGCCCGTCGCTCCCTTTCCTGTACCTGTACAGGTGTTTCCGCCGGAGGCGTGGGCGTGCGGCCAAGTACAGACCTGTATCGTTCATAATGAGGACGTAACCAATCCTCCCTGAGTTGCGTAGCTCTTGTTTCCAGTTCCGTGGCAGAGGCCGCGGCACCGGCCACTCTATTGGTAGCAGCCTCACAGCTACAGGCAGCCGCCGTTCGTGGTTGATAACGATATCTTGTTCCTCCATGAGCGGTGGTACGTGTTACCCTACCATCCCGTGTTGTCCAGTTGGTGAAATCAGTAGCAGCTGTTAAGTTAGTACAGGTGCTATCCGCCCACATCTGGGCATTTACAGCACCTATATACCGGAAGCTGTCAAATGCGCCCCTTGCAAGTGCTTCCGGTACAGATTGATACCAGTTGCCAAACGTACCAGTATAACGATGAGAATCTGATGTTCTCTCTGTTTCAGTCCGGGTACCACCCTCTGCCCACACGCCGATCGTACTACAACCATACCAGTTAATCATACCATTGCAACAGAAAAGATGACGCAGCCTGTTCAATGCTCCCTGGTTTGCCACTGTGCTCAACCAGATAAGTGAAAAACCGCTCATAGCGGTTTCGGAAGTAGTACCATCTGCATTCTTTACTTTATTACCGCCACCCACAACTTGTATACTTGGATTACCATGATTGTAGATATTCAGACTGGCAAGACAGCCATTCGCTGGCACCAGTGATTCCAACTGATCGATCATATTATCCATCGAGCTGACCCTTATATCCGTACCCAGTTCCTGAGCGGCAGCCCTTACGAGAAAATCTTCGGGATTTGCCGCCGCCAATACATCTACTGATATACCTCCCGTAGCGCCGGCACCTGTTCCTGTAGTGCCAGGAGCACCGGAAGTTGGGGCTGTGCCACCGGAACCAGCTTCACTACCGGTTGACCTGTGAATGCCGCCTGTCTGTTGCAGCGTATGTGTCAGTTCATGCGCGAGCAGGTGTTGCCCTTGTTGTGTATGCGGACTATAACGCCCGCTATTGAAGTAAATATCATTGCCATGTGTGAATGCGTGCGCACGTATACTCTGGTTCATGTCTGCAGCCTCACTGTTATTGTGTATGGATACACGGGAGAAGTCAGCACTGAAAGCATTCTCCATAAAGTGCCTGGTACCATCCGGCAAAGGCGCTCCATTGCCTTTGGTAGCAATGAGTTTAGACGCCAGTGCAGGAGAAGCCTGCAAACCACCTCCACCCTCAGCTTTCCGCATAATGCCTTCTTCCTTTTCTGCTTCTTCACACTGCGCGCATTTCCTTTGTACAGAAGGCCCGATTAGTGCCTGTGTGTGCTGTGCAGGGGCCTGAACAGCGGACATACGCATTACCCGGTCGGCCATTGCATCTGCCTCCTGTTCATAACGATCTCCCGGGTTGTTAACATATAACCTGGGTTGTACCGCAGGGGCGGCAGCCTTTGCTTTACTCCGTTCCTCCAGGAATTCATCAACTGTAACCAACTTCTTTTTGCCGGCCGGACGCACTCTTATAGTACTCTTCGTAAGTAGTTTGGTCGGAGACTTCAAAAACACGAATATGGTATACTTCTCCGCATTGCTGAAGTAAACGAACTGAAAATCTGTATCATTAAGCTTGTCCGGCTCCTTGGTGGCAAGCCGTATGCTTGGATCATCGAAAATATTCCTGAGCACATCTACTTCCTCCTGCTGACCGGCAGCGTGTGCTTTATCAAATTCAGCTTTCGGGATCTGGCTTCCCAATCTATCCTTGTAATTTTTGGTAACAAAACGTTCCTTTAAAAAATGTATCAGATTTAACTGGAACGTAATTCCCTCTGAGGCCAAAAGATCATCCAGATCAACATAGCCGGATTCATAATCATCAATAACTACCGGCTCAAATCCGGCACTGGGATCACCACCAGGTCTTGCAAGACCATGCTTGCTGATCAGTCTCAATGGTATCAGCGTCTCCGTGTTCTCAATGAAGTTCTTCATTTCCGAATCAAAGGTTGTCAACGCCGCGCCCTCCACAACCGTGCAACGTATTTTATTACCATCCAATGAATACGTGATCGCCTCAGGATGTACTGTATTCAACCTGTTGATCAGTTCACCTGCACGGTCAAATGCAGAGAATTCCCCCTTCCCGGGAGGCCTCAGTTCTATTTCACGCTGTAGCTGTGAAGTACGGTCACCTTCCTGTTGTACCACATGCGTTAATTCATGGGCCAGCAGTCGTTGTCCCTCGGATGTATTCGGCTGATACTGCCCGCTGTTGAAATAAAGATCATTCCCGTGTGTGAATGCCCTTGCCTGTATACTATGGCTCATATCATGCGCTTCATTACCTGCATGTATCCTTACCTGTGAGAAATCACGGCTGAAAGCATTCTCCATGAAACTCCTGGTATTAGCGGGCAAAGGAGCTCCGCCACCTTTGGAGTTTTCCAACCGGGATGCCAGCTGCGGTGAAGCGGCAAAACCTCCGCCACTGCCTTCTGTTTTGCGCATCAATGATTTTTTCTTCTTCTCTTCCTCTTCACAATGCTCACATTTCCTTTGAAGAGAAGAGCCTATCAATCCTTTTGAGAGCATGCCACAGGAAGACTTACCGGGCATCCTCATTACACGGTCGGCCATAGCATCAGCTTCCTGTTCATACGGATCTCCCGGGCGGTTAACCGCCAACTTGGGCTGTATAACAGGGCTGCGGGTGACCAGTGTTTTATATCCTGCTTTAAAGGTGGCTGTTGTCATTATACTTCTTATAATATCTTAGCGTATAGTTACTTTCAGTTGTTGCAGGATCTGTTCAGCAATGGCGACTGACATTGCATCACGTTCCATTTTACTGTGCAGCTGCATCTGCACATTGAGTGTACTGATGTGCTGCTCACTGATACCTTCCGGCAGATGAGCGCCCAGGTATTCGGCGACCATTTCAGCCAGGCGCCTGCCTTCTTCTTCATTCAAGCCTGGCATACGTATGAGCAGTTCATCGATCTGTATCATTTTTTAACGTTTAAGAAAATCATTTACCTGTTTACCTAATCCCCGTCCTTCTTTTATCAATTCCCTTTCAATGCCACGCAGCAAATGTTGCATTGTGACGGGTGTATTCTCTCTCCGTGCAATGAACATCGCAGAAAGAATAGCAGACTTGATCTGCGCACCAGTGATCTCCAGTGCTTCCGCCAGATTCTCCAGGTCTTTGTCCAGGAGGGCAGCGTGTGCTGTTCCTGCTAGTGCGGCTATGAGCTTACGCCATAACTGCAAGCGCATCTGAACATCTGGCTTTGGGAATTCCAGCACATAACGCAGACGGCGGGTAAAACCGGTATCTATATTCGCCTTTTTGTTAGTGGCCAGAATGGCTATACCGGGATACTGTTCTATGGCCTGCAACAGATAATTGGTATCTGTATTTGCAAAGCGGTCATGTGCATCTTTTATATCTGTTCGTTTGCCAAACAGGGCATCCGCCTCGTCAAACAACAGCACTACATCCATACGTTCTGCACGGTTCAGAATGCGTTCTATATTCTTCGATGTTTCGCCGATATATTTGCTGACAATGGAAGAAAGGTCTATACGGAAAAGGTCCAGCTGTAATGCTGTCGCTACAACCTGCGCCGCCATGGTCTTGCCGGTGCCCGGTGAGCCGGTGAACAAGGCCACCAACCCTTTTCCTCTTGGAAAAAGTCGCTGTACCTCGGGTCGTTCCCATAACAATACCCGTTCTCCAGCCTCGAAAGTGAAGTCTTCCAGATTATGTTGCAACCATGGAGGTACTACCAGGTCATTCCAGTCAAAGGAACCACTGACATGCTGCGCCAGGTTACCCAGGCGGCCACGGAAACTGGCGTTTAGTTCTTCTGAAGCGGCGGCAACACTGTTCACATTTTTAGCGGCAACTGTTACTATTTGTCCGATGGTGCTCCGCCTGCGGTGTATCATATCTGTCAGTTCCTGTTGTGGCCATGTTGCCGCAGCAGGGATCAGGCGTAACCACAGCAGTTTGCATTCGTCCGGTAAAACCGGCGGCAGCTCGATCCTGTGATCTACCATATTTTCTGCCGGCTGCAAAAACTCGTCTACCTCAGCGATCACAAACTGTATGCTGCACACGGGTATATGCGGAGGCCAATAACGTTCCTGCATCACACTCCCGTACCAGGCCAATGCATAACCGTCCAGGAACGCCTGTCTTTGGGCATACATAAACACCTGTTGCCAGCTGCTTTCCGGGATCCTGCCGGCGTCTATCGTTAAAAGCTCCAGGCCCAGCTGCCGGCATACACAGGCAGCAAAACTTCGCCGGCCACTGCCTTCTGCACCTGCGATGATGATACGTACCGGCTGGGCGGTACCTGTTATATTGTCAATGAATTGGATCGTTTCTTTTACCGGCCAGGCAGACAACGGTGCCTGATAAGGCTGCAGGCGCGCAATGCCTGTCAGCGTTTCATCCAGCGCATCCAGTCCCAGCAGCCAGTTTTTAATGAAGGCATCACATTCCAGTAAGGGCGGTTCTCCCCTTCCTGTTTCCCGCTCAATTATCAGTCCCCAGACCTTCAGCGGAGATGCAGCACTGAGTGGCAGACAGCGGCCATGACCAAACAGGCGGGCCACCAGCTCCATGGTAACATAGCCTCTTGCGCTATGGTCCTGCAGGTAGGCGTATACCCTACCCAGATTCGGCTCAATAGCAATGGCCAGGCAGGCCTGCAACACATCCATTTCAGCGGTTGTGAGGCAGCATATATCAGCCAGCATATTTAAACGGGAGGATGGTTGGGTAGCCATAGCTACTTCCACATCTGTCAATGCCTGTTCCCATACCTGCACCAGCGGTTCTGAAGCCTGCCATGCAGATTCTGCTGCCGGCGTATCAGCATTGCTCAGGTATCCGTCCACTTCCGTGTGATAAGTAAACTCAGCGTTGTTGCTGCTATTATCAGCGGTCTCCTGCCAGATCTTACGGAGCCAGCCAATGCGTTTTCTTGCATACAGCCGTACCCGTTGCAATACCAGTTCGGGCATGGGATCCCTGACTGTTATTCCATTTTCCGGCAGCTGTTCGCGGCTCATTATATATCCTGTCAGATCTTTCACTTTATATGCTGATTATTCAGTTTATAATTAAAGAACGGTGATCCATCGCGGTGGCGATTCTGCGCCGGCCACCAGTATCCTCAGCGGGTGGGTACCCGCTGTAAGACCAGCGGGCAGATTCAGCTCCATTGTCCCCGGAGCTATTACCCGGAATTCACCGGCGTTAAATCCACCTCCCGTATCCCTGTTCAGGCGCTGCTCTCCTATGTAGACAGCCACATCTTCCTCAGGCAGCTCTGCGTGCTGAAAGAGATAACCAGTCACCGTCACCACATTCGCCACAGGCCCTGTAACGGTGTCTATACGTGGCGAAACTGTAAAAGGGAACTGGTTAGATGTATCTCTGAACTCACGTATGCCCCCTGTGGGAACACTACGTTTGCGGATGACTGTTACACCGGCAGCATAAATACCCGGGAGTACGGGAACTATTACGGCAGTCTGTTGTAAGACGGCGGTCTCCTGTACTGTCGCGGTGATACGGCTGCCTCCGGCTTCCAGCAGAACATTCCAGGGAGCATCTGCTATGACGCGTTCCTTCCAGCGGGTATTCACCAGTACAAGTTCAATACCATCCCCGTTAAAGCCGGTACCTGTTAATTCGATCTGCATACCTGGTGCAGCTTGTGCAGGTTGCACTGTTACCTGGCGGGGCGTGATCTCGCCGGGAATAGTAAACGAGATCGTGTTCTGACAAGCCGTAATACGGGGTGTGCGTTCCGTAAACAGATAGGTGCCATAAGTCAGTACCCTGCCGGTATAAGAAGTAGTCTCTTCCGGTTCCAGCAGTATCACAGATACTTCATAATAGGCGGACAGTTTCAGTGGAGCAGAACCGGCGGTCCAGTAGTGCACTGACTCTGTTTCTTTTACAGGTTGTAATGTGATCCTGAACCTATTCCCATTTCCATCATTTATTTCAGGATGATCATGTAGTGCTTTTATTGCAATGCTCATCATCAGTTGTTCATTATAGGCAGCAGTACCATCTTCCAATATACTGTTGGCACTGAGCTGATAAAAGAGACTCAGGGCCATAGGCACATACTTTACTGCAGGCTGATCTTTGCCCGGCGCCGGCAGGTTCTTGTAGTGTGTGTTTTCCTGTAGATGATACAGGTAAAAGCTCAGGCCTTCACTGGTCACTTTAGCCGGAGGATCGGGCCGCACTTCAGGCGGCAGCCCTGCAGTCCATACCGGGGGCACAAAGGCGGCCCTGATCACTTTTATCACCTGTTGTGTTACATATCCTAAATCGAATACAGCCATAATTATAATTGACCAAATCCAAAACTGAGTTTATGTATTTCATCGCTGCCGGGCGCCGGTATGGGGCTGCCTGGACTGCGTTGTCTGTTACGTGGTACTGTTTGCACAGGTACGGCCGGAGGTGGCACAACTTCTACTGTAATACGGCCGATTGTTACTTTCGGCAGTGCGGCCTTCTTTGCCTGGGGCACGGGAGTTTCCGCATTGCCACGGGGCGCCAGTGCCGTAATAGGCTGCCGCAGTGCCGTTACAAAAGCCGGAGGTTGCACGGTCACAGCCGTATCCGTTTGCTGTGTTGCCGGCTGTATATGTTGCTTCACCTCTTTCTCCGGAGTGCCCGGCCGCACAGCAAAGATCTGCGAAGGCTTTTCAGGCCCCGGCTGTTGTTTTGGCATTACCTCAGGACCGGGCAGCTGTTGTGGCATTACCACAGGTTGAATTATGTCGCTCCTCCTCCCGGTATTCCCTGTTGTTTCTCCAATCGTTGCAGGCATGCTATTCATCACCGGCGGTTTAGCAACTAAAGGAGTATTGGCAATAACAGTGTAGTTGCTGTTTGTCTGCACATTCGCTGTTGACCTTTCCAGGAACCGCTCCAGATAAAGCATCCGGTTGTGTGTTTTCTCCTGCTGTTCAGGTACATCTCTCTGTATCTGCTGTTGTAAAGGCAATGGTTGCTCAGGTAGCAGCCGTTCTCCCATCTCCGGCTTTACGGGAGATGCAGCTACCGATGGCACTAATGGCCCAGCCATATCATTGCCTGTATCCATCTGCCGGGGTGTGAACAGACCCTGCGGCCTTTGTACAGGCGTAAGTGAATGGGGCTGTGTTCCTCCACTGGCTCTTACGGCAATCTGTGACAAATAATTGTTCATTTGAATACGGGTTGAGTATCTGTTGCTGCCTCAATAAAAGCAGCATAGGTACGGCGCAAACTCCGGGGTAAACGCAGTATTTCCTGGTGCGACCAATGGTATGCCATCGCCAGTTGATGCACTTCCAGCGTTACCATTCGCTGATCATGCTTCAACCTTGCCAGCAGGAAGGACTGCATATCAAAAGAGACCTGCTGTTCCTTACTGCATTCCGGGCAGTGCGCCAACATTTCTTTCTGGAGCAAGGGAGCGACTTTTTCCATCGCATGCTGTACACCTGTTGTATTGCCAGAGATAGTGCCTGTTGCTGTACAGCGGGCTAACAACATCTGCACAGCTTCGTCAACCGGAAGCCCTGACACCGCCAGCTCATCATCGCCGGTCGGCAGGCGAAAGCTATGTCCTTCTGCCGTCTGATACCATCCTTCCGCTGTTTGTATCAATGTGCTTTTATCCGTTTCAGGCTGTGTATGCAGCAACAGATCATCCAGCGAAAAAACAACATCAAAAAGCGCATTGCAGTAACGGCAATGTATCGTACTCTCGATCCTGGCCCCATAGGTCTGCCTGTAAACAGCGGCCAGCAAACGGTCCCTGTCTGCCGTGGCAATTGCACCTGCCTGTAGGGATTGCTCCCGGCCGATCATTCCATTGAGCAGGTGTATTGCATCAGCGGTGCCGTAGCCAACTACTTTCAGTTCGTCCTGGCCGCAAAGTTCAACCAGTAGCACCTGCCGGTGTCCCGGCGTAAACTGCAATTCAAAAGGATACATCAACATCCGTTATGCTTTAAGCGTATACATCAGGTTTGTGTAGGTTCCGGTACTTCCATGTCACGTTCCCAACCTTCATTCTGCAGCACCATGCTTTCAATAGCCACCGCATTGGCGTTGGCATCCAGTTCAGGAAGTGCCTGGTAGGAAGATACCCAGCAACGGTATATCTTATACGCCTTGGCTACCTGCCCCTGCTCGTTCAGCAATTCTATCGTAATGTCTTTACGGAAGTTCTTCAGTGAGATGGCTACATCTCCTTCTACATTCCACACCAGTTTAGCCCAGTTCTCGAATTCGGGATCGTGTGTAACACCCCGTTCGAGTGTGATCGGCTCAAACTTCCAGACAGCAGGGGTTACCCTGGGCGTACTGGGATCTCCCCCTTCGCGGTGGGATACTGGTTCTGTAGATTGCTTTAACGCGCTTACCTTACTGATGCCTGCTACAACCTTACCATCCCAGCGAACGCGGAATTTGAAATTCTTATATGGATCAAAGCGATAGGAGTTTACCACAAATTGATTACCTGCCATGATAAATAGTTTTTAAACTTGAATTTGACCAGCCATCTGCTGGAGATAAAGGACTACAAACTCTGCGGGTTTTAACGGCGCAAATCCTACCCATATATTGACAATACCCAGATTGATATCATTCTGTGTAGTTGTTTCACGGTCGCACTTTACAAAGTAGGCGTCGTCGCGCTTCTGTCCCTGGAAAGCCCCCTGGCGGAACAGTCCGTGCATAAAAGCACCTGCGTTCAGGCGGATTTGTCCCCAGAGTGGCTCATCATTGGGTTCAAACACCACCCATTTCAGGCCACGGTAGAGGCTTTCTTCAATGAAAAGCGCAGTACGGCGTACAGGGATGTATTTCCATTCGCTGCCGAAATCATCATCACCATCCATAGTACGGGCGCCCCAGTTAACAATACCATTGGGGAATATGCGAATCGTGTTGATAGCGCGTTTATTGAGCACGCCATTCTCATTATCGTTGAAGCGCTGCTCCAGTCCTGTGATACCACGGATATCTGCTTCTGTTCCTGCAGGCGCTTTCCATACGCCGCGGCTTCCGTCTGTCCGGGCCATCAGGCCTGCAATAGCGCCACTGGGCCCTGTTTGTACATTCAGGCCATTCTCACGGATGGTCAGGCGGGGATGGAAGATCGCACTATGATCTTTTACCAGTCCGATACGCAGCTTATTCACTCCGTTGGCGGGATCGGTAGCCTGCTGTACGGTGCCCCATTGTTCCGGCGCATCCATGATCAGGAAAGCGCGGCGTTGCTGACAGAATACGCTGGCAGGTCCCCAGAGGCTTTCTACCATGCTGACACTGTGATCAGCGTCACGGGGCAGGATCATAAGGTTGAAAAGATCTACTTCTTTATCCAGTTTCAGGAAGGCCTCACTATATTGTAATAAGGTAGGCGCATTACCATCAGCACCGCCACTAAGATTGTAATAACGAACATTAGGCGTCTGGAACAAAGGGCTGATGTCAAAGCCGTCGGCACCGGAAGATGCAACGGTGCCAATACTGCTATCACTGCCATCTCCTGCTATAAGGGCCAGGCGGCTACCCCATACCTGGGCAGTCCAGCGGAAAGCAGGGTTGGTGATCTGTTGTTCATTCACCGCATTAGCTATGATAGCCCATTTTTCGCGTACGCCATCATGATGACCTGTAACACTGGCCGGGAAGTTATCCTGATGCATCAGTGATCCTGCAACGAGTACTGTTCTCAGGCTGGTACCCAGACTGATAGCTGTGCCGCTGACAGTAATAGTATTAAAAGCTGTTTGCTCTTTTTCAGAGAAGGTGACCAGGTCTGCAAGATCGAACACAAGCCCATTGGGCGCCGGACGGGCAGCTGCATAGGCAGACACTTCCAGTCCGCCCTGTGCAGTACCTAACATCAGGGTGCGTGCCACATCATTGTTGGCGGCGGGTTCAATACGTACATCGGTATTACCGGCGCCGGTGATGCGGATCAGGAAAGTATTATTGAGGCCTGTACCAGGACCATCCACATTGCTCACTGTAACGGATGCTCCCAATGGCAGCGTGTCATTGATAATCTGTTCTATGTCTCCGATAATATTTGCAGCAGTAACACCGGCGCCAAGATCTACACCTGACAGGTTTACATTGACAAAACCTGTATTATTAACATTTATACGGAATGCTTTACCAGTAGCGAGTATACCGATCATAGCAGTCCGGTAATCCGCATCTGCAGCTCTTATTGGCCTGCCTGATTGCGAATAACCTGCTGTTGGCGCTCCACCTATGATGGCAGCATCTACAAGTGCGGAATTCTGGCTCACATAAGTTTGTACATAACGCGGATCGCTGGGGTTCATGCTCAGGTTCTGCAGAACTTCCTGATCTGCTTTTACCGTTTGACCACCACTGTTAGTCACCCAGCGGAAAACAGTGAGGTTGAAGGTAGATTCAGGAAAAGGAGTATTATAGGATACTTCCGCACGGATAGTATCGCCTATCAGGCCCGCTGATTTTGCCGTCAGCCGGAGTACCGGCGTACCGCCTGAGTTATTAAGATCAGCATCTGACTGGGCTGCACCATCAGCTATACGCATGACATAACATTGGCTGCCGCCGTTCAGGAAGAAGAGGCGTACTGCCCGCGACAACTCGCTGCCCGCGTAATCGGATGAAAACGTACGTTCAAAGTCACTGAAACTTAAACATAACACAGGCGTCTTCAAGGGGCCTTTTTTTGTACGGCCTATAAATACGGCAACGGCCGTACTGACGCCTACGATGGTACGCACGCCACTGGGTACTTCCTGTACATAAACGCCCGGATAACTGGTTTGTACTGGCATAATGTTTAAAGGTTTATGAAGAGAGAATAGCTTTCCCTATACCTGAAATTGTCACTTCAGGATACTGGATTTTCGTCTGCGAGAATTACTAGCAAAGATTGGAAATGGATAGCCCTATCTATGGATCTACCTCTTAAGGGTCATAGATATGTTTGTCAGAAAACAAATTAAATGTCATGGCATTGCTTTTGGGGGTTAATGGCCTTATTACAGCTTTTCTTATTTTCTTAGCTCTCTCTATCAGTATTTCCTGTCGGGGGAATTGTAGTCAGTTTATAGGACGATCAAATATATAGATTTAAAAAGTTAAAATAAAATAAAAATAGGGACCGTTATATCCGGTCCCTATTTTTATTGAAAGACAAGATCATTTTGAAATGATACCTAATTCAGCTACAGAAACACCTTTTCCTGTATTAATATGCAAAGCTGAAAATCTGAAATACCGTGCATGCAGCGCTTTGGGTAGTAAAACTAACTGCTGAACGGGGTTAGCTTCAATGTTATGAAAATCTCCTTCCCTGGCCTTTCCCCAGTCTTTACCATTGTTGCTGATGTAGAAAGCATAATGGCCTATCAATCCTTCATTCTTTTTATCCTGTCTGGGGAGGTAGGTGAAAGCTTTGATAGATCTTTGCGCACCCATATCTATTGTCACATCAACCGGCAGTTTACCGGACAGTTCCGGAGTCAGCGTACTCCAGTTCGTGCTTTCATCTTCATCAATAACATTATCTGCATGGCTGCCTTCCGGCGCTTCCACTACTTTCCATCCCTTTTTACCAATGCCGAATATCCTGGTGCTGACATCTCCTGCTATTTGTTTACCCAGGATCCTTGCTTTGATGGTTCCTCCATCAGCAAATAAAAACGGCCCCTTGTATACAGGAGACTTAGCAGAGGGTTCTGTTCCATCCAGTGTATAATAAACAGGCAGTTGGGATGTATCTGACGCAATAGTCACCATGCCGGACTTATCTCTGCTGATAACAGGTGCTTTGATGTGCACGGGTTCTCTATAAAGACCGAAATCGCTCAATGCAACACATACCGGCGCACCTGTTATACGTAACCTTACTTTATCTGTCGTGATATTTTTTTCCAGGCGTATCAGCCTGTTGGCCCCGATACTGGTGGCAGTGGCAATTTCCTGCCATTCCCCTTTTTCAAAAACATCTATGGCAACTGCATCTATACGCTGACCCAGTTTAATATTCTCACGGAGGCGGATCACATTGAATGTTTTCAGCGTGCCCAGGTTGAACTCCAGTGTGGGAGTTGTTACGCTATCATCCGTAGCCCAGTATGAATACCGATCGTTGTCCAACAGGAACTGCGGACCAAAGCTGGCCTTATTATTCCCGCGAATATTACTGGCTTTTAATTGTGCGCCTTTTGCCAGATTTACTGCAAAGGTCTGGCGCAGCAGCTGACCGAATCCTTTCAGGGAAACTACGTCAGTGGAATTCAAAAGGCCCCGCTGATCGGGGGAAAGTCCCAGATCCAGACCCGCGCCACGGCCCACACTTTCATAATAGAGGTCCAGTAACTCTGATGGGGTTTTCACCTGTGGGTTCTGAGAAGCGTGATAGAACCATCCCGGCCTTAAGGGCACATCACATTCCGCCGGCATCCAATACAGGCCATTGCGTGTACCTTCAGTTGCCAGTTCTGTTTTGGCGTAACCATTAGCAGGCTTTCTTCCCGGGTCGGGCGCCTGTGGTGTATAAGTGGCCCAGCAGGTTTTACCGGCATGTCCTTCTTCGTTGCCGACCCAACGTACGTCAGGTCCTACATCGCCAAACAATACTGCGTCCGGCTGCATTTTCCTGGTAATGGCCCAGGTACCGTCCCAATCGTAGTAGGTAGTACGGTCAATATTCCTCGTTTCATTCGCACCTCCATAATAGCCGCTGCCGCCATTGGCGCCGTCATGCCAGGAGGTGAACAATGGTCCATAATTGCTGTATAATTCTCTCAACTGGTTACGATAGATCTCCAGGTATTCGGGTTTGCCATATCCTGGATTATTCCTGTCCCAGGGTGAGCAATAGAGTCCATACTTTAGTCCGAGCTGTTCGCAGGCCAGCTGATACTCTTTCAGGATGTCTCCTTTGCCATTTTTCCACTTGCTTTTGGATATGTTGTGGGGCGTTGTTTTCGTAGGCCAAAGGCATAAACCATCGTGGTGTTTGGCCACTACGATAATACCTTTAAAACCGCCGGCTTTGGCAGCACCTACGATCTGTTTTGCATCAAACTGTGTAGGATTGACCAGCCCGGGATCTTCATCCCCATATCCCCATTCATGATCCAGGTAGGTATTGACACCGAAATGGATCAGGCAGTACATCTCCATTTCGTGCCATTTTAACTGGGCATCTGTTGGCAGCGCGCCATAGGGTTTAGGAGCGGATTGTCCTAACGCATGTCCCTGTACACCTAATAGCACCAGCAATAGAAAGACTTTTTTCATCGATAACGTTCATTTTAATTTGCATGAATAATTGAGACCTATTGTACCAGCTCTCTGGCATAAGTTACTGCATCACCTTTTTAATAATTATATGGCATGAAATCTTTTCTCAAAGGTACCTGCGGGCGGAATGGTACCTCCTACCTACCCCGCCCGCAGGAACTGGTATAATTTACTACCAGCCGGGGTTTTGTGGCAATAAGTTCTGATTCAGCGTCAACTCCTGCGTAGGGATAGGATACAAATACATTTTATCTTTCCATACACGGGAAGTGATACTTGTATACAACCTTATATAATTGTTGGCATCTACCTGTACCCCGCTTACCTGGCTGGCCGGATATTGCGCCCTTACAGCAGGCGTCAGTTTCATCCCCAGGATAGTTTCAGGGTTCTGAATGAGCTCACCTGCTTTCCAGCGTATGATATCATCAAAACGGAAACCATCCGCTGCCAGCTCTATCCTTCTTTCCCGGCGAATCTCATCTATCAGCACCGGCAGGGCTGGGAAGTCAGATGCCGGGTCTTTTACCAGGCTGGCAATAGCCATATGCGCCATGCCAACCCTGTCTCGTATTTTGTTGATGGTATTATCCAGCACAGTTTGCGTACACTGCCCCAGCTCGGCTTTCGCCTCTGCTTCATTCAGCAATATCTCTGCATATCGGAAAATAAACAGATCCAGGGTGGACTGTCCGGCGTTCCATTGCGCAGGGTCGGGCGACAGTGCTTTAATGATCATATAACCCGTTGGCGCTGTTGCAGTACCTATTTGTGGCAGTTTAAATATGTTTTTGGTACCATCTGCATTGTTCAGCAATACAAATCCTCTTGTGGCAATCAGCTGCCTGAAACGGGGATCTCTATTAGTTGCCTCCGCTTCCAACGAATCATCTCCTTTGTACAATGGACTTAATGCAGTTGGCAAACCATCTTTACAAAGGAAAGAGCGGACAAAATTCTTACTGAATCCTGTGGAGCTTTCCCCAAGCTCCCTTGTCAGGTTTTGGGTCAACACATTCTGGATGTATATGGCCGGCAGGATAGCTTCTCTATTCTTACTGAGATCTTCCTGAATGAATAGATTATAGTAGTCTGTGGCCGGGTTGCCGGTTGAATAGATATCATAGTTACCTGAGTTCATAACCGCCTCAGAAGCTGTTACTGCTGCATTCAGATAAGCTGTTTCATCACCGAGTCCGTGGTACTTCCTGAAAGTACCTTCCCATAAACAAATACGCGACATCAGGGAATAGGCTGCATATTTATGTAATCGTCCGGCATCCACGGCATTCAGGTCGGGGAGATTTGTTACCGCAAAATTCAGATCGGCCAATACAGCATCCATCACCTGTTTATGCGGCATCCTGGATCCGTATAACGAGGCGGTAGATGTGTCCGTCAGATCGGTATTCAACCAGGGCACATCACCAAAAGCTTTCACCTTCTGCCAGTAGAATAAGGCCCTGAAAAAACGGATCTCGGCAACATATTTATTCTTTGTAGCTTCATCAGCGTTAGCCCGCTGATAGCGCTGCAGGAAATAGTTACAGCCCCTTATCTGCGACCAATCCCATCCACCACCGCTGACAGGTACTACGTATGAACCATACAGAAAATCATCTGCATCAAGCGGCACCTGGTTATCAGAGTTCTTTTCTGACCAGAAAGAGTTTTGAACGGGTAAGTTCTGATAAAACTGGTTGCAATACAGTTTAAGATCATTGGCATTCTTGAAGAACGTCGGTTCGCTCAATGCATCCTTCGGATAAAGATCAAGCTGTTTGTTACAGGCTGCCAGAAGTAGCACAGTAACGACGATGATATAATTAGAGAAGCGTTTGTTTTTCATAATAATGCATTTAGTACTTAGAGATCCCTGTGTTATAAGCCTACCTGTATACCAAATGAAACCGCACGGCTCAATGGATAGGTTCCGAATCCGATTATCTCAGGATCGTAAGCTTTGAACAGGCTTGTAATTTCAAACAAGTTCTGCCCGGTTACGTACACCCGCAGGTTCCTTATCTTAGTTACCCTGATGACATCTTCAGGGATCGTATACCCGATAGAAAGATTCTTTAACCGGCAATAAGCAGCACTCTGCAGGTATTTGGTCTGTGTCTGAAAGTTACTGCCGCCGCCAAATCTCAGACGAGGAAAATAAGCATTGGTATTCTCAGGCGTCCAGTGATCTTTCATGTATACGAATGGTACGCTCCACTCGGAATAGAAACCAAAGAATGCATTATCATTTGGCATGATGTCACGCTTTGCCACGCCTTGTGCAAATATGGTCAGGTCAAAGTGTTTGTATTGTGCTGTCAGGGTTACTCCATACTGGTAACGGGGCGTACGGTTACCGATCACTTTCTGATCGCCGGGATTGGAGACTGTATTGTCGCCATAACTTATTTTGCCATCCTTATTCAGGTCTTTATACTTTATGTCGCCCGCCAGCTGTGTTACTGTACTCAACTGGGACTGATCAGCCGCTTGCCCTTCAGCATCTGTTTTAAAAAACCCTTCTGTCTCAAAACCCCATATTTCACCGAATTTCTGGCCTACGTACAAATTGTTGAACAATTTATTAGGGTTCAGATCATATTTGGTGATTGTAGACGTATAATCAGACACCCCTACTCTTACGGAGTATTTAAACTCTTTACCGATCTTATCCCTCCAGGTCAGGCTTAATTCCCAGCCTTTCGTCCGCAGGTTAGCTGCGTTCTTTAAAGGTGGGGTTACACCCAATACTGCCGGTAATGGCTGGCCACCTACCAGCATATCTTTTGTATCCCTGATATACCAGTCAAAACTACCATTCAGCCGTTCATTGAGCAGTGAATAATCGATGCCGATATCTTTAGTAGTCACTTTTTCCCAGGTGAAACTTCCACTCACCAGTCCTGGCGTACCTACATAAATACTCTGCTGAGAGCCAAAAATGTAGTTGGACTTGCCGGTAGGCGACAAAGCGATATAAGGATATACGCTGGCATCTGTAGGACTTGCAGGATTGAACAGCTGGTTAGGAAGCTGTCCGTAGGAAGCCCTCAGTTTCAGGTCACTGATCACTGATTTCGCCGGCAGGAAGAACCCTTCTTCAGAAATGCGCCAGCCTACAGAAACAGAAGGGGACCATACAAATCTTTTACCGCGTGGGAAAGAGGAGCTACCATCATAACGGCCATCTACTTCCAGCAGGTATTTGTTTTTGAAGATATAGTTCATCCTGTACAATAGCCCGTTCAATGCCCATTCGAATTCATCGCTGCCGACACCTGGTTTAGGATCGTCATTTAACCCGACAGACGGCGTACCGGGATCTATCAGGTTCTGCGCTCTGACATTAACGGTTTTGATATGCCTGTGTTCCTGGTTGTAACCAACGATAAGTTTAAAATAATGTGACTTGTTAAACGTATTCTCATAGTTGGCAAACAGGTTCAATACATTATAGTTGTTATTGTAGCTGATCTCTGTTGTGGCATCCGGATATGTCCATGGATAATAATTCAGGAAGACGTGATTGACGCCATATTCAGGGAACTGCTTTTGAACTTTTTGTTCGAAACCGGAATAGCTGTTGTAGGTGTAGTCGGCGTTCAGCGTTACATTCTTCACAGGTGTGAGCACAGCGCCTCCGGTGAGCCAGAGATCATTTGCACTCAGCTTATCCCGGCCGTTCTGCGCCATTACCGCAACAGGATTCGTCCAGCTACCCTGTCCGGCATAGTCCTGACCACCCGGATTGAAAACGGGCATATTAGGCCTCGAATCGCCCTGGATATAGCTATTGGAATTACCGTTAGTAGGCGCATTAGGCGCATCGCTGGAAACATGGTTCAGGGTTGTTTTCAGGCTTAGGTTCAACCATGGAGTAGCTTCCGTAGTAACCCTCAAACTTGGATTGATACGCTGATAATCTTCATTACTTCCTTTCAATAACCCTTTCTGATCAAAGTATCCCATTGACCCAATGAATGAACTTTTCTCCGAGCCGCCGGAAACGGACAGATTATGTTGCTGTTGTCCCGTCCAGTCGGGGTATAATACATTTACCCAGTCAGTATTGCCCACGTAGCGGTATTTGGAAGGATTTCCCGGATCAGGATATCCGGACGGATTGTTTACAGGATCTGCAAAATACTTCGCCGCCATAATAGAATCCGTTTCAGTGAAGGGAAAAGAAGCGGTGGAACCACCTGAGATCTGACCATTCCTGTCTGCTTCACGGTGCATGCTGATATAGTCTACTGAGTTGAGATATTTTGGTAAACGGGTAGGACGGGTCAGCGTATAAGCTCCGGAATAGGTCAGACTAAGCGCGCCGTTCTTTTTCCCGCTTTTTGTTGTGATCAGTATCACGCCATAAGCGCCCCGGCTACCATAAATTGCCGCGGAGGCAGCGTCTTTTAGTACGGTAACTGTCTCTACATCTCCTGGGTTGATCAGGTTTGGGTCCATCTGCACACCATCTACCATTACCAGGGGACCGCCCAGGTTCTCGTTACCTGAATTGATGGACGTAATACCCCTGATATTGAAATTGGCGCCGGTGCCGGGCTTGCCATTGTTCAGGTTGATGTTCAGGTTGGGGATCAAACCCTGAAGACCCTGGGCCAGATTCACCAGAGGACGGCTTTCCAGTTCTTTGGCACTTACGGTAGCTATCGCCCCGGTGAGGTTTTCCTTCTTCTGGGAACCATATCCCACCACCACCACATCACTTAGTGCCTGAAGGTCTGTTTCCAGCCGTACGCTGAGCCTGGAACGGCCTTCCGCGGGTATTTCACGGGACCTGTAGCCAACGAAATTGATAATAAGCACGGCATCCCTGCTGACAGATTTGATGTTAAATTCCCCTTCGTTATTGGTAACGGCCCCCTGTTTGGTACCTTTTACCATTACTGTAGCCCCAGGCAATGGAGTACCCGCAGTGTCGGTCACTACTCCCGTAAGACTGGCGATAACAGTATCAGGTGGAGCTGCCGATGATGGCAGGGATTGCTGTGGAGGAAATTTACGGCTGATGATAATTGTTTTATCCTCTATGGAATAATCAAAAGGCTGGCTTTTCAACGCCTCCTGCAGCACTTTCTCAACAGGTGCGTTCTTCATATCAATGGACACCGGTTTGGCATCTTTTAAAATGTGTACATCGTAGAAAACACCATATCCTGCCTGTTGCTCAATCATCTTAAAGATCTTTATGAGCGGTACATTCCTGGCTGAAATGGTGATCGTTTGTGAAATCCCCTCCCCGCTTACACACATGAAACTTGCCAGCAGCAAGAATGTGGTTATTTTCATAACTCTGAAAAATTTAGTTAATAGTCCCGGCACGCCAACACTATTTTGGCATAGAGCTGTTAAATTCATAACTTGGAATTGGGTGATAAAATTGGTTTACAGAACAGTTTTTGCCCTTTGCCGGGCCCGATGGCGATCGGGTTCCGGCTTTAACAGACGGACATTGATTTTGGCTAGTTGTTACTTATCGATAATTACGTTTTTAGTGTTGTTAAACAATATGGGCACAATGACATATGACAGTCTGGTGCAACCTCCTTGCCTTTTTCATAATGAGTGGGTATAACGGCAACGATGAATACGTTTAAGGGATCGTTCAACCAGGTAATACGGTGATTGTTTTTCCTTCAACGTGGAAACGCACATGATACTTTTCAAGAATCTTAAGCATCTGCGCTAAAGTGAGGTCCCTTTGTATCCTTCCCTCAAATACGGCATCAGTAATATTCCCTTTGTAATTTACTTCTACATCATACCAGCGTGAAACCTGGCGCATTACTTCCGGCAGATTGGCCAGATGGAACTGGAACCAGCCTTCTTTCCAGGCAATGACCTGTGCAGTATCTATATCTTTAAACACCTGTAATGTCCCATTTGTGCTCAAACTGGCCTGCTGACCTGGTTTTAATATGACGCCCGGCTGCTGGTTTGTATTCACTCTTACCTTGCCTTCCAGTAGGGTGGTATTGATGGCTGCTTCATCTTTATAGGCGTTAACATTAAAATGAGTGCCCAGTACTTCTATTTCTGTTGAGCTGTTCACATCGACCATGAATGGTTTTGCAACGTTGGGGGCTACTTCAAAATAGACCTCTCCCGTTATCTTCACCCTCCTTTCGTTTTGTGTAAAGGCGATGGGATATCTGATAGAAGATGCCGCATTCAGCCAGACTTTGGTACCATCGGGTAATACGATCCTAAATTGTCCTCCCCTGGGTGTTGTCAATGTATTATATGTAGTCCCCGATTCCGCGCCCTGCGTCTTATACTGCAACAGGCCGTTACGCTGCCGGATGGTAGTTGCTCCCTGCCGGATCAGCTGATTACCGGCGCTGTCCAATGCCACTGTTGAACCGTCACTTAAGGTTAAAAGCGCTTTGTTGCTACCCGGAGCCACATCACTTTTAGTAGCGATACTACCCGTATTAGTTGACGGTTGCTGCTGTTTCTGATTAAAAAAGAGCAGATAAGCACCTGCACTACACATAACCACAAAGACCGCTGCGGCCCACCAGGCGCCTCCACGCGCCAACCATCTCACAACAAGGGCTTTTTTGTCTGGAATCGTTGGGGAAAGTGCCTCTTGTGTCAATAATGGCCGCAGCCTGTCCAGTGCTTTTTCTTTAATATGATCGTCGGAAAGGCCATGGTACATGGGATTCTCCCATACACTCCTGGTCATTTCCATCCATACTTCTTTATTCGCTGGCTCCTCCAACGCCGACCATAACAGCTGAAATTCCTGCTGTGACAGGTCTTCCGTCAGATATTTCTCTATCAGTCCTCTTAATTCTTCCTGTGTCATGCAATGAATAAGTTTACCCTTCTACTGTTAAAGACAGCCGAAGGGTGCAAAAGGAAGTGCCGGAAGAAAAAAATTATTTAAAATTGGAGAGAATCAATAGAAATACCTCCAGGGCATGGTCCTGGAGGTATTTCCTTAAAAAGGCGATGGCCCTTACGATATAATCTTTGACAGTTGCGCGGCTTACCCCCATCTGAAGGCTGATCTCTTCATGATTGAGGCCGTTTTCCCGGCTTAAGCGGAACGCTTTCTGCTGTTGCGGGGGAAGCTGCCGCATCCCTTCCTCCAGGATAGTCTTCAACTGCCGGAACTCTGCCTGTGTTTCCGTATCTGGTCCGGACAAGGTAAAGTGATGCTGTATATAGTTCGTATAAGCCACTTCCAGCTTTAACCGACTCAGCTTATTATAGATCAGGTTACGGGCTGTAATAAATAAGAAGCCTTCCAGGTTATCAATAATATCTGTTTTATGACGGTTTTGCCACATACGGAGAAATACCTCCTGGGCAATGTCCTCAGCTATCTGGTTTGACTTTGTCAGTACTAAAGCTGTAGAATATACCTTATCCCAATACTTATTAAAAAGCTGGTTAAATGCCTCCTCCTCTCCGGCTGCCATCCGGAGAAGTAGTGTATGGTCGGTATAGCGGGAAGTAGTCAAATCTGAACGTAGCCTTTATCTGCTCAAACATAGCAAAATAAATCTAACTCTCAAATCAGCTACCGCTTGATCAACTTGTCGTCAAACAGATAGCCATTTTTTATTCTTATGTAATACATACCCGCCGCCCAGCTTTTAATATTAACAGACGTATTGGTATCTGTCAGTCGCTGGGTGTGTATCAGTTCTCCCCTGTTATTATGTATAAGCAATAAGGCGCCGGGCAGAACACTGCTGAGATGTATGATGAAATGATCATCGGCAGGGTTAGGATATATACGAATCGACGCCAATATTGCTGCACTGTCTTTCTTTACCGTTACGCTGAAAGATTGCTGCGCCATTGCCGGCTTATAGTCAGCGTTCCCTGCCTGGATAGCTGTAATAGTGACCATGCCAGCTCTCAGGGTCCGTAAGGAATCGTTGACCACGATTACGACATTATTATCACTGCTACTGAAAGCAAGCGGCAGTCCCGAAGAAGCCACTGCATCCAGCAGCAGATCCTCCTGACCGACTATTCTATCCCCGATATGGGCAAAGGTGACATACTGATCTTTCCTGGCTACAATTACTGTATCGGTTACTGTAGTATCCACTACCGTTGTATCGACTACTTCCACGGGTTTAGTCACTGTTAGTACGATATCGTTACCGGTACCTCCTTTATAGGTGATATTGAAGTTATCCTTACCCGCTGTAAGCTGTGCCCCTTCCTGCAATCCCTTAAAGGTTCCTTTTACCGCAGCTGTGCCTGTGTTGTCGACAATAGTGAAAGTGTTCCCTATAGACATGGAGTCCGCATTCAGGTTAGTAAGGGCCAGGGAAGCATTGTTCAAGGTCACAGCAGTAACTACTATTTTATCAGCCGTCTTGTCAACCGCACTTAACTCTACTTTATAAGTTCCATCAGCATTTATCTTCAGCGAGTCAGCAATGAAAGTACCAATCCCCTGATCTCCCGGCTCCAGGGAAGCGCCGGTACCTGAACCCGTACCAATAGTTACATTGCCTGTACTTTTACCGGTACCGCCAAATACACCGCCAACGGCTGTAATATCACTGTAAAAGCTACCGGTTACCGGATTATTATTCAACAGGAAGGTTCCACTACGCACGGTGGTAGTACCTGTATAGGTACTGCTTCCTCTGAAAACCAATATGCCGGTACCCACTTTCTCCACGCACAATGTGTTCTGCATACTGCCGTCGTACACACTGTTTACGTTCAGGGCGCCTATACTTACTATAGGAGCACCACCTGCCCTGTTTTTGAAAGAACCCGGCCCCCAGAGCGCACCAAAATGCAGGGTGCCTGAAGAGAACCGGATGCTTGCTGCGTCTACAGATGTATTCAACAATGTAAAATGCGCCTTAGGACTACCGGATTCCGGTACCCAGAACTGGAACCTCGTATAACCGCTACGATTTCTACAGATAAATGATCCGGTGAAATTACTGTTGTCGCCCCAGAGGTTCAGTCCTCCGTAGTTATTACCGTCTTCTTCCAGGGTGCCATTCCCTGTAATGTTCCCCATCAGATTCAGTGCACCACCTGTCTGAAAGAAGTCGCTTGTTTTCCCCTCCGTCACCACGATATCATTCCAGAGTGTTGCATCCGCAGTACTGAACAATGAACCTCCGTCCATGATAATTTTCCCTGTTCCAAGCGGACCTGAAGTTGGTTTGCCAGGTGTACCTGTACCAATACCCTGTATGCCAATACCATTTACCGGTGGCCAGTTACTACCCCATCCGCTGATGGTGGTATTACCAGCATAGGTATTATCGCCGTTCAGGTATAACACGGACCAGCCTGCTTTTACAAGTCCCTGGCTCCCGCTGATGGCGCCCGTAATTGTGATGGGTTGTGTATTGGTGATGATATTCAGCTGGCTGTCGAGCACCATCGGTATATTCAATGTCTGTAACCAGGCCGAATTGTTGACCAGTTCTTTCTTCCAGGCAATACTGTTACCGCCGATCGTATACTGACTGGCATCCGCATCAAAAAGGATCCTTGCCACTTTCAGGCCAGTGATATCGTTGTTGATGGTGGATTTCGAACTCGCTTTAAATGTCAGGATAGCAGGGCTTCCCGGTACTCCATTCTCCACCCAGTCGCCAGCATTGCTCCAGTTGTCAGCTACTGGCGCTCCGCTCCAGGTTGCACCACTTCCTCCAGGCATACCAAATACCGCGGCGGAATTAGCGCTTTCCTGCGTTTCATTCATGGCGGCAATAACATAATAATAGGCAATGCCATTTACGACATTGTTGTCGGTGTAGGCGACAGCAGTAACGGTATCTATTGTGACGTATGGCCCACCTGTTGTTGCAGCCCGTTTAACCGTATATTTTATGGCGCCAACTGCTGGTTGCCAGTTAAGGATCAGTTGTGCGTTTTTATTGGTAACAACAGGTTGTGCTGGCACATCCGGAGGAACGGATATCCAGGCGACATTAGATCTTGCACTTTCCAGTGGCCCTGAAGTAGCCGTTACGACATAGTAACTATTCACGCCGGGGTAAGGATCGTTATCAGTATAAGAAAGGTTGGTAAGGCCGGAATCCAGGGCTATAAATGGCCCGTCGTAGGAACGGGAACGGTATACTTTATAACTGGTGGCATTGGCTGCACCTCTCCATGAAATCGTGATATTTACACCACTGGTTACCTTTGCACCTAAACGGGTAGGCACACCCGGAGGCACTTTACTGAACATTTTGATAACGAGTACCGCTGTTCCAGAACCTTTTGCATTCGTCGCTTTTAATGTCACTATACTGGTGCCTACCGCAGTAGCTGTTCCTGAAATAATACCAGTCAGTGAGTCAATCTTCAGCCCTGCAGGCAGACCGCTTGCCTGAAACATAACAGGGCTGTTGCTGGCGGTAATGGTATAGGAAAAGGTAGTATCTGCCAGGCCATCAACATTCAGCGGACTATTGATGATGGGTGCTCCGGCAGGGATGCCGTTAGAGATCCGGACATTACTGCAGACAGCAATGTTCTTTTCAGATGAACTACCGGACGAACAAAAGAATCCCATATAGGTATCTTCGCCCATGTTGGTGATGTACAAACCATTGTTTGACCAATTGATACCATCGTGTGAATGCCAGGTGAAAACACGCTGCCCCACCCGCTCCAGCTTCAGCCACCATGATCCTGTTTTATTGACGCTGCTGATATCATGAGTAGATATCCGTGAGGCAGTATATCCACTTCCGCCCGCAGTAACAGTATTTGTCCCATTCAGGTTCACAGCCACATAATTACCCCCCGGAGTCAGCTGCTCCCGCATCATGATACCTGTTACAGCGGTTTTGATGGAGTTGCTGTCCAGTTTCACGATCATGGTAGCGTTTCCTTTTACCGGCTTAAAGGTATAATTGGCTGCGCCGCCGGCACCAGCAGCCGTAATGGTCCATACACCATCTTTATATACCGCATTACCGCTGATGCCTGTACTTCCGATATCAATATTCGTAAGTGATGTTGCAGGTTCCGTAACCGCATATGGCACAGGAGGCAAGGGAGTAGCTGTAGAATGATCTTCTGATTTCAAATAGAGAAAGGAGGTGATACCCTCTCCCACCAATGTACGCATAGAATCAGTATAAGGCGTCGGGATACCTTTACGGAGAGAGTATGCTGCCTGTATGATATTATTAAATGCGTCCTGGTGCCGGGCACCTGTAGGAATTCCCCAGTTGGTATAATAGGTAGAATATCCTCCCAGCGGAATATATTCCAGGCCTGTATTGTTAATAGCGTAGTGGTTATACAATTCACCGACCGCCAGTAAGCGGTTATCCATTTCTGCAAAGAGATCAACGCCTTGCTTCCACGCAATCTCAGCCCCCCACATCAATGCACCTGCCTGTACATACCAATGGTCATCACGCCCCGCATCTGCCACTTCCCCGTTGGCCAGGCTATTACGCAAGCCTCCACCGCCATCCATTCTGTATACATCCAGTGCCTGGTTCCACTTCAGCGTATCATCACAGAATGCGGCTACGCCCAGTGCTACGGCCAGCTGTAAAGCGCCTTTGTTATGATCTCTTAAAGGACCGGGCACCCACGAAGCGGGCCAGTATACGTTCGCAAAGTATTTCTTCACGTGTGCAGTGTTTTCTGCTGTCCATCCCGGATAGGTGCCCCTGAGAATATCCGCACCGGTAATGTAATAAGGGGCATAGTCGCCCATATCAAGCATATTCTCAGAACCACCCCAAATAGTATTGGTAACTGCCCATGCATCCAGCATATCCGTTGCCTTTCTCGCATAAGCTGTATCTCCGGTAAAGATCCACATCAATGCCAGGTGATGGATAGCCATCATGTCGATCTGCCAGGCATTCCTGTTGATATCGGGCGAACGCCCTACTTCAACAAAAGGCCCCCGCATTCCATAGGTCAGCAGCGACCTGTAGTCACTTTTAAACCTGTTATAAGCAGATAACCAGGGTTCCTTTTGGATGTTTTCTTTCAGTAATGCAAGGTCTTCCTTGTTAAACGGAAGCCCCGGATGGACGAATGGCTGTGCTTTTGTTGCAGAAGTAATACCGATTACAAAAAGCAATAGGAACAGCTTTACCAGCGTAAAGTTTTTCTCCATAGAATAGGTTTGGTGCGGTTTTTCTATTGTTCACTGAATAAATACAAGGTCGTTCATATAGCCTGCTGTTCACGGACAGGCCCACTATCTCACTGTTACATGTTGCAGGTGGTTATGCTCATTGGTCGTGCTCTTAATGTCTATGGATAGCCTGCATGCGGGTTACCGGGCAATATCTATCCAGTGCTCTTTCTCTGCTATAAAATACGAAAGGCTTCATAAAGAAGCCTCATCGTATAGACGTAAAAGTACAATAAATTAAAAAATAAAATATACTACAATAAGTATCATCCGCACACTTAAAATGATAGGTTCACTGTTCTATACTATATCTCCATAATTTCCTCTATTCATTGAATATCGTTTTTTGTCCCCCATCAATTTATTTCAGTACATCCAATATTGGATGCGTAATCCCCGATAACTTCTTCATTTCCGGTTTGATCAATTCCATCACGGCAATATTGTTTGTGCCTTTACGGAGCCATTCAGCCGGAACATATATTGTCTGCTGAGGACCTGCTTCCCAGTATCTGCCGAGGTTATGTCCGTTGATCCATACAGCGCCTTTACCCCAGTTGCTCATATCCAGGTAAGTATCTCCCGGCTTATCCAATACAAATGTACCCTCTTTCAGTGCAGGGACAGTTACACCCGCAATGTTCTTTTTTGCCTTCACAGCAGGCAGCTTGTTAAATGGCAGTTTATACATCTTCCAGTTCCTGACTTCTTTGCCTGCCCATAACACTTGTTCTGTTATTCCCTTTTTATTTGCCAGCAGGTACGGTCCGAAGTTGATGCGTCCCAGGTTTTCTACCAGCAGGTCCAGTTTCACTTTTCCCGCAGGCAGCTGCAACTGTATGCTATCCAGTCCGGATCTTCTGTCCAGCACTCCCACTTTCTTACCATTCACCATTACGATACAATAATCTCTCAGCTCCTTCAGCTTTAACAAGGCCTTCTTATTCCCATCCAGCGTTGTGCTATACAATACCCATCCATACGCTTGTCCGAGATCTTCAAAAGTGAGCGGTGTAGCACTGCTTACCGGCGCAGACAACAGGTTAAATACAGGTGTTGAATGTGTGAAACTGATATCAGGTATTGCAATCACAGGCCTTGCAGCAGGTATTTCCGGCAGCACTGTTCCGGCAGGCAAATGTTTGGCAATCACGTTGCGGAACTGCCTGAACTTCTCCGTAGCATTCCCTGCTTCGTCCAGCGGTGCATCATAATCATAACTACTGATCTGTGGTTCATATGGCGCGTGGTCATTGGCGTTTGCGCCATTCATGAAATCCCTTGTGGTTCCCCCATGGAACATATACATATTGATGGATATGCCTGCAGCCAACACACTGTCCAGTTTCCCCAGGTACTTCTCATAAGGAACGGTATGATGTTTCGTTCCCCACCAGTCGAACCAGGCAGGATACCATTCTGCTATATAATAAGGCCCTTTGCCGTTATGATTCTCATTTATCAGTCTTTTCACTTTCGCAGGATCATCTACACCGTTGATAGCCGGTAAAAGGCCCGGCAGGTGCCCGTCTTTAATAGCCGGCTCAGGATCGCAGGTATAGAGCAGACCATCAAAGCCGGCTTCTATGAACATCTTGCGGTTAATGTCGAGATAGTCTTTATCGTTTGAATAAGAACCGTACTCGTTCTCTATCTGCACCATCAGTATATTACCACCATGGTTCACCAGTAATGGCGACAGCTGCTTACCCACGGCCTTAATATAGTTCCTGTAAGCTTCCAGGTATTGCGGTTCTTTACCACGCACAGTCAGCCCTTTTATCTGCTGCAACCAGTACGGATATCCGCCAAACTCCCACTCTGCACATACGTAGGGACTGGGCCTCAACACCACCCACAATCCTTCTTCCTGTGCTATTTTAACGAAGGCAGCAATATCATTGTTGCCCGAAAAATCATACTGTCCTTTCTCCGGTTCGTGTACATTCCAGAACACATACGTGCCGATGGTATTTAAGCCCATGGCTTTCGCCATTTTCATTCTCTCCCTCCAGCATTCGCGTGGTACCCGGGGATAATGCATTTCACCCGAGATCATCAACAGGGGTTTACCATCCAGCAGGAATGCCGTATCTCCCAGTTCGAACGTATGTTTCCCTGTTTGCTGTGCACCTGCAGTCATGCTGAGCAGTGCTATCAGCAAAGCAATTAAGCCAGTCCTTTTCATCCTTGGTCTTTTATTAATTAATACTTTCCGTCACCGTAACAACAGCCCGGGCGGGTATCGTGAGACTATTATTTACAGCAAGAGGGTGTAGGTTATCTGCTTCGGAGGTCACATAGGAGCGAAGTCTCCGAAACTGTCCCTTCTTACGGTTCAGTGAAATAGTTTTGTTATCGTTCGCGCTATTTACAATTACTACACTGATCGTACGATCTGTATTTTTATATGCAGAGACCAGCAATGTACTGTCTCCGGCTATGTCGGCTCTGATCCTTTTTGCTCCGGGTCTTACAAAGCGGCTATAGTTGCCCAGTGTCCACAGCATTTTACTGTCGCGGAACTGACCGTCCTGTTTATTCTTATCTATATAGATCAATCCATCTTTATAATCATAAGGAGATATTGCCAGCCAGTATTGCCATGCCGCTGCATTAGCAATGGTCAGGTCGTAATGGATGACACGGGCCAGGTACAATGCCGCGTCCATACCATAATCTCTTTTTTCTCCATTGATCTCGCCGGCATTATCGCCGAGTATGCAGTATTCTGATTGCCAGAATCCGAGGCCCTTCACTTTCTTCACATGTTTGGCTACTTCCTCTCTTACCAGCACCGCAATATTACCAGGTGAGGTAGTAAAATAGCTGTGCCCTAATATGTTGTGATACAGGTTTGGCAGGTTCCCAAGATAATCCGGAGAAGTGCTGTCAAAAAAGGCGGCGATCTGTTGTCCTTTTGCAGGTTTATCTTTTCCGTCAAACAGGTAGGTCAGCTGACCGGCTTCCCCGATCACTATTTTTGTGGACAGCTTGCGTGCTGTGAGCGTTTTACTCAGACTTCTCGTCAACGCGCTGATCTGATCATTGTTGTAAGGGCATCCCTCCTGTTTATTATCACTCCAGTCCCATTGTGGTTCATTCACAGGACTGACGAAGTCAAAACGGGTACCGGTGGTTTTATGGATCCCCTCAATCGCATCTGCTATATAAGTGGCAAAAGCATCGTATTTATCAGGACTGATGTTAGTATTTCCCTTGTTGGCAAATGCTCTCCCGGTAAGGGTCAGATTAACGGGCGGACTATTCAGGAAGGCCAGGAATTGTTTCACCTTTCTTTCCTTCGCTGCCTGCAGGAACCAAAGCTGTCCGGATTGAGCCTGCCATCTGGAAGCCCTGTGCCATTCATCTTTAATACCACTGCTGTCTCCCTGTTCGGCACTGCCTGCGCCTATATTATAGCGCCACAGGGACAATCCGATACCTTTAGGCTGCCCGTTGGAAGTCGTGTCCGTGCTAAACAGCCAGTCTGCCATTCTGTTCTTCTTTTCAGCCGGCCAGTTACCTACGAATTGTGCCGACCAGGCATCTGAAGCGCCGAAATTGTCAATCGTCTGATAAGTCACTTCGGGATCGATGCTTATATGCACCGCGGCGGTCTGTCCCGCCGCGGTGTGCATACATGTATAAAGCAGCAATGCCGATACAATGATCTCTTTCATACTAATAACCACTTGTTTGTTCCAGCTTATTATTTGAAGCCTGGATCTCTGTTCTTGGAATAGGCAGCCAGTAGTTCTTTTCCGCGAAAGAGCGGTTGCTCAATGCTACTTTCCTGGTATATACAGGCTTTTTGTTGCTATCCAACTCCACTGTTATACCATAAGCCGGAACGTTGTCTGTCTCCATGGCAATCTTCCAGCGGCGCACATCATAAAAGCGGTGCTCTTCAAAAGCCAGTTCCACCTGTCTTTCCCTTCTGATCGCATCTCTCATCTGGTCTTTGGACAGCCCTGCTACCAGTGCAGGTTGAGCAACGCTTGCACGTTGTCTTACCTGGTTCACCGCAGCGTATACTGTTCCATCGGGACCTACTGCTTCATTCTGTGCTTCTGCATAGTTCAGCAGCACTTCTGCGTAGCGGAGATAGATCCATGGCTGTAAGCCGGCTACGTTCCATGGGTTGTCTATAGGATTGTTGTCATCCATGAATTTACGCAGATAATAACCGGTTTTAGAAGTATTCCAGTTGGAAGGTCCGTCCTTACTGTCTTTTCCACCGGGAGTAAACACTTTCACTGTATCTTTCCTGTAAATAGCACCATTATAAAGCACAGTAGCATAAAAACGGGCGTCACGGTTTGCATAAGGATTGGTCGCATCATATCCGGAAGTGGCATCTGTGATCGGTTTACCATTCTTCATTTCATAAGCATCCACCAGGTTTTGCAGCGGTATATTTCCACCCCAGCCGTTATAACCGTTTGGACCGTTTGATATTTCCAGGCAGACGTGACGTGCACCTATTGCATATTGTCTCGCGAAGATAATCTCGTTGCTGCCGGCAGTCAGGAACAATTTAGCATAATCCGATGCAATTGAGTACTGGTTCATATCCATCACCGCTTTTGCAGCAGCAGCGGCAGCTTCCCAGCTACCTACATTATACAGGGGACTAGCCGCATATAATAACAAGCGTGCTTTTAATGCCAGGGCTGCACCTTTGGTAGCGCGGCCCGCCTGCCAGCTATTGTCATTCGCAACAGGCAGGTACTGTGCAGCAGAATCCAGCTCGGCCACCGCATAGTCCATACATTGTTTCAAAGAGGACTTGGTATAGAGGGAGGCGTCGGTCATATCGTCGCCAAGATTATATACTTTATCGCCCATTAAAATAACGCCGCCATAGTTCCTGATGAGATCCTGGTAACGGAAAGCCCTGATAAAATGTAGTTCACCTCTCAGTTTCGCTCTTAACTGCTCGCTCATTCCCACCTGCATAATATTGTTCAGGCCATAGTTACATTCGCGGATGCTGCGGTAGCTGCGACCCCAGATGGTACCGGCAATACCGGTATTTTCAGGCGCCAGCAGGCCTCTTTGTATCAGCCAGGTATTATCATCGTTATTGTATATGGATTCGTCTGACAGAGAGCTCCACATCGCATATTCAAAGCCCCTTCCAAAGCCCGGAGGAGTTCCCTCTGCCTCCTTCTCTTGTAGTCTTACGCCCATGTAACGGTTAATGACATAGTTCTCAAACAAAGAGGAGTCGGCCAATACAGCCACATCAGCAATCTTATCAGAAGGGACGATATCCAGGTAATTCTTTTTACAGGAGGTGAATATTCCTCCGGCAAGAAGCATTGTGTATAATATATTCTTACTAGTTTTCATTGATGGAATTTTTACGATTAAAACTTAACATTCGCACCCACATTCACGATACGCTGCTGCGGATAGAACTGTCCGCTAGAGCTATAGCCTTCCGGATCATAGTCTTTCACTTTGGTGAAAGTGAACAGGTTGAAGGCGCTGGCATATATTCTCAGGCCGGAGATGTTCATACGGGACAGAATACCTGCATTCACATTGTAGCCAAGTTCCACGTTCTTCAGACGGAGGAAAGACGCATTATTCAGCCAGAAGGAGTTTTTATACAGACCACCATTATTAGAAGAAGAAGCCCTCTCATCTACTTTAGGATAAGATCCGTTAGGGTTTGACGGGCTCCAGCGGTTATCGGCCCAACTGCTGTAGAAGTTACCGATAGTACCCGACTCCGGTAATACATACTGGCTTACACGTGCCTGTCCTGCAAATACCACGGATACATCAAAGCCTTTGTAATCGGCACCCAATACAGCACCGTAAGTGATCTGAGGAATATTGCTGTACGGCATTCTTGTCTGGTCGTCTGCAGTGATCTGACCATCCTTGTTGTAATCTTCATAGATCAGGTCTCCGAGCTGCGCACCTTTCACGTGCGGATATTTATCCAGGTCTGCCTGTGATCTGAAAATACCTATCGCATTATACAGCAGCTCTGTAGACAGTGGTCTGCCGGTTTTCCGCTGATAATCCAGTGTTCCCGCAGCTTCATCGATGAAGATCACTTTGTTTTTTGCATAGGTAAGGTTTGCGTTGATATGATAACCGATACCACTGGTGGTGCGGTTGTCATATCCCACTGTAGCTTCAATACCACTGCTGTTCACCTTTCCGATATTCTCAGAAGGCACCAGCGCATCAGCATTGTATGGATTTACGATACCTGATATCTGTGGAATAGAGGCATTTCTTGGCGTGAGAATGTCACTACGTTTCTGCTGGAAATAGATGAATTCCAGTGACAGATGCTTCAGGAACCGTGCATCGAAACCAATGTCCATTTTCTTTGCTACTTCCCAGGTAATGTTTGGATTACCGAGCTTGGTAAGATCGATACCAGAGTGAATAGCAGAACCGATCACATACTGGTTATTCAGGGAATAGTTGTCGAAGTACTGGAACAGTCCCACATTATCATTACCCAGTGTACCATAAGAACCACGCAGTTTCAGGTCGTTGATAAAGCCCACTGAGGACTTAAACCATTCTTCCTGTGATACGCGCCATCCGGCAGATACTGAAGGGAAGAAACCATAGCGTTGGCCTTTAGGGAACGTAGAAGAACCGTCAATACGGGCCTGTGCTTCCAGGAGGTATTTTTCCTCGTAGTTATAAGCCAGCCGGCCGAAATAACTCTTCCTGGTAAAATTGTAGCTCTTACCGGAATTGTCTTTATCTGTTGCAGCAGCTCCGCCCTGGGACAATTCAGGTGTCAGCGTAGTCGGGAAATTCATCCTGTAGGCGCCGAGGCTATCCAGGGTTGTTTTACTCTGTTCGTATGCGATAAAGGCGCTTACATCATGTTTACCAAACCTGCGTGCATAGTTCAGTTTGATATTGGAGGTAATCAGCGCTTTGTTCAGTTGTCCTTCAGACAGCGTAGCCATCTGGTTGGACCCACCTATTACAGTTTTCTTATAAGTATTGGTTGCTTCCACAAAGTCATACACTGCGTAAGGTTTGGCAAACGCTTTGGAGAAGCTCCATGATTTGTCGAGAGAGACGAATCCGTCCAGGGAAAGACCATCTACACCCGGAATTGCGTAGCTACCTTTCAGGATACCATTGAACACCTGAGTAGGGTTCCTGTTGGTACCGCCTATATCGGTCGCCTGCAGTATCGGGTTATTGTTCTCAATACCGGAAGTTGGCAGGCCATTTGGATAACGGGCTGCTACTGTAGGATAAGCACGGTAGATAGAACGGAAGATATCTCCCGCACCGGTTACCGGGTACATACGGTCTTCTTCGCGGCCTGATAGATAGAGGCTTACTTTCAATCTTTTGGTTACATCTGCATCAATGTTTGACCTGAAGTTATACTGATTGTAGTCTGTTACACCATGTTTATAGATACCGTCCTGTTTGATCATACCCAGAGACACATAATATCTTACATTGTCACTTCCTCCGTTCACTGACAGGCTATGCTGGCTCTGCAGCGCTGTATTCTTCAGCGTTTCTTTCTGCCAGTCAGTATTTGGATAGTGCAGGGGATCAGAACCATCTCTGAACTTCTGTATCTGATCAGCGCTATACACCTGGTTCATGCCATTTGCCGGCAGCGCATAATACTGGATCTCGTTCCTGATGGTGGCATAGGTTGCCGCATCAGCCATTTTTGGCAGACGGGTTGGAGAAGAAAATCCCTGGTTAAAGCTGTAGGAGATCACAGGTTTGCCTGTTTTACCTCTTTTGGTGGTTACCAGGATCACCCCATTTGCCGCACGGCTACCATATACCGCTGCAGATGCATCTTTCAGTACACTGATGCTTTCTATGTCATTGGGATCCAGCCTTTCCAGACCGCCGATCTGTCCAGGCACCCCATCTACTACAACGAGTACATCATTATTACCGGTAGTAGCCTGTCCGCGGATGCTCACAGTTGAACCATCATAACCAGGCTCACCTGATCTGTTGTTGGCAATAACACCGGAGAAACGGCCAGCCAGCGCGTTAGACACGTTGGGCTGCGGGCTTTTTACGATGTCAGCTCCCTTTACCACAGAAATGGACCCGGTAAGGGTAGCTTTTTTCTGGGTACCATAACCTACCACCACCACTTCATTTACATTCTGGCTCACGGTGGTAAGTGTTACATTTACCGGTGCGGTACTCTTTACCGCAATTTCCTGGGCGACGTATGAAACGTGATTAAAGATTAAGGTATCCCCTACATTGGCCGACAGGGTAAATTTCCCCTGTTCATTTGTCAGTGTTCCCTGGTTAGTTCCTTTTATCCGGACACTTACACCGGGAACGGCGCCACCCGCCTCAGACACTTTCCCCGTAATATTTTGTTTTTGCGCCCTTAATTCTGGTATCAGGGACAGGGAGAGGAGAAGGACTAGCAGCAACTGTCGTAGTGACACTAAATTCACTACCGTCGATAGACTTTTTTTCATAACGTACATTCCTTTAAAATTGATTGATAGTTGGTTGCACTATGATTACGTGGTAATTACATGACTAAATTAGGTGGATAAAAAGGACCCGCAGAGGGGGTAAATCGCTTAAAAAAGGGGGCATTTTCATCTTTCAGATGCCGAATTGTCCGATTTTACCACATTCAGATCCTGGTTGAAAGAATGCCGGTACTTTTTTACGTAAGCCGATGGATTCATCCCAAATAATTTGTGAAACTGCTCCCTGAAATATTTAATGTCCGAGATTCCCGCCTGAAAGGCGGCCTGATTGACGGTATAATTCTCTTTTAGCATTAAAACGGCTGCTTTTCTGAGCCGGATGGAACGGATAAAGGCATTGATGGTCTGTCCCGAGATCGATTTTACTTTCTTATAGAGGCTGGAATGGCTCATACCGATGGCCTGCGTGAAGGTCTTAATAGTAAAATCCTCATTCCCCAGGTTGGCTTCGACTATTTCTATACATCTTTTTAAAAAGTCCTGGTATTCAGCAGGAACTTTCACATAACTGGTTCTTAGTGTAATGTTTTCCTGGAAATATTGCTGCAACAGGTTACGGTTCTTTATAATGGTCTGGACCTTTACCAGCAGCAGGGCACTGTCAAACGGTTTTGTGATATAATCATCTGCGCCGCCTTCGATCCCTTCCATTCTCGCCTCGGACGAAGATGTCAGCAGAATGACCGGGATATGGCTGGTAATATCCGTTTCCTTAATCTTCCTGCACAATTCAATACCATTCATTCCCTCCATATGGACATCACTGATCACCAGGTCGGGCATGTATTTTTCCACCGCGGCAAATCCTTCAATACCATTTTCCGCCTGATAGACAATATATTTATCCGCGAAAAGCCGGTGCAGGTATTCCCTGATCTCGGCATTGTCGTCGATCAGCAGTACCGTCCTCTTTTCCGTGATCATGTCCTCCGGGGATACCAGTTTCTCCGGTTCCGGTTTCCGGTATACATCGTCTATCAGTTCATCCAGGATCGCCGATTTCTTCACCGGTTCCTCCTTTAGCGCCTTCGCGTCGAAATGCTCCGTTCCAGTCCTCAGGTGGACGCAGAAGGTCGTCCCCTCTTTCACCTTACTCGTATAGGAGACTTTACCCTTATGATTTTCAATGAATTTCTTCACCAGGTAAAGCCCAATCCCGAATCCTGAGCTGTGACTATCCCCGTGCTGGAATTTATCAAATATCTTGTCGCCCATATTCTCCGGGATACCGGCTCCCGAATCCTTCAGGATAATATCAACTCCACCTTCTGTGAGCTGGATATGGAAAGAGATCTCTCCCCCATCCGGGGTAAACTTAAATGCGTTTGACAGCAGATTGAAGAGCGCTATCTCTATCTGTTCGTAATTGGCATATATCTCCAGGGGACCATTATTATCTGCCAGGAACTGGTACCTGATATTCCTCGTTTCGGCCTGCTGGGTAAAACAGAGGAATACCTCCTCGCATAATAAAGTAATATCAAACTTAGTAACCTTAAGTTCCTCATTATCAGCCCTCCGGAATAATAATAACTGGTCCACCAGACTTAGTAAACGCCTGGCGTTCCTGTATACCACCCCCAGTTTCTCATTGTCTTTCAGCTCCTTCAGCGGGTTGATGATCAATGTGAGCGGGGTACGGAATTCATGGGAAATATTCGTGAAGAAGGACAATTTCTTCTCATTGATCTCTTTCTCCTTTTCACTTTCCAGGTGCGCCAGCCGGATCTCGTATCTCAGCCTTTCCTGACGGGACTTATATTGTATAAAGAGGTAAATGACCCCAAGGATAAGCGCCAGATAAATGGAATAGGCCCAGGGAGTGCGATACCAGGGTGGCAACACGATGATCCTTAATAACTGCTTCTCTTCCCCCCATTTCCCGTCGGCATTCGTCACTTTGACAAGGAAGCTGTAATTCCCCTCGGGAAGGTGGGTATAATTGGCGGTGCGGGATTCCCTGGCATCATTCCAACCTTTATCCCAGCCTTCCATCTGGTAACTATACCCGATCTTATCGGGGGAAGTATATTCCAGGGCCACAAAGTCAAGCGAAACGGCCGCCTTGTCGTAAGGAACGGTTATCTCTTCTATATTCTCCAGGGATCTCTTCGAGATGTAATCACTATTCTGCGCGGCGGGGACATTGTTCAGGCGGATGGCCGTCAGGAAAACGGGCGAAAAGTTGCTTCGTTCATAAATACTGTCAGGATGGAAAATATTGAACCCCTTAATACCCCCGAAAAGAAATTCCCCCGATCTCAGTTTTAAAGCAGCGTTATAAGAAAACTGGTTACTCTGCAGCCCATCCGTTTGTGAGAAGTTACGGCAGGTATACTGTACAGGGTCAAACTTTGCCAAGCCGTTGAAGGTGCTTATCCAGAGATCGCCCTTGTCGTCTTCCAATAACCGGAGCACTGTATTACCAGGCAGGCCCTCGGCCTCTGAGAAACGCCTGAACTTACCGGTCACTGTATTGAAGAGCAGCAATCCGCCCCCCTCCGTGCCTATCCACATATTCCCCCGACGGTCTTCATGGATGGTCCGGACGGTATAACCAACCGGATACGTATGGTGCTGTTTATGATCGCGGTCGATCTTTATCAGTGAGGAATAGTTCCCGCCCCACATGTTTCCCTTATGATCTTCTGCCAGGCACTGGATATTCACCAGCGACCTGTCAAAAAGCTCAAAAGTGTCTGTCTGACGGTTGAAAATGTATAATGTACCATTATTAGTTGTACTGGCCCATAGCCGTTTCTGCGCATCTTCATAGATTGCCCAGACGTTATTCTCCGCAGCTTTGGTAAAGGGATTAAAACAAACATAATGATCAAATGCGTCCCGTCTCTTATCATACCTGTTGAGGCCTCCAAACCAGGTAGCAATCCACAGATCGCTGTGGGAGTCCTGCAACATACCTGTAATAAAATTGCTGCTGACAGCCTGCTTGTTGCCCGGGTCGTAATTATAGTTTTTAACGGTATTGTTCTCGCGGTTCCAGTATTTCAGTCCGCCTCCATCCGTACCTATCCATATATTTTTTCCATCTGCCTCACAAAAGGAAAGAATGAAATTGTCAACCGTACTTCCCTTGAAGGAATGCTGTTCAAACAAATTCCGGCGGTTGTCTATAATATTAACGCCTCCGCGCAGGGTGCCGATCCACTTACGGCCTTCCCTGTCCTCGCAGATCGAATAAACAGCATTACTGCTCAATGCATAATCACTGTGCCTGGCCTCTCCATCCCTGACCACAAATATCCCATGACCATCGGAGGCGGCCCACAGTACTCCCTGTTTATCCGCACAAAGGTTAACGATCTTGCTTTTTTCTTTCAGGTAATTGTCAGAGTAGGTACCATTATATCTGAAAAGCCCTTTATCTGTCCCTATCCAGAGGTCTCCGTTTTTATCCACCTTCAGGCAGTTGGCCTGTTTTAACTCCCGGTTGATAACTGTGACAACAGCTTTGCTGCAATCATATTTACATAGTCCGACGTCCTGGACGAAAATATAAGCTGTAGTTTTATCTGCATTAAAGTCAATAGCAGTTACTTCATAATTCAGGTTATTGTCCACCGGGATCTGCCGTCCCGCGGCTGCATGCCTGTTGAACAGTAATAACCCTCTGCTCTCGGAACCTACGAGCACCATGCCCCCATTTCCCGCCTTGATGACGTGAATATTCCCTTCTATGGGTTTGCCGGTTGCTGCGTTCCTGGCTACGGAGAAGTGTTCATTCACCGGATCAAAAATACTGACGCCCTTCCGCCCTCCTATCCATAACCGGTGATCGGTATCACCGTCTATTGTATAAATACCATTATCTATGAGAGATGTACTGTCGCCTATCCTATTCCTGTAAATTCTGAATTTGTAACCATCATACCGGTTCAGTCCATCGTAAGTCCCGAACCACATGAACCCTTTATAATCCTGGTAAACATTTACGACTGCATTATTGGAAAGCCCATTTTCTATACTTAGATACCGTAAAGGTTGCTCAGCAGCAAAGAGACCATTTATGGAAATGGTCATCCATATCAACATTGTCCACCGCATTCTGTAAGCGCTAATTTGCGGTCAAAATAGCGATTTTATTTTAATAAAAAACTCCCGGTGGATATTACCCCCGGGAGCTTTCATTTTATTCGGCCTTATATTTTATGCTTCCGCAACAACAGCAGGGACAGCCGGTACGCTATCTCCTACCATTGGTCCGCCAGCTGATAGCTCACTACCCTTCCGTCTGGATTTAAACAAGGGCCAGAGGAACTGAGCATACCATTCTTCCTGTTTGTAGTGTTTAATACCGTATCCGCTGGGATACTGCCTGGTGATGATCCCTGTCCCGAATATGATATCCCAGATAAAGAACATATTTCCAAAATTCCCTTTATAATTTCCTACACCATCATCACTACTATCAGCATGATGCGCATGATGGGTAGCAGGTGTAGAGATCAGCCTTTCCATCACCCAACCGATAGGTTGCAACCAGCGGATAGTATAAAAAGGCTTATCCCATTTGATGCTGGAATGCGCTCCCGTTGTGATCAATGCTTTAATACCTGTCACAAACAACACCGGGTATCCCAGTCCAAGATACACCAGGGTTGTGGTAAGGTAGATCTGTGAAAAAAAGATGGTATAAATGATATTCTGCCTGCTGGCCATCGCCATGCCCATATAAGGCGCGGAATGATGCGTACGATGGAAGCGCCATAGCCAAGGCAACTGATGATGCAGGCGGTGGTACCAGTATTGGGTCAGATCATCGCCTACGGCAATAATTGCAAATCCCCACCAGAACGGCACCCAGGCAAATATATTTTTTGCATTGGGCAGCAGTGTGGGCAGTAACAATACCCCCAGGTAGGCAATAAGTGGCCGCACTACAATTCTGGGCACCACGAAACACACAATGTCCAATATCCGTTCATTATTGGTCCAGTGGTTCTCATACAACCCGAAGGAGAATTCTATGATACCGATGATCAGCATGATCACCGGTAGTCCCCACCCATTCAGGTTGGTGAAGATCAGTTCTATATAATGTACCATTAGATAAAGTTTTAAGTACCGGCTAACGCCGGTACGGGTATTAAAATGTTATCTCGACGCTTTTACAGTTGCCTGTGGATGCTGCTTCCACGGTCTTTCACCGCTTATCCTGAACGACAACAACATCAGCAATACAGGCAATGCATACAGCACGATGCTTATCAGGGCGTCCCTTATAATCCTCTGCTGTGTGATCTTATCCGTTTTCATGATGATCATATTTTCATGTTAAGAGCCAATGCTGGATCAGCCACAGGGCGCCAGCGATAATAAACAAGGGTATCAAAAAAATGATAATGCCTACAATGATCTTTCTGATCAGTAGTAAAATATCCTGTACTATCATACGGGTAATCATTTAGGAGCAGCGGTGAGTAATTTCCTTGAGTTGATCAGCCTTGCCTTGAACACATCATCCCAGTCGATATATGGATAAATATTGTACTTCTTCGCATCCTGTTCGAAGAGGCGTTTCAATTCTGCCAGTTTCTCCGGATATTTATCCGCCAGGTTCACCCGCTCATTAAAATCTTCATTCAGGTTGTATAGTTCCCATACATCCTTGTCAAAGTCTTTTGTAACTGCCTGGCCTGCATCTGAGAAACCATTGAGGTCTTCATAGTTGGGATGATGTGCAGCCCCGGCTTTCCATCCATCTTTATAGATAGCCCTGGAACCGAAAATATAATAGTACTGTTCCGTATGACGGGAAGGTGCATTGGCATTCGCAAAAGAATACACGAGAGAAGTACCGTGCAGGCTGTCCTGTTTAATGCCCCTGATCTGTTGAGGGAAAGGAATGCCCAAAAATTCAATTGTCGTAGGCAGGAGGTCTGTTACATATCCGTACTGTGTGCGTATTTCTCCTTTGGCTTTGATTCCTTTCGGATAAAATACGATCAGCGGATTACGGGTCCCTCCTTCTGAATTGGCATCCTGTTTCCAGTATTTAAACGGTGTGTTGGCCGCCTGCGCCCAACCTAAAGGATAGTTGGCGTCAGATTCCGGCGTACCTATCTGGGCGATGTGCTGCTCATTGAATAACCTGGCGGAGTCGCGTGGCAGTGTTTTGTTCCTTCTCGGAGAATGACCATTTGTCACCACTCCTTCCAGAGTACCTTCCTTACTCGCGCCATTGTCGCCAACTACAACGAAGATCAGTGTATTATCCAGCTGCTGAATGGATCTCAGGTAATTAATCACCCGGCTTACCTGGTAATCTGTATAAGTCAGGTAACCGGCATAAACTTCCATAAAGCGTGCGTACAGCTTTTTCTGGTCGGGTTTCAGCTCATTCCATGCCTGTATATACGAGTTCCTTTCGGGTAGCTTTGCATTGGCAGGAATGATGCCCAGCTTCTTCTGATTAGCGAAAACCTTTTCCCTAAACGCATCCCAGCCATCATCAAACTGCCCCTTATACCGGTCGCTCCACTCTGTAGCCACCTGGTGGGGAGAATGCGTAGCAGCAGGCGCGTAGTACAGGAAGAAAGGCTTATCAGGCGCAGCAGCCTTCTGCCTCGCAATGTAACTGATCGCCTTATCTGTGATCTGCTCACTGAGGTGCCTGCCATCCGGTTTGATGTTCACATTATCTTCTACTAATGCCGGTTTATACTGGTCTGTTGCAGAGCCGAGGAAGCCGAAGAAATGTTCAAAGCCTTTACCCGAAGGCCAGCGGTCAAATGGGCCGGCATCAGAAGTATCTTCATCTGGCGTGAGGCCGTATTTACCTACAGCAAAGGTATTGTATCCATTCTCCTTCAGGATCTCTGCGATCGTTCCTGAGCTGGAAGGTATACGCCCATCATATCCCGGGAAACCGGCAGAAGAAAAGTAATGCGCAAATCCGCCCATATGCACTGCATGGTGATTCCTTCCCGTCATCAATGCTGCCCGTGTCGGCGCACAGATAGCAGCAGTATGAAAATTGGTGTAACGCAGGCCATTGTTAGCCAGGCTGTCAAAGGTCGGAGTACTGATCACACCTCCGAAAGTACTGGTGGCGCCGAAGCCCACATCATCCAGCAATATCCATATAACGTTGGGAGAACCCGCGGGAGGTTTTACCTGTGCAGGCCACCACTCTTTTGATTCTGCCAGCGTACGGCCCACTGTGCCCTGGTAAGGTTGCTGTGCCTTTAACGCAAGGCCAGTCATTAATGTAAATGCACTTAAAACGAGAAATTTCATGTTGCGTAATTAATTTTTATGGTGATGTGATTACCAGCCCGGATTATTCGTCAGCTCCCCGTTGATGTCGATCTCCGACTGTGGAATAGGGAAAAGGGTATCTTTTAATGCCGCTCCTGTTTTTGCAGGTATTTTCTTCAGCGCATCGTAGAGATAACTGCCTCCTCTTCTTGAGAGGTCAAACCAGCGCATACCTTCCTGTATGAACTCCTTTCTTCTTTCCAGGAAAACAGCATCACGGAAATCAGCCTGGCTCAATCCAGTGGTCAGTTCTGCTACATTGGCACGGCTTCTCACCTGATTGATGGCAGCGTAAGCATCTGCGGTAGGACCACTATTGAGCTCATTGAGCACTTCCGCTTTCAGTAACAGTATATCCGCATACCTGATCACGGGGAAGTTGATACCGCTCTGTGCCTGATTGGTCAGGGGCGTCAGCGAATAATCTATAAACTTGGCAAAACGGGCAGGACTGAAAGTGACGTAGTTGCCTGTGGCCGCGTTGTAAATGCGGGTCAGGAATGTCACATCCCTGCGGGTATCAGTGGCTGCAAACAATTGGAACAGGGTACTGTCGGCAGGAAGATCACCCGGATAAACAGCGGCATTAAAAGAAGAGAAATTGCCACTGCTTAATGACTGTGTACTGTTCTTAGCACCGAGATTAGTTCCGAACTGTACGGAGAAAATATGTTCTTTCCCATTCTTCGTTTTCTGCTGAAAGGCATCCAGGTAATTTTCAAATAAGGCATATCCGTATCCGCCGTTGATCACTTCATTGATCTCGGTCAGGGCCTTACTCCATTCCCTGCGGGTCACATACACCTTCGCCAGCAGTGCATGAGCAGCGCCACTGGTAGCACGCCCTATATTCCCGCCTGTATATGTTTTGGGCAATAGTGTAGCGGCTGTCAGATCTGCAATGACCTGCGCGTACACACTGTCTTTCGGCACCCGTTTTACCTTTTGCGCGCTTACATCAATAGAAGAAGGATCATGCAGGATCAGTGGCGCATCGCCCCAGAAACGCACGATATTGAAATACAGCAATCCGCGCAGGAATTTTGCTTCTCTTACCAGGCGCGCCCTCGCTGTAGTATCAAAATCAATTGACGGGATATTGTCAATCGCTATGTTTGCGCGGCTGATTGCGAAATAATGCTGCTGCCAGTTCTTCTTTACCCTGTCATTGGCCGCCACATAGGTAGCAGTACCTAATGCGCGTACGTCTGTGTTGGTATTCGAAGGACTAAACACCTGGTCGTCGCTGGCATTCCCTGTTAACAGGTTCAGGTTCCTGCCGTACATGGGAAAGTCTCCCGCGGCATCCGTATTCAATGCACTATACACTGCTGATACTGCAGCAACTGCATCCGCCTGCGTTTTGTAAAATTGTGAAGCTGTGATAAGCGAGGATGGTGATTCGTCTAGTTTATTGCAGGATGCGACAAGCACGCCGGCAATTAATAGTATCGTATATAATCTTGTCATTGTATTAAATATTAAAAGAAAGGACTGCGATATACTGGCGCATTTATCAGAATGTAACACTTAAGCCGGCGAGGAAACTTTTTGAGCTTGGATAAGCACCATAATCAATCCCCTGCTTCGTATTATCATTATCGTAGAAGTTCACTTCAGGATCCAGACCGGAATAGTTTGTCCATGTCAGGATATTCTGTGCAGTCACATAGATCCGTAGTTGTTTCGCGTGAATTCTCTCCAATACTCCCCCGGGAAGGCTATAGCCCAATGAGAGATTCTTCAGCTTTACAAAAGATCCATTTTCCACGTAACGGTCCGTCACCTGTGCCACCGGCGCATTTGTTGCCCTGGCCACCTTACCATCGGGATTACTGTCGCTATACCTGTCGAGTAATACGGCAGAAGCATTCAGCGACAGCGTAGGTATTTCCAGTTTCTGCTGGAGGAAGTTGAATATCTTATTGCCATAACTACCCTGGAAAACGAACGACAGATCAAATGCTTTATAATTGAGGGTATTGGTGAAACCAAAGGTCAGCTTAGGCTGTGCGCTGCCCAGGCTATGCTTGTCGGCAGTTGAAATCACCCCATCCCCATTGGTATCCACATACTTCGTATCTCCTACCTGTTGCGATACTCCGGCCAATACTGGAATGCCTTTCTGAACATCCTCTTTCGTGATCAGACCGTTGGTATTATACCCCCAGAAAGTACCCACCGGCGATCCCACTTTTACGATCACCGGAGAGACGTATCCTGTAGGCGCCAGCGGGAAATAATAGTTTGTACCGTCACCCAGGTTGAGGATCTTATTCCTATTGGCGGCCAATACTAATGTAGATTTCCAGCTAAAGTCCCTTCCCTTGATATTGTCTGAAGTGATGCTCAGTTCCAGCCCTTTGTTCTCAACACTTCCCACATTCTGCAAAACACTGGAATAGCCAGTATATAATGGGAATGGCACATTCAGCAGCAGGTCTGTTGTCTTCTTGTAATAGGCGTCAAATGACACATTAATACGTTTATTAACCAGACCGAAATCAACACCGGCATTATACTGTGTAGTGGTTTCCCACTTGAGATCCGGGTTGGCGACCTGCACAGGTGCAATACCTGTTACCAATGTCCCGTTGAAATAATAGTTTGTTGGCGACAATGCAGCCAGTGAGCTATACGGGGGTACTTCAGAATTACCTGTTCTACCAGCAGACAACCTAAGCTTCAGATCGCTGACAGTACTTCCCCATTGTTCAGCAAAAACCTCCTTTCCTGCATTCCAGGAAAAACCGATAGACGGGAAATATCCCCAGCGGTTATTTTTTCCCAGTCTGGAAGAGCCATCAGCGCGCAATGACAGCGTAAAATTGTATTTATGCTGATAGGAATAATTCACCCTGGCCAGGTAGGAATTAAGAGAAGATTCATGTCCGTCGGAAACAGATAATACCGGTGTACTGGCGTAGTTCAGGTTGTTAAAGGAAGTAAGATCGTTAGGGAACTTCTGCGCACTGGCTACGGCAGATTCATCCTTCTGATGCTGCATGGTATAACCTGCCAGCACATTCAGAAAATGCGCTTCCCCGAAAGCATGGTCGTAGGTCAGCGTGTTCTCATTGATCCATGTGGTAGCACTCAGATCACCTACGGAAGCGTATCCTCCGGCGGCATAACCGGTAGCGCTACCTCCCGGTGAACCCGCATAACCGGGAGAATAATAGTTCTGTTTAGTATTGATAAGGTCTGCGCCACCTGTCACTTTCAAGGTCAGTTCTTTCAGCAGTTTATATTCCAGTGAAGTGTTTGCCAATATCCTTCTCAGGTATGTTTTATTGATTGTAGACTGAAGATCCTGGATCGGGTTGGTAGGGTTAGCGGAATAGGGACTGCTCGTATTGTAGCTTCCGTCTTCGTTCCAGATCTTCGCTACGGGCGATACCTGTAGCAGATTAGCAAAGGCTGTGCTCTGGAAATTAAGGCTGTTGTAGTTGTTGCCGAATAATTTATCTTCTATAGACTGACTGCCGAAGATGTTGGTAGCGATCTTCAACCTATCACTCACCGTACGTTCGTAGTTTATCCGGCCGGAGTAACGTTTAAACCCCGTATTAATGATAATACCTCCCTGGTCGAAGTAGTTAGCGGAAATAAGGTACCTGGATTTCTCATCTCCCCCCGAAAAGGACAGCTCATGGTTCTGCAGCGCCTTTTTACGAAGAGCCGCACTCTGCCAGTCGGAGCCTTCACCCAGTGCGGCAAGGTCAGCCTCATTGTATGTTTTAGCGCTTCCTGTGCTCACGTTGATATCATTTACCAGTTCACCCCATTGCCTGGCATTCAGCAGGTCCAGCTTTTTCCTTACCTGCTGGGTACCGACGTATGTGTTGTAGCTCACTTCGTCATGCCCCCGGCGACCTCTTTTAGTGGTGATAATGATCACGCCATTTGCCCCACGGGAGCCATAGATAGCGGTCGCAGAAGCGTCTTTCAGCACTTCTATGGAAGCGATATCACTGGGATTGATGGTTGACAGTGCATTCACGCCTGTGCCGTTGGACGCGCCTGTATTAGCATAATCATTGTTATTGTAGATGATAAACCCGTCTATCACATATAAGGGAGCATTCCCGAAGCTGATAGAGTTCCCACCGCGTACCCGGATGGTGGCAGTACTTCCCGGCTGCCCGGAGCTCTGCGTCACAGCAACGCCCGGCACACTTCCCTGCAGGAGATTATCAAATGCGGCGGCAGGCTGCGCCAGTAATACCTTGGAGACACTGGCTACAGAACCGGTGATATCACTTTTACGTTGTGTACCATAACCTACTACAACGACTTCGTTCAACTGACTTTCATTCTCCTGTAGCAGGATTTTTAATGGAGAACCGTCAGCCTGTATTTCTTGTTTTTTGTACCCTATGAAAACGGCTTCAATAATGTATGGTAGTTTCTGACCTGTCCTGAACTGGAAGTTTCCTTTTGCATCAGTCAAAACCTGGTTGGTGGTGCCTTTAATTCTGACCAAAGCACCAATAACGGGGCTGGATGTTTTACTGTCAAGTACAGTACCGGTGAGTGTAGAATTAATTACAGGATCGGAAGCAGATTGAGCATATAACGTTACAGGTGCTATCCCTGTTAACCAGGAAATAAGCAAGAGAACTTTTTTCATTAAATTTGCGATTAGTGATTAGACAATACGATACCGCCCCGCGATCATTCGCAGAGTAGTACATCCAGAGATTTGTTTAGTCAGGCCGGCACTGTTCCCGCAGTTCCGGCCAACTTTTTTATACGATTACAGGCATACAACAAGGTGCACCCCGATTATTTACCATACATAACATTGTTCAACAGCATATTTTTTAGTTTATAAATACATCACTCCCCTTATGCAGGGAATAGACCACTGATGTGAATTTGGGTGGAAGTTCGGGCGAAAATATGGCCAGGATTAGCGTTTTGTTGTACTTCAGCAACAACAACAGCAGCAATCAGTCTTACTGTCGCAGATGTCTATTGTTTGATATTTGGTTGATCCCTTCTGTGTCATTTGGCAATATATTACAGGGAAGTACGCTATTTTTTCAACTCAAAAATAGAAAGTAATTATTAGTCCACCAAATTAATGTACTAATAAATTTATACAGCTATTCTCCTTACCCTGTTCACTGCTTATGTAAGTAGGGCGTTAATATATGCTATATGACGTTTGCTTATTCGAGGTAACATATGACCTGTTCGCGGCAGAATCGGTCCACTTAACGTACTTGTTTATTGCCCTCCGGAAGCTGTGTGTATAGTTTTGCTCCCGTCAATCATTCTCCTTATTTCTTGTCGTAAGCCGGAAATCTTCACTGTTCATTTTCAATAGTACAAAGTTTCAAAAGTCATTTTGTTCATTCCATGGGGAAATGCTATTTGTACGAATAACAAGCTGTAGTATTGTGGCCAGATTCATTTTTGTTTCTTTTTGATGCCATTTGGATCCAAAACAATTCCACCATATCTCTTATCTATTGAAATATAATATATCTATGAGTAATACACTTTCCTTTAAAGAAAAATCCAATCAAAATCTCCTTTCTGCGAGATATCTGATTAAAAAAAGGATCTATTGCAGTAGTGTACATTGTTCATTTTATTCCTGTTTGCAAACAATGTTTCACTTTTTGTTTATTAAGAAAAAGATTGCCATAAATGAGTTTATTGCAAAGGGCAAGCAGAGTGGCATTAGCTCACATATTCAGGCATTCAAATTAATTGGCAACGAAATAGCCAATAGTGATTTTAAGGATTACAAATGGTTTCAAAAACAGTATCCGGAACTAAAGCACCTAAGAGAAAAGGCAGATTATTCGGATGAATTTATCATACAGGAAGAGGTGCATGACGCCTTAAACAAAGCTAATAGTATTATTTCACTGGTTAATAAAATTTAATTTTATGTTCAACAAATCAAATAACGCTTCCATTGAATTTATTAAAGAAAAACTGGAACTTTTAGCAAATGCTTTCAAAACAATTACAATAAAGTATGCATATAATTATGCAATTAATACCCATATCGTTGAGCTAACTCCAGAAACGGAATATTACAATAACGATGCGCTGGACAAGTTCTGGATTCCAATTTCCCTGGATTTTAAGCGGTTATTTGAAAAAGAAGATATTACCTTCATATCTTCTGATTCGATACTGAGAATAGCGAATCCGGTATTTGAATGGAGCGCAAGTGGCAAAGCGACAGAATTGCAATCTTCACTTCCAATTTTCAAAAGAAATTTCTCCATATCTGAACCATTATCAAACCAAAGTATTGGCTTAGCCTGAAAAGATTAAGGTTATCCGCTTACAATTTCCATGATACATGGTTCAAAATTGGGCATCAGAGTAATTACACAAGGGTGGAATAGCTCAGTTGGCAGAGCATTAGTTTGGGAAACTAATGCTCTTACTCGCTATAAGCAGCAAAAGCTTCCAAATACTTGCTGATATATTCTTCTTTTCGCTTCAAACGATATTGCATAATAAAGCGGGGATGTTCCAGGGGAACGATCGTTTCAAAGAAGCGTTCCTTCTCATTCAGCTGTTTCAGGAAAGCGGCATTCTTCCCGGTACCAAAACAATAACAGACACGGGTATCTATACCAAATTCCAGCTGCTGGCGGATGCTTTTTACCATAAAGTCATAAACAGCATTGGTCAGCGCTTTGCTATCGTAGTAGTTATAATTGATCTCTGATCCATCCGGCTTCAAGGATGTAAATCCCAGCGGAGAAACTGAGGCGAAATAGAAATCGCGGTAAAAAGCGGTAGCGCCTCCATATGCGCTGATCACATCATAAACGAACACCGACGAAGGCTCATGCGTCTTCAATCCTTCAATACTGATCCCCACCACTTCTGCCAGCCTTTTAGTATCAGTAAAAGGAATACCGGTTGCACCGGATCCCAGCCGGCCGGGGTTAATACCCATGATCATACGGCGCTGATGATGATCATTATAGTACTTGCGGTAAAACTGCTGCATGATATCCATTACCTGCGGCTGTTCGCGGAATGGATTCATGATCCGGATGCCCGGAGGTAAGGAGCCGGTGTAATGAAGGTTAGTATTGAACTCAATGATGTGATCGGCGAATGTCTTTTTCTTCATGATAGTATTTGGTCCATAAAAATACTATCCTGTCGGCGACTAATCAATTTAAATGATATAATATTAGAAATTCCGGGTACAGGGCTTGTTACTCCTCCTTCGTGTATTGCCAGAACGACAAATAAAGGGCAACTTGCCCAACGCAGAATTCTTCAAACAAAAAGTTTTTGACAGAGGTAAATGGTTTGTAATACTCCCGACTAACAGTATCTTTGCGCTCCAGAACAAAAAACGCCTCAAATGGTCACATATATCGAATTTGGCAACATATTTAAAATAGAAGGGGTTCAGAACTATGCGCATGGATGTAATTGTGCTGGCGCCATGGGAAAAGGAATTGCTGTCGCATTCAAGGAAAGGTATCCTAAAATGTATCAGGAGTATAAGATGCTATGCAGGACTGGTAAATTCACGCTCGGCAGCGTTTATGAATATAATTACGGAGACGGATATGTCTTTAACCTTGGTACACAGGTTAGCTGGACGACAAGAGCCAATATAGAGGCTGTCGGGCAGGCAATTGAAAAGATGCTGTCTATTGCATCAACACTCAAAATAGATAAAATCGCATTGCCCAAAATAGGAGCTGGTTTGGGTGGTTTGAACTGGGATGATGTCAAAGCAGTGATTGATACAGCTGCGGCTGACTTTCCTGAAGTAGATCTTTTCGTTGTCGAGAACTTTAGGGATGAATAATGCAGTAAAAGATTTAAACCCAAAGTCCATTATTCTTTGAGACCGAAATGTAGGTATCACCATCGTTGATGATCTGGTGCATTATCTCGGTTTCACTTATCTCGTCGAATTGCAAAACTCCCTTTGCATAAAATTTCAGATTTAATAATTCAACCGTACTATCTGTTATCAAAATCGCGTCTCTCATATTTTCGTAATGATTATATTCAAATTTCCATCAACTATTTCAAAATCATCATTAGCTTTCATATATCCTACATATTCTTATTACCAGTCTCATTTTTTAGGCTGTAAAGATGGCTTCGGCATCGTTGTTAAGCTGGGTTTAATATACTCTAATAAATCATTAGGACTCTTAAAAATTGGGATCTTGTTAGCCTGCATATCCCGTTAACACAACTTCTCCCAGGTCCATTCGTACTACATATGTATCTAATAATTCCAAATCATAAAAAGGTCCATTTTCCAGCGCTGCGGCCTTGTGAAATAAAAAGAATAGGCAACTCAGGCAAGTAAGATAAATCTTATTATTAAGGATTCTTCTTAGGAAGCGGATAACCGAAATATTTATCATCTTTTATTCTTTCCGTTTATTTATTGTCAAATATGAAATCGGTCATCCCCGGATAACTTGCATTAAGCTTTGTTTTGGCGCTTCCCCGCGGAGTATCTAGGATATAATCAATGACTCCAAACTTCAGGAAGCGACATTGAACTATTACGCGCCAACGAGTCTAACCTTAACAATGGTTGACTATTAATGCCATTTCGCGATACTTCATCTAGATTAATCGAATATATAGTATTTGCGTTTACGCTAAGTCGAACTAGATCTATCGTCAATTTGGGAATACTTGTAACTTCAGGTACGGATAATTCGCTATTGATCGCGTCCATATTATTATAGATTTTAAAGTAATTTTCAACAATTATCTCCCGTTCATTATGATTCTTAAGCTCCGTAATCAATTTGTGATTTATTGAATAAAACGCAGCCCGATAATGACTTCTTTTCCTCCATATAACATAGCCAGTTTTCAAATAATAATGCTGAGTAAATAAAAACACTTCCCTATTGCCAGGAATTCTCAGCATTTTGAAACCATTCAAAAAGAATTCTTCATTTCTTTTGTAAACGAATGCCAGTCTAGCTGAATCATTACTTATGACATATGCAGAATCGATTCTTCTCACGGATTGGCTCCGCACCCTAGAACAAGATAGAAAATTTATAAAAAAAACAATTATAACAGATCCAAATACACTAATGCGTCTCATATACAGAAGTTTTTACTTTATCGATATCTTCTAGTTTTGATCGTCTTACCCTATTGCCCTTCAGTTGTGGAGGTGGTGCCGACATCTGCGATCTATTAAGTAGAACACCATTAACACCATGATCAGTACCCTCTCTTGCCACAGTCCCTATCACCCGGATACGGGGCTTGCTAACCTGCTCCTATATCATTATAAGCAGATCCGGCCAGATCTGCTTTTTATATTTCATAATATCTCAAAATATCCCAAAAGGGATACAAAACTCGGAGTTCATTTTTGAAATACAATCTTTAGAAAAACCATTTTGTTCATTTTATCAGCAGAAGTAAGTTGTATCAATACATGTCTCTAATTTTGAAGCCAATATTCCATTGCTTTGATTGGGTAATATACAGAATACTATTGTACGCGGAGAATACTTATAAGCGTGAAATATTCTCCAGTGCAGAGGATGCAGTATTAATCTCAGTAATTAGATGCTCTTTTCATAGGAGCCAATAAAAGTTCTTGCATCGATACATTTCCAACTCAATCAGTGAATATATTCCATTCTGTAACGGAGATTTAAAATGCAATGTTAACCCAACAACCAAACTGGTTCTTGCAGTATAATTCTCTAAAGTCGGTATGGGCGTAACTAGAACAGCATATCAATTCACGTCACATTCTTTTGTTAACCATTTAATCGATCATATGCAATATGATGTTTACAGCGATCTCTATATTAGGGATCGGTATAATGTATTCGAATTTTTTAGTATTGGCAATAGGGGAACGATCCTTAAAAGGATAATATTTTCTCCGACTGAGTACCCTGATGTTTATAGTCTTTCCTTTGGAGATATAAATATTAATGGGGAAATAGATGATTATTCTATTATTAGTAACAATGGGGATAGAAATAAGGTGCTGGCAACCGTAGCCTATGCTATCGACATTTATCTAAATGAATATCCTGACAGGTATATTTATTTTACAGGTAGTACTAGGGAAAGAACCAGGCTATATAGAATAGTAATTGGGCTAAATGTGGAGCATCTTTCCACCAAATGGATAATATACTGTCAAACTGATGATGGCTTTATTCCATTCAAGAAAAATATATCTACGAACGGGTTTTTAATAAAAAGAAAATTATAAATTGCATTATGAGTAAGAAAATCGTAAAATATAAAAGCAGTCTTTTTAACCAGGAGGTTAGACTCATTCTCAATGAGAAAAGCTCAGGAATCGACCTCAAAAAGGTCGCTCCTGAAAAATTAGCAAGAGCTAATGAAGCTTTAAAAGGCGCAAAACTGCCACGATAAAATTTTCGTACTAAAAATTATTTAGCCATCTGGTTCACTTCAGATGGCTTTTCTATTTCAATATCGCTACAAACCCATCCTCCCATCCCATATATATATTTCTCTCCTAATCCCTCTTTATTGTACATATGACAAATATCCCAGCTTTTTGTATATTTATACCCACTACGTATCTTAGATTGTCATGCGTAAGAATTCCCACAATGATGAAGAACTACTGGAACAGATCCAACTACACAGGGATGCTGCCGCTTTTACGACGCTATATGAGCGCTACTGGGAAAAGCTGCTTACAATTGCCTATCTCCGCCTTCAATCATCTGCAGATGCCCAGGAAGTAGTACAGGAAGTTTTCCTCGACATCTGGAAAAGAGCCGGTAATATCTCCCTGGAACATTCTTTTCATACATATATATCCGCCGCACTCAAATATAAAATACTGACGCTCTTAGCCAAACGTAAAACGGAACAGGCCAGAAGCACCCTCCTTGTCCGGGATGAAGCCGATGCCAGCACAGAACAATGGCTTAGCTACCAGCAGTTACGCCATGAATTGGAACAAACCGTACAGGCTCTTCCTGAAAAATGCCGCCTGGTATTCCGCCTGAGCCGGGAAAAAGGCATGAGTGAAAAACAGATAGCCAAGACCCTCAATATCTCTATTAAAACCGTGGAAGCTCATATCTCCAAGGCATTGAAAACGCTACGTACCTCCCTCCAGCATCTTCACACCTTTTTCCTCTGGTAAAATATTTTTTTTAAGGCACTAAGGGAAACCGCTTTTATCCCAAGACTATATATAAAAGAGGCCCTACAATGAGTGATCTGACATCAGAACAGATATCCCGGCTTGCCGATAAATGGCTGAAAGGAACTATCAGCCAGGAAGAAAAGGCTTTGTTTGAAGCATGGTATAATAATGTACCTGAAAATGCTGTTGAATGGGATGATGAAACGGCGCATTCCACGCTGGAGCTCCGTGACCATCTGCTACAACAGATCAGGGACCGCATGGAAGAGAAAAGGCCTCTTTCTTTATACCGCCGGGTGCCTGCCAGGTATTTGCGGGCAGCAGCAGCGGTGGCCCTCCTGCTTATGGCGGCGGGCATTTACCGGTATACCGTCAAAAAGCAGGAACCAACACAACTTGCTGTCGGCAATAATATAGGCACCAATCAGCTGAAGCCGGGTGGCAATAAAGCCACCCTCACACTGGCCAATGGCGACGTCATAGCGCTTGAAGATGAACAGAACGGCAAGCTCGGACAACAAAACAATACCAAAATCATTAAGCTCAGTAACGGTCAACTCGTCTATAACAGCGAACAGGGAAAAGCAGGCAATGCTCCTGCCATCCTCAATACCCTTTCCGTGCCCCGTGGCGGCAAATACAATATTACACTTGCCGATGGTACGGTGGTATGGTTAAATGCAGCCAGCAGCATCACTTTCCCTGCTGCCTTTACAGGCAAAGAACGCCAGGTCACTTTAAATGGTGAAGCATATTTCGAAGTAGCCACTGATGCCGCACGTCCATTTACTGTAAAAGTGGGCGACATGCAGGTAAGGGTATTGGGGACGCATTTTAATATCATGGCCTACAATGATGAACAGTCTGTCAACACCACACTATTACAGGGAGCAGTGAAAGTACAGGGTGCTGCAGGTGAAGCGCTGCTGAAACCAGGACAACAGGCTAAAATGGACCACACAGGCAGCGTAAAGGTCGTACATGCTGACATCGACGCTGTCATTGCCTGGAAGAACGGCCTGTTCAGCTTCAACAATGCATCTATAGAAGAAGTGATGCGACAGGTAGCACGCTGGTTCGACGCAGAAATAGTATACCCGGATGGCATCCCACAGGATCGCTTCCAGGGAGAAATAGACAGAAACTCAGATATAACGGCCGTACTGAAAATATTGGAAGCTAGCGGGGTAAAATTCACCGTACAGGGACATAAAATACTGGTAAGATCCTGACACCGTAAAGACAACGTTTTTATCAACCAAAATTGAATTGCAGGTATGGATAATGCACCATGAATCCGCCTGCCTGTATACCTGTAATAAAACAGGGGCGATTGAGCCCGCCCCTGCAACGTTTGAGCTATGCAGGCAATAAAATAATCCGCTGAAGATCAATTATCACTCACACCCAAACACTGCAAATCTATGCAATTGTATGATTATGTGAAAGCCATAGGTATGTCCCGGCTTTCACCAACCAAAATTGAACATCGCAGCATAGCAGAAAAACTGAGGCTATTCCCTATGCGCAAAATGCTCCTTGTTATGAAGATGCTCATCGTTTTAATGACAATCGCCTGTTTGCAGGTAAGCGCCGCCGGCTATGCACAAAAGCTGAGCTTATCCGCAAAAGATCGTCCGCTGGAGGAAGTGTTCCGGGAAATTAAAGAGAAAACCGGCTACCTGTTCTTTTACAAAATAGGTATGCTGAAAGATGCCCAAAAGGTCAATATACAGGTAGAAAACAGTGACCTGAAGTATGTGCTTGATCTGATCTTCAAAAAACAGCCCTTCACCTACGAGATCGTGAATAAAACAGTGGTGGTAAAACCACGGCAGATAGACCTTCTGATGGTAGTGCCCGAAGAAGCGCCCGCCGGTAACATTTCCGGCCGGGTGACAGACGAAAAGGGGAATCCTCTGCCCGGCGTGTCTGTACAGGTAAAAGGTACCTCCAAAGGCACGCAGACCAATGCTAATGGGGAATACCAGTTATCAGGACTGGCGGACAATGCCGTGCTGGTATTCCGTTATATCGGCTTCCAGCCTCAGGAAATACCCGTAAACGGACGTAACAGCATTGCCGTAACCCTCTCCTCAGGCGCGCTTGGCCTGGGAGATGTGGTGGTAGTGGGTTACGGTAAACAATCCCGCAAAAATCTGATCAGCGCTGTCAATACCGTGAAAGCCGACGATTTGAACAAAGGCGCCATTACAGATGTGGGACAACTGTTGCAGGGTAAAGTACCAGGATTGAACGTTTCCGCCAGCGGCGACCCGAATGCTGTTGCAGCCGTGGTATTGCGTGGTGCTTCTACATTGAACGCTTCCCAGGGGCCATTCTATGTTATTGATGGTATTCCGGGTGCTGATATCTCCGTTATTGCGCCCGATGATATTGCCTCTATAGACGTACTGAAAGATGCTGCCGCTACTGCTATCTATGGCAACCGTGCTGCCAACGGGGTGATCATGGTGACCACCAAAAGAGGTAAAAAAGGACAATTACAGGTGTCCTACAGCGGATACGCAGGTATGGAAAAAGTATCCAACAACCTGAAGATGATGAATGCGGAAGAATTACGCAGTTTCCTTGCGAAGAACGGCCAGTCCTTCGCCCCTGCAGATGATAAAAGCGCCAACACCGACTGGCAGGACGCTATACAGAGAAGCACCGCTGTATCGCACAACCACAACCTCTCCCTGAGCGGTGGCACCGACCATAGCTCCTATGCTGCAAGTCTGAACTATACCAAGAAAGAAGGTATCCTGCTGAATAGCGATCTGGAACGTGTCATTGCCCGCCTGCAACTGGAACAGTATGCGCTGAATGACAGGGTCAAATTCGGTGTGAACGTGATGAACTCCAACAGTAGTGCCGATGATATCCCTTACCGCAACGTAGTGCTGCTGCAATCTGCCTTGCACCTGCCTGTTTCACCCATTAAAAATGCAGACGGTTCCTGGTTTGAGAACTTCGCTACACAGGGCTATTATAATCCTGTTGCCATGATGAATAATAGCCAGATGAACACCAAATACAACAATCTGGTAGGAAGCTTTACCACACAGGTGAAACTGCCATTCGGACTTACGTACGATCTCAATCTTTCCTATATCGGCTTCACTTCTTCACACGGTGAATACTATAACAAATATTTCACGTCCAATTATAACAGCATGTATGACAACCCCAATCCCGGATTGGGCTATCATACACCGCAGACCTTCGGCCAGAACGGACAGGCTACCAGGAACTCTTACCAGAACACCACAAAGGTGCTGGAAACCTTCCTGACATGGGATAAAACCTTCGGACGCCATATCATCAACATGGTACTGGGATATTCCTGGCAGAACAATAAAATAGGAGACGGCTTCCAGGTCACCACCAGCAATTTCCCGGTAGATAATATCGGTTATAATAACCTGGCCCTGAGTAATCCGTATTCCGTATCCGGCTTCCAGGTAGGATTTGGCCCTGATGGCGTATACCAGGAGAACAGGCTGATCTCCAATTTTGCCCGTTTGAACTATAACTACGGCGACAAATACCTCCTGCAGGGATCTGTAAGAAGAGATGGCAGCTCCGTGTTCGGCGCCAACAATCAATGGGGTTATTTCCCATCTGTAGGTCTTGCCTGGCGCATGAGCGAAGAAAACTTCATGAAGGGTATCACCGCCCTCAGCGATGTAAAACTGAGAGCCAGCTATGGTGTAACGGGTAATGCTTCCGGTTTTAACGCTTATACTTCCCGCTTCATCTCCGGCAACCTGGGTATGTATTACTATAACGGAATGGCCATAGCTGCCAGTGGTCCCGTACAGGCAGCCAATCCGGACCTGAAATGGGAAAAGACCGCTACTACCAATGTCGGAGTAGACTTTGCCATACTGAAGAATAAGCTTAATGTTTCAGTAGATGTTTATGACAAGAAGACAACCGGTATGATCTATTCCTACAGGGTAGACCCCATACTTGTTCCTACAGGCACTATCGTTGCCAATGGCGGTAGTATGCGCAACAAAGGGATCGAAGTAAGCTTCAACGCCACACCGGTACGGAACAAAAACTTCAGCTGGACCAGCAGCCTGAATCTTGCACATAACCAGAACAGGATCACCAGTCTGACTAATCCGCTTTTTGCAGGTGGCGACTCCGTACTGCTGGCATTCCCTGAAGGCGCCGGCCAGTCCAGTCACTCGCTGCAGATACTGAAAGAAGGTAAACCGCTGGGACAATTCTTTTCTCTGGTCTATGCGGGCAAAGACGCTAATGGCGTTTCCCAGTTCGTAGGTGGCGATGGTAAACTGACTACCACACCTGTGATCGGAACAGACTATCACTACATCGGCAATGCACAACCTAAATTACTGATGGGATGGGCCAACAATTTCCATTACCGTCAATGGGACCTGAGCATCTTCTTAAGAGGGGTATTCGGCAACAAAATATTCAATGCGACCAGAGCTGATCTGTTCAGACCTGCTACCGCTCAATATACCAATATCCTGAAAGATGCCGCCAATGAAAGCGCGGCAGACTTCAACGCGTATCTCTATTCTGACCGTTTTGTGGAAAGCGGCAGCTACCTGAGATTTGACAATGCCAGTCTTGCTTACAATTTCAAAAACCTGGGGCCATACATCAAAGGGCTCAGATTATATGTAACTGCTAATAATCTTTTTATCATTACAGGATTTAAAGGCGTAGACCCTGAAGTGAACCAGGGTGGTATAGCACCGGGAGTAGATTACAATAACTTCTACCCCAAGACACGCACCTTCTTATTTGGTGCAAACATATCCCTGTAAGTGAACAAGTTAAAATCTTCATTATGAAAAAACTACTTCAATATATAAGCATTCCTTTGCTGATGAGCGTATTGGGAGCCTGTTATAAACTGGATGTGCCAATTACAACTGAATTGACGCCGGATGTATTCCCACGGGACAGTGCACAGTTTGTTGCAGCATCAGGGCCAGCCTATGTGGCTTTAAGAGGTAATACTTCGGTGGAATATTTCTTCCTGCAGACATTGTCCACCGATGAAGCCATCTTCCCTGCCAAAGGAGGCAACTGGTATAACGGCGCGGAATTCCAGCAACTACATTATCACACCTGGACAAAAGACAATGGGCAAGTAAACGGAAACTGGACCTGGCTTTCTACTATCATCGGAACGGTGAACCAGACAATGTCGATCCTGTCTAAAAATGTACCGGAAGGAACTTTTAAACAGACTAATCTTGCAGAACTGAGGATGCTCCGGGCCCTGGCTTATTTCATGATGATGGACAACTATGGCAATGTACCGCTTGATACGGTGAACGGCGACTTTACACCAAAACCTAATGTCCCCCGCGCCCAGGTGTTCAACTTCGTAGAGCAGGAAATAAAAGCCTGCATTCCCTACCTCGGCACTGATCCTGTAGCCACGTATGGCAGGGCCAATAAATGGATGGCTTATACCTTACTGGCAAAAATGTACCTGAATGCTGAAATTTACACAGGTACTGAAAGGAACAATGACTGCATCGCAGCATGCGATAATGTTATACAATCCAACCAATATGCGCTGGAACCAAAGAACACCTACCTGCAGATGTTCTATCCCAATAACGGGCCTCAAATGAAGGAGTTTATCTTCGCCATACCTTTCGACCCTTCATGGGCGAGCTCGTTTCCTTTCAGATGCCAGAACCTGCATGCCCGCTATGATATTCCGAGAGGACTGGCGCAACAGAAGTATCATCTTCCCTTTACACCGGATGGTGCTATCTGTACCCTGCCTGAATACTATGCCAATTTCAATGATCCCGGCGACATCAGGAACAAACAATGGCTCACTGGTCTGCAGTACCTGGACGATGGCGTAACACCCGCTACTGTTACCACTACCAAGAAGGGGTATGATCAGTTCTATACCGGTGCGGATGGCTCTGCTCCTTTTACCTACCAGATCGATCTGAAACCGGAAGTGACCCTGCGCCAGGATGTAGCTTCCTTTGATGTTGGCAACGACGAGATTGCCTGGAATATGGGTTACCGCAACACCAAGATCTACCCGGACGCCACTTCACTGAACAGGAACCAGAAAAATGATATTCCCTTCTTCCGCTACTCAGACGTCATCCTGATGAAAGCGGAAGCCATAATACGCGGAGGAACTTCTACGCTGGGCCATACAGCGCTGTCGCTGGTCAACCAGCTGAGAGCAGAGCGTAGCAGTTCACCGGCATGGGCGGCTGTAACGCTCGAAGATATCTATGCAGAAAGAGCCCGTGAATTTGCCTGGGAATCCTGGCACAGGAACGATATGATCCGCTTTGGCAAGTATGAAGGAAAATGGGGATTCAAAACCGATGCAGATCCGAATCACCGCATATTCCCAATTCCAACTACGGCCTTTCAGCTTAACCCTGCGCTTACCCAGAATCCGGGGTATCCGCAATAATATCATTGTACAACATAAATTTTACACCCGGCACAATAAAGCCGGGTGTAAAATTTATCGCAAGTTTTTAATTTCACGACAGGATTCACAGGACATATTACTGTCCCGTGCTTCTGCAACCAATTTTTCAATATCATTTCACATCAGATAATGAAGCTCTTTTTCCCAGCCCAAGCGCGCCAATACCGGTATTTTTTCACCCTGTTCTTTTCCGTTTGCCTTTATACCCACGCTGCTGCGCAGCTTAACAAAGCGGAAGCTATTGCGCTGATCAGCAGGATACTGCCGGAAAAGGCAGCCGCATTTACTGTGGAAGGACTGCCGGCACAAGCGGACAAAGATGCTTTTGAAATAGAGAGCAGCAGGGGAAAGATCATTTTAAGAGGAAATAACGGCGTGGCAATAGCGGCAGCCTTGTACCATTACCTGGCTGAATATGCCCATTGCCAGATCACCTGGAATGGCACTAACCTGCATATTCCTGACCGTTTGCCTGCTGTGCCGGAGAAAGTGCAGCGGAAATCGCCCTATCAGTATCGCTACTACCTCAACTACTGTACGTTCAACTATTCCATGAGCTGGTGGAACTGGGAACGTTGGGAAAAGGAAATAGACTGGATGGCAGTGCATGGCATTAATATGCCGCTGGCCATCACCGGTGAAGAATATACCTGGTACCTGGTCTATAAAGACATGGGATTCAGCGATGCGGAATTACAGGACTTCTTCAGCGGCCCTGCCTATTTCGCCTGGTTTTGGATGGGTAACCTGGATGGCTGGGGCGGTCCTCTGCCGCTCAGCTGGATGAAGAGTCACCATGACTTGCAGGTAAAGATCATACAAAGGGAAAGGGCGCTGGGTATGAAGCCCGTATTGCCCGCCTTTACCGGTCATGTGCCTTCGGCATTCAAAAAGAAATTTCCCGCTGCAAAACTGGTCACTACCAACTGGAAGAATGGCTTCGCCGATACCCAGATCCTCGATGCTTCTGATCCGCTGTTTGCTATACTGGGTAAGAAATTCCTGGAAAAACAAACACAGTTGTTTGGCACGGATCATTTGTACTCTGCGGATACTTTCAACGAAAACGAACCGCCCTCCGATGATCCTGCCTTCCTCTCCGGATTGAGCGCCCGGATCTATGAAGGCATGAAACAGGCAGATACTGCCGCTGTATGGGTGATGCAGGGATGGCTGTTCTATAGTGACCGCAAGTTCTGGAAAGCACCGCAGGTGGAAGCATTACTGAAAGCCGTACCAAACGATAAAATGATCCTGCTGGACCTCGCTGCCGAAATTGAACCGGTATGGAAAAGAACGGATGCCTTCTATGGCAAACCCTGGATATGGAATATGTTGAACAACTTCGGCGGAAATGTCAACCTGTTCGGAAGAATGGAGGGTGCCGCTTCAGGCCCTGCACTGGCGTTGAATGATACCAGCGCTGGCAACATGGCCGGCATTGGCCTTACCATGGAAGCGATTGAACAGAATCCCGTGTTATATGAACTGATGATGGAACATACCTGGCAATCCCAGCCCATACAGCTGGATGAATGGCTGCATAAATACATCCGTAACCGCTATCGCAGTGAACATACAGACCTGTTCAAAGCCTGGGATATCCTCAAACACACAGTCTATAACGGACAGGCTATCAGGGATGGCGCCGAATCCATCATTACCGGCCGTCCAACCTTTGATTCCGCTGCCGAATGGACACGTACCCGTCTCAATTATCCGCCGCACGAACTACTGCCGGCGTGGGACCTTTTCATCAAGGCAGCTACAGCGGGAGTCAATACTGACGGTTTCCGTTATGACCTCGTAGATATTAGCAGGCAGGTATTGGCAAACTATGCCTTGCCACTGCAACAGCGATGGGTACGCGCCTTCAGGGAAAAGGACAGTGCAGCCTTCCGCTTGTACAGCAGCCGGTACCTGACACTGATCAGCGATATGGATGCACTCCTGGCTACCCGCAAAGACTTCATGCTCGGCCCATGGCTGGCTAGCGCCCGCAGCTGGGGCAATAACAGTGCTGAAAAGGCTTTATATGAACGCAATGCCCGTGACCTGATCACTTTATGGGGTGACGCCGATAGCCCTCTGCACGAATATGCCAACCGCCAGTGGAGCGGCCTGCTGAACGACTTCTATAAACCTCGCTGGGGACAGTTCTTCGATATGCTGCAACAGGCATTGCAAACAGGTACAGCACCTGACCTGCCGGCCTTCGACAAACAGATACGCGCCTGGGAATGGCAGTGGGTCAACCGACAGAAGGCATTCCCTGTTACTGCACAGGGTAACAGCATTCAGACCGCACGCAGGTTATATGATAAATACAGATCAGTAATAGAAAATCCGCTGTAATGCAGCGGATTTTTTTTAGAATAAATTACTATGACTCCCCTGCTCACTTTCGCGGGCTGCAGTAAAGAGGGAGCGCCAGTAACAGGCGCTCCCTTATATCATTTAGCCACTGCTGATCTGCGATGTAGATTAGCTTTGATTTACGCTATCACGAATATCCCGGCTTTGAAGATCATCTAACATCCGTCTACATGCGCCCTATCTGACAGGCAACATCCAGGCACTTGTCCCCAGGATTTCGTAACTTCAGTATCTAAAATTTGGTCACCATGAGAAAGCATCTTTTACTGGTGATACCAGCCTGTACTCTTTTAACACTTTTCTCATTCCGGTTCATCACCGATAAAAACAAAACAGGTTCCAGCAACGACATATTGGAGGAACGGGTATCCATCGCCTGTGCACCACCTCCCCACAGCGACATTCTGCCGGATGCCAGTGGAAGATATGCGCCGGTATTTCCTGGCTGGGGCCATTATCACTACCCTATTCCGACCAGCAACGACAGTGCACAATTCTTCTTTGACCAGGGACTGAATATGTACTATAGCTATCACCTTACAGAAGCCCTCGCCTCCTTTAAGGAAGCTACCCGGCATGATTCTTCCAGTACGATGGCTTACTGGGGACAGGCATTGGCAATGGGCCCGTATTATAACGGTTACTTTTACAAGATGTCGCCCGGTGTACTACCCGTGCTGCAACAAATGAACGAGGCAGCAGCAAATGGAACGCAAAAGGAGAAGGACCTTGCCAACACGATGAACAAAAGATATTCCGATGATATCTCCGATGCTAAACGTAGTGAATTGAACCGTGCATATGCAATAGCGCTGGCTGCACTGATAAAAAAATATCCCGCCGATGCTGATATAAAAGCACTTTACATTGATGCTGTGATGCTTGAACATGTCTGGGACTTCTGGAAAACCGATGGTACTCCAAAAGCGTGGACGCCTCAACTGGTGGCTTATTGCGATGAGATACTGAAAACACATCCGCGTCACCCTGCGGCTTTGCATTACCAGATACATCTGGTGGAGGCTTCCCTGCACCCGGAAAAAGCATTACACAGTGCAGATTTACTGAAAGATGTCCTGCCCGGCGTACCTCATATGGTACACATGTCCAGCCATATGTATCAGCGGAATGGCCTTTATACGAAAGGTGTTGATGTGAACAAGACCGCCTCTTCACTCATTGTGCAGTATGATACACTCGCCTCCAATCTCAAACTAGGCGTATTTGCCCTGACGCATTACGATGCCGTTGGAACCTATTGCGCCATGAATGCGAATATGTATGAAAAGGGTAAAGAAATGTCCGGTCATCTTCATCATATTTTAACCACCAACTATCAGAAAAATCTATCCAGTACTTTCTTTCAATACCTGTCCATGATGCCGATGTTTAATGCAATAAGAGCCGGCAAGTGGAATGAGATCATCGCTATGCCGGAACCAGCTGCGGAGCTTCACTACGCAAGGCTACTGGACAATTTTGGAAAAGGGTTGGCATTAGTGAGACAGGCTGATACGGCAGCCGCCCGTCAAAAGCTACAACAATTGCAGGCGCTAATGAAAGACAGCGCCCTGCGTATCAGGAACATGCCTTTCAATAGCGCCATACAACCGGCAACCATTGCGGAAGCTATACTTAAAGGCGAACTGCTCTTTGCAGAAGGAAAACGTGATGCGGCAATACGCTCACTCGAAGCGGCCGTTACCAATGAAGATAACCTGATCTATCGTGAACCAAAGGAATGGCCTATACCTGCACGTCATTTCCTCGGCGCGCGCTTATTACTTCTTAAAAAGGCTGCCAGAGCAGAACAGGTATACCGTCAGGACCTCATTCATAATCCCGGCAACGGATGGGCTCTACTCGGCCTACATCAAAGCCTCCTCATGCAGCGTAAGTTAAAAGAAGCAGGCAAATACCAGGCGGCATTCAAACAAGCCTTTGCAACAGCGGATGAGGTGCCTCACGCATCTGTTTATTAGCGCGTACCATAATCCGGTAAAAAGCCATATATTCCACTTTAACATCAATCTGTTAATCCAATGAAAAATCTCATCACAACCTTATTCCTGATATGGATCATTTACCCGGCTTTTGCCCAGCAGCGAGCAAACAACGGTAGTCCTGAAAAAATGGCGGACGGTATCTCTATTGCGGCGCCAAAAGATGTAGATATAAACGCCGGCAAGATAAATATGCTGGCTGAAGAGATCGCCCAAAACACCTACCCCAATATTCACAGTCTGCTGATCAGCCGTCATAACAAGCTGGTATATGAGCAGTATTGGCAGGGCGAAGATCAACACTGGGGCAATTCCATGGGCGTAGTACCACACGATAGGGATAGCCTGCACGATATCAGAAGCATCTCCAAAAGTATTGTGTCCGCCTGTATTGGGATCGCTATCCAACAGGGAAAGATCAAAAGCGTTGATCAGAAGGTCTTCAGTTTCTTTCCTGCCTACGCAGCACAGGATACCGGCCTGAAATCTGCGCTCACCATCAAACATCTGCTCACTATGAGCTCCGGCCTGGTATGGAATGAAGATGTTCCCTATGACAACCCGGAGAACAGCGAAATAAGGATGATCATGAGCCCCGATCCGGTGGGATATGTGCTCCGTCAGCCGATGGAAGCGCCTCCCGGACAGGTCTGGAAATACAATGGCGGTACCACCCAGCTGCTGGCAGCGATCATCGAACGTACTACCGGCAAGCCTATAGACCAGTTTGCCCGCGAATATCTGTTTAAGCCATTAGGCATCACCACCTTCGAATGGTTAAAATATCCGGGCACCACTATTCCGGCGGCCGCTTCAGGACTACGCCTGCGTTCCAGGGACCTCCTGAAGTTCGGGCTGCTGTACAGCAACAACGGTACCTGGCAGGGCAAACAGATCGTTCCTTCCCAATGGACAAAAGAGTCCTTTCAGCCGCATGTAAAACGCGCTGAAGGTGCCTATGGCTACCAGTTCTGGATATGGAATGATACCGTGAATAACAAGCCCGTAAGCTTAGTGAACTGTGTCGGTAATGGCGATCAGCGGATCATTTTTAACAAGGAGCATGACCTCGTGGTGGTTATTACTGCGGGCAATTACAATAAATGGAACATCAGGAAAAACAGCACGGCCATCATGATGGATTATATCGTTCCAGCTGTAGAGAAATAAATGTACGAATGGAAAATCTTCTGAGATATCTCAATACACTCATGCCACTGTCAGACGAAAGTGTGGCAGCACTAATGCCGGCGCTGACCAGGCAGGCATTCAGAAAAAATGAATACCTGCTGCAGGAAGGCCAGGTGTGTCATTCCCTGTTTTATATCGATAATGGCTATTGCAGAAGTTATCATGTTATTGATGGCATCGAAAAAAATACCGGCTTCTTTTTTGAGAATGATATCGCTACCAATATCAACAGTTTTGGCAGCGGGAAAAGATCTGAATTAAATATCATTGCCTGTGAGCCTTTAACGGCCGTTATTATCGATAGGGACCAATTATTCCGGGCCGCCGCTCAGGCCCCCGAAATAGAAACGCTGGGACGTTTATGCATCCGCTTATTTGCATCAAAACAGGAAGAGTTCTCGACCCTATTCAAGCTTTACTCTGCCAGCGAACGGCTGGAATATGTTGAAAAACATCATCCCCACATGCTGCAAAGGGTTTCGTTGACCCAACTCTCTTCGTTCCTGGGTGTAGCCAGGGAAACTTTAAGCAGGATCAGGAAACGCCGCGCTGTATCCTGATATTTTGTGACGATCGTCACAGCGCTGAAAGTGGAGATGTATAGAACTTTGTGCTCATCGCAAAAAAGTAAAACATATGTCTAAACTTAGAAAAATCGACGCTGAAACGAATGTCATTACCTGGTTTGAAATTCCCGTACTGGATACGGCCAGGGCAAAAACATTTTACGAAACTATCCTGGATATCAAAATGCAGACGCTGCAACTGGATGAAACAAATGAAGATTTAACCTTCTTTCCATCTGATCCTGCTGTTGTTCAGGCAACCTCAGGACGGGTTAGCGGTGCTTTAACAAAATCAAAAAATGCAAAGCCATCGGCTGAGGGTACAAAAGTTTATATCAACGCGTACCCCAAGATCGATCTGGTATTGAACAGGGTTGAAAATGCCGGCGGAAAAATTGTCGTTCCCAAAATGCGGATCGGGGCGGGTTTGATTGCGGTTATTGAAGATACTGAGGGAAACAGGATCGGGCTTCACGCTGAGCGTTAAAATGTTCCCGTTGTGTTTTATTCACTGGATTATTGCCACCCGGGGTTGCACCCCGGGCTCCAAACACAGCGCCGCGCCGTAGGTGGGCTAAATGCCGCGAATGATTCCGTATGTTCTTAACTGGAAAACTCTCCAAAGTGCCAAAGTATCCCTGATGGATCATGTACAAAACACTCCTTCCCCCAATCATATGTTCGTATGGGTGTCAGCCTTACACCCTCATATTTTCCGGGTAAGTCGAGGGTCTCCAGTTCATCCCAGAAGCGTTCTACATCTTCCACTTCGAGGAAGATCATAGAATTGTCTATCCAGTCCGGCACATACGCCCGCTGAAGGTAAAATGCCAATTCTCCGGTTTTGAAAACGGACATATCGGGAGACAAAACACGCTCCCCAAAGCCGAGGTCCCTGTAAAAACTACGGGACAGCTCAAAGTCTTTAGCTCCGATGAATGGCCGGATAGATACAGCTTTATGTTTCATGATTTTTACTTTTTATTGATTACAGGGGACCGGGCATATAAAGGTATAACAAAGCCCGGACAAATTGTCCGGGCCTCATTGCAACGAATCAATAATTTAATAGCGCTATTAATACAGCTTCCTGTAACCTGCACTTCCCATTGGTGAGCCTGGAAGTGGAAGATAGTAATTGGAGGCGTCTACCTTTGCAGATAACCAGGTCGGGAATTTCGCATTCACCAGTGTACCGGTACCTTCTTTCGCCTGAGCGCCTTGTTCCAGGTAAATGTAATACTTATCATAGATAGGAGTTACTGCGTTGTGCGGCCTGATAAAGGCATTCGCATTGATGATCTGCACTCCTGTCTGGCCAGTGCTGCCGTTGATGCGCAGGCTGTTCCCCATTGTATAAGCGATGGTATTGTTGGTGAACTGCACAATCGCGTTTGAATAACCTCTCATGCTCACCCCATCGAGCGCTCCATTCCTGAACAGGTTATTGTGGATGATATGGGTAACCCCGCTTCCACCGGAACCATAGAACTGACACAGTTCACCCCAGCCGTCGTGTACATAGTTGTCATGCGTATTCGTATTTGTGGTACGTCCCCCGATCAGGATACCACCGTTATGTGAGGAATTCTTCTGCATCGCCCAGTTGCTCACTTCATTGTTGTAGATCTCCAGCTGATCAATGGCAGCGGTCTGAATACCATCCAGTCCGATATCTACTGCCTTATTGTTATAAATTTTCACGTTCCGCCAGATGATGGGCTGTACATACTGATGACCTGTAGTCATTGCAGATGTAGCGCCGTAATAAGGAGCGTTAGCCGTCAGATCCCAGTAGGTAGCAGTATGGCCGATATACATCGCCTCATTTGTGGTGTATCTGATCAGCACATCATGGATCTTCAGATTCATCATAGTGGTGTTCGGATATACCGTAGTGGCGTCTCCGCTCACAGGATCGGTTTTCGCTACGATACCGTTACCACCGTACTGAATGGTCAGATTGGAGACTTCGATGTTATCAGTCTTGTTACCCAGTTGCAGGTCGTAGTAGGACGCTTTTGCCGCCTGGGTAGAACCACTGATAACAATCTGGGACTGTCCTGATTGTCCGCCGAAACGTATGTAATGACAATTCCAGAAAACACATGCCACCCCGTAGGCGCCACCATTCCAGGCAGGATTCCCCATTGTTACCGTAGTACCGGCCAGGTTGCGAATTGTAATGGGCGCTGAAGCGCTTCCACTCAGATTCACAACCTGGACTGCCTTAAATGTGCCTTTCAGATTGATGATGTCTCCGGGTAAGTAGGTCTTGGCAGAATTGTCAATAAGCAGACGGCCATAAGCGTCAGGAACCAGTGTAAATTGTCTTCCTGTAGTTGTTGTGGTGACAGACAGACCGTTGTCTGAATTTAGTTTTTCTTGTAAAACATCTTCTTTTTTGCAGCTGGCAGCCAGAAAAAGCATAGCTGCTCCAATCATTGATTGGACAATGTAATTGCGATTTTTCATGTTGCAGTAGGATACAGTTAAAATTTTAGGCACGGTGACTCGAAACCGCCCCATTAATGTTGTGATTAATCAGATTTAAGTAGATGTATAAATTAAATGACTCGTTGCAGTGTATTCCCTTCTATTCCATTGTGTCTTCCAATGGGTCTTCAGCTCCCCTGTTGGTCTTCATTGGCATGCATCGTTCACGTTAACCGATGCCGAACATTCCATGATGATAAAAGTAAAATGACAATTTGCCCCCTTAATGCGAACGCAAAATAATTATTATTATCCAAAATGAGAAGCGAAAATATGTTCCGTACTATACAAAAATATATTCAGTAACTGGAACTCATCAATGAATTTAGCGACTGTTTACTATCTTGTGCAGCCTTTACACGGCAAATATTATTAACTGAAACCCTTTGCTGCACTATGAAAAAAATCGTCTATCTGACATTCATATGGTGTATCATCACAGGCGTGGTATATTCCCAGACTGCCCAAGATGCAACAGAAGAAAAAGAACTGCTGAAAGCTATTGACGTCTTCACTAATGCTAACCATCAACACTGGTATGATCTTGAGAAACTGATGAACAGTCTTCCGGACAGCGAAATTGTACAGCGCACGGAAAAATTCCGCAATGCTGCTTTCATCAAAGCTTTCAACATATTCAGTCAGACAAACGGCGACAAATATGCAGCGGTGCGTTCGGCGAAATTTGCACAATATGCTCCTCCTCCTCCTGCATTACTGGCCCTCGATTGGGACACCACCAGTCTCCGTACACCCGGCAGTCTGACTGCCAATATTGACCTGTTCTCGTTGGTCCTCCTCCGGACATTTGATCCGACGATGACTGCACAGATCGCAGGATCCATGTTTACCATGGCCATATTTTCCGACTCCACATTACAACATAATGCACTTCGTTACTATCGTACGAAAGGGCTGTATGGTACGCTGGTGTACACCCGGCACCTCTCCGGCGACCTATGGCAGGTATGGGCCGCTGACCATATACTGGCAGTATCGTTCCGGTATGATGTGCGACTGGGGATTATCACAGCTCCCAGCCGGACAAAACTCGAAGACCCGGCATATACGAAGCTCCAATGGCCTCACTCCATCGCCAAACCGGCCGATGAAACTGTCCGCCTGACGGACGATCTTGCGCAATCGATTTGGGACAGCTATCCAGCCACCGGATACGAGAATGAGGATAGCTACTTTCATTACAGACAATTACAGACTGTAAAACTGGCAGCCTTTCTCAACGACAATCGTAGTCGTTACAGAGCAGCAAGAGAACACGAACTGCACTCACTGGCACAGCCACCTGCACCTGCTACACTTAGCGGCTTTAAGGAACTGACTACAGCAGAGGACGATATCACCCCTTACAGGGACAGCGTTTACAACGCTGCTACTTTCCTTTATCCGCGTCAGTGGGCCGCTGCCATACAAATGGCGGCACTCTCCTATTTTCAGCTGAATACGAAAGATTATGCAAGACGGGTACAACATAACGCCATATTCGGGTTAAACAGTTATGCGCGCCGTCTCAACGATAACGAGTGGGAAGTATGGAACGTCGGGGCATTAGATGCCTGCTGTTATGTATGGGACCTCATGTCCGGACATATCAGCAAGGTCCGTTACTGGGTACGGGAAGAAACCAAATCCTGATGTCCTACTGAGATCCCTTTATTTCAGTTTAGTTTTTTGATCCAATATGTCAAAGAGCTTTCCTTTCACTGCGGGAAAGTGCGGCCTTGAAGGTGGCACTTTCCCGTAGTCGTTAATGCAATGTTAGGAAAGACTCCAATGCAGTTTCAAACTATGTATACGAAAGCCCTTTATCCCGATATAAGACCCATTAATCCCGTTATAAGAGCCCTTCGTGGATGCTATGGCAGCGTCCGCCTCTCCATTTGACCTGCATTAAACTAGCATATGACCAGGATCTTCTTCCGTCTTTCTTCCGATAAAAACGGAGGAATAACGGAGGAAAGACGGAGGAATATGCTAGTTGTATGCTAGTTGTATGCTAGTTGTATGCTAGTTTAATACTGGTTCAATCCAGGAAATGACCTGGATATGACTTGCATTATCCTTTGTTAATCCTTCGTTCGGAACGAAGGATTAACAAAGGATAATGCAAGTCATATCCAGGTTGTATGAAGGTCATCTGCGGCAATAGGCTCCGCCTTATGTTTGTAGCCCGGGATGCCCCCGGGGAACGGAATTAGGATTCCCTGGCTACATCCTGGTCACATCCCCTGATCAAAACCTCTTCTTAACAACCTTTACTTTACAATTTTTCATAATCCAGCAGGATCACACCCGATTTCGACGTAACAGCCCGGTTGAGTTGCAGGTTGGTCCGGTCTTTCAGATCCGAAAAGAGTGGCTTCCCTCCTCCCAGGATTACCGGATGCACGGCCAGCAGATAATTGTCGACAAGCCCCAGGTTAACAAACGTGGTGATCAGCCTCGCTCCACCATAAAGCCAGATGTCTTTGCCGGGTTGGGCCTTCATCTCATTCACCCGCTCAGCAATATCGGCTGTGATATATACAGCGTCGTTACTTTCTTTCGATTGCGTTGAAAAAACGTACTTGCTTTTACTGTGTACACTATCCCAAAGTTTCCTTTCAGGTAAAGAGGCATCAGCAGCAGGCTGATATTGCCCCCAGAGATCATAACTCACCCTGCCGTAAAAGATAGTGTCGATCCGTGCCAGAAACTCTTCAAAATGCGATGTAATGCCCTCTTCAGACGCTGGTCCGTCATCGGTGATGCACCAGTCTATTTCCCCGTTCGGGCCCTCTATAAAGCCGTCCAGTGTAACCGCAAGATTTAAGATCACTTTTCTCATGTCGTAGGGTTTAAGTTTTTATTTTTCTTCCGGGATTCTCCTAAAAATTTTTTTTATTATTAATTTTCTATTAACTTACTGCTACAAATAACGCATTTTTTTTAACCCGCTTTGTTTGTGATTAGCTCTATATACCCGAATTAAATAATCATTCGAAATTTGGTATTTAAGTTTGGTTTTACCCCGATAGCAGGAATGCGCTGATTCCCTTTGAAATAACTATTGTAATATGTTAAAAATCGCTGCAACAATATTTTTCTCCCTTATACTTTATTCCACTTATGCACAGGTTTCAGTTCAGGGCAAAGTGACTGACAATAACCGAAGCCCGCTGGCATTTGCTACCGTAAGCATGCAACAGGGAAAGATTGTTGTTTACAATACACTTACAGATAGTACAGGGCATTATTTACTCTCCAATATAAAACCAGGGGAATATAAACTCCTGATCCGCCCGGGAACCTTCAGGGATACGATTATACCATTCGCCATCCATACAGATACAACGCTGCATATACTTTACGATAAAATACAAACATTATCAGAAGTAGTAGTGCGGTCTAAAAGACCAGTCTTCGAACGCACCATCGACCGGCTGCGGTTTAACGTGGCAGGTACAGATCTGGTGTTCGGTAACAACGTATGGGATGTCGTAGAAAAAACGCCACTGGTCAACGCTTCTGCTGATGGCACATTGGAGATCAGCGGAACCTCGGGGGCAATTGTATACATCAACAATAAAAAGAAAATACTTACAGGAAATGCGCTCAAAAATTACCTGAGCAGTATTCCTTCCGACAATCTTGAAGCGATCGAAGTGATGACCACTCCTCCCAGCAAATATGATGCGGAAGGTGGTGCAGGTATCATCAACATCATCATCAAAAAGAATAAAGAAGAAGGCCTGAACGGGAATGCCGTGCTGAGCGCAAGGCAAAGTGCTGTCAATTCCCAGGCGGCCAGCGTATATCTCAATCACCGCAAAGGGAATTGGAATATTTATACAGATCTCTATGCGGGCAACAGGAAAAGGAAGCCCGACTTCAATAAAAATATATACTATCCTCCCGGTGGCAGTGATGACCTGATACAACGAAACATTCACTCTTCCAATGAGTTCCGTGTATTATATCCCGGCGCCAATCTGGGCGTGGATTATCAACTCAATCGCAACCACGTTATAGGCGTATTGTTCGACTATTCCGGCGACTGGCATAAGGAAACACGCGAGGCCTACACCCGCGACCATTTCCTGCATACAGACTCTCTGCGGTTCACCAACAACAACGACGATCTGAATTCGCAAACATATTCGCTGAACATCAACTACCAGGGCAAACTCGATTCTACAGGCACAACACTCAGTGTGGATGTGGATGTACTGGAATACAGATCAGACAATAAATCACTTAGTAAAACACAAACGCTTGATATAAATACCGATAAACCCCTGGTCACTAAAGACTGGTTCAGGAGCTCTTCTCCGCAAGACATCAGCAACAAATCTGTCAAAGCAGATCTGGAATGGCCTATCGGCAAAAATTCATCTCTCGACCTTGGCGCGAAGGTGTCATTATCTTCCATCCACAATAACCTCGTGTTCGAAAACTGGACACCGGACTATAAATGGGAGCCAGACCTGACAAGAAGTAACCTGTTCAAATATGATGAGAACATCAGCGCTCTGTATGCGATATGGAATAGTGAAATAAACACGCACTGGAGCTACCAGCTGGGCATGAGAGTAGAGAATACCATCGCGAAGGGATGGTTGAACGGATTAAGAGTGGTAGACAGGAATTACACAAATGTATTTCCGACAGCATTTCTTAAATACACGACCGCCAAAGAAAGAACATATGTGCTGGCAGTATCCAGCAGGATCACCAGGCCAGGCTTCTGGGACGTAAACCCCTTCCGGACCTATACTACCGACCAGACCTACTTTGAAGGCAATCCCTTTCTGATGCCATCAAAATATTACAGGCAGGAACTGAGCCATACACTGGAAGGTAAAACAGGTACCTACACCTTCCAGGTAGCTGCCAGCCAGCTATTGGACGAGTTCTATGCACTACCATACAATCCCTCAGGAAATATTATTGCCAACAAAAAAACAAACTATGGTAATAAATACAGCTATTCCGGCGCGATGGTGTATTACAATAAACTGCGTCCCTGGTGGACCTTATCAGGCTCTGTACTGACAGGCTATGTCATCTCCAGAGGAAAATATGCAGACAGCGTCGATATTAACAATGAATCTTTCGTATTGAGTCTCTCCGCCAATCAGACCTTTACTATTTCAAAGAAGAAAGGGCTTTCCTGTACGGTGATCGCGAAGAACACTTTCCCGGTTACCATCGTCAATACAAGAATCTCCAATAGACTTGAAACAGAGATCAGGCTGAGAAAATCCATACAGCATTTCAACATTGTTCTATCTGCACAGGACCTGTTCAAAAGTAATATGGACAGATATAATATTATGCTGGACGGCCTGCGGATCATCGACAAAAATTATCACGATACGCGCAGTGTAGCGCTTTCGGTAAGCTATAATTTTGGCAAATCTACTGTAAAGAGTAAAAGAGACCGGGACACCGGAAACGATGACGTAAAAGGAAGAATTATGTAGTTAACCAAGCCCCCGAATCCATCTGCTTTACTGGTGCTTCTTTAGTTTCATTTCAATCCCAATAAATGAAAGGGCAATCGCCATGTCCTTACTGATGGCACATTTTTTTATTCTTTAAACCTCAGATTTTATGAAGAAAAAAACCAAGATCGCATCACAACCCGAACAGAAAAGCATCATTGATGAAGCACTGAAGTCTTCACAAAACGAGCAGCTTGACCTCTACAAAGCTATTTTCGGTGGCGTGGGCGCTGACTGTCCTGTTGTTGCCGTTAGCAACCTGCGTTCAAGAGCATCTGCTTACGACAAGCACGATACTTTCCTGCAGGCAATTGGTTAATTAACCAGATGTATAGCCAATCTATCTGTTGATAGATTGGCTATCTATACTCAACCCCGTTTCTACTATGAAAAAGATAAGCTCATTCGTGCTCAAAATTGCCAGCCGGTGTAACCTCAACTGTTCGTACTGTTACATGTACAACCTGGGCGACAAGACCTACATGAACCAGCCCAAGTTCATGTCTATCGATACGATCAGTGCATTAGCAGAAAGGCTACGCTCGTACTGCAGCGCGGCAGATATACGCTTTGTCCAGATCGTCTTCCATGGAGGAGAACCCCTGCTGCTCAGTAAAGAATTTTTCCGGGAAAGCATTGAGATCTTTACAAGCACCTGTCCCGATATTGAATTCTCTTATACTATTCAGACCAATGGTGTACAACTGGACAGCGACTGGTATCATTTCTTTAATGAATACCAGGTGAAGATAGGAATCAGCTTTGATGGTCCGCGGGAACAACATGATCGCTACAGGGTATTCCATAACGGGAAAGGCTCTTATGAGGATGTAGCCAAGGCAGTGAGGCTGGGAAAAGATAATGGTCTCACCGGCATACTGATGGTACTTAATGTTGATATACCACCAGCAGCGTTTTACCAGGAGATCAAACAGCTGGGCGTCAGAAATCTGAACCTCCTATTCCCCGATGGCCATCATAGTAAACTACCTGGCGGATTTGATATTGAAAGACTTTCTGAAGAAGGATATACTCCTTATGCGGATTGGCTGATCGCATTGTTCGTACTATGGAAACAGGATAAGAGCAGGCCCACCATCCGGCTTTTTGAGAACCTGATTGCCCTGCTGATGGGCAATGAGCATATCGGCAACCAGGCTATAGGAAGGAAAACCAATGGCGTTGCTGTCATAGAAACGAATGGCGGAATAGAGGTGGTTGACTCATTAAGAGCTTGTTATGAGGGCATCACGAGAAACAATTTCAATGTACATACCGGGAAAATAGAAGATCTTTTTGGGGATGATGTTTTTGAACTATTCTACAACTCCCACGAAATGGTATGTGAGCAATGCCTGAACTGTCCCGTTTACGACATCTGCGGCGGTGGTTTCCTTGGCAACCGGTTCTCTGAAGCCAATGGGTTTGATAATCCTACTATCTACTGTAAAGATATTATCCGCCTGGTCAGTTTCCTGCAGAACGATATCCTGGAAAGCCTTCCTGCTGCTACTGTTGAACAGATCGGCGTTGAGAAGATGTCTTACGAAGAAGTGATGGAAGAACTGAAAAGACCTGCTAACACCAGAATAGATAAGAGCGTAAAGCAAAAATTAATCTCATTTAAACAAGTATCATGATGGAACTAAAAAAAGGAATCGGCTTATATAGCAAGCTGCCCTGTATTAATGAACAGTTGTACATTAATGAGGGAACGATCCCTGCCACGGCAGATACCGGGCTTTATTACCATCCCGGTTCATATATCCCCCGGCATGAATGGAGACATTTACAGCCTGCCGAATCAAAGCTATTAGTAAGCGATACCGCTACTGAAACAGATTTTAGCAAAAGCATCTACGTGGGAGAGATCCCGGAAAATCTAAAGACATCTTTCGCAACACTGGGTCTGGACCAGGTGAAAGAACTGGATAAAGTTTACCCGACGCTGAAAGAGAATGAAAGCATCGTAAAGCAGATAACAGAAGAACTGGAAACGTTTCTGCGTCCAATGTCCGGCAGCAGGAATTATAAGTTTCACCGCATCACAAGGGCAATGCCTAACCGTGAAACGATTACCTGTCATTATATAGAGGAGCAGTTTGTCTATATCGGTTTACATATCGATCAGAGCAAACGTTTTACAGCACAAACCGCCTACAAGTCCGGCAACCGCATTTCCATCAACCTGAGCAAAGAGAATCGCTGGCTGGCATTCATTAATCTTTCCATGCGGCAGGTAGTAAATATGCTGAGAGAAAAGATGGACGTGTCTGAGGTGAACCCCGACAATATCGCTTATTATTTCTTTAAGCACTACCCCGATTATCCAACGATTAAAATTGAGATCAAACCTTATCAATACTACATCGCTCCTACAGACAATTTCTTCCATGATGCCACCACGCTGGGCAATAAGGAGATAGATGTAACGATCGTTTACACAGGCGTTTTTGACAAGGTCAGTTTAAATAACTAGTGTATGAAAATGATCAAAGGCATCCGGCTACACAACCAGACTGCTGATGGATATAATGCTGTTTCCATTAACACAGGCGTATTGCATCATGCCGGTCAGGAGAAACAGGCCGTTAACTACGAAGGACTTTCCTTTGTACCTGACTTCGAAGAAGGAGCATTCCTGCCGAAGAGGAACTGGCGGCCGCTGGACAGTACAGAATTAAATATACTAAAGCCCGTGGGTAAACATACTATTGGCAAAACGATCTGTTTGGGAGATATTCCTGATGATCTGAGATCCTTGTTCGAACAGCTGCACCTGGACCAATGCAGGAGCAGGGAGGACGTCTTTGCAAAGTTCAGGGACAACCCGGAACTGACTACAGCCATCAATACATTGACAGATCAATTCCTCCAAAGCAAATCCAACGGGTACCCCTACAAGTTCCATTATCTCGGCACCAATCTCCCTGATCTCGAAGTAACAGCCTGCGACACTACTGTAATGCCCACTGGTTACAAAGAGCAGGACAAAAAGTATATGGGAATTCACAATGACGGTACCGAGTATGTATCTCCTTATCAGTTGCATAAACTCGGGAACAGACTGACGATCAATCTTGGTGCAGAACCCCGCTCCTTCCTGTTCCTCAACCTCACCATGGTACAGGCGCTTAATAAACTGAAGCAGGTAATGGATGTAGACAAGCATAAGATAGACATCATCAATATTTCAGAATACTTCTTTAAATACTTTCCTGATTATCCTGTAGTAAAGATCACACAACATCCATACCAGTACTACATCGCCCCGACAGATAATTGCTTCCATGACGGATCAACACTGGGCATGAAGTCGCTGGACATCATCCTGGTATATTTCGGCATGTTCAGCTGCCGGATGTAATACAAAATTCAAACCTTTTATGTATGACGCAATTAAAAAAAGGGATCACCATTCATAATCAGCTCCCTGAAAGCTATGATGCGATCAGCATCAACTCAGGTACTGTTCACCATGCAGAACAGGTAGCGCCGCCTGTCAGCTTCCAGGGATTTAACTATGTCCCGCAATATAATGATGACGCCTATGTCATAAAAAGAGACTGGAGGGCATTGAATAACGCGGAGATCAGATGCCTGCAGGCCAACGGGCACCGTAATGATTATAATACCATTTACCTGGGAGATATTCCTGAAAAGCTGAAAGACCAGTTCCATTCGCTCTCTTTAACCGGCGCGGCGAACAGGGATGAAGTAATGGGAAAACTGGCCGCAAGCGCGGATAAGACGAAAGCGCTCAGTGAACAACTCAATGCATTCCTACAACCACTGGCCAATAAACAGCCATTCAAATTCCATTGTATCGGCATTAACTTCCCTAATATTGAGCTGGTGGCCTGTAACACGACCAAACTGCCAGCGGGCTACAAACCACAGGATATAAGGTATATGGGCATGCATAATGATGGCACAAAGGATATGACCATTTATACTGCCAATAAAGCCGGCAACAGGATCTCCATCAATATCGGTGAGGAAAGCAGATCCTTCCTCTTTGTGAATCTCTCTATGGTACAGGCCATCAATATGCTGAAGAAGAAAATAGATATCGTGGAGCACAATGTCAACATCGCCAATATCGGACGCTTCTTCTTTCAGCATTACCCGGATTATCCGGTTATAAAGATCTGTCAGCAGCCCTACCAGTACTATATCGCTCCAACAGATAACTGCTTCCACGACGGATCGACACTGGGTAGCACTACCCTGGACGTCACCATGGTTTATTTTGGCAACTTTCAATATTAATGTATGCATCTGAAACAAGGTATAAGATTACACAGCCTCTTACCCGAAGGATATGATGCTGTTTTCATCAACTCAGGTACCTCACCGTATAAAGAACAGGACCTGGCGAAGATAGACTTCCAGGACTGGCATTTTACGCCTCTCTTTGAAGACGATGCCTATCTGCCAAAGAAAGACTGGCGAAAGATGAATGTGCAGGAGGAAGCTATCATTCGCTCTAAAACCGATCGTAAGGATCATAATACAATATTCACCGGTTATATCCCGGCAGAACTACAGGATATCATTGACCAGCTTGGGCTGGAGCATTCAGGAAGCAGGGAGGAGGTGATGCATAAGTTCAGGGATAATCCGGATACTATTCAACAGCTCAATTCAAAAATGCAGCAGTTCCTGACAACCGTTGCAGATAATAAGCCATTCCATTTCCATTGCATAGCAGCCAATCTGCCCAACCTGGAAATGGTGGCTTGTGATATTACGCGGCTGCGGGAGAACTTTACCGTTCCCGAGAAAAGGTACATAGGATTACATAATGATGGTACGCAGTTTATGACCCTGCACACTACCCATAAAGCAGGCAACCGCATCACCATCAACCTGGGCAAACAATCGAGGATATTCTACTTTGTGAACCTGACCATGATCCAGGCGTTGAATATGCTGGCAAAGAAGATCGACGTAAAAGAGCAGGAAGTAAATATCTATAACGTGTCTGCTCACTTCTTTAAACATTTCCCGGACTATCCTGTCATTAAATTCATTCAACAGCCTTACCAGTTTTACATTGCGCCGACTGACAACTGTTTTCATGACGGATCTACTTTAGGAAATACGGCCTTAGACATCAACATGGTTTACTTTGGAACTTTCAGATGCTGAACTTTAAACATTACCCCTTTCAGAAACAGCTGGACTCGATGGATTGCGGACCGGCCTGTTTAAAAATGATCGCTGAATACTATCGTATTGAGACGAATATATTCGTCCTGAGAGAATGGTGCAACACTTCCAGGCTCGGGACCAATATCGGCGATATTGTTTATGCTGCAGAACAAACCGGTTTGAAAGCGCTGGTGCTGAAAACCACAGACGAGTATCTCACTGCCCATCAACCCTTCCCCTGCATACTGCACTGGAGAGAGAACCACTATGTGGTGCTTTATAACATCAAAGACGGGAAGTATACTGTGGCCGATCCCGGATATGGCGTTACTACACTCTCCCGGGAAGAGTTTATGCAGTCATGGCTGGGCAGAGGAGAAAAAGGCATTGCACTATTTGTGGAACCGGATCCTGAAAGGAAGAACAATACGGTCAATACCCCGGCTCACGCAAGGAACATATCCCGGCAGTTCCTGCAATTCATGAAGCCCCATGCGGGTAAAACGGGTATACTATTCCTGATCATCCTGGTGGCCAGCCTGATATCGTTACTGATCCCCAGAACGATCCAGTATATGACAGATCATGGCGTACAGGAGAAGAACATCCATATCATCTGGAAGATGCTGTTATTCCAGTTTATGTTATTCGGCAGCCTCACATTTACCAACTATATCAGGAACCTGATCCAGGCAAGGCTCAGCACGAAACTGAGTATCAGCATTATCTCAGAATTTCTTGTCAAACTGTTACAACTGCCTGTCTCCTTTTTTGACACAAAGAACCATGCGGATATTTATCAACGTATAGATGATCACGAGCGGGTGGACACTTTCCTGTCAACAAAGCTCGTAACGTTTATTTTCTCCGCGGCGCTACTGGTGTCGTACGTAGTACAGATGTTATTCTTCGATAAATACATTGTGTTCAGTTTTGTCGCGTTCACTGTCCTTTCCTTTATCTGGTTCTTCCTGTTCCTGGGGAAGCGGAAGGAACTGGACTATCGCCGCTTCGGGCTTGCCATTGAAGAGCGGCATTATCTCAACGATCTTATTTCAGGAATGACAGAAATCAAACTGAATAATGCGCAGGCTGTCAGGGTAACGCAATGGCAGGAATTACAACAGAAACTGTATGACTTCAAACTCGGCAATCTTAAGTTGTCACACCTGCAGCAGAATGGGATCAACACTATCAATCAGCTAAAGAACATCTTCATTACCTTCCTATGTGCCTATTGGGTGATTAACGATAAAATATCTTTCGGCGTGATGCTGAGTATCAGTTACATCATCGGCCAGTTAACCGTTCCCCTGCAGGAAGCAATGAACTTCTTCCACGACTACCAGGATGCCAGGACCTCCTTTGAAAGACTGAATGAGATACAGTTAAAGGCAAATGAAAACGATGGAGAGAAGCTTGCTTTCCCCAGCGGTTTCAGTGAAGGGTTTGAGATTGCTGATCTTTCATTTAAATATGCAGGCGTCCATAACAACTATGTGCTCCGCAATATCAATCTCTCTATACCCAAAGGCAAGATCACTGCTATAGTGGGCACCAGCGGCAGTGGGAAGACTACTCTAATGAAGCTCCTGTTGGGCTTTTATGCTCCTCAGCATGGGGATATACTGGTCGATGATATCAACCTGCAAAAGATAAACACAGACGACCTCAGAAGACAATGTGGAGTGGTAATGCAGGACGGATATATTTACAGCGCTTCCATTGCACAGAATATCGCGATGACAGACAGGGATATTGATGTGGCGCAGGTAAGAAGGGCACTGCAGATTGCCTGTCTTGATGAATTTGTAGACTCCCTGCCGCAAAAGTATAATACATTACTTGGCAGTATTGGCGTAGAACTGAGCGGCGGGCAAAAGCAACGCTTATTCATTGCGCGGGCAGTATATAACAATCCCCGGATCATCTTTTTTGACGAAGCCACCAATGCGCTTGATTCCAACAATGAAAGGGCTATCATGGACAACCTGGAACGTTTCTTTGAAGGGAAGACGGTAGTGGTTATTGCACACCGGCTCAGTACCGTCAAGAATGCTGCACAGATAGTGGTACTGGAAAAAGGCGAGATAGTGGAAGTAGGATCTCATGCGGGGCTGACAAAGAACCGGGGCAAGTATTTTGAGCTGGTGAAGAATCAGTTGGAATTAGGCGTGTAAGTTATCCCGTATATAAAAGACAAAGGCCGCACAAGGCGGCCCTTATCATTTACCACAGCACCTCAATTCACTTAAAGTACAACGACCTTCTGTGTGGAATTGAGAGAAGTATTCGCGATCTTCACCAGGTATACGCCTGGTTTAAGCGCTTTAGGTTCTATTGTATAATTAGCTCCTGTAGTCACTTTCTGCATTATCAGTTCACCTGTCAGGCTATAGACAGTGATAATGCTTCTTTCTGCTTTAGCATTGGAGAAACGAACCTGTACGCCGTTGTTGGCAACAGCCGGGTTAGGATATACCTGGAACTCCGGATTGCTGAAAGCTACTTTGTATTCTTCCGGTCTTGCCTGGCCGTTGAATGGCTGGTTACAATATAAAGACCAATCGATACCTGATTTTGCCTCAGCAACAGCTTCGCTGGTCCTTGCGCTTGAAAGCAGGGCAGCAGCGTACCATTTTGTGTTCACGCTTGCAGCACCTGTTACACCGGTAACCAGCTGCAGACGGTAGTCGTATTTTGCTTTCCGGGTAGCTTCTCCTGAATAGATATAGTCAGTGTTTGTAATGATAGCGATCACTACATTGTTAGCCGGAGCAGCAGCAAGTTTCAGCGTAACGTTACCGCTGGAAACATACTGGCTGTATACAGGTGTACCATTGGCAGTCCAGTAAGCCAGCTGACAGGTCATGTTTGCACCGATAGGCTGGAAGTTGACAGTAACGGTATTGCCGGTCACTGTTAAAGGAATCTGGTTAGCGCCTGACCAACCTGGCAGTGTAGTAGTATCAGGTCTCAGCACACCATTGGTATTGGTTGTTTTCGCATAAGGCGTTGCGGTCCACGGAGCAGGATTCAACCAGGAAGGCTGCCACTCAGCGCCGATAGAGCTACCGAAGTTATCATTGAGCAATTGAACAACGGCTCTCTTCCATTTACCAAAATCAACCATCGCCTGTTTAGCCCTGTATTCTGTAATCAGTCTGCGCATCTGGGCAGCGCCGATTCCGCTTGCGATACCTTCCAGTACTCTTGAAGATGCATATCTCCATATCCATGGAACAGCATTGTCGCCCAGTGTATTGCCCAGGAAAGTAGGGAATGAAGAACTGTACTGGTGTCCGCCCAGGAATCTGCGCCATGTACAGAGCTGCTGACCTGCACTGTTGTACATGTTCACACCTTCTGCTGATGGTCCGCCGAAGCTACCATCCTGCAGCCAGCCTGAATAACATTCAATCGGCATAAACGGCGCAATGAAATCGGTACCGTTCAGGAAGCCCATTGAGCTGTAATTATTGGATCTGCGGGCGTCAGCTGTTTGCTGGAACCACACGTTACCTCCTTCATGGAACCATGCAGAGTTCTTTACACCTGGCAGGTCGGCCAACGTAGCATGAATACCTTCATGCACCATCGCGCTTCTCTGGTATTCGGCATCGCTGCCTTTATATGCCGGATCAAATGCATATACAGGGTAATAAGAAGCCAGTATCATTGGCCAGTTCTTGCCATTGTAGTAGATCCCGCTCTGCCATCCACCCTGCTCTGTGCTATCTGCCTGGTCGGTGCAAAGACCGGAACCGTACAGGTATACAGCGCTCTTATAGCCGCTTCTGGCTCTCAGATCGGCAGGCCAGCCCATCGTATCACGGAAGTATTTGAACTCGCTGTTTAAGCGGGCCAGCATCGGTGTGATAGCAGCGGAAGTGATCATAGCACGTTTCTTTGGTCCCCAGCGGAATGTCCACCAGCCGGAAGACTGTGTACCCACCACCTGCGGACAGTCATTCAGGACCTGTGCAGGTTCAGCCAGATTAGGATATTCACTCCTGAAGTCATAACTGATAGTAGGCGAGTAATTTGGCCAGGTATAATTGCTGCTGTCGCCGCCAGTAGGTGGAGGTGTTGTTACAGCAGTACCATATACCTGCCATTCCAGGATACCTGTTGACTGCGAAGTATTACGCATAGACAGGCGCAGCCTGGTTACATTTACTGATGTGAAAGATACGGTGTTGAATGCATTTTTCTGTAGCGGTACATTTGCCAGCTGTGTCCATGCAGAGCCGTTCCAGTATTCAAGATAAGCCGTGGTAGGCGTCAGTACACCACCGGCATCATCAAACCAGTACACCTGTACGGAGGTAACAGCGTAAGTCTGTGACCAGTCATACTGTACCCATTGGATGGAATTCGGGTTATCCCAGTTACCATAGGCGCCATGACTTTTGTCGTTTGAATTGGCCGGCGTGTAGTTATCATTTAACGCCGTAATTGTTTCCCAGGGAGAAACGTAGGAAGTTGTTGAAGTGGCCTGTGGCGCAATATTCGTTTGTGCGTGCGCGACGAAGCTGCCAAATAACAACAGGAGCGATGTCCATGTAAATTTTAGCATCGTGTGTTCTTTTAAAATGGTGATAAAAAAAGGATAGCCTGGATAGTTGTTCACTCCACCATCGACGGGTTTTTCAAAGTCATAATTGTCCCTAAAGCGCGCTTCAGGTCACTGCTTCATAGGTTCTCGCATTAGTCATCTGATTGAAAATAAACTATGGCCGAATAGAACGCCATAGCTGGGTCGTATCATTTTTTCTATACCGCGAATGGTTCTTTTGAGTTTTAATAATATGGTTTTTGATGCTCAGTACACTATACTTTTGCACGTTGTAAAAATAGTATAGTCCCCGATACAGGGATCTCCATATTTTAACTTTTTCGAATAGTATTTTATCCTATGGTGTCATTCGGACACTATATAATAATATATCATTAACAGACTAATCTCGTTAACAGGATCGGTTATACAATCTTCAGAAGCCTTTTATTCAGATCAGCCGATAAAAAATAGTGCTTACCTGGCCTTTTATTATTAACCCCGGGATCATTCACTCTCACAACGCTTTTTCTTCTTCATAAATTGACGCATTAAACAAAGTAGTTTGACGTTTTAAACAAAGCAGCTTCGGGTACTTGTCTTTAGTTTTGTCTTATAAAAATTTAAAAAATGAAAGACAACTACAACGGAGCATTACAGCAAGCGCTTCACTCCGGATTTAACGCTACATCAACCACGCATGATGTTATAAAAGGAATTGATCTTACTGGTAAAACGGTGATCGTTACCGGCGGTTATGCAGGTATAGGACTAAAAACTGTTAGCACACTGGTCGCTGCAGGCGCCAGTGTGGTTGTACCAGCACGCGATGTACAGAAGGCTACCAACAACTTAAAAGGGGTAAGCAATATAACAGTAGCGGCAATGGATCTTATGGACCCGGCATCTATCAATGCCTTTGCAGAAAACTTCCTTTCTACTCATAAGCAGCTCGATATCCTCATCAACAATGCCGGCATCATGTGGGTGCCATTACAACGTGATAAACGCGGATATGAATCACAGCTGGCTACCAATCACCTGGGACACTTTCAACTAACAGCAAAGCTCTGGCCAGCCTTAAAGAAAGCAAACGGCGCCCGTGTGGTGAATGTATCTTCCTTTGGACACCAGATGGCTCCCTTCAACTTTGAGGACCCTAATTTTATCAACAGGGAGTACGAAACATTACAAGGCTACGGACAATCTAAAACAGCTAATAACCTTTTCTCGGTAGAACTGGACCATCGTGGCAAAAGTGCCGGTGTACGGGCCTTCTCCTTACATCCGGGATCAGTGCTGGGTACCGATCTCGGACGTGTTGCACCGATGGCCTTATTCCAGCAAATGGGCACGCATGATGAGAACGGGGATATCTATCCTGAAGTGGCGGCCAGACTTAAAAATGTGGCGCAGGGAGCTGCTACTTCGGTATGGTGTGCCACCAGCCCACAATTAAATGGTATTGGCGGTGTGTACTGCGAAGATGCCGATGTAGCGCAATTGGATGAAGGGAACATTGTACATAACTATGACGATCCTTCCTCTTTGCGGGGAGTGAAACCATATGCTGTCGATGCCGCCAATGCACAAAGATTGTGGACGCTGAGCGAAGAGATGACAGGCATTTCATTTCCTGCAAACTGAGATAACAAAAGCATATTGACTACAAATATACAACCCGCCGCGGCGGGTTGTATATTTGTAGCCCGGGGTGCAACCCCGGGACCCCGCGCAACGGGATCATTCGCGACAATAGGCTACGGCAGGAGCCATGTGTTTGTAGCCCGGGGTGAAACCCCGGGAACCCCACGCAACGGGATCATTCGCGACAATAGGCTCCGGCAGGAGCCATGTGTTTGTAGCCCGGGGTGCAACCCCGG
>NZ_FRCN01000012.1:280216-339653 GCF_900142925.1 Chitinophaga sp. CF418
CGTAACGGGATCATTCGCGACAATAGGCTCCGGCAGGAGCCATGTGTTTGTAGCCCGGGGTGCAACCCCGGGGATCCGAAACCAGTCTCCCCCGGCGCCGGATGCATCGTCGGGATTGTTTTATTTTTGTAGATTTATCATTTACAGCGATGGAATTTGAAACAAAATATATCACCCCGGATATCAAGCTATCTGAGTTTAAAGGCAAGTCATTTAGAGTTGAGGTCATGTTTGAACACCATATGCTGGTCTGGTTCATCTCAGGTGAAACCAAAATTATACAGGCTGACGCCACTCACACCTTCAATGCAGGCGACACCTTCCTGATACCACGCAATCAGCTGGCTACTGTTATCAATTATCCCAAAGACGGATTGCCCCATAAGGCCGTGGCCATGCACCTTACCAAAGAGCGCCTGACGGATTTCTATTCCCGGCATAAAGCAGTTAATACCGGGAGAGTACAACCATTGCAAAAGGTGTATCGCTTTACAAAGCATCCCCTGCTGGAAAGCTGTCTTGCATCGCTCATCCCCTATTTTGACTTAGGCGATAAACTCCCTGCCGATATAGCGGCAATCAAAATTGAAGAAGCAATCAGTATTTTAAGGTCTATCGACAAAGATGTAGATGGCCTGCTGGCGAACTTCGAAGAGCCGGGTAAGATCAACCTGACTGACTTCATGGAGCGGCATTACATGTTCAACATGACGCTGGACAGGTTTGGTTATCTCACCGGCCGTAGCCTGGCAACATTCAGAAGGGACTTTAAAAAAGCCTACAATACCACTCCACAGAAATGGCTAACAGAAAAACGACTCGATCTGGCGCACTATCAGCTGGCGGAACAGCAACGAAAGCCTATCGACGTTTACGCTGAAGTAGGTTTTGAGAACCTCTCCCATTTCTCGTATGCTTTTAAGAGCCGCTTCGGATATCCGCCAAATGCGCTGCCTCATAAAAAGTGATAAGATACTTTCGCTAACTGTGCGCTGGTTTTATAACTGATCATCAAAGATGTTCAGATAGTGTACCTCCACGTAGTCATATTTCCTGAACAACTCAAACTGAGTTCTGTTGCAGTAGGCGTAGATAAAGTTATCATCATCGGGCCTTAAAAGGCAGTATTTCTCTTCCTTATCCTTTAGCAGTTTGTTAAACATCATTCCCAATTCATAGAAATTCCATTTATCCAGGTGTTCAACTGTCTGGAAGCGGCCGGAAGTAAAGATAACCTTCATCCTGTTGGAAGCAGGATCAAACGGCGAGTTGATATTTAATTGAATAGTATTTTCCGGGTTGATGTGCAATACTTTTTCCAGCTCTTCACGTAACCATCCCGGGGCTTCTTTATCCGGATATACCGGCAGATAATGCCTGCCGTCATAGAGATCTGACCGATATTGGAGGTTCAGTTCTTCCAATGTCAGACGTACCGGAATCTCCGGCATCTCTTTCGCTTCTGCCGGGAGCTGGGTCAGATAGTTATCAAGCGCCCCCACTAATGAGTACCCGGGTATACCATTTAACAATTCCTGGCGACTGGCATATGCAAAGTATGAATTGGACATAATGAACGATTCATTTGCGGCAGCAGCAACACGGAGCGGTACGATACCATATCCATTAAAACGGTGTACCAGGTGCGAATTGACCGTTTTGACCAGATCGACGATAAAATCATCCAGACGGGCAATATAATTATCATACAATATACGTTCCTCCTGCCGTACGTAACCGTCTGAGATGTCAATCTGAAGCAGGTCTTCATCATTATTCTTCAGTACGATCCGGCAGGTATGGTCCTTAATGGCTGCTAACACGCTATTGAGGTGTTTGATCAGATTGGGGACAAACCAGTCATAATGGTCGGGGAACTCCAGTCTCACGGCATCGCCATGAAAGAAATGGACAACTTGTTTTTCAGGCATAAGAGATTATACAACGAACACAAAATAAAAAATTAGAATATTATTTCCTGTTTTTTTTATGTGTTGCAACGCGATAAATATCCATAGTGTCTTCACTAATGAAGCATTTCTGTCAGCTGCTCAACACGCGGCCCAGCATTGTTCACCGACTCATACTGCCTCTCTGGCGAAAAACGCAGGGAGAATCCTCGTATGCCAACTAGTTTCGAAGAGCAGACTATTATCCGGCAGGAATTTTTTATCAGGAGGCCAGCATTTTTAACATACTGATGGCAGGTATCTACAAGATTATTACAGATTCAGCAGATAGTTTTGCCTCTTCGTAAACAGCAGGCATCTCCTGCGCGATGGGATATTATTGAATTGTCATGGCAGACATCATCACCTCAATTGTATATGCGTATAAGTAAAAGAACATCCTCGCAGCTTTTGACATGTATTATATCGGTACAGCTCATTGCCTGTGGCAGTAAGAAAAACAGTCCTGCGAAAAATGATGTAAAAACTTACCCGGTGCTTGAAATGGCTTATCAGCAGGCGGAGATAGACAATGATTACCCTGCCACTATTCAGGGCATTCAGAACATTGAAATACGTCCGAAGATTGATGGCTACGTAGAAGACATCTATGTAGATGAAGGAGCAGCTGTAAAGAAGGGACAATTGCTTTTCCGTATCAGCGCGCCGCAATATGAGCAGGAAGTAAAAACAGCCGAAGCTAACATCGAAATAGCGCGTGCGGATGTAAATGCGGCGCAGATGGAGCTAAACAAAGTAAAACCGCTTGTAGATAAAGATATCGTCAGCAAATATGCGGAAGAAGCAGCGCAATACACGCTGCAATCCAGGCAGGCAGCGCTCACACAGGCCAGGGCCGCATTAAGCAATGCGAAAACGAACCTGAGTTATACCTGTATATATAGCCCTGCAGACGGCGTGATAGGCATACTACCTTATAAGATAGGGAGCCTTATCAACAGTACAACACCGAACCCTTTAACAACCGTATCCAATATCAGCAAGATCTATGCGTACTTTTCCATCAATGAGAAACAGGGCCTGGATTTCTTTGCTGCCTCTAAGGGTAAAACCATGCAGGAGAAGCTGGCAACACTTCCTCCTGTGACATTAGTGCTTGCTAACGGAACACTGCTTCCGGACAAAGGAAAGGTAGAAACGGCTAGTGGTCTTATCAATACACAGACCGGCGCGCTGAATATGAGAGCTACCTTTCCTAATCCGGCTGGCCTGGTCCACAGCGGCAGCAGCGCCCTTGTGCGCATCCCGGAAAAGATAGATACTGCCTTGCTGGTGCCACAGAAAGCCACCTACCAGATACAGGGAAAATTGTTCGTGTATGTACTGGGAAGCGGGAATAAAGTAAGCTCTGTCGAGATCACCTCTACAGCATCGGCAGGACAGGCATTTATTGTCACCGCCGGGATCAAACCGGGAGACAAAATAGTAGCGGATGGGATATCGAGTTTAAGGGAAGGTCTGGTTATAAAACCCAAACCCATCAGCGCAACGGATGCATTCACCTCATTGTGATAAACCTGCCTGTTAAAATAATAATATGTTAAAGCGATTTATAGAACGGCCGGTATTATCCACGGTAATATCTATCATTATCGTGACGCTTGGCGTACTTGGGCTGGCATCATTGCCAATATCACAATATCCTGATATTGCCCCTCCGACGGTGCAGGTACAGGCTACCTACAGTGGCGCAAACGCAGATGTTGTGATGAAGAGTGTTATTGTTCCTTTGGAGCAGCAGATCAATGGCGTGGAGAATATGGATTACATCACATCCACTGCCGGGAATGATGGTAGCGCCAATATCACTGTCAGTTTCAAGATCGGGAGCGATCCCAATATGGCAGCTGTGAATGTGCAGAATGCCGTATCGCGTGCCACGCCTTTGTTGCCACAGGAGGTAACCCGTGCAGGTGTTACGGTGCAGAAGAAACAGACCAGTACCCTGCTTATTTTTGCATTGTATAGCGATAATCCGGCCTTTGACCAGACCTTCATACAGAATTATGCGTCTATTAACGTACTGCCGGTTATCAAGCGTATACAGGGCGTAGGCGATGCATCGTCTCCCAGTGTGATGGACTATTCCATGCGTATCTGGCTGAACACGCAGGCAATGGCCTCCTACGGGCTGATACCTGCAGATATAACGGCTGCCCTGGCCGATCAGAACATCCAGGCAGCGCCGGGACAGTTTGGTGAACGGGGCAAACAATCCTTCCAGTATGTGATAGCCTATCCGGGCACATTGACTGATCCTGCACAGTTTGGGGACATTGTGATACGTTCTAACCTGAGGGGCCGCATTCTCCGGTTAAAGGATATTGCCCGTGTAGAATTGGGCGCCTTAAGTTATTTCAATGTGGGCCGCGTGAACGGTCATCCGGGTGTTTCGGTAGATGTAGCACAGGTAGCAGGCTCCAATGCCCACCAGGTGATACAGCAAACGCTGAAAGCACTGGATGATGCATCCAGGAATTTCCCACCCGGCCTTAAGTATGTAGTGCTACAGAATGTGGATGACTTCCTGAATGCCTCTATCGACAAAGTATTGCATACACTGGCGGAGGCTTTCATACTGGTATTTATCGTGGTATTTATCTTCCTGCAGGATTTCCGGTCTACGCTTATACCGGCTATCTCAGTGCCGGTGGCGATTATCGGTACTTTCTTCTTCCTGAAGTTATTTGGTTTTACCATCAACCTGCTGACGCTGTTTGCTATTATACTGGCGATTGGTATTGTTGTCGATGATGCTATTGTGGTGGTGGAAGCAGTCCACGCCAAACTGGATGAAGGTTATGAATCGGCGGAGAAAGCAAGCGTGGATGCACTCAGCGAGATATCTGGTGCGATCATTTCCATCACGCTGGTAATGTCTGCCGTGTTTATTCCTGTCAGTTTCATCGGAGGATCGTCAGGAATATTCTACAAACAGTTTGGCCTTACATTGGCTACAGCTATTGTGCTCTCGGCTATCAATGCACTTACACTGAGTCCGGCGTTGTGTGCATTGTTCCTTAAATCTCATCATGAAGCGCATAAGAAAAGGGGCCTTCTACAAAGGTTCTATACGGCGTTCAATACTTCATTCGAGCTGATGACCGCCCGGTACAGACAGTCTGTTGCTTTTCTGGCAAAGAGGGTATGGATACCCCTCTCTATGCTTGCCATCTTTATTGCCGTATTATATTTCCTCTCGAAAAGCACACCTACTGGTTTTGTGCCCAATGAGGACCTTGGTGCTATCAACTGTAATATCGCCCTGCCGCCGGATGCCTCGCTGGAGCGGACAGATGCCGTGGCGCGGAAGGTGGAGCAAATTGCCAGCACTATCCCCGAAGTAAATAATGTACTCACGGTGACAGGCCGCGGGCAACTATCCGGCAATGGCAACAACTACGCGCTGGTAGTTATGCGGCTTATTCCCTGGGCGCAGCGGAAACGGGATGTGCAAACGATCATTAAAGAGTTGTTCGCAAAGACCACAAATATTACAGAAGCGGAGATCAAGTTCTTCGCGCCTCCTACTATCCAGGGTTTTGGCGCTACCAATGGATTCGCATTTCAGCTACAGGACAAAACAGGTGGCAGCATCGCCAGCTTCTATAAGGTGGGCAAAGATTTCCTTTCCGCCCTGAACGACCGTCCGGAAATACAGTTTGCCACCACGGCATTCAATCCCAATTTCCCGCAATACATGATGACCATCAATGTGCCGAAAGTAAAAGAGGCAGGGCTGAATGTGACGGATATTACGGGCGCTATGCAGGGATATTACGGTGGCATCTATGCATCAAACTTTAACGAGTTTGGTCAGCAATACCGCGTGATGGTACAGGCTTCACCGGAATTCCGTACGACGCCGGAAACCCTGAATGCGGTGTTTGTGCGCACGCAGGATGGTCAGATGGTGCCTATTACTGAATTCGTGACACTGACACAGACTTACGGGCCACAGTCCATTACGCGTTTCAATCTTTTCAACTCCATCAGCGTGAACGGTACGCCTAATCCGGCCTACAGCTCCGGGCAGGCTATTGCCGCTATACAGGCTGTGGCCGCAGAAACGCTTCCGCAGGGGTATAGCTTTGAATATTCCGGTATTACAAGAGAGGAACTGATGGGGGGCAGTCAGACGGTATTTATATTTCTCCTGTGTCTTGTCTTTGTATACTTGTTGCTGAGCGCCCAGTACGAAAGTTATCTGCTGCCTTTTGCCATATTACTGGCCATCCCGGTCGGGATTGCAGGGACTTTCCTGTTCATCAATCTCTTTGGTATCAGCAACAACATCTATGTACAGATCACGCTTATCATGCTGATAGGACTACTGGCCAAAAACGCTATTCTGATAGTGGAATATGCGCTTGAAAGAAGAAAGGCCGGTATGGACATCGTTGAAGCGGCTGTAAAGGGAGCAGAAGCGCGGTTACGCCCCATTTTAATGACCTCCTTTGCGTTTATCCTGGGGCTTATTCCCCTGATGATTGCCACAGGTGCAGGCGCCAATGGCAACCGCTCTATAGGCACAGGAGCTGTAGGGGGCATGCTGATCGGCACCACCTTCGGGATCTTCATCACACCTGTTCTGTTTATCCTGTTCCAGACTTTACAGGAAAAATTCAGCAGCAAAAAGCGAGTAATATGAAACGGCATTTCACAAGGGATATCATCATTATTGTTATAGCTATTCTGGCTGTAACATCCTGTTCTGTCACAAAACAGTATACCCCCCAGCAGACCGCCGTAAAAGGCCTTTACAGGGATATTGACGAAACAGATACCAGCAATATTGCCAGCCTGCACTGGAAAGAGATATTTACAGATACACTGCTGCAACAACTGATCACCACGGGGATCAATCAAAACCTGGACCTCCAGGCCGCCTATTCACGTATCCGGCAGGCAGCGGCAACGTACGAGCAAAGCAAGCTGCAGTTCTTCCCGGCATTGGGCGCAGATCCTACAGCTACCTATGCAGGATCATCTGATCCGCAGGCCATAGGTAAAAACATCACCAACAGCCTGTATCAGACAACCTTAGCCGCCAGCTGGGAAGCTGACATCTGGGGAAAACTTAAAAGCGCCAAAAGGGCCAGTCTTGCCAATATGCTGCAAGCCGAAGCAAACGCCCGGGCAGTGGAAACATCACTTGTGGCGGGCATTGCCAGCAGTTATTATACCTTACTGGCATTGGACCAGCAGCTGATCATCACACAGGAAAGCGTGAAGAACTGGCAGTCGACCGTTGATATTATGAAGGAGCTTAAAACAGCCAATACCGTTACCGGAGCGGCTGTAGTGCAGAGTGAAGCAAGCAAGTACGCAGTATCTGTCACTATTCCTGACCTGAAGCGGTCTATCCGGGAAACAGAGAACCAACTGAACCTCTTATTGGGGAATGTTCCGGGACCGGTCAGCCGGGCCACCCTGGACAGCCAGCGTCCTATTGCACTGTTGCAAACAGGCGTACCGGCACAATTACTCGCCAACAGACCGGATGTACAGTCAGCGGAGTATAACCTACGCTACTACTTCGAACTAACAAATGTAGCCCGCAGCTATTTCTATCCGTCTCTGACCTTAAGTGCATCTGCTGGTTACGCGAGTTTAAGTTCTTTCTGGGGAGTAGGTTCCTGGCTTAGTAACCTGACAGCAGGTTTAAGCCAGCCTATCTTCAATCAGGGTGTCAATAAAGCAAGGCTGCGTGCCGCCCGGGAACAACAGCAGCAGGCAGCCTTAAATTTCAGGAACACCGTATTAACAGCAGGAGCAGATGTATCCAATGCCATGTTCTCCTACCAGATGGCAGGGCAAAAGGCAGCAGACAGAAATCTGCAACTGGAGAACCTGAGAAAATCAGTAGAATATACCCAGGAACTGGTACGTTACGGTTTCGCTAATTACACTGAAGTATTGACGGCGCAGCAAAACCTGCTGATCGCTCAACTGAATAAGGTGAGCGACCGTGAGCAGCAGTTACTGGCGATCGTCTCTCTCTACCGTGCATTAGGAGGCGGCTGGCGGTGAGCCGGCGCTACGGGGCTGTCAGGCGCTCTTCTTCAGAGACACCGGCAACATCTTGGACAGGATCACCTTCCATTTTTCCGCTTTATTTTCCAAGTCAGAGAGCTCGCTGATATTGTTCTCTGCCTGCTTAAAAAACTGGATATCCGCAGGTTGTTTTTCCACCATGAACTTAAAATGTAAGGTCATATTTTCAAGATACTGTTCCAGCTTCCGCTGTTTCAGACCATTTACATGAATATGGCCGTATTGTTTTTTCACCGAACAGTTACTTACCTGGTTCAGATCTATGACGTGCTCAGTAAGTGCCCCGCTATTGATACCATTTAGTACTAATAGCTTTCTTTGCACCCCATCCAGGCCAATGATACAGTTCATCAACACTTCCTGGCTTGAAAAGGACAGGTTATATTTTGATCCAAGCCTGCTGAAATAATCAAGCAATCTTTTCATCTTTCTTTGTTTTTGTTTGTTTCGAATAGCTATCAGCAACACGTAACTCAAAAAACCAGCTGCTGAAAGCAGGATAAGCATATCTGTCAATGACATGATAATTTTTTACAGCGCAGTACGATCACCTGTTCCGGGCAAAGCCGTACAACAGCAATACCGGAGTGGTGATGCATAATATAAAATACCACTTAGGACCGGAGATCAATCCCCGTTCCAACGAAATGGCACTTAATAGTGTTAATAGCGCGACAGCTCTGCCAGCTGAAACCCGTTGTTTCCGGTACATGGCAATAACTTTTACACGTTAATTACTAACAGTAAATAAGGTTGAAATACACTATCCCAGGCTATTGGAGCAATCAGGCCTGGGCAAACCTGTTAAAGTCTTTAAAGTTGGAGAAGTAGTACAGGTCTACACAAAAGGGGATAAATTCCGGGAACGACCAGGTAAAACAGTTGCTGATATCAGGTATAACGTACCTGACAGCATCTGTGGTGTTGATATGTGAAGTCTTCCGGATCATTTAGTCAAACTTACTAAATAAATCTGTCATAATTAACATCAAATATTTAATGGTTCGTTAATTGTGGGCATTGTGCTAACTTTAACCATATGAAGGCAGGTACGTTTTTACGCAGCACATCACTCCTCGATGATACCTTTTTTGAACAGACCATTATTTTCATTACTGAACATAATGAAAAGGGCGCTATGGGTTTTGTTGTCAACAGGCTTTTCCCCAGGAAGATCAATGAACTCGTAGAGTTCAAAGACTGTGCAGCCTTTCCATTGTATGAAGGCGGACCGGTAGACCAGGAACACCTGTTTTTTATACATCAACGCCCTGATCTGATAAAAGGAGGCGATCAGGTAACAGCTCATATCCAACTGGGTGGAGATTTTAAGGCCGCCATGCAGTATATTAACGATAATACTATCACTGAAAAGGACATCAGAATATTTATTGGCTATTGTGGCTGGGACGACCAGGAACTTGAGGCAGAGATAGCGGAGGGCAGCTGGGAGGCCATACAGGAAACTGAAGTCAGTCTTTTTTAGTCACGAATGCAGCATGATCCCGCCAACTATACCAAAGGGTATGTCGTGTACAGCGTGAACCTTCCATAGAATAAACATCTGGTACTGATATATAACGAGGCACACCTGGTAATCAGGTGTGCCTCGTTGCATAGTTGCATGTTCCAAACTTTGACTATCTTCAATGCAAATACAATATCTCTATGTCATTCAGGCCCCTTCTTACTTTCCTGCTCTTTCTATTCCTGCCAGCTACAAGCCTATACGCGCAGCAGGAAACAGACAAAAAAACAGACCGGATCATTAACAAGGCCATGGCAAATGAGGAATTTCCGGGTATGGCGGTTGCCGTTATCCAGCATAATAAAGTACTGTTCGAAAAAGGATTTGGGTTTACCACCCTTCAGCAGAAAGCTGCGGTGGATGAAAATACACTTTTCAGCATTGGCTCTGTATCAAAGGCATTCACCGGCATTGGCGTTATGTTGCTGGTGCAACAGGGTAAGATCGTACTGGACAATCCCATCAAAAAATACATGAAAAACATACCTAAAGCGTGGGGAGAGATCACCATAAGACAGCTCATGACCCATACCAGCGGTATACCGGAGCCTAAGGGAGAAAAAGACGGGGATTCATTTGAACAGACAGTCAAAAATCTCGGTGCATTGCCAATGGCTTTTCCTACCGGCAAAAAACAACAGTACAATAACTTCAATTTTGCCATCCTCGGTAAACTGATCGAGACCGTATCAGGTATACCCTATATAGCGTATATGAAAAAGTATGTTTTTCAGCCCCTGCAAATGGACAGGACAGGCGTTGGTACTATTAACGATAACGTAGCACCGGGACATATGTTTAAGAACGGACAATGGAAAGAGATCGAATCTCATTTTCGTGCCGGGGACTATGGCGTACCTTCAGGAGGTTTACAAACCACATTGGCAGACTTTATCAAACTTAGCCAGGCACTAAGCAGGAATACACTGCTAAACGTAAAGCACACCAAAGCGATGTGGACACCTTATTCTGCCAAATTATCCAATACGCCTGGTTGGCATTCGCGCATGGCAGGCCGTGATATCGTTATACACAAAGGTGGCGGCGGAACAGGCATCGGAAGTGTCTGTGATTATAAGATCGTTCCATCACAGGAGTTGTATGTGATCGTCATGGCGAATAAGGCCAATAACAAGATATCTCCGGCTGATATTACCGATGAGATCTTGCTGAAGTGTTTCAATATTCCCACGGATGCGAATGGCGCAGGTGTGGGAGAAGGGAATGAACATTAGACGAGGCCGGCGGCAGGCCACCGATAAACCCGCTACGGGACTTTTTCACTAACTTTGAAAAAAATAGAGCATGGAGAATAAAGGGCTGCTTTTTATTCCTGATATAAGTGGCTTTACCCGTTTTGTGAACGAAATAGAGATCGATCATAGCCGGCATATCATACAGCAGTTATTGGAGGTCCTGATCAATGCTAATAACACCGGACTTGAAGTTTCTGAGATTGAAGGGGACGCCATTCTGTTCTATAAATTCGGCGAACCACTGGAACTGGAAACATTATACAAACAGGTGGAACGGATGTTCTGTGAGTTCCACCGGCATCTGAATGCATATGAACATCGCAAAATATGCCAGTGCAGGGCCTGTGTATCTGCTGTAGGTCTCACACTGAAGGTCATCACCCATTATGGCGAGTTCACCACCTATAATGTCAAGAATTTCAGCAAGCTGATAGGCAGAGATGTGATCGTTGCCCACCAGCTCCTGAAAAATGATATTGAACAGCACGAATACTGGCTGGTAACGGACAATCTTTTACAGGACACACCTCCCGCCGGACTGGCCACATGGATGAAGTGGGATGCCAGTGCCAAACAGACGGAAACGGGTGAAATTCCATTTCACTATACCCAGTTAAGCCAGTTAAGGGAAGAACTGCCACCAGAGCCTGACCCGCAACTGGAGCTTTCTGACAAGGTGAAGGTCGTTTCCGTATTCAAGGATTATGATGTCGATATCAAAACCCTCTGTTTTACGGTCGTACATTTCGAGTTCCGTCATCAATGGCAGGTAGGATTAAAAGAAGTGAATGAAGTAGAGCATTTTCTGCCAGGCGTAGGAAGCCGTCACCAGCATATACTGGAAAACGGGCAGAAGATAATGATGTTCACAAGCAGCTTTTCCTATAATCCGGAAGAGAAGATACTATTTAGTGAGACCGAAGAAAAGCGGAAGATCTCAACCTACTATACCATTGAAAAGGCCCCTGACGGACGTTCCCGTTTAATACTGGACGTCTATCTCGCTAAAAACCCGGTTCGGCAACTGCTGTTTAATCTTTTTGAGAAAAATAATCTGCAGTCCAGCCTGCGCCGGTCGCTGGAAAATCTGGAACCGATCGTAAAAGAGATGGTACTGCCATTGGAATTCTAATATCTTGCCTATAACGGGCAGATAAGAAGCGAAATACTCCTTTCATGCACTCGGGCAAGGAAAGGAGTATTTCGGATAAATTCAGGGCTTATTTTGCCTGTTATAAGGAAAGCAAGCCTTGCCCTCCCCTATGGGTTCTGCAGTTCTGCAATTTCTATCTTCCTCATTTGCATCAGTGCTTCCTGTGACTTCTGAGGATTGGAAGATTTAAACAGCAATTGGCCTATGTTTTTCGGAACTACCTGCCAGCTCACGCCGAACGGGTCTTTACACCAACCGCACATGCTTTCTTCCCCGCTTTCTGTGAAGGCATTCCAGTAATAGTCAATAGTCTGCTGATCATCACACTCCAGCACCAGGGAAACCCCTTCCGTGAAGGTGAACTGCTGAGGCACACCACTATCCATCGCCATCAGCAAATGTCCATTGACAGTAAATTGCGTATGCTGGATCTGTCCGGTCATCTCCCCTTCTGAATAGCGAAGGATGCCTTCATTCTTATATTCAGGGAAAGTTTTTTCGTAAAAATCAAGCGCCGGCTGACACTGGCCTTGCTGGTCCTCGCAAAACATCAGGGTAGGTACGATGTTGTTATATTTCCAGTCATCTGCTCCATAATACAATTGCCAGCTAACGCCATACTTATCTACAGCCCAGCCATAACTTGCACTCCATGGGTAACTATCCAGTTGCATGAGTATGTTGCCCTCCCTGGTGAGTTTCTCCCATACCTGTGCGATGGCAACTTTGTCATTGGAGATCCACATAAAGGAAATAGCCGGATTGGGCTTGTATACAGGCCCTCCGTTCAGCCCCATCAGTTCTGTGCCATCCAGCAGGGCTTTGACGACTATCGGATTCTCATCTGTAATTTTTGAATTGGGGAAAACCGAAACATAAAAATCAAATGCCTCTTTGGCCTTCCCGTCAAACCAAATACAAGGAAAGATGTTTGTGTTGGATGAAGCTTTCATGATGCACCATTTTCCTCCGAATTTAACCAATTGCGCAATGACAATGAAATTCTATTATTCCTTGGCAATGTCCTTATCCCTTCCCTCTATCAGGAACGAGTGAAAGTTCTCCAGTAATGCATCAGATGTGTTCGAGTTAGTAAAAATGGCGTATCCCATTTTCAGGTCCTTATATACTTCAAACCGGCATTTAAAATCCCCGTTATTACCACCATGCCCAAACGTTTTGCCAAAAGGTGTTTCCCTTATCTCAAGGCTCATACCCATATATGTAGGAACCTTGGGTTTATGCGTCCATCCTGTAAAGTCATATTCTGACTGTTTTGACATTATTGTATCATAGGTTTCCGGTTTAAGTCCCTGCCGCTCTAACAGGTACAACATAAACTTCGTGAAGATCTGCGCCTCAGTATGCATGGAATAAGCCATGCCTGGTTTTTCCGGCAGGTCGTTATTACTTGGTCGTCCGTCAAAGTGACCATATGCCACCATCCGCTGTAAAGAATCATTCTTTGAGAAAAACGTATGGTATAGTCCGACAGGCTGAATCACCTCTTCCTGCAATACCTGCTCTACCTTTTTACCTGTGATCTTTTCCACGACCATTTTGAGGTATTCAAATCCTTCTCCCGAGTAGCCGAAAGCTGTTCCGGGGGTAAACTTAATGACCAGTTTACCATCACGCCAGTTCGGGAAACCGGTACGATGCGTCAGTACATGTCTTGCGGTGATCAACTTATATCTATCATCGTATTCTATGTCCTTATAAGGAAGATACTGGTATAAAGGCTTATCGAGATCAATAACCCCGCGTTCTGCCAATTTCTCAACGGCTAAAGCAAACACAGGCTTTGTAACAGAGGCTGCTTCAAACAGTGTATTGTCATTTACCTTTTCACCTGTCATAGTGTTGATGACCCCATATGTTTTATGATACACCATTTTTCCATCCCTGATCAAAGCGAGTGAAACACCGGGTATTCCGTAGTAAGCGCGATAGGCTTCAATAAAGCTGTCTACCTTACCGGGATTATCTGCCGTAAAGTCAAACAATACGCCTTTATCGGGAATCAGATCGGGCACAGGCGCTAATGGGAGAACAATATCAGGCGCGGCTATTTTTTGTCCTGGTTTTGCCACAACGGTTGGGGGTGTTTTATAGTCGACCGCGTATAGTTTGTCGTCGGATTGATAATAATGGTTGGGAAATGAGAACTCATATTTCCCGGCGGGAATTACTATTGAATAATTGCCCAGGCTATCTACTACGGCGGTTGTCCACAGTTTTGGGTTCTCCAGCGACTTCAGACGCACCTGACCGGGCAACTTCACAGCTGTATGTTTATCCCAGCTCACTTTTCCTGAAACAGTAGACAATTTTGCGCCATTGGGTAAAAAAATAATATCGCCCAGGCTGTTTGGGTTCATATATTTAGACTCTCCCTTTCCCCAGTCTGACCAGGAAAAACTTCCATCCTGGTCTCTGTCGAATACATTAAAATCAAAGCCCAGAGACTTATCAAGCGCCAACTCATTTCCCAGGCGGATACGCCACTCGTAATAGCGCATATCACCCTTCCGGGTCATAGCTACCTCCACAATATTCCAGGAGGCCGTGCTGGCGAAGGGATCATAGAAAGCGTTGTTCGTGTTACGGAGTTTCTTGCTGTACATAAATGAGACTACTCCCGAACCGGAGATCAGATGGCGGGCATCAATGCTTACTTGCAGGCCATCCTGGGTATTCCACCTTACATTTTCGGAAGTATCTTCCACAAAGTCATCGTCCCTTACCGTAAATGCCAGGTATAATGACTGGTCTTCCAGGCGGTAACCCAGCTGGAAGAATCCGGAGAAATCAGCGTCGTCTTTGGGTTTGGTGTCTGAGAGATGCATTGCGATCATATACTTCGTGGCATCTTTCGGCCAGTCAGAAAGATCGCCGTCGACAGTGATCTTACCCAGCGGATAAGCAAAGGCTACACTCCCGTTATGGGCCATTGAGTGCAGGCAAAAGTGGATGCATAAAACAGAGATGCATACTGCCTTAAGAGATGGAATTGACATTGTTCAACAATTTAAAGGTAAAGTGCTTGGTTCCGTTGAACGAAATAGCGTTGCTATCTAAGGACACTTTAGCTATAAAAAGGTTGCATGCGTCATGAGATTTCTCCCCGGGTTCAGGAATCAGTCTCATTTCCCTTTGTAAACAGGGAATTCCAGCCAGCCCTTCATGGAGGGATATGCTTTAGGCATTCCGGATGGACAGATTCTATCTTATACCAGGATTTTCTTCATTTCCATCAGGGAAAAGGAGAACAGGGCCGCAGATGATTTATTCGAAAAAGGTATCAGGCTGCCGGTAGGTACAAAACCTTTACGCCGGTACCAGGCAACCAGCTCTTCCCGCTTGTCTATCACGGTGATGGTAATCGAGTTATACTGATGCTCTCTGGCGAAGGTTTCACTATATTGTATCAGGCGGCTACCGATACCTCCTGTCTGCATACCTGGTAAAACCGATAACATGCCGAGGTATAGTGTGGTTTCTCTTTTTTCCAGTAATACGCAGCCCAATACGACAGACTGCATGTCACAACATTTAAACATCGTTATCCCTGGCCGGTTGATAAGTTCAAGTAAACCAACTTCTGTGGTCCGCTCCCCTTCTACCAGGTGCCCTTCGGAGGTCCAGCTTTTACTGCCGGCTTCACCTTTATAAGCGCTGTTGATAAGCTGTGTTACGGCGGGAATATCTGATGCCGCAACGGGAGATATTGTAAAAACTTCGTGAGCTTGTTGCATACTTTAAAATACACTTTCCGGTAATATTATACAAATGATGGTATAGTATGATTATCCAAAAGCATTACCAGATGATTGCATTGCTGGGGGTATTTTCTTTTATACAGGTACATTTTTAATCACCATTCTTCATCTGTATTCTTTGGATTGGGAGAGTATTTTACTATCTTTCCCAATGTCAAAAACAACGTTATGATATCTATCAGAGCTACTATTGCCGCTATATTTGCTTTTTGCCTGCTTACAACGAATACATTAGTCTTCGCAGAAAACTATCGACCTGTAACTGATACCGGTGTAGTAGCCGACGGCGCCATGCCTCGCCTGATTGCCAGGAATTTTGCATTTACCGAAGGTCCGGCAGCAGACAGGCAGGGCAATATCTATTTTACGGATCAGCCTAATAATAAGATTTGGAAATATGGTACTGACGGGCAGCTTTCTATTTTTATGGATAGTGCGGGCAGGTCAAACGGGATGTACATCGATAAAAAGGGTTACCTGTATTCCTGTGCGGATGAGCAGAACCAGCTTTGGAAGATCGATTCTCATAAAAAAATAACCGTGCTCATAAATGATCTCAACGGTAAAAAGCTGAATGGGCCAAATGATCTCTGGGTATCTCCACGTGGAGATATCTATTTCACAGATCCTTACTATCAACGCAGCTGGTGGACGAGGACAAAGCCTGAAATAGAAGGAGAAAAAGTATATGTGCTGTTGCATGGAAGCAGAAAAGTGATACCTGTTGTAGATACACTGCAACGCCCCAATGGCATCGTTGGTACAGCGGATGGTAAATATCTGTATGTATCGGATCTTCAGGGGGGAAAAACTTTCCGGTATACTATCCACAAAGATGGTTCTTTAAGCAATGCGCAACTTTTTGTCAATATGGGCTCTGATGGCATGACAACTGATAACCACGGGAATGTATATCTCACTGGCAGAGGTGTTACTGTATTCAACAGCCAGGGTAAACAGATTGCCAATATCCCCATTCATGAAGGCTGGACCACTAATGTTGCTTTTGGTGGTAAAAACAAGAATACGTTATTTATAACTGCGTCTGAGGCTGTTTATACGCTGGATATGAAGGTGAAGGGAGTTGAGTAAAAGTACCGGATAATCTCAGAAGAAAATCATAATAATTATGACGGGAAATGAATAATGAGCTCATTACTATTTTCTGAAAAAGAACGGTGCCTGCAAAATGTAGCGCACCGTTCTTTTTTTATGGCATTACAACTGTTTCTTCATAGAATATTTCAGTGCTACATTGCCGGAAACTGTGCTGGTAACCGTATACCACTTCTGATCGTCGCTCAACAGCAGCTCATAGCTTACACCAGCCTTATTAGTCACTTCTGTGACACCTTCAATATGCCTGTCGCGGTATCTTTTCTTTACAGCCCTCAGTACTGTCAAGGGCAGCTCATTCTCTCCACAGTACCGGAGCGAATAGACTACCGTACATTGTTTGTCATACCAGATCCTGTACTGGCTATCGTCCTGTACAAAGCAAACGACGTCAAATTCTCCATCTTCCGTCCATCTGATGTACTGCGCCTCAGGAAAGGTGCGATTGAACAGCCTTAATAATGCTTCATCGGGGGCAGCAAACAAAGGTAATTGTGCGCAGAGCACCATTGATGCTATCAGGACAATTCTTTTCACATTCAACATGGGATGAAAAACAGCTACACGTAAAAAAGTATTCCGTTTCATGATTTCAGATTTTAATAAAAACAATTTTGTTGTTGATGATGTAAAAGTAGTACGGGGCCCAACTTTAAAATTGTATAAAACGGAATAAGGCATTTCTTGAACTTAAATGCTCTTTTGATTAAAACCTAGGTCAAACTCCGGGGCCTTACTCCCCTCCTGCTACCGTACCTTTAAAAATCTCCGCCAGCTTTTCCTCTAAAGCCATTCCCCACAGGTCACGCGCAATGATCTTGCCGCTGGGGTCTCAACAGGAAGTTGGCAGGGATTGTGGCCTGCACCAGCTTGCCCGGAAGCCGGGCAATACGGCCGAGTCGGTTATCTGCCTGTCCTCCAACTGGTACACCAGGAAGATCTTGTATCCGGTCTTCAAGGCATCCACTTTCCCTTCTATCTTAAACTTAAAGGAGTCCTGCGCCATCAGCATTGATGGGACTAATAAAAGTGCTGTCAGGGCCGGTCTTATCATAACGGCAATTCCGGAAGGCACTGATAGATCTGTATCCAATCTGTTTTTCATCATCTATTTACGTATGGGTGGGGTTATGGGAGATAATCAATAATATGCAATTTAACTTGATTTTCCGGTATTCTTCCTGGAATAATGATACCTGAATATCCGCTCAGATATACGGTCAAAAAAGGTATGCAAAAGCCTGAAATAAATGGTCGTAGGTATTATCTTAGTGACCTACTATTTACCATTAAATAAATACCCATGTGTCGATCAGGTATCCTGGTCCTACTGGTTATATTCTTTTAGAGTAATAAGGTATTTTCCCAACAGCGGCCCAATATCATTTTTGTACTAACGGATGACCTGGGGTATGCTGGTCTTTCCTGTTATGGCAAAAGAGTGAACCTGTGGACCGGGCATCCTGAGATAGTAGTAAAACTCACCGCTCTTTTAAATCAATATCCCGTAAATTAGCAATGGAAAGGCTTGTTTACTTTTTCCCCGTATGTTAATCCTACGGGGAAAATACTGGAATATACCATACTCCGTCCACGTTTTATCCCTCCCTACCTGAAGACTGGCGCCTCTTATAAATCGGATTTTTGCATGTAGCACTACTGAGGCACAGACAATGGAAATAGATTTTAACTATTAAATCATAAAATCAATTGATTTTATTTATTTCTACAATATCATACTTTTACCATCCTGCACAAAATACCAGGTGTAAAAAACTGTTCATTTAACTTCATAAACTCAAAAAAATGGAAAACGAAAAGGATATCAGTAAATGCCCGTTTCACAACGGCAGTATGAAGCAGAATGTTGGCGGTGGTGGCACCAGGAATCGTGACTGGTGGCCCAACCAGTTAAAGCTGAGTATACTGCGTCAGCACTCCTCTTTATCAAACCCAATGGATGAGGACTTTAACTATGCCGAAGCTTTTAAAAGCCTCGACCTCGAAGCAGTAAAGAAAGATCTGCATGCACTGATGACAGACTCACAGGATTGGTGGCCTGCAGACTTCGGACATTATGGCCCCCTATTCATCCGTATGGCATGGCACAGTGCAGGTACCTATCGCGTATTTGATGGCCGTGGTGGCGGAGGCGAAGGACAGCAACGTTTTGCTCCGCTTAACAGCTGGCCTGATAACGTGAGCCTCGATAAAGCCCGCAGGTTGCTCTGGCCTATCAAACAGAAATATGGCCGTAAAATCTCCTGGGCAGATCTGCTGATCCTCACCGGTAATGTGGCGCTGGAATCAATGGGTTTTAAAACCTTTGGATTTGCAGGCGGACGTGCGGATGTATGGGAACCTAGTGAGGATGTATACTGGGGCTCCGAAAACACCTGGCTGGGTGGCGACGTACGTTATGCTCACGGCTCGCACGGTGTGGTAGAAAATCATGGTGTATTAGTGTCTGACGATAATGCTGACGGTGATATCCACTCCCGTAATCTGGAGAAACCGCTTGCCGCTGTACAAATGGGTCTGATCTACGTGAATCCTGAAGGTCCTGATGGCAATCCTGATCCTATTGCTGCCGCTAAAGATATCCGCGATACATTCGGCCGCATGGCGATGAACGATGAAGAAACAGTTGCCCTGATAGCAGGCGGTCATAGCTTCGGTAAGACCCATGGCGCTGCTCCTGCCACCAATGTGGGCAAGGAACCGGAAGCTTCCGACATTGAACTGCAAGGGCTTGGCTGGAGCAACAGTTATGGTTCCGGTAAAGGCGCCGACACTATTACCAGTGGCCTTGAAGTAATATGGACCAAAACTCCTACCCAATGGAGCAATAACTTCTTCGAAAACCTGTTTGGTTTTGAATGGGAATTGACTAAAAGTCCTGCCGGCGCGCACCAATGGGTAGCTAAAAATGCAGAAAGCTTTATTCCTGATGCATATAATAGCTCAAAGAAGCATCTGCCAACCATGCTTACTACCGACCTTTCCTTAAGGTTCGATCCGGTTTATGAAAAAATATCCAGACGCTTTCTGGAAAATCCCGATGCATTTGCAGATGCATTTGCCCGGGCATGGTTTAAATTGACTCACCGTGATATGGGCCCCCGTGCACGCTACCTGGGCGCCGATGTGCCACAGGAAGAGCTGCTCTGGCAAGATCCTATTCCTGCTGTAAACCACGAACTGATAGATGAAAAAGATATTGCAGCGCTGAAGGCAAAAGTACTGGGATCCGGATTGAGTGTATCTGAACTGGTTTCTACTGCATGGGCTTCTGCTGCCACCTTCCGTGGTACTGACAAACGTGGTGGTGCAAATGGCGCCCGCATACGCCTGGCTCCTCAGAGATATTGGGCGGTAAACAATCCTGCACAGCTGCAAAAAGTATTGAATGTCCTCGAGGGTATCCAAAAAGAATTCAATGGTGCACAGACAGCCGGTAAGAAAGTTTCACTGGCAGATCTGATTGTACTGTCAGGTGCCGCAGGTATCGAAAAGGCAGCGAAAGACGCAGGACAGACCATCACAGTTCCTTTTACAGCTGGCCGCACGGATGCGTCTCAGGAACAGACCGATGTTGAATCAGTAGGTTACCTGGAACCAATTGCTGACGGTTTCCGTAATTACCGCAGATCAAAATTACCTGTATCTACAGAAGAATTACTGATAGATAAGGCTCATTTGCTTACACTTACTGCTCCTGAGTTAACAGTACTGGTAGGTGGTATGCGTGTGCTCAATACTAATTTTGATGGTTCCCGGCATGGCGTTTTCACTTCACGCCCCGGTCAGCTCACCAACGACTTCTTTATCAACCTGCTCGACATGAACACTGCATGGAAAGCAGTAGCAGCAGATAAGGAGCTTTATGAAGGCAGTGATCGTGCTACAGGTAAGACTAAATGGACTGGCACCCGTGCAGATCTCGTATTTGGCTCTAACTCTGAGCTGAGAGCTATTGCGGAAGTATACGGAAGTACAGATGCGCAGGGCAAATTTGTGAAAGACTTTGTAGCTGCCTGGAATAAAGTGATGAACCTGGACAGGTTTGATTTAGCGTAATTGTAAGATTCAACGGATAGAAATGAAGCCGCCGTTACTGGCGGCTTTCTTTTTATATGGGATGCGCACCCTTTCATATTTATACTCTTAGTGAACCGCGGAACCCCCTGGCGGCATAATAAGAGATCGCACCGTTATGATATAGAAAAACAGTGTCGTAGCGGCGATCACAAAAGACGGCCCCTCCAAGCTTTCTGATGTTAGCAGGCGTTATTACCCAGCTGGACGTTTTCAAATCGAACTTTCCAAGTTCCTGCAATCCGCGATATTCTTCTTCCGTTAAAAGCGTTATACCCATGGTAGCTGCCATATCAATAGCGCTACCGTCCGGCTTTGCTTCCTTTCTTTCCTCCAGCGCTTCATCATCATAACAAAGGCTTCTGCGGCCCTTAGGACTTTCAGCGGAACAATCATAAAAGATGTATTCTCCCGTCTTTTTATCGTGGTCAACAACATCCGGTTCACCACCCGTTATTTCCATTTCATTGAGTGACCACAGTTTTTCCGGGCTGGCGTCCAGCCTTGCCAATACTTTAGCCCATTCGAGCCCCTTATGACGGTTCATGTTTTTCTCAAAACGGACGCTTAATACACTGAGCAGTTCTCCGCGTTGATCTGCTGACAACGCTTTCTTTGATATAGTTTTCTTTGACATAATAGCAATGGTTTCTGCCACTTTGGGGCTTTACTTAAATATACATGAATCTCCGCGTTCACGCTATTCATTTATTGATTAACACAGGAACAAGTCTTCTTTCTATAGGTCTGAAATACCACGATATAACAGTCAGCGCTAACAGCAACAGGGATGGAAATATTTCATTCACGGCATTGCCCGCTAAAATATGTGAAGATATTGCTCCTGTCATAGCAAAGAAAAAGCCTGCATAAGTCCATTCTTTCAGTAAAGGGAATCTGGGAATCAGTATAGCAACGACGCCCAGCAATTTCCAAATACCCAGTATTGTTGGAAAATAGACAGGATAACCCAAATGTGCCAGAAAATCTGTTTCTGACTTTACTTTGAATAACTGTACAATTCCGGTTGATAACATTCCTAATGCAAGCCAGGCAGTGGCAATCCAATAAATAATCTTATTCCTTTTTGTCATGAGTGTTGTTTTAATTTGCTTAGAATATTTTCCAATCGGTCATGCGCCATATTTATGCCATAGGCAAACGGCAACTGCAGCTGTTTGTCCCTGTCTTCTACTGATCTGTACACGATGTGCATATTGAGTTTGCTGGTGTCTTCGGTGAGCTTTACAAACTCCAGGAACTCGAGCTGGACACCGAAAGACGCATTCTCCATTTCAAATGTCCTTACAATTCTCCCGTTGGGGGTAAAGTCATGAAATACACCATTGGCCTGAAATGCCACATTACCCTGAGGATCTTTTGTTTCATATTGCCAGCTGCCATGCTTTCTTCCTTCAAATTTCAACACTTTCGTTCCCATCCATTGTTCAATAATTTCAGGCTCTGCATGCGCTTTAAAAAGCAATTCCAATGGCAGATCAAATTCTCTTGTTACCATTAAATCATGCCTTCCCGTTTCGGCATTGACTTTTGTTTTTCTCTCCATAATATTTTATTTATTTGATTTGTATTTTTTCATCACATCTTCCAGTTTGTTAAATCTGTCGTCCCACATATTGCGGAAAGGTTCGATAAAGTCTGCTACTTCTTTCATTTTTTTGGCATTAATATGATAGTGAATTTCTCTACCGTTTTGCTCTTGCTGCAGCAATTCGCACTCGGTGAGTATTTGTAAGTGTTTTGAAACTGTTGGCCTTGCCGTGTCAAAGTTTGCAGCTATTGCACCTGCTGTCATTGACTGTGAAGCAAGTAACAGGAGTATGGCCCTTCTCGTTGGGTCTGCTATCGCCTGGAAAACATCTCTTCTCAGATTCATTATGTAGCTATTTGACTACAAATATAAGTGTAGCTATTTAGCTACACAAATTTTTTCTGAGAAATTTTATAAAAAGATAAGATAAGGCTGATTATGAATATGATACATAAATAGCCCTGCCAGCTGGCGCCCATTCGGGGAAAGTGGATATTGCAGTGATAATATAATAAGGACTTATCAGTTGACCGCAACAATTCCCACATTCACCTCAAAACTTCCTTAAAACCTTAAACTTCAGGGCTTTTTACCATTCTCTACTAAACAGTATCCTCTATGATCATGGCAGTCCCGGAACTAACCATGATTTTACTCTAAAACGATTAGTATGAAAATGAAACCAACGATCCTGCTCGCTTCATTGATTCTATTCACAGCAATAGTTGTAACTATTTCCTGTAAAAAAGATGATTCCAGCTCGGGTTCAACCAGCACTTCCATTTCTGCATTGACTTGTTCAAGCGCCACGTTCTCTGGTACAGCTACCGTTAATGTAGCATATACCGGAACAGCCACTGTTTCCTACACCGGAGGCAATGGCGTTACATACAGTACCGGTACTCAGATCTCGTCAACGGGTGTATCAGGCCTGACAGCCACGCTGCAGGCAGGCACGCTGGAAAGTGGCGCGGGTAATCTGACGTATGCCATTAGTGGCACACCAACGGCTACCGGCACTGCTTCTTTTGCTATCAGCTTCGGTGGGCAGAGTTGCACGCTTTCACTTGTTGTGGGATCGGAAGCTTCAACATCCTGCGATTCTTTAACTGGTATATCCAAAATCGTATGTCTGGCAAATACCTTCTTAACAACACTGACTACCTCTCAGCAATCCCAGGTTGTACTGACCTTAAACCTTACAAATGCAAAACGCTGGTCAAATCTGCCATGTGCTCTATCCTGCCGTAATGGATTATTGTTCAGCAGTTTAACCAGCGCACAACAGACAGCGGCGCTGGCCCTCATTCAGGCGGCCTCCGGTACCGCAACAAATGAGGGCTATGAGGAGTGGCAGACAATTCGCGCTGCGGACGATTACCTTGGACAAAGCGCCTCAGGATATAGCTCAGGTAACTATGTAATTGCTTTCCTGGGTACACCCAGCACTACGGGTAAATGGATGCTGCAGTTCGGTGGCCACCACTATGCGCAGAACATCACCTATGATAATGGCGTCGTAACCAGTATTACGCCACTGCACGAAGCTGTTGAGCCGCATGGTTCCTTTACAGTAAATGGCACTACGTATACAAGCCCGATGTCTTCAGAATTGGACGCAATGCGTGATATGCTGTCATCCTTCAGCACAAGTGAACTTGCTACAGCGAAAATTTCAACAACCTTCTCCGACTGCCTGATGGTGCCTGGTTCGACTACCAACACATTCCCTTCAACCAAACAGGGGATTCAGGTAAGTACGCTCAGCAGTACTGTTCAAACTAAAGTACTGACCGCTATCGCAGCATGGGTCAACGATCTGGATCCGACAACCGCGGCTGCCTACCTGGCTACTTACCAGGGTGAACTGGCCAATACCTATGTGTGCTATTCTGCCAATACAGCGGGTACCTCCGGAAGTGCCAGTTCATTCTTTACTACGAATACCGATTACGTTCGCATAGATGGTCCCAGTGTCTGGATCGAGTTTGTATGCCAGAATGGTGTCGTGATCTCCGGACAAATTCACTATCACACCGTAATGCGTGATCATAACAGGGATTATATCGGATTATAAACTTGCATCAGTCATGTTTGATAATGATTATTTCAAAAACAGCCAGTCCCTCCAAAAGGGGCGGCTGTTTTTCCTAAGCTTAGCGCTGGTTCTCTTCGCAGGACTTCCTATTATAGCTATCGCACATCCATCACCTAACAGTCTTATTTTTTTGGATGTCAGTCCGAAAAAAGTCGTGATGGAGGTGCAAATCCCGCTGACAGAACTGGAGCTCTCCTTCAAACCGGGTATCTCTAAAAATCCGGAGGCTTTTCTGGCGCAGGAAGAACCACAACTAAGAGAATACCTCCTGGCACATATTCATGCATATGCAACAAAGGATAAACCCTGGAAGGTAACCATCACCGGCCTGAAAATGGATCAGGGTAGATATCCTGAAAGCAATGTGGCGTATTGGGAAGTGAATGCCTCGGTTATGTTGATCCCGGAGAACGCTACAAATACACGCAATTTCTATTTAGATTATGATGCCGTGATACATCAGGTGATGAATCATGCCGCCTTAGTATCGATCCGGAGCGACTGGGAAAATGGCAACATTGAAGAGGCTACAGCGGAGGCGCAGGCTATTGGCTGGAATCTACAGGATAATACCATCCCTCCTTTACACATCAATCTGGATAAGGGAAGCTGGTGGACCGGTTTCACAAGCATGGTCAGGCTCGGCGCACGCCATATCGCAGAAGGGACGGATCATCTGATGTTTTTGCTGGTATTATTATTACCAGCCACTTTATTAGTGAGAAATAAGGAATGGAATGGATTTGGCGGCACGCGCTATAGTATCCTTCACCTGCTACGCATTGTCACAGCGTTTACAATAGGACATTCGCTGACTTTACTGCTTGGCGCCTTGGGCTGGGTGAGACTGCCTTCACAACCGGTGGAAATCCTGATTGCATTTTCAATCCTGGTCTCTGCTGTTCATGCTCTACGTCCTTTGTTCCCGGGAAAAGAAATGTTTGTGGCTGCTGGTTTCGGCCTTATCCATGGATTGGCGTTTGCAGCTACATTATCCAACCTCCACTTGGACACCGGGCCAATGGTGCTCAGTATCCTTGGTTTTAATATCGGCATTGAATTGATGCAGTTATTTGTGATCGGTATCAGCGTTCCCTGGCTGATCATCCTGAGCAGGAAAGATATGTACAGGTACATCCGCATCACCGGTGCTGTATTTGCGGCGGTAGCAGCTATCGCCTGGATGTCACAACGGTATCTGCAACGTGCAAACCCTTTTTCAACGATGGTAGAACAGATAGCAGGTCTGGGTAAATGGATAATAGCTGGTATCGCTTTGTTAGCAGTCGTCGTATCTGTATGGCCTAAACAAAAGCAAGCCGGGGTGTCTCAATTCCCATCCAAAGGCTGACTCCGGGGGCAGGAAACCCGGCAGTTCACTGCCAGCTTAAAGTAGTTTTCTCAGTTTTTTCTGAAAGAAAGCGGCATGAGTTTATCACAAACTGTTCTGATATATACAGTACCTGTTCATAAACGAACGTTTACACTATCGAAAAAACAAAATAAGGGCTTGAAATAAAGACAGTTATATACATGGCACAGCGTTTGGCTCAGAGCTTCGTAATATTATTGTCTATGAGAAAACTTTTCACTCACCTGCTGGTACTGGCCTGTTGTGTCACGCAGGTAAAGGCACAGTCAGCGTATGATTCAGTTGACGTGTCCATAAAGAAATTTATGGCAGAAATGAATATTCCGGGCTTTGCGACCTGCATTGTGAAGGACGGGAAAATGATATGGTCCAACGCTTACGGACTGGCCGATATCTCCAATAAAAAAGCCATGAGTATCGACGGTATCATGAACATTGGTTCGGTGTCCAAAACATTTACAACAACTGCAACTATGCAGCTCTGGGAGAAAGGATTAATTGATTTGAATGCCGATGTCAACAGCTACCTGGATTTCAGGATCAGAAATCCGAAATACCCGGATAAACCAATCACCATATTCCAGATACTCACTCATACCTCGTCTATAATTGACAGCAAAGCCTATGAAGAGAGTTATGCCTGCGGAGACCCTACCCAGTCGCTGAATGACTGGATCCATAGTGTCCTCGTTTCTGATGGCAGGCAATATAACGATGGAAATAGCTTCGGCAACTGGTCACCAGGCGATAAACGGCAATACTCAAATGTTGCATTCGGGCTACTTGGATTGATCGTCGAAAAGGTAGCTAAACAGCCATTCAATTTATATTGTAAGAAGAATATCTTTCAGCCTTTAGGTATGAATAAAACCGGATGGATGCTCAGCGAGGTCGATACCGGCAACTACATCAGGCCCTATGCCTACATTACAACAGAGAACAGGAAGGACTATCTGACCTTTGCCAGGCTTTTCCCCAACGAATCTGAGTTTAAAACCGGTACATACATTCCTGTGTGTTTATATAGTTTCCCCAATTATCCTGATGGGCTGGTCAGGACCAGTGTGCGGGATATATCCCTTTATCTGGCCGCGCTTCTTAATGGCGGGGAACTAAATGGCAAACGGATCTTGAAGAAAGAAACTATCGACAAAATGTTCACCCTGCAAATTGAAGGGAACAATGCGCAGGGCTTGACCTGGCGTACCTCTGAATTTGAAACCAAACAACATGGCAAGGTGAAATTATGGGGACATTCCGGCCTTGATCCCGGTATTCAAACTTTTATGTTTTTCAACCCGGCAAATAAAACCGGAGTGATCACTTTTCAAAATAATCCTTCCGATGGGATACCCCGAATTGTTGGGGAATTATATGAGGCGGCAACTTCAGAACAAAAACATTGATGTTATTTATCGAGGTGCTCCGGCAATCAGAGACACCAGGAATGGAACGGGAAGATGAACTGGAGGGATTCACTTTCCTACCAGGCTATGGGAAGGGAATTGCCGTGAGCTCCTCCCGTCACAATAATGTGGCTATGATAGATATTTCCTGGTAACATCTTGCCCAAGCCTCGCCCGGCAGCTTAATGTTGGTCCCACATTGAGTGTAATGTTACAGGGTATACCGGGAGGCTAACCTCAAAATATACACATAATTCCCATGAACTACCTGTTTGACTTTTAGTTTGAGTTATCTTTGTGTCCACTGATAACAATCCAACGCTAAATAAAATGGACTTTATAAATTACGACAGGTATTTTCAATCTATTTTAAATGGAGAGATAACCGTTTCACCGTATGATAAGCCGGCGTATATGAATTATGCTAAACTAAATTGGACTCGCCAGCAGCGCTGGTTAAAAACCGGTGAACTGAATGCAGATCTAATAAACCTGGTGATGCAGATAAAGCAACCACAGCACTGGATATTAATCACGGAGCCATGGTGTGGAGATGCTGCCCATATTTTACCTTTCATCTGCAAGCTTAGCCAGATGAATCCGCTTATTACGCTGGATATACAACTGCGAGATACTGAACCTTATCTCATAGAAAGTTATCTGACTGGTGCGAGCAAATCCAAATCTATTCCAAAGCTGATAGTACGCAATAGTGAAGATCAGGATCTGATGGTATGGGGCCCAAGACCTCAGGAGAATCAGGAACTCTTTGAACAAATGAAAGGAGACGAGAGAGATGTGGAAGAGATAAAATTGCTGTTACAGAAATGGTATAATGATGACAAGGGAAGAACTCTTCAGCATGAATTGCTGGAAGCCTTAACGCCTATAGTCGCGGGTGTGTCGTGACAGATCTCAGGACAATTCAACAACGCTGACCACTTTCATGCAAACATTTGCAGCAGCCGATGGCTGTTTTTTCCCCATTCTGTAAGGGCTTCGCGAATATCAGTGAAAAGCCTCGCGATTTCACGATATACAGTGATAGATGACCGCGCATCAGCAGAAGTAATAGCCCTTTACAGCATAAAACAATTCCAGCCCAACTTCTTCAAAACAGTTTACTGTAGCAATTCTCAAGGGGATAACCTTCTTTTCTAATCCTGAACTCACAATGCTTCTTTCCCACGGGCATACATTTTGACCAATCCTCCCTGAATATTCTTAATGGTTCCCATGTTAGTTTAATTGTCGCCCTCTACTCCTTATGAGCGGTAGAATTGGGCGTATTATTAACCCAAAATGGTATCCCAATCTGGTATATAATCAAGCTCTTTAAGAGCAGTAAATCTTTAAACTCAAATTTTATGAAAAAGTTTGCATTAAGTCTTACAGTATTACTCACCGCATTCGCATTCGGTGTCAAAGCCCAACATCAGGAACATGCTGATAAAGAAGTAACGGTATATCCGCCTAAGGTCCTCTTCACAAAACAGCTCCCTGCCAGCCTCAAGAAAGATGAAGCGCAGGTAGTACTGGTGAGATTTGCACCGGGCGAAGTTTCCAATGCACACAGACACCCAATGGCAACAGTTGGATACGTGCTGGAAGGCGAAATAGAGTCCACATTTGAAGGAGTGAAACATGTCTATAAACAGGGAGAAGTTTTCTGGGAAGAACCAGGTGGACTTCACAATCAGACCAGAAATCTGAGCAAAACCAAGGAAGCTAAATTGGTAGTCTTCTTCGTGGGATCTACAGGAAGCCCCGTTCTCATTCCGGAAAAGGCTAAAAAGTAAAAATTTTACAGGCAAGGTAGCCCTTAGCAGACATGAACATGTACCAAAGCCTTCCTCAGGGAAAAATTTTTCCTTATGGGAGGCTTCGGGCATTTAAACCTCACACAAAGCGGTGCATATCTCAGATGTTTAGCAAGACTTCGGGCATATTCAATGCCAGTGTTGTCGGCATTCCTCCGGAATAGCGCCATTTCTTATACTTGCGCATAACTTACCGATGACTTATATTGAGAACATAAATCCACTGCATGAAATTCCTCATATTAACCGCAATCCCTTTGTTCATGACCGTTTTTACCTCTGCACAGGTAAAAGTAGACATGAAAGACTATAAACAGACAAACGGTGCTTTGATTACACAAGAGGGACAATCACTGGAGATCAGCTGGCCGGCTGGCAATTCACTCAAAGGCAAGCTAGTGTTTGACCTCTCTCCTTCCCGGCCGCTCTTTAAAACTATATCTCTGGGCCAGCAACAGATCACAGCAGGTGTAGACCCTGCATTTCTGATGACCGTCGGTAAAAGGGACCTGGCCTCACAGAATGGCTGGAATATATTCTTCGATAAGGTACCTGGGAAACCGCATCAAAGTTATCCACTGACACTAAAGAAAACGTCAGTGTCAGTGAGAACCGAAGGTAGCCGTACTATAGTCAGTATAGGACCTATCTCGGCGGAAACGTTTTCCGGCACGCTGGAAGTCACCTTCTATAATGGAAGTCCGCTGTTCAATATAGCCGCTGTAATCAGCACAACAGCACAAGCGAAGGCTATTGTGTTCGACGCTGGGATAGTAAGTACGGAAACAGACTGGCAGCGTATTTCGTGGATGAATACAGGAGACAGCTTACAACAGGCACAGGTCATTTCCAGGGATACAGCGAGTACGCTGGCCGTAAAATACAGGGCTATTGCGGCATCCGGGAAACAGGGCACTATGGTGGTCTTTCCTCCTCCGCATCAATATTTCTACCCGCTGGATGAAGCATTCAACCTGAATTTTACCTGGTATGGCAATCAATACCGCCAGATGGTCAAAGGTTACGGTATAGGCATACGCCAGGAACTGGAAGGAGATAAACGCTTCGTTCCATGGTTCAATGCTCCTCCCGGCACCCAACAACGCCTTAATTTCTTTTGCCTGCTCAGTAAGGATAAAGATGCAGCAGCGTTTTCTGCACTGAAAGCGTTCACGCACAATGACAGATATGTTGAATTGCCTGGCTTCAAGACAATGTCCAGCCACTTTCATAATGAGTTTGTGATGAAGGTCATGATGGCCGGACAACCGGTACCGGCACATCCTGAGTTCGTAAAAGTGTTCAGGAACCTGGGCGTAGACATTGTACATCTCGCAGAATTCCATTATACCGCCGATCCCCATGGACCAGATGAAAAACGCCTGCCGCAGTTAAAAGCACTTTTTGAATTATGCGAAAAGCAATCAGATAACAAATTTCTATTGCTGCCAGGTGAGGAACCCAATGAATTCTTCGGCGGCCATTGGCTGGATTTCTTTCCACGGCCGGTATACTGGGTAATGTCCCGTAAACCCGGCCAACCCTATGTGGAAGAAAAACCTGGCTACGGGAAAGTGTATCATATCGGTAACAAGGAGGATATGCTCAGATTGCTCAAAGACGAACGGGGGCTTGCATGGACAGCCCATCCACGAACTAAAGGCTCGGTTAGTACTCCCGATAGCTACAAACACGAAGCCTTCTTTTTATCCGACCGTTTTATGGGAGCCGCCTGGAAAGCCATGCCGGCAGACCTTTCCCAGCCTCGTCTCGGCAAAAGGGTGCTCGATCTGATGGACGACATGAACAACTGGGGGACGAAAAAGACGGTTATTTGTGAAGCGGATCTGTTCACTGTTACGCAGCATAACGAGATGTATGCACACATGAACGTCAACTATCTCATGCTCGATAAACTTCCGGCTTACAAAGATAGCTGGCTTCCCATTCTCGACGCCATTCAGCATGGGCGATTCTTCGGTAGCACAGGAGAAGTATTAATGCCTCTTCTGAAGATTAACGGGCATATTTCGGGAGATAGTTTTCAACTTCCGGCTAATGGGCTTGCCGCTATCGACCTGAAATTACGATGGACTTTCCCGATGAACTTTGTTGAGATCATTTCCGGAGATGGTGAAAAAGTATACCGTGAAAGAATCCCGCTGAATAATACAACCGTCTTCGGCGAAAAAAGTTTCCAATTTCCTGTTAAGCTAAGTGGCAGAAAATGGGTTCGTGTGGAGGCCTGGGATGTTGCTGCCAATGGAGCATTCAGTCAGACGTTCTGGTTACTGTGACGTGCTATCAGAAGCGTTAGTACCATTCAGGTTTGTAAAGCGTTGAGCAACTTACTTACCTGCCGCATTCGATAACTTATCTTTCCAATTCCACCATTTCAATTTTTCTGCTTCATATTGTTCTTTTGGTGTGTTGGCATAATACACCGCACATCTGAAAACATATAATACACAGCGGTCCTGAACTACACCGGCAAAACGATTCGAAAGGTCATAAAGCAATTCCGGATCTTTTTCTTTGAGGTCGGAAACTTTTGTAATACCAATATTCCAAAGGTCAGTAGCCAAAGACTTACCAACTCCGGGAATTTGAATGAGGTCTTTTATTGCTTCCTGCTTTGTCATTTACCATTAGTATTATTTAGCTCAAAAGTATGTAATTTAAAGATTAGATTCATTACATACCAGCGGCCCCTCGTCCTTGCCGCGGCTACTGCCTGTTACCAGTGAGCTTTCCCCCGGGGGTAACCGGGAACGAAGCGTCTTCCGTAACCGGAGATGCTGGCTTCCAGGGGGTATCCAGCCGCATTCTATCCCATACGGATATTATATACTAAAATTTGTCCCGCTCAGCATCCTTCTTATCAACCTTTTCACTTATCTTAAGCCAACGGTTCTAAAATTACTGTCATGAAAAAATGTACGTTTCATTTCACGGCTGTTTTGATCTTCTCATTGCTGGTGTTCTCAGGACAGGCATGTGGCCAGGAAAAACATATTTCAAAGGGCGCTGTTAAACGAATAAAGGTTCACGGCAATCTGCTGGAAGGAAATCTCAGTCACGACAGTGCCAATCGTTATGTATCAGTGTATCTGCCGGCAAGTTATCAAACCAATTCAACAAAACGTTATCCCGTGGTTTACTTCCTCCATGGCTATACCGACGATGATGCAAAGTTTTATGGATTTACAAAACACTGGATGGTGCTGCCGCCCATTTTAGATACTGCTTTTACCAGCGATGCTGCCCATGAAATGATTGTAGTTACACCGGACGCTTATACGCTTTTCCAGGGAAGCATGTATTCCAATTCAATCACAACGGGTAACTGGGAAGATTTTGTTGCAAAGGAACTGGTAGCCTATATCGACAGTCATTATCGCACCATCGCTCAAAAGGAAAGCCGCGGTTTGTGCGGCCATTCAATGGGTGGTTATGGTGCCTTGCGGATCGGGGAAAAGAATCCTGATGTATTTTCAACAGTATATTTATTAAGCCCCTGCTGCCTGAATTCTTCTCCAATACCTATGGAAACCGTACCGCCGCCTTTTTTACGTGCAGACAGTATTAAAACAACAGAAGAAATGCAAAAAACCGATTTCTTTACAAGAATACTCTTTGCTTCAGCAGCGGCCTGGTCCCCCAATCCCACAAATCCTCCTTTTTATCTTGATCTGCCGGTAAAGGATGGAAAACTGCAACCAGCTGTTTTACAAAAATGGGATGCCAACAGGCCATTGAATAACCTGGATCAATACATCTTCAACATAAAAAGACTGACCGCTATTGGCTTTGATGCAGGAACGAGAGATACAAATATTGCAGAGAGCATTAAAACACTGGATAGCGAGTTGAATAAATATAGCATCAAACATTCCTTTGAAATTTATGAAGGTGATCACATTAACCGTGTTGCCGAAAGGATCGGAAAGAAAATGCTGAGTTTCTTTTCAGAGAATTTATCATTTGAACAGATTAAAAAGAAATGAGGAAAGTAAGACTCAAAAGTACATTCCCATAAAGTAAACAAAACAGAAAAAATAAAACAATGCCTGAGGCTTTAAATGATATCATTACATCACGCCTGATACTTCGGTTACTCGGAGATGAAGTCGCCAACGCTTGCCTTAACAATAACCTTACAACAGCTCAGCAGTTGTTGCATGCCGCTATTCCCGGAGAATTCCTTGACAAACTTAGCAGCCTTCAAAACGACTACCGCCAACTACAGGAAGATCGGGAATATAAGCCATGGGCATCCAGGGCTATCATACTAAAAAGCGAAATGAAAATGATTGGTTTGATACGTTTCCACACCAGCCCGGATTTTCATAGAGACAAGCCCTATATGACAGGAGCGGTAGAACTGGGATATCGGATCTTTTCAGACTATAGAAGAACTGGATATGCACGTGAGGCTGTCCTGGGTATGATTAACTGGGCTACAGAGAGTTTCTCCGTACGCCGTTTCATTGCTTCAGTTTCACCGAAAAATTTGCCATCATTAGCACTTGTTCAGTCTTTTGGCTTTATCAAAGTAGATGAAGTGATGGATGAAACAGATGGCATGGAATATGTCTACATGCTGGAACGAACAGCATAGAATTGTCGAATCCTTATAATGAAGCCCCGTTATCGACGCTCCAGGATATCCGGGATCAAATCGCCTTATAATCCTCTCTCACTGGGGTAAAAATATCAAATATCTTACAATCTGTAAGTGCAACACCGCTATGCTCTACCCACGAAGGTATAAGAGCCACCATCCCTTTGGTGTACACCTTCGTTTGACCGTCAACCGTTAATTCAAATTCTCCTTCCTCAACCTGTGTTACCTGCTCATGAACGTGTTTGTGATTCGGAAGCACCGCTCCTTTTTTCACATCCCAGTAACTTAGTGTCAGAGAAGGCGTGTGAATAAATTTCGCAGAAAAGCCGGGTATGATCTCATGGGCGATAATGTCATCCAAATTTATCATGATGAATGTTCCATTTAGTGCTATAAGTTATATAAAATGGGCCGGATTAACCACTAATTTATTTCTTGCAGCTATCAGTCGTTGGGAAACCATTCCATTAGATACTTTGCCTTCATCCCGGAACGCAGTCAACTGTTCAGCATATTCATCAACCCATTCTTTATACACAGAGAATTTCGCCGGTTAGCCGTGGCTGGATTCTCTTTATTTCGTACTCTAACTTCAGCTTTAGCGATATAAAGCGAAAATCAATCACCAACAAGAAAATAAAAAATTGATTAACAACAAGTTAAACACAGGCATAGGTATTGCAATTCCTCGTGCATTCGCCAACGTTAAAAAATACCATTAACCAGTAGGCAGGCCATTGTTAGTATGTATCCAGGGAAATAGAAAAACAGAATACTAATCTTTAAAAATTAAAAGATGAACAGTCAAGAATTAATTGAATTAACTAAAGATCTCATCTATCACGCTACGCATTTTGATGTGCCTTACGTTAAGGAAGTCTATGCAGAAAATTTCCTGATAGTTAATGTTGATAAGGAAGGCGTGGCAGAAACCATGAACAAGGCACAGCTCGTTGCATTTGTGCAGGGAAACAAGAATTCGAATCTCGAACCACTTTCCACCAAAACCGAATTTCATTACGCTGTATGCGATGAAAATATGGGTATGGTGGTGATTACCCGCGAATTGGAACTTAATGGTAAACCGAGTAGAAAGTTCTTAACTGTAATTTGGGAATATCTATCCGGAAGATGGCAGGTTGTCAAAGAATCATCAATCGTGCGCGACTAACTCAACAGAACAAGCCTAAAATTGTAGGCTTGTTCTGTTACTTCCACTTTAAATTACGGCAGTACAGAATATTGAACAGCAGAAATGGTGAAGTAATATTTGTATCCTGTTGTAACCTTTTCTAAATAATGCACTCTATTAAGTAAACAAGCCTTATGCTTTACTGAATCATTTCACCTTTCGCTATTGCCTCCGTTTTGATCGCAGGCAATTATAACGAAACATGATGGGACCTTTGCCCCTTCCATTGTCGGTCAGAAGACACATAACGGCGTAGCAAAATAAATTATGAGAATTTAAAAGACCTATGTAAAGTAAAAAGTTACTGTATATTGCAATAGCCATTTTAACCCAATCCATATGCCCATAACTATCGAAAATAAAAGTACCAAAGCTGTACAGGCAAACAACCTTAGCTCTTCAGGAAAATCTATGCCTGCAGTCCGGTTATTGCAAGAAAAAGTGATATAGAAGCGTAATACAAAAACAAAGACCTAATTGATTTTAAGATAAACATTGAAATCCCACTTACAACGATGAAAGCTATTACACTTATAACATTTCTCCTACTAACCTGCACCGTGGCAAAGCCACAACAGGCGCCCACAGTGATCAATAGATTTAAGCTATTGGTTACCAATGAACACGATGAATTCCTCCTGATCAAATGGAAAGGCAACTGGGAAGTTCCAGGTGCTGAATATGGTGATAGTACCGTGGTTAAGCCCATAAATGAATTCCTTAGTGATCTCGCAGCCAGGCTTGGGATCAACATCAAACAGCCAAAACTCGCAGGGCTATTCACCTATTATATGAATGACCGAAAGTATCCGATGATTTTCAGCTACTATACCGCGAAATTGGATAAGGGACAGCCTGAGCCGGGTCCAGGAATTGAGGAGGTAAAATGGTTTCCGATATCAGCAGGTTTAAAAACAATCCCATATCCTAATTCCAGCGCAATAATCAAGCAGGTGCTCTCTGCACCACAAATAGTTTGGGGCGGTGCTTTCAGAGTATTTCCCTCAGAAGGCTGGAGATATGAAATCATATCAGATTTCTATAAGATGAATTGACCTGCGGCTGTAGCTCTGTCGCTACGGCCTTTAGGCCATTGGGCCCATTGAGGACATTCACCAGGATTGCAGCCCTTCGCCCCATCCAAGGGTGGCTTTTTTTATAAAAAAAGCATCATAAGAAATCAGTGCCCCGATTATAAATAGTAAACTTTTATAATTTCTCCTTGGGTTCGGATAGGAAACAAGTTAATATCATTTGATTATCCGCTAAAATAGGCTTATGGGAATGTAGGGATTCTTCATAGTTTCATAGAGAATTATCAAATAACGAATTATCTATCTAAATATATTGATTTATAAATATTTAGCCGCTAAAAATGTGGCTTTATAAATAGATAGATATAGGAGTTATCCAGGAAAATTATGCAAATATGAAAATGAACAAAGTATTCGTGCGTCTCATCTTGTTTGTGGCTGTTTTGATCCAGGGTGTTAACACCGCTCAGGCTCAAAACGGAGACCAGATATTGGATGGAATCGGAGAAACAGAAATGATTGCACGCTATGTGTTTAACGGAAATCTCAAAGATTGGTCCCGAAATAATTTGCACGCCAAATTCCAGGGCGATGAAGTCAAATTTGTTAATGACGACCGGTTTGGAAAGGTATTGTCACTTCCTGGAACGAACAACGCGTTTGTTACGATCCCGGGAGAAGTATTATCAGATATAGAATCGCTCAGTATATCAGGATGGATATACCTGCGTTCAAAGCAACCGGGCCAACGTTTTTTTGATTTCGGAGAGGATACCAACAAACATTTTTTTGCGGCCCCCGTTGGAACAAGTACCCAGGAAGGCTACCAGGCGTTGATAACAGCGGAAAAAGGTAATAAAAACGGAGCGGTTTCTCCGGCTATAGAAGTGAACAAGTGGGTTCATCTTGCCATAGTGATAGATGTTCCTTCAAAATCTATGATTACCTATGTCGATAGTAAACCTGTTGGTGAAACCAAAGACATTCCATCTGAGTTAACAGAGACGTTTGGTCAGCAGGCAGGAGGGAAAAAACTCCTTTATATCGGAAAGTCGTTATTGCCGGGAGATCCCTATCTCAACGCCATGATACACGATTTCCGTATTTACCGCGTTGCCCTGAGTGAAAGGCAGATTGCCGGAATTTATAACAATTCCCAGAGAGGCATCAATGAGGGTTCAGTGAATACAACGGGTAAGCGTGAAGACGATCTTCCCCACTTTTCTCAAAACGAAGCACAGCTGTATAATACTTATTTAGTTCATGTATCCGATGTGGAAGTGGAAACAGAAGCAGGAAATTTGCCACGACTACCAAGTTACGTACAGGGAACTTACCGGAATAATATGAAAGGTCCAAAGGTACGTGTGCTGTGGCCTTCTGCAATCGACAATAGCGCTGTTCTCACCCCCGGACGCTATACTGTTACGGGGCATGTTGCAGGAACGGATTTTCAACCAAAGGCATTCGTCACAGTAAAAAAGTCAGGCAAATCAGCTACACCAGGTTTAAAGCTGGCCACGTTTGATCTGGGCGAGGTTTCTTTAAAAACGGATTCTCATGGCCACGAAACCCAATTTATCGAAAATCGCGATAAGTTTATCAGAACATTGGCTACAACTGATCCCAACTCCTTCCTCTATATGTTCCGCCATGCCTTTGGCCAGAAACAACCTGAAGGTACAAAGCCGCTGGACGTCTGGGACAGTAAGGACACCAAATTAAGAGGACATGCTACAGGTCACTATCTTACGGCAATTGCACAAGCCTATGCCAGCACAGGATATGACAAGGCACTTCAGGCTAATTTCTCCGAAAAAATGGAGTATATGGTAAATACCCTCTACACGTTGTCACAATTATCCGGAAGGCCGAAAGAAGCAGGCGCCACCTATGTGTCCGATCCGACAGCCGTGCCACACGGTCCCGGAAAGTCAAATTATGATTCGGATCTGAGCGATGAGGGCATCCGTACCGATTATTGGAACTGGGGAAAAGGATTCATCAGCGCTTATCCTCCGGATCAGTTTATCATGTTGGAAAACGGAGCCAAGTACGGAGGACAGAAGAACCAGGTTTGGGCGCCGTACTATACCTTGCATAAAATTTTGGCCGGCTTAATGGATGTGTATGAAGTGAGCGGTAATAAAAAAGCCCTTGAAATAGCTACCGGCATGAGTGATTGGGTATATGCCCGCTTAAGCCGGTTACCAAAGGATACACTCATAAAGATGTGGAATACATACATTGCCGGAGAGTACGGTGGCATGAATGAGGCAATGGCCCGTCTGTACCGGCTTACTGGTGAGCCGAAATACCTGAAAACAGCACAATTATTTGATAATATCAGAGTGTTCTTTGGCGATACTGCACATTCACATGGACTGGCCAAAAATGTAGATATTTTCCGTGGTCTGCATGCCAATCAACATATACCTCAAATTATAGGTAGTATCGAAATGTACCGGGCCTCCAATAATCCGGAATATTACAAAATTGCTGACAACTTCTGGTATAAGGCTGTCAATGATTATATGTACAGCATAGGAGGAGTTGCAGGCGCACGTAATCCCGCGAATGCGGAATGCTTTATTAGTCAGCCGGCAACATTGTATGAAAACGGCTTCTCTTCCGGAGGACAGAACGAAACCTGTGCCACATACAATATGCTGAAATTGACCAGTGACCTGTTCCTCTACGATCAGCGGGCAGAGTTAATGGACTATTACGAGCGTGCATTGTACAACCACATTCTTGCTTCCGTAGCTAAAGATAATCCAGCCAATACCTACCACGTACCGCTCAGACCAGGGTCTATCAAACAATTTGGCAATCCGGATATGACAGGCTTTACGTGTTGTAACGGTACCGCAATAGAGAGTAATACCAAGCTGCAAAATTCAATTTACTTTAAAAGTAAAGATGACCAGGCGCTTTATGTCAATCTATACATACCCTCGACGCTGCAATGGACCGAGAGACAGGTAACTGTGGAGCAGACAACTAATTTTCCAAAGGAAGACAACACCCGTCTGACTATTAAGGGTAATGGAAAATTTGATATCAATGTGCGTGTACCGGGTTGGGCTACCAAAGGCTTCTTCGTGAAGATCAACGGTAAAGAACAAGCGCTTCAGGCTAAGCCAGGCAGTTACCTGAAAATAAGCCGCAAATGGCAGGATGGTGATATTATAGAATTGAGAATGCCCTTCCAGTTTCACCTTGATCCGGTTATGGATCAACAGAACATAGCCAGTCTGTTTTATGGACCGATATTGCTGGCCGCTCAGGAGCCCGAAGCAAGAAAAGAATGGCGTAAAATAAACCTGGATGCTGGAGATATAGGCAAGTCCATTAAAGGGGATCCTCAGCAGTTACAATTCACAATTGATGGTGTAGTTTTTAAACCATTTTATGAAACATACGGGCGGCATTCTGTTTACCTGGATGTTAAGTTAAAATAGTGCTTGAGACCAAAACGTTAAATAGGGTCCGTTACTTCGCGAAGTAGCGGACCCTATTTAATGTACGTACATCTACCAAACATTTATGAACAATAAAATTCAAATAAGCGAGCTTGCAAAAAGCCTCCGGTCTTTGATGCAAGCAACGCAAAGGCGTTTTTCATTTTTTAAAGTTTAATCAGGTTCAGAAAAAAGACATCATTTTCCTGAATTTCAAGTTCCTTTGAAAAAGCCACTTTACTTTGAATCGTAATAATCTCCCTGGAAAGTGGTGAGCCGTCGTTTTGCTTCTTAATTTGATCCACCTGCTGTTTGTTTAGCTGCGCCGGTTTTCCCATGGCGAGATAACTGGAATATGCATCGTTGCAATGGTAGCCTACTTTATATATTTCAAGTGCATAGGTGCCATCAGGTACATCCCCAATATTGATCTTTAATTTCCCTTTGGGTTTGGAAGGGAGATCGCGGATATAATATTGTTGATTATGTACGGAATCTCCTGGATGTGTATTGGTAAAATCCCAGGCCAGTACCTGAATATTTCCTGTGGAATCTCTGCATACCCATGATGTAGAATCACTATTTACCAATTCAATACTTCCAAGCCTGTTCAAAAACTGATAAGCGTAGAATACCGGTTTGTTAATACCCTGCGTATTCAGCATTCCGAAGCCGCCATGAAAAGGAGTAAACCGTGGACCTGGCTCTTCGAATATATCGGTAAAAACCCAATACGACATTGAGTTAGCGGCCTTCCCCACTTGTTTCAGTTTCTGCAACACATAGGCTGCTTCGTGGTAGCTGTCATGGATGGGGTCTGCAGGGGTATAAGATGCGCTCCATTCGGTGTAATGAAGTTCAAGGTCGGGCATTGGAGAACTGGCGATTTCCCTTCGCGATTGAAGAACATCACCGCTGACGCTCATTGGATTTTTATCCAGCACTGTACCTGAATTGCCAAATTCATCAAGATACCCTTGCTTTACACCATAGGCATGGGTACTGATAAAATCTATAGGCACATTATTTTTATGACAGTATGCAATCATTTCGGGCTCCCAGGCAGCTCCGGCGGTTCCGGGCCCGCCGACGCGATAAGACGGGTTAACACTTTTAATCGCCTTAGCACTGTAAGTATACAGTTTGAAGTAGTCGTCCTGGGTCCCTGCCCAGAAGCCATCCAGATTAGGTTCGTTCCATACTTCAAAATACCATGTTTTTACTTCTTCTGCGCCGTAACGCTCTGTAAAATGCCGGGTGAGGTCTTTTACCAACGCACCCCACTTTTCGTAGTTCTTCGGAGGAGTTACATTACCTCGCCACCAGAAGATCGTTTTCTGACCACTTGCCAGTGCAGAAGGCATAAACCCCAGCTCAACGAAGGGCTTCATGCCAATGCTTTGTAAAAAATCTACTAAAACATCAATGTACATGTAGTTGTAGACCGGGTTCCCCTTACCATCTACTGTATATACAGCCATATCATCCGTTAAAAGGCCATGCATACGGATATACCTGAAACCACATTCTTTTCTTACATATGCAAGCTGTTGCTGCCAGTCCGCCCGAAGTCCTTCATTGGCGCGGCCCGCACCAACGCACTCATTAAACATAGTGTTCAGCTTTCCCGATGTTTTGTTGAAGTCAATGTCGATGACCCGTTCCTGGATGGTTGGCTTCTTCTGTTTTGCTGTTTGAGCAACCAGTGTTTCGGAAATGGGAAAAAGCATCGGTATCAATAGAAATAAAACTCTTGTCATCTTTAAGTATATTTACCTTTCTTATAATTATTCACTCCAGACCAACACTCCAGCGGGTTTCAGTACTTTTTCCCCCACCAGGATCCTGGCTGTTTCACTTATATTCATAGCATAGCTATCCGAAGAATAGTTTACTGCCACATAAAACCCATCCCGCCAGTAAACATATATTCCTGGCGGATAATTTTCAATGGTAACACCTGCTCCGGTATAAATCTTTTTCAGTATGTCCGCTTCCAGTTTAGCATCATCTGTATCCACACCGATATAGGTAACAGTGCCTTTACCAACCTTATGTTTCGTTACCGCTACTTCTCCTTTATAAAACTGGTTATCAAATACAGCAAGGGTTTCCGTGTTTTTATCAGGCATCAGTAAATCGGCCCAGTTGTTCCAGCTGTAATGGGTCGATCCCATAAGGATATCTCCCTTGGCGTTACCTGGAAGCATATCGGTTGCTTTCACCTGCGCGCCTATCAGTCCGGATATGGGAGCGGCCCATTCAGCTTCCCAGAAGTGTCCCATACGATCTTTGGTTGCGGTACGGCAGGTAATAATCAGGTGCCCGCCATTAGCTGCATATTCACGCCATTTTTTAACTACACCACTATCCACCATTTCGTATGCCGGGATAATCACAAATTTGTATTTCGACAAATCAGCTGTTTCCGGGATCAGATCCACAGGGGCGCCAAATGATTTTGCTATTTCCAGGAATTTAATCGGGTAATTCCAGGTATTCCATTGTGAAGTCTGCTTTTGCCGGTCAATAGTCCAGTAATTTTCCAGGTTCCATATAATTGCTGTTGACCGCGCATTTAATCTTTCAGGCATAGTAACACCAGGTTTGTATTGTTTCCTGAGTGCTGCTATTTCCTTCATAAATTGCATATAGTCTTCACCACCTTGTGAAGGTGTTGTCCCATCTGTCTTTATGACGCCGGCATGGTATTGTTCTGCACTGTAATTGATCTGCCGGAACCGGTAAGAACAGGCCAGCTTTCCGCCCGCTGCAAAGGTGTGGTATAGCCACATACGCACAGTACCCAGTAATAGCAAGGGATTATAAGTGCCCCAGTTTACCGGACCGGGTTGAATTTCCATCACGCCGGAGACTCCTCCAACTGATTTATAATATTCAGCGGCAAACAGAATGACGCTGCTATTCCCCAACCGGAATCCAAGATCTCCGATGTTGTCGCTACCTCCATTAGGGTACGCTGTATAAGTTGCAAAATCAAGTTTTTTTGTCCGCCGGGAATCAGCGCCTGTGGAAACAGCTGTGTAATTCGTCGTGACAAACTGGTCCTTCGAAATGGAACTGCGTAATACTGTTGCCTGAAAATCGAGAAATTCTGCCTGGGCATCTGCTGCGTATCTTTTAAAGTCGAGCAATGCATGAGGATTATTTCCCCACCATCCCACCAGGGTAGTATTGGGTATAATGATCTGATCGAAATCATTATACCACTGACTCCAGAAGGCAGCTCCCCAAGCTTCATTTAAAGCAGCAATTGTTTTGTATTTGTTCTTTAACCACTGCCTGAATGCATCCTGTGAAGAAGGGCTGTAATCCGGCTTGGCATCCGGCTCGTTATCGAGTTGCCAGCCAATCACATTCCTGTTCTGCCCATAACGCCTGGCCATCTCTGTTACAATTTTTTCTACGAAGCCACGATAGGTTGGATTTACAATGGACCCTAATCCTCGCGTGCCATGTTCTCCACGAATATAATGCCCGTCCATAACAAAAGTTTCCGTATAATTAGTCCTCATCCAGGCCGGTGTGGTTGCGGAAGGAGTACACATCAACACCTTCAAATTGTATTTAGTGCAAAGGCTTATCACCTTGTCGAGCCAGGTAAATTCAAATTTACCTGGCTCGGGTTCCATTTTAAACCAGGCAAATTCAGCCAGGTGAACAAACTCATAGCCCATACTGGCAATTTTTTTAATATCACGTTCCCATTGGTTTTCGTTCCAATGCTCGGGATAATAATAGATGCCGGTCGTAGCGAGATCCTTCTCAGGAAAAAAGCGATTGCCCACCTGCGCGGTTGCATTCAATCCTGAGATTAAAATTGTTATTAAAATAAGTATTGAGCGTTTATTCATCGGAAGATCTACTTTTTCTTTATTTAGCACCTGCAGCAAGGGCATCGATTGTTCGTTTATCAAGTACCGTGTTATTTCGTCTGTCCAAAGCACCACCCGTATCCCAGAAGAAGGGCTTTATACCATTGGCGATTGCCTGTTTGGTTACATAAGTTAACCAATAATCCACAGCATCGTTGTGGGTGTTCAAATCTTTAGGAATGTACTTACTATTTCCACGTCGGTAGGCGCCGTATTCACCCATAATGACAGGAATTTGTTTATCGACGAATTTGGTTTTCATCTTGCCAAAGGCGTTGTTTACATCACCTTCTTCTCCCCAGGTGGCATTTCGATCCGGTTCAATCGTGGAATGATGTCCTGAGCCCCAATAATAAAACATTTTACCCCAGGATGCATCGCCATCCATTAAACAGAACTGAAACGGGGAGTAATAATGTACTTCAACCATCATGCGATCTTTCACCTTATCTGTCGGGAGACTGTTCATCAGATTACTGGTTTTGTCAATATCCGTTGACGGCCCCTGAACCACAAGCACCCTATAGCTGTTACGTCCACCGGTGGATCGAACTGCATTGACAAAGGTTTGATGATAGCTGGTGAGTATTTCCATCTGCTCAGCATTTTCAGCGGGAGGTTCATTAGCGCTTGCAAACATCAGGTGCTCATCAAAATCACGCATGGTGGTAGCAATTTGTTCCCAGAATGCTTTTTGTTTGGCATTGACTGAATCTTGCTTTGCCTTGTTAATATTTTGATCCAGCCAGCCGCCATCCCAGTGAATATTGAGTAAAACATACATGTCGTTATTGACACAATATTGAACCACCTGTTTTACCCGGTTGAGCCAGGCATCCTTTATCTTAGCGGTAGTTTTATCGGAATTCTGGTCCCAGGAACATGGCAGACGGATGGCATTAAATCCCTGCTGTTTTACAGCTTGTATATGGCTTTCACTAATCAAAGGATTGCCCCAGGCGGTTTCTCCACCAATAGCTTCCAGGGTGTTGCCAATGTTCCATCCCAGTTTAAATTTAGCCGCCAACTGCACGGCGGTGCTTCCCATGCCGGTTGGGTCGGCCGGGGCAGGGGATATATTATAACCCGGATATAAGCCACTGGATTGTGTTATAGTAACCCTGCGCACCTGGCTGTTGCCTGCATTAATCTCCAACACAACTGATCGGGCTGCGCCTGTGGTATTGGGTACGGTGGTTAACCGGATAGAAGCCTTGCTGCTATTACCTGTTGACTGACTTAACTGCAACCACGAAGAAGCTGGATTATTAATATTCCATGCTACGTTACTGGTGATAGTTAGATCAGCGGCGCCACCATCTGCCTCAAAAGCAATTTCAGACAAAGAAACCGACAATTCTGGCGCAACCGCGCCCTCTTTACTACAGTATGCAAACATTACGGCGGAAATGATAAATCCGATAAGTCTATACCAACTTCTGGTTTTCATGTTCATTGTATTTGATTAATAATATTGACACTATTTAATCTTCACCACCCTGATATTATCCATAGCGACTTGCAAACCGGAGACCGAAGGAGGGCAGAAAAAGTTCCTGGTCTGGATATTTACAACTCCTTTGCCCGAGCTACCCCAGCAAACTGGTCAGGCGGCTTGCGACTGCCGCGCCTTTACCGCCATTGGTCCTGAACATTGATAATGGAATGGTCACTGTAGCCACCCCTTGGTGGTAATGGGGGAAATAGTGGCGTTAGCCTCTTGCCACGGCTCATAGTGGGCCAGGTAGTCAAATGCATAACCCTTTATTATATAAATGGAGGTACCAGTCCAGGCGTCAGGAACATTGATCTCAAAGGCGTATTGATCGCCAATAAGTCACTTAATAACGCAGGAGCCAGCAGGCTAAACAGCAGTAATTGGAATTTCATACACGTGGATTAGAATGCTGTAAAGCTATCACCACAGTGTCTGAAATTTGGCAGCCGATTGTTTCAAATTGGGGGGTAAAATGTTACAAACAACTGATCTTCAGGGGTAATTTACCGGAAAGAAAAAGGCATTAGCTACCCTTATTTCTAATATTTGCGAGGTATTGTGAAGGCGTGATCTTAAACTCCTCCTTGAAAAATTTGGTAAAAATCTTGGGGTCATTGAATCCTACCTGATATGCAATTTCGGAAACAGACATCCCACTTTTATCTAATAACTGGGCCGCCCTTTTCAAACGGATCGAACGGATAAAGTCTAAGGGCGATCTGCCAGTAAGCGAAACTATCTTTCTATATAAGGTAACCCGGCTCATGCACATTTCACGGCTAAGGTCTTCCACCGAAAAATCGGGGTTATCGATTTGCTTTTCGACAATTTCCAAAGCCTGTTTCAGGAACTTTTCGTCCACGGGAGTTATGGTCACCTCTCCTGGATTGACCTCAACTTGCGCCTGGAACCTTTTTTGCAACAGCTTTTGCTGTGCCAGCAGATTGCTGATGCGCGACGCCAGGATTTCGAAAGTAAAGGGTTTCGTAATGTAGTCGTTCACGCCCGCCTTCAAACCCTCCAGTTGTTTTTCTTCACTTCCCATAGCTGTAAGCAAAATGACAGGAATATGGGCAGTCATCGTCTCGGTTTTTATTTTCTTCGCCAGTTCAACCCCGTCCATCAAAGGCATCATAATGTCGCTTACCACAAGGTCAGGATTTATTAATTTTATTTTCTCCCAGCCCTCCTTTCCGTTAGTGGCCTCTTCGATATGATATTGCTCTTTCAGGTTGTCCTTCAAATAAAAGCGCACGTCTTCGTTGTCTTCTACAATTATTATCGTTTTCTTTCTGCCGCTTTTTTTACCCTCTTCAGATATTATTTGTGCTGCATTTTCTGTCGATATGAGGTTGGCTACAGCCCGGGCCGAAGATTCATAAATTTTCTTTGCCGGAAGTAACACGGTAAAACATGTACCTTTCCCGGGTTCGCTTTTTACAGTTATGATCCCATTATGCAATTTTACAAACTCTTTTGTGATGGCCAGGCCAATACCAGTTCCCTGATTCACCATACTTTCCGGCACCTCCGTTTGAAAAAACCGTTCGAATATCCTCTCATGCTGATCGATTGGTATTCCGATACCAGTATCTTTAACTTCAATTGCAAGCGTTCCATCTCCCTCATTATTTACGGGCGGATGATATGTGAGATTAATGCTCACCGTGCCGTTATCGTGGGTGAATTTAAAAGCATTTGAAAGCAGGTTGAATAAAATCTTTTCAATCTTATCTTTGTCAAAATAAATTTCCAGGCTGTCAACGCCGGAGGAGAATGAAAACCGGATCTTTTTCTTTTCCGCAATATCTATAAATGACTGGCTGATATCTGCGCAGAATCTTACAATGTCGCCTATTGAAGGGTGCAATTTCACTTCCTGCACCTCTATCTTTCTGAAATCGAGTAGCTGATTTACCAGGTTCAGCAAGCGTTTTGCATTCCGTTGTACGAGACTTAATTGTTTTTTCTGCTCGTTATCATCGGTTTGCTTAATAATCCTGTCTAATGGAGCAATGATCAGGCTTAACGGTGTACGGAATTCATGACTGACATTAGTAAAGAACTTTGTTTTTAACTGGTCCATTGCATGCGCCCTTTGAGCCTCCCTGCGCTGTTGCTGCACCTCAAAGCGCATGTGGATCCTGTCTAAAGTAATACGACGGGCAAGCAAAAACAATACTGCAGCGATCAATATATAAATTATATATGCAAGGGGCGATCTCCAGAATGGCGGTTCAATATTAATCTGCAAAGTTTTAACGCTGCTCCAAGATCCGTCCCTGCCTAAAACTTTTACTTTAAAAACATAATGACCTGGATTAAGATTTGTGTAAGTAGCCCTTCGTTGAGTGCCATCGGTATAAAACCAATCAGCATTAAACCCTTCCATCATGTATGCGTACTTATCGCGGGTATCGCGGCCAAAATCGAGTGAAGCAAATTCAATTGAGAAAACATTCTCTTTATACTTCAGGTCAATATGTTGCAATTTTGATAGAGATTGTGGCAGAAGTATCCTGTTATTGATCAGCCCACCTGGTTCAACATTCTTATTTAAAATCTGTAAACCAGTGAAAACAATCCTGGTATGATAAGCATGCCTCTTAACCTCGTCCGGATCAATAATATTAAAGCCGAAAGGACCGCCGAAAATCAATTCGCCTGCCCGTGTTTTGAGTGCTGCATTATCATTAAATTCGCGGTTTTGCAGATTATTCGTCTCATCATAATTAATGATAGAGAAAGTAAGGCCATTATTATTTTGCTTTGGAATAACATTACATAGCCCATTAGGTGTTGAAAGCCAGATTGTTTGATGATTGTCTTCAAGAATATTCAATATCATATTATCGGGCAAGCCATCTGAGGTAGTGAGTATTTGAAATTCTTTTGTTTGTTCATCAAACAAATTCAAGCCTTCCGGGGTTCCCAGCCAAATCCGGCCCTTGCTATCTTCCAAAAGACAGGAAACATTGTTGTTGCTTAAATTGCTATTCTCATTTGTATACCGATAAAAAACCGGGGTATTTCCATTCTTTTCAAAAACGGTAACACCGGCATCTGTTCCAATCCATAAATTGCCTTTTCTGTCCTGCAGGATGGCAAAAATATAATTGGAAAGCTGAGAATCGGTCCTATCTCTGAAATGATCAAACTTGTTTGTTTCTCTGTTAAAACGATCCAAACCACCGCCCAAAGTACCTACCCATAAATGATGCTCTCTGTCTTCAAATATTTCCCAGACCCGGTCATCTGACAAACCTGAAGTATCAAGATCATCATGCCTGTAGTGTGAAAACTTCTTTCCATCGAAACTATTGAGCCCTCCCAGGTAAGTTCCAATCCAAAGTACGTCTTTATGATCGATCCACAAGCTTACGACTACATTAGCACTAAGGCTATTGCTATTGTTCGGATCGTGCAGATACTGTTTGAATGTACTATTTTTTCTATCAAAATAAATTAATCCTCCGCCGTTGGTGCCAATCCAGATATTACCCTGTCTGTCTTCAATAAAACGGTTTACGTCATCGTATTGAAGGCTCTTCGCATTTAATTCCTGGTGATGATAATACGGAAATTGGACTATGTTGCTGTTCAAATAATTTACACCCTGCTTGTAAGTTCCTAACCAAATAATTCCATCATCATCTTTATAAATTGTAGTGATACTGTTTTGGCTGAGGCTTTTGGGGTCTTTTGGATCATTCAGCAGGTAACTCGTCCGGAAATTGTTCCTTTTATCTATCAGTGTGACTCCACCATGGTCCGATCCAACCCAGATCAGACCTTTATTATCCTGAACAATCTGACTTACTACGTCCGATTTCAACCTTGATGGGAAGTAACTACTATTAAACTGTTTGAGCGTGTTATCCTGCGGATGAAAAAGAAAAACGCCATAGGTGTAACACCAAAGCCAGACATCTCCATCACTGTCTACAAAAAGATCATTAGGATTACTTCCCTTATTCTGTTTCTGTAAAGCGGTGCTGGAGAATATGACTTTACCCAATGCTATATCATATTTCTGCAGGAATCCATTTTGATATACCAGCCATAACTTTCCGTCTTTTGTTTCTCCAACGGAAGTGATCTTCTCAGAAGGATGTTGGCTGCCCTGTTGCCTGAATGGCTTTGCACTTTTGTCAGTAACTGAATACAGGTATAGATCCTTATCGTTGTATAGAAACCAGTATCTGCCATTGTTTCCCTTCACAATATTCTCAATCATACCTGCAGGTAAACCCAGGCGATGCAAATAGTTAAAATAGTCTGCATCAAATCCTTCTGTATCCGGATTATAAATACAAGGTCCGCTCTTTGTTGACACCCACATCTTTCTATCAGGGAGTTCATAAAGTGCCAGGACATTATTATCCTTTAGCGAAGAGCTGTCATTGTGATTCTTACGAAATATCCTACATGAATACCGATCATACCGGTTGAGTCCAGACATTGTACCAAACCATAAAAAACCATCAGGATCTTTCAACACTGCATTCACCTGGTTGTGTGAAAGACCGGTATGTATATCGAGCTTGAAGAAATTATAGTACTCGCTTTGGGCCAAGGCAGCAAGCGATTGCAACAGTAAAGTAATCCAAATAAGAAAACGCATCACAACGTGTTTAACTTAGGGAAGATTTCAGCACCTCTTCCAATAGTGAAATCAGCCCGTTCTTTCGTGGCCTTATGTAATTTTTCATTGTACTCACTGTTTCAACAATCTATCTGATGGATTAAATGTACAGTTGTAATAAATCCCTAAATATATAAGATAACAAGTTAGGGCATTTCAATCCAATATTAAATTAATATACAACAAATTCCTGGCAACGTACGCACACGGAAGCTACACTTTATACGCAGCATACATTGGGGCTAAGGAATCCAAACTTGATCGCAGATTTTGATTTATACAGACAGGAAGTGACTATAAATGAAAAAGGCGCTCTTTCGAACGCCTTTCGTGACCCCAGGTATTGGAAGCTCGGATCAGATTATTACGGATTTAACTGAGATTTTGACTTTTGCACATAAATAGAGCAAAATAATATGTTAAACGTTAGAGGTTAAGCTTTAGTTGTCGGAAATCGGGGCGCATTGCTGATGCCGGCATATTCAGTATATTTGAGTTGAATCCCAACTCTATGAAGACATCAAAAATGTTCCCCGCTATTTTTTTAATTGTTTTTTTGTCTTGTAATCTTTCCGCTCCTAAAACAACAAATAAAGCCGAAAATGCTAAGAAGGAGGCTTTTTCGGCAGATACTGCTTTAAAATCTAAGCCTCAACCCGCAACTGTGATTTCTGATACTGTTAAAAGATTTGTTGTGGACGACTATCCTATAACTAATGTGATGCTTGATGACAAAACAAGTGGTAATCCCACACGTAAGATACAAAGCGGCTCGATCTATTCAGACGAAAAGGTTTGGTTTACTAACGATACGTTAAATCAGACAATTGTTTTTGAGCTTTATACTGACCATTATCGAGGGATTACCTATCATTTTTACAACAATGATGTTACAGCTGACTTGATTGACAGAATAGAATTATATGAAAACGGAGAGCCTGCGACAATTAAACAGAAGTTAAAGAACTTTAATGGCTTTTTAAGTCAAGCGACAAGAATTGATTCGCGTTATTTTGCGACTAACAAAGGATTTAGACTAGGCGATACCAAACAAAAAGCAACGAAAACCTATGGCAATCCACACAAAAAATCAATGCATAATGGAGTTGAAAAACTGGAATGGGATTTCGTTAACATACCACTTGTACATAGCTTCGGACATCACATTGTAATGTATTTTAAGAAAGGTAGACTTATTAGACTAATCCTATATAATGACGTACCCTAATCAAAGTAGTATGGAAGCATTTATATTGCTAAATTACGTAATAACTCCCTGTCACCGAATCATACGAAATGAAATCTGTAGTTAAGACATTAGTGCCTTATTTTTCATGCTTGATCACAATTTTGCTCCTGATATTATCGCAAAAACAAGTCAATAAAGGCCAACCCAGGGGAAGGTCTTTATTAGGCTAGGAAGATATGCGCGAAACATGTCTTTGAGCCACGATGGATTAATATTGTGAAGTCTACAGGCTCCTAGCAAGCTATATAACATCGCAGACTTTCTCGCAGCTTCGTGAGATCCGGAGAACAGGTAGTTTTTACGACTATAGAATCAAACACATAAGATCAACTGCTAGCCTCGTCCGGGCCAAAACCGCAAACGCATAGCGCTTGCGGTTTTTTATTTTAAGCAGCCTGCCCTTTTTATTGCCGGTCTCATTCTGATGTTAAATGACAATAAAAACTGTTGACAGGCATCAGAAGTTCGACTACAAAATGCTTTTTAATTAGCAGGAGAAGATCCAAAGCCCCATTTAACAGAGATATTATGCTTTTGTGCATAAGATTTGCCAAGCATCATGAGCTTGTTAAATAATTCTTCAAATCTGGTATTGTATTTATCATGAATAGCCTGTCCCTTCACTTGTATCTGCTCTTGAGGAGCACCTTCATCATACATCTTTGCAAGTTCACGGTATTCGTTTTTATAGATAGCCAGCACATATTCATGTAAAGACGTCGAAGTTTCAATCATTTCTTTTGTTTCCGCCGTCTCTGTCAGCTTACTCAGTTTTTTAAGATTGTCTTCTATGAATAATATTTTCAGATCAATAGTCTCCTTTCTGGTCATAGGCACGACATCACTTTTGCTGCCTTCCTTGAGCTTTACAGAAGGAGATTCCAGTTCTTGCATCAGGCCATCACCCGAAATGCCGGTGATCGTATTACAGTTTAATACGGCTACGTCAAAATACTTTTCAGGGTTTGTCAGATTACAGGATGTAAGTATCTGGCAGGTAAGAAGCGCCAGCATAAAAACCTTTTTAACAGACATAGATATACTATTTTGTTTGACAATAAAGATAACGCATGTCCGCCAATCCTAATAGTTTGACGTTATTTATTCAGCCATAGCCCCCCTCAGGGCGGATGCCTGTTGTTAGTGAGTATTTGGGTATTTACTTTTGTTGTAGTATCCAGTTGTGCAGTGACAGGCTGATTGATGGCCAGGCAAATCTATGTGATGTCATCATTGCTAACAATATGTATTTGCTCGGAGGGATACAGACTTGCAAGTCCCAATATAGATATTTCATACCTTGGTAAAAGCTGATTAATCTGTATAAAGTAAGGGAAAGAAATCGGGGTTATAAAAAAGGAACTCGACTAAACGCTCGACTAAAAAAGAAAAACCCGCGATTATCGCAGGTTTTATCTATTTGGTGTGATCCCATTGGTACAAAGTTCGAACTCCTTACTTACAGATTTAAGAAAACTATTATCTATAAAGTAATACTATTAAATGATATGTTGTACTGTGCCGTTTCCTGTCGTTTTTTGCGGTTGCCACATATTTTCTATTGCCATAACTTTTGTTTTACAAGCAACCACCCGAAGACGGTTGCCTATGGTGTTGACGAACCTCGGAAAAAGGATTGCTTTATATTCTGACACTGCCGAAGTTAATGTTGAAACCACAATTCCACACGACTGGTCTTTAAATCTGAGGCATTTTTGTTTCCGTGATCGCGAGTGCTAAAATTGAGACTTACTCTTTACTGAGGATGGTAAAATTATCTTTTGTGAAAAAAAATGTTGTCTTAATGTAGTAAAGAAAAACTTTTGTATATTGCTTTTGAAATCCAGTTAATCCGTTATAAATCCCTGATGATGAGACCCGATACCGGCAAAATTGCCACTATGTTGCCTCCTTTTCTGCGCAACGTTTTCCATTAATAATAATTTACTTGGTAGGACAGCTGTAAGCTGTGATATACTGTGCCCTCATACGGTATTCTATTGGCCATGCAGCTGAATATAATCCCTATTTCCAGATTATTCCGTAACCCAAATAAGCAACCAAAACCCAATTTCATGAAAAAGAAAACGTACTTGAAAATATTTGTTCCTGTATTAATCAGTAGCATGCTTACACTATCCTGTAAAAAAGAACTATTACCTGAAGAAGGAAAAGTAAGCACAGCTGAAAACCATCAGGCAGTAGCATCAGCTCAGACATTGACTACTGTTGCTATTACCGGCGATCCTGTAATAATCACGCGTAATCAGAATACGGTGGATGTATTTGCCCGGGGTAGCAATAATAATCTGTTGCACAAGGCATATTTTGAAGGTAGCGGCTGGACGGACTGGGAAGACCTTGGCGGTTATATCACCTCAAATCCGTACGCAGTATTCAGAGGTGTAGACGGAGAGTATATCAATGTATTTGCAAAGGGAGCCAATAACAATTTGGTGCATACCTGGTACACAGACACACAAGGCTGGGGAGGCTGGGATGATCTGGGAGGATACATTACTTCTGCGCCGCAGGCAGTAGTAAGAGGTGTAAATGGAGAGTATATCAATGTGTTTGCAAAAGGAGCCAATAATAATTTGGTACATAAGTGGTATACAAATGCACAAGGCTGGGGAGGCTGGGATGACCTTGGAGGTACCATTACTTCAGAGCCATACGCAGTAGTTAGAGGTGTTAATGGAGAATATATCAATGTATTTGCAAGGGGAGCCAGTGGTAACCTGGTACACCAATGGTATACCGAATCATATGGATGGAGTGTTTACTGGGATGATCTTGGAGGTAATATTACCAGTGCACCCTGTGCAGTAGTAAGAGGTGTAAATGGAGAGTATATCAATGTGTTTGCAAAGGGAACCAATAATAACCTGGTACACAAATGGTTCACGGAAGCTCAGCGCTGGGGAAACTGGGATGACCTTGGAGGCAGTATCACCTCAAGGCCCAATGTTACGGTAAGGGGTGCTACTGGCTATAGTATCAATGTTGTGGCAAGAGGTGTCGGCAATAACTTAGTACATAAGTGGTTTACGGATACACAAGGCTGGGGAGGCTGGGATGATCTGGGAGGATACATTACTTCTGCTCCGTATATTGCAACGAGAGGTGCGGAAGGTCTTAATGTAGTTGCTGTAGGTACCTCAAGCAATCTTGTGCATAAATGGTATTATATTAATAGTTGGGGCAACTGGGATATCTTCTAATTCTCATCAGTGATAACGAAACCCTGCCGCTTTTCTGATAAAAAGTGACAGGGTTTTATAATTGTGGATGCATCGTCTCTGGTTTAAAAGACAATACTCAACGCTGATATGTGGCTCATAGATATGGTAGCCGCTAACATTGCATTGACGTTATCTGGCCTGCAATAGTCAATATTGCATCTGACAGTACAAGGGATTCTTGTATGATTATGTAGTAACTAGTGATGAGTTCAAACAAGGAAAAGCCGGAGTTGCTGGCCGACTGCAATTCAAACGTCCCAACATGACTCGAACTCTTTAAAGCTTGATAATTAATACCGTATACAACTTTCCTAAAAAAGCAAACGCTCCAAGTCCTTGAACTTGAAGCGCTTCATTTTTCTGTGACCCCAGGTATCGGAAACTCGAACCATATTATTGATGAATTAGCATCCTCAATTAGAATTTTTCCTCGTTGAGCTAAAATAATATAACAAAAGTTCGAGGACTATGCTTGGGGTCATACAATTAAGTCCTATCAACTGTCTGATCGAGTCCTGACTATTGCAGAAAACGTAGTTTTATATACTTACGTTATTTCGTACTCGGAGGCTTCTTACTAACTAAGCTTAACTACAACTTTAATCTTTTACCATTAGCTGGGCTTGAATTTTGTACTTCATGTTTTCAAGAACAATGCCATCCTCTATTGGTTGGAAAATAACGTATGAAATGTTGTCTTCACCAATGAATTCATCTGTTAGCAAAATACCTCTTGCAAATTTATCCGTCTCTACATTAGGGAAAACAACTTTTACTCGATCTCCGGCTTTTAATAAACCATCTGGATTCAATTTTCCTTGCGATCTGTTCCCTAAATCTTGCAAAGATTCGATATCACTGATATAAGTACCTTGAAGTAATTCCTTATTTTCATCAAAGTATGGATCGATGATAGGTTGCATGCCGTTCGCAAAAAAGTCTATTAAGTACAAATCAAGCTCTTTATCATCTTCTATTATCTTAAACATAAATTTTTCAGTACCAAAACCAGCTTGATTCCAGTTCGCGTATAATTCTTCCATTTTAGTAGGATCAGATATCAAGGGGATACAATTGCTGAAGTTAATTATCTCATGTTGCTGATTTAATAGAAGACCAAGCGGTGCATAGTCATTTTCAATATGCTCGTTTGCAGAGTCCAATTGATAGCTATAGCGGTCTTTTTCGCATTTTATAATTCGTAAAATCTTTTCAGACTCAGATTTTATACCTTCCAATCTTGATACGTGTGCTAAAACTTTATTCTCACTAGTTATTGCTAACGGATCATTCGCATCAATAGCCTCCTTTAATTCTAAGTTGAATGCGGCTACTTCTTCGTCAATCTCATTTTCATTAAACCGGTGAATTCGCTTACCTAATCTTAAATATCTTGAAGATCCATCCTCTAAAATCATATTGATACAATAATTCCCACTATTTAAATTGTGAGCGCGATTCCATACTAAAACCTGAACATCTTCGTCCTCAGATGCTTTTTTAGCGTTATTTAAGAAGGCTTGACCTTTCCTACGAAGATCTATCCATTTTTGATAATCAAAGTTCACCAATTGAGTATTAACCAAATTAGGAAAAGTACTCTTTCCAAGAATTCTGTCTGCGGGCCTGAGGCATTCAGCATGTACATTGCCTACGTTCTCGTTTACTTCATCCAATTCCACCAAATAACTATCGTTAGTGCTGATCATGTTTTGACAATGCAAACATCGCATGGGCGTGGGGTTGGCGTCTAATAAGTCTTGGATTACTTCCTGTTGACGAATTGCAGCCTCAGTTTCTTCAACCTCTTCTATTTCTTTTGAAGCATGTATTACATGTACTTCCCTATCTATATATAAATGCTGGTTACTATCCCAATATCTTGAAAAACCTTCCCATGTTGCAAAACGTTGGAGAAGCTTAAGAGAATAGTCTGGATTATCTTTCGCAGGCATCTTTACTTTGTTCTTTTCGAACGAAAGTTTCTTCTTGCCATTGTCATCAAACCTAAAACATTCAATTAAAAACAGGTGGGGAATATCATTGAACGAATCCACTAAAAAAATCTCTTTTCCAGCAGAGATAGTCGACCGACGTCTGTATATAGCTCGAATTTCTTTTGTAAGTGCATCTGTTCGCGGAAAACCATCTGTAGCTTCATAACTTGTCATTACCCATGGCGAATTCAATATCAACACTAACTCACCTCCTTCATGACCAATATTACTTATATATTCTCCTCTAGATTTTTGGGCAGAAAAGTGTGTTGTGAGGGCGCTAACGTATTTAATTATTTCTCCAGATGATGCATATTTATTAGTATTCCCATTCAAAAACTTCAATAAATATTTGGCGAATGGGCTACTTTGCCCAGTCGGTCCATCTGATACGGTTTCTTCGCCTCCTGAGGCTAACATCCATCTCGATACTTTACTGTCTAAAGACGTGTAATACTGTTCTATTACATTTCCTCTTGTTCTGGATAAAAAAGTGCCGGAGAAGCATGCATCGGCTATTAGGAAAATATGCTTAGACGGAATCTGTTCAATGAAATCTTTTATATCTGAGTTTGAAATATAATCAGATATATTTTTTCTTCCTTCATGTGGAACCCAATAGCCTTTATGACTTAAAGGATGCATAAATCCATGACCTGCAAAAAAAATTATAAGGTTATCCTCATCAGTTAACGTTGACAATGCATTAAAAAATGCAGCATAGATATTCTTCCTTGTTGCCTGCTCATTATACAAAGGCTCTTGAATAAGTTCGAATGAATATCTTGATGTTAAAACATCAACAAGTGCCTGGGTATCTCTTACAGCATTGGCTAAATTGTTCCAGTCTGCATACTCGTAATCGTCAATTCCTATAGCAAGTAAATAGTTATCTCTACTAATCATTTTACAATGATAGTAATAAACAAGTTAGACATAGCTACGAAAAATCTGAAATCGAGAAGAATGAGACTTAATGTCACGAACAACGAATGGTTATAAGCAAAATATTTCGACCTTGATGATGTTATAATGTCACGTGTTCTTTATCTACATCCTCAATATTATTGAGCTTCATCAAGTGAGTAAATAAACTTCTTTCTTTTAGAGCCTATTAAACTATATACTTAACAATCACATAACTTACCAATGCGATCCCTAAACGGCAATGGGACTCGAACCCGCTTAGATTTTGATAATGAATCAATTGCAGAAAATCATCCAAAAACAAAAACGCTTCAAGTTCAATAACTTGAAGCGTTTAATCTTCCGTGACCCCAGGTATGGGAAACTCGAACCAGATTGTTGATTATTTAACTGATACTTTCCTACTTTTAAATCAAATAGAGCAAAATAGTATGATAAAAGTTCGAGGGTAATTTTCGGTTTCCATAGATACCAGTAATGGTAGTTTACTAAATACTTCCTGCACAACATCTTCTGCTTCAAACTGATCTCATAATTTATTATAAGCATGTGCATACAACAAAGTGCTATAGCGTTCAAATATTTCAGTATACGCCAACTGGTCATTGTTCTGTTTGAACAAATGAACTAGTACTGTATCGTCATATTCGTTATAGCCCCCACGCAATGCTTAACTAAGCTTCTTTTAAATTAGATCTATAAATTGGATAGGCCGTAAAAGTATAAAAATTCACTTAAATTTTCAGATAGTAACCTTCTCGCGCCTGAATAGCGTTTGGAGGAAAAAGGACAGTCAGGGGTTGCAGGACAAATGTCTAGCCTATTATTAAAGATTTGCGATAAATTCAATAATTTACGTATGTATTAAATCTTCGAAACAGTTATCAGGGGATGTTGCCTGCGCTTGATAACTTTAATAAAACAATCACATCAGGCCATTAAATTGGTTTTCGGGAACATTTATGTATACGCCAGTAAACCTGTGAACTTCCGACTTTTTCATATTCTATAGCATTAAACGAGAAATAATGTCAGAACAATTGTACTTTTTTAAATTCAATAAGGAAATTGCAAGAACAAAACTATTTATTTTGATCAGTAAGGAAGATGATAGTTTTTCTTACAAACAATACCTCTTGGAAAATCAGGACAAATTCGAAGAGAATTTGCGGTACGATAATATAATAAGCAAGATTGGTGAAAATATTGAACTGCTATCAACCGAGCAACTCTGGAGCTTGTTCCATTGGTTTTCTGAAAGAACTGAAAAACTATATCCTAATATTGAATATTTCAGTAGCGATGGTAAAACGCATGAGGAAATGCGCAATTATGGTTTAGATTTATTCTATGAATTCGATACTACATCACAAGTAAGATATTTTTATGACTTATTACGAGATTACGACGGATTAACAGATGAGTGGCTTGGAAGCAGTTGCAGGCCGGATGAGTTAAATAGGGTTTTAAATTATATTATTTGCTATACTGGTGAATTGACGATTTTTCTGAACAAGTATTACTATAATCACCGTGAGAGTGATGATGAAAATTTAGAAATAGAACGACTAATTTACGATATCAATTCAAAGTCTAATGGCTACTTTCATAATTTGGCGTTATCAGAATTGGAAAAATCAATGGAGTATAATAATGAAACTATGCAATTAGTTGCTAAATTGAGGGAATTTCGTGCAGACAGCAATGATAAATCTTCTTATACGATACCTATGGAAGAGTATGAAATTGAAAAAAGAGTAAGTAGACTTATCAATATTGCATGTTTACTACACACAGCTACAAGCATGAAGGAAGAAATTGAGAATTATGATGGGAAGATAATAAAATTACATTCGTGTTAATATCCCCGCACAATTCAGGCATCGGGTGCTATACCAGGCTTTCTTCTCCAAATATGCCGGGTCCAAATCATTGGTCAAAGATAATCGACAATGTGTTATATACACCAGGGTATCAACAAAGGAACAAGCTGAGGGAATTTAAATGAAACTGGCAAGCTGTTAAGGAAAGCCTTCTTATGGAAGGCTAATGAGGGTATCAATACTATCGAAATCCTTAAAAGACTGCAAGGTCACGGCCTAAAACTTACTAAACAGGTTATCGGTAAAGCATTAGTAAATCCGTATGCACCCGAGATAGAGCGTCTTGCTAGTCTGGTTTAATCAAAATAGTATTGCGATTCTAAAAATGACATATGGAACGAAAAATTTTACGTCCAGGCAAACGCAGCACAGAAGAGATAAGATATTTGTTGGAGCAAAAAGAAAGCGAAAAATTATCTATTAAGGACTTCTGTAAAACACATGGTATCACGACATCAACCTATTATAACTGGCAAAAGCGAACAGTTGTGAAATCAGAAAACGTGACGACCAGCTTTATTTCCGGTGTAATTAAGACTCAACCGATTGAAGAGTGGCCATTTGTCGAAATT
>NZ_FRCN01000013.1:0-51784 GCF_900142925.1 Chitinophaga sp. CF418
CGGCAACAACTGTAAATAATATCCTACCTGGTCTTCCAGATCCGGATGTGTTCTGCCTGCACTATCTGTGCTCAGCATCAACTCAGACTGGCCTGTATAGCGGTGCAGTAGTATGCTGAACGTAGACAATAAGGTGGTGAATAATGTCACCTCATTGCTAATACCCAATAAACCAGCTACTAATCCTGCATTTAAATGATGATATACAACATGCCCTTTACGTGCATTATTACGATGACCGCCCCATACACTCAGATCAGTAACGGGCAATACACCACTTAACAAGGATGACCAATAGTCCGTCTGCGTTGCCCGCTCCTCGGACCAGCCTACATAATCTTTATACTGGATACGTGGCATTGGTAGGTCAGCCATTCCTTCCGACATGTATAATTGTTCCAACTCACGGCTGATAACATCTATAGACCAGCCATCGCTGATCAGATGGTGAATCACAAACACGAAATAGTATTCAGTAGCAGATAATCTGAAGAGTGTTACCCGCAATAATGGGCCACAGTAAAGGTCAAATTCAACTGAAGCTTGTACCTGGGCTGCTGCTCTTGCTGCCTGCAATGGCGACTCTTCACCGCTCAGATCAACCATGTTCACATTGAAGCCAATTTCATCTGCTGTCAACACCCGCTGATATATTTCTCCGTCATGTAAAACAAATACAGTGCGTAATGAGTCATGACGGGATACTATACCTGCGAATGCCCGTGTGAAAGCCTCCTCCGAAAGATGCCCCTGTATATGAACACCACTGGCAATATTAGCAGCAACATTCGCTCCTTCCAGCTGACAGAAATTCCAGAAGCGCCGTTGCCCCTCAGAGAGTCCATATAGCAACCGTAACGCTGTTACCGGGATGGTATTTGCTTTGCTATGTTCTTTCCCCAACAGATATCGTTGCAGGGAACCTATTGTATTGTGTTCAAACACCTCTCTTACCGTCAGTTCAAACCCAACTGCTCTTAGCCGGGACACCAGTTTTACCGCCTCCAGGCTGTTCAATCCATTCCGGAAAAAGTCTTCGTCAGGATCGGCAGAAACACTGAACACCTCCTGTACAAGCGCTCTCACAGTATCTCCGTCTACCTGGTAATATGCTTTGTCCAGCATTGCCAGGGCTTCCTGCTGACTATCATATTCGCCACGTTCAAACTGTTGCACCAACAGATAATGCTGTACCTTACCGCTGGTAGTACGGGGCACACTTTTCACCATTACGATCCTATCCGGCACGACGCCCAGTTTGCCAAGCAGTTGCACTCTCAGCTGTATTACCAGTGGATGAAACTCCTGCACTGACCTGCGGAAATGTACAAACAGCACTAATTCATGCCTGTCGCTCCCGGCAGGCAATGCCTGACAGGCAACGATGTCTCCCGGCTTAATACCAGGTATTTGTGCATGATGTTCTATATCCTGAGGGTAATAATTCTGCCCGTTAATGATGATAATATTCTTTGCTCTCCCTGTTATGTACAACCTTCCTCCACTGATAAACCCAAGATCTCCTGTCTTCAGCCAACCATTTTCAATAGCCCGGCTACTTGCTTCCGGGTTGTTATAATAACCGGTGGTCACATTGCCGCCACTGATCCATATATTACCAATATGATCATCTCCCAACAATCCTCCCTGATCATCTGCAATAACAATGCTGGTTGAACGCATCGGGTAACCTACACAGGCAAAGTGCAACTTGTCTGGTACATACCTGACACGATCACCTGTCTTCAGGTAGTTCCTATCCAGTGAAACAAACTGCAGTGGATCTCCCGGTGCAGGTAGTGTCACCGCTACGCAGGCCTCTGCCAGTCCATATCCCGGAAACATTGTGTTTTCACGGAGCCCGAAGCTGCTCATTACCCGCATAAAGTCTTCACAGAGCGATTTATTGATAGGCTCCGCACCATTGTAAATGATCCTCACGGCATCCAGGTTCCAGTCAGGCCTATCGATACCGGACAATGCAGCAAGAATATACTGATAGCCGAAATTCGGTGAGTATAATTGTGTGATGCTGTGTTGATGTGCTTTCTCCATCCACAACAGCGGCCGCCTGATGAAAAGAGGCGTTGCTATCAGGTATTGATCTATACCGGCAATTACACAGGACAGATGAAAACATATCAGCCCCATATCATGCGTTAGCGGTAGCCAGCTTAAGGCGCTATCTACAGCCGTTGTTGCAGAACGTTCCCGGATATCGCTGATATTGGCCAGCAGATTCCCGTGCGTTAACATAACTCCTTTTGGATGAGAAGTTGAACCCGAAGAAAACTGTATGTATGCTATATCATCCGGTACAGATGGCAGCCATGTACCACTGCCTTCTCCGGCAGTTAGCGATGCAATGCATATATGCCGTGCGCTCATCTCCTCCCACGCCGCGAGGCAGTCCTTCTCTTCCGCATAGCTGCGGACAGGCCCCGCCCAATTATCCTCGCTTAGCAGAAAAGGATGATGTAGTGTACTCCATACATTAAACAGCTTATCTTTATGCCCTTCCTGACTACCCATAGCAATGGGAACAGGAATAATCTTCCCGTACAGACAAGCCCAGAAAACCGTCAGAAAAAGCGCATTGTCCTCTATTTGCATAACCAGCTCGTCTCCAGGGTTTACGCCCTGCAACGTAAGGTTATACAACACATGCAATGCATTCTTCCTCAGATCATCGTATGACAGGTACCGTTCCTTATCTGAAGCCAGAATAAAGGTGATACCCGTAGTTTCCTCTGCAGCCTGCTGAAGTATATTAACCAAAGATTTACAACGCTCCTGTATCATGAACACAAATGGAGTTTCCTTTTTTATTTTCCTACGTTCACCAGCAGCATATCAGGTCCCTGCTGATTTCCGGCAGAATTCAGTAACAATGGAAAATCGGGGTTATCAAGTATCCAGAAGGCTTCCTTACCATCCTGGCTGGTTACATAAAGGGATTTCACCTTTTTGTTATTGATCTTAATCTGTGAAGCCGCAGGTGTTGTTTTTAACACATAGGTGGTTCCTCCATACACGGCTTTCTTATTTTTCACCAGTTCTTTATAGAACTTCTGAGAATAGAAGAACAATGTCTGGTCTTTCTTCACATGTCTTTCTTCACCCGGATTCAGGTTGTCCCAGTTAAGACTGCTTCCGTCTTTTGTACCTTCCGGTGTCACCAGGCATTTCCCCTGTATAATCTTTTTTCCATTGATGACCTTATACTGGAAACCAACGCCGGTTTTGTCCTTGTACAACACAGTGATCAGAAAATCTATGATACTGCCGTCAGGCCCTTTGGCTGCATATTTGAGCACATCGCCCTTTTTAATGTTAATCTGGCCATTGGCGTTTACCTGGGCTTTAGCTGAGAAAAAGCCCATCAGAAACAAAAGAAGAATACTTAGATAACGCATAACTATATGGTGTTTTTTAAGGAAAATCCAGCATAAACGTTTCGCACGATCAGACTGGCTATTGCAGTGGTGTGTTCGAGAATGAAGAAATGATCTCCGGGAAATTCACGGAGCACAATTGGAAGGGTTGTCTCCCGCTGCCATGCTTCCGCCTGCTCGCGGCTGATCCTGTCAGACAAGCCATTAAAAACAGTAACAGGTATATTAAACGGCTCGCAAGGCTCATATTCATAAGTTTCTACCGCTTCAAAATCGGCACGGAGTATTGGCTCATACAATTCCAGTATCTCACTGCTGTTCAATATTTCATCAGTTGTACCACCCAACGAACGTAGCTTCTCTATGAATTGAGGCCTGGGCAACTTGTGATAATCGGGCATATCCCGTCTCATAGAAGGGGCCCGGCTTCCACTGATAAACAGATGTACCGGCAGCGGCAATTGCTCTTCCCTTATCTTCTTTGTTAAAAGATAGGTCAGCAGCCCTCCCATGCTATGTCCGTATATTGCATATGGTTCCTGCAACTTCCCTGTCAGCTGGTTAAAAAGGTCGTTACACAAAACATCCAGACGCTTCAACAACGGCTCACCGTAGCGGGTGCCTCTTCCCGGATAGTCCAGCGGAACTGTAGTCAGGGAACCCCCTATTGCTTTTTCCAAAGGCAGGAATGAATAGCGGTTTCCACCAGCGAAGGGTATACAAAACAGATTAACATTTACCATACTGAAGGGTTAATTTTCGACAACTTTACCGGCGTATACCGGACTATCGCTTACAATCTTTCCATAGTTAAACTTGATGATCCGCGTTGCACAATCATAATAGTCATCATCGTGGGTAATGGCGATGATGGTCTTTCCTTTCTCTTTCAGTAACGGCAAAACCTGTTGGTAAAAGTATCTTCTGAAACGGGGATCCTGTTCTGCAGCCCATTCATCGAGCACAATTACCTCTTTATTTTCCAGCAGGGCGTAGATAAGTGCGAGACGCTTTTGTTGCCCTTTTGAATATTTCTTACCCAGGGTCTTCTGCTCTCCGTCAAGCTTCAGGATCTTTCCCATATCCATCAGCTCTATATATTCTGACAACTGTTCATTGGCGGCGGTTAACTCAAAACCATCATAGTTGTCATTGAATAAATAATTGGTGGTAAACACAGCGCTCATGCTGTCACTGTAATTTACATAATTCTTATCGTTAATCTCGCGGTCATTCAGATAGATCTTGCCTGAATAAGGCCGGTAAAGCCCCGACAACAAATAACCAAATGTGCTCTTGCCACTACCATTTCCTCCCGTTACAAACACGATCTCTCCACGCTGAATGGCAAGATTAAAGGGTTCCAGATGGAATCCCTGCTCCTTCCCTTTGTCATAACGGTAGCTTACCCCTTCAAAACGTATGCTGTCGAATGGTTCATCTACCAGGTTAACAGTTGCAGCAGTATGGCTGTCAAGCGCATCCAGCATACTGTCAAATACATTCAATCGCTGCACAGATATCTTAACGGCGGTGTAGGTAGGCACCAGGGTCAATATGATAGCGATCGGTCCTATAAGATACAAAATAGTGATCAGAAATGCAGATGTCTTTGCAATATCCAGGTGAAACATCGCCGGCAGTATAAACATGGTAATGCCCATTACAATATACCAGCTATAACTACCTATCAGCTCATTATCCATGTACTTCACTGAAGTGCCTATGGATATATTTCTCCCTGCCTCCCTGTTTTTTATCAGGAAATTATCGAATATGGAAAGATTCCTGACGATGCTCATCTTCAGTTCCTTAAAACCGTGCAGCAGGTCTTCGAGATGTTTATAATATACGTTCTGCAAATCGCGCTGCTTGTTCAGATCTGCTTCGATTGCCTTGTTACGCACAATATAGAATACCAACAATGCCGCCATCACCAGTAAGACAAACGCGGCTCCCAGTGGAGCAATCCAGAACAGATATCCAAAACAGCAAATGATCACCACAAAGGCATTGAAAGCATTCATAAATACTTCCGGTGCATGCGCCAGTACCTTCGTGTCATTGATGGCAGTATACACCTTCTCATTTCCCAGCGATTCAAAATCTTCATAAGAGGCATGACGCAACTTAGTTAGTATCGTCAGTTCAAAATCAAACAGGATGTTGTTGGTCAGCCGGATCATGTAGGCCTGGAAATATCTTGAACAGATCAGCGAGGTCGTCACAATTACAATAAATACCAACCAGTTGTATTCAGGGAATACCGGAAATGGCTTACCTGCAATGGTGCTGTTGATAAAAATCAGCAAACCTCCGTTCAGCAAACTATTAAACACACCCAGTACGACCACATACCCGATCGCTTGTTTCGACTTCTTTATCAGTGTATCGAGAAAACCCATAAGAATAGTTTTATTAGAGGTACTATAAAGAAGGCACTTCAAAGACCTCCGAGAATATATTGAACGTTAGTATAATGATGAGCAGGTCCATATCATAAGGCGGGGTAAGAATAAAGTCCTTATGCGTATACATGGCTTTCAACCGTTCCACAGTATCCGGATTGAAATAACCTCTTCTTTTAATGTAATCGTAGGATAACAGATCATTCACCCACTCATTGTTGTTCTTCAATAACTGCGGACTACCGGGAGCAACAAATCCAAATTTCTCACGGTCAATAATTTCTCTTGGCACATATTTATCTGCCAGCCGTTTGAGAATATACTTCTCCTTCATATTCTTCAGCATCAGCCCCGGGGGTATTTGCCGTACAAATTCTACCAGTGGCACATCCAGGAAAGGATAACGGCCTTCAACGTTGTTGGCCAGCGTCATTCTGTCCCCATGATCTGCAATGAGGTGCCCTGCCAGTCTCAATTTAAAGTCCACATAAGAACGCTGATGGAAAATATGCCTCTTCTGTAAACGTTTATGCGCTACGGCAGGCTGCCGCAGGCAGTCAAACTGGCTGTACACATCATTAACACCCGTGGAATAAAGCGCTTCTTTTGTGCCTTTAAATTCATACTCATTCTTCTCGTAGATAAAATCTTCATTCCCCCACAAAGTCTTTCTTACCTGGTCTTCCATCAGGTAATCCAGGTCTTTCACAACGCCATTCTTTGCACGCTGGTAGTCAAACTTATAACCTGCATACCCTCCAAACAGCTCATCGGCTCCTTCCCCGGACAGGATTACCTTTATCTGCTGAGCCTTTGCTTTTCCCGACAAGGCCAGTGAGCAAACATTATATGTTTCTTTCAATGGTGCTTCTGAAAAATATACCACCTGTTTCAACTTATTATCCAGGTCTTTCCAGTTAAACTCCACCTCATGATGCATTGATCCGATATGCTCACTCATGAGCCGCTGGTAACGTTGTTCATTGATCTCCTTGTTGTCGGGCGAACCGGAAAAACAGATTGAGAAAGAACTAAAATCCCTGCCATTCTTCAGGCTACGCATAGTAGCGCCGATAATAGAGGAGTCCAGGCCTCCGCTCAGGTAAAAGCCTACCGGTACATCTGCATGCATACGATACCTGACAGATTGTTGCAGCAACTCATCCAGCTGTTCTATATAATAAGATTCCGGTTTCTCTTCATAAACATGCGCTTCTTCCGGATATTCCAGGTCCCAGTATTCATGCAGCTCCAGCTTACCGTTGCTGAACAGCCCATAATATCCCGGCTGCAAGCTCCGTATGTGTTTGAACATAGTTACGGGAGCTATATTTGCCGGAAAGGAAAATATCTGGTCAAGCCCGCCAAGATCCACGTCTCTGGGCATACCAGGGAATTCCAACAGGGCTTTCATCTCTGACCCGAACAGGAACACATGCTCCTGTTGACTATAGAACAAGGGGCAAATACCGAAATGATCCCTGGCAAAGAACAAGGTTTGTTTGTTTTTATCGTACAACGCAAAAGCAAACTGTCCGTTCAGCATATTCAGGAACCCGGTTCCATACTCCCGGTACAGATGAAGGATCACTTCCACATCACATGCGGAACGGAATATATGTCCCCTGGCCTGCAGGTCAGCCCTTAACTCTTTATAGTTGTAGATCTCTCCATTGCAGATCATCACTATGTTATCATCTGCACTGAAAAAAGGCTGCTGCCCATGAGCAAGGTCTATAATACTCAGCCGACGAAAACCAAACCCGACATGCCCGTCTGCATAACTGGTGGCATCATCTGGTCCGCGATGTTCCATCTTACCTGCCATCTGCCTTAATATGTTCTCATCAACGGTCTGCTGCCTGTTATTGTAAATTATCCCGGTTATACCGCACATAAAAGAAGTTTAATTAAGCTCAAAGTGAGTAGCCGTATTACTGGTAGCCGTAAACGTCACGATCTCACCAAATACGTAAAAAGCAGCATCCAGGATAGCCTCATCCGCTGTGGTCCGCTGTTCTGCGGCCACCAGTTGTTCCGGCACCGGCCAAGAGATGGTTACAGTATTGATACCATTGGTACAGATATCTGCCGGTACTGTCAGTGAATGACGTGTCCATTTCCCCGACACTGCCACTTCACTTACCTGTACTCCATTCAACAACACCCTGATCTTACCTTCTTCCTGTAATCCGGGCACACGGAGTGAGATATCAAAGAATACCGGTTCATCTTTAGCGGCTACCAGGAAGAAGACAGATTGCGCATCCCTGGCCTGATAAAAGGCGGCCTTTGTTCCCTGATATTCATCGTATGAGGTAGCATGATAAAATGTCTCCAGCAGGTTAACAGCCTGCCCGGCTACCCCATGTTCTTTATTCCTGAGATCATCCACATACTTATTAAGATTGACCCCTGCTGTTTGCAACGCAGCCACCATAGCATTCACCAGATCAATCTCCATGGTTTTGCCGGAACGGGGATGCAAGAGGGCATGTACATACCTGTCCAGGCGGGTATTTCCTGTTACCAGTATTTCCAATGTTTTGCAAAGATTATTGGATGCACTGCGGTTCATCATATCGCAGTAGTAGATCATTGTCCGGGCAATTTCTTTGGAATATTGCAGCGCCTTTACGCAGTGATGATACAGTATGCCATACTGCTGTCCCCAATGTGCATTATGAATGGCAGCAAACAAATGCGCCATTGCATGTACTTCCTGATCGGGTCTGATACTTGCAGCAGGCACCTTACCACTTGCTTTGTTGCCTGAAAGCGCAAGTACCTTATCAGCTACAGCCTGCATGGCTACCTGTATACCTTCTGCAGTAAAATGGCAATAGTCCAGGAAAAGGTCCTTACCGGGTATTCTTCCATTCAGATGCCGGCTGAATACTTCCGGGATGTCCACCACCCCTATCTTGTGCGTTGCAGCTTCCCGCAATATTGTCTGCCTTGTTATATTGAACATACGTGGCTTACTGTTGGTGCGACAGAACAATGCTGTATCTCTTGCTGTTTCCAGGTAAACGCGCGCCTTATCATATTCCTGCAATAGCAGGTGTGCATCCGCTAACAGTTCATATCCATAAGGGTGACTGGGATCCAGTGCTATCATCCTGTTGGCCTCCGCAATACCGCGTTGCGCATCCTGCTCCTTTAAGGCCAGCTCCGCCTGATCCCTGGCGGCTATCCAACCGGCAATACCATTATCAGGTAATCTTGATATGAAGCGCTCTCCCGGTGTACTTCTGCAATCCAGCAGGTTGAACTCCGGTATGGCAAATATTACGGGTAATTCAGGCCCTCCCACTGTTCGTACATACTCCAGGAAAGATCCTACCAGTTTAGAAAATAACTCCTCCAGTATAGTTCTCGCACTGCTGATATCCTGATTTACCACCAGGGCATCTTTTACCCGGGACAAATATGTCTTGTCAGTTAATATCATATTCACCAGGTCGTCGCGCCAGTTATTCCCAGCCAGGAACAACACCATATCAGGCTCCAGCGCAAGCGCTTCACGATAACGCTCTTTCAGGCCAGCCATGCCCAGATTCGTCTCTGCCAGATCTATCACCTCAAATTCATCCTTATCGGCATTGCCATTCAGTAAAGTACCCAGCACCTGTGCAGGTGTAAAACCAGGGTCCAGTAAGAATCCACGGGCTACAGATTCCCCCAGCAGGACAACTCTTTTGCGAGTTCCTTTCGCAGGGATCACTGGAATATCGGCAAAGTATGTCCAGCGGGCTTTTCTCGATACATCACGACTATACACAATTTCTCCGTCTACCTCTTCCGGTTTATAAATACCTATATGCCCCGTTGCTACAGATCCATGTAGTGCCGTATCTGCAATCTGTTCATTGGTAATACCCAACTCTTCGAACAGGGCATTTATTGCTATGGTGGATGACTGCCCACTGCTCAATAATAAAGCGAGGGCGTCTGCTTTCTCTCTTAATGCTGATGATGGTCGTACAGACATAATCCTTTTTTTAATTAAGATCAGATAAAAGTGTAGACGTTAGGATTCAATTCAAATGAAGGACGTTCCAGGAGATTCTGGTTGATCATCTCCAATATGCTGGTATCATTGTTTTCGTTGTCAATGATAAAATCCTCCAGTATCAGACAGTCTATATCCGTGGTAACAAAACATATCAATGCTTCTTCAGGATTACATACTATCGGCTCATCTCTTACATTGAAGGATGTGTTCAGCAGGATAGGACATCCTGTCAAATCCGCAAAGGCTTTCAGTAATGCAGCAAACCGTGGATTTGTCTTTTCACCTACAGTCTGCACCCTGGCAGATCCATCTACATGGGTAATGGCAGGCAGATCAAAGGAAGAGATCACCTGGCAGGTTTCCAGCATAAAAGGGGAAGGATGATCTATGTCAAAATGTTCACCTGTTGCTGATTCCAATACAGCAGGAGCAAAGGGACGGAACGCTTCACGCTTCTTTACCATTGCATTGATGCGGTCACGCATATCAGCTCCCCGGGGATCGGCCAGTATTGAGCGGGCGCCCAATGAACGTGGCCCAAACTCCATCCTGCCGTGAAACCATCCTATCACTTTACCTTCTGCCAAACGCTGTGCTACCTGCTTTACCAGTTCCTCATCATCCTTGTGCTGCGTATAGCGCAGAGACGTAGCGCTTAACAATTTTTTGATCTCTGCTGAGCCGTAAGAGGGGCCCAGGTAAACATGTTCCAACTGACTGGTCATTCCCTCTCCGGACAGATCGGCATGAGCCAATGCGGCTGCTCCTAATGCACATCCGGCATCTCCTGCAGCGGGTTGCACAAAAAGTTGCTTAAAGGGACTGCTCTTCAGGATCTTTCCATTAGCTACACAGTTCAAGGCTACACCACCAGCCATACAAAGATTTTCCGCCCCCGTTTTTTCGTGCAGATAACGTGCCTTCTCTATCAGGACCTCTTCCAGTACTACTTGCAAACTGACAGCAATGTCTTCATGCACCGGCAGTATCGCCGTCTCCTTTTTCCTCGGCGCCAACCCGAATAATGCAGGTAAGGCCTCACTATACATTTTCTCTCCTTTCAGGAAATCAAAGTATTCCATGTTCAACTCATACTGACCGGCTTCTCCGTTCCTGATAAGCTGCCTTATTTTGTCAACATATAAAGGCTTGCCGTAAGGCGCAAGTCCCATTACCTTGTATTCACCGCTGTTTACGCTGAAACCGAGGTAACTGGTAATAGTACTGTATAATAGTCCCAGTGAATCGGGGAAGGAAACCTCTTCAAATAGTTCCAGCTTTGCACCTTTACCAATGCCGTAGGTAGTAGTAGCCCACTCTCCCACTCCATCTACCGTGAGAATAGCGGCATGGTCGTAACCGGAATAATAATAACTGCTGGCGGCATGTGACAGATGGTGCTCATAGAACCTGACAGGACCATCATAACCAAACTGCTCCCTGATCTGCCGTTCTACTGCTGCGTGGTCTGTATTACGTATACTATCTGCAGTAATAAATCTGCTACCACTCCATAGCTGCCTGGATAATTTCTTTACCGGATCTTCATAATAGGCGATGCAATCAATATCGGAAATTGTGATGCCTGCTTCTTTCAGGCAATAGTTAAAGGCTGCCTTGGGCAGATCGGGATCATTCTTTTTCCTGCTGAACCTTTCTTCCTGCACTGCAGCTTTCAATACGCCGTCCTGGAGTATACAACAGGCTGAATCGTGGTAAAAGGCAGAGATGCCAATTATATTTAAACTCATGGATGATGATTTTATAATGGTTAAAAACCTTTGTCTATAGTAGCGCTGAACATATCAGACTGGAAGCGTTCTTCTTCCCGTTCTTCTTCGGTCAGATAATTGAGTGTAGTTAACGACAGACCAGGCTGCGCTGTCACAGCCGCTATCAGCTGTTGAAGATGGAGTAACATACGTACAATACGCGCCCTGTCATAAATGTCTGTGTTGTATTCTATGCTGCCGCTGATATGAGTGCCCTGATCTTCAAACTGGAAACGCAGATCGCCCTTACTGATACCGGGATCAATTGCAGCAGGTGTGATCAATACATTGGCCATTTCAGGTAGTGCCGTGGTTTCTACCTGTACGTTCTGTAATATCAATACCACGTCAAACAATGGCGAGCGACTGAGGTCTCTGTTCACACCCAGTTCTTCTATCAGCCTGTCAAAAGGATACAGCTGGTTATCGAATGCTTCCAGGGCAGTTTGTTTCACTGCCAACAGTAGTGCATCAAATCCGCCTTCTGCATTGATGTTGCTTCTTAAGGCCAATGTGTTCAGATAGTAACCGATCTGTCCTTCAAGGTCCGGATGATCACGACCAGCTACAGGTGTTCCTACAATGATATCCTGCTGACCACTGTAACGGAATAATAACAACTTCACGAGCGACAATAATCCCATAAACATCGTTACCTGCTGTTCTTCCAGGAATGAACGCCATCTGTTACTGATCTCAGCACTCCATTCAAAGAGGTACTGCTGCCCGTTATAAGTTTGCACTGCCGGTCTTGGCCTGTCTACCGGCAGTTCCAGCACCGGCAATGTTCCTCCCAGTTTTGCCAGCCAGTAGCTACGCTGTGCCTTCAGGCGAACACTATCCATCGCTGCCGACTGCCAATGTGCATAATCCTTGTATTGCAGGGGTAATGGCGGCAATATCGCTTCTGCTCCTGCTACATAGCCATTGTACAGGTTGAGCACTTCTCTCACCAATATCTGTAATGACCACTCATCTGCTATGATATGATGGATGGCGAATAGCAGCACATAATCTTCTTCGTCGCAGTGGAGTAGCATTACCCGTATCAATGGACCTCCACTGAGATCGAATGGTGATAAGGCTACCTGTTTTTTGTACTCCTCTACTATCTCTTCTTTATCTGTTGCCGCCCTCAGGTCCTCATATTGTATGCTGACATTGGCATGTGTTAATATCTTTTGCCTTGGCACGCCATTATTCAGCACGAACACCGTTCTTAAACTCTCATGTCGCAATACCAGTGTAGTAAATGCCTGCTGCAGTAATGCCGGATATAATGTGCCTTCCAGGCGATAACTCATGAATATATTAAACGTGGATTGTCCCTTCATCTGCTCTTCCAGTACCCATAAACGCTGTTGTGCATAGGAAAGCGCGTGATCTTCAGCTTCCGCTACATGTGGGATGGCCAGGTAGGCTGTTTTCAGCGCGCCCAATATCAGCTTCGCCTGCCCTGCTACTGTAGGATATTCAAAGACATCTGCAATACTTAGCTGGACTTCACACATTTTGTAAATGCGTGATAGCAATTGTATAGCCTTTAGCGAAGAACCACCCATTGTAAAGAACGAGTCATTCCGGCCTACATCTGTTGTACCCAATATTTGTTCCCAGATATCTGCTACCAGCCGCTCAATACCGGCATGTGGCAACGCCCGCTGACGATTAGCCAATACCAGTTCCGGACGAGGGAGGCGCTTACGGTCCACCTTCCCGTTAATATTCATCGGGAATACTTCCAGCCATATATAAGCTGCCGGAAGATGGCTTTGCGGCAGCACATCTGCCAATGCCTTCCTCAATTCTTCCGCTTCATAAGGCCTGCCTGTATAGTAACAGATCAGCTCCTGTTCTTCATGCAATACCAGTTCTGTCTGTGTGATCCCCTCCTGCTCCAGGATAGCCGACCGCACGCCTGCCGTTTCTACTCTGACACCATGTAGCTTCACCTGCTCATCTTTCCTGCCCAACAGTTCAAGGACCCCGCCGGGAAGATAACGTCCCAAATCTCCTGTGCGCACTACCTGTACGCCCTCTACAAATGGATGTGCGACGAAGATGTCTTTATATGCAGGTGACAGATAGCCTTTGGTGATAAACGGGCTGCTGATATACACTTCACCAATTTCTCCTTCCTGGCAATAGTGATTATTATTCAACACAGCTACAGCGGTGTGCGAGATGGGTTGTCCTACAGGAATGACTGCTCCCGCTGCGAAGTCAGTTTCCGGTATATGATAAAACGTCTTTAATACGGTCGTTTCTGTCAGGCCATACAGGTTAGATACGCTGGCGGCTGCACCATGTATTGTTCTCCAATTGATCACATCCCTGCCATACAACCGTTCTCCGGCCAGCACTACCTGCCGGATGCCTGGCAATGGCCCCTGCAGACTGGCTGTGATCAAGCGGAACAGTGATGGCACTGTTTGCAGTATAGTAATATTGTTATCAGATAACCATGTAGTCAACAGGTCCATCTGCAGACGAATAGCCGGTGATGGTATATGTAATGTGGCTCCCGTCATCAATGCAGGGAAAATATCTTTCAGTGACGCATCAAATGTTACCGGCGCCAGCTGACTGATATGGTCATTCACCCCGATATTGAAAGCTGCGGCATGCCAGTGGGTATAATGGCTGATACTACCCTGACTTCCTACTATTCCCTTTGGCATTCCTGTAGAACCTGAGGTATAGTATATATAGGCGGACATGTTTGTGGTAACACATCCTGATATTACTGTTGCTGTACCCTCCAACTCAGCTGGCACCAGTATCTCCGCAGTATGTCCGCTCTGCTGGAATATTGCTTCCCAGGCCGGTACCTGCTCCCTGTCGGTAATCAATACAGCAGGCTTAGCCTCTCTCAGTATATAGATCAATTGCGGCACAGGCATACCGGCATCCATCGGCAAGTATATCATACCGGCTTTAAAACATGCCAGCAGACTGGTGACCTGTGTTATCCCTGCCTTCAATGCAACGGCCACCGCTGATTGTATACCTGTATGCTGTTCCAGGTGAGCAGCCAACACATTATAGCGTGTTGCCAGTTCTTCATAACTGATGGCGCCCTCTCCATCCCTGATAGCTGTTTTATTACGCTGTTGTAATGCCTGTGCAGCGATAATATCTGTCAGCAATGGATATACAGGCGCTGATACAGGTGCATTAAATGATGCGGCAGGCTGAGATTCATCACCTCTGTACGCCAGCGATGAGACAGATACTTCAGGTGACTGAAGAACCAATGCCAATAATGACTGCAGGTCTTTAATGATCTGGGCTATGCGTTCCCTGTCAAACAGGTCTGTACTATACTCTATGTTTCCACTGATATACCCTTCTTCTTCCGCAAAGAGGAATCGCAGATCACCCTTGCTTGTTTTCAGTTGTCCAGGTAAGGGTTCAATATCTACTCCTTCCATTTCCAATGCTGCCAGTGGTTCCAGGCGGATATTCTGCAATATCATCACCACATCAAAAACAGGATTCCGGCTTACATCCTCTCCTGCCGCCAACACCTCTACCAGTCTGTCAAACGGATATACCTGATGTTCAAATGCATCTGTGGCTGTTTGCTTCACCTGCTGCAGTAACATATTGAACCCTGCTTCGCCATCTGCCTGGGTTCGTAATGCCACTGTGTTAAGGTAATAACCAATCTGGTCTTCCAGATCTGCATGGTCCCTGCCGGCTACCGGTGTTCCGATAATGATATCACGCTCCCCGCTGTAACGGTATAAGAGCGCCTTCACAAGTGACAATAATCCCATGAATAGTGTGGCCTGATTTGCCTTCACATATTGCCTTAACCCAGCACTACTTTCTTCTGAAATCCGGAATGTCAGCTGTTCTCCGCTGAATGATGGTGTTGCCGGTCTTGGTCTGTCTGCCGGTAAAGTTAGCTGTGGTAAAGTTCCCCCCAACTGTTGCAACCAGTATTGCTCATGCGCGGCTAACCGCTCACCGCTCAGTTCCTGCGCCTGCCATAGTGTATAGTCTTTGTACTGAATACGCAGGGGCTTCAATGGGTTAAGCGCTCCCTTTACACCGGCATTATAACTGGTCAACAGATCCCTTATTAACACCTGCATAGACCATTCATCTGAAATAATATGATGCAATGCCAACAGCAATACATGCTCCTCCGCTCCCGTCTGCAACAACAATACACGCATCAATGGCCCCTGATCCAGTATAAATTTCCACTCTCCTGCCTGACGGATACGCGTTATTATCTCTTCGTCCTGTTTTGGTACACCCTGCAGATCTTCATACACCATACGGAAGTCAGCATTCACCACCTGCTGCATGGGAGTTCCTTCGCGGGTGACAAATATTGTCCGCAGACTTTCATGCCTCGCCACTACTGCTGCAAACGCAGCTTCCAGCACATCCCGTCTCAGCTGCCCACTGATGCGGTAGACCTCAATACCATTGAATGCCTGTACATCCCTCAAACGCAGCGTCTGTAGCCATAAGCGTTGCTGCGCATGTGACAGCGGGTAGTATGTAGCCTCCGGTGCTACGGGTATTTCCCTGAACTGTTGTTGCTGCGCCTGATCAATCAGGGTTGCCAGGCTTGCCTGCACGGTGTTGCCGAAAATATCCCCTATGGATAACTGCACGCCAAATTCACGGTATATTCTTGTGATCAGCTGAATAGCCTTTAATGAATGACCACCCGATAAAAAGAAATCGCTGGAGAACCCAATATCGCCCCTTTGTAATATTTCTTTCCAGATAGCCAGCAGACGCTGTTCTGTTACCGTTCCTCCTGTCTCTTCAGCAGCTACCTGCTGGTCTGCGGGAACCGGTAAATGCCTGTAACTGATCTTACCACTGCTGTTCAACGGCAGGGCTTCCAGATGTATGAACCTGGCGGGGATCATATAGTCCGGTAAATTCCTTCCCAGGAACTGCCTCAATAAAAGCCCATCAATCGCATTCTGAGCCGCATAATAGGCCGCAAGGTATTTGTCGCCCGCTAATTCTCTCACAACAATTGCAACGCCATTAATGCCCGGGAAAAGGGACAATGCCTGCGCTATCTCATCTTTCTCTATCCTGAAACCACGGATCTTAACCTGATTGTCCATACGTCCGCTGAACTGCAGATTACCATCCGGCAGCCAGCGGCCTTTATCTCCCGTTCTATACAGTAAGCCGCTGCCAAAAGGATTGGCGATAAACTTATCTGCTGTCAGTCCGGGACGGTCAAGGTATCCGGCAGACAGGCCGGCGCCTGCTATACACAGTTCTCCGTCTACCCCTACAGGCTGGATTGCTGACGCAGTATTCAACACATACACCTGCACATTACCCACCGGCCGGCCAATTGGCAGGGAACGTCTGCCAGCGTCAGATCCACTCACTTTATAGAGGGTCGTACATACTGTATTTTCTGTAGGTCCATACCCATTATAGCAAGTCGTATATTCACTGGCCTTTAATAAAGTTTCCACCGGCGCCACATCTCCTGCCGTAATCATAAAGCGCAATGCAGATAACCGGTCCGGTGGCAGCAAAGCAGCAAAAGCAGACGGAAATACAGCGGCAGTAATGCCTGTCAAGGCTACATAGTCCAACAGCTTTTCTGCATTCTTCACAGTGTCCTCTTCCGGCATTACCAATACACCACCTCCGCATATTGCCATGAAGGTTTCGAAAACTGCGCCATCAAAAGAAAAGGAAGAGAACAACAGCACCTTATCTTCTCTGCTGACAGATAAGACGTGCTGCTGGTTAAATACCATATTTACGGCACTGCTATGCCTGATCTTTACACCTTTCGGCTGACCAGTAGATCCTGAAGTATAAATAATATAAGCCAGGTCATTGGCTCCGGTTGTTACTTCCGGGTTTTCCAGTGGCAGGTCTGCATTATACAGTTCGATATCCATTACCACCAGCGACCCGCTGAAATAGTCAATATCAAACATGAATGCAGATTCTGTCAGTAATATCTTCGCTCCGGAATCTTCCAGCATAAACCGGATACGATCTTTGGGGAGTTTACTATCTATTGGTAGATAAGCCAGCCCTGCTTTCAATGCCCCTAATAACCCGATGATCTGCCATTCATTCCGACCAGGCATAATAGCCGCAATGTTTCCTTTTTCCACATGGTGTGTATCCAGCAGCAGCCTTGCCAACTGATTCGCACGTTCATTCAATGTGCGGTAGCTGCAACTCCATCCGGCTCCTTCCAGTGCAATGGCATCCGGATGAAGTATTACCTGCTCTTCGAAAAGATCTACCAGCGTTTCCCCGACAGGAAAGACAACTGTTGTATTATTGAATGATGTCAGCAGTTCGTGCTCAACATCAGATAAGATCTCAAATGTCTGAAGGCTCTTTTCAGGAGACGCCAAAACCGATATCAGCAGCTGCTCCAGATGTGCGGTCATCCGTTCTATACGATCGCGGTGGTACAGATCAGAATTATACTCCAGTGTCAACCCGATACCAGCAGCCGTATCGGTAAAGAAGAAACGCAGGTCAATCTTGCTTACCGGCAACTGTATGAGCGCATCTTCTACATTTAAACCAGGCATTGCAGGCAGTGGCTGCTCACTGGTATTATCCAGTACAACCACCACATCAAACAGCGGCGCCCTGCTCATATCCCGTTCCAGGTCCAGCTCATCCACCAGCGTATCAAATGGGTATACCTGGTGCGAATATGCTTCAAGAGCGGTCTGTTTTACCTGCTGTAATAAGCTGCGGAAACTTTCTTTGCCGGCAAACCGGGACCGCAACACCAATGTGTTAATAAAAAATCCTATCTGGTGTTCCAGGTCAGGATGTTCGCGTCCTGCCGCCGGCGATCCGATAATAATATCTTCCTGGCCTGTATAACGGTATAACAATGTTTTTACCAGTGTTACCAACCCCATGAAGAGTGAGGCGCCTTCTGAAGAAGCCAGCTCTTTGAGGCCATTACTCAATGTTTCCGGCAATTTGATATACACTTGTCCACCGTTATAGGTCTGCACGGGAGGTCTGGGATGATCAGCTGGCAGGTCCAGTACAGGGATGTCTCCTTCGAAGCGGTTCAGCCAGTAAGTACGGTGCTGCTGCACTTTCTCTCCTGTCAACTCCGTTTCCTGCCATGCCGCATAGTCTTTATACTGTCCTTTTAACACCGGTAAACTGTACGGTGTTCCTGTAAGCGCTGAGTTATACAATGCGATCAACTCTTCGAGTATAACGCGCAATGAGCGCTCATCTGAAATAATATGATGCATAGACAGTACAAACAGGAATACCTCATCTGCTGTCTGCATCAATTTTGCTTTCAGCAATGGACCATTCTTCAGATCAAATGGTTCGAGCGCCAGCTGCATCGCTTCAGTTCTTGCCTGCTCTTCCGCCTGCGGATGACCACGAAGATCTTCATCCTGCAATTTAAAGCCACTTTCTGTCGCCGTCCGTATACACTGCATGGGTACACCTTCTACTGCCTCAAAGACTGTCCTTAGACTTTCGTGGCGTTCAATCAGTATATCGAATGCTGTCACCAATGCATCCCTGTCCAGCTTACCTTCCAGGCGGTAACATACCGGCAGATTATAAGCGATAGAGCCTTCCGGTTCAAATTGATCCAATACCCACAACCTACGCTGTGCATGCGACAACTTATAATGTGTCTGCGCAGCCACAGTGCTGATAGGTGTATAACTACCGGCCTGTGTCCTGTCAATTTCCGCTGCCAGGTCAGACAATACCGGATGCAGGAAAAGGTCTTTCAATTCTATTCTTATGCCCAGCTGTTTATATACCCGGGTTACCACCTGTATCCCTTTCAGGGAATGTCCTCCTGCATCAAAGAAGTGATGCTTTGTACCCAGTTGTTCGTTACCCAGTACTTCTTTCCATATTTCCAGTAATGCAGTTTCAGTCGGTGTCACTGGTTGTTGTACCAGCACTTCCGTATCAGCCTGCGGCGCTTTCAGCACTTTACGGTCAATTTTACCGCTGTTATTCATCCTGAATTGCTCCACCTGTACAAAATAGGATGGCAGCATATATTCAGGTAAGAACTGCTGGAGATGAGCACGTAGAGTAGCACCTGCTATATTGCCTGTTGTTGTATAATATGCTGCGAGGTATTTCTCAGCATCATTGCCAAAGGCCTTTACTACCACTGCGCTGACGCCGGGATAAGTTAACAGCGCCTGCTCCACTTCTCCTGTCTCAATGCGGTAACCTCTGATCTTCACCTGGTCATCCAGTCTTCCTGTGAAATCAATATTACCATCGGCTAACCAGCGGCCAGTATCTCCTGTTCTATACAAGAATCCCTCTCCATAGGGATCTTTGACAAACTTCGCTGTTGATAGTATTTCGTTATTATAATATCCCATCGCTACACCGGCGCCTCCAATACATATCTCACCGTTGATACCTACGGGCAACAACTGTTGTAATTCATCCAGTATATACATTCGTACATTATGCACGGGTTTTCCTATCGGCAATCTACCCAGGCCTGCGTCTGCGGCTGTTACCTGGTAAGAGCTTGCCCATACTGTAGCTTCTGTAGGGCCATAACAATTATAGTACTCTGCGAAAGCGGCACATGCAACTGCTGTAGGCACATGCGCAACATCGCCCGCAGTAATGATCTTCCGCAGGAAATGCAGTTTCGTAGTATCCAATGCCGTCAGATAGGAAACAGGTAGTATCACTACCGTAACGCCGGCAACTTCCATGTATTCCGTCACCCTGGCAGCATCCCGGCCCACTGTAGCGGGGATCAGTACTAATGTTGCTCCGGCCGCAAAAGCCATAAAGATCTCTGCTACGGAAGCATCGAAGGAAGGAGATGCAAACTGCAACACCTTGTCTGTTGTGCTGGTACCGAAAACAGACAGCTCGTTATGCACCATGTTTACCACACCGGCATGATTGATCATCACACCTTTGGGCTTACCTGTCGAACCGGAGGTATATATGATGTAAGCCAGATCTGATGGGCCGGAAAGTAAGGGTAGATTATCTTCGCTTTTCGGCAATTCAGGTATTTCAATATCTGCTACCAGCAACTGTCCTGTGAAATATGTTACATCCAGCAGATAGTCTGATATCGTTATCAGCAATGGTAAAGAAGTATCTTCTATAATGTACCTGATCCTTTCAGGAGGATAAGACGCATCGATCGGTACATAAGCGCCTCCTGCTTTTAATATGCCAAGAATGGAAACAATCAGCCACTCCTGCTGACCAGCCATTACTCCGACAGGTGTTCCCGGCTCAACGCCATGCTGATGCCGTAATACTTTTGCCAGGCGATTGGCTTTCTCGTTCAGTATGCTGTATGTCATCGACCTATCTCCTGACACAAGCGCTATGGCATCCGGCGACTGCTTTACCTTCGCCTCAAAAAGGGCCGCCAGCGTAATGTTCCCGGGATAGGTAAAATCTGTATTGTTGAATACTGATAATATCTGTGTACGTTCTGCCCCGGGCAAGATGTTCAATCTTGCAAGCTCCGTTTCAGGATCCCTGGCAACTGCTATCATCAGGCTTTCCAGGTGCTGCATCATCCGTACCATACGATCTCCGTCATACAATTCCCGGCTGTATTCCAGCTTCAGATAAAGCCCTTCGCTGGTTTCCCTGAATATAAAATGCAGGTCAACCTTACTCAGTTCCGGTTTCAGCACTACTTCAGTGATCGCTATATCATTCATCTCAGGATACAGATCTTCAGCAGTATTCTCCAATGTGATCACGATGTCAAACAATGGTGCACGGCTGATATCCCGTTCCAGTCCCAGTTCATCTACCAGTATATCAAAAGGATAAGCCTGATGTGTATAAGCATTGAAGGCTGTTTCCCTTAGCTCCCGCAGATATTGACGGAAGGTTGTCCTGCCTCCCGGATAAGAGCGCAAAGGCAAAATATTCAGGTAATAACCGATCTGGTTCTCCAGGTCTGTATGATCCCTGCCAGCTACCGGCGTTCCTACAATAATATCTTCCTGTCCACTGTACCTGAATAACAGGGTTTTCACCAGCGCGGTAAGCAGTATAAAACGCGTTGCGTGTTCCTGTCTGCACAGGAGGTCTAACCCGGTGATCCCTTCCTGGTTAAACCTGTAACTTACCTGTCCGCCGCTGTAATGCTGTACAACCGGCCTTAACCTGTCTGATGGCAGTTCCAGCTTAGGTAATATTCCTCCCAGCTGTTCTTTCCAATACTTCCGGTGCAACGTCAACTGTGCCTCATTCAATGCTTCCAGCTGCCAGGAAGCATAGTCTTTGTATTGTATCCTTAATGATGGTAGTGGTGTAATGTCTTCACGCTGAAAACTATTATAGTAAAACAATAGTTCACGTATCAGCAGGCGGATGGACCATTCATCTGCTATGATGTGGTGTATGCACAAGAAGAATAAACACTCATGATCTGCCGTCTGCAGTAAATGTACCCGTAGCAGCGGCGCGTCAGACAACTCGAATGGAAGCAATGCCAGTTCAAGTGCTCTTGCCTCAGCTACTTTGCGGGCATCCTCCTCTAAGCGAAGATCTTCCCTGACGATTTTAAACGTGAGATGTTCTATGGATATAATCTCCTGTACGGGATTATCGCCTTTCATTACAAAGCGTGTACGCAGGCTCTCATGTCTTGCCAATAATGTACTGAAAGCGTAGTTCAAAGCGGCTTCATTCAATGTACCATTGAAGTAGTAACTCATTGGCAGATTGTATAATACTGCATTACCTTCCAGTTGATTTAACAGCCATAGTCTCCGTTGTGCATGTGATAACGGATAATATTCCTGCGATGGCACTTCCGGAATATGGGTATAAGTACTATGATCCGCTTTTCTCACCGCTGCCGCAAATGCACTTAATACAGGATAACGGAACAAATCCTTCAACTCCGCCCTGATCTGAAGGTCCCTGTATATCCTTGCAATGACCTGTATGGCCTTCAGTGAATGACCACCGAGATGAAAGAAATTATCTGTCACACTCAGCGTATCGACACCCAATATCTCCTGCCATATTGCGGCAATTGTACGTTCTTCTTTTGTTACTGGCGCTACATACTCCCGGGCATCATACAATTCCGGCAGTGGCAGTGCTTTCCTGTCGATTTTTCCGTTAGCGTTAACAGGCAATTGTTCCAACTGCACAAACGCAGATGGTATCATATATGCCGGCAGGAACGCTGCAAGGTAATTACGCAATGCTGCAATATCTACTTTCTCTGGCGCGACAAAATAAGCGACCAGCTTCTGCTCAGTATCAACAGTTTTCAACACCACTACAGACTGTAAAATACCTTCGTACTGACTGATCTGTTCTGCGATCTCTCCCGTCTCCACACGATACCCTCTGATCTTCACCTGCTCATCCTCCCTGCCTGAAAAATACAGCAGACCATCAAAGCCAATGGAACACTTGTCGCCCGTGCGATATAATAAGCCATCTGCCACTGATGGCACCTCAATGAACTTTTCTGCTGTTAGTGCTGAGCGTTTCCAGTAACCATCTGATAGCCCTGCACCTCCTATAAAAAGATTGCCCGGAACACCTGTTGGCACAGGCATAAAATGATCGTCCAGCAGGTAAATATTTGTATTCGCTACGGGTCTTCCCAGGGGAATAACAGCATCCGCAGTCATTACCCTGTGCGCTGCAGACCATATCGTTGTTTCTGTAGGACCATATACATTCCATACTTCTGCCCCTGCTCCCAATAACTGAGCAGCCAGTGTCCGGCTAAGCGCTTCACCTCCGCATAATAACTTCATACCGCTATGGCCAGTCCAGCCATGTTCAAATAACAAACTCCATAGTGAGGGTGTTGCCTGCATGATCGTTGGCTGTTGCGCATGGATCATTTCCTGTAACAGGAATGGAGTGTTCACTACTTCATTCCCCGCGAGGATCACTGTTGCACCGTTAAGCAATGGCAGGAATAATTCCAGTACGGAAATATCAAATGAATAAGTGGTTACTGCCAGCAAGCTATCACTGCTTTTAACTTCCAGCATGCCAGTCATACTATGCAGGAGATTGATCACTGCTTTATTAGGCACCATTACGCCTTTAGGAGTTCCTGTTGATCCGGAAGTATACATCATATAAGCCAGGCTATCGCCACTGGCTACTATAGACGGATTATCCACCAGCAATGTATACGGCGCTCTAAATACATCTGGCATATATACAGTTGTAAAACCCACCTCTTCTTCTTGCCGGTCAGTCAGTATAATTCGCGTATTGCTGTCGTTCAGCATATAGGCTATCCTTGCTTCCGGCAGCGAAGGATCTACCGGCAAATACCCTGCGCCTGTTTTCAGAATACCCAATATGCCCGGTAGCAACCATTCATTTCTATCCGTCTTCAGGGCTATAACGTCGCCTGGTGCAATCTTAAACTGCTGCAGCAGATAATTCGCCAATTGGTTAGCCCTTACATTCAGATCATAATATGACCAGGCCTCATTCCCTATCACCAGTGCTTTCTGCGCCGGCGTCTGCCGTACCTGTTCTTCAAATAAAGCGATCAACGTACTTGCAGCAGGATACGCCTGCTGTATTCCTGTCAGCTGCTGTTCTATCCATGTCATTTCACGGATAGAGAGATAACTGATCTTGTTCAGCGGCTGCCTGCTATCAGCCAGTATATTCTCCAGTAATTGCAGCAGATGATCACATGCATTCGTGATCCGTTGCGCTGCAAATACGTCCGTATTATACTCCAGTGTAAGCTTTACAGTTTCACCGATATGTGAGAACCAGAAAGTGAGATCGTACAGACTTGTGTGTACCGGCATACCGATCTGTGATATCTGTACGCCCTCCATTTCAGGCGCCTGCTGCGCAGTCTGTTCTTCCCGGTAGATAATGGCTACGTCAAATACCGGTGACCGGCTCATATCCCTTTGCAAATGCAGCTGATCTACCAACAGATCAAAAGGATACACCTCATGTGCATACAATGCCAGTGCGTGCTCTTTAATTTGTTGCAGTAAGGTTACAAAACCATGTTCTCCATTAATGCGGCTTCTCAATGGCAATGTGTTCAGATAAAAACCTATCTGCTGCTCCAGGCCTGCCCCACTTCTGCCTGTAACAGGTATACCGGTGATAATATCTTCCTGGCCGGAATAACGGTATAATAACGTCTTCACCAGCGATACAAGCCCCATGAACAAGGTAGCCCCCTCTACTTCTGCCAGTGCCTTTAAACGGCTTATTAACGCCGCTGGTAGTTCTACAGCTACCTGCGCACCTTTATAACTTTTTACCACAGGGCGCTCGTCATCTGCAGGCAGTTCCAACACAGGTAATTCTCCCTGCAATTGAGACAACCAGTAGTCTGCGTGCTTCTTCAGATTTGTCCCACTTAGTTGTGTTGCCTGCCAGGCTGCATAGTCCTTGTACTGGAATGTCAGATCGGGCAATACCAATGCAGGATCGCTATAAAACCCAAGTACTTCCCGGATCAGGACCTGCATGGACCACTCATCCGAGATGATATGATGTAAAGCATGCACCAGCACATATTCCTCTTCCGACAACTGCACCAGGCTTACCCTGATCAGTGGCGCTTTTTCCAGGTTAAAATGTACCTGTGTTTCCCTGCTTAATATTTCTTCCAGTTGTTTCTCCTGTTCTGCTGCTGCACGGAGATCTGTGTATGTGATATTCCATTCCAGCAATTCCGCAGGAATAACGACCTGCCGGGGTTCCCCGTCCACAGCAATAAAGCCAGTACGCAAGCTCTCATGCCGTTTTATTACTGACCTGAATGCTTCTTCCAGGGCCTGTATATCTACCGTTCCCTGCAAATGATAAGTATCAGGCCTCGCGTATGCTGCCAGCTTATCGTGCAACTGTTCCAATACCCATAATCTTCTTTGTCCGTGGGACAATCCGTAATGCGACTGTTGGGCCACCGGAGTGATAATTGGCTGGAAGTGCTTAGCACTCGCATAGATCAGTTCTGCCTGTGCTGCAATAGATGAGGCATTAAATACATCGGCAATAGACAACTGCACTTCCATTTCACGATAAATACGGGAAACCAGCTGTATAGCTTTCAATGAAGAGCCTCCCGAAACAAAGAAAGACGCATTCCTGCTGATCTTCTCATTCCCCAGTATACGCTGCCAGATCTTCAACAACTGTGTTTCCACTCCCGGCAAGGGAGCTTCATAGTTATCATCTTCCAGCAACTCCCACGGACGAGGCAGTCTTTTCCTGTCCACTTTACCGTTTATATTCAATGGGAAAGCTGGCAGCCATATATAATAAGCAGGCAGATACTCCTTCTGGAGCGCTGCTTCAAGCAAAGTTCTTAGCGCTACTGCTTCATACTGTTTCCCGCTATAGTAGCAGATCAGTTCCTGCTGAAACTCATCATTAGTGTGTAATAATAATTCTACCTGTTCGATGCCCTCCTGCTTTAATGCAACAGCTTTCACGGCATCCAGTTCAACCCTTACACCATGCAATTTTATCTGTTCGTCTCTTCTTCCCAGCAGTTCCAGGTTGCCATCTTCCCTGTAACGGCCGATATCCCCTGTGTAACAAACTATATCCTGTCTATCATTCACCAGCGGATTCTGAACAAACAACATGCTGTTCAGGGAAGTATCCAGGTAACCCTTGGTCATGAAAGGGCTCTTGATATAGATATCTCCTATTTCACCCGGAGCACATATCTGATCCTGGTTTACCACAGCAATCATACTATTGCTGATAGGCATACCAACCGGGATCGTCTCTCCGGGGTCCCAGTTCCATGACTGAATATGATAGCAGCTTTTCAATATGGTAGTCTCGGTGAGGCCATACATATTGGTCAGGCGTGCCTTTTCACCATTCACATAGCGCCAGTTCAGCACATCCTTTCCATATAGTTTTTCTCCTGCCAGGACTACCTGTTCCAGTGCTGGAAGATCACGACCTTTCTCCTTCAGCGATTTTGTAATAAGCCTGAATATAGACGGTACTGTTTGCAACAATGTAATGTCTTTCTCATGCAACCATGCAGCCAGCAGATCGCTCTGTTCTTTCAAACCGGCACCCGGCACGTGTAGTGTAGCGCCGGCGGTAATAGCCACCAATATATCTTTCAATGAAGCATCAAACGTCACAGGAGCCAGTTGACTGATACGTGTACTATCATTCACGTTAAAGGCGCCCCGATGCCAGTGTATATAATGCGCAAGGCTCTTGTAAGAACCAATAATGCCTTTACTGATGCCTGTAGAGCCAGATGTAAAAAATATATACGCATCGGACTGCTTGTCGATAGCCAGTCCCGGATCTGTAAACTGCTGATCGTCCAATGATATATCTGTGCGTACATATTTATCGCCATCCCATTCCCACAACATAGCAGGTTCTTCTTCAGCACTTATTACGCCTATATCCTGCAGGTCCAGTCCTTTCAATAGTCCATGCATTGAAGAAGGGAATACAAGTAGTGGAGGCATGGTTGCGCCCAATCCGGACAGCATGGACTCCAGCGCAGGCAGATGGTCACTTTCAGTTATAATGAATCCGGGATTTGTTTGATTAAAAATATGATGTGCAGGTATCCCGGTATTGCGGGATAAGGGTAAATAAACAACGCCGGCTTTCAGACAGCCTAATAGTGTACTTACCAAATGTACGCCGGAGGGCAATATCACTGCAACATGAGTGCCGCTGCTGATATTGAGGGATAACATCAGATGTGCAATTCTGTTTCCCTGCTTGTTCAGCTGCTGATAGGTTATACTATAGTTATCTTCTTCCACAGCAGTCTTTGCAGGGTATCGTTCAGCAATATCTTCAAAAACAGTATGGATTAACTCTTTTATCATACAAAGCAGTATATTTTTTTGAAAACAAAATAGCTCCGCCTGACCGCCCTGGCAGGGCAGCCGGAAAACAACACGCGCAGACCTTCCGGTCTGCCTGAATTCTACATCAAAACAGGAAACAAAAATTACTTACCGGCAAGGAATGATCAGCCGGCAAGCTTTTGGGGTAATAATTGCTCTACGACATAAACAATCTTTTCTTACTCATACTTTAAGGCTTTAATCGGATTCAATCTTCCCGCCTTCCATGTGTGAAAGGCCACTGTTAACAGCGCAATGAAAAGCACTATAAAAGTTGGAATAAAAAACAATAAGGGGCTGATGCCAATCCTGAAGGGATAATGCTGCAACCATTGGTATAGTCCCCACCATGCCAGTGGCCATGCAATACAGCATGCAATCAGTATCAGTTTCATAAAGTCTCTCACCAGTAAAACAAAGATACTGACGGCAGATGCGCCAAGTGTTATCCTCACACCAATTTCCTTTGTTCTTTGCATGCTGGTAAATAATGATAAACCCAGGAGGCCAAGACAGGCAACAAAAATGGCGAAACCGGAGAAGAGGCCGAATATCTTTCCGAAACGCACATCGGTACGATACTGCCTGTCGAAGAATTCATCCAGGAATGCATACTGAAAAGGGCTCGACGGGAATAATTCTTTATAGCTCTTTTCAATATATGCGATCGTTTTTTCAATATTGGTGGCACTTACTTTTGCTGCGTAATATTCTATGCTGGAACCATCTTCCAGACGGAATACGATGGGTGTAAAAGATTCTTTCAGTGATTTCTGATGAAAGTTCTGTAGTACACCAACGATCTCATACTCGAATGTAACGCCAAAGCCATTTTTATCGATCAGGATCTTTCCCACTGCATCTTTCGCACTTTCAAAGCCAAAAGCCTTTACGGCAGACTCATTGATCATGATAGGGATAGTGGCCTTTGCGCTGTCTGTAATCTGATCGGGTGTAATAGAGAACTGTTGTCCTGCTATCACTTTTATGTCAAACTGGTTGATGAATTCAGGTCCGATAGAGAACGTCGCATACATATTTCCCTTATTGGCAGATACGTCGTCCCTGCGCTGATAAGGCCTGTTCCACAATATATCCAGACCAGGCATGCTGGAAGCAGCTGTCACACTTTTGATATTGGGAGATTGTAACAGTGATGTACGGAAAGTATTGATACGTTGATAAAAATTCTGTCCTCCCTGTGATTCCAGTTTATTGGCAGGCGCATCAACGATCAGGGTCTGATCGATGTTCATGCCGAGGTTCGTTTCTCTCATGTAATTTACCTGCCGGGAGATAGCATATGTACCGATAATCAGTGCTATGGACACTGCAAACTGGAATACCACCAGTATCTTCCTTATGCTGATCCCTGCTCCTGTTAGTGGCAATTTCCCCTTCAGTACCTGTACAGGCTGATAACCTGATAACAGGTAGGCCGGATAGATTCCTGATACCAGCGCGCCCCCCAGCAGTAATACCAGGAAGGCCAGCCAGAACCAGTAACTGGTCCAGAATCCCATTGGTATATCAACTCCCGCCAGCTGATTAAACAGCTCCTGACAAACCAGTGTGATAAGGATAGCGATGATAATACCGACGAAGTTCAGCAGTAAAGATTCAAAAAAGAATTGCTTCATTAAGGTCAGACGCTCCGAACCGAACACCTTTCTCAATCCCACTTCCCGTGCACGCTCCATTGCTTTTACGGTAGAGAGATTAATGTAGTTGATATATGCAATCATCAGGATCAGCACTGCAATCAGCACCATAAACCACACCAGTTTACCAGTACCGCTCACGGTAGGTTCGCCGGTGAGATCAGAGTAAAGATGTATCTGTGTGATCGGCTGCAATCCCAGCTTTACTTTGTTACTACCTGTCAAGCTGGAAGTGTATTTTGCAAGAAAGGCCGGCAGCTTACTTTCCAGCCTCTCTGCGTTCGCATTATCATTTAGTTCAACATACGTATAGTTGTCTGCATAGGTCCATGAAACATCTTTAGGATTGGTGGACACCAGCATTTCAAACTGTAAATGCGAGTTAGCGGGAATATCACTGCATACACCTTTTACAAAACCGTCAATATCCGTTCCCTGGTTGAAATTTACGACCCTTAACTTCTTACCGATAGGATCTGCATCACCAAAGAAACGCTTTGCTGTGGATGCCGTGAGGATGAGCGAATTCGGTTCATCCAATGCATCACGGCCTTTTATGATGGGGAAATTGAAAATCTTCAGGAATGATGCACTCGCAAATAGTACGCGGGGCATCTTGTAAGAGCGGGTGATATTCTCTGTTTCTGAAGCAGATACGATGCATTCGAGTGGGAAACAGGTAGTAGCGTTATGCACCTCTGGGAAATCACTTTTCATTGCATCGGCGAGGGCGGAAAAACTCCTGGCGGAGCGCTCTGCCAGCGCGCCGTCCTGATAGCGTTCCTGTTTTACGCGGTATATGAGGTTCGCCCGTGTGTGAAATTTATCATAGCTAAACTCGAACAGGATATACTGAAGAATCAGCAGACAAGCTGCAATTGCCACTGATAAGCCAGATATGTTTATGAAAGAGAATACCTTATGTCTGAGCAGATTCCGCCAGGCGATAATGAAATAATTTCTGAGCATTTACCTTCGAATTGGTTATAAACGGTAGATACAATATCAAAAAACGTGTGACTGGTGGCGGGACAACGTGTGGTGATATATACCCTGAATTTCTGCGTATTTATACAGCATGTTCACGTGTTTCTACGTAGTTTCTTACGTATACCTTACACTTGGTTTCTGTGGTTAACACGGCTTCGCCCAATCAAGTCACAGGAACATGAGTCACAAAAGTTCTATGATAGGCTGAAAATGTTGGTGGATGCTTATTCTAACGTCTCGGTTAACTATTCTTGCGGCCCCTAAAATAGATAATTTTTCATAGTTTCAAAAAAATTCTTTCCTAGTACACCAACCTGCTGATACATGAACTATCAACCTCCACGGCCAGTGCCTGCTTTATGGGAGATATCTTTATCACCACTTTCAGTTTCGATTGTATGCGTATCAATTCTCCCTCGAATCCTGCAAATGCACCTTGCGTGATCATCACTTTCTCTCCCGTAGAATAATACGGGATTGATTCCGTATCATGCATTTCGAGTCTGCGTACATCTTCAATTAACTTTTCCTGTAATATAGCAGGTTCGCCTTCGAATGATACAAATCCGACACTGCCGCTTAACAATAATATGCGATAGCGGTCTTTCCTTGGAATTTTTACGAACACATAGCCGGGAAATAGCGGCTCATTTAATTTTTTTATCCTGTCACTCCATTTCCGGGTAACGGTCCGCATCGGCAAATAACACTCGTATTGCAGATCGGCAATTTCTTTCCTGAGCTTTGCTTCAAATCGCGGACGCGTATAAAGCAAATGCCAGTCCAATATTGGGGTATTTTGAAGGGCCATCATTAAGGGATTTCATTGCTTAACAATTATGGTTTGATGGAACAACGAACAGGATACTAAAGGTGAAGCAATAGAACGGATCAGGCCCGTAATTGCCCACACAATAATCACTCTAAAGCTTTAACTAGTCTTAAAATTTGGAAAAAGTAACAATCCGTTTACATCGACAGGTTTCCAAAAGTAGAGAAAAAGGAATGTAAGTAAAATTTTTTTTATTAGGCTGGCTGCCTTATTTTCTAATAAATATATTAATGAGTAATTGGGGAAATTCAGCACTTATTTTAATCTTCCGATAGGTGTATTTAAATGATAACTATCTGCTTCATACCTTCCTCTGATTTCGAATACCTGTGTTGTTTAAGGCGGTTTCCATGCTGGTAATATTTCGCATATTAGCAATATCCGGATGCCGGCATCGTTTAGGTTTGAATTTTATAACTTTATTCAATAAATGCACAGGCAGTCAATAGTACACCTGATTTCAAAACCGGGCTGAAACTAAAAGAACAGCCCAGGATATGCGAAAGGGATTAACATTCATGTTAATTACCTAAACCGCTCGGCGAAAAAGGTGAACTTTTTAAGAAAAATACCGGACAGACACCAAGAGAGATGCGCATCAAAATAGTTTGATTTTTTTAATTAATGATTTGATTATTGTTAACTCCGGCCCTGCTAAAAGTGATAACTTTGTGTTCGAAAGAAATGCATGGAGCTACAGTTGGTGAGAATGCTATTGTCGCTACCGACACAATCTCTGAACCTGACATCGCAGAAGTGTTTAAAAAAGCATGTGAAAAAGCTATTCCCGCTGATTCTTTCGTGCGTACAATTGCTTTTGCCACTAGTCAGCCGGAAGAAGTGGATATTAGTGAGATATTATTCAGGCCGACAAGTCAGGAATTCTAAACCGATATTAACATCAAATAGATCATGAAACAGTATACGAAGGAACAGTTAGAAAAAGAAGGTTACAAACCAGCACCGGCTGAATACTTTACCGGACAGGCGTGGCTGAAACCCCTGGTTACTCCGGATGAAACTACTAATTGTATCATCAGCGATGTTCTTTTTGAACCGGGAACCAGGAATAATTGGCATACGCATCCCGGCAATCAAATACTACTCATTAAAGAAGGGACTTGTTATTACCAGGAAGAAGGGAAACCTGTACGACGTGTAGAGGTAGGTGGTGTTATCAATATATTACCGGGAACCAGGCACTGGCATGGAGCATCTCCAGATGCAGTGATGATTCATACGGCGATTGGTATTAATACGGAGAGAGGTATAGTTAACTGGTTGGAACCTGTTAGTGAAGAACAGTATCGGGGCTAGTTAGCATGGAGGTAACGATAAGTGACAACGTTTGATAAGGTTCCTGCTGACATACTGTTGTCACTTATGTCACTTTACTTTGTTATACATTACAAAGACTATGCAGGCAGATATTACCACACTTTACGAGTCACAATTGTGCACGGTGCATGACTTTTTATGTCGATGCACGGAGTGTACAGTGTCAAAAACCGAATCACAGGAAACATTCTCGATTGCTTATGTACGCAAAGGGAATTTCGAGTTTAAAGTGTTTAGAAATGATCTCGATGCCCACCATGGATTATTCCTGGTTTGCAAGCCGGGATATGAACACAGGGTGGGACACGTACATGATCTTCCTGATGAATGTACTATATTTTCATTGCCTGCTGAAAATCTGGAGTCATTTAAAGGACAGACTAATGAGTTTTCCTGGTTTTTCAATAACCCGGATATACAGTCGGTTTTAATAAAGGCTACACCGCAGACGGAACATCTGCATCACATCATCTTTTGTGAACTTGCGAAATCACGTCATGATTCTTTGTTCATCGAACAGCTTGTTGCCAATCTTTTGTTGATGGTGGTGTCAGCTGGCGCCCCGCAGGCGCATCCTATACTGAGCTACAAACAAAAGAAGTTTTATCTGCCAATCATTGAATCGGTGAAATATTATATTAATGACCGTTTTACCGATAATATTTCCCTGACCGAACTGGCGGGTATTGGTCATTTGAGTCCCTTTCATTTCAGTCGCTTATTTAAACAGTTAACAGGTGTTACACCCTATACCTATCTATTAAAGGTGAGGCTGGCGCAAGCCACTTTGCTGATCAGGAATACCCATCTACCCATCACTGACATTGCCTTCTCCTGTGGTTTCAATAGCCTGGAACATTTCTCTGCTTCATATAAAAATATATACGGCAAAGCTCCTTCCCAATTGCGGTTTTAAAAACAGCAAGATGTCTTAAGTCAGCGCCGGGCAGGCTTTTTAGCTTTGTTTTATCAAAATAAACATAGTATGAAAAAGCTATTACTGGCCAAGCTGGAGAATTCAAAAAATTACACCCTGGCAGTGGCGAACGGAATGCCATCCGCACATTATGATTTTAAGCCAACGAAAGAGGTTTGGAGTTTCCGGGAACTGATGCACCATATCGGTTACGGTATTCACTGGTTTAAAGCAACACTGATCGAAAAAGAAGAACCGGCCTGGGAACCACCAGCGGTAACTGCGGATAGAGATGCGACAATTGCCTGGCTTGAAGCAGCCTTCACAGCACTGGAAAATACAGTGGATAAAATGGCGAAGGATGAAGAGGCCACCGTCGGATTCTTCGGTACTTTGGACCATATCACACACCACAGAGGGCAGGCAACAACTTATCTGCGTTGCAAAGGCATTACTCCCCCGGAATATATTTTTTAACCTGTAAGTTTCTTCAATGGCTGTTTATTATATCAATAGTTATGATGTCATTGATATGGAGGAGTATGCCAACTATGCTGCTCCTGTGTATGAATTACTGCAGAAATATGGGGCTGAAGTATTGGCTTCGGATCTCAATGCAATTGCCGTAGAAGGTGTAGCAAAAACAATGAATGCGATTATCCGGTTCCCTTCGGAGGAAGCTGCATTGGCTTGTTATGCCGATCCGGAGTATCAGCCTGTAAAACAGATCAGGCTTCGTTCTACAACAAATTGTACGATGGTGCTGGTAAAGGAATTTGTGCGGCAATAAAAAAGCATACTAAAGGGCCTGGGATTATTTCCAGGCTTTTTAGTATTGATCTTGTTTGTGCAAACCTTCCTGTTCTACATTCCTGATTGATGATATTTATGCTGGTCCTTCCGGTAGATCTGTTAAGGGAATTAATCCCCTTTGAATAAACCTTTCCCTGATTGCGGACTTCGTTTCCTGTTTATGAGAAGGCATCGTCGTCTCGGGTTGTCTGTTAGCCAGCATCTCCGTCGCAGAGCGGCTTCTTTTCGCGATCCTGGCGGTTTTAGCTGGTTGCTGCGGATGCGCTGTTTTTTCCTCCAAGGGTAATACTGGTTCCAGCACTGCTGTTACAAATGCCTGTTCGCTGCTGGTGGTGCCGGCAGCCTGAATACCTGTATTGGTGTGCAAAAAACGGATCTGCAAAAGAACGATCGTAGCAGTGGCGCTAACCGGTGTGGCTGGCAACAACAGCGTATGTTGTTTTTCTCCCAACGGAACGCAGCTGGCTGCTGTGGTGGTTCCAAGGCAGGTATGCTGTTCCAGGTCCATATCCAGCGCTACCGCCTGAAGCTGTATATAACGGGCGTCTTTCGGCGGTTTCAGCCAGTGTTGCCAGTTGGTGGGCAGTTTCACCAGCACATTCCCATTCTCCTGGCGTATAGTATCTATTCCGCCGATAGTCATGACAGCCTTCTTATTATATCTGAAGTCTTTGAGATGCTGATGCAGGGCAGCGGGACCGAATACACGTTTACCGCGAGGATGCCGGGTATCTTCCCTCAGCGCTGCATAAACGGCCTTATTAAGCCTGTATACGGTCGTTTCGTCCCGGGCGGGTTGCCAGATACCGTTCAGGGCCGAACGGATCGATTTTGCGGCCTTGCTGGCCCTGGCGAATTCGCGACTGCTTTGCTTGCTGGCAGCAGACATACTGTCCGGGCCATATTGAGGCATTTTACGGCAGAATTGTTTGCCGTTCCGCTCGTAATAGATCAGGTCTCCGACATGGCCGGAGAGCCCCTGCGTAAGGATGTTGAAGTTTTGGGCCATAACATGCAATAGATTATTTATTCAATTTACGGATTAATAAGCTGATAATTAGGTTTTTGTTCGAATATATCTTTATTCATTGAGGGCATTACAAGGGGGTAAAAAGGGCATCTGTATATTCCATAGGAGCTATAGTAATCCCTTTATAATGAGCCTTAAGTGAGCTAAAGTATTTGAACTTTAATCGGGAATGAATAGGGCTTGAGTTGGACTTAAGTTGAAGGAAAAGTCTGGAGACGGAAGGGTTGGCGGAGGAAAGGAAGATTGATATTGCCGCTTGGTTTCGGACAATTAACATATGATAATCAATAGATTATGACTTAAAATGATCGATTTCTTACAATTTCGGAATTGGATTCCGTAATTGTAAGACTAATTCCCTTCCACCCAATTGATAACAGCAGTTTGTAATGCGTCCACCCGAATTGCGGCTGCAATGCAGGCGTATTTGAATACACGCTGTAAAATTGTCTATATCGTTCTGATTAACGAACCGAAAGCCACTTTCCAAATCCGGTTGTAAGACTTCTGATAATAATTTAAGAAGATAGGAGCCATAATCAGCCTTTCTTTACCAGTCTGCTCTTTCAGGCACGGCTATACTATTCAGAAAATGGCCGGACAGATAGTGTATTTCAACCCTTAATTTGGCAGACTCACCCGTTTTCTGAAAATGGTAATTACGATATTTCTACATTTGTTGTATAAAACAGGAAATTAAAAATTTAACGGTATCAAAAATGATTAGTAAAACAAAAAGACGATCTGCATTGCTTGGAATAGCTTTTTCAATTATAGCCTTTTCAGCATCGGCACAGAACAAAGCAGCGATGCAAAACAGCACGCCTGAGCAGCGGGCAAAGATGCAGACTGAATGGATGAAAAATAAGCTGGCATTAAATGCTGCACAAATCGAGCAGGTACAGGCACTCAATTTGGAATACGCCCTGAAGAATGCCCCTGTCCTGCAAAGTGACGAAAAAAAATTGTCTAAGCTCAAAAAATTAAAGGCTTCTCAAAAAGAAAAAGATGCATCGCTCAGCAAAATACTGGATGCCAGCCAATACGAGAAATATCAGGAACTCAAAGAACAAATGTTGGAAGCCTTAAAAGAAAAAAAACAATGAAAAAGCGATTGTTTCTGCCTGCAATGATGTTCATTGCAATGTCAGCATGTTCCAAAAACGATAAGGAATCAGTAATACTGCAATCGCAGACCGATAGTAGCCTCCAGGGACCGATTCAAAAACCTGTATCCGGTTACGGATCTGATGGAGGCTATGAGGTTGCCGAGATTGATTTTGCGAACCCACAATATGCTGGTACGGAGGTGTCGATCTTTTATCCCAAAGGCATTACTTCGCCCAGACCCACCATATTTTTTTCGCATCCATATGGAGGGGAGAGCAAAGATTACAATATAGGACTATACAATTTTATTGCGAAGAAGGGCTATGTAGTTGTGTTCGTTCCATACCGTACCATTGACATCAGCGTAGATCATCGCTACCAGACCCTTTGGGAAGGATTTGTAAAAGCAGCGGCAGATTATCCGAACATTATCGATACGCGTAAAGTGGGTTTTATGGGGCATTCTTTTGGTGGAGGAGCCAGCATAGGCCTTGCCTATAAGGCCTTTACGGAAAAAGGCTGGGGACAAAACGGGCGTTTCCTCTTTACGATGGCTCCCTGGTACGCCTTCAACTGGAGCAGTAATCTGACTACTGAGCAGCAATTGCAAAATTTCCCTTCCAATACCAAAATGATTTCGCAAGTATATGATGAGGACGATGTGAATGACCACCGTTTGGCTATTGACATCTACAAACACATCAATATCCCAAACAGTGAGAAGGATTTTATTTATTTTAAGTCTTCCACCATTAATAAATACAACTATGTAACCGACCACGCGATGCCCAGCTCCCGCCAAGCTTATGATGCCCTGGATTATTATGGCGTGTACCGCCTGCTGGATGCGATGATAGATTATAGTTTCAATGGTAATGTGAATGCCAAAAATGTAGCTTTAGGAAATGGTTCAGCTGCTCAAACCACCATGCCTTCTTACAATGGGCAAACAATGCCCCCTCTGGAAGTAACAGACAATCCTGCGCCAAAATATCCGCAAAGCAACTATCAATTCCAATGCAGCAACAGTACAAACCCCAGAATTAGCTATTGCGAATAGCGGGTTTAGGTCGCACAGCACTTTAATTTCATTATTACATCCGGGGCGGGAACTGCCATTCAAGCAATGCAGCAAACTGGGAGACCGCCCTGTTACCGGCGCTTAATTCCGGGGTTGCCTCCGGCTGCAATGGCCGGTTACGCAGGCTTTGCCTTTTTCAACACTGCACGGTGGTTCTCGCCCCACTTGATCATTTCATCCACCATTGGTTTTAAGCTCTTGCAATACGGCGTGACCGTGTAGCTCACAGTAACGGGTAGGGAGTCATACACAGTGCGCACTACTAACCTGTTTTCTTCCAGGTCTTTGAGTTCTTTGGAAAGTACGCGGGTGGTGATATTGGGTACGGCGCGCTGGATGTCGCGAAAGCGATTATTGCCGCTATTGATGGCCATCATGATGGGCAGCTTCCATTTGCCGCTGATCACGAATAGCGTGTCTTGTACATACTTAATTTTCTGCTCGATGTTTAATTCCTTTTTCGCCATTCTGGTATCCTTTAGGTAACTGGCATCAAAAGTATACCATTGTACTGGTAGCTTTGTAAAAAAAATAAGAATGGCAAAAACGGTATTGATCACAGGTGCTACCAGTGGCATTGGCAAGGCGGCAGCACTGGCGCTGGCGCAGCAGGGCTACCAGCTAATCATCCATGGAAGAAATCCTGGAAAAACGGAAGAGATAAGGAAGGAAATCATTGCTGATAGCGGGAACAATCAGGTTAGTACGGTAACGGCCGACCTCTACAGCCTGGCGGACATCCGCAGGATGTGTGCCGATATACGTGAGCAGTTTTCGAGGATTGATGTACTGATCAACAATGCGGGCGGCCTGATGGGTAAAGGCCGGGAGGCCACCCACGAGAATTTTGAAAAGACATTTGCAGTCAATGTCCTGGCCCCATTCCTGATCACTCATTTATTGATGGATTTGCTAGTAAAGAGCGATAATGCCCGCATTATCAATGTGGCGTCTAATTCTCACCAGTTAAATGCAAAGCCGGATTTTGGCGATATACAGTTGGAAAAACAGTATAACCCATTGCGGGCATACGGCAATGCGAAGTTATTCCTGATCTGGAATACCCAGCACCTGGCAGGGCAGCTGCAGCGGGATGGTATTACCAATGTGAGGGCGTATACACTTCATCCAGGCGCAGTGGCGACTAGTTTTGGTGTTGGCAGTGATCTTGGCCCGGTACTGAATTTTGTCAGCAAGCTGGCTCGTTCTTTCTTCAGAAGCCCTGAGTCGGGGGCAGATACTATAGTATACCTGGCGACTGCGGAAAATGTGCCTGGCAAGTCAGGCGATTATTTTGTAGAGAGGAAACCGGCTAAGAAAAGCACAAAATATTTCACGGCGGAGCGCGAACAACTCATTTGGAACTATTGTCTGGAGCAAACCGGTTTATACCGGTAGTCGTGGTATAGTGGCAGTAGGCATAGTACGGAGACAGTCCAATTAACCAACCTGAATGTCGAAGTACATAATCAGGAATATTGGTAAACAAATCAGTAATTTATATACGTAGGTCCGGGGAAAATATAGGTAACTTACTTCAGTATAAACAGGACCAGTATTCTGAACGGTAAAATTTGCCTAAAACAATAAATTTTCAAGATGGAACAATCTAAGTCAACCCAAAGCAGACGTTCCTTTTTAAAATCTTCATTATTAGCAGGTGGCGGTCTTATGATCAGTTTCGCCTGGCTTCCCGGGGTGGGGTTGGCAGATACCTCGAAAGACGTCGATCCTGCCGAACAATGGAATGAATTAAATGGATACATAAAAATCTCCTCGGATAATATCATAAGAATATTTAACCCAAATCCGGAATTTGGGCAAAATGTGATGACCTCACTTCCCATGATCATAGCGGAAGAGTTAGAAGCAGACTGGGAAAAAATAGTCGTAGAAATGGGGCCACACGACAATATAAAATTAGGACCACAATTTACTGGCGGCAGTAATTCGGTGAGAATGTACTGGAAACCACTTCGCGAAGCGGGAGCGGCAGCGCGGCATATGCTGATCCAAGCGGCAGCCCAAACCTGGAATGTGCCAATGGAAGAAGTGACAACCAAAGCGGGAATGCTTTATCATGCCAAAAGTGGTAAATCAGGAACATATGGCAGCTTCGCATCAAAAGCTTCGGGCATTCCCATTCCACAAGGAATTAAGCTAAAAGATGTAAAGAATCTTAATGTAGTGCGCAACTCAAAGAAAAATGTTGAGGGTTCAAAAATCGTCTCCGGTAAACCACTTTTTGGATTGGATTATAAACAGGAAGGAATGCTTATTGCTATGATACAACATCCCCCTGCTTTCGGAATGAAACTTCAATCTTTTGACGCATCTCAGGCCTTGCAAATGCCAGGGATCAAAGATGTTTTTACACTGGAATTATATGAAGATGGTTTTGAACAAGGCGGTTTCGATACCCGCACATTTAACGATCTGCTGGTCATAGTAGGTAATACAACCTGGAAAGTAATGAATGCCCGCAAGAAACTAATAGTACAGTGGGAAGCTGCCGGTGACACTAAAGATACCATGGGGGGCAGAGGTGCGAAAAGAGAAGTTATTGTTCCGGGAGAGCTTGAAAGTACGAGTACACAATTTGAAAAAATGCAGGAGTATGCAAAAAAACCTGCTCAACAATTGAGGAAAGACGGGGATCCGGAAACTGCTTTTAAGAATGCTGCTCAGATTATCGAACGCACTTACAATGCACCATTCCTAGCACATAACTGCATGGAGCCAATGAACTTCTTCGCGCATGTTACGGATGAAAAAGCCTTACTGGCAGGACCTTTGCAGGCACCTGGCTGGACAGAACCAACCCTGTCAAAAATATTGAAATTGCCGGCCGACAAGATTGAGATTCAGATGACGCGTATGGGTGGAGGCTTCGGACGCAGGGCGTATGGGCATTATCTCTCAGAAGCAGCACTTATTTCTAAAAAGGTAAAAGCCCCCATCAAACTTATTTACACACGCGAGGATGATATGACCTATGGCATTTATCGTCCTATGTACACCGCAACTTACCGGGCTGCTCTGGATGCAAATAAAAATCTAATCGCATTCCATGTAAAAGGTGGTGGCATCCCTGAACATGCAATACACGCAAACAGGTTCCCTGCAGGAGCTGTCGATAATTATCTTGCTGAAGGTTGGCAGATACCGTCCAATATTACAATTGGAGCATTCAGGGCCCCACGGTCAAACTTTAATGCAGCTGCAGAACAATCATTTCTTGATGAACTGGCAGAGATAATGGGTAAGGATCCTATAGATTTCAGACTGGAACTCTTAAAAAGAGCCAAGGAAAATCCTGTTGGCAAAAACAACGAATATGATCCTGACAGGTATGCCGGTATACTGAAATTAGTTAAACAAAAGTCTGGATGGGGTAAGCCGGAAAACAAAAATCGTAACCGGGGTGTGGCCGCTTACTTTTGCCATAATTCATATGCTGCTCATGTGGTTGACATGGTAATGAAAAATGGACATCCTTTTGTAGAGAGCGTTTATAGTGCAATTGATTGTGGCATTGTCATAAATCCAGATGCTGCAACTAACATGGTAGAAGGTGCTGTTATAGATGGCATTGGTAATACATTATTTGGCAGGCTAAGTCATAAAGATGGTGTGCCTGAACAAAACAATTTTCATAGTTATAGAATGATACGACACAGTGAAGCACCCAATAAAATTGAGGTTCACTTTGTTCAAAATGACATAGATCCCACCGGCTTAGGTGAGCCACCTTTTCCTCCGGTGTTTGGCGCTGTTGCTAATGCGTTGTATAAAACCACTAACAGGAGGTATTACAACCAACCATTCTTTGAACAGGCACTACAGTCAACTAATAAGCCGAAAATCAGAAGATCAATTCAGTAAATGCTCATTTAATAACCTACTATGCTCAAACTAAATATCAACAAGAAAAATTATGAACTGAATATTGATCCTGACACACCATTGCTTTGGGTACTAAGGGACGTAATTGGTCTTGTGGGAACAAAATACGGATGTGGCGTAGCGCAATGCGGCGCATGTGTTGTACATCTGAACGGCGAAGCCGTTCGCTCATGTGTTACTAAGGTAAGCAGAGCTGCAGGACAACAAGTTGTAACAATTGAAGGCTTATCAGTAAACAATGACCATCCGCTACAAAAAGCATGGCTGGAATTAGATGTTAGTCAGTGCGGATATTGCCAGGCGGGCCAGATTATGTCAGCAGCAGTATTGTTGAACGAGAATAAGAATCCAACTGACAAAGATATAAATAACGCCATGGAAGGAAATATTTGCCGCTGCGGTACTTATCTGCGCATTCATCAGGCAATTCACCTGGCTGCAGAGATTCAACGCAAAGGTTCGAAATAAATCAACGCTTATCTGCCAGTAAAAATTAAAGAGATGAAAATTAAATTCGGGAAAAAACTTTTATTTTCTCTTAAAAAAGTCATTATCGTTATAACGGTTATGGTAACCGTAATTGGCTTATCGGCAAGTGCGTTTAGAACCAATAATGATGGTGAAACTGTAACGCGTGAAAAGTTAGATAAAATTGATAGCGTTGCATCCCTGGCGGCTTTTGAGAAAGTCTATAAGGTATTAATGAGTCCGAGATGTATGAATTGTCATCCGGCCGGTGATATACCGCTCCAGGGAGATGACAGCCATATACATACTATGTCGCCGATGAGAGGTAAGGATGGGAAAGGGGTATATGCAATGAAATGTTCGAATTGTCATCAACCTTCGAATTCGCCTGGGTTACGTACTCCGCCCGGTAACCCAAAATGGGGACTTCCCCCTGCTGATATGAAAATGGTCTTCGAAGGAAAATCGGCACGTGAACTTGCGCTGCAAATAATGGACTACAAACAAAACGGCCACAAAAATAAAGCGAAATTGATCGAACATGCGAGAGATACCCTCGTAAAAGCAGGATGGAATATGGGTGAGGGCCGTAAACCACCACCATTAGCGTATAAAGATTTCGTAGAAGCATGGGATGAATGGATTAACAATGGAGGCATTGCTCCGAAGAATTAACGTTCTGTACAGTTTCATTCCAGATTTCGTGGCAGGGCAGGTAGATATTTATTTAATTATAGGAGCGCTAATAGATGAAGCGTAGCGGAATGTTTAGCGCGACCTGCCGGCGCTGTCCCACATGCCCAAACTTACTTAGAAGATAATACTTTTCGTTTACACTAACCCCGGCTATGACTCATAGCTTTTGTTAGCGGTTCGTTGTTCCTTTTTTGTCATTTACGTATTCCAGAATGTCACCTGGTTGGCAGTCTAATGCTTTGCAAATTGCGTCTAAGGTGCTAAAACGAATTGCTTTCGCCTTACCTGTCTTTAAAATAGAGAGGTTAGATAATGTCAAATCAACTCTTTCGGAAAGTTCATTCAGAGAAATTTTTCTTTTTGCCATCATCACGTCTAAGTTTACAATGATTGGCATAGCTTAAATTGTTAAGTCATTTTCAGATTTCATATCTATGGCATTCTGCAAGATTTTTTCAAATATTGCTGCAGCAGTTGCAACTATGATAGAAGCAAAAGTAGTCACGATACAAATAGCAAGAAAACCCGCAGGGTCATCCTCCTTATCATGGGATATCTTTATGTATAGTCCTGCCGTCACAATTAAAATGCTTAATACAATTGCACAATACTTTATACTCTTTAAAGTCCCAACAGAGTTTGATGAGAATACTTTATTCTGTCCGATGTATCCTAGCAATTTGAACGCCTTATACAGCGCAACGAAGAAAGCGATTGATGCTGCGTATCCATACAAGATGAACGGGTCGGAGTAAATGCTTAACAAGTCTAAGTTTGCGGCTCTTCCCTCTGTTAAGGGAAGCCGAATCAAAATAACAAGCACCACAATGCCGATAAGCACGATGACGGCCTGAAGAAATATTGTTGAGATTCTTTTCATAAATGATTTTACAATTTTAGGTTCTATTGCAAAAGTAAGTAATTATTGATAAACAATAAATATTTATTGTATTTTAGGAAATATTGGGAAAGTAAATGTCTTTGTCACTTTTGCTTATGGACTGAAAAGGAAACTTTTGAGTGGCCTAATTAAAGGGGGGAGCCAGGCATACCCGCTAATCTAAACCATTATTTGTAGCCTGTTATGCTAAAGCTACAAGGCTGTCTCCGAAGGAGTTCACTTTACCCTGAGCAATTTTGACACCGAAATTGATGGAATGACCGCGCAATCATCACAGCCAGCATAATTTGATAAGCAAATGATTATCAATAGATACAACTAATCTGTAAAAAAACTTCCAACTGCGCAAATAAGCTGCGCCGAAGTACTACCATCTTTGTCTTGTCAACAACAAAACTTCAGATTATGAGATTCAATTTATCAACAAACGCGGTGAAAGAAACAAGCAACTATATGGGAGCTACTGCATATAAGCTGACTCCGGAGATGGAACTTTACTCTGCAGTGGCAACCTGTGTGGTAGATGATTCTTACTATGAGAAGCAAGAAGAAAAGTTTAGCCGTATAAGGACACTGATTGCGCAGTGCTCACCTGGGTTTGTTGCTAAGCTAGCTATTTATGCACGTAAGGAAATGAATCTGCGTTCAATACCTGTTGTATTAGCTGTTGAATTGGCAAGGGCTACCTCAGGTAACAGTCTGGTGAGCAAAACGATCAACGGTATCGTGCAAAGAGCTGATGAAATAAAGGAAATACTGGCCTATTACCAGGTTACAAATAAAAGAGCGGGCATAAAAAAATTAAATAAGCTGTCTAAGCAGGTCCAGAAAGGGTTAGCTGCAGCATTCAACAAATTTGACGAATACCAGTTCGCTAAGTACAATACTGCTGCCGAAGTAAAAATGAGAGATGCCTTGTTCCTTGTTCATCCAAAAGCGAAAGATGAAGCGCAACAGGTGTTGTTTAATAAAATAGCGAAGAATGAGCTGGAAACACCATACACATGGGAAACTGTTTTATCTGAACTCGGCAAAAAAACATTTGTAACAGACGCAGAAAAGCAACATGCCATAGCAATGCAATGGGAAGAACTGGTGATGAGCGGAAGGCTCGGTTATATGGCTGTATTACGTAACCTGCGTAACATTCTTACAAAAGGCTCTGCAAAAGCATTTACTGAAGCATTGACGATATTAATGGATGCAGATAGAGTAAAGAAGGCAAAACAACTGCCATTCAGATATCTATCTGCTTTCCTGGAGATTGAGAAATTATCAGCAGCAGAAATTGTATTTGAAGACCAGGCAGAAAGAATAGCACAGGCAACTGCAGCATTAGAAAAAGCATTGCTGATTGCTTGCAATAATATATCTGTAAACGCAGGAAAAACAGTGATACTGTCTGATAACTCGGGAAGTATGTATGGCGATGCAACTGGTAAGTCATTGGTCTCTGCGATGAGCAGCCGTAAGACAGCTGATATTGCCAACCTTTTTGCTGTGCTGTATTGGAACAAAAGCAAAAACACGTCTATCGGTTTGTTTGGCGACTATTTGATACAACCAGTATTGAACAGGGAGTCCAACTTGTTTGAAAATTTCAAACTGATCAATTCAGAAGCAAAGAAATGTGGACCATCTACAGAGCGTGGAATTTTCGAATACATGGATAAGCTGATCTCTACTAAAACAATAGTGAACCGTATTATTATCTTCTCTGACTGCCAGATAGGTACAGGTTGCAACTGGTATGACTCACAAGGTAACAAAGGAGATAACTTCAATAAATTGTTGAAACAATATCTTGCTATTAATCCAACAGTAAAATTGTATAGTGTAGACCTGAAGGGATATGGCAACACCTTAACCAAGGAAGATAATAAAAACACAGTGCTGGTAAGCGGTTGGAGTGAAAAGATATTTGATATGATCTATTATGTAGAAAACGGATCTACTGTGGTGGACCAGATCAATGATATTGAACTATAGGAGGAAACGGCATATTACCGTTTAGAATGCTTTTTGACTAAACATTTAAACCGGTGTCGTAGAAAAGGATTTCTTCGTTCCAAGGTGAAGATGCAGATAATCAATCCTGCCCTGAAAAAGGTAGTTTAACTAAAATGTCACAGTAAGTACCTTTTCGATTTATTACCCGGTTTACTATTAAGATATACAGGTGCCGTAGAAACGAATTACTTCGTCCATTTAAGGGGAGGAATAGTAATAACTATCCGGTTCGACTCCGGCAATGCGCAGCCCCGTTTTTGTTTCGCTTTTTGCCCTGATAGAAAAGATCAATTCGTAGAGAAGAGTCACCGTCAAAGCGAATCAATCACTTATAAACAACAAAAAGGCCGCCTTTTCAAGGCGACCTTTTAAATTTTTTCCCCGTTATTCCCAGGTGGGAAATCAGGTCCGTGGAGTCGGCGGGAATCGAACCCGCGTCCAAACATATTCGCCGAAAGCTTTCTACATGCTTATTTACGCATTATTGTGTCGGAACCTTGCCAGGGGCGCAACTAACCAGCCTGGTCCTTATCCGTTGTTGTTTCAGTACTCACTCACAGAAACCATGAGTACCTATTCCGCTAAGGTTTTGATTTAGGCGGCGGCAGTTCTAGCAGACGGGAACTTGCGGCGGCCAAAATGGGTGCGCTAATCGCTGATTAGGCAGCCATGGCGTAGTTAGATTCGCCAATTAAAGGTTGTATATTCAGATTTACGTGCTAATTATACAACGCACGACATGCTTACACTTTCAAAGATCTATGCTGTCAAAACCAGGCGACCCCAGTTTGCTTTCGCAGCTTACAAAGGTACGGACATTCCGGCGAATTTCCATCACAGCGAGGGATAATGCAGTAGAATTGACCGATATTTGTATCCAATAGGGGCAGATGCGCTTTATACATGCCTTATACATGACGTATATATGCCTTATAGAGTGGGGCCTGGAGCGCACTAAAGTGCGCTTTATACCTAACGTATACATGCCTTATACCCGACGTATACCTATCTCATAGTTGGACCTGGGAACAATCAAAGTGCGCTAATAACATAGAACAAGCATCGAACTAATAACTTTTCAAATAACCGCCGTGAAGCAAATTCACCACATAAAAAAAGAGGCCTTTCGGGCCTCTTTTTATTATTCCTATTTGATTATTAGCTACTTAAATAAACTCCTCCAGATATCCAACCCGTTCGCATATATCAACAAGCCAAACAGAATTACCATACCAACGATCTGAGCATATTCCAGGAACTTCTCACTTGGTTTACGGCCGGTAATGATCTCATACAGCAGGAAGAGCACGTGACCACCATCCAGGGCCGGAATCGGCAGGATATTCATAAACGCGAGGATGATAGACAGCAAAGCCGTCATTTCCCAGAAAGCGATCCAGTCCCAATGAGCAGGGAACAGGTTACCAATACTGATAAACCCACCCAATGACTCATTTGCCTTCACTTCTTTGGATACGAAGATCAGGCGGAGCTGTTGAACATATTTCACCAGTGTACCGATACATTTGGAAAAACCTGCAGGTATAGCTTCAAAGAAGGTATACTCACGGGTAGCCAGTTTGAAATCCTTCTCAGGATTAGCCGGAGCCATACCTAACATACCAGTTTCCGGTACATGGGCGAACAACTGAATGGTGTCTCCCTCACGTAATACCTGTACCGGTACAGTTTTATTCTTATAAGCCTGTAATGCTTTTTTGAATTCATGGAAATAATAACCAGGCTGGCCATTGACAGTCAAAGTCTTATCTCCTTTCCGGATACCAGCCTTCTCAGCGGCGGATTTCGGTAGTACGCTATCTACTGTGAAAGGAACACGTACTTCCATCAGAGTCCCTTTCTTTTTGATCATTTCACGGATAAAACCGGAAGGGATCTTTATGTCCAGCGGTTTGCCGGCACGTTCCACCTGTATGCTGGTGGCTTCGCGGAGGATGATCTCTGCAGGAATCGCTTTAAAGTTCTCAACTGGCTCATGGTTGACAGACAGGACCATATCTCCGTCACGTAAACCAATACTGCCAGCCAGGGAGTCTACAGCGATACCGTAAGTCAGGTTCTTGGTCGGCAGGTAGCTTTCTCCCCAATGCCACAGCATCATAGCGTATATCAGGAAACCGAGGATCAGATTGACGGTCACACCACCTATCATGATAATCAGACGCTGCCAGGCTGGTTTGGAACGAAATTCCCAGGGCTGAGGTGGTTTGGCCATCTGCTCACGGTCCATGCTCTCATCCACCATACCAGATATTTTTACATATCCGCCGAGGGGTAACCAGCCTATACCATATTCTGTATCTCCTTTCTTCTTTTTAAACAGGGAAAACCAGGGATCAAAGAATAGATAGAATTTTTCAACCCTTGCTTTAAAAAGCTTGGCAGGGATAAAGTGCCCAAGCTCGTGTAATACTACCAGTATTGAGAGTGACAGTATTAACTGCCCGGCCTTTACCAATATTTCTTGTGTGGTCATGTAGATGAATCTGACGTAAATATATAATGTTAATAATCTATAGATAGTCCGGCAAATATAGGCGGTTCAACTGCAGTACGGCGTTAATGTAATATTAAATTACAATCGCATTGATCATAGAATTCGCATATTCTCTGGCAGCCTGATCGCTTTCATAATAGTCATGCAAGGTGGGTTTTTCGATGAACGGCAACTTCACCATGATCTCTTCGATCACCTCAGTCATTTGCAGGAAGCCGATCCTGTTCTTCAGGAAGGCATGCACTACTTCTTCATTGGCAGCATTCATTACACAGGCAGCATTTCCTCCTTTGTGCATCGCCTCGATGGCAATGGCCAGGTTGCGGAAAGTCTTGGTATCCGGTTGTTCGAATGTCAGCGTAGGATTATTCTTGAAAGAGAATTTCGGGAAATCGTTGGCTAGTCTTTCCGGAAATCCTAAAGCCAGTTGAATAGGTAATTTCATGTCAGGCACGCCCAGCTGCGCTTTCAGCGATCCGTCCACAAACTCTACCATGGAGTGAATGATGGACTGTGGGTGTATCACCACTTCGATCTTGTCTGGTGGCAGATTGAATAACCAGCGAGCCTCGATCATTTCCAGACCTTTATTCATGAGGGTCGCGCAGTCAATCGTGATCTTGGCGCCCATTCTCCAGTTAGGATGCTGGAGCGCATGGTCTTTCTTCACATTAATGAGGAAGTTGGGCTTCTTACCAAGGAAAGGCCCGCCTGAAGCGGTCAGGATCACCTTGTCCACTTTGCTGAGCGACTCACCGAGCAGACATTGGAAAATGGCGGAATGCTCAGAATCTACAGGGATAATGGGCACATTTTTCCTGGCGGCAGCTGCCATTACGATATCCCCGGCAACTACCAGGGTTTCTTTGTTAGCCAGGGCGATAGGCGTGCCCTGCTCAATAGCCGCCAAAGTAGGCGCCAGACCGGCAAACCCCATTACAGCGGCCAACATCATATCTATATTACTCCAGGCAGCCACTTCCACCATCGCCTTGGCGCCTGCGAATACCTTTATTCCTTTATCAAATAATACTTCCTTAACCTTGTCATATTGTGTTTCATCGGCTATCACAACGGCGTTCGGACGGAATTTCAAAGCCTGTTCAATTAAAAGTCCGGCGTTCTGTCCGCCGGTCAATACTTCCACTCTGAACTTGTCAGGATGTGCTTCAATCACCTCCAATGCCTGGATGCCAATAGATCCTGTGGAGCCAAATATGGCTATGTTCTTCTTACTCATTGATGCAATAATAAGGGAAATAAGAGAATTAGGAACGTAGGATTTAAGAGGAAGGAGTACTATCCTCTCGCCCTAATTGCTAATTCCCAATGAAAAAGTTCTCACTGCAGGAACTTGCTCAACTCATCTGCTAATGATCTGTCGTTGCTTAAACGGGGTACCTTATTTTGTCCGCCAAGTTTACCTACAGACTTCATATAATCGATAAAACCCTGCTTGCGCACCGGTCTGATCTTCAGGGGTTGCAGGATATTCCCTGTTAACAGGTCATTGTAATAAATGTTCTTTTCCTGCATATATCCGTCCACTTTTTTCGCAAAAGCAGCCAGGTCAGCAGGTGGATTTTCAAATTCCACAAACCACTCATGATAAGGCAGCCCCTCCTGTGGCGCCACCATGGGAGCCACGGTAAACTCCGTGATATGAAGATCTTCCTCCTTTGCAGCCCTCATCAGACTATACTCTACCTCCTCTCCGATCACATGCTCTCCGAATGCGGAAATAAAGTGTTTAATACGACCTGTTACCAGCAAACGGTAAGGATTAGTGGATACAAACTTCACAGTATCACCAATATTGTACGCCCACAGGCCCGCATTGGTGCTTACTACCAGCGCATAGTTCACACCTACCTGTACATCCTTCAGCGATAAACGGGTAGGGTTCGGATTGAATATTTCGTTGGCAGGAATAAACTCATAGAAAATACCGGAGTTGGTATTCAGCAACAATCCTTTATGTTCCTGGGTATCCTGGAAAGCAAAGAAGCCTTCAGATGCCGGGAAAGTCTCAACTGTATTGATCGGGCGACCAATGGAAGCCATCAGTTTTGCACGATAGGGTTCGAAGTTCACACCACCGTATACCAGCACGTCCAGGTTCTTAAACAGCTCTCCTACCGGTTTTCCGCTTCTTTCTATCAGCCTGTCAAAGTACATCTGCATCCATGGTGGAATACCGCTGATCAGCGTCATATCCTGATCGATGGTTTCATCAACGATTTTATCCAGCTTGGTTTCCCAGTCTTCAATGCAATTGGTTTCATATGAAGGCAGCTGATTGGTGCGCAGATAGCGGGGCACGTGATGGTTCACAATACCACTCAGACGACCATAAGGAATGCCTCCTACCCTTTCCAGCACGGGAGAACCGGACAGGAAAATGAGCTTCCCGCTGGCAAACTCGGTTTTCCCGGTTTCTGCTATGTACATCAGCAATGCATTACGGGCTGTATCTATATGATTGGAAACAGAGTCTTTTGTAATAGGAATGTATTTCACACCGCTTGTTGTGCCGGAAGTTTTAGCCAGGTAAATAGGCTGCCCTTTCCATAATACGTTCTGTTTACCGTCCTTTATTTTATTGATATAAGGCTTGAACTGTTCATAATCTCTGACAGGTACTGCCTGTTTGAAATCATTGTAGTTATTGATGTTATCGAAATGATGATCTTTTCCAAACTCGGTCTTCCTGCCTGTTTTTATCAACTCCTCCAGAATAGCCTCCTGGTCTTCTACCGCCCGTTGCATTTCCTTCCTGATCTTGTTAGCTACGATGGAAGCAAATGGCTTGGCAAGCAGTGATTTAAGCTTCATGCCTTTGATTTTAGGATAAGTGAAAGGACAAATGTATAAAATAAAAATTGTTATAAAAGCCCATATTGCAAGGGTTCTCAAGGTATTTGCAGACATCAGGGAACCTCCCCGTGGAGGCAATAATCAATGAAAACAGCAGTATATATAGCGATTCCAAACAACTATATTAAAATAAAGTATGTATCTTTGAAAGTATAAATTGTAATTCTCAGTGGAATCGGGCTGTTTACGGCCTGGTAGCAAAAAGCTGAGAAAACTTTGTCAATTAGAAAACAAATCCTACTTTTGCAGGAAATTATTTTTGGATAACTATGTTTGCAGTTGTAAAAATCGCAGGTCAGCAATTCAAAGTACAAAAAGACCAGGAAATCTTTGTACAACAGTTGCAGGGAAAAATTGGAGATAAAGTGCAGTTCTCTGACGTGTTGTTAATAGATAATGGCGGCCAGCTGACCGTTGGTACTGATGTAAAATCAGTGGTTAAAGCAGAGATCCTGAGCCACGTTCAGGGTGATAAGGTAATTGCTTTCAAAATGAAACGCAGAAAAGGTTTCAGAAAGAAAGTTGGTCACCGTACACACTTTACAAAGATCCGGATCAACGAGATTGCTTAATTTTTATTAGATAAAGTTTAAAACGTTACATAAGAAATGGCACATAAAAAAGGTGAAGGTTCCGTTAAGAACGGCCGTGATTCCCAAAGCAAAAGGCTTGGAGTAAAAATATTTGGTGGTCAGGCAGCCGTATCCGGGAATGTAATCATTCGCCAGCGCGGTACCGTTTATCATCCTGGACAGAATGTAGGAATTGGTAGAGATTTTACCATTTTCGCTGTAGCTGATGGTGTTGTGGAATTCAGAAAAGGACGTGAGAACAGAACCATCGTTTCCGTAAGATCACTTGACACCACTGCCCAGGCGTAAGTCTGGAACAGTGTTTGCCATAAAGTTTTTTTTAATACCCAATTTTAATTACTAACCCAAAATTCAAAAAACAATGGCAACAATTAAGAAAGCGGCTAAAAAAGCTGCTCCTAAAAAGGCTGCTCCTAAGAAAAAAGCTGCTGCTAAGAAAGCTGCTCCTAAAAAAGCCGCTGCTAAGAAAGCTGCTCCTAAGAAGAAAGCCGCTGCTAAAAAAGCTGCTCCTAAAAAAGCTGCTGCTAAGAAAGCCGCTCCTAAAAAAGCTGCTGCTAAGAAAGCTGCTCCTAAAAAGGC
>NZ_FRCN01000013.1:51879-319750 GCF_900142925.1 Chitinophaga sp. CF418
GCTGCTAAGAAAGCTGCTCCTAAAAAGAAAGCTGCTGCTAAGAGAAAAACCTCTAAACCAGCAACTCCTCCAGCTCCGGCAGCTCCAATCGCTCCAGAGTTGTAAGATCGACTTTACAAACTGTGAAAATAAAAGGTCCTGGTCACCACCAGGATCTTTTTTTATTTATACCCCAGCCTCATTAAATTTCCCGATAACCATGTCCATGTCCCCGGGGTTGAAACCCCGGGCTACAAACACACGGCACCTACGGAGCCGATTGCAGCGAATGATCCCGTTATGTGTCCCCGGGGTGGCACCCCGCGCTACAAGCACGGCACCTACGGAGCCGATTGCAGCGAATGATCCCGTTATGTGTCCACGGGGTGGCACCCCGCGCTACAAACACGGCACCTACGGAGCCGATTGCGGCGAATGATCCCGTTATGTGTCCACAGAGTGGCATCCCGGGCTACAAACATCCAGCCCGCCTGTGGCAGGCAGAAATGCAGCAACCTTTCCCCCGGTTTTCAACTTGATCCATTAAATTCGCATTTCAATCCAATTTATGCTCGATAACTACGCCATCGCCGATAACTTCTCCCTGATATCCAAACTCATGGACATCCAGGGAGATAATAGCTTCAAAGCAAAGTCCTTTTCCAGCGCTGCCTTTACTGTTGAAAAACTACCTATGCAACTACAGGTTACACCGCCGGAAGAGATCTCTAAAATAAAAGGTATCGGCGACTCTATCGGCAAAGCTATCCAGGAAATGCTGAGTACCGGAAAATTTGGAGCCCTCGAAACATACCTGCAAAAAACACCTCCAGGCATACTTGAAATGCTGAAAATAAAAGGTCTCGGCCCTAAAAAGATCGCGACTATCTGGAAAGAACTGGAAGCTGAAACCCTGGGAGAATTACTGTACGCCTGTAATGAAAACCGCCTGACCCTCCTAAAAGGATTCGGCGCGAAAACACAGGATGCCGTAAAACAAAGCATCGAATTTTACTTCAGCAACCAGGGCCGCTACCTCTATGCACAGGCTGAAGCACTCGCGCTGTCCCTGGAAAAAGAACTGCAGCAATTACTGGCACCTGCCACTGTGTCCCTGACAGGCCAGTTCCGCCGTAATGATAACATCATCGACGAAATAGAGCTGGTTGCCGCCCTCCCCACTCCTGCCCTGCTGGAAAAACTGGGACAGGTGCCTGTATTGAGTCAGCTGACTGCTTTAGAAGATTCCCTGTTAGGGCAGCATGAACAACATATCAAGATCCGGATCTATCCCGCGACAGCGGAAAACTTCGGCAAAACATTATTCAACACTACGGCCTCCCCTTCGTTCCTGGAACGTTTCAATGCCATATACGATGTGAATAATGCTCCGGCTAACACCGCAGAAACTGAGATCTTCAGCCTGGCCGGCATGGATTATATTGAGCCATGCCTGCGCAGCAACGGCGCAGCTATCGACCTTGCCATTAAAAAGCAATTACCTGCACTGATCACACATAAGGATATTAAAGGCATCATCCACAGTCACAGCACCTGGAGCGATGGTGAACATACCCTGCAGCAAATGGCCCTGAAAGCAAAAGAACAGGGCTTTGAATACCTCGTTATCAGCGATCACTCCCGCTCTGCATTTTATGCCAATGGTCTCAGTATAGAAAGGATACAGGCACAACACGCAGAGATAGATGAACTGAATAAACAACTGGCGCCCTTCCGTATCTTCAAGAGTATTGAAGCAGATATTCTGAATGATGGCAGCCTGGATTACCCCGATGAGATACTGGCGACATTCGACCTGGTTATTGCATCCGTTCACTCCAATCTGAAGATGAGCGAAGAAAAAGCCATGGCGCGCTTACTGAAAGCAATCGAAAATCCATATACCACTATCCTCGGACATATGACCGGACGACTGCTGCTGAGCCGTAACGGTTACCCGGTAAATCATCAACAGATCATTGATGCATGCGCTGCCAACAATGTAGTGATTGAGATCAATGCACATCCACGCAGGCTGGACATCGACTGGGAATGGATACCTTATGCCCTGGAGAAAAATGTATTGCTGTCCATTGATCCGGATGCGCACAGTACAGACGGATTCCATGATATTTATTACGGCACGCTGGCCGCACGTAAAGGCGGATTAACCGCAGCTCATAACCTGAGCAGCTTCAGTGCCGCAGAACTGGAAGCCTTCATCAGCCGGAAGAAAAAATAACGATATCGAGAGTTGCCAACTAAACAACGTGCATGAAACTGATCTATATATATGACGCCCTCTGTGGGTGGTGTTATGGCTTTACACCTGTTATAGAGAATTTACTACAGCAATTCGGGAACGAAATGGAAGTTGAGGTCCTTTCCGGAGGCATGTTCCTCAGCGCCAATCGCAGGCCGGCATCAGCTATGTACAGCTACATCAGCCAGGCCCATAAACAGGTAGAGGCAGTCACTGGTGTTAAATTCGGACCGGCATTCCTGGAAGAATATCTGCATACGGATGATATCATGGATTCAGAGAAACCCAGCATTGCGCTCACCGTCTTCAAACAATACCAGCCCGCTAAAGCGCTATCCTTCGCACATGATATGCAACTGGCTTTAAACTACGAGGGCAAGAGCCTGAATGAGGATGATACCTATCGCCAGCTATTATCAAAATATCAGCTCCCCGTAGAAGAATTCCTGGATAAAATGAAAGAAGATGCCAACAGGTATGATACTGTCCAGGAGTTTAAACAGGTAGAGCAATGGGGTATCACAGGTTTCCCGGCAGCTATCCTGGATAATGGAAATGAGTACTTCCTGATCGCCAAAGGATATACACCTATAGAGCGCTTGCTGGAGGTAATAGAAAAAATTAACGGAAAGGCATAAACAATTATACGCTAAATTAATTATGTACCAGATAAGAACAGCTACGATAAACGATATTCCACTCATACAGCAACTGACAGACGAGATCTGGAGGCCTACCTATAAAGACCTCATGACACCGGAACAGCTGGAATATATGATAGGAATGATGTACAGCACGGCTTCACTGAGCAGCCAGATAACAGAAAAACAACATGAGTTCCTGCTGTTGTATGATGACCAGCGAGCTATTGGTTTTGCATCCTACAGCACTACTGAAGAACCGGGCATATATAAACTGCAGAAGATATACGTGCATGGCGATTACCAGGGGAAAGGTGTAGGCAGGTTCCTGCTTGAAAGTGTAATTGAACGGGTAAAAGCTGCAAATGCCACCGCCCTGGAACTGGATGTGAAAAGAGATAATAAGGCAAGATTCTTTTACGAAAAACAGGGTTTTACCATCCTGAAAGAGAAAGATACCAATATTGGTAACGATTACTGGATGAAAGACTACGTAATGAGGAAACCGCTATAAAAAAATCCAGCCTGGTAAAAATACCAGGCTGTTTCCCAAGTTAACCATTAAAAGACACAACTTTTCTAATTAAAATTCTTCAGGTGTATCCGGAAAATATTATTATCCCTCTTCACCTATCTATACATACATACGATAAATGTTTAAACATGGTTTTTAGCCCCAGCCTTTTTCCAAAAAAGAAGAAAACCTTCACTATTCGTTCATTATCAATAAAGTATGAGGGCAAAAAAAATTCCCGCATTTGTAATGCGGGAAAATGATAAATCAGTATGTGTTTTCGGTAATATAAGCTCATGAATTAGAAGACACGCGGCAGAATTTCATGATCGCTACTCCATCCGAAACGCAGATTCAGCATGAGTTCATGTGATACTGTCTGTGCTCCTTTCAGGTTTGACGACATCGGCGTATCATAAGAGTAACCAAACTGGAAATAGGGTCCTACTCTCACCTGTACCAAACCTGTCACAGTTTTCTCCGAACGCCAGGAAGCGCCCAGCCAAACTATTTCCTTCAGCAATACACTTGTGTTGATATCATACTGCAAGCCAGTCCCTTTCGCCTGTCTCAACAATATGGATGGTTTTACCAGCACATCGTCATTTACTCTTGCTGCATATGCTGCCTGCATATAATAGTGTGAAATTGTCTTCACTTTATTTACACTGTTGCCCATATCAAAACTTTTAAAGTTGGGCGCAGATAAACCGAGGTAAAAATTCTCGGAAAAAAGAGCGAAGCCAAATCCTACCTGCGTCTTCCAATAGCTCAGATTAGAAGCGAATGTCGGGTCTGTAGTGGTCAGTTCACTATTCTTTTCATTATACTGTGACATACCGGCCTGTAACCCCAGGGCCAGCTGCAAAGTTTCGTTCAGCGATACCTTCTGCGCAGCCAGCATGTTATAGTCGGTACGTGTCTGTACAGTGATCGATTCCCTCATAGCCGAGAAACCAATACTGGTTCCTTTTTGATTCAACGGCGTATAAAACGACATTGTGGCTGTTTTAGGCGCTCCATCCACTCCTACCCACTGATTACGTCCTACTACTGTTAAACTGGCTGATTCATCCGTACTGGCATAAGCAGGATTGATCACAATCCCGTTCAGCATATACTGGGAATAGATAGGACTCTGCTGAGCCTTCGCCGGTACATAACATGCAGCAGCTATGAGTAGATTTAAAAGGATTTTCTTCTTGGCAGTCATCGCTATCTTTTTATTACAATGAATCCAGTGTAACGTTGCTTATTACCATTTGCATCCGTAGTATGGATGATGAAGAAGTAAGAACCATCCGGAACATCCTGGCCTTTAGCCCCACCTGCATTTCCCTTACCATTAAAGTTGTTCGTCTGGTTGTTATAGTTCTTCGTGGTGAATACAGTACCACCCCAACGGTTAAATACGGTTACTTCGTTACCCGGATATTTTTCAATGTTCTCAATCTGCATCACATCATTACCCAATCCATCATTGTTCGGAGACATTGCAGGATGTACACGCAGGTTGCCTTTATTATCATCCTTCCATCTGCCGTCAGTGATAAAGCGCTCTACATAATCCGGTACTCCATCACCATCCACATCACACTCCATACATATCTGGATCAGACCAGTTGCGGTAACGATAGAATCCAGGGTTGGCGGATGCTGGTTGGACGATACGGTCGCTCTCAGCAGACGCATACCGAAGATCTTATCCTTCTCCACACTGTTTACCAATACCGGTATATCAATATCAGTTACACCTGGTAATATCAGTACCGGCGATACTGTATTATCGTAGTCTTTCACCGGAGTCGCTGCCAGTGTATTAGCAGGGATCTCAGTTGCCGCCGGTGTATAGAACTCGTAGTATACAGTGATGATACGTGAGCTGGCGCGGTTCAAATGAAGCTTGAACGGCAATGGCTGACCAATGGTATCGAACGCCACTTTCACAGCATAACGGCTGTCTGTAAAGGTCAGTTTCAATGAATCATCGTCTCCCACTGAGTTGGTCACTTCACTTGCCAGACCGGTGTAGTAAGGAGGTTTAGCGCTGAGCGGATCATAATCCCTTACTGCGGCCTTGATCCATCCATCATCATCACTCAGTTCATTGTTGTCTACTTTCACTTTAAAGCGTGTCTCCTGCATACCTTTCGGTACCGTTACCTCAATGCTCTTACCATTTACGGTGCCACCTGAAAGTGTAAGTGTTCTGTAAATGTCATTGGTAATATCGAGGGTTACAGGCAGATCTACTGTAATAGACCTGCTCAACCTTACCACAAACTCAACTTCCTGTCCTTCTGTGATCTGGCTGGTAGCAGCAAACAGGTTTACAGTAGGTGTATCGATATTATGGTTATAGATGATCAGTGTTGCTACCGGATTGCTGACAAATGTCCAGGTTACATTAGGCAGTGAAGAAGTAGCGTCTGTTAATGTAGATTGTACTGTTACATCTGGTCCTGCATAATGGATACCGGCAGGTGATACATCCACATAAACCATGCTCTGTCCTTTCGGAATGATCGCATATCCAGGTAATATATTATAGTCAGTTCCCTGCGAAGCTGTACCTCCAAGGTTATAGATCACCTTTACGTTGTCTGATGCTACCAGTGTTGAGTCATTAAAGCGGATCCTGAATGAACCTGCAGTAGATGGCTGGGTCGCATCGCTCATCCTTTCTATTAATATCTGACGGGCTGTTGCTTTCGGACCGGTAGTAGCATTTTCATCATCTCCTACCGCTATTAACACAGGCGTAATATCCACTGTCATGTTGATAGGGTTACCTCCATTATCCGCAACAGCGTTTGTCAGTGTTATCCTTAATGTCTGATCGCCCTGCAGGATCAGGTCATCTTTGATACGAACAGGTACCGTCAGTTCCTGAGAACCGGCCGGAATAACTACCGATGTAGGAAGCGGATCGATATTCGTGCTGCCATATATTGCTCTATAACTTACAGTAACATCTGAAGTGGAAACAACGGGCATTTTGATAATAAATGCGCCATCTGTTGATGGTTCTGCTGCGTCACTTACTTTCTCTATTGTCAGCGCCGCTCCTGCTATTTCCAGGATGTTCAGCGGCGGTACCTGTAGAAAGCTGAAGCCTGTAGCACTGGCGGCAAACTGTAGTATTGTCGTTCCTTCCAGTTTGTAGTTGTTTGGTACACTCAGGAAGAAGGTAACCTTGCTGCTGTCTTTTGCGATAGTCACTGTTGTTGGCAAACCCACATAGTTAGTGATATCGGCAGTAGAAGAAGGATCTGGTGTAACGCTGATCGTGATAGGAAGCGTTGTTATCACTGCAGGATCAGCAAAACCGATCGTTACTTTTGTTGCGCCACCGCCCTTGGTGATGGCGGTAGAATCGAATGATATTTGAAGTGCCGCTTTAGTCGGGTCACTGATGGTAGCATCATCTATATAAAGGTCCAGCGTGTCGATCACTAAACTCGGCATCAGGGTCGCACTACCGGTGAACTGCAGCAGTTCCGGACTCTCAATAATCTTGTCTGCCGTTGGTGTAATCGTGAAGTCTGCATACCCTACTGCCGGATTCAGCGTGAAGCTGGTAGGCAATCCGGTGTAATCTGCAGGCACGGTTTCCGAAGCTGATGTTGCATATACCGACAACAATACCGGTTTATATGGCGTCACTCCCGGAGGCAGGCTGGCACGCACCGTATACGGAACACCTTCTTTTACACGGTTGCCCTGGCTGGCTGGTTGCGGTGTGAGGGTGATCTTCAGGTTTGCCGGATCATTTGCAGTAACATCAATCATGTTGAGTGTTATTGAATCTTTCGGATAACCTTCTGTTTCTACTATCACTACCAGTTTCTCATTATCATTCAGTATGTTATCCATGCTGGCAGCTACAGGCACCGGAATAGTAACAGAGTTACCACTCAGTGTAACTGTTTGCGGCAGACCGGTAAAGCCGGCAACAGCCTCAGAACTGAGTCCTCTTGTCAGGTTAACAGTCAATGGTGTGGAAGGCACTGTACCTGATGGTAAGGTAATGGTGATAAACGCGCCTGCCCCACCTTCAACGATATCTGTTATGTCTGTAGTAACTTTCGGTCCGGAGATCTTTGTTTTATCCTTGATGATCACGGTGGCTGGTACTACTGTCAAACCGGTAATGGCCGGAGAAGTAGCTGTACCACCGAGTACCATATTTTCATCTCCTTCTACCACAACATCTGCTGCAATTGTTACTCCTGTCGTTACGCTATTACCGCTGGTCAGTGTAAGTGGAGTGGTAGCTAAGGTATAATCATCCGTAGCAGCAGTAGATGGCGGTACAAGCGCCGGTGTGATATCGATAGGCACTTCTGTTGTGAAACCTGCAGGCAGGCTGAAAGTAAAGCTATAACCAGTGCCGCCTTCATCCATTTCCGGATGACTGGACGTAACGGTGATCTGTTTATTTGCAGGATCATCTCCGGTAGCATCCTGGATCAATCCGCTGAAACCGCTTACTGTCAGACCAGGAAGAGTAGTAGCTACCCCTGTGAGGGTTACCGCTTCATCTGCTTCAAAGATCTTATCGCTGACAGCAGTGAAGCCGCCGGTGATAGTATATGTATTCAGACCGGCTGGCAGCGTAATGGTAGCAGGTACGTTATAATCAGTAGCTGCTGCTGCAGAAGAAGCATCGTGTGATAAAGTAATAGAGATCGGATCCTGTGCAGTAACTGTTGTATTTACAAAACTAATCCTGATACCACTGTTGCTACCTTCTTTTAAAGTAGGCGTCACCAGTTCGATCTTCATATCCTTGTTACCTGCAACGTCTCCTGTAGCATCCTGGATGGTGATCAGGGAAGAGTCTATGGTGAATCCGTTAGGTTTGGTTACGATCCACAGGCTTTCGTCATTCTCCAGTACATTGTCGCTTTGCGCAATTACTTTAGCCGGGAAGGATACGGAGTTCTGTCCTTTTTTGATCACTACACTGGTTGGTAATGCGCTTACCAGATCAGCGTCTGTTGCTATTGAGCTTGGACCTTTTGCAATAACTACTGGAATATCATACAAAGAAGTAACACCCGGTGGCAATGATACTGTTACAGTAGCACCGGCATCTCCTTCTTTAATAGTTGTTGGCGTAGCTGTCAGGATCACTTTATTGGAACTGTCGGCATCTACGTCTCTGATAGTTATCTGCGGACCGGTATAGTTATATACACGACCAGCGCCTACGTCATCCATTGCTACTATATCCAGGTCAAAATATTCAGGTGTAGGACCTTCTATCAGTTTATCTGCAAAAACGGTGAAAGGCACTTTGGTAACTGTAGTACCCGGTGTTATCTTGAATTCCAGACCGGAATAATAGTTCAGGTCAAAGTCTACCTGATCTTCCGCAGTAGCATTGTCCCAATCCACGTAGATCTCCTGCATGGTAATGGTAACTTCTGTAGTTACTCCCGGAGGAAGGTGCAGACCAAGATAACCGCTATAGCCTTCAGGCACAGGTCGTACGGTATCGGGAGAGATACAGTCAGCCTGGATCTGTGAGTAAGCAGGGTTCAGGAAGGTACTGTCTTTTATCTGCAGATCTTTCTGGCTGGCAACACCGATACCTAAGATGGTACCCTGGAATTTCAGGGACAGGTTTTCTGTGTTTTCCAGCACTCTATCTGCTTTCGCAGCGAAAGTGAATATTGGTGTTCCTGTCTGGTTAGCAGGTATTACAACATTAGCAGGTACAACGTAGTCTGTATCTCCTGCTGTTGATGTTCCAACGCGGGAGAAAGTGATCACGATATCTTCCGGACAAGTAATACCGATTGGCATAGTGATCCTTGCCTTTGAAGAATTCCCTTCGTACAGGGAGGTGCTGTCAATATTCATTGTCAGCGTTCTCGGCTCATCATCCACAATGGTATAATCCACTTCGGAAGTTCCGGAGATGCTTAACAGGGAAGTACAGGTACTTACCAGTTTGAGACGAAGGGTACGGCTGTATTGTAACTGGTCATTTCCGATCACATGCAGGTTAGGAATAGTCACGTTCTTAGGCGTGGTATAGTCGCCCGCAGGTACGAGGAAAGCTTCCTGAGTCAGGGTAAAGTCTGTTCCAGGTACAGCCGGATGTGAATAGTTGGAAGCATACGCGGGGTCATACTTTACCAATACGTAGGCAGGTGCATTCAGTTTACCTCCGGATACTGTCAGGGTAAGGCCTTGTGCCGGCGTTTCTCCGTCAGCAGTATTTCCTTCGTTGCCGGATAAGGTACCGTTGGAGAATTTGATATTCACTGCCGCAAATCCCGGAACAGGGATGGTATCTTTCATCGCCGCAACGGTATCGAACTCTGTCATACTCGTTCCATATCCGGAAAGAAGGCGATATGTTTTAAAGTTCATCGGGTCGGGATCCAGGCTTCCATCACGGAACACAGCGCCTAACTGTTTCATGATGCCCATAGAACGGGCGTTTCCGTCAATACCGCCGGCAACAGTATTATAAGGGAAGTAACCTGCATCATTTATATAGAAACGATGGCCGGGAAGAGAAACCTCCCAGGAATCGAACTTCCTCAGTGAGCGATATACATGGCTTCTGGGCGCTTCCGGCGTCAGGGCGCAGCTGGCATCACGGTATACACCAACGGTAGTACCATCAGCACTCATGAAACCATAGGCACAGGTACTGGCAGCATCAGGATCATCGCCGGCGGCGGCGCCCATTACAACCTGCTCTGACTGATACAGCAATGCCTTCGTGAAGCCGCTGGTCTGCGGCAGGTGCAATACGTAGTCCATGAAGAAATAATTGGTATTCTTCACATAAGACACGATAATGGTTACCGTACCGGTTTGTCCGGTGGGATAGTTTTTATATTTATCGAGGATAGTACCTACGATATGTACCTTGTAAGGATCCCAGTATTCACCGGTACCTGATACAGGTGAAATGTAACAGATAGCAGGACTTTTCAGGTTTGGCGGAACCAGATAAGAGCTATTCTTAAAATCTAAAAAAGCTCTCATACCCTGAGAGCTATCTGTCCTGATATAACTTTCTAATAATCCTTTCCGCGTGACCTTAATTCCACCGTCACTAAGTACCTCAATCTTCAGGTCATTGGCTGAAGGAGTACCACCGGTAGGATTGATCACAGCTTTAACAGTCTGCGCATTTATCTCACTGCAGATCAGCAGTAATAGTAATGGCAGTACGATTTTGCAGAGGGCATTCGGCAATTTACGTAACGCTGCAATGGAACTGCGTTTCATAGGATTGGGAAGCTTAGACATAGTAATCTGTGTAAAGTTGTAATGATCCATCAAATACTTTAAAAAAAGTCACTGCTCAATAAAGATGGTTGGCCTGCGCATAGTGATGTGCAGCATTTTTTGGTAGTTCGCATCAAACAATTCACACCATCCCATTTCTGGGAACCACCTACAGTATTATCTGATAAAATAAAAGACAATACATATATATAAGATACAAACATATTTATATTTTCATACTTATACAAACAAATTTATATATTCTGTGAATATGTTGTATCATCAAATGTGGATAACTATCGTGAAGTACTAGTGCTCAATAAATTATAAATCCACATTTATAGTGGAAAATTTTATTATGCTTATGCTAAAACGGTGTCATAACATATTTTTAGCAACCCTGTGAGGTTAACTGCCTTATAAAAGCACTGTTGTTCTGTTTGGCTAGGCAAAAAAAGAACAAATGCATAGTTTAAACCCATAAAATAACGGTAGATTTGCACAAAACAAGTAATAATGTCTACAATAGCTAATTCTAACATTGACTTTACCCTTGCTTACAAGGTAAAAGATATGTCTCTGGCCGAGTGGGGACGTAAAGAAATTGAACTTGCGGAAGCCGAAATGCCGGGTTTGATGTCTCTGAGGGAAGAATACGGCAATTCCAAGCCTTTACAGGGCGCCCGTATTGCCGGATGTCTGCACATGACCATCCAGACCGCCGTACTGATAGAAACCCTGGTTCACCTGGGTGCTGAGGTTCGCTGGAGCTCCTGCAATATCTTCTCTACCCAGGATCACGCTGCTGCTGCCATCGCTGCTGCAGGAGTGCCTGTGTTTGCCTGGAAAGGTCTGAATGAAAAGGAATTTGACTGGTGTATTGAACAAACCCTGTTCTTCGGTAGCCAGGACCGTCCATTGAACATGATCCTGGACGATGGTGGCGATCTGACCAACATGGTATTTGATAAATATCCTGAGTTGATCCAGCACGTGAAAGGTCTGAGTGAAGAAACCACTACCGGTGTTCACCGTCTGTATGAGCGTATGCAGCATGGTACTCTGCCTATTCCTGCTATCAATATCAATGACTCTGTTACCAAATCCAAATTTGATAACAAATATGGTTGCCGTGAATCCTGTGTAGACGCTATCCGTCGTGCTACAGACGTAATGATCGCTGGTAAAGTTGCAGTTGTTGCCGGTTTCGGTGATGTAGGTAAAGGTTCTGCTGAATCCCTGAGAGGTGCAGGCGCCCGCGTAATCGTTACTGAGATCGATCCTATCTGCGCCCTGCAGGCTGCTATGGAAGGTTATGAAGTGAAGAAAATGAATGATGCAGTGAAAGAGGCTGATATCATCGTAACCACCACCGGTTGCCGCGATATCATCACTGGCGAACACTTCAAACTGATGAAAGACAAGTGTATCGTTTCCAACATCGGTCACTTCGATATCGAAATTGATGTTGCCTGGCTGAACAAGAACTATGGTAACACCAAAGTTGAGATCAAACCTCAGGTAGATAAATATACCATCGACGGTAAAGACATCATCCTGCTGGCTGAAGGCCGCCTGGTAAACCTGGGTTGCGCTACCGGTCACCCATCATTCGTGATGAGTAACTCCTTCACCAACCAGGTACTGGCTCAGCTGGAACTGTGGCAGCATACAGACAAATACGAAAACAAAGTTTACGTACTGCCTAAACACCTGGATGAGAAAGTTGCCCGTCTGCACCTGAAGAAGATCGGTGTTGAACTGGATGTTCTGACTCCTACACAGTCATCCTACCTGAACATTCCTGCTGAAGGCCCATACAAACCAGATTACTACAGATACTAATCTGATTAATCACTATATTAGTAATAGCCCATAACTGTGATAGTTATGGGCTATTTGCTTTTTAGTTACTTTCCCCTTCATCTATCACGATGTACTATCCACGTAATTCCACTAATTTTGCATTATGACCAAGCTAAGCGTAAACATCAACAAATTTGCCACTCTCCGCAATGCGCGTGGTGGTAATATGCCGGATATATTAAAAGTAGCGCAGGACTGTGAGCGCTTCGGCGCAGATGGTATCACCGTACATCCGAGACCGGATGAACGGCATATCCGCTACCAGGACGTAAGAGACCTAAAGCCGCTGGTAAAAACGGAATTCAACATTGAAGGATATCCTTCGAAAGACTTTATGGACCTTGTGCTTTCTGTAAAGCCTCATCAGGCTACGCTGGTACCAGATCCACCTGATGCCATTACTTCCAATACCGGCTGGGATACTATTAAAAACCAGTCTTTCCTCCGTGAGGTGATCGGTACTTTAAAGGCTGCAGGTATCCGTGTGTCTATATTCCTGAATGCTGAAGTAGATAAAGTGGAAGCGGCAAAGACGGCTGGTGCGGACCGTATTGAACTTTATACCGGTCCTTATGCAGAAGAATATGAGCGTGCACGTACACAGCCACAGAATCTTCAGCTGTTCAATGATTATAAGAATACTGCCCGCGCAGCTACGGCGATTGGATTGGATCTTAACGCAGGGCATGATCTTAATCTTGATAACTTAAGGTTCTTTAAGCTGCATATTCCTCAGCTGAAAGAAGTGTCTATCGGGCATGCGCTGGTGTGTGATGCGCTTTATTTCGGATTGGAGAATACGATACAGTTGTATAAGAGACAGTTGGAAGAATAGTAGTTGTTGTTATATTTTTTTCGGGATTACAGATGCGTCTGTAGTCCCGTTTTTTTTGCCCTTAATATCTCCATTCCATCAATGGCACATTAATACCCAGCTGATTCAAGGCTTCGCTGCGTTGATACCAGGAGCGTGTATATCTTAATTGCAGCTTGCGGGTGATAATACCAATCCCTCCTGCAAAACCACTCATCCCCTTCTGTTGTGGTAACCCCAATTCTTGTCTGCGGAGATGGTTGTAAGATGCTGTCAGTTCTATATAACGGCCTATCTCCCATTGTGCAGCGAGTATGAAGTGCCGGAAGATCTTGTCGGCGGTATTGCCATTGGTGGTGGTGTCTCCATCATAGGTGATGGTACCTTCCTGAAAATTCGGATCAGCATAACGGACGTCAAACTGATGTACATGGTGTATAGTAGCGGAGAATTGCAGGGGAAGGTTGTCCAGTTTTTTTGAGACTCCGATCTGCAGATCAAATGGTAGAGGTTCCTGGTTGTCTTTTGTATAGGCTTTTAGTTGTGCGCCCATATTACGTATTACAAGGCCGGCCTGCCAGTGGTGAGCTGTATCCTGGTAGTTCAGTCCTACATGGAATGCCAAGCCGGAGGCGCCGTATTGCTGATAGGAAGATTGAACATACTGGATGCTGATGCCATAGTACCATCGCTCCAGGTATCTGCGGGAGGCCGTCAGTTGGAAAGCCATGTCTCTGGGCTTGAAATTCCCAAGAATGTTGCCTGCTGCATCTGTCTGTGTGACGCTGCCGTAGTCAATGTATTGCACGCTGCCGGCAAGCGTGGTTCCATACTTCTCCAGGTGGTAGCCAAACAACGCATGGGCATATTGTACATCTGCGAAGTAATTGGTGTAATTCAACTGCAAATGCTGGTGCATGCTTTCCCTTAATAATGCAGGGTTGAGCGCAGACAGGGCAATATCATTATTCTGTAAGCTAGTGTTGGAGCCACCCAGGGCAGCTATTTGAGGGGAAACGGGTAGATCAAGAAAGGAAAATACGCTCTTTCCTCCCAGTACCTGGGCACTGGCGGTTGACATAGAAAGGCAGAGGTACGGGAGCGCAATCAGCAGCGCAATGATGTTTTTCCTCATAAAGAGGCATAAAACTAAATAATAATAGGTTATAAAACACCAAAGCCAATCTGTTATCGGCAGATTGGCTGATGCTTATAAACAGGAATGCCATATGCTACACATATGGCATTCCCAAACCCTTAAAACAATCAACATTAGTATCCATTGCCAGCCACAACTGTTAAAAGGCTGGCAGGGAAATGTTACTTCTTTAATAACGCTATATCGATCACTTGGTTCATTTCTTTTACAAAATGGAACTTTAATCCTTTGATATAGTCAGGATTTATTTCTTTGATATCCTTTTCATTCTGCCAGCAGAGGATAATTTCCTTAATACCTGCTCTTTTGGCAGCCAGTATTTTTTCCTTGATACCTCCTACCGGCAATACCTGTCCGCGGAGGGTGATCTCACCTGTCATAGCCAGGTAGGATTTAACCTTTCTGCCTGTAAATGCAGACGTTAGGGCCGTTAGCATAGTGATACCGGCACTTGGGCCATCCTTGGGCACTGCTCCTTCCGGAACGTGTACATGGACATTGCGCTGGTTGAACAGCTTAGGATCGATCTTGAATTCCTTGGCATGTGCATGCAGGTAGCTAAGGGCTGTACTCACGGATTCCTTCATCACGTTACCCAGGTTACCGGTCAGCCTCAGCTCACCTTTACCTTCACTTAGGCTGGTCTCGATGAAGAGGATGTCCCCTCCTACATAGGTCCAGGCCAGTCCTACAGCCACACCTGCCGGGTTGCCCACTTTGTAGATCTCATTGGAGTACCGGGACTTACCCAGTATTTCCTCTATATGCTCTTCTGTCAGGCTTTCAGGGATCTCCTCTTCCAGCGCCACATCTTTGGCAATGGAACGCATGATAGAGGCGAATTGCCTGTCCAGTTCACGAACACCGCTTTCACGGGTATAATCCTGGATCACTCTTTCGACGATGTTGTTGCTGATACGCATTTTCAGCGTTTTCAGACCATGTGCATCCTTCTGTTTTGGTATCAGGTGGCGCTTAGCGATCTCCACTTTTTCTTCTATGGAATAACCACTTAAATCTATGATCTCCAGCCTGTCGCGAAGAGCAGGGTTAATAGCGTTAATATTATTCGCGGTAGCGATAAACAGTACCTTGCTCAGGTCGTATTCCAGCTCGAGGTAGTTGTCGTAGAAAGTACCGTTCTGTTCAGGGTCCAATACTTCCAGCATAGCGGAACTTGGGTCTCCGCGGTGATCATTACCGATCTTGTCGATCTCATCGAGGATCATGACAGGGTTGGAAGTTTTCACTTTGCGGATGGACTGTAATACACGACCGGGCATAGCACCGATATATGTTTTACGGTGGCCCCTGATCTCACTTTCGTCATGCAGACCACCAAGGCTCAGTCGTACGTATTTACGACCAATGGCGCTGGCAATGGAACGACCCAGGGACGTTTTACCAATACCCGGAGGACCAACAAAACAGAGGATCGGAGACTTCATATCTCCTTTCAGTTTGAGGACGGCAAGGTATTCGAGAATGCGTTCCTTGATCTTGTCCATACCATAATGGTCATTGTCCAGGATCTTTTTCGCCTTTTTCAGGTCATAGCTGTCTTCAGTATATTCTTTCCAGGGCAGGTCCAGCATCAGGTCCAGGTGATTGTACACCACGGAATAATCTGGCGTGCTGGGATGCATACGCTCCAGCTTTTCAATGCCTTTGCGGAATAAGTCAGCGGCAGCTTCTGTCCATTGCTTCTTTTCCGCCTTGCGCTGCAATTCCTTGACTTCACGGTCATTGGCATCTCCTCCCAGCTCTTCCTTAATGGATTTGAGCTGTTGCTGAAGGAAGTATTCCCGCTGTTGCTTGTCAAGATCTGCTTTGGTTTTATTGGTGATCTTATTTTTCAGCTCTGCCAGCTGCAGTTCCACCTGCAATAATTTCAGAAGCAATTCCGCGCGGGTGCGCAGGTTATTGATCTCGAGCAGTTGCTGTTTGTCTTTCAGGTCACAGTTCAGATTGGAGGATACGAAGTGTACCAGGAAGGATTCATTTTCAATGTTCTTCAGGATGATACTGGCTTCGGAGGGCAGGTTCGGTGATAACTGGATGATCTGACCTGCCAGGTCTTTAATGGAAGAAATGTAGGCGTCAAATTCCGGATCATCTGTCACTATTTCATCCTGCAGCAATTCTATGCGGGCCTTGAAATAAGGATCTTCCGTCACTATTTCACTGATCTTAAAACGTTTGCGTCCCTGTATAATGATTGTGGTGCCACCATCCGGCATTTTAATGAGCTTAACGATACGGGCAACAGTACCTACGTCGGTAAGATCGACCAGGTTGGGATCTTCTATGGTACTATCTTTTTGCGCTACAACCCCTATCAGTTTGTCTGCCTTATAGGCATCGTTCACTGCCTTTATGGATTTATCCCTGCCAACTGTAATTGGCAATACCACTCCAGGGAAAAGTACAGTATTTCTTAGTGGCAGTAATGCCAGTTCATCAGGTATTTTCTCGTCTTCCAGGCCATCATTCTCTTCATTCAAAGGGATAATCGGCATGAACTCCATTTCTTCTTCCGAGTTTGCAAAATAGAATCTATTCATCTGCGTAGTTTAATCGGGAAAGTGGCCAATTTGTCAGCCTGCGGCCTGCTTTCCATTCATTTTTATAAGCATAGGTATATTGTCAAGTATAATGCCACGAAAAGATAAATGATATTAAAAAAGTCGCTCCGTTTTATGACGAAGCGACTTTCAATATCATTTAAGCTGTTTTTATAAAGTCACACCTACACCCAGCTGGATACTCTGGTTTTTCCAGTTGCCTCTGTCAGTAACAGTGTTTACACCTTTCACGTCAGTGAAGCCAATGATGTAACGCGCACTGATGTTGATGATTGGCAGCTGTAACCATAAACCGGCCACACCAGATACATCACCACCTTTAAAGGCATCGTCAGCACCTTTGAATACGTTCTTGTCGCTCACCAGGGCGCTGAACTGAGGACCAACCTGCAGTTTAACCCGTGGGCTACCCAAAGAGATATTCGCTAACAGCGGAATGCTCAGGTAGTTCAGCTTTATCTTTTTGTTGTTGTTAGAAGGATCGTTCAGATTTTCAGGATCAACGACCTCACCAAAATTACTTGTAGTTTTTACTGTGCTGGAAGAAAAGATCAATTCACCCTGTACACCAAAGCCTTTTGTCAGGTTTACCTGTGCGAAACCACCCAGGTGATACCCGAGATTGAAGCCATCTTTGTAACCCTGACCGTCCAGTTTACCCAGATTCGCACCTCCTTTAAGACCGAATCTTAAGAACTTGGTCTGGGCATTTGCGGTAGAAACGGCAGTCACACTGAGTACAGCGATCGCGAGAAACAGTTTTTTCATAATAGTTGTTTTTAAACAGAAGAGGATGATTTTATCGATTGATTAAAAGGTTTTTCAGGTCTGATTAATATAACGTTCCTCACAAAGCATACCCCTATCTGACAGATAGCAAAATGTGTGCTACAATTATTAACAACTAGCAATGTGTGGATAACAAAATAGAAAAAACAGTAACGTGAGTAAAAATGCAGTAGAGGATCATTTAAAAGTATACCCTAACCTGGCGGTAAAATAGCCGGTGAGTTGTTTTTCTTCTCCCTGGAATGGTTTGAAAATGGTATAGGATGGTGAGATCGTAAAGTTCCCGAGCATATAAGATGCATTGACGGTAAGGTCAATCGCCCGCATTTCAAAGCCGGTGGCAGTCTTGCTATTCAGGAATGATCGCTGGACATCTTCCGGTGGCGGAGGGGCATCGTTCCATTCCCAGTGTAATTTCGGGGAGCGGGAGATATACTGGAATGATTTAAGATTGCTGTAGTAATTGGCAGTTCCCATTGTAAGCCCGACAGACGGGGTCAGTAAAATAGCGTCATCATTCTTTAGTACATCGACAAAGATAAAAGGGTGACGTACTGCTGTAACGATATTGAAATCCTTTCCGGAGATGTTGCGGCTCAATCTGCCTCCTGCAAGCTTCTCTTGTGTGTTGCCCCATCCCAGGTCGAGGCTGATGCCGGGCTGCACCCACCAGTCCCTGTAATAGAAGTAAGCAAATAATTCATTGTTGATAGGTGTAATGGGGATATCAACAGAATCGGTGAAGATATATTTGGTATAGGAAATGCCTGTCAGGAACTTCCGGTTCTTTGAATAGTCATACCCCACGGAAAGGTCCCATTCAAACCAGGGTTTACCGATGGACTGAAACAGGTAATAGCTGCTTACGTTGGCGTACAATCCCGTTTTATGAAAGTAGGAAACCGATGGGGAGAGGAACGGTTTCATGACTACCGGCGTCTCATATGTCTGTGTTTTTTTGCCATAAGCAGGGCTATTGCCATATCCGACGCCCAGGATCAACTCACTTTTCTCCCTCTTTTTCAGCAGGGAATCCAGTTGTTTTTCCAAGTCGGCAAGGGACTGGCTCATGACAGCCTTACTACATAACAGAAATAAGAATAGAAAGCAGCAGCGCATGCACGGAGCATTTTACAGCTGCAAGATAGAATAAATAGTCGATAGACCATAGCCGTTTGTCGGTGGATGAGGACGGAAAGTCGTCGACTGCGAAACCAGAGCCGACAAGACTATGTCAGCTCTATCACAGTGATTTCCGGCAGAATGCCCACGCGGCCGGGATACCCCAGGAAACCGAATCCTCTGTTCACATACAGGCGCTGATCTCCTTCTTTATAAAGACCCGCCCATTCCTTATAGATAAACCGGGCGGGGCTCCATTTGAAGCCAGGGATTTCCACACCGAACTGCATACCGTGGGTATGGCCTGCCAGCATAAGGTCAATATCTGGATATTCTGTCCTTACCTGGGCATCCCAATGGGTAGGGTCATGAGACATCAGGATCTTAAATGGCAGGTGTGCAGCGCCGGCGTACGCCTTTTTCATATCGCCGTATTTGGGGAAGCGGCTCATGGAGCTCCAGTTCTCAATTCCCAGTAAACCAATCTGTTGTCCGCCCCGCTCCAGGGTAACATGTTCATTCATCAGCAATTTCCAGCCCAACTCACCATGTACCGCTTTCAGTCTTTCCAGGTTCTCATTCCGTTGTGCGCTGAAACCATTGGCATCCCTGTCGGGCCAGGCGTAATAATCGCCATAGTCGTGGTTGCCCAGGGTCGAATAGACCCCCATAGGAGCTTTAACCTGGCTGAAGACCTCCATCAGGTTGTCCATTTCTGTGGCGCGGTCATTCACCAGGTCGCCGGTAAAGAGTATAATGTCAGCCTTTTGTGCGTTGATGAGTTCCACTCCTTTTACTACAGCCTCTTTATTGGTCAGGCTACCGGAATGAATATCAGATATTTGTACAATACGGAGTCCTTTAAAAGCCGGTGGCAGGTTTTTGAAAGCGAGTTTCATTTTATGAACCCGGTAATTATATTTATTCGAGAGGCCGTATACGAGGGTGGCAAACATACCACCTCCCAGTACTAAGGCCATCTGGGAGAGGAATTTTGAACGGGAGATGGCATTGGTAGCTACGGCATCTCCTCCACCGGCAGAAAACCGGCTGATGATCCACTGAATACCACGGCGGGCATCGTCGAGCAGCAGGAATACAGCCGCCAGCATCTTGGCAAAGACCAGTCCGAATATGATAGTAAGTACATAGGAGCGGGCATTGGCAGGCCATTCCTGCCAGTTCAGGTATGGTAAGAGGGCGATAGTCAATATTACCAGGGCTGATATTCCCCAGTAGCCACCGAATACGAAGCCACGCACTCTTGCTGATGAACCATTAAAAATGGCCCTAATGGCCATAAAAACATAAAGATCGAGTAATAATAGTATGACTAACAGTACTATCGTGTTGAATCCTGAACGCATGTAGAATATTTGTCCTTACAAAAATAACCCCTTCGGCAGACCTATCCTTTTTTTTGGTACCAGCGGGCGGTATAATGGGTATGACGAACTACACATCCACATATTGTACCGGAAGGCAGATTTTGCATTTACTTTAACAAATAATATTAAACATCTCATTTTGAGTTAATTAACAATTGAAATGTGTACCAGCTGTGAATAAATAAATAGCGGGGTAGACCTTATTATTCTCTAATCGTTGTACTTTTGTACACTTTGGATAGGTATATACTTTGTTTACATAGACACCTGCAGGATGAATTTCACCTATTACGGACATTCCAGTTTTGCGGTCGAAATTAAGGGGAAGAAGATTGTTTTTGACCCTTTCATTACACACAACGAACTGGCTAAGGAAATAGATATCAACAAGATAGAAGCTGACTATATATTCTGTTCACACGGTCATGCTGACCATGTGGCCGACCTGGTGGGACTGGCAAAACGTACAAATGCGACTGTTGTAGGTGCTTTTGAACTAACCGAATGGGCTGGCAGACAGGGCATTGAGAAAGTACACCCGTTGAATACAGGAGGTAAATGGCACTTCGACTTTGGCACAGTGAAATGTGTGGTGGCCCACCATTCCAGTGGTCTGCCAGACGGCTCTTACGGGGGCAATCCGATGGGCTTCGTATTCACAACGGAAGAGGGGAATTTCTATTTTGCGGGGGATACAGCGCTGACTCTGGACATGCAGCTGATACCCAGGTATGCTAAACTGGATTTTGCAATTTTACCAATAGGAGATAATTTCACCATGGGAGCTGACGATGCGATTGTAGCGGCAGGATTCGTTGATTGTAAGCGCATTATTGGCGTACACTACGACACCTTTGGGTATATCAAGATAGATAAGGAGAAAACGCAGCAACAGTTTTCAGCCGCAGGGCTGGAATTATTGCTGCCGGCAATAGGAACCAGTATCGATCTATAGTAAAACGCATATTCCGTTACATGGTGAAGAGACGGAAGTCTTCCTAATCATGCCCTATTTATTATCCTATAGTAAAACCTAAGAAATACCTAATCAACAATGGCAAGAGTAATTGCAATCGCTAATCAGAAAGGTGGGGTAGGAAAAACTACCAGTGCTATTAACCTGGCAAGCAGCCTGGCTGTACTGGAATATAAAACATTGCTGGTAGATGCGGATCCGCAGGCTAACAGTACCACCGGTTTAGGTTTTGACCTGCGTAATATACAGCAGAGCTTATATGACTGTATGGTTAATGACGGGCAGGCCAAAGATGTGATCCTGGAATCAGATACACCCAATCTGAAAGTGCTGCCATCCCATATTGATCTGGTAGGTGCAGAGCTGGAGCTTATCAACCATCCCAACAGGGAGCAGGTGATGAAGCAGGTGATAGATGCCGTAAAGGATGATTATGATTTTGTTATAGTTGACTGCTCCCCTTCCCTGGGCCTGATCACGGTAAACGCCCTGGTGGCGTCCGACTCAGTGATCATTCCGGTACAGTGCGAGTTTTTTGCACTGGAAGGTCTGGGTAAGTTGTTAAATACAATTAAGATCGTTCAGAGCCGTTTAAATACCAACCTGGCCATAGAGGGTATCCTGATGACCATGTACGACGGCCGTCTGCGCCTGAGCAACCAGGTAGTGGATGAAGTGAAACAACACTTCGAGGAAAGCGTATTCAACACGATCATCCACCGTAATACCAAACTGGGTGAAGCGCCCAGCTTCGGTAAATCCGTGATCATGTACGATGCCGCCAGTACCGGTGCGATCAACTATCTCAACCTGGCCAAAGAAATTCTGCAAAAGAATAACTTTACACGTATTAACCTGGAAGATAAAATATTAGCAATTAACAATGAGCAATCAGAGTAAGGGGAATCCTAATAAGAAAGAGGCGCTGGGTAAAGGTATCCGCTCGCTGCTGCAAAATATTGATACCGACCTGAAACAGACTACCAGCGTTCTGGGAGAACAAGTCGTGGCAAGAGCTACCGGTATTGAGCGTATCCCGCTCGATCAGGTGGATGTGAATCCTAAGCAGCCACGCCGGGACTTTGACGAGAAAGCTTTACAGGAATTAAGTATGTCCATCTCACTGCACGATGTAATACAACCTATTACCGTGTCCAGGGTGGGCCCTAACAAATACCAGCTGATAGCAGGTGAAAGGCGTTTACGCGCCAGCCGGATGGCAGGTCTGAAAGATATTCCGGCCTATATCCGCCAGGCGAACGACCAGGAACTGCTGGAACTGGCCCTGCTGGAAAACTTACAGCGGGAAAATCTGAACGCCATAGAAATCGGCCTGAGCTACAAACGCCTGATGGAAGAGTGTGTACTCACCCAGGAGCAGGTGGCTGACCGCATGGGTAAAGAAAGAAGTACCGTTACCAACTATATACGCCTGCTTAAACTGCCGCCTGATATCCAGGTAGCTGTCCGCAATGGACAAATAAGCATGGGACATGCCAGAGCATTGATCGCCGTGGAAAATATAGAGAAACAGCTCTTCGTTTTCAATGAGATCATGCAGAACGGGCTCTCCGTACGTCAAACAGAAGACCTGGTGCGTAAAACCTCCCACATTGACAAGGGCAATGTGAAAAAGGCTGGAAAAATCTCACTACCACCGGCCTATCAGAAGATAGAAGATAACCTGGCAAGTCATTTTGCCACAAAAGTGAAACTGGACAGAAGCAAGAATGGCAAAGGTAGCGTTACCATCGAGTTTTACTCTGACGAGGAGCTCGATAGCATATTAGAAAAAATAGACTTATACGGTGGCTAAACAGTCCGGGAATACATTTTCTTATTTACTACGTCTTTGTTTACTGGTACTACCGGTATTTGTTTGTCTGCCCGCTACCCTGCTGGCCCAGGACAGCACCAAGGCTGCTTACCTGCGCACACAGCAGCCAGACAACCGGAAAGACAGTACTGAACTTTTTATCAAAAGAGATTCTGTAAAACCTGCCCCTCCCACTCCTCATAGTCCGCGGAAGGCAGCTTTTTACTCCGCCGTACTGCCGGGCCTCGGACAGGCCTACAACAGGCAGTACTGGAAGATCCCCCTGGTTTATGCCGCCCTCGGCATCACTACCGGTACTTTTATTATCAACATGGACAACTACCGTACCTTCCGGAACGCCTATCGTATCCGTATGGACGGTAATGCTGATACTGTGGATGACTATGTTGGGTTGTACAGTGACAATGGCCTGAAATACCTACGGGACGCTTACCGGGAATATGTGGACTACTCCGTGCTCGTATTTGTGCTTGCCTATGGACTGAATATTGTGGATGCTACTGTGTTTGCCCATTTGAAGGACTTCAACATGTCGGATGACCTGAGTATGAAGATCGTACCAACTGTTATTAATAATCAGGCACTTGGGCTCAGTCTGCGTTTCTCCATAGGTGGCGGTAAAAAGAAATACAGCAATTCGATCGCCCTTGGCAACAAGTGGTAACTTCTCCCCTTTTACTAATTTCTACTAATAGTATCTAACTCAATATATTATGAAAATAGCGCTTATCGGTTACGGGAAAATGGGAAAGGCAATTGAGGCCATCGCCGTAGCTAAAGGACATGAGATCGTTCACCGTATTGACCTGAGCAGTCAGCACCTGCTGGAAAAGGAAGAACTCAGCAAGGCAGATGTTGCTATCGAATTTACCGGTCCGGAAACCGCCTATAATAATATATTGAAGTGTTTCGCCGCCAATGTTCCTGTCGTTTGTGGCAGTACTGGTTGGCTGGAACAGCTCCCTACTGTAAAATCTTTGTGCCTGGAACAGCATCAGGCATTCCTTTATGCCAGTAACTTCAGCGTGGGCGTGAATATCTTCTTCGAGATCAACAAACGCCTGGCGGAATTAATGGCGAATCAGCCTCAGTACGAGGTAAAAATGGAGGAGATCCACCACACCCAGAAACGGGATGCGCCGAGTGGTACCGCCATTACCCTGGCCGAGCAGCTGATGGAGAAAGTACGTCGCAAGCAGGAATGGGTGAATGATGAGACCTCCAGGCCAGAACAGCTCTCCATCGTTTCCAAACGCATAGATCCGGCTCCCGGTACCCACAGTATTACCTATACCTCCGCTATAGACGATATTACCATCACCCATACCGCCCATTCCCGCGAAGGATTCGCTTCCGGCGCTGTGATTGCTGCGGAATGGCTGAAGGGAAAAACAGGCATCTTCAGTATGAAAGATGTACTGAGCCTGTAAGACGTAAAAAGCTGTTATCTTTGTAGTAACAAGAACATCTGGGAGGGATGCAAATCAATCGATATGTTGTCTAAAAAAACGCAATACGCTTTTCACGCGCTCATACACCTGGCAGAAAATGCAGATAAGGGTCCCATTCTCATCTCTGAAATTGCCCACGAGAAGAACATCTCTATCAAATTCCTGGAGAACATCCTGTTGGAATTGAAGAATGCCGGTATCCTGGGAAGTAAGAAAGGTAAAGGTGGTGGCTACTACCTGCTGAAGGCTCCGAAAGAGATACCTTTAGCGAGGATTATCCGCCTGCTGGATGGGGCGATTGCGCTGCTTCCCTGTGTGAGTCTCAATTACTATGAAAGATGTGAGAATTGCCGGGATGAAGCAGTGTGTGGGTTGAATGATGTCATGAGTAAGGTACGGGATGCGACGCTGAAGATCCTTGAGAATAAAACGCTGAAGGATATATTGACGAGGAATGTTTCAATATTATAAGCTTTTTTGAAAGCCGGGGTTGATCTCCGGCTTTTTGTTTTATAAGGGAAGGACCGATCCTCAACGGTTTCCAAAACACACCAACAAACTCCACCAATAGCAAGACCCACAAACAATTGATAATCACCTACTAGCTCTGTGACTAAAAAAAGTCTATCCTTTTTATAGAGTTTATGTATTTTTGTAGACAGCAGAAACTGCCAATTTAAACTAAAGGAAGTATTACTGACATCTATCGATGGGTGTCAGCTTATTGAGAGATTCACATGGATAATATCAGTACAGCACTGGAAGGACTAGATCCAATCGCTGCCATGCAGTATCTGGCAGCACAATTCCCCGGAGCGGTGGCCTTTTCCACCTCATTTGGACAGGAAGATCAGGTGATTGCCGACATGATCTGGCGCGCCAACTTGCCGATCAGGGTATTCACCCTTGACACTGGACGTCTGTTCCAGGAAACTTACGACCTGATGGACCTCACCCGCGCCCGCTACAAGAAAAACTTTGAAGTCTATTTCCCTGAAACCGCCTCAGTAGAAAAACTACTCGCGGAAAAAGGCCCAAATAGCTTCTACGAATCTGTAGAAAACCGCAAAGAATGTTGTAACATCCGCAAAGTTGTCCCGCTGAACCGCGCCCTCCAGGGTGTGAAAGTATGGATCACCGGTCTTCGCGCTGAACAGTCCGAAAACCGCCAGTCATTACACGCCATTGAGTGGGACGAAGCCAGACAACTATATAAATACAATCCGCTCATTAACTGGACCCACGACGAAATGATCAATTATCTGAAGGAGAAGAACGTACCGTACAATAAATTGCACGATAAAGGCTTTATCTCCATCGGTTGTGCTCCATGTACACGCGCAATTGAACCGGGAGAACATCCCCGCGCCGGCAGATGGTGGTGGGAGCTATCCAAGAAAGAGTGCGGATTGCACGGATAATTACAAAAGATCTGATTAAATTGATAAACTGGTCCACAGGGACATCTAAATAAAGACTTATGACCAATAAAATACAGTGGGAGTTTCCGCAGGCATTGGAAGATGAGGCCATCTATATTTTACGTGAAACAGCTGCACAGTTTGAGCGCCCCGCCATCCTGTTCTCAGGTGGTAAGGATTCTATCACTATCGTGCGACTGGCACAGAAAGCATTCTATCCGGGTAAAGTTCCTTTCCCGTTACTGCATATAGACACCGGACATAACTTCCCCGAAACCATCCAGTTCCGTGACTGGCTGGTGGAATCACTGGGTCTTGATCTTATTGTGAGAAATGTACAGGACAGTATCGACCAGGGTAAAGTACAGGAAGAAACTGGTAAATACGCCAGCAGAAACGCCCTGCAGACCGTAACCCTCCTGGATGCTATCGAAGAACTGAAATTCGATGCCTGCATCGGCGGCGCCCGCCGCGACGAAGAGAAAGCACGTGCGAAAGAAAGGATCTTCTCTGTAAGAGATGAATTCGGTCAGTGGAACGCTAAAATGCAACGCCCTGAACTATTCGATATGCTCAATGGTAAAATACACCTGGGTGAGAACGTAAGGGTATTCCCTATCTCCAACTGGACAGAACTGGACGTATGGAACTATATCCGCCGGGAAAACCTGCAGATCCCATCTATCTATTTCTCCCACGAAAGAGAGATCATCGAGCGCGATGGCATGTACTGGCCTTACTCTCCTTTCCTCAATACCACCGAGGAAGAAGTGCCTTTCCGCCAGAAAGTACGCTTCCGTACCGTTGGTGATATGACCTGTACCGCTGCAGTGATCTCAGAAGCTGATAAACTGGAAGATATCATCGGTGAAATACTGGAAGCCAAAATATCTGAAAGAGGCGCCCGTATCGATGATAAACGCTCTGAAGCAGCAATGGAGAAAAGAAAACAGGCTGGTTACTTTTAATGATCGCCGGCAATTGTCACTTTCTTTTCTGGTTACAGGATTCAATCAATTAGTATAAAATCGTCGCGGACAACAAGCCTTTTCCGCCACTTAAAAAATATAACATGGAGGTTTTACGTATAACCACTTCCGGCAGTGTAGATGATGGGAAAAGCACCCTGATAGGCAGGCTGCTTTATGATACACATTCTATTCCACAGGATAAAATGGAAGCATTGCACGCTGCCAGCAAACGTAAGGGACTTGATTTTACAGACCTGTCACTGCTGACAGACGGCCTGGTAGCTGAACGTGAACAAGGTATCACCATTGACGTGGCACACATTTACTTTTCTACCCCTACCCGTAAATACATCATTGCCGATACTCCCGGACATATCGAATATACCCGTAACATGGTGACCGGTGCATCCAATGCACAGGTATCCCTGATACTGATCGATGCCCGTAAAGGTATCGTAGAACAGACTTACCGTCACTTCTTTATCGCCAGCCTGCTGCGTATACCATACCTAGTGGTATGCGTCAACAAAATGGACCTGGTGGAATATAGCGAGGCACGCTTTAATCAGATCGTGGAAGAATTCCAGGCGCTGATTGCCAGTGCGACATTCAAAGCGCCTTCTATTAAATTCATTCCGATCTCTTCTCTCTATGGTGAGAACGTGGCCGCCCGCTCTGAAAAGATCAGCTGGTATAACGGCGATTCACTGCTGGAATACCTGGAGCAGATCACGTTTGATCATGCGGATAACAGTCATCCGTCCCGCTTCAAAGTACAGTCAGTGATCCGTCCGAAAACAGAGGCTTATCACGACTTTCGTGGTTTTGCCGGTAAAGTGGTGAGCGGCCATTTCAATGTAGGTGATGAGATCATCTCCCTCCCCTCCCAGCAGAAAAGCAAGATTAAAACCATCGAACAGTTCGAAACACCGCTCACCACTGCAGAAGCACGCCAGAGCGTAGTGATCACACTGGAAGACGAGATTGATACCAGCCGTGGCAGCATGTTCTCCAAACCTGAGAATGCCCCTGCCCTGCTGAGAGAGATCTCTGCACAAGTGTGCTGGATGGATCAGCAGAAACTTGTACCGGGTAAAGCTTACCTGCTGCAGCATGGTATTAACCGCGTGAAAGCAAAGGTGCAGGTGATACAATATGTGATCGATGTAACTTCCAATAAGATCCTGGAGGATAAGAAAGAGCTGGGCCTGAATGATATTGGTAAAATTACCCTGAAGACCGCACAGCCGGTATTTGCAGATAGTTATGATACTAACCCTGCCAATGGCGCGTTTATCCTGATCGACGAATTCAGTAATTCAACCGTAGCGGTTGGGTTTGTGGATTAGTAAATTATAAGCGTTTCAAAAAAAATGACGAATGCATTGTTGCATTCGTCATTTTTTTTGAAGATATATTCCGTCGGTTATTACCCGGATATTCCCGTTCTCCGGCTTCATATACAAAAATAATGTTGCCTGAAGCCAGGGCATTGCCTGCTTATTTTGTGAGGTTCTTCAGCATATCTGCTGTCATCTTCTCCAGATTAAATTCCGGTTTCCAACCCCAGTCCTGGCAGGCCTGGTCATCATCTATGCTCTTAGGCCATCCGTCGGCTATCTGTTGACGGTAATCTGGTTCATAACTGATAGTGAATTCCGGGATATGTTTTTTGATCTCCGCAGCTATCTCTTTGGGAGAAAAGCTCATAGCGCCCAGGTTGTAGGAAGAGCGCACTTTGATCTTTGCTTTATCGGCTTCCATCAGCTCAATGGTAGCGCGGATAGCATCCGGCATATACATCATTGGCAGATAAGTGCCTTCAGAGAGGAAGCAGGTATATTTCTTTTCTTCCAATGCTTCATGGAAGATCTCAATAGCATAATCTGTTGTACCACCACCCGGAGCTGATTTGTAACTGATCAGACCAGGATAGCGCAGGCTGCGTACATCCAGGCCATAACGGTGGCTGTAATATTCGCACCAGCGTTCACCCGCAAACTTACTGATACCATAAATCGTGGTGGGCTCGATAATGGTATGCTGCGGAGTAGACTCCTTAGGGGAATCATGCCCGAATACCGCAATGGAGCTTGGCCAGTAGACTTTGTCGATATTTTCTTCTTTCGCGATATCCAGCACATTCAGCAGGCTTTGCATATTGATATGCCATGCCAGCAGCGGGTTCTTTTCACCGGTAGCAGAAAGGATAGCCGCCAGCAGGTAGACCTGGGTGATGTTATGACGGATAATCAACACGTGCAGCATCTCTTTATTCATGACATCCAGGGATACATAAGGACCTGTTCCTTTGAGCAGATCGTGCTCTTCACGCAGATCGGAAGCAACCACATTGGCGTCTCCGTACATCTTCCTTAATGCCAGTGTAAGTTCAACACCAATCTGCCCGCAGGCGCCGATTACCAATATTTTATCTTTCTTCATGCTATCTCGAATGAATGACTTAAAATTCAGGCGTAATATTAACAGCTTCCGCAATAATTCAGAACGGACAACCTCAGGCATGACAATGCGGTAACAATCCCCGGATTCCCATTGGAACAGATGCAAGCCCAGTGAACGTCCCACGGCATCGAATTACAATATTATGACAATTAAGCGAGTCGCAGCAGTTCCCGCTGCTGGAAAGTAATCCCCCAGAATAGCATAACTTTGCACTCTCAAATACAAAAATCATGTCAGCACAAACACACCTGAAGTCAATTTTTAAGGATCAATATAACCCAGATAATTTCTTTCTGATAGCCGGGCCTTGCGTAGTAGAAGATGAAGCGCTGCTGATGCATGTAGCTGAAAAGGTATCAGGTATCTGTAAACGCCTGAACATTCCATATATTTTCAAAGCATCTTATCGTAAAGCGAACCGTACCAGCATCAACTCTTTCAGTGGCGTGGGTGACGTGGAAGGCCTGGATCTTCTGCAGAAAACAGGAGAAACATTCAACCTGCCTGTTACCACTGACATTCACTCTGCTGCAGAAGCAGCCATGGCAGCCGCTTATGTGGATGTATTGCAGATCCCGGCATTCCTGTGCCGCCAGACCGATATCCTGCTGGCAGCAGCGGAAACCGGTAAATTCGTCAATGTGAAGAAAGGACAGTTTGTAAGTGGCGAGGCGATGAAATTTGCCGTAGAAAAAGTAAAACAGGGCGGTAACGATAAAGTATGGCTGACCGAGCGTGGAACCACCTTCGGTTACCAGGACCTGGTGGTAGACTACCGCAATATTCCTATTATGAAGGAACATGGCGTACCTGTGATCATGGACTGTACCCACTCCCTGCAGCAACCTAACCAGACCAGTGGCGTTACCGGCGGTAATCCAAAACTGATCGGTACTATCGCCAAAGCTGCGATTGCAACGGGAGCTGATGGTTTGTTCATTGAAACCCATCCGGACCCGTCCAAAGCTAAATCAGACGGCGCCAACATGCTGCATCTCGACCTGCTGGAAGGCCTGCTGGAACAACTGGTAAGGATTCGTGAAGTGGTGAGATAATGCGGGGTCACGTGTTTTATAACAGTATAGAGATGGTAACGCGTTTATAGCCAGATATTTATAAACGATAATATTTGATAGTCCATGGAAGCCGGATGGCCTGCCTTTTGTATTAGAACAGAAGACAGGAAAATATCCGGCGTCTATGGACTATTTCTTATCTTATGCTTATCTTAGGATAAGACTAGACCGCTCTTTGCAGATTATAACTCTTAATACAAACACCCAAAATTTTATTCACCATGATCAATTTACAAGATGTAAAAGCAGGAGATATAGTATTGGTGCAGTACGAAGGAAACACTGTGGAAGGTCAGGTATTGGAAGTTAACCGTGAGGACAAACAGATCTGTGTACTTACCGGAGAACAGGAGTTCTGGTACGACCTGAAAGACCTCTACCCCATTCCACTGAATGAAGATCAGTTACTCAGACTCAAATTTAAAAAAGACGAGGCCCTCTCTCTTAATGGCGATGGGGTAATTTATGTACGCGGGCCATTCTCAGTGAAGCTGCATACATTGGCAGATGGGATGCCGGCTACACGCCTCGATTACCGGGACGAACACCGGGAAATCAAAGGTTCTATTACTGTGAACCAGTTGCAGAACCACTACCAAGCAATGACAAATTTCCACCTGGATTAAGCATATTGCAATAAAAAAAATCCATCCGGCTGCATGCGGATGGATTTTTTTTATTGATGTTGTTTGCAAACTGTAATTGACAAGCTTAGTCCTGCAATGTCAGGGTATCTACGGTTGTTACTTTACCAGTTTCTACCACTACGCCCTGTTTGGTAGCAGGTACCAGGGTAGAATCAACAGAAATGTAATGCAGGGTATAGCTACCGGCTGCAATACCTTTCAGCAGATAAGCGCCACCAACACCGGAATAAGTGCTGGCAACGGTATCAGTACCGCTCAGTACCAGTACGGCAGAAGGTACTACTGCTGGCAATACAACACCCTTGATACTACCGCCCTGTGCTTCGAGGACAGTTCTGATAACCGGTTTTAGTATATACTTACCGGCACTTCCTGCTTCATGAATGGATTTCGCTACGTCGAAATCGAGCAGCAGTTTGTAAAGAACCCCTTCAGATACGGGCATGTTGATCTTCAGTTTCACACCTGAAGACTGTCCGCTGGGTGTTTGCAGTTTGATAGAGTCACCTGCGTTAGTTACCACCCAGTTGTCATCACCCAGTACGAGCCTGATTTCTTTAATTGTACCGGATGCTATTTCAGCATCTGCCAGTACAGTGTCTTTGTCATTAACGAGTGTAAGTAGGTTGTAGCGTCCCTTTTTCATGCCAGGCAATGTCTGCCAACCATTGTCATCACTATCGTTGTAGTTGACATTTACTTCCTGAACATCAATGTAAACAGCTTTAAAATCTCCTGGATCATCGGTAAGTGCGACCTGAATTCTCGATTTGCCATCGTTATCGTTTTTCGAACATGCAGCCATAAATAACGCGGTAGATAAAAGCAGCACACCATTTGCCAGGTGTTTCCATGAAGGCATTCTCATTTTGTATGTGTATTGGTTAAAATTTTACTTCCTTATCCTTATCGTGACACGAATATATAAATGAATCCTAATACAAAATATCCCTGTTATCAGGGATTAGTTTACCAGTCATTCTTTTTAAATGACTATATATCAAAAATGATGCTGAATCTGTTAAAGGTATCTGAGGGGGTTTCTGCGGGCGTTCAGGATATAATTCTTCATATTTACCCAGAAGGCCATGATCATATAAACGATGAGCGGGGAGCCCATGGTGATAAAGGAGGTATAGATGAAAAACAGACGAATACGGGAGGTGGCTATACCCAGCTTATTGCCGATAGCTGTACAAACCCCAAAGGCCTGCCATTCCACGAAGTCTTTAAATCTATTCATATATCAAATTTATTACAATCCCAGGTTAAAAACAAGTCTGATTTCCATACCTATAAATAGCTGATAGTAAGCTGGCAGTGATTTAGCGGCATTTCATACAGTGGGCCGGCAGGGTAACCGGCTATTTTCCAGGCTTATCATTTATAGACAATCGTCTACATATCTTTTAAAAACTTGTTGAATTTAATTAATTTCGCGGTGCATTTTCTAACCGGTCTTAAATAATTTTTTTCCATGGTGTTTGATATTGAAATGATTAAAAAAGTGTATGCGGCACTGCCGGGTAAAGTGGAAGCTACCCGTAAACTGCTGGGACGCCCGCTCACACTCTCAGAAAAGATTTTGTATGCTCACTTATATGCACCTACCACCGCGGCTTATGAGCGTGGAAAGTCTTATGTGGAGTTTGCACCCGATCGCGTAGCAATGCAGGATGCCACCGCTCAGATGGCCCTGTTACAGTTCATGACCTGCGGACGCGATAAAGTAGCTGTTCCTTCTACCGTACACTGTGATCACCTCATTCAAGCCAAAACTGGCGCCACGGAAGACCTGGCGACAGCTGTGGACACCAATAAGGAAGTATACGAATTCCTGTCTTCTATCTCCAATAAATATGGCATCGGTTTCTGGAAACCAGGTGCTGGTATCATTCACCAGGTTGTACTGGAAAACTATGCTTTCCCGGGCGGTCTGATGATCGGTACTGACTCTCACACTCCTAACGCAGGTGGTCTGGGTATGCTGGCTATCGGTGTTGGCGGTGCTGACGCAGTAGATGTAATGGCAGGTCTGCCATGGGAACTGAAAATGCCAAAACTGATCGGTGTAAAACTGACAGGTAAACTGAGCGGCTGGTCCTCCCCTAAAGACGTAATTCTGAAAGTAGCTGGTGTACTGACCGTTAAAGGTGGTACCGGTTGCATCGTTGAATATTTCGGTGAAGGCGCTGATAACCTGAGCGCTACCGGTAAAGGTACTATCTGTAACATGGGTGCGGAAATAGGTGCTACCTGCTCCGTATTTGCTTACGATACCAAAATGTCTGCTTACCTGAGCGCAACTGAGCGTGCAGATATCGCAGCCCTGGCTGACGGTGTGAAAGATCACCTGCGTCCGGATACCGAAGTATACGCAGATCCTTCCAAATACTATGATCAGGTGATCGAGATCAACCTGAACGAACTGGAACCACACGTGAACGGTCCTTTCACTCCGGACCTGGCATGGCCTATTTCCAAATTCGCACAGGCTGTAAAAGAAAACAACTGGCCTGAAAAGCTGGAAGTTGCCCTGATCGGTTCCTGCACCAACTCTTCCTACGAAGATATCTCCCGTGCTGCTTCCCTGGCGAAACAGGCGGTTGACAAGAACCTCGACGTTAAAGCTGAATATACTATCACTCCGGGCTCTGAACTGGTACGTTATACCATCGAAAGAGACGGCCTGTTAAATACTTTCGACCAGATTGGCGGTGTTGTACTGGCTAACGCCTGCGGTCCTTGTATCGGTCAGTGGGCGCGTCACATCGACGATCCTAATCGTAAAAACTCCATCATCACTTCCTTCAACCGTAACTTCGCTAAGAGGAATGATGGTCTGGCTGCTACACACGCTTTCGTTGCATCTCCGGAAATCGTAACTGCCTTCGCTATTGCAGGTGATCTGACCTTCAATCCGCTGACAGACAAACTGAAAACCAGAGATGGTAAGGAAGTAATGCTCGACGAGCCTACCGGCTTCGAACTGCCTGCTAAAGGTTTCGCTGTGGACGATCCTGGTTATCAGGCTCCTGCAGCTGACGGTAGCGGCGTTCAGGTAATCGTATCTCCAACCAGCGACCGTCTGCAACTGCTGGCGCCATTTGCTGCCTGGGAAGGTACTGACCTGAAAGGCCTGAAACTGCTGATCAAAGCTAAAGGCAAATGTACTACTGACCACATCTCTATGGCTGGTCCATGGTTAAAATACCGCGGTCACCTCGATAACATCTCCAACAACATGCTGATTGGTGCTATCAATGCATTCAACGACAAATCTGATGCTGTAAAGAACCAGTTGTCCGGTGAATACGCAGGCGTACCTGTTGTACAGCGCGCTTACAAAGCTGCCAACATCGGCTCTGTAGTAGTAGGTGATGAAAACTATGGTGAAGGTTCAAGCCGTGAACACGCTGCAATGGAACCTCGTCACCTGGGTGTTCGCGCTATCCTGGTTAAATCTTTTGCACGTATCCACGAAACTAACCTGAAAAAGCAAGGTATGCTTGGTCTGACCTTTGCTAATAAGGAAGATTACGAAAAGATCCAGGAAGATGATACCTTCGATATCATTGGCCTGACCACTTTCGCGCCTGGCAAACAACTGACTGTTGTGGCTAACCACAAAGACGGTAGCAAGGACGAAATCCTGGTTAACCACACCTACAATGAACAACAGATCGAGTGGTTCAAAGCAGGTGGAGCACTGAACGTGATCCGTGCACAGTTTGCAAAAGCAAAAGCAAAATAGCCTCCGGCTATGAATGATAAAGAGATCCCGCCTGCATCCAGTAGGCGGGATTTTTATTTTAACTTTAATCCTATGCTGACCGAAACACTGCATACCACCTGGCAGCAACTGCTGCAACCATACACACAAGATCAGGCCATAATCGGAGAAGGCTTCCGGCTGATAATCAGTCACTACACCGAATCACACCGGCATTATCATGACCTGCACCACCTGCAGGCATTACTGAAGTTGCAGCAAATATATGCAGACCGCATTGCCGACAACGAAAGACTGTCACTGGCCATCTTCTTCCACGATATCATCTATGATGTAAAACATTCTGACAATGAAGAACAGAGTGCGCTGGCTGCCGCCGCTTTCCTGCAGCAGACCAGCTATCCGGCTGAACGCACCGAGCAGGTGATGGAGTTCATCCGGGCTACAAAAACACATCTGAATACCAGTCACAATACCGACCTGGATTATTTCCTGGACTTTGACCTGTCTATATTAAGCGCACCCGCGGCGGATTATATCGCCTATGCGCAGCAGATCAGGAAGGAATACAGCATTTATCCCGACATGTTATATAAACCCGGCAGAAAGAAGGTATTAGCTCATTTCCTGGGACTTCCGGCTATTTATAAAACAAGTCTGTTCAGAGAAGAACGCGAAGCTTTAGCCCGGCAGAATATGCAGCAAGAGTTGAAGATTTTGGATTGAGAATAATCCGGCAGTATGACCAGGCTACTTACAGATATGCAGCGCAGAAAGCATCGGATTGATTACCGGAAATGATTCAGCAGTCAGGCCAACACGGCTTGCTGATATACAGGAAAGCTAAAAACTTTAGCCCTTAAAACAACTGTTTCTTCAAGGTAAACCTTCTCGCAAAGCTGATGCGGAAATTGCCTGCACCCATGGTCTGGTAGGTATCAGGTACGGGCGACTGGCTTCTGGTGGTCAGATCCACATAATGGATACCGGCATAATACCGTCCGGAATTATACCCTATGGAAACACGAATATTATTATTCAGTTGTAAACCTACCCTTTTCAGGTCACCATCTTTCATTGTGTTCAATGTAGTATAGTTTGCCCCTAAGCTACCAGTCAGGGAAAGCGTGGCAAACCAGTGTTTATTATAAACAAAAGTATGCGCATAACCCACGTTGGCAGCCGCACTGAATACCCTTGTCCTGTGAAAATTCTCTCCATTGAAGAACCCGGCTTTCTCAAGATAGGAAGGGATCAATCCTGAATCTCCTTTCATTCTCATCCCAAATAGGCCCCCTCCTATCAGGAAGGATCCTGCACTCTTCTTCTGGTAATCATTCTGCAGGTAAGCCGCCCGGTAAGAGAAACGTTTGGCATTGAAAACATACTGCACATCCAGGCCCACATTCACATTCCGGGCATCCGGCCGGATCATTTCCACATTCCCCGATCCCAGGTTGCTGAACAGCCTTCTTGTATTGGCAATGTAATATCCCCTGTACACCTGCCCATAAAAGTCTACCACCAGTTTACGGGAGTAAATATGCGTTTGCAGGTCCAGTACTTTTGTTATGCCATAGTCTCCCTTTTCCTTGTTGATAAAAGGAAGGTTAAAAGCGACATTAATACCTATAAAGCGGTAGTTAAAGCCAAAGCCGACGTTAAAAGGCGTATTTGGCCTGTACAGTACTTCCTGGGAGCTTTTTGTATTTGAAACAATACCATTGTCCACAATCCCGTCGCCCACGATCTTGTTATCTACGATATCGTAATAGTTGTATTTGCGGGAACCGAACACGCGGACAGTGAGATCCTTCGTATGCTCCTCGATGTAATTTGAATCATTTCCTGCGTCCAGCCAGCTCCCCACTTTTTTGAACAGTGAAGTTTTCTGTGCTGAAGTAGCCAGACATAAAAAAAGGCATCCCGATAACAGCACAAGCCATTTTTGCATTATCCTAACAATTGTAATGGTATTCACGTATTACTTCCCCTCTATTTTGGCAACTCAATTACTTCAAGTTGGCTAATATTTCCATCTGACAATTCAAAGCGTAACAATGTTTTAACCTTATGCCATCCCTGTATACCACAGGCTCCCGGATTGATATGCAGCAGCTTCAAAGCCGGATCAGGCATTACTTTCAGGATATGGGAATGACCGCAGATAAACAGCTTGGGCGCGTTTTTCAGCAGTTCATCCTTTACGCCGGGGGCATATTTCCCCGGATAACCACCTATATGTGTGATGTAAACCTTTACCTGCTCCAGTTCGAAATGCAGATGTAATGGATACCGCACCCGCAAATCGGCCCCATCTATATTCCCATATACAGCACGGAAGGGCTTGAAAGCCTCCAGTTTATCCGCCAGCTCAGTGTTACCGATATCTCCCGCGTGCCAGATCTCATCAACCTTATCAAAGTATCTGAACACGTCCGGATGGAGGTAACTATGCGTGTCTGACATCAATCCTATCTTCTTCATGCTTCAAAATTGGGCCAAAAGTAAAATAACATTTAGTATTTTACTGAGAATATATTTTCGATTTTATGCAGAGCGATATTACCGGCAGGCTACTGATCTGCTGTCCGGACCGGCCCGGCATCGTTGCCGGCGTATCACAGTTCCTTTATACCTGTGGCGCGAACATCCTGGATGCGAGTCAGCACAGTACCGACCCTAAAGAAGGGGTATTTTTCATGCGCATGGAATTCCACCTGGAAAATACCGGCATTACAAGTGAACAACTGGAAAAACAATTTCAGGAAAAAGTAGCCGGGCCATTGAAGATGGACTGGCATATCAACTATACCTTCCATCGTAAAAAAATGGCTATCATGGTATCCCGTTACGACCATTGCCTCATGGAGTTGCTCTGGCGCTGGCGCAGCGGGGAATTGCCGGTGGATATTCCACTCGTGATCTCCAACCATGAAGAGCTGAGAGAGCTGACGGAAGATTTCGGTATCCCATTCCACTATCTGCCGGTTACACCTGCCACCAAAGTAGAAAAGGAGCAGGAAGCCATCCGGCTGATACAGGAGGCAAAAGCCGATTTCACAGTACTGGCGCGTTATATGCAGATCTTATCCCCCGGTTTTGTGGGGGTATTCCCAGGGAAGATCATCAATATACATCACTCCTTCCTGCCGGCATTTGCAGGCGCCAATCCCTATAAGAATGCCTATACACGCGGCGTTAAGCTGATAGGTGCTACAGCGCACTATGTAACCAACGACCTGGACGAGGGGCCCATCATTGACCAGGATGTGGCCCGTGTAAGTCACAGGCATGATGTGAGTGATCTTGTGGCGCTGGGCCGTGATATAGAAAGACAGGTGCTGACAAGAGCAGTGGTAGCGCATGTTGAAGACAGGATCATCATTCATGGCAACAAGACGATCGTATTCTGATCGGGGTTAGCTCTCTAAAAAACAGCATCCCCCGGCAATATTTGCGGGAACTACGCAAGTCTTGCCGGGGGATACTGATACTATTTTGCAGCTATAAAGCGACTCTAACAATTTTAGTGATAATGCAGGTTACTGACCATCTCAAACAAGAGAGAGGCGCCCAGTTTTGCAGTATGATTATCGATATCCAGGGAGGGGTTCAGTTCAGCAATATCGATACCTGCCAGCTTACCACTTTGCAGGATGCTGCGGTAACATTCCAGGAACAAACCATCAGGACGGATACCATTGTAGGCAACAGCGCTCACACCTGGGGCAAAAGAGGCCGAAAAAACGTCTAAATCCACTGTCAGGTATAAATAGTCCACATCTCTCAGAAACTGGCTTATAGCAGCCTGTAACAGCACTTTATCCTGCAGATGGAAAGCGTCTGCGTCCACATACTGTACATCCAGGTCGCCCGCTATACGGAATAGCTGCTGCGTATTACTGTTGGCCTGTACGCCCAGGGCCAGGTAATAAAAGGGAACACCATCCAGTTTACAGTCCTGCGCCAGTTGCCAGAATCCGGTACCGGAAGTGCTTCCCTCCTGCCCGGGTATACGCAGATCAAAATGCGCATCGATATTCACCAGCCCCAGTTTCTCACTCCGCTTACGTTGCTTAAGATGCTGATAAATGCCCTGTGCATGGCCGTAAGTGATCTCATGACCACCACCCAGTAATACAGGCAGGTAACCTGATTTACGTATAGTCAGCACAGTATCTGCCAATGCGGCCTGCGCTTCTTCCAGCTGATTGTCTTTGCATATAATATCACCCACATCCGCCAAAACCAGCTCGCTATCAAAGTGTACAGGAAAATTGCTGCATGTACGTCTCAATGCTGCAGGCCCCTCTACAGCGCCTACACGCCCTTTATTGCGGCGTACGCCTTCATCACATGCAAACCCCAGGAATGCAATGCCCTGTTGATGGGGCTTTAATGCCGGCAATGTGCCCGTGAGTAAATTCACAGTAGTTACACGCTGATGCCAGCGCAATAATTCTTCATCCGTACCATCTATCCTTCCCGTCCATGCAACGGGCTGCCGGTAAAACTCTGGCTTCTTCATATACTGTAAAGGTAGTATTGTTACTTAAAATTAGCTCGTATTTAAAATTTGTACCTATATTGCGGCAAGCGAATTAAACAACCTATAGCGACTAGTAGCATTTATAACCTGTAGCATTAACCTATGGCATAACCATATCATTATCTGCCTATGTAACCATTACAAAATCAACATATCACCTTTTTATTTTCTCACCCTCAAAACAACTATCCAAATGAAAAAGAATGGAAGACGCCTTTCTTTCAAACTTGCGGCGTTGCTGTTATGCCTGACAGGCATATGGTCACAGAGCCACGCACAGACACCGGTAGCCAGAAATGGTCAGCTCCAGGTGATCGGTACCAAACTATGCAACCAGTACGGCAATCCCATCCAGCTCAGAGGCATGAGCACACATGGTATCCAGTGGTATGGCTGGGGAAGCTGTTTAACAGCAGCCTCTCTCGATGCCCTTGCCAATGACTGGGGCGCAGACGTACTGCGTATTTCCCTTTATGTACAGGAAGGTGGTTATGAAACCGACCCTGCAGGTTTCACCACACAGGTGAACCGCCTTATCGAAGAAGCTACTGCACGTGGCATGTATGCGCTTGTTGACTGGCATCAGCTGACGCCGGGCGATCCAAACTACAACCTTTCCAGAGCGAAAACCTTTTTCTCGGCTATTGCCAACGCACACAAGAACAAAAACAACATCATTTACGACATCTGTAATGAGCCCAACTCAGGTGCTACCTGGGCAAAGATCAAAACCTATGCAGACCAGATGATCCCGTTTATCCGTGCCATTGATAACGATGCCGTTATCCTTGTAGGCACCCATGGATGGTCCACTATGGGCCTTTCCGGCGATGGTTCCCTGCAGGATATCCTCAACAATCCGCTGCAGTATCCTAACGTGATGTATACGTTCCATTTCTACGCCAAGGAACACCGTACAGAATACCTGAACCAGCTGAACACAGCGTCTGACAGACTGCCTGTATTCGTCACTGAGTTCGGTACACAGGAAGCGAGTGGCGATGGTGCGAATGACTTCGCTATGGCGCAGCAATACATCGATCTGATGCGCAACAAAAAGATCAGCTGGACCAACTGGAATTACTCCGACGACTTTCGTTCCGGCGCCGTATGGGTAACCGGCACCTGCTCTAATGGCCCCTGGACTACTGCCAGGTTAAAACCAGCAGGCGCGTGGGTCCGCGAGCGTATGCTGAATCCTGCGGATGATTTCCCGGGCGGTAACGTGTGCGTACCGGTATCAGCCAGTGCTAATGATGGCAACGTACCAGCCAATGTACAGGACAATGATTACAACACTCGTTGGTCTGCCGAAGGCGATGGCCAGTGGATACAGTTCTGCCTGGAAACCACCACTACCGTTTCACGTGTTGATATCGCATTCTACAGCGGTACACAAAGACAAACAAACTTCGATATCTTAACCAGCACCGATGGCAGCAGCTGGTCATCAGCTGCCACAGGCCTTCACAGCAGCGGCACTTCAACTGCACTGGAAACATTCACCTTCTCTGCACGCAGTGCTAAACATGTAAGGATATTGTGTCACGGTAACACTGTAAATGCCTGGAACAGTCTGACTGAAGTAAGGATCGTTACTTCATCTTCTTCAACGCAGACTACCCTGGCTCCTTTACAGGATGCTTATGTAAGGAATGGTGATTATGCAGCTACTACTTACGGTACTACTGATCCTGCAGTGTTGTCATCCAAGCTGAACGTGGCTACCTCACCGGGTTACGACCGTCAGACCTATCTGCGTTTCGATGTAAGCAGCGTAAGCAACATCTCTTCTGCAGTACTGAAAGTATTTGGCAGGATTGAAGATAACCGTGTGTCCAATATTCCTGTAGGCGTATACGCTGTAGGCAATACCACCTGGACAGAATCAGCACTGACATGGAACAACAAGCCTGCTGCAGGTACATCTGCATTACAGACAACAACATTGACCGACTCCACCGGCAGGTACTATTCATGGGATATCACCAGTTATGTACAGAGCGAAAAAGCTGCTGGCCGTAACGGTATTTCCCTGGCCCTGCTGAGCGGCACCGTTGCTGATCCGCGCATTGTATGGCGCTCAAAAGAAGCAGGTCTGACCGCACCGCAACTGGTGATCAGTTCCACAACATCCGCAGCAAAACTGGCAGCAGTAAAACCGCTGCAGGAGCCGGTTAAACTGACCACTTCCCTGACCAGCTATCCTAACCCATTTGGTGATAACAGCACTGTCAGCTTCTTCCTGGAGAAACCAGCTGATGTAGTACTGGCAGTATACGACATCAATGGTAAACAGGTAGCTGTGCTGAAACGTGGCCGTCTGGACGCAGGACAGTACAACAGCAGCTTCGCAGGCCAGCATCTGCCTAAGGGCGTGTATACCGTGAAACTGACTTATGGAGAAAAAGCTATTACGCGTAAAGTTGTAAAACAATAACAGATCACGAGCAATATTTTGCCAACCACCTAATGAAACCGTCTCATGAAAATGAGGCGGTTTTTTGTTAAGATGTGTATTGTAAGGTAGCGTATTGTTGGCTTGCAATGGTTCTGACTAAGTATCAGAATCTCAAACGAATCTGTATGAGGAACCAAATTGAGATCAAACTAGCATATGAGTTGCATATGACTTGCATATTCCTCCGTTCTTCTTACGTTAAAAACGGAGGAAAAACGGAGGAAGAACGGAGGAAGAACGGAGGAAGATGCAAGCCATATGCAACTCACATGAAAGCTATATGCTAGTTTAATCCTTATATTGCTGAAGTTGCTTTTAATTCCTGAAAGGGACAATCCCTTTCTACACTATCTCTACCGGATCTTGAGGGGACTGTGAGCTTCCGGTTAACGAATGAGTTTTCCTCATTAGAGCATAGGGCAAGTAGAAATCCTGCCCTTGCAGCTATTCTCTGCTATAGATAGTCAGGTCACAACTTAATGCAACAATGAAGGATTTTCCAGTGTCAGAAAATCCAAATGCCCTTAATTCACAAGGTCCGTCTTTGGTGACAAAAATTGTTTCCTTCTTGTCCGGAGATACTAAATAAATTCTTTGCACCAGGTATTCTTCAAATGGTGTGTCGTCGGGTTCTGGCTTTGATATTGTAAGCGCCCATCCATCATCGGTAATTTTTCGCAAATGGTCCTGACCATAAAGCCCACAAGTGGAAATCTCAATTTGATCCAAAATATCAAAACCGGCAATTGAATTTGTTGTTTGATTGAAGTATTCCCACCAATCAGAATCATTATGTTGCCGCGCGATTTTCTCTCCTTTAATACAGTCGAATATTCCTCGCCCTTGATTTGACAAAACTATCAATTTGTCTTGTCCTGGTGCATACCCGATATTTTCTAGTCCCCCAACTGAAAAGGTGTTTTTGTATATCCACATCACGTTTGCTAAGTTATTACGACGCTGGGCATTCCCCTGCCATTGGAGTGGCTACTCCTTTTAAAAAATAAACAATCTCATTTCACCCGCTCCCCTTCTTTCCAGACCCTTATTGGTTTCATTTTACCCTGGTAATACAGGATATCACGGTAGTCAGCGCAGGGATACGCCTGCATGTCTGCTACAGATCCGGGGGTGAGTTGTCCGATGTTGTGTAGTTGTAATGCTTTTGCAGCGCGGGTAGTAAGGGCTGCGAATACTTCAGCCGTAGATAGTTTCTCTGCCGCGCTTAATACTGCGGCCTGTAATAATAAGTCTCCCATGGGTGCAGAACCGGGGTTCCAGTCGCTTGCTATCGCTACGGTAGCACCTGCATCCAGCAGTTTTCTTGCCGGTGCATAATGCATGCCGAGACCCAGTGAAGCACCTGGCAATACAACTGCGACAATATCCGCAGCTGCCAGTAAAGCAATTGCAGCATCATCACTGGCTTCCAGATGATCCGCAGAAAGCGCGCCTGCAGCTACAGCAACTGCAGTACCACCTGTGGAGAACTGATCTGCATGTACAGTAGCTGCAAAACCCATGTCGGCAGCCTGTTGCAGGAAATGTTTTGCAGGACCGGATGTGAATGCTGTTTCTTCTATGAAGATATCAACACGATGTGCCAGCTGTTCTGATTGAATAACGGGCAGTAAAGTGGTGATGATGGAGTTGAGATATGCTTCTTCATTTCCTTCAAAGTCTTTTGGTCGCATATGCGCTGCAAGACAGGTAGGAATCAGCGTGGCTTTCGTATGACTGGCTGCATCCTGGATAGCGCGCAGCATATTCAGTTCACCATCCAGGTTCAAACCATAACCGCTTTTTATTTCGATGGTTGTAACGCCTTCGTGTAAATGCCGGTTCGCACGGGCTGCTGTATTGTTCATCAGTGTTTCCTGATCAGCCGCTCTTGTCTTCATCACTGAATCCCATATACCGCCGCCTGCACGGGCTATTTCAAGATAAGACTTACCTGCAATGCGCATCGCATAATCCCTGTTGCGGGAGCCATCAAAACAAATATGTGTATGACAGTCTATGAAGCCTGGCAACAATACGGAAGGCACAGTGATATGTGTAACATCACAATCAGGATACTGATGTTGCAGTGCTTTAAAATCGCCAACAGCCAGTATCCTGCCACCGTCTGTTACAATACCGCCATGTTCGATGACCTGCAGTTGTTCATCGTGCAACGCTCCTTTCAGGGGAAGGTTTGTGAGCGGTAATATTTGTGAAAAGGGGCCAATTAGTTCCATACGTCAGATATTGAATTTTCTGGCTGTTTCCTTTGCTTCTTCATAACCTGCATCCACGTGACGGAAGATGCCAAGCGCAGGATCATTGAACAATACTCTTTGCAGACAGGCTGCGGCACGATCAGTTCCATCAGCTAATATCACCATGCCTGCATGTTGTGAATAACCCATGCCTACCCCACCGCCATGATGGAAAGATACCCAGGTAGCACCGCCGCCGGTATTGGCCATAAGGTTCAGCAATGTCCAGTCAGACACTGCATCAGAGCCGTCTTTCATCGCTTCTGTTTCTCTGTTGGGAGATGCTACTGAGCCGCAATCCAGGTGGTCGCGCCCGATTACAATAGGTGCTTTCACTTTACCCGTTCTTACCAGCTCATTGAAGATCAACCCTGCCTTCTCCCGCTCTCCCAGTCCGAGCCAGCATATACGGGCAGGTAAGCCCTGGAAGGCCACCTGTTGCTGTGCTTTTTTCAGCCAGTTGATCAATCCTTTATTCTCAGGGAATGCTTCTATCAAAGCCTGGTCCGTGGTATAAATATCCTGCGGATCGCCTGATAAGGCCACCCATCTGAAAGGGCCTTTTCCCTCACAGAACAAGGGACGGATATACGCAGGTGTAAAGCCCGGGAAGTTGAATGCATTCGGCTCTCCACCTTCACGTGCAAACTCGCGCAGGTTATTACCGTAATCAAAAGTAATAGCGCCTTTCTCCTGTAATGCAAGCATATAACCTACATGACGGGCCATACTTCTCAGTGCGCGTTGTTTATATGCAGCAGGATCTTTTTTACGTAGATCAGCCGCTTCCTGTAAAGACATTCCATTGGGTATATAACCATTCACAGGATCGTGTGCAGATGTCTGATCTGTCAATACATCAGGGATGATATTGTCCTCCAGCAAACGTTCCAGCATATCACCGGCATCACTTACTAATCCAATGGAAAGCGCTTCTCCTTTGGCTTTGGCTTCCATCGCCCACGCAATAGCTTCTTCATAAGAATGTGTGATACGATCTATATAACGGGTAGCTATTCTCTTCTGAATACGTGATTCATCCACATCTGCACCAAGGAATACTGCACCGGCCATAGTAGCCGCCAGTGGCTGAGCGCCGCCCATACCACCTAAACCGGCTGTTACGACTAACTTGCCTTTCAGATCGCTGTTGAAATGCTGTTTACCGCAGGCCACAAAGGTTTCGTATGTTCCTTGTAAGATACCCTGTGTACCGATATAGATCCAACTACCGGCTGTCATCTGGCCGTACATCATCAGTCCTTTCGCTCTCAGTTCATTGAAGTGCTCCCAGGTAGCCCATTTAGGCACGAGATTACTGTTGGCCAGCATTACACGCGGCGCCTGGGGATGTGTGCGTACCACACCTACAGGTTTGCCTGACTGCACCAGTAAAGAGTGATCTTCATCCAGTTCAAGCAGTATCTCAATGATCTTTTGTAATGCTTCTTTGTTACGCGCTGCCTGGCCAATACCCCCATATACCACCAGTTCATCAGGGTTCTCAGCTACTTCATGATCGAGATTGTTCAGCAGCATGCGTAAGGGCGCTTCCGTTTGCCAGGAGCGTGCATGCAGCTGGTTGCCCCGGGGAGCTTTATAGTGCGGATGTGCCGCGTATGTTTTAATAAATTCCGAACTGGTCATGATAAATACCGTTTAGTGATAAATGATTATCGAGGGCCGCATCGTTGGCCACTTTTACTAAAGATTGATTAGCTACAATAGTGTGCAGCAGTTGTATGTCATTCGCGAAGATCCTGTCTTTTGTTGCGAAGGAAACCGTTTCACGTACAAAGGCATGTACAGCTTCCAGGATAGGACCAGACTTCAAAGGACGTCTGAAATCCACTGCCTGTGCAGCATACAGCAGTTCTATCGCCAGTATGTATTCAAGATTGTCTATTACCTGGTGGAGTTTGCGGCCACTGATAGAACCCATGGAGACATGGTCTTCCTGGCCCAGGGACGTTGGTACACTATCGGCGCTGGCAGGGAAACAGAGGGTTTTATTCTCCGTTACCAAAGCAGCGGTAGTATACTGCGGTATCATAAAACCGGAGTTCAGACCGGCATTTTCTATCAGTAATTTAGGCAGTCCGTAGCGGCCTTCAATCATCATATAACAACGACGGTCGGAGATGTTGCCCAGTTCTGCAGCCGCTATGGTAGCATAATCCAACGGCATGGCCAGTGGTTGTCCGTGGAAGTTGCCACCGCTGATGGTATCTTCTGCACTGAAGATGATAGGATTGTCGGTCACGGCATTCAGCTCTATGGCGGTCAGGTCGCAAAGGTGCAACCATGCGGTACGGGAAGCGCCATGCACCTGTGGCATACAGCGCAGGGAGTAAGGATCCTGTACACGGCCACAGTCAACGTGAGCGGCCATGATGCCAGAGTTTTCAAGCATGGTCTTCAGGCGGTGGGCTACCAGCTGATTGCCGGCGTAAGGCCTGATGGCATGCAGACGTGGATCGAAGGGGCGGGAAGTACCCATCAGTCCTTCGAGGGACAAAGCCCCTATGATGTCTGCAGCTTCCAGTGCATTATGCATCCGCTGTAAAGCAGTCACGGCAAAGGCCAGGATGAACTGTGTACCATTGATGAGTGCCAGCCCCTCTTTAGGGCCCAGCACCACCGGCGCCAGTCCTTCTGCCTGTAAAACTTCAGCGGAAGGCCGGCGTTGCCCTTTATAGTATACTTCGCCCAGGCCTATCAATGGCAGGAAGAGATGCGATAAAGGCGCGAGGTCGCCGGAAGCGCCTACAGAGCCTTTTTCAGGCACTACCGGGGTAACATTATGTTCGATATGCCAGATGATACGTTCAAGGGTGGACAGCGCCACACCTGAATAGCCCTGCGCCAGCGCATGCACTTTGGTTACCAGCATTACGCGGGCTACTATTTCCGGGATAGGATTGCCTACACCTACGCTATGACTCTGGAGAATATTGTATTGCAGGGCGCGGGTATCTTCTTCGGATATCTTGGTATCGCACAGGGGCCCAAAGCCTGTATTGATACCATATACGGTACTGTGTGCCGCTACGATGGCCTGTACATGTCCGGCACTGGTTTTTATGCGTTCAGTCACCTCCGGTACCAGTACGCCGGGAAGGCGGCCAGCCGCCACATCCAGCGCTTTACCTACGGTAAGCTGATCAATTCCGTACTTGAATTGGTGTATCATTTTGATTGGATTGAATCGAATTAGTTTTTCATAGACGCCAGGATCCGCACGGATAAAGGCGTTTCCTGCACAGCGCTTTCCACCTGCGACACCGCCTCCAGCAATAGTTTGCTTTGCTTATGCCCGTCTGTCAGTTCTTTCATGGCTTCCGTAATAGCGCCCCATACAGGTTGTACCTGTTGCAGCAAATCCTCCCCTTTCTTACTAAGCATGACCAGTTGCCGGCGACCATCATCCGGGCAGGGCGCTGTCTTTACCAGGCCTTTCTTCTTAAGACCGGTGATCAGCTGACTGACAGCGGAGTGGGAAACCTCCAGTTGTTCGGCAATATCTATCAGGGGAATGTTCTGTTGACGGGACAAAATGTAGAAAACGGGAAACCAGCTGGCGTCAAATGCAATACCAGACTGCTCATATACCTTATTGACCTCCATCAGGAAGTATTCGCTCAGTCGTCTTAAACGGCTGCCAAAAACCAGGTATCCTAAAGAAGCATAAAAGCTCATAAGGTAAATTATATAAGTGCTTATACATTTTGGTACAATAATAAGGAATTTCTCAATTCCTTATTTAATTTCTTCAGGGAGTTGGCTTTCTGGCTGGTGAAGGCTTTTCCGGCTGAGACCTGTGAAGCGGCATTAAATGGCCCTTTACGATACTATTTCTTCTTTACATCAAACCATACTGGTGATGTATCGGTTACGTCCCCATTGTAGTTGATGCACAGTTCCTCGCCTTTCTTAATCTCCCGGCGGGTGATAATGCTCATGGTTTCGGCATCAAAGTCCATTTCGTATTCGCAGTTAGGCTCATAGGAATGGTTGTAGATGGAACAGAAACCCAGTGCTATACAGGAACGGGTTTCGCGTGCACCCCACAGGAAGATGTAATTGTGCAGTTTAGTTTTATCGACAATCGCTGTATCGTCATAAGACAGAACAAGTACAGGGGAAGTCTCTATGCGGGTACCGGCTGCTATTCTATCTTTTGTAAATACACCGCGGCCCTTGCCTTTTGTCTTGTCGACGAATAAATATGGCTTGATCATAATGTTATATAAACGAAGCGTAAAATAAAGGTAAAGCAGGAAGTTATCAAAATCATGTGTAAAATTTTTAGGTTTGCGTAAATCTCTATAGAAAAATATGATTGATTACAACCCGAAAGCCTGGTTTACCTTTATTTTCCGCTTCCATAAAGCCGACACAGTCAGGAAGCTGTTCCCCATGTTTATAGCCCTGTCTGCCTATTCCGCCCTGATAGCCTTTCTTGAGTTGGAGCTATTAAAGATGTCGCCCAACAGTGACCTGAAGCAGATCACCCTGATCCATTCATTACTTGGCTTTGTGATATCCTTATTGCTGGTATTCCGTACCAATACGGCTTATGACCGTTGGTGGGAGGGCCGTAAGTTATGGGGCGCCCTGGTGAACAACAGCCGCAACCTTGCCCTTAAATTAGCGGCTATGCTGCCGGCATCCAATACCGCTTCCCGTGAGTACTTCCGGCTCATGATACCTAATTTTGCCTTTACCCTGAAGAACCACCTGCGTAACAGGTATATCATTGAAGAGCTGCAGCTGCCAGCGGGTATAGAGTTACAGGCCGATAAACATGTACCCAACCAGGTAGCCGGCCTGATAATGGCGCATATCCATGAATTGTACCGCCAGGGACAGCTCTCCGGCGAACAGCTGATCACTATCAACACGGAGCTGCAATCCTTTACAGAGATCTCCGGCGCCTGTGAGCGGATCAGGAATACCCCTATCCCCTTCTCTTACAGCGTCTTTATCAAGAAGTTCATCTTCTTCTTCGTAATGACGCTGCCACTGGGCTATGTCTTGACGCTTCATTACCTTATTATACCTGTAGTAGTATTCATTTTCTACGTACTGGCCAGCCTTGAGCTGATTGCTGAGGAAATTGAAGACCCTTTCGGATTGGATGCGAATGACCTGCCTACGGACACGATTTCTACCAATATCCGTAAACATGTGGCAGAGATATTGTAATGTAGGACGCCAACTTTGTTTAATTTCGCCTCACTGACAGCATTTTGGAATATGGAAAATGAAGCTTTACAGGAAAAATTTGAGACGCTGGTTGCTGAGCGGAACTACCCGGAACTGAAAGTGTACCTGGACGACCAGCTCATCACAGACATAGCCGAGCTCATTCACGAGCTGCCGGACCATGCTGACGCGATAATGAACCACTTGTCCATAGGCCGTGCTGCTGCCGCCTTCAGGATCCTGGAGTTTCATGTACAGGAAGACGTGATCCGTGAACTGCCCGCCACAAAAGTGGCAGAGCTGCTCAACGAGCTGCCGGCGGATGACCGTACCGCCTTCCTCGGAGAACTGCATAGTGATGTGGTGAAAGAGCTGATCAAACTACTGGATCCCGAAGAACGTAAGATCACTCTCAGTCTGCTGGGATATCGCGAAACGAGTGTAGGGCGTATCATGACGCCTGATTATATAGCCGTAAGGGAAGAGTGGACGGTGAAACAGGTATTGCGCTATATCCGGGAATATGGCAAAGACAGTGAGACCATTGACGTGATCTACGTAGTAGATGAAAAGGGCAAGCTGATAGATGACTTCCGAATCAGGGAATTCCTGCTGGTATCGCCCGATACAGTGGTTCATACCCTTATGGATGACCGCTTTGTTGCCTTACACGTAAATGATGACCAGGAAGAGGCTATACAGGTGTTCCGTATGGAAAACCGTGTGGCGCTGCCTGTGGTCGACGATGCAGGCATCCTGCTGGGTATCATCACGATCGACGATATCCTGTGGATCGCCAATGAAGAACATACTGAGGACATTCAGCGTATCGGTGGTACCGAGGCCCTGGATGAGCCTTACCTCGATATTCCCTTAATGAAGCTGGTGAAAAAGCGGATAGGATGGCTGATCATCCTGTTTATCGGAGAGATGCTTACCGCTACTGCTATGGGCTTCTTTGAGGATGAAATAGCTAAAGCCGTTGTACTGGCCTTATTCGTTCCACTGATCATCTCCAGCGGTGGTAACAGCGGTTCACAGGCGTCTACGCTTATCATTCAGGCGATGGCGCTTGGAGAGATCACTATTTCCGACTGGTGGAGCGTGATGAGAAGGGAGATCATTTCAGGATTATTACTGGGCAGTGTATTGGGTCTCATTGGCTTCACACGTATACTGCTGTGGAATTCCTTCTTCCACACTTATGGCGACCATACGATTCTGATCGGGATAACCGTAGGACTGTCTTTGATTGGTGTCGTCTTATGGGGAACGCTTTCCGGCTCCATGCTCCCACTGATCTTAAAGAAACTGGGCGCGGATCCCGCCACCTCTTCTGCTCCCTTTGTGGCCACACTTGTAGATGTAACAGGACTGTTGATCTATTTCTCTGTAGCGTTTGCGCTCATGAAGGGGATACTGCTTTAATAGGCCCCCGGGTTATCACCCGGGGCTACGAACAAGAGACTTCTATTGGTTTTTAACACAGCATCTAACGGAGCCCTATCGTGTTTTTTTAAATACGTTGTTATAAACATGCTTATTGCCTGAAGAAACCTCTACTCATAGCTGGTTCTTCTGCACTTCACGCTATCCCGGTACTTCTTCACAACAAACAAACTACTATAATCCTTCTCCTCTATAGAATCGATCTTCGGTTTTGCTTTTAATGAATGCATGATAGGCACCAGTGTATTGCTACGCCCTATCACCAGCAGCTTCTTTCCCCAGTCCCTGTTACGGGTGATCTCATACAACAGATCTTCCCCCGTGGAATCGGGCAGATAGGAAGCCGTATCAACAGCCAGGTACTGGCAGATGGAATCTGCCGTCTGGATACTACGCAGATCGTGGGTGAAATAAACCTTCTGTATGCCTGAGTCCTGTAATAATCTATAGAGCGCCCCTGCCCTGTGATGCCCAGCCTCTGTCAGTGCGGAATCTTCACCGGCGCCCTGTTCAGCATGGCGTACCAGGTAAAAGGTGCCGGTAAGAAAGGTACTGTCTTCAGCAACCGGAATAGGTTGCCTTTCAGGTGGAGGTGGATCACATGCCAGGCAGCATAGTAATATTATTACAATGTATCTCATAGGACCTCTTGTTCGATTAAGGGGTACAAATTACGAATTTTCTCAGCAGGCATGCAATTTGATCACCCTGAATGGCGCAAAACGCATAAGTATTGGTACTTATAATGCTAAAAGAATGAGTCTCATTTCGTTATTCTGAGTCATTCTTCGCAATCTTTTGTACGTTTTTCACATTTTTTATCCATATTGCACGTCTTATCCATGTAAAACTGAAAAACTTTATGTGCGGAATAGTTGCTTACATAGGCCAGCGAGAAGCCTACCCCATCGTATTAAAAGGATTGAAAAGATTAGAATACCGCGGTTATGACAGCGCCGGAGTGGCTTTGCTCAACGGCAGCGGACTAAAGGTCTACAAGAAAAAAGGAAAAGTTGCCGAACTGGAAGAGCACCTCAGTGGCAAGGATGTACGCAGTCATGTGGCTATCGGCCATACAAGATGGGCTACCCATGGGGAACCCAGTGACCGCAACTCTCATCCGCATACCTCCGGCAGCGGTAAGCTGGCCATGATACACAACGGTATCATAGAGAATTATTCCCAACTCAAACAGGAGTTGCTGAAAAAAGGCCATGTTTTTAAAAGTGACACGGATACGGAAGTGCTCATCCACTTCATAGAAGAAATACAAAAAAGTAATCAGTGCGGACTGGAAGAAGCCCTGCGTATCGCCTTAAAAAGGGTGGTAGGGGCTTATGTGATCGTACTGGTGGACGAAGACCACCCCGATACGCTCATCGCCGCCCGTAAAGGTAGTCCCCTGGTGATCGGCGTAGGTAAGGGAGAACACTTCCTGGCCTCAGACGCCTCTCCCATTGTGGAATATACCAAGGAAGTGGTGTTCGTGAACGACTATGAAATTGCTATTATCAAGGCAGACGAACTGATCCTGAAAAATATCTCCAATGAACGGCAGACCCCATATATCCAGAAGCTGGATATTGAACTGGCGGCTATTGAGAAAGGTGGGTATGATCACTTCATGCTGAAAGAGATCTTTGAACAACCTCAGACCATCTTCGACAGTTTGCGTGGCCGTCTGGATGCGAAGAACGGTTCCCTCACCCTCGGTGGCATCCGTGAGTATGCCGCCACACTCAGCAAGGCCAACCGTATTATCATAGTGGCCTGCGGTACGTCCTGGCATGCAGGACTGGTAGCGGAATACATGATCGAGGAGTTATGTCGCATTCCTGTAGAGGTCGAGTACGCTTCTGAATTCAGGTACCGTAACCCGGTAGTAGGCGAAGGCGATGTGATCATCGCGGTATCACAGTCCGGCGAAACGGCTGATACGCTGGTGGCTATTGAAAGCGCCAAGCAGAAAGGAGCTATTATATTAGGCGTTTGTAACGTGGTAGGATCCTCTATAGCACGTCTTTCTCATGCGGGTGCATATACACATGCCGGTCCGGAGATAGGCGTAGCCAGCACCAAAGCATTCACCGCACAACTGGCTGTTCTCTGCCTGATAGGGCTGAAAGTGGCACAGGAAAAAGGGACCATTACACAACAGCGCTTCCAGCACCTGCTGGATGAGCTGGATACCATTTCCGAAAAGGTAGCAACCACTCTGAAGCTGAATGATCAGGTTAAACAGATAGCGGAGAAATATAAAGACGCCCGCGACTTCCTTTACCTGGGACGTGGTTACAACTTCCCGATAGCACTGGAAGGGGCACTTAAACTGAAAGAGATCTCTTATATACACGCAGAAGGTTATCCGGCGGCAGAAATGAAGCATGGTCCCATCGCATTGGTGGACGAAAACCTACCGGTTGTTTTTGTAGCCACCCATGACAGCTTTTACGAGAAAGTAGTGTCTAATATCCAGGAAATAAAAGCGCGTAAAGGTAAAGTGATCGCAGTAGTAACAGAAGGCGACCAGATTATTCCCGGTATGGCAGATGATGTCATCGAAGTACCGGCAGCAGATGAACTGGTAGCGCCGATCCTCTCCGTTATTCCCCTGCAGTTGCTGGCCTATCATATTGGCGTGCTGAAAGGATTTGATGTAGATAAGCCGAGGAACCTTGCAAAATCAGTTACCGTAGAATAATCACTAACCTCAATTCTTTTCCGATGAATGTGATACAGAAGAAGCCACTCACCGAGTTAGGCTACAATTTTGTAGCGGCATCTTATTTACCCGAAGGCCAGGATGAATACTACCTGCGGAATAAACAACTGGGTAGGCAGCAACGCAATTACCGTAAGCTTAGTGCACTTGAGATCGAGATATTAGTGCGCAACGACAATTTCTCCGATGACTGGAACAATATCTCGGTGGCCAGTGAATTCAGTCCTCAGCTGGTAAAACACTGCCACTTCTTCGGTGTGGTGCGCATCGGTAAGCTGGAGCCTTACTACCTGGAATTTCATAATCTCCGGCTACCGGTAGGACTTTATAACAGCACAATAACTTCCTGCGATTTTGGCGATAATGCCGCTATTCACAACGTCAATTTTCTTTCTCATTATATCATCGGTAATGAAGTGATCATCTCCAACGTCAATGAGATGGCTACTACTGACCATTCAAAATTCGGTAACGGCATTGTGAAAGAAGGCGAGCCTGAAAATCTGCGCATCTGGCTGGAACTGTGCAACGAGAATGGTGGCAGAAGCGTTATGCCTTTTGATGGCATGCTGCCCGGCGATGCCTGGCTATGGACGCGCAACCGGGATGATAAAGCATTGCAGGAGCAATTCAAGCGATTTACCGAAAACCAGTTTGATAAGAAACGCGGCTACTACGGTATGGTGGGCGACCGCACGGTGATCAAGAACTGTAAGATCATCAAGGATGTGACTATTGGTACGGATGCTTATCTCAAGGGCGCCAATAAGATCAAGAATGTCACCATCAACAGTTCTTCCGTCGCCACCAGCCAGATAGGTGAAGGCTGTGAACTGGTGAACGGCATTGTCGGTTATGGTTGCCGCGTATTCTACGGTGTAAAGGCGGTGCGTTTTGTGATGGCTTCCCATTCGCAGTTGAAATACGGCGCCCGTCTGATCAACTCCTACTTAGGCAACAATGCAACGATCTCCTGTTGTGAAGTATTGAATTCACTGATATTTCCTGCACACGAACAGCATCATAACAACTCCTTCCTCTGCGCTGCACTGATCATGGGACAGAGCAATATGGCTGCCGGTGCTACGATAGGTTCCAATCACAACTCCCGCGGAGCAGATGGCGAAATAATTGCCGGCCGCGGTTTCTGGCCCGGACTATGTGTAAGCCTGAAACATAATTCCCGCTTTGCCAGCTTTACGTTGATCGCCAAAGGCACCTACATGTATGAGATGGATGTACCTTATCCGTTCAGCCTGATATTAAACGATGAGCAGACCAACAGCCTGAAGATTATGACCGGTTATTGGTTCCTTCATAACATGTATGCGCTGGCGCGTAACTCATGGAAGTATATTGACCGCGATAAACGTACTGAAAAGATACAGCTGATAGAATACGATTACCTGGCGCCGGATAGTATCGAAGAGATGATCCATGCCATGACGCTGATGGAAATCGCTACCGGTAAAGCATGGTACGCTCAACATGATCCGTTGGCGGTTCAGCTGTCTGAACACGATCTACAGGAGAAAGGAAAAGAGCTGTTGATACACGATCCTGAAATAGTGGCAGGCCTGCAGATATTCGCTGCTAATGTGGAGAACAGTTCACGTAAAGTGCAACTATTGAAAGTACACAGGTCTTATCCACTGTTCCGTGAGTTGATCAACCTGTATGCGGTGCGTAATATCCTCAACTATATTGAAGAGCACCCCGGACATTATTTCAGCTCACTACACGCTATCGTGGAAACTGCTGAACGCGGCCCATGGCATAATGTAGGCGGACAGCTCATGAAAGAAGAAACACTGGCGGACCTTAAGGACAGGATCCGCTCCGGGTCTGTCAATAGCTGGGCTGCATTACACGAAAACTATAAGATCATCGGTGAGCAATATGCAACAGACAAACTGCAGCATGCAATTGCTTCACTATTGTACATAGAGGAAAAAACAGCAAGAGACTTTACGCCTTCTTTCCTCAAAGAATGCCTGTTGCAATCCGTGCATATACAGACATTCCTTACAGAAGGTATTTATCATTCCAGGGCGAAAGATTATCAGAATCCTTTCCGCCAGATGACATATGAGAACGAAGCTGAAATGGAGGCTGTGATAGGCAAACTGGAAGATAACAGCTTTATACAGCAGACACTTGCAGAGCTGAAGATATATAAGAAAAAAGTAAGCGGCCTGATTGAAGAGTGGGGCTTAAGCAATGCCGCTGTAGTTGAGCAATAATATCCAACGGGGCACGGTTTCAGTTGACGTACAACGTTGTTTGATGAACGGCTATTTTGCGAGGCGGGATTACTACAGTGCATCAAACGGAACTAACTGTTGCAACTAATCAGTGATCAGCATTTCACTCAGTTCCTTAGTCATAGCTTAATCAGTAATCAGCAATTCGCTCAGTTCCTTATTGGTCAGGAATTTTTTATCTGTCAAAGTATTCAGGAACATATACAGTTGCCGTTTTTCTTTTTCGGTCAGGGGAATACCATTCTTCACAAGAGGATCAATGGTATTCCCTTTTTGCTGCCCATGATTATACATGGCAAATACCTGGAAAATATCGAAGAACCGACCGTCATGCATATAAGGAGCACTGACCAGCACATTGCGCAGGGAAGGCACTTTAAACTTCAGGTAATCGGCCGTATTGTTGGTGATACGCATCCTTCCCACATCATTCATAGAAGGCAGGTAAGGCAGGCCGTTATTCCGTATACTATAATCGGTAAAGAAAGGCGGTTTATGGCAGCTGGCGCATTTCTGGGTGAAAGTCCGGTATCCCCCCTGCTCTTCCGCAGTAAATGTCACGCCCGGTTCCCGGCGTATCACGCTGTCATATTTTGATTCAAAAGAGATCATGGTAACCATGAACTGGGACAGGGCTTTAAACAGCCGCTGACTGGTCACCTCTTCAGTACCATAGGCCTCTTTAAAAAGCTTCCTGTAAGTCGCATTTCCCTGCAAACGCTTAATGAGCGCTCCAAGGTCCATCCCCATCTCATTTTCGTCTGTAATAGGCGTTAAAGGCTGAATATCCAGGTGATTCACTCCCCCGTCCCACATAAAGTCTTTCTGCCAGATCAGGTTGAACAATGCCGGTACGGAACGATTGCCCGTACGGCCCAGTACCCCATGGCTGACAGCGTGATCAAAATGACCGAAAGCAGCAAACTGCTGATGGCAGAAACCACAGGAAACGGAACTATCCAGGGATAGTTTCGGGTCGTAGAACAGACGTCTTCCCAGCGCTATTCCCTGTTTGGTAAGCGGGTTGTTCTTAAAGTCATATACCGGAGGCGGCAGGCTGTCCGGCAGTTTCAGCTGGTAGTATTCCACTGCCGGGGAATGAGCAGTCAACACATGCCGGTCCCTGCCTATGATCCATAACCACAGGCAGAAGGCGATAAGGATATATGTCGCTTTCCGGAACATTTGCTGTTATTGGCTTACAATCTTTTTAACGGAAAACATGTGCTGGTAATTATCTGCAATACGGTCGGCCGGCGTACCAGGCGTCATAAATCCGGCCATCTGCCGGAAGCTGATCTTGTAATCACCGTTGAACCAGATCATGGCGTCTGCCTGTAACATAACCCTGGGTTTATATTGTGGACCGGTCAGCAGTGGCGAAGGCAGGGTTAGCGTCACCATTCGCTGGGTAACGTGAGGCGCCCTGTATCCCCCGATATGGAATTGCAGCATATGATTGGGCAGGCGGGAGGACGGTGAAGTGCCTTCCAGCTTCGCCATGATATAACCACTGTTCCAGGTCCAGAACATCCCGTGTAGCGGGTCTAAAACACCATCCTGTGGGCCACTGAAATTCAGCACGCTATCGACGCCTATCATAAAAGACAGCTGTGTGTATTCCCCTTCCGGGCACTGTGGCAGCAGGATCTTCTTTGAAGCGGCATTATCTTCACTAACCAGGAACCAGGCCGGCTGCAGCGCGGTCTTTCTACCGTCAGCAGCTATCAGTGAAAAGTTACTGAGATAGTATTTGAACAATGTGATATTGAAAGTATCGCCGGCAGCATTAGTATACACAGCCGTCTGCAGCTGCATGGGCTGGCTGGCCAACACATGACTGATCTCCAGCTGCACCTGCTGTGCAGCCGTGCCCGTACCCATCAACAGGAATATCAATAATAACAGGCGATTCATAATACCGAAAGTAAGCGATTTTTTTTATTACCTTGTTGAAAGACGATTTAACACTATAACCCATGACAGAAGACATATTACAGCAATTCCCCGTACACTACCAGTACATCGCCGACGCAACGAACGCTTCCGGATTTAGTATGGCCTCCGACCCGCTGACCTGCTCCCTGCTCCGCACGCTGGCGGCATCCAAACCCTATGGCAGCTTTCTTGAACTGGGCACAGGCACCGGCCTGTCCACGTCCTGGATACTGGACGGAATGGATAAGGAAAGTACCCTCATTTCTGTAGATAATGCAGAAGAATTCCTGGATATCGCCAGGCAGTTCTTAAGCGACGACAAGCGCTTAAAGCTCGTACACGCCGATGGCGGCGAGTGGCTGAAGGAAAACAGACGCAGGAAGTTTGATTACATCTTTGCAGATACCTGGCATGGTAAATACCTGATGCTGGAGGAAGCACTGACGATGCTCAATAAAGGAGGGCTTTACATTATCGATGATATGCTGCCACAACCTAACTGGCCGGAAGGACATCAGGAAAAAGCAACACAGCTGATAAAAGACCTCGAAGCAAGAGAAGACCTGCTACTCACGAAAATGGTGTGGGCAACGGGGATTATCATTGCGGTGAAGAAATAGTTTATTAACACATCTTTTGAAGGCCTCCGGACAAAATCCAGAGGCCTTTATTGTTTTTAAGTATCAGAATGACCGTTTCACGGTAAATGTTGTCCACCCTACGAAATGGTACTGGTCAGGGCTGTATGCCGGCTATACCTTTACTGTACAATTAAAACTTTCTACAATGAAGCAGCAACATATCCTCGCAAGTGCAGTAGTTACAGTAGTTATGATGGCCGCATTGATCATACCTGGTTCCGCCAAAGCGCAGTTACAGGGCCTGGGCCGCACTGATCTTCAGCAACATGATCTCAGCATCCCCGGATGGGAAACTGTTCAGGTGCTCGTCGACTTTAAGGCAGGTGTGACAGCACCTAAACACAGCCATCCGGGAGAAGAGATTATTTATGTGACTGAAGGTGTGTTGGAGTATAGACTTGAAGGGAAACCGCCGGTAACACTGAAAGCAGGTGATGTGTTGTTTATTCCTTACGGGGTGAAACATGCAGTGAAGAATGTGGGTGAGGGTGAGGCGAAAGAATTGGCGACGTATGTTGTGGAGAAAGGAAAGCCGCTGGTAGTGTTGGCGAAGTGAGGTGAAAAGGCTTTCGATTTTTGGTGTAAAGGCTTTCGGATTTAGTGTCTGGAAGCCTTTTTTCGTGACACAAAATGCATTTGCGCGACATAAAAATGGCTTTCGTGACACAAAAGCTTGTTTTCGCGACATATACTCCTGTTTTCGTGACATAAAATCGTATCTTAGTTGGGTAAGCGTAATAAGTGCTGTAATGAAAAAAAGCCAGTATAATATCAAACAGGAGCTCGATAAAATCCTAAAAACTCTCGAGCTGTTTAAGGAAGGAGCTTCTATTGAAACAATTAAAGAAGTCTCCGGACTTGATATAGAGCATCGTACGTTACAAAGACGGCTGGATAAATTAAGCGAAGAACGATTAGTATTTAAATCAGGTAGAAGCAGGGCAACTCTTTATCATCTCAATCAGGAAATCTGGGTGTCTCAATCCAAAGTTGAGGAGTCTGATTCTATTCCTTTATCAACTGCGAGCAAAAAAATACTGGGAATGCTTTCAGTCCCAACTACGCATCGTCGCCCGGTTGGTTATAGCAGAGAATTTCTGACTTCTTACCGTCCGAATATCGACAGTTATTTAAGTGAAAAAGAAAAACAAAAACTTGCTGAATTAGGGAAGACTGTAAGGCTTGATCAACCAGCAGGCACTTATGCAAAGGAAATACTACAAAGGCTTCTCATAGATCTATCTTGGAACTCCAGCCGGTTAGAGGGAAATACTTATAGCCTTTTAGATACGCAGCAACTCCTCTCAAAAGGCAGGATTGCTGATAACAAAACAGTGAAGGAAGCGCAAATGATCCTCAATCATAAAGATGCTATTGAATTCATTGTGCGTTCAGCCGACGAAATCGGTTTTAACCGTTATACTATCACCAGTTTGCATGCCTTGCTTTCGAGTAACCTTTTACCTGATCCTAATGCATCTGGAAGGCTACGCTATTATGGTGTGGGTATTACAAATTCTGTTTTTACACCTCTGGGGATACCTCAGCAGATAGAAGAAATGCTGGAAATACTGCTTGCAAAAGCTACTGAGATAGAAGATCCGTTTGAACAGGCATTTTTCATTATGGTGCAATTGCCCTATTTGCAACCATTTGATGATGTTAATAAACGTGTATCAAGATTAGCAGCAAATATTCCACTAAATAAACGCAATCTTGCTCCTCTGGCTTTTGTTGATGTTCCTGAAGACTTATACCTCAAAGGGACATTAGCAGTTTATGAATTAAACCGGATAGAATTACTAAAGGATGTATATTTTTGGGCATACGAACGTTCATCTCTTAGATATGCAGCATTACGCCAGTCATTAGGTGACCCCGATCCTTTCCGGCTGAAATATCGTGATGAGATCAAAGCAGTTATGGCAGAAATTCTATCTAATGCAATACCTCCGGACAAAGCTGGAAAGCTGATAACTGACAAAGCGCAAACACTACCTGCAAATGATCAGGAAAAGTTCATAGAGACTATAGATACCGAGCTATTGTCATTGCATAAAGGAAATTTCGCTCGTTACTGGGTTAGCCCATCTGAATTTGAGCGATGGGAGACAGTTTGGGGTAGGAAATGAATAAATCTCTTCCATACACTATAAAAAACAAAGAGGGCGCCATTGCTGACACCCTCCATTCTAAACTATTTGATCGTTTATTAGTGTGCTTTATCCAGCTTATACCCTTTCGTCCCAAACCATACCACCACCGCAAAGCAGATCAGTGGCAGGATATACGCCATCTGGATATTGGAATTATCAGAGATCAGTCCCATCAATGGAGGGAAAACTGCTCCCCCTACGATAGACATAATGATCAGTGATGATCCGAACTTCGTATCTCCTCCCAGGCCTTTAATACCCAATGAGAAGATAGTCGGGAACATGATAGACATAAAGAACGGTACTGCCAGTACGGTCCATACTGCTATCTGTCCTTTCGTGGTCATCGCGATCAGGATCAATCCCACGTTGATAGCCCCATACAGTGTTAATAAGGTTTGTGGTTTGAAAGTACGCATCAGGAAAGTACCAAAGAAACGTCCTACCATGAAGCCTAAGCCTGCCACAGAACCTAACAATACCGCGGCTTCTTTTTCTCCTATTCCTGCTGTATATTTTGCAAAGCGGATAAAGAATGCATTTACTCCTACCTGTCCACCGATATAGAAGAACATCGCCACTACTGCGGCAATCAGGTGACGGTGTCTGAAGATGCTGCCTTTTTCATCTGCAGTGGCATCTATGCTCTTATCTTCCTGTTCTGTTACCTCAGGCATTTTGGTGATCACAAACAGTGCTGCGACCAGCAATACGATGACACCAATCACGAGATACGGGATCTTTACGGTGCTGGCCTCGCCGACAAGGTATTGCTGCAATGCATCAGGCGACATAGCCTTGATCTGTTCCTTGCTCAGTTCTGTTCCGGAGAGGATGAACTTTGCGCCTAATATCGGCGCTATCATCGCACCCACACCATTGAATGACTGTGCCAGGTTCAGGCGGGTGGTAGCTGTTTCCGGGCTGCCCAATACGGATACATAAGGATTAGCTGCTGTTTCCAGGAATGTCAGACCAGTAGCAATGATAAACAGCGCTCCCAGGAAGAAGCTGTATTCACGCGTGCTGGCGGCCGGGATAAACAAAAAAGCGCCCAATGCATACAGGCCCAATCCGAGGATGATACCCGCCTTATAACCAAACTTCTTCATGACCGCTCCTGCCGGCAATGCCATCAGGAAATAAGCCGCAAAGACTGCAGAGTCAATAAATGCAGACTGCATATCTGACAACTGGCAGGCCTTTTTCAGGTGTGGAATAAGGATAGGGCTCATATTGTGGATCAGCGCCCAGAGAAAAAATAAACTGGTTACCAGTATGAATGGGAACAGGTAACTCTTTTTTGTATCGGTGTTTGCCTTAACTGTGGAAGTGGGCATTGCGGCTCCGGCCATATGTAAAATTTATATGATGAAAATTGCTGTTGGCAACTAGCTGATAGACCTGTCCAGATGTGTATAACCACCATCTACATATACGATCTGTCCAGTGGTATGGGATGATACATTATTTGACAGGAGGAACACGGTCATGTTAGCGATCTCCTCTGAAGTGGTCATACGTTTTTCAAACGGGATCTTGGCTACAATAGCAGCCAGTTTCTCCTGTGGATTCGGTAAAGAGTTGATCCAGGTTTCATACAGTGGCGTCCATACTTCCGCAGGTATCACCGTATTAACGCGGATGCCATAAGGTATCAGCTCTACTGCCCATTCGCGGGTCAGTGCATTGATACCGCCTTTGGAGGCTGCATAACCGGATGTGTTCCCCTGGCCTGTATCTGCTACTTTGGAACCGATATTCAGGATATTACCCTTCGTAGCTTTCAGGTGAGGCAATGCAAAGTGCGCCAGGTTATAGTAGTGAGAGATGTTCTTCTGCAATGAAGCCATGAACTTCTCAGGACTACCGCTTTCCAGACCTACACCATCATTCACACCAGCGTTATTCACTAACCCATCGATGCGGCCGTATTTTTCTACGGTAAAATCGATCACCTTTTTACAGGCTGCTGCTTCTCCCAGTTCTGCGGTCACCTGAACGGCTTTGCCACCGGCAGCAGTGATAGCGGCTACTGTTTTATTGTTATCTTCTGTACTTCTGCCTGCGATTACGGTAATACCGCCTTCTGCAGCGATCAGTTTGGAGATTGCCTCACCAATGCCTTTTGCGCCACCTGTAACTATAAATACTTTATCTTTTAATCCCAGATCCATGTGAATCGTTTAAATTGTTTTAATTGATCGAGGTACTACAGACCGTAGAACCTGACAGCGTTTCCGCCCATGATACCGGCCTTTTCATCTGCTGAAAGGCGGCTGATATAATCAGTAACAATCCCTTTTACTTCTGCATAACTGGCTGCCAGTTTACATACCGGCCAGTCAGAACCGAACATCAGGCGTTCCGGCCCGAAGGCTTCCAGCACTACATCCAGGAAAGGTGCGAAATGCGCGGCGTCCCACTTTTGCCAGTCGGCCTCTGTTACCAGCCCGCTTAATTTGCAGTAAACATGCGGATGTTGTGCAATCGCACGCATATGCGTTTCCCAGGCGCTGATATCTCCCGTTTTAAAATAGGGTTTGGCCATATGATCTATGACCAGCCGCTGACGGGGAAACAGCTGTACAAAAGCCGCAACAGCGGGTAATTGTACAGGATACACCAGTATGTCGTAGGTAAAATCGTATTTTGATAATGCCCGGATTCCTTCACAGAAATCATTCCCGAGTATAAAGGCCGGATCAGGCTCGCCCTGTACAATATGCCTGAAACCTTTCAGCTTTTCAAAGCGACTGAAGTGTTCCAGTCTTTCCGACAGGTTATCTGCACGAAGATCGACCCATCCTACTACACCTTTAATGAAATTGTGTTGAGCGGCCAGATCAAGCAGAAAATCGGTTTCTGTTTCCGACTGATCTGCCTGTACAGCTACACAACCGTCCACACCATTCTCCTGCAACACAGGCTGCAAATGATGTGGCAGAAAATCCTCCTGGATCACTTTCATATCGTCAGTGATCCAGGCGTCCTTTACAGGGTGATATTGCCAGAAATGCTGGTGTGCGTCTATAATCATTATTTCATAACGTTTAGCTCAGTGGCTATAAAGCTATACTTCCTTACTGCTATTCCGCTTCATCAGTGTAGTGAAAAGATCCTGTCCATCATCAGCCATTTCTCTCCGGGCTTCGCTACGGGCAGGGCCTGCTGATACTTCCACATCAGCTGCTCCCATTCCTGTACCTTAGGATTAGCAGCATCTGCCGCTCCTTTCGCTTCAAAGGAGAAACTGTCATTCACTTCCATGATCATAAAGAGACGGTCCATGATACGGTATATCTCCATATTGGTGATACCGCTATCAGTGATACTCTTTTTTATCTCCGGCCATACCTCACGATGGTAGGCTTCATATTCTGCTATCAGAGCCGGATCATTCACCAGGTCCAATGCAAGGCAGTAACGTTTCATAGTGTTTATTTATACGCGACAGCCGTTTGTTTGGAGCTGCCCAATCCATCAATACCCAATTCGATCACATCGCCTGGTTTCAGATATACCTGTGGGTTCATACCCAGTCCCACACCTGCCGGTGTACCGGTAGAGATCACATCTCCCGGGAGCAGTGTCATGAACTGGCTCAGGTAAGATACCAGGAAAGGTATTTTGAAGATCAGGTTGGCAGTAGTACCGTCCTGCATGGTCTTGCCATTTACGGTCAGCCAGAGGCGCAGGTTATTGATATCTTTTACTTCATCTTTGGTTACCAGCCATGGGCCCAGGGGAGCAAAGGTATCATTGCTCTTTCCTTTTACCCACTGTCCGCCACGTTCCAGCTGGAAAGCGCGTTCGCTGTAATCATTGTGCAATGAATAACCGGCTACATAATCCAGCGCATCTTTCTCATCCACATAGCTGGCTTTTTTACCGATCACAACAGCCAGTTCTACTTCCCAGTCAGTTTTCTCACTATTACGCGGAATGATCAGATTATCGTTAGGTCCTACCAGGGAAGAAGTGCTCTTAAAGAATACGATAGGCTCCGCAGGTATCTGCGCATTGGTTTCCCTTGCGTGGTCAGCATAGTTCAGTCCTATGCAGATGATCTTGGAAGGCCTTTGTACGCAGGATCCCAGACGTGTGCCGGCAGGTACCTGTGCACAACTGCCGCTGTTCTTTTCCCACCATGCAGCCAGGCGTTGTAAACCATCTGTCTCAAAGAACTTTTCGCCGAAGTCTTCTCCAAATGCACTTACATCGAATGTACCTGCTTCTGTTACAATACCCGGCTTTTCTGCACCCGGTAAACCAAATCTGATCAGTTTCATATAAAAAATTACTGTTTATGCTTTTTGCTATATAATGGCTGCTACGCAGCACATGCTATTATCTTAAATTATTGATCTCTAAATGTCCGCCATCTACCTTTATCTCTACGGTATTGAGCAGTTTGCCATCTCTCTCCAATGCTATAAAACATTCAGCCGGTTTATCTGCTGAAGCAAGCACACCTGCCTTGTAACCTGCTGGTACGGCCTGGGAGATGGTCCTGTTGGCGCCGCCGAATTCAGCATAAATATGCACGGAATCTTTAGACGCCAGCGGTATTACCCTTACAATAAAGTCTGCGATGATCCTGCCTGATTGTAAATTCTTCTTATAGGTATCTTCCAGTTTCGCTTTTGCTGACACACTCACTTTTCCTAATCCCTTCCTGTTTTCCGCATATTGCCATACACCTGCGGGAGGCGTTCCTACGTGGTTGATCTGCAGGTACCCCTTGTCATCCACACTGGCGTGATAATAACGGGTAGTACGGTTTTGCTTCAACACACCAATATAACAGCTATTCGGCTTATCCCATACCAGGCGGTACAAATCCTTCTCTTCAACATCTTTTGCCAGCGGCAGTTCAAAACTTTTCTCTTTTGTCTGGCCATTCAGCTCAAAAAGGATCTTGATCTCAGTGGTATCGGTTACCGGAAAAGATACGGTGACCTTTCCTGCCGGTGCTACCGGTTCAAAGGCCTCTCCTGCAGAGGAAGTATCTTCTGCCTCGTTGGATGTCGGCTCGGGATGTGGACCACAGGCAAAGAATAAGGTTGCTGAAAGTAATAATGGCCAAGCTTTCATGGAATTGTGCATTAATTTTCGAATGAAGTATTAAAAATGTGAATTACGAATATAACTAATCCCTCATTCGTAAATTACTTTTTGCAAATTCTTAATTATTCAGCCTGATAAATCCTCCATCCAGCGGATAGTCGCAACCTGTGATGAAACCCGCTTCCTCAGCACACAGGAACAAGGCCAGCGTGCCCACCTCATCCGGTTTTGCCATACGTCCGATCGGTTGTGTCTTAGACAGTTTATCAAACATTTCCTTTTCTTTACCGGGGTAGTTCTTCGCTATAAATCCGTCAACGAAAGGTGTATGTACACGTGCAGGAGACACACAGTTACAACGGATGCCATCCTGTATATAGTCTTTCGCTACTGAAAGGGTCATGGTCAGTACCGCTCCCTTACTCATGGAATAGGCGAACCTGTCGGGGATACCCACGCTGGACGCGATAGACGCCACGTTCAGGATCACACCGCTTTTCTGTTCCTTCATTTGTTTTATCACCGCAAACATAGAGTTGTATGTACCTTTCACATTCACATTATATATCCTGTCCAGATCTTCTTCCGTAGTGGTTTCCAGCTTACCAACGTGTGCTATGCCTGCACAGTTCACCAGGATGTCGATACGGCCCGCAGCAGCAATGATCTTGTCCATTGTCTCAGTCACAGACGCTTGCTGCGCTACATTGCAGCCATGTACCTGTGCCTTCCCTCCTGCCGCAGCAATGTCTGCCGCTGTCTGCTTACCTCCGTCCTCGTTCAGCTCAAGGATGTGCACATTAGCACCCTGCGCTGCAAATACCTTCGCAATTGCCTGTCCTATGCCGCTGCCACCGCCGGTGATCACAGCCACTTTGTTGTCTAATCTAAACAGGTTCATAATTTGTCTGATTTAAGGGTTCTAAAATAACCCTTTTAAGAAGGCAAAAGCTATCCTTTTTTACCAGTAATTTGTACTTTATTACCATATTTATGAATATTTAAATAAAAAAAGGTTGAAAATCAATTACCGAACTTTCTTAAAGGCTGCTATTTTGTTCTTATATGTCATACTGACAAACAATATTTACTCAGCATATGCACAAAAGATCCCCTTAAATAAATACGGGTTGGCAGTGGTAAATACCGACGCGCTGTATAAAGAACTGGTATCTGCCGACAGCAACCAGGCATTCGTCAATATCATGAGCTATATCCCCGGTATCCGCAAGGACATCCGCTATGCTACCGCCGACAATTTCACACACAAGGTATTGTACCCCTATGCCGCTGTATACCTGCGTTTGCCCGCCGCCAAAGCACTAAAGGCGGTACAGCTGGAATTGAATAAAAAAGGATTGGGATTGCTGATATTTGACGGTTACCGGCCTTATAGTGTAACAGAGATGATGTGGGAAATTGTACCAGACGACCGTTATGCGGCAGACCCACATGTAGGCTCAGGACATAACCGTGGTGTGGCAGTCGATCTGACTATTGTGGACCTGCGTACCGGCAAACCGGTTCCTATGCCCAGCGCTTACGATGACTTCACCGTAAAAGCACATCATGACTATGCCGAACCCGATTCCGCGATAGCGGCCAACAGAACATTATTACGCAGTACAATGGAACGATATGGGTTTGCGCCACTGCCTACAGAATGGTGGCACTATTATCTGAAAGATTACAAGCTTTATCCCCTGATGAATATTGCTTTTAAAGACATCAAATAAAAAAGGCCCTGTCTGTCGACAGGACCTTTCATTCATATCAATGTTGCTTAATAGATCTTGTTCAATGCATCTACATACGCATGCATAGAAGCATTCACGATGTCGGTAGAATAACCATAGCCATAGTAAGCCTGGCCATTGTGTTTCACACGCATGTTCACTTTGCTCACATCTTTACTACCACCACGCATAGACTGGATGTTGAACTCGTCAATATCAATCTGATCTTTGATGATCTCGTGAATAGCATTGATAGCGGCATCTACAGGACCATTACCTGCGGAGCTGGCTTCTTTCTCTTCACCGTTGATCTTCAGTTTCACAGTTGCCATTGGGCGTAGCGGATCTCCGCATACTACCTGCAGCAATGTTACCTTGATCGCTTTATCATCATAGTTCTTATCGTCGCCATCGCCCATCAGTTCCTGCAGATCAGCATCATTGATGTCTTTCTTCTGATCGGCCATTACAAGGAAGCGCTGATATACTTCATCCAGGTTTATTTTATCCAGTTTATAACCCAGGCGCTCCAGGTGATGTTTCAATGCATGACGGCCGCTACGTGCAGTCAGGATGATTGAATTGGATGGGATACCTACATCTTCAGGATTCAGGATTTCGTAGTTTTCACGGTGTTTCAGCACGCCATCCTGGTGAATACCGGAGCTGTGTGCGAAAGCATTACGGCCTATGATAGCCTTATTAGCCTGTACAGGCATACGCATCATGGTCTCAACCATGTTGCTGATACCATAGATACGTTTTGAATTGATACCTGTGTGGTAGCCCAGTGAATGATGTGTTTTCAGGATCATAGCCACTTCTTCCAGGGAAGTGTTACCGGCACGTTCACCGATACCATTGATAGTACATTCTACCTGGCGTGCGCCGTTCATAACACCAGCAATGGTATTGGCAGTAGCCAGACCCAGGTCATTATGGCAATGCACGGAGATGATAGCCTTATCAATGTTGGATACATTGTCCATCAGGTATTTGATCTTAGCACCATACTGGTCAGGCAGGCAGTAACCATTCGTATCAGGAATGTTCACTACGGTAGCACCTGCAGCAATCACTGCTTCGATCATTTTTGCCAGGTATTCATTGTCAGCACGGCCTGCATCTTCTGCATAGAATTCAATATCATCTACATACTTACGGGCATACTTCACAGCATCTACAGCGCGTTTCAGGATGTCTTCGCGGGTACTGTTGAATTTGTATTTGATATGCATATCGGAAGCACCGATACCAGTATGGATACGTTTACGTTTAGCAAAACGGAGCGCTTCAGCGGCAGCATCAATATCCATCGTATTGGCACGGGTCAGCGCACAGATAACCGGCTCGCTTACCGCTTTGGAGATTTCAACCACACTCTGGAAATCACCGGGACTGGAGATAGGGAACCCGGCTTCAATAACATCTACTCCCAGCGCTTCCAGTTCTTTAGCTACCTCGATCTTTTCAACAGTTGTCAGCTGGCAGCCAGGCACCTGTTCACCATCACGGAGAGTAGTATCGAAGACGTATACACGATTTTTATCGCTCATCTTAAATTAATTGTGTTATTGGATAATTTACTTTAGTTGGCAATTGCGTTGGCAGAATTAATTTAAGTTCTCCAGCACTTTTGCACCCATTGCATCTGTACCCATCACGAAGTGATTTTCCGTATGCTTGTTAGCAATATCCATGGTACGGAAGCCTTGTTTCAATGTTGCTTCTACAGCCTTGATCACACGCAGTGATTCTGTTTTCAGTCCGAAAGAAATATCCAGCATCAGTGCAGCAGACAGGATAGACGCCAGCGGGTTGGCAATGCCTTTACCTGCAATGTCATGCGCGGAACCGTGGATAGGCTCATAGAAACCTGTACTGTCGCCTACAGAAGCAGACGCCAGCATCCCCATGGAACCAGCGATCTGTGAAGCCTCGTCGGTTAAGATGTCTCCAAACAGGTTAGCTGTCAGTACCACATCAAAACGTTTAGGATCTTTCACCAGCTGCATGGCAGCGTTATCGATGAACATATGTTCTGTTTCCACGTCAGGATATTCCTTAGCGATTTCCTGTACCACCTCGCGCCACAGGCGGCTGGCTTCCAGTACATTCGCTTTATCTACTGAGCACAGCTTTTTACGGCGGGTGCGGGCAGCTTCATATGCTTTACGGGCAATACGTTCTACTTCATAACGATGATAGATCATCAGGTCAGAAGCAGTATTACGATCTTCCGAACGTTTCTTTTCACCAAAGTATACATCACCGGTCAGCTCACGGAAGAACAGGATATCCGCTCCGCGGAGTATTTCCGGCTTAATGCTGGATGCTTCCAGCAGTTCATCAAACAACTTAATAGGCCGCAGATTGGCATATAAGCCCAGTTCCTTGCGGATCTTCAGCAATCCCTGCTCAGGGCGTACTTTCAGTGTAGGGTCATTGTCATATTTGGCATGACCGATAGCACCAAAGAGGATCGCATCACATTTGCGGGCTTTATCCAGTGTTTCGTCAGGCAGTGGGTTACCGGTAGCTTCGATTGCAACATGCCCCATTATGCCTTCTTCAAAAACAAAGTTGTGCTTGTAATTTTCAGCAATTGTTTCCAGTACTTTTTGACCCCAGGCAGTCACCTCTTGTCCGATACCATCACCGGGAATTACCAGTATCTTTTTGTCTACGCCCATTTAGTTTACAGTTGATTAGGATTGATGTTTTACTTCATTGCACACCACAGCGGCCTGCCGTGCCTTCGAAAAGTACGGCGAAACGGCTGAAGTAAAATGTTAAAAATTAAACTCACGGCTGGCTTCGTAGGATTCGATTTCTTTACGAAGGCTCAGCAGGTAGTCAATATCATCGTAGCCGTTGATCAGGCAAGTCTTTTTGTAAGGATTGATGTCGAAACGTGCTTCTTCACCGGTAGCAGCGATCTTAAGTGTCTGCTTTTCCAGGTCTACTTCCAGTTTGGCAGCAGGATCTTTTTCGATAGCGCTGAAAATCTTGTCCAGGAACTCGTCAGTCACCTGGATAGGCAGGATAAAGTTGTTCAGTGCATTGTTCTTGAAGATATCTGCAAAGAAGCTGCTGATCACTACTTTGAAACCATAGTCGCCGATAGCCCACGCTGCATGCTCACGGGAGGAACCACAGCCAAAGTTCTTACCTGCTACCAGGATCTCACCTTTGTAGATGGGATTGTTCAGCACAAAGTCCTTTTTAGGCTCATTGTTGCTCTCATAACGCCAGTCACGGAAGAGATTTTCTCCAAAGCCGTCCCTTGTTGTTGCTTTCAGGAAGCGGGCAGGGATGATCTGATCAGTATCAATATTTTCTATCGCAATAGGAACTGCGGTGGAAACCAGATGTTGAAAAGTCTTACTCATTATTTAATAGCCTTCCCAGGAAGGTCTTTCATTTTACAAGTTAAAGATCCGAATTAATTTTTTCTGCTTTTACACGTAAGCGCCTGTACATCACAGACCATTTGCCATTGCGGAAGTTGGTAGCGCGTAAGGCTTCCTGTGCATCCTGCAGAACGGGCAGTCTGTCATTTTCCGGCACCTGTTCAAGGAAGTATGTCCCGAACATCTGCAGCCATTCTACAATAGCATTGTCAGGGTCTGCCAATTCAGTTTCACGGTCAAAGAAAAGTACCTGCTTCACGCTGAATCCATATTCTTCCAGCAGGGAAGTATATTCTCCTACAGAAGGGAAATACCAGAAAGGTTTGTAGCTGTAGCCCCTGTTATGCAGGGCTTTTTCCAGCGCTCCCAGGATGTCGTCCACATTCCCTTTACCTCCCATTTCCAGTACCAGCCGCCCTCCGGGTTTCAGGTGCTGCCAGATGCGGTCCAGCGCCTTTTCCTGCTGGCGTATCCAGTGCAGGGTAGCGTTTGTGAACACAGCATCGAAGGTTTCAGGCAGGGAGAAGTTAGTAGCATCCCCCACTTTGAAGGTGATATCCGGGTAATGCTCCTGCGCACTGGCGATCATAGAAGATGAAGCATCCAGTCCCGTTACTTTGGCGCCGGAAGCTGCTATCTGGGATGTCAGCTCGCCGGTACCACAACCCAGGTCCAGGATACTCTCCCCTTCCTTCGGTTGCAGCCATTCGATCAGGCTATTGCCGTATTCGAATACAAAAGCGTGCTTTTCCTTATATAATTCTGCGTTCCAGGACATTTTCAATTGATTATACCAGTTCTCTTACATCTGTTACTTTACCGGTGATGGCTGCTGCAGCTGCTGACAACGGGCTGGCCAGGAAGGTGCGGGCATTGGGTCCCTGACGGCCTTCGAAGTTACGGTTGGATGTAGAGATGCAATACATGCCGGCAGGTACCTTGTCTTCGTTCATGCCCAGGCATGCAGAGCAACCTGGTTGACGTAAGCTGAAGCCTGCTGCTTCAAATATTTTGTCGATTCCTTCTTTCTTCGCCTGTGCTTCTACCTGCTTGGAACCAGGTACGATCCATACCACCACATCATCAGCCTTTTTCTTTCCCTTTACGAAGTCAGCCACCATACGGAGGTCTTCGATGCGGGAGTTGGTACAGCTGCCGATGAACACATAATCCACCTTTTTACCCAGCAGTCCGGCGCCTGGTTCCAGGCCCATATAATCCAGGGATTTTTTGAAGGATGGCTTTTCCTTTTCTTCCATGCTTTCCAGCGTAGGAATATGCTGGGTTACGCCGATACCCATGCCCGGGTTAGTACCGTAGGTGATCATCGGCTCGATATCAGCCGCGTCAAAGGTCAGCACTTCGTCGAAAGTAGCATCTGCATCGGTGTACAGCGTCTTCCAGTAAGCCAGCGCCTTATCCCATTCTGCACCTTTTGGCGCAAACTCACGGCCTTTAATATATTCGAAAGTAGTTTCGTCAGGAGCGATCAGACCACCGCGGGCACCCATTTCGATGCTCATGTTACAGATGGTCATACGGGCTTCCATGCTCAGGCTGCGGATAGCCTCGCCGGCATATTCCACAAAGTAGCCGGTAGCACCGGAAGCGGATATTTTAGAGATGATGTACAGGATAATATCCTTGGACACCACGCCTTTCTTCAGTTTGCCATTCACCTCGATCTTCATGCGTTTTGGACGGTATTGCAGGATACACTGGGTAGCCAGGACCTGTTCTACCTCGGAAGTACCGATACCGAAGGCAATTGCGCCAAAAGCGCCGTGTGTACTGGTATGGCTGTCGCCGCATACGATGGTCATTCCCGGCAGGGTAATACCCAGTTCGGGCCCGATCACGTGTACAATACCCTGGTAAGGATGTCCCAGACCGTACAGTTCCACGCCGAACTCTTTGGTGTTGGTGGTCAGCATTTCTACCTGTTTGCGGCTCAGGGCCTCTTTAATAGGCAGGTGCTGGTCGATGGTAGGTACATTATGGTCTGCCGTAGCCCTGGTTTTAGCAGTACGGAAAACCGGAATGCCCCTTTTGCGCAGTCCGTCAAAGGCCTGAGGACTGGTCACTTCATGAATAAAATGCGTGTTGATGTATACTGCATCCGGAAAACCGGCTTTGCTAACCACCACATGGCTGTCCCAGATCTTGTCAAATAATGTTTTTCCCATCCGTAATTTTACATTTTGAAACGCCTTGTGTTAAGATCATCAGACACTGACACCGGCGAAATTGATAATTTTGTGCTTCCTAGTTTGTTTGTACCTTCAAAGCTAATAGTCAATGTTAATTACCACATAGCTAAATTTGACTTAATTACGATATATAACTAGGCCTGACATCGATTATATTTTTGATTGTCAGTCAATTATAACACATTATTAACGATGTCCAACAACCAGCACGACGCCCTCTTTATATTAATTAAAACACTCACAAAAGCTGAAAAGCGTAATTTTCAACTTGCTTTTAATAAAAATAACACTAAGGAGGACGTTCTCTTCATTCAACTTTTCAACACGCTGGACAAATTAAAGGAGTATGATGAAGAATTGATCCTCAAGAAGATACCCGCTATCAAAAAGCAACAGCTTAGTAATGTTAAAGCTCACCTTTATAAGCAACTGCTTACCAGCCTCCGCCTGTTGTACAAGCAGAAAGATCCACTGATAGACCTGCGGGAGCAGCTGGATTATGCGCGTGTATTGTACAGTAAAGGGCTTTATAATCAGAGCCTTAAGATCCTTTCCCGGGCCAAAGCCATGGCAATTGAGCAGGAAGAGGTCATGCTAAGCTATGAAATTATAGAATTTGAAAAACAGATCGAGAGCCGGCACATTACCCGCAGCCTGGAGAACCGGGCTGACGAACTGAGCGCCGAGTCCCGCCAGATAGAACACCGCCTCAGCAATATCAGCCGTCTTTCCACGCTGGCCCTCCGGATGTACGGCCTGTACCTGAAACTAGGTCATGCCCGGGATGCCAAAGATGCCGCCATGGTAAAAATGTTCTTCGAACAGGAATTACCGGCCAACTGTGGCAACGATATGAGCTTCTACGAGAAGATCCACCTTTACCAGGCCTATAGCTGGTATTATTACATCCTCCAGGACTTTGTCATGTTCTACCGCTACACCCAGAAATGGGTGGACCTGTTCAAGGAATACCCTTCCCTGCAGCGGACCGATGTGGAACTGTACATCAAGGCTATGCACAACCTGCTGACTGCCCTTTTTTATACCATGAACCATGAAAAGTTCATGCGGGACCTGGATGAGCTGGAAACCTTCATTGCAGAGAACCAGGAAAGCTTCAATGAGAATACCAAGACCTCTGCGTTTGTGTATGTATATACGGCGCGTATTAACCGTTACTTCCTGGAAGGAACTTTCAGTGATGGATTATCCCTCGTGCCGCAGCTGGAAACAGAGATCGCCGAGCATCAGCTGAAGATAGACCAGCACAGGGTACTGTTGTTCTACTACAAAATAGCCTGCCTGTACTTCGGCAGCGGGGATAATAACAAGGCAATCGATTATCTGAATAAGATCATCCACCTGCGGATAGGCAACCTGCGTGCTGATATTCAATGCTTTGCGCGCATTCTTCACCTGATAGCCCATTATGAGCTGGAAAACTACAGCCTGGTGGAATACCTGATCAAATCTGTTTACCATTTCATCGCCAAGAACAAAGACCTTGGCCAGATGATGGAGGAAATATTAAAATTCTTACGGCGGAATATCTACGCGCATCCCAAAGCCCTGCGCAGCGCCTTTGCCGACCTCAAGGAGAGACTGGTACAGCTGTCTCAGAACCCTTACGAAAGGCGGTCCTTCCTGTACCTGGATATTATTTCCTGGCTGGAGAGTAAGATTGAGGGAATACCGGTGCAGGAGATCATCCACCGGAAATTTGTACGTAAAGAAAAGAGAATATAATGATGTCCTGATATCGTTTTGACTAGTATCAAGCTTCGTTTCTCCTATGTCTATCTTACGTTCATCCTAGGTCTTTGAACGTAAGATGAACGTAAGTTGGACATAGGAGAAACGAAGCTTGTACGGGACTATATCGAAACATATCTGTATCAGGACTTATACCCCTTCAGTTGGTTCCGTCTTTTGGTCACCCAGGTCTGTGTCAGCAGCATCTGTCTGCTCACTTACCTGCTCATTGCCATTCCCATTGCCATTCTTATCGGCCGGCAGCGGATCTTTATACTGCACTTTTTCCTTGACGTTGAACAAGGTTTTAAACACTTCTTCCAGTTTCTCAGATGCTTCTTTAGAGAACAGGCCTACCAGGCAGGCTATAGCCATCATTCCATAAGGGTTTAGCGGCACACTGTCACGCTGTTCCGTAGCCTCGCTCTTTTCCGCAGCAGGTATTGCCGCGGTGGAATCGGAAGCTGTAGCAGCGGAGTCCACAGCTGTGGAATCCTGTGTAGTAGCACCATGAGTGGTAGATTCTTCCGGTACAGCACTGGCGCTCACCTCTCCTTCTGTAACAGCCGGTGTGGAAACGGTTTCCGTAGTCTGATTATTTTCAGGCAATTCTGGCGCTACCGGCGGACTGTAGGTCAGGATACCTCCTCTCAGCAACATATAAAAAAACATCGCCATACCGGCTCCGATCAATGGTCTTAACAGGTACCAGGGTATCCAGGTGGTCACAAATGTGCGGTTACCCACAAAAGCGGTGAAGGAGATAATGAGGTGGACATTAGCGCCCAGGGCTCCGCCCAGTACCATCAACAACAGGAAACGGTGTTCAGCGGTAATGGTATAGACACTTCCGAAGAGCTTGAAGGGATCTTTACTGCTCACATAACCGGAGGGCCAGATGCAGATGATAGTGTAAAAAAGGAGGATGGCCATTACGCCGAAAAGGATAGTTAGGGTAATGATCCAGGCGCGGTCTTTGGCAGACCGGGTTTGCTGTGATGTGTTGGACATAGGTGTTTATTAATAGTGTTACGGTGGATAGTAATATTATCAAACAGCCACACGGTTGCTCGCGACAACGGTGTGGCTGTTTATTATTAAAGAAAACATTTGTTCGACGCTTCTTCGTCGCTTCTTCGTCCCTTGTTCGTCGTTAGCCTGCAAGCGTGCTTGTTCTCTCCGTCTTCTCTGCTTCTTCTCTGCTTGTTCTCTCCGTCTTCTCTGCTTCTTCTCTGCTTGTTCTCTCAGGCTCGCTCATTAAGCCAGCTCCTCCTGCAGTTGCATGTTCGTAACCCGGGGCTGCAAACACGCGGCTCCCCGGAGCCGGAATGCAATGAGTTATCCATTGAAAATCCGGATAAGGACAGATGCCGGAGAACGACGGAAAATCCCGCTCCAGGTATCTTCTTTACTTAAGAACAATGCGCTTTCCCTCCTTTACAGAAGTACGGGCAGCTTCCAGAATGCGGACAACGATCAGGTTGTTTTCCAGAGAAGACAGATCATTTCCGGGCTTCAGGGTACCATTCAGCACAGCTGCAAGATACGTAATATTGTCGGTATAGGCTGCTTCCGGCACTTTAACCGGCTGATATTCACTCTTTTTACGCTGTTGCAGGTCGCTGGGATTCAATGCATGGAGGTAACCTGATTTACCAAAAACCTCCCAGTCTTTGATGCTGAACGGCCAGTTCCAGGACGCCTCTATGATACCGGTAGCCTCAGGATATTCCAGCAGGATGGTCGCGTCGTCTTCCACCTTGGGATACACAGATGGTTTAATGTGGCGGGCTACCGCTGTAACGGCGATCGGCGCTTTGCCATCCATCAGCCAGGTCATCAGGTTAGCGCCATAACAGCCGAAGTCCATCAGCGCTCCTCCCCCGTTCTTTACAGGGTCAGTCAGCCAACGCAGGAAGTCTTCGCTGCAACCTATTTCCCGCGGACCTTCATGACCGTCGTGCACCACCATTTTACGCACAGGACCGATAGCATCCTGTTTTTTCACCATATCATACACATATTGGTTGGTATTGTACCAGGTAGTTTCGAAGTTGGTCAGCAGGGGAATATGATGCTTCCTTGCCAGCGCCGCCATTCTTTCCGCCTGGGCTACCGTGGTGGCCAGTGGTTTTTCCACCATCACCGGGATGCCTTTAGGCGCGCAGGCTTCTACGATGTTAATATGTTCTGCCACCGGATTATAACCCAATACTGCATCAGGGTGTTTATGCGCCAGCAGGGCATTCAGATCAGGGTAAAAAAGGGAATCAGGCAGCTGATAGCTTTTTTTATAACGCGCTATCAGTTGAGCATCTGCTTCGGCAATACCTGCAATAGTTACCTGGCCTTTTTTCCATTGATGCATCAGCAGGTGTACGTGGTCGTGCGATAAACCAACTACACCCACATTCAATGGTTGTTGTGCAACTGCTGTAAAAGCAACGAATAAAAACAAAAAGCTCTGACTTAGGATCTTCTTCATCATGACATGGATTATTTGGACCTGTATATTTTATTCTACTATATTTAGTACTCTCCAACCATCTTCACCTTTAAACGTGTAGATCTCCTGCCTGCTTTTTTTTCCATCAGGGAAAATGCAGACTTCTGTGATCAGGTAAAGATTGTCCGTGATCTTTTTACGATAAGGGTAAGCGCGGCGCAGGTCTTTAAAAACCGGGAATCCATCATTTTTAAGACTTTTGATGAATGATGCGCGTAAAATGTCGGCAGTAGTTTCTAATACTTCCCTTCCGCTGTATCTGTCATTCATTTTCAGTAACAGCAATCTGGCTTCCTCTTCAAAGTTCTTACAGGCAATGGCCTTTTCTATATCCTGTTCATCGTAGGCATCTTCCAGGCATAGAATGGCTCCTTCAGGCGTGGAAAAATCGTGTACAAAGTAATCAATGCCCTCATCAATGTATAAGCCCACCTGCCGGTCAAATTCAGGCCGTTCATGCACAGGCCGGCCATCGCGGATGGCGCGGATAGTATACCCTCCTATCAGCCGTCCGTCTTCAATGATCATCCAATCGGAAATAAAACGGGGATCGATACCGATCTTCTGATCGACCGAAACAGAATTGACATAGACCGGCCTATTCCCAACTATTCCATACAGGTTACCTTCTTCATCAAAGCTGGGAGAGATCAGCCAGAGGTGTTCGCGGTTCACACCATCGTCGATCAGCACCTTTACGGAAAAGTATTGCTGCTCCGGATCCGGCTCCAGCAGGCAGGTTTGGAAATAATGTAAAGTAGCATTGGCTTTTTCGATAGCCCAGTTCATACGTTCATCATCATCAGCTATGTGCACAACCGGCAACTGCTCTTCAGTACCGGCATCGTTGCGTCTACCAAAGATTTTTGATAAAAAACCCATAGTCAATGGTTAAAATATGTTTGTGTCCTGTGCCCCTGTTTACGATCTCCGGACGAATATACCCATATTTTCACTTTGAAAGTGAGGGCCTAATCCACCTTTTCCAGGGGAGCCTCATAACGGTAATACCTATTGTAAAAAATAGTAAAGGCAGGCACCTGGAGCAGGATAATTCCGTACCAATATAAACGCGCCAGTCCCAGAAAAAGCAGGCTTACGATGATGATCAGCACCCAGCGGAAATATTTGTCCTGGTCCATACGTGGAAAATACAATAAGCTGCGTAACAGCATTAGAACCGATACACCGGTAGCTACCAGCATGATGATATGCGCCGGCGCTGCCTGTTGCCATACTTTATACGCCAGCAGAATGCTTTCCGGTAGTAACAGTACTAAATACAGTAAGCCAGTCTGCAGGTATCTTTTCCACACCGGTACAGGTAACTGTGGCAGCAGGGAGAGATAAAGATCATCAAATCGCCTGTGATTGTATATCAGTATCACCTGGGATAAGATACATACCAGGAACCCTACCAGTATGAAACGCTCGTCATATGCTTTCCCCATCAGCGAACAGGTAGCAATGACCACCAGGCCTGATACCACTTTCGCGATCGCCAGGGACTTCATATTGTTATTCAACAGGTCATAGCCATACAATGACCAGACAGGCTTTCTGATAGTCCTGTTCAGCCATTGCTGCCACCTGGCCAGGAACGATACCGTACCGGGATGTTTCATCTTATGATCATAGAGCCATAGCGGTGCAAGGATCATGACGATATCAAACAGGCCCATAATAACAGCTGAGGGATAAAAATGTAACTGTATGGCTATCGCCGCAGCAATACAGCTATATATCAATACGGGTGCATAGAGGGTTATATGCAGCCATAGCCAGGTACGCCATTTAGTCGGACCTTCCAGCACTCCCAGGGTGCCGTAGAGGAAAGTATGTTCTTTTGTGGATAATACATTAACGACAAACGCAATGCATTTCAGGTTATATAACAACCAGGCCAGGCATACCAGGGCCAGGAAGTCCATATTACCGGTAAAGCCTTTTATGAGCGTTTGGTGATAGGAAAGTAATTGTCCACCGGGAACAATACCAAAAAAGAAATAGAATATCACCAGGAAAAATCCTGTGTTTTTCGCATAATAGCGTATTGTGAATATCTTGGATAAAGCCATCGGGGATAAGTAGTTAGACCTTCACAATATTTTTTCCTTCCACTTTCAGATGGATCGATCCGGCAGTTACCGGCTGATGGGAGGTGATACAAAAAGTGACGCCGTATTGCTGGTAAAATTCATCCACCAATGTGTATAACAGTGGAAGTGATTGTGTATCAAGTGTAATTAAAGGTTCGTCCAGCAGGATCACCTTAGGTTTGCCAGTAAAGGCCAGCAGCAGGGAGACCTTTTTCAACATACCACTGGAGTAGCTGCTCACAGGCTGATGGATAAAGGATGCAACTCCCAGCAGATCAATCACTTCCTGTACATCTTTATAGCCCTTCCCCTTGGTTTTCACATACAGGGATACCAGGTCGCTACCAGTCACAAACCCGGGGTACAGCGGCTCGGCCTCAGCGTAATTCACCAGGCGGCGGTATTGCACAGGTTGTTTATTACAGCTGATGCCATTCTCCAGCAGGATATCTCCCCGGAAGGGTATCAATCCGGCCATGACTTTCATGGAGGTGGTTTTACCGGCCCCGTTCCCTCCTAATAACCAATACACCCCATAGTCCAGTTCGAGATTGGGGATATCCAGCACCACTGTATCATGATAAGATTTTATAATATGGCGGAGACTTAATACATGAGATGCCATCAGAGAAATATGATTTATTTGTAAATATGTGCAATAAATGGCTGAAAGTCAATTTAGATAGCGGATTTAACAAAACTTTCAGCCCAAAACCGTTACTTATATGAGTTTGTGCACGGAAGTTGGGGATTATGTATTTATCAATATTTCCGTTTCGCCTGAGTGCGCTATCATAGTATGTCTTCGAAATTCATCAGCTGTTTTTCCACAGGCTGTTAAAAACTAAAAAAGGGTGGGTTTTCATTGATGTGTACATTTGTATCAGTTCACGGCGCGATTGTTAAGTCTCCAGGGATTTATACGAACACCCCGGTAGCCAGGCAGGAATTCCAACCAGCAGGCACATGAAATTCGGTCGGAACATGCACGTATCAAAGGGTATCACGAAAGGGTATAATATTATAATAACGTGAGAATAATATCTCTGTCATGTCCTTTCTATCTGTATACGTTAACCATATAAAATTTACTGAGTGATGAATTTAGAGAATGAACTGCTTTTAAAGGAAAACAAAGACAGATTTGTACTGCTGCCTATCAACTATCCGAAGGTATGGGAGAAGTACAAGCAACATGAGGCAAGTTTCTGGACAGCAGAGGAGATTGATCTGAGTGCAGATATGAAGGACTGGAATAACCTCAATGATGGAGAACGTCATTTCATTACACACGTATTAGCTTTTTTTGCAGCAAGTGATGGTATTGTGAACGAGAACCTTGCTGTTAACTTCATGAGTGAGGTACAGTTACCTGAAGCACGTTGCTTCTATGGTTTCCAGATCATGATGGAAAACATCCACTCGGAAACGTACGCATTATTAATAGATACTTATGTAAAGGATCCGGTAGAAAAGGATCGTCTGTTCCATGCCATCGAAACCGTGCCTGCTGTAAAGAGAAAAGCAGAATGGGCGCTGCGCTGGATCGAGAATGGCAACTTCGCTGAGCGCCTGGTAGCTTTCGCAGCTGTGGAAGGTATCTTCTTCAGTGGTAGTTTCTGCTCTATCTTCTGGCTGAAGAAAAGAGGATTAATGCCGGGACTGACCTTCTCCAATGAGCTGATCAGCCGTGATGAAGGTTTGCACTGTGAGTTTGCCTGTCTGCTATATAGCATGCTGGAAAATAAACTGCCACAGGAGCAGGTACATACCCTCATCCGTGATGCAGTTTCCATCGAAAAAGAATTTATTACAGAAGCATTACCGGTAGCGCTGATCGGCATGAACAGCAAATTGATGTCTGAATACATCGAGTTTGTTGCTGACCGCTGGTTAAGTGAACTGGGCTATGCTAAAATATATAACACGGCAAATCCGTTTGACTTTATGGAAATGATCTCCCTGCAGGGTAAGACCAACTTCTTTGAAAAGAGAGTGGGCGATTACCAGAAAGCGGGTGTAATGTCTGGCAAGGATACACAAACATTCAGCCTGGACGAAGATTTCTAATAAAGGCATAATAATTGCAGTTTACTGCACAATTTGCCAGCTAACCATAATTCATATTACTCAACCTCTTAAATTCACCTGCCCATGTTTGTAATTAAGCGCGACGGCCACAAAGAAGCTGTTAAGTTTGACAAGATTACTGCTCGTGTCGAAAAGCTCTGCTACGGACTGAATGCGGAATACGTAGACGCCATAGATGTAGCTAAGAAAGTGATACAGGGTTTATATGATGGAGTGACTACCAGCGAGCTTGATAATCTTGCTGCCGAAACTGCAGCGTCGCTTACTACAAAACATCCTGACTATGCCTTGCTTGCATCGCGCATTGCGGTGAGCAATCTCCATAAAAATACAGTGAAATCATTTTCTAAAACAATGAAGACGCTGTATGAATACATCGATCCTAAAGTAGGTAAACCTGCTCCATTGATTGCTGACGATGTATATGAGATCATCAGAAAGAATGCTGAGATCCTGGATTCAAGCATCATCTATGACCGTGATTTTGCTTTCGATTATTTCGGTTTCAAAACACTGGAGCGCTCTTATCTGCTGAAAGTGGATGGTAAAGTAGCAGAACGTCCGCAGCACATGTTCATGCGTGTGGCTGTTGGTATCCACAAAACAGATATCGACTCTGCTATCAAGACATACAACCTGATGAGTGAGCGCTGGTTCACACACGCTACACCTACCCTCTTCAACGCTGGTACACCTAAACCTCAGATGTCCAGCTGCTTCCTGCTCACCATGCAGGATGATAGCATCGAGGGTATCTACGATACATTGAAACAAACTGCGAAGATCTCCCAGAGCGCTGGTGGTATTGGTCTGAGCATTCATAATATCCGTGCTACAGGCTCTTACATCAGCGGTACCAACGGCACTTCCAACGGTATCATCCCAATGCTGCGCGTATTTAACGATACCGCACGTTATGTAGACCAGGGCGGTGGTAAACGTAAAGGTGCTTTCGCGATCTACCTGGAACCATGGCATGCGGACGTATTCGAATTCCTCGATCTGCGTAAGAACCATGGTAAGGAAGAGATGCGTGCAAGAGACCTTTTCTTTGCACTGTGGATGCCTGACCTGTTCATGAAACGTGTGGAAGAAAATGGCGACTGGAGCCTGTTCTGTCCTCATGAAGCACCAGGACTGCATGAATGTTGGGGAGAAGCTTTCGAGAAGCTCTACACACAATATGAGAAAGAAAACCGTGCACGTAGAACAGTAAAAGCACAGGACCTGTGGTTTGCTATCCTGGATGCACAGATCGAAACCGGTACTCCTTATCTGCTGTATAAAGATTCTGCCAACCGCAAATCCAATCAACAGAACCTGGGTACTATCAAGAGTTCCAACCTGTGTACAGAGATCATCGAATATACCGATGCAAATGAAGTGGCTGTATGTAACCTGGCTTCACTGGCATTACCACGCTTCGTGATAGATGGTAAATTCGATCATGAGAAATTATATGAAGTAACATATCAGGCTTCGCTGAACCTGAACCGCATCATCGATAACAACTTCTATCCTGTTGACGAAGCGCGTAACAGCAACCTGCGTCACCGTCCTATCGGTCTGGGTGTACAGGGTCTGGCGGATGCCTTCATCCTGATGCGTTATCCGTTCGAAAGTGAAGAAGCTAAGCAACTGAACAGTGAGATCTTTGAAACCATCTACTTTGCTGCATTGAATGCATCCAAAGACCTGGCTATAAAAGATGGCGCTTATGAAACCTACGAAGGTTCACCTGCCTCCAAAGGTATCCTGCAGTTCGATATGTGGGGCGTAACACCATCTTCACGCTGGGACTGGACGGCACTGAAAGCTGAGATCAGGAAACATGGTATCCGCAACTCCCTGTTGCTGGCACCAATGCCTACAGCATCTACTTCACAGATCCTGGGTAACAACGAATGTTTCGAGCCGTACACTTCAAACATCTACACCCGTCGCGTACTGAGCGGTGAGTTCGTAGTAGTAAATAAACACCTGCTGAAAGACCTGGTAGAACTGGGCCTGTGGGATAATGATATGAAGAACAAGATCATTACTTCCAACGGATCTATTCAGCATATTCCTGAAATCCCAACTCAGATCAAAGATCTGTACAAAACAGTATGGGAGATCAAACAACGTACTATCATCGATATGGCGGCAGACCGTGGTGCATTCATCTGCCAGTCTCAGTCACTAAACCTGTTCGTTGACACTCCATCTGCAGCTAAACTGACCTCTATGCACTTCTACGCATGGAAGAAAGGTCTGAAAACAGGTATGTACTACCTGCGTACTCAGGCTGCTGCACAGGCAGTACAGTTCACCGTTGAAAAACAAGGTGGTCAGCAGATGGAACCAATGGTGGAAAAGAAAGCTGACGTGAAAGGTGCTAAAGCAACTGTTGATTCCAAACTGGATGAAGTTGAGTTTGTGGAAGGTGCAGTATGTACCATGGAAGAAGGTTGTGTAACCTGCAGTGCATGATGAAATAACAAACATCATTATAAGAAAAGCCGTCTCAGTTGAGGCGGCTTTTTTCTTTTTACAACTTTGAAGGCTTATTCAATGATGCCACCTTCAATAAATCCTGTCAGATTTTTTGTCACCGTTGTGCCATTGTCGACGAATGTCACCGTAGCCGTTCCACTAATGCTGTAATGCGTAAACTGTGCATGTACAACACTTCCGGAAAATCCTGCTACCTGTAATGATTCCCCATTCGATAAACGGGACACGGAGATCTGCGTGATCGGATAAGGAGAAGTGGCAGAAAGATCAGCCGAAATGAAATAGGCATACGATGTACCATCGATCTGGTAGCCAACGAGTGTGCCATCAGCAGCGGGTTTCGCTGTGCTTGTAGTCATGGCCGCAGGCAACGGCTTAAATGATGAAAATACCAATGATGCCAAAACGAAAAGTAAGGACATGGATAGTGCTTTCATGGAGATTGGGTTTTGAGTTAACATTTAGGGTATATCAGTAGTAATTTAAGGATAATAGTGAATAGAATGAATGAGTACTCTATGGGATTGAGTAGAATGGATTTTTCTGGCTTATCTCATTTGACTAATTTTAAACAAATTATGGCAGATGACATCCAGTGTTGAAAAAGTAACGCAACTTACAGAACAGTTACGACAACTTCTCCCCATGAAAACTGAATACCAGCAAAGGCTTGACAAAAAGTTCAGGCTGGAATTCAACTATAACTCCAATCATCTGGAAGGTAATACGCTTACATATGGCGAAACTGAGTTATTACTAATCTTCGACAGAACAACAGGCAATCATGAGCTAAGAGAATATGAGGAAATGAAAGGCCATGATGTTGCTTATGAGCTGATAAGAGCATTAGCTGCTGATCATGAAAGGCCACTTAATGAGACTGTTATTAAAAATCTGCATTCATTGTTATTAGTACGCCCATTCTGGAAAGAGGCTGTTACACCGGATGGGCAGTACACACGACGTGAGATCAAAGTGGGGAACTATAAAGAATATCCTAATTCAGTACGCTTGCCAAACGGTGAGATCTTCCACTATGCATCTCCTGAAGAGACACCCATAAAGATGGGAGAACTAATGACATGGCTGCGGGAAGAAGAGGAAAAGAATGAGATGCATCCCGTTGTATTGGCAGCGATGTTACATTATAATTTTGTGCGAATTCATCCTTTTGATGATGGTAATGGGAGGTTGTCGAGATTGTTGATGAATTATGTTTTGTTGAAGCATAATCTGCCTCCTGTGGTGATTAAGTCTGCTGATAAGAAAAATTATTTACGGACGTTAGGCGAGGCTGATGCCGGCGATCCGGGACCTCTGGTAGAATATATTTCTCAGCAACTAATCTGGAGCCTCAATTTAAACATAGATGCAGCAAAAGGACAATCAGTATTAGAAAATGACGATTTGCAAAAGCAAATTGATATCTGGAGGAAGCATTTGAAAAATAAAAAATCTGAAACTACCAATCGTGACAGTATTGATATCAATCAGCTATATGCGAATTCAATAGGACAACTATTTCTACTATTTAAATATCAGCATGAACAGTTTAATGACCTCTTCTGGAAAACACAGGAAACACCTGTCATCAACAGAAAGTTATTCAATGAAACTGCATATAACGCTGTATCAGGGTTCCCTGCTTTTATACTTGAATTTGAGGCCAGTCACAATAAAGATCTGATTCATAGTCTTTCTCTGCAATATTCACTTATCGACTTCAAGCGCAATGGGGACACATCGTTCTCCATAGAATCTTTGATCAACGTGCAATTCGAAAAATATGAATACATTGTTAGCTACAAAGGCCTGATCCTCATCACTAAAAAATATCCGGAAGTTTTAACGAAAGATGAGATAGAGGCTATTGTAAAGGTTTGTATCCAGCATATATTTGAGGAAATGCAGGAAAAGAGTGGGATAAAGATTTAGTACCCAAAAAGCAGAAATGCCATAAACTGTCCCCAAAGCAGTATCCAACCACCGGCCTTGTCTGTTCTATTACTCATTTTTGATAACTTTAACACATAGATTCCCAATATATACCTTATCTTGAGTCAGATTCAATGATTAGAGCATCTTGCATTTGAATTATTTTTTTACTCTTTAGTATAACTATTCTTCTTTCCTTTATAGCTCTCACATTAGTCTCCTTTTTTCCTTTTGATGGATCCTATGAAAATCATTTACAACTGTTTATTTTGAAAAGTATGTCATTTATAGAAAATGTATTGGCTGTTCCCAGCTATGGCTGGAAAGACAGCAATGGTTTACTTGTGAAGCCAACTGTTAAACAACTGCTTATCGAATTTTTCCGCAGAACTAATATTGCGGCTTCACGTAAAAACTGGCTACCGTTTTTCTCCTGGCTCTGTATCCTTCTTCTTGCTCCGTTCGTAATTATTTTTACTGTGATGCAAGTACAGGATTTTAACATCTGGTACTTACTGGCCGCTTTCGTGTATGGGATGATCTTCATAGGAACACACGGCACTGTCTGGTATCATCGCTATGGTACCCATCAGGCTTACCAGTTCAGCAATAAATTCTGGCGCTTTCTTACGGCTAACCTCGTCATTAAGATGCTGGCAGAAGAAGTTTATATTGTATCGCATCATGTGCATCATGCATTGTCAGATGAACCGGGTGATCCTTATAATGCAGAAGGAGGCTTTTTATACTGCTTCCTGGCAGATGCCAACCATCAGCCTATAGCTAAAAACTTAAGTGAAGAAGACTACAATAAAGTAGCGGCCATGTTAAGCCATACAGGTGTAAAAGCCAATAGCTATACCAGCTATCTTAAATGGGGATCTATAGCACACCCCCTAAGGACGGTCATTACTACATTTGCAAACTGGGCGTTTTGGATCGCTGTTTTCTACGTTATTGGCGGGTTTTACCTGGTAGCAGCACTGCTGGCCGGCGCGTGTGTATGGGGCGTAGGTGTAAGAACTTTTAACTACGAAGGGCATGCCAAGGGAGAGGATAAACAGGTACCCGGGTTTGACTACAATACAAAAGACAGGTCCATTAACCAGTGGTGGCCGGGAATCGTTGCAGGAGAATGGCATAATAACCATCACCTCTATCCCGCAAGTGCAAGATCAGGTTTCTTAACAGGGCAGATAGATCTCGCATGGTATTACATCAGGACCCTCAAATTTATAGGTGGTGTAAGTTCCCTCCGCGATGCCAAGAAACAATTTATGGAAACTCACAGGAAACCTTACCTCGAAGAAGTAAAACGGGCGAAGCTGGCTATTGTACAAGCCGAAACAGTTGCCAGATAAGATATATTCATAATAATAAAGGCGCTTATGCATCATGCATAAGCGCCTTTATTATTATGAATATATGATAGTTATCGATGTTTATTCTTCTTCCTCAAATCCCCACTTCTCCAGTAGCTCCTCAAACTGCCCATCCGGCAGATTCCTCTTTTCATAACACCCTGCAATCGTCCTTTGCCTCAATGCCTCATAAATACTCACGGCACACGCTACAGATATATTTAACGACTTAATAATCCCTACTTGTGGAATAATAAAATTCCCATCTGCCTGTGCACGGATCTCCTCACTCACGCCCTCATGTTCATTCCCAAACACCAGGGCTACTGAACCAGTAAAATCAATTTCGTACAGGCCAACAGCATCTGCAGCAAGATGGGTGGTATAGATCTTATCATATTTTTGCCTGAGTGCGGCTACACATTCCGCCGTATCGGAGAACTGGTGGATGGTCAGCCATTTGGCAGCGCTGGAAGAACTCTTGGCGCCCCATTTCTTATGCCGGGCGATTTTGTTGTTCAGGACATAAATCTCCTGGATACCCACGGCATCACAGGTACGCATTACAGCTGAAATGTTATGCGGATCCTGGACATTTTCCAGTACTACGGTCAACCCTGCCTGTCTTTTATTTAATACGGATAGTAACCTTTCCCTACGTTCCGGCGTCATAATCAAGAATATATTATTTTCAGGGGGTAAATTTAACCTAAATCAACTTCCGAATACGGGTTTTCCTTGCTACCTTCATACATAGTAAAAAACATTTATCTAAAACATGTTCAAAAAAATCCTCAAAATCGTAGGAATCTTCTTGCTGGTATTGGTTATAGCAGCAATTGCCATCCCATACTTCTTCAAAGGCAAGATCATGTCTCTCGTTAAGACGGAGCTGAACAAGCAACTCGTTGCAGACGTCGACTTTAAAGACGTGGATATCAGCCTGATAAGACATTTCCCCAGACTGGCCGTAGCATTGGAAGACCTGAGCGTTGTGAACCGTGCTCCCTTTGCCGGCGATACACTGTTTGCAGTAAAGAAGATCGACCTTGCGCTGAACCTTATGAGCGTTATCAAGGGAGATAAAATGGATATTTACAACGTAAGTGTCCAGGAACCAAGAGTACACGCAATTATCAATAAACAGGGACTGGTGAACTGGGATATCATGAAGCCGGATACCGCACAGGCGACTCCGGCAGATACCGCCTCCTCTAAATTCGCCCTGAACCTTCAGAAATATAGTATCGAAGATGCCACTATCCGTTATGACGACCAGGAAGGCGATATGGCATTACTCATAGAAGGGCTTGATCATCAGGGAAAAGGAGACTTTACACAGGACCTTTTCACCCTGCAGACCAACACCCAGGCTGAAGGTATTACCTTCCGTTATGGTCTCATCCCCTACCTGCTGCGTACCAAAACAACAATGGACGCTGATATACAGGTAGATAACAAAACCAGCACCTACACCTTCCAGAAAGGAAAGGCTACACTGAATAACCTGGAACTGGCTTTCCAGGGCTTCTTTAAACTGGTGAACGACAGCACTTACGGCATGGACCTTTCCATGAAGGCGCCGTCTACCAAATTCAAGGACATCCTCTCTCTTGTACCGGCTATTTTCATGCAGGATTTTGACAAGATCAAAACTGAGGGTACTGCTGCTTTTGACGGTTACGTAAAAGGTACCTACAGCGCTACCCAGATGCCTGCTTTTGGCCTTAACCTGGCAGTAAAGGATGGTTTCTTCCAATATCCTGATCTGCCTAAACCAGTAAAGAATATCCAGGTAAAACTGAATGTAAAGAACCCGGATGGCGTTCCCGATCATACCGTTGTTGACATGCCTTCTGCGCACGTGGAAATGGACAATACCCCGCTGGATATGCGCCTGCTGGTGAAAACGCCGATCTCCGATATGTATGTGGACGGTGCAGCAAAGGGTAAACTGGATCTCTCCAAAGTATCGCAGTTCGTGAAACTGGAAGATGGCACAGCGCTGAGTGGTCTTGTGGATGCAGATATCAGCGCAAAAGGAAATATGAGCGCTATTGAGAAACAGGCTTATGATAAATTCTACGCAGCAGGAAACGTCCTGGTAAGCAACCTGTTGTACCGCAGCAAGGATTATCCTGATGGTGTAAAGGTGAACACCCTTTCCATGCAGTTCAACCCGAAGAATGTGACTGTGTCTAAGTTCGACGGACAATACCTGGGTACTAATTTCCAGGCGAATGGTGAAGTGAATAATATGCTGGCCTACGTGCTGAAAAATCAGCCGCTGGATGGTAAACTGGCCGTTAAAGCTGATGAAGTGAACCTGGACAAATGGATGGGCACAACCGAAACAACTGCTGCAGCAACACCTGCTGATACAGCCAGCGCTCCTTTCGCTGTTCCGGCCAACCTGAACTTCGCACTACAGGCACAGGTAGATAAAGTACATTACGATAAGCTGGATATGTCCAACCTGTCAGGTAACCTGTTACTGAAAGATGAAACCGTTTCCATGCAGCAGATCAAAGCAAACGCTTTACAGGGTGCTATGGAAGTGAATGGTAGCTATAGTACCAAAAACAGTAAAACCAACCCGGACATCAACATGTCCTATAATGTGCAGAATGTAGACGTTCAGCAGGCTTTCAACGCCTTCAATACCGTACAGGCTCTCATGCCGGTGGCTAAATTCCTGAATGGTAAGATCAATTCCCAGCTGGAACTTTCCGGTAAACTGGGACAGAATATGATGCCACTGTTAAGCAGCCTGACCGGCGACGGTAACCTGCTGGTACTGGAAGGTGCGCTGCAGAAATTTGCGCCGGTGGAGCAACTGGCCAATACACTGAATGTGAGCCAGCTGAAAAATCTTTCACTGAAGGATCTCAAGACCTATTTCGCTTTTGAAAATGGCCGCGTGAAGGTAAATCCGTTCAAAGTAAACTTCAGCAATATCAGCATGCTTGTAGGCGGTTCCCATGGCTTCGACCAATCACTGGACTATACGCTGCAGATGACCCTCCCACGCAGCATGATCGGCAAACAGGGTGATGCCCTGATCACCGGTCTGGCATCAAAAGCAAGCAGTAAAGGTATTCCTGTTAATATCAGCGACAGCGTTCACCTGAATGTATTGCTGGGTGGTAATATCATGAAACCAACATACAAGACAGACCTGCAGGAAACTGCTTCAGGCACACTGAACAACCTGAAAGATCAGGCATCCACACTTGTAAAGAATAAGGTGGATACAGTGAAAACAGCGCTGAAGGATACCCTCACGTCTGTAAAGAACAACGCCATTGCAGGTGTAAAGAATGAAATTACCAAGCAGCTGACCGGCCAGAAAGATACTACCGGTACTAAATCAGCGCCCTTACAGGATGCTGGCAAACAGGCAGGACAGGCTGTAAAGAATACCCTCGGTAACTTGTTCAACAAGAAAAAAACTAATTAAAATAATACCAGTCAATGAAAAACCGGTCTGAAAACCTCTTTTCAGACCGGTTTTTATATTTTTTACTACTGTTAACCATTTCGCTAGTTTGGATAACTTTTTCTCTGAGTTTTTCACCAAATTAGCAGAACGGATAAATAAGCATATTTCTCCATCCGCCAGAGGCGGATGCGTTAACTTGAGAAAATACCCTCATAACAACTATGGACTACGAGCGCTACATATCAGATGGAAATCTGGAAAAAGTACTTCTCGGATTTGCTACACCGGAAGAAGAATCCGAATACGAATTCTATCTGGATATTTTTCCGGAAATACAGACCGAAAAGGAGGAAGTGGAACGTAAACTTGAACGTCTGGCTTTCAAAGAAGCAGCACTGCCCCCTGCTCACCTGAAAACAGCAGTCATGCAACAGATTGCGTCGGAAACCGGATCGCCTGTTGCTACTTCTACCTGGTATGCAAAAAGAAAAGATGTCCATTTCGAAAATGTTGCACCTCCTCCTCACCAGATGAGAGTACATGTAGGCTGGAAGATATTGCTCATTGCCCTGTTGGTAATGATCGCCGCATCTATTCTGGCATCAGTGATCTTCTTTGCCATGACCATGAAATAAAGCCCAAAACAGTACTAAATAAATAAAGGCGCCCGCTAAAAGCGGACGCCTTTTCTTTTCTATGCAATAGTTTTCCGTTTATACATCGTGATGCTGCATTGCTTTATAATTTTCCTGCATAGCTTTCAGTTTTTCTTTACCGTAAGCCAGGCGGGTGATTGTTACAAACAATACCGGTACAATAAAGATGGCCAGGAAGGTAGCGGTAAACATACCTCCCAACACTGTCCAACCCATTGTTTTACGTGATTCCGCACCTGCACCACTGGCTATTACCAGCGGCATAATGCCTAACAGGAAGGCCAGAGAGGTCATGATGATAGGACGCAGACGCAGCTTGGCCGCTTCCACCGTCGCTGTTACCAGTTCCATCCCCCTGTCCACACGCTCTTTCGCAAATTCCACGATCAGGATCGCGTTCTTTGCCGACAAACCGATCAGCGTAATCAGACCGATCTGTGCGTATACGTTGTTAGTGATGCCGGGCAGGAAGGTCAGCGTCGTGATCGCACCAAAGGCCCCGATAGGTACGGCCAGCAGTACGGAGAACGGTACGGTCCAGCTTTCATAAAGGGCTGCCAGGAAGAGGAATACGAATACAATAGACAGGGCGAAGATGTAAACCGTCTTCGAACCTGACAGGAGCTCCTCACGGCTCAAACCGGAGAACTCATATCCATAACCTTCAGGCAGTACCTGTGCGGCCACTTCCTGCAGCGCCTTGATAGCGTCACCACTACTATACCCCGGAGCAGGGCTACCGTTTATTTCCGCGGAGCGGAACAGGTTATAGTGGGAGATTACCGGAGCGCTTTCTATCACTTTATATGATGTCAGTGAGCTCAGCGGCACCATAGTACCGGAAGAGTTACGTACAAAATATTGGGACAGGTCCTTGATATCGCCGCGGTAAGTGGAGTCAGCCTGTGTTACTACACGGAAGTTACGTCCGTATATAGTGAAGTCATTCACATAGGCACTACCCAGATATGTCTGTAACGCAGTAGCGATAGACGATATCTGCACTCCCATTTTCTTGGCTTTTTCACGGTCTATCTCCAACTGGTAGCCAGGAGTACGCGCAGTAAAGAAGGAGAACGCCCTTGCTATTTCAGGACGCTGGTTGATAGCCATTGTGAACTTCTGCAATACGCCTTCAAATTCTTTAATGTCACCACCACCGGCTCTCTGCTGAAGGATGAAGGAGAAACCTGCTGTAGAACCCAGACCCGGGATAGCCGGAGGAGGAATTACTACCACATTGGCCTCTTTAAATCTTGACAGTCTTGCCTGCAACTGTGCTACAAGCGCAAATATCTGCTGTGATTTATCCTTCCGCTCATCCCATGGTTTCAGCTGACAGAAGATGGTACCACTGTTGGATTTGGTTGCGAAGCTTACTACGTTCAAACCTCCGAGGGCGGCGTAGTGCCCGATCGCTTTTACACTATCCAGCGAATGCATCATCTGTGTCATTACCGATATAGTACGCTCAGTAGAAGCTGATTCCGGCAGGTCAAAAGTGATGTATATACGGCCATCATCTTCCGTAGGGATAAAGCCTGTCGGCTTGCCCCTGAATAACATCACAGTACCTACCACGATACAGATCAGGAGTATCAGCACATAACGCGCTCCGCGGATACTTTTCTTCACACCCAGTGAATAACGGCTGGTTACATGACTAAACCATGTATTGAACTTGAAGAAGAATTTATTCAGACCCTTGGAATCCTTATCCAGGTGCATTGGTCTCAGGATCAGCGTACATAAGGCTGGTGTAAGTGACAGTGCCACAAAAGCGGAGATCAGTACGGAGATCGCGATAGTGATCGCAAACTGTTGGTACAGACGACCTACGATACCTGGTATAAATCCTACCGGTACGAATACCGCAGCCAGGATCAGCGCAATGGCTATTACCGGTCCGGATATCTCCTGCATTGCCGCATAGGTAGCTTCCTTAGGCGTCATCTGCTCATGGTCCATATTATGCTGGACGGCCTCCACCACCACGATGGCGTCATCCACCACTATACCGATGGCCAGCACGAAACCGAACAGGGTCAGGGTGTTGATGGTAAATCCGAGTGGTATGAAGAAGATGAACGTTGCAATAATAGACACCGGGATCGCCAGTACCGGGATAATGGTAGCCCTCCAGCTTTGCAGGAAGAGGAATACCACGACTACCACCAGCGCCAGGGCTTCCAGCAGTGTTTCCACTACTTCGTGGATGGATACCTCGATTACAGAAACTGATTCGAATGGTACCACATAGTCCACATCTTTAGGGAAGGTTTTTTTCAGCTGAGCCATGGTTTCATACACGGCTTCCGCAGTCTCGATCGCGTTACTACCCGGAGCCTGGTATACCAGCAGGTAGGAAGCTCTCTTACCATCCACGTATGAGTTGTTGCTATAGCTGAATTTACCCAGCTGTACGCGGGCTACATCTTTCAGGTACACCACTGCACCATCTTCCGGGCGGGTTTTGATAATGATGTTACCAAATTCCTCGGCAGTAATGAGACGGCCTTTTACGAAAATGGTATACTCATATGTTTGTCCGGTTTTCTGCGGAGGAGCACCTACGGTACCTGCAGAGATCTGCGCATTCTGCTCGGTGATGGCCGCTCTTACTTCCTCAGCTGTTACACCCATCTGAGCCAGCTTGTCGGGTTTCAGCCATATACGCATACTGAAGTCGTCAGCACGGGTGAAGATATCACCCACACCTTTCGCACGCAGCAAGGCGTCTTTGATGTATACGTTGGTATAGTTATCGAGGAATGTTACGTCGTGTGTTCCGTTAGGAGAGTATAAAGCCACCAGCATGAGGATACTGGGGTTACGCTTTCTTACTGTAAGACCCAGACGTTGTACCTCCTGAGGCAGGGTTGGCTGTGCGATACCCACACGGTTCTGGACGTCCAGTGCCGCGATATTGATATCTGTACCTACCTCAAAGTTAACAGTCAAGCTCATGGCTCCGCTGTTGGTACTATTACTGGTCATATAGGTCATACCGGGCGTACCGTTCACCTGTACTTCCACAGGAGTGGCCGTTGTCTGCTCAACTGTCTGGGCATCCGCACCGATATAGGTACCGGTTACCTGTACAGTGGGAGGAGAAATTTCCGGGTACTGACCGATCGGCAGGCTGTTCATGGCCAGCAACCCTACCAGCACCAGCACAACAGATATAACTATTGCGGTAACCGGTCTGCGTATAAAAGTATTTGCAATCATGTTTCTTCTTCTATTGATTCAAACTCAAACTGTTATCTATTTCTTGGCTGCGGCAGCATCCGGAGCTTTCTTCACCGTCGTGGTATCGATCTTACCACCATCACGCAAACGGTTCAGACCTTCGGTTACAATCAGGTCACCCTGTTGTACACCGTCCATTACTACGATCCTGTCTCTCATACGGGGACCGAGATGTACTTTACGCTGCTCGGCAACTGTATCTTTCGCAATGAATACGAAGAATTCACCCATCTGTTCCACCACTGATTTGTAAGGAATGATTACGCGCTCGCCTGACTGATCGTTCAGGACGTTCATTACACTGCTCATACCTTCTTTCAGTTCGCCCTTAGGGTTATTGAATTCGATACGTACTTTAATGGTAGCTGTCAGGTTATCCACACCACGGTCAATGACAGCGATACGGCCTGGTTCAGAATAAGCTTGTCCATTAGGCAGCTGCAGGCGGAAGGTAGAATCACCGGCGCCTACTGTTTTACCCTGCAGCGCAGAAAAGCGTGGGATATCATTTTCATTTACCACGAAATCAACTGCGATAGGGTTTTCGGAAGACATTGTATTCAGCAATGTGGTTCCGGCACTTACCTGTGCACCCAGTTTCACCTGTGAAATACCTATACGGCCGGTGAAAGGCGCTTTTATAATGGAGTAGTCGAGATCTGTACGTGCAGCCAGCAATGATGCTTCTGCTGCGGCCAGCTGGCTACGGCTTACATCCAGTGCGGCATCCGCGTTATCCAGTGTCTGACGGGCAATCGCGTCCTGCTCTGCCAGTTTATGGTAACGGTCTGCATCTTTCTGCGCCTTGGTAAGATTAGCTTTTGCCTGGGCAATGCTTGCTTCTGCCTGACGGTAAGATGCTTCGTATTTACGGCGGTCTATTTCATAGAGCGGTTTTCCCTTCTGTACCACTTCACCTTCTTTAAAGAAAATGCCGGTGATATATCCTGTTACCTGTGCACGCAGTTCTACCTGGTTCAGTGCCACTACAGTAGCGGGATATTTATCGTAATAGATAGCGGTGCCCATAGCAGCAGGGACAACGCTTACCGGTGTAGGAGGCAATACCATGGCTGCTTTCTGAGCCGGGCCTTTACAGGAAGCCAGGTAAAATAAGCCTGTAGCGCCAATGAGGAGAATGTGTTGCTTTGTTTTCATCTGAAAATATTTGTCCTTTCAATGACCAGGCTGGAGGCCTGGCCAGTTTCCTTATTAGTAGTTAGTTATTATTGTTCCCAGTGCGCGCTGCAGATCTACCTTGCTCGACAGTACAGTGTACATCGCGTTATAATAGTTGAGCTGCGCTGAGCGGAGGTCGGTTTGAGCAGTGATCACCTCAAGATAGGTTTTCACGCCTTCCCGGTATTGCAGTTCGATGAGGTTGTACACTTCCTGGGCAAGGTCCACATTCTCCTTCATCACTAAAAACTGGTTAAAATTGCCCTTGTAGGTAGCCATCGCCTGTGTATACTCGGTGTTGATCTGATTCCGCAGGTTTTCCACATCCAGGTCTATACGTTTTACCTGCAATTCCGACTGGCGGATATTGTAGATACGTTTAGAGCCCTGGAAGATAGGCAGGGACACCTTCAGCCCTATCTGGGAACTTGGAAGGTTGTTGCTGTATAATTTCGGAAAATCAGGGTGCAGGTAGTTGAAACTATAGTTCGCAAAAGCTGACACAGTAGGCAGGAAACTCCATTTATTATACTTCAGTTCCGCTTCCTGTAATACCTTTTGTGTTTGCAGCAGCTGCATTTCTATCCTATTCTCATAAGTCACGGCAACAAGCGTATCCAGCTGTATATTCTTTTCCATCTGGACGGTATCATACACCAGTGGTAATGGGCCGGAGACTGGGTATCCCATCAGCTGGCGCAGGTAAGCCTCACGGGCTTTCAGCTGCTCTTCTCCTGTCTTCTTCTGAGCGCGGGTATTGTTGAGGGAGATGGTAGCCCGTTTGTAGTCGGTCTTATCCACCAGCCCTCCCTGGTATTGGTTATAGGCGTCCTTCAGGCTGCGTTCCAGGCGGGTGATGTCTTCATTCAGCACATCGACCTGTTTCTGTGTAAGCAGGAGATCAAAATAAGCCTTGGTTACATTGGCCACCACATCGATCCGGTAGCTTTCTGTATTCTGTTTGGCCTGCTTACGGACATCGCGGGCGGTCCTGCCAGCCAGCAGGAGGTCGCGGGTAAACAGGTTCTGGTTCCACTGGAACAGTGCAGCAGAGGTATTGGCTACGCCAATCTGCGCATAGTTACCGTTGAAATAGGAAGTCGGTATCTTCAGATAATGGTACAGGTTGTAGTCCAGCCCAACCTGAGGATACCAGTCCGCAAGCTTACCTTTAATGGTATATTCAGTGATGTCTTCATCCAGTTTGGCCTGTTTTACAACGGGCTGATGGTTAAGCGCATACTGAATGCAAGCCTGTAGGGATGCCTGAGGAAGCAATGAATCGGAGACCTTTTGCGCATAAGACGGTGCGTTGTACAGCACGGCACTTAGTACGGCGGTCAGATAAAATACTCTTTTCATAAAAGGTTTTGACAATCAGATTCTTCTTTACACCAATCGGAGGACAACGACGATATTGTCCGGTATATATAATGATCTATTTTGGATTTCGATGCTAAAGTGAATCTCGGCAAACGACGGGCACAGCTTAGCATATGCACAAACTGCAAACAGGTAGGTTCAGGTTGTTAACGGTAGATTACAATTTTTGGGATAAAAGCTGACAGACGGGCTAGCTATAATTCCTGTTAAAGGGAATTATAGCTAGCCCGTCCCGTAATTGCACGGCAAAGATAATGACTCGCAATCACAAACATGTTACCACTGATGTAAATTTAAACAACAGTTTAACTTCTATTTCACTGTGCGTCCACTATGAATATGTTTTTCTGCATGGTAAGAGGATCTTACCAATGGTCCTGATTCGACATAATCCAGGCCCATATTATATCCTATTTCACGCAATTCTGCGAACTCGTCAGGGTGAACGAAACGGACAACCGGCAGATGTTTTGGGGTAGGTTGAAGGTATTGTCCGAGTGTCACCACATCACATCCATTGTCGTACAGGTCTTGCATAGCCTGTACCACTTCCTCTTTAGTTTCACCAAGACCGAGCATGATACCGCTTTTGGTACGCATGCCTCCATCTTTCAGGCGACGGATCACTTCCAGGCTGCGGTGATATTTTGCCTGGATACGTACCTGTTTGGTGAGGCGTTCCACTGTTTCGAGGTTGTGGGATACTACTTCCGGGGCTACATCAATGATGCGCTGGAGGTTTTCCCACTGTCCTCTGAAGTCAGGGATCAATGTTTCCATTGTGGTATCCGGATTCAGTGACCTGACTGCTTTAATTGTATTAGCCCAGATGATGGAACCACCATCTTTCAGCTCATCTCTGTCCACAGAAGTGATCACAGCGTGTTTCACTTTCATGAGGTAAATCGCTTCTGCAACCCGTTGAGGTTCATCCCAATCCACAGCTTCCGGCCTGCCGGTAGCTACTGCGCAGAAACCACAGCTGCGGGTACAGATATTCCCCAGGATCATAAAAGTGGCGGTGCCGGCACCCCAGCATTCACCCATATTAGGGCAATTTCCGCTCTCACAGATCGTGTGTAACTTATGTGTATCAACCAGGTTACGTACCTGCTTATAACTCTCTCCTATTGGCAACTTAACCCTCAGCCAGTCCGGTTTTTTAGTTCTCGGAGCAGCGGCAGCAGGTGCTGTGCTGCATGGCGTTGCGGTTGTAATCGGTGTTTCTTCCATCTCTGATCCTTTCTTTAGGACACAAATTTAATACTTCTCAGCTATTTCTTATCCCAACGCTTTCCAAACTGAAGAGCTATATATGCATTGAAGAAGAATTTTTTGCTACCCTGGTCTATCATAATATTGATATCCTTGGTATAATATTCCGCATTCACACCCACTTCCAGGGCGCTTACCACCTCATTGAAACGGGCCCAGTCGAACCGCAGACCTGTTTTTGCGTGTACACCGGGAACGATGCTGAGTTCTCCCCAGCCTTTGCCGAAGCCTGCTCCACCTATAATAGACGCCCTATCCAGGAATGCCTGATCATATAAGGGGTTCTGGCCATATTTAACCTGTATTCCTTGTTCGGTATTGGGATCTACGATATTGAGATAATAAGGTTTCAGCATACCCACAGAAAGGCCACCATAGTAGATCGCGTTCACGAGCACTCCATTTTTGTTGGCTTTCCCACCGATCAGCCTTTGCTGTCCTACCCCCAGTTTTACCTGGTAGAAGTTATTCTGCTTGCCATATATGTAGGGTTTCTCTGAATAGATAAATCCATAAGGGTCAACACCTTTGGGTTGTCCGGCCTTTTTATCTTCCTTAGGGTTCTTTTTCTCACCAAATTCAATCTGAAAATAATTCACCTTGGTTCTGCTCTTCCGGTAACCTAATTCAAATAACCCGGTCCAGCCGTCGGTATTTATCCTGGCGCCTGCTGAGAATTCTCTCTGATACAGGTTCTCTCCTTCTTCCAGTTGCTTGAACAATGAAATGCGTTTTAATTTCCGCTGTTCCCGTTGTTCTTTTTTGGAAAGTCCGTCCGTTGTTTTTGACTCCTGGGCATACAAACTACCCGCCATGACCAGTAGTAGCAAGGATGAGTATAGTCTTTTCACCTGTATAGATTTGTTTAGTTAAGGGAGTATAGCCGCCGGGCTATGCTATATAAACGTAAGGGGCATTATATTGGTATGCCTGCTGTTACAAACCTACACGTTTTTTCTGTCATGTGTAAATTTGTTTTTGTCTGTAAACCCACGCCCATGTATATATAACGCCGTAACAGGGAAATGGTTACAGGATCGTCGGTGATGGGAAAATGGCGGGCTGTTCGCGACTCCCGTGGCATCAGTTCCCATTCCGGCGGGCGCCCTATTCCTTTCCCCTGGGTGGCATCCGGGTTACAAATACATCGTTCCTCCGAAGCTCATCGACGCGGATGATTCCGTATTGTTAGTACGCCTTTACCATGCCTTTGCCATGCCTTTGCCCTGCCTTTGCCCTGCCTAAAAGTGGACCTGAAGGTCAGACCGAAGTAACCTGGTCCCGATAGCACACTTCAGACAATGTTTTTCATTACAGTAGTATTGTTTCAGCTGTAATAGGGCCTGGCTTTCTCCGGCAGAATCTGCCTTGATATTCAACGTATTCCAAACAGTCATAACATGATTTTCCTCGGCGGGTAGCTGGCCCATAAAATTGATGGCCTTCTCCTGGTAGCGGCTGTCCCCCTTCTCCCTGCCATACAGGTATAACAGTGGCAATACGGTATTGACCAGAATATTGTGTATGGCGCGGGTACCAGGCAACTGCGTCCGGTTGACGGGTTTACCAAACCTGTAATGCGTCAGCCAGTAATCGGACGGCCGGACCTGCAGCATTTTTTCCAGGCTGGTTACATCCGGGGCATCCAGCATCCGGGAGAACAGGTGTGGGATCTTATGAAGCAGTGTGGCCAGGAAGGCGATCTTCATACTTGGGAAAGACGCAGGACGCATCCGCAGCCATTTCCAGTTCTGAGCATCTAATGGTGTAAGGCGATATTTGTGCCGCAGGTAAGTGTACTCTCGCTGTAGTCCCTTCATATAAAGATCCGGGGCTATCTCATCCAGCATTCCTGCCTGTCCGAACAGCAATGACTCCAACCGGAACAGGTCATGCTGGTGACGAAGCAGTAATTTATAGGGCAGGGACTGGGCTAAATGCAGGAATACTTCCCCGTTCACAGGCATACCGGCCGCTCTGGCCATAGCACGGAAGCATACTTCCTCCCAATCGTACTGCGTTTGTAATAGCCAGGCCTTCAGCAGGTCTGCCTTTTGCTCCAGCCGCTCCACCAGCAGGCGGTCTTTCCAACCCATCCAGACAAGTTCCGGTACATCCGCCAGGGATCCGGCACAGGGTATAAGCGCTGCAGACTGCCGCAGGGACTCATATCGCTGTAACAGTAACTTGGGAATAGCATGTTGCAGCTCCAGGATAGGAATACCTCTCGTCGTCCCTTCCGGCATATCATGCTCAAATACAACATGCAGGATAACATTACGGTACTGCAGGTTATACTGATGTCCATGCCGGAACCAGTCAGACGTCTTCAGGTGCAGTTCCACATTGCCTGCCCATAATGTATCCCCGATGCGGATGCGTGCTGCAGTAAAATCGGGTCCTGCATGCCGGTTGTGCTGACCGGGATGATCAATGTGTAAAGGTTCGCCCTCCAGTGTTGTAAGACCGGATTGGGTAAATAAGCGGAACTGCCAGATGTGTTGAAATAGCTCTTCTGCGAGAAGCGGATCAACGTTCACAATGGTCATAAATGGTTGGTTAACAGAGTGATTAAAAATCAATCAAAGGGAAACAAATTAATGAAAAAACAAGTACGTTCAAAAAATTAAAAATATTCCTTTTTGGAAATCTCATCAAAGTACCTTTAACTTTGCACCCAGTTCTTACACATGACTTATCCAGAAAGGCGGAGGGACTTGGCCCTGCGATGCCTTAGCAACCAACCTGCAGTAATGCAGGGAAAGGTGCTAATTCCGGCCCCGGTTATATGATAACCGAGGGAAGATAAGTTGGCAGAGATTGATATTCATCGTAATAAAATACCTGAAGGCTCTTCCAACGACGGAAGGGCTTTTTTTATGCCCTTTATTCTGGTAGTTATTGACCAAAGAATGTCTGATTGTGCATATGCCAACCAGGGTATAATAACAGTATAATTGCTTTGAAGATTGAAAATAGCTACTCAATTATTACATAGCATCCCGGTGGATGAATTGACGGGCGCCATTTCCGTTCCCATCTACCAGACCTCCACTTTTGTGCAGGAATCTCCGGGGATCAACAAGGGATTTGAATTTTCCCGTGCCAATAATCCTACACGCAAGGTGCTGGAAAACATCATCTGCAACCTGGAAGAAGGGCATGCAGGTTTTGCTTTCGCCAGTGGTATGGCTGCTATTGATGCAGTGATGAAACTGTTGAAAACCGGCGATGAGATCATGGCAGTAGAAGATACCTATGGCGGTATTTTCCAGATGTTCCAGCACATGTTTGAACGCTTTGGCATCAAAGCAAACTTCGTAGATACCAGCAATACCGATAAAGTACTGGCGGCCATCACTCCCAACACAAAGATGATATGGCTGGAATCTCCCACCAATCCTACTTTACGCATATCTGATATCAAATCCATCAGCAAGATAGCTAAACAGCATAATGTATTGCTGGTGGTGGACAATACACTCTGTACACCATTGATACAGCAGCCCATGCCATTGGGCGCCGATATTGTGATACACAGCGCTACCAAATACCTGGCAGGTCATACCGACGTCATTGCCGGACTGGTAGTAGTGAATTCAAAAATATTGGCAGATCAGCTGCGCTTTAACCAGAACATTTCCGGTAGTATACTCAGTCCCTTTGAGGCCTGGTTGACTATCAGGGGCATTGAAACCCTCTGCCTCCGTCTGGATAAACAATGCAGTAACGCGATGGCCGTTGCCACCTGGCTGTCTACACATCCTGCCGTGGATAAGGTATTTTACCCGGGACTGAGCACACATAAAAATCATCATATCGCACGTAAACAGCAGAAACAATACGGCGCACTTGTCAGCTTCTCTCTCAAGAGCGATAACATAAAGAATGCTATCCGCGTGGTGAACAGCACCAAGTTATTCAAACTGGCGGAGAGCTTCGGAGGAGTAAAAAGTATGCTGGATCATCCGGCAACAATGACTCACCGCAACATCCCGGAAGAATTCCGGAAGAAGACCGGACTGCAGGATTCCTGTATCCGCCTGTCTGTAGGTATCGAGGATGCTGAAGATCTGATCAACGATCTGAAACAGGCATTGGACAAACTGAACCTGCCTGCAGGGAAACAGATCACGGTACTACAGTAACAAAATCAATTATTCACTACAAGTAATGCAGTTTGCTTTTTATCAACCTGCTGCATTAAAGGAAGTATATAAGCACTAAGTATAGAACATGGAAAACAAGATCATCAATTTAGGTATTTTCGGATTTGGTTGTGTGGGACAAGGGTTATACGAGGTACTCAACAGAACTAAAGGTATCAATGCCCGTATCAAAAAGATATGTATCAAAGACCCCAACAAATCGCGTCCTATTGACGCCAGTTACTTTACCACTGATAAAAATGAAATTCTCAATGATCCTACCATTGATGTAGTGGTAGAATTGATCAATGACACTGAAGCTGCATTTGAAATAGTAAGTACAGCGCTGCGTAATGGCAAGGCAGTAGTGAGCGCCAGCAAACGTATGATCGCGGAAAACCTGCCGGCATTATACCAGCTGCAGGTAGAAAACAAAGTACCTTTCCTCTACGAAGCATCCAGCTGCGCAAGTATTCCTATCATCCGTAACCTGGAAGAATACTATGACAATGACCTGCTGAATGCTGTGGAAGGCATCTGCAACGGCTCTACGAATTATATTCTCACCAAGATATTTGAAGAGAACCTGAGCTTTGAAGCTGCGCTGCAACAGGCACAGGACAAAGGGTTCGCAGAAACAGATCCTACCCTGGATATTGAAGGATTTGATCCTAAGTTCAAGATCGTGATCCTGTTATTACATGCCTTCGGTACTTTCGTAAAACCGGAAGAAGTATTCAACTATGGTATCCATCATCTGAATGATTTTGATATACAATTCGCAAAGCAACGTAACTGTACCATTAAGCTGATCGGTAACTGCCGCAGGCAGAACGGACATGTGAATGCATATGTACTGCCACATCTTATCAGGGAGCATAACCTGTTGTATGATGTATACAATGAATACAATGGTATCCTGCTGGAGAGCGCATTCACCGATAAACAGTTCTTTGTGGGTAAAGGTGCAGGCGGTACTGCTACTGGTAGTGCTGTGTTGTCAGACATCTCTGCATTGTTATATAACTACCGCTACGAGTATAAAAAGATCAAACAATCCAATCAGCCAGCCTTTACGAATGATGTACAACTGAAAGTATATCTGCGTTACCGCACTGCTGACCAGGTACATCTTGCAGACTTCTACAACATCTCTGAGAAATATGAGTCTGCTACATACAGCTATGTAGTAGGTGTCATCAACCTTGAGAAGATGAAAAACGCCGCCTGGCTGAAGAACAAGGATGTGAACCTGCTGGTGCTGGAAGAGGAACTCGGACGTTAGTCTTCATTAATCAGCCATATACGCGGAGGGTATCAGTTCATTCTGATACCCTCTTATTTTTTGAAGTCTATAGGTCTTTCCCAATAGCGGTGCTTTGTATATTTGCATTAAATACCCCATCTCATGAAAAACGCCGCTCCAGACATTGACACCTACATTGCTGAATTTCCCGAAGATATACAGGCCCGGCTACAGGAAATCCGCGCTACTATTCATAAGGCTGCGCCGGAGGCAACAGAAGCTATCAAATATGCCATACCAACTTTCGTACTGAAAGGCAACCTGGTGCATTTTGCGGCATTTAAAAATCATATTGGTTTCTACCCAGCACCAACAGGTATTAAAGCGTTTGAAAAAGAATTATCAGCGTATAAGCAGGGAAAAGGTTCTGTACAGTTCCCATTGGATGAGCCTATACCATTCGCGCTGATCACAAGGATCGTGGAGTACAGGGTTAAACAAAATACAGAGAAGAAGAAAAAGTAAATCAATTGGATGGAGATGACGCACAATATAACTGTACGTCATCCCTGATTAATTATTTTTAACGGCGATAGATTCCAGCGCTTCCACTACATTGCTTACAGGCAATCCCATCACATTATAGAAACAACCATCAATACGATCTATGCCCACAGCTCCAATCCACTCCTGGATAGCGTAAGCACCGGCCTTGTCGTAAGGCTTGTAGGTGTCTACATAGTAGGTGATCTGTTCAGTGGTCAGCGGTTTAAAATGTACAGCAGTTTCTTTCGAGAACGACAATTCTTCCTGCTCCCGTTTGATCACCACTCCTGTGATAACCCGGTGTATACGGCCGCTCAGCGCTGACAGGATGCGGATGGCATCTTCACGGTCTTTGGGCTTGCCTATAATAGTATCATCTAAAACAACAACGGTATCTGCTGTGATGATGATATCATCCGCAGTACACAAAGCCGCTACAGCTGCAGATTTCTGCCTGGCAATATACACGGGCACTTCCGGAATGGCCATATCAGCTGGAAAGGTCTCAGCCGTATCCACTACTTTCACTTCAAAAGGAATACCTGCCTGTTCCAGCAGTTGTTTTCTGCGTGGCGACTGCGAAGCCAGGATCACACGTTTTCCGGTATACATCAGAGGAATATTTTAAAAAAGATCATAGACAGGATGCCGGTCAGCATCAGCCATTTCACCAATGAACTTATCCTGTGATAGTGTTCCGGCAAATGGGCCTTTTTCAGCAGCGTATAAATATAATAAGCGGGCACCTGTACAAACAGCACCAGGTAGATAATAGCCGGCCACCATCCGATAAAGCCTATTCTTATTTCCACCAGCACGATCAAAATCTGTAAGGCCAATAACAGCATATAACAGATGCGTTTGGCGGGTGCCACTCCCCATACAATGGGAATAGTGCGGCAACCGTCTTTAGCGTCGCCTAACATGTCTTCCAGATCTTTTACTATTTCACGCACCAGGGAGATGACGAAAGCAAACAGGGCATATACACCGATGATCTGTATCAGCTTTCTGCCTGCCGGCGACATGATAGCTTCGAAGCTTTCATATATCTGCTTTTCATAAAAGCCTACAACCACTACAGCCAGGGCCGTCAGTAAAGAGATCAGTACATTACCGATCAGGATCTGACGCTTAAAGGAAGTAGAATAGAACCAGAGGATCAGGGAGCAGATCACCTGGGTGAGCCCCAGATAGATCTGACCGATCTGCCAGGCTACAATAAAACCGATCGACACACCCGCCATATTAAATATGGTGTGCCAGGCCATTGCCCAGCGGCGGTTGATGATCTTATCAAGCACCATCTTTTCAGGTTTGTTGATAATATCTATGTTGATGTCGAAATAGTCATTAATGATATTCCCTGCGGCCGCTATCAATACAGTAGAAAGAGACAACAGGAAAAAAGAAGGCCAGGAAAGGGAAGGCCCTTCCCCGTTATATTCCAGCACCGGCGCTACTACACAATATTGCAGCAGGAATTGGGTCAGTGCTATGTAGATCAGGTTTGGATATCGGATCAACCTTATAAAGGCAATCAGCAATTTCATACTTTAATAATTGCGGTAAAAGTAATTCCAGTTACATATAATGTAGCCTCATCCATTAACGGCTGGCGATTTCCTCATCCATCATCCAGTGATCGTTCAGTTTCAGGACTTTCTCAATGATCTCCCGCACACAGCCATTCCCCCCGTTGATGGGTGATACATACCGACAGATACTCTTGATTTCAGGAGCGGCGTCAGCAGGACATACAGGTAAGCCTACCAGTTGCATAGCCCGGTAATCCGGGATATCATCTCCCATAAATATGATTTCTTCCCAGCGAAGGTCGTTTTCAAATACATAATCCTGTAATTTCTCCTGCTTGTCTAAAACGCCTGTATAGATATCTTTTATCCCCAGGCCCTGTAAACGGCTGACCACACTTTCAGATCTTCCGCCAGAGATAATCACGACCCGGTACCCCTTCTTCACCGCCAGTTGTAATGCATATCCGTCCCTGATATTCATCTTCCGTGACTGCTCCCCGTTGGGTAACAACTGCACGGTACCATCGGTCAACACGCCATCAACATCAAATACAAAGGTGGAAACAGGTTTAAAAAGAGATAAAATGTTCATTTAGAATAAATTAGGAAACCATAAACTAAGGATCAGGGGCCAGCATATTCTAAAACCTCTGGTTCCCGGTCCTTAGTTCCTGATTGAATTTGGCAAAAGTACCACAGATTTTTATATGTCAGCTGCGGTGAAAATCATAAATACTATCTGACATGACCTGGTAGATCAGTTTCAGGTATTCCTCATTTTCCAGCAGGGCACGGTGGCGCGACATAGTGTTTTCATCATTGCGAACGGCCGGGCCTGTCTGAACGGATTCAGGAGGGAATTTCTCCAGCCGGTCAAAGGTCTCCTTTATAATAGGTTGCAATAAAGTAAAATCCAGTCCTTCCTTTTCACAATAGCGCTTGGCCCTGGCTATCAGGTGATTGGTGAAGTTATTGCACAGCACAGCCGCCAGGTGCAGCTGAAGGCGCTGATGCGAATTAACTTCCTGAATATCAGAACTTATACTCTGTGCTACCGGTTTTATCCTGCGCATCACTTCATCGTTGGCGGCTTCCAGCAGCAGCGGGATGGCAGGATAATTCCGGACTTCCTTCCGGAGGGATTGCAGCGGGTAGATCACGCCCGTATTGAGGGAGATCTTTTTAATGGCATCGAGGGGTACTGCTCCCGCAGTATGAACTACAAAACGTTTTCCCAGTCTCAGCTCGTCGTTCAGCTCAGGGATAGCGGCGTCACTTACGGCCATCAGGTAAAGGTCTGCCTCCATATTAATGTCCAGCAGATCGTCTGTGCCGGTAGAATGCAATGATTCTGCCAGCTCAACAGCGCTTTCCTTTTTACGGCTGATCACCTGCAGAATCTGGTGACCATGCAGTTTCAATAAATGACCAAAACAATGCGCTACATTCCCTGCGCCAATAATTACTATATCCATTCAGTCTAAGGTTAAATATATATTATGGTGTACCGGTTTTCAGAAAAAGCGATGCGGAGGTATTGCACTCATATCTTTATATGGTCAGGCAACTTCGCGTTTAGCAACGTTCTTATCCAGCAATTTAAGTATTAAACTGTTAACGGTTCATTTTTAATGATTTTATCAAAAATATTACATTTACCTTCAATGCGTTGAAAGAGTCTTATTTTTTATTCTCGACCTACTTTTATATACTTGCAAAATTCGTATTTGTATTTTTTATACGGAATTTTCGTATCTAGTAGCTCATAAAGACGGCATTCATGGCAAAAAATCTAGTAATTGTTGAGTCTCCGGCGAAAGCTAAGACGATTGAAAAGATACTGGGCAAAGACTTTGAGGTAAAGTCCTGCTTTGGTCACATCCGTGATCTGGAGAAGGATGATATGGGTATCGATATCCCCAACAACTTTAAACCTAAGTATACAATACCTGAGGATAAAGAGAAAGTAGTTAAGGAATTAAAGAAACTTGCGAAGGAAACTGACGAAGTTTGGTTAGCAACGGATGAGGACCGTGAGGGGGAGGCCATATCGTGGCATTTATGTGAGGTACTGGGTCTTGATCCTGAGGTCACCAAACGTATCGTTTTCCATGAAATTACCAAGCCTGCCATCGAAAAAGCCGTACAACAGCCCCGTCTATTAGATATGAACCTGGTCAATGCCCAGCAGGCCAGGCGTATTCTTGACAGAATAGTAGGTTTTGAATTGTCTCCTGTGCTCTGGCGCAAAATGAGCATGCGGAATTCATTGTCTGCAGGCCGTGTACAATCTGTCGCAGTAAGACTGATCGTAGAGCGGGAGCGGGAGATCAATACATTCAATGCCGTTAGCAGTTTTAAGGTAGAAGCCTTCTTCACTGCTAAAGATCTTCAAGGCAAAAATATTACTTTTAAGGCTGAAGGACCAACCCGTTTCAAGACTGCTGAAGATGCTGAAAAGTTCCTCCAGCAGTGCATTGGCGCAGCCTATTCGGTGAAGGATATACAGGTGAAACCTGGTAAGAAATCGCCTGCCGCCCCATTCACCACTTCTACCCTCCAGCAGGAAGCCAGCCGTAAATTGGGCTATAGCGTTTCCAAAACAATGTTGCTGGCGCAGAAGTTGTATGAAAGTGGTAAAATCACATATATGCGTACTGACTCTGTGAACCTGTCGGATACGGCGTTGGCAGATATTCAGAACGCCATTACCACCAACTACGGGCAGAAATATCATCAGCACCGTAAGTTCAAGAACAAAAATGAATCAGCACAGGAGGCGCACGAGGCTATCCGTCCTACCTATATGGAAAATGCGTCTGTTGATGACAGTGATACCAAAAAGCTCTATGAACTGATCTGGAAGCGTACCATCGCCAGCCAGATGAGCGATGCAGAACTGGAGAAGACCATTGCCAAAATAGACATCTCCACCAACCATGATGAGCTGACAGCCAGTGGTGAAGTATTGAAGTTTGACGGATTCCTGAAGGTGTATATGGAAGGTAAAGACGATGAAGAGTTGAGTGATGAGGATGAAGATGATGGCTCTTTACCACCATTAACGGTAAAGCAGGTACTTGACCTGAAAGAAATGAAGGCTACCGAACGTTTTACCCGTCCTGCACCCCGTTATACAGAGGCCAGCCTGGTAAAGAAACTGGAAGAACTGGGAATCGGACGTCCATCCACCTACGCTCCTACCATTACCACTGTTCAGAAACGTGGCTATGTAGAGAAACGCGATAAGGAAGGAATAAAGAGGGACTTCCGCATCATGAGCCTGAAAGCTGACAAGATCACCAAGGTTACAGATACGGAAAATACAGGCGCTGAAAAATCAAAACTGTTCCCGACTGACCTGGGTATGATCGTAACGGACTTTCTGAACCAGTATTTTGGTTCTGTAATGGACTACGGTTTCACAGCAAAGATCGAAGGAGAATTTGACGAAGTGGCCCACGGAAAGAAGATCTGGAACAAGATGCTGAATGACTTCTACACTCCCTTCCATAAAGACGTGGAGAACACGCTGGAAAAGGCGGAAAGAGTGAAAGGCGAACGTCAGCTGGGTACCGATGCTGAAACAGGTAAACCGATCGTAGCGCGTATGGGACGTTATGGCCCGATGATTCAGATCGGTAAAGCGGAAGACGAAGAGAAGCCGAAGTTCGCAAAAATGAAGTCCACTCAAAGTATAGAAACTATTACTTTAGAGGAAGCAATGGAACTGTTCAAACTACCACGCAACCTGGGTAAGTTTGAAGATGAAGATGTACTGGTGAACATTGGAAGGTTCGGACCTTATGCAGCACATGACAAGAAGTTCTATTCCCTGAAAAAGGAAATGGACCCATACACGGTGGAGCTGGATGAAATAGCCCCGCTGATAGTGGAAAAAAGAGCGGCTAAGGATGAGCGTACCATAAAAATTTTCGAAAAAGAGAAGATCCAGATACTGAAAGGCCCCTACGGACCGTATATAAAACAGGGATTGAGGAATTATAAGATACCAAAAGAAAAAATTGACACCGCCGCTGACATAACACTGGAGGAAGCTAAAGCCATCATAGAAGATGTCAAAGCCAATCCTCCAAAGAAGAAAGCACCACCGAGGAAGAAGAAGGCGGAATAAATGGACACCTGTACATTCATTTTATGCACGAGACCAAAGAAATAAATGCTTTGTTCCACCTGTTGGATGATCCTGACCAGGAGGTGTATGATACTGTTGCCAACAAGATATTGCTGTTTGGAAAAGAGATCATTCCCAACCTTGAGAACTTATGGGAAAACACGGTCGATGAATCTATCCAGGAAAGGATCGAGCAGCTTATACACCGGGTGCATTATAAAGATTTACAGGTGGCACTGCAATTATGGGGTAAGACGGAATCACCGGACCTGCTGCAGGGCTCCATACTGGTAGCGCAATACCAGTTTCCGGATATGCAGCCCGGTAATGTCGTAGCCGAAATTGAAAGGATCAAAAGGAATATCTGGCTGGAACTGAATAACTATCTTACCCCGCTGGAGCAGATCAATGTGCTGAACAGCATGATCTATAACTACTTCGGACTGAAAGGAGAAGAAGTGGCTTATGTACGTAAGAACCAGTTCTTCATCAACCAGGTGATAGAATCCCGTAAGGGTAACCCGCTGACTAATGGTATCGTATATCAGAGCCTTTGCGCCATGCTGGACCTTCCGGTATACGCTGTAAATATTCCACGGCAATTTATACTGGGTTATTTCGATACTTTCTACGACTTTACCGAAACGCCCAGACCAGAGGATAACCGGATACTTTTCTTCATAGACCCTATCCAGGGGCAGATCTATTCACACCAGGACGTTGAGGGATATCTGAAACGGATGTCCATTCCGCTGACCCCCTCCTACTATCAGCCACAGTCGACCAGGAGAATTATACAGTTCCTGCTGGAAGAGTTGCTGAAATGTTTCCAGGAGGAGAAGGAAGGATATAAAAGGGATGAGTTGAGAACGTTGATAAAGCTACTGGAAGACAAGATGGAATAATCAGATAAGAATAGTCACCGACAACTAATAAAAAAGAAAAGGCGGCCTGTTTAAAACAGACCGCCTTTTCTTTTATACTGAAGGCGTATGATTATTTGTTAGCAGGTTTACCCTGTAATTTAGGATAAGACAATGCAATCAGGTCATTCATCACATTTACGGCTTCATCCAGGTAGATATCTTTCTGTCTGAATTTCAGCCAATCCTTGTTACGGGCCAGTTTTGCGGAATCAGCGGCCAGCCTGTCCAGGTCTGTTTTCAGGCTCACGATGTTCAGTTCCTTCACCTTTTCATTTACTGAATCATAACGTTTCAGGGCATTACTGTTAGTCTTCTGTTCTGCTTTGTACGTCTGCTGGTTCAGAGAGTAAGCCTCCTGGCTTTCCATCTTTTTCAGCGTCACGATATTGTCATTCATCATCTTGAACGCCTCACTGGATGCAACACGTTTTTCGCTGCTCTTTTTCAGTGCGTCCACCGGAACAGGATCGTACCATGGTGTGAAAGAAGCTTTCGGAATTTCGTCCCATGCCAGTGCATCGGCGTCTTTACGTTCTGCCACTTCATAATATGGATCCGGCAGCTGGATATCGGAAGCTACACCTTTCAGCTGGGTAGAACCACCATTTGCCCGGTAGAACTTCTGCTGGGTCAGTTTAATAGCACCCAGGGCGCCTATTTCCTTATTGGAGTAGAAGTCATCCAGGTTCAGCATACGCTGTACAGTTCCTTTACCGAAAGTATTGCTACCAATGATCACGGCACGTTTATAGTCCTGCATTGCAGCCGCCATGATCTCAGAAGCGGAAGCACTGTATTCGTTGACCATAATAGCCAGCGGGCCACCATACTGTACACTTTTATCGCGGTCGCGGAGTACCATTGGATCGCCGCTACGGGATTTCACCTGTACAATAGGACCTTCCGGAATGAACAGACCTGCCATCTGTACAACATCCTGCAGGGAGCCACCACCATTGAAACGCAGATCGAGGATGATCCCCTCTACATTTTCTGCTTTCAGTTTGGTGATCTCTTTGGCTACGTCTTCTGCACAACGGGCGCCGTCCCTGTCATTGAAATCTGCATAGAATTCAGGCAGGTAGATGTAACCGAGTTTATGCTGACCATTGATAATGGCTGATTTTGCAAATGTGTCATCCAGTACTACTTCATCGCGGGTAATATCAATCACTTTTACGGTACCATCCACACTCTTCACGGTCAGTTTTACAACAGATCCTTTATTACCGCGGATCAGTTTCACGGCATCTTCTACTGCGTAACCGGTGATATCCACTGGTTCTTTATCGCCCTGCGCTACCTTCAGAATAGCATCATTCGCTTTCAGACGGCCATCTTTCCAGCTAGCGCTACCTGTTACGATACTGGCGATTTTGATCTTACCATCTTCTTCTTTCAACTGGGCGCCAATACCAAAGAACTTACCGGCCATCTGTTCTTCAAAAGCCCTCTTTTCAGCTGGCGGGAAGAAGTCAGTATGTGGGTCCATAGTGGTAGTGATGGCATTTATGAACATGCTGAAACGCTCGTTATCATCCTGTCTGTTCTTCAGACGATCGAAATAACGGTCGTATACGGTCTTTACTTTAGCCCTGGCTTCAACTTCCAGTTCAGCATCGGTTTTAACCTTTTCGCCGGCTTTATCTTTCTGCTTATCGCGGGTTTCCTGCAGTTCCGTCAGCTTTTCCAGCGTGCGGTACTTCAGTACTTTTCTCCAGGCTTCTTTACGTTCCTCAAGATTTTCCGGATAATCGATCTTATCAGGATCCAGGGTCACCTTTTCATCTTTGGTAAAGTCAAATGGCTTGGAAAGTATTTCCGGGTAAATGGAAGCTGCTTCGGCAACACGCTGTTTGATGATGGCATTGATGGCATTGAAACAGTCCAGCGGAGCGCCCTGCAGCTCATCGTCGATGTGGGTAGATACGGACTCCAGTCCTTTGATATCGCTCCTCAGGAAAAACTTCTTTTCACTGTCCAGGCTCTTCAGATATTTATCGAAAACTTCTTTGGAGTAAGTATCGTTAATCTCCTTAGGTTGATAGTGCCCCTGGGTTAGTATTTGTCCTACCAGGCCCATGATCACTTCGTATCTGCCGGGAGGATCTTCTTTATGCAGTTTGCTGAAAGCCAAAACCCCCATTGAGATCGTAAGCAGTGCAACTGGTATAATCACTTTCATTCTTCTCATAGAATCCAAAATTGAACGTCATCAAATATAGCATAAAATAGCCCATCCAACCAGAAGGGCAATTTGCTTTTAACAAAAGATTGAGAAACAGTGCGATGCAGCATAGTATGCAATTAACTCGCATTTAACGGGTTGCCACATTTTGCAGCTTTACAAATGCCAAAACCAGACCAATTTCCGGAGGGGACTTGCTACATAAAAATAAACATCTTAGAGGGATTTTATACTACCGTTTATCAGATTGGAGCACCCGGTAATCGGGCAAATTCTCTATTTTTGCGACGGCCATAAAAACTGCACAGTGGAGAACCAGGAGACTACTATCAAGAACGACCCTTACGCATCGCTACGTTTACCAGAATTCAACTATTATCTCGTTATCCGTTTTGCCATGGTGTTTGCATTAGCAATGCAGTTCACCATTATTGAGTGGAAAGTGAATGCACTGACGCATGATCCTTTTGCACTGGGTCTGATCGGGCTGGCGGAAGTCATTCCGGCAGTGCTGGTGGCGCCTTTTGCCGGACATATTGTGGACAAGCGTGAGAAACGTGGTTTATTGATTTTATGTGTAATTGCTTATATCCTTATGGGTCTGGGGCTATTCCTGCTGACCTGGGACCGGGCGGTAGCCGGCATTTCCATACGATGGGTACTCAATATGATCTACTTCCTGGTATTTCTGGGAGGTGTTGCAAGAGCCTTTCTAAGTCCCGCCAACTTCTCTATGCTGGCGCTGATCGTGCCCCGGAATCTGTATGCCAATGGCTCTACCTGGAGTAGCAGCGCCTGGCAGATCGGTGGGATGGCTGGTCCGGCTCTGGGAGGCCTTTTCATATATCTGTTTGGTATTCATTGGTCTATGCTCATCGTAGTAGGCGTTTTCCTGGCGCCGCTGTATAGCCTGATCAAGATCAAGCCTAAACCTATTCACTATAAACCACAGGGCGAAGGTTTCTTTGACGGACTGACAAAGGGGATGCGTTTTGTGTGGAAGACCAAAGTAGTACTGAATGCAATGGCGCTGGATATGTTTGCGGTATTGTTCGGGGGTGCAGTGTCCATGTTGCCCATCTTTGCGACAGATGTATTGCATGTAGGTTCGCTGGAATTCGGTTTCCTGCGGGCGGCGGTAGCTGTCGGTTCGCTGACCACTATGTTCATCCTGGCTTACAGGCCACTGGTCAATCAGCCGGGGCTTAAACTACTGGCGGCCGTTTTCGGTTTTGGCTTATGTATTATTGTATTTGGATTATCCACGAGTTTTGTCCTCTCCTTCCTGGCCTTACTGATCAGCGGCGTGCTGGATGGCATCAGTGTGATCATCCGTCAGACCATCCTGCAGCTTAAAACGCCTGACGACATGCGGGGACGGGTAGCAGCAGTAAGCTCTATGTTCGTAGGATCTTCCAATGAACTGGGCGCCTTCGAGAGCGGTCTGGCCGCCCGCCTTATAGGGTTGGTGCCTTCTGTGGTATTCGGCGGATGTGTAACATTGGGGGTGGTAATCACCACTTATATCATCTCGCCCGCCATGCGTAAACTGGACCTGAAGCCATGACCGGCTATAGTTTCGTGATCTTTTTCAACCTTTCCAGTACATAAAATACGGCAGGACAGATCGTGCTGTTCAGGTAAGTGATGTTGGGCCGCTTGATAAAATCAAAACTGTCGGTGTAGGGATAATTCTCACAATCGCCTGGACGGGCATCGTAGATGCTGCAATAATTATCAGCATCAAGAAAGGGACAGGGGCTGAATTTCACCACATAATCCCCGTCTTCATCCATACGCAGGTACTGGTCAATAAAGGCGGATTCCTTCATGCCTTTATATTTGGCGATGCGTTTGATATCGGGCATCTTAAAGCGGGGGCTGATCGTTTTACAGCAACCGGCACATTTCAGGCAATCAATATGACTGAAAGCCTCATCATGCAGGTCTGGCAATAGCTTCTCCACACCTCTTCCCCTTTTCGTCTGCAGCTTCTGCAGGAACTGCTTGTTGGCCTTTTGCTGCTCCTGGGCCTTCTGTTCCCAGTTTATAAGTAATTCGTCCATTGGACTGCAAAGATAATGATTAAGCAGTAGCCCGCAGAGCAAGAGAAGGTTCATCCACCCGAAACAGATGGTATACTGGCAACTCCTGGCCTCATTACATTACATACTTATGACAATTGCCCTTGTTTCCTTTCCACATTTATCACCGCATTTTCTCCAACGACCGCACTGGTTTGGCCATTGCTAAAAAACGTTATAGCTTTGCACATTCTTTTCTAACAGACCTGCTTTACATCATGAATCTTTTTGATATACAACAAACTGAATTTGTTGGCCGTCATATCGGGCCAAATGAAGCTGAGACCAATCATATGCTGGATACCATCGGGGTCTCATCCCTGGAAGAGCTGGTAAGCAAAACAGTACCTGGAGCTATCCGCATGCAGCATCCGCTGGCGGTTCCGGCTGCAATGAGCGAGAGTGATTACCTGCGTCATCTGAAAGATGTATCCTTAAAGAATCATGTATCCCGCAATTATATCGGGCAGGGTTATTACGATACTATCACTCCAAGCGTGATTTTACGTAATGTGTTTGAAAACCCGGGGTGGTATACCCAGTATACTCCCTACCAGGCCGAGATTGCACAGGGCCGCCTGGAAAGCCTGCTGAACTTCCAGACCATGGTAAGCGATCTGACAGGTCTTCCTATCGCAAATGCTTCCCTGCTGGACGAAGCCAGTGCTGCTGCTGAAGCCATGGCAATGTTCTTCAGTGCACTGAACAAAGACCATGATCACCTGAGCCGTCCAAAGTTCTTCGTAGACGCCAGCACCTTCCCGCAGACAATTGATGTTATATATACCCGTGCTACACCGCTGAACATTGAAGTGGTAGTTGGCCACTACAATACCGCTGCAATAGACGAAACCTACTTCGGCGCACTGGTACAGTATCCGAACAGCATAGGTAGCGTGGAAGATTACCGCAGCTTTGTTGACAAAGTACACACAGCAGGCGCTTATGTAGCAATGGCGACTGACCTGCTGGCGCTGACACTGCTGACCTCTCCGGGTGAACTGGGTGCTGATGCAGCTTTAGGTTCCGCACAACGTTTTGGCGTACCATTAGGTTTCGGCGGTCCACATGCTGCATTCTTTGCTGTAAAGGATGATTTTAAACGTGCTATCCCTGGTCGTATCATTGGCGTGAGCATTGACGCACAGGGCAACCGCGCATTACGTATGGCGCTGCAGACCCGCGAGCAGCACATCAAACGTGAAAAAGCTACTTCCAATATCTGTACAGCACAGGCGCTGCTGGCTAATATGGCCGCAATGTACGCTGTTTATCATGGTCCAAAAGGCCTGAAGAACATCGCTACCCGCGTGGCTATTCTGGCTAACGCACTGGCTGAAAAGCTGAGAGCAAAAGGCCTGGAACTGGCTGCTAATTTCTTTTTCGACACCATCGAAGTACGTGTAAGCAACAGTGCTGCTATCAAGAATAAAGCTGAAGCGATCGGCATTAACTTCTTCTATCCTGAAAGCGGTCGCGTGATCATCTCCCTCGATGAGACCGTAACCATCCAGGATGTAAACGATATACTCGGCGTCTTCGAAGCCGGTAAATTAACCAGCAACAGCGCTGAGCTAAAAGCAACCAGCGTTCCAGCGGGATTGGAAAGGACCTCTCCTTATCTGCTGCACCCGGTATTCAACACACATCACAGTGAGTCTGAAATGATGCGTTACCTGAAGCTGCTGGAAAATAAAGATCTGTCCCTGAATACTTCCATGATATCACTGGGTAGCTGTACCATGAAGCTGAACGCAGCTACAGAAATGATCCCATTGAGCTGGAACCACTGGAGCAAGATGCACCCATTTGCACCTAAATCCCAGACCGGCGGTTATCAGCAGATCGTGGATGAACTGAGCGACTATCTATGTAAAATAACTGCTTTTGATGCCTGCAGTCTTCAGCCTAACAGCGGCGCCCAGGGCGAATATGCTGGTCTGCTGGTAATACGTGCATGGCATGAGAGCAGAGGAGAAGGTCACCGTAATGTGATGCTGATCCCGATCTCTGCACACGGTACCAACCCTGCATCTGCTGTAATGGCGGGCTTCAAGGTGGTAGTAGTGAAAGCGCTGGAAAACGGTTACATCGACGTAGCTGACCTGAAAGCGAAAGCTGCACAGTATGCAGAGAACCTGGCAGGTATCATGATCACCTACCCTTCTACTTACGGTGTGTATGAAGAAAGTGTAAAAGACATTTGTAATGCCGTTCACGAACACGGCGGACAGGTATATATGGATGGCGCCAATATGAATGCCCAGGTAGGTTTGACCGCTCCAGGCCTTATCGGTGCTGACGTTTGTCACCTGAACCTCCACAAGACCTTCGCTATTCCTCACGGTGGTGGTGGTCCCGGCATGGGCCCAATCTGTGTGGCAAAACACCTGGCTCCTTTCCTGCCTGGTCACGTAAACCTCGACACTAAAGCGCATGCTCACGCAGTATCTGCGGCACCATATGGTTCCGCCAGCATCCTGCTGATCTCTTATGCGTATATCCGCCTGTTGGGCGCTGTGGGCCTGAAACAGGCTTCCCAGTTCGCTATCCTGAATGCTAACTACATGAAGGCGCGCCTGGAAAAAGCATATGATATCCTGTACAATGGTGTTAATGGTACCTGTGCACATGAATTCATTGTTGACCTGCGTCCGTTCAAAGCTACTGCCGGTGTAGAAGCAGAAGACGTAGCAAAACGTCTGATGGACTACGGTTTCCACGCACCGACCCTGAGCTTCCCTGTACCGGGCACTATCATGATCGAGCCTACGGAAAGTGAAGATAAGGGTGAACTGGACCGCTTCTGTGATGCAATGCTGGCTATCCGTGAGGAGATCGCAGCTATCGAAAACGGTACTGCCGACAAGCAGCAAAACATGCTGAAACACGCACCACATACACAGTTTGTAGTAACTGCCGATGAGTGGACACGTCCTTACAGCCGTCAGCAGGCAGCATATCCGCTGGAATATGTAAAACTGAATAAGTTCTGGCCATCTATCAGCCGTGTAAACAATACTCACGGAGACCGTAACCTGATCTGCACCTGTGAGCCGGTAAGCTCTTATGCAGAAGCAGAAGCGTAATAATGGAATTTGAGCACTGAAAGATAAAGTCCTGTATGATACAGGCATAAAATATAAGCGGCGGTATCGTGAGATATCGCCGCTTTTTTGTGTTGTTAACGAACTGGAACGAAGATCATGCAGACTGTTTTTTTATCACTACAGATCCTGCTGCCAGATCATGTATCGCCCTTCTTTCTTCATTGAAATGAATGGTAACAAAAGATAGGTTATTGTTCATGAATGAATCTGTGTTATAAAATTTGTGCGTTACCTCACAATTCTGCCCCCTCCCGATTGTCTTTTGCATGTAATATCAGGTAATTCATATAAAAAACTTTTTCCTGATTACCAACTATTTAAGCCCAACTAATACTAAGTTGACGGGATTTTCGTTTATATTATAAGTATTTTAATAATATTTTATATAAATTAGATATAAGAAAAACCAATATTAGTTATGCAGGACTACTCTTTTATGTCCACCGAAGAGATATTTCTTCTTCAGGATGCGTTGAAAAAGAACACAAGGCAGATTTACAAATTCATTGGAATTGGTCTGCTCCTGGTGGTAATCGCCGCTTTTGTACCTCAATTTTTTCTCAGTAAACGCCTTAGCGACGAAGAGATCAATCAGTCCTTATTTTCCTATAAGAACGCCTGGTTCTGGGTTTGGCTGATGTCTTTTGTGCTGGTGCTGGTCTTCGCACTGATAAAAGTAACAGATGTACGTTACTATACGATCAAAAAAGATCTTACCAAATTACAGAAAGGACAGATACAGGTGCCATTGGAAATGATCTATCAGGGGAACAATGATATGCAGACAAGCTTCATTGTGCAACAGGAAGGTTTAAAGAAAAGACAGCGGTTATTTTACTGGATGCGCGGCAGGCTGGATGACTTCAAAGCTGGTCAGCAGGTAGAGATCGTATACGGACGTTATTCCCGTGTGATCCTTGCCATCACCAAGCTTTAAATTCATCATTAACCAACCATATCCGCTGCAAGTAGCGACTATCAACCTTTATTTATAACAGGGCCAATCTCTATGAGGTTGGCCTTCTTTTTTTTACCTTTACCCCTATCCAGTTCTACTTCACATAATACTATTATGAATATTGAACAATTCAGAGAATATTGTTTGTCACTGCCAGGCGTTACAGAGGAATTTCCTTTCGGTGAAGAGATCCTTGTATATAAGGTAAAAGGTAAGATGTTCACACTTACGCATGTTGATAGTTTTGACACATTCAACCTGAAATGCGATCCCGAGATAGCCATTGAACTGCGGGAGCGGTACGACGGTGTAACACCGGGTTATCATATGAACAAGAAACATTGGAATACCATAGATGTGCATTCCAATATTCCTAACCGTTTACTCTATGAATGGATCAAAGACTCCTATGACCTGGTGGTAAAATCATTACCCAAAAAAGACAGGGAAGGGCTGTCATCTTAGTATACAGACAACTATTCAGACCTAAACAAATCATTAAATCGCTTATGAGAAAATTGTTATTGCTGGTGATAACAGCACTTATCTTTCACACTTCCTGTGTGAAGGGTATCAATCAGGATTCTTTATGGATGCGTGAAAACTACACCAAGAAAGAGGTGTACATCCCCATGCGTGATGGTGTGAAATTGTTCACCACCGTCTACATGCCAAAAGATAAATCAGAGAAACATCCTATCCTCATGACCCGCACTCCTTATTCCTGTGCACCATACGGAGAAGACAAATTCCTGCCGCTCTGGAACCATTACTTTAATACCTACCTGCATGAAGGATATATCATCGTTATGCAGGACGTAAGAGGACGCTGGATGAGCGAGGGTACATTCGTGGATGTACGACCTTACAATCCCAATAAAAAGACTAAGCAGGATATCGATGAAGCCAGCGATACCTACGATGCTATTGACTGGCTGGTGAAGAATCTGGAGAGCAATAACGGTAATGTGGGCGTAATGGGTATCTCCTACCCCGGCTTTTATTCTACTATGGCTGCACTGAGCGGTCACCCGGCGTTAAAAGCCGTGAGTCCTCAGGCGCCCGTGACCGACTGGTTCGCAGGAGATGACTTCCACCATAATGGCGCCTTCTTTATCACGGACGCCTTTGCTTTTTATACCAGCTTTGGTAAACCAAGACCTAAACCTACTACCGTAGGTCCTAGCAGTTTTGAATATCACAATACCGACAATTACGACTTCTACCTGCGTACAGGAGCTGTAAAGAATTTTACCCGCTTAATGGGCGACAGCATCGCTTTCTGGAAAGATCTCATGGCGCATCCTGACCAGGACAACTGGTGGAAAGCACGTAGCGTAAGACAATTCCTGACAAACGTACAACCAGCTATGCTGGAAGTAGGTGGCTTGTTCGATGCAGAAGACTGCTTCGGCGCATGGAACACGTATAAAGCGATCGAAAAGCAAAGTGGCAAAACTAATAACCGCATTGTAATGGGCCCCTGGTATCATGGACAATGGTCGAGGGTAAATAACGGTTCATCCCTGGGTAATGTCCGCTTTGGCAGCCCTACCTCCAGCTGGTACCAGGAGAATATAGAAGTTCCTTTCTTCAACTATTATCTGAAAGGGAAAGGCTCTGCTGACAGCATTGCAGAAGCCACTATCTTCTTTACAGGAGAAAACCAATGGCGTAAATTACCACAATGGCCACTGGCAAATATCCAACAGAAATCACTGTACCTGCAGGCCAATGGTAAACTGGACTTTAGCAAACCTCTTTCTGCCGGTAGCTTTACCGGATACGTAAGCGATCCCGCCAAACCAGTGCCATATACAGAAGATATACATTTCGACCGCACCATCAATTATATGACAGATGACCAGCGCTTTGCCGCCAGACGTCCGGATGTAGCTGTATTTGAAACGCCAGTGCTGACGGAAGATGTTACTGTTGCAGGACCTCTATTAGCGAAACTGGTAGTAAGCACCAGCGGCACAGATGCAGATTTTGTAGTGAAACTGATCGATGTGTTTCCAAACGATTTCAAATATGAAACAGATGTGCCCAGCGAACACCGCAGGGTACCTACTGCCACCTATCCGATGGGAGGCTACCAGATGCTGGTACGCGGCGAGATCATGAGAGGTAAATACCGTAACAGCTTTGAAAAACCGGAAGCATTCAAGCCTAACACCCCTACTGATGTGAACTTTAGCCTGCCTGACGTAGCTCATACCTTCAAAAAAGGGCATAAGATCATGGTACAGATACAAAGCAGCTGGTTCCCACTGGTGGACAGGAATCCGCAGGTATTTACCAATATTTATACCTGTGACGACAAGGATTTCCGGAAAGCAGACATCCGCATTTACCATGATGCTCAGCACGCTTCGCATATAGAATTGCCGGTAATCAAATAGTTACTAACTTGCAGGGCATCCCCGGCGGGTATCCTGCAAGGGTATTTTGAACAGTTCAATAAACCATTATATGATCAGAAAAGCCCTATTACTTGGAGTTCTGTGTGTGGCTACCCTTCCCGGTTACGCACAAAAAAGGAAGAAAAAGTCCAAAAAAGACGAGGAAGTTCCGGTTGCTGCAGCGCCGGCTCCGTTACTGCAAACCAAACTGGATACCATCAGCTATGCTATTGGTCTGGAATTTGGCAATATGCTGAAAACCCAGGGGCTGGACAGCATAAAAACTGATGTACTGGCTAAAGCGCTGAAAGAAGCCGTTAGTGGCGGCACACCATTAATAACAAAAGAACAAGGTAATATGAGTGTTAGTGAATATTTACAACAGATAAAAGCTGAGAAAATGCAAAAGAACAAGGCTGCCGGCGAACAGTTCCTGGCGGAAAATAAAACCAAACCAGGTGTGGTAACTCTGCCAAGCGGTTTGCAGTACCAGATCATCACTGAAGGTACCGGGCCCAAACCAACCATCAATGACAAGGTAAAAACACACTACCATGGTACTTTAATAGATGGTACCGTATTCGATAGCTCTGTAGAGAGAGGTCAGCCTATATCCTTCCCTGTTAGCGGTGTTATCAAGGGTTGGACTGAAGCATTGCAGCTGATGCCTGTAGGTTCAAAATGGAAACTGTTCATTCCTTCCGAACTCGCTTACGGCGACCGTCAGGCAGGTCCGAAAATCGGCCCTAACAGTGCGCTGGTATTTGAAGTGGAGCTGATCGCGATCGAGAAGTAATTTTTCAATTGTAGATAGAAAAAGGCGAATGAAATCCTCATTCGCCTTTTTTATTATTGGAATTCTTTGACTCCTGACAGAGTCCACGCGGGAGATCACCGTTTTATTTAAACACCCTGCCGCTTCTCTGTTCCAGCAGCATAAAATCTGCAAGCGCCATGGCCGCTACGGCTTCCAGGACTACAGGTACTCTCAATGCGATGCACAGATCGTGACGTCCTTTTACGCTGAAGCTTTCCACTTCCCCGCTTTTTATATTCAGTGTGTGTTGTTCTTTAGGTGTGCTGGAGGTAGGCTTTACGGCTACCCGGAATACCAGGGGATTGCCATTTGTAATACCTCCTACTACCCCACCGGCATGGTTGGTAGCTGTTTTACCACTTGCATCCAGGATGGCGTCATTGTGCTCTACTCCTTTCATGCGCGCGGCGGCAAAACCTGCCCCGAATTCAATCCCCTTGATGGCAGGGATAGAGAATACGGCGTGTGCAATGGTCGATTCCACAGAATCAAAGAAAGGCTCTCCGAGACCAATAGGCAGCCCTTCTACTACACATTCCACAATACCACCAACGGAGTCTTTTGCGGCAATCGCTGCTTCCAGTCCTTTTTCTGCATCAGGCAGACCACCCACTTCGATCAGCGTTGCTTTTACAGAAATACCAGGACCCAGGATCTTCTTTGCGATGACACCGGCAGCTACCAGGTTCAGGGTCAGACGGCCGCTGAAGTGACCGCCACCGCGGTAATCTTCAAAGCCGCCAAACTTGTGGGTAGCTACGAAGTCTGCATGACCGGGACGGGGAAACTCACGGAGTTTCTCGTAATCGGTACTGCGGGTATTGTTGTTCTCAAATAATATTGTGATAGGAGCACCGGTGGTACGGTCGTTAAACACACCGGATTTAATGTAAGGCAGATCCTCTTCCTTACGGGGTGTGGTACCTTTCGCACCTGCTTTACGCCTTTCCAGGTCGGGCAGGAAGTCCTCCTGGGTAAGTGGAATACCGGCAGGAATGCCGTCAATATTCACGCCTACGCTGGCGCCGTGCGATTCTCCAAAAACGTTCACCCGGAATAATCTACCAAAGCTGTTCATGCTGTTTGTATATTTTTTTCAGCGCTGACCAATAGATACCAATCCGGCCCTTGTTGGTCAGCCCTGCTTCTATTAATGCGTCAGGCTTGCTGATCCCTGCTTTTTTACTATACCACCGATCTTCTCCAGATGATCATAGAACTCAGGGTATGATTTGTTAATGGCTTCTGCATCTTCGATGGTCACCGGTGCATCTGCCGTGAGTGCAGCTACTGCACAGGCCATGGCAATACGATGGTCGTTATGGGAGCTGACAACGGCACCTTTTATGCCTGTACCACCGTGTACCAGCATTTCATCGCCATGCAGGTCAATGGCAATACCCATCTTGCCAAATTCTTCCTGCAGGGTTTTACCACGGTCACTTTCTTTGTGTGCCAGCCTGTTCACACCAATGATCTTTGTGGTGCCTTCGCAATTGGCTGCCAGGGCTACCAGCGGAGGAAACAGATCAGGACAGTCTGTTGCATCAAAGTCAAATGCCTGTAATTTATCTTTTTGTACGATCACCGTGAATACGCCAGGAAGCAGTCCGGCGCCTGCTTTTTCAAGGGCTTCCAGGATCGCTTTATCTGATTGTGCAGATTGTGTATTCAGATGGTGTACTTCTGCCTTACCAGCTACAGCTGCAGCTACCAACAGAAACGCAGCACCACTCCAGTCTCCTTCCACGGTGTATTCACCGGCCTTATACGACTGGCGTTTACCAAAATGGAATTTTTCAAACTGCTCTTCTTTTACCTCCACTCCGAACTGCTCCATCAGTTGCAGCGTCAGTGCGATATAAGGTTTGCTTTTCAGATCTTTTACGGTGATGGTCACATCTTCCGCTACTGCGCCGTATGCCATCAGCAAACCGGTGAGGAACTGGGAACTCAGTGAGCCATCTATGGTGATGTTCTTTGCTTTCAGCGGGCCCTGTATGTTCAATGGCAGTTTCCCTTCACGGGTCGTGCATTTTACATCCAGCTGAGGTAATACCTGCTCGAAGAAGTCCATCGGGCGGGTGGTAAGGCTACCATGTCCGTTGATGGTAAGAGCCTGGTCTGACAGAGAGGCTATAGGCGTGAACATACGGATACCGAGGCCGGATTCCCCGCAATTGATCTCTTTATTGTCTGCAGGAGGAAATACTCCTTTGCTTGTAATTTCGATATGGTCCTCATTACGTTTGACAACGGCACCCAGTTTCCCGGCTACATCGAGCGCTGCCAGGCAGTCATTGCTCAGACCGGGATTACGGATAATGCTGGTACCATTGCTCAGCAGTGCTGCTGCAACAGCGCGTTGCATAGCACTTTTGGAAGGATTGGCGGTCACTGTACCACTGATAGCGCCGGGTGATATTGTTACTTGCATAAATTAGTTAGGTTTATAGTTCATCCAGCATCTGCTTCAATACTGTAATAGGAACAGGCTGCGTGGTAGCCCTGCCTATTTCCTCAAGCAGCACAAAGTGAATCGCATCTTTCTCCCGCTTCTTGTCCAGCTTGAAGATGTTGAACACTTCTTCCTTGTTGGAGGTCAGCGTAACCGGCAACTGGTAATCGTTAATGAGGCGGATCAGCCTGTTGGTTTGTTCCACAGGCAATCCTTTCAATTTCTCTGAGATCTTAGATGCTGCCACCATACCTATAGCAACAGCTTTACCATGCGCGATGTTCTCGATCTTTTCCACTGCATGCCCGAGCGTATGGCCAAAGTTAAGCCAGCGCCGGGAACCTGTTTCAAATTCATCTTCCAACACTACCTGGGTCTTCAGTTCCACGGAACGTTCCACCAGGTATTCCAGTACAGCCACATCACGCTGCATGGCTTTATCACGGTTTTCTTCCAGGTAGGTGAACAGGCTGGCATCGAGAATGCATGCATACTTGATGATCTCCGCGAAGCCGTTGTGCCATTCTTCTGCCGGCATAGTCAGCGGCAGCGAATAATCGAACAGGATGAACTCCGGCTGGCGGATAGTGCCCAGCATGTTCTTATGTTTACCATGGTTGATTCCGTTCTTGCCACCAATAGACGCATCCACCTGCGCCAGCAAAGTAGTAGGAACAAATCCCACAGGCATGCCCCGCATGTATATGCTGGCAGCATAACCGGTCAGGTCGGTAGTCATACCGCCGCCAATGCCTATCAGCATGGTCTTACGGTCTGCTTCCAGTTCGATCAGACCATTAATGATCTGCTCAAGGACTTCACCGCTTTTGTTCTCTTCTCCATCCGGGACGACCAGCTTTCTCCAGCCTGGCAATTTATGCCCATGGTGTTTATCCACATTCTCATCCACCACCAGTACGGTCCTGGAGGGATCAGCATAATTGCCCAGCTGTAAGAGGCTCTCTCCCAGATAATATTTCGTATTACTATGCTGGAACTGGTAAGATAACGTTCTCATATTTTGCTTAAGTCTATTTGTCTTCGTTCATCACTCTGTTCTGCCTGTTGATGGATTCCAGGTGTACTGCATCAAAATATTTCAGGATGAAATCTTTTGTCAGGCCCAGTTTCTCACCCTTGGAGATACCACGCTGCAGGATCTCGTTCCAGCGGTTGGTCTGCAGGATGGTCACATTATTCTCTTTCTTGTAGATACCGATCTTCTCAGCGATCTTCATTCTGTTGCCCAGCAGCAGCATGATCTCATCATCGATCTGGTTGATCTGACCACGGAGTTTATCCAGCGCAGAGTTGAATTCTTTCTGATCTGTGCGCTCATGACGCCAGGTGATACCATCCAAAATTTCTGCCAGTCTTTCAGGAGTAACCTGCTGTTTAGCATCGCTCCATGCTTTATCAGGATCGATATGTGATTCCAGCATCAGACCATCGTAATCCAGGTCAACTGCTTCCTGTGAAACTTCCTGCAGAATATCGCGGCGGCCGCTGATGTGGCTAGGATCGCAGATCATAGGCAGTTCAGGCATGCGGCGCTTCATTTCGATAGGCAGGTGCCACATCGGCGCGTTACGGTATTCAGTATTGCCATAGCTGGAGAATCCACGGTGGATCAGACCTATTTTGGTAATGCCGGAGTTACGTACACGTTCTACAGCACCTATCCACAGTTCGAGGTCAGGATTGATCGGGTTTTTGATCAGTACAGTTGTGTCCACACCTTTCAGCGCATCAGCAACTTCCTGTACGGAGAATGGGTTCACTGTAGTACGAGCTCCGATCCAGAGGATGTCCACGCCATGCTGCAGCGCTTCTTCTACCTGTTTAGCGGTAGCTACTTCCACTGCCAGCGGAAGACCGGTCAGTTCCTTAGCCTTCTGTAACCATGGTAAACCGGTTACACCAATACCTTCGAAAGAACCTGGACGGGTACGTGGCTTCCAGATACCAGCACGCAATACGTCTACTTTACCGGTTTTAGCCAGTCTCAGGGCTGTATCCAATACCTGTTCTTCGGTTTCTGCACTGCAGGGACCGGAAATGATCAACGGTTTCTTGTCAGAAGCCGGATCGGAGAATTTTGTTTTAGCGAGAATCTGTTCCATCATTTGATGCTTTTCAGACCATAGACGATAGTCGTCCATAATCCAGTGATTGTTTGTTTTCTTGTTTGCGTCCGACTATCGGCTAGTGATCCACTTTCAGTTTTCTGACAAGGCCCTGCGGCAAATGAGTCACTATACGAAACCGGCTATTTTAATATTTTCCTGATCTTATTTGATTTCTGGATCAGTTTATAGAATGTTTCGTAATCTTCCTTCTCCAGCAACTGCTTCATCTGCTGTAACTGGTGGATATGTTCATCCAGTACATCCAGCACATTATGGCGATTATGTTTGAAGATAGGCACCCACATATCAGGCGAACTTTTCGCCAGCCTCACGGTAGATTCAAAACCACCGCTTGCCAGTTCAAATATGCGTCCCTGCTCCTTTTCTTTCTCCAGTACGGTCAGCGCCAGGGCGAAAGAAGTGATGTGTGAGATATGGGATACGTAGGCCGTGTGCAGGTCGTGCTCTTCCGCATTCATATATACGAGGCGCATCTGCAGTTTGTCTACCATATTTTCGATGATCTCCAGGGCATCTTCATCACTGTTCTTCACGTCGCATAATACCATGGTCTTTTGTGTGAAGAGATTCTTTATGGCTGCTTCGGGCCCGGAATACTCCGTGCCGGCCATCGGGTGAGCCGCTACAAAGCGTCCCCTGTGAGGATGACCGGCAACGAGTTGTAATATCTTTTGCTTTGTAGAACCTACGTCCATGATCACATGTTCAGGCCCTGCTTTATCCAATACTGCAGGCAGGATCTGCAGCAACGCATCCACGGGGATAGCCAGTATGATGAGCTGTGAACGTTGCATAGCATCCTGCAGGGTAGCACCTTCGTCAATGATCTTCAGTTCCTGCGCTTTCTTCAGGTTGTCCGGGTTCTGATCCACACCAATTATCCAGTTGGCCACACCTTTTTCTTTAAGGCTGATGGCCAGCGATCCACCTATTAATCCTGTTCCTACTATAGTTGCGATCATGACTGTTATTGCTTAAATTTTGTTTTTATCCTATCCAGCACTTCTTCAAATACTTTTTCGTCCTTACAAAGACTTACCCTGATATAACCGTTGCCATTACTGCCGAAGATGCCGCCCGGAGTGATGAAGACCTGTGCTTTCTGCAGGATCTCGTCTGTCAGCGAGAAACCGTCTTTTGCAGAAGCGGGGATCTTCGCCCATACGAACAGTCCCACCTGGTTCTTATCGAACGTGCAGTCAAGCAGTTCCAGCAACTCAAATACTTTCTTACGGCGGCCTTCATAGATCCCATTCAGTTCAGCATACCACTCAGGCCCCAGTTCCAGTGCTTTTACAGCAGCCATCTGGAGAGGCTGGAACATACCGGAATCCATATTGCTCTTGAAGCGCAGCACTTCGTTGATCCATTCCTGCTTTCCTACCAGCATCCCTACACGCCAGCCGGCCATGTTGGAAGATTTGCTGAGTGAGTTCAGTTCCAGTACCACTTCCCTGGCGCCAGGCGTCTGTAACAGACTTTGTGGCTGCTTGTTCAGGATGAAGCTATACGGATTATCGTGACAAATTAAGATATTATGTTGTTGTGCAAAGGCTACCAGTTTACGGGCAAACTCTTCGTTGAAGCGTGCTCCGGTAGGCATATGCGGATAATTCACCCACATCAGTTTCACTTTACTCAGGTCGCGTTTGGCAAGTGCATCCAGGTCGGGTAGCCATCCATTCTTTTCCTCCAGGTCATAATCTACTACTGTAGCGCCACTCAGGTTCACAGCTGAACGGTAGGTAGGATAACCAGGATTAGGCACCAGGGCCTCATCTCCTTCCTGCAGGTAGGTCATGCAGATGTGCATGATCCCTTCTTTTGAGCCTATCAGTGGCAGCACTTCCTTTTCAGGATCCAGGGATACGCCATAGAAGCGCTGGTACCAGTCTGCCATTGCCTTGCGGAGGGCAGGAATACCTTTATAACCCTGGTAAGCATGGGTATCAGGCCGTTGTGCATATTCATGCAAAGTGGTAATTACGGAAGGGTGTGGAGGCAGATCCGGACTACCGATACCAAGATTGATCACTTTAGCTCCTGCCTTGTTCATCTCATCTATTTCTCTGAGCTTTTTGGAGAAGTAGTATTCTTCCGTTTGCTGCAGCCTTTTTGCTACCTGTAAGTTCATAATACGTTGTTTTCCGCGTCCTGATGTATGTTATGATTAATGTGTGTTTCCTTTCTTATAAATACCCAATACCTTGATATCCTCGGTGAGCGGCTCGATCTTGCTGATGCTCTTCTCAAAGTGGCTCAGGTTTTCAAATTCGAAGTCTGCATGGAAGTAATAATTCCACTCTTTGGCGGGCATTGGAAATGACTGGATCTTGCTCAGGTTGATCCCTGCCTGTGCTACCTGTGTCAGGACCTTGGCCAGGCTTCCACGCTCGTGTGAGGTCTGGAAGTACACTGATGCTTTATTGGCATCTGGCGTAGGCGTTACTCCGTTAGGAGAGATCACCAGGAAGCGGGTATAGTTATTTTTGATGGTATGGATATTGGGTGCGATAATTTCCAGACCATATATCTCTGCCGCCAGTTTACCAGCGATGGCAGCAGTGCTTTTCAGTTTCTTCTGCTGTACGTGTTTCGCACTGAGCGCTGTATCTTCTGTTTCCACCAGTTTCATATGGGGGTGTTTCTCCAGGAATTCTGTACACTGGAGTAATGCCATATGGTGCGAGTGCACTTCACGTATATCTTCCAGTGTCTGTCCGGGCAGCACCATCAGGTGTTGTTTAATATGAAGGTATACTTCACCAATCACATGCAGCCCTGAATTCTTCAGCAAAGTATAGTTCGGAAGGATGCTTCCTGCAATGGAATTTTCAATGGCCATTACGCCGGCATCTGCATCTTTCTGTTTAACTACCTTTTTAACAAGTTCCGGAAAGGATGCACAGCATTCGATCTCTATACCTTTGCCATAGTATCCTTCTGCTGCTATCTGATGAAAACATCCTTCAAAACCCTGAATTGCGACACGCATCTTTTTTATGTTTGATTTTTGGTTTGTAGTTGCTACAGCAACTACCGTATAAAATGAAAAAGGGCCCCGGTGGAGCCGGGACCCTTTTTATTTGCAATTATGTTTGAGTGCAGTTATTACAAAAGAGTCCCGGCCTTTACGACGTAAAAGAAGTAAAAGAAAAAGTAAAAGAAATAAAGGCTGAAACGCTGTAACATAAAGCTTGATATTATCGAAAAAAAGAAGGCCTCCCGTCTGGGAGGCCTTTTGCTAGTTTCTTTATATTTAAGTACTACAAACGACCTCCCTATTCCTGGTACCAGAAAAAGTAGAAACCATAAAAGTAACCAAAGGTTGTTTGTTGTATCATATTTTGCTTGATTGCCTGACAAAAATACACCAGGATTTGAATTTTCCAAGCACTTTTGTCAATAATTACAATCTATCTAATAAAGTAGTCGATTTCTGACATTTTTTTCAGTATCCTGTCACTACAAGCAGGCTTAACAAAAAAAACCGCCCCGTTTTGAGAACGGAGCGGTCATATAAAAGCCTTTATTTGCTTACCAACGTAATTATTTTTTGGTAGAGTCAACAGCAGCTTTAGCTGAATCAACAACAGCAGCAGCAGAATCAACTGTAGCAGCAGCAGAATCAACTGTAGCAGCAGCTGAATCGATGGTCTGAGTAGCTGTAGTATCTTCTGCTGGAGTTGAAGAACCACCACCGCAAGAAGCTGCAAATACACCAAGAGCTAAAGCTAAGAAACCAATTTTCAGAGCGTTTTTCATTTTGACTTATGTTTTTAGGTTTTGAAATATTATCTATCCTTTATACCGGGTTTGAAAAAAGGTAACCCAGATTTTTAAAAAATTTTTTTTCTGCCTGTTTCGCCCCTTTTTTCTATTTCCGGCAGGGTATTTTCATATATAGAGGCCTAACTATATATGAAATCAGCGCATTCCTGCATCTATCGGGTGATGGCTGCCGGGACTGATTTGGGATTTGGATTTTTTTTCTGCTACTTTGGGTTACCAAAGCCATTTAATAGTATTAATAAGTGAAGCATAATCAGAACATAGAACGGGATCGGGAATTACTGCTGGGATTAACCAGGAATGACGACAGGGCGCTGGCAACCATCTATACGGAGAATTATCCTTCCATATTAAGAATGGTTTTACAGTATAATGGGTCTGAGGATGATGCAAAAGATCTTTTCCAGGAAGCTATGATCATATTGTATGAGAAAGCGCAGAAAGGGGAATTTGATCTGTACAGCAAGCTGAAAACTTTTCTCTACGCGGTGTGCCGTCATCTATGGTTAAAGAAATTGCAGACCGGCAGCTGGCAACTGGCCCTTCCGGACGAACTGAAAGAAGTATTACCGGCAGAAGATGGCAATACAATGGCGGAACACGAGGAGAAAGACCAGCAGTTCAGAGTGATGGAAATGACGATGGGCAATATGGGAGAGCCTTGTAAAACGATCCTGGAGGACTATTATATCAGGAAACTGTCTATGCAGGACATTGCTGAGAAATTTGGTTACACCAACTCAGAAAATGCCAAAAACCAGAAGTACAAGTGCCTGATGCGACTGAAGAAACTATTTTTTGAACAATATAAATCTTAGGACCTGACAGGTGTAAGACCTGACAGATCTGTAAAAGCGGTTACAGGCGATGAACGACTTTACATTAATACGCGATATTGAACGCTACCTGGAGGGCGAAATGAACGAGCAGGAAAGAACTGCTTTCGAAGCGCTGCGCCAGTCCAATCCGGCGGTCAATGAGCAGGTGCTGATGCATCAGCAGCTCATTCAGCAGCTGGATCAATACGGACAGCGGGTAGCATTCCAGGAAAAGATGGATAAGATCCATGCTTCTATGGCTATTGATGAAGTCCTGGCTCCGTCGAAAACCGCGACTCCTAAAAAGGTTTTTACCATCAGCAAAAGGCTGGTAACCAATATGGCAGCAGCAGCCTGTATAGCCCTGGTCACTTCCCTGTCTACTATAGCTTTCATGCAGAATGCTAACAGACAGAATACAAAGGCCCAGTATGAGGACGTAAGACGTGTGCTGAACAATATTCAGCGCTCCCAAAATGCCCTCATCAACGACATAAACAGTAAAAAGAAAGCACCTGCCAACCCCGGCACTTATGGTGGTACCGGATTTGCCATCTCCAATAATGGCTATGTGGTAACCAACTACCATGTAATAGCAGGTGCAGATTCTATTTATATCCAGAACACAAAAGGTGAGGCATTTAAAGCAGCCAGCGTATTTGAGGACATTTCCAGCGATCTGGCCATCCTCAAAATCACGGACAGTACCTTTAAGGGCCAGCCACTCCCCTACACCCTGAAGCCCCAACACGCGCTACGTGGTGAGGCAGTTTTCACCCTGGGTTATCCACGGGATGAGATTGTCTATGGCGAAGGTTATATCAGCGCACAGACCGGTTTTAATGGTGACAGCGCTGCCTACCAGGTGTCCATCCCGGTTAATCCCGGCAACAGCGGCGCCCCCCTTATGGATAGTAAAGGCGACGTGGTAGGTATCGTAACTGGCAAACAGACTACTTCCGATGGTATTGCTTTTGCAGTAAAATCAGCACACCTGAAACGCCTGCTGGAAGAAATGCCTAAGGATAAACTACCTAAAAAGGAATGGAACCATAAGAACAGGCTGGGAGGATTAACACGTGTGGATCAGGTGAAGAAGCTGGAAGACTTCGTCTATATGGTGAAAGTTTATAACTAAAAGATATTTTCTATTGGCCTCTGCATGCAACGCGGCCACCCTCTTTCCAGGGTGGCCGTTGCTTTTATAGCTATTTCTTGTCTTATTTCTTCTTCCATGCCCGGTATTTATCCGTTATCCAGTAAATCAGGTCTTCCTGCTGCATTACCCTGATGGTACTATAATCAGGATAATTCTCCCTCATGAACAACATCAGCGAATCCCCTTTCAGACTGGTCACCCTGCTGACGAACTGCGGTGTATACCGGGAATCTATATATCTTTCCTCTTCCGCTTTGGCGAAGATCTTCTTAAACTCTCTTTTTTGCTTCTCAGACCGGGAATACCTTGTAAAAGGACTGAACACAATACCTGCTCCAACAGGAGTGCTTCCCCCGGCCAGCGGCATATCCCTTTTATCCAGGATGTAACCGAACTGCTGCCTTCTCGCCAGGGAGTCGATCTGATAAGGCGTGTATTGCGTACCAATTTCCACACTACGCAGCTGCTTGGCTTCTACCGTCAGGGAAATATTCCTGGTTTCCGTTCCGCTTGACTGAGTCACCACCACACTGTCGGACCTGTACCCCAGAAATGAAAATACGACCACATCTTTAGGACTGGCTGTTATCTTATAAAAACCTCCTTTGTCGGAATAGGTTCTGCGGCCTGTGCTTTTGTTAAGTATACTAGCATAGGGTAAAACCAGCTTGTTCTCCTTGTCCATGATGGTTCCTGTCAGCGTTACCTGCGCCTGGGCTTTCACTACCCCCAACAGGCTGCAACAACAAAGCACCAGTACTCCTGTGATGATTCTTTTCATTATCTGATGGATTAATCTACAGGCAATATCCTAAAAAAATAACGAAAAAATCCTCCCGGTAATGGGAGGATTTACATGATATTTAAATTTATAGACTCACAGCCTTGATCCCCTTATGATCTGAAGGAGGATGGCTATAATTGCAAGTACGAGGAGAATATGGATCAATCCACCTGTAGAATATACAAAAAAGCCCAGTAACCAGCCGATAATGAGTATAACAGCGATGATATATAATAGACTTCCCATGTTACGCAGATTTTATGAGTTTAATAACTTCATCACGTGTTTTACCTAATTTCTGCTGGAGTTTGCCTATTAAACGGTCTTCCTGTCCTTCCTCATACAAAAGGTCATCATCTGTCAGGTTCGCATATTGCTGCTTGATCTTCCCCTTTACCTCGTTCCATTTACCCTTGATTTCTAAAGTATCCATAACATATTCTTTTTGGGTGAAACAATAATACTGGTAAAGTTCCAAAGACTATGCCAAGGGATGCCGGAATATTACCAGCTGACCGCAGAAATGGCGGTTCTGAAGGCCTTACTTTCGCCCGCGGAAAGAGATACCAGTCCCATTCCGTTATTAAAAGCATTGGGCGCTCCGCTCAGATTCTCAATGGCAATACTGTTACGGTGCGACGGAGTATAGATCTGCAGAACAGGATAACTGCTGTCAGGATAGAATGTGATGGCAATATGCTTTTTGGGGTCTCTTAAGGTACATGTTGATGCATGCTGATTAAAGTTCAGCAGGAAAGAATTGTCCAGGGGAATACCTTCCAGGGGAGAAGATTCCAGGAACCTGTCATAGGGCAATATCTTACCGGTAGGCACCAGCTGCGCATTAAATTCCACTATTTGTTCCGACGCAAACTGCAGCTCCATATCGTCTATAGGCGTGCCTGTTGTAAAGTAGGGATGCCATCCGTCCATCACAGGTATGGATGCAACGGAACGGTTGCTGATAGTAGTGGTTATTTGCAGACGTGAGTCTGGTTCCAGGCTATACTGCACTTCACAATCATAAGGGAATGGATATCCCTCATCAGCGCCATTATACTGATAACGCAATATCACCCTTGCCGATTTTTCATCGGCATGTATATCTTCCACTGTAAATGCCACATCATAGAGTAATCCGTGAATATAACTCCCCGGCGCAATGGCTTTCTGTATCTTATATTGCTTTCCCTCCCACTCATAGGCGCCACCTGGTATACGGCAGGCAAAGGGGCTGAGTTTAGCGCTCTTGAAATACGTTGCCATGTTAGCCCGGTAATCCTCCAGGCTGGCATAGTTATCAATAATATTCAGCTGTGTTTCCTTATAAGGTATGCGGAAAGCATGCAGCATGGCGCTATGTGCAGGAATGATCTCTACCTGCGCACCATTGTCATCGTCTTTCAGTGCAACGATATCGAAACCATCCTGGTGAAAGGTATATGTGGAAAACATGGTGGTCAGTTTATAGTCATACAAGGTACAAAAAAGAAAGCTGTCGCGCCTGCGGCGGACAGCTTCTTAATATTCCATTCAACAAATAAGTTGTGATCAGATGTACTGGTTGATGATATTTTCCAGCCACTCCTGCTTACCGCTGATGAGCTTAGGCTCACCATTGCCAATAGCAAAATTGCGCAGGTCTTCCAGTGTCAGTTTACCATCTTCGAATTCCTTACCCTTACCGCTGTCGAAAGAAGCGTAACGGTCCTTACGGAATTGCTTATACGGAGATTGTTCCAGCACTTTTTCTGCAATGACAGCAGCGCGGGCAAAGGAATCAATACCACCAATATGAGCATGGAAGATGTCTTCCAGATCGGTAGAGTTACGGCGTGTCTTCGCATCGAAGTTCACACCACCGCCGCTGAAGCCACCAGCTTCGAGGATCACCAGCATGAATTCAACCATGTCGTTCAGGTTCATCGGGAACTGGTCAGTATCCCATCCGTTCTGCGCATCACCACGGTTAGCGTCAATGCTACCCAGCATACCGGCATCAGCAGCTACCTGCAGTTCGTGCTGGAAGGTATGACCTGCCAGTGTAGCATGGTTCACTTCCAGGTTCAGTTTAAAGTCTTTATCCAGTCCGTAGTGACGCAGGAAACCTATTACAGTTGCCGCATCATAATCGTACTGGTGTTTGGTTGGCTCACAAGGTTTAGGCTCAATGAAGAACGTACCTTTAAAGCCCTGTTTGCGTGCATAATCTTTAGCCACAGTCAGGAAGCGGGCCAGGTGTTCCTGTTCACGCTTCATGTTGGTATTCAGTAGGGTCATATAGCCCTCACGACCGCCCCAGAATACGTAGTTTTCACCACCCAGTGCAATTGTAGCATCCAGGGAATTCTTTACCTGTGTACCTGCATAAGCCAGTACAGCAAAGTCAGGATTGGTGGAAGCTCCGTTCATGTAACGCGGATTGCTGAATACATTGGCAGTACCCCACAGCAATTTCACACCGCTGGCTTTCTGCTTTTCTTTTGCATAATCCACAATCTTCTGCATACGGCTTTCGTATTCACTGATGGTAGCACCTTCATCTACCAGGTCCACATCGTGGAAGCAGTAGTAAGGCACGCCCAGTTTGGTGATGAATTCGAAAGCTGCATCCATTTTGTCTTTTGCGCTCTGTACTGCATCAGTAGCAGTTAACCAGGGAAAAGCCTTGGTGCCCGGACCGAACGGATCTCCGCCGGTACCGCAGAAGGTGTGCCAGTAGGACACTGCAAAACGGAACAGTTCTTTCATGGTCTTGCCACCGATCTTTCTGTTCTCATCATACCATTTGTAAGCAAATGGGTTAGTTGACTGAGGACCTTCGTAGGCGATCTTCCCTATGCCTTTGAAGTACTCCTGATTCCCTAAAGTGATACTCATTTTCTTTCTTTTTTTGAATCCAAAACGTGTGTATATATTGTGTAACTGCTATGTGCGATGCAGTTACTTAATAACGTGCTGTAATCCTTCCAGCCACTGGCTGTAGATGCTGGCATATTGTTGCTGTAATGTGGCATCCGGCTCTATGGTGGCCAGACATTCCATACCACGGAAAGCTTCCCTTTCATTGTACAGGCCTGCTCCTATACCGGCAGCCCTGGCAGCTCCCTGAGCGCCGTCTGTGTTATACAGTTCGATCACCACATTGGCTGTATTGGCAAATACTTCTCTGAAGAGAGGACTGAGGAACATATTGGCTTGCCCTGCCCTTACACGATGGATCTGCAGCCCCATGTCGTTCATGATGTCCATTCCGTATTTCAGGGCGAATACGATCCCTTCCTGTGCCGCGCGCAACAGGTGCTCACGACCATGAATATTGAAGTTCAGTCCGTTGAATACAGCCCCTGTTTCCTTATTGGCAAGGATACGTTCCGCACCGTTACCAAAAGGATAGATATGCAGACCACGGGCGCCAGCAGGCGCCTGGGCGGCCAGTGTATTCATTTCACTATAGTCAAGCTTACCAGTTATCTGTCTTAACCAGCTGTTGAGGATGCCTGTACCGTTAAGGCACATCAGCACCCCGTTACGGTGCGCATCTGGTCTGTCATTAACGTGTACGAAAGTGTTAACACGACTTTCCTGGTCGAAAGCAATATGATCGTGCACTGCATACACAACCCCGGAAGTACCAGCTGTAGTTGCAGCTTCTCCGGGTTTCAGTACGTTCAGTGAAAAAGCATTGTTTGGCTGATCGCCTGCACGGTAGGTTACAGGTGTACCTGCGGCAATGCCTAAGAGCGCAGCTGCCTGTTCAGTCACCTTACCCTGCAAACCGAAGGTAGGCACGATATCCGACAGCAGACTTTCATCAATGTTGTAATGCTTTAATAACACGGGAGATACCTGCCTGCCACTGAAGTCCCAGAAGATACCTTCCGAAAGACCAGAGATAGTCGTTGCCGCCTCACCAGTCAGACGCATAGCGATAAAATCGCCCGGCAGCATGATCTTGTGGATGCGTTTGTAGATTTCGGGTTCATACTGCTGTACCCAGCGTAGCTTGGAAGCGGTAAAGTTACCGGGAGAATTGAGCAGGTATTGCAACGACCAGTTCTGTCCCAATGCATTAAAAGCTTCATTGCCTATTTCCACTGCCCGGCTGTCACACCAGATAATGGAAGGACGCAGTACCTGCTGGTCCTTATCCACACATACCAATCCATGCATCTGGTAAGCAATACCAATACCGGCAACAGCATGCCCATCAAAGGGATGCTGTTGCTGTAATTTTTTTGTTGCGTTCTGAACCTCCTGCCACCACATTTCGGGATCCTGTTCCGCCCATCCTGCTACAGGCGCATGCATTGGCATTTCCTGTGCAGGACTGATAGCTGTAGCCAGGCATTTCCCCGTTTCTATATCCAGCAGTGCCGCTTTCACCGAGGAGGAACCGATATCATATCCTATCGTATATCTCATATAACGATCTTCTGTTTCTTATGGTTAATTTGTTTCCGTTGTTTCCCTGGGGTATCACCCCGGGCTACAAACACATCGCTCCTAAAGAAGCACTATCCGCACTGTTACCAGAAAGGAGCGGTCTGTCTATGCTGTTACCAGAAAATGGTATACAGCGCAGTCAGGATTCCGCAAATGATCAATGCAATAACAGTGAATGCCAAAGATGGTTTGAACATTGAAGAATCTACTTCCAGTGCATGTGCTCCGGATCCGGAAGGCTTCAGTTCGCCGCGGGCAGTTGCCAGTGCTTTATTTGGAGCTGGAGCCAGCAGTGAAATAAGGATCATACCTATCACACATACTCCGAATACAATACCCATACGGTCGAGGAACGGAATTTCATACACACCATTTGCATTTGGCACAGCCATACCCATGTCGTACAGGAAAGAAAGATCCATCCATAATGGCAGGAACTTCAGGAAGATGGACATTGCAAAACCACCGATCATTGCAAACAGTGCTGCATTGGCTGTAGTTCTCTTCCAGAAGAAGCCCAGTATGAACATCGCGAAGATACCAGGCGATACGAAACCAGTGTATTCCTGAATGAACTGGAAACCACCTTTTTTATCGATACCCAGGAACGGAGAGATAATGATAGCCAGTATCATGGCAACTATTACCACAACGCGGCCAACATTTACCACCTTCTTTTCATCGGCGTTTCTATTGAAGATCTCTTTGTAGATATCCAGAGAGAAAATAGTAGAGATACTGTTTGCTTTACCTGCCAGGGAAGCTACTACCGCAGCAGTCAGCGCGGCAAATGCCAGCCCTTTCATACCTGCAGGCAGGAGGTTCATCAGCACAGGATAAGCGTTGTCAGGATTCAGTTCTCCTGCTTTTACCATTTCCTGCTGGAACAGGCCCTGTGAGTGCAGTACATAAGCTGCAATACCAGGCAATACCACGATCACAGGCATCAGCAGCTTCAGGAAACCTGCGAAGAGCAGACCACTGCGTGCAGTCTTGAGATCAGCACCCAGTGCACGCTGTGTAATATATTGGTTACAACCCCAGTAGTTCAGGTTCACGATCCACATACCACCTACCAGTACTGTGAGGCCGGGTAGATCGAGATAATGCGGGTTGTCTTTCTTCAGGATCATATGGAAATGGTCGCTGGCATGTTGCGTCATCAGGGAGAAACCTTTCAGCACGCCAGTTTCACCAAAGTGCTCAGATACCAGGCTTAATGCCAGATAAGTAGTTACCAGACCACCCAGTATCAGGAAGAACACCTGGATAACGTCTGTATAACCGATCACCTTCATACCACCCAGGGTAATAAAGATGGCGAATAACGCAATAAGGCTCATACATACATAGAAGTTAATGCCTGATATTGTATTCACCGCCAGTGCACCCAGGTACAGGATGGAAGTCAGGTTCACTACCACGTATAGCAGGAGCCAGAAAACAGCCATAATGGTGCTTACTGTTTTATTATACCGTGTCAGCAGGAACTGCGGCATGGTATATATCTTATTCTTCAGATAGATGGGCAGGAAGAACACCGCCACAATAATGAGGGTCGCAGCCGCCATCCACTCATAAGTGGAGATAGCCAGACCAATATTGAACCCGGAGCCTGCCATCCCGATAAACTGCTCCGCAGATATATTGGATGCGATCAGAGAGGCGCCGATAGCCCACCAGGTAAGGGAACCTTCCGCCAGGAAGAAATCTTTGGAATCAGTTGTCTGCCGTTTTTTCTTTTTGTAGATATAGAGACCGTAGCCGGCAACAATCACGAAATACACTAAGAAAACAACATAATCGAGGAATTGTAAGCTCTTTTGCATAAAAAAAACGTGGTAATAAATAAATTAGGAATCAATATAGCAACATTTTAATTAAACGTAAAATTTACGTTTAAAATTTTTCACTAAGAGTTGGACATATTTTCTGTTTTTCTTTTTTGTTTTTCATTGTTTATTCAGTAAGGAATGCAGAGAGTTGCTCTCCTACAGCGGATCCTATTGCGACGCCCATACCGCCCATACGGACGCCGAGCACGATGTTGTGAGTGTGGTAACGGATCAGTGGCTGGCGGGTCCGACCAAAAGCCATGATACCGGTCCAACGGTCTGTGATCATAAAGGATTGTCCTGGTAAGATAATATTATGCAACCGGTTTTCCAATTGCTGTTGTATCTCCGGATTAAGATCAAAGCTTGTTGTGGTCTCTTTTTCAAAGTCAAGATTACGTCCCCCGCCAAACAGTACTCTGCCGTCCAGTTCGCGGAAGTAATAATACCCCTCCTCCATATGAAAAACACCCTTAAAGGGCAGACCGGGAATTACATTCGTCAGTAGTACCTGTCCTCTGCCAGGCTGCACGTCCAGCTCCGGCAATAATTGCCGGGCAAATGCATTCGTACAGACAGCTACCCTTCTGGCCATAAAACCAATCTCCTCTCCTGCTGCTGTCGGGACAGTGACTCTCACGCCCGTCTGCAGGTCTTCCAGGTGGCTCACGCTGCAACCGGTCTTTATTTCGACCCCTTTTGAGATGGCGATGTCTATCAGACTGCGCATCATCCTGCCGGTATGCAGTTCCCCTTCATAGTTATTGCGGATCAGTGCTCTTACATATGCCCTGTTAAAACCGAATCCCGCTATTTTATCGCTGGCAAGGGTAAAGGCATCCCCGCCAAGCAGCGGTCTTAAAACATTGTTCACACTGTCCAGTTGCGCCAGGGCATGTTCTTCTTCCATGCCTATCAGTTCATAACTACCGTCTTCCCGGTACTGCATGGCCTCATCTCCTATACGCCGGCGCAATAACTGCAGACCATTGAGCCGCATCTGTAAGATAGCCAGCACCTCTTCCCGGGGCATGTTATTGAAATCAGACAGCAACTCCGTCAAACTGCCTATACAGGCAAAGCCGGCATTCTTGGTACTGGCGCCCGTAGGCAGAATATCCCTTTCCAACACCAACACCCGCGCTGCAGGTAGCCTGTCTTTCAGGCTGATAGCTGTGGAGAGCCCTACTATACCACTGCCGGCAATGATGTAGTCGTATTGTAAAAGGCTCTGTTTTTCCCAATAGCTAAGCATATCCTTTTGATTTGGCTATCAGCCTGTTTTCAAACGTTGGAATTGAATAATGTATTGTAAATGTACTCTTTTTATTGATGTCAAGCTGACATTTATTATATTTCAATCTCGGTCTCCTCCTGACTACACTGTCAGCACTATTTTCCCTTTGCCATGTCCTTCTTCCAGCCGCTGGTGTGCGCGGACGATTTCTGTCAGCGGAAAAGTCTCGTCCACCTGTACTTTCAGACGATTATTGCTAAGCAGGAACGCCAGTTGCTCCATCCGCTCACCAGAAGGCCTTACAGACATCCACTTCACCTCCACACCTTTTTCCCTTGCCTTTGCAATAACAGCCGGATCATCTTTATACATACTTGGCAATGATACCAGCACTCCACCCGGATTTAATACGTCTATGGAACGGAGCGCTATTTCACCTCCCATACCATCTATCACTACATCCACCATCTCTACTATATCTTCAAAACGTTGTGTCTTATAGTCAACCAACTGATCTACTCCTAATTCCTTCAGAAAAGGATGATTGCCCGTTGATGCGGTAGCCGCCACAAAACACTGTTTCCACTTGGCCAGTTGTACCGCTATATGCCCTACACCTCCGGCAGCACCCTGTATTAACACTCTCTGGCCCCAGGTAATACCCGCCTGATCAAACAGGGCTTCCCAGGCGGTAAGACCAGCCAATGGAGTGCCCGCGGCTACTTCATATGAAATATCTTTAGGAATAATGGCAAACTCTTCTTCCTGCACTACAGCATACTCTGCGTACGCGTTACCAGGATTGGGGAAATTACTCATACCGAATACACGGTCGCCGGTAAGGAACTTACTCACACCTTCCCCTACACTTACTACTTCGCCTGCTATATCCCAACCGAGGATAGCAGGTAATGTCTGATAGGACGCATATCCTTTGCCAGACCGGGTCTTAAAATCAACAGGGTTTAATCCAATTGCCTTTACCTTCACAAGCACCTGTCCTGCCGCAGGCAACGGTATTGCTACTTTCTCAATCCTGAAAGCAGTGGCCGGTCCAAACTCGGGCAAAATAGCCGCCTGCATAAAATTACTCATACTCGCAGATTTTGGCTTCAAATTATGATAAAAAAGGGAATTGCGCATATATGCAGAAAGGGCATCATGTTTTATAACCAAAACATAATGCCCTTTCTCAAAAACATAGTACTCTTTCTCAAAACGAGAGAAATCAATACTTTACACGAGATAACCAAAAAGGTTATCATCTTTATTCAGTTCTGTGAAGTGAATGTTATACTTCCGGAAATTAGCCAGCAGGATATCATAGTCTTCCCTCCTCTTCAGCTCTACACCGATCAGTGCAGGACCCATTTCCTTATTGTGTTTCTGGATAAATTCAAAACGGGTGATATCATCATCAGGACCCAGTACATGATTCACAAACTCTTTCAAAGCACCCGGGCGCTGTACAAAGCGGATGATGAAGTAGTGTTTCAATCCTTCGTATAACAGGGAACGTTCCTTGATCTCCTGCATACGATCGATATCGTTGTTGCTGCCACTCACCACACACACCACTTTCTTTCCTTCTATTTCTTTCGCGTAGTAGTCAAGCGCTGCAATGGACAATGCTCCGGCAGGTTCCACTACGATAGCGTCTTCATTGTACAGGCGTAATATAGTAGAGCAAACCTTCCCTTCCGGTACCAGCTGCATTTTGTTCAAAATATCTTTGCAGATGCTGAATGTAAGCGCACCTACTCTTTTTACGGCAGCACCATCCACAAAACGTTCTATTTCGTCGAGCGTAACGGGACTACCGGCCTCCAGTGCGCGTGTCATCGATGGAGCGCCTTCAGGTTCCACACCAATGATCTGCGTCTGCGGACTATAAGTTTTGAAATAAGTACCCAGGCCTGCTGCCAGTCCGCCGCCACCGATGGGCACGAACACATAATCAATCTTTGCCTGGTCTTCCAGGATCTCCACTGCCACGGTACCTTGTCCTTCGATGATCTTCGGATCATCAAAAGGAGGAATAAAAGTCATGTTGTGCGCCTGTGTAAAAGCCTGGGCTTCTGCCGCACAATCATCAAAAGTATCGCCCACCAGTTTTATTTCGATGTTATCACCACCGAACATTCTCACCTGGTTCACCTTCTGTTTGGGAGTGATGATGGGCATAAAACAAACGCCTTTGATATCCAGCTGACGACACGCATAAGCAAAGCCCTGTGCATGGTTACCAGCGCTGGCGCAGGTAACGCCTTTTGACAGTGTTTCTTTATCCAGGCTGCTAATCAGGTTGTATGCACCACGCAATTTATAAGACCTTACAATCTGCATGTCTTCTCTTTTGAGATAGACATCTGCATTATACCTGCGGGAGAGCGTAGCGCTATATGTAAGCGGAGTACGGTTCACCACAGGTTTCAACTTCACCGCAGCATCAAGGATGTTGAGCGGGTTCACACTTGTTAGTACCTGGGACATTGTTCTTTAAAAATTAGGAATCAGGAATTAAAGAATCAGGAATTGATACATAAAGCTCAATTCCTAATTCCCAATTCCTGATTATATCATCGAATAATCGAATTAATTATTAGGACGCAGCTTTCTTACTGCCGCACCTGCCTGCCACATTTCGCTTTCACGCAGTTCTTTCAGTTCCTCTTCCAGTTTCTCACGGTAGTCAGGAGTACTGTTGGATGCGATAGAACGTGCAGCTTCTTTACCTGCAGCAACACTTGCATACAGTTCTTCAAATACAGGCTGGCTGGCGTCTTTGAATTTCTTCCACCAATCTAATGCACCACGCTGAGCGGTAGTAGAGCAGTTAGCATACATCCAGTCCATACCATTTTCTGCAACGAGTGGCATCAGGGACTGCGTCAGTTCTTCAACAGTTTCGTTGAATGCTTCAGATGGAGAGTGACCATTCTTGCGCAGTACTTCGTACTGAGCAGCGAAGATACCCTGGATAGCACCCATCAGGGTACCACGCTCACCTGTTAAGTCAGAAGTAACTTCTTTCTTGAAATCTGTTTCGAACAGGTAACCGGAACCAACACCGATCCCCAGTGCAATAACACGATCACGTGCTTTACCGGTAGCGTCCTGGAATATAGCAAAGCTGGAGTTCAGACCCTGGCCAGCCAGGAACAGTCTGCGCAGGGAAGTACCGGAACCTTTAGGGGCTACCAGGATCACATCCACATCAGCAGGAGGAATAATACCAGTCTGGTCTTTATAAGTGATACCAAAACCATGGGAGAAATATAAAGCCTTGCCTTTAGTCAGGTGTGGCTTCAGTGTAGGCCACAGTGCGATCTGACCGGCATCGCTCAACAGGAACTGGATGATAGTACCTTTCTGAGCAGCTTCTTCGATTTCGAACAGTGTCTTACCAGGTACCCAGCCATCAGCGATAGCTTTATCCCAGGTTTTAGATCCTTTACGCTGTCCTACGATCACGTTAAAGCCGTTATCTTTCAGGTTCAGTGCCTGGCCGGGGCCCTGTACGCCGTAACCAATGATAGCTATCACTTCGTTCTTCAGCACTTCTCTAGCTTTTTCCATGGGGAATTCTTCTCTGGTTACTACGTCTTCCAGTACCCCTCCAAAATTGATGGTTGCCATGTTTTGATAGTGTTTGTTGTTTTTATTGAATTATTTAAACTAGATACTTTCTTCTTCTGCTGAAACTTCTGTATGTTCCTTGTACTGTGCCTGTTTCAGGTTGTCAGGACGACGGGTTTCCAGCTCTTTCAGATGATCGTGGAAACGGCGGCTCCATTTGACAACGGCAACCCGCCCGCTCTTGGAATATTCGATCAGACCATATGGCGCGAGTTTAGCCTGCAAGTCGATCAGCTCCTGCTGATGACCGGTTTTCTCCAATACAAAATATTCATCAGTGAGCGTGAGGATACGTGCATTATTCTCACGGATCAGCAGTTCAATATTACCGTTCTGCAATGCTTTTGTGGATATCTTGTAAAGTGCCAGCTCCTGGTATACCACCTCGTCTTCTTCATGTACAAACGCACGGTGAATTTCTATCAGTCTTTCTATCTGACCAACGATCTTCACCAGCTTTTCCTTTTCAGATATTACCGTGATGATGAATTTATATACGCCAGCGATCTCCGTTTCAGCCGTTGTCAGACTGGTGATGTTGATACCCCTGCGTGTGAAGATAACGGTGATACGGTTGGTGATACCGATCCTGTCTTCCGTATAAACCGTTATTGTATATTCTTTTTGCATAGTGTTCGTGTTAATGATTGCTGAATTCCTTCTTCCTGCTGCTACTCAAGCCTGATATTTGCTATTGGCTGGCCGGAAGGCACCATTGGGAATACGTTGTCTTCTTTTTCCACTACAACCTCCAGCAGATAAGCGCCTTTGTGTGAGATCATCTCATCTACAGCAGCTACTATATCCGCACGGTCAGTTACTTTTCTGCCAGGAACATAGAACCCTTTTGCGATCTGTACAAAGTCAGGGTTGATCATCTCCGTAGAAGAATAACGTTTGTCAAAGAACAACTGTTGCCATTGACGCACCATGCCAAGGAAATTGTTATTCAGGATCACAATCTTAACACCTATTTCAGACTGATAGATAGTTCCCAGTTCCTGTAATGTCATCTGGAAACAACCATCTCCGATTACTGCTACTACTTCTTTTTCAGGCGTTCCTACTTTCGCGCCCATCGCTGCCGGTAGTGCAAAACCCATAGTTCCCATACCACCGGAAGTGATATTGGTGTTAGGATCTTTAAAGCGATAGTAACGGGATGCGATCATCTGATGCTGCCCTACGTCTGTTACAAGTACAGCTTTCCCTTCTGTTCTTTCTGATATCAGACGTACTACTTCGGCCATTTTTAAACCGCCTTCAGCAGGATACAATTCCTTCCTGCTTACCTTCTCCTCTTCTTTCTTATCTGCTTCACGGAAGCCCTTTATCCATTCGTCATGCTGCTTAGGTTCTACCAGCTCTATCAAAGCTGCCAGCGCTGTTTTAGCATCTGCATGTACCGCAACATCTGCTTTGATGATCTTGTTGATCTCAGCTGCATCAATTTCGATGTGGATCACTTTTGCCTGCTTCACAAATTGAGAAACATCACCAGTGATACGGTCATCAAAACGCATGCCCACAGCAATCAGCACATCACATTCATTTGTCATGATGTTCGGTGCATAGTTACCGTGCATACCCAGGTAACCTACATACTTAGGATGATCTACAGGTACTGCTGACAGACCAAGCAAAGTGGAAGCTATTGGTATACCTGCCTTTTCAGCAAGTGCGATCAGTTCTTTTTCAGCGCCAGCCAGCAATACACCATGACCACAGAAGATATATGGTTTCTTTGCACTGTTGATCAATGCTGCTGCAGCTTTCACCGCCTCTGTATCCAGTTCCGGTACAGGATGGTAACTGCGGATATAATCACATTTCTTGTATTCGAAATCAAATTTTGCTACCTGTGCATTCCTGGTAATATCTACCAGTACAGGTCCCGGACGACCGCTACCTGCGATGTAGAATGCTTTAGCGATAGCTCCCGGAATATCTTCCGGACGTGTTACCTGGATGTTCCATTTCGTAATCGGCATGGTGATACCAATTACATCCGTTTCCTGGAAAGCATCTGTACCCAGCAGGTGTGCTGCCACCTGACCTGTGATACATACCATCGGTGTAGAGTCCATATAAGCATCTGCCAGCCCTGTTACCAGGTTGGTAGCACCGGGACCGGATGTGGCGAAGACCACCCCTGTTTTGCCGGAAGTGCGTGCATAGCCCTGCGCGGCATGCGTAGCACCCTGTTCGTGACGGACCAATATATGATGAACTTTATCCTGGAAATCGTACAGGGCATCATAAATGGGCATAATAGCGCCTCCTGGATAGCCGAAAATGGTTTCTACACCTTCTGCAATCAGCGAGCGGATCACTGCCTCAGAGCCAGTGATGTTGAGGGGAACAGTTGTTGCTGCCCGCTTTTCAGTTGGCTCAGGCTTCATCGGTAACACATCCTTCTGTTGCATTTGAAACGAGTTTAGCGTATTTTAATAAGATACCGTTGGATGCTTTCAATGCAGGTCTTACCCACTGTGCCCTGCGGGCTGCCAGTTCCTCCGCACTTACCTCCACATTGATCGTGTTCTTCTCGGCATCTATTTCAATAATATCATTGTCTTTTACCAGCGCGATGGTACCGCCTTCATAGGCTTCCGGTGTGATATGACCTACCACAAAACCGTGTGTACCACCGGAAAAACGTCCGTCTGTGATCAGCGCCACGCTCTTGCCAAGTCCCACACCCATAATGGCGGAAGTTGGCTTCAGCATTTCAGGCATACCAGGGGCGCCTTTAGGGCCTACCTGCCTGATCACCACCACATCTCCTTTCTGCACACGGCCGCTCTGGATACCTGCTATCAGTTCAAACTCACCGTCAAACACACGTGCAGGTCCGCGGAAGCTCAGGCCTTCCTTACCGGTTATTTTAGCTACAGAACCCTGTTCTGCCAGGTTACCATACAGCATTTGTATGTGGCCGGTAGCTTTCAGCGGTTGCTCTGCCGGAACGATAATATGCTGTGATTCGAATTCCAGATCCGGAACACTTGCCAGATTCTCTGCCAGGGTCTTGCCGGTTACGGTCAGGCAATGTCCGTGCAGGTAACCTTTCTTCAGCAAATATTTCATTACCAGTGGAACACCGCCAATGTTGTGCAGGTCTTCCATCAGGTATTTACCACTTGGTTTCAGGTCAGCGATCAGCGGTGTTTTGTCACTGATACGCTGGAAATCCTGCAAAGTGAATTTCACACCTACTGATTTTGCTATGGCAATGAAGTGTAATACCGCATTGGTACTACCACCCAGCGCCATCACAACCGTAGCGGCATTTTCAAATGCCTCGAAGGTCATGATATCGGTAGGTTTAATATCTTTTTCCAGCAGCAGGCGGATATATTTGCCTGCTTCCAGACACTCCTGTTGTTTTTCCTTGCTCAAAGCAGGGCTGGAAGAACTGTAGGGAAGGCTCATACCCAGTGCCTCAATAGCTGAGGACATAGTGTTGGCCGTATACATACCGCCACAGGCGCCGGCGCCAGGGCAGGAATGCTGTACAATTCCTTTAAAATCCTCTTCATTCAGCTGGCCCGCCATCTTCTGGCCGAGTGCTTCAAAAGCGGAAATGATGTTGAGGTCCTGTCCTTTATATTTACCGGGAGCGATAGTGCCACCGTATACCATGATGGAAGGGCGGTTCAGGCGGCCCATTGCCATCAGGGAACCAGGCATGTTCTTATCACAGCCTGGTACAGTGATCAGCGCATCATAATATTGTGCACCACAAACAGTTTCGATGGAATCAGCAATCAGATCGCGGCTGACCAGCGAATAACGCATACCTGGGGTACCATTACTCATACCGTCGCTGACGCCGATGGTATGGAAAGTGAGTCCGACGAGGTCATTAGCCCAGACGCCTTTTTTGACCTGCTGAGCAAGGTCATTGAGGTGCATGTTACAGGTATTACCGTCGTAGCCCATACTGGCAACGCCTACCTGCGCTTTTTTCAGGTCTTCTTCTGTTAAACCTATTCCATACAGCTGGGCCTGTGCGGCTGGCTGTGTAGGATCCTGGGTGAGCGTCTTGCTGTATTTATTTAATTCCATCTGTTTGTTAATATTTCCGGTTCCTATTTAAAGTAGTACAAAATAGCAGTGATAAAAGCCAAGTTCCAAACCTATTACTGCCCGGTTAGCCGGTATTCAAATCTCTTCGTTTTATGTCCAAATCCGCTATGGCACTGAATATCGCACCCCTAAAAATCCAAATTCCAACTTATTAAAAATGCCTTGCGGGAGGAAACGGGAGGCCTGTACGAAGTGTTTATAAAGAGCATCCCACTTTGTTTATCTGGTACAAAGCGGGATGCTTTGCGTAGCTATCTGATTAAGTGGACACAATACTATCAGTTTCAAATAATAATGTATCACTTTCAGGTATAGTTATATGGAGAAAATACCTGAATCAGCACGAGTTTTCATGAATATCTGTACACTGCGTCCAGGCGCTTAGGCGACTGGTACAGTGGCGCGATCGAATTCTTTTTCCAGCACTCTGGCTTTGTAAGCCTGTTGCAACAGTTTACCCAGGGATGTAGCCCATGGTTTTGCAAAACCCTGGCCATCAAGAGAATCCCATCCTACTACTTCTGCAGCAGTACCGCAATAGAATACGCAATCAGCAGTTTTCAGTTCATCTACAGTGAAAAGCTTTTCTTCCAGCGGAATACCCAGTTCATGGCATAGTTCAATAACTGTAGCACGGGTAATACCTGGCAGGATGTTGCCTGGCGGCGGTGTGAAGATCTTACCGTTTTTCTCGAAGAACAGGTTGGCGCCCGGACCTTCAGCTACATTGCCGTTCATGTCCAGCAGCAGTGCTTCGTCGTAACCGTTTTCCTTTGCTTCCTGCGAAGCCAGGATCGAGTTTACATAGAGACCGGCGGTCTTTGATTCGATCTTGAATGCTTTTGGATTTGGACGCTGGTACGATGAGGTCATTACACGCAGCAGTTTTTCGCCTAAATAAGCACCCCACTCCCATGCACAGATCAGTACATGTGTTTCGCTGGCTGCTTTCAGGGTCATGTTCGGAGGACAGAAAGCGAGCGGACGGATGTACGCCTCTTCCATATTGTTCAGTTCCAGTACCTTATAACATGCTGCGATCAGCTCATCGTTGTTGAACGGATAAGGCATGTGTATCAGTTCGCAGGAACGTTTGAATCTGTCAAAGTGTTCTTTCGCTTTGAATATCTTCACTTTTCCTTCAGCTGTTTTGTAAGCACGGATACCTTCAAATACTGCATATCCGTAATGCAAAGACTGACCATAAAGGTCGATAGTGGCCGCGGTGGCTTTCTTATACTCCCCGTTAACGTAAAGAATGGTGTTCTCGTTGTAATAGCTATACATAATTCAGATATTAGAAATCGATTTTGGATACTTGTGTTATGGGCGTAAAAAAACGCCTTCCTCGTGTGGAGGAAGGCGTTGTTATTTTTAGTGATTGTGCACGATTACCTATCCTCCATATTGGTGGCTAATAATGACAACGACAACCACGACTAGCGTGATAGCCCAGTTCAGCTGAGCTACGATGTGATTGATCTTATTGTTGTCTTTATTTACCCACATGGAGGTACCTTTTTTATTTTGCTTCTACAAATGTATTGGTCGTTAAACTAAAAAACAATACAATCCAAAAGATTTAGTCATTTCGCAAACAAACCCTTACTTTTTGAAGATATTTAAATAAAAGCCAGTTTCTTTAGCTAAGCTCTACACAAATAGCAAAAATATTACAATTCTTCAGGCCTATTTCCAGAGATTGTCCGGATATTCCCCACTGTTTACCAGTGCGGAGAGGCTTTCCTGTACACCCGGCGCATCTTCCTTATAGGTTACACCGAACCACTGAGCACCTGTAGGGATGACATTTACCACACCCAGTTTGTTTTTGATGAAGTGATCCACCACGATAGGAATGAAGAATTCTGATTTCGGCTTGTCACCATCTTTCTTCAGGAAATCTTTGAAGAGGTTCTGGCTCAGATCAAATACTGACGGATGGAAACCCCAGAAGTTCATGGAAACCGGCGTGTCAGGAGGCATTGCATGTTTGCCGCCATCGGCATCTTCATACACGATCTGAGCACCATCTTTGTAAACCTTGGTTCTTTCATTAATAGCAGCCAGGTTGCTGTTGCCGTCAGCTGCACATACACCACGGGAAACGGAACCGTGCTCGCTGATAGTTTTGCTCAACTGGTACCCGATCACGCTGTACACATCGGGTTTTGCGTCATTCTTCAGGAAAGCGGCTGCTTTCTCAAAAGAATCACGGCCATAGAAATCATCCGCATTGATCACGGCGAAAGGTTCTTTGATCGCATCTTTCGCGCATAATACCGCGTGTGCTGTACCCCAGGGCTTTGCGCGGTCAGCCGGCATCGGATAACCATTCAGATATGCATCCATTTCCTGGTATACATAATCTGTAGCTACGCGTCCCTTCAGTTTTGGTTCAAAGATCTCTTTGAATTCTTTTTCAAAATCCTTGCGGATAATGAAGACTATCTTGCCGAAACCGGCACGGATAGCATCGTAGATGGAGTAATCAACAATTGTTTCACCACTGGGGCCGAACTGCTGTATCTGTTTTAAGCTACCATAACGGCTAGCCATTCCTGCAGCAAGGATCAATAAAGTTGGTTGCATTTATAGACTTGTTTTTTGTGTTTTCATATATTGGATGAATTTCCTGGCGATAAATTTAATCATTAAAACTATTTTCGCGCCTTCTTTTTGTTACCATACTGTTACGCCTAAAGGGCCATCATGATAACAAATCCCGTACCAACCGGGAAAGCCAGCTTATTACGTAATTAATTCATGTAACCATCAATGAAACGATTCCTATCGTCAGCAGTACTGACTCTTTCACTATTTCAATCCGCCAAAGCCCAGCAACACATCCAGCCAGCAGCTATTCAAGACAAAATGCAGTGGTTTGCCGACGCAAAACTGGGCATTTTCATCCACTGGGGTATCTATTCCGTACGCGGCGTAGATGAATCATGGTCATTTTACAATAAAAAGATTGCTTATGCCGACTATATGCAACAGCTGAAAGGCTTTACAGCCCGCCATTACCATCCTGAAGAATGGGCTGCCCTGATCAAAGAATCCGGCGCCCGCTATGCAGTTATCACCACCAAACACCACGATGGCGTGGCTTTATGGGATACTCAATTCAGTAAGCTCGACATGCCGGGCAGCACTCCTGCCAAACGTGATGTACTCACTCCCCTATATACGGCATTGCGGCAACAAGGGATTAAATCCGGCGCTTATTTTTCTTTGATCGACTGGAGTTATCCGGATTATCCGCAGTTCCTCAAAGACAGCAGCCGCTATGATGCTAAAAAAGATCCTGCCCGCTGGCAACGCTTCCTCCACTACTATGAAGGACAGCTTAAAGAAGTAATGCAGCAGTATAATCCCGATCTGTGGTGGTTTGATGGCGACTGGGAACATAGTGCGGAAGAATGGGAAGCCGTAAAAATGAGGAAGATGCTCACAGACCATAATCCCAATACTATCATCAATGGCCGCCTGCAGGGATATGGAGACTATGACACTCCTGAACAGAATTTCCCTGTATCCAGGCCGAACTTCAAATGGTGGGAGCTTTGTATGACCATCAACAATAACTGGGGCTATCATCCCGACGATACCAATTACAAGACGCCTTATGAAGTCATTACCATCTTTGCAGACGCTATCAGCAATGGCGGTAATATGCTGCTGGATATCGGTCCGGCGGAAGATGGAACAATTCCTGCAGCTGAAGTGACTGTATTGAAAGAACTGGGGGCCTGGAATAAAAAACATGCACCTGCTATCTTCAATACTGTGGCGGGTATTCCGGCGGGACATTTCTACGGGCCTACCACTTTATCAAAAGATTCCAGTACCTTATACCTCTTCCTGTCTGGCAATGTAAGCGGACAGGTAATGGTGAAGGGGCTGATCAACAACATCAAAAAGATCAGTGTAGTCGGCAGCAGACAGGCACTTACGCACAAAATTGTGGGTAAAATATCCTGGAGCACAGTACCCGGACTGGTATACATCGACGTTCCCGCTGCTGTGCAGGACAAATACATGACCGTACTTGCTGTGGAACTGGATGGCCCCGTGAAGCTGTATCGGGGAAAAGGTGGGTTTCTGACGAATGAATAAGGATCAATCATACTAAGACTATGCATATGAAGAAATTATTCTTGTCAACTTTGACGGCACTCTGCTTCCTTGACGGAACGGCACAGCTGAAAACAGGCGATATCACAATCATTCCTGAACCAGTGCTGCTGAATTCCATGCCAGGAAGTTTTGTGCTGAATGAGAGAGCGGAAATACATTACAGCGGACAGGCGGCTGACAAAGTAGCTGATTTTCTGAATGATTTTCTACAACGCAATTATAATTTCAAACTGCCTGCAAACGGGTTTTCACCAAAGCCAGTACCGGCTGCACATCCCATGATTGAACTGGTGGAAGCCAGTACCGGTAAAACAGACGGTTATATACTGGAAGTGAATACAGGCCGTATTTATCTGCAGGGCGATGCCAATGGATTGTTGTATGGTTTGCAGAGCTTGTTGCAGTTATTTCCGCTGAATAAACTGATTGCATTAGACCCTTCCAGGAACAGGATACAGGACTCTGTAAAATTGCAGCAGTTATATGCAGTTGATCAACATGCAGCTATTCATCTCCCCGGCGTTAAAATTCAGGACTATCCACGTTTTGCCTATCGTGGTATGATGCTGGACGTGGGCCGTCACTTCTTCCCTCCTGCTGCTGTTAAACAGTTCATCGATATGCTGGTGTTGTATAAGTTCAATCGCTTCCACTGGCATCTTACAGAAGACCAGGGCTGGCGTATTGAGATAAAAAAATATCCGCGCCTGCAGGAAGTTGCGTCTGTCAGAAAAGAAACGATCGTAGGGCATCATCGCCGCAGCACTACTTATGATGGTAAGCCTTACGGCGGCTATTATACCCAGGATGAAGTGCGTGATATCGTGAAATATGCGGCCGAAAGGAATATCACTATTATTCCTGAAATAGAAATGCCGGGGCATTCGCAGGCGGTGTTAGCGGCCTATCCGCAGTTTGGTAATACAGGAGGACCCTATGAAGTGCGTACTACCTGGGGCATCTCGAAAGACGTGTTAAATCCGGCGAATGATTCAGTGTTTACTTTTCTGCAGGATGTACTGACAGAAGTAATGGATCTCTTTCCTTCGCAATACATTCACATCGGCGGTGATGAATGTCTGAAAGACCACTGGAAAGAATCTGCCGAAGTGCAGCAGCTCATTAAGAAGCTAGGACTGAAAGATGAACATGCATTACAGAGTTATTTCATCAACCGCATGGAGAAATTTGTGAACAGCAAAGGCAGGAGTATCATTGGCTGGGATGAAATACTGGAAGGTGGTATTGCGCCCAATGCTACTGTCATGAGCTGGCGTGGTGAAGAAGGTGGTATTGCTGCGGCTAAGCAAAATCATGATGTCATCATGACGCCGAATACTTATCTCTACTTCGATTATACACAGGGCCAGCCTGCTACTGAGCCGCTCAATGCAGCGGCATATCTTCCACTTAAAACTGTCTATAACTATGAGCCTTTACCTCCTTCATTAACGCCTGCTGAACGGCAATACATCAAAGGAGTACAGGGGAATATCTGGACCGAGTTCATTCCTGATCAGCAGATGCTCGACTACATGACATGGCCGCGGGCGCTGGCTTTGTCGGAAATTGCATGGTCACAGCCAGGGAAGAAGAACTACCCTCGTTTCATGCGTAAATTACCACTGGAACTGGCACGACTCAATAATGCAGGAGTTAATTTCCGTATTCCGGAGCCGGTGGGACTGGAAAGTAAAGCAGTGACAACTTCTACTGTGACGGTAACTTTAAAGCCACCTGTGAAGGGTAGTTTTATTTACTATACTACTGATGGAAGTCAGCCGGGGAAGCGGAGCACACCTTATACGCAGCCGTTCATACTTTCCGTTCCGGAAAACGGCAGTGCGCTTGTGCAGTGCATTGTAGTTTTGCCTTCGGGGCGTATTAGTCCGCTGTATAGTGCTACTTATGTGCGTAAACCTTATCTGCCTGCGGTGGCTGTTAATATGGGAAAGAAAGGTGTACGGTTCTCGCTTGTTAATAATACTTTCGCTAATGCCCGTCAGTTGCCGGTTTCCGGTGATAGTTCCGGTGTATTACCTGCGATAGACATCCGTCCTTTAGCGTTAAAAAATGGTGGGGTTACATTTAGCGGGTATGTGAAAGTACCTGCGGATGATTTGTATGAGTTTCATCTGAATAGTGATGATGGGGCGGTGTTTTATGTGGACGATCAGTTAGTAGTGGATAATGATGGGCAGCATGATCTGCAGGACAGGAGCGGGTTCTTACCCTTGCGGAAAGGGTTGCATAAGATTAAGGTGCAATATTTTAATGTAGGTACAGGCGCATGGCTGGATGCGGGGATATATAGGGATAGGGAGAAGTTGAATCCTGCAGAGGTGTTGTATACAGGGCAGTGATGATATTGCGATGCTGATGATGTGCTGTCGATATTGTGTTGTTGGTTTTGCGGAAGATACTACGGTTTCGATAGTTGGTAGTGTGCCTGGCGTTATGTCGTTGCGTATATTTCAGGCATCTTCCTTTGTTCTTTTATGCTTTTGTACTTTTGTTTTTATAGTTCTTGTTTTTTCTTTGTTATTGGTTCCGTTTTTTACTGCTTTGTTTTTCTTGCCTTTAATCTAAATGAACATACAACTCGATTATAACAACATTACACTTCAAACCATCTCTCCTTCATGGTTGCCTGAGAATATACAGGCATCCGTGCTGCGCCTGGATCTGCTGCATCCGGAAGTCTCGGGGAATAAGTGGTTTAAACTGCGTTATAATCTTGAAGCGGCCTTTGCACAGGAGAAAACACGGATACTCACTTTTGGTGGCGCCTACTCCAATCATATTGCAGCTACCGCTGCTGCATGCCGGCTTGCAGGTATTGCCTGTACAGGTATTATCAGGGGAGAACGACCCTCAGTTTTAAGTCATACATTGCAGGAGGCTTCTTTAAAAGGAATGGACCTGCACTTTATTAGCCGGGAGGCATACCGGGTTAAAAATGAGACAGATTGGAACGCACTTTATGCGGATGCTTATGTAGTGCCTGAGGGTGGCAATAATGCGTTGGGAGGAAAAGGTTGCGAGGAAATCCTCTCATTAGTGAATGATACATCCTTTACGCATATCGCATGTGCGGTAGGTACTGGTACTACGCTGGCAGGTCTTATCAATAGCGCTGTTCTTCAACAGGAGATACGTGGTTATGTCGTCCTCAAAGGTGCCACTTACCTGGAGCAGGAGATACAATCATTATTGAATCCTGCGCCTGCTCCCCTTCCCCGCTGGCAATTACTGCATCAGCACCATGGAGGAGGGTATGCAAAAGTGACTCCGGCATTGATGGAGTTTATCCGGCAGTTTTATGGAGAGACACGGATCCCTCTGGATATCGTGTATACCGGGAAGTTATTTATGGGCTTCAGGCAGGATGTGCTGGATGGCATGTACCCTGCCGGTAGTAATGTGCTGCTTATTCATACGGGAGGTCTGCAGGGAAATCCTGTGACTAGTTCAGCTACCTGATATCAATATTCTGCATATCTTACTCTTAATAATCACAATAAACAGAACAATGAACAATAAGCTATAAACACTAGCAGTAAACGATAAACTATAAGCTATAAACTACAATCCCAACCTATGAAATCATTTGTATCTGGTAAATCTCTTTTACCATTTTTACCTTTGTTGCTGTTCACATGTTGTTTGTGTTCATGTGCTTCCAGTCAGCATAAAAAGGAGAAGATCAGCACTGCTGTCGTATGTACAGATACCAGCAAACATGGGTTTGCACTGGATACCGTAAAGGGATACCAGCTGAAGCCTGACGTAAATCTCAGTCTGCTGTTGAATATCGAATTCTTTAATACCAAAGAGGATTTTGATAAGTATTTTATGAGACCTCCCATTCCGGTAGATAGTACTCCTCCATCTTTGAACTTTAAAGATTACTGGCTGGCCGGGATTCTCGTAGATAACAGAACGCCCAACCCGAGTTATCCCAACGAGTGGATTGAAATAAGTACAAAACTCATTATCGACAGCGCTTACACAAAGAATTGTGAGCTTACCATTCCATTTTACCTGCTGGCTAACGAAGGACCTGTATTTGGTGCGCCAGCGGCAGAAAGGAAATTTATGCTATTCAGCATTCCAAGATCAGCCCAGTTCAACGAAGTTTTTATCATGAATAAAGGCGGAAGTCTGTCCCGTCATATAACGGTCCCTGCTGCTGAGGAATAACAATATCAGGATAGTGTATCATTTTGCGTTCCAGGCTCTTTTCTTTTGGTAAAAGCTTTGTTAATAGCAATCCGATACACTATCTCTATACGACGGAATTATTTATATTTACGCAGTTCACTATTTTCAATCGTCTATTCATTATTTTTGCCAACTTAAGAGGAAAACCAGTGTTTTTTGTGAAAACTGAAGGCATTGGGAAGTATGGTTACAGGAATTAGCATCTATGAAGCAGTTGTCGCGTACTATTCTATTCGCAGTATTTTTAGTATTTATAACGTCAGGTTTTTCAGTTAAAGCTCAGACTACCACAACACCGCCAGTATTTCCAGACTTCTCTGCTCTGATCAAAACGGGCAAGATCCAGCTTGATCTCCTGTCTGGTTTCAGGGATGTCAACTATATCGGGGTGCAACGCTCACTGGATAGTGTGCTGAACTTTAGTACGATTGGTCTTATAAGCAATCCGAACGAGCTCAGGCTCAGTTACCAGGACGTCAAACCTTTACCCGGCTCCAACTACTACCGCCTGTTCATCCAGTTTAAGAACGGACGCTACCTTTATTCGAAGGTTATACTGGCAATTCCGGACAGTACCATTGACGGCAGTAAAAAGCTGCAGCTGGCTGATGTAAAAGAGGCGATTGCAGCCGCTAAAGAGGCTGGTGTGAGTACGACATCTAACGGAACGGTAAAAGAGAAAAATGCGCCTCCTAAAGAGGAAAAAATAGTATGGCATCCATCCAACTATGTTTATACCACCGCAGATGGAAATGTGAACATAAAACTGCCGGATGCCCCTGAGAAAAAATACAGTGTAAGGTTCTTCGAACCCGACGGGTCTTTCCTCTTTGAGATCGGGGAAGTGAAAGAACCATTCCTGATACTCGAAAAGGCCATCTTTATGCACGCAGGCTGGTTCAATTTTGAGATCTACCAGAATGGTAAACCTTATGAAAAGTGGAACTTGTTTATTCCGCTAAATTACAGGAATTGATCTGTTGAATTCGTAACTAGCTTATTGACTTACAGGAATTGATACAACCAGGCAGGGCTGCAATGGTATTTTCTGCCTGTCATCTCAATCTTTGTCATTTCAGTATCAAACACTTCTCCAATGCTGACCTATACATAACCAGGCACGGGCTCCAATAGCATTCTCTGCCTGTCACCTCAATCCATAATCATTTCAGCATCAAACACTTCTCCAATGCTAACCTTTACATAACCAGGCAGGGGCTCCAACAACATTCTCTGCCTGTCACCTCAATCCATAATCATTTCAGCATCAAACACTTCTGCGAAGTAGCTGCTTATTTTGGCTTTTACCTCAGCTTCGGATACGTCCCTCCCCAACTCTTCGTGCATAGAAGCAACCTTTTTATCGGAGATACCACAAGGGACTATATTGCCAAAATAGTTCAGATCGGTATTTACATTCAGCGCAAAGCCGTGCATGGTTACCCAACGACTACAGCGTACCCCCATGGCGCAGATCTTACGGGCGCGGGCAGGGTCATGAGGGTCCAGCCATACGCCGGTCTCACCCGCTGAGCGGTCGCCTTTAATGCCATAATCCGCCAATGTACGAATGATCACTTCCTCCAGGAAACGCAGATATTTGCCAATATCGGTAAAGAAATGCTCCAGGTCCAGAATGGGGTATCCTACTACCTGACCGGGACCATGATAGGTTATGTCGCCTCCGCGGTTGGTATTTGAAAAGGTGATGCCTTTGTCCTGCAACTGATGATCGTCCAGCAACAGGTTCTCCATATGGCCACTCTTTCCCAGGGTGTAAATATGCGGATGCCCGCAGAATAACAGGTAATGGGTCGTTTCCTTTGCCTGACCAGCCGGTACCTCCCCCTTTGCCAATGCCTGCTTGATACGTACATTCTCCTGTAAGAGCTGCTCCTGGTAATCCCAGGCCTTCTGATAATCAATGATTCCCAGGTCGTTCGTGTGGATCTTCTTGTTCATATTGCAGGCACAAAAGTACGGAATTAGTTCGTCTCCGTTACGTCGGCCCGCGCCATTACGCGTTGTGAGGAGTGACGCGTTTCCAGTCCGGCTGTAATACGGGAGGTGGAAATATCCCGGGAGCGAAAACCTGTTCGCTTACCCGGAGCGCCTTATGGATACGTCATGTATGCGTCAAATATCGTGTATCCTCCGGATCGACCCTGACCATCATCAGGTTAAAACTGCTGCCTATAGCCAATCTAATCCGATGTTTAATCCTCAAACCTTCTCCTGTCAAACGATTTGCGAAAATGCAAAATTAAGAATGCTTATTGGTTGCATGTTTCCTCGTTACTTCCATATCGCTTCACCGTCATTTCCATATCACTTCACCGACATTTCTATATCGAAGGGATATATATATGACGGTGAAATGATATCCAGATGACGTTATAAGGATATGGAGATATAGAAGATTAATGCAACCCAGAACGGGTTTGAAGCTAAAAAATAACTGAATATTGAGGAAAGACGGGCTATATACTCACCACAATCTGTGTACATGCGCCCCGCAATCCTTACCTTTGCAAAAATTTTGAATCCTCATGGCGGAAGAACTGATTGAACTTGACGATGAACTGGAAAACGGCGAAGGCAGCGAGGAGCTGTATGAACGGGTAAACATTGTAGCGGACAAAGGACAAGAGCCACTCCGGGTGGACAAGTTCCTGATGAACCGGGTGGAAGGGGCTACCCGTAACAAAATCCAGCAGGCCTGTGACAATGGTATGGTCATCGTCAATGACAAACCAGTGAAATCCAACTATAAGGTGAAGGCACATGACCGTATTGTGGTTTTCTCTAACAAGAATCCTGAGAATACGGAAGTGATCCCTGAAGAGATCCCCCTGGATATCATCTATGAGGATGAAGATTTAATGGTTGTCAATAAGTTACCGGGTATGGTAGTCCATCCCGGTTGCGGAAATTATACCGGTACATTGGTAAACGGACTGGCCTGGTACCTGGGCGACCGAACTACAACACCGGTACCAGAACCTGCAATTCCACGCTTCGGACTGGTGCACCGTATCGACAAGAATACCAGCGGACTACTAGTTGTAGCCAAGTCAGATAAAGCCATGAATGACCTGGCCAAACAATTTTTCGACCATACCGTTCAACGCCGTTATATGGCCCTCGTGTGGGGTGATTTTGAGGAAGAGGAAGGCACTATTGAGGCGCATGTTGGGCGTCATCAGCGTTTCCGCAAGATCATGGATGCCTATCCGGATGGCGAATATGGGAAGGAAGCCATCACCCATTACAAAGTGCTTGAGCGTTATAACTATGTGACACTCATCGAATGCCGCCTGGAAACAGGACGTACCCATCAGATCAGGGTGCATATGCAGCACATAGGGCATTCTCTGTTCAACGACGATACTTATGGAGGAAATCGCATCCTGAAGGGGACCATCTTTGCCAAATACAAGCAGTTTGTGGAAAACTGCTTCGAAATTATGCCACGTCATGCCCTGCATGCACAGACACTAGGGTTTATACATCCACGCACAAGGAAACCTATGCATTTTGAGAGTCCATTACCTGAAGATTTTAAGGCCGTTCTGGAGAAATGGAGGAGATACGTAAGTGCCAGACCTCTTGAAGATTAAATCTCATTAAAAATTAAAAACATATCACTTTTTCGTTTAATTTAGCAACTTACCCATGTCCCTCCATGAGAAGCCTATATCTATTAATTGCGGTTTTTACAACCATGCTGGGTGCATTTGGCGCCCGGGCACAAACACAATTTACGTACTCAACAACCTGCCAGAATGATAGTGTTAGATTCGAAATTGCTCCAGCGGACCTTGCAGGTATTGATTCTGTTCATTGGTACTTTGGTGATCCGGCCTCAGGTTCTGCGGATACTTCCCGGAAGATAAAAGGCGCACACCTCTACAATACTATTGGTACCTACACAGTGCAACTGATCGCTTTCAGAAATGGCGTTCAGGAAATATCTACCACCTCTCTGACAATCGTAGCTCCTGTTATTTATGATTTTGGCCCTACGGACCAGACCATTTGTGACAGTACTACCATTACCCTCACCGCCCCTACCGTACCCGGAGCGACCTATGAGTGGCAGGATGGATCTACTAATCAAAGTATACTGGTAGACACAATGGGTACCTATAAGGTGAAGATCAATGGTTGTCTGGTACCGGATTCTGTCAACGTATTCTATACGCCCGTGCCGCAACTAGACCTGGGCGACAGCAGCCTGATACTTTGCATAGGTGAAACACTGGAACTGGATGCTACCGCCCAGAACTGTACTTATCTCTGGAGCACCGGCGATACTACTCCTAACATCATTGTACACAGTGATGTGGCAATGCCATCCACCCAATATATTGTGACCGCCGATGCAAAAGGTTGTGGTCTGTACCGTGATACGATATATATCGCATTTGCCGGTCAGCAACATCCGTTCTCATTGGGAAGAGACACCATCTTATGTCCGGGAGAATCGATCACACTCGATGCTACCACACCCGGAGCTACCGCTTACCGCTGGAGTAACAGGGCCACCACACCAACAACGACCATCCGAAGTCGATGGGACCTATGGGTTTTTGTGAATATCAACAATACCTGCGAGGTCCTCGATACGATCCTGATCCGTTACAAACCGGATAAAAATCTGGATCTGGGTAATGATACCGTGGTATGTAAGGGTGAAACACTGGTACTGAAAGCCGACTTCGGGACTGCGTCCTACCGCTGGCAGGATACGTCCAAACAGGCTACCTACTATGTGCGGCAAACAGGATACTACTGGGTACAGGCGAAGGTGGGGCGTTGTATTGATAGCGACACTATCCATGTACAGTTTGAAGATACATTACATACGAATTTAGGACCGGACACGCTGTTATGTATAGGCGAGGTATACAACCTCCACCCCGATGGCGCCGGTATGCAATATAAATGGCAGGACAGCTCATCACTGCCGCTCTTCCCGGTCACGCAGGCAGGACACTATGCTATTGTGGCGACGAATAGTTGCGGGCAGTCAATAGACGAAATGGATATCACTTTCCAGGAATGTGGATGCCAGGTGTATTTGCCGACGGCCTTTACACCCAATGCCGATGGCCTGAATGACTACTTCCGGCCGAAATTCCGGTGTGCTATTTCTGACTTTGAGCTGGTGCTCTTTAACCGATGGGGACAGAGGATCTACTACACCACAGACCCGGGAGTCGGATGGAAAGGCACCTGGGATAAGGGAAGGGTGCCAGTTGGAACATATGTCTGGGTGATGGATTATAAGATAGTAGCAACGGGAGAGAAAGTGAAGAAGACAGGTTCAGTAACAGTGATCTATTAAATAGCTAACATAAAAAGAGAGGCTGCCAATGAGCAGCCTCTCTTTTTTTATTGCAATACTGATAGTTCTTCTTTTATTGCTGTTACTGATAATTTGCTGTTATTGCTATTATTGCCGTTACTGACAGGCGCTGTTCAACTTATTCCGTGAAACTGTGGAACCTTGCGATAAACTTCGCTGTTTCCCTTTTTTTGAAAGGGACATCCCAGGTACCGTCGTAAGTGACCAGTGCCGGGATGAGCAGGCCCTGTTGTTTGGTCATCTGCACATTCATCTTTACATCGAAATCAAAGAGCATTGTTTTATAAGAGAGGGAATAGATGCGGCCAACGATCTCAAAATTATCCTTATTAAAGTAAGTGATCAGCTCATTGATCACCACGTCTCCCCTGTCCAGTATATTGAGACTGGGTTTGGCCTTTGCCGTAAATACATAACAGGGAACGCTGGCATAACTTTCAGACGTGATAGAGAAATCGTACAACCTCATTACTTCCGGATCAAAAATGGCCACTTTACCTCCTACGATAGGTACACCTCTGACGGGCTTGCCGGGATTAAAGATGAGTTGTTTCAGCTGGTTTTTATGCCTGGCCATACTGCCCTTTGATCTTTCCGGTTCTTCCCCGCTGGCATCCACACATACGGTGCCCTGGGTAAAAAAGAGGTTACCGTATAATTCGGCTGTATAGTAGTTGTATTGTCCTTTCTTGTCAAAGAAATCGCCGGTAACATCCTGTCTCAGCACTTTCATGCTACGACATCTGCCCTGCATGGTTTGCTGTGTCTGACCATTGAGAGAGGCCTGCACCTCGTTATGCTTATTGTAAATACGGATATCATTGTCGGCAGTATAGCCCAGCAGGCGCAGGTTTTTAAAGGCGCGGTAAAAAGTGGTATCATCTTCCACTCTTTTAATGAAGCTGTTGACATCAAAGCCAATACGTTTGGCCTCGACGATCACTTCATCCAGGTTAATGGTCATCCCTTTGTATCTGGCGGTATCCTGCGCATAGGTTTGCTGAAAGAAAAACAGTGTGATAGTATAGAACCAGAGTTTTCGCATCCTGCGAAATTATATATTTTACGCATTTCAACTGGCTTTTCCTGCCACATACATCTGGTCTAATGTAGGAACGGCACTTCCGCCTTTTTTCTCAAGGGTAATAGCAAACATTTCGGCGTTATCAATAGACTTCATCTTTTGCAGGAGCTCATGCGGATTGCTCATTTCAAATACGCCCATATCAACAGGCTTACCATCAACGATGGCCCAGAGCTGATATTGCTTGTCAGCAGCGGGTTCCGGAAGATTATTCACCATGATGAATACCTCCTTTGACTGCTGGTTCCAGTAAACGGTAGCCAGTGCGGTGGGGAATGGTTTGGTGCCGGGCATCTTTACGGTCTTCATGGACGGATTCTTCATGAGATCGATAGCATGTTCCATCTGATCGATGCGGGTCCGGTAAAGATTAGATTCTGATGCCAGTGAATTATGTGTGGAAAGTAAAGTTTCGTAACGGCCTTTATAATCGTTGATCTGTCCGAAGAAGAAATAGTTAAGGAACAGGCTGCCCAGCAGTAATATGATGGCGGCAGCAGCTACCAGGCGCCAGGTGCTGCTTACATATGTTTTTGTTTCGGGGAATTCGTCAGTTACAGCATCTGCTCCCAGGGCGCCGCTTTCACGGGCTACTTCTTCGTTAATGATAATATGGAAAATGCGTTGCTTGAGATCTGCCGGTGGTGTTTTGGATTGCAGGGTAACGTACTGTTCCATATCCAACTGGCAGTCATCTACTGCAGCTGCTACTTCCGGATATTGCGTCATGCCGCGTTCCAGCTCCTGTACTTCATTGGAGGTAGCCAGTCCACTTACATAAGCCTCTATCAACCCGGACGATATGAAACGTGATGCGTCCACTCTTATACTAATTTTAACAAGTTCCTTAATTGAATAATTGCGTTCCTCATCCTCGTTTTTACAGTACCCAACGGAATCTCCAACACCTTAGAAATCTCTTCCTGGGTGCATCCCTTATAGTACGCTAAGTCGATGATGATTCGTTGTTCCTTGGTTAATTTTTCAAGAACCTTTGAAAGCCCAAGATGGTCAACGGATGGGAGTACAGTTAAATTACCTGTATATAAATGTACGTCATCTCCAATATCTTGGATTTTCTGATCCATTTTATGTGCCTTGGAACGGAGTGTATCAATTGCGGAATTGCGGGTAATATTGAGCATCCAGGTAAACAGACGCCCTTTGCTTTCGTCGTACCTGTCTATGTTACGCCAAATTTTAAGGAACACTTCCTGCAGCACATCATTCGCATTACTTTCGTCGTTGAGCACCTTGAGGGCTACGCCGTATAAAGCGGGGGAATAGCGGTCATAAAGGTAGCCGAATACCTTCTGGTCTTTGGCTTTCAGCCCCTGCACCAGCTCAGATTCCGTATATGTAAACGCGGATTCCAAAACAGTTAAAAATTTTGTTAAAAATACGATTCAGTGTGCTCCACAATTTAGCTGCAGGTGCTACAGTATGATTGGAACTGTTACCGGTACAACTTGTTGTTACAATCCTAATAAGTCCTGATAGATGGTTAATGGGAATGCAATATTAAAGGAAAGATAGCAATTATTACGGAATAATTGATAATGAGCGATCTAGTGTGAGGAAGGGTAGAAAAGGGATATCAGCCAGCTACTTTTCCGGCTACAAACATTTGTTCCAACGTAGGTGACGGGCTTCCACCTTTCTTTTCGAGGGTTACGGCAAAAACCTGGGCATTATCTACCGCTTTTACTTTCTGTACGGTATGCGCTTTACTGCCCAGCTCAAATACACCGGCATCGATCGGTTTACCATTTACGATAGCCCAGAGCTGATATTGTTTGTCGGCAGGAGGTTCTGGTAATGCCTGTGCGAGAATGAATGTTTCTTTCGATTGTGGGTTCCAGCAGATGGTAGCCACCACACCCGTATGTTTACCAACGCCCGGCATACGTATCCATTTGAAGGAAGGGTCTTTCATGACACCGTTTTCTTTCTGTGTAAAGTCCAGCTGTTCCTTCAGGGCATCTTTCTCCGCCAACAGGGAGGCTTGCTCTGCCTGCAGGGAAGAAACCTGCTGTTTATAGCCACTGGCATTACCGTAGGAAACGACGTTCATGACCACACTGCCCAGCAGCAGCGCAATGGCCGCGGCAGCACTGTATTGCCAGATCTGGAGTTGGGATAAGTTAAGGCCGAGGCCAGCGTCTGTATCTTCTGAGAATGTATTTTCGTTGGTTGCTGCTGTGAAGGTTTCAGTTTCAGCGGCAATGGGGTCGTCTGCTTCGTTTTTGTGCAGGCGGTCCATTATCTGGCGCTTGATACCGGCAGGGGGCTTGGCAGCCCATAGCTGTATATAGCGCTCCATATCCACCTGTAAAGCTTCTGCAGCAGCTTTTACTTCAGGGTGCTGCTGAATGGCGCCGAGTACCTCACGCGATTCTGATTCTGAAAGTAACCCCGTGACATGGTTCTCAATTAAACCGGACGATATGTAACGTTGAACATCCACTTGCTTACATCTGTTTTAAAATATTCCGCAATTGTATGATCGCATTACGCATCCTGGTCTTCACCGTTCCCAAAGGGATATCCAGTATCTTCGCAATTTCTTCCTGCGTACACCCTTTATAATAAGCCAGGTCTATAATAACACGTTGTTCCCTGCTCAGCTGTTCTACCACCTTTACCAGACCGAGATGATCCACAGAAGGATGAATGGCCAGCTGATCTGATGCAAATCCATTGCTCCCTAATTCACTAGCTTTTTGCCCCATTTTATGGGCTTTTGAGCGGAGAGTATCAATAGCAGTATTGCGCGCAATGTTCACCATCCAGGTGAAAAGGCGGCCTTTGTCGGAATCATAGCGCTCAATGCTGCGCCAGATCTTGAGAAAGATTTCCTGCAGCACATCACCGGCAATAGTTTCGTCATTGATCACTTTAAGGGCAATGCCGTATAATGCCGGGGAATAATGATCATATAAGTACCCGAAATGTTTTTCGTTCCTCGCCTTCAGGCCAAGTACTAACTCGGATTCTGTATATGTGACTGCTGCTCCCAATGTATTGTATTAGTTTGCAGGCACTAAAGTAATAGGGATTTTTAACATTACAAAATTTTCACTTGTTTTATTTGTGAAATATCATTTTGTAATCCACACTGATCTTGCCTTTGGTGATATCTTCCAGTTTGCCTTTCAGCATCCTTCTCTTTAAAGGCTTCAGATAGTCAATGAACAGTTTACCATCAATATGGTCGTACTCATGAAATATAACGCGGGCAGTTATGCCTGAGAAAGTCTTTTCCTGTGGCTGGAATTGCTCATCCACATAACGGATGGTCACGGTTTCCGGACGGTATACATCTTCACGGATCTTCGGGATACTGAGGCATCCTTCATTATAAGGCCATTCCTCTCCGCCGGTGCTTACAATATGCGCATTAATAAATACCTGTTTAACGCCATTATCGCCAGGATATTCGTTCTTCTCATCCTCTTCCAGATTATTGATGATCTGCTCACTATCCACTACAAAAAGGCGGATCGGCCTGTTGATCTGTGGCGCTGCCAGCCCTACGCCACTGGAAGCATACATGGTCTCCCACATATTGGCAATAAGTTGCTCTAACTGAGGATAATCAGGGGTTATATCTTCACACATTTTCCGTAATACCGGATGACCGTAAGCAACTATAGGTAGAATCATTTCAAAAAATTTTCAAAAATGCAAAGGTAAGTATCAATCGGGAAATAGGGCACAAGAATTGAAATGTAGCGATCAATCATCGCTACAACGCAACTAAGTCCTGAAATTCAATTATTTATACTGCAGATACTCTTGCAGGATGATGGTGGCGCTGATTTCATCCACGAGGCCCTTGTTCTGCCGGTCCTTTTTTTTCAGTCCGCTATCTATCATGGACCGGAAGGCCAGTTTGGAGGTAAAGCGTTCGTCCACCTTCTTCACCGGGATCTCGGGGAAATTCTTCTGGAGGATGCGTACACATTCTGTTACGAGGGCGGTAGCATCAGTGGCTCCCCCATCCAGGTTCTTCGGCTCCCCTATCAGTATCAGTTCTACCGACTCCTGGGCCAGGTATTTTTTGAGATAAGGAATCAGGTCGTGGGTAGCCACGGTGGTAAGACCGCTGGCAATCATCTGCAGTGGGTCTGTTACTGCAAGGCCTGTTCTCTTTTTTCCGTAGTCTATTGCAAGGACGCGCGCCATATGAATAAATTAACCGATGATGAACATATCGGCGATGGCGAATACGGCAAATACCACGCTGGCAATACCATTTGTAGTCATAAAGGCTATGTTGACACGGCTCAGATCATTGGGTTTTACCAGCAGGTGCTGGGAGATCAGCATGATAATAAATATCACTGCGCCTATTGCATATAACCAGTGGAAGCCTCCATAGATACCGATGATGATAGCCAGGGCGCCTGCTACCAGGTGCAGGACCTCAGAAAAATGCAGTGCCCCTGCTTTTCCCAACCAGGCAGGAATTGAGTTCAGAGACAGGGAGCGGTCGAAATCTTCATCCTGTAAAGAATAAATAATGTCAAAACCTGCTACCCAGCAAAGTACCAGACAGGATAACAATACGGGTAATACCGCGAAATGCCCTGTCACTGCCAGGTAAGCACCTACCGGCGCCAGGGATAAACCCAGTCCCAGTACCATATGACACAGTGCCGTGAAACGTTTTGTATAGCTATATCCCAGCACCACCAGCAAAGCTACCGGCGACAGGATAAAACATAATAAGTTGATAAACCAGGTACTACCAATGAATAACAGGCAGTTCACAATGACAAAGGTCAGCGCGTTTTTCTCGGTGATCACTCCCCGCGGGATCTCCCTGTTCACTGTACGGGGGTTCTTCCGGTCAATATCCGCATCCAGGTAACGGTTAAACGCCATCGCCGCACTGCGGGCAAATACCATACACAATACTACCAGTACGAACGACTGCCAGCTGAAAGAGTGATCTGTTTTGGTGGTAGCGATAAAAAAGCCTGTCAGTGCGAAAGGCATCGCGAATATAGTGTGGCTGAATTTTACCAGCGAGAGGTATTTATTAACCGTTACGATCATTGTGCCTGTTTTTTCAGTTTTACAAATATATCCCAAACCACAATACCAGTACTCACAGAGATATTTAATGAATGTTTCATGCCAGACTGCGGTATTTCGATACAGCCCTCCACCAGTTTCATCACCTCCGCATCCACACCTGTCACCTCATTACCGAATACCAGCGCCAGTGGTTTACCGGTTGCCGGCTCAAAGCTATCCAGCATAACGCTGTTCTCCGCCTGTTCTATCGCCATGACAATATACCCTGCCTCCCGGAGTGCCGTTACCGCTTCCACCGTTGTAGGAAAGTATTGCCATTCAACAGTTTCCGTAGCGCCTAAAGCCGTTTTCTGAATATCGCGGTGAGGGGGAACGGGCGTATATCCGCATAAAACGATGCCCTGTAAAAGGAAGCCATCTGCCGTACGGAATACCGATCCTACGTTATGCATACTGCGCACATTGTCCAGTACCAGCACCAAAGGTGTTTTATCTGCCGCCTTGAACTGGTCCACCGTTTTGCGGCCAAGTTCATCCATGCTTAATTTTCGCATTTTGCAAAAGTACGATAAAATGGGTAGTGTACCGGTATGTGTACATCTGCCTTTCAGCACGTCCGGACATTATTATATATTTGCCGAATGGCAAAAAGCAAATCAGTAGAAACCCCTCTCATGCAACAGCATAAGGCTATTAAAGCCCGTTACCCGGACGCCGTGCTGTTGTTCCGCGTGGGAGATTTTTATGAAACTTTTAATGAGGATGCGATCATTGCATCCAAAGTATTAGGTATTGTGCTCACCAAAAGAGCAAATGGTTCTGCATCCCAGCAGGACCTCGCAGGTTTTCCACATCATTCCCTGGATACCTATCTCCATAAGCTGGTAAAAGCAGGCTACCGTGTGGCGGTGTGCGACCAGCTGGAAGATCCCAAAGCAGCAAAAGGTATTGTTAAACGCGGAGTGACCGAAATGGTAACTCCTGGTGTGGCCGTCAATGACAAGATCCTGGAAAATGCCAGTAATAACTTCCTGGCGGCGGTTCATTTTGGCAAAGACCATACCGGGGTATCCTTCCTCGATATCTCTACAGGAGAGTTCTTCATTGCCCAGGGCAGCCTGGAATATGTGGATAAACTGCTCCAGAGTTTCAAACCCGCGGAAGTCATCTTTGCCCGTCAGCAGCAGAAACATTTCAAGGAGCAATTCGGTTCCAAATTCTATACATATACAATGGAAGAGTGGATCTTCACGGCTAACTATGCACAGGAGATCCTGCTTAAACAGTTTGAAACACACAGCCTCAAAGGTTTTGGCGTGGAAAGTCTTTCCGATGCCATCGTCGCCGCCGGCGCTGCCCTGCATTACCTGCGCGATACCGAGCATCCGCATCTGCAACACATCACCAGCATACAACGGATAGAACAGGACGACTTCCTCTGGATGGACCGCTTCACTATCCGCAACCTGGAACTGCTTGGCAGCAGTGTGGAAAACGGGAATACCCTGCTGGGCACCCTGGACAGCACCGTGACCCCTATGGGCGCCAGGCTGCTGAAACGCTGGCTGATACTCCCCCTGCGGGATATCAACCAGATCAACGAACGACTGGATATTACAGAGTTCTTTATCAAACAGTCAGACCTTTCCAGGGACCTGCTGGCCCATCTCAAGCAAACCGGCGACCTGGAACGTCTTGTATCCAAAATCCCCCTGCGGAAGATCAATCCGCGGGAAGTGATGTCCCTGGCTAAAGCACTGCAGCAGGTAGAAGGCGTTAAGCAACTGCAGGCGCAGGCGGGGCATCCATATTTAACACAACTCAGTGAAAAGCTGGACCACTGTCCCGATATCCTTGGCCGCATCCTCGCACAGGTAATGGAAACACCACCGGTACTCGTCAGCAAGGGCAATGTGATCCAAAACGGTGTGCATCCTGAACTGGACAGCCTGCGTACCATTGCTCATTCAGGCAAGGAATATCTGCTGCGTATCCAACAGACAGAATCTGACGCTACTGGTATTCCCAGTTTGAAAGTAGCTTTCAATAACGTGTTTGGTTACTACCTGGAGGTAACGAACGCCCACAAGAACAAAGTGCCGGACACCTGGATCCGCAAACAGACGCTGGCCAATGCGGAGCGTTACATTACGCCTGAACTGAAAGAGTATGAAGAAAAGATAGTAGGCGCTGAAGAAAAGATCCTTGCCCTGGAGGTGCAGCTCTTCGATGATCTGCTGCTGGCCCTGCAACCTTATATTCAGGCCATCCAACAAAATGCACAGATCCTGGCCCGTATAGACTGTCTGTTGAGTTTTGCCCATAATGCCATCCACTATAAATACCGCCGTCCGAATGTTACCGAGGGGTATCACCTGGACATTCGTGAAGGCAGACACCCGGTTATTGAGCGTGGCTTACCACTCGGGGAAAGTTATGTCGCCAACGATATACTGCTGGATAAAGAAGAGCAACAGATCATCATTCTGACAGGACCTAACATGAGCGGTAAATCCGCCCTGCTGCGTCAGACTGCGCTGATCACACTGATGGCGCACATGGGTAGTTTTGTACCTGCTGCAGCGGCAGAGATAGGATTGACGGATAAGATATTCACCCGTGTTGGCGCTTCTGACAACCTGAGTGGCGGTGAATCCACCTTCATGGTTGAAATGAATGAAACCGCCAGCATTATCAACAATATCACACCACGCAGTCTTGTTATACTCGATGAAATAGGCCGTGGTACCAGTACTTATGATGGTATCTCCATTGCCTGGAGCATCGTGGAATACCTGCATGATATGACGCAGCATAAGCCTAAAACGCTTTTCGCCACGCACTATCATGAACTGAATGAGCTGGAGAACAAGCATAGCCGTATCAAGAACTTCCACATCACCAATAAGGAATCCGGCAATAAAGTGATCTTCCTCCGCAAGCTCGCACCAGGAGGCAGCCGCCACAGTTTCGGTATTCATGTAGCCCGTATGGCCGGTATGCCGCCACAGCTGATACAGCGTGCCAATGAAGTGCTGGCACACCTGGAAGAGAAACACATCGATGCACCGCTGGATAAACACGTAAAAGATCTTGCAGGTCCGACGCAGAAGGTACAACTCAGCATCTTTGATGCGCATAGCGATACCTTTAAACAAATCAGGGATATGCTGGGAGATGTGGATATTAACAGGCTGACGCCGGTGGAAGCCTTGCTGAAGCTGAATGAGATAAAGAATCTGATATAAATAAAGAGGGCTCGTTTTAAGCGAGCCCTCTTTATTTACTGTCGTTTTATTTCCCGTTTCTCATCCCCTTCTTCATAAGGGATGGCCATCATGATCAGCGTCATCATTTCATCTTTCGTTCGCATGGCGCCATATACCAGCTGAGGCGGGAAAGAGGGATTGGATGCGTTATTCACAGTATTATCATACGTACCTTCGATAGTGAGCACTGTTCCTTTCGGAATCTTTATCAGTTTTGGGAACCAGTATATCTCCTGCCAGTTGAAATCCCATTGTGGAATTGACACTAATCGTATGGTATCTTTTTCCGGCGTAACAGCATATGCTTTAAAGGTTTTACCCAGCAGGTGCATATGCGGCCATACGTACATGAGCGACTGTGTTTCTGTGATCTTCACATTCACTTTAAAGCTCTTCTCAACATTAGCAGGGATGTAAAAGAAAGGCTCGATGTCCTTCTCCCCTACTCCACCCGAGCCATATGTAGTCGCTTTTATCTGCCGCTTTACCGGTTTCTTTTTGAAAAAGAACTGTACGCCGCTGATCACTTCTTCATCTTTCCCTACAGGTGCGTAATGCACTGTTAACAACACCACGCCCCGCTTAGGCATTACCCAGCCCATGTCTTCGGGATAAGATTCATAACTGCTGCCGGGGATCCATCCTCCAAAGTATTTCATCTTTTTACGGTAATTGACATATTGCTGGTAGTAGTCAAGATGTGACTCAGTATTATCAACATAATCTGCAGTATTATAGAGATCAGCATCCGGCACATCATCTATTTCATAGTTGGCGTGATGGATCACTTTCTTATTATTCGAAGTAAATTCAATAGCTTCCACAGCAACAGAGTCCGGCAAGTCAAAAGGCATTTTGTAGACGATGAAACGTTCTACATTATCTCCTTCCAGCACATAAGATGATTTCATTTTCAGCACGAGGTCAGGCTCGCGGTTGAACAGTGTACCCTTTACCCAGGTATTTGCTGTTTCTTCACCTGAACCTTCTCCTTTAGGCATGCCATGCTCAGCCCATTCAGCGATCAATCTGATCTCTTCATCCGACAGTTTTCTTTCGTTGGCAAAACTTACATAATGCGGATCTGGTTTCCATGGTGGCATGTAATGGCTTTCTGTAACCCGTTTAATAAAAGAAGCTCTTTTGGCTACCTCTTCATATGTAAGAAGTGAAAAAGGCGCTGCCTCACCTTGCCGATGACAGGGAGTGCAGTTACGGTGGATAATGGGTGCAATATGTTGCGACCAGGTGATCTGCTGTGCAGAAACTTTTTTCAGGCAGGTAATAAGGAATAAAAATAATAAGGTAATGGAACTTCGCATGCTCATACTCTCGGCTTATTAATTTACATGTCAGGGAAGTGCCCTTCGTTCTTCATAATACGTGTTCAAGATACAAAAAGTAGCCGCATAAAAAAACCGTCCCGCTTAAAGCGGGACGGTTCCTTATTTTCAGTATAAGTGAGTATATTATTTTACTGCATATCCCACCAAACACGACCAGTTAAGTCATTTGGCTGACCATAAGCGCCGTCCTTCTGCATGTCGGAGATAGCGGTATTATAGTTAGGGATATTTTCCTGTGTATTGGAAGGAATTGGCAGTATCCAACGACGTGGAACTGTTGATTTCACACCAGAGATCATGAATGGTTCGAAAGGCAGGATACCACCTTCTTTAGGATAACCAGTGCGTTTCCATGAAGCCCATGCTTCCTGTGGAACTTTGAACAGGTTCAGGAAGCTCTGAACACCGATCTTTTCCAGTTTCTCATCCAGGGTACCGGTGTAAGCAACAGCAGGATCAGCCAGGTAAGTAGTGATCTCTTCGGCACCCAGTGCAGAGTAACCAATGATCTTAGCTGTAGATCCTATCTTATCGTATGCTTGCAGGGAAGCAGTTACGCCTTTATTGTACCATTCTTCAGCTTGACCACCGGTGTTTACACCACGTTCTGTGAATTCAGCCAGGATGAAACACATTTCAGCGTAAGAAGCGATAGGCTGGATATACTGACCACCGCTGCCAGCACCACCATCCTGATCGAGGTCGAACAGACGGGTCTGTACTTTGGACAGGGTATCGTAAGTCACCTGAGAAGTTTTACCACCCAGTGTGATAGTATAGATCCTTCTGGAGTACAGTCTGCTGTAAGCAGCATTGCTCTTGGCATCAGGACTGGAAGGGATACCTACATAACGGCGAGGGTTGTATGTAGTACCGGAAGACAGCGCACCGCCATTTTTCAGGCTGTCAATTACTGACTGGGTGTAGCTGTTTGATTTGAAGAACACACGCAGACGTGGGTCGCTGTGAGTGTACATAAAATCCACGATGTTTTTAGCTGCTACGAAAGCGCTACCGTTATCAGGATTCCAGTTACCACTACGAGCGAAGTTTGTTGCACTGGAGATGAATTTCCATTCTTCATCATTGCTGGTGAAGATACCTGCGGTGCTGGCGATAACATCAGCTACGATAGCTTTTGCTTTCGCATCTGATCTTTTGTACTGACGCATAGCCAGTTTCAGACGCAGTACGTTAGCCGCTTTTGCCCATTTTGCAGCGTCTCCGTTGTAGAACATTTCTGAACTACCGTAAGTTACCTGGCCAGCAGCATTAGCAGACAGGGTAGTTACGGCAGCTTTCAACTGAGCATCCCATACATCGAACAGGGATGACTGGCTGTCATACTTAGGTGTGAACATAGAGCTATCACGAGCCTGCCATGCCTGCGTATAAGGAATGCTACCATTAGCGTCGGAAACTCTCCATGCAGCATATACTTTCAGCACGTTAGCGATTGCAGTAACGTTCTGGTATTTAGCTTTGTCTTCTGCAGACATTTTATCTACTATAGACTGGATCTGGGTAGTGTAACGGCCGATGATATTGTACAGATCATTGTACAGACCATTGGTGTTAGAATTAGCACCAAACAGGGAGTTGTTTGCGCTACTTGCCGGGTCCTGTGCTACGAACTGCATCCAGCGCATGATGTACTGGTAGTTGTCGTAGAACCATTCAAAGTCGCGGTCTACCAGTTTGTATTCCGCAGCTACGATCAGTGTTTCCGGGTTAGTGGTCGGACTAACTATCGGGTTTGTATTTAAGTCTTCGAAGTCTTTGGTACAGGATGACAGCAGTAAAGATGCCGCTGCAACGCCCATTCCCAATTTATTTATAAATCTCATGTTTGCTATCGTTTAAAAGATTAACGGCATCAATTAGAATCCTACCTGAATTGTAACAGCCATGTTACGAGTATAAGGAGTGCTACCATATTCAGAGAATGCAGAAGAGCTGTTGTTACGAACTGCTTCCGGATTGATTCCGATTGGCATGTGATTATACAGGTAACCCAGGTTACGGCCCACCAGGTTAACACGCACGCTGTTCAGTTTAGCGCGCTGTACAAGGCTGGAAGGTAAAGAGTAACCCAGAGACACTTCACGCAGTGCTACATAAGATGCATCAAATACAGAGTATTCGCGGATACCGATACCCCAGTCACCCTGCATACCGTAGTACTGGTATGGAGTCAGCGGAGTCACATAACCAGCAGTATATGCTTCACGGTAAGTTTTACCGCTCAGGTCAACCAGCTGTCCAGCGGCATCAGTGATAGTATAACCATCCTGGAATACACCATCAGGGATCAAACCATCGTTACGGGTACGGCCAGTTCCATCAGTAAAGGTTATACCGCCACTAGCTGCATCACGACCGGCTTCTGTATTTGCAGTTGTACCACGACCAGTACCATACTGGTGAGAAGCAGAGAACATATCACCACCGATACGAGCCTGTAGCAGGAAGCCCAGGTTCCAGTTCTTATAAGTGAAAGTGTTGCTGAAGCCCAGGTTCAAGTCTGGAGTGATGTTACCGATATTGTTGTTAACAGCACGCTTGTACTGAACAGGGAAGTCACCGCTCTTCTCGATGATCTTCTGACCCTGTGCGTTACGGGTATAACCGTAAGGAGTAGCCAGTACGCCATACGCCTTACCGGCAGTAGCAATTACTCTAACGCCCTGGTCTTCGTTCAGCTGTACTTCGCTTACGCCATTGGTCAGTTCAATGATCTTGTTCTTGTTATGGCTACCATTCAATGTCAGATCCCATGTGAAATCTTTGTGCTGGATCGGAGTAGCATTGATCGCTACTTCTATACCAGTGTTCTGCATATTGCCTGCGTTGATGTAGCGGGATTTAACACCTGATTCAACAGATACAGGCAGTTGCAGGATCTGGTTCTTAACATTTGTTTTATACCATGCAACATCAAAACCTAAACGATTATTGAAGAAACGTACATCAGCACCAAATTCCAAACTGTGAGAAATAGATGGTTTCAGGTTCGGGTTAGGCATGATGTCTTCGTTGTAGATCTTCATCAGTGGCAGGCTTGAGTTGGAACCTGCACCCTGGAAGTAAGAGTCGGTATAGTAACCGCTGTTAGTCTGGTAAGGATTCAGGTCACCACCCACCATAGCGTAGGAAGCACGAAGTTTACCAAAGCTGATCACTGAAGGCAGTTTACCTTTCAGGCTTTCTGTGAATTCCCATGCACCGCTGAAGGAAGGATAGAAATAAGAGTTGTTACTGTTTCCTGTCAGGTAAGTCAGTGCGGAAGACCAGTCGTTACGGCCGGTTACATCCAGGAAGAACGCGTTCTTATAAGCCACGCTCGCAGCGAAGAACACAGAGTTGATACGTTTGCGATCCAGTGGTTTGTTGTCTATCTGCGCAGCATTAACACTGTTGGAGATAGCATACAGTCTTGGCAGACGCAGACCACCGCTGGTCTTGTTCACATACTGCTGACCGATACCACTGTTCCAGGTTTCAGCACCAAGGTTCAAAGTAGCTTCGAAGTCTTTACCCAGTTTAGGAGTGATCATAGCCATACCGGTGAAGGTGTGCTGTAATCTGTCCATACCACCTTCCTGGAAGTAACCAACAGAACCAGAGAAGTTTGGACCCTGACCTGCGTCTTTACGCTGATCGTAGGTATTTTCCTTACTCATGTTTCCTTTCAGTAAGAATTTCAGCCAGTCAGTAGCGGTAGCAGTCAGGTTTACGTAACCAGTCAGCAAAGACTCCCTACGTGTCCAGCTGTTATAAGCCAGTGTGTACCAGTAGTCAGCACCAGCATAAGAACCGGTAGGACGCATTGAATTGTCTGGCGCCAGGTAGTTCTCTTGTCTGCTCCAGTAAGCAGGATCATAGTTACGAGGAAATACGTAAACATATTTACGCCCCAGGTTCTGACCTGTATAGTCACCACCCTGACGGTCAGGGTTGTACGTTTTACTTGCAGTATAAGTAACACCCGCATCAGCAGACAGATATTTGGAGATAGTCTGTGAAGCTTTCAGGGAGATGTTATTCCTGTTGAATTCGTTGTTGGTTACAACACCTTTATTATTCAGACGAGAGAAAGAGAGACGGAATGTACCTCTTTCGCTACCACCTTCCATTGCTACGTTAGTATTGTAGTACTGGCCGGTGCGATACATATCTTTGTAGTTATTCGGCATTGGAGAGTAAGGGCGTAACTCACCGTTCAGCACCTTCTTCATCTGGCCTTCCATTTTAGGACCAAAGCTGTAACCACCTGCCCAGTCAAGAGCTTCCGGATCGCTGGATGAAAAAGTACCATCCAGACCAGCACCGTAAGTATTCTGCAGTTCAATAGGAGTTTTGTATACTTCTTCCAGCTGAACTGTCTGGCTTACAGTAACACCAATACCTTTACGGGCAACACCTTTCTTGGTAGTGATCAATACTGCACCATTTAGTGCGCGGGAACCGTAGAGCGCAGTTGCAGCAGCACCTTTCAGTACAGTTACAGACTGGTACTCATCCGGGTTCAGATTTTTCAGTACGTTACCGAAGTTTACAGCGTTGTCGCTCACTTCGTTTTCAAAGATCACACCATCTACTACGAAGATAGGCTGGTCTTTGTCATTCAGTGATTTAGCACCACGCAAGATGATACGACCTGCAGCCTGAGGACCACCCACAGCGCTGGAGATGTCCACACCCGCAACTTTACCTTGCAGTGCAGCAACAGGGTTGATAGCATTGGTTTTAGAGATCTCGTCACCCTTCAGTTCAGTGATCGCATAACCCAGTTTACGTTGCTCACGCTTCATACCTAAAGCGGTTACAACTACTTCATTCAGATTTTTGTTGTCTTCACTCAGGATAATATCCAATGGACCGCTTGCCGGCGCTTCCTTGGCAGCATAGCCCATGTAGGAGAACACAAGAACCGCATTAGACGGAACAGACAGTTTAAATCCGCCTTCTGCGTTGGACATTGTACCATTAGAAGTGCCTTTTTCCTTAATGGTAACACCCGGCAGAAAAGCGCCGTTGCTATCTTTAATGGTTCCGGACACTACCTTCTTATCCTGCGCAAACGCTGTTATACAGCAGCATAAGAAGAGCAATGTGCATACAAGAAATGATCTTCGCATAGCTTTCTCTAGGTTTTAATTATTATTTGTTGTTTAGTCTCAAAGTGACATAGATATCCCAGGTCGCCTGATCGGCAACAAAAAAGGGGGACTCTAAAAGTTTTAAACTCAGATGTAAAAGCAGGTTACAGTATACCGCTAAGCATAGCCCGTTCGAATCGTCTTTCTCGATTTCCGTTTTTCTTTAAAAAACATTTAAAGGCATAGGCGTCTTCATCCAGTCCGCACAAAAATTTGTATTAATAGTTACTCTTTACGCTTGTTTACTCTAATGCATGTCCCGTTATTACGCAAGTCTCTTTCACACATTAAACAAAATCTTACTTTTTGTTCATGGATGCCAAACTATAAAAAATAAAATGAAGAACAAAAAACATTTAACAGTTTTTTGCCTTTTTGTTAACAATGCATTAAAAACGAGAAGATTACATGTTTAATTAACAAAATACTACCATGCATCTTCTTTCAAAATCTTTCATTTTTCTTCAAGATGACGCGTTCGTCGTCTTTCTCATAAGGTAAATAAACCATAACCAATGTTAACATTTCATCAGTGGATTTCATGTCTCCATTAGAGTAAACTAATTGCGGTGGGTTAGATGGGTTATTCGGGTTGTTAGCGGTGTTGTCGTAAGTACCTTCTATGGTGAGGATAGTACCTTTAGGGATTTTTTTCAATGTTGGGAACCAGTATATCTCCTGCCAGTTGAAGTTCCAGTCAGGGATATGCACCAGTTTTATTGTGTCTTTTTCTGGTGTTACACCGTACGCCTTAAAGATTTTGCCCACGTAATGCATGTGTGGCCAGACATACAACAGGGACTGATCTTCAGGAGTGGTCACTTTTAGTTTGAAAGTCTTGACAGCATTGGCCGGGATGTAAAAGAAAGGGTCAATCTCTTTTTCACCAACGCCGCCAGAACCCAGGCTTATCGCCCTTATTTGACGTTTTACAGGTGTCTTCGTAAAATAAATTTCCACGCCGCTCACATTATCCTCTTCCTTTGCCACCGGTGCATAGTGCATGGTCAGCAATATCACTCCTCTCTTCGGCATTACCCAACCGATATTTTCAGGATAGGATTCTCCAAAAGAACCAGGTATCCATCCGCCGTAGTAAATCATGTGTTTCCTGAAGGGAACATACTGATCATACTTGAAGCGGTTATCTTCAGTCAGATTGATGTAGTCGTCCGTATTGTAAATATCCAGATCGGGAACTGCATCAACTTCATAATTGGCGTGGTGTATGATCTTATTATTCGTTGTCGTGAACTGGATGGCTTCCACATTGGCGGAATCAGGCAGTTCGAATGGTATTTTGAATACAATAAATCTTTCCAGGTTATCTCCTTTCACATGAAAGGGTTTGTTCATCTTCAGTACCAGGTCAGGCTTGCGGTTGGCGTGTGTACCAACAACAACAACCTCTTCATCCTTTACAGCGGTCTTCTTTCCTTTCGGCATATTATTATCAGCCCATTCTGCGATCATTGCGATCTCTTCATCGGTCAACCTTCTTTCATTCGCAAAAGTAGAATAGTGTGGATCGGGCTTCCACGGTGGCATGAACCTGCTCTGCGTTACCTTCTTAACAAATGCAGCTCTTTTTGCAACATCATCATACGTCACCAGCGGGAACGGAGCAGCATCTCCATTCTGGTGACAAGGCGTACAGTTACGATGTATCAGCGGAGCAATATGTTCACTCCAGGTGATACGCTGTGCTGCTACACGTGATATATTGAAGACAAAAAAGAATACAACTGATACTGCAATGCTGTATCGCATACGCGCCACTTAATATAAAACTCAATAATTACTGATCAGACAACCAATTGGCGTTGTTTGCGATACCAGTTCATTTCCTGTCAACAAATTGTTGATCGCCAGTTCCAGATACTTCCTGGTAGCTTTTATCCTTTTAGTACCCAGTCCTGTTACCCAGTCATCTATCAACCCTCTGTAATATTCCTTCCCATTATTACCGATCAGCAGGGCTTCGGGGGTAACTGTAGCATTGAGATAATTAGCCACCTTTTTATCGGTGTCCATCAATATAGGGAAAGTGATATTATACTCCTTTGCATATTCAGCCACTTCACGCTGAGTAAATGTCTGACCGCTGATGATACCATAGAACTGTACATCCTTATATTTACTCTGCAGGCCCTGCAACACAGGTGCATAGTTCTTGCATAGAGGACATTCAGGAGAAAGAAAGATATATACCACAGGTTTGCCTGCGGGTTTTACAGTAAATGTTTTTCCATTATAATCTTTTAGGCGGCCGGCCGACATCACATTAGCGCTGGCTAATAGTTGTGCGCTAAGTGTATGTACCGACAATATCCCCGACAACAGGGCACAAAAAAATAGTCTCGACATAACGAATTTAGTTTATCATAACACTTATATCCGATCTGGTTGATATTAGGCAGTGGTGTATCTGCCTAGCTCTTCATAACTTCTAAAACAATCCGGTTGATAAAATCTGCTATCTTCTTCTTCCGGTTTCTCTTCTCTTAAACGGTAAACCGGCTATTGCTTCTTCTTACTTCTTCTTTCTTTTTCTTACGACTGTAAGATATACAAATAAATAAAAATATCGAATAAAGAATCACACTTTTTTAAATCCTGTCACACTACTCAGCCTGCAACAACATATCGTTCAATATAATATATATGGTTTACATAAAAGTGCCCTACCAAATGATAGGGCACTTTTTATTTTTCACTCTTCTATTTCTTATCCCACCATACACGGCCAAAGATATCAGAAGGACCTTCTCCGAAGTCCGGATTCTGGGCCATTTCAGTTAAAGCTGCCTTGTTGTTGGCAACGTTCAGATTCGTTTCATCCGCTACATTCAGCGAAGCCCTTCTTGGGATCACCTGTGTAACACCACTTGCTTTCATTACTTCCAGCGCCAGCGGTGTAGAAGCGTTAGGCATACCTAATCTTTTCAGGATAGCCCATGCTTCGTTCGGATTCTTGTAGAAGTTCAGGTACGCCTGTGAAGCGATCAGCGCTTCTGCATTGCCGGCAACATATTTCACACCTGCACTGTTCTTATAGGCTTCTATCTCATTATCTGTCACCGCAACATAGTCAGGCAGTTTAGCGTTAGCCGCCATTGCATCATAATTTCTGATGGACGCTTCTACCCCTTTGTAATACCAGCCTTCAGCATCAGAACCAGCTATACCTTTCGCAGCAAGCTCGGCACGCAGGAAGCAGATGTCAGCATAAGACAGCAGCGGGAAAGTAACGTGACCAGTACCAACCACAGCATTGTATGTGTATTCAGGCTGGAACAAACGGTACTGGATCAGGGAAACTGTATCCAGGTTCTGATCGTTACCCTGTGCATTCTTGATCTTTCTTGTTCTGAAATAACCAGGATTTGCAGCTACCGCATCAGGGCTTGAGAAAGCACCCACATAACGGTTAGTCGGCTGTACTGAGTTAGCAGGTAATGCACCCTGAGCTACAGCAAGATCAAAGTTCTCTTTTGAATAATCATTCTTCTGATAGAAGACCCTCAGACGTGGATCTGCATTCGCCAGCATGAAATCTACCAGGGATTTGGAAGAATGGAAACCAACCGGGTTCCAGTTACCACCCTCTGTGAATTTGTCGCCTGCTATCAGTTGCAGATCATCTGAATTATCTTCGAACAAACTACCTGCAGCCAGTACCTCTGTAGCAATGCTCTTCAGTTTTTCAGGCGCTACTTTAGACAGACGTGAAGCTATCTTCAGACGCAGGGAGTTAGCACATTTCAGCCATTTTGCAGATGAACCTCCATAGTAGAGATCGTTAGAACTGTAAGTAGTCTGAGCCACAGAATTATCAGCCAGTGTAGCCGCAATTGCTTTCAGCTCTGTGTCCCACAGATCATAGAGTGCAGACTGTGTATCATATTTCGGAGTGATGGTACCACCGTAACGTGCCTGGAAAGCTTCTGAATAAGGAATGCTACCATTAATATCAGATACGTACCATGCGTAGTAAATGTTCAACAGTTTCGCGATAGCTTTTTCATGCGCTCTCTTCGCCTGATCTTCCGCTGGCATAGCCTCAATCAGCTTCACTACATTCACGAGGTTGTTACCTACCCTGGTGTAGTAATAACCATAACGGTTGTTCGCGTTACCGGTATTATCGCTGATGAAGTTTGCAGTGTTACCGCCGTTTGCTGTTGTCATTTCGGTGAATGGCAGGATAGTGCGGTAGAAGTCGTAATAATATTCGAAGTCGCCGCTATGTATCTGTACAACAGCATTCAGGAATTGCCCTTCAGGACTTACTGTAGGCAGCTTCTCAGGATCTGTATTGATTTCTGCAAACTTGCTTTTCTGACAAGCTGCGAATGTGCCAAGCATCATCGCATAAATGCCATACTTTTTAAACTTGCTATATATAGTTGTCATCTGTTTTCTTTTTTCTTCTTGAATTATATGTCTCTTTTATTAAAAGGAAGCCTGCAGGTTGAAGCCCATGCTTCTTACGAAAGGAATACCACCATAATCAGCTGCTGAAGCAGATGAGTTGTTGTACAGACCTTCCGGGTTCAGGCCGGCAGGCAGGCTGTTGTAAATATAAAAGAGGTTCCTTCCCACCAGGTTCACACGCAGATTGTTCAGTTTCAGTTTAGAATAAACAGAAGAAGGAACATTATAACCAACAGTTACTTCGCGCACGGCTACCCATGAATTTGTGAAGATGGCATTTTCACGGATACCCTGTCCCCATGAACCGAGGCGGTAGTAATAATCCCATGCATGTTTTGGTCTTACCAGGCCTTGCTCGTAAGCTTGCTGGTAGGTCATACCACTTGCGTCAACTGCTGCACCGCCATTGATCGGAGTCAGAGATACACCCTTTGCAAACACACCATCAGGAATGATACCATCGTTATATGATGTACCAGCTGCATCAGTCCATGCAAGACCACCACTTTCTTTATCACGTCCTGCCAGTGTATTTTTCAGCGTACCGTCCGCATAGGCGTAGTTGTAAGTAGCGGAAGAGTATTTACCACCTACCTTAGCATCCAACAGTACATTCAGGTTAAAGTTTTTATATCTGAAACCGTTGGTCCAGGAAGTGAGGAATTTAGGCTGGATAGTACCGATATCAACATAACCAATACCTGCATCGCTGGAACGCTGATAACGGCCTGCGGAATTCAGAACTTTCTTACCATTAGCGCCTGGTTTTGCAGGATCGTTATAATATACGAACGCATATTTGGTCTGCATCATGCCATACTCTGCACCTTTACGTGCAATTACCAATACATCGCTACCCTGGGAATAACCATTAGGCAGTTCCATTGCATTTACACCATCAGCAATTTCTTTCACGATGTTCTTATTGCGGGTAAATGATAAGGTAGAGTTCCAGTCAAAGTTCTTTGTCTTAACAGGAACAGTGTTCAGTAATACTTCAATACCTGTGTTCTGTACGTTACCCGCATTGATCAGACGGCTGGTCACACCACTTTCCTGCGGCATGGCGATAGGAACGATCTGGTTGAAGGTATTTTTTCTGTAAGCAGCGATATCAATGCCCAGTCTGTTGTTCAGGAAACGAACATCAGCACCTACTTCAAAGTTGCGGGTATATTCATTTTTCAGGTCGTTATTACCCAATGTATTACCATCAAATCCGTAACGTGGGATAGTTCCACCGCCAACACCGATATAGTTACCAATGAAAGAGTAAGTTCCTATACCTGTCTGATAAGCAGCAGTACCGGCACCGTTACCCGCATAGGAAGCTCTCAACTTACCGAAAGTGAAGAACTCTGGCAGGTGGAAAGTCTCGGAGAACAGCCAGGAAAGGCTCGCTGATGGATAGAAGTAGTTGTTCACACCATGACCATCAGAATACATCAACGTAGAGTTCCAGTCAGTCCTACCTGTCAGGTCAAGGTATAACTGATCTTTATAGGAAAAGTTCGCAAAAGCGAAGATAGCGTCTGTTCTAACACCTTTGATGATCCTTGCAGTAGCCAGTGGGTCCTGTACAGAGTTGCTGATATAGAACTGACCCGGCGCTTTCAGGCCACCACGAGTTTCAGCTTTGTTGGATTTACCATAACCCCATCTGTAAGTCTCAGCACCAACAGACAGATCCATTTCCAGGCTGCTGGCCAGTTTACGGTGCCCGGACAATATAGCCTGCAGTTTACGCTGGTTTTGGGTGGTAGAGGTCAGGTTATAATAACCACCGGTGAAACCTTCACCCTGACCCAGTTCTCTGCGCTCATACTGAGCGATGTTGGTCTGCACATCACCATTCAGTGACAGGTTTAACCAGCTGAGGATGTCTACTTTCAGACCTAAACGGCCCTGGAAGTTATCTTCGTCCTGTGTAGTATTGTAATTGTTCAGGGCGAAGAAAGTGGAAGACATGCCATAAGGATCATTCTGCAGTACACCTCCTTTAGGATCAATATACCTGTCTCTCCAGTATTTAGTATCGAAGTTACGTGACATTTTGTAGACACTGCTGAACACGAGGTTTTCGTTACCGCCGTTGATAGCAGGGTTTTCTACGTTTGTCTTGCCATAGTTAGCAGATACGTCTGCAGAAACTTTGGAAGACAGTTTATGTGTTGCACGCAGGTTAAAGTTATTACGCTTGAAATTGTTGTTTGGCGCAATACCATTTGTATAGTTGTTGGAGTAAGATAAACGGAAAGTCGTTTTATCATTACCACCTTCTATTGCTGCGTTTGTATTGTAGTATTTACCTGTGCGATAGAGGTCCAGCAGGTTGTTTGGATGCGGAGAGAAAGTAGTCCAGTTACCCTGCCAGTCTTTTACGCGCTGGCCAAGCATTTTCGGACCAAAGCTAAGACCTGCCCAGTTGTTTTCGTCAGCGTAAGGATCGCCATTGTTATCCTTTGGAAAATCTCCTGCCACATTACCAACACCATAGGTATTCTGGAAGTCGATTGATTTGTATGCTTTATCGTACATCTCTGCATGGGTAACGGTCACACCTAAACCTTTACGTGAAAAACCTTTCTTGGTAGTGATGATGATCACGCCATTCTGGCCACGGGAACCATACAATGCGGTAGCAGCACCACCTTTCAGTACAGATACACTTTCAAAATCGTCAGGGTTCAGGTTCTTCATCATGTTACCGAAGTCCTGAGAGTTACCCCACTGGTCACCACCGGTGATACCATTCTCAAGGTACACACCATCCACCACAAAGAGCGGCTGGTTGTTCGCACTGAGTGAGTTGTTACCTCTGATCAGGATACGCGCACTGGACTGTGGGCCACCACCACCTAAGGAGATGTTCACACCTGCTACTTTACCTTGTAAAGATGTAACGGGGTTCACCTGTCCGGAGAGCGCCACGTCCTCACCTTTTACTTCTGTCATGGAGTAACCCAGCGCTTTGGTTGATCTCTTTACGTTCAACGCTGTTACCACAACTTCCTGTAATCCTTTCTGGTCTTCCTCCAGAGAGATATTCAGGCTACCGCTGTTACCAACAGCTGCTTCCTTTTTCAGATAGCCTATGAAGGAAAATACGAGCGTGCCGGAAGGGTTGGCATTGATCTTATAAGTTCCGTTCATGTCTGTCACTCCGCCATTGGTAGTTCCTTTTTCTGAAACACTAACGCCGGGGATCGGGTAGCCCTTCGGATCTTTAACAACGCCGGTTACTGTTACCTTCTGTTGTGCCCAGGCGAACTGAAAGCACAAAACAGAAAGAACCGCAAATAAAAAAAGCGATCTCTTCATTGTTTATTCTTTTTGATTGATACTAGTGGTGTTTAGGTATAAAGTTTAGCTATAATCATCGTGAGCCTGGTTAACAGGCATAGTTTCCCTGTTTGCCACATGCAGTGGCATCATTTAACTTATCGTCATTACCGAAAAAACATTTAGATTATGTCATCACAGACATAGGTATGCTGCTTCGAAATACATTATTGTGTAAATCCGATCATTGATTGATATTATATGTGGAAAAAGTTACGTTTATCGACAAATCCATACATGGTAGAATCGTTTAGACAACAAAATACCATGAAGAAGCTGCTAGTCTTTCTTTTTACTAAAAAAAAATAACCATGAAAATTCGTTTCTCTCTCTTACTGCCACCGATCTAAAAATTGGTTGAATTCATTATTCCTGTTTGTCCTTCATCACGAGTTCAATCCGTTACGTTCTTCACAATGCCTGAATTGTTTTGCGCTTAATGCTCATTTACACTGAAGGCTACAGATATTAAACGTTTTAGCCTATCACTCAAAAAAAATAAATGCTTGATTTTCTATTGTTCCCCTATGACTATGATTGTACTTGTCTCAAACTTAGATAAAGTTTTAATCCCGTGCAAATAATTTTCGCAATAATTTAACAATATCAACGTTTATCAAACTTCATTCGCTGAATTATAACATCTTCGTTGTATTACTGATTGTAAAGGGTTTACGCGGGATTCCAGCTATAATTATCTACTGCTCTTTTTTATGCATTCACATGAGGCATTGAATGCATAGATGATTCTCTTTTGCGTAACTCCAGGGAAAGCACTACCTGTTGAGGGGTGGTGGAACTATGTTCGAGTTCTGCTATCAGCAGGTGAATAAGTCTGCGCCCGATCTCTTCCACCGGCTGTGCCACACAGGTAATAGAAGGGCTGTGCAGGCGGAAAATATCATGATCATCAAAGCTGACCATTCCCAGATCAGTACCAATGTGCAGACCGATGGAGCGGATACTTTCTATACCGCAGATACCGAGGTAGTTCGTAGCAAAGAAGAGTGCATCGAGGTCTTTGTTTGCCTGTAGGTATTGTGTGATCTCCTGGATGAACCCTGCCCTGTCAAGATCGAACGGCAGGCGTTTGATAACGTTCTTACCTGCCGGCAGACCGTGTTTCTTCAGGGCATCTACAAAGCCATCCAGACGTTGCTGCATTTGTATCTGTGAGGAAGTAGTGGTGATAATACCGATCTTTTTATAACCCTGTTCCACCAGGTGACTGACAGCCACATAGGCGCCCTGGAAGTTATCTACCACTACATAATGGGAGTCTGCGATATTGGGAAAATAGCGGTCCATCAGTACCACGGGCTTCTGGAGGGATACGATTTCTTTGTCAAGATTTGCTGTCGGCGTAATGATATATCCGTCTACCTGGCGGTAACGCAACACTTCCAGCAACCCTTTTGCTTTCTCTTCGTTATCTTCCGTACTTCCGAAAAGCACTTTATAACCAAATTTGTCCGCCTCGTCCTCTACAACCTTCGCTACATTGGCAAAAAAACTGTTCGCTATATCTTCTACTATTAACCCGATCGTCTTTGTTTTGCCGGTGCGTAACCCCCTCGCGAGCTGGTTAGGCTTGTATTTCAACTTCCCGGCTATTTTAAGTATCCGTTTGCTGACCTGTTCGCTAATCCTTTTTTCCTTTCCTTTACCATTCAATACAAAAGAAACTGTTGTAGGAGAAACCCCTGCCTCTTGGGCAATATCTTTAATGGATATTCCTTTCACGAAATTCAGATTTGGTTTGATATTCATCAGAAAATTAGAACCTTAACCGCACATAGCCAAATATATTAATATTCCCTTTCTGTTTTCCGGGCTTGATTATTACGAATAAATGATGTTTTTTTAACCAAAATTCGATAATTTGGCATTTTACAAGAAAAAGTTCTGTCAGGGGGATTTGCAATAGCTGCAATAATTGCTGCATCAATATGCAGTAGAACCGTATACCAGGATAGTTTGCATACACACTGTTTCGAGAGTCATACAGGGTTAAAGGGAAGTTTAAAATTATAATTACATGAAACCCATTCTTATTAAAGTGGGGGCATTTGCCGACAATCAGATCACTATAATTGAGCGATGTGATCCTTATTTCAATACACCATTTCACTTCCATCCGGAATGTGAACTTGTGTTTGTGATGGAAAGTAATGGGAAGAGAATTGTAGGGGACAGCATCGAAAGTTTTGATGTTGGCGACATGGTATTTCTGGGGCCGCATATTCCGCACGTATGGTACAATGATGAAAGTTACCATAAAAACAACGACCAGTTAAAAGCCCGGTCAGTCGTGATCTATTTTCCGAAAGACATCTTCGGGGATAAGTTCTACGGGCTGCCGGAAACAAAATCGCTTACAGACCTTTTCCACAGGGCCCAACGGGGCATGAAGATCCTCGGGACCACCTATGATATTCTGAAGGAACAGATATTGTCCCTGCCTAAGAAAGAGGGACTGGAAAGGATCATTTCCCTGCTAAGTATCCTGAAGGTGCTGGCGGAAACAAAAGATGTGCAATACCTGGCCAGTACAGGATATTCGCATGCTTTCAATGCGAAAGATAACCACAAGATCGATGAGGTGTTCAAGTATGTGATGGGCAATTTCTCCAAGGAGATCTCCCTCCAGGATGTTGCCAGCATCACCAATCTTTCTCCCCAGTCTTTCTGCCGCTTCTTTAAGAACCGCACCAAGAAGTCATTTGTGCAGTTCCTCAATGAAGTACGTATAGGTCATGCCTGCAAACGACTGACGGAAGAAGACTGGTCTATCGCGGAAATTGCCTATTCCTGCGGCTTCAAGAACCTGTCTAACTTCAATCGCTTTTTTAAAGAGATCGTAGGTAAAACTCCAAAGGAATATAAGAACGAATTAAGACTGAAAGAAGCGTGATAACTACGCTTATTTAGGCAATGCATAGCCCTGCTGGCAGAACGGCAGGGCTATGTACTGATCTTCAGCCATGTAACGTATAATGGCTACGTACCCGCCTTGTAAATAGTTTGGTAATTGGTCAAAATGTATTAATTTTCTTTCCGCTGATGACGAAAGATGCCAGCATAAATGGAATTATCTGCTGATAATAAACCATTTATCAACCAAACTCTATTTCTGTAATCCATGTATAGTAATTATACTGATCAAGAGTTACTATCGCTGCTGCAAGAAGACAGTGTAAATGCTTTTAACGTTATTTACGAGCGTTACAGTCACCCTTTATACCTTTTCATTCTCAGCAAGATAGACGGTGCTGATGCCGGTAAAGACGTCCTCCAGGACCTCTTCACCTCTCTGTGGGAAAGAAGACAGTCTATCAATGTAAATGAATCCCTCAAATCTTACCTGTATCAATCCGCCAGGCATAAGATCATCGACATTTACCGCAAGAACACTACTTACCGGAAATACCTGCAACAGCTGATAGAACACTTTGATGTACAACCCGGTGGTATTGCCGAGCTGGTAGACAGCAGAACCAGGACACAGGACGTTTTTGAGACTATCAATCACCTGCCGGAAAGAATGAAGGAGATCTTTATGCTAAGCCGCGTTGAACATCAGACAGTTGAGCAGATTGCCCTCCGGCTCGGATTATCACAGCAAACAGTTAAAAACCAGATTACCAAAGCCCTTAAGATATTACGTGCGAACCATGCCAGGACAGACCTCGTGCTGTTCCTGCTCACCACACAGGCCATGTACTCATTTTTCGCCAACTAATGGTACCTGTACCTCACTGGTACGACATAGCTTTATCATTGGGACATTTCAAATTTGCAATCAGTGGAGCAAGAAACGATAAGGAAATTACTGGAGCGTTATAACGAAGGCCAATGCACCCCGGAAGAAGCAGCAATAATCGACGAGTGGTTTGACAGCATTGGCGATCAGTATACATCGCCTAAAAGTGAGCAGGAGGTTCAGGCGGACCTCAGCGCGGTACAACGTGCGCTCCAGAAACAGATACAACCGGCCCCCAGACGCTTCATGCGTTCCTGGTACTACGCCGCCGCCGCTATAACCGTGCTGGTAGCAGCCGGCGCATGGTTCTTCCAACAGAGGCAACCATCCGCTACGCCTGCCCTGCCCGGCCAGCAACCTCTTGCCGGTAATCTGGCAAAGCCTACCCGCACCGTCGATGATGGCTTTGTTACTGTCAATACACCTAAAGGAAATCAGGAACACATCATACTGGAAGACGGCAGTAAAATAGTGTTGAATGCCGCCAGCAGGATCCGCTACCCAGAACACTTTAGCGGCAATCACCGCGATATTTACCTGGAGGAAGGAGAAGCCTGGTTTGATGCAGCCCCAGGCGCAGAGAATTCCTTTGCCGTCCATGCCGGTGATATCACTGCTACCGCATTGGGCACTACTTTTAACATACGCGCTTACGCACATGAACGACAGATCACTATAGCCCTGCTGACCGGCAAGGTAAGAGTGACCACGGCATCACAGCCATCCCTCATATTACAGCCAAGTGAGCAGGCCAGTTATGACCTCCGCTCGCTGCAGCTTGTAAAAACCGCTTTCGATACAGAAGTAGTTACAGGCTGGCAGAAAGGCTACCTGATATTCAAAGATGCCTCTTATGAACAAGTACGCACCGGCATTGAGAACAGGTACGGCGTGACCATCATCAACCAAAGCGATAAGAAAGACTGGACCTATACCGGAAATTTCAGAGAGGAAACTCTGGCAAACGTTATTGAGACCATTTGTCTGACAGAATCACTTTCCTATACCATTGGAAAGGACACGGTAATACTAAAGAACAAGAAATAATGCTGGAAGATCATTCGGCTGTCACCGGACAGACACTTTTTCATTGAAGCTGCTTTTGAACTTAAATGTAAATGAGGCTATATGAGGGGAAAATCATACTTCTGTAAAGTATGTATTATTGCCGGCTTCCTGTTAATGCCTTCATTGACGGGTAACAGGCCTCTTCATGCCCAGCAGCCGCAACCTCCCTGCAGGGAATGTATTACTATCGCCGCCGGTAACAGAAGCCTTTCTGATATCATGGCTGAAATAGCGAAACAGAGCCATCTTAATTTCCACTACGATAAAACAGCTATTGATCTCAATAAAAAGATCTCCCTGCACTGTAAAGACCTCCCCATCAGGGAAGTACTTGACAAACTCTCCATCCGTACAGGACTTTCCTTCCTGATAAAAGAAGATAAGATCATTGTATGGGCTTCTGCAATGGAAGATGCAGGCAGTGACCTGAGTACAGACGGCGGTGACAACCTGCTTCAGATAACCGGCCGTGTACAGGACATCCGGGGCCGACCGCTACCCGGCTCCACCATCCTTGTAAAAGGTACACACAAAGGCGTGAATACCGATGATGAAGGCTATTACAGTATCCAGATAACACCGGTAGATATACTCATCTTCCGCTCTGTAGGTTTCCTCAATAAAGAGATCATTCCGGGAGAACAGCGCTCCCTGGATGTAACATTGACAGAAAGCGTTTTAGGACTGAATGAACAGGTAGTAACAGCATTAGGCATCCCCAAGAGCAACAAAGAACTCCCCTACTCTACCGGCCAACTGGTCAACGACGATATCTCAACTGTAAAAGATGCCAATGTGATCAACAGCCTTTCGGGCAAAATAGCCGGGGTAATGATCAACAGGAGCGCTTCAGGCATAGGCGGATCTGCCAGAGTGATACTACGTGGGAATAAATCCACACGCGAAAACCAGCCGCTCTACATTATTGACGGGGTGCCTATGGCAAACTTCACGCCTTCGCAACCTACTGACATATGGGGCCAGTCGTCCGGCATTGTAGGTACTGCCGGCAGGGATGGTGGCGATGGTATCTCCAATATCAATCCAGATGACATTGAAAGCATCAGTGTACTGAAAAGCGCCTCCTCGGCGGCTTTATATGGCAGTCAGGCCGCCAATGGCGTAATCATGATCACGACTAAAAAAGGTAATGCCGGCAAAGGGCGTATCAATGTAGCCTCTGACCTGATGGTAGATGCCCCCATGTTGCTGCCGAAACTGCAGTTCCGCTATGGACAAACCATCCGGCCTTATAAGGATGACAAAGACAAACTGCAGCCCGGTTCCCCAGACAGCTGGGGCGATAAGGTACAGGCACGCGACCATATTCGGGATTTCTTCCGTACCGGCCTGACCTCCACCAATGGCATTTCCTACAGTGGCGGAGCAGAGAACACACAATACTATCTCTCGTATGCCAATACCATGAGCAGGGGTGTCTTACCTGCCAATCATTTCCAGCGGCACACCTTCAATACCCGTATCACCAGCAATATGCTGAAAAAGAAACTGGCTGTTGACGCCAATATTTCTTACGTGATACAGGATGTACTGAACCGTCCCAGCTCCGGCCTATACTATAATGCCCTGACAGGATTATATAATATGCCGCGGGGGCTGGATTTCAATACCTACAAACAGTTTGAATATAATGACGCTTCCAGCAACCTGTCATTACAGAACTGGTGGAACATCCACAGAGACCGCGACTGGACAGGACTAGACGATCAGCAGAATCCTTACTGGGTGCAATACCGTGACCAGCGCAGGGAAGGAAGATACAGAGGTATGGCCTCGCTTTCCCTGAAATACCGGCTGGCCAGCTGGTTATGGCTGCAGACAAGGGGTAACATCGATAAAAGTTATGACCGGTATGAGATGTCTGCCCATGCAGGCACGCAACAGGTATTAAGTCCGCCGAATGGCCGCTTTACACGGGAAGTGGAAACCAATACACAATTATATGCAGATATGATGCTGACCGCCAGCAAACAGTTGTGTCCTCAGATAAAGCTGCAGGCCATGCTGGGCGTCAGCATCACCGATGTAAAAGCACACGACAGAACGCTGACCAGTACGAATCCTACTGCTGCAGACGGACTGACAGTGCCCAATTTATTTGCCGTATATAATATCTCTCCCAAAGCACTGGACGGGCAGAAGAGCATCGACAAAAAACAGCTACAGGCGTTTTTCGGCAGCGCACAGCTGAACTGGAAACAACGCGTGTTCCTTGACCTGACGGGCCGTAATGACTGGTCCAGCACGTTTGCCTTTACACCGATCAAAGACAAGGGATATTTCTATTATTCCGCCGGTATCAGCTCTGTACTGAGTGAATGGTTCAATTTACCGGCAGCAATCAGTTTTGCGAAGATCCGTGTGTCATATGCGAAAGCCGGTAATGACATTGCACCTTATGCTTCCAGGCCGGCCCGTTTCCTTATTATGACCACGGCAGGCGTTACCCGTATTAATTTTAATACACGGGCGCCTTATCCCGGCATCTACCTGAAACCGGAGGATAATCGTTCCCTGGAAACGGGCGCCGAGTTCCGCTTTCTGAAAGACCGTATTGGCATTGACGTGACCTGGTACAAGAACAACAACTATCAGCAGTACATGGAAGTACGCGCCCCTTCCGGCTCCGGGTACCTGTATTATTACCTGAACCTGGGTAATATTCAGAACAAAGGCTGGGAGGCGACACTGAACATTGTACCCATACAGGAAAAACAATGGAGGTGGAACACTAATTTTAATCTGACGATCAATAGTAATAAAGTAGTAAAGCTTAGCAACAACAGCATACCTGGCGCCGGGCCGGACAACTATTACGTACTCACCGACTTTCTGACCAATATGTATGGGTCTTTTATCAAGGAAGGCGGCTCCTGGGGAGATATTTATACCAATAAGGAATTATACAGGAATAACAAAGGACAGCTTGTTATTGATAACCAGGGCAATCTGATGACGCGAAACGTACTAAAGAAAGTAGGTAATCCCAATCCACGTTTTATGTTAGGCTGGAATAACTCCATCACGTACAAAAATTACGCACTCAGTTTCCTGATAGACGGTCGTTTCGGCGGTAAGGTCATGAGTGTAACCAACTCTGTGCTGGACAGCTACGGTGTTAGCGAGGCCAGCGCCAGCGCCAGGGATGCAGGAGGCGTGACAATCAATGCTGTATATGAAGATGGAACCCCGCTTACAGGCACATACGATGAACGTAAGTATTTTGCCACCATCGGCAGCAGGGCCGGCATCGGAGAAATGTATATGTACGATGCAACAAGTATCCGGCTCAGGGAAATATCACTTACCTGTAAATTACCGTTAAAGAGCAAATGGATCAACATGATGCAGGTCGGGCTGATTGGCAGGAACCTCTGCTTTTTCAAACTGGATGCACCATTTGATCCCGAAGTATCCATGAGCAGCGGTAATGGATTACAGGGAATAGACGTATTCGGCGTATCGGCTTTAAGAAGCATTGGCGCTAATATTAAACTCGTCTTGTAAAAAGAGCTTATGAATAATGAATAAAGGAAGATCAGTAATTAACGTAATCATTGTTTTACTCTCGGGATTGACTCTTCCGGTTGCCTGTACCCGCAACTTCGAAAGCATCAACACCAATCCCTACGATCTGTATGATGATGACCTGCAGGGCAACTTCAAGCTGATCGGCGATCCCCTGGTACAAGCCATGCTGAACATCTATGTCAGCAATGACGTATCGGTCACACAGCTGCAGCAGAACCTGATGGGCGACGTGTTTTCCGGTTATATGATGACGCCCAGCCCTTTCCAGGACAATCGTAATAATATTACCTACGACCTCCTGGATAACTGGAATGACGATGCATGGCTGACTGCTTATGGCAATGTCATGCCCAATTGCAGGTTCGTTATGGACAAATGCAGGGGAAAATATCCAGACTTCTACTCCTGGGCGCAGATTATCAGGGTACTGGCGATGCATAGGATAAGTGATATTTATGGCCCCATTATTTATACACGCTATGCCATTATCAATGCCGACCGGAGTATTGATTATGACTCACAGGAAGCAGCTTACAATGCCTTTTTCAATGATCTCGATTCAGCTATTACCACGCTAAGCAATTATGTGCCAACGGCTCCGTCTGACAGGTTTAAGAACTTTGATCCTTCGTATAACGGTGATTATATAAAATGGATAAAACTAGCCAATACCTTACGCTTACGCCTGGCATTACGTATATCTAATGTGTCTCCTGCAAAAGCGAGAAAAGAAGCAGAAGCCGCATTAAACCAGGAATATGGCCTCATCAGCAGCCCGGAAGAAAATTTTACGATCAATATTGCTCCGCTTACACATCCGCTGAATGTCATCTGTAATTCATGGAATGATATCAGGATGGGTGCTTCCATGGAATCCTTCCTTTGTGGTTATCATGATCCCCGTATAGCCAGTTACTTTATTCCGGCAGATGACAGAAATGATATTTATCGTGGTATCAGAAACGGTATTACCATCACCAGTAAAGATGCCTATTCCGGTTTTTCAAAACTGGCTTTGCAGCCATCACGTATTCAGCTGTGTACAGCGGCAGAAGCATGGTTTCTCAAGGCAGAAGCTGCACTTTATTCATGGAAAGGCGCCGGCGATGCAGCAGATAATTATAAAAAAGGGATCTATACTTCCTTTAAACAATACAATCTTACATCCGCGTACAGTAATTATATAAGTGACGATACGTCCAGACCAAAACCATATAGTGACCCCAATAATGCTGTGAACAATATTCCTTCCGGTAGTCCTTATCTGAGCAAGTGTACTATTAAATGGGTACATAATGCACCGGTATATGAAAAGCTGGAACGCATTGTTACACAGAAATGGATTGCCATGTTCCCCGACGGGCAGGAAGCCTGGTCTGAATTCCGCAGAACCGGTTACCCGAAACTGTTCCCCGTAGTAGTCAATAACAGTGGCGGAAAGATACCTTCTTCCACATTCATCCGCCGCATTCCCTTTATTCAATTCGAATATGCCACCAATCTGGCTGGTGTACAAAGAGCAGTCGCAACCCTGAAAGGGGAAGATAATGGCGGGACAAGATTATGGTGGGACAAGCCATAAATTTTTTTTTGTGGTACATGGTACCATTCTATTTTCCGCACGACACCTTTTTATGCGCCCATGGTACTTGTTGAGACACAAAGGGACACACGGCTGCGTAACACGTATTGAACATGTAAGTATTAATATCAACTAAAACAAATCGCAACATTTCACGTGCGTGGAAAACGCACCGGTATGCATTGTTATGCCGTTTATCAACCAAAGGGAATAAGTATCACACAGACATAGTATAGATGGCTTCTGAGAAAGATTGCAATGGATGCATCCGCACCCAGCTGCCCTTGCTATGTCACTATGGGTTTAAACTATTCTAATCATCCAAAAGGAGTATCTATGACAAGTAAATTACGCTTTAACAAAGCATGCATTACTGCCGGAGTAATGCTCGGTCTTATGCTTGCAGACAGCACGCAGATGGCCTTTGCTGCTCCTATGCCTTTATCCAGTATGAGGCAGCAGAAGCAGATCAGGGGAGTCGTTAGGGACAAGAGCGGCAATCCCATTCCTGGTGTTAACGTATTGGTCAAAAACAGCAATGTAGGTACGACCACAGGCACAGATGGCAAGTTTGTTATTAATGTTAAATCCCCATCAGACATTCTGGTATTCAGATTCATTGGTTTCCTCACCCAGGAAGTGGCAGCAGGAGATCAGTCATCCATCGATGTAACCCTTCAGGACGATGTAGCTAATATCAATGAAGTAGTGGTAACGGCACTGGGCATACGTAAAGAAGCGCGTAGCAATGGTTATGCTGTATCAAAAGTACAGGGTGCAGACATGACCAAAGCCAGGGAGATCAGTGTGGCCAATGCCCTGGAAGGCCGTGTGGCCGGTGTGAACAGTACACCTCCATCTACAGGTCCTGGTGGCTCTTCCCGCGTAACTATCAGGGGTAACTCTTCCCTGAGCGGCTCCAATCAGCCATTGTATGTTGTGAACGGTATTCCCATGAACAATGCTAATCTCGGGTCTGCCAATAAATGGGGTGGTGCCGACCTTGGCGATGGTATCTCCAGCATTAACCCGGATGATATTGAAGATATGACCATCCTTAAAGGTGCGGCAGCTTCCGCCCTGTATGGGCAACGCGGCGTAAACGGTGTGATCATCATCACCACCAAATCAGGTAAGGCCGGACAGATAAAGGTAGAACTGAACAGCAACGTTACTATTGATAAAGTAAATAATTTCCTGGACTTCCAGGAAGTATATGGACAAGGTCTTAAAGGTGCGAAACCTACTTCGGTAGATGCTGCAATGAACAGCGGCCTGTCGAGCTGGGGCAGTAAACTGGATGGATCTCCTACTATCATGTTCGATGGTGTATCCCGCCCTTATTCCAAACAGGGTGATCACATCAAGGACTTTTATAAAACAGGATCCACTTTCAGCAACACGCTGGCAATAGCGGGTGGTAGTGATAAAACAACTTACCGCGTTGCACTGGGCGATCTGCGTAGCAATGGTATATATCCTAATGCAGAGTACATCCGCAACAACGTAAATATTGATCTCAATTATAAATTGTCAGACAAATTCAGCGGGCAGACAAACGTTATCTACGCGAAGGAAGTGGCCAACAACCGTTCCAACCTGAGTGATGCTCCCGGTAACGGCAACTATGGCATTGCCTTTCTGCCTGCCAACGTAGCTGCCGCAACCCTGGCCCCGGGCTATGATGCACAGATGAATGAAATAAGGTACAGCGTTGATAAGTTCAGTACGAACCCATACTTCGCTGCCAACCGCTTTATAAGCAACACAAAGAAAGATCGTGTACTGGGTGTAACAAGCCTGCGTTATGCTCCTTTGCCATGGTTGTTTATCCAGGCGCGCGTAGCAAATGACTACTTTGGCTTCAACGCTACTTCCATCACACCTACCGGCACTGCCTACCTTGAAAATGGTCGCCTGGACATGGAACGTAACCGCCAGTTCAATGAAACGAACGTAGACGCATTACTGGGCATCAACAGGGAAATCGCCAGCAAGTTAAACCTAAGCTTTACTGCCGGCGCCAACCTGCTGAAGAAAAAAGACAAGGTGAACGATGTAACTGCTTCCAACTTCGCATTCCCGTTCGTTTACAATCCTAAAACAGCGGCTACCAAAGACAGTAAAATCACAGAGTATAATAAAGAAGTGCAATCTGTCTATGGCTCATTAGAACTATCCTGGAACAGTTTGTTGTACCTTACCATAACTGACCGTAATGACTGGAGCAGCACACTACCCAAGCAGAACAACTCCTACAACTATCCTTCTGTGAGCGGTTCTTATGTATTCTCAGAAACATTCAAAACCAACTGGCTGAGCTTCGGTAAGATCAGGGCTGGATATGCCGAAGTAGGCGGTGATGCCGAAGAGTATAAAACTGCTCTTTACTACAACACCCTGGGAAGCAGCGTCAACGGTGTACCAATAGGCGATATAGACAACAAGATCCCTAACAAGGCACTGAAACCATTGAAGGTAACAGAACTGGAGATCGGTACTGAACTGAAACTGTTCAACAACCGTGTATTCGGTGACTTCAGCTGGTACAACAAACAGGCATCCAATGATATCGTAACAGCTACAGTATCTGCAGGATCCGGTTATAACAGTGCATTGGTGAATGTGGGTAAACTGGAGAACAAAGGTGTAGAACTGATGATAGGCGGTACACCTGTGAAAACGGCTAAGTTCGGATGGACCACTACTTTCAACTTTGCGCATAACAAGAACAAAGTGATTGCACTGGCAGAAGGACAAAACTCCATGCTGGTGGAAGGTGGTGAGTCACGTACAGAAGATGGTTACATCAATCACGTGATAGGGCTGCCTTACTCACAGATCATGGTGTACGACTTCAAACGCAATGCCAAAGGAGAGCTGGTCGTGAATGCATCAGGCGTACCACAACGTACAGATGCGCTGATTGCACAGGGTACTGGCGTAGCGCCGTATACCGGTGGATGGAGCAACGACATCTCTTACGGAAGATTCCACCTGAACTTCCTCATCGATTTCAAAGCAGGAGGAAAGATCTATTCAGGTACCAATGCCAATGCATACGCCTATGGCCTGCATAAAGAAACACTGCCAGGACGTGAAGGTGGTGTAGTAGTAAAAGGCGTATCAGAAACGGGTGAAGCGAAAACCACTACTGTTGTCGCGGATGATTATTACAAGGCACTATCTGACATCTCTATACTGTATGTCTACAAATCAGATTTCATCAAGTTCCGCTCGCTGAGCCTGACTTATGATTTCACCAAAAAAGCATTGGGTAACAAGCTGAATGGTATCAGCGTGTCACTGGTAGGACGTAACCTTTTCTACTTCAAGAGATCTACGCCCAACATTGATCCTGAATCCAACTACAGCAACAGCAATGCGCAGGGGTTGGAGTATGCAGGTCTGCCTACTACCCGTTCCTTCGGTGTGAACCTGAATGTTAAATTCTAAAAAACGGTATCATGAAATCTCTTCATAAATTATTACTCGTACTATGCCTGCCTGCCATGTTACTGATGCCGGCATGTACAAAGGACTTCGAAGATCTGAACATAGACAGGAACCAATCCGGCGAATCCAGTGGCGTTCCTGAATACAACTTCACCCGTGCCATCCTGGAATACACCGGCAACAGTGACTTCAGCTACGACACATGGCGTGTGAACATCATCTACTGTTCTATGATGATGCAACAACTATCCAACGCGACCTGGTATGCAGGTGATAAATACATCCAGAATGACGGATGGGCCAGCGCTTATTTTGAACGCGCCTATCCCGATCAGATCAAGTACATCACCGATGTGATAAGGATAACCAAAGACAACGCATACCTGTCTAACCAATATAATATCGCCCGTATCGCCAAAGTAATGATCTTCCACCGCCTGACAGACATTTACGGAGACGTTCCTTATTCTGAAGCAGGCAAGGGTTACAGCGACCGCAACTTTACTCCAAAGTATGATGCACAGCAAGAGATCTACATGGATATGCTGAAAGAACTGGATGAAGCAGCGAAGGCGCTGGATGCTACCAAGGTTATTCCCGGACAGGGAGACCTGATCTATAACAAGGGTGGTGCTGTCCCCCCTGCGCGGGTAGTGGCCAACTGGAAGAAGCTGGCGTATTCCCTGATGCTGCGTTTAGGTATGCGTTTGTCAAAAAGGGATGATGCAGTTGCTAAAACCTGGGTAGAAAAAGCATATGCCGGCGGTCTGATCTCATCCAATGAAGAAAATGCTTTTATTGTACATGATGCATCTGGCGGCAGAACTACAGCGAACAGAGTGAGCAACATCCTTTCCGGTGAATGGAATGCCATCAATACCCCCTGTGAGGCCTCCATCAGCAAAACTTTCATGGATTTCCTGAAGGACAACAAGGATCCACGCCTGCAATACATTGCCGTGGTACCTGCCAGCAACAGCGAAGTACCTGCAGATCAACTGGGTATGCCAAATGGTTATGATACCAATGATGGCGCTACAGATATCAGCAAAGCGCCTGGTTATCCCGGCGATAAGAAAAAATATTCTGTTCTGAATAAAAACGTATTACTGAAGCTCAACGGACCTACTTTCCTGGTAACCTATGCACAGGTGGAACTCCTGCTGGCAGAAGCAGCCAAAAGAGGGTGGAGCGTTGGCGCTGATGCCGCCACTCACTATAACACTGGCGTGAAAGCTGCAATGGAACAACTCGCACAATACAGCGCTACTGCTTCGATCAGTGGCGCTGAAGTGCAGACCTATCTCACAGCTCACCCATATACTGATGCTGACGGTTACAATCAGATCAATACACAATATTGGGCAGCCTGTGTGCTGGACTGGTATGAAGCATGGGCCAACTGGCGCAGAAGCGGTTATCCGCAGCTGACACCGGTGAACTATGTTGGAAATGCCACCGGTGGGAAGATACCGCGCAGAATGCTGTATCCTTCCTCAGAGCTTGCCTCTAACCCGACACACTACCAGGAAGCCATTACAAGACAAGGCACTAATGCTTTGACCACCCCTGTATGGTGGGACAAGCAGTAACAATTCTCGTATAGCCATCTATACCGCTATAAAAAAAGCAGCAATAACAAGCCGGACCTGTCCAGGTCCGGCTTTTGCATTTAAGACCACTGCGACTGCGATGTTTCTACACCCGGCAGCTCATATCTTTATCATGTAAACTCAATTTATACTGACCCCATACCACAATGCCTTACCGATGATGTCCACAACATTTTCAGCGATATAACACGATATATTTTATAAACCCCAAAATCAAACAAGGCATGTCAAGCAGACTGTTACCGGCAGGTTTAATCCTCGCCACCATTTTCCTCCATGCATGCGGGGAAAGTAAGAAAAAGACGCCCGCACAGAATGCGGCCAGCGCAGCAACTGTCAACACAGCATTTGAACGCACCCCTCCTATTGCCACCAGCATTAAAGTGAGAGCACTTAAAGAAGCAGTAAATGGCAACAACGTCCTGCTTACCGCCACCTTTCCGCGTGACGTGATCAGGGACAACACTCATTCCATTGTTGTAAACGACGAAACACTTACCCTCCGGGATGATGGGAATGAAGGCGATGAGAAAGCAGATGATGGCATCTTTTCTATCGCTATCAACGAAAATCTCGATGCGCTCAAAGAAGACCTTATCGCTATCCAGAATGCCAACCTGGATAAGCTGAACAAACAGGAGCACCTGTTCAGATGGAGCGGCAGGTCTGCTACAGTAATCGACAACCAGGTGAGAGAAAGCAATGTCAGGAACCTGGACTTCGAGAAAGGCGCCGATATCAATCCGGACCTGTTCAAGCTGATCCCTGATCGGGAGTTAAGAACACGCTCCCTGATGATCACCGACCTTGGAGTGATTGAAGACCCGGACCGAACTTTTAACCCTTGTACGAAGAAAGGCAATCCTAAAGGTGTCTGGACCTTCGGCTACCTGATCACCCAAATGGCCAATACCCCTTCCTCCGGTATCAGTGTAAATACGTTCATTCAGTCCTGGCTGGAAAAATGGATGGCAGCGCAAACCATCAATGCAGATAATGTACCTGCCCGTACCAACATCTTCAACACGGTGATCCTCCCCTGGTTGCAAAAAAGTAATCCGGGCGCCGTCATTAATACCGGCAACTGGAAAACATTCAATTTCGATCCCTCCCTGGCTCCTTTCCGCCTGCTGGCGATAGTCAACCGCCTTGACTTGCGTGGGAACAGCGGTTATAAGATCAGTAACGCAGGAGAAGGCCGTTTTGTATTCGGTGTGTTAAATACCAGTTGCGTCCCCTTGCGGTTTACCACCATCCTGGAATATGGTATTCCCAAGCGCAGCTGTAAGGAACTCCACGATTTTGCGCAGCAATGGTGGGACCTGAAGGCACTGGTACCTGGTACGGCTGCTTATAATGACGCTTTACAGAAGATTACAGACCAGTTTACCGCCGCGGGGACCAGTCCTTCCAAACCTAACGGAAGCAGCTTAAATCAGCTCAGAACGAACGAAATTGCGTTAAGCAGTCCCTGGGAGCTGAGAGAGTTTGTAATCAGTAAAAAAGGTGTGTTTGATGAAGTGACTGTCAAACAGGAACCTGCATTGAAATTCAACAGGTTATCCGGAGCTACAGCCGCCAATCAACAAATACTGGCAAAATACGCCAATGACAGTACGGCTGAAATCCTGGCACAAACCTACCAGGTGCCTGAAATTGAGGCTGCTTCTGGTGTGAATTTTCTGGGAGGCAAGGCCCACACAATCACTACCGGTCATTTCTGGGATGCCGATGCAGCAGCAGGACCAGCCCACATCAACAACGACACGGTACGTCACATCCTCTCTGTGAATACCTGCAGCGGTTGTCACGGCGGAGAAGCAAGGACTTCGATCGGTAACCTCATTAATGATCCTGTTGGCGTTTCCCATGATCCTTTCCTGCAGATAGCGCCGAAACCTTTTGGTACCAAACCAACGCTGGCCGCTTTCCTGACCGGCGATCCCTCACAACTGGATGGCTTATTCAGGGTTACTGATCCAGCCGGCAGACCAACGGGATCCCCTATTCAATGGACCTTTAATGACCTTGCCAGAAGGGCTGACGACCTGCAGTTACTGTTAAAAACAGAATGCGGGAAGTCGAGACTGGCGGGAATAGTGAGGGCGCTGTCATTTAGACCGTTGAACTTCACTCACTAAGTTCAGGTGGCATCTTACAAGACTTATTTCTCCTACCTAAAGGCTCTATACGCCGGCATTACACCAGTATTTGTATAGCGTTGGCTATACAATAGCGCCTGTAAAGCTATTGTAGAGAGCCTGTAGGCAGGGGAAATGTGCGCGGAAGCACCGGATTCAGAGGCTTTTAGTATGCCTGCGGATGGGTAAATTGCTACCAGGATGCTATGATGCAATTTTAACATCATAGAATTTCACCCGGCCATCCAAGAGCGTATTTTCGCTAAAAGACTATCGTATGGCTACTGTATACCCGTATTACACATGGAGATAAGGTGGAGTTGAGGTGGACTTAAGTTGGACTTAAAGCGAGCCTAATCGGGAGAAAATAATATTAAAAAGGGGAGTACCAGCAAAGATACTCCCTTTTTTAAAACTAATACTCAATTATTTCCCAAAAAACCTGTTGAAATAAAACAACTGATACATAATGGAATTACTCCAGTAATCCCAGTTATGCGCGCCGGGACGTTCAATATAATCATGAGAAATACCTAGTTCCAGTAAACGCTGATGTAACTGCCGGTTAACATCTATGAAAAAATCCTTCACCCCACAGTCGATGATCAATGCAAGTGAATCGTTTTTTAAATGAGATAACTGGTTCACTACTACATTCTGATCCCAATTATCAGCATGATCTTTATACGTTCCCAGTCTGAGCGCCAGATCCCAGTTATTAGGGAAAGGCCGGAAATCCACTCCCCCACTCATACTACCCGCAGCGCCAAAAGTATCCTGGTGACGGATGGCCAGATATAAGGCTCCATGTCCGCCCATACTTAACCCTGTAATAGCGCGGTACTGGCGCGCGGCTTTTGTGTGGTAATGCTGATCTATCCACGCAGGGATCTCCTTACCTACATATGTTTCAAAACGCATGGAGCTGTCCACAGGGCTGTCGAAATACCAGCTGCTGTAAGCACCATCCGGAAATACCAGTATCTCCTGATATGCATCCGCCATGGCAGCAACGGCAGGGATCTTCTTAATATAGTCCGCATAGTTCCCGCTATGACCATGAAGTATATATACCACGGGATAACGCTGTTCCCTATTCTTATAACTGTCGGGCGTTATTACTACACACTTAATACTCCTGTGCATAGCATTACTGAAAATGGCGATTGTGTCCACGCTGGCGGCCTTTGTAGTCAAAAATCCGCTTAATACTAACAGCGTTCCTATCAGATACTTCATAACCAGAAATTTGCTTTAAAATAATCCGTTTCGGTTATGCCTGCAAATTATTAGTTGTAATATGATTTGTTTTGATTACTTTTGATATCATAATGATATCAAAACAACATTACTTATGGAAAAGATCATCAAGCCCGTATCGGGCTACCTTGCCATTGTTCTGGCCCTAATCAATTTGCCCTTATCCATCATCTTTTTCGTCCTGATGGGACAGACCGGCAATGCCGGCTTTTTCGTTCTTGCCGCATTAGCTTTCCTTGCCTTTATCTTTCTCGTGAAAGGTATATTGATCGTAAACCCCAATCACTCCCGTGTACTCACCTTCTTTGGTAAATACATTGGTACTGTGAAGGAAAATGGACTGATGTGGGTAAACCCGCTGTACAAGACAGTACACCTGTCTTTAAGGGCGCATAACCTCAACGGACAGCAGTTAAAAGTAAATGACAAGCTGGGTAACCCTATCGAAATTGCCGCCGTTATTGTATGGAGGGTGAGTGATACTTACAAGGCATCTTTCGAAGTGGACAACTATCTGCAATATGTGAACATACAGAGTGAAGCGGCTGTACGCCACCTGGCAGTAAGCTATCCTTACGACAGGATGGAAGAAGAAGGTGCAGAACCGGACATCACCCTGCGCGATGGCGGTGATAAGGTAAATGAGATGCTGGAAAAAGAGTTGAATGAACGTCTCGGCCCTGCCGGTATCGTTGTACTGGAAGCACGTATCAGTCACCTGGCTTACGCCCCTGAAATTGCAGGCGCAATGTTACAACGCCAGCAGGCAACTGCTATCGTTGCAGCCCGTACCAAAATCGTGGAAGGCGCTGTAGGTATGGTAGAACTGGCACTGGACAGGTTATCAAAGAAAGAAATAGTAGTACTCGACGAAGAACGTAAAGCAGCCATGGTATCAAACCTGCTGGTAGTGCTTTGCGGAGAATCAAAAGTATCGCCTGTTGTCAATACCGGCACACTACATCAATAATCAGTAAATACGGGGTATGGCGGATAAGAAATCATTCGTATTAAGGGTTGACGGCGAGACTTATGAAGCACTTGAAAAATGGGCTGCGGATGAGTTCAGGAGCATCAACGGTCAGCTGGAGTGGATCATACACCGCGCCCTTAAAGAAGCTGGAAGAACACCCAAAAAGGGAACTCCGGATAAAGAGAAGCCCGGAAAAAAACAATAAAAAAATGCCGCGAAGATCTTCGCGGCATTTTTTTATTTATGATGCTTATTATTTCTTCGCTTTCTGCATCGGGTTACCACCAGTAGATGCACCACGTACACTCTGTGACTGACGGAACAATTCGAAACGGGAAGGAGCTGCTACACGAGGCCAGCTGTTGTTGGACTCATCGATATCAGCAGTTTCACGCTGAGGATCCAGCTTGATGGCCACTACTTCTTTATCCTTTGCGAAAACCTTGGATACATTGTTTTCGTTCTTACGCCAGATATACGCAGAGATACGGTCAGTTTCCTTAGTACCATCTGCATATGTCCATTCAATGATCAGCGGCATTACCAGACCACCCACGTTAGAGAAAGATACTTCATAGAAGTTCTTTTTGCTCTCATACAGACGCTTCTCTTCAGGAGAAAGTCCTGCAGAGAAAGTTTCATATGCAGCCTTATCTTCAGGAGTTACTTCAAAGCGGTTCCATTTCACGTAGAAGTCCTGCAGGCTTGTATCCTGGTCTACTGCAAATTGCATACCGGCAGCCTTGTTGCGTGCACGGGAAATGTGGTCAGCAGCGCGGTCATATTTTGCTTTTGCTTCAGCTTTGCTGATCTGCGGATCTTTTGTATCCAGGCGGAACCATTTTACGCTATCCAGGGAAATATCAACTGGTTCGATACCATAGAACCAGCCACGCCAGAACCAATCCAGGTCTACTGCAGAAGCATCTTCCATGGTACGGAAGAAGTCAGCAGGCGTTGGATGTTTGAATGCCCATCTGCGTGCATACTCACGGAAAGCGAAATCGAACAGTTCTCTGCCCATTACGGTCTCACGCAGGATGTTCAGTGCAGTAGCAGGTTTTGCGTAAGCGTTTGGTCCAAACTGCACGATGTTTTCAGAATTCACCATGATAGGTTCCAGCTGATCTTTCGGCATCTTCATGTAGTCAGTGATCTTGTAGGCTGGTCCGCGGTTGGAAGGGAAGTTGTTGTCCCACTCCTGTTCTGTCAGGAACTGGCAGAAAGTGTTCAGACCTTCATCCATCCATGTCCACTGACGCTCGTCAGAGTTCACGATCATCGGGAAGAAGTTGTGTCCTACTTCGTGAATGATCACACCGATCATACCATTTTTGGTAGTCTCGGAGTAAGTACCGTCTTTCTCAGCACGGCCATAGTTAAAGCAGATCATCGGATATTCCATACCGTTTGCAGCTTCTACTGAGATAGCTACTGGATAAGGGTAAGGAATAGTGTGTTTGGAATATGTCTTAACGGTATGCGCTACCACTTTGGTAGAGTAGCGATTGTATAGCGGATAAGCCTCCGGACCGTAGTAAGACATTGCCATTACTTTCTTGCCTTCTACATTGGTAGCCATCGCATCCCATACGAGGCGGCGGGAAGATACCAGGGCGAAGTCACGCACGTTCTGTGCTTCATATACCCATGTCTTACGACCGGTAGCATGTCCTGCCAGTGCTTTCTGCGCCTCGTCCAGTGTTACTACTTCCACAGGCTGTTTTGCAGTCTGTGCCTGTTGCCAGCGCTGGAACTGTGCAGATGTCAGTACATCCTTGTAGTTCTGACATTCACCGGTAGCACCTACCACGTGATCAGCAGGTACGTTCATGCTTACTTTGAAATTACCAAAGGTCAGCGCAAACTCGCCACGACCGGTGAATTGCTTGTTCTGCCATCCCTGGAAGTCAGAATATACCGCCAGGCGTGGATACCACTGGGTAATTGTATAGAGGTAGTTCTTGTCGTCAGGAAAATATTCATAACCACCACGGCCACCCTGTACCATACGGTCAGAGATGTTGTACCACCATTCTACCTTGAAGCGGAGCTTCTGGCCCGGCTGCAGTGTCTGTGGCAGGTCAATACGCAACATGGTCTGGTTGATGGTGTAAGATAAAGTCTTGCCGCTTTCGTCGGTCAGCTTCACGATGTTCACACCAAATTTCTTACTACCCGGATTACCCAGTATGCCGTTTACAGTACGCATACTCATCTTCTCAGACATCGTGCTGCCATCAAAGCTGTTGTTGTCGCTTTTCAGGTCATGCTCATTTTCGTCCAGTTGCAACCAGATGTAGGTCAGCGGGTCGGGCGAGTTGTTGTAATACGTAACAGTTTCCGCACCTGTGAGCTTCTGCTGCTCATCGTCCAGCGTAGCGGTAATGTCGTAATCTGCCCGTTGCTGCCAGTATTTTGGTCCGGGCGCCCCGGAAGCAGAGCGGTATTCATTAGGATCTGTCAGCATAGTACCCAGCTGCTCAAAGCGGTTACCATGATTAGAGCCTGGATTCTGCGCCTGTGCCAGTGCCGTCATAAAGCATAGGGCCAGTGCTAGTTTGAAGGATTTCTTTCTCATAAACAAGTCTATATTACAAAGGTCAGCAGCTTGGTTGTTACTGCTTACTTAACCATTAATTCCTGATACCGCTCAGCGGCCATCATAAAAGCAACCCCAAAAATGGCGGATGAAAGGAACAAATTCCAGTCCCTGCGTTTCACACGCCGGATATTTACGACAATAGCTGCCAGTAAAAGCACGCCTGTGACAATCAGGACCTGGCCAAATTCCAATCCCAGATTAAAGGCCAGCAGGGGTCGAACAATGTTTGTCTGTGTTCCAAGTAAACTTTTCAGGTAACCGGAAAAACCCATTCCATGGATCAATCCGAAAAACCCTGCAAAAAAGTAGTTGATCTGTAATTTGCCCGGAACAGTTTGCTTCCTTATTACATTTGAAAAAGCTGTGATGGCTATTGTCACCGGTATAAGGAACTCTATTACGCTGCTTTTTATATACACTACGTTCGTTACGCTCAATGCAAGTGTAATGGAATGGCCTATTGTAAAAGCAGTCACCAGCACCAGTACTTTTCTCCAGTCTTCCAGCAGGTAAACAGCACATAAGGCAGCAATAAATAATATATGATCCATACCGCCCCAATCCACAATATGCTGCCATCCCATCTGAAAATACATCACAAACTCGTTCATTACCCTATATTTGTTGCCAGTTTCAGTAATTATACAAAGGTCATCTTAAAATTTAAAATTTTTTAGGCAAGTGGGGGTATTATTATTTAAATGGTTGGTGACGGCATTGACGGTATTACATCCTTTCTATGTAAGCGTCACCGAAATAACGCACGATAAGTCCAAAAATGAGTTGCAGGTAAGTTGTCGCATCTTCGCAGATGACCTGGAAAATGCCATTAAAAAGCAGTATAAAGCTCCTATGGACATTGTACATCCTGCCAACAGGGCTATTACAGACAGCCTGATAGCAGGCTACCTGGCCAAACACCTGTTCGTGACCACCGACGGCAAACCCGTACGCCTGCAATATCTTGGCTATAAGATAGAAGAAGAGGCAGCCTGGTGCTTCCTGGCTGCTGAAAAGATACCTGCCTTCAAACGGGCGCATGTCAGGAATAACATCCTGTATGATGAGCATCCTAACCAGATCAATATGATCCATGTGATCCAGAACGCAGTGCGCAAAAGCACTAAACTGGATAATCCCAAAGCGGATGCTGATTTTGCCTTCTGATACTGCTATCGCCTGTCAATGAATTTGATAGGCTTCCTGCTGCCTTCCGGGAACTGCATCTTCATGATGTCTGCCTGGGAAACATAGCGTACCTGAGGAATCACTCTCAGTTTTGCCTGCAGGTAAGAACGGATCTTACGGTCAATGTCCTCCGTTTCCGCTACCGGCCAGAGATGCAGCAGTATATCGTCCGTGCCTATTTCATTGGAGAATACTTCCACCACAAACTCCCGTACTTCCTCCATATCATTCAGCAGGTCAAAAAGCGCAGGTGGGTATAGGGTAGTGCCTTTGTACTTGATCATCTGTTTGCGCCTGCCTATCACCGGCGATAGACGCATGGTATGCCTGCCACAGGAACAAGGCTCGTCATAATAACGGCAGATATCCCCGGTTTTATAACGCAACAGCGGCATGCCTTCCACTCCCAGGGTAGTGATAGTCACCTCCCCGTCTTCACCAGGACCAACGGGCTGGTTGTTATCATCCAGCAGCTCTATGTACAGCAGTTCCGGGTGATGATGTCCTCCCTGCCCTGCCTTACACTCGGTAAAGGCTGTCTGCATTTCTGTAGAAGCATAGGTGGAATACAGCTTGATATTCCATTGCTCCGTGATCTTCTTGCCCAGTACATTCAGGGAGAAGTCTACGTTCCGGATATTCTCTCCGATACATACTGCACTCTTTACGGAAGAGTCGTTGATATCGATATTATGCTCTTTTGCAAAAGCGATCAGCTTCACAATAAAGGAAGGTACCGCTACAATAGTAGTGGGCTGTATGCGCTGGATATTCTCCCATTGCAGGGAAGGTACGCCAGGCCCAATACGCAGCACGCCTGCTCCCAGCTTGCGGATACCGTTGTAATAGGCCATACCTGCCATGAACTGCCGGTCCAGCGTCAGCATCAGCTGGTAAATGTCATTTTCAGTACCATCCGCACAGCAGAAGGAAATGTATTCATTATAGCTGAGACGCTCCTGGTCTTTCTGTGTCAACGCAATAATAACGGGACGACCCAGGGTGCCTGAGGTAGTTGTATATTCAGCGATCTTGCTTTTATCCACACATAAAAAGTCCCAGTTCTGCTCTTGCAGATGTTCCTTCGTAACAGGCGGGATCAGCCACAGATCGTTCAATGATTTAACAGTAGAAGGCTGTATACCATGGTCTGCGAACCATTGCCGGTAAAAAGGCGAAAACTCACGCAGGTAGCCCAGCAGGTGAAGTACTTCTTTTTCCTGGAATTGTCTGATAGTTTTTTTTGACTGCAGTTCAATGTTGGGTATATACATGGTACTCAGTTTTCAGATCTCTATTACCACCATGGCAATAGCTGTTGCTTTTACATGGGATAAGGAAACCAGTATCTGTTTAATCTGTAATTCACTATAGCAGGACACTGCATTACCGGTCAGCTGTAACAGGGGTTTTCCTGTTTCGTCATTCCTGATCTCAATCTCGTTGAAGTTGATCTTTCCGTGCCCCCAGCCTGTGCCCATTGCTTTCAGGAAGGCTTCCTTCGCGGCAAAGCGGGCTGCATAGTGCTGAGCAGGGCTAGCCTGTCCCTCACAATAGGCTATTTCACGCGGTGTAAATATCATGTCCCGGAATCCGTTTCCTTTTTCCATCTTGGCCGCAACGCGGGCTACTTCGATGATGTCAGTACCGATCCCGTATATCATGTTAATTACTTTTAGCACATTTTTCCAATTGCCTGCGGATATGATCTTCCTCTCCTTTCGTTGCTATTACTTTGGTCAATGCTGTTTTATAATAACCTTCTGCTGCTTTATACTGTTTATGCTTAAACTCATAATCTCCCGCCAGCACATAAGCATGATAATATTCCGGATTAAGACGGATGAGTTGTTTTACATCTACTTCCTTACCGTCCATGATATCAGCCTTCATAGCCCTGAAAGCTACGAAAGATTTATAGTCCTCCGTTTGCAGGAAAGGATCTGCTGCAATGGTCTGTGTGCTGTCATAGATCTCATGATCATACTGTAGCCCTTTCATATTAAACACGGAATCGAGGTTGTAAGCAACAAATTTACCCAGCTGCCAAGGTGCTGTTGATACCCATACCATCTTCTTCTTTGGTTCAAATACTACGGCATGGTGCGCGATCAACTGGTTAATAGCTCTTTCATTTCCCATCCCGATATTCTCTCCATGTAGTCCATAGCGATCGCGCAGTATGTCGACCGTTTTCTGCACTGTATTAGGGCCATGCTGCTGCAGTAATTCCGACAGACGGTTGAAACGGTAACCGGAAGCAGTTTCATCTCTTTGTTTGATATTCTTCTCTTCTTTACCCAGCGTGGCGCCCTGGAAGTGATTGGTACAGGTGATGAATTGCTCTTTCGGGTCGTATATATCCATCTTCTCAGGCGTCTTCTCTATGATAGCCGCACGGTTATCTTCTGCGGAACCTACCAGGAAAGATTCTGATACGAACATCTTATGTTTGTTGGCGATGGTCCAGGCCTCATTAATATTCTTCGCATACTGGAGTATTTCCCTCGCTACCAGCGACACTGGCGTGGCAGAACCGGTAGGAATATCACTTTTATCTGCATTGATGGTAACCGTCAGTCCTTTCTCATTCATACCTGAAGCCACTCCCGTAAAACCTGCCCAGGTCACCATCATAAAGCGGTAACCCTTTTCAGGACGATAGAATGCTACTATTTTATCTTCCGAAAATTTATCTCCTACATAAAAGTCAAAGTTACGGCCTATTATCAGGCTACTATCGGCAGATGCGCCATTCCAGGTACCGAAAGAAGTACAGGCCACCAGCGCCATATTCTGCAGGGCGTGCCCTATATCGTGCGCAGCATGATAGTTGAGGATACGTTCATAGTTGGTGCCGATGAAGTCGTATCTGTCAGATGCGGAAAAAGAGATTCCGTATATCTCTTCTTTATTTTCTTCAGCAATATTATGTGCAAGATTCCTGTTGAAGAACCCTACAAAGTAGCGGAGGAATTTCAGGTAGGTCTGCGAAGGGATCATTTTTTTGATCTGGTCTGTAAAATGATCTTCCTGTCGCTGTACCAGCTCTGCTGTCAGTTTACCTTCCACTACACCTCTTTCGAAGGGTTTTCCTTCCACATACAGTTCATACAAACCACTCTCGCTTTTACGGAACCAGCTGTTACCCAGGGTATAACTGGTGCTGTCCAGCGGCTTACGCTGCCATTGAAGGGATTGTTTGTCTGCAATTTCAGGCGGGTCTATATGCGATACACTGACTACATAAATGACCAATATGATCAGTAGTAATACAATCGTGCCCGTTACATACAACAGCGCCTTGCCCAGTCTACGCCATCCACTCCGTTTCGTTCCCTTTTTCAATGACATCTCTCTTAATTAGTTTATGCTGCGTTAATATCGTTTATAAGCTTCTCCATGCCCAGCAGTACCGAACTGGTAACCACTGCCGTCATCGTCACCCCTAAAATTCCATGCAAGTTCAGATTTTGCCCGGTAAGATACAAATTAGGTAACCTTGTCGCTGCCGAGATCATTGTTTTCAAGGGATCAGCGGCATCTTTTGCTATGCCGTACATACTGCCTTCCGGCATAGCCAGATAGTCCCTGTATGTCAGCGGTGTGGAGGAATAATAAGCATGTATACAGTTGCGGATACCCGGATACTGTTTCTCCACGGCATCCAGCAGCTTCTCTGATCTTTCTTTCTTGAACTCCTGGTAGTCCGCATTCCGCACATCCGGTTGTGAGTCCGTGTTAAAGGTATCGTGCCAAGGCTCCACATCTGCATAACGCATATAGGTCATGATAGACAGGTTATCGGCAAACTGCTCCTTTCCTGTACCGGCAGATACAAACAGGGCGTAGGTATTCGGCCAGTTATCCGCCGTGTAATTCACGCCATCCCAGGCATTGTCAGTATCGTGATGATAGTAATTATAGTTCTGGTAAGGGAAGGTACCTTGTTTCAGTACCACGTTCAGCATAAAGGTACCCGGTGTATTCTCCAGGGTACATATCCTGGCTTTGTAGGCCTGCCGCAGACTGATACTTTCTGTCATCTCCATCGTCTTTGCAGGATGCAGACCGGATATAAAGTGCCTTGCAGAGACCTGCTCTCCGTTGGCCAGTACAATATGATCTACCTTTCCGTCAAACTCAACGATGCGTATCACCTCTTTATTCCGGATAATATCCCCTCCATGTTCTTTGATCACCCTGTTCAGCGCACGGGAGATCTGAGAACCGCCATCCACACATTTCCAGGAACTTTCTATATAACTGTGCTGCACGAGTGCATGTACATAAAACGGCGTTTTGCCCTTCTCACCTGCATACAGCAGATTATTACCAGCCAGTACGTGCTGCAGCCGCTCATTCTTCGTGATACTGCTTATGAAATCATGCGTATCAAGTCCCATTACGGATTCTTTCTCACGATAGTCTCCCGTCCTCAGGTTGAACAATGGGAATTTACCACACACCTCCTTCATTTTTTCACAGTATGCATACAGCGCATCTTTTTCTCCGGGAAAATCCTTTAGCAGCTGCTTTGCAAAATTATCATAGCCTTGCGCCAGCTTATATACTTTCTGCTCATTGCCAAAATGAATATGATCAAATCCGTCAATGTCCAGCTGCCGCAGTTTCATTTTATCCATGATGCCCAGGTAACGGAATACCTGGTTCAGGTTCTGTCCGTCAGCAAGTCCACCGACATAATGTACACCTGAATCAATAATTGCTTTGTCGCGGGAAAACGTTTGCAGGCATCCGCCTATCTGCCGGTTCTTTTCATAGAGGCAGACTTTGTAACCATTCTTGCTGAGAATAGCGCCACAAACCAGGCTTCCCAGCCCGCTACCTATTATAATCACATCATATTGCATGTACAGGGGATAACTTTTTGATGATGAAAATTACGTTGGAGGTATATTTTGTATTGTCTATCTGTTCCATTACCGCTCCATTGGCCGTAACAATTTCCCGGATACGGGAAGAAGAGAAAAATGACAGTGGTTTATCTTTCGTCTTATTGAATCCGATCAGCTTAGTAGAAAAGAACTCTGTCAGCTTGGTACCTTCATGCCTTTCCTTCAGGTCGGCATCACCGTCACGTACGATGATCACACCATCAGGCCCCAGCTGGCTGATACATGCGGACAATACCTTCTCCTGTTCTTCTGGTTGCAGGTAATGCAGTACATCACTGATCACATATGCATCATATTGTCCAAAGGCATAATTGGTCACATCTGCATGTTCAAAACTCACCTGTTCATTCCGCAGGTAACAATGCTGTGCGGTAATGATCTTCTCTTCATCATAGTCTATTCCTTTCATTACGCGCTCTTCAGACAGCCAGTGCAGCATGTAGCTCATAAAGCCATATCCGCAGCCAATGTCCAGTATGCGTCCCCGTTTGGGTAATAACTGGTCGAACAATGCATAGTTACCTTCCAGCTTTGTTTTAATACGCATGTACCATTCCAGTACAGGCCCTTTGTAAATATAGCTGTAGATGAGTTGTTCCCTGAAATAAGCCGGCACTTCTATTTCCTCACGCAGCTTTTCATATTCTGCCTTGAAATAACGGCTGATCTGTTTAGTACGCGCTGTATAATTATCTCCCCAGGAAGTATCACCTGCTTTAATTCTTGGCAGGTATTTCACTGTAATGGTTCCATCTTTCAGCAGGAAATCATTCTTGCTCATGGTATACGCCGTACCATGCAATACGATCGGCAGTATATCCAGTCCCATTTGTTCCGCAATGTAGAAAGCGCCTTTATGGAAACGTTTTATCGACGCATCAGGAGAACGGGTACCTTCCGGATAAACCACGATAGAGTATCCTTCTTCCACTTTCTTTCTCAGCTTGTCAATACTACCTTCTGCCCCTTCTGCTACTGGGTAATAGTCGCCCATTCTCACCACAGCGCCGAATACCGGAGAGTTCCATACCCACTCACTGGTCAGCAGGATCACCTTTGGATTCAACATAGTTGACACCAGGATGTCCAGAAAGGACTGGTGATTACTGATGATCACTGCTGGTGTTGCCATCTTCTCTCCTTCCGGATTAATGATGTTCTTTTTTACGTTACCCATGATATAGATCACAGACTTCGTATACGTTGCTAAAATACGGTGGTATATATATTTTGCTTTCGTCTTTTTCTTAAACGGATTGAACCTTACCAGCACCCATCCTATTACTGTCAGCACCAGACATCCTGAAGTAAAGTAAGCGAAGGCAAAAACCGATTTCGCCCATCCATGTAAAGTCCACGGTGCTCTGCCTTTACGGGTACGGTTGGTGATGAGCCAGTGAAAGAGCAGCGGGATCATTACCTGTGAGATCAATACCACGCAGCTGATACCGATGATGGAGATCAATGCAATAGAGCGCAGCGAAGGATGCTGCGCAAAGATCATCACCCCCAGACCTAAGATGGTGGTAATAGCGGAAAGGAAGATGGAAGTACGGAAAGAGGACAGGTTATCTTCCCGGCCGGATTTATACTGCTGTAGCAGGCCATCCATCGTGAAGATACTGTAATCATCTCCCAGACCAAAGATGAACGAGCTCAGAATGATGTTAACGATATTGAATTTGATCCCAAACAGTCCCATAATACCCAGTATCCATACCCAGCTGATGAGCATGGGAATAAAGGTGATCAGCGCCAGTTCTATGCGGCCATATGAGATCAGTAAGGCAAAGAACACCAGTAAGGAAGTCATCCAGGCAATGCTGTTAAACTCACTACGGATCACTTCTGCAAGGCGGTTAGCCACATATTGTTTATCCAGTACTGTAGTATATTCCTGTTCGCCCAATGCTCTATACACTGCTGCTTTTTGCGCAGGGTCTACCTTTAGCAGGGTAACCAGGGATACACGGTCTTTCTTTTCTGTAATGAAGTCGCCAATGTTGCTGGAGCGTAATGCCTGCAGATCGCTTTCGGGAACAGGCGTAAAACCCTGTTGTAACCACAGTGCGAAAGGTTCAAATGCTGCTGCTTTATAACCAACTGCCGGTCCGTGCTGCTGAAGATAGCTAACCAGTTGTTGTTTCTTCTCAGGCGTCCAGTATGTATTCCAGCGTTGTATCCTTTGCTGCTGTTCCTGTTGGGACATCAATAAGGTATTCACGCCTGCATATTTCTTTACAATTCCCTTTTCCTGTAACTCATGCACCAGCGGTAATAAGCGCTCACTGTGCTGTAGCGCTGATTCCAAATCAGCACCATCAGTAACGAGGTAAATGGATTGCGCGGTATAGGCATTCACCTGGTTGAACTTTGCTTCTGCAGCTTTCAGTTCGGGACGCATAAAATTCATGCGCATCATATCACTTTCAAATTCCACCTTACCCGCGGTAAAGAAGAAGATGACTGTCAGCAGTATGATAACACCTACCAGGTATTTATTTTTTTCCGGTTTGTAAGCGGCAAGCTTGTCCAGCCAGTTGTAATGTTGCACCGGCGGATGCGCGGGTTGTTTACCCAGCACAATCCAGTGTGGCAAAAAGATCAGAGAAAACAATGCAGCTCCTATGAGGCTTAATGCAGCAAACAGGCCAACATCCTGTAAGATGGGTGACTCTACGAACTGCAGACAAGCAAAACCGCCTACGGTTGTAAAGCTGCCAACGGTCATGGGAGTAGCCAGATCGCGGATCACTTCACGGATATCAGGCAGGTGACGGTAGTGGTTAAAGACATGCAATGAATAGTTCACCGCAATCCCCAGCACCACAGCTCCCGCACCCAACGCAATCACTGAAATGCTTTGCTGCACAACGGCTATCACTGCCAGCGAGAACAAGGCACCAAACACCACCGGCAACATTACCAGTAACGGCGCACGTTTCTTTTTAAAGAACAAAGCAATCAATACGACCAGCAATACGACCACGATACCCTGTGTCAACAAGGTATCCTGCCTGAGCTGTATGGCGTTCCCTGCGGATACAGCTGCCGCTCCAAAAAAAGAAGCAGTAGCTGCTGTTGAGCCTCTCTGAAGTGTGTCTATCTCTGCCTGTAATCCCTTCAGTAATGTTGCATTCTTTCCGGTAGCATTAGCTGGATTTGCAGGCGTAATGAACAATAACAAATGCCGCTGGTTTTTGCTCATCACAAAGCCATCATACAACTCAAACTGTTCATCGTACTGCAGGTGCTGCAGCTTCTTAATACCCAGCCAGGACATACCCACAGGGTCTGCTGCGATCACTTTCTTCACTACCAGCCCGGCAGGAGAGATCAGTGTATGATAATTATTTTCCAGGGTCTGCTGTAGCCTGTCAGGCATGATCAGCGAGTCGATCTTCTGATAGTCTTTTTCTTCCAGGAATACCGGCAGGTGTTGCTGTATCACCTGCATCAGATCCAGCACTGCAGCGTCTTCCACCTGTGCCTGGAATTGTTTGATATAAGGCGCATAGCGCTCATTCACACGGGCAGCCAGCACCTGTGCAAAGGCAGTGAGGCTATCCGGTTGGGGAGCCTGTGTAGTATCTTTCTGAGAGATGGTGATCACCAGCTTGTCGGCAAACCGGGAATCGCTGAACACCTGCTGTAACTTATCGAGCTTTTTGTCCTGTGGCAGGATACGGGTAATATCTTCTTCCAGCTTAATACGGGATGCGAAATACCCGGCCAGGGCAAAACAGACAATGGTACAAGTCCATAGCCAGGCCTTATGCCGGTGGAAGAAATTATATATGCTTACAAATAACTTACCCATATCAATTCATACTGTAAACTAGCTGACCTGTTTCACGGGATCCCTACGGAAGATGGCCAGCAGTATATAAACGAGCAAAAATGCCACCACACCTGCTATTATAGACAGTGTGACAGCTCCGGTCAAATATTGAAACAAATTCTGTTTGATCATGTCGAGTGTAAGATTGCTGGTAAGCGGCGGCAGGATACTGCCATCCTTTATCCAGATCTTTCCTGTTGCAAAACTCGCGAAGATCACGAAGGGGATCATTGGTGGCAGGCTGACATGGCAGGACATAAACACCAATGCTTTATTCAGTCTGAATAATACAGCCAATGCCAGGGCAGTCACCATCTGGAATCCCCAGATAGGTACAATACCCATAAACACACCGAAACCAACAGAGAGCGCCTTGCGTACATTCGTCTCTTCCTTGTTCAGTACATGCTCATACCACATCATACGCCAGCTCTCTGCCTTGAACAGAAAGCGGATGAAATCGCGCGGTTTGATGTACAGGAAGGTGATCAGCACCAATATTGTATTCAGTACGCTGATGCGGGAGAAATCCCTGAAAGGACGGAAGTGGGACACTCTTTCCTCTGCCGGAGGATAGTATACCTTAATAGGCGCCCAGTCAATTTTAACACCTTTCCAGGCACTGCGCACCAGCACTTCTATTTCGAATTCGTACTTGGTACACCAGAAACGCATTTTGCGCATGGCGTGAACAGGATAGAGGCGGTAACCGGATTGTGTATCCGGGCCCTTCAATCCTGTTTCCACATAGAACCAGAAATTGGAGAACTTGTTGGCGAAGGTGTTCTTACCGGGCATGTTCTCCTGTTGCAGGTTACGTGCACCGATGATGATAGCCTTCCGTTCTGTTCCCAGTTTCTCCAGCAACACTGGCAGGTCGGAAGCGAAATGCTGTCCGTCTGCATCCATCGTGATAACGTATTCATATCCCTGATCAACAGCAAAGCGGAAACCGCGACGCAGCGCAATTCCTTTACCCTTGTTGGATATATATTCCACCCGTTGTATCTCCGGGAAAGCATCAAGTATAGCGGAGGTATTATCAGTGCTGCCATCATTTACTACAATGACGTGGGTTGTATAAGAGAGTACGTCTCTTAATACCGCCTCCAGCGTTTTGGCATTGTTGTAGGTTGGCACCAGTACTGCAGCTTTCTGCGCAGTGAACTGATCATGATATGTTGTTATATCGGTCATTATGCTTCAACAAATGTTCCCTGGAATTTCATAAAGGTGAGCGCCTCATATTTCAAAGATGCAGTCACTTTTATTTCTCCATCCTGCAGTTTGTACTGAACACCTATCTCTACCTTCGGATTGGCCGTAGGGTCGATCATGTTCAGGAACTTCATCTGGGACGCCTTTTTCAACAGCACCTTTTTCTGCAACAGTCTTTCCAGCAGTTCCTGGATGGTCTGCATCATGCAAACACCCGGCACAACAGGACGGCCAGGGAAATGTCCTTCAAATACAGGATGTGCTGCATTCCACAAAACCTGGTAAGTTCCGGTTTCACCAGCAGACTGCTCCTGCTCAAGCGTGTATAGTTTTCCTGCTAACATTATTTCTGTACGCGTTGTAATGATATATTAAAAGTAAAGCCCTGATGGCGGATAGTTATCGTATCCGGCACACCGGCCTCATAATGTCCCAGCCATACCTTTACTACCGGCCTGCGTTTGGAAGATTTCTCAATCCGTTCCAGCCGCTCACAGGCAGTATCAGTGATGTAATAGTTGTTGCCTTTTGCCGTAGGCACCACGATATAATGATAAATGCTGTCCTGCATGACATGAGCCTGGTTCAGATCAGGTCGCAGCAGTACCAGTTCAAAATCACCACGAAGTGTTTTCACTACTGCTTTTTTATCCATCTTTGGTAGCATGTAATGTTTTACAAAACCACCATCTCTGGTAAATTCAAAATCAAAGAACTTAAAGCCCATCTCATTGGCAAATACCACCCGCAAACTGCTGTCCGGCATCTGCTTAAAGAAAAGTAATCCGCTAAGATGATGCTTCAGTATATCAACCTGTGTGCTGTACAGGGTGTTGGCAAACTGCGGACGGAATTTCGTAACACAGTTCACATCACCACTGGTTGGCTGCAGATTTTTATAGGCAGCGCTACAACCGGACAAAAGCCCCATCAGCAGTAAACTATTTAACAGCAAAGACCGCATCGGGAATATTTACGTTCAGTTGTTTGTGCAAAAAGCTGATGCTGGTATCATCACCGCCCGCTTCATACATCTCGATCTTCGATACAGAATAATCCTTCTTGTCCACCAGCAGATGAATGGATTTGAAATACTGCGCCAGCGATTTATTCACTGGCGTCAGCTCCAGCAGATAAGACTGGGCATTTTCCAGAATGCGGGTATTGAAGTCGGCATTATTCACCACATTTCCCTGTACACAATCTATTGTGATCTTATTGATCTGTTCAAATAGTTTATTGCCTTTAGTGGACACGCGGTTTTCTTTTTGTCCGTCCTTTGTTTTAATATCTTTACCATTCATCACCAGGAGATAATAAGACGGTTGCATATACTCCATGCGCACTTTATTCTCCTTTCTGAACCAGAACTTCCCTTTGGATACAATTTTATCAGATAACATGCTCAGGTTCTTCTCCTGTACAAAATCACACTGAATGGATTGTGTAGCCTGTGAAGCCTTTGCAAACTGCTGTTTGAAGGCAGCTGCATCTGCTACCGGCTTAAAGCCCGGCTGCTGCGCCATCATGGGCATGGCGCATACTATACAAGCCAATATCAAAAGCCATCTACGCATAAGCGGGTATGTTTAATAATTTGTCGATTCTTTCAATACGGTATCCTTCCTTCTTAAGATGTTGTATCAGCGATGGCAATGCCTGTACTGTTATTTCCATTGAGTCATGCAGCAGTAATACAGCTCCCGGTTTGATACCCTGTCTGATCCTTTCCAGCAGCTGGTCTTTGTCTTTCACTACTGTATCCAGCGAGCGGATGTTCCAGCCGACAGGAGTGTAAGCTCCTTTCCTGATCGCCCTGGCAAGATTCGGATTTGTAACTCCATATGGCGGACGGAAAAGCCTTGGTCTTTTGCCTGTCACAACTTCTACGGTATCATCCATTTGTTTCAATTCAGCCAGCATTTTAGCGGAGCCGAACATATCAAACCAGAAGTGATGCGAAAAACTGTGATTCCCGATCACATGTCCTTCAGCATCTATACGACGCAACAAGGGTTCATTCCCCCCTATCCTGTTACCGATGCAAAAGAAAGCTGCAGGCGCCTGTTCCCTTTGCAGGATGTCCAGGATCTCCGGGGTATGTTTCAGCAAAGGACCATCATCAAACGTAATAGCGATCACCTTTTCTTTTGTATCGGCAGCACATATCACCGGTATATAAAAGTTCGATCCTATGTTACATGCTCCCCATACCAGCGCCGCTACATAAGGCTGCAGCAGTAGCAGGAAAACCCACCAGGGCAATGTCAGCCACAAGTTGTGCACCAGTAGCGCAACTGCCAGCAGCAGGAACAGGCCGATATTTGCAATACGGTGTGTCAGCATGCCGTCAGCAGGATCAGTGAATGATGCGTTTGTTTATGATGATTATAGATCAGGACCTTTTTAATCTGTTCCGGTACCTTCCCCTTCAACAGTACATCAGCAGGAACCTGTTGTTCTGCCAGTATCCTGTTGCCCAACCACATACCGAAAGAGGCAGCAGTAGGATATTCCCCGCAGAGATGCTTAAAACCTGCCACTGGTTTACCGGCAAACAATGTATTCTCCACGTACTCATACCATTCGTCTCCGCTGGCATCTCCGTTACGGCCGGTAATAACCAGGCTCACTTCCTCCTGACTGCAATTATGCGCGGCCAGAAAAGAAGTAATATCCGGCGAAATTTCGGCCTTCCCTACTGGTTTGTATAAAGTGGTCAGTCCTGTCAGTTTAGCCTTTGTATTGGGCCCTTTTTCGGTTCCCAGCGCAAAACAGGCCGCGCCCTCTCCTGCTACCGTACCATGTGTACTGCTTTTTAGCAGTTGTTCATACGTAACCGGCTCTTTCTTGTACAGATCGAAGCGGGAAAGGATATTGAAACTGTGATTGGTCAGTTCGTCCATCGCACCGGCGAGGATGCTGGAAGAACGTCCTTCTCTCAGTATCATGATACTGTCCAGCAAAGCGCTTTCGAAAGAGAAGGCTTTGTGCACAAAAGTATTGTTGTAAGCATGACAGCCCAGCATCAGCGCTATCTGTCCTGCTACGGTATTGTGAGTGGACTGGATGAACGCTGTGGGCGTTAACATTTCTTCCTGCTGATTGATCATTTTTGAAAGGAACACACCGGTATCATCCAGGCAGCCATAGGCCGTTCCTGTAATGATCGCATCGGGGACCTCCACGCCTGCTTCCTGCAGGCTAAGCTTCGCTGCCGCCACACCCATCTTGATAACACGGCTCATGCGGCGTATCAGCTTCACATCTATCCATTGTTTGTAGTCAGGCTCCCATGCTTTCAGGCGCGGCCCTTCCCAGGGCAACACCGCAGCCGGGAATGTATTGCCTGCCGCAGTTTCCTGCGGTGACACACAACCTGTTCCTTGTATATAGATGTACATATTTTATGATTGCGCATTTTTTGAAAATACCAGGCTGGAACAGTTACCGCCAAATCCAAAAGAGTTTGACATGACATGCTGCAGCTGCAGCCCGGCAGAGAATTTAGTAACAGGAGAAAAAGGCAGATCCTTCATCTGTTTACTGAAATTCGCGTTGGGATAGATCACACCCTCTTTCACTGCCCAGGCAGAAAAAACGGCTTCTATGCCTCCACTGGCGCCCAATGTATGCCCTGTGAAGGACTTCGTACTGCTTACCGGCGGATAATGCGGTGCAAAAAGGCGGGCAATAGCCGCCCCTTCTGCTGAGTCATTATTCTGGGTACCGGTACCATGCAGATTGATATAATCGACATCTTCCGGCTTGATGCCACTCATTTCCAGCGCTGCCCGCATGGCCAGGAAATTGCCTGTACCATCAGGGGAAGAAGCCGTCTGATGATAAGCATCGTTGGCGTTGGCATAACCACTCAATCTGCACCAGGGCTGCTTGCTGGCCGGCAGTTCTGCTGCCAGCGCCTCACTGATCAATACAACATATCCGGCCCCTTCTCCGAGGTTCAACCCCGCACGGGTATCGTCAAAAGGACGGCAGGCTGCAGGATCAAGTATCATCAGTGTATTAAAACCATTCAGTGTAAAGCGGGTCAGCGCGTCGGTTCCACCGGCTATTACCACATCCACCAGGTTATTTTTGATCAGCCTCGACCCATACATCAATGCATTTGCACTGGAGGAACAAGCGGTGCTGATAGTTGATATATGATGACGGATGCCCATTGCATCGGCCACCAGCTCAGTAATGGCGCCACATTCATGATGTACTACCTGACTCAGATGCCCTTTGGAAGGATCCTGCAGGTAGTCTGCAAAGAAGTCTTCCGTCTTGTCCATACCGCCCACTGTATTCGCAGAAACAAAACCTACGCGGTACTGGTGGATATCTCCAAGGCCGGTACTGTTCCAGGCTTCCTGCGCAGCCACACGGCTCAGCAGAGCTGTACGGCTGATCTTCTCAGGCATCCCCGTCCAGGAGGCCAGGGTGGCATTGGACGCTTTTACTTCCACTACAGGGAATGTATGGCGGTGCACAGAGTGCAAATGCTCCATATGGGCCATACCTGGCTCCATGCGTTCGAATGCTGTCAGGCATTCAGACAGGTTGTTCCCTATGCCGCAAATAACGCCACCTCCGGCAATCCATACATCACTATGCATTATTTAGCGGTTTGATGCGCGGTAATGAATTCAGCGATGGTACGCACGGAATGGAATATTTCCGGCCCCTGCTCAGGATTCGCAATACGGATACCGTAATGCTGCTGCAGCAGTACAATTATTTCCAGCGCATCGATAGAGTCCAGACCCAATCCATCCTTGAACAAGGGCTGATCATCCCCGATATCTTCAGGTTTTACTTCCTGCAGGTTCAACTGCTCTACGATCTGGGCTTTCAGCGCCGCCATCAATTTTTCCATGATTATTATTACTGTATATTAATTTAAAAACTTACTGCTTTCTGCAGATTATCTGCATTGAATGCCAATCCCCCGCTGCTACGCTCCACTTTGTACAAGATCACCTCATACGCAGGCCCCATCACTTCCACCCATCCGCAGAGACAGGCGGAAACAGCATTTTCCAGGAACAGCTGACTGATATATCCAACCATGAATTCCGGGTCAAATGCATCAGCGGTAAAAAAGGCATTCTCTCCTTTGAAGCCATGACGGATACTGATTTCCCCCATTACGATATTGGCCAGCGTGTATACAAATAATGCCGGGCTGGCAATATCTTTCACCGTGTCAAAATATCGCAGGTCAGTGTCAAGACTGGCGCTTTTATTAGCCAGTATCAGACCGATACTTTCTGGCGGATAATTGTTCAGCGGGGCATCCTTCAACAATACCTCTGCGGCAAGCCATCCCAGCTTGCTCAGCGGATCCATTTTATGGAACTTGGGATACTGACCGGAAAACTGGTCATATCCTGCCCGCAGAAATTCCTGTAATTCCTGCGCCTGCGGCGTTTCCCACAACAGTGTTCCATCCCTGTACACCCGGTTTTTCCGGATCACACAACTTCCCGTTATATATGCCTCGCCGTTATACAAGCTATTGGTCCTGTTTTATAATTTGTGTTAATTCTATGGTACGCGCCAACCGTTTCAGTGCTGTATCATGATGCTGCACAAAAGGATTGCTCATGTCCCATACATATCCTGCCAGTACTGAACAGATCTGATTTTTCACTTCCGAACGCTGCTCCGCAGAGAAGAAGATCTTGTCCAGGGTCCCCTCGTACCAGGCCATTACATAAGAGCGGAAAGTATTCACACCCTGCATGGTAGGCTCCATGTATTCTTTCTCCCAGTCAACCGCTTCTCCTTTCAGCTTGCGGATCACCAGTTTAGCAGCAGTCTGCGCAGAAACGCAGGCCAAAGTTACGCCAGATGAGAAAATAGGGTCCAGAAATTCTGTCACGTTACCTGTCAGCACAAAGCCTTCTCCATAGAACTTGTCTGTGGTGGCAGACCATGACTCCAGGATACGTGGTTCAAACACCAGTTCCACATCACGGAAACGCTCTCTGGTATAAGGTTCAGCTTCCAGCATAGCCCGGTATTGCTGCTCGGGAGTACCCGGATAAGCATCAAAAAATGAAGGATCGCTTACAAAACCCACAGAGGTCACGCCGGTAGAGAATGGAATGATCCATATCCAGGTGCCCGGTTTATGTACCACCGCTGTAATACGGTTCGGCTCGTCTGCCATGGAACGGCGGGCGTCCACAGTGTGCGCAAACAAGGCCTTGCGCGGCTGCAGGTTTGAATTTTTTTCCAGGTTAAACAGGCGGGGTATTACCCTGCCATAGCCACTGCCGTCCACGATGAAGCGGGCAGCTATTTCACTTTTATTGCCGTGTATATCTTCAACTGTAGTTACAGAGTCTGATCCGTCAAAACGGATGGCTGTCACCGTCGTTTCATAGGATACAGGTACGCCCATTGCCTCTACAGTATCTGCCAGTGTCTTGTCAAAATCAGCCCTGGTCACCTGCCAGGTCCAGTTCCAACCCGGCGTATGCTGTTCTTTAAAGGTAAAGTCACATACGCTGTTGCCTTTTACGAATTTAGCACCATACTTTTCCTGGAAGCCTTTGGCCTTAATGGCATCAATAAAACCGGCTTCTTCCAGCGCTTCCATACTACGTGGCAGGAGGCTTTCGCCAATCACAAAGCGGGGGAATTTCAGCTTTTCCACTATTTTCACAGAATAACCTGCCTGGTGGATAATGGATGCCGCCACTGTTCCTGAAGGGCCCGCACCGATCACTAATACGTCTACCTTTTCTGTTGTCATGGATATGTTTTATGGAGTAGTGTTATGGAGACTATTTTCTCTTACATTTTAACAGTGTGTAGCTAAGTCCCATCTGGTTATTCTCCTCAACTATCTGCAGGCCTGCGTCTTCAATACATTTAAAGAAATCGTCCGTATGGTACATCTGGCTGTTGCCATTCGCCATAGCAGTAAAATACAATGATGTCTGCTGGAGGCAGAAAGCGGCCGATTTGAATGGCTGTCTGTTCCAGAATGGTTCCAGGATATAGATGGTACCGCTCTCTGTCAGCGCCTCACGGCAGCGTTTCAGGATGGATACGATCTGCTCTTCGGAGAAGCAATCCAGGAACTGGCTCATCCAGATAGCGTCAAATCCGGAAGGGAAAGGTAGGCTTTCATCCAGGATATTGGCTTCATGGAAAGACACACGGTCAGCTACGCCAGCTTCTTTTGTACGCTGTTGTGCGATGGCGATCTCACCCGGCAGGTCGAACATGGTCACTTTTACCTCTGCATCATAGGCAGTCACGGCCAGTGTCCATTTCCCGGTATTACCACCGATGTCCAGCAGGGTACGGGGTTTATTTTCAAATACGATCGGCAATGCCTGTGGAAATGCCAGGTCGGAATAGTAATGGTCAAAGTCAAACCAGCTCTTGCCTATTTCCGGCGCCAGCAATGGCAATCCGGGATAGATTGTTTCCCAGGGACCCAGCTCCTTTAATCCGGCAGGCCGGCCTTCCTTTAAGCTATCCTGCAGGTGGTCCATACCGCGATAGCAGATGTCCTGTGAAAAGTTCATGTTAATGCGAGTCAGCTTATCATGCAGGATAAAATAACCCGTCTTTGTCAGAATGTATCTTTTATCATTCACGATAAGCAGTTCAATACCGAGGCCCGCTTCCAGCAGTACGCGCACAGCATAACGGGAGAGCGATACTTTTTCCAGTACTTCTTCAATGGTCAGTCCCTTTTGTCCGGCGTCACTGATAGCCTGCAGGATGCCCATATCACGCAGGGCACGGGTAGCCTGGAATGCTATCGGCGCAAAAGCAAGTCTCAATGCTGCTTCCTGCGCCTGTAGTGCTGTTTTCGTTTCTTTAGTAAAAAACTCCATTCTGAATTAAGATTAGATTATTTCGAAAATATCATGGCTGCATTACAACCGCCAAAACCGGATACCGTCTTCAGGAAATGCTGCATAGGCCTGCTGCTCAGCTGGTTGCTCACCTTTACCGGGTGAGGTACACCCAGGGACTGGAATCCCAGTGTGGGAATGACCAGTTGTTGCTGCAGCGCATGCATACCTATCACGGCTTCTATCAGTCCTGCAGCACCTAAGGTATGCCCGTAATACCCTTTCAGGCTGTTCACAGGCACATCCAGCAGTCCTGCCAGGTGCAGCGCTTTCGATTCCATTTCATCATTGTACAGCGTTGCAGTACCATGAGCAGAAACAAAACCGATGTCTGCCGGCGTCAGCCCTGAACCCTTCATCGCCTTTTGCATGGCTGTACTCAGCTCAGCGCCGGTACGGGAAGGCCCGGAAATGTGGTTGGCGTCATTACTCACAGCGCCCGCTCCTACGCGGATGGAAGAAGGAGTAATATATGCTTCATTATTGGTCAGTATCACAGTAGCTGCTCCTTCCCCTAATGTCACCCCTTTACGGTCGGCATCAAAAGGCCGGCATGGCTCACTGCTGACAGCCTGGAAAGACTGGAAGCCAGATAATACAAACCTGGTCACCACATCTGCCCCGGTCACTACCGCGTGGTCATAACGACCGGAAAGGATCAGCCTTCTGGCTGTTAAAATAGCCAGCAACCCTGAGATACAGGCGTTGCTGACTACTATAGGATCTTCCGTATAATTAAAATACTGTGCCACCTTCCTGGCAGTATGGAACAGTTCCATTTCCTGCAAGGGAGCATTGGCAGGATCTTCCTGCTGCTCCAGCAGCTCAATATTCCCTTTTGTAGTGGATACGATGAAAGCGGTACGGCCATCCGTAATGTCAATGGACGTTCTGTCCAATGCATTCTGCACGGATAATATCAACAGCTGTTCGAACTTTGTACACTGCTCCAGGCTTTCCTCATTCCAGCTCTTTTCCAGCTGGTCGGGAGCCATCATAGCAGCATAAAACGGCGCTGCCGACATTGTCAGGTCGTCATGCAGGCAGATGCCGCTCAGGCCATTCCTTACATTTACAAAGTTCTCTTCTGTTGTTCTGCCCAGTGGCGACAGGATATTATCTGCCACTACATACACACTTTTCATCTTTTCACATTATTAGGAGCAATGATCTGTCCATGCTGTGTTTTCCATTTTTCGAAAAATGGAGGGATGGTCAGCTGCAGCGTTGATGTAGCTACATCCAGGAATACCTGGAGGGAACTCCCATCAGCTACCAGCTCACCCGTTACAAAATTGTACAGTTTGTATTCAAACCTGATCTTTGCAGCGGCAGTATTCACATAAGTGGCTTCCACAACTACACGGTCTCCGTATCTCAGCGAACGCTTATAATTGCATTGCACATTCACAACAGGTACGGTATATCCTTCTTTATAAATATCGAGGTAACGGAACCCGTATTTTTCGCCGAAAGCCTCTCTCCCATCTTCAAAATAGCGAATATAATGTCCATGCCATACTATTCCCAGCGGATCGGCTTCATTAAACTTCACAAGTATATTCGCACTCTCGGTCAATACAGGGCTCATCATTTTATTTTTCCGTATTAATTACATCAGGCTGGCCTGGCTTTTCACAGCCGCTACCCTTGTTTCGGGAGTAGCGGCAGATTTATTCTTCCATTCTTTATATTTTCCATGGTCGATGGAATTCAGCACTTTGTAGATGGTATAAGCCCAGTAGTTACGGAAACCGAAGCCCTGTGCCTTACCGGTAAAACGTTCTGTCAACAGCACTTTTTTGGTAGAAAGGTCTATCAGTGTAGCGTATACGTAAGCTTCTTTATTCGTCTTACTCATACCGTCCATAATAAATACCAGGCCGATACCTTTCTGACCATGGAGATCGTATTTCTTCACATGCTTATCAATGTCTGCAGCTGTTAATCCTTTTTCCAGGTCAGCAACACCATTGGCCTTGATGGTAGCAGGATTTACACCTTCATTGAGTTTCTGCACCGCTTCCAGGAAGTTGCTCACACTGGTCCTTTTGAAGGCGCCGGCAACGTCATACTTCTTGGCTTCTGTAACGATCACATTATTAATCGGCTCGAACTTATTGACAATTTCTGCGGCAGTTGCTGTTTCTCCCTCTATTTTGGTGGCGGAGAAATCAACACCGAGGTAAGTCAATGGGGTGGATTCATTGCTGAAAAATTCTTTCAGGGTTTGTGCATGACTGCGTCCGGCAGACAGGCATACAAATACTAAAGCAAAACTTGCCAGCAGGCATTTCTTTAAGGTGGTCATTACAAATGGATTTTATGGGTTTATGAAAATTTTCAATTCGCATTGCGCCATTACCTTTCCATTCAGGGTCACTTTAGCAGCTACCATGGTAGCGTTGAACACCTGACTTTGTATTTCTGTGGTGGTCTCAATAAAGGAGCCGGCGGGGGGGAACTCAAACACTTCAAAGTCTTTTACGGCTCCAATGAAGCCAATGGGAACAGGGGTATTTTCCTGCAGGGCAACATATCCTACGCGGGCGGCCGCAGTTTGCGCCATGTTCTCCAGCAGTCCGGGTGATTTCAGCACGCCATCCTCCACAAAAAGGTTATCGGCCGCAATCTGCAGGCCGGTACGGGTAATGTTGTCTTTTACTTCCAATATGCCGCTGATCATTACTATCGGTATGCGTTGCGGTATATATGCTGTAACGTTGTCGGTGTGGATGAACATAAAATCTGCTTATTTATCTTCCGGTTTTTCCCAAAAATCGTAATAGTTAAACCATTGTTCAGGATATTTCTTTACCATGGTTTCCAGTTCCTGAACAAAATCCTGAACGGCAGTTTCTACGCCCTGCCTGCGGCGGCCATGATATTCTCTTGGCTGAGTTGCATATAAATGATAATGATGGCTGGTTTCCTTAAAAGCAAAAACAAGCGATACGGGCACCCTGAATGTAGCTGCCAGCAGGAATGGTCCTGCCGGAAAGCGGGCATCTGCCCCCAGAAAGGGTACGGCTACCGTTTTATTGCCTTCCAGGAACCTGTCTGCATGCATACACACCAGTTCCTGGTTACTCAGCGCTTCATTAATAGCGTAAATGTGCGACAAATCATCCTTAATAACAATAATATTCACATTACGTTCGCCCGTCACAGATGACAAATACTTCTTGATACGCTCATGCTCACCATCAAACATAACAATGTTGATACGCGTTTCCAGGCGGCGGAACAGGTGTCCGGCCACTTCCCAGTTACCCAGGTGGGCGCTAAGCATAATACCGCCTCTGCCGGCAGCAGTAATTGCCCGCAGGTGATGCTCCCCTTCAAATTCGAAGGTGAATTTGTTCCTGACGCCGGACATGACCACGACCTTATCGATCAGTACCTGACCGAATACATAATAGTTCCGGTAAACGCTGACCAATGACCGCCACCAGCCATATCCTACCCTGGTATGAAAATATTGAAAAATGGGGCGTGAAGAGCTGTAGGAAAACAGAAAATAATATGCGGCAACAAACCTTAATAATACATAAGCAGGCAGTACGCCCCCATAACGCAATGTCCCGATAAAAATACTGTACCCCAGCTTATTTCCTTTGGATTTCCCCTCCCAGGAAGGCATTATACCAGTTCTTTTTGTTTGATACGATCAGCCACGTAGTCGTAAAAATCCTGGAAAGTGGCTATTCCCTGAAAATCTTCAGGATTTACCTTAAACCCGAAGTTATTTTCAATTACAACTACCAGGTCAATGTAGTCAAGGCTATCCAGGTCAAGGGTAGACTTCAGGTTGGCATCAGGCGTTATCTTGTTTCCGTCCGCTTCAAATTCCTCTACCAGGAATGCATTAGTGATTCGTATGATTTCTTGTTTGTCCATATCAGTGTAACTCTAGGATATAGGTTGAGCTATATACGTGATTATCAGAATTAAAAAGTTCGCTTAGATTGGCTGTTAATCCGGGCCTGTGTACCTTATAATTTTACTTCAAATGATAGTTTAGCTGATCAACCTTCCTTATCTCTGTTTTTAGTCCCTCAAAGGTATAAATATCCGGGCAGATATTAAATATTGCCTCTCTTGTAGTGTTAAAGTGTTGACAGTTAACTATTTACTTCATCCATTTCTTGACTATCAGGGAAGAATTAGTCCCCCCAAAGCCAAAGGAATTAGACAAAAATATATTAAAATCTTTATTAATGGTAGTATTGTTGATATTTAACCTGGTAGCTGCTCCATCAGGATTTTCCAGGTTAATATTCGGTGCAATAAAACCATTCTGCATCATCAGCATGGAGTAAACAATTTCACTTGCTCCCGCCATCCAACATTCATGTCCCGTCATCGATTTGGTGGAGCTGACGTAGGGTCTCGATCCGCCAAATACCTGGTCGATCGCTGCTGCTTCGCTCGCATCTCCTGCTGGTGTACTGGTAGCGTGCGCGTTGATATATTCGATGTCCTTTGCCTGCAGTCCCGCATCCTGTAAGGCGATCTGCAGGGAACGCACTGGTCCGTCTATTGTAGGGTTGGAAATATGGGCGCCATTGGAAGAGAAGCCATAACCAATCACCTCCGCCAGGATATTAGCTCCCCTGCGCTGGGCTGATTCCAGGCTTTCCAGGATCACAGTTGCCGCACCACCGCTGGGTACCAGTCCGTCACGGTCACGATCAAACGGGCGGCTGGCTTTTTCAGGCTCATTCTCTCTTACAGAAAATGCCGCGATGGCATCAAAGTTACCCATGGAGTAGATATTGATCTCCTGAGCGCCGCCACATACCACACAGTCCTGCATACCGTTACGGATAAACATATAACCCAGTCCAATAGCGTGGGAACCGCTCGCACAGGCCGCACTCACGCTGAAGTTGATCCCCCTCAGCTTGAAAATGGTGGCCAGGTTCATGTTCACGGTAGAGTTCATGGTCTGGAATACAGAACCGGACCCCACCAACATGGTATCCTTTTTTTCCCGCATAATGTCGGTAGCCTCTATCACAGGCTTGGAAGAGCTGTCGTTGCCGAACAGCAATCCTACTTCCGTCTTTTCTATATAGTCCGGATCTATTTTAGCCTGCTCGAGCGCCTCACGGGTACTCATAAAAGCAAATTCCGCCTGTTCCGGCATCATCATGCGGGCACGGCGGTCAAGCACTCCTTTCAGGTCGGGACGGTCCACATACCCGGTCAAACCGGAACGGTATCCGAAAGCCTTCCTGGCAGGATCCAGTATAATACCGGACTTTCCTTTATATAAAGAATCACGTACCTCCTCCAGGTTCTTACCTATACAGGAATAAACTCCCAATCCTGTGATCACCACTCTGTTCATATAAATCAATTTGGCCCAGGAATGAGGGTCAGTAACCAGCTTCCTGATACTGTCCTTCATTCCTGATTATGGTCATGTGTATAGTCCTCCGTTAATCGACAAAACCTCTCCTGTGATGTAAGAGGATGCAGAAGAAGCAAAAAATGCGACAGCTTCCGCTACTTCTTCCGGCGTACCAAAACGGTTCATAGGTACCTGCGCAGCCAGTTCTTTCTCATTCAGCTCGGCCGTCATATCCGTTTTGATAAAACCAGGAGCTACTGCGTTCACCGTTACACCACGTTTGGCCACTTCCTGAGCCAGCGCTTTAGTGGCGCCAATTACCCCTGCTTTCGCTGCAGAGTAATTTGTCTGACCGGGAAGACCTTTAATGCCCGACAGGGACACAATATTGATGATACGTCCGTACCGTTTCATCAGCATGTTGTTCAGTACCTGCTTAGTGACGTTAAAGAAGCCATCCAGACTGATATTCAATACATTCCTCCACTGGTCGCTGTTCATCCAGAACAACAGGTTATCTTCCCGGATACCGGCATTATTCACCAGTACCTGGATCTGTTTCTCTTTGTTATTTTCTACCCATCCGCCTAATACAGCCTGTACTTCCTCATTATTGCCTACGTTGAACTGCAGCAATTCTCCATCGCTTCCTTTGGCTTTTACCGCCTCCAGTGTTTCATTGGCCGCAGCTTCATTGCCCTTATAATTGATAATCACATAGTACCCCAACTCCGCCATCTTCACGCATATTGCCCTTCCTATTCCTCTGGAGCCACCCGTTATTAAAGCACATTTCATCCGATAATTGTTTTAGTAGGTTACCATGCTATTTCAGGATCATGCTGTAACAGGTATTCCTTGATCTTTTTAGCGTCTTTATACTTAGGACTGTCCTCAATAAATTTAGGAAAAATTGCCCTTACTTCGCTGTATATGCGGTGTGAGAAGGATGACAGTTTCTCGTGACAGTTCAGGTAATCAACCGCCTGTAACATCGTCATTACCTGGATCGCCAGCACCTCGTATGCATTCTCAATAACACGGTTGGTCATTAACGCCGCATTACATCCCATGCTCACAATATCCTGGTTATCATTATTATTGGGGATGCTATGCACATACATCGGGAAGGACAAGGTCTGGTTCTCGGCCACTGTTGATGTAGCGGTAAACTGAATACCCTGCATACCGAAGTTCAGTCCCAGTTTGCCCAGGTTCATGAATGGCGGGAACTTATGGTTCAGCTTTTCATTCATCAGGTAGTTCAGCTGTCTTTCAGACAACATGGACAACTTGGTGATCGCGATCTTTACCTTATCCATTTCCAGGGAGATATAATCCCCGTGGAAGTTACCACCATGAAACACGTTCTCCTGGTGATGGTCTACTACAGGGTTATCACTTACGGAGTTCAGTTCCTGTACTACGATCTTTTCAGCAGCCACCAGTGTATCGTAAATAGGGCCTAACACCTGTGGTACACAACGCAGGGAATAATATTCCTGTACCTTATCTTTAAAGATCTCTTCTTCCAGTTCTTTATAGAAATGGTCAGGACGGTGCCTGATCATCTTACTATCTTTCAGTATGTTACGCATGGCGGCCGCCACCTTATTCTGACCTTCATGACGCTTTACAGCATTCAGTTCCTTGGAAAGATGGTCGTCAAACGCTTCTACCACTTCATTGACCATGGCCGACAGGATGCAGCTCCAACCCAGCAGTTTCTTGGCTTCAATGATATTTACCAGGCCGATACCGGTCATAGCTGAAGTACCATTGATCACAGCCAATCCTTCACGGATGTGCACTCCCATAGGCTTGATACCTAACTGGGCAAATACTTCAGCTGTAGGGCGCAGTACGTTTTCATATACTACTTCTCCCTCCCCTATCAGTATTAGCGCCAGATGGGCCAGCTGTACCAGGTCGCCGCTGGCGCCTACGCCACCGTGCTCATATATGCAGGGATAAATGTTCTTATTGATCAGGTCCCGGAGCAGGATCACCACTTCAGGGTGTACACCGGAATGTGCCTGCATGAAGCTGCTGAGGCGCGCTATCATGAGGCCTTTTGTTAACAGGGGCGGCATATATTTACCGGCTCCTGAGCTATGGCTGCGGATAAGATTGTACTGTAACTGATGAGTGTCGCTCTCGCTGATGCGATATTGTGCCATGGGGCCGAAGCCGGTATTGATACCATAAATGAGCTTCTTGGCGGCAAATTTCTTTAAAAACTCAAAGTTGTGCGTTACTTGCTGTAAAGCAGCTTCCTCCAGGCTCAACTCCTCCCCATTAAATAACACGCGGTACACTTCGTCCAGTGAAAGCACCTTACTCCCTAAAACAACCATTATTTTAAATTAAATTATTTGATTATGTAAAAAAGTGCTCAAAATTAGCAAAAAACAATTACGAATCACAAATGGGGAACTACGTAATTTATCGGTATGATAATCATACGTATCTGCCATTTACAATTCGTAATCAGACCAGTTCGTTCCACTTAATCAGATCAACCTTCTTCTACCGCATCTTCGGGCGCTTCCACCAGCACTTTATCTATACGATGGGCGTCCATATCTACAATTTCAAAGGTGAAGCCTCTCCACTCAAATTTTTCCCCGATCTTAGGGATATGCTCCTGGTGGTGCAGGATAAAACCGGCCATTGTATCAAATTCCTGTTCAAATTCTGCCATCCAGTCTTCCTTGTCAAACCTGGCGAGAAAGTCATAAAAAGGGATCTGTCCGTCTACCAGGTATGAACCATCCTCCCTGCGCACTATTTCATAGTCGTCATCCTGTCCGGTTTCCGGCATGTCTCCTACAATGGCTTCCAGTATATCATTCAGGGTGATCATCCCCAGGAAAGTGCCATATTCATCTACTATAAATGCAGCATGGCTCTGTGTTTCCTTGAATTTTTCCAACACCTGGTAAGCAGAGTTATTCTCAGGTACAAACAGGGGCTTTTTCATGATGGCCGCCAGCTCATGACCTGTGTTGGCAGCTGCCGTATAAAGGTCCTTGATGGAAATAATACCAAGGATATTGTCAATCACGTCGTCACATACCGGGTATACAGAGTGCGGACTATCCAGGATCTTACTGCGGATAACCGCTTTGGGGTCATTGATGTCCAGATATACGATATCGGTACGGTGCGTCATGAGAGAGGTGATGTTACGGTCCCCCAGGTGAAACACCCTTTCAATGATCTCCTGTTCGGTCTCCTCAATGGCGCCCGTGGTAGTACCTTCGTTAATCAGCGCTTTAATCTCTTCTTCCGTGACATTGCTGTCGGTGCTTGGTTTCAGATTGAAGATATTCACCAACATATTGGTGGATATGGTCAGCAGCCAGATGAACGGATAAGTGACCATAGACACCCATGTCATAGGAGCCGCTGTTTGCCTTGCGATGGCTTCAGGACGGAGTATACCCAGGCGCTTGGGTACCAGTTCGCCTATTACCAGCGTAAAATAGGTTACCACCACCACAATAACGGTAATGGCAATACCATCGCTATAAGAACTGAACTGTGGATAACCGGAAATGTATTCAACCAGGCGTGGTTTGAGGCTGATACCAGATAATATGCCTATTAAAATACTGATAAGTGTGATACCTACCTGGACGGTGGAGAGAAACCTGTCCGGCTTGCTGGCCAGTTTGAGCGCAGCTTTTGCCTTTTCATCCCCTTTGTTAGCCAGATACTCCAGCCTTGCTTTACGAGCATATTCCATGGCGACCTCTGACATTGAGAATAAGCCATTTAGCAAAATAAGGATGAGGATAATGACGACGACTTCCATGTTTAAAAGGCTAAAAATAAAGAATTATTCAAATATTAAGGTAAGAAATGCTAAAAGCAACCCCGCTGCTATGGCAACTACTTTACGATAGCTCAATTCATGGTGTTTGGTACCGCTTTCGTAGAAAATAGTGGTAGAAATGTGCAGAAATGCTCCTATCACCAATGCCACGATGTAAGCGGTAATATTGGATATATACGTAGACTGCTGGCCCAGCACAGATGCCAGTAGCGCTGCAACAGGCGTAACCAGTGAAAAAATGACCAGGATACGCCACAGTTTTCCTCCCCGTTGGTGGGCGTGCATCATTACCGTGATCAGGGTAAACGCCTCCGGCAGCTTATGGGCAGCTACCCCTATAACCAGGGAAGCCAGGGCCGCCCGGTCCACAAACTGAAAACCCAGCGGAATGCCTTCCATAAAGGCATGGATGGACAATCCCAGCAGCAGGGGAAAGACCTGTACGTGGTGGTGCCCATCTTTCGGAACATGGGTGTGTCCGTGTTCCGTTCCGTGCGACAATGCCTGCAGTGCTACCTGCAGGAAAAAACCCAATACGATATAGATACCAGCCTTATGACCCAGTTCATGATATACTTCAGGCAACAGGTGCATGATAGTGATTCCAAACAGGCAGGCGCCGGTAAATGCCAGCATATAGATCGGAAAGTTGGGGGTCACCCTTCTTACCATCATGGGAATTAAACCGCCGCCTAACGTGGCCAGTAAAATAACTAAAAGAAAGATCCAGTTCATGTTGTTAATTCAGGTTCCAGTCTGATACGCCGCTGAAAGAATCCGGCACTCAGGGTACCTATCATAATACCCAGTATACCGCCTCCAATCACATCCAGCGGGTAATGGACGCCTACATACACCTGTGCATAACAGATCAGCGACGCCCAGACAAAAAACAGAGAGGCATACAATTTTGAAATATGCCTGAAAGTGAGGAAACAAAAAGTGCTCAGTGCAAAATGATTGGCTGCATGGGAAGAGGTAAAACTACCACTACCGGGGCAATACACTACCAGTACCCTCACAAAATGCTGCATCAGCGGATCCCGGCATGGCCTTAACCGCCCTACAGCCTCTTTGATATGTAAACTGGCCTGATCAGCCAGGCCAAAAGTAACCAGAAAAAAGACTATCCACCAGAAACCTTTCCAACCGTAATTGATCGTCACAAATAATAGCAGGAAAAGGTACAGCGGCGCCCATACATATGGTTCCCTTAACCAGGGCACGATAGCATCCAGTACGGAATTCCGCCACACATTATTGATATAGAAAAAGAGTTTGTAGTCCAGTCTAAGCAGTCTTTCCAGCATGGCTAGTGTTTTGTAGCAATAATGATCAGTCTTGGCGAATGCTGTTCATCGTAACTATTGAAATGATAGTCTCCAAAGATATCTGTTATTTGTAAACCCTGGTGGGCGAACATTTCCTCAAAATCGTGGAGGGTAAAGGCGCTTACATTCTCGGTAAATGTCGTCCGGTATAAGCGGGAACGATCCAGGATATTGATCTGCTTCTGGAATTTCCCATCATTCATCTCCCGGGCAATATCGAACACCACCTCCCCTTTCTCTTTCACCTCAAAAGGCACCAGGTTGGCCTTCACATATGGACTGTTCAGATAGTCCAGCACCAGACATCCTCCCGGTTTCAGGGCATTCCGCATGGTGCGCAATGCATTCTCGTTCTCCCTTTCTGTATCAAAATAACCAAAGCTGGTAAAAAAGTTAAATACAAGATCAAAATAGTTCACTCTAAAGGGCAGGCGCATATCATGCTGGTAAAAGCTGAGATGGTCATTTTCCTGTTTTTGGGCAATGTTAATGCTGCGGATGGAAAGATCTATACCTGTGACCGTATAACCCTTTGACGCCAGGTAACTGGAATGGCGGCCGGTACCACAGGCTACATCCAGCATGGTAGCATTAGCAGGCGGACGCAGATAGTTCAACAGCTTGTCTATAAAAGTTGCTGCTTCTGCATTATCCCTGTTGTTGTACAACAGGTGATAGTAAGGAGAATTGAACCAATCTTTAAACCATTGTTTTTGTATTTCCACTGCTAATTCATTAAAAACTTCCATGATCAGATGAACGCCCCAAAGCTCTATTTTTTATTATTAAACATCAAATATCGGGTGCTTTCGTAAAATGCACGCGTTAAATTATCGAGCGCTTTTGCCGTATCCGGATATTGCGCGCTTACATTTTTCAACGGATCTCCCAGCATGTCGTACAGATAGGCATCCTGGGTCTTTGTATTGATCTCATACATATAGCGTTCCCCGATCATAGATATGTATCCCTGGAGGTTCTTGGCGTAGGAAGCAAAAGCATACCTGTTTGTCTGCGCAGCATCCAGCATATCCCGTCCCAGTGTATAATTCTTTACCGGCATGCCCACCAGTTTCGCCATTGTCGGGTAAATATCTACCAGGCTGACCGCATAGTTGATCACTTCGGGCTTTATTAAAGCCGGGGCATAAATAAAACAGGTGGAATGGACTGACCCGCTAACCAGTTCATACTCGGGAGTAGGCATAAAATGATAAGGATTCAGGGTGCAATTATGATCTCCAAACATGATGAAGATGGTATTATCCAGGTATCCTCCCTTTTTCGCCAGGTCAATCAGATGCCCTACGTTATAATCCTCATAACGAATAGCGTTGAGCTGCTCTATAGAAACAAATCCTGACTTTTTAAACTGCTCTTTATCAATATCCTTGCTGGTTACTTTCTTAAAATCGCCGCCCCCGTTTGTGATGGTATAGGGAGGATGATTGTCTGCCAGCTGCAGGAAAGCCACAAAAGGCTGTTGCCTTTTGCCCGCGTCCCTGAATATTTCGTCAGCTTCTGTGATCAGGTCGAAGTCAGATACGCCCCATACGTCCGCTTTAGGCGCCTTATAATAGCCTTCTTCATAGATCTTCACGCCATCCACATTATTCGTAAATACCGCCCTGATATTGGCCCAGTTGGTATTTCCTCCCAGCAGATAATATTTCTCATATCCTTTGAACTGGTCCAGTACTACCCGCTGGTCAATCATCTTCGGATGACGGGAAGCTGTTTTGGTCATACTGACATCGGGCAGCCCAGTGGTTACACCGTACACCGTTCTTGCGGTACTGACAGCAGGTACGTAGAAGTTACGGAAAAGGATCCCGCTGTCTGCCAGCCTTTTCATATTGGGCGTGGGTTGCATCGGGTTATTGTACATGCTGGTAATGGCCGCTCCGGTCGATTCCAGCATGACCAGTATCACGTTCATTTTCTTCCTGTCTGCACCGGGAATATCACGCATGAAGTTCAGTTTCTCCGCATCGGGCTGTTGCACTCCCAGATACCGCGCCATTACGGGATACAGCTCTCTTGTCTTTTTTATATCGTAGGTATCCGTTTTGCCGGACATATTGGAAACATAGTACAAAACAGGATTCAGCGCCAGGCTGGTCACTCCGTTATCCCTTGTGAACATTGCCTGGCTCCAGCGCAGAGGAAAATAGGCTATACTGGCATAAATACCGGCAGCGAAGAGGACTACCACTGAGAACAGCCAACCGCTGTATTTCCAATTGCTCAGTTTCACAACTGGTTCCTTTGCCAGCTGGTAATAGGAACGAATGAACTGGTAAGAGATCAGGAACAGGAACAGGCCGATTCCCACCATCGTACGTACCACCGGATAGCTCTGCCATAACATCCTGGCATTGTCAGCCCGCTCTCCATAGGCCAGGAAACGGGTAATGGTAGGATCCATGCGCAGGCCCAGGTAAGCGTAATGGCCCAGGTCGAACACATATGCAAATGTCAGCACCAGGTACACCAGGAAGAGATAGACAAAAACCGGCTTTCTGATGGCCGGTTTTGTAAAAAAGTTATTTCTGAAAATGAAAGTAAGCAGCAATAAAGGAACGGTCAGGATGAGGGCAAGACGCATATCGAATCTCAGCCCCAGCGTCCATGCCTTCAGGATGGCCCCACTGTCTGTAACGGTGGTTTTGAAGAAAAACAAAAAGAAAACCAGACGAAAAACGACCATGAAGAGATATAGGAATAAGGCCTGGATAATCACGTATCGAATATACCGGGGTATACTCTTCCATAAATATTTCATGTAAACGCAGCTGTTGATTAATTTGACATGCAAAAGTATGCTAAACTGTGGCATAAATGAAAAACGGGGCAAAGTTTCCTAACCCCTATATAAATGGCTCACATTAAAACTATAACACATCTATTTAAATTGATATTTAAATAGAAAGGAGTGCTATATATTTAATTCATTTGTCTATTGCTGATTGTAATTTTATATTTGCCCTTCCTTTAAAAATTGAAATTCGTGGCACTGATCAAATCGATTTCTGGCATTCGCGGAACTATCGGGGGCAAACCAGGAGAGGGACTCTCTCCTCTCGATGTTGTAAAGTTCACAGCTGCATTCGGCACATGGCTCACCAAACAATCCGACAATAAAAAAGTAGTAATAGGGCGGGACGGACGCATTTCAGGCGAAATGGTAAAACAACTCGTAGTTGCTACCCTCAACGGATTGGGCCTGGATGTTGTGGATCTGGACCTTTCTACCACCCCTACAGTTGAAGTGGCTGTAAAGGCAGAGCAGGCTGCAGGTGGTATCATTCTCACGGCCAGCCACAATCCCAGGGAATGGAACGCCCTGAAACTGCTGAACAGTGAAGGTGAATTCATATCCGGCGATGACGGAGCTATAGTACTCGATCTTGCAGCACGCGAAGACTTCTCTTTTGCAGATGTCAACAAACTTGGCACCTATCAGAAAGATGACAGCTACCTGCAGAAGCACATTGACATGGTAGTGAACTATCCGCTGGTAGATGTTCCGGCTATCAAGGCCCGTAACTTTAAAGTAGTGGTAGATGCTGTCAACTCTACGGGTGCTATCTTCATTCCCGCCCTGCTGAAAGCATTGGGAGTGGAAGAAGTGACCGTACTGTTCGATGAAGTAAATGGACGTTTTAGCCATAATCCGGAGCCACTGCCTGAAAACCTTACTGCATTAAGTAATGAAGTGAATAAGTCCAGCGCCGACCTGGGTATTGCTGTAGATCCCGACGTGGACCGCCTCTGCTTCGTATGTGAAGACGGTAGCATGTTTGGTGAAGAATACACCCTGGTGGCAGTAGCTGATTATATATTGAAAAGCCGCAAAGGAAACACTGTTTCCAACCTTTCTTCCACACAGGCACTGAAAGATGTGACCCTGAAGAACGGAGGAGAATACCATCCTTCCGCAGTAGGAGAAGTAAATGTGGTGCGCAAAATGAAAGAAGTAAACGCGGTGATCGGCGGTGAGGGTAATGGCGGTATTATAGTACCAGACCTGCACTACGGCCGTGATGCGCTGATCGGTATAGGCCTCTTCCTCAGCCATGTGGCACAGAGCAAAAAGAACCTGAAAGCCCTGCGCAACAGTTATCCAGACTACTTTATTTCCAAAAACAAAATAGAGCTTGACAAAGGCGTTGATGTAGTTACAATTTTTGACAAGATCAAGGGTAAATACAGGAATCAGCCTATTAACATCGAAGACGGCCTGAAAATAGAGTTTGACAGGGACTGGGTACACTTACGTACCTCCAATACGGAACCTATTATCCGTATTTACGCGGAAAGCCAGAATGAGACCACGGCAGATAATATTGCCAAACGTATCATGCAGGACATCCGTGAGTTTATGCACTAATTTTCAATTACTTAGAATATATTAAACCGGCGGATGCATGTATTTGTGTCCGCCGGTTGTTTTTTTGAGATTGCGCTGTATTTTCTAAAAAAATCAGACATTTGTGTCCGCCAACGGCATTTTTTTATCAAAAACCACCACCACCTTGAAAAGAATTTATTTTGATAATGCAGCCACCACGGCGCTGGATAAAGACGTGCTGGATGTGATGCTGCCTTACCTGACAGAAAAGTTTGGAAATCCTTCTTCCATCTATTCGTATGGCCGCGAAACAAGACTGGCCATCGAAAACGCACGTAAATCCGTAGCAAAGATCCTGAACGCACATCCGGGAGAGATCTTTTTTACCTCAGGTGGTACTGAAAGCACCAATACTGCGGTGACTGCGGCTATCCACAACCTGGGTTGCAGGCATATCATTTCTTCTGAAATTGAGCACCATGCCACTCTCCATTCCGTGGAGCATGCCCATTCAAAAGACAAGATCAGGCTAAGTAATGTAAGGTTGCTGCCCGACGGTCATGTGGATATGGCACACCTGCGCGAACTGCTGGCCAATTCTTCTGAACGTTGCCTGGTAAGCCTGATGCATGCCAACAATGAAATCGGTAATCTGCTGGATATTCATGCTGTAGGTAACCTCTGCAAGGAATTTGACGCCATCTTCCATTCGGATACCGTACAGACGGTAGGACACTATGCTTTTGACCTGCGTCATACACCTGTGCATTTCATCAATGGTTCCGGTCACAAATTCCATGGTCCTAAAGGTGTAGGTATTCTTTATATTAATGAAAATGTGAAGATCACACCGTTCATTCATGGTGGCGCCCAGGAACGTAACATGCGCGCCGGCACTGAGAATGTATATGGTATTGTTGGTTTTGCCAAAGCGCTGGAACTGGCTACCGAACATATGGAAGAGCATAGTAAGTACATTAATGACCTGCGTATGTATATGATGGATCAGTTAAAACAACATATACCTGGAGTGAGTCACAACGGCGACCTCTATGGTCGCAGCCTGTACACTGTACTGAACGTGTCCTTCCCTAAAACAGAGAAGAGTGAAATGTTGCTCTTCAACCTGGACATCAATGGCATCTGTGCATCCGGCGGCAGTGCCTGTACTTCCGGCGCTGATGCAGGTTCTCACGTTATCCGCGCCATCAACAGTGATCCCAACAGAATTGCTGTACGTTTCTCTTTCGCTAAAGACAATACGAAAGAAGAAATAGATGAAGTGATCACAAGGTTGAAAGAAATTGTCTAAACGATAATAGTCTATAGTTAATAAAAAGAAAACGGTAAATAGCAGATCGCTCTTTACCGTTTCTTTTTTATGTTATTAATATTGCAGACTGATTAACTGTTCCGGTTGATCACGTCATAGAATTTCTCCCTATAGCCATCACTGATAGGGATAGACTGGTTGGCGATCATCACGGTATTTTTCTCTACAGAATTGATCTTATTCAGCGACACTACATAAGAGCGGTGCACCCTGATGAATTTATCTGCAGGCAAACGTGTTTCAAATGATTTGAGGCTGCGCAGTGTAAGTACTGGCTGAAATGGTGTATAAATTTTCGTATAATCTTTCAGTGCTTCGATGAATAAAATATCTTCCAGGTTGATCTTAATGATCTTGTATTCTGTCTTGATAAAGATGTAGTCATTGACATGCCCGTTGTTGCTGTCCCCGTTCTTCTGCTGGGACATACTTCTCAGTTCCAGGGCCTTGGTGGCGGATCTGAGAAAACGTTCAAAAGGCACTGGCTTTAGCAGATAATCCACCACCTCAAGATCGAATCCTTCAAGTGCATACTCTCCATATGCAGTGGTAAAGATCACCATGGGGGGATACTTCAGGGATTTCATCAATTGAATACCTGTGATATCCGGCATTTTAATATCGAGGAATAGCAGGTCTACCCGCTCCTCCTGTAGAAAACGTAAAGCCTCCGTCGCATTTTCAAATGTACCCACCAGCTGCAGGAAAGGAACCTTCCTGGCGAAGTCTGTAATTATTTCCAATGCCAGTGGTTCGTCATCCACCGCTATGCACCTGATCATTTTTCAACACGATTTTTAAATCAACAATAAATTGGTTTTCAGATTCTGTGATTTCCAGATCGTGGTCACCGGTGTACAATAATTCCAACCGTTTACGCACATTCTGTAGGCCTATTCCCCCTTTTTCGGCCACGCGCTTTCTAAAGCGGCTGTTTTCCACCACCAGCCTCACCTGGTTCCTTTCTATAGCCAGTGCAATGGCAATGAAAGACGGTTCGGCATAACTGATCCCATGTTTAAAGGCATTCTCGACAAACGGCACCAGCAACATGGGCTCTATTTTCAATCCCACCGGATTTCCCTGCACAGCATAATCCACCACTATATCGTCCGGCATTCTCAAACGTTGAATATCAATATAATCCTCCAGGTATTGCAGCTCCTGTTGCAACTGCACCTTATCCTCGTTGGAGTCATAGATCATGTACCGCATGATAGTAGACAGTTTGACAATAGCGTGTTCTGTCTGTGCGGAATGTTTATGCGCCAGGGAGTAGATAGTGTTTAGACAGTTGAAAAGGAAGTGAGGATTAATCTGAGACTTTAAAAATTTTAATTCTGCGTTCAGATTCTCCACTTTCAGGGCTTCCCTTTGCTGCTCACTCTTAAACCATTCCTGCGCGATCTTGATAAAACCGCTCATAAAAAGCATGAGCAATGCTGCAAAAACCGACTTCCGCAATATTTCCGGGAAAAGGATATAGTCGAGGAAAGATAGTTCCCGCCGGGCGTTAATAAATTCCATTTTCCTGAACCCCATCGAGTCATTCAGCGTAGCCCCGGCATAAGGCGGGGCGTTCCGTTCCCGGTATACCTCCTTTGACTGCAAACGGCCCTCCAGCAAATGGTATCGCATAAACGCAGGAGGTGGCGGAGCAAATCCCGCTTCCCTGTCCCTGTTTGGCGTCATGACCGTTTCCTGGGAAGCGAACGTTTTCCAAAAAACATACTCCGTAACTGCCTGTTGCACAATGATGAATACCAACATTAATACAACAAAAGACAAATAGTAGACTATTTTCTTTAATGTGAAAAAACGGGGGATCAGTACATAAAAATTGAGATAAAACAATCCTATGAGGAAGAGGTTATCAACTATTTCCCGAGCGAAGAACCAGGGGTGCTGGATCTTGATCCGGTAGATAAAAAAAGGAAAGAACAGGAAACAGGTCCAAACTACAATATGCAGTCCTATGTTGAATAGCCGGTTCTTATAGAGTTGTTTTAAATTTATCATGTAGCCCAAAAGCGCGATAAACTTACACTCAATTCCCGTAAAGAGGCTGTTAAAATTTGTTAAGTGTAGTAAAAGGAATGTTAAAATTTCTGGGGAATAAAAGACCTATATGGCCAAATACAGTACTGTGGCCAATATTAATATAAGTTAACATGTATCTACCGGGAGCTTTTAGTGCTACTCTACTCCGGCTATTTTCATATCAAGCAACTCTTGCCTGGTTAAGTCCGGTAATCCACCGGGATTTTTCCTAAGCTTGGCGGCAAGGAGTTCACCCACCTTCAGTGCATCGGCCTCTGTTTTGAAAGGCGTTCTGCCCATTATTACGGGGATGAAAGGTTGTTCAATGTAAGTATGGGTGCCTTTATTGATTTTGAAGCCCCATCCTCCCCCTTCGGGTTGAAACGTAACTACCGCAATGCTGTCATGCATTGCGGTAGCTGGCGCTTCTTCAGTATGCTCAGTTCTTTCAGTTTGTTTGGACGGCTGCTGGCAGGCTGCGAAGAACAGCGTTGCTGCCAGTACCGGCATACATACTACAGGAATAGACTTATAATTAGTCATTAGTATCGTTTTCCTGATCCGGGAAGAATTCAAACAGATCATCCAGGTAAGTAGCGGAGGAATAACCAGTGCTAATAAAACCTCTGCCTTTTACGGTAAAGCCTACTGCTGAAGTACGGCTTGCACCATCGAAAGCGGTCTTTTCTGACCAGCGGTCGTTGATTGGATCATATTCCCAGGTAGTAGCACTTGATCCGGTAGTAACATAACCTTTGTTCTTGATCACAAATGCCACACCACCATAACGGGCGATAGAGGAATAGTCATCATCGAAAGATTCGTCTGTCGCATTTTCGATCTTTGCTTTTTCGTTCCACTGGTCATGGCCGGCATCGTATACATACATACGGGTAGGGCTTGTACCTGCTCCGGCACCTGTTACAACGTATGCGCTATCGCCGATCACGAAAGCAACTGACTGCCTTCTCTTGTCTTTCAGAGAATTGGCTGTTGACCAGGAGTTGGAACCCGGATTATATTTATAGAAATCGCTCATGTTGTTACCGCCATCATAGCCGGTACCTACATAACCCATATCCTTTAAACCGAAACCTACCGCGTAATAACGGCCAGCGCCCGGGAATTCAGCTCTGCTCTCCCAGCTGTTGGTAGCAGGATCGTATGCCCAGGTATCTTTCAGTGTTTTCAGATCAGAATTGCTGCCGGTTGTTACATATCCTTTACCAGCGGCTGTGAAAGCTGCTGCGCCGGTACGGGAAAGATCCTTTGTAGGATCATTCTTATCCGCCATAGACGCTATAATGGTCCAGTTATCTTTTACCGGATCATATTTATAAAAAGAACTTAACCAGGTACCACCATCAACACCGCTGGTACCAGTTCCTACATACGCTGTATCTCCGATCACAAAACTCACTGCTTCCCTTCTGGCGTCTCCCTGGTAATCTGCCCTTCTTACCCAGTTACCCAGCTTGGTCGTATCTTCGCTTGATGAACAGGAGGCCAATGTAAGTACTGCCAATCCCAGAAAACATACTTTTAAATAGCGCATAAGTTATTTTTACTTTTTTAATAGCTGCCAAAATTATCCGCACTTATTTAAGCTCAATCACGAAATAGATAATTGGGTACTTTTGACAGACAAAACAGGACATTTTATCTGCCAACTGGATTTTTGCCATATATGGCGCCTTGCTACCCCAACAGTAGCACAAAGAGTGGCGAAGGGTATTCGTCGATAAAAAGGGCCTGTTCGCATATTAAATCAGCGTGAAGTTGGGTTCCTGTCTAAAATTGCGCTCCATGAATAAAAGTATCCGCGCCAAAGTGGCCTGTAAATACCTGGTTTGTGCATTATTGATCACTGGCGCCGCCGCTTGTGATAAGGAGGGTTTTAAATATGATAATATCACAGATGAGAGTGGTACGGAATTTCTGGTAACAGATACCGTTACCATGAACATGAGCACGGCGTACCTGGATTCTATTCCTACTTCAAACCTCGGCGTAGCCCTCTGTGGTAACGCCGATGATCCTTTCTTCGGAAAAATTTCAGCTACTTCATACTGGCAGATTAAAGCATTCAGCGGTACTGCTATTCCGGACAGGGCAATCTATGACTCTCTTATATTAGTGGTACATCCCAAAACCCAATACTATGGTGATACTACCCTGACCCAGCACCTGGAAGTATACCGCGTGCAGGAAGAGATCAAAAGACTCGGAAACAGCGCTTTCATGTATAGCCGTAGTTCATTCGCCACAGATCCTACCCCGCTTGGTAGCAGGCAAATGAAGATACGCCCCCACCGCGATTCCATATTTAAAATAAGACTGGATGACGTGCTGGGAAAAGAGTTCTTTACGCTCTGCGACAAAAACTCACTGACCATTACCAATCAGCTCAATTTCTCAAGATACTTTAAAGGCCTTGCACTGAAACCAGGCGCCAACAGCCAGGTGATCACCCCTTTCAGGGCAGACGATTCCCTGAACCTGCGCCTTTTCTATCATACTACTCCGGGTGAGATCGTACAGGCGTACATTGACTTCCCTGTTTATAATTCAGCGGTACAGTTCAATCATGTTGATGTCCAGCGCCCTGCAGGGTCTCCACTGGCAACATTGAGCCCGACCAATAAATTACTGCCTTCTTCCGCTGCAGACAACCGGTTGTTTGTACAACCGCTGACGAACATCGTCGGCCGTATCGACTTCCCTTATCTGCACACTTTCAATCAGCTGAGTAAGTTTTCAAAGATCATGCGGGCCACGCTGACCGTAAGACCGGAAAAAGCCACGTACAAATATCCATACAATCTTCCTAAGAATCTGGTACTCGGCGTTATCAAAGACGGCAATGTGATAGAGGATACGCTCGTCTCCCCCAGCACCGGTGGCGTACAATATGGTAACCTGGTACTCGATCCTATTTATAATCAGACAACCGCCTATACTTACGATATTACCAATTATTGCATTGCACAATTAAACAGTACTGATAATTCACGAAGAGGGCTGGCGTTGCTGCCTCCAAGATCAACCGGTCTCAGTGATTTTGACCGTGCTATCCTGGGCGACAACAGGAATACGAAAAACAGGATTACAGTTCAGATTTATTACCTGCGGTATAAATAATGCAATCAAGAATTGACTACATGAAGCGATTACAATATACGACCGGCTTATGCGGCCTGATGCTTTTACTGGGCGCAAAGGCTATGGCACAACACGGTATCAATTCACTCTATTCTGCCTACGCCATTGGCGACCAGGAGGAGCATGATTACACCCGCAACTTTGGTCTCGGCAGTACCGGTATTGGCCGCCGTTCAGATTTCTATCTCAATGAACTGAACCCGGCTTCCTATTCGGCAATACCACGTCAGAATTTTATGTTTGACGTATCACTGCGCGCGCAATCCATTAATTACAAAGATGCTGGTACCCTGAACAGACAGGCGGGCGATGTAAACATCAAACGACTGGCAATGGGGTTCAAAGTAAACAACAGATGGGGTATGAGCGCCGGCTTCGGACAGTTCAGCAACGTCGACTATAAACTGATATCTACCACATTTATAGATACATCTCCCCAAACCACCACTACCGAAGGTACCGGCGGCGTTTATAAGGCGTATATCTCCAATGGGGTACGATTGACGAAAAACTTCTCTATCGGTGTATCCACCAACTTTCTGTTCGGCCCCAACAACGTAACAGAGAACATCGGCGGAGATACTGTATCTACTAAGATCCAGCGTTACGCATTTAATACCAACTTCAATACCGGTATACTGTATTCCGGTATGCTGGGGAAGAACTGGATGCTGGGCCTCGGTGCTACTTACCGTTTCAAAACAAAATTAAGCTACGAGAAAAAGCTGATCGTACAGAACTCAAACGAAACCACGCTCTTCCAGGACGATCTGGCAAAGGAAAAATATACATTGCCTGAACAGTTTGGTGGCGGTATTTCACTCACCAACGGTAGCCTGACCTGGGTAGCTGACATGCGTAAACAGATGTGGAGCGACAGCCGTATCGTAAGCGCCAAATACAGACTTACCAATTCCGAACGCTACTCTACCGGTCTCGAATATTCTTTCAAACGTAAATACGGTAATCAACAGGCGGAAGGTATCATAGTACAGGCAGGTTTCTCTTACTACAAATCATACCTGATTGTCAATGATAACCAGATCAAGGATGTTGCAGGTACCGCAGGTATCTCCATCCCGGCTAAATCCAATATGCTCCGCTATTATATAGGGATTGAAGTAGGTCAACGCGGTACTACCAGCGGCGGACTTATCAAAGAGACTTATGTGAACGGCGTGTTCCACTTCTCACTGAGGGATATCTGGTTCCTGCGCAGAACATACGATTGATCTGAGCTGACGGATAGTAAAATAATTAAAGCCCATAGCATATGCTGTGGGCTTTTTTATTACTTCCTTCCGGATACCATTTCCTTATGCAATAACTCCCGGAACCAGTATCCTGATCTTTTTATGGTTCTGCGTTGTGTTTCAAGATCTACATGCACCAAGCCAAAACGGGCCCTGTACCCCTCTGCCCATTCAAAATTATCAGTAAGCGTCCATGCAAAATATCCCTCTACCGGTATCCCCTCCCTCTTTGCCTTCAACACACCAGACAGGTATTCTTCAAAATAGCTGACGCGGTCCCTGTCGTCCACTTTTCCTTCACTCATAATATCAGCAAAGGCAGCCCCGCTTTCCGTTACTATCAGCTTCTTAATGCCTTTGTAGGCTGCATATTGTTTCAGAATGGCATATAACCCCTCTCCGCTGATCTCCCAGCCCAGGGCCGTTGTCGGCACCCGGCGGGCTTTAGGTTTGACCTCTGAAATACCTACCACCGGCATAAAAGCATTTCTGCGTACTACCAATGGAAAATAATTCTGCACACCAATGAAATCAAAATCGAAGGATAACTGATCCCAATCCCGCCAGAGGGCATACCGCCTTTCAATACGGCGCAACAACGGAAAATCATCCACCGGGTAGCCCATCCCCAGCACCGGCTCCAGGAATAGGCGGTTAAACAATGCGTCAGCCTTCTTTGCAGCCTGTATATCGGCCTCCTGCTGTGAATATGGGTAAATATAAGAGCAGGACAACGTCGTCCCTATATTAGCTCCTTTTACCATTTCCCTGATCACCTTTGCCCCGGCAGCCTGTGCCAGCAATACATGATGCACGGCAGGCAGGAAATAGGATACCCCAAATTTCCCCGGTGCATGTACGCCCAGCATATATCCCAGGGAGGTAAAACCAAATGGCTCATTCATCACAACCCAGTTCTTCACTTTATCCCCATATTCCTTCATGCATATACGCACATATTCCTCGAAGGCAAAGATCACCCCACGGTGGCACCAGCCTCCTTTCAATTCCAGCACATGTGGCAGGTCCCAGTGATAAAGTGTGATGTAGGGTGTCAATCCTTCTTCCAGGCAGGCGTCTATTACACGATGATAAAAAGCGATACCCTCAGGATTAACTGCACCCGTACCTTGTGGCAATATACGCGGCCAGGAGATGGAAAAGCGGAATACATCAAATCCGAGTTGTTTTACCAGCCGGATGTCCTCCCGGTAACGGTTATAGAAGTCATTTGCTATCAGTGCATTAGTACCATCCTTGATCTTGCCTTTCCTTGACGTGAACTCATCCCAGATAGACCTGCCCTTACCATCAGCATCACAGGCCCCTTCATTCTGAAAAGCCGAAATAACCACTCCCCATAGGAAGTGCTCTCCAAAATCCTGACGGCTGAAAGGCGCGGTAAATTGTTCCATAGATAAAACAAGGATGCAGTTTACAATAGTTTATTTGTATAACTGATTATTTAATTGTTAAGGAGCCTGAAATTTAACATACAAAATAGCGATCTTAGGCAAATGTTTAGTAAATACATTACCGGATGGGCATTGAGTACGAGCCTGTTGTTATACGCCTGCCAGGGCAATCGCCCGGAGCAAACCGCTGCCGGCAATACGACAGATCATGTCGCGATAAACGACTCTCTGAACCACATGGTATTCATTCCAGGTGGCTCATTTACTATGGGAGCTGACGATGCAGAAGCACGCAAAGATGAACAGCCCCGTCATACAGTAAAGGTGGATAGTTTCTGGATGGATGAACATGAAGTGACCAACGCTGAATTTGCCGTCTTTGTGAAGGCTACAGGATATCTTACTACAGCCGAGAAGCCGATCAGTAAAGAAGAACTTATGCAGCAATTGCCGCCGGGCTCCCCTGAACCCGACAGCAGTATGTTACAACCGGGATCCCTGGTATTCGCACCTCCCTCCCACGCGGTGCCACTGGATGACGTATCGCAATGGTGGTCGTTTGTATTAGGCGCCAGCTGGCAGCATCCCGGCGGACCAAACACTAACATGGATGGCAGGGAACATCTGCCGGTAGTACACATCTCCTGGGATGATGCGCAAGCTTATGCAAAATGGGCGGGTAAACGCCTGCCTACAGAAGCTGAATGGGAATATGCAGCCCGCGGCGGCCTGAAAGATCAGCCTTATCCCTGGGGCACAGAAGCGCTGACAGAAGGGAAGACTAAAGCCAATACCTGGAACGGGCATTTTCCCTATCAGAATACACAAACAGACGGCTTTGCCGGACTGGCTCCTGTAAAAAGCTTTGCGCCCAACGGTTATGGCTTATACGACATGTCGGGCAATGTATGGGAATGGTGTGCTGACTGGTATGACAGCCGTTACTACCAGCAACCGGACAATAATAACAACCCAACGGGCCCAGCCAGCGGCTATGATCCAGAAGATCCCACTACGCCTAAACATACGATCAGAGGAGGTTCATTTATGTGTACTGATGAATATTGTTCCGGCTATAGGGTTACAGCAAGAATGAAAACTTCACCGGAATCAGGACTGGAGAATCTTGGTTTCAGATGTGTGAAGAGCAAGTAAACGGCGGTTGAACTCCCGATAAAAAAGGGGCCAACTTTGTGGTCAGCCCCTTCTATCCTGTGCAGCAATAAAATCATTGCTTACCTATTTTTTTGCTTATTGTCAGCAGTGTCTATATTGACCTTCATGTTGGTATTTACTTTTGTAGCCGTATTTACATTTGTGTTGACTACAGCTTTAGTAGGGGTGTTGGTATTTGTTGCTGCAGTGTTTACGTCTGCATTAACTTTAGTAATAGTATTGGCGTGAGTGTTGGTGTTGGTTGTTACCTTCATTACAGACTGTTGACCGCTGAGAGTCGATGTCTCTGTCTTGACAACAGCTGGTGCAGAACCAGCGGTTTTATAATCAAAGCCGGCGTTGATGGTTTTTACCTTTGTACCACTGTTATACTCTTTTGTATAAATAAATATTACTCCATTTTTACCATCTTCTCCATATTCTGCAGCATGTTCCCCTTTAAAAACAGAAATAGATTCTATTTCTTCAGGCCTTAACCCCTCAGGTGATCGATGGCCCACGTTTACACCGTCCACAAAATACAGCGGTGGTGCAGTCAGCTGCCCCCTTCTCAAAGAAATACCAGATTCGGAGGTCAATGTAATTACATCGTTGCCAGGTGCTACCGGTGCAGCAGGAGCTACTGGTACAGGAGGTACCGGGGGGACCACAGGAACAGCTTCACCTGGAATTCTGGGAGCCGCAGGAGCAGCCGGTATAGGAGGAACAGCTGGTGCTGCTTTCCCTTTTACAGGAGCTGGCGGCGGCGGAGGAGGTGGTGGTGGCACCGGTGCAGGCGCCACTGCTGGTTTTGTCGTGTCTTTAGAGAAAGTAATAGCAGCAATGTTTTTTGCAACCATCTCCGTTCTGGCAATTGCCCTGGTAAAGTTCAGCGATAACACCGCAATACCCATAATGGCGCCCAGCACGACATAACGTAGCAAATGATAGCGGGATGATCTCTTTTTATTCATCATCATGATCCTTTGTTTTAAATGTGAGAAATTGAAATTGTTTGCGATGGCCGTCGCATATGGGATCCCACTTACTTTTATCAGACTGTATTGATAAGCTTTTGCATCCATTCCCTGTTGCAGTATGCTCCTGTCTGTGATGAATTCAAGATTCTCACGGATAGCAATGCTCATTAGCCAGGCGCCGGGATTGAACCAGTAGAAGATCTTGTTCAGCTCTCCCAGCAATACGTCCAGTGTATGCCACTGCCGTACGTGTACCTGTTCATGCCGGATGATGGATACAAATTCCTCCTGACTATGCAGGGAAGGATTGATATAGATATTACGCATGAATGAAAATGGATTCACCGGCTTTTCCATTATTCTCAGATATTGTTCATCCGGCGATAAGATAGCCGTTGTATGCCGGTGCAGCTTCCATAAAGACACCAACTGGATCATAAGACGTACGCTCATCACCGCTACTCCTACCCAGAAGATATATTCCAGGAATACATTGATAAAAGGTACTGACTGACGCGTCTGTAAAGCCGCCAGATCCGGTATGTATGTCTCTGCAACAGCATTCAGTGGCTGATGCTGCCGTATGAATAAAGACGGGTCTATCAATGGACAAATAGCCGCACAAACAATACCTCCCAGCAGGAAAAAACGGTTAAGCGAGTAAAAGGTGAGTCGCCTTAATCCAAAATAATAGGCCAGGTAAAACAGAATAAGCGCTACGTTGGCTTTAAGCAGATAAATAAGCATAATGATCAGTTTTTCTCAATCATCTTAACAATTTCCTTTAATTCCTCCGGAGTGATCTTCTTCTCCTTTGCGAAGAAGGTCACCAGGGCCTTGTAAGAATCTTCGAAATAATCTTTTACAAAACCATTCATAAATTTCTGCTTGTATTCACTTTCTGCTATCACGGGTGTATACCTGTATACATTACCGATTTTCTCACTTTTCAGATACCCCTTTTTTTCCAGGTTCTTAATAGTAGATGCCAGCGTCGTATACGGCGGCTGAGGAGAGGGATGTGCTTCTAAAAAGTCCTTCACGAACCCCTGCCCTGTTTTCCAGATGGCTAACATTGCCACTTCTTCCTGCTGCGTCAGCTTTTCCATATTCATTTAGTTTAAATAACAAACATCTACGATTGTTTCGTAAAGCTACGAACTTTTCGTAAACCACCAAATAAAAAAAGAAAAACACCTGTAAAAGCAGGTGTTTTTCTTTTTTTATGTCGATTTGTACTTACTTTAAAACTTATCACGGAGGACCAGAATCCTTACCAGATATTATTTTCCGGCAACTTCTACTTTAAAAACCTCTTCCAGTTTCTTCTCCAGTGCATCACCCCGAAGGTTCTTGGCGATGATATTCCCACGGGGATCAATCAGCAGGTTCTGGGGAATAGCCCTGATACCGTATTTTTCTGCTACCTCATTTTTCCAGCCTTTCAGATCGGACACCTGCGTCCACAGAAGGTTATCGGCCTGTATCGCTGCCAGCCATTTTTCCCGTTTATCGTCAAGGGAGACTGACAGTACATCAAACCCTTTATCCCGGAACCGGCTATAAGCTTTCAGCATATTCGGGTTTTCTGCGCGGCAGGGACCACACCAGCTAGCCCAGAAGCCTATCAGAAGATATTTCCCTTTATAGACAGCCAGACTCACATTTTTCCCCTCAGCATCCGGCTGGGCAAAGTCTAAGGCAGGTTGTCCCACTGCCGTCTTCTTTGCTGCTTCCAGTCCGGAAGCAAAATCCTTACCTCCGGGTGTATTCCGGATATTTTTTCCCAGTTTATTGAACATAGGTTCAATTTCAGCCAGGTTGATATCATAGTCTGCGTATTTATTCAATACATAAACTGCAATAGGCGAGTTACAATTATTCTTCAGAAAGTCCCTCATGACCTGTTTCTGCTGCGCGGCCAGTTCATCGAACTGAGGCTCTAGCTTCTTCATGCCCTCTTCATCTTCCGCCATATACAACTGACGGTACTGCCGTTCCAGTTCATCCAGACGCGCGTTTACATCTTTCAACTGTCCGTTCAGACGGAGGTAGTCATCGTTTGCAACAGATCCTTTTACGGTAGCTTTACTGATAGAATCTTCAGTAGTGATTGTAATGTTTCCCTTGTCCAGGAACAACGTAAGCACATCGTTGCTTTTTACCTCAGGACTCTCCTGGGGATCTTTCTGGACAGACGGTTCCTGTACTTTGAGTAACAAATTGGCAATGGTTGCTTCAGCCAGGACGCCGGAAAAAGAGAATTTGCCATCTTTTACTTCCGTGCTATCCAGTTTGTTATCACCACAACGCCTGATATTCAGATACACTTTTGCTGGTTTCTGTAAAGCTGTGACAGTTCCCTGTATCGTAAATGATTGTTCACCCTTCCATTTTTCCTGCGCCAACAGGACCATAGGCGCAAAAAACGCCACGGCCATCATTACGGACTTCATTGATTTAGATTATTTAAGACTAACGAAATTCACATATCCCGGCAGGAAAATCAACCTGTTTGTGATAAACGGCGACAGAAATGAATATAAAAAAAGCGGCCTCGTGTAGGTACGAGGCCGGTAAGTCAATTATTTTAATATCTGTTCCAGTTTGGCTTCCAATGCCCTACCACGCAGGTTGCGGGCAATGATGTTCCCCTTGGGGTCTATCAGGAAGTTCGCAGGAATGGCATTTACACCATATAATTGTGCGACTTCATTACTCCATCCCTTCAGATCAGACACCTGGGTCCACTGTAAATTATCCTTCTTTACAGCCCCTAACCAGCGATCTTTGTCCTGATCCAGGGAAACCCCCAGGATGGTGAAATTTTTGTCTTTAAAGCGCTCAAAAGCCTTTACAACGTTTGGATTCTCTGCCCGGCATGGACCGCACCAGCTGGCCCAGAAATCTACCAGCACATATTTTCCACGGAAAGAGGACAATTTAACCGGCTTACCATTGATGTCATCCTGGGTAAAGTCAGTAGCTACCCCGCCGCCTTCACTCTCCCCTTTCACACTGCGCAGGTATTTGGTTGCTGCCAATCCATATTTGGATTCTTTCAGCGGCTGGTCCAGTGAGTTGAAGATATTCTCAAATTCATCCGGTTCCAGACGGCCACGTAACTCATTGACTAATATCCACAAACTAGCCAGCTGTTTTGGATGGCCTTTTATAAAGTCCCTTCCGGTATTCACCACATCTTCATTAAAGAGGGATGCCTTGGCACGGAAAGCATTCTTCGCCGCCTCATCGTCACCCGGTATTTTTGACGCTTCCGCATTCAGGACCTGTGCGCGTTCGATCAGGGCCAGAAACGTCTTCTGATACGCCTGCATCGCTTTGTTCTCTTCATTTCCCTTCACGGCCGTAGCAACAGGGAAGCTCTGCGCATTCAATGTATAATGTACTGGTTCCTTGCCTGTTACAAACAGTAAGGGATTCTGTACGCCCTCCAGGACCACTGCGTAAATAGACAGTCCCTTCGCTTCAGATACTTTGAATGAGAATTTTCCCCCCTTCAGGGATGTTGAATCCTTCGGATTATTATCATCATCTGAATACAGATAGATCTTTTTGCCGTCGGCTCCCGTCAATGTACCGGAGATCTCCTGCTGGGCAAAGGCTGCACATGAGAAAAGCACCGCAAGGGCGCTGGTAACAAGTTGTTTCATTCCCTCTAATATAAAAAATAACTGCTATTTATCGTGCCTTTTCTTCAGAATGGACAATACGTCGGACAACTGGTATCCCTTTGCATTGAGCAGCACGAGATAATGGAAAAGCAGGTCTGCTGATTCATTCAGGAACAGCTCCTCATTATCGTCTTTAGCTTCTATAACGACTTCCACCGCCTCTTCCCCTACTTTCTGTGCAATCTTATTAATTCCTTTTGCAAACAGCTTGGATGTATAGGAATTCTCCGAAGGATTGTTCTTTCTGTCGGTAATAATGCTTTCCAGCTTTGACAGGAAATCATTACTGACATTCTCTTCCTCCCAGCAGGTATCTGCTCCTGTATGGCATACCACACCGGCGGGGATAGCCTTGATTAGCAAGGTATCACTATCGCAATCCACCCTGATCTCCTGAAGGGTCAGAAAATTACCGCTTTCCTCACCTTTTGTCCACAGACGCTGTCTGGAACGACTGAAAAAGGTCACTTTGCCCTCCTGCAGGGTCTTATCCAGTGCTTCCTGGTTCATATACCCCAGCATCAGGACTTTCAGTGTAGCTGAATCCTGTACAATGGCAGGTACCAGACCATCCGCACATTTGTCAAAATTTATCTGTTTGTTGTTATACATGCAGTAGTCATATTTTAAAGTAAGATATACCGTCCAGCAGGCAAAATTAGTAGTTTTCTCAGAACCTGATATTTATGCCTCTCTGATACAGGTATGTTTTTAATGCCTGGATCTCAATTTCTTTATAGTGGAAAATGCTGGCCGCCAATGCAGCATCTGCCTGGGCGGTTTCAAATACATCCATAAAATGATCCATCGTACCTGCTCCACCGGAAGCGATCACGGGTACATTCAGGTTTTGGGACAACTTTCCCGTAATGTCCAGCGCAAATCCCTTTTTGGTACCGTCATTGTTCATCGAGGTCAGCAGAATTTCTCCCGCGCCACGCTGTACGGCTTCCTTTGCCCAATCATATGCCTTGATCTCGGTTTTTACCCGGCCACCATTCAGGTATACATACCAGTCGCCATCCTCAAAGCGGGTATCAATGGCCAGCACTACACACTGACTACCAAATTCACGAGCCAGTTCATCTACCAGCTCAGGACGTTTGAAAGCGGAAGTATTAACAGATATTTTGTCTGCGCCTGATTGCAGTAATACATTCACATCCTCTACGGAAGAGATGCCACCACCTACGGTGAATGGAATATTCACGTGTTTTGCAATGCGCGTTACCAGTTCAGACAAAGTCTTCCTGCGCTCATTGGTGGCTGTAATATCCAGGAACACCAGTTCATCCGCTCCCTGCTCCGCATATAAAGCACCCAGTTCAATAGGATCGCCTGCGTCGCGTATATTCTCAAAGTTCACACCCTTTACTGTGCGGCCATCTTTGATATCAAGACAGGGAATGATACGTTTCGTTAACATGATTAAAAAATTTGGAATTAAGATTGGGATCAGGAATTCAATTTCACGAATTCAGCCAGTTCCGGCATAGTGATCCTTTCCTCGTAAATTGCTTTCCCTACTATCACACCACTGCAACCTGCCTCTGCCAGTGCATGCACATCTGCCATCGTGCTCACGCCACCGCTGGCAACAAAGTCGATCTGTGGGAAACGTTGCAGGATCTTTTCATACAAAGCGATGGAAGGTCCCTGTAAAAGTCCGTCCTTCGCAATGTCTGTACAAAAGACATGTTTTACGCCCTGTTTCACATTTTCTTCCAGGAAGTCAAATACAGAAAGTTCTGTTGTTTCCAGCCATCCGCCTACGGCGATCTTTTCTTCTTTTACATCTGCTCCCAGGAAGATCTTTTCTGCACCATACTTCTTCACCCAACCAGTGAACAAAGCCGGATCTTTCACCGCTATACTACCTATCGTCGCCAGTTTGGCTCCGTTTTCATATACAATGCGCAGATCATCCTCTGTTTTGATCCCTCCACCGAAATCTATCACCAGGCTGGTTTTACCGGCAATAGCTTCCAGCACTTTCCAGTTCACTACAGCGCCTTTTTTAGCACCATCCAGATCTACCAGATGTAAACGGCGTACGCCAATACTTTCAAAGGCCTTGGCTACCTCCAGCGGATGCTCATTGTATACTTTCTTCTGTCCGTAATCGCCCTGTGTGAGACGCACACATTTACCATCTATAATGTCGATAGCAGGAATAATGGTGAACCCACTTCCTGTTGCCTTATCAAGTTGCAATTTCATCTTGCAGAAAACAATATTATCTTTTGTGAAATGATCTCCCCAGAATTCATACCCGCGTTTTATATAAAATCCTTCTGCAGTATTACGGGCATTGCACCATAAAGCTGGAATATGCTCTTTTCTGCAAAAGTCTTCTACATACTGCATCAGCAGGCTGCCATACCCTTTACCCTGACAGTCGGGATGCACAGCCAGTTTACGAAACTGTGCGGATTGCTTTTGCGGGAACAATGATACGATCCCTCTTAACCTGTTATCCTCAAACAGACCAAAATGTAAACCGTCTTCATCATGATCTACGCGCATTGCTTCCAATGTGGCATCAGGATATAGCACATCCCTGCGCAGTTGCAATGTATCTTCTGAATTGATCCTTCTTATCTGTACCGGCTGCATAGTATTTTATAACTTCAGGAAATTCTCCAGGATCTTCTGCCCCTCTCCGGCTGATTTTTCCGGGTGGAACTGTACCGCATAGAAATTATCTTTCTGCAATGCAGCACTGTAGTTGATCACATAGTTGGCGGTAGCCACTGTATACGGACTTAATGCGGCATAGTAGCTATGTACAAAATACATGTAGGAGTTCTCTGGCACATGTTCAAACATCGTGCTGTACAATCCTGTTACGTTGTTCCATCCTATCTGAGGTATCTTCAGCAGGTTATCCACCGGCGACTGGAAACGTTTTACCTCCACATCAAAAATACCAAGACAGTTGGTATCGTTTTCCTCTGAGTGTTTACACATCAGCTGCATACCCAGGCAAATGCCCAGTACCGGTTGTTTTAAACCCGTGATCAACTGGTCCAGCTTTCTCTCCCGCAGATAACGCATGGCAGAACTGGCTTCTCCCACACCCGGGAAGATCACTTTATCTGCCGCCTTAATCGCTTCAGGATCGTCTGTTACCACTCCTTCAACGCCCAGTCTGTCCAATGCAAACAGCACAGAACGGATGTTACCGGCATTATATTTTATGATGACCGTCTTCATATATTCTTCTTGTCTATTTTACGCCAGCAATAAACTGCTGTATTGCTGAATCCAGGTTAGTTGCTTTTTCAAGGGCGCGGATAAAGGCTGTTCCTATCACACCGCCATTGCTGTGAACGGTAGCAGCATCAAAGGTAGCTTTATCTTTGATACCAAACCCGATCAGTACAGGATTCTTCAGCTGCAATGCTTCCAGCCTTTCGAAATAAGCCTGCTGATGTCCCATGTCTTTATCCGTACCTGTTGTGGAAGAAGAAGACACGGCATATATAAATCCTTTGCTCACGCTATCTATCTTACGAATGCGCTCTTCGCTGGTTTCAGGCGTTACGAGAAATACCAGGTGCAGACCATATTTCTCAAAAACGGGCCTGTATTCAGACTCATACTCATCCATCGGCAAATCAGGCAGGATCACGCCATCCACACCCACTTCTGCACATTTCTTACAGAAGTTCTCAATACCGTACAACAATACCGGATTCAGATATCCCATCAGAAGTACCGGCACATGTATATCTTCCCTGAAATTCTTCAGCTGTTCAAACAGTACTCTTAAGCTCATACCATTGCTGATGGCACGGGTACTGCTATCCTGGATCACAGGCCCATCCGCCAGTGGATCTGAGAAAGGCATACCAAGTTCGATAATATCCGTGCCATACTGCTGTAATGCCTTCATGACAGGCAGTGTATCATTCAGCTCAGGGAATCCTGCAGTACAATAGATATTCAGAACACCCTTTCTTTTGCCGGCAAATAATTGATCTATACGATTGCTCATAAAATATGTTTATACGTTATCGCCAGTATTACCAGGCAAATTACGAATGTAAGTTTCCATGTCTTTATCACCACGGCCGCTCAAACATACTACTACTACATCATCTGGTTTAAAAGCTACCTGTCCCAGTTTAGCCAGCGCATGAGATGATTCCAGCGCCGGGATGATACCTTCCAGGCGGGTCAGTTCATATGCTGCTGCCAGGGCTTCATCATCCGTCGCATTCAGAAAAGTGGCACGTCCTGTTTCATAAAGATGGGCATGCAACGGACCAATACCGGGATAATCCAGTCCTGCGGAAATTGAGTACGGCTCAGTGATCTGACCGTCTTCTGTCTGCATCAGCAGGGTTTTGCTCGCATGGATAATACCCAGCTTACCCAGTTGTGTAGTTGCAGCAGAATGACCGGAATGCACACCCTTACCACCTGCTTCTATGGCTATCAGTTTCACACCTGGTTCATCCAGGAAGTGATAATATGCGCCGGCTGCATTACTGCCACCACCGATACATGCCATCACATAGTCAGGATTTTCTCGTCCTGTCTTTTCAAGCAATTGTTTTTTAATTTCCTCGCTGATTACAGACTGGAAGCGGGTCACCATATCCGGATAAGGATGTGGACCTGCTGCTGTGCCGAGGATATAATGTGTATTCACCGGGTTATTGATCCAGTCGCGGATCGCCTCATTACAGGCATCCTTCAGGGTCTGACTACCGCTGGTAGCTGGTACGACAGTTGCACCCAGCATCTTCATACGCGCTACATTCGGCGCCTGACGCTTGATATCAATGCTACCCATATACACCACACATTCCAGTCCCATCAAAGCACAAACAGTAGCAGTAGCTACGCCGTGTTGTCCTGCGCCGGTTTCAGCGATGATACGCGTCTTGCCCAGGCGTTTTGCCAGCAGGATCTGCCCGATCGTGTTGTTTACCTTATGAGCTCCTGTATGGTTCAGATCTTCACGTTTGAGATAGATCTTCGCTTTATACTTCTCAGACAAACGTTTTGCAAAGTATAGAGGGGAAGGACGACCTACGTAGTCGCGCAGCAGCTGGTCAAACTCTTCCTGGAATCCCGGTTCACGCAGTATTGCCAGGTAATTGCGCTGCAGCTCCTCCACATTCGGATATAACATCTCCGGAATGTAAGCGCCGCCAAATCTGCCGTAAAAGCCTTTTTCATCTACATGATACTTAGAGCCGAACGTATTTCCCGCGATCTTCATGCTATGATTATTTTAAATAAGTTGAATGAATCTGATCTGTAAATAACCGCACCTTTTCCATATTCTTCACACCTGGTTGTATCTCAAATCTGCTGTTCACATCTACTGCAAACAATGCAGGCATCTGCAGCTGCAGCAATTCAGGCGTTTCTTCCAGACCTATGCCACCGCTCAGGTAGAAGGGGTGCGAATAAGGATAGGTCTTCAACAGCTCCCAGTTAAAACGTTTGCCGGTTCCACCATATTCCTTACCTGCTTCTGTATCGAACAGGAAATAGTCTGTCACCGGCAAATAAGCTGATAACAAAGCTGACCAGTCTACGTTTTCTCCTACGCGGAAAGCTTTTATCACAGGTACACTCTTCTGTATAGCAGCACAGTACTCCGGTGTTTCGTCACCGTGCAGCTGCACCATATCCAGGCCATAATCAGCAATAGTACGTTGTACCTGTTCCAGCGGCGCATTTACAAATACACCTACTTTTTTGATGCCTTCCGTTTCGCGGACAGTACGGGCATCTATTTTGTGTCCCGCAAAGCGCGGCGACTTTTCATAGAATATAAAGCCGGCATAATTAACCTGATAATTCACCAGTTGTTGCAGGTCTTCTCTCCGTGTAATACCGCAGACCTTTATTTTCATTGTACTGATTTGTTGGCCAGTTCCGTCACAAAGTGCTCAAATGCCCTTGGCGGATTTTCCTGTTTCATAAAATGCTCTCCTATCAGGAATCCCTGGAAGCCTGCCTGTTTCAGCGTTACGATAGCATCTGTATTGCTGATGCCACTTTCAGCCACCTTGCATTTATCCGCCGGGATCTGCGACGCAAGTTCACAGGAACGGTTGAAATCAACCTTAAATGTGGTAAGGTCACGGTTGTTGACACCGACCATTTGTATATGATCGGTCACTTTATCCAGCTGATCTCCGCTATGTACTTCCAGCAACACTTCCAGTCCGAGGTTATTGGCAAAAGCTGCCAGTTGCGCTACTTCCTGCTTTGACAGGCATTCTGCTATCAGCAGGATCACATCTGCACCGATGGCCTTTGCTTCCACGATCTGGTATTCATCCACAATAAAATCCTTCCGGAGGATGGGGATATTATTCAGCGCCCTTGCCTGTTGCAGATCATCCGAAGAACCACCGAAATACTTCTCGTCTGTCAGTACTGACAAGCCGGAAGCTCCGTAGCGGGTATATGCGGTTGTTACATCCTGTACTGTCACGTTACCATTGATAATGCCCTTTGAAGGAGAGCGTCTCTTGAACTCTGCAATAATACCCGTCTTCTCCGGGTCCCGGAGAAACTGGGCCAGTGACAGTGGTGTACGTTTGAACCAGGATACCTGTTCCAGTTCTTCCACGCTCCGCTGTTGTTTACGGGCGGCCACTTCTGTATGCTTGTGGGCTACTATTTCTGTCAGGATATTTTTCATGATTGCAAGCTTATCAACTTCTTAAACGCGTTCTGCGCTGCGCCTGATTCCAGCGATTCTACAGCTGCCAGGAAACAGTCATTATAATTATCAAATTTCTCCATACAATACAGCCCCATAGCAGCGTTAGCCAATACTACCGAGTTCTGCGCCCAGGTTCCTTCACCTTTCAATATCTTCATAAAGATCTTCGCTGCCGCTTCCACTGTGTTGCCACCGTAGATATCTTCCGGGTATACTTTACGCTTACCCAGCTGTTCCGGTGTCCAGTCTTTCTCTCCCTCGTTAGTGATAACACGGGTATCAGCAGTCAGGGAGATCTCATCATAACCGTCCAGACTATAAACGATTGCATAGCGCTTGTCAGTCTGCTGGAACAGATAATTATACACCCTCGCCAGTTCCAGGCTGTACACTCCTATCAGCTGATGCTGTGCGAACGCCGGATTTACCAGCGGCCCCAGCATATTGAAGAAAGTACGGATACCCAGCTGGCGGCGCACACCGGCTACATTCTTCAAAGCAGGATGGAACAATGGTGCATGCAGGAAACAAACGCCCGCCTCTTCCAGCTCTTCCCTGAGCTTTGCGTCATCATTCTTGAATTTGTATCCGGCAGATTCCATCAGGTTGGAAGCTCCGCTAATGGAAGATACGCCATAGTTGCCATGTTTGGCTACTTTTCCGCCCGCGCCCGCTACAATGAAACAGGACAGGGTAGATACATTAAAAGTATTCTTACCATCTCCACCAGTACCTACTATATCAAGCACTTCGTATCCATTCAGGTTCACCGGCACACACAGTTCCAGCAATGCATCCCTGAAGCCCAGCAATTCATCAACAGTAATGCTGCGCATCAGGAAAACGGTCATAAAAGCGGCAAGCTCACTTTCATTGTACATGCCTTTTGAAATACTGATGAGTATCTCTTTGGCCGCTTCCCGGCTAAATGTTTTATGTTCAAAAAGGTAATTGAGTATCTTTTTCATTACTTGGAATTTAAGCATTCAACCAGTTACGAAGGATCTGTTCTCCCTGTGGTGTCAGTACACTTTCAGGATGGAACTGCACGCCACTTACATCATATTTCTTATGCTGCAGCGCCATGATATAATTGTTGTCATCCCTGGCAGTTATTACCAGATCAGGAGATAATGTTGCTTCATCCACCACCCATGAATGATAGCGGCCAACTTCCAGCTGATCCGGCAAACCATTGAACAGTCGGCCGTCCCTGGCAGTAATGTTCACATTCGTCGCTACGCCATGGTATACCTCTTTCAGGTTGATCAGCTTCGCACCAAAAGCCTCTCCGATAGCCTGTTGACCCAGGCACACCCCGAAGATGGATTTACTCGCCGCATATTCCCTGATCAGCGGTAACAGCAGTCCTGCTTCTTCAGGAATACCCGGTCCGGGAGACAGGATGATCTTGTCATAATCCTTTACTTTCTCTAATGGTATTTCATCGTTGCGCACCACCGTCACTTTACCATTGATGATCTTCTCCACCAGGTGCACCAGGTTATAGGTAAATGAATCGTAATTATCGAACACCAGAATATTCATGTCAGATATTTTGAGCCATTATAATGGCCTGTTTTAATGCATTCAGTTTATTGTTCACTTCTTCCAGTTCAGACGATGCGACAGATTTCGCTACCACACCAGCCCCTGCCTGGTAGTATAATGTATTAGCCTTACTCAATATAGAACGGATCATGATCGCATGGTTAAAATCACCATTGAATCCTACTGATCCGATACAGCCTCCGTAGAAACCGCGCGCGGTTGGTTCATTTTCGTCAATGATCTCCATCGCCCTGTATTTCGGCGCACCAGACAATGTTCCTGCCGGAAAAGTAGCTGCCAGCAAAGAGAATGGATTCAGCCCCGCCTGTATCTTTCCTGTCACTTCACTCACCAGGTGAATAACATGTGAGTAATACTGTATCTTCCTGTAGGACTCCACTTCCACATCTGTCGCCAGTCTGCTCAGGTCATTCCTGGCCAGGTCTACCAGCATTACATGTTCTGCATTCTCCTTCGGATCTTCCAGCAGTCGTGCAGCCAACTGTCTGTCCTGCTCATCGTCACCTGTACGTTTGAAGGTACCGGCAATAGGATGAATGGTGGCTTTATTATCTTTAATGATCAGCTGCGCCTCTGGTGAGGAACCCATTAATTTATAATCGCCGTAATCGAAGAAGAAGAGATAAGGGGAAGGGTTAATAGAGCGGAGGGCGCGATATACATTGAATTCATCACCTTTGAACTTTTGCTGGAAGGCTCTGGAGAGTACAACCTGGAAAACGTCTCCGCGGAAGCAGTGTTGTTTACCTTTTTCGACGATCTCCATATACTGTTCATTCGTCAGGTTACTCTTTTCCTCTCCGTCTGCTTTGAAACTGTAAGTCGGCACGTCTTTTTGCCTTATCAGAGATTCAATGAGATCAAACTCGCTGTCAAGGCCCTCCACTACATTCTCACAGAGATAAAGCTCATCCTTGAAGTGATTGATGGCGATGATATATTGATAAAAGCGGTATCGCATCAATGGGATGGTATTACCGTTCTGTTTATCCTTGTTAAATTCTATTGTTTCGAAGAACTGTACTGAATCAAATGTGCTGTATCCAAATAAACTGTGCACCACTGGCAGTACCGGCTTATCGGCGAAGGTGAAGTTACCGAGGAATTTCTGGAGTTCATTCAGCACGCTTTGTTTGTTCTTCAGTTGTTTCCGTTCCGGCGGGAGATTAGGATACTTAAATTCAAAATCCGTGGTGCTGGTCACTTCAATTCCTGCTATAGGCTGGATGCAGATGAAGGAGAAACTGTTTTCACTGGCGCGATAGTCTGTACTTTCCAGCAGTACGGTACCAGGAAACTTGTCGCGGAGCCGCAAATAGATACCGACAGGCGTGAATACGTCTGCCAGCATTTTCTTTGATTTTGATTTTACTTGAATACTACCCATTGGTTTGTGATTGAGTTAAATTGGGTGACTATCTAAAACGAAGAAGGCCCGCTGTGTAACAGCGAGCCTTCCAATTATATTTCATTACGAAACATGGCACTGTAACACCGTATCAGGAACTGATATTGTGCCACCACCAATGCTTGTTTGTAATACTTGTTATCATGTTTTAATATCTTGCGAAACAAATATCCGGTGTTTTTTGAAAACATGCAAATTTTTTTTGAAAAAATTTATGAAGCGATAAGTTCCTGGCTTTCTGTTGTGAATTCGTACATCTTTTAGTGCTTTAGGCCCTATTTCTCATTTTCAACCAATTGATAGCTTTGACTTTAAGGCTACCTTTTAATTTTCCGGAGCAGACATTCCGCGCCGGGGTCAGATGGGACCGCGGTCGGCGCCTCTCCGGGCATTGGATTGCTATTTAGCTTTGTCAATCGTGTTGGCTTAGGAATATCTATAATGCATCATCAATCGTGCGCCCGAATAGCCGAAGGCCCGCAGTCTCCACTGAACCCCGTCTTCGTCATGGTCTGCCTGTAATATTCAGGGACAATGCCGCGATATCGTTTCAATAGTGTCCATACATCTTTAATGGAGCTGCTACACCTATAGTGTTGCATCGATATTGTCGTTCCTCCTCTATCCATTCTCCCCTCTATCCATTCCTTTCTATTCTAGTCCCTTCTACTCCCTTTCCATTCCCTATTGCTATAGGGATTCCAAAGAAAAACTTATCCAATATCCTGATAGCCCCCAACTATTCATGGGAGGCAGCTAAGTAGCAGACGGTTAAAGATGGAGACTGCGGGCCTTCGGCTCTTTGGG
>NZ_FRCN01000014.1 GCF_900142925.1 Chitinophaga sp. CF418
ATTGTCCTATTATGTCAACGATGGTATGCTACATCCGGATAATAATCCGTGCGAGAGGAATATCCGTCCAGTGGCCCTGGGGCGTAAAAATTTTTTGTTCGCTGGAAGCGAGAAGGGAGCACAACGCCTTGCGATGTTATACAGCCTCATTGGAACGTGCGCTATGAACAATGTAAATCCTTTTGAATGGCTAAAAGATGTCTTCGATAGAATAAATAATCATCCAGTTAATAGGCTTAATGAACTCCTGCCACACAACTGGAAATCATGACATCAATTTTGCAAGCACTATAGTTTTATTGGTTTACCTCCAAGACGCTCTATCTCGAGTGCATACCAGTATAAAATTGAAAAGGGGACGTCTCAAACTTATGAGACGCCCCCTTGTATTTTATACCCTAAAAAACAGGCTTCATTAAGGCGTATCGCCCGATGTGTCTAGCTCTAACATATCATTAACTCCCCGAAGCTGAGCAGGTCTTCCTTTCGTCATCCATTTTGGAGGCAGCTCATTTTTCAAATAGTGATTAAAAAACTGTTGCATTCTTAAATCAAAATCCATCGCAGACCGTCCCCACACACCATGATTACCATCGCCATACTCCAACAACCAAACTTTTTTACCTAAACGTCGAAGTGCCAAATAAAAACTTACGGCTTGTGTAAACGGAACAACCCCATCAAAACTTGTGTGAAATAATAATAGCGGAGTATTTACCTTATCAGCTTCAAATATTGGAGAATTCCTTATATAGGAATCTTTATTTTTCCATAAAGTCTGTCCCAGACGACCTTGCCCATTCTCATAGTACTCCTGCAGGGATTCTCCTTGAGCATTTAAACCACCATACATTGAAATTAAATCCGTAGTCCCTGATGCAGAACATGCTGCCTTAAAAATACTTGAGTGAGTAACAAGATAATTGGTTTCAAATCCTCCATGGCTAATTCCTTGTATTCCCATCCTACTTGAATCTACAAACGGAAATTTCGCCATGTATTTCGCCGCAGATACGACATAATCGTATGCACTCTTCCCCGGCTCGCCCTGCTTATAATAAATATCTGGTGTAAATACTAAATATCCATTACTAACAAACCAAGGAATATTAAGTCGTCCATCAGAGGGCTCAGGCTTTCTAAAAACGTTTAACCCCTCTGACAATTTTTCATAATAATAAAAGATGATTGGATATTTTTTTCCTTTGTCGAAATTTTCAGGTTTAAATAATACTCCTTGGGAATAACTACTATCAAGAGTTTTCCAACTATGCAGTTCGGTTGTTAACCAATTATATTTGCTTTCCGGATGAATATCAGATAGCTTCTTAAATGATTTAAAATCAGATGTTAGATAATAATTCACAGATTCATATGCAGTCCCTCGTGATAATATGTATTCATCTACATCTTTAGCCTTAATAGGCATGTTCCCCGCGTCAATACCGGCTTCGGGAATAGGGACAAAATATGAATATGGCCCCATGGATAATAACTGAACTCTCTCATCCTTCTTAAATGAAGCTCTATAAAATCCATTTTGTTTAGTTCTCGTATCAAAGGCTATTAATATAGGCCTCTCTTTCGAATTGTATACTTTTCGTTTATCATCTGAAGAAAGACAAAAAACTGTTTTATTCCTCTCTCCTAGTTTATTGGTCATGCAATACGGAGAACTTCCCCCTAAAAGATCCATCTTCCATATGTCATATTTATCCCGAAAAATGACCTCATTATTATCAGTCCATCCAGCAACGTTAAAACTCGAGATGTCTCTTCCGGGCGAGAGATCATAAACTTCATCGAAATTTTTTATCACCAAGGATTTCGAAATATCTCGGGTAACCCTGGTTCTTATTTCGTAACTACAATAATTTCTAGCCTTAGAATTATAATAAACAACAAATTTACCATCAGGAGAAATAGTAAAAACAGTCGGGAACTCAATTCTTTGGTTATCTCTTGTTGAAGTAAGGTAATATCGCCGATAAGTCAATCTCCCTGGCAAAAATTCCGCTTTTGATCCTTCCACCCAATCGTCATCTATAACAAAATAAGGTAAATATATCTGATATTCTTCAGTTTCTAAATTTACTATTTTACGAGACTCTATCCAGAGAGCGGCTAGATATCCCTTGGGAGCTATTTTTTTCTGCTGCAGTGTTTGTAATTCCGAATCCTTATAACTCCAGATATTCAGCTGAATAGGATCATTTTTTTTTGCCGAATCAGATTTTGGCCTCTCGGCCGAATAAATAAACAACCTGCTGTTGTCTTCACTAAACTTATAAAGACTCAAAATCCTCATATTCATTGGAACTGAATCCTCATTATTCGTAAATAAAACAGAAGCCGTCCTCATCCCATTTTTATAATAATAAATTGAACTAAATTCATCATCCTGATTTTCATTCCTTGCAATAAATGCCAATTGAGAACAGTCACTACTAAAAACAAGATTGTCTATACTATGCCCTGTCCATATTGAAGCAATTTCCCAATCTTTTAGATCTACCAATTGCAACACAACATCTTTGGGGCTTTTTATCTTCTGAATAAGCAACATAGTTGCATCCTTATTAAACTCATACTCTCTTATATCCTGCATCTGCCGCTCCTCCCCGTTGGACAAATCTCTAACAAATAAATCGCCATCGCCTTTCACTTTATAAGCCAACCATTGTTTTCTCTTAAAATTGGGGGCAGAAATCTTGTATGATATTATATTCTCAATTTTAAGTATCTTATCCGTCCCGAGCATTAAAATATAAAGTATGCCATTTTTTTCATATATGGCGTACTTACTATCTTCTGTAATCTTGATATCATGACAACCTATTATTATTTTTTTCCAATCTTTCCGAGACGATAATATAACTTTTGTTATCTGCCCCTCAGGTTGATTCTCTATTGTATATGCAACATATTTCCCATCATTTGAAATTTGATGGGAATTTACCGATGTCCAATCTTTATACACGCTGGAATCTATAGGAAGCTTTTGGCCAGGAGATTTATTTACAGTAGCAACTATAAAGCAAATAAGAAAATAAACAATCTTCATACACTATCAATTAGAAATGCAAATTCAAGAAACATACAAACGAAAGGTATTAACTCTTACTAGAAGAATCATTGCAGTCAACCGTAGCTAATACTCTCTATTAGATAGCCATTCGAAAAACTCATTTTAGTACTCAATTCCAAGTGGGAACATTATTTTTCATTTTCTCTAATGTTTCAACGAAAACTTCTTCACTATTTGACAGGTTAACCGCCTTTTGTTCCCAGTTAATTGCCTCCTCTTTCTTTCCCGCTTTGTAAAGCAAATTCGCATACGTATCAATCTCTGCAGGGTCATTTGTGGCAAAATTTTCTATGCTATATTTTGAAGCTCTTATAGCTACATCTAAAATCGACGAATCCCTAATATGCTCAAAAATGGGCCAAGACAAATTATTAATATGATATTCACTTCTTGTAATTGCCGTTTTGTAATAGAGAGCATAATACTTTCCAAACTTCTCCCATTCTCGTTTATTTAAATAGTAAACCATTTCCGCTCCATAGACCTTTTCTGCTCCTAGAATACCATATTTGCTAATAACTCGCCTTTCAATTTCCTCCCAGTTGGGAATACTACTTGTGTCTTTTGTATACGGTACGATTTCCTCTCTTCCAATAATCCCCCGTATAAGATTTTCAACTTGATTTTCTCCCAAAATCTGATTAGCCTGAGACATATTATTATTAAGGAATGCGAATCCAATATCTTTAGCATTTCGAGTAAATCGCTTAATGAAACGAAGATTCACTTCTGAAAACGGGTCTTTTAATCTTCTAATATAGTCGTTACTCGCCTTCGAAGCAATCAGGTCATCCCTTTTTTGAATGGCCATCAAAGAAAAATTACGCAGGAATGCCGAATCTCTTTTTCCATTATTATAATTATCCACTCTCTCTTTATAGCTCTCAATATTCTCATCAACTACCTTTATAGAAGTAAATTTATGGTCTAAGGCATTGTTTCTATCGTCAAGCAAATCTCCGTTAATCTTCCTCAATGTATCAATAGGAATTTTAATAATCTCACGATCATATGTCGACAATCCATTCTGTTCATATTCAACATCAAACGGCTGAGTATATATAGATGCACTTAAGCCATCCTCTTTTAGTATTTTAAGTGAATCAATCATTTGCCTATATTGTCTTTTTAAATCCATTGGTGTTACAATGCCATCATACCCCCATCCAGCTTCTAAATCATCCCATAAATGAGATTCTACTGGTACTCCTATTCCTCCATACTCGCCCAATACACGAACTTTACCATCATGTTGTGGCGCGTTTCTTGGAAAAGGATATGAATGAATATCTGTCATGTCAGAATGTATCCAGGGATCAAGAGATGGAGTTCTCAAATTGTTATTTACATAAAGTAGTTCCCCCGAATGTCCATTTATCAATCTTGAGGTGTCAAGAGATCTAACCCAATCTGTAATTCGTTTTTGGTCGTACTGGCCCCATTTCTCATTAAAGATCACCCAAGTAACAATGCAAGGATTATTGTATAACTGATTAATTGTTTCCTTACAGTCTTCTTCAAATGCCTCTCTCGCCCCTTTAGGCAACCCTTGGTTAGGATTAACAAAATCCTGCCAAACCAACATTCCTAATTTGTCAGCATAATAATACCAACGTGAAGATTCAATTTTAATATGTTTACGTATAGTATTAAAGCCCATAGCGCGAATCAATCCAATATCGAATTTTATAGCCTCATCTGTTGGCTGAGTGTATAACCCTTCGGGCCAAAAACCTTGATCTAACGTACCAAGGTTAAAATATGGTCTATTATTTAGGAATATTCTATCTATACCCATCTTATCCTTTGAGACTGAAATCTTTCTCATCCCAAAATAACTATTCACTTCGTCAACAATTTTATCATCTTTCACTATCCGTATTACTAAGTCATAAAGAAAGGGAATTTCTGGAGACCATAATTTCATATTACTTATCGGCAAATCGATTACTACGCCTGCTTTACCTTTCTTAACGCATACAATCTTTCCACCATCCTTAGCAATTAGCTCAACGCTATCTCCACCTAAAGTATTAGTTGTAACATGTAGTATTCCTTTATCTATGTCAGGTATCAGTTTTATATCGGATACATACTCGCCAGGTACTTGTTCAAGCCATACAGTTTGCCAAATACCGGAACTAGAAGTATAATAGATATTTTGCGGATTAAGTACTTGCTTCCCATGGGGACCGACACCTCTATCTGTTGGATCGTAAACCTTTATAACTAAGTCATTACTTCCCTTCTTTAATTTATCAGTTATATCAAATGAAAATGCCGTATAACCACCAAGATGAAATCCTATTTCCACATTGTTAAGATATACAGTCGCCTTCCAATCTACAGCTCCAAAATGCAAAAGAACTCGTTTAGACTTATTATTTTCATAGTTAAATGTGCATTTATACCAAAGCAATTCATTTGGCTTTAGTGTTCTCTTCACCCCTGACAAAGCGGACTCTAAAGGATATGGCACTAATATTTTTCCAGTGTATGCCATCGGAATAACAGTATCATTACTACCAGTGATAGTATAATCCCAAAGCCCGTTCAACACGCTCCAGTCATTCTTTCTTTCCATTTGCGGTCTTGGGTATTCAGGCAAAACAGTCTTTGGAGATATCTCTTTCGCCCAACGTGTACTAATTGGCAATGGCTTCATCTTCCAACCATGAATATCCTGAGAGACACCCTTTCCTTGAATACTCATAGTCAGTAAACCAACCACTAAAAACTTACATATCTTCATAATAATATTATTAAATAATAGCTTACTAAATAACAAATGTATTGTCTCGCCACCTGGCAAAACATATTGTAAAAATTATTACAGGACTACGTTGAAAGAATCAAATTTCTGACACATAGTCATCCCGCATGATACTTTCACTTTGTAACTCAAGCTTATTAAATAAGTATTTAGCACCTTTAATTGTAACCGTCATTTTGGATTACATTTGGATTTAGCTGCAGTTGTTTCAAGGGAACTGGATACCATTGCAAATTACTGTTCCAAGAACCGCCCTTAAGGTCTGTTACTGTTTTCATTACCTCATTTACTCTACCTGTACGTTTAAGATCAAACCAGCGATGTCCCCATTCAGCAAACAATTCAACTCGCCTTTCTTGATAAACCGCATTTAAAGCAGCATCCTTAGACAAGGAGCTAGATAGGTCAGGAAGGGGATTTTGATTTGACGGATTTTGATCTCCACGAGCTCTACTTCTCAAAACATTCAAATCGTTAATAGCGCCAACAATATTGTCTTCGTGAGCCCTGGCCTCCGCTCTAATAAGATATTGCTCCCCTAGCCTTAGAACCATTAAGTATTCACTAACTGGCGCATTAGGTACATTAATCTTATATTTATATGGGAAATGGAAGACTATTCCTCCTGCCGCTATACTGCCTATCCATATATTTTCCCGATTATCTCCACTTTCAAAACTATTTGCAAGTCCATTGCTAAGATATACTGGATGTGTATCATTAACATCGGGGCCAGTTGGAGGCAATATATATAATGTCGCCTCCGAAGTATTTTGGCCCGCACGAACAGGTTGAAGCTGCCAAATAGCTTCAATACTATTTTTCTGAAAAACATTAGCCAGGGGAGCTAAACCATACAGTGTTGACTGTTCGATTACTTCTGTTGCCTTCGCTTCAGCATTTTTATAATCTTGCATATATAAATAAGCTCTTGCCAGTAGAGCCTTAGTCGCCCACTTATTTGGACGTACTCTCTCATTAGTTGAGCTTTTAGTACTTGCATCCACGTAATCAGATTTTAAAAGCAATTCCGCGTCTTTTAAATCCGAAATGATTTGTTTATACACTTCCTCAGAGGGCGTACGCGGGAGTAAGCCATTAATCTTATAGTTTGTGGTTAAAGGCAATGGTACAGCACCATATAAATTTGTCAAGTAGAAAAAGCAAAAAGCGCGTATAAATTTAGCTTCACCTATTAATTGCTGCTTTACCTCAGCGGTAAGAAATGACGCTCTCATCAAACCCTCGATTGCCGAATTGGCCGTAAAAATTAATGGATAACAGGCAGTCCAATAATCGACATTCATAGTACTAGAAAGAGAATTACTATAGAAAGCAACTTTTAGTTTATCAATTTGACTTGACGGATTGAACAAAGCTAACTCGTCTGAGGATAACGCAGTATAAAAAGATAGACTCGTTATCCCCCCCGCTGTAATTGTGTTTTGGCTAATATTATTGTAAATACTAGTTAGTACAGCTGCAGCCTTACTATCATCGGAATAAACCTGTGAAGCATCAGTTAAAGTTATAGGCGGCGGAACTTCAACTAATTTTGAACAACTTAAACTTGTTAAACTTAGAAAAAAGAAAAGGGAGTTTAACGTATTTATTGAGAAAAATCTAACCCTTTTTTCTGTCTTAAGACACCTAATAATATTATATAACTGCATAATTTACATTTTTAAATTGCAAATGCTACAACGATAGCTGTACCCCAAAAACAATTGTCCGCAAAGGAGGAAGAGAATTATATATAATTTTTGTCTCCGGATCCAATCCAGCATATTTTGTAATTGTAAATAAATTCTGTCCCTGAACAAATAATCTACAGTTTTTAAGATGAGATTTCTTTTTCAACACTTCTGGAATTTGCCAAGATAAAGACACATTTTTCAATCGTATATATGATGCATCTGAGTATGCTTTATCGCTATTATTAGCCGCGCTCAAGGGCGTAAATACTCCAAAATCGGTACTTACCTTTTGGATAGAACGAATATCGCCGTTACTCTGCCATCTATTCAATATATTATCTGGCTGATTTACAGCAAATCCAGGTGGGAAATTGCCAAAATAATTACTTGGAGCTTTTTGTTTTACGAATTGAAATAAAAACTGAAAATCGAATCCATTGAAAGTAAAACTATTATGTATTCCTCCATAGAGGCTTGGCGTTGTGTTTATATACACATATTGATCAGTTAGTGGATTGGGATTTGAGGTCAGCTTTCCATCCTTGTCAGAAAATTGATATAGCCCAGTTACAGGATCAACACCATTGTAATGATAGACCTTAGTAAGAGTAAGGGGCTCACCAATTACTAAAGTAGAAGACCAATATGACGATTGTTCTAAATTAGGAAAAGCTAGAAGCTTATTTTGGGGTATTGTCAAATTAATACTGGAACTCCAGCTAATTTTCGTCCTTTTAATATTGATTGTATTTATTGAAAATTCCCACCCAGAATTTTGAACTTTTGCCGGAAAATTAGAGGAGATAGCATCTACACCAGTTACTATAGATAATGAATAATCCAATATTTGATTAGAAGACCTGTTCCTAAAATAATTTACATTAAACAATACACTTTCATTCCATAAACCTAAATCCACCCCTAGCTGTAGCTTGCGTGTTTTCTCCCATTGCAAATACGGATTCGGTAAACCAAACGGCTCAAGACCACCTACGCCTTGATATGGCACTCCCCAATTGTTAGAGTTGCGATATAGATTCAAAAAACCATAGTCCCCCACCTGATCATTCCCCGTTGTCCCATAGCTACCTCTAATTTTTCCAAAACTTAGAAATGAAAAATTATCTTTTATAAATGGTTCATTGGAAAATACCCATGCAGTACCAATTGACGCAAAATTATGAAATACATTTTCTGACCCAAACCGACTACTGCCATCTCTTCTAGCCGTGATATTAACGATGTACTTATCATGCCAATTATAATTCAATCGTCCAAATAAGGCATTATATCTATATTTCGCTCTTACGGTAGTAGGTACACTTATCGTTGCCGCGGATCCTATATCTTCTAATATTAAGTCACTGCTGAATCCACTCGCCCTCGTTAAAGTACCATTACTATTGCTTTCCTGTATAGTTGTTCCAACAAGTAGATCCAGTCTCCCACTCTTAATTTGAGTATTATATGTTACTTGCGGTTCCACTATCCATGAATTCACCTGATTGTTGCTATAGATAGCGCTGCGTTGAAAAAATGATCTATACTCGGGAAGATAAACAGTTAAGGGAGTAACATTAGTTCCATTTGATGTTAAATTATTGTATCCTATGTTACTTTTTATATCAAGCCCAGGAATAATTCGATAGCTTATAGTGGCGCTACTAATCAAATTATTGGTTTTAATCTTCTGTGTACCATATAAAAATGAGGCTAATGGATTGGTCCATGTAGATGTACCGTTTGGAAGTGGTGCCCAGTTTAAGGATCCATCAGAATTATAAAGGGCAGGAGCATTGGGGGGAAGTCTTAATGCATCTCCAGTGAGATCATTTCCTGGAAGGCGATTTTCATCTATTAAATAACTTCCCGAAAATTGGATGTGGAAATCTTCATTTGGAGAAATGTTTGTAATACTGAAGTGCGCGGCCCCCTTCTTATCATTAAAGTCTCCAGGAAAAACCGTCGTTTCCCTGTGATATGCGGCCCCCATTAAGAATTGGGTAGAGCTGTTTCCCCCTGAGATTGAAGCCTTAGCATCATTGTATGTGCTAGTCCCTCCAATTAGAGCCTTCTGCCAATTTGTGTATCTGCTTTGATTCCAGGTACCATTAAGATCATAGTCAAATGCAGATGGAACTGAGTTATTGTTATTCTTTAATGCCTCTCGTCTTAACTGAAGATATTCTTGCGTGTTTAATAAATTAATTGATCGATTTATTTTTCCGAAACCAGATTGTACTGTTACGTCAACTTTTGTCTCTCCTGCCTTCCCTCGTTTTGTTGTAATCAGCACGGCACCATTGGCAGCTCGAGATCCATAGATCGCCGTCGCATCAGCGTCCTTAAGTATGTCTATTGATTCTATATCACTTGGATTGATGAAACTAAGAGGATTCCCATTCTGAGCTCCGTAAGACCCCACACCTACTCCAGAAGTACCCAAAATATTATTCGCATTAGTTGAAAGAAGTTGCGACAAATATGGCACCCCGTCAATGACATATAATGGGTCGTTGCCCTTGCCGATACTATTAAGTCCCTGTATACGAACTGATACTCCTGAGCCAGCTATACCGGAAAACTGTTCTATAAAAACCCCTGGAACTCTTCCTTGAATTGCAAGTAGAGGGTTACTTACAGGCTGTCTTTCAATATCAGCTGCTTTGACTGTGCTTATATTGCTTGTACTAACCCTACGAGTAGTTGTACCGTACGCTTGAATTTGAACCTCATCTAAGGATTTAACGAATTGTTTCAAGCGCACATCGCCAACGATTCTTCTACCCTTTACTGCGATTTCCTGAGTCAAAAAAGATACATTTGAGATTACAAGCGATGCATTACTTGTCACCCCTTTCAAAATGAAATTTCCAGCAACATTGGTTGTTGTTCCCGTAGTTCCCCCCTTCACCACAACCGTCGCCCCAATCACCGGCGTCCCCTTCTCATCCACCACCTTACCCGTCACCGTTATCGTCGCAACCGTATCCCCCTCAACCCGCTCTTCTATAACGGGCTTTTTTTTAACCGCTATCGTATTCTCTCCTACTTCCACCCACGAAAACCCTCTACCATCCAGCAACTCATGCAATACGCTCTCCACCGGCTTCTCCCTAACGTCAATGGTTACGTTCTTATGCGCAGCCAGATCAGCATCCTGGAAATAAATATACAGGCCGCTCTTTTTCGAGACCTCCCGTAGCACCTGAGCCAGTGTAGAATTCTTAATGGTAAGACTCACAGGTTTCCCCTGTGTCGGAGCGGCATAGCCATTAGAATGCAGGCAAAACATTACAACCATACAGCAGTATAGGAATGCTCGGTTGAGTTTGACAATCTTTTGCATAGTCACACAACGATTTTGGTTAGTTAATTGGTTGGTCGCGATATCAAATTTAGCTAGGTATAATGCCCTTACATTACAGAAACGGAATAAACATCCTATGCACAGTAAGAGCAGGACACAGATAAGTCTGGTATATTGCTCTGTCTTGAGTGCGACAGCGAGGATATCTATGGTTACTGGGAAATCCTTGGCGATAAAAGCATTACGCGCGTTGTAGGTACCCCCAACGAATTTTCTTAGTTAATTTCAAAGGCATAGTAAAACTTCGAACATTCAGTATTTTGATATAGTTCCCAATATTAAAAAGTAAAATTTAACAGTAAGGTAACGTCCATAAGCAAACTTTTTTTTGAGAAATTTTCGCAGTGCTAGTCCTTATCTATTTCGTCCTGTCTAGAGATTGGTTTTTCAAAAAGATAAAAATGAGTCATTGGGTATTTGCCTACCCAAACTCTAGTGACGTATTCTGATTATTTTATTTATTATAACACGATATTATTTTCAATTGTTCTCAAAAAATAATGTTGTTGCACGCATAAAAATGTATTACCTTTTAATTAACTTCAGCCGGAACTGACACGTTCTGGAGTTACAAAGGATGCCAAGTGATCGTCAATATTCCCTCAATCTCTTTTCCACTAAAAGCCATTATGGTGATAATATGCCAGGTTTGTTATCCTACTTTGATAACCGGCCTGGTAAACTATTTGTAATACGTACCTAAACCAATGAATAACGGCAGTTGAATAACTGCCGGGACGGAATATGAAAGGGGAAAGTCTAAATAAGGAAGCCGACATCCTACAACGTCTGAAAAGGGGAGAGGAATCTGCCCTGAGAGAACTTGTGGACTTATACCGGCCACAAATGCTCATGGAAGCATATTATGTCATCCGGGATATGGATGAGGCCGAAGATATCGTTCAGGAGGTCTTCATTCGTTTCTGGAATGTAAAAGAGAAGGTGGAGCTAAAGCCATCCCTTATGGCATATCTGCTAAGGGCTACCCGCAATGAGAGTCTCATAAAGCTCAGAAAAGATAAAACCAGGGGCAAAAGACAGGACCTATACAACTACTTCCAGGAATCCATTACTCAGATGAAGCCGTTTGAAAGCGCGGAACTCGCAAAACAGCTAAAGAATGCAATGGAATATATTCCACCTGCCGCCCGTAAATCTTTTGTCAAACTCTACCTGGAAGATAAAAGCCAGAAAACAATTGCTGCAGAACAGAATATCAGCCTCCAGGTGGTAAAAAATAATATCAGCAAGGCACTAAAAATACTGCGTGAAAAGCTGCATACTGTAAAATTATTGTAGGAACGGACGTTACCTATTAGCTAATAATTACTTTATATATTGGAAATGAAGACGAATCTCGAAGATATTAGAATTTTGGTCTTAGATGAAATATCCGGAAACCTTTCTGAAGCCGGACGAGAGACGCTATTCCAGGAAATATCAGTGAACGAGGATGCCAGGGCGATGCGGGATGACATGTTAAACGTATTAAATACACCTGAGGTACAGGATTATCTGAAACGCCAACCATTCGAGGATCCTGCAGATAAGATCCTTAACCGTATACACCACCAGAAACGCCGAAAAATTGTTGCAATAAGTACATTGACAGCTGCCGCTGCTGCTGCTGTGATCGCATTACTAACTATTCCAACTCTTTTTAAATCAGAGTTCTCAGGAAAAACCGGTAACGATTTTAAAACAGCTCAAACAGCCACTAACAAACAGCAGATCCAGTTAAAAATGGCAAACGGCCAGGTCATCACCCTGGATACCGATACCAGCCAGGTGGTTGCCGGCAATGCCGTGCTGAAAACACACAATAAAACACTTACATATACCACCACTTCCGCTACCAGCGGCGCTGAATTTGCTACGCTTACCGTTCCTGCCGGAAAAGACTATACCATACACTTATCCGACGGCACACTGGTACAGCTGAATGCAGCTACTTCTATCCGTTTCCCGCTGGCATTTAAAGCAGGAAACAGGGAAGTATATATTAACGGAGAGGCCTACCTGATGATAGCCAAAAATGCCAGCCAGCCGTTTATTGTACATCTTCCGAATTCCACCGTCCGCGTTCTTGGCACTGAATTCAATGTCAATACCTACGACAGCGGCGTAGCACGGATAGCGTTAGTACAGGGCGCTGTTAAGGTAATCAGCAAAACAGATAGCCTTCAACTCACACCGGGACAGGAAGCTGTCTATGCTTCCAATAAGATCAGTACAGGGCCTTTTGACGAAACAGACGTACTGAGCTGGAGACTGGGTAAATTCCTGTTCAGCAATGCCAGGTTAGACGAGGTTTGCCGGGTCATCCCCCGCCTCTATGGCATCTCCCTGGAACTGGATAACAAAGAAGTGGCCGGAAAACGTTTTACAGGTGTAATAGATAGACACCAGCCAATAGAAAATGTATTGAAGGCACTAAAAGCTACTAACGGTATAGACTACTATACAGATAAAAATGGAGTATTCCATATCAAATAATCAACCATTAATCTTGTTTATCGCCATTCCTATCACCTCATCCAACGTTATCAGGTTAACCATTTAAAGATTCCCTTTTCGTTCCCCAACAATGTGAATTCACCTTCATCCATTGTATCCCCATTTCCGGAATCCCCCTCTGGCCAGCTCATAAGCCATCCCATATATACATATTCTAATATTTATTACTATCTTGTCAGCAATGCCATATCAGATATCGTAAACGGGGCAATTAAACATTTCACTATCAATTAATTAAAGTTCGGGAGAAATCACTTACCTATGAAAAAGCTGTTCTCTATTGTTGTGACTTCGGTCGCACTTTATTCCTGTAGCTCTACAAATCTTGTCTACATCAGCGTCCAACAACCGGCGCCTGTGACCATATCCCCTGATATAAAAAACGTGGGGATCGTGAACAGAAGTACCGTTGCAGACAAAAACAAAGCCCTGGACATCATTGACAAGGTACTTACCGTGGAAGGCGATAGCCTTGACAGACAAGCCGCCCAGGCAGGCGTTATCGGACTTGCCGATGAACTGATCAAAAACAACAGGTTCACCAATGTCACCGCTTTCAATAGTATTGACCTGAGGACAAACGTGCCCGGACAATTCCCCGCCCCACTTACATGGGACGTGATTGAGAAGATCTGCCGGGAAAAACACGTAGACGCGCTGTTCTCACTGGAGCTGTTTGACACAGATTCAAAAGTAAGCTACGCTGCCGTTCCCATATCAATGAAAACACCATTAGGCAATATTCCAGGCATCGAGCACCACGCTAATATGCTCACAACCGTGAAAACCGGCTGGAGAATCTATGATCCTGTGGAAAAGTTGGTACTGGACGAATACGCGCTCACCAGAGACATCACCTTCACCGGAAAAGGTATTAACCCCGTAGCTGCCGCCGGCGCTATCATCAACCGGAAAGAAGCCATACTTGACGTCAGCAGAAAAACGGGGCAGGCCTATGCCTCTAGATTGATCCCCTACTGGATAAGAGTAACCCGGGATTATTATGTGAAAGGAACCGATAACTTCAGTATCGCTACGCGTAAAGCGCGAACAGGTAACTGGGATGGCGCTGCCGAATTATGGAAGAAAGAAACGACCTCCTCCAGCGCTAAGATTGCTGGCAGGGCATGCTACAATATGGCGATCATCTGTGAAATAAACGGGCAGCTGGATAAGGCAATAGAATGGGCACAAAAGGCTTATGAGAACTATAACAACCGCCTGGCACTGAAATATGTCAACATCCTTAAAAACAGGAAAGCAAGCAATAATGTGCTGAACTATCAACAGCAAAGCTAAAGTTTCAGGTCTATGGGGAAATTAACTGCCCCATAGACCTGTCTTTTTAATACAGATCCATCACAATGCCTCCCCGTTAATATCTGTCGTCAGCACATCACTCATATAATCGAAAAACGGACGCATATTCTTGAATGTCTGATTCGCCTCTTTAAGAAACTCACCACTCAATACCACTTCATCCGGAAAATTCCTGACTAAAAGAAATTGCTTATAACGCAGCAGATCAATCGCCTCATGGTCCGCATCAAAACCCTTCGGAGCAGTTTTCAGCTGCTCACCTTTCAGCTCACCAAATGTCGAAACAAAGGACTTAGCTTTTAGAATTTTCCGCAGCGGTGCCGGGTCAAATGCAATATCTTCCCTCATCCGTTTAAGGTCCTCTGTACTGGGACCAAAGAATCCACCTGCAATAAAGCTATTGCCAGGCTCAATATGGAAATAATACCCTCCGCGGCGATATTTGGTTGCACGCTTGAAGCTACCGCTCCAGTGAGTCTTATAAGGCGTTTTATCTGCAGAAAAACGGGTGTCTCTATAAATACGATACAGGCTCTTCTTGCCGGAAGGCGTTTCTATTTCATCATGTGCATTAAGCGCCTGCAGTAATGCTTCGGCAAAGTTCTCTACAATGGTCAACTCATTCAGGAAAGTATCCTTATGCGCGTTGAACCATTCCCTGTTATTGTTGCTTCTTAATTTATTCAAGAAATCAAAGCCTGATGGAAGTAATAATGCCTGCTTGGCCATAAGATCCGGTTTAAATGACCCGGCAAAGATACTAACACGAAAAACGATATTTCGCGAATCAACAGCCAATTGCGATATATCACTAAAAAAATTCTGCCCAAAAAACATTATCTTAATGTTTGACAATCATTTAAGGAATGGCATACCCCTTGCCCTTCCAGTCCCAACTCTAATACTTACAACTATGATTCACCTCACAACATTGGGCCTCATCCACACCATAATCGGCGTGTTGGCCCTCATTCCGGCATTTGTATCACTATTTACTTTTGGCGTGATCGCCCCTCAGAAAAGAACCGGCAAGATCTATATCATTCTGACTGCATTAGCCTGTTTGACCTCTTTCCCTATCATGAAGAGCGGCCATCTATCGCCCGGACATTTCCTGGCCATTACGATACTGGTAATGCTTCCGCTGGCGTATTATGCGCCTTCTATAAAATTATTCGGCCAGAAATGGCAGTACATCCAGGTGACGTTAATGTCGCTCACATTATTTTTCTCACTGGTACCTGCATTCACAGAAACCCTTATCCGCGTACCATTAGGACATCCATTTGCATCTGGACAGGAAGACCCGGCACTTCAACCTGTTATGGGAGTACTGGCCCTCGTCTTTGTCGTGGGTATATGCTATCAACTATACAAGCTGAGAGGACAGAACAAGAAACTCCAATCAGCATAACAATTCATGGAAGTAGCAGGCTATCTGCCTGCTGCTTCCCACCATGATGGCCAACCCAACGCGACATTATGCAGGTATTCTTTAAATTTGTATGATGTCGCACCCTTTAAGAACACATATAGAATCTGTCAGCAAACTGACAGATGAAGAATTTGACTATATTTTGTCTCACTTTACAACTGTAAAGCTCAAAAAGCACAGTTCATTGGTAAGGGAAGGCGACCTGGTAAAACATGAATATTTCGTACTGAAAGGCTGTCTCAGATCATATGTAACGGATAATACCGGAAAGGAATTCACCTATCAGTTTGCGGCGGAGACCTGGTGGATTTCAGAAAGAGAGGCTTTCATGAAGCACATTCCTGCCTCTACCGCTATTGAATGCCTGGAAGACTGCCAGTTGTTAGCGCTATCTTATGAAGACCGTGCAAAGCTGGGCAGGGAGATCTGGAAATACGAACACTATCTGGCAGTAAAATCCAATATGGGATATGTTGCATTGCAAAAAAGATTGCAACTAATGATCATGGGAAGTGCAAAGGAGCGCTTTGAAAATTTCGTCCACCAATATCCACATCTATACAACCGGATCCCTAAGACGCATATAGCCTCTTATCTTGGCGTTTCAAGAGAAACCATAAGCCGTTTATACCGGAAATAACGACACATTTGTCACAATTTTTAAGTGACAAATGTCCTTTCACCAGGGAAATCACCACAGGAAATTTGTGTTCTAATTTTTAAACCAATGAAATTTCCAAGTGCATTTTCCTTCAAAGGAATATTAATGTTATTATTACTGAGCGGAATGTTTGCTGCCAAAGCCCAAACGACAAGCGCCCAACTTCCTGACCAACCAGGCTTTTACCGGATGCAGCTCGGCAACTACCAGGTGATTGCTCTTTCTGACGGCACCATTCCCTTAAATCTAAAAACACTGCTACACGAGACGAAGCCCGGAGAAATACAAGACTTACTGCGGAACAACTTTCTTGATACCATCGCCGAAACCACTATAAGCGCTTACCTCGTTCTGGCAAACAATCAGCAGATCCTGATTGACGCCGGCTGTGGCAGCTTCTTTGGACCAACCCTGGGTAAATTAAAGAAACACCTCATTGACGCGGGTTTTCATCCCGAAAACATCAATGCTGTACTACTAACACATCTGCATGCTGATCACGTGGGCGGGCTTGTAGAAGGCGATAAAATGACATTCCCCAATGCGACTATTTACATCAACAAAAAAGAAGCTGAGTTCTGGTTAACAACTGGCAACAAGGAAAAGGCTAACAAAAGGGCGCAACCTTTCTTCGATCCTGCTCAGGCTGCGATCATGCCTTATCAGAAAGCTGGTAAAGTAAAGACTTATGATCCGGGAGCGCAACTATTCCCAGGCATCTCATCGATCAACGCCTTTGGTCATACGCCAGGTCATAGTTTTTATATGGTAGAGAGCAAAGGGCAAAAACTTGTATTCTGGGGAGATGTGATCCATGCAGGAGCCGTTCAATTCACCGATCCTTCAGTAACAATTGACTTTGATGTAGACCTGGCTGCAGCAGCTGCGGCCCGTAGTAATACCTTCAATGAGGCAGTTAAAGATGGTTATTGGATTGCTGCGCCACATCTTTCCTTTCCCGGCATAGGGCATTTAAAAGTGAGCGGAAAACAGTATGAGTGGGTACCAGCGAATTATACAACGATATTTACGGATAAGTAAAAAGAAAAGGGTGCACTTCAGGTAACGAAGTGCATCCTTTTCTATAATACAAATTTTATTGCGATTATACAACCGGAGCTCAACACCAGATCAACTCCACCTCTACCCCTGTGCTAATAGGAGCTTATGCCGTAGTTCAAACAATCGCAGGACAACTATTCGCCCCAACCTTTATACTTCTGTAATATCTTTGTTAGCAGTAAACGTTCAATAATGGAAGAAACTAAGGGCTTACTGGACAAAATCAGGCATCATGATAAAGTGTGTATCGCACTGAATGAGCATTGTGCAATCCCGTTACCGGATGATGTGATGCAGATATTAGTTAAACCGCACCGGCTTTCATATTACTATTTCCAATATATAGAGAAAGGTCCGGCAACCTTTAAGACTGACTTGCAGGAGTATATCATCAACGATGGTCAGCTAGCCTTTGGGTTACCTAATCAGATTTTCACCAAGCTGCCCTACGACAAAAACATACGACATTATGCACTTTCATTTGATGACAACACATTAACGTTGCTGCCTGGCTCCTATCCATTCCTTGTTAATCCATTTAATGTAAATTCCATCTCTTTCGATATAGCTGCCCAACAACGGGTAAAAAACCTTCTTTCCGGACTGTTTCAGCTGCTTCATTCTCCCGGAAAACAAAAAAAAGCAGAGGTTATTCTGGCGCATTTACACACGCTGCTGACCGAATTTAACACAGCCTACTTCGAGCAATATCAAAGTCAGGAGATTATCGCCAGTTCCAAATTATCAAAATACATTGCATTTAAGCTGGCCGTAGAAACGAACCTCACCGAGCAACACGATGTACATAGCATAGCTGAAAAACTGGCTTTGAACGCCAGTACGCTGTATAACATTGTAAAGGAATTTGCCGGCGTTTCTCCCAAAGAATGGATCATCAACCGGCTCATGCTGGAAGCGCAGCGAAAGCTGCAATATTCTTCAATATCAGTGAAGGAACTAGCTTATGATCTGGGCTTTAATGACCCAGGCTATTTCTCACGCCTCTTCAAAAAAAGCACCGGAAAGAGCGTGAGCCGCTACATAGCTGAATTACGTGATTTGTCCCACAATTAGAAAGATTTATCCCTATTGCCCGCTTGTTAGCTGGTTAGCTTTGCTTCATTAACTAAAATGAAAGATATATGAAGTCAGCATTAGTAACAGGAGCTAACAAGGGCATTGGCTTTGAAGTAGCAAAAATACTCGCCCAACAAGGATTCTTTGTTTATTTAGGCAGCCGTAATCCTGCAAACGGTTCAACTGCTGTGGAAAAATTGAAAGCTGAAGGGCTTAGCAATATTGAGGCAGTTCAACTGGATGTAACAGATCAAAAATCTGTTGATGCCGCAAGAAAAACTATAGGCGAAAAAAACGGGGTTTTAGATGTGTTGGTAAACAATGCAGGCATCGCCGGCGGGTTTGAGCAATCTGCGCTCGAATCCGGAGCCGACCAATACCAGGCGGTTTATGACACAAATGTTTTCGGCGTGGTACGGGTTACACAGGCATTTATAGATTTGCTCAAAAAATCACCGGAACCACGAATTGTAAACGTAAGCACCAGCATGGGATCGCTTACCCTGGCGGCCGATATTTACAGTGACAACTACCCTAAAAGATACGTCGTTTACCAATCCTCCAAGTCAGCGCTAAATATGTACACAGTCAATCTGGCTTATGAGCTTCGCAACACCTCATTCAAGGTGAATGCGGTTTGTCCGGGCTGGACACAAACGGATTTTACCAACCATCAGGGTACCAGCACTCCTGCAGAAGCAGGGCAACGCATTGCTAAATATGCGCTAATCGGCCAGGATGGGCCAACAGGTAAGTATTTTAGTGAGGAGTATTTTGCGGAACCGGCGAATTGTCCCTGGTAAACTGAAAACGATTCATAAACAGGAAGGCTTAGATCGCCGACAATATGGTATCATGTCTTTATTCCCCCAACAGAAAATTAAAAGCCCGCGCTTGGCGCAGGCTTTTAAACTATTTGTGGGGTGGTAGGGACACCTTACCAGATCTTGATCCGCTTATTTTCGTCCAGGTACATCCTCTCTCCAGGTTGTACATTAAAAGCTGAGTAAAAAGCCGGGATGTTCATCAGTGGGCCATTTACACGCCACATGGGTGGAGAATGGGGATCGTTATTGACCCAGTAGCGTAGGTATTCGTCTTTCATTTTCACCCGCCAGATCCTGGCTATTGAAAAGAAAAACCGCTGATCGGGTGTAAAGCCGCCGATCCTCGTTGTATCCTGACCTTGTTTGGTCATTTTAAAAGCATCATATGCTACGGCAACCCCGCTGATATCCGCTGTGTTTTCTCCTACTGTAAGCGCACCTTTTATATGAATGCTATCTAGTACGGTGAACTTGCTGTACAGGTCGATGACCTGTTGTGTTTTGGCCTTAAATTTCTCATAGTCTTCAGGTGTCCACCAGCTTTTTACGTTACCGTTTTTATCAAACTGGGCCCCCTGGTCATCAAACGTATGCGTCATTTCATGCCCGATCACCATGCCAATACCACCATAGTTAATCGCGTCATCAGCATTATTGTCAAAGTAAGGAGGTTGCAGAATTCCGGCGGGGAATACAATCTCGTTGGCGTAAGGATTGTTATAAGCAGTAACTGTGGACGGTGTAGTGAACCACTCGGTCTTATCAACTGGCTTCCCAAGTTTGGCCAGGTTATATTGGAAGTTGTTCGCGGCCGCCGATACCACATTTTCAAAATATTTATTCCTCACAACTTTTACATTGTTGTATTCGCGCCACTTATCGGGATATCCGATCTTTTTGGTGATGGCAAATAATTTCTCCTTGGCTTTTTGCTTGGTGCTGTCACTCATCCAGTCCAGCAGGTCCACCCTATTGGAGAACGCCTTCTGCAGGTTGTTCACAAGCTCCAGCATCCGCGCTTTCGCCGACTCTGGGAAATATAGCTTCGTATATAATTGTCCCAATGCCTGGCCAAGATAGGTATCTACCACGCCTGACATGATCTCGCCGCGTGTTTTTTGCATGGCCTGTCCCGTAAGGGCCTTATTATATTCAAAGGATGAATTTACAAAGGGCTTGCTGAGATAATCTGCATAACTACTAATATAATTCACTCTCAGGTATATTTTCCAATCCTCGATCGGGATCGATTTGAAGAGTGTGTTCAATTTATTATAATAACCTGGTTGGGCTACATCCAGTGAATCCATTGTGGCACCTAGATGTTGGAAGAAAGTCGTCCAACCTATATTGGGTTGTTGCTTATTTAAATCCGCCAGTGCTACTTTATGGAAATTGCCTTTTATATCCCGCAACTCAACATTGGTTTTATGTGATGTCGCCAATTGCTTTTGGATATCGTAAACAAGTGCTGCATTTTTTTGCGCTAAGGCAGAATCGCTTCCAGTCAACGAAAAAAGATCTGCGAGATATTTTTTATATGCTTGCTGTATAGCAACCGTGGCTGTGTCAGTCTTGAAGTAATAATCCCTGTCAGGCATGCCGATACCAGTTTGATAAATATGCCCCATATTCATGCTACTGTTTTCCTGATCGGGCGAAACTTGAAAATCAATAAGGGATAAGTTTGACAATTTGATCTCTTCCGCTATGAATGTAAGCATATCAGGAATGCTGGTGATGGCATTGATCCGATACAAGCCGGTTTTGAGTGGCTCAAAGCCACGCTGGTTGATGATATTGGTATCCATTCCAGAAGCAAAAAAATCACCGATTTTTTGTTCAAGGCTCCCAGGGGGATTTTCACTTTTTGATACGCTATCAAGAATACCTTGTAACTTAAGACGTTGCTGATAGTTCATAAATCGGTATGCACCTACGCCCGATTGACTGGGTGGTATTTGTGCGGTATCATACCATTTTAAATTTACATAATTATAAAAATTATCACCTGGCTGGATGGTTGAATCGAGTCCCTCAATAGCAATAAAGGGTTTTTCGTTTATTCCTGGCCGGCAGGCAATAAAAGAACCTAGGAAAACGGATAGTAAGAACCAGTTTTTCATATAGATTAATTTGGGTGGCGAAATGATGTTGAATGCTTAATAAAGATATCGTTTCTATCTAATACTTTATCAAATACGTCATACCTGAAAATGATTCGTTATAAAATTGGGGATGACTCCAACAATTATATCCATAAAGCAGGACAAATGCAGGTAAAGGCTTCTACTCACGTGGTATCAGATAAAACCGCCTCATTTCTTTCAGGATTACGGCACGCACCTTCTCGTACATCGTCAACTTATCTGGGTGAGACAATGACTCCAGCCTGGCTGTCCATATATTCTTATTATTTTCTTCAAGCGATAGCTCAAAGGAGTTTTCCATAATATATTCTGTAACTATTGGACGCTGCCGGTATACTGACCTATTGGATCCCGCCGGAGTAGTAAAATACGAGAGATCATGCTGGCGCGTCCTTTCGTTATTGGCCAGTGGGAGAAAACGTAACACGGCATCATGTTCCCAACTCCTCGCCTGCTTCAGCGAATCATCTGTATTTACCCTCAGAGGATCTCCCAGATAATGGTATCTACATTCAATATTCAGCTCTTTTAGCCCTTTTATAAGTTCAACAGAGAGGTTATTCATGTAATTGTAAGCCTGCATTCCTCCTTCCGATACTATCAGGATTCGATGATAGTGCTTGATACTATCCACGTTTATTTCTGAGGTTTGTAATCGAATAAACTTTTTCTGGGCATAGACAGGCAGCAGGAACATCCCGGCTAACAGGGATAATAGAAGTATTCTCATAATGAATATAGGGAATGAATCTTCTGTAAAGATATATCTAAAAACGAAAGTTTCATATTAGCATAAACAAAAGGTCGGGTAAAAACCAGGACGGCTGAAGGTTACAACAAAATCTAAACCGGCTTATGAGACGCTTTAGATTATAATTTATCTACGTTGCATATAGCATTATACTGCCAATGCCTGTAGAGAGTGATATTTACCTTCCAGCTGCGATGTCCCGATCAGGAGCTCAATAGGGCTAAATATGCTGCTAACATTAAGTTAAGATTTCCATAACTATAATTTCATAAACGATCAGGTAGTTGCATGCATTCAAAAGGTAAGTTTGTGTAATATTAAACCTACAACTTACAATGACTGCATTCAAAAAAATGGGGCCATTCCGCATATTTATGCTGTGGATGTCAATGTTTTGGCCCCAAGTATCCCTATCACAAAATGTAACGTTCCTTCAAAATGCATACGCTCATAATGACTATTGGCACAAGCGCCCTGTGTTCGATGCATTGGACAATGGATTCACTTACATGGAAGCAGATGTATATCTTAGAAAAGGACAACTTGTAGTAGCGCATATTTTACCTTCTTTACAGCCGTCCAGGACAATTGATAAATTATATCTTGATCCGTTAAGGTCTTTTTTTGAAAATGATACGATGGGGGCTACTCATCCGCCTATTACCTTGATGATAGATATAAAAAGTAGTCCGGAAAAAAGCTATCGCTCACTGGCTCTTTTGCTACAAAAATACAAACCGCTATTATCCTATTATGAGAATGGAACGCTATATAAACGAGCTATTACTATTGTGATAACCGGCAAGAAACCTGTCTGTACGATAGCGCATCAGTATTGCAGATATGTATTTATTGATGAAAACCTCATACAAATGGCCAGGGAAAAGAATCCTGCAGATCTGTACCCGATAGCCAGTTGTCACTATAATCGGATATTAGGCCGGAATGGCCGGGAAACTATAACAAAAAAGGAAAGAGATGCGCTTTGCAGATATGTGCAGATAGCTCATCAAAATGGCAAGAAAGTAAGATTGTGGGCCTCCCCTGAAGATGCTGCAGTCTGGAAAGAGCTATTGAATTGCGGGGTAGACCTGATTAATACAGATAACCTGGTTGAACTGAAAACCTTTTTATTAAACAGGTACCAGGACTTTGCCAGGACGAAGTAATTTTATTGTGAAGAAAAGGGAATTCGCCCCGGACCTGTTAAGGTCAAAATCATTTAATAGGAGACAGTTGCAATAAAAAAGCCTTCTGAGATCATCAGGAGGCTTTAAAGTTTTTACGCTATGCGTTAGTTTTTGGGCGGGCGAAGAGGGCCAAGTTTCGAACCTGTTTAAGACGAATTTTGAACAAATTTGCCAATTTGATGGTAGCTTATGAGTACGCTTATTTAATAGATCATTACCTCCTGAAAATACTTTTAATTAAAAAAATTATATATAACTATTGCCTTTATTTTATGTAATTGGCTCTTGTAAAGAGCATCTAGAAATAATATAATACTTTGCAAATCAGTCAATTAGTTATGTAACCGCTATATAATTCCCCCTACAGATATAAGATTTTACCAGTAATCCCCCCTAATTCAAACGGTCCAAAGTAAACAAAATTGCTTATTTTTGTTTCATGCAGGAAGATATATCCATATTAAAGGGATTACATCCAGGAATTGTCCTGGAGAGGGAGCTTAAAAAAAGGGGGCTTGCGAAGGGACCCTTTGCTCTTTCAATTAATGAATTCCCTCAAACCCTTGGTGCTATTACCAAAGGGAAAAGGAATATGAATACTGCTCTTGCCCTAAAGATTGAACATGCTCTTGATATAGAAGAAGGTTTTTTTATGATCTTGCAGATATTTTACGAAATCAAAGAAGAAAAACGAAAACAATACATTAATCAGCATCCAGATCTTTCTAAACTAAGGGCTATATTATTTTGGGATACCCAAATGGATAAAATCGATTGGCAACAACAGAAGCGAGCTGTTATTCAACGGGTATTTGAACGTGGGAATGAGCAGGAGAAGGAGGAAGTCAATCGTTTTTATGGAAAGGCCGAAGTTGATCAGGTACTGAAAAATAAAACCCAAAAAAAGGATGCCCGCTAAATTATACTGGAATACAGTTAGTCCATTGTTAAAATCAATTCTTCTTCAATTAATGCATTGTGAATTGTTAAAACAATTCCGGCTTGTAGGCGGAACTTCGTTAAGTCTTCAAATGGGACATCGCTTATCAGTAGATATAGATTTATTTACCGATGCTGCATATGACTCTATAGATTTCAATGCGATAGATAATTATCTACGTGAGGCATTCCCATATGTTACTGATCCGAGTCCCGGGCCAGTCGCCATGGGAAGATCCTACTTTATTGGAACCAGTGAGGAAGAAGCCATAAAACTTGATCTTTATTATACAGATCCGTTTATTCAACCTGAATTAATAATGGAGAATATTCGAATGGCTACTATGGAAGAGATTATTGCAATGAAGATAGATGTAGTACAACGTGGAGGTCGTAAAAAAGATTTTTGGGATTTACATGAAGTAATAGAAATATATTCTCCTGAACAAATGATAGACCTTCATCACCAGCGTTATCCCTATAGCCATGATGAAGCTGCTATCTGGTCGAATTTTGTGGACTTCTCAAATGCTGACGATGACTTTGAACCTATCTGTATGAAAGGGAAACATTGGGAATTAATAAAACTTGAAATTACAGAGTATATAAATAATAAGGGGGCCAGATAACTCAAATATAAAAGCCAGAAACAATGAAGTTTTCCTTTGCAGATATTCAGCCCCTTGATCTTACTATTACACCTATATTCATTTCCAGAGATGGGGATTCAAACTAATAAAGCCCTCAAATCTTTCGACTTGAAGGCTTTAAAGCTTGCGGGCTATCCGGGACAACTTTCGAACCTTTATAATGAGAGTTTGAAACAAATCATGACATCTTTCGAATCCATTTAATCCTAATACCTAATACCATGTATCTCAGTTTTGTCAATTTCAGGTACCCGTTATATTCTTTTCTAACAGCTCCAATCCTGGTAATTGCATATTCGGTTGTCGCAATTTTCCGGATAAGCTGGCGCGTTATTAAACCCCAGTTCAAATTTGATAATTATTGTCATAATTTTAAGACACGTTGGACCGCCCTGTCTAATTATATAATATTTTCTTTTCATACATGAAACACTATAATAAAAGACTTATTTTCCTTATTTCCACTATTGTGATCTTGCTGGTTAGCCCACCATTTTCTTTTGCTCAAAGGATATGGGATCATCAATCGGAATTGTTTTTACAACTCAGGAAAAGCAAAGCAGATACAGGTCGGGTGCATATTTTGCTAAAACTGGGCCAATATTATTTGCTCAGGGAATATTACGTGTACAGAATTGGAAATCCATGGACACAGCTTGATAGCGCTTCCTTGTTTGCAGCCCAGGCTCTTCATCTTAGTGAGTCATTAAAATATGAAAATGGAAAAAATGAAGCTATTTTATTAAAAGGAGATGCCTTTATTAGAAAAAATGAAATAAAATCTGCGCTTGACCTGTTAGGCCCACTACACGATTCAACCCGTTTTCGTTTATTGATCATATTAGGCCGCCATTATCTGTTTCATAAATCCGGATTCAAACAGAATTTAGACAGCTCTATGATTTTCCTAGAGCAGGCAAGTAAAATAGCACCGGTTCATTTGTCTGCAAAATGGCAACCTGAACGCACGCATATCAAGGCAATGGTTAGCTTTATTACCGAAGGCCTGCAGCCAAGTAAAAAGCTATATCAGGAAACGATAGCTCAAATAAGCATGCCAGGTAATGAAGAACGGGAAGCCCTTTTGTGGTACGAGCTGGCAATGCTGATTCCGTTGCGTGAGAATACTGGAATAACCAGGTTGCATTGTTTTGAGCAAATGCGCTCGCTTTATAAAAAAAGTGGTAATCAGGAAAGAGAAGCATTTGTTTTAAAGACGATTGCTGATATACATTTGGTGAATGGCAGGGTAAATCTGGCAGAAACTGCGTTATTGAATTCACTGGATCTTTACAAAGCGATCGGTTATCGGGATCTGCATTATATTTATGATCTGCTGGCTTTTACCTATCGCTATAAAGGCGATTTCAATAAGTGTATTTTTTATGGGTTAAAGGCAATAGAAAGTATCGAAGCCACAAATGATTCCACTTCATCCCTTACTTTTTACAGTCGCCTTGCCAATATGTACAGGGAAATAGGGCAACCAGACAAAAGTGTGGAGTGGTATTCGAAAACACTCAATAATCGGGTATTTAATGATAGCGACAATTTTTATAAATTCAGGGATGCAAGCTTCTTTGCAAGGGAACTAATAAAAATAAAAAGGGAGAAGGAAGCACTCGCCTATATTCTTGACATCAACGCCAAAAACAAACCTATCGGAGTTGACGCAAAAATATGTCTGTTAGGTTCATTGGCATACTGTTACCAGGCTGTGAAGCAGGATCAACAGGCCGAAAAGTATTATCTTGAATTAATAAAACTGGCAGGGCAGCTGCAGGAAAACAATGAAATAACCACTGATGTCTATTACGAGATAGGGCAGTATTTTATCAATAAGCAGCAATACAGGAACGCGATTACATATTTGCAAAAGGCACTTGGCGCTGCGGAAATCAGGAATTCACTTGCAATGATGAAAGACATTCAGCTGATGCTCTTCAAAGGTGATTCCGGCGTAGGAAATTACACTTCCGCTATACAACATTTACTCAGGCACAAGCAATTGAGCGACTCCCTTTTCAATGAAACCAAGCACTGGCAAATAGAAGAATTACAGATTCAATTTGAAACCGCTAAAAAGGAAAAGGATATTAAACTGCTTAACAACCAAAACCAACTGCAGCGTATCAGTATTGAGCAGACTAATAAAACAAAGAACATAATCCTGGCCTATGTAGTACTGCTGCTGGTCATTGTGGGCCTGCTATTTAACCGCTATCTGATAAAACAAAGAAACAATCGCAAGCTCAGTGCTAATCAGAAGGAACTGGATCAGAAAAATTTATTCTTAGAAGAACTGATTACAGAGCAGGATAAATTACTCAAAGAAAAAGAATGGTTAATCAAAGAGGTACATCACCGGGTTAAGAACAACCTTCAGATGGTAACCGGCTTACTATATGCGCAATCCAGGTATCTTGAGGATAATACAGCCCGGCTTGCTGTGAATGACAGTCTGCGGCGGATGCAGGCAATGTCAATGATTCACCAGAAGCTTTACAAGGATGAAAATATGTCAACCATTTCGATGCCCGTTTATATCAAAGACCTGGTGCGTTACCTGCATGAAAGTTTTGATGCTAACAATCAGATAACTTTTGATCAAACGATCGAGTCGGTAGATCTTGATATTTCGCAGGCAATCCCATTGGGATTGATCATTACGGAAAGCATTGTCAATGCTATCAAGTATGCCTTCCTGACTGAGCAGAAAGGGGTCGTAAGCATTCATTTACAATATGAGGGCACCGATCAACTATTGTTGAAAATATCGGACAATGGTATTGGTTTACCTGCAGGACTTGACACCGGTAAAAACCATTCACTCGGACTGGATCTGATGCAGGGGCTTACCAAACAGCTAAAGGGCAGCTTTTATATTGAAAGCAATAAAGGCGTACACATAACGGTGAGGTTTCCAATCTTAATTAAATGAACTCAGCAACAATATAAATATGAATATCAAAATATTGATTGTAGAAGATGAATTTATTGTGGGAAATGCGCTCCGCTTAGCAGTGGAGACAGCTGGTTATCGTGTAACAGGTATGGTGGCTTCGGTTGAAGAGGCTGAAGAAAATATACGGAACCAACAGCCGGACCTTGTACTGCTCGACATTCGATTAGAAGGAGAAAGTTCAGGTATAGACCTGGCCAGGAAACTGAGGGCGGAAAATATTCCTTTCATTTATTTGTCTGCACATTCAAGCCAGAAAATACTGGAAGAAGCAAAGACAACCGAGCCTTATGGATTTCTTGTAAAGCCATTCAGGGAAAATGACCTGCTGGTAGCGTTGGAAATAGCCCTATATCGTCATCGCCATAGCCTGGAAGCCCAACTCAGGCAAGAAGATTTTTTGCAAAAGCAGTTAGCCACAATAAGCAATGAAACTGCAACGGCTGAACAACAGCTACTGAAGATTGCCCGTTTGTTACAATCATATATCCCTTTTGATCTTATATCCGTAGGACCCAGGCCTTTTGATGCTGCGCAATTCAATGACACAGCCTATTTACGAATAGGGTTTGATGAATACCAGTTTATTCGTGAAAAAGAATTAACAACCATTACCGGTTTAACTAAAGACGAGCTTTCCAACATCATTAAGAACAGCCATACAGATGCAGACGCAATCATTTACAGTGATGAAATAACAAAACAGGAATTGAATGATCCTTCGCTACAAAAAACATGGTTTGATTTCCTTAATTGTCAGGCTTTCCTGGTTTTCCCGGTGGATTTAAAGAACGGTTCGGCGGTTCACTACTTCTTTTACAGTCGCCAGCGCGCTATTTACACGGAGAAGCACATTGCTTTACTGGATCGTTTTAAAACGTATTTGACAGAACTGGCAGAGAAAATGACGCATGCAGCGCGTGCAACCGATCAACCCTTTTCTACTAACAAAGACTATAGTGAAGCTGCGAATCGTCCCGAATTTCAGGGTATTATTGGCAACCACCCGCTTTTACTGGCTGCTTTGGATCTTACCACGCAGATCGCGCCCTATAATACGTCGGTCTTGATACTTGGTGAAAGCGGAACCGGAAAAGAAAAAGTAGCCCATTATATTCACGCGCTGTCACAAAGAGCAAAGGGGCCATTCGTAAAAGTAAACTGTGCTGCCATTCCAACCACATTGATAGAATCGGAGCTATTTGGCCATGAGAAGGGAGCATTTACCGGCGCCATAGAAAAAAGAAAAGGAAGATTTGAACAAGCCGATGGAGGCACTATTTTTTTAGATGAAATTGGAGAATTGCCGCTGGATATGCAGGTTAAATTACTCCGTGTTTTACAGGAAAAAGAAATTTCATCTGTAGGCGGAAGTTCCTCCGTAAAAGTGAATGTTAGAATTGTGTCCGCTACTAACCGAAACCTGGAAAAAGAAGTAGCAGAAGGAAATTTCCGGCTTGATCTCTATTATCGGCTCAATGTATTTCCCATAACATTGCCGCCTCTACGGGAACGGAAAACAGATATTGAAACGCTGGCACTTTTTTTTGCAAACAGGTTTTGCCAGGAATTCAATAAGCCATTCCAGGGTATTGCACCTTCCATGATAGAAGAAATGCGTGCCTACAACTGGCCGGGGAATATTCGGGAGTTGGAGAATATTATGGAGCAGTCAGTTATCCTTAACGATGGAAAATCAAAACTGGAATTAAGGCGACGCCTGACCATGGCGGCTCCTGCGTTAACCGGTGAAATAAATATCGAAACACTGCAGGATGTAAAACACGTTCAGCAGGAAACAGAAAGAGCTTATCTTATTTCGGTCTTAAAAAGAACGAATGGCCGTATACGCGGCACAAATGGCGCTGCGAAAATGTTGAATGTCAAACCAACCACGCTGGAAGCAAAAATGGCTAAGCTGAACATTAAGAGACAGGATTTTATCCAAACCACAGGAAACCAGTAAACATCTACTCCAATATTTTTAGACTTCATGCAGCCAACTCCAAAAAAATTGGAGTTGGCTGATTGTCATGGTTGTAAGTACCCCTCATTATAAGAGTACTAAAAACTCATTTTCATTGCCTTGTAAAGAAGGACAATCCTATTCTTAGGATCTATATTATATGGCATACAAATGGTGTCACCTGAGATTGGTTGTTGCTTTAAAAAATTAAACGTAATTCTATAGACCTGATAACATGAACAGATTGAGGTTACACATTGAAGACATAACGCCAGTTAACGATGAAGAATTTGAATTCATCAAATCGTTCTTTACATTAAAAAAAGTACGCAAGAATCAATACCTGATACAGGAAGGAGAAGATGTTAAATACGAGTACCTGGTACTCTCTGGCATATATAGAGTATTTTATTCCGACGATCTGGGAAAGGAATATGTTTGCATGTTTGCTCAGGAGAACTGGTGGATGTCTGACTATAATTCCTATTTTAACCAGAAGCCGGCAAGCATGTACCTGGAATGTTTAGTGCCTGGTGAAGTATTATGCCTCAGCCTTTATGGCAGGGAAAAACTGGCTGCTGAGCTGCACAAAATGGAACATTTTTTCAGGATGAAAATGACCAGAGGGTTTATTGCCCTACAGCTAAGGATCAAAATATTGCTTTGCAATGCACCACAAAAACGATATGAAGAATTTGCAAAATTATATCCCGTCTTAATACAACAAATACCTAAAAAAATGATCGCAGAGTTTCTCGGCTTGCGTCGCGAAACACTAAGCCGGTTATATACTAACCATAAATAAGGGCGTTAGGATAGACTATAATATTAAGAGGGTGTATCAATGCTGATATACCCTCTTTTGTTTCAATCAACTTCTACTGTATCCCTGCCAATGAGTGACTGGAATCACGCTGCAATAGTGAGTCTAATCACTCCCAAAAAGTGAGTAGACGTCTTTATGGCTCCCTGTTATGATAGTAATTTTATCTCACAACGGTTGTTAAACAAACAATACGTAACCATCCTATACTATCACATCAGAAAAATTTAAAGTGTATGTCACATCTAACATCTCCCCAAAAAGGTTTCAGGATCCATCTGATCGTTTTCTTTTTGACCACGCCGGCCATCTGGATCTTGTGGTATCTGACCGACAGAACTTATCCATGGCCTTTATGGTCAACACCAGCATGGGCAATAGGCGTCCTGTTTCACTACCTGGGCGTTTTTGTTTTTAAAAATCAAAAAACATCTAAAAACTAATATCATGGATCAGCAACAAAAAACAGTAAGACGTATCGTAACAGGTCATAACGCAGATGGAAAAGCAATTATCGTGTCAGACGCTTCACCCGGCCAGACGTATATGATTGGCGGGCCAAACGGCGCCAGATTTCATGAAGTATGGAATACACGGCAGTCGCCAGCGCTGATTGATCCTGTTTCCGGCGAGTTGGAAGAAACCAGCCTGGTACTGGGGCCTCCTAAAAATGGCACACGTATCAGGGTGATTGATTTTCCGCCAGAAGGGGAGGAGATCAGAAATCTTACCAAAGAAGAAGCGGGTACGCACTTTAAAGCTATGGGCGGAGAAGCAGCTTCGAAAGCAGGCCAGGATGCACCACATCCTTTGATGCACCGCACGGCGACGATTGATTACGGTATTGTGCTGGAGGGAGAAATAACATTGATAGTTGATCAAGGCGAAGTAACGATCAAAGCCGGCGACATTATCGTTCAACGTGGCACCAACCATGCCTGGGCAAACCGGTCGGGGAAACCCTGCCGTATGGCTTTTATCCTTATCGATGGTGAATTCACCAATGAACTTCTTTAAAACATAAAAACAACATCATGCGCTTACAACCGTTGCCACCCCATACCCTTAGTCCCGAACTTCGCTATGTACACGATGAAATCGCTAACGTAATAACCAGCAGCCAGGGCCCGGTAGTGATGATGAATGCCGAAGGGGCGCTATTAGGGCCGTTTCCGCCCATGTTACATTTTCCACAATTTGGTATACCTGCGCTAACATTTTTGAAGTCGTTAGATAACCATGCAACACTTCCGAAAACAGTGCGTGAAGTGGCCATCCTTACGGTAGGCGGTGCCTTTGGTTCCCGCTTTGAGCTATATGCGCATGAGATCATGGCGGCGGCCTTTGGGCTTTCAGCCGGTATTATCGCATCATTGGCAGCTGGTGGCCGCCCGGAAGGTCTAAACGAGCAGGAGGCGATCGCTCATGACGTAGCATCGGCATTGGTTAAAGGCCATGTTGTTCCAGCTTCCACCTATCATCAGGCTGTCAATGTGCTTGGGCAAAATGAAACCGGAGAGCTCATCTTTCTCATCAGCGGCTATTGCCTCATTGCAACAGTATTAAATGGATTTGATATGCCTGCGCCTGAAAATAATGGATAAGATAAAGAATGCTCCCACTATAACAATAGCCAAAATATGACTGCAATCAATAAATTCAATGCGGTAATTATAGGAAGCGGGCTAGGTGGCCTAACAGCCGGTGCCACACTAGCCAAATTGGGAAAGAAGGTGCTGGTCCTTGAGCAGCACTATATACCTGGGGGATGCGCCACCAACTTCAAGCGCAAGGGTTTTATCATGGAAGTAGGGTTACACGAAATGAATGGCTTTCATGACAGAGATATCAAAGCTGAAGTGTTCGAGCTGCTTGACGTAAATAAGTTTATACAATTCGTTCCGGCGCCTGAGCTCTTTCATGTAACCTCTGCAGCTACCACATTCACCTTTCCACACGGCACAGCACGTGCACAACAGGCACTGATCGAAAAATTTCCACACGAAGCAAAAGGCATTCAGGCTTTTTTCAGGCTAATGAACAATGTCCTGGATGAAATTTACCGGATGCCAAAAGAAAAGTGGAAGATGACACTGATCTATCCCTTCATACCTGTTTTGTACTCAAATATTTTTAAGTCACTAAAGCTAAGCTGCGGCGACTGGCTCGATAAACACATCACCGATGAACAGCTTAAACTGGTGCTTACTACCAACGTTTTGTATTATGGCGATGATCCGTACAATTTATCGTTGCTGCATTTTGCTATTGCACAAGCTGGATATATAACCGGTGGCGGCTATTATATAAAAGGCGGCTCACAAAAGCTTTCCGATTACCTTACTTCCTTTATTGAAAAAAATGGCGGACAGGTAATGGCAGGTAAGAAAGCAGAAAATATTCTGGTTGAAAATGACAGGGCTACTGGTGTGCAGTACCGCGATGCTTTCAATGATTCACTGGAACCTGTAACCATTTATGCAGATGCCATTGTATTGAACGCGGCCATACCACATGCTATAAAGATGCTACCCGAACCTTACAGACAATCGTTGAAAGAAAAAACGAAAAACCTGGAAACATCCTGTTCGCTGATTTCAATTTACATGGGTTTCGATATTGACCTGAAGCAATTTGGCGTACAACATTACTCCACCTTCATTCAGGGCAAAGGTATCAACCAGCTGAAAGACATCAAAGCTAACAACATTGGAGACTGGGGTAATAAATCTTTTGTATTTGTCGATTACAGCCAGCTCGACTCCGGAATTACACCTGCGGGGAAAAGCTTTGGTGTGATCTGCGCAGCCGATTATTTATCGGAGTGGGAGGGATTGGATGAACCGGCCTATAAAAACAAAAAGGAACAGATTGCGCAGCTCTTTTTAAAAAGACTGGAAACGCATTACCCCGGCATTCTTCAGCATATCATTTTTTATGAAGTCGGGACTGCTAAAACTATTCAACGGTATACACTTAACCCCAAAGGCACGCCTTATGGCTATGCACAGAGCCCCTCACAATCGGGTGTGAAAAGAATTCCGGCAAGATCTCCTCTTAGAAATATGTATTTCGCCTCGGCATGGTCTTTTCCCGGCGGCGGATTTACCGGGTCGATCTCCGGCGGCTATTGGGCTGCCATGTCTATGAATAAAGCGATCAAATGGCAAACCTATAACAAACAATTACTGGAAGATGGCAGGATCGTCAAACTACTGACAACCCAGGTAATCGCGGAAAACACCATAGAGCTGACCTTTGAGAAACCACCAGGATTTTACCATAAGCCAGGACAGTACGCCATTCTTCGCCTGAATAAACCAAAGAAAATCGAACTGGACCTACCCTTTCGTTCACTTTCCATTGTCTCTCATCCCGACGAGCCAATCCTTCGTTTTGCCATGAGAGTGAGCGATAGCAGCTTTAAATACTCCTGTTTACAAATGGAGGCAGGAGATGAGGCCACCATCTTTGGGCCTTGCGGTAATTTTCTGTTGAAACCAGGCATGGGGCACACCGTATTCCTTATTTGCGGCATCGGCATCACACCCGTTCTACCCATACTAAAGGAACTGGAAAAAAAACAATTCAAAAGCAGGATCTATCTTTTCAATTCCAATAGAACAATAGCATCTACAGCATATCAACGGGAACTGGAAAATATAAAAATAGAAAATTACACCTATCTGCCGGTCATCACTTCAACGAGCAAGAGGATCGATATTGATCTGCTAAAATACCATTTGAATGACCTGCTGCAATACGATTATTACTTAGTAGGAACTTCTCCCTTTCTGGCTTCTATGAAGCAGTTATTGACCCGGGAAGAGGTTCCCATTGACAAAATAAAAATGGACGACTTTGGCTAGCCCGCAATATTATCCAATTAAATAAGAGATGGAAACAATAAACTATTAACAATGACAAAAACAATTTTCCTGCTGCTGGCAGCAGCATTCGCTATGTCTACATTTGCGTACTGCAAAAAAAACGAAGACAATGCTATCGGTACCCCCAGGACCTATGTACTGGTACATGGCGCATGGCAGGCGCCCTACGTTTGGGATGCCGTACGTACTGATCTGCTAAATAAGGGGCACAAAGTAATTGTTGTAGAACTTCCGGGGCATGGCAGCGACAAAACGCCACCGCAGACCCTGAGTCTGGATGTTTACCGGGATAAAGTGACAGAAGCTATTGCTACAGTAAATGAAAAAGTTATTTTGGTTGGGCACAGCATGGGGGGCATGGTGATCACTGCGGTGGCAGAGAAGATCCCTTCCAAAATCAGCCAACTGGTTTACATTGGCGCTTTTCTACCAGCATCGGGACAGGCGCTGGCTGATCTGGCCCCCACTGATCCTGATTCTAAACTGGGAGCCTCATTAATTCCCTCTTCCGACCATTTGACGCTCGATGTAAAGGCCGATAGCCTTACCTGGCTTTTTATCAATGATGGTACGCCCGCTGTTAAACAACAGGTAATTGATAATTATCGTGCAGAGCCAGCAATTCCGTTTTCCAATAAGGTTACGTTAACCGATGTCGCCTTTGGATCTGTTAAAAAAGTATATATCAAAACGCTGCAGGATATTGTTATTTCACCAGCCCTGCAGGACAACATGATTGCCGCGGCACACATTACCACCGTTCTTACAGTAAATACAAGTCATTCGCCATTTCTGTCTCAACCGCATGAAGTGTCAAAGCTATTGCTCAGCATAGCAAAATGATAACGGTAACGGCCAATGGTTTACATCATTGGCCGTGATTCAAATCACACTTTATTAGTGATCCGCTCACTTCCTTAGGAATATATACTCAGCTAATTTTGAATTGACAATTTATTCATGCACGTTAAAACAAAATGAAATGAGGACAAACGCATGGCTATCTAATACCAACATTGTACTTGTATTGATAACAGCTTTTCTGATATGCACCTCATATACAAAGGCACAAAATGTAAGTAAGATGAAAAAGAAAATTCTATTTGTAGTAACCAGTCATGATAAAAAAGGGAATACTGGTGAAAGAACAGGATTCTATTTATCAGAAGTGGCCTATCCCTGGGAGGTGCTTACGAATGCTGGCTATGATATCGATTTTGTTAGTCCCAAAGGAGGGGCAGCCCCTGTGGATGGTTTCAACCTTGGTGATGTTGTCAATAAAAAATTCTGGAACGATACTGCATACAGGGAGAAAATTGAAAAAACACAAAAGCCCTCCGAAATTAATCCTGCGCAATATGTTGCCATTCACTATGCCGGTGGCCATGGCGCCATGTGGGATCTTGCAGACGATACAACTTTAGCTGCTATTGCTGCAAAGATCTATGAGAATGAAGGCATTGTAAGCGCCGTTTGTCATGGCCCGGCAGGACTTGTCAACATCAAGCTTTCCAATGGCCAATACCTGGTTGATGGTAAGAAAATAAATGCCTTTACCAACGAAGAAGAAGTGGCCGTTAAACTTGAGAAGGTTGTGCCCTTCCTGCTGGAGTCGAAATTAATGGAACGGGGAGCCATATTTGAAAAATCAGGTCTTTGGCAATCACATGTTGTAACGGACCAACGCGTGGTAACAGGTCAGAATCCACAATCGGCAAAGGCTGTTGGAGAAGCAGTACTATCAGCATTACAACAGCAACAGGCTGTAGCCAGGCTTACACGTTATGAAGTAAAACCCGAATACCTGGACCAATTCAAAAAAGCAATTACAGATTACGTAATATATGCTATCGGTATTGAAAGCAATATTATGGCGGAAGCCTACTATGAAAGGGAAAACCCTTCCATACTTTGGATAATAGAACGGTGGGGAAGTATTGAAGAATGGATGAAAGCAAAAAGTAACACCCAATCGCAGGCAGTAAGTCGTTTAGCAGAAATGGCTTTACAAAAGCCGATAAAAAGCATCCCTGTAAAAGACCTGGAACCCCTTTCAAAACAACAATGGCGTAAAACAGCCAATGCAGCAGACAGTCAGCTTACCATTATGCTGTTTGTAGATGCAAGGGCAGGAACACAGCAGCGCTTTAAAGATGTTTACCACGTAGCAATGCCACAATTCAGAAGTGAACCCGGCGTCATTACTTATCAACTATCACAACTGGAAGAAGACGATACACAGTTTGTAACGTATGAAAAGTTTAGAAGTAATGCAGCTTTTCAATATCATCTCAATTTTCCGCCCATTCAACCGGTGATCGATTACCTCAATTCAAGTATCAAAAAGCAACCGTTTCAGACTGGGCTTCATAACCTTATTGAATTTTCACCCCTTATTCGTCAATAGCATTAAGAACCTTCAAAGGAAATCATTAACTATTAAATTGAAAAAAAATGAAACCATTTAATCATCTCATTGTAGCAGGTATACTGACCATACTCGCAATAACTGCAGATGCGCAGGTAAAAGTAAAAACTGAACATATGAATACAATAGAAAACGCGAACGAACTGGAAATCATCAATCAATTATCAACAGAGTCGGCTGTTGTAAACATGCCCGTATCAAAATTATTAAATGCACCGGGCAACGAAGCATTAAAAGCATTCTTCTTTACCCCGGTAAAAAACAGCTCGGCATTAAAAGGCAAGAAGATAGCAGTGCTTGTGGCAGACGGTTTCGAGGAAATTGAATTAACAGGTCCGGTATGGTATTTCAGACAGTTGGGAGCAACCGTTGATATAGTGGCGCCTAAGTACAACCCGGCTCCCGAACGATATGGGCTTGCTTATCCGGAAATGTCTAAAACCCACATCATGGCTATACAATACCTGCAGCCGGTAGGTTGGATAAAATTTGATCGTACGGCAGACCAAATTAAAGTCACTGACTATGATGCTGTATTCATTCCCGGCGGCGCCTGGAATCCGGATAACCTTCGGGCTGATAAAGATGTAATCAGATTTGTTCAGGAATTTAACAGATCCGGGAAACTAATAGCAGCAATTTGTCATGCACCTGTGGTGTTGGCTTCTGCAGATATCATCAAAGGGAAAAAACTCACCGGCTACTGGAATATACAAAGTGACCTGAAAAATGCCGGCGCCACTGTGCTGGAACAATCGGTAGTTAGCGATGGCAATTTGATTACCAGCAGACATCCCATTGACGTAGCCGATTTTTCCAGAGCGGTAGAAAATTGGTTGATTAAAAAATAGGTATACTCCTTTTTTAGGAAATGGACTTACGATAAAAACGAAACAAAAAAGCCTTCAGATCACATCTGAAGGCTTTTTAATTTCTGCGGTGAGAGAGGGATTCGAACCCTCGGTACAGTTTAACCCGTACGACGGTTTAGCAAACCGTTCCTTTCGGCCACTCAGGCATCTCACCGAATCAATTTCCCCGTTAGGGGTTGCAAAAATAGGAATTATTTTAACGTATCCAAAAGTTTTTTAGAATAAGATTTATCCGATTTATTCGTTTACCTTAATATAACCAATGCGATCTGACCTAAACAACTGTAAATGAAAATATTCACAGGTGTAATAACCGATCCCATATACGTTAGTCCTAAGGGGCCCGACAATGCCTTCCAGCGATTCTTCAAATCCATGATCCGCGATGAGCGTGACCTTCCATTTGTTTATCTGACAATGGAACTGACATTAACATTACTGCCGCTGGCTATCATTTTATACCTGCCGGTACCCGGATGGTTGTGGTGGACAGCCGCCATTGTTTATCAGGTACTGAACAATTTCAGGTACAAAGGCTCCTTCGGACTGATGCTGCACTGTACCAGCCACCGGGTATTCTTCAATAAGAAATATGGTATCCTGAACCATTATCTCCCCTGGGTGCTAGGACCACTATTTGGACAGACCCCGGAAACTTACTACAGCCATCATATCGGCATGCACCATCCGGAGAACAATATGCCCGAAGATGAAAGCAGTACCATGGCTTACCAACGCGATTCTTTCAAGGGATTCGGCAAATACCTGACAAGCTTTATATTTACGGGCGTTGTCACCCTCTGTCAGTATTTTATCCGTAAACATCGCCAGAAACTGATGGTCAAAACCGCCAGAGGAGAACTGCTCTTTTATCTCGCCTGTATAGGACTGTCTTTTATCAATTTCCCGGCCACCCTGACAGTATTCATTATCCCATTTGTCATTTCCAGGATCATTATGATGGTAGGCAACTGGGCACAACATGCCTTTATTGACGCCAGCGAACCCGACAACTCATATAAAAACAGTATTACCTGTATTAATACCAAATACAATCACCAATGCTGGAATGACGGCTACCACATCAGCCATCACGTAAAGCCCTCCATGCACTGGACGGAACATCCGGTTTATTTCCGGCAAACACTGCCAGAGTACATTGCCAATGACGCCATCGTATTTGACAGTATCCACTTCCTGCACGTCTGGCTTTATCTGATGACCAAACGGTATGATCTCCTGGCCAGGCATTTTGTGAATATTGGTAACAGGTTCAATACCGACGAAGAAATTATCGCCTTTCTGAAAACCCGCACTCAAAAAATAGACCTCACGGCAGTGCCCGTGACCAGCGCCGTAGCCTGATAAATTGCCCTCTTTTTATTTATATGACACATAAATCTTATGAATATGCGTAATCATAAGAATAAGTGACTAAATTTGCGCTCTAACTTTCGATTTTAAAGTCAAAGCATTATGCGCACTGTTACGTTAAAAAGGGTTGTGGTTACCGGGCTGGGGGCCTTAACGCCTATCGGAAACGATGTAAACACATTCTGGAATAGTCTTAAATCAGGTACCGGTGGTGCTGGTCCTATTACCCGTTTCGACACTACGGAGTTTAAAACCAAGTTCGCCTGCGAACTAAAAGGTTTTGATATAGAGAAATTCATGGAAAAGAAGGAAGCCCGTAAAATGGACATGTTTACGCAATATGCCATGGTGGCTGCCCAGGAGGCTGTTGAACATGCAGGCCTTCACCTGGATGGTGTGGACAAAACCCAAATCGGTGTGATCTGGGCGTCTGGTAACGGTGGTATGCAGACCTTCGAAGACCAGATCGTCGAATTTACACAGAGCAACTTCGTTCCTAAATTCAATCCTTTCTTTATTCCCAAGCTGATCTCCGATATCGCAGCAGGTCAGATCTCCATGAAATATGGTTTCATGGGTGTGAACTACTGTACTGTATCTGCCTGCGCTTCATCCAGCAGTGCATTGGTAGATGCTTTCAACTATATCCGCCTGGGTAAGGCCAACGCTATCGTAGCTGGTGGTTCTGAAGCGCCTGTTACCCGCGCAGGTATTGCCGGTTTCAATGCTCTCAAGGCGCTGTCTACCCGCAATGAGGATCATGCTACTGCTTCCCGCCCGTTTGACGCTGACCGTGATGGTTTCGTAATGGGAGAGGGCGCTGGCGCGATCATTCTGGAAGAATATGAACACGCAGTGAAAAGAGGCGCTACCATCTACGCAGAAATGGTAGGTGGCGCTATGACCGCTGATGCTTATCACCTGACCGCTACCCATCCTGAAGGCCTCGGCGCCCGCTTAGGCATGGAAAGGGCCCTGGAAGATGCTGAACTGAAACCAGAAGATGTTGATTACATCAATGCACACGCTACTTCTACCCCGCTGGGTGATGTAAGCGAGCTGAAAGGTATCACCGGCGTATTCGGTGATCATATTACCAAAGTAAATATCAGCGCTACCAAATCCATGACCGGTCACCTCCTGGGGGCTGCCGGCGCGATTGAAGCGATTGCTTGTATCAAGGCTACTCAGTTTGACCTGATACCTCCTACCATCAATACTGCTACACTGGGTGAAGGTATCCCGACCAACCTGAACCTGACCCTCGGTAAGGCACAGGAACGTACCGTAAATGTTGCTATGAGCAATACCTTCGGTTTCGGTGGTCATAATGCGATCGTAATATTCAAAAAATACAAGGCTTAATAAGGCCAACCGTATTATAATAATAGTGAAAAAGCGAATTACGATCGTAATTCGCTTTTTCATTATCACTGCCCTCCTTCCTCTTCTATACTAAGAGGATCATAAAGCGTAATTTTCTTTCCTTCGGATAAGATTTGGGAATACTACCCCTGATAAAACTACATCCCAAAGTCCCTCCCCCGGGAACACGTAACGGGATTATTCGTAGCATTCGGCTCCCCTGGATGCCGCGTGCTTGTAGCCAGGGGTTTCAACTCCGGGAACCGAATTGGATCATTCGCGAAAATACAGCTCCGTCGCTGCCGTCTGTTTGTAGCCTGGGAGAGCTGTCAATGATTATCAATACCCGGAATATGACCGCTCCTTCATTAACCAGGAAATTAACGAAAAAGGGTATGTTACAGCCTACGAGACAAGTTTATGGTATGCTGATACGCGTATAGCCACCCGTACCGTTTGGCATTGTCCCGATGATAATCAGCATGTTACTAAATAGCCTCACTAAAATTTTTAGTAAACTCGTAATTATGCCGTAGTTTAGTAGTCTAAAATAGTCCGTGGTTCATTTTCCGGTGGACCACGGCTTTTTAAACTGATATGGCAAAGAAGAAAGAGAATGTAATAACGCCTGACCCGGCACCGGTCACGGCAGATGACCATATAGCAGTGTTTGGCGCCAGGGCACATAACCTGAAAAATCTGGACCTGCAGTTACCCAAGAATAAACTGGTAGTCATTACGGGCATCAGCGGAAGCGGAAAATCCTCCCTTGCGTTCGATACCATTTATGCCGAAGGCCAGAGGCGATACATGGAGAGCTTCTCCGCCTACGCCCGCCAGTTTATCGGTGATATGGAAAGACCTGACGTGGATAAGATCACCGGCCTTTCCCCGGTAATCTCCATCGAACAGAAGACGACCAACAAAAACCCCCGTTCTACGGTGGGTACCATCACAGAAATCTATGACTTCCTCCGTCTCCTTTACGCACGTGTAGGCCTTGCCTATTCATATAATACCGGCAAACGCATGACCCGCTTCTCCGAAGAAGAGATCCTGGATCATGTGTTCAAAAACTATCCGAAGAAGAAGCTGGTAATATTAGCTCCGCTCATCCGTGGCCGTAAAGGACACTACCGCGAGCTGTTCGAACAACTCCGTAAACAGGGCTACCTCAAAGTACGCGTCAACGGAGAGATCCTTGACCTGAAAGAACGTATGCAGGTGGACCGTTACAAGATCCATGACATTGAACTGGTAGTGGACCGCATCCAGGTACAGGATGACGCCCGTACCCGTATCAGCCAGAGCGTGCAGAAAGCTCTCCAGATGGGTAAAGGCCTGCTCTTCATCATGGACAACGACAGCGGAAAGGTCAGCCAGTACAGTAAACAACTGATGTGTGAGGATACCGGCCTTTCCTACGAAGAGCCATCTCCCAACACATTCTCCTTTAACTCCCCCTACGGAGCCTGCCCCCGCTGTAAAGGACTGGGTACCATCTACCAGATAGACATGGATGCCATCATTCCTGATTATTCTATTTCTATCAATGATGGCGGCCTTGCACCCCTCGGTGAAGCCCGTGATACCTTTACCTTCAAACAGGTACAGCAGCTGGCCCGTAAACATAAATTCTCCCTGACAGCTCCTATCTCCGAACTGCCGCAGAAGACCTTAAACCTCCTGCTGTTTGGTGACGAGAACGGTAAGCTGGAGATGGATATGGAATTTGGCGACGGCGCAGAAGAAGCTTACAACAACGAATTTGAAGGAGTGATCAATACCGTGCGCCGTTATTTCAACGATACTTCCTCCGATGCTGTACGTAACTGGGCAGAAAGCTTCATGAAGCTCCACACCTGTCCTGAATGTAACGGTACCCGCCTGAAAAAGGAGAGCCTCTTCTTTAAAGTGGATGAAAAGAATATCGCGGAACTGGGCAGCATGGATCTCGACAAGCTACAGGACTGGTTCAAAGACATTGAAAAACGCCTGGATAAAAAGCAGAATACCATCGCCAAAGATATCCTCAAAGAGATCCGTGAGCGCCTGGGATTCCTCCTCAATGTAGGACTGAACTACCTCACCCTTTACCGCTCTACCCGTACACTGAGCGGTGGCGAGAGCCAGCGTATACGCCTGGCCACACAGATAGGCTCCCAGCTGATGGGGATCACTTACATCCTGGATGAGCCCAGCATCGGACTTCACCAACGGGATAACATGCAGCTGATCGACGCCCTCCGCAACCTGAAGGAGATGGGCAACACAGTGATCGTGGTAGAACACGACAAAGACATCATGCTGCACGCCGACTACCTCGTGGACATTGGTCCCGGTGCCGGTGTACACGGCGGACAGATCATCGCCCAGGGCGCACCGTCCCACATCCTGAAACTGGACACACCTACCGCCGGTTACCTGAATGGGAAACGGGTAGTACCGGTACCTGCCGAACGCCGTAAAGGCAACGGTAAGGCATTGGAACTGAAAGGCGCCACCGGTAATAACCTGAAGAACGTCAGTGTGAAATTCCCTCTTGGGATATTCATCTGCGTTACCGGCGTATCTGGTAGCGGCAAGTCCACCCTGATCAACGAAACACTCTACCCTATCCTCAGTAAACATGCCTACGACTCCAACATGGAGCCGATGCCTTACAAAAGCATCAAAGGGCTGGAGAACATCGATAAGGTAATAGAAATAGACCAATCCCCGATCGGACGTACCCCCCGGAGCAACCCTGCTACCTACTGCGGATTCTTTACCGACATCCGCCAGCTGTTCTCCCAGGTGCCGGAAGCCAAAATCAGGGGTTACAATGCAGGCCGTTTCTCCTTCAATGTGAAAAGCGGACGCTGTGATGTTTGTGAAGGCGGCGGCATGCGCGTTATCGAAATGAACTTCCTCCCGGATGTATACGTACACTGTGAGAAATGTAACGGACGCCGCTACAACAGGGAAACACTCGAAATCCGGTATAAAGGGAAATCCATCTCCGACGTACTGGACATGACTGTAGATGAAGCCGTGGAATTTTTCCAGCCTGTCAACTACATTTACCGCAAGATCAAAACCCTCCAGGATGTGGGCTTAGGTTACATCACCCTGGGACAATCGGCGGTAACGCTTTCCGGAGGGGAGGCCCAACGTGTAAAACTGGCTACCGAGCTTTCCAAAAAAGATACGGGTAAGACCATCTACATCCTGGACGAACCTACTACTGGTCTTCATTTCCAGGATATTCAGCTGCTCCTGAACGTTCTCAATAAACTGGTAGACCGGGGTAACACCGTACTGGTAATTGAACATAACCTGGACGTTATCAAAATGGCCGATCATATTATCGACCTGGGGCCTGAAGGTGGCGCCGGCGGTGGAACTATCCTCTGTAGCGGTACGCCTGAAGAAGTGGCCAACTGCAAGGACAGCCATACCGCCCGGTTCCTGAAGCCGGAACTGAAGAATTAACAGCCGGACGTCCTATTTAATATACCTCCGCCTTCTTACCAAAGGGAGCTTTGTTTCTCCCATTGGTAGACGGACAACCGGCAAGGTTGCGTAGGCATACTCAATTTTGAGCACTCAGCAAAAATGATATAGAGCCCTTTCCGTGGGTGATTAATTTCACCTGCGGAAAGCGGAACTTGTAAAGGGAACTCGTAATTTGCAGGCATGAAATACATTTCTGGGATTATAGCAATACTACTGCTGTCAGTATTTGCGGCCTGTGAAGATGAAACCAAAAGTTGTGACCAGACCCTGATCAGTGACCTGGGCATGAACTTTAAGAAGGACACATTGCAAGGCTTTTTAGTTAAAGATACCATCTGGCCCAAGGTGACCATGTATGCATTGGGAAGAGACTCGATCGTTAAAAAACAGCCAAGATCCAGCGTGTTTATGTCATTAGACCCACTGGCAGACAGCAGCAGGTTTTACCTGAAACTGGATTCCACCATGATCCCAGACACCTTGACCTTCCGGTATAAAAGGAAACAGAATTTTGTGTCGCCAGGATGTGGATTTGCCACCTTCTTCACCCTCGATACGGTGATCACCACCTATCATACCATTGACTCTTTACATATTAATAACAGGGAAGTAAACAGCACGAATGATACGCACATTTCTTTATTCTTTATCTATTAGTCTGGCCGGCCTGCTCACACAAGCTACTCAGGCTCAGGTAAAACCTGCTGGAGATACCAGTATCAAAAAAACGGCTGTGGATACTTCCGCCCCCAAACCCGTGCAACGTCCGCCGGCAACAGCTGCTCCCGCCAGGAAAGCAGCAGACACCTCCGGACGCAAACCTGCACAACATCCACCGGTAGCGGCTGTTCCTGCCAAAAAACCGGATTCTGTCTATTACGTTCCTGGCGGCCTCCGTCTGGGTATAGATATCAGCCGTTTTGCCCTGCACTTCTTCCAGCCCTACAGAACTGACGTAGCGGTACAGGCAGACGTACGCCTTAATAAGAAGCTCTATGGCGCTTTTGAAGTCGGTTATAACCGTACCTCTCACAGCGATACCAGCTATACCTATAAAGGCAGTGGTGCATATACCACCATCGGCGTGGATTATGACTTTCTGAAAAAGAAGGATCCTACTGATAAGAATATGGTATACGGCGGCATCCATTATGGCTTTGCCCGCAATAGCTACGAAGCTCCTGCCTACAATATCCACAATCAATACTGGGACTCCGAAACACCCGGCTCATTTCCTAAAACAAACATGACCGCCCACTGGATCGAGCTGACATTTGGTATGAGAGTGGAAGCACTCCCTAATTTATTCCTGGGATGGGCAGTACGTGAAAAGATCATGCTCGCCAACAACGCTGCTGAAGGGTTTGATCCTATTATCATTCCTGGTTTTGGCAGCGGCTCCAAGAGTTCGCAGTTCGATATGACTTACACGGTATCTTATTATATTCCGTTGTATAAGATAAAGATCCGCGAATCCCGGGAACCAAAAAAGAAGAAAGACTAAGCTTCCCTGATCATCTCTATATGCGGGATGTCGTCTTCCAGGTACATCTCACTGCTTTGTTTAAAGCCTAAAGAAGCGTAGAACTTCTCCAGGTATTGCTGTGCGCCTATTTTGATAGGCACCTTGCCGAACCGTCCTTCTACTACCGCAATAGAGTGTTCCATCAGTTTTTTGCCAATACCGGTCCTTCTGGCGCGGGGAGAAGTCACCACTCTTCCAATAGAGCACATGTCAAACTTGATACCCGGACCAAATACACGGGTGTAGGCTACCAGCTCATTGTCCAGCTCATCATCAAATCCCATGATATGTACAGCCAGCTGGTCCGCATTATCCATATCCTGGAAGACACAGTTCTGTTCCACTACAAATACTTCGCTCCTGAGGCGCAATAATGCGTATAGCTCCTGCGTGGTTAACTCTTCAAATGTCTTGGTAATCCAATGTATCATAAGATTGTTATTTATTTGATTCGTGCGGGGTTATGCCCGATAAATCCCCCGGTTTTGCAACCCGGGGCCACAAACACATCGCCCCAACGGGGCATGGCATACAAACCATCCACCTCGATCAAAAATCGTGTGTTTAGAGCAAATGTAATTAACAAAACACAATAGGACTCCGTCAGGAGTCCCATGTTTGTAGCCCGGGGTTTTAACCCCGGGGTCGATCAATACACGAGGGGTCGATCAATGCGTCCCCCCGGGGATTGGATTGCATTCGGGGAATCGCGAATTAATCGCCTTCGAAATGGGAATCATTCGACCATATCCGCCGGAAGCGGAAACAAACAACAACAAATGGTAAAATAAATAATAAATTAGCCGGGAATTTTTCGAGAAACAGCAAGATTATGAGTACCCATGCCATTCCATTCCTTTCATTGGAACACATCACCGTTCGTTACCTGGATACAACCCTCTTCACCGGCCTGGACTGGCATATCAATACAGGAGAACAATGGGCAATCACCGGTCCCAGTGGCTCAGGTAAATCCGCCCTGCTCAATACGATAGCGGGAAAGTTCAATGTGATCAATGGCAGTATTCATCATCATTTCAGCGAAACTTACCGCCAGCAGCATACTATCACCGACCCATATTTCAGCTACAGGGACCTGCAGGCACTGGTGGGACACCATCATACCTTCAGAAACCGCTCTAATACCACCACAGACTTCTACTACCAGCAACGGTTCAACAGCATGGATTCCTCGGATGCTCCTACCGTACGGGAATACCTCTACGGAGAATCAGGTGCTACACCAGAGCAGACTCCTATCCTGGAACCGCTGAAGATCCCGGCATTGATGGATAAAGAACTGATCAAGCTTTCCAACGGGGAAACCCGCCGTGTGATGATTGCAAAATCATTGTTAAAACAGCCGGTATTGCTGATGCTGGACAATCCTTTCAGTGGTTTGGACGTTCAGACAAGAAAGCACTTCAGTGATATGGTAAACAGGATCATTGCCGGAGGCACTACCGTAGTGCTGGTCACTTCCCCAACAGAAGTACCGGAAAATATCACCCATGTTCTGACACTGGAGGAAGGCCATATAACAGGGAAGTACACACGGGAAGAGTATCTGAAGATACCTCAGCCGGTCACCACCCAAAGCTGGCAGGTGGATGAGGAAAAGATAAGGGCGATTGTGAAAAACACACCGTCTCCATATGACACCATCATCAGGATGGAACACATAAAAGTGCAGTATGGCGAACATTTGATCCTCGACGATGTTAACTGGATAGTAAAGCCTAACGAGAAATGGGCTTTGCTCGGTCATAACGGCGCCGGAAAATCGACCCTGTTAAGCCTGATAAATGGTGATAATCCGCAGGCTTACGCACAGGAACTGTACCTGTTTGACCGGAAGAGAGGCAGCGGAGAAAGCATCTGGGATATTAAAAAGAAGATAGGCTTTGTATCACCCGAACTGCACCAATACTTCCAGGCCGGCAGTAATTGCCTGCAGGTAGTTGTATCAGGCTTCTTTGATATTATCGGCAGCAACCGCCAGGGCACTGCCGAACAACGGGAACACGCCGCTGCGTGGATGGATATACTGGACATTGCAACATATGCAAACCAGGCTTTTAAAGGAGTACCCGAAAGTGTACAGCGACTGACCCTCCTGGCCCGCGCCCTGGTAAAAGAACCCCCATTGCTCATTTTCGACGAACCCTGCCAGGGACTCGACCTGCACCAGAAGGAACATTTTAAACACGTCATTGATATCCTATGTGGTGTGATGGATCTGACCCTTATATTCGTTACACATTACCAGGAAGAGATACCGGCAGCAGTTACCAATGTCTTGAAACTGGAAAGGGGGAAACCTATATAATAATATTATAATACATTTAGTTTACCTTTATATCTTAAACAGCATTTAAACCTCATGGGTCCCAAAAAACGTCTGGCGGTCGTCTCCGCCTTAGCTGTATGTCTGCTCATTACGTGCATTACAGCCTGTAAAAACACAAAAACAGTCATGAACCCTGCCCTGGCCAAATACATTGAAGCCTATACCGCCGGGGTTATTTCGAGGCAAAGTACAATCCGGGTACAACTGACCAGCAATGTGAATGTTACTCATACACAGAACGAACCTGTGGAAGAGGAACTTTTTGATTTCAGCCCCAACATCAAAGGAAAGGCTTATTGGGTAGACGCTACCACAGTCGAGTTCAGACCCGATGCCAATCTCGAACCTGGCAAGACCTATAAAGCTACCTTCAAGCTGGGTAAGGTCATGAAGGTGGAAAAAGATCTGAAGGAATTCGACTTCGAATTCCTCGTTATCAAGCCATCCTATGCGATAGAAGAGTATGGCCTGAAAGCGGCAGGCAGCAATGTACTGAATAAAATGACCTTCTCCGGCGCTATCAGTACCGCCGATACGGAAGATCCGCAACAGATCGAAAAGGTAGTTAATGCTACCTATGACGGTAAAAAAGTAGCCATCACCTGGCAACACAATGCGGCCGATAAAGTATCCACCTTCACCATCGAGAACCTGGTACGTGCGGAAAAAGGCGGCGGCTCGCGTAAGCTGGAACTGAACTGGGACGGTAACCCACTGAAGGTGGACCGCTCCGGCAAAAAGACAATAGAAGTACCCGCTATCTCCGATTTCAAAGTGCTGGACGTACGTGCTGTGGCTGAAACAGAACAATACGTGCTCGTACAGTTCTCTGACCCCGTTAGCGTAGCTCAGACACTGGATGGCCTGATCGGTATCAGTGGTGAAAGCGATCTGCGCTTCTCCATTGAAGGCAGTGAGGTAAAGGTTTTCGCTGCTAAAAGACTAGAAGGGAACTATAACGTTGTGGTGAATGAAGGTATCCTGAATGTGGCTGATAGTAAGCTGGAACAAAGCTTTTCTGCGAATATCATCTTTGAAAATACACAACCTTCCGTGACCATCCCCGGCAAAGGTGTGATACTGCCGGAAAGCAATAAACTGGTGATGCCTTTTGAAGCGGTGAACCTCAGTGCTGTGGACGTGACCATCATCAAGATCTATGAGAACAATATCCCGCAATATTTACAGCAGAATAGCCTCGACGGTAGCGCGGAATTACGCCGTGTTGGACGCCCGGTAGTAGAAAAGACCATCCGCCTGGATGCTGATAAATCACTCAACCTCCACAAGCGCAACCGCTTCTTCCTGGATATGGAAAAACTGCTGCGCACCGAACCGGGTGCTATCTACCGGGTAACCATAGGTTTCCGGAAGTCCTACTCCCTCCTGGGATGCTCTTCTACTGAAAGTGAGAATGGTACGAGCACAAATGAAGGAGAAAGCGATGAAGAATACTATGGTGGTTATTACGGCAATGACAAATTAGATGAAGACGACGATTTCTGGCGCCGTTATGATAACTACTACCCATATGGTTATTCCTGGGATGAGCGTGACAATCCATGCTCCAACTCCTACTACAATAAAGACAGATGGGCCTCCCGCAATGTCTTCTCCTCCAATATCGGTCTTACCGCCAAAAGAGGAAATGACAACAGTATGCTGATTGCCGTAACAGATATCCGCGATACGAAACCAATGATCGGTGTGGAACTGGAGTTGCTCGACTATCAGAACCAGGTCATCTTCAAAACTAAGAGTGATGGCGAAGGTCTGGCTACTTTCGATCTGAAACGCAAGCCTTATCTGCTCGTTGCTAAAAAAGATGATGAAAGAGGTTACCTGAAACTGGATGATGGTAACTCCCTGCCACTGGGCCGTTTTGATGTGAAAGGTGAAGAAGTACAGAGCGGCATCAAAGGCTTCCTGTATGGCGAACGTGGGGTATGGCGCCCCGGCGATACGCTGTTCCTGACCTTCATCCTGGAAGATAAACAACAGAAACTGCCTGCTAATCACCCGGTAACACTGGAGCTGTACAATCCTAAAGGACAGTTATACAGACAACTGAACGGACTGCAGTCTGTAAATGGTTTCTATCGTTTTACTACTGCCACTTCTCCTGATGATCTGACCGGTAACTGGACGGCTAAAGTAAAAGTAGGTGGTGCGGTATTTACCAAAAACCTCCGCATAGAAACTGTTAAGCCTAACAGGCTGAAAATAGATCTCAACTTCGGCAGGAATACCACGCTCTCTAAGACGTCTCCAACTGAGGGTACACTGAATGCCCGCTGGCTGTTCGGCGCTACCGCACAGAACCTGAAGGCAAAGGTGGATGTGTCACTCACACAGCAGACTACCAGCTTCAAGAACTTTAAGGATTATCATTTCGACGATCCTATCACCCACTTCGAAGCTGAAAGCAAGACCATCTTTGAAAGCAGCCTGGGCGAGAATGGTACAGCACCTGTAAAAGTGGATCTGCCATTGGGTAAAATAGCTCCCGGCCAGCTGAAGGCGAGCTTCGAGATCAAAGTATTTGAGCCAGGTGGCGATTTCAGTATTGACCACTTCTCTATGCCATATAATCCGTTTGCATCTTATACCGGTATCAAAATGCCGGAAGGCGACCGCATGACGGGTATGTTGCTCACAGACAAACCTCATCCTGTAAGCATCGTGAACGTAGATGAAAACGGTAACCTGCTGAGCGGAAACCAGGAAGTACAGGTAGAACTGTACAAGATCCGCTGGCGTTGGTGGTGGGATGAGAACGGTGAGGATGAATTCAGCAACTTCACGCAGGACAGCTACAACCAGCTCCTGAAGAAAGAAACAATGACACTGCGCGGTGGTAAAGGTACCTGGAACCTGCAGATAGCTTACCCAGACTGGGGACGTTACCTTGTGCGTGTAAAAGACCTGAAGAGCGGCCATACCAGTGGTCAGGCAGTATATATCGACTGGCCGGGATGGGCAGAAAGAGTACAGAAAGAGAATCCATCCGAAGCGTCTATGCTGGTATTTACATCAGATAAAAGCCAGTACAATGTAGGAGACGATATCACACTCACCATTCCAAGCGCCGAAGGCGGCCGCGGACTGGTAAGCATAGAATCCGGCAGCAAGGTGCTGAAAACCTTCTGGATTGAAACACAGAAAGGTCAGACCGTCTACAAGTTCAAGGCAGAGAAAGAGATGGCGCCAAACATTTATGTGAACGTCAGCCTGCTGCAGAAACATGCCAATACCCTGAACGACCTGCCTATCCGTATGTATGGCGTGATCCCGATCGCTATTAATGATGCGAATACCGTATTGCAGCCGGTGATCACCATGCCTGACAAACTGGAACCTGAACAGAATGCCAGCATCACCATATCTGAAGCGAAAGGAAAAGATATGACCTACACCATCGCCCTGGTGGATGAAGGTCTGCTCGACCTGACCCGTTTCAAAACACCTGATCCGCACAGTGCTTTCTATGCACGTGAAGCGCTGGGTGTAAAAACATGGGACCTGTTTGATTATGTGATCGGCGCCTGGGGAGGTGATATAGAACGTATCCTGAGCATCGGTGGTGACGAGGGGCTGAATAAAAACGCAGGTAATGCGAAAGCTAACCGCTTCAAGCCTGTTGTACTGTACATGGGGCCATTCACACTGAAAGGCGGCAAACAGACCCATAACTTCAAACTGCCGCCATATGTTGGATCTGTGAAAGCAATGGTAGTTGCAGGTCAGGACGGCGCTTACGGTTCTGCAGAAAAAGTAGTCGCTGTGAAGAAACCGCTCATGCTACTGACCACACTGCCACGTGTATTAGGACCGTCAGAAACGATCCAGTTACCGGTAACTGTATTCGGTCTGGAAAATAATATCCGTTCTGCAAAAGTAACATTGGCTACCAGTCCGCTGCTGGAAGTAGTAGGCGAGCGTACCAAGACTGTTACCTTCCCTCAGCCAGGTGAGCAGATCGTTTACTTTGATGTGCGTGTAAGACCACAGGTAGGTATCGCTAAAGTGAAAGTGACTGCTACCAGCGGTGCAGCTAAAGCAGAGGAAGAAACCCAGCTGGAAATACGTAATCCAAACCCGGTGATCACTACTGTACAGGAAACAACCCTGCAAGCTGGTCAGAGCTGGAGCGCTGCCTATAAACCTGCGGGCATGGCCGGTACTAACACCGGCGTACTGGAAGTATCCACTATTCCTGCATTGAACCTGGCGAAACGACTGAACTACCTGATCCAGTATCCGCATGGATGTGTGGAACAAACCACCTCCAGCGTATTCCCACAGCTGGCATTGAACCAGCTGATGGACCTGAAACAGGGCGAACTGGCGAATATAGACCGTAATATCAAAGCAGGTATCAACCGCCTGAAAGGCTTCCAGGCTTCCGACGGCGGTATGAGCTATTGGCCGGGAGAAGGACAGTCGGACGAGTGGGGTACCAACTATGCCGGTCACTTCCTGCTGGAAGCACAGGCCAAAGGATATGAGCTGCCTGCCAGCATGCTGGACCAATGGAAAAAATACCAGCGTAACAAAGCCGGTGCATGGGCTCCTTCCACTACCAATTTCTATGGTGGCGACCTGACACAGGCTTACCGCCTGTATCTGCTGGCGCTGGCCAAGGTGCCGGAATTGGGTGCAATGAACCGTCTGAAAGAATTCAAGTACCTGTCTAATGAAGCTAAATGGAGACTGGCAGCAGCCTATAAACTGGCTGGTCAGCCGGAACTGGCCAACAGCCTCGTAAGAACATTACCTACAGAGGTGAAGCCATACAATCAACTGGGTGGCACCTTCGGTTCCGACCTGCGTGATAAAGCTATGATACTGGAAACGCTCACCATCCTGGGACAACGTGCCCGTGCGAACGAGCTGTTAAAACAGATAGCCGCTAACCTCGCACAGGATAGCTGGTACAGTACACAAACCACTGCTTATGCACTGATTGCTGTGGCCAAATATTGTGGTGTGAACAGTAGTGGCAATAAGATGACCTTTAGTTATACACTGAATGGCAGCAGTAATACTGTAAACGGTAGCTCTTATGTAGCCCAGGTGCCTGTTACCTTCGCCAGCATGGCAGATGGTAACATAAGTATCCAGAACAAGGGACAGAATGTGCTGTATACCCGCCTCATTCTCCAGGGCCGTCCGGATGCCGGCCAGGAGCCAAATGTGCCTAACAATCCGGATGTATTGGATATCCAGGTGAAATACAGCACCCGCGATGGTAAGGCTATTGATCCGGCATCTCTGCGTCAGGGAGCAGACTTTCTGGCGACTGTCACTATCCGCAACCCCGGTAAACGTGGCTATTATGAGCAGATGGCATTGACAGAGATATTCCCAAGTGGATGGGAGATCATCAACACCCGTCTGATGGACAATGACAGTACCTTCCGTTCATCGCCATTCACCTACAAGGATATTCGCGATGACAGGGTATACACTTACTTCAACATTGAAGAAAACAAAACACGCACTTATAACGTCCTGCTGAATGCGGCCTACCTCGGCCGTTATTATCTGCCAGCCGTATCCTGCGAAGCGATGTATGACAATACCATACATGCGTTCCTGCCGGGTAAATGGGTGGAAGTGACGAAATAAGTAATTTGAATATTGACTGCCGTTTAGTTAAGCAACAGATAGCTTAGCTAAACGGCAGTCTTTTTTATACTACAACAGGCCCCTACATTTTATTCCTATTCCTGATTCTTATTCCTAATTTTACCTCATGTGGTTCCGAAAACGAAAATGGTGGCTTCTTGCCACAGCCCTGCTCCTTATCCTTTACATCGTCTGTATACCTTCCCGTCTATTTACCACACCAACCTCATTCGTGATTGAAGACAGTAACGGAGAGCTGTTAAGTGCTACTATTGCTACCGACGGACAATGGCGTTTCCCGGCAGACAAACAGGTACCCGATAAATTTGCCAAATGCATTGTTGCCTATGAAGACAAACGTTTCTATCATCATTGGGGGGTAGATATGCTGGCTTTAGGTCGGGCTATCAGGCAAAACATCAGCAGAAAAAGAGTTGTCAGCGGAGGCAGCACGCTTACGATGCAGGTGATCCGCCTATCGCGTAATCAGCCGCGTACGCTTGTGCAGAAGCTCATAGAAGCTGTCATGGCAACCCGGCTGGAGTTCTCTTATTCCAAGAAAAGTATTTTATCATTATACGCTGGCAATGCTCCCTTCGGAGGAAATGTGGTCGGATTGGAAGCCGCTTCCTGGCGGTATTATGGCCGCAGCGCAACACAACTGTCCTGGGGAGAAACAGCAGCACTGGCAGTACTGCCGAACAGCCCTGCACTTGTACATCCTGGTCGTAACCGGCAGATCCTGTTACAAAAACGCAATCAACTGCTGGATAAGTTGCGGCAGAACAATACGATTGACACCGTGACCTGTCAGCTGGCCAAGCTGGAGCCTTTGCCCGACCAACCGAAAGCATTGCCACAGGATGCACCGCATTTACTGGATCTGTTCAGGAAAGACTATCAGGCACAAAAAGATAATAAAGCCGTTACACGTATCAGGACAACGCTGGAAGCATCATTGCAAAGGAATGTCAGCAATATCGTAGAGCGTTATCATAGTATCTACAAAGCGAATGGTATCAACAATGCAGCCGCCATTGTACTGGATGTAGAAACAGGTAATACACTTGCTTATGTGGGCAATGTGTATCATCCGGAAGATCCTGAGACGGAAAGCCATGTAGACATTATACAGGCTCCACGCAGTCCGGGCAGTACGCTGAAACCTTTCTTATACGCAGCCATGCTGAATGATGGGATGATATTACCGCATTCCCTGGTAGCAGATGTCCCTACACAGATAGCAGGTTACACACCGCAGAACTTTGACCTGGGATACGATGGCGCAGTTCCCGCCAGTAAAGCCCTTGCACGTTCGCTCAATATTCCGGCAGTCAGAATGTTACAGCAATACCGTTATGAAAGGTTGCATGCATTGCTAAAGCAGATGGGGATGACAACATTGACCCAACCTGCTGACCATTACGGTCTTTCACTCATCCTCGGCGGCGGAGAGTCTAATTTATGGGAACTGTCTGGCATGTATGCCAGCATGGCCCGTACACTGCTGCACCTGGATCAGTATAACGGGAAATATGATGCAGATGATATCCATCCACCGAACTATATACAGGGTGCTAAACTGGTGTCAAAACATTCACCGGCAAGCAGTGGCATACTGGATGCAGGCGCCATCTGGTATACCTTTCAGGCGATGGAAGAGGTGATGCGTCCGGGAGAAGAATTACTCTGGCAGCAGTTCTCTTCATCACAGCGTATTGCATGGAAAACGGGTACCAGCTTTGGTTTCAGAGATGGTTGGGCTGTCGGCGTTACACCGCAATATGTAGTAGGTGTATGGGTAGGCAATGCGGATGGCGAAGGCAGACCAGGGCTGATAGGAGTGTCTACAGCGGCGCCTATACTTTTTGATGTATTCCGCTTACTACAAACCGGCAGCTGGTTTAATACGCCGTACAGTAAATTGCAAAAGATAGAAGTCTGCCGGCAAAGTGGCTACAGGGCCAGCGATCTTTGCCTGGAGAAAGACTCTATTGCCGTGCCAGTCAGTGGATTGCGCTCAGGTTTATGCCCATATCATCAACTGGTACACCTTGATCATACAGGCAAGTGGCGCGTCACAGCAGACTGTGAAGCACCATCTCAAATGCAGCATGTACCATGGTTTGTGTTGCCGCCAGCTATGGAATTTTACTATCGCTCGAAACATAATTACCTGCCACTCCCACCATATAAAGCGGAATGCCTGGCCACACTCAATGCCGACAAGGCGCCTATGGAGCTGATTTATCCAAGACCGAACGCACGTATTTATGTACCTGTAGAAATAGATGGTACGCCGGGAGAGGCCGTATTTACGGCAACACACCGTAATGCAACGGAGAAGATCTACTGGCACCTGGATAACAATTACATTGGTACCACACAGGAATTCCATCAGTTAGCACTGCATCCCGCTGCGGGTAAACATACCATCACACTGGTTGATGAGCAGGGAGAACAGATCCATGTATCATTTGAGACATTGGAGAAGAAGAACGAAGATTAGTAACCGTACTTCTCCTTCCATAAGCTGCGCAGGTGTTTTCTCATTTCATCCTCCCTCGCATTCTTGCCGGGGTCATAGAGCTTCATGCCTTTGATCCTGTCCGGCAGGTATTCCTGCGGAGAAAAATTGTTCTCATAGTCATGAGAATATTCATATCCTTTATGATATCCCATGTCCTTCATCATCTTGGTAGGCGCATTACGTATATTCATTGGCACTGGCAAGTCGCCGGTCTGTGACACGACAGACATTGCATTATTAATGGCCATATACGCGGCATTGCTCTTCGCAGACGAGGCCAGATAAGTAGTACATTGGGAAAGGATAATCCTTGCTTCCGGATAACCGATCATGGCTACCGCCTGAAAGCAGCTGGTAGCCAGCAGCAAAGCATTGGGATTGGCGTTGCCAATATCCTCAGATGCCAGTATCACCAGGCGGCGGGCAATGAATTTCACATCCTCACCACCTTCTATCATTCTCGCCAGGTAGTATACAGCTGCATTGGGATCGCTTCCACGAACAGATTTGATAAATGCAGAGATGATGTCATAGTGTTGTTCACCTGTCTTATCATAGATCGCTACGCGCTGCTGCGCAATGTCCATCACCTTCTGATCGGTAATTACGATGGGCATTTCATTTTGCAGGGTATTTACCACCAGTTCAAACAGGTTAAGCAGCTTACGGGCATCCCCACCAGAGATATTAAACAAGGCAGTGGTTTCCTTCAGTTCTATTTGTTTACTGCCCAGCCATTCATCCTGTTTCATAGCCTGATGCAGCAGCTGTAACAACTCGGCTTCACTAAGTGGCTTGAGTACATATACCTGGCTGCGGGACAACAATGCGGAATTGACCTCGAAGGAAGGATTCTCTGTAGTGGCGCCTATCAGTGTAATGATACCTTTTTCAACAGCCCCCAGCAGGGCATCCTGTTGCGATTTATTGAACCGGTGTATTTCATCAATGAATAGCACGGCATAGCCCTGTTTACGGGCTACCTCGATCACTTCACGTACTTCTTTTACACCAGCAGAAATAGCACTGAGTGTATAAAAGGGTACATCCAGTGTATGTGCAATAATATTGGCAATGGTGGTCTTACCTACGCCCGGAGGCCCCCACAGGATCATTGAAGGGATCTTTCCCTGCCGCAGGGCAGTACGTAATATACTGTCCTTGCCGGTCAGGTGTTCCTGTCCCACCAGCTCATCCAGTGTCTCCGGTCTTATTCGCTCGGCTAATGGTTCCATTATACAGTAATATTAAGTGTTTGGGATGCCTCAGACATCATGCATCCAGATCAAGATCAATATGTTTGTCGTCTTCCTGCTTTTTCTTCCATTGTTGCAGGAAGGACAAGGATAACAAAGCATTCACTATGATTGTGCTGCCATACAGGAAGAGGAAGATCTGCATCCCGGTTATTATTTTATCCATTAGTCCCTTCATGGATTCCAGCTGGTGAAGCTGTTCATCATTCATCTGGCTGCTCATTTCTTTTATGTACAGGTCCTTATAGGCAAAAATAGCAATGGCGCCGATCAGCATAAAAGCTCCTACCAATATTGAGTAACCACCCATGATACGGATACCGCCGGGTGTGTTTTCTTTTAGTGTAAAACCGGGTTCCTGGAGGCTCCTTTGCAGGTATGCCGAGAGGATGGCATGAATAAAAACCCCGCCGAACATAACAATGGAGACCAATCCCTGGCCGAATGCCCCCATCAGCATGGATGTGAAATTCAGCAGCAGAAAGAATCCTGTGATGAACAAGTTAATCCCTGTCAGTGCCTTAAACAATTTAAATCTAAAAGTCATGTATTCCATTTTTACAGATTACAAACCTACTAAACAACCGGCAAACCACCCAGTATACTACCTGACCTGCTGCCGTCTATAAAAAAGCGATGCGTCTGCATGGGATGTTTTAGTTATATTGAGTTACTAAACCTGTTTACATATGAAGAGCACATACGCTTTACATCTTCCATTGCTGGCAGCTGTATCCCTTATGGCGGCCTGTAACAACAACACCACCAAACAGACACAGGCAGGACCAGACACAACCAAAGTCCCCGCTTTCGAAGTACGTTCAATTGATTCAACCGCAAAGCCTTGCGATGATTTTGACCAGTTTGTAAATGGCAGCTGGAAAAAAAACAATCCTATTCCTTCAACTGAAAGCCGTTGGGGCGCCTTCAATGTACTAGATAAGGAAAATAAAGAAGTACGGTTGAAAGGCATCATTCTTGCCCTGGCAGAGCAAAAAGATCTGAAAAAGGGAACGGAAGAGCAGCAGATCTCCGACTTTTACCGCTCATTCCTCGATACTGCCACTATCGAAAAACTGGGTATAACGCCCCTGCAGCCTTACCTCGATAAGATTAACGGTATCAAGAACCTTACAGATTTTGCAAAAGTATCCGGCGAACTGGAAATGATCGGTATTCCCAGCGTCGTGAACTTTGGTGTTGATGCAGATGGCCGTAACAGTAAGATGAATGCCGTGTACCAGGTACAGGATGGCTTGAGTCTTGGTGAAAGAAGCTATTATGAAAGGCCTGACTCCAGCACAGCAGAGGTGCGTAATGAGTTTGTAAGCCACATCAACAAGCAATTCTCACAGGCAGGTTTTAAGGATGCGGACCCAGGTAAGACCATCCTGGATTTCGAAACCAAAGTAGCGAAGCTCCAGCTCAGCAACGTGGAACTGCGCGACCCTGTGGCAACCTACAATAAAGCACATTACAGCGAATTAAAGAAACTGGCCCCGGACTTTGACTGGGATGTATTTACAGGTACACAGGGTATCAAGACCGATACTATGATCCTCCAGAACAAAAAGTATCTGACATATGTATCCATGCTGTTAAAGGGCACCTCTCCTGAAACACTCAAAACCTGGATGCGCTGGCAGGTATTATCTCATTTTGCCAGCTATCTGTCAAAACCGATAGACGACGAGAATTTCCACTTCTTTGCTACTGTAATGCGTGGCGCCAAACAACAGCGCCTCCGCCTGGAACGCGCTATCCGCGCTACCGACGGTATCATGGGTATGCCGCTGGGAAAAGTATTTGCCAAGAAATATTTCCCTGAAAGCTCCAAACAGAAGGTATCTGAAATGATCGAGAACGTACGCGCCGTATACGGACAGCGTATCGACAGCCTGACCTGGATGAGCGCTACCACCAAAGAGATGGCGCATAAAAAACTGGCGTCCTTCACTTATAAGATCGGTTATCCTGATAAATGGAAAGATTATTCCACCATTGATATTAAACCAGGCTCCCTGGTTGAGAACCTCGTTTCTGCCGCTCATTACGGACATAAAGAGGCGCTCGATAAGATCGGTAAACCAGTGGACAAAGCTGAATGGGGTATGACACCTCAGACGGTGAACGCATATTACAACCCGCTGAACAACGAAGTGGTATTTCCAGCTGGTATCCTTCAGCCGCCATTCTTCAATGCAGATGCTGATGATGCCATCAACTACGGGGGTATTATTGCGGTGATCGGTCACGAGTTCACCCATGGCTTTGACGATCAGGGTTCCCAGTACGATGCAGATGGTAACCTGAAGAATTGGTGGACAGATGCCGACCGTAAGAACTTCATGGCCTTGGCCAAACGCTATATCAACTATTTCAGCAGCATTGAGGTGCAGAAAGGCTTCTTTATCAATGGAGCACTGACCATCGGTGAAAACATTGCTGACCTGGGCGGTCTGACACTGGCTTACAGCGCGCTGGAAAAATCCCTGAAAGGTAAACCTGAGCCAGCCCTGATCGACGGGTTTAATTGGAAACAGCGTTTCTTCCTGGGTTGGGCGCAGGTATGGCATGCTAATACCACTGAAGCTGCCCTGCGTAACCAGATACAGACAGATCCGCATTCTCCTGCCAGAGATCGTATCAACGGACCTTTGCCTCACATGAAAGCTTTTGCTGATGCCTGGGGTTGCGCTCCCGGTAGCAAAATGTGCCTGACCGACGATAAACGTGTTGTGATCTGGTAAGCTATTTTACTTGAAATAATAAGGGGGCTCGCGTAAAACCGGGCCCCCTTTATTATTTTAAGTAAAATCACTGCTTTTACCGCAAACCAATCATCAATCTCCGGGATTTATACAATACATTCTATTCATTATGTCTTAATTTTGCTTATTATTCACCGGATTAAAACAGTAACAATGACCGGCATTTTGAAACAATATCGCACAGAGATCCGCAATATATTGGTCCTCACCTTAGTGGTGATGCTTCTCCCATATTTACCCAAACTGGGCGCCTACCTGCTGACCACCACTACAGGAGCCATTATTGCCCTGAGCCTGGCGGGAAGTTTAGTACTGGCCTTTACACTGAAAATATACTTTCGCATATTGGTAATGCGTATTAATAATGACAACAAAACTGTTGCCTGATTCCTTTAAACGCAACCTATTATGACGATGAGACAACTACTGAATATCTCCTATACACTCCTGCTGGTGGCATTAATGACTGCCTGCGGTAATTCCGGTACAAAGCCAGCTAATGACAGTGGTGCTGCCGCTACCCAACCTGCGGAACAGGAACCAGCCCAGAATGCGGCTATTGCCGGCAAACTTCCGGACCCTGTATGTGGTATGCCTTATGATACCATGTATAAAGAATGGAGCGTATATCAGAATGATACAGTTCATTTCTGTTCCCCAACCTGCAAACGTGTATTTGATAAGAATCCGGACAAGTACGCAGGTAAGCTGGGACTGTAATCGACCGCCAGCCCTTTTTTATCTCTTACCCAATGTAACTTAGTACTGTTTTTTGCGTTCTAATTACAAACTCCTATGCATGAGATCACTATTAACCAGCTTGCTGCTACTCATGTTATTTTGCAGCTGTGAGAAAAATGACGTGGAACCCACGCCTGCGGTAGATGTCACCGGCGCCTGGCAACTGTCCCAACAGTTATCACTACCAGACACCGTTTGGCAGAATATCTCTTCCGGAGATTCCGCTTTTTATGTTTTTGGAGCCAACGGCCAGTTTGTTTTTGATGCCAGGAGTTACCATTTCACTGGTACTTATAAAGTTATTCCTTCCGGCAATAAAGTAAAACTGATCGTTACCGGTAAAGATTCCATTTCCCAATATCTCCAGGTGGAAAAACTGAGCGATACCAGCATTCGCATAGATGACTGGTTAATCGGCATTAATAAAGAGCAGATCAGCCGCAAATTCATCCTCATCAACAAGTAAGTCACTCATAAGCAATACGATAAAAAAAGTCCCGGGATAATTCCCGGGACCGTCGATTAAAACAGCTTATGAAAATCTACGCTTACGTTCAAATTATATTATAAAGTTACCCCCCGAGTATTACGAGAGTGTTACGGGTACATTATCAGCGTATTAACAAATCAGGGATTAACTGGCATGCTGCCCCAAATAGGCGGTCACGTGTTCGTATTCCTCATTTTAATGGGGGAATCCGGGACGTTTTAATCTCCCATAATTCAACACCTCCCATCCCCCCAAAAACAAAACAGGGATAACGCATCGCTGCATTATCCCTGTCCCAATTATTAATTCCTAATTTCTTAGAAGCTATATCTTAAGCCCAGCTGCATCTGGTGCCTGCTCGAGAAGAAGTCTCTGGAGTAAGGAGTACCAGGATTAGACCAGGTGTATACCGGATAAGCGGAAGGAGAACCTGCAGTCTTGCTGGACAGACCTACGCTTGCGGTAGAGTTGAATGTATTTGGAGAGAAGTATTGAACTCCCCAATCCTTGTTCAACAGGTTGGTCAGGTTGATGATATCGTAAGTCAGGGTCAGGGTATGAGTGGTCTTACCTGCCTTGAAGTTGAAGTCCTGAGTGAAACGGAAGTCAGCCTGTGTATTCCATGGAGTACGGCCACCGTTACGCTCTGTGAACTGTCCTTTACGGGTGCTCAGGTATTTATCATTTTCTACGTAAGAGAAGAACGCATCAGCCATCGCCTGGTTTTCAGGAGCGAAGAACTTACGTGCTTCAGCCTGATCTTTCGGGATATATACTAAGCTAACCTGTTGTGGAGTACCCTGGATGGTAGCATTCACGAAACCATAAGAGAACGGTAAACCGGAAGATGTATTGAAGAACAGGGAGAAGTTAGAAATAAAACGGCCTTTATGTTCCCAATCCAGTTTATAGTTAGCAGTAGCTACGATACGGTGACGGATGTCGAAGTTGGAGTAAGCCAGCTGCGGATCGTTTGGATTCAGCGCCTGGTTCAGCTGCCAGTTAGACTCCATTGAGTTACGGATACCGTTGGTAATGTCTTTAGACTGGCCATAAGTATACGCTACTGAGAAGTTCATACCGAAATCAAATGCTTTGCTTGCCTGACCGGTTACAGCATAACGGTAACCTTTGTGTGTGTTTGACAGCAGGTAAGCGTTGGTAAACTTAGAGTTGATTTTGCTACCGCTGTAGATTGGCTGTTTCTTATCAGTATCGTAAATATTGTAAGTAGGATTATCCACCAGGTTGATCTGCTGGAATTTCAGATCATAGATAGTTTTGGTATAGATACCTTCAACTGTGAACCTCCATCTGTTTTCTGTAGAGTAATCCAGCGCCAGGCTGCTTCTCCACATCTGCGGCATTTTGAAGTTGTTGTCGATCAGGTCCACCTGAGTAGCACCAGTTGCGTCATGTACGTTAACACCCTGCGCAGCTACAAACTGTGCTGCACCCTGGTCAGATACTTTCACAGGATTGCTATTTGCTGCCGGAGGCGCGGCGGGATTGAAACGTTTGTCATATGCACCATAGGTAGTACCGTTGTTATAGTATGCATAACCTAACCATGCGAACGGAATACGACCGGTGAACAGACCAGTTCCTCCACGCAGTACCAGGCTCTGATCTCCATTGATGTCGAAGTTAAAGCCCAGACGTGGGGAGATCTGGATGTTATTCAGATATTTATTGTTGATATTTCTTGGCTGCGTGTAGCTATAGGTAGTACCAAAGTTAGGATCTACCGGAGCGTTTGTAGTTTTATCGCTCAGGGCCTGTCTGTTAGGCAGGCTGGTATAATCGAAACGGATACCAGGAGTCAGTTTGAAACGGTCAGTCAGCTGGATCTCATCCTGAGCATACAGGCTGTACATACCGATCTTGAACTTAGCAGGAGGATTCGCCATGATATAATCACGGGAATTGTCTGTATAATTAAAGTTAGCACGTACGCGGCTCGGAGCATCAGCCAGGAAGGCATTAATGCTATCGTAATCTACACGACCATTCCAGGAGTTCACGAAACCATAAGTGATATTATACAGCTCATTGTGTGTACCGATAGTGATATTGTGTTTGCCTTTGAAGATGTTCACGTTATCGGTGAATTCAAAGGTCTTCTGTTTCATATCAAAGATAGACGCTTCACGGTCTGTACCCAGGAATATGGTACCGCCTCTGGATTTGATCTGGATCTGTGGCAGTGAAGGATCTGAAGTCGGGTTACGATAGTCGTGGATATTGGAATAACCGATGATCAAACTGTTTGAAACAGTATTGGTAAAACGGCTTTTCAGTTCAGCAACAGTAGAGGACTGGTTGTTCACCTGTTTGTAGTCGATACCGCTGAAACGGAAGTTCTGCTGGTCGCGCTCCAGGTTGGTGGCCTTTGAAGTGATGGTATTGTTACGAATTGACAACTGGTGTTTATCATTGATATTCCAGTCCAGACGGTTGAAGAATTTATTGGAATTGGCATAAATAGATGTGTTGCCATAAGTTCCCGGATCGTATTTACCGGACTTGGTCACATCCAGGCTCAGCATGTGCTGACGGATCTGATCTGCTTCCTGTACGGTGATCAGTGGCATATCTGCAGAACCAGCGCCAAGGATAACCGGGTCACGGCGGCGTGCTATTTCTTCGTTGGTGAAGAAGAATAATTTATCCTTGATAATAGGGAAACCTAATCTCACACCAGTCTGGTAATCATGGAAGTCGGATGGCAGTTTAGAACCGTCACCGGCATTGTTCTTACCAATCATACCAGCGTTACGGCCGAAACCGTATACAGAACCATGGAACTCGTTGGTACCGCTACGGGTTACCGCGTTGATACTACCACCCAGGAAGTTACCGATCTTCACATCGTAAGGAGCCAGGTAAACCTGGATATCCTGGATCGCATCCAGAGATACCGGGTTGGAACGGGTACTGCTACCAGGCTGGCCGGAGCTGTTGCTCTGTCCGCCGAGAGAAGGGCTGAAGCCGATCGCATCGTTATTGATAGCACCATCCAGTGTTACGTTATTGTAACGGTAGTTAGTACCCAGGAAGGAGTTGTTGTTACTCTGTGGAGTAGCACGCGTAAAGTCCTGGAAGCTACGGTTAATGGAAGGAAGGGTTTTTAACTGGTTCTGGCCTATTTTAAAGGCCCCACCGGATTTGCCGGTAGTATTGCCTTTTACCACCACTTCGCTCAGGGCAGTAGAGGCATCTGTAAGCTGGAAGTTGAAAGTACTGCTACCTAATGACAGGTTAATGTCAGGTCTTTCTTCTTTTTTATAACCAATGAAGGAAACTGTTATTACATAAGGGCCACCTGGATTTACGTTGTTGATCAGGTAACGGCCATCCGCGTTGGTTTGTGCTCCGTAACGCGTACCGGTTGATGTGTTTACTGCCAGCACTGTTACACCTGGCAACGCCTCACCTTTACTGCTGACAACCTTCCCAGTCAGCTGGGAAGTAGTGATCTGTGCTTTTAAGCCGGCTGCAGACAGTACAAGGATACCTACAAATAGCAATAATGAATAGAATTTCTTATTCACGTCTTTTGAATTTTGACGCAAACCTATCCCTGGTACATTACGCATATGTTAACACAATATTAAATTAATGTTAACACACGGACGCACGTATCATATTCAATGACTTATGGATTAAGTCATTGAACTATGTGAGCAATAATTTCTGTTGGGCTTGTTCTTTTTCTACTCGTTTCCAGGCATAGATACAGGAGCATGAGTTACGAAGCAGACAATGTTTTATCCATACAAGCTTATCAGCATGCAGAAACAAAAAAGGGTATTTCGCTATATAGGTTTCCAGTTTGTTCGCATTATTTCAAAAATAAACAGCGTGTGTTAAGGGATTGTTACCCTAATATTAACTTTCGCTATTAAGTATGTTAAGTTTTTCATAATGTAACATTTCTTTCAGCCCCACCGTCTTACATACCGGATTCCGGGCATATGATATCAATTCTTAAAGCCTGATTCCTGTATTGTGTCATATTCTCAACTGTTAGCTCCCTCATCTTTTTTCCCAGGCTTTGTTGTTTTGATGATCTGCCCTGTACTCAGCGACAGGGCCGTTTCGTGTTTGGGTTCTGCTATTACAAAAAGACTGTTGATCCTGCTAACGGCTTCCAGCCGTGAAAGTTTGTTTGTAATGAACAATTCGTATTCTTCCAGATCTGCCACCATTACTTTCAGTAGATAATCATAAGGTCCGTTGATCTTATAACATTCCATTACTTCCGGGAAAGCGTTCACTTTTGCTTCAAACAGCAGGAAGATATCATGCCCATGTTCCTTTAGTGTAATATTAGCAAAGGCTGTCACATGTTTTCCCATCCTCTTCCTATCCAGGATGGCTACATATCCTTTTATATATCCTTCACATTCCAGCCGCTTTATTCTTTCGAAAATGGAGGTTACTGATTTTCCCAGCTTGGCCGCTATTTCTTTGTTGGTGAGACGTGCATCTTCCTGTAACAGATCCAGTATGTGTAGGTCGGTTTCATCTAACGTGAAATGCATTGGGGAATATTTTACTAAAAATACGTAGAATAAAGACACTACCTCAGAAAAAAAATCATGAACCACAACCCATTGTAGATTTGTTTTCGGCTTTAGCTGGTATCTGCATTTCTGTATACAATAATCATGACCTTTATCCTAAAGCGCCAACTATCATACACCAAAATTTATCTCATTAATGGAAACAAGAATTGTAATTCCTCTACAGGCATTAGGCCTGGAGGATATCCCTATCGTAGGCGGGAAATGCGCCTCACTGGGGGAAATGATTGCTAACCTTTCCAGGGCAGGTATTAATATTCCCTCCGGATTTGCTATTACTACAACTGCGTACTATCAGTTTTTACGCCAGAGTGGTTTGGAAGAATACATCCGCGAACAGATCGAAGGCATCGATTTCGATTCACTGGTTACATTACGCCGGGCTGGTCAACGTATCAGGCAGGCCATCAGCAACACCAAATTTCCCCATGAACTCAGTACTGAGATCATCAGCGCTTATATGGAGCTGTCGAGAGAATACGGCCAGGATATCACTGACGTAGCTGTGCGCTCATCTGCCACTACCGAAGACTTGCCGGACGCCTCCTTTGCCGGCCAGCAGGAAACCTATCTGAATGTACGCGGTCCTGCCGCTCTTATAGATGCCGTACGTAACTGCTTTGCCTCTCTCTTCACTGACAGGGCCATCAGTTACCGTCAGAACTTTGGATATGATCATTTCAGTATCGGTCTCTCTGTCTGTGTGCAGAAGATGGTACGCTCCGACCTTGGCGCCGCAGGCGTAGCCTTCTCCCTGGATACGGAATCCGGGTTTAAAGACGTTGTGGTGATCAATGGTGCATTCGGCCTGGGAGAAATGGTCGTTCAGGGAGCAGTGTCCCCCGATGAGTTCATCGTATTCAAACCCGCAATCAATGGTAAGTACTCACCTATCATTGAAAAACGCCTGGGCATCAAAGATAAGATGATGATCTATGGAGAAAGTAACGACCAGCGCACGAAAGTGATAAACGTTGAAAAAGGCAATCAGCAACGGTTTTGCCTGAGAGATAAGCAAATTATGCAACTGGCGGAATGGGTATGCAAGATAGAAGACTATTATTCACAATTAAAAGGTAAATGGTGCCCGATGGATATCGAGTGGGCCACGGATGGATTGAGCAATGAATTGTTCATTGTGCAGGCCCGTCCCGAAACCATCCATTCCCAAAAGGAGCATAACACCATTACTTCATATACCATTGAAGGCGGCGCTACGCCACTCCTGAAAGGGATAGCGGTAGGAGATAAGATCGCCTCAGGAAAAGTCAACATCCTGTTTTCCCTTGATAAACGCGTCACCGAAGGAACTGAATTCAAGGCTGGCGACGTACTGGTAACAGACATGACTGACCCTGACTGGGAGCCTATTATGAAAATGGCGGCAGCTATTGTCACCAACAAAGGCGGCAGAACCTGTCATGCAGCCATTGTAGCCAGGGAGATGGGCATCCCCGCCATCGTTGGCTGTGGTAATGCAACAGAACTACTCTCCACCGGACAGGATATTACCATCAGCTGTGCTGAAGGAGATGAAGGCATTATCTATGAGGGCCTGATACCTTTCAAAGAAAACTCCTTCGACCTGCGGGAACTGCCTGAGATTAAAACAGCACTAATGCTGAATGTGGCGTCACCCGCTATGGCCTTTCAGTTTTCACACCTGCCTAACAAGGGCGTGGGGCTGGCCAGGGAAGAATTCATCATCAACAATTATATAAAAGTCCATCCTCTCGCATTGCTGCATCACCGGTCATTGAATGATCCGACCCTGACTGCGGATATCATGCAACTGATCAGAGGTTATGAAGATGAGGAATCCTACTTCGTACAGAAACTCGCCTACGGTATCGCAAAGATTGCTGCTGCTTTCCATCCGGGTAAGGTCATTGTGCGCTTCTCTGATTTCAAGAGCAATGAATACTATAATCTTTTAGGCGGAAAATATTTTGAGCCGAAAGAAGAGAACCCGATGATCGGCTGGCGCGGTGCATCACGGTACTACTCTGAGAAATACAAGGCAGCCTTTGAATTGGAATGTAAGGCTATCAAAAAAGTGAGAGAAGAAATGGGGCTGAAGAATGTTGTGGTGATGATCCCCTTCTGCAGAACTGTGGATGAACTGCTGCTGGTGCTGGATACTATGAAGCAATATGGCATAGAAAGAGGCCGGAATGGACTGGAAGTATATCTCATGGCAGAAATACCCTCCAACATTATGATGGCCGAAGAATTTGCTGCACATATAGATGGTTTCTCCATAGGTTCCAACGATCTCACACAGCTCACACTGGGACTGGATCGTGATTCCGCTCTGATCGCGGGCTTGTACAATGAACGTAATCCTGCAGTATTAAGGATGATCAGCATGCTGATTACAGCAGCCAAAAAGCACCAGGTTAAAGTGGGCATCTGCGGCCAGGGGCCGTCTGACTTCCCGGACTTTACAAAGTTCCTCGTGGAGCAAGGCATTGACAGCATTTCAGTGACGCCTGATGCACTGCTCAAAACAGTAAAAGCTATCCATGAAGCGGAAGTAATGAAAGAACAAGCGCAAATCCCTTACGTATAGTCTATATAAGCAGGACAGCGGGTACCGTGATGGTACCCGCTGTTACTGCGCCTATTGAATAGTAATTGTCTTGCTTGCCCAACTGCTTATACAGTTAGATGTGGTGATCCTCGTCCTGAACACATAAGTGCCAGGGGCCAGGCTGGGCACCTGGAATTCTATATCAGAATCAGTTGAAGTATAGTTATAACCGGTCGCACTATTTGTGATCTGCCATTCTATAAAATTAAGAGGCCCTCTGTATGAAGGATACAGTGTTCCGGAAGCTTCTCCCGAAGAAACTACAGAAGGACGGTTGATGAATGTCTGCAGATTACAGGAATTAAGCGGATACAATGTATTTACCGCTAACCTGTCATAAGCGCTCAATAGGGTATTACCATCAATGCTGGCAGAGAAGATTTTCCTCATAACAGAATTAGGATCCTGTACCGCGATGTTAGAGAAATAATTTGCCCCGAAATAATAACCATTCTCGCTGTTAGGCTCACCATAGAGGTCCCAGTCGCTATGACGCAATCCCAACATATGCCCTATTTCATGTGTCAATATCCAGCTGATCTGGTTACTGGAGAGATTCAATGAATTGATATAATTCTGGTCGACAAGTATATTATAACCTGGCACACCATTCATATTCGGTAGTCCGGGAAAATCAGCCCATGCCAGCATACCTGAAGGGAGCGTTGTAAAAATAAGGTTCCAGTCATATCCCTGATCCGTTTGGAACAGCATATGAAAGTTAAGATTGGAACCTGCCGAATTCCATTCATACAATGCCCTGTTCAAAGCAGAATAGTAAGTACTATTAGACCACCATGGCTGTGATGTATATATCCTGATATTATTTATAGATAACAACTGGTCGGTGTAAGCATGACGGTCGTTAGGGCTTACAACAGGAGCGGAGAAGGTGTCCAGAAACTTTTTTGAAAATGCAATATCGCCTTCTACGACAAAGATAGAATCATAGCATTTTACGGAAGATATATCAAGTCCAAGCTTTGCAATCTTTGCAAGGTACTTTTCATCAATACGTTCCTGGTCTTCTTTTGGCGTCGCGGTCTGAGAGATGTCGTTTTTCTTACAGGCAACAAAACAAAATGAAAGTAAGAGCGCTACTATGAGTAGCGAGGAAGTGATTTTCATTTGAGGGCTCAATTAAAAATGTTAACAAATAATTAGGGTATATCAATGGATCAAGTTAGAGTTTCTCTATTAAAGTGAATATTAAGAAATCGTTAAGGGCATCAGGTAAAAAGTGAAAGCAAGGAGGATATAACAAAAAAAAGGGACAGACCCAAGGTCTATCCCTCCTGATAAGCAGTTATATAAAAAGATTACTCTTTTACGTATACTGTTTCGTTTGGAGTCCAGTTGATCCAGGATTGTTTAGTCCATGGATTAGCAGGATCTACCGCACCAACGTAGTTAACTTTATCAAAGAAAGCATCGAAGTCTGCAGTGAATACGGCAGTTTTTGCAGTTTTCAGCGCGAACTCAGTGTTGGTAGCTTTGAATGATGCAGCAGATGGAACTTTAGCAAATACATCAGCCAGACCTTTCAGAGTATCGTTCTTGCTAGCTACAGTCACGATCAGGTTCAGAATAGCAGCACCATTCAGGTAGCTTGCATCTTTGGTATCAGCATCGAAGTATACAGGTCCGATAGCAGTAGCACCTGCACCACGGGCGCTGGATATAGGGCTTACGCCGCCAACCTGGAATACAGAGTTGGTAATTTTAGAGTTACCAGCAGACAGAGAGTCCTGAGCAATTTTACTCTCAACATCAATAGCAACCGGATTACCAGAGAATACGGAGTTAGCTACAGTGAAAGTAGAACCTCTTCTCCATCTTGCACCAGCGTAGAAATAATCTCCGTTGCCAGTAGCAGCACCAGGACCAACGATAGTCAGGTTAGAAATGATTGGGTGAGTGAAAGGAGTGCTACCGTTTGCACCATTCAGGTTATCAACTTCCAGACCATTTGACAGACTTACTACATCAGAAACAGCTGGATCCTGTAAAGCCACGCAGAACTGCAGTTTACCTTTGAAACCGCTATCCATATCGAAGTTATCATCCAGTGTGCCGTAAGCAACCAGGTATTTACAGTTTACATTACCACCGAACCACTCGAAAGCATCGTCGCCAGAGTAGCTAACCTGTACGTGATCAACTGTAGTACCAGCACCAACAGCGTAGAAAGTAACACCGTTTACTTCGCTATCCGGAGTGCTGGACAGTGCGATACCACCAAATTCAACCCTAACATACTGGAGAGTACCAGAGTTGTCATTGTCATCACCCTGAGTAGCACCGGTAGGGTTACCATAAGTCAGGCTAACAGTTGCATCAACTTCCTGTAAACCTTCTACGTTTCTTTTATCAGCACCTCTGTTTGTGCTTGCTTTACCTAACAGGATGATACCACCCCAGTCACCTTTCTTACGTGCACCAGGAGCTTTAGAAGAAGTAAATACGATCGGAGCATCTGCAGTACCTTTAGCGATCAGCTTAGAACCAGCAGTGATGATCAGCGTACCACCGGTAGTTGTAGTTACAGTTCCACCGAGAATGGTTGTACCTGGCTCGATAGTCAGTGTAGAGTTGTTTACAACATACACATATTCCTTCATCAGGTAGATAGTATCTTTTGAAAGAGTTCTGTTCGCAGAAATTTTACCTTTTAATTCAACGGTTGATTTCGGTTTCTCCGGTGTTGGGTCTACTTTATCATCGTCCTTACAAGCTACGAAAGTTGTAGCCAACGCAGCAGCCATAAGCAAAACCGATGTGTTCATTTTTCTCATAGAATTAGAAATTAATTTTTACCAAAAAAATAGATTAAATGTTATAGGAATATTAGCTGTATGTTATGAAATGATCAACTTATTAATGGAATGTATAAGAGAAACTCAATGAGAAGTTTGTCCCGTATTTGTATGTGTAGAACACATAATCTGTCCCCTTTGAATAGCTCTTCTTGTTGTCCTTGTTCTGGTACAACACGTATGGGTTGTTTAAAATATCAGAGATATTCAGTTTTATTTCTGCGTTCTTTTTAAACAGCCGTTTGCTAAGTTGCAGGTCGAGCAGGTTCCTTGAATTTTCAAAGATATCCAGCTTGTTGCTGCTGTCATCTCCCACAATGTTGATCCTTGGGCCAATCCTGTTGTACAGGATGGTTACACCCATATCATTATTAGGATTGTTGATCTGCAAGCCGGCGTTGATCAGGTAAGGAGACTGACCAGGCATACGTCTTGTTTCACCATTGATGTTACGCACTGTCTGGTTAGGATTCTTGATGGAAGAATGGATATATGCTCCGTTTGCGAAAACATATGAATTCTTTCCCCAGTTCCCTATGGCAAACTCCAGGTTCTTACGAACTTCCAGTTCTGCACCAAAAGTGTTTGCATCATCCAGGTTGATGTAAGTACGGTCGTTGTTGTCAAGACTATACCAGGACTCAGAAATTGGATTCTTGAATTTCTTATAGAACACAGCCACTGCAAAAGTCTCTCCTGCTCCGGGATATAACTCATAACGCAGGTCGATGTTGCTGATACGTGTCTGCTTCAATCTTGGATTACCAAAAACAGCAGCAGTATTCTGGAAATCGAAGAAACTGAAAGATGCTATTTCTCGGAATTCCGGTCTTGCAACAGTGTTGGAATATGACAACCTCAGATTTGACTTATCAGTCAGTGCATATACGAAGTTAGCAGATGGCAGGAAGCTGCTGTAAGTAGTATCTGTAGTATAAGATCCTGAACCTACAGTGGTTTTCGGCTTCAGTTGTTGTCTGTAAGACTCATAACGAAGTCCCCATATTACTCTCAGCTTCTTCGTAATGAAATTATCAAACATGAAGTATCCGGCTGTCAGATTGGACGAAGCATCATAGATACCGGAAGGTGAAGTATTATCTAACAGATAAATACCATTGCTACCCAGGTTCTCATTTGAAAACAATTCATAAGGACTGGCAGTCAGTTTATCATATGGGAATCCAGATGCGGATTGATATGATAATGGTCTGTAGCTGGAGAAACGCTTTCTGTACTGTTCAAATCCACCTATCTTCAGGGAATGATCTTTGTTATCCTTTACTAATGGGAACTGGTATGAAGCTCCAGCATTAAAGATATCGTCGTTCACTTTGAAGAAGCCTCGGGAAGAGCCACCATTTACCGGCTGATTGATGATAGCATGACTATCTGTATAGTTGGAAATACGGATGTCTGGTTCCTGGCGGTTGGTGTTGGAATAGTTCACCATCCATTCTATTCTTCTGTTATTGCCCAATCCATGTTCACCCTGTAAAGTAGAAGAAAGGATATAACGCTGCACCAGGTTCAGCAGGTATGACTGTGACAGATAGTGGAAAGGCGGATTAGGATCGGTAGCCACCTGCCGCAGTACAGTATTATTATCAAGAATACGGTTATAAATATTCTTGAAAGAGATCTTGCTATTCTTGTAGCTGTATGCAAAGTTTGCCACAGCACCTAAGGCACTTGAGTATTTATTGCTCGTATCAATGTTATGACGTTTATAAACATGATTGTCTATATCATAATCATTACGCTCTGCAAACTCATTACGTTCACTATGGCTATGTGTGAGAGAGAATACATAACCAAATTTACGCTCACCATAATATTTTGTATTACCAGCTGTCAACTGTAAACTGGTACCAGGAGCAACGGTAGTCTTGTTTATTTTCCAGTTGTTCTTAAAGGACCTGTTCAGATCATCCTGCGCTTTTCCTGATACATTATTAAAATCTTCAGCAGTAGCAGGAACCCCTGAAGGCAATTTTCTTTCACTGTTACCAAATGTCCAGTAATCACCAGAACCTCTCATACCTGTCTTCGCATCTTTAAATGTAGACAGTGTATTCACAGACATACCAACTGAAGCAGTCACAAATTTCTCCTCTGGAAAATCTTTTGTACTTACCTGGATCAAACCACCCGCAAAGTCGCCTGGTTTATCAGGTGTAGCGGTTTTGTTGATCACCATGTTATCGATCAAGCCGGAAGGGATGATATCGAAAGAGAAAGATTTTCTGTCAGGTTCTGTACTTGGCAGCAGTACGTTGTTCATAGTAGCGTTGTTATAACGATCAGTTAAACCACGCACTACTACGAATTTATTATCCTGAATACTTGCGCCGCTCACACGTTTTAATACTTCGCCTGTATTTTTATCAGGAGAAGCTTTGATCTGTTCTGCAGAGATACCGCTGGATACAGCTACGTTATTCTTCTGCGCAACATACAACGCATTAATGGTTTCCTGTTTGAAAGAACCTCTGATCACTACTTCCTTCAGATCCTTTGATTTAGGTTCATCCATGATCACAGGCAACTGTGTGGGAGCGCCGGGACCTACCACCACTTCGCTTACTGCTTTGGTCTGGTAACCCATGTATTTAAACTCCAGGGTGTAGGTACCGGGAGCGAGATTTAAGGTATAACGGCCCTCTACGTCAGTAACCGCACCTGTCGATGTACCCTGTACAATAACGGTAACGCCTATCAGGGCTTCACCTGTTTTCTGGTCAGTTACTTTACCTGTTACTTTCCCATTATCTACTACAGCAAACGCGGAAAGGAAGGAGCTCAAAAGAAGGCATACACACAACAGTGCAGACACAAAAGAATGTTTCACGATATAAGCTGATTCTGTGAGTTGATAGAAATTACTGGCGCAAAAGTATCGTGGGTGTGTTACCGAAGTGTTACAGGAAGGTTACCAGAATGTTAATTGTTAAGGAATGATTAAAAAATAGTTAACATGATCAGGATAGTTAAGGCTCACAGGATAGTAATAATAAATAAGTTAGGGGCGGTAATGCTAACGCTTCCGGACTAACAGGCAATCTGCTGCGGTCCCTGACGATTATTGTTCAATAATCTTTCAAGCGTGATATCAAGCTGCGCGTTGTATTCATTATTATGTATTCTTCCATCTGACAACGAAGCGATTAACTGGAACAGATGTATGCTTTTATTTGTAAACGGCTTATTATCCTTATTACAAAGCTCCAGTGTAAAATTGAACTTGTCTTCCAGTTCTTCTTCAAACTCTCTCAGGCTTAAAGTTTCATCGATAGGAAATTCAATCAGCATCTCTTCAGGGAAGCCGGCTTCTCCCAATGTGTCAAATGCATTGGCCGGTGAATTACGCATGTAAACTGCTATGTTACACGAAAGCAGTCGCTGAAACTGCATTTGTAACAGCGAAACTGTCATTAGCGGATGTAACTTCAATATTTTCATCTTCTATTTATGTTAGCATTACCAGTCGGATCACTGAATATATAATATCACAAACTTAATAGCTCAGTATTAAGTGAATATTAAGCAGTTGTTATCATATCATAAATAAATGTTAAATAACAACGATTTATATATGAGCTATTGTTGTGGGAAGCTGATCACCTTGGAAATATCTCCCCAGGGCATGCCTGAAGCATCTTCCTCCTCTTCCGGTAATACAACACGTGTTTTGGATACGGGGTATTGGTAAAGTGTCCATTGTCCATTGGTATACTCCAGAGAGGTAAGGCTTTCCACCCAGTCTCCGGAATTAAGATAAGTGACGGATTTACCGTTATGTTGCATTTCTTTGATGATAGGCTGGTGGATATGCCCACAACACACCACATCGAATTCTTTATCGATCGCTATTTCAGCTACTACCTGCTCAAAATCGGAAATAAACTTAACTGCCTGTTTCACACCATGTTTCACTTTCTTGGAAAAGCTCATTTTCTCTTTCCCCATTCGCTCTAAAACATTATTAACCAACCTATTGATGATTATCAACAGGTCATAGCCCTTTCCTCCCAGTTTGGCCAGCCACTTTGAGTTCTTCATGGTCACGTCGTAAACATCGCCATGGAAGAACCAGTGCCTTTTCCCATCCACCTCCAGGATCAGTTTATTGTCAATAACCAGGTTGCCCAGTCCGAAACCGGCAAATTTGCGCAGGGCTTCATCGTGGTTACCTGTCAGGTAGTAGACCTCAGTTCCCTTGCCAGTCATTTTCAGTATCCTGCGGATCACTTTTGTGTGTGCTTTCGGGAAATAGCGTTTGCTAAACTGCCAGATATCAATGATATCCCCGTTCAGTACCAATATCTTAGGATCAATACTATCCAGGTATTGTACCAATTCCTTGGCGTGACAACCGTAAATTCCGAGATGTACATCAGATATCACAACAATATCAAGAGGGCGCTTATCAGACATTTTTAATGAGGATTGAACCGAAAAAACCGGGCAGTTGTTAGGTTTGGTGAAAAATAGTTTAGTCCGCTGAAAACGGCTACAGGTGTAGGGACGACCTCATCACAAGCAGCCTTTTTTCACAATACAAAGAAAAAATTGCTATATTACTTTTATATTAATCCAGTGTTAAGGAATCATTAAGGATAATTTTTTCTTGGAGGTATTGCCCGCGGAAAGCTAAATTTGCGCCAAATTTCAAACAAAGAGTATGGGAGGCTTCAATTCTTTTGTAAAGTTATTTATACCAAAAGACAGGGTTTTTTATTCATTATTCGAGGATGTGTCTGCCAACCTGGTAGAAATGGGAAAGGTGTTGGTTGAACTGGTTTCCGCTACAGACATGTCAGTACGTAAGGACAAAACCCATCTGATTGAGCGATTGGAGCACAAGAATGACGATTTTACTCATCGCATCTTTGTGGAACTGGGCCAGAACTTCATTACTCCATTTGACCGTGAAGACATCCACCACCTGGCGGCTACACTGGACGACGTGGCTGATTATATACATGGCTCCGCAAAAAGACTGGACCTGTATAAAGTAATGGAAATCAACGAAAGTGTTCGTAAACTGGCTGACCTGATCTACCAGGGTACCCTGGAATTGCACAAAGCAATCCCTGAACTGCGTACCATGTCCAACATGCGTAACATCACGGATGCCTGTGTAAGGATCAATAGCCTGGAGAACCATGCGGATGACATCTATGACATGGCTATCGCAGATCTGTTCGAGAAAGAAGCCAACAATGCAGGTGAACTGCTGAAAATGCGTGAACTGTACCAGGCCCTGGAAATCGCCACAGATAAATGCGAAGATTGTGCCAACGTGATAGAGTCCATCATCATAAAATATGCATAATCAATAGATTATGCATCTCCAGCCTGCCTATTTAATGCAAACTACTTTCTAATGACCTTACTTGTCTCCATCATTATACTGGCGTTCATCTTTGATTATATTAACGGCTTTCATGATGCGGCTAACTCTATAGCTACCATCGTATCCACCAAGGTGCTGACTCCATTTCAGGCAGTACTGTGGGCTGCGGTATTTAACTTTGCAGCTTTCTTTATTTCCAAATATGTTTACGGAGAGTTCAAGGTAGGTAACACGATCGCTAAATCGGTTTTTGAACAGTTCATTACCCTGAAAGTGATCCTTTGCGGCCTGATAGCGGCCATTTCCTGGAACCTGCTGACCTGGTGGTATGGTATACCTTCCAGTTCTTCACATACCCTTATTGGTGGTTTTATAGGTGCTGCCATAGCAGCTGCCCATGGATCTTTTGATGTGATCAACTATGCCAAGGTAATGCCGATTATCTACTTCATTGCCCTCGCTCCTTTCATCGGGATGATTGTGGCTTTTGTGATCACCATTATTATTATGAACGTCTGCCGTAAGGCAAATCCATTCAGGGCGGAAAACTGGTTCAAGCGTTTACAGCTGGTATCTTCAGGTGCACTGAGCCTTGCTCACGGTGGTAACGATGCCCAGAAAGTAATGGGTATCATCGCTGCCGCACTGGTAGCCCACGGTACTATTGACGATGTTACCCAGGTTCCGAACTGGGTGCCATTATCCTGCTTCGTTGCCATAGCCCTCGGTACCATGAGCGGTGGCTGGAAGATCGTTAAAACCATGGGGTCCCGTATCACCAAGGTAACACCGCTGGAAGGTGTGGCTGCGGAAACTGCGGGTGCGATAACACTTTATCTCACAGAAACACTGGGTATTCCTGTGAGTACCACCCACACCATTACCGGTTCTATTATCGGGGTGGGAGCTACGAAACGTCTCTCCGCCGTACGCTGGGGGGTAACAGTAAGCCTGCTCTGGGCCTGGATATTGACCATTCCTATCAGTGCATTACTGGCTGCTGCTGTGTACCTTGTAGTCAATCTTTTCTTCTGATAGAAGGTATCACTACTTATTATAATAAGCCCTCCGGCGTCGCCCATTACTAATGGAATGACCGGAGGGCTTTCTCTTTTACTACATCCGCTTTTTGAGTTTTTCCTTTTTTTTATCACAGAGCCCCCTATTTTTGTAGGGCTTTTGAAGAACCTATTTTTTATTATTCATTCTTATAACAAATGCTATGAAAGGTATTATACTGGCCGGAGGTTCCGGGACTCGTTTACACCCCATTACCTATGCCATCAGCAAACAAATCATGCCGGTTTATGATAAACCAATGATTTATTACCCACTTTCCACACTGATGCTGGCTGGTATAAGAGAGATCCTGATCATTTCTACACCACATGACCTGCCCGCTTTCAAAAGATTATTCGGTAACGGTGAGCAACTTGGTTTGAAGCTGACCTACGCGGAACAACCGCTTCCCAATGGTCTGGCGCAGGCGTTTGTAATAGGCCGTGACTTTATTGGAGATGATAATGTAGCATTGGTACTGGGTGATAATATCTTCTACGGCGCCGGCCTGGGTACACAGCTGGCCAACAACGTGAAACCCGATGGAGGCATCGTGTACGCCTACCAGGTATCTGATCCGGAACGCTATGGGGTGGTGGAGTTTGATGAGAAGATGCAGGCGGTGTCCATCGAGGAAAAGCCACAACAGCCCAAAAGCAGTTATGCAGTACCCGGATTATACTTCTATGATAATGATGTGATTAAAATAGCAGCAGATCTGAAGCCCAGCCCACGCGGGGAATACGAGATCACCGATGTGAACAGGGAATACCTGCGCCGTGGCAAACTGAAAGTGTCTATCCTGCCCCGTGGTACGGCCTGGCTGGACACCGGCACCTTTGACTCCCTGATGCAGGCCTCACAGTTTGTACAGGTCATCGAGCAACGCCAGGGTATTAAGATTGCCTGCATAGAGGAAATTGCTTATAAACAGGGCTTTATTTCCCTGGAACAATTGCAGACACTTACCCGGCCATTGCTGAAAAGCGGCTATGGACAATACCTGGAAAAGATCATTGAACATAAAATCTGAACAATGAAAATTAAGAATTAAGGATTAGGAACCGTACATTCGTAACTCAATTATCAAAATCAGCGTTTACGGGCTTAGATCCCGGCTCCTTAATTCCAGGTTCTTTGCACATCTGATTGTAATTAATCCTAAAACATTTAAAAAAAATAAACACATATGAAGGTTCTTGTTACCGGTGGTTGTGGTTATATTGGCGCGCACACTATCGTAGATCTGATTAACAATGGCTTTGACGTAGTTTCAGTAGACAGCAACATCCGCAGCAGCACACAACTGCTTGACGGTATCGAAAAGATCACAGGCAAAAAGATCCGTAACTATAAGGTAGACCTCTGCAACCTGGAAGATACACATGCTGTATTCCACGAAAACCGTGATATCGTAGGTGTGATCCACTTTGCAGCGCTCAAAACAGTTCCTGAATCCGTAGCTGATCCGTTATTTTATTTCCATAATAACCTTTCTTCCCTGGTAAATGTACTGAAGTGTGTGAAAGAGTTCAATATCCCTAACCTGGTATTCTCCTCTTCCTGCTCCGTATATGGCAATACCAAAGAGCTGCCCGTAGTAGAGGCCACTCCACTGGGAGAAGCACAATCTCCGTACGCCCGCACCAAACAAATGGGCGAACAGATGATCCAGGACTACAGCAGAGTGAATGATACCCAATCTATCCTGCTGCGCTACTTTAACCCCGTAGGTGCCCACCCGTCTGCACTGATCGGAGAACTGCCACTGGGCCGTCCGGACAACCTCGTACCGGTTATTACCCAGACAGCTATCGGCAAGATCCCTAAGCTGACAGTATTTGGTCACGACTACGATACCCGCGATGGCTCCTGCATCCGCGATTATATCCATGTAATGGATATTGCCAATGCTCATACAAGGGCCCTGCAGTACCTGCTGGACCAAAAGAATACAGACAACTGTGAAATCTTCAACCTGGGTACCGGCAACGGCGTAACCGTGCTGGAAGCTATCAAGGCCTTTGAAAAGATCTCCGGTGTAAAACTGAACTATGAACTGGGCCCCCGCCGCCCGGGCGATGTGATCGCTATCTATGCCAATAATAATAAAGCCAAACAGTTACTGGGCTGGGAACCGAATATTGGTATAGAAGATATGATGCGTACTGCCTGGCAGTGGGAAGTTGCTTTAAGAGACAGGGTTCTTAGCAATTAAAAAATTAAAAAGTTTATTTCTTACATTTACGACACAATTCTTAATATAAGGCTATGGTAAAAGATATTAAACCGTTAAATGAGAAAGAGACACGCGCAGGCTTTGGAGAAGGTATATTGGAAGCTGGGCGTAAAAATCCGAATGTAGTAGCACTGACTGCTGACCTGTTGGGTTCGATGAAACTGAATGCCTTTATTAAGGAGTTTCCAGACCGCTTCGTACAGGTAGGTATTGCTGAAGCAAATATGATAGGCATAGCTGCCGGTATGACCATCGGTGGTAAGATCCCTTATACAACTACATTTGCTAACTTTTCTACAGGCCGTGTATACGACCAGATCCGTCAGTCTGTTGCCTATTCCAACAAGAATGTAAAGATCTGCGCATCTCACGCCGGTTTAACACTTGGTGAAGATGGTGCTACCCACCAGATCCTGGAAGATATCGGGATGATGAAAATGCTCCCGGGCATGACCGTGATCGTTCCATGCGATTTCAACCAGACTAAAGCTGCTACTATTGCCGTAGCCGACTACGAAGGACCAGTGTATCTCCGTTTTGGCCGTCCGAAATGGCCTAACTTCACTCCTGAAGATCAGAAATTTGAAGTAGGTAAAGCACAGGTGCTGCATGAAGGAACAGATATCACCCTGTTCGCTTGTGGCCACATGGTATGGTTATCTGTCGAAGCAGGTAAGATCCTGGAAGAAAGAGGTTACAGTGTTGAGATCATCAATATTCACACTATCAAACCGCTGGATGAAGAAGCTGTAGTCCGTTCTATCTCTAAAACCGGTTGCGCTGTAACCGCTGAAGAGCATAACGTACTGGGAGGTCTGGGCGATAGTATTGCACAGGTAGCGGCCCGCCACAATCCAATTCCTATCGAATATGTAGGTACCAACGATACTTTCGGTGAAAGTGGTAAACCACTGGATCTGTTGAAAAAATATGGCCTGGATACAGATCATATCGTTGCTGCTGCTGAAAAAGCAATAGCAAGAAAGAAGAAATAATCTGTACCGGATTAAACCTTACATAAAAAAAACCATCTTACAGGTGGTTTTTTTTATGTAAAACCATTTAACCTAAGAATGAGCATACATCAGGATGATAAGACACTATTGGCAACGTACAGGGATCCTGCTACTAAGGAGAAGGGTTTTACTTGTATCATCCAGAAATACCAGGAACGGCTTTACTGGCATATCAGAAGGCTGGTGCTGGACCACGATGACGCCAATGATGTATTGCAGAATGTGTTTGTAAAGGTCTGGAAGAACCTGGAAGGATTCCGTGAAGATGCCCAGTTATACACCTGGTTATATAAGATAGCCACCAATGAGTGCCTCACTTTCCTGGAAAAGCAAAAGAAAAACAATTCAATATCACTGTCAGACGTAGAAACAGGTCTTAGCAATACCCTGAAAGCAGACGCTCAATTCGATCCCAACAAACTTGAGTGGAAACTGCAAAGGGCTATTCTGGCACTGCCTGAAAAACAAAGAATTGTATTTAATCTGAGGTACTATGATGAGATGCCCTATGAAGAAATGAGCCGTGTGCTTGATACCTCCGAAGGCGCACTCAAAGCCTCCTACCATCACGCCGTAAAAAAGATTGAAGAGTTCATCCGTAATAGCTGAAAATGCGACATCTTCGTACTTTTATGAGGTGAATTGCATTTTTTTGGAGACGAAACTACGACCTGTTTAAACTATTGCTATCTTCTACTGTCTAAAATCTGTATGATATCCAGAGACAACGATATTGCGAACGAACTGCGGGAAATCATCCCTGATGCTCAATGGACTACGCTGAAGCCCTCCCACGGAGGCGTTCCGGCTGGTTACTTTGAACAGCTGCCGGGTCTGATCCTGCAGAAGGTACGTACTGCCGAAGTACAGGAAGAGCTGGAAATGCTCTCTCCACTGCTGGCCGGCGTACCGAAGTCTGTCCCTTTATCTGTTCCTCCGGGCTATTTTGAGCACCTGTCACAACAGATCATCCAAAACATCACTACTGAGCAGCAGACGCTGCCAGACGCAGAAGAAGTATCTTCCATCCTGGCAGGAATGCCAAAAGCATTCCCCATGTCTGCGCCTGCCGGTTATTTTGACCAACTGGACGCGGTAATAATGGCCCGCATAGCTGAAACAGAAGGTGCTGCGGCGGCCGCATCTACAACAGCCATACAGGAAGAACTGGCCGCCATATCACCGTTACTGGCCGGTATACCCAAAACGATGCCTTTATCGGTGCCAACCGGTTATTTTGACCAGCTGAGCACCAGCGTAATGGCTGGCATTGCTGATGTATCAGCGCCTGTTCATAACCCGGTTGTCCGTAGAATGAATGTCCGCAAGTACATGGGATGGGCTGTGGCCGCCTGCCTGGTAGCACTGGTAAGCGTAAGTACCCTGTTCTTTATCAGAGGTAACCGCCACAATACCAATGCAATAGAAAGTACCCTGGCTAATGTCAGCGATCAGGAGATCATGGAATACCTGCAGTCCCATTCGGACGCTTTTGATAAGGAAGAATTAACCAATTATACGCCTTTAATAGAAGAAGGTAACGCTATTTCGGAAGTAGAAGAATTACCAGCAGAAGCCATACAACATTATTTAGATAACACCGGTTTGTTAAACGAAAGCCTAACAGACAACTGAGATGAAAAAACTTTACACATTAGTTATATTAATCACACTCTCATTGTTTTGCCGCCCTCCTGCTAGTCAGGCACAACAAGGTCAAGGTAGCGACGCTGAGATCAGGGATCGCATCCGTGCAGCGGAAATAGCGTACCTATCCCAAAAACTGGACCTCACCCCCGACGAAGCACAGAAATTCTGGCCGCTATATAATCAATATACCAAGGAAGTTGAGATTCTCATTGCGGAACGCCGCAAGCGGAACAAAGTTCCCCAAACAGATATCCAGCCTGCTGATGATAAAGAATTGGGATATGAACGCCGTATGCTGGACATCAAAACGCATTACAGCCAGGAATTTCAAAAAGTATTGCCAGCGGCAAAAGCAGGGGTGGTATTCAGATCAGAACGGGAATTCCGTAACCAACTGATCCGGACCATGAAAGACAGACAAGCCAGAAATCTGGGAGGCCCGGGAGCAAGAAGATTCAGACAATAATATCAGACGATAAAAATAAAAAAGGAGCACCGGTTCGTGCTCCACAGGCGGATACAGGTACTGCACGGCTCAGAGTTTCCCAAAGGGCAGCTTCGTATCATGATAAAACAGGAAAGTCCATCCTTCAAGGGCGCTACGCTGTTTAAACTGCTCACGTAGTTCCATACTCCGCTTTCCATCATAATCATACTTTGCTGCAAAACGACGTTTCATATATGAAACCTGGGGGGCTTCGTCTCCTCCGAAAAATATTTTATCGTCGCCGGTATCTATCAGGAAGACCTGATGATATGGGCAATGTCCCCCGGTCACTTCATAAGTAATGTAGTCATCAATAGTGCCATCCCCCTCTGTGAAAATGACATTGTCTTTTTCCTTCAGGATGCGGACATCTTCTGCATGATAGGATTTCCCGTCGTGCTCTAAAGCGTAATCCATTTCATGCCTGTTCACATAATAGGTGGCTTGTGGAAAACTCAGGCTACGCTCGCCGGTGACAGGATCTACGATAGAGATACCGCCGGAATGATCTTTATGTAAATGGCTCATCAGCACTTTGGTGATGTCCATCGGATTAACGCCGTTGTCGATCAGGTGCTGGTGTATCTGCAAAATGCCATCGGAATTACGATAGCCCAGGCCAGCGTCCAGCAGGATATAATCCTGATCTGTGATCACTAAAAATGGTTGGATCTCTACCAGCAGCGAGCCGCCGGAGCGCTGCTGCATTGAATCTGTCTCCGGATTATAAGGAATAAACTTCTTTGTTCCGTCTACTGTAAAAGCCCCTTCTGATAATGGTATAATACGTGCCATTCCCCAAAGATATGTAACTATCGTAATACCATCTGCCTGTCAGCATCCAATCGTAGCATGATAAAAATTAACATAGTGAATGTCATCAGGGACGAACCTCCATAACTAACCAGTGGCAGCGGGATCCCGATCACCGGCGCCAGACCGATGGTCATGGATATATTAATGGCCATGTGGAAAAAGACAATGCTGGCCACCCCATAGGCATACACACGGCTGAATGTCGATCGCTGTCGCTCCGCCACAAAAATGATCCGTAAGAGCAGGGCCACATAAAGACCTATAAATATAACAGAACCAAAGAAGCCAAAATCTTCACCTATGGTACAGAAGATAAAGTCAGTGCTTTGTTCAGGCACGAAATCGTAACGGGTCTGGGTGCCCTTCAGATACCCTTTCCCTATGAAACCACCGGAACCGATGGCAATCATACTCTGACGGGTATTGTAAGTTGCCTTCGGATCGTTCTCCTTGCCCAGCATTACCTCAATACGGCGTACCTGGTAGTCTTTCAGCACTTTGGTGAAAGCAAAAGGCACTACAAACATCACAAACACAGAACAGAATGCCCAGATACCCAGTATCAGGGCCAGCCTGGAACGGTTACGTTTTATTTCCCGGCGACTGAAATAGATCACCAGTACCGTGATGACTGAGAATATGATGAAGAGGATGTTTTTATCTACCAGCAGGGCTGACAATACCAGCACGATCCCGGAGAAGGCGATCACCAGCAGTACGCCTGGCAGGCCTTCCCTGTACATCACCAGGAAGAAGGAGAAATATACCAGCGCCAGTCCTGTTTCTGACTGCAGGATGATAATAACACAAGGTATCAGCGCCAGAGAGACGGCTATCAGCCTGGAACGCAGTTTGGTAAAATCCGTTTCGATGGAGGAGAGATACTTGGCCAGGGCCAGGTTGGTACAGAGCTTTGTCAGCTCCGCCGGCTGAAACTGGAAACCACCCAACACCAGCCAGGATTGTGACCCTTTCACATCCTTACCGATGCCCAATACCAGCAACAACAGGAGTAAACCACCGGCATACAGCAGGTTGGCCGTAGCGGTGAAGAACTTACTGTCTGTCAGCCAGATGATGGTAGCCAATACGGCCGACACGCCCAGCCACATCAGCTGGCGGGAATAGTTTTTATTCAGGTGGATGATATCATTCCAGATGTTATCTCCCTCTCTGTACTCAGCCGCGAAGATAGATAACAACCCCACAAATACGATCCCCATGTAAAGGCCCATGATAGGCCAGTCAATACCTTCTGTCAATTTTATTTGCTGCCGACGGTTCATAACTGATTAATCCCGGAAATAAAGTTTAAGTATCTCGTCTGATGTCATTTTAGCGCTGGCTCCATTCAATGAGTCAAGCTTGGATTTTTCCCTTACTACAGGGTCCAGTGTATTGTATTCCAGCAATGTTTTCATCTGTGGCTTACGCTTCACAGAAATTGTATCATGCAGGTATTTCTCCATGATCAGACTGGCGATAGGCGCTGCATAAGTACTACCGAAACCAGCGTTCTCTACGATCACTGCAATTGCGATCTTCGGATTATCCCTGGGGGCGAATGCCACGAATACAGAGTGGTTCTTCAGTTTTGCCAGCTTTCCGTTCACGATGGCGTTATTCTCAGCCGTACCTGTTTTACCACACACGATCTCACCTTCTATTTTTGCGGATACACCGGTACCTCTTTCCACCACATCCTCCATACCATATATTACCGGCATATAGGAAGAGTCGGATACGTGCGCCACAGTATGTTTCTCTCTGAATTTTGTCAGCAGTTCAGTATCGTCATTATCGATCTTATCCACGAAATGCGGCAGATAGTAATAACCTTTATTGGCGATAATACACATAGCGTTCGCCATCTGCATCGGAGTTGCTACTACCTGGCCCTGGCCCATACCCACGTACAGTTCTGAACAGGAGTTCCATTGACCGCGGTACAGTTTATTCATACCGGCTGTATCAATTGCCTTACCGGGAGATTCACCCGGGATATCCACTCCAAGTCTGTGCCCAAGGCCGAAAGAAGAAATATAGTCATGCCATTTCTGGTGCCCTTTCTTCACACCTCCCCATTTGGCGGCATCCACCTCCATACGGTACAGGTGTACGAAGTAGGCGTTACAGGAGTTGGCAATAGCCAGTCGCAGATTGGCTGCGTGCCCCGCATTGTGGTGCGTACAAGCAATAGCACGGCCACAGTAGGTGTAAGCGCCGAAGCAAGGGAAGCCAAAACTGGGTGTAATCACACCTTCGTCCAACGCAATCAGGGCTGTCAGTGGTTTCATCGACGATCCCGGTGGATAACCTGCCTGTATAGCACGGTTAAACAATGGTTTTGTCGTATCTGAGAACAATCTGCTGAAGTTACGGGCACGGTAGGAGCCTGTCAACAGGTTCGGGTCGAAGGTAGGAGCGCTCACCATGGTCAGAATACCTCCTGTGCGGGGATCGATGGCTACGATACTACCGATCTTGTTACGCATCAGGTGTTCACCCAGTACCTGGAGATCAACGTCAAGCGCCAGACGGAGGTTCTTACCGGCAATAGCCGCAGTATCGAACTCGCCTTTTTCATAAGGGCCCTGCGGGCGGTTCAGATTATCTTTTACGAGATATTGTATACCACGCTGGCCCATCAGCACACTTTCATATGTTCTTTCCAGGCCGGTCATACCCAGGTAGTCCCCCTGGTTATAAGCGCTGTAGGCAGGCTTCTGTAACATCTGGGGAGATACCTCTCCGATATAACCGAGGATGTTGGCAGCAGCATTGAAGGGGTAGGAGCGGATCTGGCGTTGTACCAGCTCGAAACCCGGCTGGAACATATACATACTTTCCTGCAGGCGACCGAACATTTCGGGCGGCAGCAGGGAAGCAAATACAGATACACGACGGCTGCCATTCTTAATAATAGCCCCTGTGATACGTCTTCTGAATTCTTCCTTATCGATCTGGAGGATCTCACACATGTAAGCCGTATCAATGTTCTTCACATTGATCGGTGTTACCACGAGGTCATACATAGCATCGTTGCTGAGGATACTCCTGCCCTTGCGGTCAAAGATAATACCACGGCTGGGGTACACCACTTTGCGGAGCACCGCGTTGGCATCCGCCAGCTTGGAATATTTCTTTTCCACTACCTGCAAAAAGAACAACCTGGTAATAATCAATATTACCATTCCAAGGATGATAAACTGTATTACTCTTTTCCTGGGCTGATTATAGACAGACATTTACGCTGAAATAATGTGGCCACTTCACGGCCTCCCCCGCCATCCTGGCAGAAAGATGAAGCAAGCGACCTGTTGCTTTATAATATGACTTTCAATTTTTTCTAAAGTTAGATATTACGTCCTGTGCTATCTGTTGTCGTTCTTTATTTTAACAAAACATAATCATCTAAAAAATATGGTCTCTGGACTAATTCCCTGTCTACTTTCTGGAAAAGAACAGTAACTCGTACAACACGATCAGTACGATACTGGCCGCTGTTGATAAAAGGATTTTCAAAAGCAGATAGAAGAAACTCGCAAAGCTGAATACTTCCAGCGGGAAATACACCAGATTGTGCAGGAATACCAGGATTGCGATATAGGTCAGGAATTGGGAAACTCCCATGCTGGTCATGGAAGGTGTTTTCTGGGTTGTTTCAAAACCACCCTGCGGAGACAGTACGTTGATGATGAACGGGCGAAGGTAAGCGATGAATACGCAGGCGGCAGCGTGCATACCCATGGTGTTCATGAACATATCCAGACTAAGGCCCATTAACAGCGCCAGCAGCATCAGCGCAGGGCGTGGCATATTAAATGGCAGCAACAATACGAACAACATGTACAGGTTAAGACCTACCAGCTGGTGTAACAGGATCTTCTGCAGTACAAATACCTGTAGAAGTAGTAAGAGCACGAAACGGATAATATTTCTTAACAGTATACTCATTTAATAAGCCTGTAGGTTGAGTCTTCCAAAGATTGTTGTTCTTCTTTCAGCAGGTTGTCTATGACGTAGACATACTGAAGATTATAAAAGTTGGTAGCCAGTTTGATCCTGATGGTATAGGCGGTGCTGGATTTATCTGCCAGGGAATATGATTCCACGTAGCCAATAGGGATATTTTCCGGAAATAATGCAGAGTAACCGCTTGTTACTACGGTGTCTCCTTTGATCAGCCTCACACTTTTAGGTACATCTTCCATCACTGCATATCCGGCATCTCCACCGTACCAGCGTACAGTTCCCATTTCCTTGCTGTAGCTCAGGCGGGCACTGAAACCGAAGTTGCGGCCCTTTGACAGCAGGGAAAGCACTACAGCATAGTTATCGTTAACGCTACGTACCACGCCGACTAAACCACTGGGCCCCACAACACCCATATTGGGTTTGATACCGTCTGTGCGGCCCCGTCTGATAGTAATATAGTTAATGGGATTACTGATACTGTTGTTTACCACTTTGGCTTCCTTGTAGAGGTAGCGGCGAACTTCAGTGCCGATCACTTTACGGGTGGTGTCGGTGCTGTAATGGCGGATGGTATCTACTTTAACGATGTTGTTAACAGAAACGCTGTCAAAGCTGGTGCGCAACATATTATGGAGGTGGGCATTTTCTTTCACCAGGCTATCATTGGTAGCCTTCAGGTGAAAGTAATACTCCACATTGTTGTAACGTTCGTATAACCTGGCGCTGAGACTATTGGCGGAGTTGAGGTAGGCTGATTTCTGAAGATCGTTGTTCTGGAATACCAGCACAATGCAAATCACTTCCAGCAGCAGAAACAGAAAAAAATTAAAATAGCGCCTAAAGAAAATGATGAGATTACGCACAGGATATATTTTCTTAGTAGAAAGTGTACAAGGCAGTTAAGTGGCTGCCTTGTACATTTCCTGATATTATTGCATTAGGAACGGATATTTACCTACGTGTTTCAGTGCTATTCCGGTACCTCTTACCACGGCGCGTAACGGATCGTCCGCAACGTGTACAGGCAACTTGATTTTCTGAGTAAGACGTTTATCCAGTCCACGGAGCAGCGCACCACCACCGGTCAGGTACAGTCCCCTGCGGTAAATATCTGCAGCCAGTTCCGGCGGCGTAGTTTCCAGTGCTTTCAGGATAGCCTCTTCGATCTTGAAGATGGATTTATCCAGGGCTTCTGCTACTTCCTGGTAGGATACCATGATCTGTTTAGGAATACCTGTTACCAGGTCACGGCCATTCACAGCTACATCATCTGGTGGATTATCCAGTTCTTTCAATGCGGAGCCGATCTGAATCTTGATCTGTTCAGCGGTCCTTTCACCGATCAACAGGCTATGATAGCGGCGCAGAGCCTCCATGATGTCGGCAGTGAATTCATCACCGGCGATACGGATACTCTGGTCACAAACGATACCAGCCAGGGCGATCACGGAGATACCAGTGGTACCGCCCCCAATATCGATGATCATGTTACCTACTGGTTCTTCCACGTCAATGCCGATACCTAAGGCAGCTGCCATAGGCTCATGTATGAGGAACACTTCCTTAGCGCCTGCCTGTTCAGCAGAGTCGCGTACGGCGCGTTTTTCTACTTCTGTGATGCTGGAGGGTATGCAGATAACCATACGCCAGCTAGGGGAGAATAAGGGCTTTTTGGGATACACCAGTTTGATCATCTCGCGAAGCATTCCCTCAGCTGCGTTAAAGTCGGCGATCACACCATCTTTCAGGGGGCGGATCGTACGCAGGTATTCGTGTGTCTTCTCATGCATCATCATGGCCTTCTTTCCTACTGCCACGATTTTACCGCTTGCGCGCTCTATAGCTACAATGGAAGGTTCATCCACCACCACCTGGTCGTTGTGTATGATCAGCGTGTTAGCTGTACCTAAGTCAATCGCTATTTCCTGTGTTAAAAAATTAAAGAACCCCATTGCTTAATATGGTCAAAATATTATTGTGTGCAAAAATGAATAATTCCAACGAATATACAATCTAAAAATTGTTTGTTTTCTCAATAATACAACTAAATATTAAAAAATCTTCTTTATTGTATCTGTTGTATCTGATGAGCCGGTTAATAAGTTGCAACATTTAATGGCAAGGTACACGGCCGGCATAGTAATGACTCTCGAAAACGCTTAAACGAAAAATGGTCTGTGTTAATTGTGTGCTCTTTATGAATGAGTTATGCTCTCTCTGGTCGTCCCTCCGACCCTTCCCGATACTTAAACGGGACACTGGTCCAGACTACACTTTTCGCGCCGGCAAGGCGTGAAAGGCGCAAATGAACATCTGCTACACGAACTCGAAACCAATATCCCTCCTGTAATATTTGCCTTCAAAATCAATAATTTCAGCAGTCTGCCGGCTGTGGGTCAACGCAATGCCCAGATCAGCTGCCAGGGAAGTTATAGTCAGTACACGGCCTCCGTTAGTGAGGATATTCTCTCCAACGGCCTTCGTTCCTGCCTGAAACACCAACTGATCCTGCGTAGGCGCCGGTATGTTGCTGATTACCTTTCCTTTTTCGTATGCTTCAGGGTAGCCTTTTGCCACCAGCATAACAGTGGTTGCCACACGGGCATCCTCATAAATTGTCTGTGCAGAAAGCTGTCCTTCCTGTACGGCCTTGAAAAGTTCCAGCAGATCGTTCTGTAATCTCGGCATCACCACCTCGGTTTCGGGATCTCCCATACGGCAGTTGTACTCTATGACAAACGGTTCCCCGTCTACATTGATCAATCCGAAGAAGATAAACCCGTTGTAGGCAATCTGCTCTTTTTCAAGTCCCGCTACTGTAGGGCGGATGATGCGTTCTTCCACCACATCCATAAAAGCCTTGCCGGCAAATGGAACAGGGGAAACAGCGCCCATACCGCCTGTATTCAGGCCGGTGTCTCCTTCTCCAATCCGTTTATAATCCTTTGCAGTAGGCAGAATCTTGTAGGAATGTCCGTCTGTCAGTACAAATACTGACAATTCGATCCCCGTCAGGAATTGCTCTACTACTACTTTTCTGCTTGCATCGCCAAACTTCGCTTCTTTGATCATCTGTGAAAACTCTGCCACTGCTTCTTCATGATCGTTCAGGATCACCACTCCCTTACCTGCTGCCAGTCCGTCGGCCTTGAGTACTATCGGCAGGGAATGCGCACGCAGATAAGCCACGCCTTCTTCATAATTCTCCTCACTGAACTCGCGGTAAGCAGCAGTGGGGATATCATGGCGCAGCATAAACTGCTTCGCAAATGCTTTACTGCCTTCCAGCTGGGCGCCCAGGGCAGATGGACCCATCACCGGGATATGCTGTAAAGCGGCATCCTGCTGAAAGTAATCGTAAATACCTTTTACCAGCGGCTCTTCCGAGCCCGGTACTAACAGGGAGATAGCATTCTCAATACAAAAGGTCTTTATTTTTTCAAAATCCGACACAGCGATGTCCAGGTTCTGGCCATATTGGGCCGTACCGGCATTTCCCGGGGCAATAAACAACTGTTCACAATAAGTGCTTTGTGCCATTTTCCATGCCAGGGCGTGTTCCCTGCCACCACTTCCTAATAGTAATATCTTCATATGAAAAAATAAATTCGCTGCTTTTCGCTCCTGAGAAATTTTACATTCACCTTCCAATCAGCCCGTTCTTCCAAATTTTTTGCAAAGAAAGGCCAAAATTTGACCAAAAACACCATTTTACCCGATAAAAAGCTGAATTTATTTATCTTGCTGGATTCGAAGGACTGACTAACACCATAAACAAACAACAAACTAAACAGATCTATTATGACTCAAACTGCTGTTGAGCAGCCTGTAATCACGCCCGCCCCGAGGGGCAAGGGGCACCACAAAGGATTGTACGTACTCTTCTTTACGGAAATGTGGGAACGTTTCGGCTATTACCTGATGATCGGCATTTTCTTCCTTTACCTTGTCGATCCATCTTCCAACGGCGGTAAAGGGTTTGACACCACCAAAGCAGCGGACCTCGTCGGTTCTTACATCGCATTAGTTTACTTATCTCCTTTCATCGGCGGCCTGCTGGCCGACCGCTATCTGGGTTACCGAAGGGCGGTGATACTGGGGGGCTTCCTCCTGGCAGCCGGATATTTTTCCCTTGCATTCCCCGGTGACCTGGCCATGTATGCAGGCCTTGGCCTGATCATTATCGGTAACGGTTTTTTCAAACCCAATATCGGTACCATCCTCGGTAATATTTACAACCGGGAAGACCTCAAGGCCAAAAAAGACGTGGCCTACAACATCTTTTACATGGGCGTGAACATCGGCGCCTTCATCTGCAACTTCGTGGCCGCCTACCTCCGTAACCACTACGGCTGGGGACATGCCTTCGCCGCTGCGGGTATAGGCATGCTGGTAGGCCTGGCTATTTTCGCTTCCAACCTGAAGACGATCGCTGAAGGAGATGTGCGGAAACCAGCCTCTCCGGACGAAATGTCCACCGCCAAGATTCTGGGCAGCGCATTACTACCGGCTATTCTCGCTGCTGCGATCGGTTATTTTATCAGCAGCCCCAGCTTACTGGGACACACGCTGTTCGGTACTCAATCCAACGATGCCTTCCTGTTTGCCTGCGTGCCTATCATTATCTTCTACATCCGCCTGTTTACCACTTCAAAGCAGAAAGAAGATAAACGCGGTCTGGGCGCCCTGCTGGCCTTTTTTGCAGTGGCTATCATATTCTGGGTCATCTATAACCAGAACAGTACCGGTCTTACTATCTGGGCTGACCAGTATACTGACCGCCAGATGTCTCCGGCCATGGAAAACGCAGCTCAGCCTTTCGGTATGCTGCAGACCGTGACCACCGAACCTCATAAGGTAACCCAGATAGATGAGCACTTCCGCGCTATCAAGGATGCCAATGGCAATACGATCGAAGTACAGGGCGCTGACCCCTACTTCCAGAACCTGCCAAAGGAAAAATGGCCTAAAGAGGGCAACAAGTTAAGACTCATCTCCACTGAGATCTTCCAGTCTATCAACCCATTCTTTATCGTGGCCTTCAGTCTCCTTGTAATAGGAATATTCGGCTGGCTGGCTAAACGCGGTAAGGAACCTAACACCCCGGTGAAGGTTGCCATCGGCATCTTCCTGGCGGCGGGTTCATCCCTGCTGATGGTGATTGCAGCCTCCATGACAAATGTATATATAGATAAAAGCTCCATGGCCTGGCTCTTTGGCACCTATGCAGTATTCACGGTTGGTGAAATACTGGTGAGCCCGATCGGCTTATCCATGGTATCTAAACTGTCTCCTCCCCGTGTAACAGCCCTTATGATGGGTGGCTGGTACCTGGTGAACGCCATTGCCGGTAAAGTAGCCGGCCTGATGGCTACCTTCTGGGACAACTTCACCAATAAGACGAGCTACTTCCTGATCCTTGTGATCTCTGCCGGCATCGCTGGCGTGGTTATGCTGATACTCAGCAAGTGGATAGCCCGGGTTGTGAAGGAGAAAACGGGGTCTTATTAAGCATTTTTCTTATTAGTTTATTGCAAAACGGTGCAGCCTCTACGGTTGCACCGTTTTTTATTGCCTAAAAAGGCAAGCCCGTAGGACTCAACATCAATAAGGGTTTGATTTGATCTCTATATCTCTATATCGCCATACCGTCATTTCATCATCACTTTAGGCTCATATGTATATCGGTTCGATATAGAGATGACGGTAAAATGATATGGAAATGACGGTGAAGCGATATGGAAGTACCGAGGAAAGATCCTACCATCTTGCATCTAAATTGAATTTATAAGTTATAAACAAATGATTATCAATAACATTTACGAATTGCAACGGAAGACTATAAACAGGCTGTAAAACAGGCTGCCGCCTGTGTAAATATGCTAAGTCCTGATTCTAAAAGGGATTTTTCTCTTATATTGCCTCTTAATCAACAAAAATCTATACTTATCAAACCTATTTATGGCAGATAAATTCAAGCCTTTCGTTGCACCCGAGGTGCATATGAAGGAGTTTACACTGAAGTCCATTGTACTGGGCTGTATATTCGGGATTATTTTTGGAGCCGCCACCGTATACCTGGCGTTAAGAGCAGGCTTGACCGTTTCCGCCTCTATCCCTATTGCGGTAATTGCTATTACCCTCGGCCGGAAATTCTTTAAAACCACTATTCTCGAAAACAACATCATTCAGACCACCGGATCAGCCGGCGAGTCCATTGCCGCCGGAGTAGTATTCACCCTACCGGGTTTTCTCTTCCTTTCAGACGGCGGTGGTGCACAGTACTTCAATTATCTGACCATTCTGACCCTGGCTATATTCGGAGGTATTCTGGGTACGCTGATGATGATCCCGCTACGCCGGTCACTGATCGTAAAGGAGCATGAAACCCTGCCTTATCCTGAGGGTACTGCCTGTGGCGACGTGTTGATAGCTGGTGAGAAAGGGGGCGATTTCGCTAAGACCGCCTTCTATGGACTTGGTTTTGCCGTTGCTTATGCTTTTCTGCAGAAGGTACTGCATGTCATCGCGGAGACACCCTCTTACATGACCCATCAGTATAATAAATATTTCTCATCTGCCCGTGTAAGTGCAGATATCACTCCTGAGTATATGGGTGTGGGCTATATCATTGGTCCTCGCATTGCTGGGGTACTGGTAGCAGGTGGTGTCTTATCATGGCTGGTGTTAATACCATTGCTGTCATTCCTGGTACCTCCTGACGCTATTGCCGCTCAGTTGGTGAAACTGGGTTACCTGGCCAATATCAGCACACCTGGAGGTAAGGGAGACTGGAATCCTGCCACGCATACCTTCGGCGATTTCTCCGCTGCAGTTTACGTTGCCTATGTACGTCAGATAGGTGCCGGCGCAGTGGCAGCAGGTGGTTTCATCACACTCATTAAAACTATTCCTACTATCATATCCTCTTTTAAAGGCAGCATTGGTTCCCTGAAGAAAGACGATGTGAGTGGAGATGCTAATGGCAGCGTACCACGTACTGAAAGGGATCTCAATATCAAGATCGTATTGTTTGGTAGCATTGCCCTGATCGTCCTGATGGCGTTCCTGCCACAGTTACCCGGTGACTCCATCGGTAAAAAGCTGCTGGTAGGCCTGCTGGTGGTTATCTTCGGCGCCTTCTTCGTAACGGTGTCCAGCCGTATCGTGGGCCTGATCGGATCTTCCAACAACCCTATTTCCGGTATGACCATTGCCACCCTGATGGGTACCTGTCTGGTATTTATTGCGGTAGGCTGGAGCGGTAAAGTGTACGAGCCGATGGCCCTGGTAGTAGGTGGTATGATCTGTATCGCAGCAGCGAATGCCGGTGGTACTTCACAGGACCTGAAATCTGGTTATATCGTGGGTGCTACGCCAATGTATCAGCAGTTATCCCTCTTCATTGGTGCGATCGTTTCTTCTATTGTGATCGGTCTGACTGTGAAGTTCCTGGATAAGCCTACTGCAGCCATGATCGCTAATGGTGTAACTGACCATGCAATAGGCAGTATCTATTATCCTGCACCACAGGGTACCCTGATGGCTACGCTGGCTAAAGGTATCCTGTCTTACAATCTTGACTGGCAATTTGTACTGGCAGGTGTTTTCCTGGCTATCACCATGGAGCTCTGCGGTATCAAATCCCTGTCTTTTGCAGTAGGTGCTTACCTGCCACTGTCTACCACCCTCCCAATCTTTGTTGGTGGTGCTATCCGTGGACTGGTAGATCAGAAGCGTAAGAAACAGAATGTACATCTGTCTGCTGAGGAAGAAGAGCTGGGTAAAGGTAACCTGTTTGCTACCGGTCTGGTGGCAGGCGGCGCTGTAGCTGGTGTGATCATTGCGATACTGGCTGGTTTTGACAGTACATCCACTGCACTAGCTGCTGTAAATATGGAACATTCACTGGCTGGCATATTTGGCCACGGTGGCTATTTCATCCTGGGTACAGCCATGTTCGCCCTGATGGGTTGGGTGCTGTACAGGATAGCGAATAAGAATTAATTCTAAAAAAACAGGGATCAGGAGTTCAATGCCAAAGCTTCGCATTAATTCCTGATCCTTGTTTTTCCTTATTCCTGTTTGCAATTAACTGCTTATTATTGCGTTATAACAAAAACCCCTGTTGTTATGCGCATAACCTTCACCATTCTTTGTGCGGTACTGATCTTCTGTTCCTGCAAAAAAGATGAGCAGAACGAAGTAGCTCGCAAATTCATTTCCTTTGATCTTGATAGTTTGATAGTGATTGCCGAAAATCCTTCTGCGGTTATTTCTGTGGCAGATCTTACTGATACAGACCCGAACAATGATATTGACAAACTAACGATCACAGCCAAGGGGATCAGTGATGAACAAGTTAATATCACATTGCTCGGAAGTACAGATGGCCTGACAAAAGGCACCTTTTACTCACAGGATGGCAACTCGATATCTGTATACTACCCGGAGGCTAACATTTCCCAGATAGCCAATCAACGTTTCGGCACATTCACCTTTTCAATTACCAATGTGAAGGACAGCCTGATCGAAGGTTCATTTACAGGCACACTCATTGATACCACTGGTACCTTATCTCCCAGAAATGCCAGCTTCGGATTTGTAAGAGCTATCGTCACAAGTAATTAGACAAACGACAGGTGATCATACTGCTTTTTAAGGATCGCGGCATCATCAGCCTCCAGCCACTTCTTTAACAATGTGGCATATACGCTCTTGAAATCTACTTTGTGTTGCAGGTCTCCTTCATTCAGATGTTCCAGATCGGGAGCTTCATTCAATAGCCCCTGCTGTTTCAGTCCTCCGCTTATCATGAACATGTTATTGGCCGTACCATGGTCAGTACCTCCGCCCGCATTCTGTTCTACACGGCGACCGAATTCAGAGAATGTGACAATTACCACATCCTGGAAACGGTTATTATTCTTCAGCTCTTTCGTTAATGCGGTAATGGCTTCATCCAGCCGCTCCAACTGCGTCTGCTGCGCCGCCAGTTGATTGACATGCGTATCAAATGCGCCATGGGATACGTAGTATACTTTTGTAGTGATATCAGACATGATGAGCCTTGCAATGGTCTGCATGTTCTTTCCCAGTTCTGTTGAGGGAAAGATCTCTTTTGTCTTATATGCTTTGAATTGCTCTTTGATATAGGACGCAGATGAAACGGTTGCACTCATGGTTTTATACAGGTAATCCACAGGCTGGTGATCATCTTCCACTGTCTTCTTTTCCTTTTGCAGCAATTCCCTGAACATCCTGTCATTAGCAGCTGCCTGCAGCTTATCAGGATCTTTAACGGCCAATCCTTTCTGCAGATCACCTTTCATAGCCAGGCTCAGGGTATCGTCAATTTCCAGCGCCTGTACCGGTTTATCACAGCCTTTACATTGAGCATCGAGGAACCTTCCTATCCAGCCATCTGTCCAGTTCTCAGAAGAGGAACTGGCAGACTGCCAAATATCCATAGAGCGGAAATGTGATCTGTCGGGGTTGGGATAACCAACACTATTCAATATAGCCAACGATCCTTCATCATAGAGGCTCTTTAAGCCTTTCAATGCAGGATGTAACCCCATCTCATCAGTGAGAGATAAGGCATTCGCACGCCCGATACCCAGCGTAGGACGCATGCGGTAATAAATATCATTCCTATAAGGTATCACTGTATTCAACCCATCATTACCTCCGGAGAGCTGTATTACAACCAATACTTTATTGCCGGCGGGCACCAGGTTATCTTTTTCCAATGCTTTCAGGAATTTCGGCATCATCAGTGAAGCCGAAGCTAATGATCCTACCTGTAAGAAACGTCGTCTGTTTAAGATCAGCATAAACTTAATTTTTTAAGTGGATACATTAGCACAACTGATACTCGGGTGTGCTCATTACTGCTATTGCAACTGTTTTGATATAATTTTCACGGGAAGAAACATCTGCATAATTTTCCAGCAGCTGCTTGTTCACATTTTTATTGGCCAGTAAAAGAGAACCGGTGATAGTATCTGCGAGTTTTTCCCTCGGTACTTTCTCATAATCTTTTAAGAAAAGATCCCAGTTGATCACTCCCCTGATCTTCCTGGCGTATTGCCTTTTCACAGATTCATTCAACTCCATGGTTGCCTTATAGTTGCCCATGCCCATTTCAGGAGTGATCTCTTTTGGTGTGATGTTGAACTCCTTTTCATACAATATCATCTTCGGTAACTGCATGCGGTACATCAGGCTGGAGCTATCTATCCAGTTGCGTCCACCGGGCCAGCCGGCAACATTTGGCGGATAAAAAAGCACTTGTCCCAATACCTGCTGGAACGACAACATCACTTCTTCTCTTTCAAAATTAACAGGCACGGTCCTACGTAAACCTACTAACAGTTCCACCGGTGATTTTATACGTTTACCAATGACCTGTTGATCATAGAACCAGTCTGCATTGAAGATATGTTGCATCAGTGCACCGATATCATAATCAGATGAATAAAACTTTTCTGCCAGGGAGTTTATTCTTGCTTCATCAGGCGTTTCGTCTACGAAATAACGGTATACTTTAGCAGTGATGTACTTTGCTGTTTCCTTATGTTCCAGTAATATTTTCAGGATATCATCACCAGTGAAATTTCCGCTTTTACCGAGTACTGTTTTCTCTCCGTTATCATGCCGTTTTTCCCTGAATACAAAGTTGCCTTCATTATCATATGCCCAACCGGTAAAAGCTCTGGCAGCTTCTTTTATATCTGTTTCGGTGTAATGTCCGCGTCCCATGGTGAACAGTTCCATCACTTCACGGGCGAAGTTCTCATTTGGATGCGCTTTATAATTCTGCTGGTTATTCAGGAACTGTAACATGGCAGGTGTCCTGGAAACTGCCGTCAGCAGGGTGCCAAAATTACCCAATGCGTTCTCGCGTATCACCTGCAACAGCTGCTGACTAAATAAAACATTCTGTGTACGGCATGCGAAATGTCCGTGCCAGAACAGCGCCATCTTCTCACGCAATGGGTGTTGCGTTTGCACCATTTCGTATAACCAAGAGAGGTTAAGGTCTTTAATCCCCTGTCTGTTCATTTTAGCCAGTTCTTTCTTTTCCTCCGCCGACATTTCTTTTGTCCGCTCAGGGAGGTCCGTTTCGTCCATCACTTTCAAGGGGGTCTGGATATCTTTATCAGGACCGGTCAGGATCTTGCTGATCACCTGCCGCCGTTTTTTGTGGGTCCAGTCTTCGATAACGGGAAGTGAAGCGCCGAAACCGGCCCTCCACGCAAGATGTTGCATTTGTAGATTCTCGGGAACAGCTGCCATATAGGATGAGATTTCGGGTTTGACATCGGTGAATGGAGAAAGTTTAATGACGGATGCAAGATTTAATGTGACGAAATTGTTAAGAGGGGGATAAGTAGTATATGATTATACACACAACCACAAATGCCCGAATATGAACATACAATTACAAACGCGGGATGACAACGCGGTCACCAATATGGTTTCCCGGAATCATATTCCCGGTATTATGGTGCCCCGGGGGTACCACCCGGCGCTACAACATAACGCTGACGGGGCTCAATGCAGCGGATATATACCCGTTCCCAGGTTTGTCCCGGGGGTATAAACACGACGTGGCCACGATTTACACCATTACACGACCGGGATATGGTTCTAACGCATCGGATACTCACCTGAATTTCCAAACCGGATAGCTGCTACCTTTTTCGAATACACTTTTTTCCGGAGGTAATTCCAGGAAACCATCCGCCTGCAGCAATGCAGCCAGATCGCCGGAGCCGTGGTAGGGAGGCGGCAGAGCGACCAATTGTCCGTCAGCAGTAGGATGCAGGCGAACAGGCATGAAATAGGTCAGCGGTGCAGCGAAATTTATGTCGGTACCCAATACTGCATAAGGAACAGGCGGAGCTGTATATTGCAGACAGGCACGTAGCCAGGGCAGTACATAGCGGTAGCAACACATGAAGCCTGACACCGGATTACCGGGCAGGGCAAATACTACAGGGCCCTTCTCAAACTGACCAAACAGGAAGGGTTTACCTGGCCGCTGCTGTATTTTATGGAAGATCTGCTGCATTCCCATTTGTTCCAGGACATGCGGCAGGTGATCAAATTTTCCAGCGGATACTGCGCCCGTACAGATCCAGGCATCTGCATCCTTCAGAGACTCAAATAAATGCCTGATAGCAGTTTCATTGTCATACACGTGATAACATTCAGCATTAATACCAAGTTCCGTTAAAGCTGCTGCGAGGCTGTAGGAATTGGAGATCCTGACCTGGTGCATTTCCGGTGTTTCTGTAACCGGCACCAATTCATCGCCGGTAGCGATAATGGCAACCCTGGGCAAACGGCTTACATTGACCAGTGCCTTACCCACAGAAGCCAGTACACCAACTTCAGCAGCAGTTAACAGGGTGCCTGTGGGGATCACTAACTGGCCGGCAGCAGCGTCCGAGCCCTGCCGGTGGATATGTTGCCCCTTTGCAACATCAGTATTGATGGTAAAACGTTTGAAGCCCTCATGCTCTGTGGCAGTCAGGTGTTCATACTGTATCACGGTATCTGTCAGTTCAGGCATTATAGCGCCTGTCATTACTTCTATACAATTAGCTGTATTGGATAATTGCTTACGGGGCATACCTGCAGCCTGCATATCTTCCACACCAAAGACAGTCTGTCCCTTTGCAAAGCTCTCATAGTCTATAGCAATGCCATCCATCATTACCCGGTCATATGGAGGAAAATCCCTATCAGACAATACCGGCTCCCGCAGAATACGGCCGGTAACAGCGGTAAAGGGCAGTTGCTCTGTTCCAAAATCCCGAACGGTATCCATTACAGCGGCATACGCGGTGCTTACATCTATCAGCATTCTTTTGGTTGTTTGGTGGCTTTAGTTGTAAATTTATTCCATTATGAGCAATGATTCAACTAAACAGGGATTTTCACACCTTAATCCAGCTGATCAACCGGTAATGGTGGACGTAAGCGGGAAGACAGAAACGACGCGCGTGGCAGTAGCAGAAAGCAGGGTATTTCTACCGGAGATAGTAAGGCAGCAATTCAGCGGTAAAGATCTTCATACCGCGAAGGGTGCGGTATTCCAGACCGCTATACTGGCTGGCATCATGGCTGCGAAAAAAACGCCGGATCTGATACCTCTTTGTCATACCTTACTCCTGGATGGTTGCCAGGTGGAAATAGAACTGGAAGGTGAAGAGGCTGTAGTGCGTTGCACAATTAAAACCACCGGCAAAACAGGAGTAGAAATGGAAGCACTCACAGGAGCCAGTGTCGCTGCGCTGACCATCTATGATATGTGTAAGGCATTTACACATGAGATGGTGATCAGGCAGACACGTCTGCTGAGTAAAACAGGTGGCAAAAGGGATTTTTAAAAACAGTACGATGACAGCGCCATTAAAAGGACTCATACTCTGCGGCGGCCGCAGTACACGCATGCAACAGGATAAAAGCCTGATTGCCTATCACGGCATGCCGCAGTGGCAATATCTTTATCAGTTAGTACATAAGATTACACCCGATGTATATCTTTCCTGCAGGGAAGAACAAAGACCTGCACTGAGTGATGATGTACCCATGATCTTTGATAGCATCGAGGGTAATGGACCTTCTGTAGGATTGCTCAGTGCGCATGCCGCATTTCCGGATGCAGCATGGCTGGTGCTGGCAGTAGATCTTCCACTCATCAGTGAACAGAGCCTTCATTATCTCGTATCGCAAAGACAGGTATTGAAAGATGCTACATCACTGATCAGCCCTGTCAATCATTTACCAGAACCATTGATTGCAATATGGGAACCTTCCGGCTTAAAAAAGCTGCAGCATAATTTTGATGAAGGAAAGAATTGTCCGCGTAAGACATTGCTGCAGTCGGATATTTTGCAGATAGAAAACCCGTTTTCAGCAGAACAGTTTAATGCAAATACGCCGGAAGAAATGAAAGAAGCGGAAGAGCAGATCAAACATTAACCAGGATCACGAATCAGGAATTAAAACAGAAAAGTCGTTGTATCATTCATGATTCGTGATCAGATATTTTTACGGGTGTGCCGCAACCCATACTTCGCCATCTTCAAAGTATTCCTTTTTCCAGATAGGTACTGTTTCCTTTAATGTATCAATTGCATATTCACATGCATCAAACGCAGCTGCGCGATGTGGTGCTGCAACAGCAATAACAACCACTACTTCTCCCGGTTGTTTTTCACCAACAATGTGTAAGATCGCAATCCTTTTTACACCCATTTTTTCAATGGTATAATCTGCTATCTTTTCCATTTCGAGTAATGCCATCGGCTCATAACATTCGAAAAAAAGTCTGGTCACTTTTTTTTCTTTGGTGATGTTCCTTACATTTCCGGAGAACACTACAACACCTCCACAGTCAGGCCCTTCCACGAAGTCGAGCGCTTGCTGAACAGTTACATTGCTGTCTATTTTTATTAGTTTGTTCATCGTAATATCAATAAGCGAATTTAATTACTTTGAAGGAAAATATTTTTTATAGATCAATGGAAATGATATAATATTGGTGCATTAAAACTTTGTTTGTCATGTATCCCATAGTAGAGAGAATTATATTGATTGCGTGCATAGCAAGCATACTATCTCCAATCATTCCGCTTTTCAAGTTTATTGTCAGATCTCACAAAGAAATGAAACTGTGGGAAGCCTGGGTCGATCTGGTGATCAAAGACTTCCTGGCTAATCCGAAACATTATAAGAGCTGGAAGGGCAAAAAGCTGTAAATGCTTCCCCGAAGGACAATCGTGCGCTTTTTTCTCTATCCTATTAACATTAAAGTTATCATCCATTGAATCAGTTAACAGATCAAGATACCAGATCAAAACATGGTACTCAGACCTATGCTAATATCGTTGGTGCAGGAAGCGGCACATTGATGCTGGTAATTGCCAGGGAAATTCCGGACACTTACTGGTTAAAACCTTACTTGATAATGACAGCTCCATCCATTTCTGTGTATCTATCCAATGTTGCAAACGAAATAAGAACATATTTTGTAGAACGATACGGGAATATTAAAAATATGAGAGAAGAGAGAAAAATTATAAGAAAAATTGACGCCTTAAAAAAATATCCACTTGCAACCAATAAGGATATTAATCTATTGAACAAACAGCTCATGGACGCCCGGATACAACGAATAAAAAAAATGATCACTTCATTAAACAAATGATCTCACCCACCACTCACCGGTGGGATCACCGCAATTTCATCTCCTGGTTGTAATACATCCTCATCATTAGCATACACTTTATTTACCGCTATCATCAGGGAACGTAACTGTTCCAGTGACGGATATTTTGTATACAACCAGGTCCTGAGTGCTGCTACTGATGTAATCCCCTCTGCCGTAATAACAGGCGCTCCTGCTATATCTTTCGCGATGCCGAATAGTAAAATGCGCATATCCCGTGTATGAAATTTGGATAAAGCTACGATAATGTAGTAATTTTAAACAGGAGACATATCAAATAAACATAAGATGAAAATCAGGATCAGGGGTAACAGCATCCGCTACAGGCTGGATAAAAAAGACATAGAAGTACTGAAGGCTGATGGAAAAGTGGAAGAAAGCACTACCATCGGCGCAGGTAACCTTCATTTCTGTATTAAGGCTAAAGCCGGCAGCAATGCACCTTTTATTAAATTAGAATCATCCGCAATACATCTTTCGTTCCCGAAAGAACAGGTGCAGGAATGGACCGATACCGAACAGGTGGGCTTCTCCGCCGAAATTCCTAATGCAGACGGTTCTGTGTTAAATATTCTCGTTGAGAAAGATTTCAAATGTCTGACAGAACGTGATGAGGATGACAGCAATGCTTTCGACAATCCTTCAAGCAGCTGTTAATCATACACTTATCCGGCAATTAATTTCAAACAGGGAGAGCGGAATATCTCATTTCTACACTTGAAAAGTTCAGGGTAGACACTATCTTTTGCGATAGATGATAAAATATGACATATTCCTGACATACAATGCATTATTGGCGGGTTTTTCCGCTTTAGGTAAATCTTTTTCCCGATTCGATTAAGTAAGCGGACATTACTGATCGTTCTTTGTGGAAAAATCAGTCAGTCAATGTTCGGCTATTTACAGAAGCTACAAATCAGCATTTTCCTATACCTGTTCCTGTGCATATCTGCCAACGCACAAACTAAAGTGAACATAGAGGGCACAGTCAGAGATATTAACAACGTTCCATTACCCAAAGTGAGTGTCCTGCTCAACAAAAGCCAGACGGCTTTCACTGACGAAAACGGACATTATATCTTTTCAAACCTGCCGGAAGGCGTAGAATATACCATCCGCTTTACACATACCGGTTTTGAACCTTTACAACAGAAAGTAAAAGGGAACAGACTGGATGTTACTTTAGTGCCAGCTTCTTCACAACTGCAAACCGTAGAAATCACCGGAAGAACTGAAAAAGGATATAAGAACACCGCTTCTTTTATTGGTACCAAAACAGCAACTCCGCTGAAAGACGTACCCCAGTCTATCTCTTACGTTACCAAAGAACTGATGCAGGATCAGGCATCCGTAAGAATGGGAGACGTAGTGAAGAACTTCAGTGGTGTGAACCAGTTTACTTTTTATGATGATATCACTATCCGTGGTTTCCGTATCAATGGTGGCAGTACCACACAGCTGCTGAATGGCCTGCGTACCTTCACCGGTTTCTGGAAACAGCCAATGGTCAACTATCTGGAAAGAGTAGAAGTGATCAAAGGCCCTGCCTCTGCATTGTTTGGTAATGCATCTCCGGGCGGTACCATCAACCGTGTAACCAAAAAGCCATTGGAAGAAGCCCGTAAATCACTCAGCTTCACCATGGGTAGCTTCAATAACAACCGCGTTTTGGCAGACTTTACCGGTCCGCTGAACGATGAGAAGACCATCCTGTATCGCCTGAACATCGGGTATGAAAATACAGAGTCCTTCCGAGACCTGCAGTTCGACAAGAACCTGGTGATTGCACCGTCTGTGTCTTTCCTGCCAACAGAAAAAACACGTATCAACTTTGATGCGGTATATAACAAATCCAACAGCCGTCTTGACCGCGGACAATCAGTATTGTACAACGGCGATCTGTATTCAACACCGATCTCCCGCTCACTCAGCGCTACCAACGACTATCTGAATGAGGAAACATACACTGTAACAGCGTCTCTGAATCATCAGTTCTCCAGCCGTCTGGCCTTTAACCTGGCTTACCTGCGCACTGGTTATACAGAAGACCTGCTGGAACACCGAAGCGCCAATGCCTATGCTGTGGATTCTTCCGGTACTCCCATTCCTAACCTGGTAGCCCGTCAGTCATTCATACGCAAAAAGAACCCTTCCAGCGATAATGCTTCTGCTTACCTGACTTATAGTGTGGAAACCGGTAAGATCTCGCACAAACTGGTGGGCGGTTATGATTACGCTACTTCCAAACTACCTCCCGGCGCATCTCAGTTAACGGCGAGCAATTACCAGCTGAAAGCCGGCGGCGCTGCAGCATACAATCCTGCAAAAGCAGCTAACTATGTATTCTACAACTACACCACTCCTGATGGAAAGGTGATCAGCATACCCAAACCGAATGTATCTTCTTTTGATATCACTAAAAATGATAACAAGCTGGAGGATCCTTCCAAATACACTTACGTTGTGCAGAACAGCGCTGTATTGCCGTCTTTCAGCAGCATCAGCGGCATTTACCTGCAGGACCAGATCAGCATCGGAAATCTGAAATTGTTACTTGGCGGTCGTTACGAATCATATACCGACAAGCCTAATTACAGGACAGATAGTGTGAAAAAAGTAACGCAACATACTTTTCTGCCAAGACTGGGTGTAGTATACAGCATCAACCGCAATATCAATGTATACGGTATGTACACCAAAGGTTACAATCCTCAGGATGCTGCTGTTCAGACCAATCCGCTCTCCGGCGGACCATTCGATCCTATCACCAGCCAACTCTGGGAAGGTGGCCTGAAAACAGAATGGCTCAATGGCAATGTGACTGCAAATGCAGCGGTATACCATATCGTACAGACCAATACACTGTATAATGCAAATGAACCAGGTAATCCTGACAAGATGATACAGATCGGTGAAGAAACCTCCAAAGGTGTAGAACTGGATGTAACAGGACGTATCACTGACAACTGGGACCTGACGCTGGCATATGCTTTCAACGACGCTACCATCAGCAAGTCAGGTAAATCTGACTCTGCACTGGTAGGCAGACAAAAACCAAACGCGCCCAAACACCAGGGTAATATCTGGACCAAATACACTATCCCTTCCGGTCCGGTAAAAGGCTTAGGTGTAGGTGCAGGCGCTAACTTCGTAACAGAAAGGAACGTGTCACTAAACACCAAACAGACCTTGCCCGGTTACGTACTTGTGAATGCGGCCGCTTACTACCAGGTGAATAAAGTACGGTTGCAGGTGAATTTCAATAACGTTACAAATAAAACCTACTGGGTTGGCGGATATGACTATATTCGCCTCTTCCCCGGCGCGCCGAGGAGCTGGCAGGCAACAATCTCATATACATTCTGATCATGAAAAAAATATTTGGCTGGTTACATCTCTGGCTGGGCATAGCTTCCGGCATTGTGGTCCTCGTAGTGGCGGGGACAGGCAGCCTGCTCGTATTTGAAGAAGAACTGGAACATACGTTCCGGTCTTCTTTTTTTTATGTAGAAGTGCCCGCAAACACTTCCAGACAACCACTGGACAACCTGACAGCTTATGTACAAAGGGAAAATCCGAAATACAAGGTCGGCAATATCATGTTAGAACCTGAGGCTGATCGCAGCGTTGTCTATCTTTTACGGAAGGGAAAAGGGAATAAGGTCCTTAAGAACCAGCTGTATGTGGCTGTCAATCCCTATACTGGCAAGATCATTGAATCTGTTCCGGGCAATAAACGGTTCTTTTCCGTCGTGCTGCAGTTACACCGCTACCTGTGCATGGGCGAAACCGGCAAGTTCATCACCGGTATTTCATGTTCCATCTTCACTATCCTGATCCTGACGGGGCTGATACTATGGTGGCCGAAAAGGAACGCTCGTAAACAGCGTTTAAGTGTAAAATGGAACGCGTCTTTCAAAAGACTTAACTGGGACCTGCATGCTGTATTCGGATTCTATGTGCACATCATATTACTGATCACTGCCCTTACAGGACTTATATGGAGTTATAAGTGGATGAACAATCTGCTATATATTGCTTTCGACGGGAACACCAAACAACAGAAAATAGTAACTCCTGAAAGCCCTGCGGTAAAGAATACAGGTATTGCCTACCTGGAAAAGATCGTAAACACAACCAATGAACGGCTGTCATACGAGGGCACGGTCACTATCCGCCTTGCGGAAAATGACAGCACGTCTATTACAACGTCCAAAGAAAACAGGGCCAGACATGGCAATGTGAGCGATTTCCTTTATTTCCAGGCCGGCACCGGAGAACTGGTAAAGGAGCGCCTGTATGACAATGAAAGTAATGGTACCATTGCCAGAAGATGGGTATATCCGTTGCACAGAGGTACCCTTTATGGATGGCCAACCCAGATACTGGCACTGATTGCTGCGCTGGTAGCAACTACACTACCCATATCCGGGTTCCTGATATGGATGGGCAGGAAGAAGAAAAAGAAAAAAGAGGTAAAGGTAAAAGCGACAAAACCGCAGGAATTAACCCTGGATAAGCATCCGGACACCAGCGTACAATATCAGTAAGGCGGTAGCGCCTTCCACTATCCGAGGTTTCAGTACTGCCGCACTCAAACGGGCGCCTATCTGACCTCCTACAATAACAGACAATAAAAGCGGGCCGGCAAAGCGAAGATCAAATACTATTTCTCCTTTGCTGGCCTGTCCTAATAACCCACCAATAGAATTTACAAGTATAAATACACTGCAGATCCCCGCTATTTTCTTCGCCGTATCATAACGCCCCAGGCGTAATACCGGCGACAAATAAATACCTCCACCAATTCCTGTCATACCTGACAATAACCCGATAGCAGCGCCAATAATACCGTATTTGTAGGTCTTCTGTGCATTAGGATCCGGAACATATTCTTTTTCCAGGAACAGTTTATAACACATCAACAAAGCTGCTACCGTCAAAGCTATTCCCAGCAGCAGGAAAAAAGTATGTTGTTTTAATGGCAGGTAACTACCCAGAAAGGCAAATGGCACGCTGATCACACTTAGCTGCAAAGCCCTCTTCAGTGGCAACTGGCCCGCACGATAAAAATGATAAACACCACCTATGACCACGACCACATTACAGAGCAATGCCGTAGATTTCATTAGTTGGAAATCAACACTCCACAATGCCATTAAAGCCAGATAGCTGGACCCACCACCAAAGCCGGCAGAAGCATACAATAGGGCTATTGTAAAGAACAATATGCAAAGTTCAATAGACATAAGCCAGTTTAATAAGTATTCATTTCCACGTCAATTTCGGCGGCCCAGGCATGGATGCCTCCTTCTATATTGTAGACCACAGGGAAACCTGCTGCATCCAGCTGTTGCGCCACCATCAGGCTACGCATTCCATGATGACATAGTAAAGCTATCGGCTGATCTTTTCTTAGTTTGGGTACAATACTTCCTACCATTCGCATCGGCACATGCATGGCTTGTGGAATATGGCATATTTCCCACTCGTCAGTCTCTCTTACATCTATCAGCTGTAAAGGCTTCCCTGTTTCCAGCCAATCCTGTAACTGATGTACCGACAGGCTTTTCACACCACCAGTATCGCAGGGCTGCTCGTAGCTTTCCTGCAGAGTGGTAATGTTATGATTACCGGGAACAGGTTTGATCTGGAAAGTATGATGTATGTTATAGAGTGTATCGATGGTCAGTAGTTGATTGCTGAGTGGTTCGCCAATACCGGTAATGATCTTCACTGTTTCGTTGGCCTGGTAAGAACCGATGATCCCGGGTAGGATACCCAGCACGCCAATATCACTGCAGTTCAGCATAGTACCTGGCTCCGGCTGTTCCGGGAACAGACAGCGGTAAGTAGCACTCCCCTTGTAATTGAATACGCTGACCTGTCCTTCGTATTTATGGATAGCGCCATATACAAAAGGTTTGTTGAGTATTACACAGGCATCATTGACCAGGTAGCGGGTACCGAAGTTATCTGTACAGTCCACCACTACATCATAAGGTCTGATAATATCAAGTGCATTGTCAGGCATGATCCAGGTATCATACATGGCAAATTGTACTTCCGGATTGAGTTGGTGCAGGCGTTGTACAGCTGCCTTCAATTTCGGGCTGCCTACTTCATTTGTATTATAAAGGACCTGTCTTTGCAGGTTTGTGAGAGAAATATCATCGTGTTCCACGATACCGATCTTTCCAATCCCCATTGCAGTGAGATATTGCAATACGGGCACTCCTAATCCACCTGCACCTATTACGAGCACTGCTGCGTTGTTGAGCAGTTGTTGTTTTGCGGGACCGAAGCCTTCCAGTTTCAGATGTCTGTCATATCGTTGCATCATCCGTTCTTTATCCTTTTAGACATTAATATTGAATCACCGTATGTACCATCCGTTTGCCTAAATCCCTGAAGCAAACGTCCATATTCCAGGAAACCAAAGTTACGATACAACTGGATAGCTCTTTCATTATTTGCAAATACGTTAAGCTGAATGGTTTCCAGCTCATTATGCTGCTCTGCCCAACGCATGGCGGCGGTCATCAGACGGCGGCCGATGCCCATATTCCAGTACTCATGCAGGACGGCGATTCCCAGCTGGCCCAGGTGAGCTTCTTTCTTTAATTCGGACTGTTTGATGGTGATAGAGCCTGTGAGGCGGTTTTCCACCACCGCCAGCAGATGAAGGTGTCTGGCCTCATTACTGAGAGAGCTGATAAATGCCCGCTCGTCCACGACGGTCAGTTCCGCGGCCTCCTGCCTCGTCATGAGGAGAAAATCTGTTTCCACGGTCAGCTGCCGGAAAAGGGCCAGCAGTGCCGTAGCGTCTTCCAGATGGGCCGGGCGCACCAATAATACCTGGCCATTGGGTAGAAAGTGCTGCATACTACAAATGTAACTACAAAAAAAAGCGCTGCAACATATGCAACGCTTTTCTATTATTTCAATATTTCTTTATTTATAGTGCGATCTTGTCTCCACCAAAATAAGGCTGCAGCACTTTCGGGATATTGATGCCCTCAGCGGTCTGGTTATTCTCCAGTATGCAGGCCAGGATACGTGGTAAGGCCAGGGAGCTTCCGTTCAGCGTATGTACCAGCTGTGGTTTACCACCACCGTCTTTAAAACGGATCTTGGCGCGGTTTGCCTGGAAGGCTTCAAAGTTGGATACTGAGCTCACTTCCAGCCATCTTTGCTGTGCGGTGCTATACACCTCAAAATCGTAGGTCAATGCAGAACCGAAACCCATATCACCACCACATAAGCGCAGGATGCGGTATGGCAGCTCCAGGGCTTTCACTAATTCTTCGACATGTGCAACCATTTCGTCCAGCACTTCATAAGACTTTTCCGGATGTACTACCTGTACTATCTCTACTTTATCGAATTGGTGCAGGCGGTTCAAACCACGTACGTCCTTACCATAAGAACCAGCCTCACGACGGAAACAAGGCGTATAACCAGTCAGTTTTACAGGTAGCTCGCTGTCTTTCAGGATCTCATCCCTGAATAAGTTGGTCAGCGGTACTTCTGCAGTGGGGATGAGGTATAACTCATCTTCACCTACAAAATACATCTGGCCTTCCTTATCCGGCAGCTGTCCGGTACCATAACCGGAAGCCTCATTTACCAGGTGTGGCACCTGGAATTCCGTATACCCTTTGCTGGTATTATAGTTCAGGAAATACTGGATCATAGCGCGCTGTAAACGTGCTCCACGGTTCTTATACACGGGGAAACCCGCACCGGAGATCTTATTTCCCAGTTCAAAATCGATCAGGTCATATTTCTTTGCCAGATCCCAGTGAGGCACTGCCCCTTCGTATAATGCGGGGATCTCTCCACCTTTGCGCACTTCCACGTTATCCTCAGGTGTTTTACCCGGAGGTACCAGCGGAGATGGCAGGTTAGGCAGTTTTACAAGTGTATCGTGTAAAAGCTTTTCAGCGGCTGCCAGCTGTTCATTGATGGGATGCAGCTTTTCATTCAGAGATGTTACTTCCGATTTACGTGATTCCGCTTCATCTTTCTGTCCCTGGGCCATCAGCTTACCTATCTCTTTTGACAGCGAATTTGCTTTGGCCTTTGTCTCATCATACTCAAGGGTTAATTTCTTGCGCTTGTCGTCCAGCTCCAGCACCTGATCAACCAGTTCCAGCTCTTTGAAATTTTTCAAAGTGAGCCGTTCCAGCACCAGGTCTTTGTTTTGACGAATGAACGGAACTTGTAACATTTTAAGATTTATTAAATTTCAGCAAATATAACAGTCAATCAGGAATTGTGAATTAAGAATTAGGGAATAAGGCGCTCCCCGTCCCATTCTTAATTCACAATTCCTGATTCGTAAATGCTATTATGAAAGGTATTTTCCTACGATCGGCACCCTTCTTCCTACGCCGAAGGCTTTGGATGAGACGCGAATAATAGGGCAAAACTGGTTCCTCTTGTACTCATTGGTATTCACCATTTTGAGTGTACGGGCCACCAATGCCGCATCAAATCCCCGGGCAATAATCTCTTTAGGGCTCTGCCGGCGTTCAATATACTGGTACAATATTCTGTCCAGGGTGGCATAGTCAGGCAGGCTGTCACTGTCTTTCTGGTTAGGTCGCAGCTCAGCAGATGGCGCTTTATCGATGATATTTACCGGGATGATCTCTTTTTCACGGTTGATATACCGCGCCAGGGCATAGACCTGCATTTTATATACATCTCCCAGTACTGCCAGTCCGCCGGCCATATCGCCGTAGAGTGTACCATAACCGGTAGATAATTCACTCTTATTGGAAGTGTTCAGCAATATATACCCGAATTTATTCGCTAATCCCATCAGCAGGTTCCCCCTGATGCGGGATTGGGTATTTTCTTCCGCCACATTAAAAGGCCTGCCTTCAAAATATGGATTGAGGGTTTCCAGGAAGCTCTCGTAAATATCGTTGATGCGGATGATATCGTAAGGATTATCCAGGTTCTTTGATAACGCTACTGCATCATCCACAGAGTGATCTGTGGAATAGGGAGATGGCATCAGAATCGCTCTTACATTTTCCTTTCCGAGCGCCTCTACCGCCAATGCCAGTGTCACTGCGCTATCAATACCACCGGAAGAACCAAGGATGGCCTTTTTAAAGCCCATTTTCTGGAAATAATCCTTTATACCCAGTATGATAGCCTGGTAAATGCGATCAATGTTATATTCAGGCAATAGCTCCACTACCGGGGCATACTCCATGTTTACCAGTGGCTGTTTGGATTGCAACAGAATATCCAGGTCATAACCGTCCATCGCCTCTTCGAAATAAGGCAGCTCCTTTGCGATGTTACCCTGTGCATCAAAGATGATTGAACCACCGTCAAAGATGATTTCCGTCTGAGAACCAACGGCATTGCAATAGTACATGGGGATACCATACTTACGTACGTTGGCACGGATGATTTCCTTACGGTTCTGTGCATGATCGTAGTCAAACGGAGAGGCTGACAGGTTGATCATAACATCCGGCTGCTGGTCTATCAGCTGATCCATCGGGCAGACCCTGTACAAGGGATTATCTCCCAGGTTCCAGATATCTTCGCAGATGGTCACCGCCAGCTTTTTGCCTTTGAAAGGCACTACATTCCAGGCGTAGCTGGGCTCAAAGTAGCGGTACTCATCAAATACATCGTAAGTAGGCAGTAATGTTTTGTGAATGATCTGTTTCACTTCGCCTTCGTGCAGGAACCAGGCGGCATTAAAGAGGTCCTTTCCTTCCGGCTGTGGGTTGCGGCAGGGACCACCTACCAGCACTGCGATATTAGCAGTATGGGCTTTGATCTTGTCAATAGCAGCATAGGATTGCTGTATAAAATCTTCAAACTCCAGGAAGTCCCTGGGTGGATAACCACACACACAAAGCTCAGAGAATACTACCAGGTCAGCGCCCTGCGCTTCGGCTGCTTTAATTCCTTCCAGGATCTTCTGTGTATTTAATTCGAAATTGCCGATATGATAGTTCTGTTGAGCTAGTATAATTTTCATCTACAAACGTCTTTTAAAAGAATAATCCCAGATTTAATGCAAAGCTATTCATATTTACCTTTCCATCCTCCCATTTTCCGTTGCGGGTTACATCAATGAACCCGTTCCGGTAGCTGAGACCCGCCATAGCGGTCAGCCTGTCGCCCAATGGATATTCAACACCGGCGCCGATCATCATGCCCATATTGATGGGTGTAATAGTGCGTAATACGTTCACTTTGTCGTCATTAGCCTGCAGGCTGACAATATCAGCCCTGCCGCGTACCGGGAAACTGAGATAGGTACCAAACTGTCCCCAGAGGCCCAGCCCATTGTCTGCGTCCGTCTTTAGTTTCAGTGCAAACGGGACCTCTACATAAGTGATTTTCAGTTTATATTCTGCCGGGATCTGTTTATACTCTTCCAGCCCCTTATTGGCTTCATATTTCAATGTACTCCCTGTGGTCGAGACCTGTAAACCGGAAGCGATGGCATAACGCCCTGCTTCGTCCAGCAGAAAGTCTGCCATAATGCCAAAGCTGACACCGGCGCGGGATGCATTACGGTCAACACCTGATTCCTGGGGTTGCAGCCAGAAAACTGTGGGGTCCAGTTTAAAACCCAGGCGCACCCTGTTTTCCTGCATAAAGTTGCGCTGAGCCTTCAATGCGGCTGCATTTAATAACAAAAACATGATGAATATTCCCTTCCTCATATAATTTTACCTTTTTTTTAATACAAGCTATATAATATTTTTACCTATTAGTAGTTAGATATTAAGTATGCGAAATTACATTAATAAATTAGCAGGTAACGCTCAGGGCCTATTGTCCGCACTTATCCTTATATGTTGTGTCTCTGCCTGTAAGCACAAAAACGTGCCAGATGTGAGCCATATTGCTGTGAACGTACAAATTGAGCGTTTTGACCAGGCATTGTATAAGCTGGATACCAATAATATTCAGCCGGGACTCCAACAGCTGGCAAAAGCGTACCCTAACTTCCTGCCTGCCTATATCGAGCATATCATGAATTTCGGACCTTATGCCGACACCAGCAAAATGATATTGCTGCAGACTCGTATGCTTGTGGGTAATAACGATTTCCGGGTGTTACAGGATTCCATCAATGCGCATTTCCCTAAGCTGGATGCATTGGAAAAAGACCTGGCACAGAGTTTCCGCTATATCAAATACTACATTCCTACATTTCCACTTCCACAGAAAATAGTCGCTTTCAGCTCTGTGATCAGTAATTACGGTGCTGTGACTGTTGATTCTGTGCTGGGTATAGGACTGGATATGTACCTGGGCAAAGATTTCCCGATATATCCTATGCTGCCTGACTACCCTATGTATATGGTCCGCAAATTCTCTCCTGAATATATTACTACCAACTGTATCCAGGTACTGGCGCAACAGGCATACCCGGGTGCGGAGGCAGGCGAACAGCTGATCAATCAACTGGTAAGCGCAGGTAAACAACAATACTTCCTGGAGCAGGTATTACCGGAAACCGAAGATAGTATCCGCCTGGGATATACGAAAGCACAGATGGAGTGGTGTAATGACAGTGAACTCATGATCTGGCAATATTTTGTACAACAGAATCTGTTGTATAAATCAGACTGGCAGAGCAATATGCATTTCATGAATGATGGACCGTCTACACAGGGTATGCCGGAAGGGGCGCCAGGCAGGATCGGACCGTTTGTGGGTTGGAAGATTGTAAAAGAGTATATGAAACATCATCCTGAGGTAACGCTGCAACAGCTGATGGAGAATAAGAATGCAATGCAGATATTTTCGCAGTCGAAGTACAGGCCGGGTTAACTATCAAAGCAGCTGCATTTTTTCCATTTCCAATTTGGATGCATGAGACATCACTGTTTCGAATGAGAATGAATGTCCCGCATAAATCAATTGCTGCCTTAAAATTCAGCAATCAATGCGGCTTCATATGCATGTGTACTTTTGCCCGTGGTAATTATATTATTCTGAAGTTTGAGCTCACTTGATATATTAACTGATTATATTCTAAAATTAAGCAATTACCACACTACCCATTCACCGGCTTCCCACCCAGCACATCCACCACTGTCTCTCCTGGTAATATCCTGAATACAGGAATATTCAAGTTATACCTCTCACACAACTGCCGGATCGCGCCATCAATCTGCTCCGCAGAATATCGTGAAGAGAAATGACCCAATATCAGTTTCTCAATATTACTCCCACTTACCATTTCTATCACTTCATCCAGCCTGCTGTGTTTATTCTTGTACGCATATACTTTGATCTCTTCTTCTCTCTCCAGAAAAGTTGCCTCATGAATAAGGATCTTCGAATCATTCCACTGTGTCAGATCTTCTACCGGCGTATCACCGGAATAGCTGAGTATATTCGTCCTGACCTCCATAGTAGTACCTTCTTTCCCATGTTCAAGCCCTATCCTGCGGATCTCTTCTCCGGAAAGTCCTGCTAACTCAGGTTTGAGTTTACGTTTTGTCTGCATGACTTTAAAACCCAGGCTCCTGATGATCTCCGGTGGTACTGGTACATGTCCATTACGCACAGGTATCACCAAAATATCATCCTTCACACGGATCTCATCACCAGGTGATGCAGGTTCCCATACCGTCCCTATTGCATAAGGATCAAACTGTTGAAAGAAAGCCTGCATATATGGGAAAGAGCGGGAGTCTTTCGGATAATGAATGACAGGATATCCTTCCCTGGCATTCAGCTGATTGAATTGCAATAATCCTGTAAGATGGTCTCTGTCTGCATGTGAGATAAAAGCATGATTGATCTTCCTGCTTTTCTGCAGTAAGGCAGACATCACGCCATCTCCTGCATCCAGCAAAAGCCCCAGCTCCTCAATGAAATACCAGGTAGAAAACAAAGCGGTAGAATAACCTGTGATCGTTAGTTCCATTAAACATTCTTCAAAATCAATAGTAAGCCTGCCGAAAATAGTCGCCAACTGTCTGTCAACAGACAATACAAGTCAGCCATTCATTTTCCAGAACAGCATTGCAGCACCCGTAAAGGCGCTTTACAACAGCAAATAAAGGGTAAAAAGTAAATCAATTTAGCTTAAAAGGAACAATCATCTGAAATTCGGGGATCTTGACCTCAAACAGCTTCTTGTTGAGCTGATTTTCCATCTGGTAAGTACCGTACATTTTGCCGATCTCTGTACGCAGATTGGAACCTGAGACATATTGATAACTTTCAGATGGAGCGAGCAGCGGTTGTACACCTACTACGCCTTCTCCTTCTACTTCGCGATGAGTACCATTGGAGTCTATGATGTACCAGTGGCGGCGGAGGAGCTTGATAGGGAAAGTGTTGTTATTCTCAATTGTGATACGGTAGGCGAACATAAACTCACTACCAATCGGATTTGAATAGTCCGGTTGATAAAATGTCTCCACACTGATGGTAATGCCGTCGGTTACTTTTTTTACCATAAAACACCTCCGTTTAACGTAAAAATAAGCAAAATATATCCAGTAGTACTAAAAATTATATGATGAGTCAGACTTTAACTTTTCGTTTAGAAGTAGCACAGATGGGCATCCGGGCATATCTAATCTACTGATTAAAAGGCATTTAAACTATCTTAACACCTTCCATAATTGCCGCATCCCGCTCCGCAGCCCTGGCTGCTACCTCAAACCGGTTGGCATAATAGCCCACCCTGACACATTCCCAAAAGTATTTCCAGAGAAAAGGCACCAGCCCCAGTTCCCGGTATTGCATTACATGACATATTTCATGCCGGACCCACCACGTATGACGCAGAAAGTTCTCCCTGCTGGTGCCATGCAGGTGGATCGTCTTTCCTATGACCATGGCTATCTGATTTCCACCCATATAACGTGCCGCCAGACGAGCCAGAAAGGATCTTTCTTTTATGTAACAGGTTACCGGTTCCATGACGTATGTAAAAATACAATTTAGGAATTAGTATTAAGAATTAAGAAGTTACGTGGTAATAATTTCTTATTCTTAATACTAATTCCTAATTATCACAGAGAGAATCTCCTGGAAATATTGAATCCCCACCTGAACTGGCCCTGCAACCAGGAAGTAGTGGTTTCCGGGATGAACTGGTTCTCCAGTATAGCCGTCGAATTGGTAAAGTTCACATGGAATACGTGCCCACCTGTTTCAATTTCCAAACCTACTGCCAGTGGATTGTACAGCTTCCGGCCCTGCTCTTTAAAATAGTCCTTGCTATCCTGGCTGCGGAAAGGGTAGAAATATTCTACCAGCAAGCCGATACGCTTGGAAAACTTGAGCCGGCCACCTGCTCCCAGTGCGAAAATGTCATTTTCATCCTTGTATCCTACCCGGTTGCGGTGTACCAGCGTCGGTAATAAGGTCAGGGAGAGATTACGGTTAAATTTCCGGGCGATGATCACCTGACCCGTATAAGAGAGGCGGTCACTGAATTTGCCAAAGTAGCTCGCATCGGAAACAGTTTCACTGGAAGTCATAGCGCTCACCACCGAATTACCAAACAGGGTGACCGTCAAAGGCATATGATCGTCTGTGGTTTGTTGGAGCAGTTTATATTTTGCCAGCCCTTCATACAGCTGGGTAAGGCTACCGGAACCTTTGGTACGGCCAATACCTACCATCAGACGGTCAGTAATGCCATACTCGAAAGCAATGCGGACATCAGCAGAGTTGTCCATTCCGAAGAAGGTCTTGGTACCACCGAATTCGCCCCCCAGATCGCCGAAATGGTGCGCTACCCTGAAGTCCAGCTCACGCTTTTTCAGGGTTTCAGGAGAATGCCCCTGAATAATACGGGTAGACTTGTAAGTAGCGATCACTGGTTCATGCGTCTTCACTTCGTCTTTCGCCACCAGGGCTTCCAGATTGTCCTGGGCAAAGGTATTCAGTCCCAGGCAACAGCCCAGGAACAGCAGAGAAATATGTTTCATAGGTTCTGACAGATTAAAAGGATTTTATCAGGTTGCAGCAGTATAAGCAGCTTTCACAGTTACTTCCACTACCTCAGCGATGTTTTTGATAACCAGTGTAGGTATTTTAATATGATGATCGGCCAGCTTTACATTGAATTTTGCATTGGCTGCCGGCTTTCCGTCCCTGACAGTAATAGTCACCTTCTCATGGTAGGCTTTATCTACGCCATGAAGAGACAGAGTACCATCTACCATTACCTCATAGGTACCATCTTTATGCAGATCAGGAGGTGATACCAGTTTGCCTTTGAAAACGGCATGAGGATATTTATCACTCTCCAGGTAATTCTCATTGAAATGCTCTTCCATGAGCTGCTTCTTAAACTTGAATGTGTTAACAGCCACTTTAAAATACACTTCGCCCGTTTTTAGATTGATAGCAGAAACGCCCTTATCTGAAATAGCGTCAATGTCTTCTACGGGTGTGGCTGAAAAAAAAGATAGTGCAGTGTTCCGGCAGGTAAACACATCCTGTGCAAAGCCTGCGTGGGCAAGGAACAATCCTGCAAGCATGGTAATGATCTGTTTCATTGTAAACTGTTTTACATTAATGGGGCATCAATCTGGCATACCATGGGAGAGCCAGCAATTAATAGAGTCGCGCGTTCCCTCGCTTAGCTTCCCACGGGGAGGCATATCGGCATTAGCACTTGTAACCCGCTCACGGAATATTGCTTCATTCGCGTTGAGATAGGTTTTCAGCTTCTCCAGTGTAGAGAAATCCGATACAATAAAATTTCCCGTTCCCTTGTGACAGGCGCCATTGGTGCACTTGCTGGAAACGGTTGTCATAATGTAGGCGGATGTGATCACTGCAGTATCGCAGGCAGTGGGTTCAATACCTGGATCTGGTGCAGGAGCCTGTTCGGCGGTACAACTGTACACAAAGAGCATAAGCACTAATGGAAACAGTGCTGTTTTCATAGGTTTTTTCATTTCACTTGAGTTTGGCGGGTATAACCCCGGGTCTTTTATGGTTATTGTTCGTTATAACGCGTAAGACAAAAATATATTATATAATTGACAAGTCTATATTTGTCGGAATAACTCATCTTTATTTTTGAGTGTTTCAGTGCAGCAGCACATCACTAATTATAGTGATGCATATGGACTATCAACTGAATTTTAATACATTTGTTTTTATGAACATTGATCAGCTTTACGATATTTATAAGCAATACCCATCTATACAGACAGATACCAGACAGCTCAAGGCAGGTGATATATTCTTTGCATTGAAAGGACCTAATTTCAATGCAAACACCTATGCTGCAGCTGCACTTGAAAAAGGCGCTGCATTTGCAGTAATAGATGAGGAGGCTTATTATACCCAGCCGGAAAAGATGATGCTGACATCAGATGTCCTGGAGACACTGCAACAGCTGGCGTTACGCCACAGGCAAAGCTTCGATATTCCTTTCCTGGCCATCACCGGTACTAACGGGAAAACAACTACGAAAGAGCTGGTCAGTACGGTATTGTCGTCCGCATTCAAGACTACCGCGACTATCGGTAATCTGAACAATCATATAGGCGTACCCCTGACCATACTCCGCATTCCATCTGATACAGCCATTGCCGTTATTGAAATGGGCGCTAATCATGAACACGAGATCGAAAGTTATTGTAAAATAGCCAGGCCAACACATGGTATTATCACCAACATTGGAAAGGCGCACCTGGAAGGCTTTGGCAGTGAAGAGGGCGTGCGCCGGGCGAAAGGTGAGCTGTATGATTTCCTGCGGAAGAATGACGGAACAGTATTCGTCTGCAATGAATATTCATACCTCCTCGATATGAGCAAAGGTATTCCAACTGTTATTACCTATGGACAACAGTCCGCTGATTATACCGGCCAGCCGCTGGCAGACAGTGCTTTACTGAGCGTCAGGGTTACCAGTCATGAAGATATCGGACAGATCGATAGTCAGCTGGTAGGTGCGTACAATTTCCCGAATGTGATGGCCGCTGTGGCAGTTGGGCTGCACTTCGGGGTACCTGCTAAAAATATCAGGACTTCTATTGCTACATATGCTCCTTCCAACAACCGTTCACAGGTAATCAAACAGGGCAGCAACACCATCGTCATGGATGCTTATAATGCGAACCCTTCAAGCATGAAAGCAGCCATTGAAAACTTTGCCGGCATCACTGCTGAGAAGAAAGTACTGTTGCTGGGTGCTATGATGGAACTGGGTGCCGACAGTGTAAAAGAACATCAGGCACTGGTTGACCTGCTGCAAACTACGCACTGGCATGCAGTTGTACTGGTAGGAGGAGATTTCATCAAAACCAATCATCCGTATATATTCATTGAAAATGCAGCTGCGGCGGCTTCCTGGCTGCAACAGCAACAGTTTACAGATACACACCTGCTGATCAAAGGCTCCAGGAGTATGGGCATGGAAAAGGTCATTCTATAAAAAAAGAGACCTGCAAGCTGGAAAGCCCGCAGGTGTTCATAACCTATGCCAACTTTAGAGTATTATTATAAAGAGTTTGGTAATTACGTTATATATGTAAATATGTAATGCTGGAATTAATTAAAGTGATGAATTAGTTTTTATAAGGCATATGAGACCATTAGCTGCAATTGTTTCTTATGAGGCATAACTACTATGAGGTTACGGGTATTGCGAACACTTCCGTGCTCCCCAAAAAACAACAAATTGTGCGTCTGATTGTTTTAAATCCTTAAAATTTCCTGATTGAATGTTTTTCTTTTAACGTGTCTGCTACATGTGTCTAGATATATCTACGAACATTTTAATTCTCTGGATTTCATTATTTAAAAAAAATCTCAGATTTCCTGGCAAAGTTCGATCAGTACACCATTTGTATCTTTCGGATGCAGAAAACATACCAGCTTATTATCAGCGCCTTGTTTAGGCACAGTCTGCAATAACGTAAAACCTTCTTCTTTCAGCCGTTCCATCTCTGCATAGATGTCTGCTACTTCAAAAGCGATATGATGAATGCCCTCACCCTTTTTGTCCACAAATTTCGCAATGGTACTGCCGGGACTGGTCGCTTCCAGGAGTTCTATTTTAGTCTCTCCCTGGCGAAAAAAAGCCGTTTGTACGGACTCACTTTCCACTATTTCTTTTTTATAGCAATCACTGTTCAGAAGCCTCTGAAACAAGGGTATTGAAGTCTCTAATGATTTGACGGCTATTCCTATGTGTTCTACTTTCAGCATATAGCAATTTAGCATTTTAATGCAGAAATAAGCGTTCTCTATATCCGCATCAGTTCTTACAATGATCGTGGGAGGCAAGAAACATAATTAAGCATTAAATTTGTAGTAGAGGAATCAATACATACAATTAAAGACGGACAGATATGCTTAAGTTGCCAATTTACCTGGATAACAATGCTACTACCCCCTGCGACCCGCGGGTAGTTGAAGCAATGCTTCCCTATTTTTCGGAAACATTTGGGAACGCGTCCAGCCGTAATCACTCCTTTGGGTGGGCAGCAGAAGCAGCGGTCGACCTGGCCCGCGAACAGGTAGCAGCACTGATAGGTGCAGATCCTAAAGAGATCATCTTTACTTCCGGCGCTACCGAGGCAGACAATCTGGCCCTGAAAGGGGTATTTGAGATGTATGCCGACAAAGGGAACCACATCATTACTACAGAAATAGAACATAAAGCAGTACTGGACACTTGTAAACACCTGGAAAAGCTGGGTGCGGAGATCACCTATCTGAAGGTGAACAATGAAGGCCTTCCTGATCTGAAAGAACTGGAAGCCGCCATCACATCCAAGACCATCCTGGTGTCTGTTATGTATGCCAATAACGAGATAGGAGTGATCAACCCCATCAAAGAAATCAGCGCCATTGCCAAAAAGCATGGCGTGCTGATGATGAGTGATATTTCTCAGGCGGCCGGTAAGGTGCCTGTGGATGTGAACCGCGAGGGTATTGACCTGGCGGCATTCAGCTCTCATAAACTTTACGGCCCCAAAGGAGTGGGAGCCCTCTACGTACGCCGCAAGTCGCCCCGGGTGAAAGTGACTGCCCAGATGGATGGCGGCGGACATGAAAGAGGCATGCGTTCAGGCACACTGAACGTTCCGGGTATCGTGGCCTTTGGAAAGGCCTGTGAACTATGTCAGCAGGAAATGGAAGCAGAAGGTAAAAGACTGACAGCACTGCGTGATAAATTGGAGAACGCATTGCTGCAACTGGAACAAACCTTCGTTAACGGATCAAAAACCAACCGTTTACCGCATGCCACTAATATTTCCTTCCGCTATGTGGAAGGAGAAGCCCTGATGATGGGCTTTAACAAGAATCTTGCACTATCGTCCGGTTCTGCCTGTACCTCAGCTTCACCGGAACCCAGTTACGTGCTGAAGGGCCTTGGCCTTGGGGATGACCTGGCCCATTCCTCTATCCGATTTGGACTGGGACGATTCACTACTGAAGAAGAAATTGATTATGCCATTCAAACCGTTACGGAAACGGTTAATAAATTGAGAGAAATAAGTCCGCTGTGGGAAATGTTTAAAGAAGGCGCGGACATGAACACTATAGAGTGGTCCCGTCTTTGAGGACAGTGAACACGGGGGGACAATTACTGACAGCTTTATACTTATGCTTATGGCTTACGCTGAAAGAGTTCTTGATTATTACGACAACCCCAGGAATGTGGGAACGCTGGATAAAACCAGCGCGAGAGTAGGAACAGGGTTGATACACGTGCCGGAGTATATAGAAGTGGTAAGAATACAGATTGAAGTGAGTCCGGCAAGACATGTTATTATGGATGCCCGCTTTAAAACCTTCGGGTGTGGTGCCGCTATTGCAGCGACTTCCATCACTACCGAATGGTTAAAGGGTAAAACCATTGAAGAAGCAGCCCGGCTCGATCATATGGACATCGTGGAAGTATTGAGCCTGCCTCCTGCCAAGATCCACTGCACCATCCTCATAGAAGATGCCGTTAAAACGGCTATTAACGATTACCGCCACAAGAATGGCATGGAACCGCTGCAGGAGGAAGAAGAGGAGGAAGAAGAGGCTGAGCGTGACTACGAGCTGGAAGAAGAACATAATTAAATATAATTAAATGATCAATTAAGCGTTAAGAATTGACTGACTGCATAGTATTCAATTCCGGATTCCTAATTGATCATTTTTAATTATATATATTTGTGCTTTCAGTATCACTATGCTAGCAATCTTTAAAAAGGAAATACACCAGTTTTTCAGCAGTATTACCGGATATGTGGCCATTATCCTGTTCTTACTGGCCAATGGCCTGTTGCTGTTCGTTTTTCCCGATACCAGCCTGCTGGACTACGGATATGCCAATCTTGATCCGCTCTTTGAGCTGGCTCCCCTGATCTATCTGCTGCTTATTCCGGCTATTACCATGCGTAGCTTTGCAGATGAGTTCAAAACCGGCACGATGGAACTGTTGAGCACCAAACCTTTAGGCTGGTGGCAGATAGTTACCGGAAAGTTTCTTGCCGGCCTGCTGGTAGTACTGATCTCTCTCATTCCTACCCTCGTTTACTATATTGCTGTCAGGCAACTGAGCGCCGATCCGGCCCATATTGACAATGGCGGCATGGCCGGCTCGTATACCGGTTTGTTCCTACTGGGAGCTGTATTCACTGCTATCGGTGTCTGGTCTTCTTCCCTGACCACCAACTCTGTAGTAGCTTTCCTTATCGCTATATTTACCTGTTACATATTTTACAATGGCTTTGATGCGTTAAGCAAAGTGCCTGCCTTTACCGGTGGCGCCGATTATTATCTGCAGATGGCAGGTATTAAGTTCCATTATACCTCTATCAGCCGTGGCGTGATAGACAGCAGGGACATTATATACTTCCTGAGCGTGATCGGTCTGATGCTTTACCTGACAAGGTTATCATTACAACGCAGGATCTGGGATTAATTTAAAAACACTCGTTTCGTGGCTATCAACAGAAGGAAAAAATACTTGCAGAGGGCTATTGTCGTAGTGGGTGTACTTGTGGGGATCAACATACTTGCAGCTTACTTTCATACCCGCTGGGACCTCACCGCGGAAAAAAGATATACACTTACTCCAGGTACTAAGGCCCTGCTCCGCGGGCTGGATAGTACCGTTACCATAGAGATCTTTCTAAAAGGCGATTATCCCGCCGGTTTCCGCCAGCTGGCGCAGTCCAGCCAGGAACTGCTGGAAGAATTCCGGGAATATGGGGGTCAGCATATACAATTCTCCTTTCAAAGCCCTGGCCAGGGCCTGCCGGATTCCGCCCGTCTCGCCTTCCAGCAGACGCTCGTAGAGAAGGGCATCGTTCCCTTCAATATGCAGGTACAGGAAGACGCCAACCAGGGGTATTCTGAAAAGTTGATCTTCCCCGGCGCCCTGCTACACTACGGCTCCAAAACCGTCGGTATCAACCTGCTGAAGAACCAGGGAGGACTGAATCCTGAGGCTACTATGAACAACTCAGAGTCCCTGCTGGAATACCAGTTCGCCAATGCCATCTATCAGCTGCAGCAGAAACAACCGCCGTTGGTAGGCTACATGTTGGGCAATGGAGAACTACTGGGCGCTGAAGTATATGATGCGCTTACCACCATGCAAAGTAGTTACCTGCTGGATACCATTACACTGCAATACATCTCTCATATCCCACGGGAGTTTAATACAATCGTGTTTGCGAAACCTCAGACCCGGTTTACGGATGAGGACAAACTGAAGATAGACCAGTATGTCATGAATGGTGGTAAAGTAATCTGGTTCATTGACGAGCTGAATGCATCAATAGATAGCCTGCAACAGCAGGAAAGCTTTGTTGCCTTTGATAAAGGATTGAACCTGGAAGATATATTGTTCCGCTATGGAGTACGTATTAACCAGGACCTGGTGCAGGACATGCAGTGTGATTTTGTTCCACAGGTAGTAGACCGCACCGGCCAGATGCAACCACTGGGATTCCCTTATTTCCCCCTCTTGACGCCAACCGGTGCACATCCTATTGTAAAAAACCTGGACCTGGTACTGAGCCATTTCGCCAGTTCAATAGATACAGTTAAAGGTGGTAATATTAAGAAAACGGTATTACTGACCACTTCTGCCAACAGCCGTAGTGTAAGCGCACCAGTAGAAATCAGCTGGAACAGCCTGCGCGTAAGGCCCAACCGCCGGGAGTTTACCAAACAGCACCTGCCTGTGGCTGTATTGCTGGAAGGACAATTCACTTCTCTGTTCCGCAACCGTCTGGATGAGAATACCCACCAGGCCATACAACGGGCCTCCGGTCAGCCTTTTAAGAACAACAGCGACTCTGTTAATAAAATGATCGTGGCAAGTGATGCAGATCTCATCACCAATTCCTTCTCTCAGAAAAGCGGTCCCCTGCAGATGGGCGTGAACCTCTACGATCAATCCATGGTATATGCCAACCGCGAATTCCTCCTTAATTCCCTGGGATACCTGACCCATAATACCGGCATCATGGACGCCCGTAACAAGGAATTAACATTGCGGCTGCTGAATCCTGAAAAAGTCAAACAGGAGAAAAGCAAATGGCAGGCTATTTGTTTCATCGTCCCCATCGGACTGGTTCTTTTGTTCGCCGCCATTTTCCAATTTATCAGACAAAGAAAATTTGAAGTATAACTGACAGCAGCAGCTGATTGATTTGTTATCTGAGGTATGCGTTGAAACAAAATGCCGGTTGTCCTTTAATTGTTTGCAAATAATTGATTTACAAACAATAGACCAGCAATCCCCTCCGTTGAAGGAGGATGACAACACCTTATAACAATCACAGCTTTAGACTATCAGCAATAGTCAGCAGATGCTCTTTTAACGGACACAACTATGGATTCAGGTCTATGACTATGGACTATTCCCCATATATTTGCCCAGCGATAAATTTAAAAGCGGCTACTTGAACCCCTGAAATAAAAGAGTCAACTTTTAAAATTTAATACCCGGCCTACCGGGAACTATTAAGGGAAGTCGTGAAATGCAAGACGCTTTTCACATCAAAAATTAACCACACGTGTACAACGCAGAAAGTATCAGCAAAGTGCTGAAAGGTGAACTATTGCAGCAGACGGGTAACCCGGAGATTGAACACATTTTGCTGGACAGTCGGAAACTCAGCTTTCCTGAAACATCTCTTTTCATACCATTGGTCAGCAGCAGACGTAATGCGCATCAATATATCCAGGAACTATATGACAAAGGAGTTTCCAATTTCATTGTAAGTGAACCTTTACCTCCAGGCAAATATCCCAAAGCCAACATTATTCTTGTTAAAGACACCATGCACGCACTGCATACACTGGTGGCTTATCACCGGCAACAGTTCCATATTCCGGTTATTGGTGTTACTGGCAGTAATGGTAAAACCATCGTAAAGGAATGGTTATATCAGTTGCTGGAAAAAGATTACAATATCGTTCGCAGTCCTAAAAGCTATAACTCACAGATCGGCGTTCCATTGTCTGTATGGCAGATGAAACCCGAGCACCAGCTGGCAATTTTCGAGGCCGGCATCTCCCAGCCGGGAGAGATGGAACATCTGGAAAAGATCATCCGTCCTACCATTGGCATCTTCACCAATATAGGTGAAGCTCACAATGAAGGATTCCTGAATATCAGACAGAAGATCAACGAGAAGCTGGTATTATTCTCCAAAAGCGAACTGCTGATCTACTGTAAAGATTATCTCGCCCTCAATGAATGTGTGCTCAACTTTCACAACCTGGTAGGTAAGAAAGACAGCCATGAGGGCGGCTTACAGCTATTCTCCTGGTCGCGTAAAACAGAAGCGGACCTGCGTATTGTAAGCGTAAATAAAAGCGATAATCGCTCCCATATAGAAGCGCTGTATCAGCATGAGCCGCTACACATCAGTATCCCTTTTGTGGATGAAGGTTCCGTGGAGAATGCCATTCATTGCTGGGCACTGATGATACACCTGGGGATGAGCCAGGACGTTATTCAACAGCGGATGGACCAGCTGGGCAACATTGCCATGCGCCTCGAGCTCAAACAGGGTATTAACAACTGCTCCGTCATCAATGACAGCTACAACTCTGACCTCGGATCACTGACCATTGCATTGGAATTCCTGCAACAGCAGCAGCAACATCCTACCCGCACAGTCATCCTCAGCGATATACTGCAGAGCGGTAAAAGCGATGCATCTCTTTATGAGGAAGTAGCCAGTCTGCTGCAGCAGAAGGGTATCAATAAGGTAATAGGTATCGGTAAAAACATCTGCAGGGAGAAAAAGAGCTTTCAGCAGATCTCCGGTCTGAAAAGCAGTTTCTTTCTGACAACGGAAGAATTTATCCAGCAGTTCAACCCACAGGATTTTCAGCATGAGACCATTCTGCTGAAAGGCGCCCGCGTATTTGAATTTGAAAGGATTGGTAAGCTGCTCGAACAGAAAGTGCATCAGACCATCCTGGAAATTAATTTAAGTGCTGTAGTACACAATGTAAAACAATATCAATCCCGCCTGAAATCCAGCACCAGACTAATGGCAATGGTGAAGGCATTTTCTTATGGCAGCGGAAGTTTTGAGATTGCAAATCTATTGCAGTTTCATGGCGTAGATTACCTCGCCGTTGCTTATGCTGATGAAGGAGTAGAATTAAGAAGGACCGGTATTACCATGCCGATCATGGTAATGAACCCTGAACCCGCCTCTTTCGATGCCATTCTTCAATGGAACCTGGAACCCGAAATATATTCCCTGCACCTGTTAAAACAGTTTGAAGAAGAAGTACAGCTGGCCGGTAAAAATGGCTTCCCTGTGCATATTAAGCTGGACACAGGTATGCACAGGCTCGGTTTTGAGAAGAAAGACATTCCGGAACTGGGACGATTGCTGAATGACAATATATACCTCCGGGTAAGCTCTGTATTCAGTCATCTGGCAGCCAGTGAAGATCCGGCTATGGACGAGTTCACAAAGCAACAAGGTCACTTATTCTTTGAAATGAGCCATGAGCTGCAAAAAGCCCTGGGATATGCCGTTATCAGACATATATCCAACAGTGCAGCCATAGAACGGCATCCTGACCTGCAGCTGGATATGGTGAGACTGGGCATCGGGATGTATGGCATTGACAGCGCCACTTCCATCCAGGAGCAGCTGCGTCCTGTCAGTACATTGAAAACGACAGTGGCACAGGTAAAACACCTGGCCGCCGGAGATACGGTAGGATATGGCGCCAAATGGGTAGCTAAAGGTCCCTCGGTTACAGCTACTGTACGCATAGGTTATGCAGATGGTTATCCCCGCCGGCTGAGCAATGGGAAAGGGAAAATGCTGGTACGCGGACAACTGGCCCCGGTGGCCGGCATTGTAGCCATGGACATGCTGATGCTGGATGTAACCCACATCCCGGATGTAACGGAAGGCGATGAAGTAGTCGTATTTGGCAGCGAATTGCCTGTTCAGCAAGTGGCAGCGTGGGCAGAAACCATTCCTTACGAAATATTAACAGGAATTTCGCAGCGAGTGAAGCGTGTATATTTCGAGGAATGACCGGAAATTCCGATTTTGCACATTATTATTATTTTTGATAAAATTTTTACCCTTTGAAATATCGTCACGTAATTTGGATTGTTGTCTTAGTGCTGGTGGTGGATCAGGCCCTGAAGTTCTGGATAAAGACGCACATGAACTTTAGCCAGGAGTTTATCATTTTCCCTAATTGGTTCCGCATTCACTTCACTGAGAACCCTGGTATGGCCTATGGACTGGAACTTGGAGGAGAGTGGGGCAAAGTGTTACTGACGCTTTTCCGCCTGGCCGCTGTAGTAATAGGTTTTAAATACATGAAGACGCTGGTAAAACAGCACCATCATACCGGTTTACTGGTCTGTGGCGCCCTCATTCTCGCAGGTGCTGCCGGTAACCTGATAGACAGCATGTTCTACGGGTTGATATTCTCCGAGACCAACTTCTACGATGTTGCTACCTTCCTGCCAAAGGCCGGTGGTTATGCCGGGTTCCTCCATGGGAAAGTGGTAGATATGCTCTATTTCCCGGTTTACCGTGGTTACCTTCCTACCTGGATACCATTCAAGGGAGGCGACTATTTCGTATTCTTCAACCCGATCTTCAATATTGCAGATGCTGCCATCTCTGTGGGCGTGATCACAATCCTGGTTTTCCAGAAACGTTTTTTTCACAAACACAACGAGAAGCAATCCACTGAAAAAGAACCAGTTGCAATAACAAAATAAGCTTTTCAGATATTTTTAAAAGCGGTTTCGTCCTGGACGAGACCGCTTTTTTTTGCCTATTCCTTTGAAAAATTAAATTGCCGTATTACATTTGTCCACAAATCCGATAGACTAATAGATATAATAAAGGACTAAAATAGTATTCACCACCAATTTAATACGCAATGAACACTTCTTTACGATGTTGTTGAGCACTGAACACAGCTTTTCCCCGATGAACCTTTAATGGCATCTGCCAAAATCATTTTCATTCACAAGACCAATTCATTTATTAATAAACTATAGTTATGTCCGCAAAAAGACACACTATCTATACAGCATCTTTTTGGCTGCTGGCCTTATTACTGCCTGTACTGGCCCAGGCTCAGCTGAACGGCTCTTATATTCTCGGCGGAACGATCACCGGAGATAAAGGCGAGCCACTGGTTGGTGCCACTGTTCAGATCAAGGGGACTTCTTTCGGTGCAACGACAGACACTACCGGCCGGTTTGAGATCACCACAAATACCAAATTTCCTTTAAAACTGCAGGTTCGCCTGCTGGGATATCAAAACCAGGAATTTGATGTAAGGAACAGCAACAGCCGCTTACAATTCCAGCTGGTAACACAATCCTTGCTGGTAAATGAAGTAGTGGTATCAGCCTCCCGTCAGCAGGAAAAGCTGATGAGATCACCGGTAGCCATTGAAAAACTGGACGTAAAAGCCCTGAAAGAAACACCGGCGGCTTCCTTTTACGACGCTATCGGCAACCTGAAAGGCGTTCAGATGACTACCGCCGGTCTGACCTTCAAAGTTTTCAATACCCGTGGTTTCAACGTGCCCAATAACTTCCGCTTCATGCAGCTGATAGATGGTGTGGACAATCAGGCCGCCACACTGGGTGTGCCCCTGGGAAACGCTATCGGCCCCACTGAACTGGATATCTTAAGTATTGAGGTAACACCCGGCGCCTCTTCCGCGCTGTATGGTATGAATGCCCTGAACGGGATGTCCAATCTCATTACCAAAAACCCTTTCCAATATCAGGGTATCAGCGTATACCAGAAAGTTGCCTTCAACCACTTTGATGGTAATGGCAGCTCTCCGAAACCGATCTCTGAAACCTCAGTACGTTATGCACAGGCGCTCAGCAAAAAGCTGGCATTCAAGGTGAATTTCTCCTACATGCAGGGTACTGACTGGTATGCGGACAGCCACAATGATTTCAATCCCGGCAGTAAGGCGAATCCTGACTTCCCACAGCTGACCGGCGCAAACAACCCGGCAAATGATGCCTGGAATAAATATGCAGATCAGAGTACTTTCCCTATCACCGACAAATTCGGAAAGTCTTATAACGTATCCCGCACTGGCTATTGGGAAAAAGACCTGGTAGGCGACTATACCGTTAAGAACCTGAAATTTGACGGAGCCCTGCACTATAAGATCAGTCCTAAAGTAGAAGCATCTTACACTTACCGTGTAGGCAAAATGGATGGTTTCTTCCAGCGTGGTAACCGTATCGGGTTGAAAAATGTAGTCGTGCAGAATCATAAGGTAGAAGTAGTAGGGCAGGATTTTACCCTACGCTCTTATGTCTCCCTTGAGAACACAGGTGATTCCTACAATATGAACCCGCTGGCTGACAACCTGGAAAAGTCCTTCAAAACAGATAAAAAATGGCAGGCAGATTATACCACTGCGTTGAACAACGCACTGGATGCTAGCGGCAGCAATATAGCAGAAGCCCACAGGGCTGCACGTGCAGCTGCTGATGCGGGCCGCTGGACACCTGGTACGGCAGCTTTTGATGCGCAGGTGGCCAAGATCAAGAGCATTAACGACTGGGATATTTACCCTGTTTCCAAAGACAGCACCAACAAAAGCGGTGGCGCTGCCCTGCTCCAGATGAGCCGTTTTTACCATGCAGAAGGCACCTGGAACCTGCGTAAGTACATCCACTTCATGGATGTACTGGTAGGAGCCGACTACCGCACTTACGAGATCATCCCGGATGGTAATAACTTCGTGGACCTTACCAAACCATTAGACAAACGTAATACTCCCGGTGGAAAAAACATCTGGTATGGTAAAGCCGGTGGCTTCGTACAGGGTAGCAAAGTATTCCTGCACGATCAATTGAAACTGACTGCTTCCCTGCGTTTTGATAAGAGCCAGGAGTTTTCAGGTAAATTCAATCCCCGTGTAGCAGCTGTATATACTACACCGGATCAACGTCACAACTTCAGGGCTTCCTGGCAGAACGGTTTCCGCTTCCCTTCCCTGTTTGAGGCTTACTCCTTCGTAAATAACGGCGGAGTAAGGCGTGTAGGCGGTCTGGCATTTATAGAGGAAGGCCTGGGCTACTTCAAGAACTCCTTCCTCACTTCCAGTGCTACTGCATTTACTACAGCAGTGAACAAGGCTACTAACGCTGATCCTACCCTGACCAGAGATCAGGCGGAGCAGCAGAATGCAAATGTGCTGAAGGTAGCTAACCTGGACGCTATCAAACCTGAGCAGATCCAGTCATTTGAAGCAGGCTACAAGAGTGTGTTGTTTGACAACAAAGTATTTATCGACATCGACGGTTATTACAACACTTACAAAAACTTCATCGGTCAGGTAGAAGTAGCGGTACCGAAAACCGGTAACGTGAATAATCCTACCCAGGAAGTACTGAACCAGATGTATGATAAGCAGTACCAGAACCGTTACCGGGTATGGACAAACAGTAAATCCACTGTACAGAACTATGGTTTTGCACTGGGTGTTACATATAATTTCCTGAAAACATTCACTATCAGCGGTAACGCCAACTACAATGCCCTGGCGCAGGATAAGACCAAAGATGACGCCCTGATCCCCGGCTTTAATACGCCTAAATGGTTCACCAATGTGAGCTTCGGTAACAGAAGGGTATTGCCTAACCTGGGCTTCAACGTGGTATGGCACTGGCAGGAGACTTTCTACTGGCAGAACCTGTTCGGTAATGGAGACGTACCTGCTTACAGCACTGTAGATGCACAGGTGACTTATAGCTTACCTAAACTGCATACTTCCGTAAAAGTGGGTGGCTCCAATATTCTCAACACATCCTACTTCCAGTATGTTGGTGGTCCGACCATCAAAGGATTGTATTACGTTGCATTCACATATGACCTGCCTTTCAAGAAGTAAGGCATCAGCATAATTAAGCAACCCGCCGGCAGCAGACCATTTGCCCGGCGGGTTTTCTTTTTTATCCCGGGGGATTATTTATCCTGACTACCTGAGTTTCGCCTCATTATTAGAATATTCAGCACATTTTAATCTCCTGCATTTGGATATCCGGCGATTTCGACCTACCTTAGTCTATAACATCTATAGACTATATAACTGAAGTAATACATGCCGCATAACCAGGAGATAGACCAACTTGAAAAAAAGTACGCTACGGTAGAACGTCAGGAGATACTGATTGACCTGGTCAATGAGGAGAACCAACGTAAGCCTGTGTTGTGGCTGCTGATCGGTATTATAGCCGTTGCAGTACTGGCCGGGATAGGGATCTTATCCTACTACAATACATCCGAGGCCACCCATACACGGGTTTTCGAGTTCACACAATCCCTTTTTACAAGGGAGCTGTTATTTTACATACTGGTAGGTCTGGCGGCGCAGACTGTAGATGGAGCGCTGGGCATGGCCTATGGTGCTACGTCGTCCTCGCTGTTGCTGGGATTGGGCATTCCCCCTTCTATTGCCAGCGCCAGCGTTCATGTGGCGGAGGTGTTCACCACCGGTGCATCCGGTATTTCCCACTTCCGTTTCGGTAACGTAAATAAGAAACTATTTCTGTATCTGCTGATACCAGGTATGATAGGCGCTGTCAGTGGTTCATTACTGCTTTCCAGGATGAACGCGATTTCTGAGGCTATTCCCTGGTTATCTTACTTTAAGGAAGACAATATCAAACCTTTCATCAGTGCCTATCTGCTCATATTGGGCGCTATTGTGCTGCGGAAAGCATTCCTGCCTAAAAAAGCAAAAAGTAAAACCAAACGTCTGGGCTCACTGGCGTTCTTTGGTGGCTTTATGGATTCTTTTGGCGGTGGAGGCTGGGGACCGATCGTGACTTCCACCTTGCTCAGTAAAGGCCGTACTGCCCATTATACTATTGGTTCTGTGAATGCTGCAGAATTCTTCATCTCTCTTTCCAGTGCAAGTACATTTCTCATTTTCGGCGCCATTGCCGGCTGGCCTGTTATTATAGGATTGATCATCGGTGGAGTGATCGCTTCTCCATTTGCAGCGATCCTCGTGAGAAGGCTCAAACGTAAGCCGCTGATGATCATGGTGGGTACGCTCATCATACTTTTAAGCCTGCGTACAATTATTCTGACGCTTCTTCATTGACATAAACCGGCTTCCGGTTAAACATAAACGGGTATCTGTATGAACAGATACCCGTTTTTTATTTTATGACTTAAGCAATTGCTTATTTAATCTCACCCACCATATCGATCGGATTTACCCAGGCGTCAAATTCTTCCGGCTTCACATAACCCAGTTTCACCGCCATTTCCTTCAGGGTAGTACCTTCTTTATGGGCAGTCTGCGCAATCTCTGCTGCCTTATAGTAACCAATCTTGGTATTCAGTGCAGTTACCAGCATCAGGGAGTTGTCCACATGCTTTTTAATGTTTGCTTCTATTGGTTCGATACCAACAGCACATTTATCATTGAAGCTTACACAGCCATCGCCGATGAGACGTGCGGAGTGCAGGAAGTTGTAGATCATTACCGGCTTGAACACGTTCAGTTCGAAATGGCCGGTAGCGCCACCGATGTTGATAGCCACATCATTTCCCAGTACCTGTGCAGCAATCATGGTCAGCGCTTCACACTGGGTAGGATTTACCTTACCTGGCATGATAGAAGAACCCGGCTCATTGTCAGGAATATGGATCTCACCGATACCGGAGCGTGGGCCGGAGCTCAGCATGCGGATATCATTTGCGATCTTCATCAGACTAACTGCTACAGTTTTCAGTGCACCGTGTGCTTCCACGATAGCATCATGTGCAGCCAGTGCCTCAAATTTATTTTCAGCAGTGATGAAAGGCAAACCCGTCAATGTAGCAATGTGTTTTGCTACATTCTCAGAATAACCTTTTGGCGTGTTGATACCTGTACCTACTGCAGTACCGCCCAGGGCCAGTTCACTCAGGTGAGCAAGGGTATTCTTAATAGCTTTCAGACCATGATTCAGCTGGGAAACATATCCGCTGATCTCCTGTCCCAGTGTGAGCGGCGTAGCATCCATGAAGTGGGTGCGGCCGATCTTCACGATGTTTTTGAAAGCCTGCGCTTTGGCAGCGAGGGTGTCCCTCAGTTTTTCGATACCCGGAATAGTGGTCTCGATCAACATTTTGTATGCAGCAATGTGCATAGCAGTAGGGAATGTATCGTTGGATGACTGTGATTTATTCACATCGTCATTCGGGTGTATCACTTTATCTTTATCGGAGAGTTTTCCACCATTGATCACGTGTGCACGGTAGGCAACCACTTCATTTACGTTCATGTTTGACTGTGTACCGGAACCGGTCTGCCAAACCACCAGCGGAAACTGATCATCCAGTTTACCAGCCAGTATTTCATCACAAGCCTGTCCGATCAGGTTTGCTTTTTCCTGAGGCAGTACACCGGCGTCCAGGTTGGTCAGTGCTGCAGCTTTCTTCAGGTAGGCAAACGCCTGGATAATTTCCTTCGGCATTCTGTTAATATCCTGAGCAATCTTGAAATTTTCGATAGAACGTTGAGTTTGAGCACCATAGTAAGCATCTACAGGTACTTTCACTTCGCCCATCGTGTCTTTCTCTATTCTATATTCCATATGCTTGATTTTTTGCGGTACAAACGTACATATGAATTGTGAATTATCAATTACGAATTACTAATTCAATGCCATTAATGAAAAGATAAACCCGGCCCTTGCAACGGAGCCGTGCCCTTCCTGTTATGGCTGTTATAGTGTGATAAACAAACAGGTCTTTTATTCTCCTATGAAGCTTGCCGCCCGTTTCTGTATAAATGCCTCAGCGCCCTCTTGCAGGTCCTTTGTGGCGAAGCAGGCGCCGAACTCATTCAGTTCCATTTCATAACCGTCCACGCCGTTATTCAGCACAGCATTTGCACACTTGATGACGCGGGCTACCGCCAGTGGCGCCCTGGTATGTATTTTCTGTAAAAGCTCTGTTGATTTCAGCAGCAGATCGCCCGGCGCCACCACATAGTTGACAAGCCCCCATTCCAGTGCTTCTTCGGCATTGATCATATCGCCCGTCATCATCATTTCCAGCGCCTTTCCTTTACCCACCAGGGCAGTCAGGCGTTGTGTACCACCATAACCAGGTATCAGTCCCAGGTTGACTTCCGGTTGCCCGAACCGGGCATTGGTGGCAGCTATCCTGAAATGACAGGCCATTGCCAGTTCACATCCGCCACCCAGCGCAAAGCCATTCACAGCTGCGATGATCGGCTTGGCGCTATCTTCAATACGCTTGAAGACCACATGTCCTTTCTTGGCCAACTCAATTCCCTGCTGATCGGACAAAGTGAGGAATTCTGAAATATCAGCACCCGCCACAAAAGCTTTCTCTCCTTTACCTGTGATTACTGCACTCTTAATCTCTTTATTGGTGTATACTTCATCTATCGCCAATGCCAGCTCTTTCATCACTTCCTGGTTCAGGGCATTCATTTTGTCAGGACGATTGATGTAAATAAAGAAGATATTATCGGTGAGTTCAGTTTTGATAGTATTGTACATGAGATCCGGGTTTTGTTGGAGGGCTAATTTATCTTATTTTCCAACACAAACTGTGATGTTATTTTAACATTGAAACAAAAGAATATATCTCTCCGGGAAAAGCCCTCAGCTCATTATACTGGCACGTATAGATCCGCCAGCAGAAAGAATTTCGAGACAGAGAAGGGATCTAAGAGAACAAGGAGAGACCAAGGGTAGAACAAGCAGAGAAGAAGCGACGAAGACGCAACGAACAAGCAAGGTCAAAAAAGAGACAGAAAAAGGATTATTACGGGATGTTAAAATAATACAGGAGCACAGGAAAACGATAAAAAACAGGAATGACGAATAAATGCACATACATCCATTAACATTATTCGTCATTCCTAAGATATGCCTTTTCCGGCATCAGATCAACAATATTGTTTTAAACTTATTTTATATATCAGGAGTTTCTCTCCCGGTGTTTCTGATGCCGTTTATGCATTTCTTTCCAGTATTTATGATCAGGGATCCTGCCAAAATCATAACTGAGCGTTACAAAGAACAGTTTGGCTTCCAGGTCTTTATAGGGAGTAGTGGTGCCACCATTCAACACTTCCTTGTACTCCTTATTGAAGAAATTTTTAGGATAATACTGCACTTTCAGTCCGAAACCGGGGCTCATCCTTAAACCGGCAAACAGTGAAGGCATCAGCAGCGGTGTGCGGTCGCTGAACCATTCGTTGAACTTGTCTTTTTTATCGCCGTGGATGAATTTCTTTTCCTTGTAATTGAACGCCAGATCATAAGAACCACCCGCAAAGAAGAAAAACGAACCTCTTCTCAGATCCCCGATCTTGAAGCCCAGGGGTATACCCAGGGTGTATACACGGCGTTTTAGTTTTACAGAATCCCTGTCATCTTTTGTGATGAGCCCTATGTTCTTGAGATTCAGCCCGGTAAAAATACCGAAGTGCCTATCAAAATCATAGTTCAGATTGTGACCGACGTTAAAAAAGAAGGTAAAACGGGGAATGTTATGCACATGCTTACCGGCATCTCTGACCTCGTCACTGAAAGAAAGCAGCGGACCATCTCCGCCCCAGGTCATATAAGGACGCTTACTTGGATTAGCGCCCGCATATCTGCCAAATATCATTTCCTTCCATGCATGTTTGCTGGTGTCAGATTTATTGTCCTGAGAAAATGCGGGGAACTGTAACAAACAAAGCAGCAGTGGAATAAGGTAGAGTTTCCGTTTCATATATCTTCTTCTGTTTTAATTGGGTTGTCTTGTATACGCATCTAAGACGCCCGGGACGAAAAAAAGTTTCAAAACGGTGCCATTTTTTAAAAACTCCGGTGGCTGGCGACCCAATCTGTAATATATATGGCAATATCTTCGGTACGGGTACCGGGCGGGAACAGCTTTCCAACGCCGATCTCATTCAGTTCCGACATATCTGTTTCCGGTATGATGCCGCCGCCCGTAAGCAATACATCATCCATCCCTTTTTCTTTCATAAGGGCCATAATACGTAGAAAAACCGTCATGTGTGCGCCTGACAGGATGCTGACACCAATGGCGTCCACATCTTCCTGGAGTGCTGCACTGACCACCATTTCGGGGGTTTGGCGCAGTCCGGTATAAATCACTTCCATACCGGCATCTCTCAGGGCTGCCGCAATCACCTTGGCGCCCCGGTCATGACCATCCAGTCCGACCTTAGCCACCAGCACACGTACAGGACGTTGTAGGGGGTTGACCATAATCTTCGGGTTGTTAAGGTTGTAAATATAAGTTTTTTGAGCAGTCCACCACGAAGTGCTACCTTTCTTCCTACTCCGGTCTGTGGACTTTTCACTACCTTTGCCGTCCGAAATATATTAAACTTTATGAGCGAAGAAAGGACCCTCAATTTTCTGGAACAGATCGTAGAAGAGGACATTGCCAACGGAGTACATGGCGGCAGGGTGCTTACACGCTTCCCACCGGAACCAAATGGCTACCTGCACATCGGGCATGCCAAATCCATCTGCCTCAACTTTGGCCTTGCACAGAAGTACAATGGTAAAACCAACCTCCGTTTTGACGATACAAATCCCGTTACGGAGGATACTGAATATGTGGATTCCATTAAGGCCGACATACAATGGCTGGGTTTTGAATGGGCCCAGGAACTGTATGCGTCCGATTATTTCGAACAGATATACAACTTCGCTGTACAACTGATAAAAAATGGACTGGCGTATGTAGATGATTCTACTGCGGAGGAAATCGCTATATCCAAAGGTACACCTACCGAACCTGGCAAAGGTACTCCCTATCGCAATCGCAGCGTAGCCGAAAACCTCGACCTGTTTGAGCGTATGCGTAAAGGAGAATTTAAGGACGGTGAGAAAGTATTACGTGCAAAGGCTGACCTGGCGTCTCCCAATATGCATATGCGTGATCCTATCATGTACCGTATCAAACATGCACATCATCACCGCACCGGCGACAACTGGTGCATCTATCCGATGTATGACTTTGCCCACGGGCAGAGCGACAGCATCGAAAATATCACCCATTCTATATGTACACTGGAATTTATTCCGCACCGCCCGTTGTACAACTGGTTCATCGAGCAGCTACATATATTCCCGTCCCATCAGTATGAGTTTGCACGTCTCAATCTTACCTATACGGTGATGAGCAAACGTAAGCTCCTGCAACTGGTGAACGAAAAGCATGTCACCAGCTGGGACGATCCCCGTATGCCAACTATCAGCGGTCTGCGCCGCCGTGGTTACACGTCTGCCAGTATCCGTGCTTTCTGCGAACGCATCGGTGTACAGAAACGCGATAACATGATCGATGTGAGCCTGCTGGAATTCTGTATCCGTGAAGAGCTGAATAAAACGGCCAACCGCGTGATGGCGGTAATGGACCCGGTAAAACTGGTGATCACCAACTATCCTGCTGATCAGGTAGAAGAAATGGTCGCTGAAAACAATCCGGAAGATCCAAATGCAGGTAGCCGTACGCTGCCTTTCAGCAATACACTGTACATCGAGCGTGAAGACTTCATGGAAGAACCTCCAAAGAAATTCTTCCGCCTGGGACCTGGCCTGGTAGTACGCTTGAAAAACGCCTACATTATTAAAGGCGAAAGCTTTGACAAAGATGCAGACGGTAACATCACTACTATCTATGCTACTTATTTCCCTGAAAGCAAAAGCGGTGGAGATACCAGCGGTCTGAATGTGAAAGGCACCATCCACTGGGTGAGCGCTGCACATGCTGCTACTGCGGAGGTGAGGCTATACGATCGTCTGTTCAAAGTAGAAGATCCGGGTAATGAGGAAGGTGATTTCAAATCATATATCAACCCTGATTCTTTGCAGGTTATTTCAAATGCCTATATCGAGCCTAGCCTGCTGAAAGCTAAGCCGGGAGAACGTTTTCAGTTCCTGCGTAAAGGTTATTTCTGTGTGGATACGGAGAGTACTGCTGAGAAGGTAGTGTTTAACCGTACGGTAACGCTGAAGGATACGTGGGCGAAAGAGGCCAAGAAGGGCTAATCAAGACTTTAGCATAAAACAAAAAAGAGAGGGGCATCCCTCTCTTTTTTGTTTTATGCTATCACGCCAATACATAATGCCAGCGACTCTGCCATCTCAGAATTTTACTGATTACGCATTGATCGCATCCAATCCTTTCACTATCCTCGCGATCGTCTCATGTTTACCCAACACCTCTGCGATATTAAATACCGGAGGACCAAACTTACCACCGCACAACATAATACGGAAAGGCAGTTGCAGCTCTCCTGGTTTGATATTCATGGAAGCTGCCAATGTTTTGAAACTTTCTTCCAGAGATACAGCAGTGAACTCCGCATGATCTTCAACTACAGCTGCCCAGTTACGGAAGAACTGTGTTTTGTCGTCATTCCACTTAGGCTTTACAGCCGCAACATCATAACTCTCCGGCTGCTGGAAGAAGAAGAAAGCATGTTCCCAGATATCATTCACGAAGTTGCAACGTTCTTTTACAAGACCGGCTATTTTCGCAATATATTCAGGAGATGCATTGATGTCCCTTTCTTTCAGCACAGGCTCAAATAGCGCCGCTAAACGGTCATTATCCGCATGCAGCAGGTACTGGTGATTAAACCATTTTGCCTTTTCAAAATCAAACTTGGCGCCTGCCTTATGCACACGTTCCAGGGAGAAGCGCTGGATCAGTTCTTCGATCGTAAAGATCTCCTGACCAGAGCCGTCATTCCAACCGATCATTGCCAGCATATTCACAAATGCCTCAGGCAGGAAACCCAATTCACGGAAGCCTTTAGTCAATTCATTGCTCTTAGGATCCGTCCAGTTCATGGCATATACCGGGAAACCCAGTCTGTCGCCATCACGTTTACTCAGTTTACCGTTACCATCAGGTTTCAGGATCAATGGCAGGTGTGCCCAATTAGGCATCTGTGCTTCCCAACCCAGGTATTTCCACAACAGCAGGTGTACTGGTGCAGAAGGCAACCATTCTTCCCCGCGGAAGGCATGGGTAATCTTCATCAGGCAGTCATCCACCACCACAGCGAGGTGGTAGGTAGGCATCCCGTCTGCCTTTAGCAGCACTTTATCATCAACAGTACTGGTATTGAACTGCACATGTCCGCGGATCAAATCCGTAAAGCCAACTTCTTCATTCTGTGGCATCTTGATACGGATCACATGGGGTGTGCCTTTCTCCAGCAGGCTGGCTGTTTCTTCGGCAGACAGGCTGATAGAGTTACGCATCTGCTGACGGGCAGCAGCGTTGTACTGCGGAGAAGGATTCTCAGCAGTTTTCAGTTTGTTACGCATTTCCTCCAGCTCTTCCGGAGTATCGAAAGCGTAGTAGGCATAGCCATCTTTCACCAGTTGTTCTGCATACTGGCGGTATTGCGCTTTACGCTCGCTCTGGCGGTAAGGCGCATAGGGACCTCCCACATGCGGACCTTCATCAGGATTCAATCCGCACCAACGGAGACACTCTATGATATATTCTTCCGCACCCGGCACATAGCGGGTCTGATCCGTATCTTCTATCCTCAGCACAAATTCACCGTTGTGCTGCTTAGCAAATAAATAATTGAATAAAACCGTGCGTACACCACCGAGGTGCAGGCCACCTGTTGGACTGGGCGCAAAGCGTACCCTTACTTTCTGTTGTTGCATGCCGCAAAGGTAAAGAAAGATTTTAGCTACCTTTATTTTTCAATCACAACATCCATGTTTTATCTTACGAAAACACCTGCACTGCTGAAAGCATTGTATAAAGGCTGTACCTGGAACTTCTCCCCGGCCAGGCCATCTGTATACCTGACATTTGATGACGGCCCCCATCCTACAGCAACCCCTTTTATACTGGACCTGCTCCGCAAATATGACGCAAAGGCCACTTTCTTCTGTATAGGGAAAAACGTTATTGACCATCCAGATATCTATCAGCGGATACTGGAGGAAGGGCATCATACCGGCAATCACACCCATAACCACCTGAACGGCTGGAAAACGGGCACAGATAAATATATAGAGAACATCCTGGAAGCCCGCAAATACATCAATTCCCCCTTGTTCAGACCTCCTTATGGCAGGATCACCCCTTTCCAGGTCAGGCATCTGAAAAAAGTGATCCCCAATGCACAGGTTATCATGTGGGATGTATTAAGTGCCGATTTTGATACAGAAATAAGCGGAGAGGATTGTGTGCAGAATGTGGTATTCAAGGCAAAAGCGGGGTCTATTATCGTGTTTCACGATAGCACCAAGGCCTGGGACCGGCTGGAGTATGCCTTGCCACGGGTGGTGGAGTATTTCAAAAAACAGCAACTCAACATGGAAGCAATACCTTACTGAACAATATCCTGCAATAAAAAAGCCCGGGCATATAACCCGGGCTTTTCCTATGAATTATTATTGCTTATTTAGGCAATACAATGCTCTTAATTTTGTCGCCCAGGTCGATAGTAGCGGAATCATCACAGATACCATTACCATAGTTCACGGTAGCGGTCACACCCTTTACAGTCACCAGTGCTTTACCTTTACCGATCCATGGACATTCCAGTTTCCTTTCCAGTGCATCTGCTTCATTTACAGTGATGGTAGCAGAGATACCCAGTGGGTATGCCAGTGAATCTGTACCGGTGATGCTGAAAATATCGTCAGTCACATCGCTCAAAGTAGCGGTACCTGAAGTCTGGGTGATGATGGTATTGCTATTGAAGCCAACGATCACGGTATCCAGCTTCACAGTGCCACCGGTAACTACAGAACTATATTTGTATACATTGCCGTTGCTCATGTTGGTGATAGTTTTTGTACCGGTAACAGTCACACCATTTACGGTATAGGTCAGCGGTTTAATAACGATCACGGAGCCAGGGTAGTAGAAGTAACCACTGTAAGTCACCTGGATATTACCTGCACGCACGCGGCCGGTATTATCAGCGCAACCTGCACCGAACTTGATCAGCAGGGTTTTAGGCCACTGGTCTACCGTTACATCATCGATATCATATGAGAAACAGCTGCCCAGTTTTGCAGCCAGCTCAGCGCTGTGAGCTTTACGGCCAGTTTCATTCAGGCTGGCGTCAGCACCTACTTCCAGCGCAATGCCGAAGAGGTCGTCATATATTCCGCTTACGATCGCCTGATCAGCGGCAGCAGTGATTGTTTGATTGTCTCCTTTATTCGTGTCCACATTGGCTGTATCAGTAGCCGATTTAGAACATGCAAAAAAGAGGGTTGCCATTACTAGCAGGATTACAACTCCTGCGAAGATACGGTTAAAGCAAAAATAGCCTTTCATAGAATAGTATAGTTTTAAATGAGGTTTTCCGGCCGTACTTTTGTACGGGCTATCTAAAATATAAATATTATACAAATGTAATATTTTTACAAATCCAATAAAAAAATTTAATATCTGAGTAATGAACTGGATTGATACACATGCCCATTTATATGGGGAGGAGTTTTCGGCGGACAGGACAACAATAGTAGAACGGGCGTTGGCAGCGGGCGTATCCAGGTTATACCTTCCTAATATCGACAGCACATCCATCGAGGGTATGCTGGCATTGGAAGTTCAGTTTCCCGACAACTGCTTTGCCATGATGGGCGTACATCCCTGTTACATCAATGAGAATGTAGAACAGGAGCTTTCTGTGGTGCGGGAATGGCTGGCAAAAAGGCCGTTTAAAGCCATCGGAGAGATAGGGCTTGATTTCTACTGGGATACTACTTACCGGGAACAGCAGTACCAGGCATTTCGCAGTCAGCTGGAACTGGCAAGGGAGTACCATCTGCCGGTAGCCATTCATAGCCGGGAAAGCACCCGGGAATGTATTGACGAGGTGAAAGCCTTACAGGACGGCCGCTTGTCAGGAGTTTTCCATTGCTTTTCCGGTACACTGGAAGAAGCGAAAGAGATCATTGACCTGGGCTTTTACCTGGGCATAGGCGGTGTGGTGACATTCAAGAAGTCCGGGCTGGACAAGATCCTGGAAGATATCGACCTGCAATACGTTGTACTGGAGACAGATGCACCTTACCTGGCGCCTGTACCTTACAGAGGCAAAAGGAATGAAAGTGCTTACATTCCACTGATCGGAGAAAAGATAGCAGATGTAAAAAATCTAAAAATAGCGGACGTCGCTGCAATTACTACAAACAACGCGCTTAAATTATTCAAAACCCACTAACCTTTTAGGCGGTACATTTGCAGGCAATTTGGAACAGCAGCATCAATGAGTAAAATCCTGATTATTTATACAGGGGGCACAGTTGGGATGATCTACGACGAGAAAACCAAAGCCTTACGACCTATCGGGTTTAATGAAATACGTAACAATCTTCCGGAATTGTACCGCATGGGGATTGACTTTTACGTATACGCCTTCAATCCTCCTATCGATTCTTCCGACATGCAACCGGAGATATGGGTAGAAATAGCTTCTATCATAGAAGACCGGTATGACCGGTATGACGGATTTGTCATCTTACATGGTTCCGATACCATGTCCTTCACTGCTTCAGCACTCAGTTTTATGCTGGAGAACCTTTCAAAACCGGTTATCCTTACCGGGTCACAGCTGCCTATCGGCAAGATCCGTACCGATGCCAAAGAGAATATTATTACCGCTATGGAAATTGCTGCCACTCGTCATAACGGGCAGGTGGTAGTACCGGAGGTATGTATCTATTTCGACTTTGCTCTCTTCCGCGGTAACCGTTCCAAGAAGTATAACGCCGAAAAATTTGAAGCGTTCTACTCCATGAACTACCCTCCGCTGGCAGAAGCAGGTATTGACATCAAGTACAAGACACAGGTTGTATTACCTTCTCCGGAAAAACCGCTGAAAGTACATAAACACCTGGATGATAATGTGACCGTCCTGAAAATGTTCCCCGGCATTACCCGTAAAGCAGTGGAAGCTACACTCAACGTAAACGGCCTCCGTGGCGTGATATTAGAGACTTTTGGGAGCGGAAACACAAACACTCAGCCCTGGTTCATAGAAAGCCTTAAAAAGGCCATTGACAGGGGTGTAGTGATCGTAGATATCACCCAGTGTGACGGTGGTTCCGTAGAACTGGGCAAATATGAAACCAGTCAGCCCCTGCAGCAGATAGGGGTGATCAGCGGTCATGATATGACCTTCGAGGCGGCCATTACTAAACTCATGTTCGTGCTGGGACAAAACCTGGATCTCGAAGCAACCAAGGCAATGATTGAGGCACCCCTGAGGGGAGAACTGACAACAAATGCCAATGATTGGGAAGCGATATAAATTAATTTTGGTAATACGGGGGAAAGAGATATCTTTGCAACCCTGAATTAAAAATTCAATTCAACCGGAGAAGTGCAGGAGTGGTTGAACTGGCACGCCTGGAAAGTGTGTAAACTCGAAAGGGTTTCAAGGGTTCGAATCCCTTCTTCTCCGCTCTTTTTTTATGGTCGCTTGTTTGTCAATGTTTTAAATCCAATTACTAACAAATCCGGAAGTAAACCCGGAAGTAATTTAAAACATGACAAGTCCAAATCAAAAAACTCCCTACACCACCCCTGTATTGTGCGGCCAATCAGAGGGTGTAAACAGCGAATGGTATGTGTACTGTGAATACACACACGCCGGAAAAAAATATCCCCGAAAATGGCGTGAAGGAATTAACCGCATAAAAGATCTCAAACAAAAGACTATCGAAGCTGAAGCTCTTCTCGAGGCAAGAAAAGAGTGGCTGAAAGCGGGCTGGAACCCAATAACAGATCCCAAATTTAAATTAAGACATTCCCCAAAAACATCGGCCAACAAAGAAAATGTAGTATCCTTGTCCATATCGGCGGCTTTAAAATGGGCATTAGACAAAAAGAAACTTTCTAACAAATCCCGCTTGGGATATGCGAGCCAAATAAATCATATAGAAACTGCGATTACAAATCTCTTTTATGATGGCATAACAATAACCCAACTCACCAGATTTCATGTAAAAACAATACTGCAACAGGTAGAAACAGACCGTTCACTATCTGATCATGGCTATAATAAATATAAAGACGTTATTAGCTCAATGTTAGGCGAGTTGGAGCAATGGGAGATAATTGAATATAATCCGGCAAGCAAAATTCCAAGTCGAGAAGTTCCGGAATCTGAAAAATACAAAGCTCTTACAGCAGAGGAAAAACAGAAGATTGCAGAACATTTATGTTTAGAACATCCTCTTTATTTCGTTTATCTATTAGTTATATATCATACCGGCATCCGGCCCAAAGAGGTACTTGCATTGCGCATTTCATGCATTAACTTTCAATCAAGAATAATAACCATTGAGCCCAACCCGGAAGAGGAAAATGCAAAAACAAGAAAAAGACGGGAAGTTCCTATACCTGATGAACTGTTCGAATATCTTGCCAGCCTGGAATTGTCAAACTACCCCATGGAATATTACGTATTCGGAAGTCCGTATACAGGGCAAGGGGGATATCGCGGGCGCAGAAAGGAAGGGAAGGGCGGCGCAATGCACCCTAATTATTTTTTATCCTCCCCCAATCAAATAAAAAGAGATACCGTAACAAAGTTATGGCAAGCTATTGTCAAGAAACAATTGGGTATCGACAAATTCATGTATGGCATGAAACACACAGGTGGGGACGACAAAATTTTAGCGGGTGTCGATCTGGACGCCTTACGAAATCTTTACGGACACGGATCAAAGAGAATGACTGAAACGTATACCAAGAAGATAAAAGGCGTTTATAAGAACGAGATTATTAAGAAAGCGCCTGAATTTATCAATAAGCTTTCGTAAAAAGAACGGCCAAGGAACAAGTCAAGGAATAGTGACAGCAGACTCATGCATATTAAAAGGAAATTTTGGCGCTAAGTCACCAAGTAACATCCACATAGCTGCCAAGTCATCCCACATAGCTGCCTTTTTTGCAGATAAAGTGGGAGTACTGAAAACAGAAAAATTTCGGTATGATTTCAGCAATGTATATAGTGGAATAATGAATAGCAGGATAACAATAGCGGGCAAAGTTTGAAAACTGGTAAACTTGTATAGCGAGCTGGTATATATAACTGCCTGACACTAGCGATTCTCTAACCTACCAAATCTCGACGTCTCTCTATGAAACGTAAGAAACGCGATCATGGCTACCTAAAGTATTATGTACAGGTAGTTTTAACGACCGGTACAGCCCTTGTATTTATCACAAATCTGGCGGTCAACAATCCTAACCTTAAAAAACTTGAAGCGAAATCAGGACCGGTAAGTGTCAGTATAGAGGCTTACCAGAAGCAGTAAGATTAATCTTTATATAAAAGAAGCCGTCCCAAATCTGGACGGCTTCTTTATTTTAAAGAGTTATACTCAAAGAAACCCGCTTTTAAAATTTACCATGAGATATTAATTTTCATTTTGCGAAACCTGTGTATCGACATCGACTCTGACTACTCTCACATTTGCTGGCTGATTGCGGTATTTCGGTCTTCTCTTTCCAATACATCGAATTTTTGCAATTCTCATAATATTAACCCGATCATTCTGATTCCCGCCCAAAACGTGATAGTAATTAAGATCTTCACCAATGTAGAGCCCAACATGATTCCCCCCACTGCGCTTAAATACAAGAACATCACCAAGCATAGCCCTCTCGACTGACACTCCGAAATTAAGCCAGTTTGCGGCCCACAATGGACTCTTTACAACCTCCTTACCAGAACGAAAAGCTACCACACCAATAAACAGCCCACACCAGGGAATAGCGTCCGACGTGTAAACTATATCAACACCAATTTCTTGAGCCCATTTTAAAATAACGGAATTGCTTTCTTCTCCTGGAACTTCGAGAGTACCATAAAGTTTTATAGCCTCAGAAATCATCTTCGGACCACTTTCATTTTGGATCCAAGAATATTTAACTGGTATCATTGTTTCTTTCCTAAATATCTGTATGCTACATATCCAGCAACAGCGATGATCAATATTATCAGAAAGGCGATTGATTTTCCTTTCCGATGGATAGTAAGTTGTGACGTGGTTGCAGTTGTTTTTCGACTCTGCCGTTGCGCAATTCTATTGGCCTGTTGTTCTGCTTTCTCCACCCGTGCAGCACTTATAGCTATATTGCGGCTCTCATCATCCTTTCGAACAGTTCCTATTTCGTTGACAATTTTCTCACGATACAAAAGGGTTCCGGCACAAGGGGAAGGGCGGTCTATTAGCTCGGGCGCGGGTAACGTTTTATTCATTACGCCACTGTCGAAATCAAATTCGCCGCTGAAGTATTCCCGAGTTGTAGTAATTCTTGCATACACACTATCGACCCTGCTTTTCCCCAACGTGTTGTGTCCTTCAACTTCAAGGCTATCAATTACGGCCGCTTTCACGTTTGCATTGCTCGTTTCCTCTACGACTTCTGAGGTGTTTTTTTTGCTGTTCTGCGTCTTCCGCGCATAGCTACAACTGGCAAAGGAAGCGGCCGTAATGATTATAGATATTATAATTTTATTTTTCATCTTCTATGAGCTCAGACGGCTTTTTTACTCCAAAAATTCGAGAAACCATTGCTAACATTGGAGAAATAAGAACCTCGTAACACGAGGTAGTGACACAGTAGGTAAGGAAATAAATAGGCCAATCCTCTGTTTTCGCAATCCCAGTTCTTCGAAGTGTCACATAGTACAGTAATGACATAATCCCCGAAAGCAGCATTACCTTATGTGCCAATCTTACACTTTGAAAAAAATTACCGAGATTCTTTTTTGTAAAAAAACCAATGGCAACTATCAACGCCATTAACTTAATATCTATGTATTGAGTCAACTTCAACAATTCAATTTGTGGGTTCACTAGTATTATCTTTTTGTATTAAACACACGCGCTTCCAGCAACGCTGTACGCACCTTTAATTCTGCCAAATCTGCCTCAACTTTTCCCCGCCAAATCTTTGCATCAGCAGCATCCTGTTTTTGGTTAGATTCGATTCGTATCAATGAATCGGAAATCTGATCCACAAGGCTGTCGCGCTTTGCGTACGTGTAGGATGCCCAGATTAGGTTAGCGCACATCACTAACACATGCACAATGTTCATCTGTATATTCATTCGCATGTTCTTAGCCTCTGTTACTGACATATCTATTTATTTGTTAAAAAAGGGTATACAAACGTCCATATTTAGAGGGCAGTATTATAAACAGATAATAATAGAGACGAGCAGAAAGAATAGCTATTCAAGGTTGGCGACGAGAAACAGCTACAGTCTCCCCTTCCGGAATACGGAACCTGTAAAAAACAAGTAACAACATATCACCAACCCTTAAAAGGATAAACAATATGTTAAACTATTTGATTTGAGTGTGTATTTATTTCAAAATATTTTGTATCTTTGATTTACCAAAGCGGGGGCGCAACCGGGTAAAGGGCGCACAAACAAAATGAATAAGAATTTTAAGGTTACAAAAGAAATGATCCAAGCCGCAGAAGATGTTTTTATTGCAATAGCCTACAGCGAAACAATCCGACCGGCAATAATTGAGATCCAACAAAACATACTGAAGAGGTTTCAGTACAAGGTCGATGAACAGGCCTCTAAAGCAAGGCTGCGCGAGCCAATTGTAACTCACGAGAGAAGCTATTTAATGTCAGATAATGACTTCTCCCATTACTTAACACACCTGCATAAGGAGTATATAATGGCCGGGTTTAAAGTAGAATATGGCTATTGCCCGTTGCTTATAGCAGAGGATATACAGCGAAACGCAGAAAAAAAACTTATCACTGTAATGGAATCTGTTTCGGGGATAAGTTTTGATATGATATTTATGGGACCTGCCCCCATTGTTAACAAACAAAAACTGATTGATATCTATTTAAAACTACTCGCTTCGTATTGCAAGAATCCATTTAAATGATAAAGAGAAATAGCCGGGAGTCCGGCTATTTCTCTTTATCATTTAAATGAAATAAAGTATCCTAAAAATATTTTGATTTAAGTGTGTAGTTATTTCAAAATATTTTGTATCTTTGATTTATCAAAGCGGGGGCGCAACCGGGTAAAGGGCGCACAAACAAAATGGCAAAGATAAAAAATCAAGCAGCAAGAGCAGCTAAAGAAGTAAAGCAAATCCTGAAAGCTAAGTATCCCAATGTAACTTTCTCCGTAAAATCAGAAGTATATAGTGGCGGCGACAATATCAATATCTTCTGGCAATTCGGGCCAGCAGTTAGGGAGGTCGAAGAAACAACAAGACGTCGCCAGCAGGGACACTTTGACGGGATGAATGATATCTATGTGCAGAACGAGCCTGCTCTTGAAGTTGGAGAAAATGGAGAGATTAATGAAGTAGCAGGAGTGAAATTCGTATTCGAGGAACGTGATTGCAAATATTATTCATATAAGGCTACGGGCAAATATTACGAACTTAGGGACGACGTAATGTTGATTTATAAACAAATTGGAGAGATCAAAGGATGGGAGTTCAATGCCTCCAAAAACGATTATACACTAGATGGAACTTGGGATAATGAAAATTGCGCATCAACCATTTACTACCGGACAGTCAATGAATGCACATTCGTAAGTGACAATGTACAGTTGATGGAAATTAAATATATAGGACGTGGAGATAACTGGCACGAGCCCTTTACTATTATATACAAAGACCTGAACACCGGACTAATTTATAATGGAAAAACCGGAGAGGTTGAGACACAAGTACCGGCAATCAAGATAGAGAACACTAGCAAAGAATCTATTCAGGTTAAAATAAGCATGATAGACTATTCCGAAAAAAGTATTGCTATATATGGACAAACAAAAGAAATCAAGGAACAATTAAGTAACTTGAACGGTCGATTTAATAAATATCTAACACATCCGCTGACAGGAGAAAAATTTCAGGGGTGGGTTTTTTCAGCAAAAAGGAGACCCGAAATACTCAAAGCTCTTAATTCATACTTAGAATAAACAACCTCGCCCCGGTGGCTACCGGGGCACCTTTTTATGGAAACGATTGATTTTCTATATTGCGAAAATAAGGACAAACTACCTGGCAGTGGGGTTATCCTCAGTGCCCATCCGCCGTATAATATTGGCAAAATTTATAGGTTTGAAAGTTCGGAAAGCCTAGATATTTTTGAAACAAAACATCAGGTAAAAGGGTTACATACTCGGATCCATCCGTATAATATAATAGTTGTTTATATTGGCACAATAGACAAGATTTTAAACACGATACCACCTGCGCGCCTACTGACAATAGAGATTGTTAAAGAACTTAAACAGATGGCAATATTTTATGAACGTGAAAAAATCAAAGGGAATGAAACCCGCCTCAAACGATACCTCCGCAATGAAGAAAACAATTAGCGGAAGCGGGGGAGCTCGCCCAGGTGCCGGGAGAAAAGATCTCCCGACAAAAAGGCGTATGAACTTTACCATTGATAATGGCATTGCTGATTTATTAGACAAGGAGCCAAATAAATCGGCACTAGTTGAAAGTCTCTTGGGAATTTACTATGCCAGCAAACGCTAATTATTACAATAGCAAAAAGGGGATGCGTTAACTTCTCATTAACTGATTTAGGCAAAGAAAATTCTATATTGCGTATCAACCTCGAATACCAATATTGTTTAAACCAAACCCTAAGTCATGAAAAACTATATTCCCCTACTTTTGCCATTAATATTGCTCGGCTATGGATGTTCAAAGGATAGTTCTCCCGCTCTTTCCGGCAGGATTGACAGTTATTGTCCGTCTTGCAAAGTTTTGGACAATTCGAATCAATATGTACCAGCATTAATTTTTTACAATAGTGGGAAAGATACTATACTAATTGGCAATCTTCCTAAATCCTATAAAGAGGGGCAAAATATAAAGTTCCGGATTCGTCCTACCAGGATGACAGACCCCGGAGTAATATGCGCCACCTTCCCTATTTTACCACAACCACAATACGTTGACTTGGTAGATTAAAAAAAAAGGAGCTCAAAGGAGCTCCTTTTTCCTTACGGCACTCAGTCTTGGTCTAGTGCTTTATAACTATTTTTTTAGTGACAATCTCTTCCCCGTTACTTATTTTCAAGATATAGAGATCATTTCGCAGATTAGAAACATTTATCGCTTCACTATAACTTTCTCCTTTAATTTCTTTATAAAACACCCGTTGAGTATTGGTTGCGGATAACAGCTCAATGGACTTGATCTGCCGCCTCTGACTTGCGGTGGTTGCTACAGCTCGGGTTAAATTGTTATCCTCTCCATCTTCTTCTTGTAAACGAATTGTGAGCATATTTGAAGCAGGATTGGGATTAGCCACTATTAACACACCAAGAGCGGTAACGTTAACTGTTCGGCTTTTCGTTATCCATTTCCCAGCAACGGGGCCGTACGAGCATGTAAGTGTTCCCGTTCCGCTACTAGATGGAGATACTTTATTTAGTCTTATACTTCTATTACCAGTAAACGGATATACAATCGTTGCTATACTTGGGTTACTCCAAGTCCAATTGTATGTATAACCGGCAGTCCCAGGGGTGAATGGGTCTAGCACATCCATTTCATAGATGGCCGCGTTTGTGCCAATCAAACTAGTTCGCTTAACAGTAGCTTTCGTGTCCATACCTGCCCGCAAATACTTAAAGGCATGAATACGCCCATAACCAGTATTATTGTCCCTACCGGCAGGCGGGATGTCGATTGAATTCCCAAGCACTACGAACGGGGCCGTTATATTCCCCTGACTTGTGTCAACGGATCTCCAAATTAGCATAGCCGCAGCAGCTTGTGGACAAGCCGCACTGGTGCCACCAAACCCATAATAATAATCATTCAAGCTCGCCCCATCAAGACCAGGAATGTCTGTTGTCAATATTCCTGACAAGTCAGAAGTTGCAACAAACTGCATTTCCGGTCCGACGTTTGAGAAACTACAAAGGACATTTGAAGGAGTAACAGCGCCAGCAGGGAACACCTGAGGCCACTTAGCAGGAGCATAAACACTTGTTGGGTCTGTTGGTGAGAAATGGTTTCCAGACGATGCTACAAATGTAGCCCCCTTTCCATTTGCTCCCAAGGTCACGGCATCATCCACTTCCGAATACACCGCGTCCCATATTGGAAATGTAACATTGTTAAACCCAATAGACGCACTAATTACGGGCGCATTTGTATTCCACGCATAATGGATACCATCCGCAATATTTGCAATTGTTACTCCCGAATGGTTGATATTAACCGAGTAAATAGGCGCGCCAGCGGCAATACCAGCAATACCGATGGAATTGTCCTTTACCGCCGCAGCCAGGCCCGCACAAGCCGTCCCATGATAGTCATCAACCGACACTGGACGCCCAGGTATTGTACCGGGTGAGCCGGGCGTATAACCGCCAACAAAATTCAAATCGTTATGTAACGCAACGCCATTGTCAAGTATTACTATAGGCTTCAGTGAAATTAATGGCAAGTATAAAAACACGCTATCGATATCGCCCACGCCAGACATATAATATGCCTGATCACTCCAACCAGGATCGTTAGGGACAACCCTTCTGAAGGGAATTTGCGCCCTGTCGTCTACATCAAAATTTGCTGGCCAGCTTTTTGTTGGCAGAGATTTTTTAACCGCAGCTTCGCTTGTAATGTAATCCAACGCATAAAAGTTGGGGTGCGAATAAATTACCCGCCCAGACTCAAAAATTCTATTCGCATAGTTAAATACACTGTCTTTTTCTGTTGTTAAAACTAGCATTGACTGCCCTCGTTTCGACGGACGCTGAGACTCTGGGATGTCCATTTCCAGCTCGCGATTCCTGGATATTTCGACCTTACCTGTTAACCCCAACGAGGTTAACAATGAAGCCAAGTCGACGCCAGGTTTTAGCTTCAACAATATCTCACCCGTGGGAATCAGCTTACCACCATCACCGACTGTAAGAGCGTGATAGGAATACAAGACATTGGTATCTGCATCAAATTCCCTCAGTGCGCTTAATCTGTTAGCACCTCCTTTCTCAAAGGAAATAAAGGCCCCCGGCGAAACTTGTATCGTGGTTCTATTTTCTATACCAAATGATAGCCTACCATCTTTATTGCGAGGTGATACAAGTACAAACATTTTTGTCGTGTCCTCCTGTAAGTGAATTTTTCTCCCTGCTGAATAAAAGGACTTTTGGGCTGTTAACTGTCCTGCATAGAGGATAGCAAAAAAAAACAAAACAAATTTTACAATTGATTTCATGTCGAGGTTCAAATTTTGGTTATGAAAGGGATTAATTGCCGTAAGTATCGTTGAAATTTGTTTTAGAAATGGTAATAGTCAGCAACTCCAACCTTGAAAGGCCAGAGGGTTGATTTTTAGTAGACAGTATTGATGAAAAATCAAGGTTAAGTGTCGCTTAACGTAGGCAAGCAACACAATTTAGAATCCAATTTGTAATGCTATAACTTCTCTTTTCAACCTCTTCAAAGCACTGAATATATGGCAATTGACGGTATTTATAGAGAGGCCCATCTGTTGCGCGACCTCTCTTCTTTTTTTTCCTTCAATAAAGACCGCATGTATTATTTTCGAAGCCTGAATTGGCAGGCTTTTAATCGCTCTTCTGATTCCTCTTATCGTTTCTTGTTGTTCCAAAGCAGAAGATTCGGGCTCGGACCAAATTTGAAGTTCAAACCAATGTTCCGCTCGATCTCTTTGTATTTTCCGCTTTCTGTTCGCCCGGTAGCATTTGTATCTCACTGCAGTAAAAAGGTAACCTCTAGTTGTCTTGTGTATGTTCTCGAGATTATTCTTTAATAATAACTCGATAAAAAGTTCTTGAACAATATCCTGCGCGCTGGCAGAATCGCCCAAAATCCGGTACGCTTCTGCCCACAAAGCTTTGCTGTATGTTCTACATATCTCCTCAAAAAGGTCAGATGATATCGCGTCTGTGGCCGATTTTGAATAACTAGGCATTTTGCTATATTTAAGAGTTTCAGGTTTTTTTTTAACATGAGCAATATAAGAGGGAACATCAGGTACGATATTCAGGAATATCTCTATAACTTTTTTACCACATCCACGATGTAATAGGCCACACAAGCCAATTCAATTTTGGGAAGTTTTAACATTTCGGCTGCCGCCAATTTAGGATTATGAACATTCTGTAGATACTCCATTAGTAGTACAACAATTCTTTCCTCGGAAATCCTAAATATGCCCGCAGCTTCCCCGAAGGTTGTCTTTGCGATATTTTGTAGGTAATACATTATAAAATATATCTCGCTTTCGGATAGCCTTGATTCTTCAGCGTCTTGGTTGTTTATGAAAGAGGTGGTGTAAGTAAATACCATTTGCAACACATCAAGCCGATCTTCAGAAATACCAAATCTTCCAGCCACTTCTTTCCATTCGGGGCTCCACATGCGGTTCGTATCAAATGATTTTGGTGATTTTGGAACTATTGATTTCCCCAAATAGGACAACGTAATTGCAGCCGTCCAGAAGAAAAAGTATATGTTTTACCTATGCTAGCGCAATAAGCACTAAGCAAAGTAGTTTCTTACGTGCTGGGATATGGCATCTTTGAGCTCTTCAGAAACAGTTACATCACCTTTTCTTATAGCGCGCAGCTTCTTGTCGTCGTCCAATATCTCTTCCTTAATCAATTGTATGGCTTTCCCTTCAACTCTGAATCTTAAAACGTTTTGGAATTTTCCTATTTCTGCGATAACAATTTGTCCGGCTCCTGCTTCCTTTCCTATTCGGTAGTATATACCCTTAAAAGAGCAAGATATTGCATAGTAAAGCTTTGGGTAATTATTAGGCTTAGATCCGCGCTTTTTTGTGGATTCCATATCATATAAGGTTGAGGTGGTTAGGTATTCAATGGTAACCTGCGGAATATAAAAAGGCGCAGGTCTCTGCTTGTTTTCACCAGGAGCTTGGCAGCGATGGCTACGACAAGCGAGCCCACGCGCCTTTACTGATCTATGATCAGGAAGCAACATGAGCATCGCTGTTCCATCCTACTCGCTGCCAAACTCCGTAGGACAAAAATTGCAATGCAAATCGTTTTTGGGATTGCAAAGCTAGTACTTATTACACTAAGTATTTACACATAATTATATGGGATGTTTAAACTTTGTTTGAGTATTATATACTAAAATAATGTTATTTGAGAGCGTTCAATCTATTACACATGTAATATAATTAAAAAAAACAATCACTAATAGTGATTTTTTATTTTTATCCATAAAACTTTCTTGCCCCAAAGCAAGAAAATGGGTGTAACGGCAGTAGATCAGTATGTAATTGATAAAGTTCGGAAAATGAGAACGGAGCGCGGAATGTCTCAAGATGATTTGGCCTTAGAAATGGGAGTTTCTCAAGGCTTTGTCGCAATGGTTGAAAGCCCAAAGTTTAACCAGGTATATAGTGTTGCCCACATAAATAAGATAGCTTTGATATTTGATTGCTCCCCAAGAACCCTTCTTCCCAGTCACGCAATTCCCGAAGACGGAGAAAAAAAATAATTTTGCTAATTAATTTAGTAATTTCATACTAGATATTAGCAACCATGCATCGGTTTCGTTTAGTATATTTCATATGTCATGATAAGAGAATAATTGCGGAGAATGTATACATGACAGATACTTATCGATCAAAAGAGGCGGCGGAAGCTAAATTTAAACCGCGAGATAAAGACCATCGGTGGGCGTGGGAAAAAAATTTGCCACGTTTGCCTGTTGCATCCATAGAGGGATTTTATATGGTTCCCGCTCAATTGCACGAACTAGTATTAAAGTCCAGGAAATTTCGATTAATGTTTTTTGTTTGTACCAACAAACAGACTTTTACTGAGTTTGACTCTTCAGTTTTAGCATTTCAATCAAAGAAATGGGCCGATAGCCACTGTGGATATCTTATTAATTATCATAAAACGAATCAAACTTTCCCTTTACCAGATATAACAGTTGAGGCTTTCTATTTGGTAACTGACCAGCTGTTTGATGAATTATTAAGGCCGTGGATATAATTAATCGGCCGCACCTCCTTGGACATATTATCTGGCCGCTTACATCTTAAGCGGCCGCAACTATTCGGGCTCTCCAAGCACTTGGACGGCATTGGTAGGCGGCGGCACATAACCGGAAACATAGTAAGCCTGTACCCTATAAAAGGCAGAATCCATTGGCACCTGGATTGTGTTTACATCATTCCCCGGTAACGTTGCATATAAAGAATATTCGCCATCAAGAGTATTTGAACGATACACCTTATATGTCAAAATCTTAGACGGCAATGCTTGATAGTGATAGTAGAGCGTTGCCGTTAGAACATCAGACACAACATCCATCCCGGAATCATTCAAATGTACATTATCCCCGACCTGGAGGGATGCCCTAATATTATCTGGATCACCAGGAGCCGCAATTGTACCAAAGCAATAAGCCAATCTATTCCCGAACCTCCGAAGCTGATAGGCCGCCATTTGCGCCTGTTGAGCCTTACCAGCAACATCCAAATCACCACGCGGAAAAACAGAAATGTAAAAGATCTGCGCCCCAGCATTTATTGCAGCTGCATCGATAGCATTTAGATTAGCCTGCCACTCAGTCAATGGCACTACTCCGCCAGCCCCTTCAACATGGCTATCATCACTGGTATTAACAACAATAATAACTGTATTGCCGTCATTTATAGCCTTCGTAATATTATGTAATGGATCAACATAGCTATTAGTTCCATCCGGCGCAAGCTGCCGAGAATTATACCCGGCCATACAATAATTAGTGATAACCGCATTAGGATAAAGTGTATTTAACTTACTAACCAATGTATGTCCTGAGCTCTGGAAAGATCCGGCACCCTGGCTATCGCCTATTATTGCGATCTTAACGCCGGGGCCCGCAATATTGGTTGCATAATAAGAAAACCTCAAAGTACCGTGAACCGCTGATAGATAAAACATATCATCAGCCATTGCCGCATATGGATTAGCCGCTAGTATTAAAGTTCCACTTGGATCTGTAGTAAGAATCTTACCACCCATGTTAGCCAACGATGCAGACTTTAGCCCCGCAGTTGCACTTAGCGGCCCGGTCACCGAAACGCCAAAAGTTGAAACAGACATAATATCCGTTCCGTTAGAACCAAGCATTAAACCATTTACGGCAGTAGGCCCGCCTCCTGCCCTAAATGTTTTGATGTAATTTTCGTCAGACGATTGCGTCACACCACGCTTTGCAACAAATGTCAGACCTGCCGCCCCTGTGCCTGTATTTTCAATAATCGTCTGAAATTTAAGCGGGCTAAATCGGGTCGTATCATTGTTTATTACATGAAGAAGTGCGACAGGCGCAATAGTACCTATTCCCATTTTCCGAGCAACTGAAAAGTAGTCCGGACATGTCGTCCGGCCATTGAGCACTATGCCAGAATTGGGATCATCGGAAACAACATTGATCGTAAACGTCTTTACACTATCAAATGTTAGTGATTGCCCTGCGAGGTTGGCGGAAGTAGCCGCACCTATATTATTACGCAGATTCGCGTTAAGTATGTTATACTTACCAGCTATAGAAGACACCCCCAACAAAGCTTTCTGCAACTGATCGGCTGTAACCTTCTCGGGCCGTTTGTCTCGGATATTCTCAATAATATACTGATTAAGCGCCGTAGTGTCGACAAATTGAGCGCGGGACAATATAGACGCGAAAAGGAATAAGAATAAAAAAAAAGATTTCTTCATTTAGTAACGCATTAAATTATATTTACCTATGTTTTTTACTATCGTTTCACTTGCAGTTCCGGCCTCGTCGAGCACAAGGCGACGTGCAAATTGCTGATCTTGTCCCGGTTCTATCCAGTAGTAACCACCGTTAGGGCTAGTACGATCCCCGGAATCTTTCGGGTATCCTCGCGGACTATACAATTGACCAAGATGGCTATGCTGCTTTAAAGCGTCGGCTTCATAACCGCCCGCAAAATTCCAGGCTCTATAAATATCAATGCCACGCCCACCATCCAACATACGCTCAAACATTCCGCGCTCATCAGGTAAATACATCCGTGTCCTATCCGGACTAAGGCCGAACAGCCCCCGCAAACTGGCATTCTGCAACCAGGTACTTTCGTCCACTACTTCCCGGCCAAAAGTCAAGGATTGTACATGTTCGTAGAGCCGCGGCACCTGAGAAACAATAACTTGGCTACCGTTCAACATAACGGTATTATTTAGCAGTTTACGACCCTTTATTTCCTCTCCGGCCCCATAGATACTATCTGATGCATACAGCACCCTCCAATAAGTTCCCATAGCCACCAAAGCCATATGTTCCCGGTTATGCATGTACATAATAGCCCTATTCCCTACCGGTGTATTAAACCCCTGCCCCGTCACCTGGCTCTTTAAATAAGTAACCCCCATGTAACCAGCGTATCCAGATAAGGACACAATGGTATTAACCGGGAACGTTGTCACATCCCGCAACGTTATTGTTAATATAGTGTTAGCCGCCGCAGAAGCGACGATATGCTTACCAGCCGCCGTATTATCAATAGTCGCATTACTACTAATCACCAATTCACCAGCCAATGCTGAGGACTGCCCAATATTCCGTTTAAGCCACTCAGTTCGATCTGCCAGCTGTTTCAACGGCACATTATCCTTTTCAGCAAACACGAGGTCCGTTTCTTCGAATTGATAAATCTTCTCAGGGTATTGACTTGCATCACCCGTATATAATCCCATAGTATATTAGTTTACTGTGATTGTCCAAGAGCCGACTAAACGAATCGCAGATGTTTTGACAATTTCACCTGCTCTAACCTTTCGAGCGCATAACACGTTTGCAGCATTAAGCAATCCAAGCTCGCGGATCGTAATACCATTTCCCTCAGAATTTAATATGTCGAAATTAAACTGCACACTTTGAGCATCTGGATACGTCGCGCCCCCGACAGCCTTTTTAAACATATTAGCTAAGGTCGAATCTCCTAATGCAGCATCAGCACCATTTGTACCTACTCCTATCTGCGTTATCGCGTGTCCTTCAGTATCGCCGCCCAACAACTTTGCGATATTGGTTTTCCCCAGGTTTACCACCAGGTTATTTTCTTGAATGGTATCAATAAGGCGGTCATTCTCGTAAATCAGCACCCTTACGGCACCAGTAGCTTTAATGTCACTATTAATCATTCTTAAATAATTGTAAGTGTAAGTGTATCCGTATCACGGCTATAGTTCCGCGACCCGTTTCTGAAAACCTTCCCGTTGTGCAGGAATGACCCACCGGCGGAAATAATATCTATATCCTCAATAGCCTGTGCATCTGTCTCGCTGTCTGTGAGGGTAACCGTATCGCCACCCACGGTAATTGTATAACTAACATCAATTAGGTGACTACGGGCATTTTTGTACTCGTTAACCATCTTAACCAAATCGTCAACCTCTGCATTCCCCAGCGCCCTTTCCCCCAGATCAATCGTTATTCGAAAATTAGCCCAATGCCCCGCCACGCCTTCCTCTAACAAGGCATCACCGAAACCAATGGCAACGAGCGCCTGACGAATAGCCCAGGGCGTACCTTTGTACCGGTGCAATTCGATGGACTGCTTTATGATTTCTCTCTGCTGCTGTTCCGTCTCCGCCAAACGAAACCCTTTATAACCTAATACATCGAACTGCTGCGCCAAATAGGGGATTGCCGCTGAACTGACATTATCAATAAAGTAAACTAACATTGCGTCCAACTGGATCTGGCTAAAACGCTTCTTTATAGCAAGATCAAAAGCACGTATATGATCTAAATGCGCAACGCTATCCGCTAATACACTCCCTTTACTCATCGTGCGTCCCCATTATTGAAACTGTTATACCTGTACATTTTGTGTACACTTCCTCAGAGACTACAATGTCAGAGGCAGGGCTAACAACATCGGCGTTATATGTCCCCTCTACCATTGATAAAGATTGAAGCCTTGCCTTAACAACATCTATCCCCATACGGCTCTTTCTTGCATCCACCCAAGCCTGCAATGCAGCCTGCGCCTGCACATCTATCCCAAGATTTACAGCATTAGTAAGCACAGTCAACTCCACATTGATTGCATATTCTTGTACCGTTGGGCTATCAACCACCACAGTATCAGTTAAGGGCCGTATTTTTTCACTGTTACAAATTGCATACACCTGATCCAAAAGCGCCTCAGTTGGCAAAGCGCCACCATTAAGCAACGGATAAATATTCACCTGACCAGGAACGGGGGAAGTAACCGCAACATCGGCAATGGAAGATGATGCAGATTTAGCAAAGAATTTATATGCGTCTTTAGGCCCCGCAACACTAAACGAAGAGGGGGCAAGCTCAATACGCTCCCGCAACTTATCATCCGTTTCCTGATCGGCCCCACCTGACGACAGATCTATATTCTGAACGCCCATCAAATAAGGTTTGGGGTCAAGTATGATGTTTATAGTATTCAACCCATACCCATTACCAACCAAGCCGGCAGAAGCGCAGGCAGCGCTTACCGTGGCAGCATAAGTACCAGGAGACACAACAACAGCCTCCATTGTTTCAAACATCGCCTTGCCGTCCGTACTTTGGACCCGCAACCCTTGCGGGATAGTAATACCCGTATGTCCCGCAATAATTTGAAACTGAAGCGAAACAAGCGCCCGAGAAGCTGGCAACCTATTTACGCCTACCAACCGCCCAAGCTCTTCCAGGGCTACGCCACGAGAAAATCGCACAAGGCTAAGCCGCGCCGCATCGTTTACGGCTGCTCTCAAAACCCCCTCACGATACGCGAATGCATTTATTAAAAGCATTTCAACGTCAGCAGGCGCAATTTGTCGGTTTAGCTCTTCCTCTAGCACCGCCTTCAGCTCAGCAACCGCCGCCGCTGGATCTTCAGAAATAAACTGTATTAAGTCAGCCATTAAATATTAAATTATTGTCGCTTCACTGTTAACTCGCCACTCATTTCATCAGTAAATACCGGCCCTATCACTTTCCCAATAATCAGCTCCCCTTCGAACCCATCAACATTTGAAACGCCTACGAGCCTATATTGAACGCCAGTAGCGTCCGTGTCAAATTCCTCACTAAATTCATCAGAGAAAACCGGCTCCCCAATCCCATCAATCCATTCAATCCCCCATGAAGCATGCGCACCCCAATTATCTTGCACCCACGCAAGCAATGCCCCAGGCGTTACCAGATCATCAGGGGCAACAGGGGCGGCATCTTCGCCGTTTACCTTAAATGACACTGAATATGCTTCCCCCGGGCCGAGATCCGGCAGAATCGCGTAAAACGTAGTTATTGGGAGAACAGATATTGCAAGCGTTGTGGGAGGCTTCACACCCGCGGCTTTCATATACATCACAAAACGATCTGCCAGCATGTTCCAACGCCCATAGAATCCCCAATTTGTCTGCGCCCAGGAAAAAAGTTCCTGCACAGATGCATACCCATTAGGCCGTGGTAAAGGGGCCACCTGTGCCCCACTCTTAATAAAGGCAATCTGATAGGGATACCCTTTAGGGTTAGGCGGATAATAAGCCTGTAATATTATTTCTTGGTCATCGGTAGATGAGGTTACCCCCACCTTAAGATCTAGGATAAGGCGGTCTATTAACTCTTCATCAACTAAAGAATAGGTTATTTCAAACACAGGGTTATACTCGCTCTTCATGTAGTGGCTCACATTCTTAACCTTTACACGCGTCTCCCAAATAGCAATCGCTTCCACTATTGCCCGCTTCATGTTAGGGACACCCGTAACCTCTGGAATGTCTATATACTCATAAATATCACATCCGAAATCCGGCCGCAAAGGATCTGTGCCCTTGCTTGTTGTTAAGATAATACCCAGGCACTGACGAATGGACGCCAGCCCCTCAACTAAAACCCCATAGCCAAGCGTAGAAAGCCCCCAAACCGGATTATCTATAGTGTTAATGTCTGCCATCGCCGCCAAATATGACCACGATGGCATTTTTTTTATAAACAGTAAATGTTATGGGACAGCAGGACCCGAAATTCCGGGACCGGTTTGCACACCGCTATGCTTGTGCAACGCCAAATCTATTCCCCCGGCTGACACCTTCGCCGCACTGACCTCTCCGGTAACCGACATATTACCACCTGCCGTAATAGCCCCGCCTCCGGACGTAGCAATTGACGCGGCAGTCAATGCGCCCATTACAGTTACAGCCCCTTCTAATGTGATTAAAGGCGCTGAAATCGTCGCCTTTACTGTGGCACTAACCTCCACCTCAGGAGCCGAAATAACAGCCTTAATTGCCGCTTTAGCGTCAAGGGAGGACCCCGCATCAACCAACACACTCCCGGAAGTCTTAACCTCAGCCCTCCCCTTAACATCTACAGTTAGGGAATGCGCCACTTTATCATACTCTATTACAGTCCCGTCAGAAAATTTTTTCCGGAACTTACCATCAGCCTCCCCACTATCCGGCGCATCCTCATCAGATGGTATTGCACCCAACACAATCCCTTCGTCACAATCATGAAGCATTAAACAGACAACATGTTCGTTTATTTCCAGGGGCCAACTTTCTTTATCAGTTTTTGACTTTCTCACCAGGACCGGCATGAAGTCAGTCACGAAATCATCATCATCATTAAAGGTAACTTTCACGTAACCCGGCTCTGAATTATCAGACACAAGCCCATACTTTAGAATAGGATATTGTTTATTCTTATCTTCCATCATTTGTAATTATTCTGATCAATCAATCCCACCCTTTTTATTGTTGCAGACGTAGAATAGCCCCCGTCCCTACTAACATTATGGGTACTTTCATTTACATAATACTTGCCAGAATACACGCCGATACCATTCAACTGTATACTAGCCCCCGCCACAAGAAACGGATTGCCCTGGACCTCTATACTGCCCTGCTGCTGCATGCTATTAAACTGATACATTGCCGCTTTTGCAATAGCCTCCGCCTGCTGGTCATTTTCTACGCGCCGCCGTAACACTAACGTATCAGCCTTTACACCAGAAAATGCAGCATCACTTTCTTTTGCGGAATAAATAATTGTAGTTTTTTTTCGGGGATGGTGATACTTTATATCAACCGCCTGAAAGGTTTGCGAAGTTCTATCATCTATATCCGCACTTATTAACTCGTTCTTATTAATGGTCAACGCGGCGTCTTTCCCTTCAAGCTCATACATATTAGTAAATGTAAGTATACTATCTCTTATAGAAAATGTATACCCATAGGCATCAGCCAATTCCTGCAAAAAATGCAGATCTGTTTTTTTGTATTGGCTTTTTCGTTCAATCCGGATCTCAGGAATATCCCCCTGTAAGATCAACCCCTGGTCCTTAGCAATGACATTAGCAATCTCTCGCAATGTTTTTTGCTCATGAGGGATAAATTTTGTAGTCCGAATATTACTAGTAATACCGGCAGCTATAGCCCGAATAGTCACAATATCACCATCCGGGCCAACTCTTAACGTGGTCCCGTCTATCGTAAATGTTCCACACTTTAAAACATTACCCTTAAACGTAATCGTGACAGACAATTTATCCCCTTTGGCGGGGTGCCATGCAAATTGCCAAAGCCCTGAAGAATCTTCCAAAGCTATATCCAGCGTGTCCGCCTCTCCGGACGTACGATCTGAATAGGTTATTGCCAGCACATACGGGAGAATGCTACCCGAAATATTTTTACCATTGTAGATTACTTCGTAAACGGCTTTAGCTACTTGCATAGCCCGCAAGTAACCGACAGGGGGGACCAAAAAATAAACAAAAAATTGCGCCTATTGCTTCCAGGGCACCGACTGCTCTAAAGAGGTCTTAACCTCTACTTTCTCAATAATAGGAACATTCACAATAACGCCCTGAGGGAAAACGTCGTAAAAAGGAATATCAGGATTAGCCGCAATCAAATCTCCCATCTTAAAGGGATCACCGTAACGGGCGGTAGCAATACTATCCCAACGCTCACCACCAATAGTAGTATATTGTCTAATATTATCAGGCATTTTGTCTAAGCATTGACACATTAACTAATGGCTGCGCCGCGGCCTTTAAATTACGCGCACATGCCTTAAAGATTTGGTTCTGCGCAGATAACTGGCCATGCTGGCTATTTCTAACCACATTGGTAAAACTCACTTCCGCATTAAGAACCTGCTGAGCGCGATACTTTAAATCAGGTTTCCCACTCGCACAACTCGCAGGATCATCACAACGGGTAACAATATCCTGCGCCGCCGCCTTACTATCAGAAAGATGCTGCAATATGGTATACCTATTTGCAGGGATGAACATACCGCCACCCACCGTCACCATTTTATCAATTGCCGCTGCATGGTTTTCTATCGTAGAAACAAGCCCAGTAACAGCACTAGCGCAGGTGCTTGCATTAGCCTTCCTCTTTACTACTGGCTTCTTATTCCCTACGCTGTCAGCGCTTTTTATCCGGGCTTCCTGCTGCTGCTGCAACTTGTCATCAACAACATACTCCCTTAATGAAATATTCACCAATAGAGAAAGCATATTCCCCTGCGGATCTGCAAACTCAATAAAATCCTGAATTTGAGTAATATAAAACTCACCCACAACGTCCCCATTCCCATAAATAAACGTTAAAACGTCTCCATTTTCCTTTGCCTGCCGCATAGCATCTAACTGCTCTTTTGGCTTACAAAAGTTCATATGAAGGCGAACAGACAAGGAAATTTCATCCAGGTCATCCCCCGTTTTTTGTGAACGAGGCTTACCGTCAATAAGAGGATGCATTGCATAAACCGCCTGAGAATTTCGGCCATACTCAGTAGGGGCAAATAAATTTTGAAAAACGAATGATCCTAACTGTGCGTACATTAACTTTTACTTTAATTTATCTCTCTCTTTTACCACAACTTAATAGCTATTAACATTAATGTGAAAAACTTCTACGCCTATCTTGCGCAACCTTCTCTGTATACCATCTATCCATTTGTTTTTTCAACTCACCAGAAAGCATATTTGCATCTTTCTGTGTAGCCCCGCCAGATAGATTAATTGTAACAGAAAAATGCATTCCACCGCCTCCCCCACCGGAAGGAGCTGGCGAAGCCGCCCCCCTGGTCCCTGGATTTAGTAAGAAATTCATCGCAGCTCCGGCAGTCCTTCGCATTGCGTTTATCATAGCCGTAGGCTTTATGCTTTCTGCGATTGTTTCAACTAAACGAATTTTATGAATATCCTTTAACGGGCCATCTTTCGCAGGACTGAACGGCAGGAACCGGCGGATCTTCGTCACCATTTCCTTAACCAATTCAATAGGAATATGCATAGCCGCCTTTATCCCATCTGCAATAGCAACAATTATATTCCCCCCGCTATCCTTAAAACTCTTGTACATCGTTTTAAAAAACCTTACCGCCATCAGAATCGGGAATATGAGCCATTTAAACCATGTTTTAGCGAAATCAATAACCTTTCCCAGAAATCCTTGATGTTCGCCTTTAAGGGCATTAAAAGCCCATTTAACCCATGCTACAACCTTTTTCCAATAAACAATTAACAAAATTATTGCCGTAATGATAGCAAGTATCCAACCTACAATTGGAAATGCATATATGATAGTTGTTAATATTTGAATCGCAAAAGCCACCCCACGGATAACCGTAGATAGCACCGAAAAAATCCGGGCACCGATACTAACAGCCCGCATAATACCACCAAAGACAAAGGACAAATAGCCCCCTGCCAAAGCAACCGCAGATGCAGCCGCAGCCGCTTTCATAAAGCCCTCTACTAATCCCGGGTGAGCCTCCATGAAGGCAGAAAGTTTATCCATCCACTTACCGGCCCAAACCAGCAGCTTATTAAGTGCTGGCAACAATGTCGCCCCGGCCTTGACTGCAAGTTCCTGCAATCTATTTTTAAAGATTACCATCTGCGCCGCGCTACTGGCAACACGTTTTTGATATTCCTTATCCATTGACCCCGCTTGCTTTCCCTTCACCATGTCCAGGGCCTCACCGTACAACTTTGTATTGTTCGCTAGCTTCATTAATGCAGGCCCGTGGTCCTTCCCAAACAGCCGTATTAGTGCTTCCGTCTGTTCATTTGGCTTTAACTGTGATACTTTTTCCAAGACGCTCAAAATAGTCCCCTGCGCCGTGTCTTTACTTGACATTGCCTTTTGTACAGCTACGGCATTCATCCCGATCATCTGCAAACCTTGCTGAAAACGATCTGACTGCATACCGGCAGCGGACAGTGTATTAATCATTGAACTAATCGAAGATCCCGCAGTCTCCGAAGATTCCCCCAATGAAAGCATTGTAGCACTTAACGCGGTAGCCTGCTCCGGGGACAAGTTACGGGCACTACCTCCAATACGCTGCAACACGTTTATAATCTCCGGCCCCTTCGCCATCGTATTATCATCCAAGTAGTTTATTGCATCGGCAAAATTCCCTATCCGGTCAATCGGGATATTAAACACATTCGCGATCTTACCCATACTATCCGCAATCTCTCCGGCTGGCATATCAAAAGCAACAGCCATCTTTGTCACATCCCGAGTAAACCCTATTACTTTATCCTGAGCTACGCCCATTCGTAACCCGGCGGCAATCATTTCCTGAATTTCTCCGGTCGCCAATGGCAGCTCTTTCGATAACCTAAACACGTCAGCCGTCATAGCCTTAACAGCAGTAGGAGTATCAGCCGACATTTGTTTCCGTATATCGATCATCTTTGTTTCAAACTCCGTAGCCGCTTCAACTGCCTTGTATATCGGTGCCCCTATAGCAAGGCCAGCAGCCGTAAGCTGCTGGCCTGCCTTGAATGCGTTGTCAGCCATTTTACTCGTCTTCGAGCTGAGGACAGAAAGCCCCCTACTTGAAGCAGCCGCCACCCGCTCAACAACCGCTGACATACGATCCACAGCAGTAAGCACCACGGCAACCCTCATAGTTGCATCGCTCATTCTTCTTTTGGCTTATTCTGTTTGTTATGAATGGTTACGGCGTGATCATACCAGAAAAATAATCTCTCTGTATCCCACTGTAGCAACGTTTCAATGCTATCTCCGCTGAAATGCGCTAAAAACGTTATGTCCTCAGCGCGAACTAAAAATTTAACTCTGAGAAAGCCACCTGCACCTGTATATAATCACTCATATCCAGGTCCGCAAGCTGCTCCATAATTACCGGCTCCCCAGAAATAGTAACAACCGCGGCCATCAATGCAGACATATATTTGCTCTGGTCCTTACCGGCAATTATCGTGGCCTTTTCAACGTCCTTTCCTTTTCCCTTTCTTACTCTGGCAATCGTTTTGCCATCAGCGAATAACACGCATTTAACTAGCGATCCCGCCGCGTCCTTTGTATCAATTATCCTTTCACCATCAGGGAACGATTCGGGCAATACACCGCTCGGTAAAAGGTCTAAAAAAGGAGTTACTGATTTTGCTGCCTCATTAGAATCTACTGTATTCATGTGGTATAGGTTTTTTGGTCAAAGAGTATCCCCGTATAGCACGGGGATTTTAGTTTATGCTCCAATATTTTGACGGAATAGCGCCAGCTGGTCCACCCCGTTAACACGCCAGATGTTATTAAGTATATCAATACTCACAACCTCAACGCCCGCTATCTCCAATTTATAAGCAGTTACATTCATTTCAGATTCCAGCTCAACATTATCCTGTGGCTTAAATCCAAAACCTCCGGTTTTCTTCCAGGTCCCAACCATGAAAACAACGCCCGGCTGCTGAGATACACGGCTACCGCCCTCCCAGGTTTCAATATTAGTTCGAACCGTTACAGACGTCGCAGTATATGGGTCGTAGGTGATGGACATTACTTCAGGATAGATAGCGTTCCATTTGAATTTTGCCGATAGCTTTTGCAATCCGGCGGGCAATTCAAGCTCCCCAATCATCCCCAGGGCCTTATGATCAGACATTTTAGTCTGAACGTCCGGCAGGGTAATTTCTTCGGCTCTGCCCATATGGCTCGTGCCGTTCATATACACGTTTGCGTTAACGCAACGATTAGTACGTAATCCCATTAGGTATAGAGTTTATATTGTTTAAATGCTTGGTTTACTTCAAAGCAGAATAAAGGGAAATATCAATAACGGAAAGGAATGTAATGCGCTCAGCAGGCGTTGCACCCATGAACACAATACGGAACTTAATTTGCCCGTTCGCCAGATCCGCGGGCGGGTTGTCCGCCCTGTTAAATTCGACACGGGAACCATCCTGCAATGCCCCACGGCCAACAAGGGTATTAATGAAATTATTCCCGGACTGCCTGATTTCGTCAGCAAGCGCCTGATTAATAGGATCATCGCTGAACTGCATGGCTGCGCGTTCCAGGCTACGATGCACAACATCGGCTGTGCGACGCATCTGCACAAAGTTTAAAGGGGCGGTATTAGTCGGATATGATGCATTGCGGTTGCCCCATACTCTAAACCCTGTACCGAAGTCATTAAACACAGTAGTGATCCCTATTGCGTTTAGCAGGTTTGTATCGGCACCTGGATCGTTCAAACTTGCCGTTACTGGCGTCGCAAGACCTGTGACACCTACAATACTCTTATTTGAAGGACTGAACCAATAACCTTTACTAGGGTTATTATCTGTAGCCGCCATTACACCAGCATAAAAAGCAGAATACGGAAATGGCTGGTCTGAATTTGTCGCCTCATCATAAGACAGAACATAAGGGAATGCAAGTATAGCCCGCTGGCTGGAAGTATTAAAACTACCTGTTGCCGCTACCCCGCGGCTGGCTAAAGCGTCCGGCACAGTATCATCGGGAGCACAATCAAGAACCACATTTGCGCCCAACTTATCCGACTGCGCAAGCAAGGCCGCGGCCACAGTTGGAGAGGATGTATAAGCGGGAGAAATTAATATTTTAGGCTCGTACCCATAAAGAGTAAACGCCAGATCAAAACATTTTGCACCAGTCCTGTTACCACTCCCATCAACAGCGCCTATAATATGCGCATCTGTAACTCCGGAAACCTTCAGCTTATCAAAAGAGAACTTTAAAACGGTATTCTCAGGTATACGGCCCTTAATCACAGTAAATAAGCCGAACTCACTTAACAGATAGTCCGTACCAGCCACATATGTCGCGGCTGAACCATCATCCTTTGTGATAACCACATTACCAATAGGAGCCGCCGAAAGCCGCAATTCCCCACCAATAACTGTATGGCTTTCATCTTCTACTGCCTCAGTGTGTAACGCCTCATCAAACACGTTCACAACCAGTATAGTACCCGCGCCTTGCAGAATAATATGATTTAATGCATGTGGGATATTAAACCCAGGCAGACGACCGCCAAACAGCGCTGCATCGTCACTTGAACGCACTAACGTAAGTTTATTTTTAGGCCCTTTAGGGGCAATACCCACAAGCCCAATAACCGAAGTCCTAACCTCCGTGACGGTACGTATACCGTCACTAATTTCTATGGTTTCAGTACCATGTATAAATGCCATTTTTAGTTTGTTTTAGGAATAGGGAATAGTGTTGATTGTCAGAGAAGATTATGAGGTATAGATAAAATCCTCCGTGAAGGAAATAGTGGCAAGATTGCCTCCAATCGGTGCTTCTTCGGGTCTCTGTTCCGGCTCATATTCCGTTATTATTGTACGGCATTCAAACTCAATTGAATGCTGTATTGCATTTTGATCAAATGCCACCGGTTCGTACTTAGCCACCGTTAATCGTTCAGCGTCTGTAGGCTTAAACCCGGTCACATGCTTTTTAGCAAATGCCATCAGCCAGTAAACGCCATAGGCCCCGCGTAATCTGGTGGCAAGAAATGCCACTCGAAACCGTGCGCGCTCTTCCACCCTCGCAGTGTCCAGCCCTTTATCCGGGTCGAAACTGCTATCAATGTACTGGATAGCGACACGCCCCAGGTCTAACCGATCATTCAGGGCCTTCATATCAGCATCATTATCAGGCATTGCAGCGGCTAAACACTTGTCGTCCGCACCAAACGCCGCGAATCGCGCATTTAAATGTGCTGCCACTTCTTCCTCAACTACTCCGTAATCCATTACCTTTGAACAATTTTTGCGACTAATGTTTGCCCGTCGTACTCGCTTATATAACTTTTAACCCAGTATTCAAATACACTGCCGTCCTGGTGCGTTATAGTGATAATCTGCAATGGCAATGCTGAACTGTTTACGGCTTCTCTGAGGCCAGGCAAATCCCCCTTTTTATACTCCATGGTACAACCTTCTATTTCGAATTGTGTATCGATGAGCGGCTGCCCTTCTGTCGGATCTTTATACAAAACTTCCGCGGTAACAGGCTCCGCCCCTAAAGATGGAATCCATGTAGCCGTGCAGCCCATCGCAGTCGTAACAACATCAAAAGCGGTCCTCATGTATGCATCAAAGAAACCCAAACCAGCGCTATTATAGGAGTATAGGAATTATTGTTTCAGCAATACACAGCCAACACTATCTGCAAGGGCTGCGGCTTCCGCCGCATAACCTACCCAAACGTTAGTGCTCGCAGTTTTTGTTAACGAATCGGTCGCATCATCGAAATAAACCATATCGCCAACAGCCCACGCTTCACCGGTCTTTTTAGGCAAGCCAGTGAAAGCACCTTCAAGAGCCAGCGTATACAGCTCGGTAGCCAATACGCTACTCTCTGCAACGCCAACCAGCCCTCCAATAATCTGCAAGCTTCCGCCTGTTACATTTGCCGTCGCAACAATCTGAATACTACGGGATGAGTGTCTAAAATTGGTACTCATTATTTTATTTTAAATTTCCCGGGACCGACCGCGCCGGGATAATTATTAAATGTTGTTATCAGTCAGATTAAGCGCCAGGATTTTTATACCATCCACGATAACCCCAGACTTTGGTATCGAAATCCAGTGAAGAAACAGTGTCAACTGTTTGCTTTTTTGGATCTACAATACTGTCGATATTCAAACCTTCCTGACCAGATAGATATGCATATACAATGCCTTCAACCTCGTTTGGATCAGCTGCCAAATACCACTCTTTAGGATCCGTTAAATGCGGATCTACGAGAATTTCATACTTGCCAGTAAAACCGTTGACCTTAGCTACTTCATTAGCTGTAATTGCTGCCATAAGTTGCTCCGCTTTCGTTTCCAATTCCGCAGGCACTACGAAGTACTTAGCCTTTACTGCCAGGAATCCGCCCGTTGGCGTAGTTTGACGCCACATTGCAACACGTCCCGCACTCAGAGTATCAATTGACGGCGCACCGATGGCTGCACCCGACGCAAGATTATTATGGTCAGCATGGAATAACGCCTTACCGTCAGCAGCTTTTGCATTACCCGTAACCAGATCCCAAAACATTTTAGCTTGCAGTGTCCCGGCGCCTTGGGCTATCAGCTTGGGCAGCTCTTTAAAAATATCCAGGTCATCATTGATAATAGCTTGCCTACCGATGGAAATTACATTTCCAAATGTTTGCAACTTGGTTGTTGCCTTATCATTCGTAATCAGGGATGAATGTTTAAATTCTCCATTCTCGCCAACCTTGTCGAATGTAATCTTACCGTCAACAGCAACGCCTGTGCTAGTCCTGAAATCCTTATTGGATTTAGCCGCGGCCAACTGCTTCCAAGCAAAATTTTGCTGCTCATAGAAATAGCGCAAAAATCTCTCTGTTGTATTACTAAGCAGATCAGGGAAATCGGTTGTTGCAAAAGCGCGGGTAACTACCTCCGCATCCGAAAGCCTATAAGCCTTTTCACCATTCACATCAAGTGTATGACGCGCCAAATTCAATAGACTAAGATGGCGATATTCACGGGCCTGCTCACTCAGATCTTTAACAGAACCAGGCATTGCTCGGTGCATAATCCCATCAACCATATGCTTGCGCCTTAACTGATTTTCATCACCACGGGCTGAAGCACTAGGGCCACCGCTAACAGGATTACCTGTCTTCGCTAACTCATCAATAATGACAGCACGGGCTGCATCAATTTGGGTACCGTTATTAATCAGCGTCTGGCTAAACTCTATAGGCAACCCGGCAGCCCTTACTGCATTACTTATATCGATAATTCTCTTTCGTTCACTAGCAATGCCGTCTGCGCGCATCTGGTCGGAACTTTCCGTGGGCGCAGCAGTAGGTGCAGGAGCCGTAACCGGATCAGCTATACGAGTAGCGTGGGTTGCTGGCATTGTGTTCTGTACCGGTTCTGTCACCGGGGCATTTTCTCCTTCCATATTTGTGCGGGTATTTTTTACGAGTGAGTAATTTTCTATTGTGATATTGTGCCCGCCGTATTCGTCGGACCTTATTTTGCTACGGAAATCAGCAGGAACAGGTGCAAGGGAAATTTCAATAGGCTCCCAATCAGCCGCCTTATAGTTAGGAATGGCTTTATCTTCAGCCGAAACTTCCCGTATATACTTGTAAACATTATATCCTACTGAAATAGACTTGATAATTCCCGCCCTTATATCATTCCAAATACCTGTAAGATCTTCACGGGTACTAAATCGAATCGTAGCGCGACACTGCCTATCTTTAATCTCATAAGAAACAACACTGCCGTACTGTCCAAGCACTCCCGTGTAACGGTCGTGATTGTCCAGCAATGGGACAGCGTTTTCGTCAAGCCTTCCAGTTCGGATATATCTTTTTTCGCACAATAGGATCTCGTTAAAACTTTCCTCCCATGCTTTACGAAAAACAGGTGTTTCTGTGGCAAATACCACATCAAAGAAACGCTCACCGGCTTCCGTCTCGACAATGCTGGCGGAATCAACCAACGCGCGACTATAAAATTTTTCGGTCTGTTTCTCTGTGCGGCTCATAATGCGACAAAAATGCCGCGGCGGGGTACAACTTTATAAACAGAAAATAACCTATGTCTCTTTTATTTCGATCCCATGCAGTGCATGCACTAGTTTCTTCTTAAGCCTATATACAGGCGTTCTAACTCCCTTTACGTCTTCAACGATATAATTGCCGCCCATATCGTAATAGGAGAAATCTGCCCTATATGTGGCGATTTTATAGCCATCCACGACCAGGGCAAAGGATGGCTGCAACTTTAAATCAGTAATTTCCCCACACCGTTGCATTAAACGCAAAACGGTATAACGCATTCCCTCCTTTGTGGAAGCGAAGCGTATACCATCTATAACTATCTTTTTTGCGCCGTACTTATTATGCCTCCCACTCACCCGGCCTGCTCCCAGATCTCGATTTCCCATTCTGCTGCATTACTTTCTGTTGAAAGGCAGGTGTCCAATCAGGGGATAACCCCGCCGCTTCAAACCTCTTTTGATCCTCAACCAGTTGATTAAATACTACGTCCGGGTTGTCCCCCTGACTTCTTACAACTTCCTGCCATGATTTGTATCCCGCCCGGTTCTGCTCCTTCAAACTATTTGTTTCCTTTACCGGATCTATCATTTCCCTACGCGGCGTGGTCCAACTAATAACGATATTATCAGTTACACCAACCCCAATTGCAATTTCACACGCTTCAAGGAACCACCCCAAAACAGGCTCACAAAGTTTTGGAATCAACAACATGTACTGCCAATCATCAACATTTCTATGAAACTCTAACTTTCCCATTCGCCCAGATGAAAAATTAACATTAGATAGATCACCCGTAAGCTGTTCATAGGTAACCCCATATCCAGTAGCTACGGCACGGTTAATTGATCTCATGTAATCAGAATACCCTGGATTCTGTGGGGGTTGAGCTATAGTAACCTGCTCATTGGGCCGTAGATAATTTATTGTACCTGGCTCCAAATGCTCTATTCTGTCATCCTCCCCATCAGCCACCTGCTCCGGGTCCGCATTCGTCACAAAAACCGGCATACAGGCTGCGGCCTTTTTCCCTAGCAACTCCGCATCGGCATAATCGTCCCCGTCTTTTTGGGTGAGAAGCGTGGACGCAGAGAAGGGCACCCCTCTATTTTGCTGCGGGCGCTCTACCTCATACACATGCGCTATGTCTTCAATAGGTATCAGTGTGCTTTTCGTGTTTCCGTCTAATGGATTGCGGTCATAAATCCAGTACCCCACACGCTTATTCTTCTCATCGTATTTGATACCATAGTAATCATAGCCCCCAGACTGGTAGGCCCCGCCTGCATAGGTGTGTTTTGTGGTATCAATATACTCCCCTCCCAACATAAGAACTTGAATACCGAATTTATTCTCCTTAGACGTTACCCGCTTGCGGATCGCTATAATCTCACCATCTACCACGACATTTTGCATTGCTAACTTCTGTAGGCCATAAAAGTTAAAATTCCCGTCGTAGTCGCACCTTAACTTTTTCGCCCATTGCTCCCAAGCTGAAACGACTTTCTCTACATTACGCTTACTCCCTTTAGAACCGCTTGTGAACGTGGGTACAATACCCGTTCCTACTACATTGTTCGCGATCAACTTAGGGGCACGCCTGGCATATGGGCTATTGTTCGACAGGTGCTGAGAACGGGCAACCAGATTCCTACGGTCACGCGCAATCATTTTATTCGTGCTTTCTATCCTGGCACTGCCAAAACTACTGAACCGCGGCCCATAGGCTCCCCCTTCATACCGGCGGACATGGCTATCCATTACCTGCAATTTCGCACGATTAGACACCCGCCGTAACGCCAAAGACGGGGACACCACAGCAATTGCCTTTTCCAATAAATTCATTACTTCAATCCTTTTGTGAATGACATTTGACGCCGACGGTGTGGCCTCTTCTTATTCAATGCATCGGCCATTTCCAACAGGATACCACGCATTTCTTCTTTACTGCGGTACTCTATCCGCTTATCTCCATATTGCACAATAGATACTCCTTGCGCATACGCCTCGGACAAGGTTTTAAAATGTTGTTCGGTATAAGGAATACTATTCATTAGATAACATTTGAAAGGGAAATATTTATATTGACTAATTCAAATCTGGCAGCTAAGTTATCCGCAATAGCTTCAATACTGGATAGGTCCGTCTTTATCTGTTTATAAATATCTTTCTGACATGCGATTGTCTCTACCGATCTTATAACCGGCATGTGGCTTATGTAATTAAATATTCGAGCCAATTCCGGGTAACTGTATGCCGTCTTCTCCTTTAACAAATAGTATACAATAGACTTTTTATAGGATGCCGCCGAAGATGAATTCTTCGTACGTCCCTTTCTGCGAGCGCCGCCACTTTCTCCCTTGTAATGAAAAAAATCGCAATCGAGATCCCAATAAATACACGCAGCATCAATAATACGCTGCTCTATAGGTTTCTGCATTAATGGGAAAGTAATAACTGCCATCAAACTTTTATTTATCGATTCCAAAATGATGTTTTATTCTCTGCCCTTGCCCTTTTTATGTTCTTAATAGGCAAGGATGCAATCTTTGTTTCCTGAACAGAATGAGGCATCACCTGTATCCCTTCAGCCTCCTTTCGCCATCTTTCTGGCGTCCATCTATCCGCGCCACAAATAGACGCTGCGGCCCGTGCATATACCCTGCAATCCAGTGGCTCGTTTCGTTCATATTTTTTTTTCCAGATATATTGCAAGTAGCCCCGTCTATTTCTTACAACCTCCTGCACCTCCGCTGTCAATCCACGGAAATAGTGGCTATCTCGCCTAGGAAAATAGCAATATCCATCTGGTACTGTTCCCGTTTCTATGTCGATTTCCTGACGCAGGTTCGCATAAACCTCAGACTTTATGAAGTTTACCCCAACATGCCAAACCTTTTGTTTATTAACTTTCTTCCCATGCTTTACAATATCGATAGCACGCGGTGGAGAGAAATAATTCTGTAGTGATTCGCTGCCCTTAATGGGTACAACTTTTGAAAATCCGTGTTTCTTCGCCCATCTATACACGATATTAGCCTGATAACCGGTATCTATCGTCATTAAACGAATAGGCAAGCCTGCCCCATTCGCTAAAGGCCAAACCTCACGTACTACTTTGTCCAGCTCCGCCCACACCTCTTTTTTCTCAATGTCCCCAAGTAATACCCTGAAATCCACTTGGTGAGACTTAAACCCCGGCATCCACCCTACAATTTCGAGCTCTAACCGATCCTTCTGCACATCTACGCCAGCGGTCAAAAAGACAACCCCATCACGCAACGTATTATGCGGGTAATCTTCCGCCCTACGACTGATATTCTCCCATTCTGGCGCATCACTTCTTTCCTTCCAAGTTTCCCCCAGTACAGTATTGTAAAACTGTTTCAACTTCGTGTCGTCCCCTTGTGCCTTCTCCCACTGCTCCGCAATTTCCCCCCAGGACTTCCAGCCGTAAGGACTATACAATGCGCTCAAATGAAACCCGGCAACATACCTATTTGCTTTTTCCGGAGCTGAAGCATACCACCGCCCCCGTTCCAACATCTGAGATTTGAACCGTTCCTGAATCAACTCTTCACAATGTTCACAGAGGTACGCCGCATCCTCGAATACCCCGGGCGTCCACCGCAGCCGGTTGAATTTTAGCGACTGCATTCCGCCACAATGAGGACAAGGGACATGATAATACCTCTGGTCTGTCTGCTGAAATTCGTTTTCAATGATAGAAAGACCTTGAATTGTAGGAGTACTTATTTCAAGTATCTTACGATTACTAAACGTAGCGGTGCGCTGTTCCGCGAGTCCGATAGGACTACCCTCTCCCTCAACATCCATCGGGTAACCGTCCACCTCATCCAACATTAAATACCTTACCGGCATAGAGCGCAACCCCGCACCCGAGTTGGCACCAGTGAGCGCCAGCACTCCACCAGGAAACTCTTTATTGTTGATTGTATTTCCGCTGTTCTTACTGTTACTGTCCTTTATCTTGCTCCGCAAACGCGGTGACGCTTCGATCATAGGAGCAATACGCCCCTTTGAATTTCGTTCCATAGTGTCCATAGTAGGCATAACCCCCAGGATTGGACCCGGGGCCATATCAATCAAATACCCAATAAAATTCAATAAGATCTCTGTAGCCCCCACCTGCGCCGCCTTCATTATTACTAACTTTCGGAAAATGGTGGTGACGGAAAGCAAGTTCATTGGCTCAATCCAGTAAGGAGTTCTACTACTAGAGTACCGCCCGGGCTCAGCTGCGGCCTTACTATCCAGCCATCTATGAGTGTCGGCCCATTCTGTAACTGTCATGCGCTGTTCTGGCCTCAACCCGTCAATAAAACCTCTAATTGCATCGAATTCCATTGCTACCTCCATAGGCTATTCATTCATCAATTCTATCTGCTTACTTGTGGCCGCTTCCAGTGCATTATGCAGCGCCGTCGTCATAACCAAATGCGCCTCAGAACGTGATTTGGCTGCTATAATATCATCAATACACTTATCAGGAATACCCATTAAAACAGTACGCAGTATTTGTCCATGTTTAAAAAGTTGCTTGTACACAAGATCTCTCTCCACGAGTTCCCCCTTTTTCTTTTTCAAATCCAATACCGTCAACTGTGCCTGCGCTATTTCCTTTACTCTCTTCGCATTGGCATAGCTTGTATTGCTACTTAGCGTGCCCGAATCGTTATGAGGGATAGCATCATCATGATTATTCGTAGATGGTGCAGGACCAGGAACTATATTTTTTGCCTGTTGTTGAAGATGCAATTCCCCCCACTCGGCATTGGCATGAGATACAATAATTTTTTTTTCCTTTGGATCCCATCCCTTTTTTATCCATCCCTTTGCTACCGCTTTGCTCACCGCCTCATTACTCACCCCCAACCTGCGGGCGTACTCTCTTTGGGAAACTCTTTCTAGTGCGGGCCTTGCCATATCTTAACAAATCAATTTTCAGATGGAACAAACAATAGTGGTATACGGGAAATAAGATTAGCAGAAGTACACGCCATTACTCCGGACGCGAAATCAAACCTTTCGTAATGCCAGAAAAGAAAACACACACCACAAAAACTTATTAAGTACCACAGTACACACCCATAAAGGATTAAAAGCCCTTTTATCATTCAGTAACCATTTTAAGCATCAAATAAAAAGCCTCACTATCTAAAGAGATCTCACGAGCCTCTTTAAATTCATCCAGGCGCTCCCGCATATCATCACTAAGCGCAACAATAAGCGAGTATGAAGTTGGTCCGCCCGCACCCTCTGACGCCTCCATATTATCCCCGGCACCGGTAGCTTTTGCGTTGGATGGCTTTTTTAAAGGCCCATCATCCACCATCTGAAGAGACGACGAAAGTTCATCCAAATCCATAACCATACTGTCTAAATCCAAGTCGAACTCCGTACTAAGGTCTGACAATACATCAATGTCAAACGAAAGGTTAGCCTGGTTAACTCGGTTGTCTGCAATAGCCAACTCGTGCCCCTCCTTACTGTCCTTATCAATGTCTATTCGCTGAGTAACAACCAATGTATTACCACTAGTAGGAACAATAACAACCTCAGTAAATCCCTGGCGCTCCAACTCCTTAACTGTATGATTCCCGCCTATCAATTTCAAATTCTTATCCACCAAGACGCCACGCCCTACACCATACTTTGAAACCGACTTCATAAGCAATTCCCGCCCTAAATTGGTCCCCCGATTCGCGTTCCGATTATCTATAACCAAATCCGAAATTTTCGCGGTTATGTACCGTTTTTCCACGGTTTCATCATTTTGCTCTCCCCCCGTACTGACGGGCTTCTCCTTTCTTATTTTTGCCATTTATTATTACTGAAGTTGTCAACCAAAAAAAACTCTAACCCTAACGAAGTTTCGCGGCTGTGCCCGCCCGCAAGACTATTGTCAGGGAAGGACCCAGAGGGTAGGGGGCATAAGTCTCTAAACTTATCTCCTATGACACTGACCACAATGGCACAGAGTTGAGACCGGGTAAAACATCTTATATAGTTGTGAGATAATTTGAGTAAGTAGATAGTTATCACCTATTCAGCTGGCTTATTCTGTAACTTATTTCTCTGTTAAGCTCTTGCGGGAATACGGCGTCAATCTTGGATAGAACAGCCTCCCTAGACTCTGGAGTTAATGCTGCGGTATGTACAGATACAGAAACCAATGCCTGTATGGGTAAATCATTTCCGCTACTTTTATCACGGGTAAAGCGTTTTTCGAACCCCCTAGATCCATACTTTCCTCTTGCAAAAACTGCGCTGATACGAGGGGTCATAAATGCATAGGGCAATTCAATTCTTTCCCCAGGCTTAATTTCAACCGTCCCCTTTGCAACTTTCTTTTTCCTTCGCTTAAATGCACGAACAACATTACCGCCGCGCCGTTTCCCTCGAATCGATTTCGTCGGAGTTTCAAACTTCGGTTTAAAATTTATTAATGAAATGTGCTTACCGTCCGCAAGCAAATGCCCAGTTAGCGTATTTGAAGTAGAACGACTTAACTGAATAACGTTAGATAGTACAGCCTGTGGAATGTTATACTGTTGTGCGACTTTTCTACGTGCAACCGTTCTTCCCTGCGTCAGGGTACGGTTTATTGAACGGGAGAGGGCCAATTTTGTTTGCTGTGGCGATAATTTAACAGCCAGATTGTTGATACTTCTTATAGCATCGCGTGTTTCTACTCTTATCATAGAGGGAAGTATTAAATAAACACGGAGCGCTTGCGAATGCAGAGCAATAGTATGATGCTTCTATGTAATTCCAATAGAAATTTTATCAACACTTTGTGGATTATTGCAAAAAGCAATTCACTTGACCATTTTGAATAATTTGGCGGGATGAATTTTAAAACGACAATTATAACTTGCATTCCAGCAGCACAGCAATAACAAACCTCTATAGTCATAAAAAAAGACATAGCAAGCTATGTCTTTCATTTATGGTGTATTGATTATTTCAAACTATACATGATCCAAGATAAATTTTGCATCTATTTCGAGTTTCATGTAAACATTCTTAATGAACTGAATATCCGGCTCTCTTTTCTTGTTAAGAATTTGAGAAAGCTTTGATTCAGTAACTTCGAGAATCCGAGCGAGCTCTTTCTGCTTAATTCTTTTCTCGAATCTCTTTAGTTCGATCATTTCTTCAAGAGACTGAGGCATTGGCAATTGGTAATGCCTTTTCTCATAATTTTCTGCTGCGATTGCGATGACATCAAGTTCCTGAGATTCTGCTTCATTGAGATTTCTTTCCCCTTTCCTCATTAAGAAGTCAATCCTTTCCATGACTTCTTTATACTCCCTCTCAGTTGAGAGTACAAGGGAAGTTGGTGTTTTTTTCATGTTTATCCAGATTACTACACAAATACCCATGTGTACATTGGGCCCAAATTGTTTAAGGTCAAAATTTGGGAACACCTACCACGAGGCTCTACTTTACTTCAAGCTTCGTCGGTTTCGTTAGAGGTCTTTGTACTCATTTCGGGTGGTTTGGGGTTTACTGTAACTCAATAAATGAAAGGGCTATACTATAAAGTTGACACATCTAATTTGTCGTATTCTGCATGCGAACCGAAAAATCTTATATATACAAGTGACTTGCCGAAAAATATCCGAGCTATTAGCCTATACCTGTTTCCTTTAATATTGAACACATACAAATCATCTCCCACATAGTCTACACTACCGAACGTGTCTTTAATATCTTGAAACTGTTTCCAAGCTGCCTCACAGGTCAATCTGTACCATCTCAGTAAAGGATCTGTAGAATCAGGATGCTCATTAGCATATTCAATAATTGTTGATCTAGATAATACTCTCATAAAAGTAAAATAATAATGCAAATGTACAAATTAAAATACACAAACGGTAATTTTATTTCATTTTTTGAAATTTTTACTAATTTATTTAGTCATTTCAATGCATTTTATGCAGTATCACCGATTATCATATAACCAGTTGTTTTACAATAATATAACGGACTATAAACAATATATATGCTAAAATTTTTACTATTTAGGTATATATATCCTTTTGGAATACAATCAGAAACAGATATATAGTTTTCACAACTCAATATCGAAAGCAGTTCTAACAATGAATTGGGAATTTAACATTTGAGGCGAAACACGAATTAGCATGCGCAAATAAAAAAACCCGGTAGCAAGAACCGGGTATATATAAAAAACTAAATGTTTAATAACTCACTCAAACCCCTCACTGAAAAACTCCCGAGGGGTTATTTCCAATGCGTTAAAAAGCCTTTCTAAGGAAGAAATCCTCATGTCTGCACCCTGTTCCCACTTCCCATACTGGCTACGGCTCAACCCATGATCCCAAGCAAAATGTTCCTGGTTACTATACCCCTTTTTTTTACGTAATTGTTTAACCCGTTCGGCCACTTTCGCAGCGAAATCATTCACATGTTGAAATCCATCTTGGTTAATATCACTCATTATGCTCCATTGTTTACCCGGTAAACATACAGAATGTGCATTTATTAAATTCCCTTATATAACGTCCATTCAATAAGCATACCGTTAAAATAGTACCATCATATAAATACACCGTCTTTATATAGACCCTATATAAGCAGATATATATAACTGATTAAATATTAATTTAAATGAGGTCAAAATATCCCAATACAAAAATTGCAAGGAAGCACTTAGGTAATATCTACGATCAATATTCAGAAAAGCATTATGTAGAATTCATTGAGACATGGGCGCATGATACAAATAACATAGTAGCAAACATCACAAGCGGCCTCGACCTCATCAACTACGACGAACTTTCAATAGAAAACAAACAGGCGATGGAACTTATGCGTTACGCATGTAATATGTTGCACGGGCTGAACCGAAATATTTTAGAATTCAACAGGACGGCCCTAGACATTATTTTAGAGGAAATTGATATAAGACAATGGCTCAGTTCCCAAGTTAACGGCTATCGGGTTCCGGCGGCCGCCAAACAATTAAAAATATTTGCCTCAATTTCTGAGGACGCCCCAGTTATAATAAGAAGTGATATGGCTAAATTATCCATAGTATTCTCAAATATCATTATGAATGCAATAAAGTTTTCTAGTCCCGGAGGGGAGATTAATGTTAGAGCCGGTAACAGACAAGATTACCTATTTATATCAGTGGAGGATCAGGGATGTGGCATTGCAAAAAAGGACTTGAAGAAAATATTTAAGCCATATCAGCAACTCGATTATAACGTCCCTGGTACAGGACTTGGACTTGCAATATGCAAAAGAAATATGGAGATTCTCAACGGGATGATATCTGTTGATAGTGAAGAAAGCCAAGGTACAACATTTACAGTATGCATTCCTACTAACGTTAAGCCAATCACAGAACCTATATAACATACCGGCAATAAACACTTTATCATAGAAAGAAATGGGGAAAAGCCGGTAGAAATCTATGTTGTGTATATTTAAAACGATAAAATACAGGGCAGGTGATCACGCCCGCCCTCTTTGAATACTACCATGAGATTTTGGGAAAAAAATCAGATAGCGTACTTTAAAAATATAGCTCGGCGACGCCAATCCTTACATCGTTGAAAAAAATCCCATATTGCAAATTGTTTTGCTACCATGATAATTGCGGATTTTCTTTCTCTCTCTTTCCCGTCATGCAAAATGTTGGCTACAAACCGTGACCGGTCATTATTTAATACTGTGTAGTAATAGCTCCCGGCACGTGTTACATTTAATTCGTCCTGAAGTATCCCAACACGAGACATAAAGTCGTAGAGGAATGCGGGTATCAGATCGAATTCCAATTTACCTGCCAAAAACAAGAAATACAACTCATTACTATAATTGGCGCTTGCTCGGATGTTTTTACGTTCGTCCGGCAACGATTCAGAAAGACGTTCCCGAGACGCAGACCATTCTTCTACAGCTTTTCGGCGCGCATCGCTATTGATATAGGATCTTATAAAAAAAATAAATGTCTTAACATTTAACCCGAAGTATTCTCCATACTCATCATAAACGCCGTTCCGCAACGCTTGCCGAATTTCGTCAATGGTTACCCTTGGATACACTTCTATCAGTCTACCATAGAACTCCGATGCGTAAATAGCTAATGTCCCTGGGTCCGCCTTCTGACCGGCGATAGAATATGTTGACGTAATGATTGTAATCAATTCAGTCTCCACTTCCTCCTGTTCTCTATCAATTATTTTTGCAGACAAGCCTGCCTCAACCATCTTACGACGTTCCGGAGCCAGCACTTCAGCTGCTTTCCAATTTAGCTCCCTATTGCGCTGTACAAGAACCGCTAAGGGCATGGAATCCCGTTTTACCAGCTTATTCATACAAGTTGTCTATTTTTTTGCGCTTCAATAATTTCTAAAAAAATGCTCGGCAAGAGATCCACGCCCGGCAATTCACTAATTTCCACCGAATAGAGGCGCTGTCCACCTACGTCTTCAGTGCACCCAGTTTCCCCTGCCCTTATTTCAACACCCAATACTGTGACTTTATCACCAACGCCAAAAACCTTAACTCCATTATGACGTAACGGTTCACGCAATGTTAGAACCGAACCTACGGAGGGGATATAAAAACACATTTTATTTGCCAAGTCAACCAAATAATTCTTGTAATCATCACGGCAACGCTCCAATTCAAACCATTTACGCACACAGGCCCTTTCTACATCGTTTGATTTAAGATTACGTCTTTTCAAGGCCTCGGCACGATCATACAAATCTTTATACTCCTCCTCGAGATTTGAAATTATTTGCGGATAATTCAAAACATTTCCACCGTTTACAGAAATCACTTGCTAACCATTTTTAAGTTCCTGTTAAAATTTAGTCATTGCCCCGAGAGGTAAAGGGTTAACTGCGCTTACTCCTTAAAATCTGCATTGCGAGCGCGGCCGCATTAAGATTGTGCGTTATCATACCACCGGCAACCGGACCGTCGACTACTTCCTCCCTCGCATTCCGTAGCTTCAAAATGATCGATTGGATATGTTTTTCCACCTGTGAGAGGGAAAAATTTTTATAAAACGAATCCTGCGCCGTAAATGTGACGATAGTCTCCCATACATCTTTGACAACGAGAAACCCACTTTCCTCTTCAAGGTGAACGCTCTCTTCATCTGCAATCAATTCAGCTATTTTGCGGGCTGCCGGATAGTCTTTTTCAGTCTGTTTGACATAACCAGGATTATGCTGCTTGAAAATTCCAATCATTTCCGGCACAATGAAAATATCCTTCGAATTGGAAAAATTTGAATTAGTGGAAAACGTTTCTCCCTTTTCCCCCACACCCCCTATTCCCTCTTTACTATTTCCCTTTCTATTTCTATTTTCATTTTCATCTTCCATATGTGAATCATATGATTCACATATGTTATTGCCTTTTATCTTTTTTTTACCTGCTCTATTCTCGGCACGAGAGGCACTATAGGCACGCTTTTTTGCTATACTATCAGCTATCCAAGCAATCAAATAACCTCCATCAACCTTTGTCAAAACTTGATTGAGCTCCATCCTTTCCTCATCTGTTAACTTGCGCGTGAAAAAGCCATGTTGTTCGTGTGTTATACATGTGTTACGCATATGTTCGCACATCATCCGGTCATAAACCACCTGAGTCGCAGGACTCAGGCAGTTCGTGTCTCTCAGATAATCACCAGGGTAAAACGTAAAACAAAAAGTTGTATCTGCTGCCATTATTGATTTTGTTATATAAGTACGGGTCTAATAATATTTAATCACTACCAGCGACAAGCGCCTTTAAATTCCATTCCAGCCCTACAATGAATTCGAAATACCGGCATAGCCGTTGAAAAAAGCTCCTTAGGATCATTTAGACCTGATGCGATCTTTTCAAGATATTTTGAACTATCTACAACAGATTTGATTGCGTCCTTATTGCCGCCCACTGTACAAGCAGAAAGGGAAAACACTACAATTACACAGGCAATTGCAGCCATCTTTTTACATGCATTCTCGCCCTTGTATCCCTTTCTGTGAATTTTTTTATTTACTACTTTATAATTCTTATCATACAGGTCCGCATCGAAGACACGGCCATCTTCAAGTTTATAGTATCGCTTTTCTGTATCAAAAAATTCCGACTCGATAACAGGCTTGGTACTATAGGGACGCACGGCGGCGAATTCCGAGTGGTTTCTACCCTCAGAATTAAATGTGACTTTCTTCATTTCGTCTTTTTACAATTGTGTTTTAAAATGGGATTAGGCGTATCCAACAAAGAAGTTTCAACGATATCAGTTAAAGTATCTCATTGCCTCTCTACCAACCCATTCGCCCATGTTAACCGCTACAGCATTCCCAATGAGCCGGTAGGAGCTCATTTTATTCGGGAAAATAAAATCATCCGGAAAACCTTGGAGCCTAGCGTACTCACGAATGGTAAAGGGACGTAACCCATATGGCGAAGACCTATCCTTAACCATCCTCGTGCCTTGGTCTTTGGAATAGTGCGCTACACAGGTAGGCGCAATGGCTCGCTCATTCTCAGGATCTACAATAATCGGCTTGTCCCTGTACTTGCCTTTTATTCGTGATATCACATAATCTTGCAAATCAATGTGGACGTCAGGCTCAAGTATATCTTTAATCTTTGGACGACGAAACGACTGAGCAGGAGCCGACACCATAAACGGCTTGCGTGTACCAATTAGGATCAATCTTTTCCTTTCTTGCGGGAGCCATAATGCTGCATTAACAGGGCAAAAGATATTAACGTAATAACCTGGCAATTGAGTCATTGCCTCCATAACCACCTTGAACTTTCTCATTCCCGGAACATTTTCGATGATATACATTTCCGGCTGCTCGATGGCTACGTGTCTAAAAAAATGAAGAAACAAATCTTCACCCGTACGGGCATTATGAATATCCGCCCCAGTACTATATTTAGTGCAGGGATACGTACCAACAATAATGTCGGTGCTTTTTTGCCCTAATACTGTAATCTCTCTAATATCTTGTGTCAATACCGGATGTTGAAAATATTGGGCATTCATTAGCATACACGCCGTGGCTTCTTCATCGAGGTCCAGAGACTGAACAACATTCACTCCGGCAAACATCATTCCTAGCTCCATACCTCCTACACCGCTGAAATAACCTTTTGCACTTGGTCTATACATAGTCTATTAGTCATTAAAACGTTTCTGGCTATTTGCTTTCCGGCACTCTCGTATGCATTAGTGGGCCAACGGCCACTGGTCACGAAATCTCTTTTTCCTGTAAAGATGTATATGCCATTTAAAAAAAGACAGGGCAATACATTCCCATTTGCCAGCCGGTAAAAAGTATCCATATTTACATATTCGGATCCTAATACCGTGGCTTTTCTGTTCGTTTGTAGCCTCGATGTACATTGATTAGTGAATTGTAAGTCGTGAAAGTTTATGTCCACGGTCAACCGCCCATTGATGATTAGCCTCAATCCAATTGTTACAGAGAAAGCAGGAAGCCTCCCAAAATGACATATCTAGCAAGAGTTTAATGGTATCTTTCCCCTTTCTGTGATTAACACACTCTGCATGATAACTACAGACGGGACTACGGATATTGCAAACAGGATTATCTATTACGAACTGCCTAGCTTGGGGCTGATACTCCCTTCTATTAATCCTTTCCCTCTTAATGCTAAATTGCCGGATCCGTTTTGCTTTTTTATCGTTTCGCAGATATTGATGAAACCTACAAAAACCCTTGCTAAACACGGGACCAATGCACGAACTGGCATTACATGTTTTCGCCATTCTATGCAGCGTCTATTTAGATTTCGAACTTAACCAATCCCAGATACTACGACGCTTCGAAATCGACTGCAATATGTCGTTGACTTTGACGTCTATTCCATCCAAACGAGCCGCAATATATCGAGGTATTAGATCTTGCTCTTGGGCAACAGAACTTTCATCTATGGGAAGGATTACATCAGTTGCAATTCTTAACAAATTATCTGCATCCAAATCGACATAACCTTCAGCCACAGCGTTTTTCATTTCCACCATCCCTAACTGCTTACTGAAACCTATCAACGTTTGTTTCCCCGGCTGACCAATACTTTCACCTCCACTGCTAGTTTGAGGTTTACGATCGTTAGTATATTCCGCAACAGCATCAATGAACTCTGTCACCATATCATTGTCAGGAGAAGTCGGCCGTAGCCACTCCCATACATACCCTTGATCCCCGACATATTTAACCCGCCTAGCAAATCCATTACGTGCGGCAATTGTTGGCGCGTTGGAAGAGATGCGAATAAGTTTAGTCACTTCGCCCATTTTAAAAGGGGACCCAGACATACATTTAGCATACAGAGTTGATAAAAAAGCAGACGCCTTGCTTCGTGTCGCACTACGCATGTTCATTAAATTTTAATTTTGAGAATACAGCTTTTGCCATTTTGTTTTCACTCTCCGCCTAAATAGAAACTTGATTTCTGAAAGCAAACTCTTAACCACAGGAAAAAGAAAGCACAGGCTTAACATTATCAGTATCGCATAAATCACAGCCAGTAACAACCAGGCAGGCAAAAGAATCCAGCACCACCCAATACGTTCTATTATTGGGAAATTCATGATTTTAGCAACCAATAAAGAACTAGAGGCTATCGCAGATATATCTATAAGTTTCACTGCTATTTTATTCATGTATAAATATTAAAGTTGTTAGAACGGCAAGTCATCGCCCTCTCCATTATGAACTAAATTAGACACAGCCCCACCCTTGCCAAACTCTCCCAAATACAAAGGATGATTAGGGAATGGATTCGCTTGCTTGGACAGACAGGGAAGAAGCCAATCCTCAATTTTACCGGCGAAAAATATCTGCTGTAGTGTATCATCATACACCACCCCGCCATCTCTTCCCGTCGAAGTAGTAAGGGGAGGGCAATCTTGCATATTATCTTTTGTATAGCACCATTTCAGAGCTAACCCATCCTGAGAAACAAACATTGCCGGCTTCTTACGCCCGTTCTCGATCTTTTGTCGAGTTGTAAACGTAAGTGGCAGATCAAAATAAATATTCTGCATTGTCTGATAAAATGCACGGGCGTAGGCGCTATTACTCCAAGTCTCCAAAATCCAATAGTCAACACTGTCTAATAAGTGGAGTTGAATAATTTCCCCTTTAACCTTTCTAACCCCGTTTTCCTCTCTCTCAACATTGCGGTATGTAACCCCCACAAGCCAAACGTTGTAGAGGCTATTGTGCCGTAGTTCACTACCCTCCTGGGTCCGTTCTTTCATTAACCCATCGTTAAGAGATAGATACCGTTTTTGTCTTTGGAATTCTGCTGGCATATAATCTTTATTTGTTCTTAATTATCTATTTTGTAACTTCTATTTGCTTTTCATTTATGGCAAAACGATATCCGAAACGATCCTCGACAATGAGGGCTGGAACACTTATAGCTACAACTCTAACCATATCCCCCTTCCGTGCTTGAATAATTCTCTTCATGCTTTTCACATCACACGAAAGACAGATTTCATCCCCGTTTTTGATCGCGACTTTTTCTAGCATAATCATTTTGCGTAGTAATAAGGAAGTTTTGTAGAAACAAGACTTCGTGCCCGTTTGTCAATGTTTATGTCTCAATTTCTGAGCAATAGATAGCTAGGTAGATCTTTAATGTAGATCTACTCAAGACGTCTCTTGTTGCTTCGCGCCTAAGTGCGCTAATAAATTTTATTTATTGTAATACTTATTGAAGGCTTCCTGCTTGGTCTGAAGTTTTGTGAACTTCTTTTTGGGGAATTTTGCCGGGAGCTCGTTAGAACTCCCGGTTAGCCGATTCTCAGCCTCCGTTAGAATCATGATTGTTCTTTCGTTACTGGTGACAGCAAGGTGCATTCGCAAGCGCCTTAATTCCGTGATAAGATCATTGTTGCTTAACTCAATTACCGACATTCCCATCCTCTTGACTTTCGCGTTCAATAATTAACTGCATAGCCTCCTCAATTACACGTTTACAAAAAAGAGGGTGCTCAGGATCTAGGGTATATCGAACACTATTATAGGACATGCCCTGCACTACCTGCTCGCCTCGTCGATTGCTCGTCAATCTCTTTCCCAATCGTCGCTCTATCGTCTTAAAGTCGCCATGTTGTAATTTTGAACTAATAAAGCCAATCAATTCGCGCCTCTCCTTATGTATTTGTTTTCTAGACTTATAACTACGAATCGTCGTTTCGTCGAATTTTCCGTACATTTACGCAATCTTTATGTCAAATTGATATGTATATTTGCTATTATGATGCAAGTTTACGACGATCCATCGTCAAAAACAAATAAAAATGACGACGAGTAGTCAATAATTATTTTAACTATATATTTTATGAGTGTAAATCAGCGAATTAAAGCCTATTTAGAGGAAAATAAAATTAACGTAACTGATTTTGCAGAAAAGACCGGTATTTCAAGAACAACGTTATCCTCAATTACCAACAACCCTAGTGGAACCCCACTAAAACGCACAATGGATATGATCCTGGCAGCATATCCTGACCTTGGCAAAAACTGGCTTATGCCTGACGAAAAAGACGACAGTTCGTCTTTTTCTGATGAAAGCGACAATTTTTCTAATTCACGGGCGTTAAAATTTAGGATAGCTCTAAAAGCGAAAAAAAAACCCGTACCGATGACGAACACGAAGGCCTCCGCAGGCACAATAGCATTGTTTAATGACGAACCTGAATTAATTGTTGAATTTTTAGATATACCTTTTATAGGAATAGTTGACGGAGCTATAGAGGTAGTAGGCGAATCGATGGTCCCGACTTTTAAAAATGGATCTCGCGCAGCTGTGCGTAAACTGGAAGACAAAACATTGATCAACTGGGGAGAAATATATTATATCGTGGATACAAACTATGAAGGTGTCGTAAAACGCCTCTACGCTGGAACTGATGACACACATATCGTTTTAAAAAGCGATAATCCTGACCAGGAAACATATCCGCCATTTCCTAGAAAGTGGCAGCACATTGTGGCTGTATTCAAAGTCAAGGCGGAAATAACGAAACACTAAACAACAGTAAACCCGGAAGTAAACCCGGAAGTAAAGCATTTAAATAGATAATTAAAATATATACAATTCATTGACAAACAACATAAAGGCAATAAAGAAATAGACTGTCGGAGAATCCCTTCTTCTCCGCTAAGAGGGACAAATCATCACAAGTATGATTTGTCCCTTTTTCGTTTTCGGGGGAATTGCCCGACAGGTGGGCAATCCGGGAAAAAATTGTATTGACTTTCGGAGTTCGAAATGACTCATTTTTGCGATCATACACGATTCCATCGGGGAATATGAGTTTTTGGAGCTTTTCTTTGGCACCTGCATCGCTGGAACTCCATACTACAGGGAGTTTACATGAAAGCAATAAGGCTTGTTCTATTGCTTCTTCCGGGTTCGAAATGCTTTGCGTGAATTTGGCCAATTGCTTTAATATGTTCTCCTGCTCCTTTATATAACGGGGATGAAATTTATCAAATGTCTCCTGACTTATTTCCTTTAACACGTATCGGCTTTCCTCTAAATTGTCAATTTTGATATTTATCTCCTTTAGCTGATTGTTGAAAAAGATCTGTTGTTCCAGCCCCTCCTTATTCATTTCATTGTATTCTGTCAGTAACGCCGATTTTAATGGCCCAATGAGTGCATTATCCACGCGATACTGGTGCAATAGCAGCCCAAACAACTCGTGTATCCGTTTAGCGCTTTTATTGCACTTACACCCTTCTGTGCGGCATTTATAGTACCAAAGACCCTTAGCCTTTACTACATAGCCTGTAAATGGCTGGTGACAGGTGTCACATCTAATAAATATCTTTAGCGGTACTTCATCTTGTTCCTTTTTATGCGGAACTCCATATCCTCCTGAACTTTGATGTATGTCATTTACCTTGAGAAAGATCTCCTTGCTGATCAGTTTTTCATGATTTCCCTCGACAATCTTTCCTTCCAACAGCCCATGATTAATAACCCCACAATAAAATGGTCGCTTGAATATTTTCGTTAGCTGTTGCTTATACATTTTAACTCCCATCGCACGAAGCCTGGAAATAATCTCGTCATTCTTTATCCCTTCCGCTTTCCAGATAAAAGCCTTCCTTAACTTCTTACCTACCTCATTTACGACTATCTTCCGTTGCCCGTTAGTCCGCACTATATCATACCCCTGTGGTGGCTTGGTAACCCAAATCCCTTTATCAAACTTTTCCTTCATACCAGCCATCGCCCGTTGCTTACGAAGCTGATTGTCGTATTGGCTGAAAATAAAATGAATACTCTGTTGCAGCACACCACTCGGATTAGAGGTATCTGCCGGTTGCGTCACAGCATAGACGGTTACCCCATACTTTTCCCGCAACTCTTCTGCTAATTTGATAGCCGCACCACCGGTTCTCGAAAATCTGTCCAGGGTATATACCAAAACATGGCTTACTTTTCCCTTATGCTTTTTAATGAACTCAAGCATCCTGGTAAACTCCTTACGCCCATCCGTTTTAGCACTTTCATAAGTGCCGCCAAAATATCCGATAATATTCAGATCACTTCGTTGGGCAAAATCTTCAATAGCCTTACGCTGGACATCCAAACTCAAATTGTGGTCTGCTTGCTCCTTGCTGGAAACACGCGTATAAACAATGGCAGCTTGATGGGAGACTTTAGGAACCTCTGTTTTTGAATAATTGCCATATATTTAATAGCTAAATTAAAATTAGAAAATCCTAAAATAGAACTTGGCGATTTAAATGACAATTTCATCACACTGAACACTTTAAAGGAAAGTTACCTCAGGAAAGTGACTTTAGGAGAACCTGTAACTGAAGATGAGGAAAACATAAATAAGTTAATGGTTTATCAAAGACACTATAAAATCGGTTTTGGCGACTATGAAGGATCATCTATTCAAGAGATTATCACGCAGCCCCCTCAATATGTTCTGTGGTGTATTGTCAATCTCTATCACTTCTCAATAAATCAGGATATTTTTCTAGACAAAACATTATCCGTAGAAGGCGAATATCTACGCGCATTAGAGATTAACCTCATAAAACATAAGTTGATTAAAAAGTGGCATAAACCAGAAAATCACCAACGTCATTGGGATGATGACTATGATGACGGACATGATGATTATTATGAGTATCCATCGTATGAACAATGGTTAGAGGATGAATTTGGCGATGATGCGGAAACCGCCTATTGGAATTTGGATTAATTATTGTTCTATTTCCAATATACTTTAATGAATGACTGCATAGATAAGATAACAAAAGATAAGATAATAAAAAATTCTTCGAAGGACAAGGAGATATTCAACATCTAGTCGACTTATGGCAAGAAAAGAAAGAATGCCGTCTAAGGCCGATTCACCCAGCAACTATCAACAAATGGCAAAGTTAATACTAGACACAAGCACTTGGTTAGACTTGGCCAAGCCAAGAATAGAGGAAGTTTTGATTGAACTTGAACAGCAGATAGATCAAAAGATAACTGTGCTCTTAACCTGTGATATAATTCTTGAGGAGTGGGAAAGAAATAAAAAGCGAGTATTGGAAGATGTGATTTCCAGTATTCGACAACATGCCAAAAGTGCAATGAAATTAGCTGACTTGCTCTCCAAAGAAGATAAAGCAGCATTGGTAAGAATAGTTGAAAAGTATACACAAGTGCAGGAAGAACAAGAGCATCTTGCCCAAATATTTTTTTCAAGGGTAGAGAAGCTACTTTATGAATCCGAAAAGTTTAAAATATATGATCAGCTTAAAATTGACATGGCAGATAGAGCTCTTACAAAACAAGCTCCTTTTCATAATAGTAAGAATAATATGGCGGATGCTTTGCTTTATTTTGGAGCAATAGAGCATGTAAATCAGAAGAATGAAATTGCCACCGATTTAATATTTGTGACATCTAACTACAAAGAGTTTAGCGATCCTATTGATTTCACAAAACTTCATGAGGATCTCCACAAGAGAAATGTACATTTCTATAACAACCTTGCCCGGGCTCTTAAAATGAGAAAAGAGGTTATTGACCTTACTGACGAATATGATGAGTATAGATTTTGGATGTGGATAGAATCAGAAGCAGAAATAGCGAGGGGTAAGTAACAGATGGTATAGCCCAATCATGTTCCCACTGCCGAAATCGAGCCAATAATACAGGCATATACTTTACACAGTCATCTTAACTAACACTTCCATTATATGTATAGTTAGTAATGCTCTGCCATTTCTCGAAACCTTCTTTGATACAAATCCTCTTTCGTATATCTCTGTTCTCTTGCTCTTTCTTGAAGACGAGCCATATAACTTTCTATAATTTCCATTTCTTCGACAGTAAAAAATGTAACATTTACTCTCGCCCATGTCCGAAAAAGATCAATCCCCTCAAGAGTTTTAACCTCATTCTGCTGCAAAGCAAATACGATTACTTTACCAAATTTTTCCAGGGTCTCTGCCTCCATATTTTCAATCCATTTTTCATCAATCATTCTAAATATCATTAGATCAAAAACAATCTTCTTTTCGACTGCCGTAGACAGAAAATCCGGCATACGGGCAAGGTTACCTGAGTTCGAGATTGCTTCAATATTAACAGCCGCTTCTTCGCTGTATCGCTCCATCTCTGCTTCACTGCAATGAGCAAATAAAATATCAAGATATGCCTTTGCATTTGAAGTATTGGTTCCCATTAGATCAAGCAACAACTTTGTAAAAACAGTCTTTCTTGTCAACTCGGTCCCAGTTTTTAATAAATATTTCAATTGCTGCTTAGGATCGTTCCAGGTTCCATTACGATTATTTCCCATGATCAGCACATCGTCAAAGAATACGGTCAGCGCTATATCAAAACCTTCAAAGTTCGGGTGTTTAAGTAAATAAGCTAAAACAGTGTTCCATACAGTGGTATTTTTGTATGGGAGCTCATTGAAAGGCGGCAGCAAGTATAGAGTCGCTAGGCTGTTCAGTAGCAATGTTGATGGCACCTGCTCTACAATCTTCCTTGCAGTCTTGCCTGTCAAAGATGTCCACAGTATCTCACACTGTAATTCATCTGGTATAGATTCAGTTGTGAGTATGACACTATGAATTAATGTACTTAGATATTGGATCTGTGTTCTTAAATAAGAAGTTTCGGGAGAGCCAAGTTTTGGCCATTGTGCAACAATATATCTCCAGAATGTTGCCTGAAATACTTTGTTATCGATATTGTGGAATTTTTTTATGAAATCCAATCGGGCTGGGCCTTTTATAATATCTATTTTTTCTGAAAAAAACCAAATCGGGATATCCGCCATTGAGGAGTGATACCCTTTGTCTTTAATATTTTCCTGCAACCAGTTAATGAAAGCATCCAAGATAACTATCAACGCTCCATCAGGAACTTGGGCTTCTTTGAACGTCATCGTAAAGCGACTGGTATTAATACGGATCGAGGTAGGTAGGTGCTTGAAAAATACAGGCATCAACTCTCCCCATAAATACCACATATCTAAAGCCGCATTGTCTTCAATATCATACATCCAATCGAATGTGTATTGCGTATGACCAGCACTAAATTGTGAAAACAAGTCTACAGAACTGAGTACAACAAAGAGGTTATCATAAGCCCGGATCATGAACAGCTTCATTTCTTCCTTTATCGCTGGAGATTTAAAATAAGGCCAAGAACGAAATAGTCCTTTAATCAGTTGGTAATTGACCAGCGGATCATGTGCTGCAAACAATTCTTTCACTAACTTCACATCGTTATCGGTAGCACTAGCCGCCAACAAATAAGCCGCCTTTCCCCGAATAAAACCTTCATTGTAATTTAGAAACCTTCGCAAAGCAACTACGTCGTATGCTATCCTTTTCTTCTTTCCCCGGATTGCTTGATCTAACGATTTTACGATTTTCCAGGCGCGATAGGAATCTGGCTGTGTTTCGCTCTCGCAGAATTGTTTCCATTCCCGATATATTTGATTGTGATTTCGATATGGGCGATCGAATTCTTTTTCGATGTACTTTACCTCGGGAATGAAAGCGGTATCACGCTGCCACACATAAGTTCCGAATTGGCTTTGACAGCGTTTTTGAATTTCTTCGCTAACCTTCTCTTGCAAATCCTGGGAGAGATCATCAAATTGACTGATTAGGAAAAGAAGAGACTGATCACGGACACTGACAAAGGTAGATAGTAGGCCTGATATGCCTATCGAAATGAGAGCTTGCTGGTCAACTTTTTCCTTGCAGGAACTTCCTATAAAAAGTAGATTACGTGTAGCCTGTAATGCAACATTCACATTTAAACAGGCTATAGACTTCCGAAGGCTGGAAATTGCCTTTTTAAAACGTAAAGGGTTGCCGGGTAACAGTATAGTTCTTGCTGCTTCTCTATAAATTGGGTGTTTAAACTGGTAATGTCCTTGCCGATATTCCAGGTAACCGTAATCAATCAATTTACTAAGGCCATATTCCAGTTGTGCCTTGATTGGAGGTAAATCCTCGTATTCTCTTATGGTGTAAACGTGTGTTTTTTTTGCCCCGAATATTATTCCGCGAAAACTTCTTTCCTCATCATGATTAATTGCAGGCCAATAATCCAGCCGGTCATCGCTAAAATACTGAAGATCCTTGTCGCTGATACCGTTACGAGTATTGCTTGTGGCCGCCATAATTATTATAGCCTCTATTACCTCCCCACTTTCTTTTAGAGTGGATTCAGTGAGTGTACTTGCGCGAAAATTGATAAAATGAAGTAGCGCCTCCGGATTGATAGTGTTTAAGCGCTGATGGTTACGGCTAAGGTATGCCAATTGTCCCGGCTGTATTTTTTCGGAGTAATCCCCACCAGAGAGAAGCTTTTTTGTCAGATTGCTGATCTGTTCCGGAACAGATCTGTCAATACTAAATCTTTCCCAAAGATCACTAAGAAAAGATGGTTGTTCTATAGTAAGATCCTGCCAGGTCTGACCACTTAAATAACCACCGTTCGTAAGATGATTTACGTCTTCATTAGCGGCAGTAACAATTAAATATCGCTGCTTACTTGTTGGCAGATTATGTACCAATGATTCCAATAGTCGATATTGTACCGATTTACTGCCAGACTGATCCGAATTAATGGGATCTTCTAAATAACATATCCTTGCTCCAAATTCATTGCTGTACAGAAATTGTTCTGCTGCCCTAGTGTCGGTTGTTGCGTAATATTCGATTGACTTGTTGCTTTCGATAACTTTTAACGCGGTATAGATTGCTGTCTGTGTTTTTCCGCAAAGCGGGACGCCGGTTAGTAATAAAACATATTTCCGCATTAACTCCTCAATGAAACCTGCCTCATCACCTCGCAAGTGGTAATTAGGATCAGGCGCAGGCAAATTCTTCGTGTTGGCTGCTATCAGCCTTTCAAGGTCGGCAAAAACGTCCACGCCCCTTCCTCTTTTTTCCTTAATTAGTTCGAGATATTCTAACATTACATGACGCTGTGCCGAAACCGGAACTAAATGATCCGTTAGGTAAAAACCGATAATGCTGACAATTTCCTTCTTTGTAAGACGATCAATTAGGGTTACCCTTTGTAACAAATCGCTCATTGTTTTAGGTGTCAACGACTGCTTCAGATTTTCTAAGAATTTTTTTCGTTTCTTCTGAGTATCTGTTTGTGCAACTGAATACTCTTTGTCGATATCATTGATAAGCAATTGAAGGTCTTTACTATTACTTTTTCCGGTACTTTTCTCAAAAGTATACGGTCTTGCTACCACATGTATCCGGGAAGGAACACCCGAAACAACCCCAGAAGTCAGAATAAAGAAATCGTTTATGCTTACTTCCTGCAATTTTGAAAGGATCGTAGAATCGCATTTAAAGGCACTGAACTTATTAATACAGCTATTAAAAATATCATCATCAAATGCGGAGCTCCGGTTTTTGAATTGAGCTTCGATAATTTCCTGATGGCCATTTGGGTCATCTATTAGCAGTGTCAGATCTTCGCTGCCTAAGCGGTCGATATAAACAGCTTTTAAAGCACGCTGGCTCCAGATGTGTAAAATTACATATAAACTGCCGAGGTATTGGTAATCGTAGCCCTCTGGGCCATTTTCTGTAACAGACATGTAGAAGTTTAAACGTTTGGGGATGATTATATTTAAAGTTATTAAAAATTTATCTTTTGTGATTACATTATCGCTAAATAATTTAGCGATGCACAGCCTCTCATGAACACACATAGAAGAGTATGAAGAAGCACCAACATCTTGCACAAGTATCTTACCGATTGCCAGAACCTCACCAAGAACTGCAAGAGAAAATAGTATTACTGTAAGAACTTCCCCTTTTCGCAGATTCATTCAAGTTATAGCTTGATAGAATATGAACACAGAATTATATAGTCTGTGATTCTTCGGGTCAGCAATAGATCCAGATATATAGAAAAAACAGTCACTACTAAATATTTAGGGTATATCGGGATGCTAAGAAGCTATTCCAGTTCCTTATCCGGAAGAAATGCATTCCAAGTTCGGCCTTCTCATTTTTAACTAATGGATTTCCCTAATAAATCCTTGAATTTCAGATAGACATTCTACAAACCGGTTCGAAAGTTGTCCCCAGTAGCCCGCAACTAAGTGAAAGCGGGTATAATTAGGCAAAAGCGCTTAATTATACCCGCTTTTTTATAGTCATATTTTGCCCCATTAGACTATCCCAATTTCCTTCGCTCTTCATCTATAATCTTTGCCAATTCATCTTCACTGGGCAGATTAATAAGATACTTAGATACAAAAACTTGCTGTGGTAAACCGGAGGTCGCATACCTGACCAAGTTCTCGTTCCTACTTGCACAGAGTATAATACCTACCGGCGGATTATCCCCTTCATGCATTTCATTCTCCTTGTAATAGTTCAGATAAACATTCATTTGGGCATCTGCGTGTGTAAATTCGCCAATCTTTAAATCTAAAAGAACATGGCATTTTAATATACGATGATAAAATACCAAATCTATACGGTAATGTGTATTATCGAAAGTTATACGTCTTTGCCTAGCTTCAAAACAGAATCCCCGCCCCCCCATGTTCAAGGTCTGATTCAGTATATATATCTTTTTCTTCCAGACCTAAAAATTCAAGCATGTAAGCGTTGCGAAATATATTCTCAGCTTTCAAATCCGCTTGTTTCACATCACTATTTAACACGGCATGTTTATTAGTACTCAATCCAGTCCTCTCATATAGCATACTGTTCATTGCTCGTTGCAAATCGCGTACACTCCAGTTGTTCCGAATTGTTTCCACTTCATAAAATTCACGTTTCAACTTAGTATCCAGTTTGAGCAGTTCAATGAAATGAGAAAAACTAAGTCTTTCTAATAGCAGGTTTGAGGCCGACTTATTATCTGTTTCTGATGTTTCAGATTGAGTTGCTATAGATTTTGCGGACAATAAGCGCAAAATCCTAACACCAGTGAATCAGATAAATACAATTTTGCGGACGGTGTCCGCAAAATGTCGGAATATGCCTTGTAAAAGTCTAGTTCCATGTCAAAAAAGTCCGAAAACTGTCCCCGGTAGCCCGCAGGAAATAAAAAGCCTTCAGATGATGTCTGAAGGCTTTTTTGTTGCAGATCGGTGATGCCAGGTCTCTTCCTGAATGATTTTGACCGTAACAGGTCCGACCTCTTTATTACTTTATATAAAAACAAATATTACTTCACTGTAATCTTTGCTATCGCAAGTTTGGTTTTTCCAAACATACGGTCTGTTTTACCTACCAGATACATCTCATTATTGATGATAGACCCTAAACGAGGCATCGCTGTAGGCACATCCGTATTGGAAAAGAACTGTTTTCTTCCAAGTTTACCGGAGACCGCATCGATATTCAGCAAATAGCAATCAGACTTGGCATAACGGATGATCTTTTTTGTCTTCTGGCCGGCCTGCATAACGCCGCTATTTTTAGGACTATCGTTAAAGATGACCTGGATATTACCATCTGTTTGCATAGCACCAAAGCCGGAATAAAAGGGCCTGTTTCCTTCATCAAAGTATCCGGTATAACTATAGCTGAGACCAAGGCCCAAACCGCCAAAACCCATACCCATACCGGAAGAAGCGCTTGTCATCGATATTACTTCCCGCTGATCCTTAGGCAGGATCTCCAGCCAGCCGATATTACCTCCGGCATCGATCTTACACATCATCAGATCGCCGGAATTGTAATGATATGTAGTAGTGGTGCTTCCGCCTCCCATCATCGCACCAGCACCAGCGCCTGCTGAACTTGTATTGTGTGAGACTGTTACATATTCTTTATATTGTTCTGCCAGAATAACCAGTCCATTGTCAGGAGTATAAAAAATGTTCCTGAACTGCATGTATCTGGAGAACCCTTCCCCTTCATCTTTCAGTTTATTAAGCCTCTCTCTTTCCTTTCTTTCCTCTTTGTCTTCATCTTTGTCATCATCATCTTTATCATCATCATCATTGTCTGCAGTTAAAAGGGAATTATTAATCGCTTTATCACTGGTAGAGAGAACTGTACCGTCATTTATATTGATCCTTTGCACCAGCAAACCATCAATGGTCTTGCCTTTTTTGGTATTGCTGTAGAACGCAGCCAATACAAGGTCTTTGTTCTTTTCCTGTACCACTTTAGTACTGTTCAGCCATTTACCATTGACAGTGGTGTTGATCTCTGCCTGTTGCTTTCCTTTTTCGTCATACAGGCGGATGTTATAATTGGTGAAATCCAGGAATTTCGCTTTCTTCCTTTTACCTTCTTCATATTCATACAACCGTCCAACGAGCAGAATCTTATTATTGCCCAGGTATAATAAGTCCTGAAGCTGATATTTCTTTGCTTCAAATTCATTATTAAGCACTACAGGCTTACCGATTTTTTTGAAATTTTTATCAAATTCCTGCACCGCGTATTCATTTCTTTCCTTTCCTTTTATACTACTCACCAATATGATCTTGGTACTGTCTGCATTGTAGGTAATTTTGAAATCAATATCATCCCTCTTTTCTTCTTTCTGAAAGATGGCTACTTCTTTGAATTCTCCTGTGAGTTCTCCGGTGCTTTTGTTTACTGCAGAAGCGTAAACAGCTTTCGTTTTGTCGCGACGGCTGTAATCAGATGAAATCAGAAATAATTTATCTCCAAATGGGAAGAACTGCTCGAACTCCTTGCCTCTCAACTCCTTGTTAAAATCATTCCGGAATACTTCGGTTAAATTCCTATCCACTTTTACAAGAGAAGCGGATTCACGCATGGTGGCAGCTACTACAAAATAACCTTTCAGGGCCTGGTGACTTTCCTGCAGATAGGCGCCGGATTTGTCTACTGATATTACTTCAAGGTCGCTACTGCCTTTACGTAATTTAAATTCTTCCCCCCATTTAATAGTTGGCTTCTGGGCAAAACAGGTCATACTAAGACCGATGGAGGCCAACAAAAGACTGAATGTTTTCATTTTTGGTTTAGGTATATGATAAATAATGATATCCTACGGCTTTAGGCGGCACGTATTTATTTCATGGTATATTATCCAATTATATTTCGGGGACCAAGATAAGAACGGAGGAATTGAAAAGCAAATATATTATGTACTTATAATCAATTAACGAGCATCCAGGTTTACACTACCGTGGTTCCAATCGCCGAATTGTTTTCATTTTCGACGTTCATTTTAAGATCAATAAGCCGCTGTCTTACATTTGCCTGTAAGTTTCGTCCTATAAACCCTGTCAACATATTGAATGGGAATCTAAGCGGCTCTACCTGATTCCCTATATTATATCACCGTTACAAAAACAAATACCCAACGCAGAAATCACTTATTTGATGAAGTTCAATTGTAAAGCGGTTCGAAACTTTGTCCCTCCCAGCCCGCCAGGAAAAATAACAGATATCTATCTGTTCTTTCTTTTTGCCCCAAAAAGCCACCACCACCTTAATAAGCTACAAATACTCTATCAGACTATACCCCTTTCCCCTGATGTTGATGATCTCAATAGAAGCATCTTCACGAAAATATTTCCGGATCCTCGTGATATAAACATCCATGCTTCGGGCGGCAAATGGATCATCATCTCCCCACAGCTTGAGCAATGCAGTTTTTCTATCCAGCAATTCATTTTTCGCATCTATCAACAATGTCAATAAATCTGCTTCACGCTGTGATAACTGGATGACCTGGCCCTCAGCCGTTAATGTCTGTTTTTGAATATTAAACATAAATCTGCCGACCTTTACTACGCCGGACAAACTATTCCCAAAGGCTGAAAACTGGTTCTGCCGTCGGACCATGACTTTTAGCCGTAACACCAGTTCTTCCATTGAAAAAGGTTTCTTCATGTAGTCATCTGCCCCTATTTCAAGGCCATGTATAACATCTTCAGGTTGCTTTCTTGCAGTAAGAAAAATGATAGGCACTTTCTCATCTATTGTACGAATGTCTGAAACCAATGAAAATCCATCCTTTCCAGGCAACATAACATCGATGATACAAATATCTGGTTTCAGCTTTTTGAACATAGACCATCCGTTGTTACCATTAACGGCAATGTTGACAATAAAATCGCGGGTTTCAAGCGATTCTTTTATGATAGCAGCCAATACAGGCTCATCTTCTACAAGCAATATGTTAATCTTATTAATCATGAAACTGAATAGTAAAAATTGTTCCTTTATCAATCTGACTCCTGACAAAGATCTTCCCATTTAATGCCGCGACCAACAGTTTCACATAGCTCAATCCCAGACCATAACCTTTCACTTCATGCACATTTTTCGATTGCACACGGTAAAATTTATCGAATATAAAGGGCAAATGAAACTGATCGATACCCTTCCCATTGTCCTGTATCTGCAATTGCCAGCCATTATCAATATGCTGAAAGCTAATATCGATAAGAATATCTCCCTGTGAATACTTAATTGCATTATCTATAAGGTTACTTAAAATCGTATCTATAATAAAACGGTCTGTATTAACCTCTTCGTTATGTAAAGAATTACGAATGGAAATCTTATCTGGCGCATGCAAGTCAAAACGGTCAGATACCGCTGCAGAGAGATCGGTTAAATTAACAACCGTCGACTGTGTATGCATGATGCCGTGTTCATATTTACTGATCTCTAATATACGGTCGATGTCTTTATCCAGCTTTTCAAGTGTGCCCAAATTGATGTTTAAATACCTGTCAAGTCTCTCTGGATCTGATGAAGCGCCGAAACTCTTTAGCGCGTCTACTGATGATTTCAAAATGGTAAGTGGCGTTCTTAACTCATGCGTGATATTATTGATGAAATCGTCTTTAAAATTGTTGAGTCGCATTTGACGGATAATCATTCTTCCCATAACAAAAAGACTTCCCGCAGATAATAGTATCAGTACCAGAGAAATGACAGCAGGAAGAATATTCTGCTTCCACAGCACCAACGATGAATTTTCTGGAATAGCCAGAATAATAACAACAGGAGATCTGTGGAACTTTATAGGCACTGCAATTTCATGCTGTGTAAGAACCGTTGTACTATCTAAAACTATGAGCCTAAAGGAGACTGCAATATTCTCTTTTTGCAGTTCCTCGTTATATATCAGGCTCAAAGAATCGAGATTTACCGGTCGACGGAATTGCTGTGATATCAATCTTCCCATGATAGCACTCACTTCATTTATATTATACTCATCAATTTTGACTGTTAAAAATTCAGCATGAAATGGTTTAATAACCGCAGGTGTATCAAAAGCAATGGAATCGCGATTAGGAATTGTTTTCAGAAAAAATGTAAGGGTGGGATCTTTGTACTTCAGTGACGTAGGAAGTTCACTCTGCCGCAGCTGGTATAAACTGATACTTCTCTGCAATGCGTACTTTGCTGAATTTATAAAATTACGCTCACTGACTTTAAAGTTATTATACACCCAATAGATCTGGAACAACACAATCAGCAATACGGCAATTATTGCAACAAAGAATGTAAACTTCAATCTTCTCCTCATAATACCCGCTAAAATTACACTATAACGCTTTCATAAATGTTCACTTAACATTAGTTAACAGAAAAGTCCTCCTTTTTAACATTCAACCGTATTGCGTCTGATATTTTTGTAATCGAAATTACATCAATTATGAAAATACGTCTCTTTTACCTGTTGCTTTTTTGCATGTCTGTTGCCGTACACGGTAATTCAAATACCGAATATAGGCAAACACGCGTCGATACGCTATTTAATATACCTGCTCCCCAGTTCAGTATGTTAGATATAAACGGCAAAACTGTAAGCCTTTCTGACTTCAAAAATAAAACGCTGGTCGTGTATTTTTGGTCAACATGGTGTTACTATTGCCATAAAGATTTTCCAATGGTCAATAAAGTAGTAAAGCAATATGCAAATGACACCACCGTAGCCTTCCTTTTTGTGGACACACGTGAGAAATCACCCGAATATAAAAGTCTTGTGCAAAAAGATATGGCAAAGTATAACTATAACTTTCATGTTGTGTTTGATGAAAAAGGGAAAGATAGCATTCAAAACAAATACTATACGGAGTTCGGAACAATAGGTATCCCTACACGATTTGTCATTGACGGAAATATGATCATTCGTCATAAGTTGGTAGGATATGATGGACGTCTTACGGAAGATGAGGCTGCAGCTGCATTTATCCGTTCAATTGAAGACACAAAAAAAATGGGGCATTAATAAAGAATAGAAACGGCGAAGTAACGATTAGTTCGCCTTCGCCGCTCACTTGTATTGTCAAATGTATAAGATAAATCAGCTATGGGCGGTTGTTCGCTCCTGCCAAAACCTGGATAATCAGGGGCGATCAGGTGATATTTGTCCGATAAATCAGTCATCAGATTCCTGAACATATGCGATGACGAAGGATAACCATGCAAGAGGAGAATAACCGGCGCATTTTTGGTCCCGCTTCGCGGTAAAAAATATTGCCCCCGTTTATATCAATAAAATCATAGGTAGTTTTATTTTTCATTGTGTGGATTTTTTTATCCTGGAATAAAACGGTTTATTAAGTCAGCAACAAATCCGTGATGCTCCTCAAGTAGAAAATGCCCTCCATCAATCTGAATTATTTCCGCTTCGGGCAGATCTTTTCTATAAGCATTCCCGCCAGGTGCTATAAACATGGGATCGTTTTTCCCCCATACGACCAATGTCTTAGGTTGATGTTCTTTAAAATACTTATGCCATTCCTCGTACAGGGCAAGATTACTTCCATAATCCCGGAAAAGGGCGAGTTGTATTTTATCATTTCCAGCCCGGTCAAGATAATATTGATCGGTTATATAGCTATCCGGACTTATCCGGGTTTCATCATTGGCGCCAGTCAGATATAGCCATTTAGTAGCCGCGGATGTCAGGAAAAAACGGGCCGCTTTCTCCTGCTCGGCATCCGGTTTTTGAATATAGGTGACCAAAGGCTCCAATGCCTGTCCTAAGCCTTCATGATACGCATTCGCATTTTGTATGATAAGTGACCGGATCATTTCGGGGCGACGACTGGCGATTCTCAGCCCTATAGGACCGCCGTAATCCTGGATATACAGGTTGATATTCCGAAGTTGCAGGTGATCAATAAAGCGTTCAATAATGACCGATAAATTATCAAACGTATACGAAAACTGCTGCACGTCAGGGGCACTGCTTTGCCCAAATCCGGGATAGTCAGGAGCAACAACATGATATGCACCAGATAGATCAGCAATAAGGTCCCTGTACATGTGTGAAGAGGAAGGGAAACCGTGTAGTAACAGTAATACCGGGTGCGCTGCTGTACCGGCTTCACGATAGAAAATGTTCAGCCCATCTATTGCGACCGTTCTATAAAATATCTGATCTTTCATAAAAAACATTAAAACATAAGAATAAATGTTATGACCTGCCTATTTATCACCGGCCGCTGCGAGGATCACCTTTACGACAGCTGCTGGTTGTGACAACATAACCACGTGGCTTGCATCCAGATGATAAGTAGTGGCATGAATGTTTTTGGCCATCTCGCTTTCCAGCTGTGGTGATATCATATGATCCTTGTCCGAGACAACATAAAAACTTGGCTTATTTTTCCAGGCAGGGTTACTTACTTTGGCTGTTATAGTACTAAAGTGAAAGCGCCCCTGTCCGGCTGCAATGATCCTGGCTTCTTGTGCCGGCAGGTCCTGTGCAAAATGGTTTACAACCGTTTCTTCCTTCAGGCGTATATAACCGTCACTACTAACAATAGGATCTGCAAGCCCCTGCACATTCGATATTTTTCTCACCTCATATGCATCCTTGCTGAGACTCTCAATGCTTTGCCCCTCATCCGGTGCATAAGCGGCTACATATACAAGCGACTGGACCTTTTCGTTGTTCCCGGCCTGGGTAATAACGACGCCTCCCCATGAATGACCTACCAGTATCACCTTCCCTTTTACTTCTGCGATAGCCCGCTCTACAAACGCGACATCATCACTTAAGGAGGTCAATGGATTTTGAACGGCTATCGTGTGGTAACCTTTTTCCTGTAAAGCAGGTATTACCTTATTCCAGGAAGATCCATCGGCAAAAGCCCCGTGTACCAGCACTATGGTTGGTTTATCTTCTTCTTTAGCGGTTGTGTGCTGCCTCAGAGTGCCAGTAAAGGAAACTAATGATACAAGTACAAGCAGTGCGCCCATTACGCTGGACATCACGACCACAATCTTCTTTTTCATAATATGAAATTTAAAGTTATAATTAGGGTGACCAGATTGATCGATCAAATTTGAAAAGAAGTATGTGATCGGACAAATAACTTAATTAATAGGAACGCTTATAATTTTAATCGTTGCTTTTTTTTCAATCATTTTCATTTGTGTTAAAAACAGCTAAAAACACACGCTTGTACGGTGATGAAAAAAAAGACCACTCTTCCTTCACACAATAATATTAATCAATCAATATTTTGCACTCCTTTTCTGGATTACATGTCGCAGGACGTTGTGCTTGATGATGCGACGAAAAAGCTGGTAGAAGAAAACTGCAGATTGGTAAAATTCGCCGAAGGAAAGCGATTGCTGGAAGCAGGTAATGTATGTCAATACATTTACTTTATCATTGAAGGAGAATGTATTTCCTACTTCATCGATTTTAAAGGAAAAACAATTACCTGGTTTTTTCACTTCAACAGCCCGGCAAGCACCACAAAGAATATTTTTGCCGTAGACTATAGAAGTTTTCTTTCCCGCCAACCAGCCACACTCACCATCGATACCCTGTTACCTGTAACCGCTATCCGGTTTTCTGCAGATGAATTAAAAAAACTGGTCGGGGAATCGCCTGCAGTTGAACGCTGGCTGCGTCTGTTGACCGAAAAGGCTTTTATACAGGTCTATGATCGCATCAATACACTACTTACATTGCCTGCTCCTGATCGGTATAAGAGATTTCTTGAGGAGGAGCCCTACCTGTTAAATATGTTTTCGAATTATCTGATCGCCACTTACCTGAATGTGACGCCCCAGTCCTTAAGTCGTATCAGAAAGCAACTCAAGCATGATTAAACTACTTGTTAGCACCATTAATTATCCTAGGGTAATTAACATATGATTTTCATTGCAGAGTTTTGCATCGAAATTGAAAAAACAATGAAAAACCATAATTAGTATCAGTATTAAAATAACAAGATGATGTATTTAAAAAAAACGTTCGCATTGATTGCATCCATGATATGGTTGATGCTGCTTGCTAACTGCTCGGCTCCAGACACAAAAAGCAATAAGGCTGACTATTTTATTACGGATACAACGACCGTGCAAACAGGAGGTGTCAAAATGGTACCCATAAAGACACCTAAAGGTATTTTCAACGTATGGACAAAACGGATTGGCAATAATCCCAAAATAAAGGTGCTGCTACTTGCCGGGGGACCAGGATTTCCCCACGATTATCTGGAAGCATTTGAAAGCTATTTCCCGGGCGAAGGAATAGAATTTTATTACTATGATGAATTGGGTAATGGCAATAGTGATAAGCCAGGTGACAGCAGCCGTTACAACGTAGCAAGTGCTGTGGATGAGGTTGAGCAGGTACGGCAGGCATTAAAGCTGGATGCATCAAATTTTTACGTATTCGGCCATTCGTGGGGTGGCCTGCTGGCTATGGAATATGCAATAAAATACCAGCAACATCTGAAAGCGTTGATCATCTCGAATATGGTGTCAAGCGGAAAGGAGTTTAACAATTATATTCAGCAGGTGCTGGTGAAACAATTGCCCTCTGCAGTACTCGACACAATCAATGAATTGTCGGCCAGGAACGATTATGCTAACCCGAAGTATTCCGAACTTGTAACAAAGCATTTTTATGCTAAGTTTATTTGTCGCCTGCCATTAGAGCAATGGCCGGAACCCCTCAAAAGGGCGCTGGGTAAACTGAATATGCCTTATTACCTGGCATTACAGGGCCCAAGTGAATTCGGCATTATTGGAGGTTTACTTACCTGGGATATAAGCGACCGGCTGAAAGAGATTGTTGTGCCAGCACTGTTTATAGGCGCCAAATACGATGAAATGAACCCCGAACATATAAAATGGATGAGCCAACAGGTGCAACATGGGCAGTTTTTGTACTGTGCTGACGGTAGTCACCTGAGTATGTACGATCAGCAACCATTTTACATGAACGGGATGATACACTTTATAAAGGATGTCAATAATAACACCTTAAAGTAAAAACACCCAGGAAGCAAATGATGAGTTGCAACCCAGGGTCAGTATAAAATCCGAAAGCCTTCAAATCTGACGATTTGAAGGCTTTCCTTGTTCAAGGTATTAATAGCGCTGATTATTTCTCTAAAATTTTTCTACCATAGCAACTCCCGTAATGATCAGCAGCATACCAAGGCCGCGCCAAATGTTAACAGGATGCTGCGCTGCAACCAGGAGGCTAAAGTGATCCAGCAATACTGAAATGATAACCTGCCCGGCTACCACAAGCCCGAACGTAAGTGCCATACCTAGCCTTGGAAGCGCCAGCATACTTCCCGTAATGAATACAGCACCAATGACACCACCACCCAACACTGCTGTAATATCACTGCCCTTAAGCAGTTGCCAGGAGAATGTTTCTTTTGTAAAGGGAACATAAAGGACCATGGTGAGCGCTCCTACGATAAAACAGATCATAGAAGCATAAACAGGGCTGCCGATTGATTTCGCCAGTTTGGCATTAAGCCCACCCTGTAAAGGCAATAAAGCACCACATAAAAAGACCACAAAAAGCCAAGCTATTTTCATAATTATATTTTTCTATCAGATAAACGATCGTTCATTTACATTGAAAGCCCTTTTTTGAAGGCGGTAAAGCTAATGCCGGAGCAGTTCTTAAAATACTTGCTGAAATGAGCAGGATCCCAAAATCCCAGATCATAAGCAGTCTCCTTCAAACTATAACCGTCATGAAGCACCCTTCGTTTCGCTTCAAGAACAATCCGCTGCTGTATGTGATGACTAACCGTGCGTCCCGACAATTCTTTCACCACACCGTTCAGGTAATTGGGGGATACAGCTAAGATCTCAGCATACTCTTTCACCATCTTTTTGGAAGCATAGTACCTTTCCAGTTGTGTAAAAAATAGCTTAACCAGGCCAGACTTCCGGGACCAGTAAATGCCCTGGCCATCCTGTTTTAATTGCCGGCATAAGTAGATCATGAATATCTTCAGGTATCCCTTCAGTATGTCCGAACGCAAATCCAGCACATTATTATATTCCTGTATCATTTTGTCAGCTAAGGATACCATTAAGGCTATCGCATCACCCCATATATGGATGATTGGTATAGAGTTAAACCGGTTGAAAAGCGAAATGTGAAATAAACCGGCCAATCTGACATCAGTTAATTCAATGTATTCTTCTACAAAAGATATCGCATAACCTTTTGCCTCTTCATCAATCTCCATTGTAAAAACCTGGCCAGGCTTCGCATAGAAAAACACGTTTTCATTTATAAGGAACACATCTGTATCAAGACTTATTTTTACAGCACCCTTCAGGATCCAGATAATGAGATACATTTCTTCGCAAAAAAAAGGTGCTTCTCCTTCTTTATTTCTCGCAAGAAGCGATTGGATGGAATGAATCTGGAAGAGCGCCGGCTCAGCAATCTGACTGTCTTTCTTTAATTTACGGCTAATTTTCATTTTCAATAAGTTTTATATTACTCGTCAGCCACGGGTCTCTCTTTCAATTTTTTTAATTCGGCTTCTAATTGTAAAATATATTTGCTCTGTGAAGCAAAAGCTTTATTGATTTCCTCAATTGAATACCGGGGTGTGATGTGTTGCTGACAATTCCAGTCGTAAGCATCTACATCAAATACCATCATTCTTTCCGGACGAAATTCATAGCCCTCCAGGTCAAGCCGTGCATACAGCGCAGGATCGTCTTTCAGTTCAACAATCCTGGCTTTAGCATACAATTTCAATCTTGTTCTTGTGGGATAATCCACCATGATCAATGCCACGTTATTATTGGTGGTAATATTACCTACAGTAATATATTGGGCGTTGCCTTTGTAGTCAATAATACCCAACTGTTTTGTATCCAGCACTTTAATAAAACCCTGGGGGCCACCCCGATGTTGTATGTAAGGATATCCATTCTCCCCAATGGTAGCCATATAAAAACTATCCCGGTCCGAGATAAACCCCGTTTCATTCTCCGTGAGCCCATCCACATAGCTTCTATTTTCCAGACGGGCATAGCTTTTACGGCTACCCAATTTCTCCTGCATATCCCTGACCGCATCTGTAAATGCTAATGATGCATAATTCATTACTATTTATGATTTGGTTGTGCTCGATTTTAAAAGAGAAGGGGGCTGATCCGATTCCGGAACTGTAAGTTTACTGATGATTGTTGTCAGATCCGGATGTTGCGCCAATACATCATCCCATAGCGAATCGCCACATTCATCTGGTATAACAATTATCTCCGGTATTTGCCCATTCGGATCTTGTGATCCGGCTATAGTATTTTGTGGCTTTATTCCGACGGGCCCCCTGTTGTCTGAAGAACTCATAAAAACAGATTTAATTTAGAAGGTTGTTATTACAACAGGATACAACAAAGCTCCTTCCGGCGTATAAACCCTTTTCTATATTTGGAGCTGTTGTATCCTTAACCAATGCTTTATACTGACTGAGCCAGTGCTCCGTCCAGCTTGCGATCACCCACTTTTCTGTCTAAGAAGTTCCGTATGGTTGCTGCAATTTCATCACCAAAACTTTCAAGCGCAAAATGTCCCGTTGGATAAAGATGAAACTCCAGGTTCTTTACATCTTTTTTGAACGCCTCTGCACCAACACCAGGAAAAATATAATCGTCTTTTCCATACACAATTAACATTTCCGGATTTGCTGTACGCAGATATTCCTGCCATTTAGGATATTGTTTTACGTTGTTTTGGTAATCATAAAACAGCGCGATCTGTATGTCGTCGTTTTCAGGACGTTGCAGGTGCCTGAGATCGATCTCCCAGTTATCAGGAGATATAAGGCTTTCATCCGGAACATGATGTGTGTATTGCCATTTCAATCCATCTGGGCTATGAAAGGACTGGCAAGCTTTAATAGCCTCTTTGTCATTTCTGTCTTTCCAAAGAGCCTTAATGGGATCCCAGAAGGTTTCTAATCCTTCTTCATAGCAACAGCCATTCTGAACAATGATGCTCTCTATCCTTTCCGGGTACTTTGAGGCGAGTGTCCAGCCAATGGGAGCACCGTAATCCATTAGGTAGAGGCTGAATTTTTCAATATGCAAGTGCTGCAGCAACTCTTCTATAATCCTGGCATAGTTTGCAAAACTATATTCAAAATCGGCCATAGGTGGTTGTTCACTTCTTCCATAACCTGGGTAATCGGGCGCAATCAAATGGTATTTGTCTGACAAATCATTGATCAGGTTACGGTACATGTGTGAAGAGGTTGGATAGCCGTGCAACAACAGCAAAACCGGAGCATTGGCGGGACCCGCTTCCCTGAAAAAGATATTTACGCCGCTGATCTCCGCTGAGTGATAGTGTGTCTTGTTTTTCATTGCGTTTGTTTTTAGTTTAATAATTCTTTGTCTGTTTGAGATCACCCTTTTAGGTGCTTGCTCTCTTGCTGAAGGAATGTGATGAGTCAACAATAACGTCGCTTTTACATATTTCTTTTATTACCATCAAAGGTCAGTTCTATAATTCGATTTCTAAAATCACTGTATTAATCGGTGCTATCAAAAAAGTAATATGCGCGGTTGTCTGATAATATATAGCTGGATTTGTCATACAGATTCTTTTCCCGTCAGGGATGCGCACGCGGTGAAGTAAATATCCAATATGACCGGACTGGAAGAGCCGGTTGTTAGTGATGGTATATAGTAGGCGTAAAGGGGAAAGAGTTCCTTAAAGTTGTCCAAATTGAATAAGGTGATGATATCCATTTTCAAATGGATATTCTTTGATGGAGGTTTGCAGGAACTTCATTACAGGATCAAGTGCCGGCTCCTTTAAATGATACTGAAATGTGTCCCAGTTACTGAATTTCTTATAAATTACAAACTGGGTTTTGTGGTTAACTACCTGATTTAGCTGAAACAACAACAAACCGGGGGACTTCTGGAGAGCAGGCATTATATTACGGTTTATCGATTTGAAATGTTCTTCTGTACCAGCCTTCACATCTACAAATAACATGATGGTTAATGCATCCCGGCTAATTTCTCTAGAAAATAATTCCAGCTCTTGTAGAAAAAAGGTTTCAACCGGACCTGCCATTCCAATCTTAACTAAAGCACCGACAGCTTTTGCTGCAGTAGTTCTTTTATTTTTTTTATAAAAATCAGGACTGCTCCATCGTTCTATCATCCACATGATACAGCTATCTCCTCTCTCATAATATGCTTCTGCCATTGCATTACCGGTTGCCTGAAGGGAGCTAAACGCATATCGCTCTAAAACTTCGAGAAATTCATCCCGATAGGAATTTTTTATATGATATTGTGTTAAAACAATAGTCTGCCCTTTTTTGACACACAAAAACCTTGAGAAGGCTATCTCCCATATTCTGCGAGTTTTCATTGCGATAATATTAAGAAATGTGATAAGTTTGTCAGGCAAAGTTGGCAATAAATTTTCCGGCGGAAAAACAAACACAGTAATGGTTGGTCGTATTATTTTAATAATGAAAGGTTAGCGGCAGATTTTTTTCATCTTGAATAAAAGTTTGTTAAACGTATTTTTAACCTGTATCCAGCCTATCTGGTCGATGTCTATAAAGGACGGTACAATATTCTATATGTAATGTCTAAATATTTTATAATTTCTAAATGTATTCTCATTTTTAAGCAGCTGCAATTATGACAAAAAAGGTACTGATTGTAGAAGACGAATTCATTGTAGCCAGTAATCTGCAGCAGGTATTACAGCGATCGGGCTATGAAGTAAGCGGCATAGCTGCGTCTGTCGAAGAAGCCGAAGAGAGTTTAAAAAGAAATAGGCCTGACATTGTATTGCTTGATATCCGTTTACAGGGAGAGCGCTCCGGTATCGATATTGCGAGGAAATTAAAATCTGAGCATATTGCGTTTGTTTATTTATCGGCCAATTCAAACCAGAAAGTATTAGAAGAAGCGAAGATGACTTATCCTGATGGATTTTTAGTTAAGCCATACAGGAAAAAAGACTTGCTGATTATGTTGGATATTGCCTGGTACCGGCATGCGCATAGTCTCGAAGCAAAAACGAACCAGGAAATACTTTTACAGAAACAGTTAACAGAAATAAGCAATGAAAATTCGGATAGCCAGCAAAAGTTGTTGAAGATTGCCGGGATCATGCAATCTTGTGTACCATTCGATCTTATCACATCTGGACTAAGACCACTCAATACCGTTCAATTCAACGATAAAGGGTATTTGCGCATTGGATTCGATGAATACCAGTTTATTGGAGAAAAAGAGCTGCTGACAATTACAAATCTGAAGAGAACAGCGCTGTCTGTAATTCTCTCAAACAGCCATGTGGATATAAACACGACCATTTATAACAATGAACCTGCCAGTGAAAAGCCGAATATACCGTCACTTCAAAAAACGTTGATTGAAACTTTCAATATACAATCTTACCTCGTATTTCCTGTTGTGCTAAGCAATGGACTATCATTTCACTACTTTTTCTACAGTCGTCAACGTAATATATACACGAACAAGCACATTTCCATGCTGGACCATTTGAGAACGAGTCTGGCAGAAGTAGCTGAAAAACTAATTTACGGAGACAATCTGGCCATTTCAAAATATGATCAGGCTAATGCAGAAAGAAAGCTACAGGGAGATTCGCTGAATTACCCCGAATTCCGGAGCATTATCGGCAACCACCATCTCCTGTTAGGAGCATTAGACCTTGCTGCACAAGTCGCGTTTTACAATACATCAGTTTTAATTCTTGGAGAAAGTGGAACCGGGAAAGAAAAACTGGCGCGGGCCATTCATTTATTGTCGCCAAGAAAAAATGCGCCCTACATCACAGTAAATTGCGCGGCTATTCCGGCTACGCTAATAGAGTCAGAACTATTTGGTCATGAAAAAGGTGCGTTTACCGACGCTACGGAAAAAAGAAAAGGCAAGTTCGAACAGGCTGATGGTGGAACTATTTTCTTAGATGAGATAGGAGAACTTTTGCCTGAGATGCAGGTAAAAATTTTGCGTTTTTTGCAGGAGAAGGAAATTCAATGTATTGGTAGTAGTTCACTTACAAAAGTAAATGTTCGTGTAGTAGCTGCTACTAACCGTAACCTGGAGAAAGAAGTTGCTGCAGGAAATTTCCGGCTTGACCTATATTACCGTGTGAATGTTTTCCCTATTACTTTACCGTCATTGCGGGAACGTAAAAGTGATATAAAAGAACTGGCTATTTATTTTGCGGAAAAATTCTGCAGGGAATTTAATAAACCGTTCCATGGCATTCTCACTTCAATGATGGAAGACATGATTGCTTATGATTGGCCGGGAAATATCCGGGAACTTGAGAATGTTATAGAACAGGCTGCCATTCTCAATGACGGCAAATCAAAATTAGAACTGAAACGAAAACTTACAGGTCACACAATACCAACCACGAAGGTGATTAAAACGCTTGAGGATGTAAAAAACATCCAGGCTGAAACAGAACGGGAATATATCATTTCGATACTCAAACAGGCGAATGGCCGCGTCCGTGGCGCCAATGGAGCTGCACAATTAATGAATATCAAACCTACGACACTGGAATCAAAAATGGCCAAGCTGAAAATCAGGCGGGAAGATCTATGAATGTATGGGGAAACCAATTAATGCGACTCCGAAAATATTGGACGTAAAAATCAGCGCGACTCCGATATTTTCGGAGCTCAGTGCCAGTAATATTTTCCTGTTCACCTAAACATCTCCGTGAGACAATTGCTTCTCAATACATTGCGTATTTAAATTTCATTTTTATATTATTTATCGGCAAATGGCACTTAAATGGCTTATGTGATACATCTGACATAGTCAATTTAAAAAAACCTTAAGCCATGTTGAATTTAGAATGGTTTAGAACATTTAAAGCAGTTTACGAGACGGGCAACCTATCTACTGCCGCGCAAGCACTGTTTATTTCCCAGCCCGGTGTAAGTGTTCATCTAAACTCCCTGGAAGCTTATACCGGATACCGCTTGTTTGAGCGGGTAGCAAAGAAGATGATACCCACGGAACGTGGTATTATACTATATAATTGTATAATAGACCCTATCAACAAACTGGAGGCGGCAGAAGAATCCTTCCACAGAAATTCCAAAGTGGAGAAGCCAACGATCAGTGTAGGTATGGGGTTTGAAATCTTTAAATACACACTTGAAGAACACCTTGCACAATTACCTTTCAATCTTGTCTTACGGTTTGGTGAGTATCGCCAGATTCTACAAGAACTTGATACAGGGAAACTGGATCTGATATTGACCCCGAAAAAGGGCAGTCAAACAAACCTGGAATATATACCGTTTACTACAGAGCGTATCATTTTGATCTGTGGCAATGAAACAGATACCGAACAATTTGATAGCCTGGTATTGACCAATGAAAGAACGGCGATCAGGGAATGGCTGAAAGAGCAGATATGGTACACCACTGCAGCCGACATGGAGTACCTTGAACATTTCTGGACGGCGAATTTTGACTGCCTGCCAGACCTTAAGCCAAACTATGTAGTTCCTTATTTCTCTTCTATACTGCGTTGCCTAAGTAAGGGAAAAGGCTTCGCCGTAATACCGGATTTTCTTGCTAAAAAAGAGCTTGCGCTTAAATCGGTTAAACTCGCCTGGGAGGGAAGTCCGCACGTGGAAAACACCCTGCATTTCGGCAAACGGAAAAAGACGATATACTCCAATGAGATCCGACAACTGGAACAAATATTGACAATGAACTGGTTTTGAGAAAGACATCAAAGGATTATTGATTTACATATAACCAATTCCAGCTATACCTACACTTTAAAACAGCTTTATCACATCGTCTTGTTAGCGCCCGTATATTGCATACTTAAACAACCTTCTCATGCGCTTCCTCCTATTGCTTATTATGACCTCAGCAGTCGTCCCGGCGGCAGCCCAGGAGTTCAGTCTGCTCCAGGCCGATTCACTCAGGCATGAGTTGACGAATACCAGCGACAACTACACACGGGTAAAAACACTCATACACCTGGCAGAGTACCATATCTGGAAGAAGGGCGAATTAGCAATAAACCTGGACAGCGCAAATGCCTGTTTGACCGAAGCAGATCGGCTAAATCGAATAGTGCAGTCGACAGAACTGGCAGGCCACCAGTTACTCATGAAAGGGTTTATGCTCACGGAACAAGGAAAGAGAAAGGAAGGTCAAGCGGCCGTAATGCAATCCATTCCCCTGTTGCAAAAAAGCAATAGTCAACGTTTGCTTGGACTGGCATATTTTGAGCTGCAGGCCTTTTATGATTATTCAGATAGTTCTCAACGCAGGGAACGTATCCGAATTACGGGTCTTGCGGTAAAGGCCTTCCACCTGGCAGGAGACAAGGTGCTGGAAGGATGGGCCCTCACCACATTGGGCGATCTGCATAGCATAGAGGAAGAATATGCAGTTTCCAATGAATATCTTCTCCAGGCAGTGGCAATATACGAGGCCATTGGGCAAAAAAAAACACAGGATGCATATGAACTGCTCGGCAGGAATTGTAACAACCAGGGGGATTACAGACGTGCATTCGAATATGCATTACTCGCACTGAAAGCTGCAAAGGCGACCAACGATTCCAGTATGCAAATGGCTACGATTAACAACCTGCTTGGTTCGCTGTACCGGAACGCCGGCAGAGCAGAGATCAGCATTGCGTATTATCATGAAGGACTGACCGTAGCTTTACAGCACAAAGATGGTCCGAATGCACTGCTGATGGCTTATGTACTAGGCCGCACTTATCTAGACCTTCACCAGTCTCGCAAAGCCATTGAAGTTTTAGATGCGATTCCCCGGGGCTTGCTCGATTCTTCTAATGCCAGGGTAAAAGCCCTCATGGGAATGGTATACATGGACGGACACTACGTCGGGAAACAACAAAAAAAAGCGTACAAATATGCTGTCATCCTGGAAAAGTTGATTGAAGAAAACACACTGACGGCGGAGTGGGCCAACCGCGTTTGCATAGCATTGGTTAGGTATCATTTGAATGAGCATGATATTGCCAAAGCTCGCCTGTACCTCGATAAATGTATGACTGTATCGCTGCTGCCCACCTCGCCTGAATGGGTTTCCCGATATGATATCAGTTACAAGGTCGATTCGGCCGAAGGAAATTATAGAGCAGCATTTTACGATTTACTCAAATACAAAACGCAAGACGATTTACTCCACAATGATGTCAAAACACGCCAGTTTCAACAACTGGATGTAGAATACGAAACCTCTAAGAAAGTGGATTCCATCTCTTTGCTCACCCAAAAAACCAACCTGCAGGCCACCAATCTGCGACAGGCTCACCTGATCCGCAACATCACTATGATTGGTATTGTACTTGCGCTGGCCGTCATAGGTTTGCTCTACCGGCAATACCAGCTCAAACAGCGGAACAATAAGACAATGGCCATCAAAAACGAACACCTGGAACACCTCGTCACCGAAAAAGAATGGCTGCTACAGGAAGTAAATCATCGCGTTAAGAATAATTTGCAGACCATCGTAAGTCTCCTCGAATTACAATCCGATTCTCTCAGTGGAGAGGCTCATTTCGCATTGCAAACCAGCCAAAACCGTATATACGCTACCTCTCTGCTTTATCAAAAGCTTTATAGAACAGAGAACGTGTCGTCCGTCAACATGAAAGTTTACATCACCGAACTCGTACAGCACCTCCAGGATGCACTTGGCAGCAGTACATTCGTAACTGTTACATTAGACATTTCCCCTATTGAACTCGATGTCTCACAAGGTGTACCCCTCGGACTGATAATAAATGAAATAATTACCAATTCATTCAAGTATGCATTCGATCAAACCATTTCATATCCGGAAATCGTTGTTACCTTTGCCATCGAGCACGGTGTTGCTAGCCTCGTCATCAAAGACAATGGGATCGGCTTTCCCTATGCCGGCAAAGACAACTTTGGGACCGGTTTAAAACTGGTAAAAGGACTGACGGGAAATATAAATGGGGAGGCCACCATCGTATCAAACAATGGCACCTTTATAAAAATCATGTTCTTGCCCAAAGGCTCACCCACATCGGAAATGCAAAGCAGTACACCATCGGAGATATTTAGCTTATAGGCACAAACGCTTTTATTAAATCATCTTTACTACCTGCTGCAGGTATCCTTGAACGTTTCTATAAACACTCCGGTTAATAGCTATTACAAGCTTCTTCCTATTTTGAGATTTAATTCTTTCTCCCTTCCAATTAATTTGCTCATTTTATGTCAATTTGGCTCTAACATATCCAATTGCACTAGATAAAGCCAAATTGACAATAATATCCTATACATCTGTTGTCCACCACTCTGGCATATTCACCAATCTGATTAATTTCGATTTCATTTTTTTTTTAAAACCATTCAATCAAATACCATAACTGCCGGTAAGGGCCTTCTTTTCGATGCTTTTTGCAAACAGGGGTGTTTCTTCATGATTGTGAGCATCCGATGCAACCTGGCGGTCGTGAGCAGCCTGAGTCAAAGAAATGTTGTGCACTTTCATAAATTCAAAAAACTCAGGCGTTGCTGTTGCATGAATTTCGTTGGTATATTCACAGGTTTGATCGTCCAACTTTGTGGCTCTAAGTTCCCATAGCACCTGAACTTTGCTGCGGCCGTTGGCGGTGATCGTATCAGAAACCGATAACATACGGCAATAATCTGCCCTGTACTCAGTAGCCACATAATGCTGAATGATAAGCGCGTTACCGATGGTTTCTACATTGATTGACACGGGCTCGCCAGCTAAAGTGCGTGTAAAGCCGGCTGCGATATGAGCTGTAGAACACCTTTGATACTCTTCATCGGGGAGATTGAATAACCAATCTGCGATGTTTACTTTTTCAATTGGCGCGTTAATGATCGCTTTTACAGTTGAGTGAGAAAGCGCGTTTTCGGTAGTTTGTTTGATTTCCATGATATTTTTTGTTTAACGATTCAAAGGTCACCGAAATTTATTAATCGTCTAAACTCATATTTTCGATATACTTGATCGGTAAAACCGATTATTTTTAATATTTTTAAGGATGGAACTTCGTCAATTGAAATACTTTATCAAAGCTGCCGAATTACAAAATTTTACTGAGGCTTCGGGTGCATTATTTATTACGCAAAGCACACTATCTCAACAGATCAAACAATTGGAAGATGAACTGGGAATAACGTTGTTTGACAGGATCGCAAAGCGGGTACGGCTCACAGAGGCAGGTAGAACGTTTTTGCCTTATGCCCTCAAGACAGCGAAAGATGCCCAAGACGGCAAGGACATGTTGAAGGATTTGATGAATCTGAATACAGGAACGCTGTCGATCGGCGTAACCTATGGATTAATGGCTTTGTTAACGAAAGCTATACTGGACTTTTCACAAGAGTATCCAAAAATCAGCATAAAAATCAGCTTTGGCACCACTCAGGATTTACTGGACAAGCTTGAGCAGGGTCATATTGATATGATGTTATCTTTTTCGCAAGGTGAGAAAGGCGAAGGATTTGAAATTGAACGTTTGTTTTCTTCCTGCCTGGCGCTCGTAGTGCACAAAAGCCATCCGATGGGTGGTAGAAAGCAGATCAACATTAAGCAATTAGATGGCCTGCCTTTGATATTGCCTACCAGAGGATATAGCATCCGCAATTACCTGGATCTTTTATTGGAAGATCATCATTTAATACCTGATATCAAAATGGAAGTAAATGACATCAATACGCTTTTACAATTGGTAGATAGTGGTCGGTGGGCAACCATATTAATGGGTTCGTCGATCTTTAACTATCCTCATTTAAAAGCACTGAAAATTACAGGTGAAGGTATGACCCGATTGGCTACTATTTCCTGGCTGGCAGGTCAATATCGCAAAAAAGCAGCGCGATTACTGGCGCAGCTATTAGTCCATCATGCGGAAGACTATCATGGTCAACAGGCATAAATCCCTCTCCATATCCACTCTTCAGTCATATTGATTAGTTCATCATAGCTATTTGTATTTATATAGTCTTTAGTCTGGCCTACTTACCTGCGTATGTATCCATCACATAAACTTCATCATCTGTATGAAAATGAATTAATTCATCTAATGGCTGCATTTTATATTAAGACTTCTTTAAACTGCTATATTTCTCAAATGCCTCAACAAATTGCTCATATGAATGAATCCCTAACTTTTTGCTTTTCTGATTGAATAAGGTCTTAGCAATACCCTCGATCTCTTCATCCGCCATGAGTGCCTCTGCTTTAAAACCTCAGTTGCCGATTTATTACTTGAGCTGCTCGCTTAACCCGACGATGATGCCCTCGGGACCGCGTAGGTATGCGAGCCGATACATACTCTCGTATTGCACCACTTCGCCGACCAGTTCAGCGCCGTGAGCAAGCAGGCGTGCGACCACTTCATCGATACGATCGACGGCGAGCATGATACGTCTGATCCCAAGTTCATTTACCGGAACCTTCTCGGGTCCGGTTCTGATCGCTCCCGGCGTGTGGAATTTGTCCAGCTCAATTCGCCCGTGGCCGTCCGGTGTTCGCATCAGTACGAGGGTGGCACGGACGTTCTGAAGGCCAATGAGACGATCTACCGTGGAGCCCCCGACGGTTGTTTCGCCCTCCAACTCGAATCCGAGTTCGAGAAAGAAGGCTTTCACGGCTTCGAGGTCATCGACGACGATGAGGACGTTGTCCATTCGTAGTAATTTGCTTTTTACCATCGTTTTACTTCTTTATAATTCAAAACCTATGATCTCAATATTAATATACTGCAAATAGTCTGCATGTGCTGGCCGCAGTTTATATGATTATAGCTATTTAAAAACCTATCCAGGATATATTCATGAAGGTTTGCGAAAAGCGGGCTTACACTTCCATTCGCCAGGGCTTGCTACATAGCCCATTTTATAGTATTGATTTTCAACACATACAACCACACGTTGTTAAATAACAACCACAAGTAGTATGATTACAACTAACAGGTTCCGCCTTTTTGCTGATTGTAGGGAAAGACCAGAATATCTTTGTACTGTCAAAAAAATAAAACCAAAAGATAGCATTATGGATACTAAGATAATCGGCGGCAAAATCGCCCAGGCACGAAAGAGGGTAAATATGTCTCAGGCGCAACTTGCCCAATTGCTATTCATCAGCCCACAGGCAGTTGGAAAATGGGAACGCGGAGAATCAATACCCGATCTCATTACTATTAACCGGCTCGCGGAAATTCTGGGTGTCGACCTTAACTATTTTTCAGAAAACTTCCCGTCCACAAACGATGAGATGGCATTTAAAATGCCCCCTGACAGTATTGGCGACATTGAGCAACCGGAACAGGAGATCGCCAACCTTTCCGACTCGCCGGAGCAGCAGTTGCTGACGAACTTCAGCGGAAGCGACCTGACAAAGAGTGACTTCGCAGGCGTTACAGCACATAAAATGAAATTTAATGGGAGTGCATTGCGTGGCTCCGACTTTGCGGGCGCAGACCTGACCGGCAGCAAATTTACGGGCAGCGATGTACGTGAAGCCAATTTCGACGGAACGAATCTGACAGATTGCACCTTATCCGCCATTAACCTTACGGATGCCACCTTCAACAAGACCATTCTTGTACGCACCGAATTCAGCGCGTCAGAGCTGACCCGCGCAAAATTCACAAACGCAAAACTGATTGACGTAAAACTTATCAAGACCGACCTTACAAAAACAATCTTTGAAAACTGCGTCTTTAACAACGTGGACTTTAATTATTCCGACCTGCGGGGATTATGCCTTGACGGACAGACCTTTATTGGCGTCAAGTTTCACAACGCAGCACTGAATGAAGTCACGTTTAATGGCGCGACACTCAAAAATGTATCCTTCCGTACAACCTTCGCATTGACCAATAAATATTACCGGGCTATCAATACCATCCGCTTTGACGGCGCGATGATGGATAAGCTGACTTATGCCTCACTCAAAGGCATTGGGGCCGATTTATCAAAAGTTACAATTATATAAGGAGGCAAGTATATGCAAAACAACGCAATTCAAGTGATAGGACTGCAAAAGTCCTACAGGCAGCTTCATGTCCTGAAAGGAGTAGATTTCGAGGTGGAAAAGGGCAGCATTTTCGCCCTGCTCGGCCCCAATGGCTCAGGCAAGACAACGATTGTTAAAATCCTCACCACATTGTTGAAACAAGACAGTGGCCATGTTACTGTAAACGGATTCAACGTTGTGTCAAAACCCGACAATGTACGGCGGTCGATTAGTCTGACCGGGCAATTTGCGGCTGTGGACGAGGTCTTAACCGGGCGGGAAAATCTTGTCATGATCGCCAGACTGTGGCACCTTAGCAATCCGCGTCAGGTCGCAGACGATTTGCTTAGACGCTTAGGTTTGACTGATGCCGCCGACCGCAGGGCTTCTACTTATTCGGGAGGTATGCGCCGCAGGCTGGACATCGCCATGAGTCTTGTTGGAAAATCTCCGCTTATTTTCCTCGATGAGCCGACAACCGGACTTGACCCCGAAGCTCGCATTGAGGTTTGGAAGATTGTCAAAGAGCTTGCTGGTAACGGCACGACAGTATTCCTGACCACCCAGTATCTGGAGGAGGCCGAACAGCTCGCAGATAAGATTGCTATTCTTCATGAGGGTAGGATTATCGTGAGCGGCACACTGGCGGAACTGAAAAAGTTGTTCCCGCCTGCAAAGGTTGAATACATTGAAAAACAACCGACGTTGGAGGAGATATTTCTTGCAATTGTTGGAAAAAAAGAAAAGTAAAATGGAAACTATAAAGAACTATTTTTTTATGGACATGAGTGTTATGCTTGGACGTTCCATGCGTCATGTCTTCCGCAGCATGGACACCATCATCACGGTTACCATCATGCCCATTGCGATGATGCTATTGTTTGTCTATGTGTTGGGCGGCGCCATTCAAACCGGCACCGATAACTATGTGAATTACCTATTGCCCGGTATACTGCTAATTGCCGTTGCAAATAGTGTAGGCTACGTATCTTTTCGCCTGTTTACCGATGTACAGCGAGGCATATTCGAGCGTTTCAACTCCATGCCGGTTGCACGTTCGGCCGCATTGTGGGGACACGTGCTGACCTCGTTGGTATCCAACGCAATTTCGGTTGTCGTAATCATTATCGTAGCGCTCATTATGGGCTTCCGCTCATCGGCCGGGGTATTCTCCTGGCTGGCCGTGGCCGGTATACTCGCGATGTTTACGCTGGCCCTGACATGGATAGCAGCGATTGCCGGATTGTCGGCAAAAACAGTGGATGGCGCAAGTGCAATCGCCTATCCGATTCACTTCCTACCGCTAATCAGCTCAGCGTTCGTGCCAACCAAAACGATGCCGCCGGCCGTGCGTGCCTTTGCAGAAAATCAGCCGCTTACCTCGATCGTAGAGGCCATACGGGCACTACTTTCAAATCAGCCGGTAGGCAGTGAAATATGGGTTGCTCTTGCATGGTGCGTCGGAATCATGCTCATGGCTTGTGGCCTTGCGATGAGAGTGTATAAGAAACAGGGGTAAAAGGCGGCAGTTCATTGACAGATGTTCACATGAATTTAATCAGGAACTGATCACTTTTCGATGTTGTCTTCCCCAGTTTATCAAACTTTCAACAATGGGATATAAAGACGTGCAATAATCAGTCAGCCTATATTCTACCGTTTTGGGGAAATCAGGATCTTCAATCCTTAGCACCAGGTTATTAAGTTCCATCACTTGCAACTCCTTTGACAGCATAGCAAAGGTAATGCCTGGTATATTTCTGGCAATCTCCCGGTAACGATAGAGGCCATTGTACAAGGCTACAATGATAGGCATACGCCATTTACCATTCAACACATACAGCGCATCCTGGGCATACCTGATTTCTTCCTGGTCTTTAATCGTACAGATGTACGGCTTCTCTTTATTCTCTTCTTTTTCCATGTGCTATGGTTTACTATAGCGTTTTCAAGAGTGAAAAATACACCTTTTACTTTTGTTAAAAGAAACAACAAAATTAAAGATACATTCTTGATAAAATGGAACAGATTAGCACTTCAATCTTTAAAGAGAAAAATTACAAATTACTGCATCTCAACATCGAAAACGGTGTAGCTAGTGTTACTTTAGACAATGTACCAGTCAATGCGTTGAGCGGTAAACTGATAAAAGAATTGCGACAGTTACTCAGTGACCTGTCTAAGGATAATGATGTTAAAGTGATCGTATTTGATAGTGCGAATCCCGATTTTTTCATCGCCCACGTGGATATCAATATCCTGGAAGAACAAGATATATTGGACGAATTGGGCAAGGCAGCACCAGAAGGGCTGAATATCTTCCAGGCCGTCGGCGAAATGCTCAGGGAACAACCTCAGCTAACGATTGTAAAATTGAAAGGCATAGCCCGTGGTGGAGGCGCCGAATTTGTCGCAGCTGCCGATATGAGCTTTGCTTCTTTGGAAAAAGGGAAACTGTCCCAATGTGAAGCCTTGATGGGCATTATACCCGGAGGAGGCGCTACACAATACCTTTCTATGAGAATGACCCGTGGCCGTTCGTTAGAAGTCATCTTAGGAGCCGATTTGTTCGATGCTGCTACTGCCGAGCGCTATGGCTGGATCAATCGTGCTGTACCAGATATGGAAATAGACACGTTCGTAGGCCAAATGGCAAAACATATTGCAGCCTTACCGGAAGGAGTAATAGCAACAGCAAAAAAAGTATTGCCTCCGGTAAGAAATGTAGAAGGTTTCAAAGCAGAAAATGATGGTTGGGCAACATTGGCATTTTCTCCCAGAACGGCAGAGATTATGAAAGGAGCAATGGAACATGGGGCACAGACCGTAGAAGGTGAATTAAAGCTGGAAGAACTGCTCAGGAGTTTAATATAGTTTACATGGCTGATACTAAATATAAAAAGTACGTTCATCAGGATAGGAGTATCATTTCTTTTGTAAACGCCCCGCCCATTGTTTGCCCCCGCCGGGATGTCCACTACATTTGGATATCATATTGGGTAGTACACATGGAAGAGTTAAATTTGCACGGTGTATCAGGAAAAGTAGCTGAAGAGTATAGCAAATGTTAATTATAAAACAAGTAATGCGTTGATGAACGTTTCTGATTTTATTATAAATGACAAAGAGCAAGTAACACTTAACGATGTCTTATTAAGCCATGACAATAAAACAAAAATTGAGCAGCTTATAAAAGAGCACTTCTATATAGAAGAACTGCACAAGTTCGGGCTACCTGTAAACAATAAATTATTGCTGCATGGCAGTTCCGGTTGTGGTAAAACAACAACGGCCAAAGCAATTGCAAAGGCCTTAAACAAACCACTACTGATATTAGATCTGAGTAATATTGTGTCTGCCCGCATCGGAGAAACCTCACAGAATATCAAACAGGTTTTCGATAAAGCCATCCGGGAAAAGGCAGTACTGTTCCTTGACGAATTTGACCAGGTTGGCAAAGCGCGTGGCAATGACGATAAAGATGTTGGAGAAATGCGTAGATTGGTGAATACACTTATACAACTTATCGATTACTATCCTGAAAGAGCATTGCTAATCGGAGCCACTAACCATGCACAAATTATAGACAAAGCACTATTAAGACGATTTCAGCTCCATATAGCGTATGAGATGCCAAGCGCAACTGAACTGGATAAATATTATGATAAACTGCTAAATAAATTCCCCGACGATATGCAGGCGATTAAACGCCGGTATAATATATCATACGCAGAAGCAAAGGATGACGCCTATACACAGATAAAAGCCACAGTTCTCAGGAACCTGGAGAATAAGCTCCCCGAAAAAAGCCAGTTAGTCGCAGAATAATGGCGATTCACATATTTCTTTCATGAAGCTTTTTCATGTCTGTTATATTTGGCACTACTTTAATCTGAAGTAATAACTGCTTACGTAAGCGTTTTTTACAGTAAATTATCAATTATGCGTTGTCTTGTATTATTGCTGGGCATTCTTGGGTTGAGTTATTGCACAACACAGGCACAAAGTGCGGACCTGCTCGTAGTCAATAAAATTAAAACAAATGGTAACATCGATGGCAATCTTGCATTTGTGAACCTTACCTCGGGCAAAGTGGTCAAAACTATTCCAGTAGGCAAAGAGCCACATGAAGTTACAGTTTCAGCAGACAGGCATTATGCCATAGTTAGCAATACAGGTAGCTATCAGGAGCCGGGAAATACCCTATCTGTAATCGATATTGCTGCGCAAAAAGAGATACACCGGGTCGATCTTGGCCCCTTGTGGAACCCCCATGGCTTAATAGCTATAAATGGCCTGTTTTATTTTACGGCCGAAGGTGCACGTATGATTGGCGCTTATGACCCGGCAAGCAACAAGATAGTGTGGCTGAATGGTACAGGACAGGATGGCACACATACATTGGCCGCCACCAGGGACGGAAAATATCTTGTTTCTACCAATCGCGGCTCTGGAACCATTTCTATATTTTACCTGCACAAACAACGTTGGGGGAACAACAATAATAAAGCTGATAACGAAGAAGAAAAGCCAGACCCTCTGGCTGCTGGTTCATGGCAGGAAACCATTGTGCCTGTCGGGAGAAACCCCGAAGGTATTGCTGTCAGTCCCGATGACAAACAGGTATGGGTGGGATTGAAAAATGGTGAAGGGGTAGCTATTGTTGATCTTGCACAACAAAAGAAAGTAGACAGTTTCTTAGTTGATGGTGCTAAACAATTATCAAGACTTAAGTTTTCCTTAGACGGTAAATATGTTTTAGGTACCGACAACTGGCCTGATGGTAATCTCGTCATTATAGATGCAGCCAGTCATAAGGTGGTTAAGACAATCTCCCTGGGTATGGGAGCCGAGGCTATATTTATCGAACCGGATGGCAGACATGTTCTTGTAGGCGTTACCGGTAAAGACAATGTAGCGGAAATAGATCTGCAAACTATGACGATAAGCCGTCGTTTTGAGACGGGTAAAGGGCCGGACGGAATGGCCTGGATCGGAAATGGCAAATAGCTGAACGGAACCTCACTCAGGAAACTCCAGCAAAAAAAGCATGGAAAAATAATAACGGCAAGCTTTAGCAATAAAAAAACGGCTCTATTTAAGTAGGGCCGTTTTTTTATTTAAAATTGGCCCTACCGCCATTGAATAACAAGTAGCAAACACTGACAGAGTCTGGTCTCCCCGGGCCATCACTGATATTAGCAACGGTAAGTTTAAAGCGTAAATAAAGATGCTGAATACGGGAATTATGCATCTTATTGTTATTTTTTTAGAACAAGCTTCATGCATCTGATGGTTTGTCCCCTTTTTGTGAGTATTTGTATAAATCGCTTTCCTTCAGATCATCGACCTCTCCTGTAAGCCCTCCAGGCCTGATCTCTAAGAAACCCTAAATATTTCCGGAAAATAAATAGCAGCTAAGGAGAAAGATGCCCCATACACCCATTAAACATGTGATAAACATCATTCTTTTATCACAAAAAGATGATATTTTTCACTATATTCAATGACCCAAATCATAAATAAGTAACCGAACAGCCCCGACTTTTGCATAGTGAAGTTCTTGATTCACCAAAAATCTTTCCTTTATGAAACTAAAACTCTTCTGTATCGCCTGTTGTGCAATAACCGTTGCACTCTACAGCTGCGGAAACTCCGAACAAAAACCACCACCATCGAATGAAACGGCCGAAACATCCCCCACAGAGCCAGCACCAACACCGGCGGCTTCCGGAGATGCGAAAGGCGTTGGAAAATTTACGAATGTTCAATTGACACATCCCCTGGATGAAAAGATGATCGCCGCAGGACAACAAACCTACGATATAAAGTGCGCCTCCTGTCACAAAACGACCGGTGAGAAACTGGTAGGCCCCGGCTGGAAAGGAGTCACAGACCGCAGAACACCTGAGTGGATCATGAATTTCATCACCAATACTGATGAGATGTTAAACAAAAACGCTGAAGCACAGGCTATGCTCGAAATCTGTATGGTCAGAATGCCCAATCAGAACCTAAAAGATGAAGATGCGCGTGCCATCCTTGAATTCATGCGCAAAACCGATGGTAAGAATTAGTTGAATTCTCTTCTCAATTATATAAATGAATTTTATGAAAAGGCTTTCTTTTCTAATGATCTGCTGTGCCGTTTTGGGTAGCATGCAAAGTTGTAAAATGAAGAATACTGAATCAGCCGTAAGTGGCGACGCTGCATCCAAAGTATATGTAGCGCCCGGCAAGTATGATGAATTTTACAATTTCGTCTCCGGCGGTTTTAACGGCCAGGTTACTGTGTATGGCCTACCTTCCGGCAGGCTATTAAAAATGATACCGGTATTTTCGCTGAACCCGGAGAACGGATATGGATATAGTGAGGAAACCAAAGACATGTTGAAAACAACTGCCGGTTATGTTCCCTGGGATGATCAGCACCACCTGGAGCTATCCCAGACAAACGGAGAACATGATGGCCGCTGGTTATTCGCGAATGCTAACAATACTCCCCGCATTGCCCGTATCGATCTTTCAACCTTCAAGACAATGGAGATACTGGAAATTCCGAACAGTGCGGGTAACCACTCTTCACCCTTCATTACTGAGAATACGGAATATGTGGTAGCAGGTACCCGCTTTGCCGTACCTATGGGCAACGAAGATGTTCCTATCAATTCCTTCAAACAGAACTTTAAAAGTACCGCCACCTTCGTACGTGTAGATAAAACTACCGGCAATATGGATATCGCCTTCCAGATCATGCTGCCAGGTATGAACCTTGATCTGAGTCATGCAGGTAAAGGCCCTTCTCACGACTGGTTCTTCTTCTCCACCTATAATACCGAACAGGCCAATACACTGCTTGAAGTAAATGCTTCACAAAAAGATAAGGACTTCATTGTAGCGGTAAACTGGAAAAAAGCAGAAGAATATGCCAACGCAGGCAAAGGAAAAAGACTACCTGCCGGATATGTACACAACACTTTTGACGAGCACACACAAAACACTACTTCCACATTGCAGAAAGATGTACTGGTGCTTGATCCAAAAGATTGTCCTGATATGCTGTATATGATTCCATGTCCTAAATCTCCACATGGATGTGATATAGATCCTACCGGCGAATATATAGTGGGCAGCGGGAAACTGGCTGCATTGATCCCTGTGTTTTCATTCACCAAACTCCAGGCTGCTATTCAGAATAAAAAATTTGAGGGCGTTTACTACGGCATCCCTGTGGTAAAATACGAAGAAGCACTGTACGGCGAAGTGAAAAAGCCCGGTTTAGGCCCATTACATACAGAGTTTGATGCAGAAGGTAATGCATATACCTCCTTCTTCATTTCATCAGAAGTGGTTAAATGGAATATTAAAGACCTTAAAGTAATTGACAGATCTCCTACCTTCTATTCTGTAGGCCACCTGATGGTACCTGGCGGTGATACGAAGAAACCTTATGGTAAATACCTCGTTGCGTATAACAAGATCACCAAAGACCGCTTCCTCCCAACAGGGCCGGAACTGGCACAGTCTGCACAGCTCTACTCCATTGAAGGAGAGAAACTAAAGCTGTTGCTGGACTTCCCCACCTTTGGCGAGCCTCACTATGCACAGGCATTACCCGCCCAGAAAATAAAGGATAAGAGTACGAAGTTCTACGACATCATGCAGAACAAACACCCATTTATAGCACTCGGTGAAAAGAATGCAAAAGTTATCCGCCAGGGCAACAGGGTGGATATCTATATGACCGCTATCCGGTCTCATTTAACACCGGATAATATAGAGGGCGTATTCGTCGGCGATGAGATCTATTTCCATGTCACCAATCTTGAACAGGATTGGGATGTTCCGCACGGCTTTGCCATAAAGAACAATGCCAACGCTGAGTTGCTGATCATGCCCGGCGAGACATCCACATTGAAATTTATTCCGGATAAACAAGGCATCTATCCATTCTATTGTACAGACTTCTGTTCTGCTTTGCATCAGGAAATGCAGGGCTATCTGAGAGTTTCCGCTAAAGGCAGCAACGTACCACTGAAATATGGTACGAATGCTACAGATACAGCAGCCGTACTTACAGCACAAAAATAAACCTGTTCCTTTACTAATGGCAGTACCCGTTGGTACTGCCATTGTTATCTTTTGACGCATGAATAAATTAAGCGCATTCGGGAAAGGAAGCATCATCCTGGTCATCATCTTTCTTGCCTCTTTGTGGATATTCCCCATGTGGCAGATCGACCTGCGGGCGCCACAGTATCCCGGAGGTCTCTCTATGAAGATCTGGATCAATGATATTACCGGAGATGTGGACATCATTAATGGCCTGAATCATTATATCGGGATGAAAACTATTCACAAAGCGGATTTCCGGGAATTCGTCTATCTGCCGGTTGCTATACTTTCTTTCATGGGACTGGGAGTGGTGGTATTGCTACTCAATAGGAGAATCGGTTACTATCTGTGGACTGCTGTATTCCTGGTGCTCGGACTGTTTTCATTCTATGACTTTTATAAATGGGAATATGATTACGGTCACAACCTGAATCCCGATGCACCTATAAAAGTACCCGGTATGGCGTATCAACCACCACTTTTAGGGTATAAGAAGATGCTGAACTTCGAAGCCCTGTCTCAACCACATGTCGGAGGATGGTGCTTCATTCTTGCCGGTGTATTGCTACTGGCAGGCTGTTATTATGAACGAAGAAAATCTACACGACTATGAACAACTTATTGTTTTTAGCTGCCATATTCATAGCCCTGCTCCTTACTTCCTGTAAGCGCAGCTTCCAGCCGATCGACTACGGTAAAGAGGCCTGCGCTCATTGCAGAATGGTAATCATAGATAAAAAATTCGCCTGTGAAATAGTAGATAAAAATGGGAAAGCATACAAATTTGATGATCTGATTTGCATGAAAAAATTCACTGGCGAACAATCAATGCAGGAGAATGAGTTATTGCTTTTTGTCGCCGCATTTAATGAACCGGACAAATACATTGATGCTAAAAAGGCCATTCTGTTAAAAGCGGATGTATTCAAAAGCCCCATGAGCGGAGGGCTCATCGCTGTTGAAACTGCTGAAGCTGCAACACACATTCAACATTCAGTAACGCATGCCCAAAAGACAACCTGGCAAGATCTAAAATAGCAATCATGTCGCCTCACAAGTTGATCATATTACTGCTTATACTCCTGCCCGGTTTATCCCGGGCAAAGTCCGTAAAGGTATATCCCGGCCAGAATAGTTTTCAAAAAGCCATTAACGCAGCAAAACGGAATGATACACTTTTGCTACAACCGGGAATATATAAAGAACACGATATTCTTATCAATAAAAAACTCGTGATCGTTGGGGTACAGTATCCTATAATTGACGGCGAACATAAGTCCCAGGTCCTCTTTATTACGGCTGATTCAGTCATAGTGCAGGGCCTCCAGGTGCAAAACACTGGCCGCTCCAGCATGACAGATATGGCTGCCATAAGGGTACAGAATGCTAATCAGGTTATCGTTCGTAGCAACAGAGCATTCAACAATACCTACGGTATCTATTTGCAAAACGCCGGTTCCACTGTTGTACAGAACAATGTCATCCAAGCCAACTCAGAAGATGAATTGAACAGCGGTAACGGTATCCATGCATGGAAATGCCATAACCTGGTAATTGCAGGAAATGACATTTCAGGACATCGTGACGGCATCTATTTTGAGTTCGTCACGGCTTCTTCTATTAGAGGGAATGTTTCACACAACAATGTTCGTTATGGATTACATTTCATGTTCTCTCATAATGATACCTACACTGACAACCGCTTTTCAGACAATGGTTCAGGTGTGGCGGTTATGTACTCCAAAGGCGTAACGATGACCGGCAACATCTTCCGGCACAACTGGGGAGATGCGGCATATGCCATCTTATTAAAGGAAATTTCAGATAGTAAGATCAATCATAACCAGTTTCTAAAGAATACCGTTGGCCTGTATATGGAGAGTACTACCAACATTGCAGTAAGCGAAAACCAGTTCGTTGAAAATGGCTGGGGCATTAAAGTAATGGCAAGTTGCTCAGGAAGTGATTTCACGAGGAATAACTTCACAGCCAACTCCTTTGATGTTGCCACGAATGGCACCACTATGTTAAATCACTTCAGCGAAAATTTCTGGGACAAATATGACGGTTATGATCTGGATAAAGATGGAACCGGCGATGTGCCTTATTACCCGGTAAGCGTCTATTCTGTTGTTTCCGAACGTATACCAACAGCGATGATCTTGTACCGGAGTTTTCTTACAGGCATCATGGACCAGGTGGAAAAAGTAATGCCAAGCATTATACCGGATCAACTCAAAGATGATACTCCAAGAATGAAAAAGTGGAAACTATGATTAAGATCGAACATCTCACCAAGTCTTTCGGCAAGTTTGCCGCACTGAAAAATATCAACGTCCATATGCGACAGGGACAGGCCATCTCATTGCTTGGACCGAACGGATCAGGAAAAACAACCCTGATAAAATCTATTCTCGGCCTTGTGATTCCGGAGAAAGGTAATATCACCATTAACGGTCAATCAGTGAAGAGCGACTGGTTGTACCGCTCATTAATCGGTTATATGCCGCAAATCGGACATTATCCTGATAATATGACCATAGACCAGGTATTTTCCCTGATCAGGGAAATGAGGAAGGATACACAGAATTATGACGAAGAACTGATCTACGGATTTCAGTTAAATAAGCTCGGCAACAAGACGATGCGCAGCCTGTCGGGAGGAACAAGGCAGAAGGTAAGTGCTTCACTTGCATTCCTGTTTTCGCCCAGCGTGTATATTCTTGACGAACCCACTGCCGGTCTTGACCCCGTTTCAAGCGAACTGCTAAAGGAGAAGATCCAGAAAGAAAGGGAGGCCGGCAAGCTCATATTGATCACCTCCCATGTACTGAGTGATCTCGAAGGAATAGCCAGTCACATTATTTATCTGCAGGATGGAGAGCTTCTTTTTTACAGAACTGTTGAAGAGCTTCAGGCAGCCACAGGTGAAGAAAAACTAAACAGGGTGATTGCGCATATCATGAAAAATGAATCACGCGTTGCCAAAACCATACAGTGATGAAAACAATTATCAAATATGTTCTGCTTGATCTGATGCGGAACAAGGTCATACTATTTTATACCATTATTTTATCAGTACTCGCGGTGGGCGTCTTAGGCATTGACGATAATCCCACAAAGGGATTATTGAGTTTACTGAATATCACCTTGCTGTTCGTGCCACTTATCACGATCCTGTTCTCCACCATTTATTTTTTCAACGCAATAGAATTCACAGAGCTGCTGTTATCTCAACCTATCAAGCGGAATAAGGTTATTCTGGCAGAGTATTCAGCCCTCACATTGTCTTTGTCTGCTGCTTATGCCGTGGGAATTGGAATACCGCTGTTGCTGCTTGTATCCGGTATTGAATCATTTATTCTGACGCTGATTGGCATACTGCTCACTTTTGTATTCTCCTCACTTGCCCTGCTGATCTTTGTTAAGTGCCGGGATAAAACCAAGGGAATAGGGATCGCCATTGCAACCGCACTATTCTTTACATTGCTGTTCGACGGATTTCTGCTTGCGTTTATATATTCTTTCAGCGATTATCCGATAGATCAGACAGTAGTCGGTATTATTGCATTCAATCCTATTGATCTCGCGAGGGTGCTGATGTTACTGCATCTGGATGTGGCAGTACTGATGGGTTATTCCGGCGCACTTTTTAAAAAGTTCCTGGGCTCAGCCACCGGCAGTATTTTCTCTATAGCTTGTATGATGCTGTGGATTATTGTTCCCTTATTACTTTCAGTCAGGATATTTAACAGGAAGGACCTTTAAGCGGCCATCCGTGTCAATAACAGGACTGCGCCGATATATGGTCCGCCTGTTTTGAATGGCCATCAGCAAAGCTCCGGAGCACAGGCAAACCGCAGCGAGCAATAAGAGCCAGTCAAGCATTGAACTACTCATCATTAACATATATCCAAGTCCCTGGGAAAAGAGTGCCAGTTCGTTCAGGACAATACCTGCTACAAATGTCCATAATGCTATTGCACCCATCCTGTTGTATTTGAATAGTCTGTTCTCAATACAATAAGCAAGTATAAACAACGAAACGAATCCTAGCAATACCAAATGAAGGAAGCCTATTATTATTGGCCGGTTTGAAAAGGCAAGTACACCTAGTGAAGGTATGATGGTCAGCGCCTGGAAGATCAATTTAAATATGAAAGCGATCATCGCAATACCGACAACTTTTTTAGTAAGCGGCTTCGTTTTCTGAATGCCAGGCAACAATGCCGGGAGCATAAGCAGGAAACATATCAGTGTGGCTATCAATAAAATACTTCCCGCAAAAGCGATTATCTGAAAGAGGTTGCTGATCTCATGCCAGAGATAACATAGAAACATAGTAGGTAATACAGAAGCAGTTAATGACCATGTAAACCACTTTGTATACCTGTTATCTATCTTCAGATAGTGTAACATCAGGGCAAAGACAGATAAAGAGAAGAAACCACTGTATTGCAGGTGTAGATAACTGTATATGGCGTCCCTGTATAAATATGTCTGCTGCGATTTTGTTGCCATCAGGTATGCCAGCGTGAAAGCGCCTGCCGAAGAAAGGGACATATATATAACAGCCCCGATAGAGAGTACTTTTACTGAGCTGACCACAGCAGACTTCCAGATATCTTTAATAAAAACAACAGTGAACGCGTAAGAAGAAAAAATAAACAGGTTCGAAAACAAAATACTGTAAAGTCCATATCCCTGAAACGGGAAAGTGAACAACATGCCATAGGAGGTGATCAGAATAGCTGTCAGCATCCATTTATATATCGCCTTCCCTGCGTATTCAGACGGTAAAATAATATAGGCCATCAGCGACAACAAAGCGACCGTAATCCAGCCTCCAAAGGCAAAATGTGAGTGCGCATGTAGCAGGTACCTAAAATCCAGGAAAGGGATATTGAAAAGTATCTTACCTCGCAATACCAATCCCAGGAGTGCCACCACTGCCAGATTCGCCAAGGCTATTTGTATCCAGGATGCCAGGGATGTATTCGCTATTCGTCGGTGAAGGCCGCCTGTTATCCCCCACCACCAACCAGATTTATGGCCCGCAGATAACGGCGCCAGTTTCTCATTTCTCGTTCCTGACTTCCTTGACTCCATAGCAATATCAAAATTAGTAAAGTTGTCAATAAAAGACAAATTTATCCTTTTTTAACTGTTGCTATTATTTCTTTAATGAGCCATTATCAGTCATTTTCGACACGGGAGATAAGGTAATGCAACCTATTGAAAACACCAATGTCAGCCAGCCTGAAATGGTAATTTACAACAATCTGAAACGGGTACTGGCTGCCAGATTAGGACCATATATACTGTATATATTCCAATGGAGGTTCTTTTCAGAAGATATCGCCGGAACCGGACTTGGCCTATCCAGGGGTAATAATATTGACCCTTTGCTGGATCAATATGGAATGACGTTGGCACCTCGCTTTTAATTATATAAGTCTGTACGCCGACGGCGTACAGACTTATTATCACCGACCTTTAATACGCCACTACTAATTTCTGCGTTACACTGTTTCCCTGCTGCTCCACCTTCAAAAAATATAGCCCTGAATGCAGATCACCTACCGGCAAACTTGCCTTTCCTCCTTCAATATTGATCATCCGCTGACCAGCAGCCACTCCATTTACATTAAGGATTGTCACCAGGCCATTTCCTTTCCATCCATTCCTGAATTTCAGGATAGCCGTATTAATAGCAGGCTGCGGGTATACCTGCAATAAACCGGATAACTTGCTTTCATCTACCGGCGTTGGGGTAATATGTTCTGCTACACCAGCCATTCTCAACGGACTGTTTACACTGATAGTATCACTGATGACAATATCTTCTATATAAGTTTTAAAGTTACCGGTTTCCACTCCATGATCATAAGCAATCATGATACGATCAACGGTCTTTCCATTCAACCAGTTACCAATATTGCTGTAGATGCGGCGCCAGTTATTCACTACGCCATGCCCTGCACCAGGATGCATGGAAGTCCCGTTCTGATCCGTAGCACCTATATCGCGCAGGGTAGTACCGTCTGTCATTACCAGGTCTACTGTTACATAACGGGAAAGGTTGTTGGTAGGATAGGTCCAGAAGCTCAGTTTTGTAGCTGCATTCACCGGGATGCTCACATCAAATGCCCGGAAGTAATAGTAAGAGCTCGCGGTAGAATTATCTGTACCACTTATCCGTATAGATGAAGGGCCGGTATGACTAGTTTCTCCATTCACTACACCACACAAAGGAGCGCTGACATTCTGCGGAACAGAACTTGGATCGGCGCTGTTTGTCCAGCTTAACATAGCATCATATCCGGCTTCCACACTGGTACGGAACCAAAGGGGCGCTACAGCGTAAGGAATAGGCACATTGGTGGTCAGTGGCTGAGTCCCTTTCAGTACCTGTGTGGCCCTGCCGGTAAGTCGCAGGTAAAAGTCAGACCCGATATAAGTACTATCTGCACTGCTGGTCAGGAAATACTGGTTATTAGGTACTGCAAAATAGCTGTCGGCCATTTTCATGATATTGGTGCCTTCATCATATTCATCAAACATGGCGATATAAGCGGTGTTCATTCCCAGGTTCTTGATGTTGTATAGCTGACGCCAGAAGAACTCTCCCTTATTACGTGGAATTTCATTCACCGGCCCCCCGTTCCAGTTACTCCAGGCAAAACCGGAGAAGATCACAGGCTGATAATCAATATTGTGAGAGTTACAATAGGCCAGATCAGGCACTAGCTGATTATTCCTGAAATTATCTGCACCTGCAAGATCCTTGAAACGGCCTACTGACCATGGAGAGATCATATCAAATGCATCATATACCGCACTGTAACCGGCATAGGAATCATCAGTACCGGTGCGCCAGTGGGTAGGTACGCCGCCAATTACATAATAGCCTTTCCCTTTTAACCAGTTGATGATAGCCAGACTGTTACCAGGGGCGTTCGGCCGGCCGGTCAGGCCAAAGCCCCAGATACAGATCACCGGTTTACCATCCTCATGGGCATAATAAGGTGAATTGACCACTTGCAGGTCGTTCTCTATATGTAGCCAGTCATTCTTAAAATAAGTAGTATCATCTGCACTCATGTCATACATGATGTAGAAAATGCGCTGGTATTTCTCAGCCGCACGACGCAGGCGGGTAGTTACACTGTCGCGATTGGTCCGGAATACGCCATCCCGGGTCTCTCCCAGGAAACGCTGCAGGGCTGCGCCATCAATGCCGTTATCCTGCATCCATTTGAAATGGCGGTCAATCACTTCCGGAAACCAGGATGAGAATAACCTGGAAGGCTGTCCGTTATTCAGGTTGCCCAGCGCTGTCTGAAACAACTGACCTGCTCCGTATTCTGTAACGTCAGGATATGCCTCAAAGGTAATAGCTCCCGGAGCAGGTGAGCCGTTGTTGGTCTGGTACTGTCCGGCCGACCAGTGCCGCCAGCGGGCCACTGGCGAGCCATCTCCAAAAGCATTAAACCAGGCCTGGTAACCGCAGATCACCTTGCCTGTAACAGATTGAGCGGCGGGCGCCACCTGAGCTGACAAAAATAAAGGGCTACAGCATGACGCTGCAATCAATAGGATTTGTAGCAATATTTTCCGCATATACGTGGAGTTTGGTTCGCTACAATTTAACAGGCAAGATCTTAATAAAGGGGTTAATAACCCGCTTAATACAGGATTAACTTTCCAGTATTCTCAAAAAAATTCTAAACCGAATGAATATTCGTTTATATTTGCACCATGAGAGTTAAAGATGAAAATAAGGAGCTGACCATCCGGGAAAAAGCGATTGAGATGATTGTAAAAGAAGGGTTTGATGGTCTTAGTATGCAGAAATTGGCCAAAGAGGCTAATATTTCTGCCTCAACTATTTACATCTATTTCAAAAACCGCGAGGACTTGCTGAACCAGCTTTACATAAATGTTTGGGAGAAATTTGAAAGGGATGCCTTGACCAATTTTTCCCCCGATATGCCATTTGAGGATGGGCTATGGTTACAATGGAAGAATCGTTTCAAAAATATCTGTCAGAATCCCCTGGAATACCAGTTTTCTGAGCAGTTCCGCAACTCTCCGCTTATTAACCACAAAGACATAAAACCAAGTGTTTTCAGAAAAGTCATGCAGGATTTTGTTAGCAATGCCGTCAGGAAAGGAGAACTTGTTGATATACCGGCAGAGCAGTACTGGGCTATTGCCTATGGTCCGTTTTACACCCTGGTGAAGTTCCATTTTGAAAGCACTATGGCTGGAAAACCCTTTACTCTGACAGAGCAGAAGCTGAAACAGCTCTTCAAATTAGTGATTAAATCCCTGGCTCCTTAAAATTTTTTTCCCTTATTAAAGAACGAACATTCATTTATTATCAACTACTAACTTTTAGAGAAATGACAATTAACCACCTTAACTTACCCGTATCGAATGTAGCGGGAGCAATAACATTCTTTGAATCCCATTTTGATTTCAAATGTCTGGAGACAAAAGGAGACAACATGATTGCGGTATTGAGAAACCCAGCCGATTTTACCCTTGTACTGATGTCTTCAAAAATGAACAAAAATGCTAACACAGCCTATCCGGATGCATTCCATATTGGGTTTATACTTGATAGTGCTGAAAAAGTGAATGACACCTTTTCGAAGCTAAAAGCCGGCGGAATACAGCTTGAGCGGGAGCCTCAGAAAATAAGAGATAGCTTTGGTTTCTATTTTTATTTTGATGAGCTGTTTATTGAGGTTGCGCATTATTTGGATTGATCATGATTTTGTCCTATCTGCTTCAAAATCACAGCCCTCAACCGGTCTGCATTTTCATCTCCCCAATTGCCTAACGCAGCGATCACCGGGATCAGGCTTCTACCAAACCCGGTTAAACTGTATTCAACTTTTGGTGGCGCCTGCGGATAAATAACCTTTGATATCAATTCATGCCCTTCCAGTTCATTCAACTGGATATTGAGCACTCTTCTTGATGCATCGGGAATTTTCCGTTGTAGTTCACTCGGTCGTTTATATCCTTCGTTTATAAACCACAACAGACGGATCTTCCACTTGCCGTATAACACTTCGGCAACCAGGTCAAGTCCGCAATTCAGGTTCGGAGAAATTTTTCTTTCATACATAGCAACAAAATTAGCTCAATGCGCCAGATGTGACAATATGGGAAAAATTTATCCCTATGCAATTCGGTTTTCCGTTCTTGTCTGAGACTATCACAGGCTCCAATTTTGTATTCAAATAATGCAATAAATGGAACAACAATTTAATTTCAACGACGAGCTTCGGGGGAAAATAGCACTTGTAACCGGTGGTACAAAAGGTACGGGAAAAGCTATTGCCGACCGCTTATTACAGGCAGGAGCAACAGTGATCATTACAGCAAGGAATCAGCCGGAGAATGCTAATGATAAGCTTCATTTCATTTCTGCAGATCTGAGCACAGCTGAAGGAGCGCAAAGGGTGTTGAATGAAGTCTTAAACAGGTTCAGCCGACTTGACATCCTGGTAAATAATCTGGGCGGTTCTGAAACCCCTGGCGGCGGCTTTAAGGCGCTGACAGACCAGGACTGGATAAATACCCTTCAGGCAAATTTATTGGCGCCAGTAAGGCTGGACAGGGGATTTTTACCAGGCATGATAGAAAGAGGTGCAGGGGTTATCATTCACATCGCTTCCATTCAGGGCAAATTGCCTTTATACGATTCTACTTTACCTTATGCAGCAGCTAAAGCCGGGCTTATCAATTATAGCAAAGGTTTATCAAATGAGGTTTCTCCCAAAGGTGTTCGTGTATTGACAGTCTCCCCGGGTTGGATAATGACCACCGCCGCCACCAGAATGATGGAACGTATTGCCGAAAGCTCAAATATATCCGTAGAACAAGCCACACAAAATGTAGTGGATGCCTTGAGCGGTATACCGATTGGCCGGCCGGCGAAGCCTGAAGAAGTGGCTGAATTTGTAGGATTTCTTGTTTCACCAAGGGCCGGGTATCTCACAGGTACAGAATATGTCATCGACGGAGGGACAATTCCAACTATTTAACGAGACAATTATTGTATCGGAATAGCCTTCCGAAAGGCATGCATTCGGTATCATTCGCCTCAATAGGCGCAGGAGGAGCCATATGTTTGTAGCCCGGGGTTGCCCCGGGACACGGAATGAATCCCCCTGGTCCCAAAGAACCGAAATAAGATACATCCCATACACAACGTTCATATGAGTTGCATATGATCAGGATATTCCTCCGTTATTCTTCCGTTAAAAACGGAGGAATAACGGAGGAATAACGGAGGAATATCCTGATTATATGCTGGCTGTATGCTGGTCATATGCAATTCATATGCAAGCTATATGAAGAAGCTGACTTTGTTAGAGATGGGAGGAACCGCCTTTATAACGCGATAAAAGGCCCTTATATCGACATAAGCGGCCTTCGTATACATTGTCCAAATCTGTGTTGGAATCTTCCCTAACATTGCATCGTGAAGCAGGGAAACATGTAAAGCTTAGAAGCGGAAAGGCAGCACAGTAATTCCCTAAAGTCACTAACCAAAGGTTCTTTGATTTATTGACTTCAAAAAAATCCCTTCCCTGCTGCGATTAAGCTGCGAGGATCTGGAAATATGCATAAAGAAAGGTACCCCTGTTCTGACAGTCCCTTCAGTATATAAACCGCTGTATAATGGGCATAAGAACAGATAAACCGTTTTAGCAAAAACGGTCAATTATTAATATTCCGGTAGCGTGCCAGGTTCAATTTTCCCGTGTACTTCTCCTTATGATCAATCGTCTGGTACATTACATTACTATTCGGTAATGACTCAATAAACCGGATAATTTCCTCAATAGTGAATGGAGATTCCAAATGCACTTCCACTGCGGAAGATCCCTCTTTAACGGGTGATATTTCATATTCACCCCCAAGGATGCGTTGTAACTTCAAGACATCCTGTTTGCTGTTGGCTCTAAAGCGATATGTATTTTTCATTGTCCCAGGTATAAGAATATCTGTTTGCAATCGTTACCAAATATAATTAAACACAAGTAATTGGTAATCAAACTCAGCCATACGAAAAAAGAGGGTATGGGAACGAGTTTTCATAACCGGACGCTTCCCGCTGAAAAGGCAAAAGCTTGCTTTTGCACTATATTGTGGGATATATACTTTTTTCATATGATATTCAGCAGGAATATTAGAATTTCGTGTATATTTTAATAAAGTGTGAAATTGACATGAATATGATAATGTACCGTGAGCTGGAAGACTATATTTATGGCTATTGCCAGAAGTTCCAGACAGCAGATGAATTAAAGGCACGCCAGACGCTCATGTATAAGTCAAAGACAACTTCTGAATCAATGCTTACTATGATGCGGACAAAAGGATGGATCAGCGATGAACAGGCAATCCTGGATATGATAGCAGATGGCCCGCATGAACTGAAACGTAGAGTGGTAGAAAGGATCTGGCGGGAACACAAGGATGTATTACCACTAAATCTTTGTCCTAAATGTAACCTGATCACCCGGACACCGCTGGCACGCCAGTGCCGCTTCTGCAAGCACGACTGGCATTCCGCAGATGTTGCAACAAAGTAGCTGCACCGGCTCATCAATATAATTCCAGTATCCGCACCACATTTATCTGCTCCAGGAAATACTCATCATGAGACACTACTATGAGCGTACCTCTATACTCATTCACAGCGGCAGTCAGGATCTCAATGTTTTGAATGTCCAGGTTGTTGGTAGGTTCATCCAACACAATAATATCAGGTGTCTTATCACTAATAGTCAAACAGCAGAGCATTAAGCGCATCTTCTCACCACCACTGAGCGCACTACAGGGTTTATCCCAATAGTCTTTGGTAAACAGGAAACGTGTAAGACGAGTCTTTATCTCATGCTCTTGCAATGCACCATCATTAAACTGCTGCGCCTGTTCATACACCTGAAGACTATTATCGATCAATGAATAATCCTGGTCTATATACACAGTCCTGTTATCAGCCCTGCTAACCGTTCCAGATGCAGGTTCCAGCTTCCCAAGGATAATATTGATCAGAGTGGTTTTACCAGAACCATTCAATCCTTTCAACACTATCCGTTCTCCACTGGTGATCTGAAAAGTCAGCGCTTGTTTCCAGAGTAAGCGTTTACCATACCGGTAGTTGATATCATTCGCAGTAAATAATATTTTCCCTTTATGAAGCGTGGAATTATCGAAGCCTAACTTCATTTTATCCATATCAGGCAACTCCTTCCGCAGTTCATTCAGTCCTTGAGAAATAGTATCGACCTTTTCTGCATGAACACCTTTTATGCGCGCAGTACTCTTCTCTGCATTATTTCTGAAAGTGTTCATGGATATAGTAGGCAGTCCCGCTTTTTCCTGTTTCTTTTTACCACGGGCATCCATCTTTTGCTGTCTCTCAGCTGTTTCCCGCTCTGTTTCACGCGCTTTTCGTAATGCTTTTTCCTTACTTCGGATATCCTGGTCCAGTGCATTACCTTCGATCATTTTCTGCTCCCGGTAAAAATCATAATTGCCTCCGTAAACAGTTATCCCGCGTTTGCTCAATTCACATACGGAATCCAACAGGTTTAACAATTTCCTGTCATGGCTGACTACAATCAAAGTACTGGAGGTGGACTGTATCAACTCATACAACAGCGCCCTACCTGATCTGTCCAGGTGATTACTTGGTTCATCCAGCAATACTACCTCAGGCTGATGAATGGCTATCCCCGCCAGGAAGACTTTTGTTTTCTGTCCGCCGCTAAGGGTTGCCATCTTCTGTTCAAGGTCCAGTTCTTCCAATCCCCAGTGGACCAGGGCTTCCTTACATCTTTCTTCAATAGTCCAGTCATCGTTTAACACTACCAGGTTTTCTTCTGTTACATTGCCATCAAGGATTTCCTGTAAGGCCTTCAATTTATCCTCAATCTGAAGCGCCTGCGCAATGGTGATATCATTGAACTGCCCAAAGAGCTGTGGTATGTAATAGGGTACGGCATCAGCCTGCATGACGCCGCCTGAAGGCTGAAGCACACCAGCCATGATTTTCAGCAGGGTAGACTTACCTGCGCCGTTATTGCCTATAAGGGCAATCTTATCTTGCCTGTTAACAGTAAGATTAATATTGTCGAACAATAAATCTTTATTGGGATGGGTATACGTGAGATTCTGCAGAATTAACATAATTCCTTTCTTTTAAAAGCCAATAATTCCAGCTCCTCCCTCAGCGGGAAGCGCTACTTATCCTTTTTGAAAGAAATTATATCTCACATTGATGGGTCTTTTCTTTTGATTTCTGCAAACTTAAATACTTTTTTTTATTTTTTTTCATTTCGCGTAAGGGTAATCCTTTCTCTGCATTGTCTACCTTCGGCGACAAATTATAAGCGCGAGGCATTGGAAGCGGTAAAAGGGTCAAAAAAAGACAATGGTCTACTGGAGCAGTACTTCTTTGAATATTTTGAAGTATTGCATACATATGCCTATACTATACTGAAAGACAATGACGAGGCTAAAGATGTGGTACAGTCTGTCTTTATGCAACTATGGCAGAAAAGAGAAGCCCTGACCATCAAACAGTCTGTCCGTTCCTACCTGTATGTGGCTACGCACAATCACTGTCTGAATTATATCAAAAGCAGGAAAATAAGGCAACGGCACTATGATCAGTTTGCCTCCGGCGAGCAGGAGGGTACATCCACACTGGAAGAACATATTGAACTGACAGACCTGAAAAAAGAGGTGCTGGAAGCTATGAAAACATTACCGGACAAATGCCGGGAAATATTCTACAAGAGCAGGTTTGAAGAGAAAAGTTACGCCGAGATCGCTGAAGAGCTCAATATATCTGTTAAAACCGTCGAAGCACAAATGGGCAAAGCACTGCGTATTTTACGGACCATCCTATCCGGCAAAGCATTCTTCTGGCTCATGATAAGCTATCACTTATTGACTGGAATAAACAAACTTATTCAATAGTTATGGCACAGGGAGCTGAAAATATTATCGTAAATGATGACTTACTGTCAAAATACTTCTCCGGTGAAGCTTCACCGGAAGAAGCTATGGCCATTGATGATTGGAAGACCAGCAATGAATCCAACCGGCAGGAGTTCGTCGCATTATGGACCGCCTGGAATCACACCTCGCTGCGTCCTCACGAAGTAGGCAACATACAGTCTGCATGGGAAGAATTGCAGCCGCTTCCAAAAAGATTACCGTCCAAACGCACCATATTGCTCAGATGGGCAGCCGCAGCATCCGTGCTTTTCGTCTTTGCTATTTCTGCGGCAATATTATTTAAGATCAACAATCGTACATCTCAGCAAAATACAGTCACTGCCTCATTGCATAAAACAGAAGAGCGGATCCTGCCTTGTGGCTCCCGGGTTACCATTTCTCCTGGCAGTAGTATCACTTATCCCGTATCACTTACGGGAAATGAAAGACATGTAGTACTGAAGGGCAGTGGCTATTTCGATGTAAAGACTATAGCCAATCAGCCATTCGTTATTACTACAGGCCCTGTAAACATCAAAGTACTGGGTACCTCATTTCATGTATATAATACTGATACTGCGATCTCTGTAAAAGTAATCAGTGGCAAGGTACTCATGTCTGTTGCAGAACAACAGGTCATCATTTCCGGAGGAGAAACAGGCAAATATCTGAAGAAAGAAAAACAGCTGGCACGGGAACCGGAACAACGTACCTTCCATTTCGACAATGAAGACCTGGAAGTAGTGGTAGCAACGTTATCCAGCGCTTATCATAAGAAAATAATCATCAGGAATCCTGAGATTGCCGCCCTCAAGATCTCCAGCAATTTTGAGAATAAATCACTTGACTATATACTGGAAGTAATTGCCATAACACTTAATGTAAAATATACTCGCAATCTAAACAACGATGAGATCTATTTCGAGAAAGCGGATTAACCTTCTTCTGTTTTGTATCCTCTTGTCAACATTCACCGGTAAACTATATGCACAACAGTATGAAAAAGCCATTGTAAAAATATCGCAAACTCCTATTGACATTACATCACTGGCAAAAACAATCGCGAAGCAAACCGGATTGCAGTATTCCCTGAATATGCAAAATGCGTCGCTGAAAAAACGCATTACATTAAAAGCCGGGAAGTGGCAGCTGTCAGATATATTAAAACAGGTACAACAACAGGCAGGGCTTAACTACCGGATCCTTGGCGATCATATTCTTTTCATGGACTATCAGCCGCCTGTTAGCCAAAAACCTACCACAAATACCGCGAGTGTTTCACTACCGGCAACAAACGTTACAGGCCAGCCATCAAAAGCAGTTAACAATAAGGCTTCCAGTGCAGTGAAACCGTCAACATTACCAGCTAATCAATTAAAGAGCATCACTAATGCTCCTGCAGTAAAAAACACTACGAAAAATACAAGCTCAGATAAAGCTTCCAAAGCTCCGACAACTGTAGAAACAGGCACAAAGACAAACCAGGCTGCAGGCTACGCTAAACCAGCAGCCACCGGTAACGCAACTGCCCCCGCTGCAAAAGAAGGCGCCGTTCCTTTCTCATCACAGGGGAGGAACATCACAGGCAGCCTGGCCGTTGACAACAGAGAAAGTTTATTGCCAATACCACCTGCCTATGCTACAGTTGCAAATTATACCCCGAAAATGTTTTCATTAACGCTGTTTGACAACACTGATAATAATGGCGGCAATAAAAAGGCGCCAGTTATCAGGAACACCATTCAGCCCATTATGAAAAGCATTGCCATTGCAAAAGAGAAAAAGCAAAAAGAAAGTAATGACCGGCAGAGAGACAGATCATCCAGGCTTCCAAAACTAAACCCTGATGAAGTTGCATGGTATCATCCATTCGTGAAAACGGGATTCAGTACAGATGAGATATTGTATCTTAATGCATCATTGATGGCAGGCATAAAATACGTCTATGGTATCCTCTCTTACGGTTATGCTTTTCCTGGTGGCCGTCTCCGCTGGGGAGCGGGTGTTCCCGTCAGATTAAATGATGAGCAACAGTTGCATTTCGGTTTCACTACAGGTACATTGAACAGAAGAACATCACCTGATTCAGCCATCATATATGGCGTGAAGGAACGGCTAACACGTTACGGCGCAGGATGGTCTAAAACAGTGAGCCCACATATAACCTTCCAGGCACAGATCCATTACAACATACTCAAAAAGACATCTGATTCCACCTCAGTATATGCTCAGACCTCGGCTGGCGACTATCAACATTTCGAATATGGCAGGGCGCCCTATACATTTAGCGAAAGTTACGGCGCCTATCGATTTGGTCAAAACTATAGTACCGCTGGCGACTTCAAGCGATGGATCGGCATACAACTTTCATTGTTTTACAAACTATTTTAAGCATCTTAAATGCCGGCAATGACAGGGTATAGTCATTGCACGGCATTCTTCTGTAGGCATTGACTCAGGATATCAATCTGTTGTAAACATGCGTTATTACCGGGGGGACGAAGTCTTTCCAGCCCAATCTTATTCCTTTCTTGAAATCTTCTTTCTTGTCCCTTCTGATCTTAAATAGTGTTGTATGACTTCCCAATGCAGGATCTATTTCCTCCTCGGGCCTGCCATTTGTGTAATAATAAAGTGCAATGGATTTCCTTGTACGGTCTTCAGGACAATTCAAGGCATCCGGATGTCCGTGATAGGAATAGGATGTTGTACTGAAAACAGCCATCCTGTTAAACAGCGGTAATATCTTTACTTCTGCCTTTTCCATACTCCTATCCCACAGTTCAAAATGACCACCATAACTTTCATCCCAATCCTTATTCAGGTATATTAATACATTTAAACGGCGGTCAAGGTTTGTAATGGGATGCTTGTTGAAATCGGCGTGTATCTTCAGTAATCCACCTCTGACAATCTGATGCAAACCGCCACCTTCCAGATAAGGGTCGGGTATTAATCCACCTATCCCTGTAAGCTCTTCCAGGAATTTGAGAAAGGGGCGTGAATTCAAAGAATTGATAAAATGTCGTGTGAATGCGCCGTAGTTACTTTCATCTTTCAATGCCAGTTTCATTTCCTGTGCATTACGGAATCTGTGCCAGTTCACATCATTTGCTCCGGGGAATTCCTCCAGTACACTATTCAGCGCTTCTTCCGGAAAAACATTATCCAGATATATATGCGGGAAAGGGTCTCCTTCTGCGTATCTTTTCTTATTCTCACTGGCAAGTGCTTGCAGTTTAGTAACATCCGGCATGTAGTAATTCATAGAATGATAGATTAAATTGGTATAGAACAACGTTGCTATACGACAATTCAATTTATCAGCTACCCTTACTCAGGTGAAAATAATTTATCTTCGCCGGACTATTTTAATTTCCCCATGGCTTACAAAAGAAAATGGCATCTTACTGTCGTAACTGAATGGTGCAAACATCTGAGCAAAGAGATGCACAGATGGTACTGGAAAGGAGAAAGAAAGGCCGGTAAGAAATTTATAAAAAAGGAGTTAATGGAATACCGGAAACCAGCAGCTTAGCTCAACCACTTCCTCAACGCATTTGATTTCTCCCTGCTCACCACTACTTCCTCCGCGGGAGGAAACAGGTCCAGTTTCAGCTTACCATTAAATACCTGGTGGATCTTTTGTATAGCTCCGGCAGATACAATGTATTGTCTGGTGGCCCGGAAAAAATCCCTGGGGTTCAACTCCTGTTCCAGCTCTTCCAGGGTCTGATCTATTGCATAACGTTCTGATTGTTTGGTAACAAGATAGACCAGTTTATTTTCCGAAAAGAAATAAGCGATACCCTCCACCATCACCGGTATCAGCAGATCGCGGTAAGATACCAGGAAACGGGACCGGTATACCACTTCCCGGTGTTGCATCTTCCTGATCACGTCCAGCAGGTCTGGACCATTGGAGGGGTTAACCAATCCCTTTATTCTTGTGATGCTTTTTTCGAGCTGTGCTTCCTCTAGTGGTTTCAGCAAATAGTCAATACCATTCACTTCAAATGCCTTCAGGGCGTATTCATCGTAAGCGGTAATAAAGATAACATGTGAGCGGATCTGCACATGGTCGAAGATCTCAAAGCTTAGTCCATCCGTCAGCTTAATATCCATACAGATGATATCGGGATGTTCATGCTCTTTCAGCCAGTCTATACTTGACTGTACCGTCTGCAATTCTCCAACAATCTGAATTTGTTTATCGATCTGCAATAACAGTTTTTTCAATCTCGCCGCATTAGGTAACTCGTCTTCAATGATCAGTATGCTCAGCATGTTCCTTTGCATTTTTTTTCATCAATGGTATCTTCACTTCAAAGTAGTTTCCGGTATTGTTAATAATAGGCTTGTTACCACTCAGCAGCAGGTAACGCTGGGTAATGTTCTTCAACCCCAGCTGTGCGCCTGGCTCCTGTATCCGCTTGGGATTCTTGTTATTCTTCACCACAAGCCACTTATTATCTTCAATGTAAATATCGATAATCAGGGGCGAATCATTGGTAAACTGGTTATGTTTAATCGCATTTTCAATGAGTAACTGTAAGGTCAGCGGAGCAATATCACTTTGCAGATGATCTATTTCCGGTGATATATTGACACGGATGGCCTGGCCATACCTGATCTTATGCAGGAAAAGCACATTCTTGATAAAATCGAGTTCCACCGCTATGGCAATAGTATTCTGTGTACGGTTGGCCAACATATAGCGGTAGATGGAAGATAATTTCACCACATAATTAACAGATAAGGAGGGATTTTCCTCTATCAGGGACGTGAGTGCACTCAGGTTATTAAACAGGAAATGCGGGTCCAGCTGTAGCTTCAAAGCATCCAGCTGTGCCTGTACAGCCAGCTCATTCAATTTAAATGCCTCCAGGCGCGCATTGTTCAACCTGTTGATAAGATGTTCTGCCGCAAAGATGGAAGTGATTACGAGGCAATAGATCATCCCGGTGATGGAAGATTGCCGGTAAAGCAGCTGGTTAAAAGCGAATTTTTCAGGGAAGGGTACATGAAAAAAGAGATAAACAAGCAGCAGGATGATGCCTATGTGCGATATCAGCTGTACAATGAAACGCATTCTCATATTCCGTTCCCAGGGCAGCCTGCGGTGTAGCACGTAGGTCAGCCATATACCAGTTTCGATTACCAGCAGGGGGAACAACCACGACACCAGGGTGTTGACAATAAAATCAAATACGGTGAATTGTCTCCAGGCGTTGAAGGTACGCTCGTAGGGGTTAATCAGGAAGAAAATGAGATTAGTAAGCAAACAAAAAATAGGATAGCCATAAAGTCGCAAGAATTTATAGTTGGATGTAGCCATAATATGTGAGACTTTTTACCAGGCCACACTATCCTATTGATGAATATGTTTAATTGGAATATACGCGACGAACTGGTTTTGTCAGCAACTCCCATATCATATATAGTATGCCTAATGATAAAACAGATAAAACGATTTTAATAATATTCAGCAATTTACCTATTTTATACAGCTGTGACGCGTAGTGAATTGTACTTGTCATGATCGTTTCCGTTATTTGACGGCAATTTGTGTCAAATACCAGACAATTACCGGCCAATCTGACTGAGCTTACAAAAATCCCTACTGAACTGAAATTATGGCCTACTGAAGTGAAAGGCCTGGTATAGCAGACCTATCCGGGCAGGGCGAACGCCACGTAGGTATCCCCCGACTTACTGCCTATTTTTCCACCACCACAGGCAATTACCACGTACTGCCTGCCCTGCAGGGAATAAACAGCCGGGGTGGCATACCCGGCGGCAGGCAACTGTGCCTCCCATAGCTGGCGGCCGGTCTTTTTATCGAAAGCCCTGATCTTTTCGTCCTGCGTAGACGCCACAAATATCAGCCCCCCTTTGGTAACAACGGGTCCGCCGTATACCTGGGTCCCTGTCGGGGGTATTCCCCTCTTTTTAAGCGCTTCAAACTCTCCCGGAGGAACTTTCCATAGCAGCTTACCTGTATTCAGGTTTACGGCATTTAAAGTGCCCCAGGGCGGTTTAATGCCCGGGTAACCATCTTTATCCAGGAAACGGATGTAGCCTGTCATGGTATAAGGCACCTCATCCAGGATGCTTTTCTTTCCGGAGGTATTGGTGGCAACCCGGAAATGGGCTGCGTGGGCCAGGGCGTTTCACCGGGCAGGGCTTCCTGGGGGACGGCTTTTTCTTCTATAGGCGCCGCCGTTTATTGAAGTTGTTCTCTTTTTTACAATTTTAGCTTTGTCAGGTGTGCTTTCTTTGCAATTAGTATACAGGGGGAATGAATCCGCCATTCTAATTAAGGGGCAACCGGCTTCATTGCCAGCTGCCCCTCCCCAATTTATACCGGATAAGGACCATCTTCGAATGCTTCCGCGTGATAGCCCTTAGATCCTACTACTTTAGCGAGCGGACTACGCAGATCTTCTCCCGCTTTCAGGCGTTCTATAATATGCCTGAAATCATACACGGGTTTCCATCCGAGCTCTTTCCTTGCTTTTTCATTGACATATACCCTGTCAATTCCCTGGAACATTTTCCAGCCCCGTCGCTCATATTCCTGTACATACTCAGGCACAAGTCCCTGTACTACCCATAACGCATTATTCCGGAGATAGGTAGCATGTCCACGCATAAAAGGAGTGGTAGCGCTGATAATATACTTACCGAAACCTATCTCTTTTGCCTTTTTGGCGGCCAGTATATGTGCATTTACGGCATCTTCCAGTTCCACACGGCGGTGGAGGAATTCATTGGCCTTCAGGTTATCGTCTGTATAGGCATTTCTTACCTTGTGGTTGTCGTCTTCTTCAGGGAAAAAGCGGGAAGTCCTAAGCACAATACAGGACAGTCCCTGGTTCCTGAAAAACAGCTGGCACAGATCCTCCGCTGCGGCTTTGGTAACACCATAGATGTTCTTGGGCACGGGCGTCACCTCTTCCGTGATCCATGCGGCAGGTGATCCCTCTTTTGGCTCCAGCGCATCTCCGAAAACGCTGGTTGTACTGGTGAAAACGAAAGCCTCCACACCTGCGGTAACAGATTCCTGCAGCAGGTTCAGGGTGCCGGTGATATTGGTATCAATAAACTCCTGCATGCTGTGCGTAGCTACATGCGGCTTATGTAATGTGGCTGTATGAAATACGGCCTTCACGCCATCAAGACAACTTTTTACAAAGTCCCTGTCTGTGATAGAACCAACATGCGTTGTAAACGAAGAGGCAAGGATATCTATGCCAATCACCTCATAGTGCTGAGCCTTCAGTATACGGGCCAGTCCTTCTCCAAGATGTCCGGCGCTTCCGGTAACTAAAACTTTCATATGTTAGTGGTATCTTAATATTCTTCACCCCTAAGTTAAGGGGTGTTAATCCAAATTTTGGGACATTTGTCCCACTTACAGATATGATCACAACAAATCTGCAACTGCGGAATTTAATGGAAGAGCTGACAGGCAATGAAAGCACCGGCAATGCTATCACGCTGCGAACCCTTCAGCCTAAACAGCGGCTGATTGTACAGGACCAGGCGCTCCAGAGTGTATATATTATCAGGTCGGGTGTGACAAAGTGTTTTATTACAGAAAACAATGAAAGAGATTATATCCTGGATTTCCTGGGAGAAGGGGAGATACTCGGGGAGATAGAAGCGATCAGGCACACCAGGGCAACATGCACAATAGAAGCCATCACACCGCTGACCGTTTATACCATGAGTAGCGTGCAGTTTCATCATTTCTTCAAAACACTACCCACCTTTGGCAGCGTTGTTCTGGAATTGATCGCTACCCGGCTGGCCAGGATCTCTGAGAAGGCTGCAAGACAACAATTATATACATTATCGGAAATATTACCCCAGCTGCTGTCTGCTCTTGAATCCCAGCAGATCACCTTTACAAAACAAGACCTTTCCGAATACCTGGGCATTTCTGTCAGAAGCCTGAACAGGTTACTGAAAGATGCCGATAATACTACTATTTGAGCGCCGCCATGAATTTCTTTGTTTCCTCCCTGTAAACAGTGATCAGATGTGTACGCATGGAATCCGGCGTAGGGCTGGTTTGTCCGTTGGTCAGCATGGTGATATTCCGGGAAGGCAATGCCGGCATATGACAGTCAATACAATTCTTTGAAAGCACGGCAGCTGGCAGCGAAGTCATTTTACAAAAGGTATGATCTTCCGTCTTATGACAACTCATACAACGTTGAGAAAAAGCCAGTAACTGGTCCCTCTCATTATTATGCGGATTATGGCAGGAAGAGCAGCTCATCCCATCACTTTTTATAAAGCATTTACTGGCAGTAAATAACTGATATTGTTTTCCATGTACATCAATCGCCGTCGCTTTTTCCGGGCGGGTAATATCGGGAAAGAAATAATCCGATAAGGCATCTCCGGGTTTAAATTCAAAAGCAGGCTTTTGCGGAGTCCCCAACCCGGAATGACAAAGTGCACACATATCCAGCTTCTGCCGGGTTTTCAGGGAACCGATCTTTGTAATGTGCCTGGCATCTTTTTCCTGCGGATGTTCCTGGTGAAAAGCTACATGTTCCGCCGCAGGACCATGACATCGTTCACAATCAATACCATATACCAGCTGATTTTTTTCAAACTCCTCGGATAGCTGCACACCCTCCATCTTTACGTTTTTAATACCCACGGCGGAGCTATGACAACCGAAACAGGTACTGGGTATCATCCTGTCAAATTTTGGATAAGACGGCGGAAAACCGGGACTATTAGCCCAGCTATGCGCAGAGATAAAATAGGACAGTGGCAGCTGAAAATACTTTCCATTCCGCCAGGAAAGAAAGGTCTGCGCCTTTCTGCCTGATCCGACACTGATATCAAACCGGTGCAATTCCTGTAAAGCACTATCGGAATAAGCAGCCTGGAAAAGACCACTATCGCGGACTTCCATTACTACCTTCGTTCCATTACTGTAAGAAAAAACATTATTAGGGCTTACAAAACTACCCTTGATAGCTGTCTGGGAGGCAGGGCTGGAAGTCTTATAATGCCCGGTGGTTACGTAGCTATCGTAAATATTCTTATGGCAGCTGATACAGGCTGCTGATCCTGCAAATTGCTCTCCCCGGAGGTCTTTGTTATCTTCCTTCGGCCGCTTGCTGATACATTGTGAAAAAATAATAATACAGGAAATGATCAGCAGGGATATGCATAGCAGGCGTTTGTTCATGACGTTGGAATAATGACCTCAAGATATATATTTATAGTATGAAACAAAAGATCGCACATATCACGCTTGTCGTTGACAATTACGACGATGCTATCCGGTTCTATACCGAAAAACTCCATTTTACCCTTATAGAAGATACCCTGCTGGGCGATAACAAAAGATGGGTGCTGGTAGCCCCGCCGGGATCAGAAGGATGTAACCTGCTCTTTGCCCAGGCCGTTGGCGAAGAACAGAAAAGCAGGGTTGGCAATCAGACGGGAGGCAGGGTATTCCTGTTTCTTTATACGGATGATTTTGAGAGAGACTTTCGGAACCTGCTGGATAAAGCGGTAAAAATTGTCAGACAGCCTGTTCATGAACCTTATGGAACGGTAGCTGTTTTTGAAGATTTGTATGGCAATATGTGGGACCTGATACAGCCTGTCAGACAATGATATTTTTTGTAAAACCCCACCCTATAGTTTCCCTTATCTAAAACTACCAAAAGAGCAGGATGCAGATATAAAAGTATTCGCGGATAGCCGTGCTGGATGCCCGGATATGGGAGCATTTAAAGGGTATTAACAGCATCGTCTGAGAAAAATATTCAAATATTTATACACATCATTCAACTAAATGATTATCAAACTACAATAACAGTTTTTTGCAGTATGTTTTAATGCCATTCGTCCGAATCTTTTTTGCAATTCAGAAAATTGTTATAACCTTTGTATGGTAATTAAATTTACAATGGACACTGATTCCTTTATACGTACAGACCTGTACCTTTTACACTTCACCATTCTTAACACTTCTCCCCCCGGAATTTAGTTATACGAACGACGGAAAGTTTTAACAGACTTACTGTCTGCACACGTTTTCACTACAGTAACAACTGTAAAAGTAACGCTATGCACATTTGTACGGTTTTGTACAATCTATTCGCGTATATGCATATATACGCGTCAGCGGCATCCTATTTTCTATATCATATAAACACAGCACAATTATGCAAACATCTGACATGCTCAGGTGGCTGATGATCATCGGCCTGCCTGTACTATGCCTTATTCTCTACAAGTACATCCTTCGCGTCTTCTTTGGTCTTGTTATTGTACCGGAAGACAAGATCGGTCTTGTTACAAAGAAATTCGTCCTGGTTGGTAAACAGGAGTTGCCGGAAGGCCGTATCATCGCCACTAATGGTGAAGCGGGCTTTCAGTCACAGACACTGGCTCCCGGTGTATATTTCGGGAAATGGTTCTGGCAATATGAAGTGACGTTCCAGTCATTTACCATTATCCCTACTGGTAAGATCGGACTAGTACTGGCAAAAGACGGTACTGAACTACAGCCAGGTGCTATTATGGCCCGCCGCGTGGATTGCGATGCTTTCCAGAATGCGGAATCATTCCTTAACAACGGCGGCCAAAAAGGACGACAGACTGCTATCATGACACCCGGTTCTTATCGTATCAACACTTTCCTTTTTGAAGTGGAGATCACTGATATGACCACTGTACCTGATAATGCAGTAGGTATCGTTACCACCCTGGAAGGTAAGGCTATCGAAACCGGCCAGATCGCAGGTAAGATCATCTCCAACCACAACAACTTCCAGGATGCAGACGCCTTCCTTACCAATGGCGGGTATAAAGGTCTGCAGGAGCAGGTGATCCTCTCCGGTTCCTACTTCCTGAACCCATGGTTTGCCAAAGTGGAAATGCGGCAGATGACCGAGATCCCAATCAGCCATGTGGGTGTCGTTATTTCTTATGTGGGTAGTGATGGGGAGGACCTCAGCGGCGTAGAGTTCAAACATGGTAACATCGTTGCCAAAAACCACAAGGGTGTATGGGCCGACCCACTGGGACCTGGTAAATATCCTATCAACCCGTACATCATGAAAGTAGAATATGTGCCTACTACCAACCTGGTGCTGAACTGGGCCTCTGCACGGAGCGAAGCTCACCAGCTGGACAAAAACCTGTCTACCATTACAGTGCGTAGTAAGGACGGTTTTACCTTCAACCTGGACGTAGCGCAGATCATTCATATTCCGTCTACCGAGGCGCCTAAAGTAATTGCCCGTTTCGGTAATATGGGCAACCTGGTTACTCAGGTACTGGAGCCTACCATCGGTAACTATTTCCGTAACTCCGCACAGGACGCTGAGGTGATCGACTTCCTGAAGAGCCGTAAGGAAAGACAGGAATCTGCCAAATCACACATTGGTAGAGTACTGGAACAATATAACGTATTCGGTGTGGATACACTGATCGGCGACATCGTGCCACCTGAAAGCCTGATGAAAACACTGACAGACCGTAAACTGGCGGAAGAGCAGAAGGTAACCTACGATACGCAGATGCGTGCACAGGAAACCAGGCAGGCGCTCGAAAAAGAAACGGCTATCGCTGAAATCCAGAAAGAGATCGTTAAGGCCGACCAGGGTGTATTGATCGCAGAAAGGATCGCTGACGCTGCGGTTAAAAAGGCCACCGGTGATGCCAACAGCGTACGTCTGCAGGCCAATGCGGAAGCTGACAGGATGAAACTACTGGCGAGTGGTGAGGCCGAAAAAGTACGTGTACTGGCGAAAGCAGAAGCTGAAAGAACAGAGCTGATCGCAAAAGCTGATGCAGAAAAGATCTCCCTAACCGGTAATGCGGAAGCTGAAAAGATCCTTGCTATCGGTAAGTCCAGCGCCGAGTCTTATAAACTGGCGGTGGAAGCGATGGGCGGTAACAACTTTACCCAATTGAAGGTAATGGAAGCCATCGGTGAGCAGCATATCAAGATCATGCCTGACATCCTCATTGGAGGCGGAGACAGCACCAATGGTTCTATCAGCGGTTTGCTGGGACTGAAACTACTGGAGCAGCTGGGCAACAAACAGGAAGGACCCAAAGAAGAAACTAAATAACCCTTTCATCCATTTCTACATACAAGAAGGGCTGGCCATGAAGACCAGCCCTTTTCCATTCCTGTTAGACAGTTGTACTGTCATTAGTATATCTGCCAGAGAACAAAACTTATATAAAGAAAAGCAACAGCAATAATGCACCTGGCAATGCTACCGTCCACATTCCAAAATGGGCGGCCAGGAATGCACCTGCCAGACAACCAGCCAGAAATCCGCCAATAACCATAAACTGCTTTGCAAATGCAGGCCGGTGATCGCTGGTCCATACACCAGGCATCAGTATTTTCGCAATATCCAATGTCAGCTGGGTTACATTGCCTGTCATCATCGTGGTTGGAGCATATGCGGCGGTGGTATACAAACGGCCGAATGCATTCTGTATTCCCATAGCCAATACTACTATATAGGGCATCACCATTCCCCATGTACTGCCTGGTCTTCCCAATGCAATATCAAGAGCTCCCGCCCCGAGCAGGATCGCACCTTCCACCAACAATAGTGTGTAACCGCTTTTTAGTTTTGGCGCAAACCATCCCGCTGCAATAACTGCAATCGTGAACACCGGGAAAGACAGCAATTTCAACCAGGATTTTGCCTCTGCTCCCCTGATAAGGTCATAGGCAAATACTACGAAGTTGCCCGTCACATGCGCAGAGAACAATTCATCTGCGGCAGTGAAAGTAGCAGCATCACAGAAGCCTGCTGCAAAAGCCAGACAAATACTGATGTAGGCTATATTTTTCTTTTCATCCATAGTCTGTTATCTTAAATGTGCTCTTAACATCCAGGCCATCTTTTCATGCTGTTCCATGAGACCTGTAATATAATCGCTGGTACCTACATCATGCCAGTCATTCGCGAAGCGGTTGATATTCTCACGAAGATGAATGATCAGGCTTTCATGATCTGCCAGTAACTCACTGATAAAACCGGCGCCATCATTTGCTGAACGGCTTTTCTCCGTCAGGTGGGTCAACGCAAGGTATTCCTTCAGCGTAGCAGGAGCATAATGACCGAGAGAGCGTACGCGTTCTGCCACGCTATCCATAATCTCATCCAGCTCTTCATACTGCGCCTCGAAGAACACATGTTTGGAATGAAAGTCCGGACCTTCTACGTTCCAGTGTGCATTGCGGGTCTTAGTATACAACAGGAATTCATCCGCCAGGATCTTGTTCAACTCATGTGCAACCTGTGACAGGTATTCTTTTTTGATACCGATATTTGGCTCCATCTGTAAAAACGTTTATTGTGTTAATATTGAATAGATGTAATGATCTGCTGAAATAGTTCCGGCACCTACACACAACAGGAAAAGGAAGCAAAGCGTATACATATAGGGTACATCTCTTACTTCAACATTATCATGCCGGTGTACCACAAAATAACCAATAGCTGTCACACCAATAACAGGCAATACTACCAACCTTGTAGCAATACCGATCATTACCAGGAAAGGAGCTATGGTGTCAGATAACGTCGCCACCATGGCATTTAGTTTCTCAGGAAGATGTAATGGATTGGGCACGTGTTCCCGCTGTCCGTTCTCCACCTTAAATTTCTTCAACCCGTGTACCCTGAACAATTCCAACGCCAGTAATATTCTGAAAACAAACATTGCCCGGTTATTGATATCACTTCCAAGATCAGAGTATAACACACCCTTCAGTATTTCTATCATCTTCTCATTATTGAGTTAAAAAGCAAAGCAGGAGCAACCCAGGGCTCCCCAGAAAGCGGTGTAATTATTCACAGGCACATCACTCTTACGCGCCCTGTCATGTTCATGACCATGCACGCCACAACTACCGATACACTGATGGACCATGGCGCTAATATCATTTGACGGAGTCTTTTCCCTGAACTTATAAGTTTTAGTACCCAACCTGTTGGAACCGGGATAATAGCCATTATAAACTGCCGTAGGAGACCAATCGGGCAATATGGGAATAGCCGGTGGCGTCCACTGATCGAAGTCGCCTTTGGCATATACAATACGGCCATCCACAATTGTCAGGTCAGCTTCTATGCCTTTAATTTCCTCTTCAGTTACCGTGAAATAGTCGCTATCCAATACTGTCAGATCCGCCAGCATCCCAACCTTTATAACGCCTTTCTTCTGTTGTTCATTGGAGAACCAGGCGCTGCCCCTGGTGTACAATTCCAGGGCTGTTTCCCTGCTCAGGCGTTGCTGATCGGGATACAATTGCAGACCACCTACCGTTCTGCCCGCACTCAGCCAATATAGCCCTACCCAGGGGTTATAGCTCGACACACGGGTGGCATCGCTACCGGCACCCACAGGCACGCCCATTTCCAGCATCCGTTTAACCGGCGGTGTATGCGCGGCAGCAGCTTTACCATATCTGTCCGTAAAGTATTCTCCCTGATAGGCCATACGGCTTTGAATGGCAATACCTCCGCCCAGGGCTTTTACCCGCTCTATATTTCTTTCATCAATCGTTTCCGCATGATCAAAGATCCAGGGTAAACCATCAAAAGGAATGTCCCTATTCACTTTCTCAAACACGTTCAGGAAGCGGGTGATACTTTCATTATATGTGGCATGTAACCGGAAAGGCCAACGGTTGCTTACCAGGAGACGCACAACTCGTTCCAGCTCTTCTTCCATGACGGCAGGAAGGTCGGGACGCGGCTGTACAAAAGATTCAAAATCCGCTGCAGAGAATACCAGCATTTCTCCTGCACCGTTGTGACGGTACATATCATCACCCTGGTAGACTTTTACAGATTTTATCCAGCTGTCAAAATCTTCTTCCTCATGTTTTGGCCTTTGCGTGAAAAGATTGTAGGCAATACGCACAGTAAGTTGTTTCTCTCTGTGCAGTTCATCAATCACTTTATAATCATCCGGGAAGTTCTGATAACCACCTCCCGCATCGATCACACTGGTAATACCAAAGCGGTTCATCTCGCGCATGAAATGCCGGGTAGAATTCACCTGGTATTCATAAGACAACTTAGGTCCTTTTGACAGTGTCGAATACAGGATCATAGCATTGGGCGTAGCCAGCAGCAGCCCGGTAGGTTCCCCTCCGGCATCCCGCTGGATCTTTCCTCCGGGAGGATCAGGCGTGTCTTTTGTATATCCCACCGCTCTCAATGCCGCTCTGTTGAGCAGCGCCCTATCGTACAGGTGTAAGATAAAAACAGGTGTATCCGGAGCTGCTGCGTTGATCTCATCCAGGGTAGGCATACGCTTTTCTGCAAACTGGAATTCACTCCAGCCACCTACTACGCGAACCCATTGTGGTGAAGGCGTGCGGGCTACCTGTTCTTTCAGCATTCTCATCGCATCTGCCAGGGATGGCACTCCATCCCAACGTAGTTCCAGGTTAAAGTTCAGGCCACCACGTATCAGGTGAGTGTGTGAATCATTTAATCCGGGGATGGTACGTCTTCTTTTCAGATCTATCAATGTGGAACCTTCACCTGCCATTTTCATGACGCTTATATCGTCTCCCACCGCTATGAATTTACCATCTTTGATAGCGACAGCTGTAGCAGCAGGATTGTCCCGGTCAACTGTATGTATATTCCCGTTATAAAGTATCAGATCTGCTTTCATGAACCCTTATTTGACGCGCATAGGTGTTATTAAACAGTATTAAGGGCCGTCACTGTGAAGGAGAAGTACGGGATTCGTACTTCTCTCACAGTTCTTTGAAAACGCCCTGTTCCCCTATATTATCTGCAGAGGATCTCTGCTATGAAAAATATCTGTGCTGTTAGTGTTTTAACATCGTATGTGCATACTGAATGCCGAGGCCATAGCCACCTCCATGTTTCTTTACAAGTGTGGTCACTGGTTCATAAGTGCCTTGTCTTGCCCAGTCGCGTTGTAACTCGAGCAGATATTGTATAGAAGTAACAGGTTTCGCACCTGCCTGTATCATACGCTGTACCGCTCTTTCATGCGCTTCTGTTGACACGTCGCCACAGGCGTCAGTAACTACATATACTTCGTATCCTGCTGCAATGGCAGAAAGTGCAGGACCGACAATACACACGCTGGTCCATAATCCGGCCAGTACAATTTTATTCTTTCCTTTTCCCACAATGGCATTGTAAGCATTGATATCTTCCCATGTGTTCATGGAAGTTCTGTCGATGTAACCGGAGGTAGCTTTGGGATATGCAGCTTCCAGCTCCAGGAATACCGGACCACTAAAGCTATCCTCTGCTACAGTTGTTACAACAGTGGGTACATTGAAGATTTTTGATGCTCCTGCTATAATGGCTACATTATTACGAAGTTCTGTGATATCGATGCTCTTAGTGGCAAAACCCATTTGTCCTTCGTAATCGATCAGTACAAGTGTATGATTTTCGGGATTGAGTAGTTCGGCAGATGGTTGCGCTTCTTTACCTGACAATTGCGTGGCGTTTGGCATGATCTATAATTTGGTAAGTTAATAGATCCAAAGTTATTAAGGACGGGAGAGGGGCGCAATTGCCATATGCAGAGAAATGTTGTACAATTCACCGGCGAAGTGGGGGTTAATCCATTTTCAACACATAATTTGTGTTTCTTCCACCTGAGGATGTTTTTTGTAACATGCCTTTATCAACGAGATCCTGGATGTCTCGCAAAGCGGTATCCTGTGAACATTTGGTGATCTTTGCCCATTTGGAAGAAGTGAGGTTGCCTTCAAACCCGTCAAATAGTTTATTTATCATCAGGCGCTGACGCTCATTCAAGGTAACAGCAGTGTGTTTATCCCAATAACGGGCTTTCTTCAATACTGCTGATAGTATATCCTCAGTGGCGATCAGGGTACGCTCCAGGCAGTCAATAAACCATTCCAGCCATTTTGTAATATCAAGACTTCCCTTCTGCGTTCTTTCCAATATTTTATAATACGCATTTCTTTCCTTTTTGATCTGTGCAGACATACTGTAAAAGCGAAGGCTGGTCTGATCTGCGCGGGCCAGTTGCATATCGGCTACGGCGCGGGCAATACGCCCGTTACCATCTGCAAAGGGATGGATCGTCAAAAACCACAGGTGTGCAACCGCTGCTTTTAGCACAGGGTCAATATTAACACCTCCATTAAACCAATCCAGAAAGATTTTTATCTCTCTGGCTATCATATCGGCGTGTGGCGCCTGAAAATGTACCTGTTCTTTTCCCGCAGCGCCGGAAACAACCTGCATGGGACCTTTGGAATCGTCACGCCAGTCTCCTGCAATGATTTTATACATACCGCTTCTTCCGGCCGGAAACATTGCGGCATGCCAGTCAAATAAACGTTCCTCAGTGAGTGGCAGATCATACCGGAGGATAGCATCCAGCATCATCTCTACCACTCCTTCTATGTGTCTGTCTGAAGGAATAAGTCCCGGAATGTCCATTCCCAGCTTGCGCGCAACTGAAGAACGTACCTGTTCAGGATTCAGCAGCTCTCCTTCTATTTCATTCGTCTTTACAATATCCAACGTCAGGATCACCAGCATCGCTTCTTCCTGCAAAGGAAAACCTAACGCCTCCATATGGCCCATGATCTTTCCCTGCCGATGGCGTACAGCACCCAATTTCACGGAAAGCATTTCCTGCTCCCAATGAAAATGCGGCCAATCTTCAAGTTCATGTATATAGGTAGCCATTCTCCGCAAATTATGCGGTGAATATACGATTTATTCATGTCAGGACGCTCTTATTCTCCGCATAATTTGCGGAGAATAAGCTACATAATCTCCGCAAAACCCCACCGGACAAAATTCTTATGAAATTCCTCACAGTACTTGTTATTTTTACTGATAGAGCTTTAAACAAATGATTGTCAATTAGCTTAACATAATAGAATCTTATCAACAGGTCCAATGAGAATGAACAAAATCGCTATTAGCCGGAGTTATCTTATGCTTTTCATAATGGTGCTCGGGTTAGGCTCACAAGCCCTGGGGCAGGTAAAAAAAGGAACTGCCAGCCCTGCCGTTTACAAAAACCCTTCAGCACCGGTTGATGCCCGGGTAAAAGACCTGCTGAAGAGAATGACACTGGAAGAGAAAGTAGGGCAGTTATGCACCCTGCTGGGATGGGATATGTATGAAAAGAAAGGTGATTCCGTAGGCATCAGTGAAGCATTTAAGACAGTGATCACCAAACGGTATATTGGTAGCTTCTGGGCTACTTTAAGAGCCGATCCATGGACGAAGAAAACGCTGGTGACCGGTCTGACACCGAAGTTGTCTGCGAAGGCTACCAATGCCCTGCAGAAGTATATGATGGAAAATACCCGCCTGGGTATACCTCTTCTGCTGGCAGAGGAATGTCCGCATGGACATATGGCCATCGGAACCACTGTCTTCTCTACATCTATAGGTCAGGCCAGCACATGGGACCCAGCCCTGATCCAGGAGATGGCAGCGGCCATTGCAAAGGAAGCACGCGTACAGGGTGCACATATTGGCTACGGCCCGGTACTGGATCTCGTACGTGAGCCCCGCTGGTCCAGACTGGAAGAAACCTATGGAGAAGATCCATACCTGATCGGCCAGATGGGTATCTCTATGGTAAAAGGCTTCCAGGGCAGTAATATCAATACCGGCAGCAATGTGATCTCTACATTGAAACATTTCACCGCATATGGTTCTCCTGAAGGCGGACATAACGGCGGTATCGCACTTACCGGTCTGAGAGACCTGTATTCATCCTATCTGCCTCCTTTCCAGTCAGCTATCAAAGCGGGAGCATTATCCATCATGGCGTCTTACAACTCCATTGACGGCGTACCGTGCAGCTCCAACAGTTTCCTGTTGAAAAATGTGCTGGTAAAACAATGGGGATTCAGAGGCTTCACCGTTTCTGATCTGGGCGGCATTCCCGGTGTGCGCTCTAATCATCATGTAGCGGCGACCATGGAAGAAGCGGCGGCGCTGTCTATCAACGCAGGTTTGGATGCAGACCTTGGAGGCGAAGCTTATAGCGATGCTTTAATAAAAGCTGTGAACGATAAAAAGGTAACAATGGCAACGGTTGATACAGCTGTGGCGCATGTACTCAGACTGAAATTCGCCATGGGCTTGTTCGAGCACCCATATGTAGATGCAGATGTTGCAGAAAAGTCAGTAGGTACGGCTGAGAATAAAGCACTGGCAAAACGCGTAGCAGCTGAATCAATCGTACTGATGAAGAATGAAAATGGGTTGCTGCCACTGAATAAGACCATTAAAAATCTGGCAGTGATCGGCCCCAATGCAGACAACATTTACAACCAGCTGGGGGATTATACCGCTCCACAGCCTCAGGAAAAGATAGTGACCGTACTGGAAGGTATTAAGGCCAAAGTATCACCTGATACAAAGATTACTTATGTAAAAGGTTGTGCCATCCGCGATACTGCTCATGCCAGCATCAATGAAGCTGTTGCAGCTGCCCAACAGGCAGACGCTGTAGTGCTGGTACTGGGTGGCTCCAGCGCACGCGATTTCGAAACCTCTTACCAGAGCACCGGCGCGGCAGAAGTTAAATCAGCAGAAGTGGCAGTAAGCGATATGGAAAGCGGGGAAGGATATGACAGGGTAAGCCTTGACCTGATGGGTTTACAATCCCGCCTGCTGGAGCGTATTATGGCTACCGGTAAACCGGTGGTACTGGTACTGATTGAAGGCCGTCCGCTGAATATCAACTGGGCAGCACAGCATGTACCTGCCATTGTGAATGCATGGTATCCTGGTCAGGAAGGTGGAAATGCAGTGGCAGATGTACTATTTGGTGATTATAACCCTGCTGGCCGTTTACCAGTTTCCATTCCTAAGTCTGTAGGACAATTGCCCGTATATTACAACTACAAACATGCATCCAGGCATGACTATGTAGAAATGGATGCGAAACCTTTATACAGCTTCGGCTATGGTTTAAGCTATTCTACTTTCGACTATCAGCACCTGAAGACTAACGTACAGGCCACAGGCAATAACCTGAAAGTGTCTGTTACCTTCACATTGAAGAATACAAGCAAGGTAGCCGGCGATGAAGTAGCTCAGTTATATGTTCGTGATGATGCCAGCGCCGTTGTTACTGCGGTAAAACAATTGAAGAAATTCAAGCGTATACATCTGGCGCCAGGCGAACAGCAGGAAGTTACCTTTGAACTGTTACCTGAAGATCTGAAGTTGCTGAATATTGATATGAAATGGGTGGTAGAACCAGGTACTTTTTCTGTAATGGTCGGCGCGTCATCTGACGACATCCGTTTAAATGGCAGCTTTGAGGTGAAGCAACAGGTATTGTGTAAATATTGATCCGTAGCAAACAACAAAAATAGAAATAGTCATCTCGCACAAACGGGATGGCTATTTCTATTTCATAAAATATTAAGTTACGCTATATTCATTGGCAGCAGTTGCTTCTCAGGAATACCAATGATAAAGGTAGCACCGTTATCAATCTCACTCGTGGCTGTAATAAAGCCATTGTGCTGTTCCATGATCTTTTTGCAGATAGACAAGCCGATGCCTGTGCCTTCTATCTCATGATAACTGTGCAATCTCTTGAACACAACGAAAATATCCTCTACATACTGGCTCTCGAAACCAATACCATTATCCGTTACAAAGATCTTGTAGTAATTACCGTTATCTCTTTCTCTCAGATACTCCGGGGAGGTCACCATCTCTGCATAAATATGTACTTCTGGCGCTACTTCCTTTTTCCGGAACTTTAATGCATTGCTGATAAGATTATAGAACACCTGCCGCATCAGGGTCGGGATCACCTGTAAGGAGGGCAATGCGTCAATCTGTATCCTGGCATTGGTCTGCTGGATCTTGATCTCCAGTTCCGTCAACGCCTCTTTCACCAGCTCATTCAGATCGCACAGCATAAAGTCACCTCCCTGTATGGAATGGCGTGAAAACCTTAACAGATCGCTTACCAGTTGTTGCATGCGAATAGTCGCATTTGTGATCTTTTGCACATATTTATTCACTTCCACTTCGCCGTTTTTCCTTTGCAGGATCATATCACTGAAGACCCTGATCTTTCGCAAAGGTTCCTGCAGATCATGAGATGCTATGTACGCAAACCTGTCCAGTTCTTCATTCACAGCCTTCAGATGTATGTTATTCTGCAGCAGTTGCCGGTTCAGTTCGCGTACTTTAAGTTCGGAAGCTTCTCTTTCTACAATTTCCCGTTGCAGGGAAGCATTTGCCAGCAGCAACTTCTGTTCCTGTGCAATGAGAGATTGCGTTTTACGGTACAGTTCAACGAACAGTCCCACCTTTATACGCAACAATTCAGGATTGATAGGTTTATAGATAAAATCTACCGCCCCTACTCTATATCCTTTAAAAATAGCCTCCTCTTCATGGCTGTGGGCTGTAATAAAGATGATGGGGATCTCTTTCAGTTTATCCCGTTGATAGATAAGCGCAGCTGTTTCAAAACCATTCATGTCAGGCATCTGCACATCCATCAGTATTAATGAGAAATCGAATTCCTTTAACAGGATTTTCAGCGCAGCCCTCCCTGAACTGGCTTTTACAATCGTATAGCTCTCCCTTTCCAGGATGGATTCTATGGATAATAAATTATCCGGCCGGTCGTCGACAACCAATATTTTAATTAAGTCCTGGTCCTGCAAAATTGTTCGATTTTCAATTGAATATAAAAACTACCTGTACAGCCATACACGCATCAGCGACAGCAATTGATCAATTTTTAATGGTTTTGTGATATAGTCAGAGGCACCGGCTTCCAGGCATTTCTCCCTGTCACCTTTCATTGCTTTTGCTGTTACAGCAATAATAGGCAATGCACTGTTTTTATGCTCCCTTCTGATCTTCTGCATCGTTTCATAACCATCCATTTCAGGCATCATGATATCCATCAGTACAATATCGATGTCGCTATTTTCACTAAGAATATTCATTGCCTCCTTACCGCTTTCCGCCGTAATCGTATTAATATGGAATCTTTCAAATGCAGTAGTCAGTGCAAACAGATTGCGAACGTCATCATCTACTACCAGGACATTTTTATGGATCAGTACATCTTTCTGAGAACGGAGATCTTCGATCAGCTTTCTCTTTTCCGGCAACAGGGACTGGTGACTAATGTGCAGCTGCATCACCGTTTCTTCCAATAACAGGTCAAGGGAATTAACACCTTTCAGCAATATTTTATTTGCATACTGTTTCAGCTTTGATTTTTCACTATTGGAAAAATCCTTTGCTGAATATACAATCACCGGCGTTGCATTGTACCGGTTCACCGTATTCATATTGGCAACGAACTCCGCACCGTCAATATCCGGCAGCATATAATCTGCAATGATACAATCATATACTGTATTATTTACGCGATCAATCGCCGCTTTTCCATTTACCACAAAATCCATCTCGATCAGATCACCATTGTCCAGTATCCTGGCGATCTGTGAAGCATCCGGTTCATTATCTTCCACGACCAATACTTTTTTCGTTCTCCGGTTATCATGTTCCAAAATGTTGGCGAATAATACATTTAATGCTTCCGCCTTCAACGGCTTCAGACTAAAACTTCTGGCGCCACGATGCATCGCCAGTAAACGGTTCTCTTCTCCCGAGATCAGGTGAATAGGAATGTGGCGAAGGTTAATGTCATTCTTAAAGAGATCCAATACCCTCCACCCGCTGGCGTCCGGCAGTTTTACATCCAATGTCACTGCAATCGGATTGTATTTGTTTGTCAGGTCGAACACATCGCCGAAGCTGGTAGCCACTACTACTTTCAGGCCCATCTCATGTGCCTTTTCGAGCATGATCTTGGCAAAACGCACATCATCTTCTACGATCAGCACTACTTTATCCGTATCGATAATATGTGTCCGGTCATCACCTATTTCGTTAATGATCTCATTTAAGCCGTCCAGGTCTTTTGTTTCAGGGACCTTTACTCCGGGTATGGTTTGCATGAGAGAAGCCTCATATCCGTCAGGTAGCTGGTATTGTCCTACCGTCAGGCTGCTTTGTTTCTCTCTTCTGATAGTAGCAGGGTTATATTGCAGTGGTAGGAACAGTGTAAAGGTACTACCCCGTCCGGCCACACTTTCCAGTTCAATGGAACCACCCAGCAGGTCTGCCAGGCCACGGCTGATGGACAGCCCGAGGCCGGTACCTCCATATTTTCGGCTGGTGGAGCCTTCTGCCTGCTGGAAAGCTTCGAAGATAATATTCTGCTTATCTTTTGAAATACCTATTCCCGTATCCCTGATCTCGAAGGCCACTACTTTGTCCGCGCTTTCCAGGCTTTCACTGATCATACGCCAGTTACGTTTTGCTTCATAGATACGGAGCTTCACTTCTCCTTTTTCTGTGAACTTAAACGCATTGGAAAGCAGGTTTTTCAGGATCTGGTTCAGACGCTGTACGTCCGTTTCCAGAGACGGAGGTAGCTGGTCGTCCATCTCGATCCGGAAGCGCAGGTTCTTACTTTCTGAGACGTGTTTAAATGTAGTCTCCACAAAAGATACCACCTCGCTGAAACGCACCTTGATGAAGTCTGTGGAAATATAACCGGATTCAATCTTCGACAGGTCGAGAATATCATTGATCAGCTGGATCAGGTCATCGCCGCAACTGTGGATGGTTTTTGCATAACGTACCTGTTTTTCATTCAGGTTGCCGTCATGGTTTTCATACAGCTGTTGCGCCAGGATCAGCAGGGAGTTCAACGGCGTACGCAGCTCGTGTGACATATTGGCCAGGAACTCCGATTTATACTTGGAAGTAAGCTGTAACTGTTCTGCTTTTTCTTCCAAAGATTTCCTTGCCTCTTCCACCTCTTTGTTCTTCTCTTCCACCTCCTCCTTCTGTTTCACCAGCAGGTGGGCTTTATCCTGCAGCTCTTCGTTGGTACGTCTTAACTCATCCGCCAGTGACTGGGACTGTTCCAGCAAGTCTTCCGTTCTGGAATTCGCTTCGATCGTATTCAGCACGATACCGATACTTTCCGTCAGCTGGCTGAGGAAGTCCAGGTGTGTCTGGCTGAACATATCGAAGGAGGCCAGTTCTATCACCGCCTTGATCTGTGTTTCAAACAATACGGGCAGCACGATCAGGTTCACCGGGGGGGCCTCGCCCAGGCCGGAGCTGATCTTAATATAGTTGGAGGGTACATTGGTCAGCAGGATACGTTCTTTCTCCACAGCACATTGTCCTACCAGGCCCTGTCCGAGTGCAAATTCCCGGGACATGCCTACCTCGCTGCCATAAGCGTATGCTGCAAATAACTTCAGTTTTGGATTTACCAGGTTCTCTTCCTGTTCAAGGATGTAGAACATGCCTTTCTGCGCGTTCACCACCTGCGCCAGCTCCGATAGGATGCGGCGGGTTACCGTATTCAGGTCTTTTTGGCCCTGCAGCATTTGTGTGAACTTGGCCAGGTTGGATTTCAGCCAGTCCTGCTCCTGGTTACGCAGCGTTGTCTGTTTCAGATTGGCAATCATCTGGTTGATGGTATCTTTCAATTCTTCCACCTCACCTTTTGCTTCCACGCGGATCATCTGGGTGAGATCACCTTTCGTTACCGCAGATGCCACTGCGGAGATAGCACGCACCTGGGTAGTGAGGTTTTCCGCCAGCTGGTTCACGTTTTCTGTCAGGTTCTTCCAGATACCGGAAGCGCCTGGCACACTCGCCTGACCTCCCAGTCGTCCTTCCACACCCACTTCACGGGCCACCGTCGTTACCTGGTCGGCAAACAATGCCAGCGTATCGATCATTTCATTGATGGTCTCTGTCAACTGTGCCACCTCACCACGGGATACGATGGACAATTTCTGTTTCAGGTTACCTGTAGCCACGGCAGTTACCACCTTGGCGATACCACGTACCTGGTTGGTCAGGTTGGACGCCATCATATTTACAGAGTCCGTCAGGTCCTTCCAGGTACCTCCCACACCCTGTACTTCTGCCTGGCCACCCAGCTTACCTTCGGTACCCACCTCACGGGCCACACGCGTTACCTCGAAGGCGAATGAGTTCAGCTGGTCCACCATCGTGTTGATGGTATTTTTCAGATCAAGGATCTCTCCTTTTACGTCTATCGTTACTTTTTTGGATAAGTCACCGGAGGCCACGGCTTTCGTTACCTCTGCAATGTTACGCACCTGTGAGGTCAGGTTACCAGTCATCTGGTTTACAGAGTCCGTCAGGTCTTTCCAGGTACCGGCCACCCCCGGTACAAATGCCTGTCCACCCAGTTTACCGTCTGTACCTACTTCACGGGCCACACGCGTTACCTCAGAGGCAAACGCACGCAGCTGGTCCACCATGGTATTAAGGGTTTCTTTCAGCTGCAGGATCTCTCCGCGTACGTCTACTGTGATCTTACGGGACATATCTCCGTTTGCCACGGCAATAGCCACATCGGCGATGTTACGCACCTGGGCTGTCAGGTTACCCGCCATCTGGTTTACTGAGTCCGTCAGATCTTTCCAGGTACCACCTACGCCCGGTACGAATGCCTGACCACCCAGTTTACCGTCTGTACCTACCTCACGGGCCACACGCGTTACCTCAGAGGCAAAGGCGCGCAGCTGTTCCACCATGGTATTGATGGTATTCTTCAATTCAAGGATCTCTCCTTTTACGTCTACTTCAATTTTACGGGACAGGTCACCATTTGCCACCGCAGTTGTTACCTCTGCGATGTTACGTACCTGCGATGTCAGGTTGGACGCCATAATGTTCACGGAGTCCGTCAGGTCTTTCCATAAGCCCTCCACGCCAGGTACATCTGCCTGGCCGCCAAGTTTACCTTCAGAACCTACTTCACGGGCCACACGGAACACTTCCGAACCAAATGAGTTCAGCTGATCCACCATGGTGTTGATCGTATTTTTCAACTCCAGGATCTCTCCTTTTACGTCCACCGTGATCTTACGGGAGAGGTCACCTTTCGCTACCGCTGTCGTCACCTCTGCAATATTACGCACCTGGGCTGTCAGGTTAGACCCCATCTGGTTCACGGATTCTGTCAGATCTTTCCAGGTACCGCCCACGCCCTGCACTTTCGCCTGGCCCCCCAACTTACCTTCTGTACCTACTTCCAGCGCCACACGGGTCACCTCAGAGGCGAAAGAGTTCAGCTGGTCCACCATTGTGTTGATCGTCTTTTTCAGCTCCAGGATTTCTCCTTCCACATTCACAGTGATCTTTTTGGACAAATCACCATTCGCTACCGCTGTTGTTACTTCAGCAATATTACGCACCTGGGCCGTCAGGTTGGACGCCATCTGGTTTACGGAGTCCGTCAGATCTTTCCAGGTACCACCCACTCCCTGCACTTTCGCCTGGCCACCCAGCTTACCTTCCGTACCTACTTCCAGTGCCACACGGGTCACCTCAGAAGCGAAGGAGTTCAGCTGGTCCACCATGGTATTAATGGTATTTTTCAGTTCCAGGATCTCTCCCTTTACGTCCACAGTGATCTTACGGGAGAGGTCACCTTTCGCTACGGCCGTTGTCACGTCTGCGATGTTACGTACCTGGGCCGTCAGGTTACCCGCCATCTGGTTTACAGAGTCCGTCAGGTCTTTCCACACACCACCTACGCCTTTTACGGTCGCCTGGCCTCCAAGCTTACCTTCAGAACCTACCTCACGCGCCACACGCGTTACCTCAGCAGAGAAAGAGTTCAGCTGGTCCACCATCGTGTTCATGGTGTTTTTAAGCTCCAGGATCTCCCCGCGCACATCCACGGTGATCTTACGTGACAGGTCGCCTCTTGCCACCGCTGTCGTTACCTCGGCGATGTTACGTACCTGGCCTGTCAGGTTGGACGCCATCTGGTTCACAGAGTCTGTCAGGTCCTTCCAGGTACCTGCCACCCCTTTCACCTCAGCCTGACCTCCCAGCTTACCATCTGTACCCACCTCACGCGCCACGCGCGTTACCTCGGATGAGAAGGAGTTTAGCTGGTCCACCATGGTATTGATCGTATCTTTCAGTTCAAGGATCTCTCCCTGTACGTCTACTGTAATTTTCTTGGAAAGATCTCCTTTCGCCACCGCTGTGGTCACATCTGCGATATTACGCACCTGGGCGGTCAGGTTGCCCGCCATCTGGTTTACAGAGTCGGTAAGATCTTTCCATACACCTGCCACGTCTTTTACTTTCGCCTGTCCTCCCAGTTTACCTTCAGAGCCTACCTCACGGGCTACACGTGTCACCTCGCGGGAGAAGAGGTTCAGCTGTTTCACCATCCCATTCACTTCAGTGGCAATACGGGCAAACTCCCCTTGCAGCACGTGATCTTCTATCTGCAACGGCATTTCCTGGGAAAGATTTCCTTTCGCCACAGAACTGATTACATGTGCTATTTCGATAGTTGGATGTACGAGATCCGAGATCAATGTATTGATGGAGAGCACCGCCGTGTCCCAGGATCCTTTTGCAGTACGGGGCATCACCACCCGGTGATTCAGACGTCCCATTTTCCCAATGGTATTCCGCGCCAGGGTTAATTCTTCTACCAGTGTTTCATTCAGGGAAATGATCTCATTGACAGTATCACAGATCTTACCACTTAACCCGATGCTGTCTGCCGGCATCCTGGCCGAGAAGTTACCGCTTCTGACCTCAGATAACACCTGTAATAGCTGACGTAAATCCAATTCGTCAGTCACCGGCGCATAGACCTGTTTTGTTTGCTTTTTGCTTTTTGCTGTGGAAGTTTGTGGATTTTTCTCCACACCCTTTTCAGGCAAAGCAGTATTCTCGGGACTTTTTCTCCGCGTGTTCATGATAAAGGTGTTAGCTCAAGCTCTATATATAAATCAATTTTTTCTTTAAGTTGTGTTTACAGTTCTTTTTGAACTCAGCTCTATACCATATAGATGCTATGTATTATGTGGTTTGAAGTAAGTATTTTTGTTTCCATAAAAACAACTTAACAGATGCAACTTTTAGGCCATTCGAAGAGGCTGATCCTGTTGGCAGAAGATGATATTGATGACCAGGAGCTGCTTGAAAATGCGATTGAAGAAATAGATCCTGGCTGGCAATTGGTGTGCATTCCTAATGGCAGAAAGTTTGTCAGATATCTGGACAGTATCGGAGAAGGGGAATTACCAGCGCTTATGATCCTTGATTATAATATTCCTGAGCTGACCGGTGTAGAAGTTGTTAAAGAGCTGAACGATCAGGGACGTTTCATGGACATTCCTAAAATTATCTGGAGCACATCCACTTCACCTGTATTCAAGGCTAAAAGCATCGAGTTGGGGGTTAAAGACTATATTACCAAACCCAGCGACCTGGCTTCCTTCCTGACCACTGCCCGCTATATGCTGTCTTTTGTCAAACCATGAACGACAGATAAAATGTAGATTGCACCAACGATGGTGAATCTTTCCTTTTACAAAGAACAATATCAGTCCCAGGATGCCGACGCCAGGATCATCATTGACGTACTATCCGTCTATCTTTATCCGTTGGAGCGGTATACGTTCATTGATGCGGTGAACCGCGTCAGGGAGATGTCACAAGATAGGATTATTGATATACTGGAACTACTGAGAGAAAAAGGCCTCGGCAGTTACAACCTGGCCGGCAATTATTCACTGATACCCGAACTGGGTTTTCTCCTGTTTCCTGAAAATATTCGCCAACCGCAATACCTCCGCTTACTTGATCATGCCAAACCTTACTCTTTTTATAGTACCAGTGCCCGTCTGCAGGAACTGCAGCAATTACTGACCGCTTACTTTACCGGAGAAAAGTCCTTACTACTGCCCCCCGTAAGAAAGATCTCTTTTGAGTTGCAGGAATACGTCCCCCACCTGTGTTATCTGCTATATTATCCGGAGTACGAAGGGTTACTGCGTTTATTTGATACCGATAGCATTATAAAGCTATATACGGCAGCAGTAAAACAGCATCTGTTGGCCATGACACCCCTGGAAACATTACATGCGTTCAGGCAACAGGTAGCGGCATTTATCAGTGTGGAAGCGGCTTTACTGGCTCATGCCGAGGTTGCATTGCAGGAAGGCTACATCAAAGAAGACATTAGTGGTACCGATGCACTTTATGCAGGTGCAGTTGTACAGCTTTATGAAGGCCAGCCGGACAAAACACTGGCCTTATTTGAACAAGGTATCAAACAGCAGCGGCAGCAGGATAAAAAGAACAGTATTCCTGTATCTCCACTTTTTGCTTTTTTGTATGCCTATACATTGACCATATTACCGGAAGAAAAAACATATGCCGTCATCAACAAAATACTGACGGCATATGACAAAAAACTTTTCCAGGATATCACACCGGCTATCAGCCTGTTACACTTTCATAATGGCAGGAAAGAGCGGGCAGAACACATGCTACAGATCCTGCTGGAAACTACATCCCGGCAACCGGAAAAACACATTCTCAGCTATCTTTCAGTGATATGCCTGCAAGCTTTTTATCCTAAAAGCAAACTGCTGAAAACATATGCCCCTTTCATTAAAGAGATGCTATACAGGGGGATACATCATCACTACCGCCTGCTGACATATGAACTGCTTTATCTATTCCGGGAACAGGCCTACCTGGGCACAGAAAAAACCTTCCGGGAGCTTACTGCTTTCATAGGGAAACAGCCCATATTCTCCCGTATGCAGGCCGTACCTGAATGGGAGCGGTTACTGAATACCCTGATCCTCCCGGAGACCAGCACACCATTGAAAGAAAAGACACCGACCATTACCCGTCTGGCTTACCTGATAGATATAAGCAGATCGGAGATACTGCCCGTTATACAAACGCACCAGGAGGATACCGGCTGGAGCCGTGGCAGGCCCACAGATCTGAAGAAGCTGAAGGAAGGGCAGCTGGAAAACCTGACAGACCATGATATGAGGATAGCGGGCACCATTCTGAAAGAGAGCTATCATACTTATGGTACAGCGTCATATATTTTTGGAGAAAGGGTCTGGCAGGAAATAACCGGTCATCCCAATCTTTTTTTACTGGAAGATCCCTCTGTTCCTGTAGAAGTGATCAAGGGTCAGCCAGAACTGATTGTAAACGGAACGGGCAAAGGATATATATTCAGTACCAACATCAGCGATCATACGCGGGAAACAGTGCTGATAAAAGAAACGTCTACCCGTTTAAGAGTGATCAGGCTGACGCAACAGCAACGGTCAGTACTCCAAACATTAAAACAGATCGGCACAGTGCCGGCGGAAGGCAAAGATAAACTGTTGCATGCCCTGCGGAATATCGGCACACATATCACTGTCCATTCCAATTTAGACGATACAGCCGCTTTAAATATAAAGCAACGTGCCGCGGATGCGCGGATACGGGTACAGCTGCAACCTACCGGAGATGCGCTCAAAGCCTCTTTCTTCGTAAAACCATTTGCGGTTGATCCTCCTTACTGTAAACCGGGAGAGGGCGCCCGGCACCTTATTGGTGTCACCAATGGCGAAAGATGCCAGGCTATCAGGGACCTGGAGGCAGAGAAAAGCAACCTGGCCAAACTGATGATCCTGATACAGGAATCTGTAGTACAGGAAGTCGTGGACGATACCATCATCTTTGATGATCCGCTGGACTGCCTGCAGCTGCTAGAAATAATATACCGGCATCCTGAACTCGCGGTAGCAGAATGGCCGGAAGGACAAAAACTGAAAGTCAGAGGAGTGGCGCATCAGGCACAGCTACGGGTCACGATCCGTAAAGTGGATGGGAAATGGTTTACCTGCAACGGAGAACTGAAAATAGATGAAGACACGGTCTTGTCATTAAAGGAACTGCTGGATGCGGTTAAAGTCAATCCTACACGGTTCATCACCTTACGAAACGGAGAGTTCCTCTCACTCACCACAAAACTGCACAGGCAACTCAATGAACTGGCCAGTATTGCGCTGATGGAACATGAGCAGATACATATCCGTCCGCTGGCAGCACATATGCTGGATGAATTGCTGGAGGGCGCAGGCAATGCGGACACTGACGAACACTGGAAGACATTGCGCGCCAGGCAGGCAATGGCTGAAGATATTCATCCCGAAGTACCGGCTACCCTACAAACACAATTACGTCCCTACCAGGAAGAAGGTTTCCGTTGGATGGTACGCATTGCAGGCTGGGGAGCAGGCGCCTGCCTGGCGGATGATATGGGGCTTGGCAAGACCATACAGGCTATTACCATGTTACTGTACCGGGCAGGTGATGGGCCAGCATTGGTAGTATGTCCGGCATCGGTATTACCTAACTGGGCCAATGAACTGTACAGGTTTGCACCTTCTTTGCAGGTAAAGCAGATCAATAATGGCAGCAGGTCGGCTGTATTGAAAACAGCAGGACCTTTTGATATAGTCCTGATCACTTATGGCATCCTGCAGTCAGAAGATAAATTGCTGGCAGGTATCCACTGGAATACCGTTGTACTCGATGAAGCCCATACCATTAAAAATTACCAGACTAAAACCTCCAGGGCCGCCATGGCACTGCAGGCCGGATTTAAACTGATCCTGACGGGTACACCTGTACAGAATCATCTGACAGAAATATGGAACCTTTTTAACTTTATCAATCCCGGACTACTCGGCAACCTGCAACACTTCAATAAACAATTTGCCACACCGGTCATTTATAATGCGGAAAGCAGTGTGACCAAACATCTCAGGAAATTAATAGGCCCATTCATGTTGCGCCGCACAAAAACAGCGGTTCTGGATGAGCTGCCGGAGAAAACCGAGATCGTTAAAATGGTTTCCCTCTCACCGGACGAAGCCGCATTTTATGAGGTCATGCGCCGGAATGCCGTAGAGAACATCAAAAAATACAGCCGGGAAAAGAATAGCAAACAACATCTGAACACGCTGACAGAAATAGGTAAACTACGGATGGCTGCATGTAATGCCCGGATGATAGATCCTGAGATAGACATCCACTCAACCAAACTGGCTGTATTCCTTGAAATAGTAAAAGAACTGATCGACAACAATCATCGTGCGCTTGTATTCAGCCAGTATGTACGTCACCTGGAACTGGTACGGCAGGCACTTGATGAATTGTGTATACCATATTGTTATCTGGATGGCAGTACGCCTATCCCTGCAAGAGAAAAAGTAGTTCAACAATTCCAGTCAGGCGAAGGCTCACTATTCCTGATCAGCCTGAAAGCGGGAGGAACTGGCCTGAATCTGACTGCCGCCGATTATGTCATACATCTTGATCCATGGTGGAACCCTGCTATTGAAGAACAGGCCTCTGACAGGGCTTACCGTATCGGCCAGACAAGACCGGTTACCATTTACCGGCTGGTAGCAAAACATACCATCGAAGAAAAGATCATTGCTCTTCATCATAGTAAAAGAGACCTGGCCGACAGGTTGCTTGAAGGAAGTGATATTAGCGGAAAATTATCGACGGAAGAATTGCTTTCGTTGATCTCGAAGAGTTGATAACAACGTTAAATAAATCTATCAGGGGAATGATAGAAATACTCAATAGATTTTTAATAATTTATCGTTCAAAAACTGCGGAATTTTTATTCCACAACGCTATTTTTTTCATTTTAATATTAAATATTTCAAAAAGAGAAGAAATAATTTCCTGATATCAAAATTTGATTATCTTTAGCGTATACTATCCTATGAAACGCCTTTTTACTTCGGCTCGAATCCTGCTATGGTGTGGAGTTTGAGCCGAAGATTGAAACTCTTGAAAATAATTTTTACTATCCTATGAATTACCTGCCTTTGTTTTAAAAAGGCGTTAGAAAACCTTAATTAAATCCCAACCCCATATTGTTAAATAGTACTACTTTCAGGACCGGCTGGTATCCTGTTGTGATTTTTTATTCCCCTCTGCGAATAATAAGGTAAAATATCTTATTCATGACCTTAATTGCAACCATTTATGCCCCCTTCAAAAGAAGATAATGCCTTTCTATTGGTAATAGAACAGCATAAAGGGATTATCTATAAAATAGCGAACTCCTATTGCAAAAATACTGAGGATAGAAAAGACCTTATCCAGGAGATCGTCTATCAGTTATGGCGGTCGTTTGGTGGGTACAATGATCAGTATAAGTATTCCACCTGGCTATACAGAATAGCGCTGAATGTAGCGATCTCCTTTTATCGCAAAGACAGCAAAAGAGCAGGCCGTACCTCCGGGCTTACTGCTGATATTATAATAGCCGCGGAAGAAGAAGAAGATACCGGCCCACAGCTTAAGCTCCTTCAACGTTTCATCAGTGAATTGCCTGAACTGGACAGGGCCATCATGATCCTCTACCTGGAAGAAAAAAGCTACAGGGAAATTGCAGAAATTCTGGGACTCACTGAAACAAACATTGCAACGAAGATCAACCGTATCAAAAACAAACTGAAAAGAAAATTCTCTACTATTCATAATTAATTAATATGGAAGACAACGCATTAAAAGAAATGTGGGCCAATTATGATAAGAAGCTGGAAAGATCACTGGCACTTAATCACCGCATCATTACCGAGATACAAACACAAAAAGCCCGGACTGCCCTACGCCCATTGAAAACAGTCAAGATCATTGCAGTCATTTTAGGGATCTTGTGGGCCTTATTACTGTCCGTGCTCGTATGCTTTGCCTTATCGGCCATGACGTATTACCGGCACTTCTTTGTAATATCCGCAGTGGCCATTATTATTACCACAGTAGCCGCCATCGTTGCTTATATCAGGCAAGTGGTGCTCATTCAACAGATCGACAACAGCATGCATGTGGTGGAAGTACAGCGTAAACTCGCTGCACTCCAATCTTCCACTATCAATATTGCCCGGATATTATTCCTTTCAGCGCCCTTTTACACGACTTTTTATATTAATAAAAGTATGTTCGAACATGGGACCATCGGGTTGTGGGTATTACAGCTGACCGTTACCATCGTTTTCACAATAATTTCTGTCTGGCTGTACCGGAACATCAGGCTGGAGAATGCCGATAAACCCTGGTTTAAGTTTATATTTGGTAGTAACGAGTGGACCTCCGTTATAAAGGCGATGAATTTTCTGAAAGAGATCGAGGCTTACGAAAAAGAATAAATCTGAAAAATGTCAAAGAAAGTAACTTTTGATGCTGTAATAGTGCAACATGGCAGTATGAATGCCGGTTATGTTGAATTCCCCTACGATGTACAAGAGTTGTATGGTGTAAAAGGCCAGGTGAAAGTAAAGGCATTAATAGATGGTAAGGTAACCTACAGAGGCAGCCTGTCGAAAATGGGTACCACCTGTCACACACTTGGCATTACCCAGGCAATCCGGAAAGAGTTGGGAAAGGAGCTGGGGGACACTATTCACATCGTATTGGAGCAAGACCTGGCACCCAGAGAAGTGATACTGCCTGAAGAAGTGACGGCCCTTTTCTCCAAACACCCTAAGGCCAGGGTCTTTTTTGATAAGCTGTCCTATACCGACAGGAAAGAATATATCGTCTGGATCACTTCTGCCAAAAGAGAAGAGACCAGGCAGAACAGGCTCAGCCTTTTAATTGAAAAACTGGAAAATGGCAGAAAGCTGAATGATAAATAAATTATTCAGCTGATTTATTAACTTGTAGTGTACTGTACTGCCAAAGAGAAAATGAGTGAACGTCCAAGACCTGATAAATCTATCCCAAAGGGCCAGGAATTACAGATAAGATTCGCATTGCATGCCGCAGGGATCGGCACATGGGATGTAGATATCCTTAACCGGCAAATCGTTCTGGATGACCGGTGCAGAGCACTTTTCTGCCTGGATGAAATGGAAGAGCCTACTTATGAGTCCGTTATCCGGCATATTCATCCTGCCGACCAGCCAGCTATCCGAGAGGCAATCAAACAAGCTTTACAACCAGATTCAGATCATCTGTTCAATGTACGTTTCAGATGCACTACTGTGGATAGTAAGAATATCATATGGCTGAATGTTAAAGGACAGGCGTACTTCAATACTAAAGGAATAGCAAACCGCCTTTCAGGCATCAGTCAGGATGTTACCGCCGAAGTCACCGCCAATGCGAAAGCTCAGGCAGCAGAAAAAATGGCGGCTCTTGCCGTTGAAGCATCGGATGCTGGCATCTTTACAATAGACCTCATTAATAATACCATCGATTTTTCCCCCAATCTATACTATATCATGACGGGCAACAGGGAAAAGGTGGTCAAAGACCGTGACATATTGATCAGTCATGTTCATCCGGAAGATAGAATGTTGAGAGAACGGGCCTATAAGGAAGCCGAAAATACCGGATTCCTTCATTATGAAGCCCGCTTCGTCTGGGATGACGGTTCTATTCATTGGGGAAAGGTGCGGGGCAAATACGAGTATGACATCTCCGGTACCCCGGTTTCCTTTTCCGGCATCTGCCTGGACATTACCACTCAGAAAGAGCAGGACGGACTGTTAAAAGAAGTGGAACAACGTTTCTCCCTTTCGTTTAATAATGCGGCTATTGGAAAGGAACAGCAAAAACTGCTAACGCTCGTGGAAAACAGCAGTGACCTTATTGCTGTTGCAAACATGGATGGCTCGATTGCCTACGTGAACGATGCAGGTGTGCAACTTCTTGGAATAAGCAGCAAAGTATCCGCCCTTACCCTCAATATCAGGGATATCTTTACACGGGAACACCGGATAGAGCTGGAAAAAGAGATCCTCCCCACTGTTGTCAATATAGGTAAATGGATGGGAAGACAATATTATACCCATCAGGAAACGGGTGAACAGATACCTTTCCATACCAATGCTTTCAGACTGGACAGCCCAATGAACGGAGAGCCCATTGCCGTTGCCTGTGTAGCACGTGACCTCAGGGCGGAATTGGGTGTACAACAGGCGCTGCGTGAGAGCGAAGCCCGTTTCCGTTCACTGGTAGAAGAAGCCCCGGTAGCAACTGCTCTCTTTGTGGGGCCCCGGTTTATTATAGAAGTAGCCAACGAACCGATGATCAGGTTCTGGGGTAAAGGTTATTCAGTATTGGGCAAACCATTGGGAGTAGCGGTACCTGAACTGAATGATCAACCTTTCATGAAGATACTGGATACTGTATATACCACCGGTGTAGCCCACCATGAAAAAGAAGCCAGATCAGTATTGGTCATTAATGGCAAGCCCGAAACCTTCTACTTCAATTTCACCTATAAGCCCCTTCTGAATGCAGCAGGAGAAGTTTATGCCGTGGTAGATATGACCATTGATGTGACAGAACAAGTGCTGGCACGGAATAAACTGCTGGAGTATCAAAGTACCCTGGAATTGGTGGTGGCTGAAAGAACGGAAGAACTGGCCGCTTCCAATGAAGAACTGGCTGCAATGAACGAAGAATTGCAGGACGCCAATCTTAGCCTGGTACGTTCCAACCAGGAACTGGAACAATATGCCTATGTAGCCAGCCATGACCTGCAGGAACCATTGCGAAAGATCCGTATCTATGCTGACATTCTGAATAACAAAGAAGACCTTCCTCACCATCATAAACGGATGGTGGAAAAGATCAACCAGTCTTCAGAGAGAATGTCCATGCTGATTAAAGATCTGCTGGAATTTTCACGCCTGCTGGAAAAGGGCAATATGATGCGGGAAATAGACCTTGCCATTATCCTGCAAAGCGTGATCAGCGATTTTGAATTGATCGTGGAGGAAAGACACGCGGAGATTATTATAGGGTCATTACCTGTTGTGCAAGGCATTCCTTTACAGATCAACCAGCTATTTTATAACCTGATGAGCAATGCCCTGAAGTTTATTCAACCAGGCATCCGTCCGGTAATCGAAATTAAATCTGCGCCTATTTCAGGAGAACAGGCCAGTATCTATATGGGTAAACCAGAACGATATAAACAATACTTCGATATCTCTTTCAGCGACAATGGTATTGGCTTTGAACAAAAATATGCTGACCAGATATTTGAAGTCTTCAAACGTCTCCACACCCGATCTGATTATCCCGGTTCAGGTATAGGATTGTCTCTATGCAGACGTATCGTGGCCAACCACTCAGGGCATCTGTACGTAGAGTCATCACCGGGTAAAGGCACTACTTTCCATATCATCATACCGGGAGTATAACAGTAACGAAACGAAAATCAAACTCCGGATATTAAATTTCAAAGCATTGAATTATTTTTGCTGCCTGTAAAACCTCCTATACCTAACCTAGAATGCCATGTTACCTTTCTGGAATGACTATTACTACCTGATACTTATTGCACAACTTGTTTGTATTGTGCATGCTATGAAAAATGGAAAGAAGGACTGGATCTACATCCTGCTTTTCCTGCCAGGCGTTGGCGCCATTGCCTATTTCGTCCGGGAGATCTGGCCGACCCTTAATGGCGGACAAGTGACCAGCAATCTCCAGGAGTTATTTGTACCAGGCCATAACATCAAGGAGCTGGAACGTAAAGTAAGGATCTCCGATACCGTTGCCAACAAACTGGCACTGGCCAATGCATATGCACACCGACGGCAATACCAGCAGGCTATTGAACTGGCGCAATCCTGTCTCAATGCCCATCATGCTAACGACCAGGGCATTCTACTACTACTGGCAAGACTATATTTTTATAATGAACAGTATTTCGAGAGTGTCTCCTTTTACAACCGGCTGTTGGACATGCGTAATTTCCGGATGACCAAACAGGAAGACGAGCTGCTGTATGCAAGAGCACTGGAAGGCAGCACTGATTATGTAAAAGCCGAAGAAGAATACAAAAAGGTGGTCCGCGTACATCACTCACTGGAAGCCATGTACTATTACGGAATGATGTTGAAGAAACAACAACGTACGCAGGAGGCAAAAGCACAGTTCCAGGCTGTAAAGGATGAAATAGAACTCCATCCGGGATATGTGCGCAGGCTGAATACCCAGTGGGTGAGACTCTCCAAACGGGAAATGGCTGATTTATAATAAAAAGCCTCCAAAGCCCTTTTGAAAGGCTTTGGAGGCTTAGCTATTTTTATGTTGTCAGTTAGTGCTGATCCTATTAACTTTCAGGTTATCATAATAGATATATCCATCTGTAGCTGACTCCCAATAATCCTGGCTACCACCGCGGAAAGTATGGAAGGTCAACCCTTTGATCAATCTCTTGCTGTCATTTGTTGTCCAGCGGATATCCCTGTCAAGCACTACTGTACCATCAATTACGTATTGTACGTGGCCATCGGTATTACTGCCGGTATTACTTTTCACATACAGGTGTACGTGATAGGTCTGCCCTTTAACCAGGCTACCCGAAGAAGGATAGGACTTACCGAATGTTTCTCCGTACTCGCCTGACTGGTCTTTAAAATAAAGGTAAGGTTGGAAGAATACCCTGCCGGCGTCGGTCTGGTACCACATCAGGCGTGCGGATCCACCATTACCATCCCAACCCGGGTCGCCCCCAGTGTTACCATCACCGATAGAGAAGCCAAAACCTAACTTTCCGCCTCTGCTCCAGTCAAACTGGCTGTGAAACCTGATGTCATAATCAACTTCATAGGCAGTACCGTCTGAGATATCAATGTTGGCAACCACACCACCCGCACCGGATAATGCATTCTTTAATAATGTGATACGCAGATTTCCATTGGAGATCATTCCCCGGCTGTCAACCCAGCCGGTTACATTACCGAAATCTGTAGCAGCGTTGTTTGCTGTATAAGTGCTGCCATGGGCATAATTATCCCAGTTTACACTCCAACTGTTCAGAATAGTGCTGCCTACAGCCTCGGTTTCCAGGCTACTGCCTGCGGCCAGGCGCTCTTCCTTAACGGTTTCTTTAGTACAGGCTGATAGTAATGTGATCATGGAAAGTGCAGCGCACCTGGTGACATTGACAATTTGATGTCTGTTCATTTTGTAATGGTTTTTTAAGGGAAAATGAAAAAAGATATGCTCAATATATTATGCTGTTCGTCATTTGGTCATTAAGACAATCGATTGCATCTATGCATATAAGGGTCTTCTGGTTCTAAGCTGTGGATTATCCTAGATGTCGGACGAAGCTGCAGTTAGTACTACTTAAATAAACAAAAAAAGTTCCGCCGCGCCTTAGGCGGGCGGAACTGCTATTGCATGTTATAACGCTGGTTAACGGGAAGTATTGTTTACCAATATCTTTTCCTTTTGGATCACCTGTTTATTATCCCTCACGGTAACGATATACACGCCATCCGGCAGGGAAGAGATATTCAGGTTATTATAATTTCCTTTTATCCGCTGAGACAGCCTTCTTACACCGGCGATATTATATATATCTACTGTATACACTTTGTTATCTGCAGGCAGGGAAAGATTCAGCGTATTGCTGGCCGGGTTAGGCCAGATATTCAATACCGATTTCGCCTTGACAGAGGCAACGGCTGTTGTGCTGATATTGAGTGGCTGTGGATAAGTGAAGGGGAAATCTATCTGTGCCTGTTTAAACTGCATCTCCACGTCTTTTGACCATCCGAAAGCAGTATCTGCCTGCGCTTCAAGACTGAATTGCGCAGCGCCGCTCCAGAAGTGTATAAATTCACCCAGGTTCAGGTCACGGGTATATTCACCATTATGCTGTGGGAAATATTGCGCCAGCAGGTCAAAATAGCGGTTTAATGCGGCACTGGAATCTGCCCTGTCATAGATTGGGAAGAACCAGTCGCGGAACCAGTGCGTACCAGGCTTAGGAAAACTTTCCTCTTTCACCACAAAATCATTGTAAGCCTGCTGGGCATCTCCTTCCCAACCAAGGCGTTTCATGACGTCATAAATGAATATTTCCGCCCATTTACTATCTCCCCAGATAGGGAATGAAGGGGAGTTATGAATGCCCTTACTGCCACCTTCCACAATATGTCCTACTTCGTGAATAGAAGCATGCAGGTTCCAGCCTTCTCTCGTGTCCCAGCTGCCCCCCAGGTCGCCGGAGTTCTTATAGTCGTGATCGGCATCAAATACTACTGACGGATGTCCGCCGGAATACCCTGATTTACTATGGAAAATCATGTTCACTTTAGGATCGCTGAAAGAGCCATAGTTTTGTTTTACATACTCCCATACATCTGTGAAGTCCTGGTTCATCCAGGTGGCGGAACGGCTTACAGCGTCATCAAACCAGATATTTACACTACTGTTGGTATATACCCGCGACAACAATTCTGTATGACCAGCCCAGTGTTCCTGCCATTGTGTAGGCGGCACATCAGTCACAGTAGTATTACTGCCGCTTATCCATGTAGACACACCATTTGCATTTTCAGCTCTCACCCTGTAATAATAGGTAGTCAGCGGAGACAGGTCCAGCGAGAAATACCGGCTGGTATTTGCCGGTAGCACAAACGCGTCATCCCAGTTCAATGTATCTGTAGTTCTCTCCAGGCGATAGCTGGTCTCTGTTGCAGCATTGTCCTGCCAGTTAAGGATGATCTGATTGCTGGAAACCGTCTGTGTTGTAAATCCGGTCGGCGCTGCAGGAGCGGAAGTATCTACCGTACCAGTGCCTGCACCAAAGATCTCCAGTTCCGCCAGTTGTGTAATGCCAGCGCCGTTATTGGCGGTGATATTTAAACGGTAGTATTTATAGGAAGTCGTGTTGGGCACTACATAAATACGTTTCTTAAACCTGGTTGTAAACAGCTGATTAGTCTGTACCTGCAGATCGGTCCAGGTACTACCATTATTTGAACCCTGGAATACCCAGTTCTTCGGGTCCCTTTCTACCGCATCATTTGCAGAAGTTATACTATACATGGTAGCGACAGCGCCACCCTGTAAGTAATAACGGATCCAGGTCACAGGCGCCCATGCCAGGTATTTGCTGTAAGTATTGTTATCTACCACTTTGGCCAGTCCTTCCGCGCCGGTGGTATTGTACTGATCTGTTACCACAGCATCTGCAAAGTTGGTGATGTCAGCACCCGCAGCCACATTAGGAGTTGTCACGACATCAGAAGTATCTGCAACAGATACGCCGGTAGCATTCACTGCTCTCACCCGGTAAATGAAATTAGTACCGATACTCAGTGAAGAATCTGTATAGGATGTCACGTTAGCACCTACGGTTGCACGTGGCAGGAACGTAACCGCATCCAGCGAGCTTTCAATACGGTAACCAGTTTCATTGGTCGCATTGTCAGACCAGCTGAGGCTTGCCTTATTCCCTGGCTGCAGGGTGGCTGTCAAGCCACCGGGACCGGAACCAGGTCCACCAAGGGTACCTGTCAGCTCCCATTCAGAGAACTGAATAGCTCCTGCGCCATTATTAGCGGTAATATTCAACCGGTAATAGAGGTAAGGAGTTGTGTTGGTAAATGAATAGGTTTTGGTCTGGAAACGGGCTGTAAATGCTTGTCCCGTCTGGGTATCCAGTGTAGTCCATGTCCTGCCATCATCTGAGGCCTGGAGGTTCCAGTCTTTAGGGTCTCTGGTGGAAAAATCATTGGCAGAGGTGATGGAGTACTGGTTAACAGTAGCTGATCTGGCAGCTTCAAACTGCACCCAGATCGCTGTTTTGGCAATGTAATACTTCGTATTAACATTGTCGTCTATCAGCTTCGGATAGTTCTCTGCCGCATTCGAGTTGGAATACTGAACCGTCAGTACTCCAGCGGCTGATGTTATGTCAGTCTGTGCAAGGGCCGGCACAGTACCGCATAGCAGGGTCACATACAAAGACAGCTTTGTAAAATTAGGCATACGCATAAGTAAATTGGTCATTTAAGGTTTGTGAATAAAGGCGCTATTGATTCTTATAAAACATAGGTTGATGTGAAGTTTTCTCGTGGTCTGACGTTGGTTGATATTGAGTGCTCACAAAACGGGTTACACACGTACGATATACGATCTTACTAATATAGCAAGCAATTGGGGGCAAAGCTGTCAATAGATATCAAACGGAATGTTAACAGAATTTAAACCATGGATCATGATTATTTTATGATGATGTCAAAGACATCTTTCAAAGCCTTCTTTGCAGCATGATAACCGCACATACCATGAATGCCACCTCCGGGTGGTGTGGAAGAAGAACATACATAAATACCTTTAGCCGGCGTAGTATAAGGCGACCATCTCATTGCAGGCCTCGTATATAGTTGTGTGATATCGAGAATACCACCGTTGATATCTCCGCCGATATAATTGGGGTTATAGGCTTCTACATCCGCAGTATTCATCACATGCCTGCCAATGATAAGATCTTTAAAACCAGGTGCAAAACGCTCTACCTGGTTCTCAATAGCAGCTGTCATATCTTTCGTAGAGCCATTGGGAACATGGCAATATGCCCATGCGGTATGCTTACCCTTCGGGGCACGTGTATCATCGAAGATGCTCTGTTGTACAAACAAGGTATAAGGTTGATCGGGGTGATGTCCATCCACTGTTCGTTGTTCATTCGCAGCAATTTCTTCAATGGTATTGCCAAGATGTATAGTACCTGCTTCCCTGCAGGCGGCAGCTGTAAATGGCGTAGGTCCGTCCAGCGCCCAGTCTACTTTGAACACGCCCATACCATAGCGGTAACGTCGCAACTGCCATTTGTAAAAAGAGGAAAATCTATCTCCTGCGATCTTCAATAACTGACGCGGTGTAACATCCAGCAACACGGCTCTTGAAGGTGGTAATTCCTTCAAAGCGTTCACATAAGTACCCGTCGCGATCTCTCCGCCCAGTGAAATAAAATAATCACCTAAAGCACTGGCCAATGCCTTAGCGCCTCCACGGGGTGCCGGCCATCCGCCTGCATGGCTGTTCAGCATCAGCACCAGGCCAATAGCTGCTGTGGCTATATTCGTCAAGGGTTGGATAGCATGCGCAGCCACACCGCCAAATAATCCGCGGGCTTCTTTTGTCTTAAAACGTTTAGCCAGGTGCAACGCTGATGGCAATGCCTTCAGTCCGAATTTCGCCAGGGTCAGCGGATGTTTGGGAAACTGTAAGGGCCCCAATATATCTTCAGTCAATCCTTTAAAATCTTTCAGCAATGGCCGGAACAAGTGCTCATAGGCCGTTCTGTCTGTTCCAAGTAACTGCGCTGTTTTTTCCAGTGAAGGATATAAAGCTGCTGCAGTACCATCATCAAAGGGATGCGCCGCATCCACTGCAGGATACAGATATGACAATCCAAATTGTTCCAGCGGTAACTGGCTAAAGAAAGGGGAAGTGACTGCCATGGGGTGAATAGCAGAACAGATATCATGCATAAAACCCGGTAGCGTTAGCTCTTTTGAGCGCAAGCCACCTCCAATCTCATTCCTGCCCTCAATAAGCAATACAGAAAGCCCTTGCTGCTGCATTGCTATTGCTGCTGCCAATCCGTTGGGGCCAGATCCGATGACGATTGCGTCATATTCGTTTTTATGCATTTTGTTCCTATTGAAAATCAGGGACCAGTGATCAACGTCCCCTGGGTTACAAACATAGGGCTCTTAACGGAGCCGGACAGCCGTAGATCCCTGGTCCCTGGTTAATATTTCAATACTGCCCTGCTTCCAGCTTACTGGGCGATAGCAGGTATTGTTTATCTACTTTATCCAAAATTACGTAAATCGAATCTTTATTCTGATTTAACCCGGAAAGAATAATCCGCGTATCAGTGGGTCTTTCATAATGCAACACAAAAGGAGGATCTTTCTTCTTCGTTGTATTCGGACGATCGGTAGCATTACGCCGCTGCCGTTCACGCCCCTGATTGGATGCACTCCTGTTCTTATCCCGCAGGGAAAGCTGCTGTTTCACAGTGTCTGCTTCATAGTAGAAGAACCGTCTTCCACCGGCAACGCCTGCCAGTTCGAAGTTACGGTCTATATCATTCTTCGGGGAACCACCACCGTTACTGAGATCCAGCCATACCGGTTTATTCACCTGGTATGTGATGGTAGACCATTTCTCAAAGGTCACATTCTGCCAACGCACTGAGTCCAGTGGTGAATAAGGAATCACCTTATTATTCAGCCGGAATTCCGTGACGTTGTAATATCCCCGCGTACCAGCCAGTCCTTTTTCGACAGGCTGTTTATAAGGATCATACAGATAATTCCACATCTGCAGGTAAAATAGTATAAATACGAATAAAAGGAAAGTGCCACACTTCAATATCCAACGTCCATACTTCTGCCATGCCCTGCTGAAGGAAGGATAATAGTGTACCGGTACTGTGTAACGTTCCAATACCAGCAGATTATAGATCCTGGGGATATCATACGCCAACACGAAGGCTCCGAGCAATACAAAGTATGCGGCATACACATGCACGCCGCCATCATAAGCAAGGTTTACAAAGGTGATATTGGCCAATGCTCCCGCCAGCAACACAGCGCCTATAGCGGCGGTTCCCCGGAAGAATAACAGGATGCCTGCCCCTACTTCCACAATACCTGCAAATACCTGATACCAGGGTACAATACCAATAGATAACCAGTAGATCTTCTGTGCTGTGAAATCGCCGAAATCAGTATGCAGGTTAGAGATAGATGGATAAGGCATCTGTACAGGGAATAACTTGGTATAACCAAACCCGATGATGCCTATACCCGCACGGTAGCGTACTATCACACGCAGCCAGTAATACAGCAGATTATACTCTAATCTCTTACGGTCAAACAAACTCCATATCACAGCTCCTGCCACGGCTATTCCAAGTGCTGCAGCCCAGCTGGCGTAACTGGCAATTCCCCAGCGGCCGCTCTCTGAGTCCACATTCCAGAGGTTCGGCTGGAACCTCGCGATATCATATACATCGCGGTATTTCAGATGTATCCAGTCCATTGTGAAAAGGTGTGTATACCAATTCCAACTGGTGGGAATACTCATGATCACAAAAAAGATAAAGGCAATACGGAATGCCCACTTTTGATTGCCCTTCCAGGGCTTTGACTGCACAGCAGTACCCTGACCTGTAGTATCCGGCGCTATGGGTGCTACCTGCTCCAGGGCAGGTGAATTAGCTATATCAGACATAACGTTGATTTTAAAGTTTAAGCGGTTTACGGCGACCTTCAATCAATGGGTATTGCTTGTTGATCTTGTCCAGCACTACATACACAGAATCCTGTTTTTCATTGATACCTGAAAAAATAATACGGCTGCTATCCGGCCTCGTATAGTGCAGCACCAGTCTTTCCTGCTGATGATATTTGTTTTTATTCTGCAGGAACATTACCCGGCGGGATTCATCAATGCCATAAGTATAATAATGCCTGCTCACAGCCCCGGCCAGCTCATAATTTCTGTCCTGGTCTTTCCCATAGATCTCTTCAGTATTGGCCAGATCAGGATGTACATACCGGTTGGAACGGATGCTGAGCGTAGCCCATTTCTCGAACACCACATCTTTCCAACGCACCGTATCCGTCAGTGAATATGGCAGTTCCTGGTTATTGATACGGAATTCCGTTACATTGTAAATACCTGCTGCATCGGCCAGTCCCGGCGTTTCAGGATACTGGTAGCCATTATGCCTATAGCTGGCATAAGTCTTATATCCATACAGCCCTACGAAGAAAAAGACAAACAGGGTTTTCACCACAATCCTTGCAGTGCGGTGCCATGGTTTGGCAAAATAGGGCCGTACGGTATTAGGTGCGGTAGGCAGCTCCAGCGTCAGCAGATTAACAATACGTAATGCATCATATGTCAGCAGGAACAAGGCCAGTATCACGAGGTAAAAACTATATACATATTCACCGCCCTCATAAGCGAGATTAGACATGAACACATTGCCGGTAAACGTGATGATGATACCGGCTCCTATAGTGGCCGTTCTTCTGCTGAACAGCAACAGCCCTGCAAGCGTTTCTACCAGTCCTAAAAAAGTTTCCATAGCAGGCACGACACCCGTGCTCATCGCAAAGATCTTCCAGGCGGACAGATCGCCGTACTGTGTGTTCAACTGACTGATGGAAGGATAAGGTAATTGCTGCGGGAACAATTTCAGCAGTCCATAAGCTATTACACCTATCGCCAGCCTGTAACGGACAATGGCGCGCAACCAGTAATACAACTGGTTATATTCCTTCCGCTGTTTGTCAAGATAAGACCAGATCAACGCACCAATCAATGCGATGAAAGCAATAATGCCCCAATCTGCAAATCCGCCAAAAGGACTACCAGATGGTAAGATCTTAGGACTATACCTGGCGAGATAAAAAATATCACCGAAGCCCGGTTCTTCCCAGTGAATGTGGAATAAGGTATTGAAATACTTCACGTCCAGTGGAATACACTGGATAACGAAATAGATGAAAAAGAAGCGGAAAAGGAGCTTCCAGGATCCCTTCCACGTCTGCGGTGGTAATAGATTTGCCGGATGTGTCATACCTGCAGTGTTTATGTGATGAAATATCAGATAGCGGTCAATAACCGGGATTAGGGTCCAGCGCACCGTCGGCGCTTAGCTCCACGGCAGGAATAGGCATTACATATTTGCGGCCGTCTGTTACACCCAATACTGTAGCGGCTCGATTGGTTCTAACCAGATCGTACCAGCGGTGTGGTTCAAAAGCGAACTCCAGCCTTCTCTCATTTTCTATAGCCAACAAAATATCTCCCTGCGAGGTGGCAGTGCTGGCTGTCAGCCCGGCCCTGTCGCGAACAGCATCAAGATCTGCCAATGCTCCTTCCAGCTGCCCCAGTTGCGCTCTTGCTTCTGCACGGATGAGATACTGCTCCGCAATACGCAGCACATATGCAGGATCGGTAGCCGGGCTGCGGTAATAGAAGTTGCCATACCACAGTCCCTGGTTGGTAATGGCCACGGCGGCCTTACGGTTACCACCATTGGCCGGATCATTGATCAGCGCAATAAAGGCGTCATTGGGCGCCCATTGACGGGTACCGCCATTGGCAGGTGGCTGCCAGTAACCCCGGTGCGCGTTAACATTGTTGGCGCTGTAGGATATTTCGAAGATGGATTCGTTTGTAGCCACCACATTATTGGCGAAGAAGGCGCTATAGGGCTTTATAAGGCTATATTTGGCGTCGGGTATCAGTTTTGAGGCATAGGCCCCGGCCTGCTCCCAATTCTGTCTATAGAGGTAAAAACGGGCCATTAATGCCCATACTGTTTTCCGGGTGGCACGGTAGCGGTTAGTTGTTTCCGGCAACAGCGGTTCCGCCGTCTGCAAATCACTCAGTACCTGCGCATAGGTCTGTTCCAGCGTACTCCGTTTAAGGCCCCTGGTATCGTTAATGTTCGTAGTTGCTTTCAGCACCAGCTGTACGCCGCCCCAGGTACGGGCCAGATCAAAATAAGCCAGCGCACGTATGAAATAGGCCTCGCCTATTAAAACATTCTTTTCATCCTGCGTAAAAGTAGCATCTGTCACACCAGGCACTTTATCAATCACCTGGTTGGCCCTGTTGATAGTAGAATATATCCCAGCCCAGACGGTGGCCACATTGGCGTTATCGGCCTTTACATTGTGCGAAATGAACTGCTGTATCACTGACTGCGATCCCGTCCACTGGATATTATCTCCAGATAAATAACCAATGGTCTGAAAAAGGGACCCGTAATAAGCATCGTCTCCCAATTCACGATACACGCCTCTTACGGCCGTTTGTGCGGAAGCTTCATCAACAATCGTCGCATCATCCGAAACGGAATCGCGGGGCGCTACATCCAGGAAGTCCTGGCAGGAAGAAAGCAGTAGTACAAGTGGTAATATGCGGATAAGTGATTTCATGATCTTCTTCTTTAATGTTTCCTATAATGTCACATTCAAACCAAACTGCAGGGTACGGGACTGTGGCGGTGTGCCCAGGTCAATACCCTGTACCGTTTGTGTGGCAGTCACGTTTGCTTCAGGATCAGGGCCTGTGTATTTTGTAAGCAGCCACAGGTTATTTCCGGCCGCGTAAACGCGCAGCCCATCTATATGCCAGCGGCTGGTCAGTGACTTAGGCAGTGTATAACCTATGGTCAGCGCCTGTAAACGCAGGAAGGAACCATTCTCAATAAAACGGCTGTTCTGTTCCAGCGTATAGTTGTTACCTACTTTCGTCAGACGTGGCACGTCTGTGATATCACCCTCTTTTTGCCAGCGTTTCAGCTGACTGGCAAACAATACCCTGTTCGCATCGCGGGTACCGCCACCTTCTCCAAAGAAGCGGTTCAGGTTTAATACTTTGTTACCATACTGGAAGTTGAACTGCACAGCCGCGTCAAATGATTTCCAGGAAAAGCTGTTATTGATACCACCGAAGAATTTTGGCAAAGCATTCCCTACAATCTGCCTGTCAGCTACCGTGATACTACCATCCCCATTCACATCCTGGAATACCGCATTACCCGTTTTAGGATCTACATACAATTGTTTGTACATCCAGAAGGAATACATGGAATATCCCTGCTGCATCCTGATCCAGTCGCGGTTATACTGCGTGATCGGTACCGGCAGTTTTTCCACCTTGTTCACGTTTCCGGAAATAGTAAAGGATGTATTCCAGGTGAAATCACCACGTTTGATATTCTCAGAGCGGATAGCCACTTCATATCCCTTGTTGCTGATCTCTCCTGCATTGGAATAATAGGTTGTATACCCCGTATTGGAAGGAACGGGTAATTGCAACAGGACGTCTGTTGTTTTCTTTGAATAGACATTCACTTCGAGCGTTACACGTCCATCCAGGAAACCTGCATCCAATCCCAGGTTGGCCTGTGTTGTCTTCTCCCAGCGCAGGTCCGGATTGGCAAGCTGCAGTGGAGCAGTCGCAGCTTTATCTCCGCCGCTTTCTGCATCAGGATAACCGCCGGAGCCTGTCCACAAGCCACGGGCTGCATAATCATTGATACCACTCTGATTACCGGTCACACCATAGCTGGCCCGTAATTTCAGGTCGCTGAGGAATTGTACATCCTTCAGGAACTGCTCTTCCTTCAAACGCCATGCTGCACCAACGGCAGGGAAATACCCCCAGCGGTGGTTACTGCCGAAGCGGGAAGAACCATCAGCGCGAATGCTTAGTTCCAGGTAGTACTTACTGTCGTAGTTGTAATCAACGCGGGAAAAGAAAGAGGCGAGTGTACCCTGCGTCCATGTCTGCCCTGCCGTACGGGTGGAAGCGGATGAGATATCTTTATAGGCATTGTTCGGAAAACCTGTACCCTGGGCAAAAGTCCTCCCCAGTGTATTCTGCTGGATGGTATTACCCACTACGGCACCAAACGTATGTCCGCGGCCCAGCTTTTTACGATAGGATAATGTCTGCTCATTGATCCAGGTACTATTCTGCGTGATGGAAGATGTAGCTAACCCATTAGTGGGTGCAGCGCCCAGCTGAGTCTTATCATTCCAGTATTCTGATTCATCATAGTTGTTATAATCCACACTCCAGCTGGTGCGGAACTTCAGGTCACGCAGTATTTCCGCTTCTGCATATACGTTACCGATATATCTTAAACTGATAGTATGCACATCATAGTTATTCAGCAATACCTGCAGGTTATCAAAACCGGCCCAACGGGCAGGAGTACCATCGGGATTGGTTTCCGGCAGATAGGTAGGTGTATGTAATGCTGACTGCAGTAAGCCTCCCTGCGGCCCGTCACCTGCACGCGCCTGATTCCTGTAGGAACGGGTAATACCATTACTCACGCCTATCTGCACCCTGTCATTGATCTTATGATCAACATTCAGTTTCAGACTGGTTCTTTCAAAGAAAACAGGACGGATATTCGCTTCCTGTTTTGTGTAACCGGCACCTATATAGAATTTAGTTTTTTCTGAACCGCCATTCAGCGACAGGTCATAGTTGGCCAGTTGTCCTGTACGGAAAAGCTCATCCAGCCTGTCATAGGTTTTCTGTTCTTCCGGCAGTCCGCGTCCACCTTCCGTGACAGGACGGAATGGACGGTTAGCAAATGTCTGGTTCAGAGAAGGATTATCTATACCTGTATTGATCCAGTATTCATTGATTAGTGTAGCATGCTGAGGACCGGTCGTTAAGTCCCATAATTTCGGCGCTTTTGCAAAACCATGTGACACATTCACATTGACCTTAGTACGCTCGCCATAGTTGCCCCGTTTGGTAGTAACGATCACAACACCGTTTGCACCACGTGAGCCATAGATAGCAGTGGCGCTGGCATCTTTCAATACTTCTATACTGGCGATATCAGCCGGATTAATATCTGCGATAGGAGAGGTTGCACGACCTCCTGTACTAACCGTCTGCAGGCTGGTGTTATTCACAAACACACCATCTACCACATACAAAGGATCATTGCCCGCATTAATGGAAGTAGTACCACGTACACGTACAAAGACACCATCTCCGGGCACACCGGTGTTGGAGTTGATCTGCAGCCCGGCAGCCTTTCCCTGTAACTGGGCGTCAAAGCCAGCCACAGGTACATTCTTTGTTTCAGCAGCATTGATGGTTGATACAGAACTGGTCAGGTTACGGCGTTCCTGTGTACCATAACCTACCACCACTACTTCGCTGAGTTTCTTATCGTCTGTTTCCAGTTGAATACTGAGATGACCGTTTGCGCCGACCTTTACCTCCTGCGGTTTATAGCCGAGATAGCTGAAGACAAGCACTGCATCTGACGGCACATTCAATTCGAAAGAACCGTCTATACGTGTCAGGGCGCCCCGTTTTGAGCCCTTTACTACTACACTTACACCCGGCAGTTGCTGACCATTGGTGTCTGTTACCTTTCCTTTTACAGGAACGTCTGCCGGGAGATTGCGGGTAACAGCATTTTTATTGGCAGTTGGCAGTACCGCCCCCCATATTTCCGAGCTTCCCAGTACAGCGGGAATGAGCAGGAACCCCGCATTTCGCGCAAGCCTGCGTATCACAGGAGCATGCCCATAATCAAAAAATGACATATAGTTGATTGGTTTTTATATTGATTATTCTATTTCCATTTCTCAGGACTATACACTACCTGCCCGTCCCGTTTGATCAGCCATGCCGTAACAGGATTGAGGTGATATCCCGTACCGATACCGCGGGCGGCAATCAATTCCTGCAGACCGGGTTGTACATAGCCTGTTTCGTCAATAGCGCGGCTCATAATAGCTGTAGTATCCCCGTTCCATTGCCATAAGTATCTGAAATAAGTATGTGCCTTGTCTAACACAGGTTCCTGCAGGCGCGCAGCATTCCAGGTTTTTCCTGCATCTGTACTTACCTCTACCTGGCGGATCTTCCCACGTCCGCTCCAGGCTAGCCCCCTTATTTCCACCCATCCCTTCTCCAGTTGTGCAGGGTAGGCCGGATAAGTGATAATAGAGCGGGCATCCATGGTAAAGCTGAACTGCCGGATCTTACCATCTTTTACAGGTTCTGTGTATTTGGAAGTCTCTTCTCTCGTCATAAAAGGGCCGTCTGACAATTCAATACGGCGTATCCATTTCACACTGGTGTTGCCTTCCCACCCCGGTAGCAGCAGCCTTGCCGGGTATCCTTGTTGGGGGCGAATTGCCTCCCCATTTTGTGCATAAACTATCATAGCATCCTCCCAGCCCTTACTGACGGGAATGCTACGTGTCATTACTGCAGCATCTGACCCCTCCGCCAGGAACCAGGTAGCCTTCGGATTGACGCCTACTTCCCGGAATAAGGTGGATAGCATCACCCCGGTCCATTCGCTCTGGCTCGTTAGTCCGCAGATATCCTGAGGGGTAATGCTTTCTTTATCCGGCTTTCTGAAATTGCCCGAACATTCTATAAAGCAGATCCTGGATACAGAAGGAAACCGCTTCAGGTCGGCCAGGGAAAAGACAGTCGGCCTGTCTACCATGCCATGAATCATCAACTCATAGCTGTTGGGATCAATAGCAGGCACACCCGCATGATGACGTTCGAAATGCAGGTCTGAAGGCGTGATCATGCCATAGAGATCCTGTAAAGGTGTCTGTGAAGAAGTGAGGGAAGGCTTTCTTTGCGGATGTTCAAATGGAGATCTTGTACCCAGTACACCGGGCAGCGGCCCCACCTGTTTGGTAGGATCAAAAGCCGTTTCGGGTATACCTGTCTGGACCATTTTGCCAAAAGATGACTTTACCAGTGCCACAGCAGCTGTGGCAGCACCTCCCAGCAAAAGGCGACGACGCGTCATCTTTTGACTCATATTAAGTTCAATTTCGAATTACAGTTTTGTACAACACATAAGGTTATTCATATGGTCCGTCCCCTCCTTTTCTGCTGTCTGTGACATAATATCTCCTGGCAGGCATGACAATGCCAGGTAAGGTTTTCGCATTAATGACAGCATCTGCGCCAATCAGTTTGTTGGCATGTAACAGCCAGGCTGTAACACTGTATACTTCGTTATCTGATAGTGAGCCCGGCGCATTAAAAGGCATTGCACGACGTACATAGTCAAAAATAGTCGTGGCATACGGCCAGTAATTACCAATAGCTTTCACGCGTTTTGGCGCCTGGTCGAAAGGTGGTGCATCTACAGTATCAGGCGCCACAAGTATGTTGTATGGCCCTTCTACGCCGGTAGTACCATGACAGGAAGCACATTTTGCAGCATAGATCAACGCACCATTCTGCACAGTACCACTCCCTGCAGGCAATCCTTTACCATCCGGACGGATAGCAATAGCCTTCGTCGCTATTTCTTTTTCTGTAGCTGTCCGGCCATATCCGAAATGTACCGGTATAGCTGTATTACGGCGTTCACAGGCAATCATGAGGGTACCTGCAACGCAGGCCCAAAATGGCATTCGTAGCTTAAACATCAGATAACTGAGACTTGGATCGTTGGTTGATTATAATGCGCAGAGTATAACCGTTACCGGTTACTTGCATTAGTCTCTTGGTGGGAGCACAATGATAATCGGTACAAATATAGATAGTTCATTCCTAAAAGTCTACTATTTATGTAGACTTTTATATGAATGGTAATATTGAACCAATATAAATGGGTATATGAAGAGCAAATATTAGTGTTCCATCATATCCAATATGTCTGTCCAGATGATACGGGCTATCTGTTCACTCTCAATAGTTTTAACCCGTTCGTCAGAGGTAATCATACGATCTTCCTGCCAGTCTATCTCTTCAGGCATAAAATCCCTTAGAATATTTCCGCTGGTGATAACTTCGTATGTCGTTTCCTGAGCAACATCGTCCACAGTGATCGCAAGCTGATACGATCTACCTTCGATATAAACTGTTATTGTACGCCTTTCCATAACAAACAATTAAAACAATCAATTAATAAGGGGTCTCACTACGGATCATTCCATAGCAGATTAAGTTGGAGAGATTCTATTGATATATTATTGGCTGCTGACTACCGGGAGTACACTAAAGTTGTCACTGTTCACTAGTAAACCTGCTTTTGTTCCCTCTACGCTTCTCTTCATCGCTTTTTGACCCTTGCTCGTATACGTCTTCATAATCTCACAATTAAATGGGTTAGTAATAAGCTGACATACTAAATAGAACAAAATATTTGCCAGTATGTTTTTAATTGTAAACTGTGGAATAATTCTCCCCAACTCCAAAGATCAACGGGTCTCTCCGTGGTAAAAAGTGCGCGTTATGTAGGCATTCGGGGCAACACAAAATCGCCTCAAAACAATTGTAAATCAATATATTTATAGGAAAAATTGATCCTTATGGGAGGAATCACAGGCGAGCCCTGCTATATTGGCACATCGGGGTCTTATTTAGAGCTGCAACGTCCAAAAATTGGAATTAATTTCCACCCGCGGGAAAGTACCTTGACTAGTATCCTATACCGCCAGTGAAATTGTTCCTGTAACTAACCGGCCGGGTTCTCTTTTATATAGCTGATATTATAGCTATCTTTCTCTGCATTCACGTTATTGGGTTAACAACCTACAAGCCGCACAGAACGTACAGCCTGTAGTTTGTTCTGTCTCTAAAGATGACTGAGTACTTATTTCGTGGTAATTAGCACAAAGGTCCCGGAGGACTTGTCTGCATAAAAAAGTCCGGCGGCTGATCATGCGATCGTTGAAATAATATGCCGGAATCCGAAATTAACAAAGCATCGCTTAAAAAGTTGCAAATGGAAAGCAAATGAAGTGTAAACAATCTTAAACGAATTGTGAATGAAAATTAAATTTCCAATATTTAAATATGACTAGAAAATTATGGAGTTTATTAAAACTGCCAGCTGAAAGAATATATTTGTTCTTCAGGAATTTTTCGATGAAGCATCCCTTTAAGATCTACATAACAACATCTATTATTTGCTTTCTGGTATTGGCGCTCGTTCAGTTTATTCTGGTCTATAATACCTATGATCTGCTTAACAGACGCTTCTACTACGAGAAAAAAAGTAAGATCAATGAGGAATACAGCAAGGCGATCACGAATGATAAATTATTCCCCGGGGGACAAGCAATCATAGACAGCACCCTGGTGCCTCAGCTCAGAACATTGGAACAACTCTACTATACTGACACCACAAAATTCCAGGTTCATTCACAACATCTATTAAATCAAATATTCCACCGGCTCATCAGATCACAGACAATCGACAGCCTGATGCGGCAGATCCGTGAAAAAGAGAATATAACAGACTCATTACGATATGCACTGAACATTGCCAGGATCGATATCATGACCGGCAACAAAAAATATATCAATATCTACGACAGCCGGAAAAAATATGAATTGATTGACGATTCACTGCAATGGTCTGACGGTATCCGCATTTATGGCGATCTGAAGAACCCTGACGAACGAAGCCAGGTGGCAAGATTGAATGTCAGCAATGCAATGCCTTATACTTACGCCATGGCATTCAGCTTTCATGCGGAGCCTTTCAACCGCCGGCAGATGGTTTTCAGGCAGATGCGCCTGATGCTGACCATGTCGCTCCTCTCCATGTTTGCCATTATTTTACTATTTTTCATCACCATGCGGAACTGGATAAAGCAGAAACGTCTTTCAGATGTTAAAACAGACTTTATCAATAATATCACGCATGAATTTCATACACCGTTGTCGGCCATTATGGTAGCCAACAAAAACATCCAGAATGAAAAGATACTGGATAACAAGATGGCCATCAAATCGCTGTCAGATGTTATTGAACGGCAGTCGCACCGGTTGAAACTACTGTTCGGACAAGTACTGGATCTTGCTACTGTTGATAAATTATTCGTGCAGAAAAAGCCACACCATCTGAACATGCTGGTAAATGAAATTCTGACCGACTTCAGTATCAAGTTCTCCACTTCCAATGTGCAGATCGATTATACGCCTGCGGAGGAAGACCTGGTAGTAAACCTTGATAGTTTTCATTTTACTACCTTAATGCTGAATATACTGGACAATGCAGTGAAGTATAATCTCCAGCCTGTCAAAGACCTGGTGATAGTCATCAGCAATGACAAGGAGAATATTTACATTACTGTCTCTGACACCGGTATCGGAATGTCCAGGGAAACACTCAAACACATCTTTGAGAAATTTTACAGATATCAGAAAGATCTGACGCAGAACACAAAGGGATTGGGACTAGGGCTGCACTATGTGAAACAATGCATAGATGCGCATAAATGGAAATTAAAAGTAGACAGTGAAGTAGGAAAAGGGACTACATTTGTAATTGTGATCCCTGTATAAAATATTTTTTGTAATTAACGTAAACAGGTCGGCTGCTTCAAATTAAAAATTGAACGCTATGAGACATCGTATTTTATTAGTAGAGGATGAATCAGATCTTGGTAATGTGGTAAAGCAATACCTGGAACTGATGGATTTTGAAGTAAACTGGCAACAAAGTGGCAGTGATGCATTGGAAGATTTTAAAAAATCTCCCGAAGGCTATCAGATACTGCTGATCGATGTCAATCTTCCCGGGATGAATGGATTCGAACTGGCCGAACATGTGGTCAGGATCAATAACCAGGTACCTTTTCTTTTCCTCACCGCACGTGGTGAAAAAACGGATCGTCTGAATGGTCTCAAAATAGGAGCAGACGACTATGTCGTGAAACCTTTTGATGTGGATGAACTGGTACTGCGCATCAGAAACATCATTAAACGTAAACAACCCGCAGTTGTGACGGAGGTTGTAAAAGCCAACAATGTCATCACGATAGGCAATACACAACTGTTTGTCGATTCCCTGAAACTGATTACGGAACAGGGAGATGAAATAGTACTTACGCCAAGGGAATGCGACCTGCTGGTGTTATTCTTTCACAATGTAAACCGTGTGATCAAACGTGAAGAGATCCTCACTAAAGTCTGGGGCTCCAACGATTACTTCGTTGGCCGTAGCCTTGATGTGTTCATCTCAAGGTTCAGAAAATATTTCCAGCAGAATTCCGGTATCAGTATCAAGAATGTATACGGAATCGGATTTGTATTCAATGTGAAATGATAATATCGGCGACTTGCTGTATCTATCGTCACTTCTTCTACCTGTCCCGATAATCTTTCTGGATTAGATCTGATGAGATACATGTAGCGCATAAACGCATACTATACCGTAACAAATCTGCTTCAGTAATTCCGTTTAGTAGCACAGGAGCAACTACGGCACCTGCCTCAGTAACGAAATACCTATTTATTGAAACGCGCTAATCGCGCGGTTTTTCTAAAAAATGTCTGACAACACAATGAGCGCGATAAGAATATTTACCAGCTCGTACCCTTCTGATCACATCACAAAGCTAAGTAGAAGTCCAACGAAAACCTATACGGGAAATACGCATTTCTGACTTCTTAAACATTGCTATAATCAATTGGTTTATAATATATTAATACCAATTCAAATCTAAAATACCAGATAAAGATTATCAGGAATTTCTTTTGGATATAATTCGCTTTAAACTTGCATATGACCAGGTTCTTCCTCCGTTCTTCTTCCGTTAAAAACGGAGGAAGAACGGAGGAAGAACCTGGTCATATGCAAGTTTGATCCTGGTTTGATACCGGACATGTCTTTACAGAAAAACCAATCCAACCATAAGAGAAACCATTTTCTTTGCACAGCTCTCTCAGCTCTTCTGTACGCCGTCTTCATTTTATAATCAAACCACTTCTTCCCCAATATCTTCCGCATGGCATCGTCAAAACGCCTCGTTATAAAAATATTCCGCACCCCGACAGCACGTTTCAGCATAGAGACCGGCAATGCCCGATAAGCCACGGAATACCCCGCTGTTTCATACTGGATGTAATGCCAGTAACCGGAAGGTATGAACAACGTTTCACCGAAATGCAGCGTACACTCCCAGCCATTCAAATGCCGGAGCGCAGGAAAAGCCTCATAATCAGGATTGCGCAGATCTGCAATACCATGGAAATTCCACGGCAGCCGATATAAAAGGTAAGGTTATCCGCCTGCGGCGGACTTGATTATTGGTTGATAAAGCGGTCGTCTGTGAGTGTTTTTAAAAATGCTTCCAGTTCGTTGATTTCTGTATCTGTTAAATTCAATGGTGTATTTAACGAAAGATCTCTTCTGATACCATTATCTACAATTGCATCAGGTTTGTTATAGTATTCTATCACCTCGCGTAGCGTCTTAAACATACCGTTATGCATATAAGGCGCAGTAACAGCCACGTTCCTGAGACCGGGCACCTTGAAGAATCCAAGTTGGGCACTGTCCCATGTTACTTCAAAGCGCCCTGCATCTGTCAGTGTCGTGCCATTGTACAAGCCGATGTTCTTAAAGCGGTCGGCAGTAAAGTCTTCTCCGGAGTGGCAATTGCTACAATTGGCTTTACCGATAAATAATAATCTGCCTCTGGCTGCCTCCGGCGAAATGGCCTGATCGTCTCCGCTAATATATCTGTCATAAGGGCTGTTGGCTGTTTCCAATGTGCGCTCATATGCAGCGAGCGCACTCAGTAGATTTTTCTCAGTCGGCACGCTGTTGAACAATTTTCTGAAAGCACGCACATAAGCACTGTCTGCATTCAGCCGCGTTACTGCATCTTCAATAGGCAATCCCATTTCCCCTGCTGAGATGATGGGCTGTTTCGCCTGCTCTTCCAGTGAAGCGCTGCGCCCATCCCAGAAGAAACTGGGCCTGCCGCGCTGGTTGGTGATTGAAGGCGTATTCCGCTTTGTAAGCTGATCATGAATGCCTTTACTGAATGCTGTGGTGTCTGCAAATGCAAACTGCGGCTTATGACAGGAAGCGCAACTGATAGTGCTGTTTCCGGATAATATCGGATCAAAGAACAGCTGTTCCCCCAGCTTTGCACGTGTTAACGGTTCCTCTGAATGAAAGGCCAGCAACATGATTGCAGATAATAATATGCCTGCGATGTACCACTGTTTCATTACTGCGCGTTAGCCAACAATGTTATGTCCAGCTCAAAATCATCATAGATAACTTTGTCGCCGAGGTTCTCGAAATAGTTCTTCGAACGGTATTTGATATCATACTTCGTCCTGTCTATTTTCACCTTTGCGGTAGCGGTCAGCTTATCTTTATCCACCTTGATGGTGGCCGGAAAATTGATGTCATTGGTAATACCTTTGATGGTCAGCTTACCTGTCAGATCATATTGATTATCGCCATGAGGTTTAATACCTGTGATCTGAAAATCTGCTGAAGGGTATTTTTCCACAGCAAAGAAATCATCACTTTTCAGATGACCTGTAAGTTTGGCGTTGCCGTCGGCATCTTTGATATCGCTTACTGCGATACTACGCGTATCCAGTTTGAAACTACCGCTTTTTAAGGCGTTGTTTTCTACATTCAGTGTGCCACTGCTGATGTTGATAGTACCGGTATGTTCACCGGTCACTTTGCGTGCAGTCCACAACAGTTTACTGTTCTTATTATCTACCTGGAATGCAGTTACTTTATTTGCTGCAGTGATATTATCAGCAGCAGTTGTAGGTAAGGTATCAGTATTTTTTACCTGTACGGTAAAAGCAGTGATTACGACTATTACACCGATAGAAGCAAAGGAAGCAGCGTGTTGGAAGAGTTTCATAATAATTAGTTTTTTAAATGACCTGTGAAGGCTGTCTGCACAGCCCCACAGGCCTGACAACAGAAACAACATGTAGAACCGGAAACATATGTGATCATCATCCGATGATAATAGGGTCTCTAGTGAATGCTGGCAACATCCTGCGGAGCTGGTTCGTCAATCAGTATATCCAGGTCTTTATTCCATTTCTCCACATATGATTTGAAGTACTGACCAGTTACTTCTCCTGTATAACCTGTATGGATTTGTCTTACTTCTCCTTTACGATCAATAATGATTGTAGTCGGGAAGGCCATCATGCGGTTGAGTGCCGGAAGTTTTTCCGAAGCCACTTTCTTATCAGCAATGCCACCAAAAAGAATATCATATTCAATACCGTATTTATCTTTTAATTTTCCCAGTGTATACCTGGCATATTCGAGATCATCTTTCTGCTCAAAACCTATGGCTATAGCTTCTACGCCACGTGTTTTGTTCTTTTTGAACCAGGGAGCAAGGAATGCTGTCTGGTCTGTACAATTGGGACACCAGGTACCAATAATTTCTACTATGACCACCTTGCCTTTGTACCTGGCATCGCTGAGTGAAACCTGTTGGCCATTCAGATCAGGTAAAGTAAAATTCAGCTTATTATATCCCTCTTTGAGATAAGTGAGCTTATAGGGATCCGGCAATTCTGCCTGTGCATTTTTAGCACCGTCAAACTTGACATTGTTGTAGATGCCCAGGCTTAGCTCTCCGCTAAAAGACTGATCATCATTGATCTTTCCTTTTATATAAATAGGACTCGGGCCAGTGAACCCGGACAGTTCAAATTGGTCGCCCTGTACAGTGCCTTCCAATTCCCGGCTGTCGCCTACTACAGACATGATTACACCGGTCAATTTATTTCCTTCCTGTTTCAGTAATCCTATACGGTTGGGAGTAGGGTCTTTACTATAGATCTGCAGTTCCCATTTACCTGACAGATCATATGTAGGTTTGACATCTTTTCCGGGTTCCACAAAGCGGTATTTCTTACCGGCTTCTGCTACAAAGGGCAGTGCATTACCACGGAAATTTGGTACCAGGCTTCTATATTCACCGGTAATGCGGCCGTCTGATTCAATCTTTGCAAACAGTGCAGCATCGTAGGTATTCATCTTGATAAAAAGTGAATCGTCAGCAACACGCTTCACTTTAAATTCATCGCGGCGACGACCATTAATGAGTGTAAACACGAAATGCTCAGGGTCTTTGCCTTTCAGTTCAAAATTGAAGGGAACGTTGGCTTCATTGACTGTAAAAACACCACGCCACACGCCTTCTTTTAAGAACGAGGGCTTTTTCTCAGCAGCCAGTACGGTGCTGCTAAAAAGTACAGCGACCAGCAGGCCTTTTACTCCAATGCGGGTAATTGTCTTCATGAGAGTAGATTTGGTTTGAGTGGTTGATAGTTCAGGGCATGGCAATCTCCTTCCGCCTGGCGGTCAGCTGTAAAGTATATCTGACGAAATGGAATGGGAGCGCCTTGCTAAAGGCAGGATTTAGCTACAACAACAGGGCATACAGCCGGAAGAACGAAGGAAGTTGTACATGTTGAACAGTGTTAGTTAATTTCAATAAATCAACTAATTAATGGTGGCTTAATTAGGGTGGTGATAACAAAGATAGAATGGCAAATTTTATTTTCCAAAAAATAGTCCATTATTTTTGTAGACTAATAGAAAATAGTGCAGACAATACTACTGAAGGTATAGACATAGGGATATAAACTGTGTGTTCTTCAGTGTAGAAGCTTGCGATGCTACTCTATAATGTTGGGTTACCTGACGTGCGGAGCTTAAAGCTGTTCATTGTTCTCCTTCCAGTTAACGCTTGTCTTGTGACCGTAAAATCTATTCACCAAAATAAACATAACTGTAATGCTCGCAATGATAACGTAATGTAAAACGATTGACGGCATGTGATTAAAACTGACTGATAAAGTATAAACTATCTAAATCTACATAAAACAGGTTGAAAATATACGGCAGCCGCTGTGTTTTAAGCATAAACCGATAAATTCACTGACAAAAGTTAGTACAGCTTTACGAATCTAACAATACCACGATCGTTTAATCACTGTCAAAAAACAGTCACAAAGCAACAAAGTCCCCGCTATAAGCGGGGACTTTTCAATAAAGAGTCAGTTCTGACAGGCTTGCCAAATACAGGCCATCCGTCCTTATCCCAGGTAAAACGCTGGATACGCGGGGATCTTTTATCTCCACAGCCATCACCGGGATGATCATTCGCGTGATAAAGTATCCAGTATTCTTTCCCATCTGGAGAAGTGAAGAAGGAGTTATGCCCGGGCGCATATACATTATTTTCAATTGATTGCTTAAATACTGATTCCGGCTTCTTCTTCCAGGACGCAGGATCCAGCAGATCGCTGTCTTCATCGGCAACAAGCATCCCTAATGCATAATCATCTGTCCAGCACGCTGATCCTGAATACACAATGAACAATTTCTTCCCGTATTTCAGCATTTCCGGCCCCTCATTCACATCTATATGCCGAAGCGTGGGGTCGCCAATATCTCCTTTGGTTTCCCAGGCGTATTCCGGCTTTGATATCCTTACTCTTTTCCCTTTGATTGTCAGCGGATCTTTCATGGCCGCGATATAAATATCCTGCCGCCCATTCTTATTCCCTTCCCATCCAGACCAAATCATATATAATTTTCCATGATGTTCAAATACGCTCGCATCAATGGCCCACTTGTCTTCCACATCAGCAACCTTGCTTTTGAAGACCCAGTCGCCCTTCATCGGATCTGCAGAACTGTTCTCCAGGGCGTATACCCGGTGATATTGATTATCACCACCATCAGCCGCAAAATAGACATACCATTTGCCCCTGAGGAAATGAATCTCCGGCGCCCAGATATCTCTTGAAAAAGGACCAGCTGCCGGCGGCCTCCATATCGTTTTATGCACTGCATCTTTGAGGAAAGCAATGTTCTTCGTCTTCCACAGCTCCAGGCGGTCAGCCATGGTGTGCATGTAATAGTAATATCCATCCTTATAGATGCACCAGGGATCAGGCCCTTTGGACAAGAGCGGATTGCGGAAAGTATCCTGCGCATGTACGGACCCTGCCAGGAGCAAGAGGCAAACAAGTGTTCTTATCATCTTTATTTAAGATTAATCTGCTGCACTTCGGAAAACAACAGGTCTTCCACACCACTGATCTTTACACCGATACGCGCAAATACATAATCCTGGTCGCCTGTAGTACCGTTGCCGGAAATGACATCCGGAATATTCACGCTCAGGTGCACATTGGCGGGGTCAGTAATATCGCTTCCTGCCAGGGAGCTGCGCGCAATGTAATTGGTTGCGTCTACAAACCGGGTCTGGTTCAGATACAGGAACACTGTTTCTACATTTCGCGCATTTGCATCGGTAATGATCTTCTCCAGCCGGCAGCTGCTGTTCACAGCAGTTGTACCGTTTCGCTCCATTTTGGCATCCCTGATCATGTAATAAGGCATCACTTCAATGTCCATCTCCCGGCTGCCGTTTATAGTCAACAGCATAGTGTCAGACTTTGTCTCTGGGTCGGTAATTGACCTGAAAGGCCCCTGGGAAGGAGGTATGATCAGTTTGTAGTTCCCATTAAACAACAATGCGGAGTAAGAGCCATCTTCATTTATAGCCACATTAATAGCGCCGTTCTTACCCCAGCCGGGTTCCCACAGTTCGAAAGTTACATCTTTTGAACTGACATTAACCGGCACTCCCTGGTAGGTAATATGCCCCGACAGCGTGGCCGATGGCGCCTCGTAATTGTCTTTCCTGCAGGAAAAAGCAGTCAGTATCAATGTCGTATATACAAATATCTTTTTCATGTAGCCTCTTTTTAGTTGTTGGGATTCTTTACCAGTTTGGGATTATTACTGAGGATGTCTGAACCGATGCGGGAATAATAGTTTCCGAAATTAAAGCGGTGTGCAGCTGTTACGTTGGATGGTTTCACCACCCTGTATACCCATTTTCCATGATTGGCATTACCCGGGTTGAATATCTTATATCCCCATAGCCCGTAGATCATGGTATTGATCTTATCGGCCTTACCGATGTTGCTCACAACATCATTAGCTGAAATGGTCTCTCCATTCCATACCTTATGCGCCAGTCTCCAACGTTTGTTATCAAACATTTCATGGCCTTCAAAGGCCAGCTCCACACGTCTTTCATGTACGATCCTGTCAAAAGAAATTGCTGCCTCTGGTAATGGGGTTGTAAAACCAGCCCGCTCTCTCAGCTGATTCACATAAGTGGATGAAAGGCCTGGCTGTCCTAATTCAAGTGCAGCTTCAGCTGCATTTAATAATACTTCCGCGTAGCGGTAACGTACCCACCATACATCACTGCGGGTACCGATCTGCCCTGAACCAACTGTAGGGTCCAGGAACTTACGCACGAAAAAGCCTGTCTGGGCACTGAACTGCAATCCGTCTATCGGACCGTCAGTTCCTACTACCTGCGAGCTTTTAGGAGTGCCTGCCACCGGAATACTGTCCAGGTCTCCGAAGTTATCGCCGGTGATAGTATTGTACTTACCATCTTTCCAGTACATTACACCAGCCCAGATATCCAATGGTACTCCTTTAAATTTGGTGCCAGGCAGGATGATCGTACCTCCAAGACGCGCATCTCTGCCGGCAAAAATATCTTTAGGATCATTGTAGTACATGTAGTCGCTTCCGTTATTAGTGATAAATGGACTATAAGTATTATCCAGTTTCTCATACAGGAGCGCCAGGTTGAGCGATGGATTTATTCTGCCTCCCTGCTGTTCTTCCGCAGATGACCATGGCTGATTAAGGATGGTCCATTCCTGTGTCTTGCCAGATTTCAGTTTGAAGTCCTGTGCAAATATCACTTCCGGGTTATTGGCTTTGTCGTAGAAAAGCGCGGCAAAATTCTCTTCAAGATCCTCTGCTTTCTTCTTATACAGCGAATATTTACCACTGCTGATGATCTGCTGCGCGGCATCCAGCGCTTTCTGATAATAGGGTATTGCTTTATCAGCTGCTATACCTACTTCCCCTCCAGGTAATGATACCGATGGCGTATTCACACCATACTTCGCTATGGATGCAGCATATAATGCAGCTCTTGATTGCATGGCCAATGCCAGCCATTTGGTAGCGCGTGACTTGATACCGGCATCATCCGGCAGTATAGTTTTAATGCTATCCATCTCACTGATCACAAAGTCGTAGATCTCCGATTCTTTCGCCCTTGCATGCTGCAGATAGGCAGGGTCTCCGCTAAAATCATATTCCATTGGTTCCAGTATCAACGGCACTCCCCCCATACGCTTCACTTCTTCGAAATAAATAGCAGCGCGCAGCAACCGTGCTTCTGCTACAAAACGTGCACGTACATCTTCCGCCAGTTCTTTCGCAGCGCTGCATTTCTGTACAAAAAGATTCAGGTCGCGGATATATCCATAATCCCAAAGGTTCCACCAGTCGTACGGATAATCTACCTGCTTCGTTCTCCAATACTGGCCGGATTCAGAAGGAAAGGCTTCATCAAAATTGGTAAATTCTGTCCAGTTGGTAATAGTCTGCTGCTCCGGATAACGATTGTAGAGATCAGCAAGAACTGATAATACCAGGTCAGGACTTTTCCATACGGCTTCGTCGGTAAGCAGGTCTTTAGGATCTGTGCTGAGGAATTCATCATCCTTCACACACCCGGATATCATTACGAGGGCTGCTGCTATTGTCAGCAAATATTTTTTCATGCTAAATGCAGTTAAAAGATCAGAGAGAAAGTTCAAAACCAATGTTCACAAATTTGCTCTGCGGATATGTGAGACCGTTATCATCTACAATCTCAGCATCAATACCGATGCCCTTCATATTATCAATAGAGAATAGATTGTAGGCATTCACATAGAAACGGGCCCTTTCTATTTTCACACGGCTGAGCAGCTCTTTGGGTATTGTGTATCCTAACTCGATTGTTCTGGCACGCAGATATTTTACGTTAACAAGCCAGAAGTCAGAGTTCTTGCCAAAGCTGCTGTGATCACCGTTATTGAAGCGAAGCGCAGGATATTTTCCGGGTATCCAGCGGCTGTTCAGATCCAGCGGATTTTCCCTGTGCCAGCGATCTTCATACAGGTCCAGCAGCAGGTTACCGCCATTCTGATAAGGGTTGCGCATCTCCCAGTTACGGTTGAAAGAATAACCGCCACCACCGGAGAAATCAATGCGTGCATCGAAACCGTTCCATGAAGCAGCGAAGTTCAGACCAAAGTTCACAATGGGATTTTTGCCTGTGCCATAACCGATAGGGCGCATGTCCATATCGTTAATCAGACCATCGTGATTTAGGTCTTTATAGATAAGATCTCCCGGCAGCAATGTTTTATTGCCGGTGCCATCTATATTCACCGGGTACTTATTGATCTGTTCCTGCGATTGGAATTGTCCCTGTACCTCATATCCCCAGAAGGTATTACTGAACCTTTCTTCTACGGAGTTACGGTAATGATCCCATGAGTTGTTATATACCGGCTTGTAAGTGTGCAGTGATTTAATTCTGGCATATGAGACATTGCCTCCTATATTCAGGTTCACTTTTTGAATTTTGGTAGACCAGGCAATGGAGCCTTCTATACCTGCCACCTGGTCACTGTTCACGTTTTCGGAAGGCAGGGAATATCCGAGTTCGCTGGGTACCAGTATGTCATACTTTGCTCCCAGCAATCCTGTTCTTCTTCTGTTGAAGACATCTATCGCACCACTGATCTTACTGTCCAGGAAACCGTAATCAAGGCCGATGTCCAGCGTTCTGCTCACAAACCATGATATGTTCCTGATAGGAACGCCTTTATTACTGGAACCTATTACAGCATTTCCATCCAGTATAACGGTAGAGGCATTATAGTTATATCCCGACAGGTAGTCGTAGGGCCCAATACCTACATCATCATCGCCCAGTTTTCCGTAAGAAGCACGGAGTTTCAATTCGCTCAGCACTTTCTTACTAACAAAACTGAAGAACTTTTCTTCACTCACACGCCATCCACCGGAGATGGCCGGGAAAGTACCCCATCTTTTATCGGGTGAAAATTTCCAGGAAGCATCCCTACGCGCGGAAACTTCCAGGTAATATTTTCCGGCATAGTTATAATTCAGACGACCGATATATCCCAGACGGGCTTCTGTACCATCGCCATCATTATAGGTATCCATGGTGGAAAAATAGATCAATGGCAACTGGTTGGTAGTAGGCACAGAGTGTACGTAATTACTCAGGTCTCTTCTTTTAATACGCTCTGCCACCAATGTAGCACCAACAGTATGCTGTCCGAATACTTTATTGTAGTTGAGCTGTACCTGGATAGTTGGTGAGAGGATGGTTCTGTTACGTCTTTCCCTGTAAGGGTTGGAGCTACCGCCTGTTACATTATAAGTGCTGTCTGTTGGATTATACGTATATACTTTATAGGTATACTCATGCCCATTCATAATTTCATTGGCGTAGTAATAAGAGAACAGTCCTTTCGCTGTCAGGCCTTCCAGTGGGAACTGGTATTCAGCTGTCAGGTTGGATTGTAATACACGCCAGTCACTGCGCCAGTATCCTGACAATTTTTTATTCTGCACGGCCCAGTTCTCTGTGTTGTGGCCAATGTCATTTGGGTACTCAGGATTATCATTGGCATAAGCGCGTTCGGTAGGCCTGTTACGGAGTATCGCAAAACGTGCAGCCCAATAGTCATCACCACCGGGTACTCCTGGCTGATCACGGGTTTCAACACGTCCGTTGATCTGAGCCCCGATCTTAAAACGATCGGACACGCGGGCTTCTATATTGCTTTGTACATTGGTACGTTCGAAGGTGAATTCCCTACCCAGCACGGAATACTGCTTCAGGTGTGTAGCAGACACATAGTAGTTGATCCTTTCAGAACCACCGGTAAAATTGAGGTTCATTTGTGTAAGCGGAGAGTTTCCCTTTACAATGAACTTATACCAGTCGAAGCTTTTATAGCCAGTTTCTGTACCCTGTTTCCATTTGTCCAGCTCCGCCTGTGTAATGGAAGTCTTGCCATACTGGTTCATATCAGCATCTGCTTTACCCACCATCCACTGATATGCATTGGTCGTTTTAGGAAAGCGTGTCCAGTTCTGCCATCCCCTGTAAACGTTTACGTTGATGGTGTTACGGCTGCCCAGTTTACCACGTTTCGTAGTTACTACAACTACCCCGTTTGCAGCACGCAAACCGTAGATAGCAGCAGAAGCATCTTTCAACACAGTGATGCTTTCAATGTCAGCCGGCGCAATGTTATTAAACTGGCCTTCATCCTGTTGAATACCATCTATTACATACAGCGGGTTCCCCATGTTCCTGATCTGTATGGAAGCGCTGGCGCCGGGACGGCCATCAGAAAAGCGGAAGGATACGCCTGCTATTTTACCTGCCAGACCAGCACTGACGGTAGCACCAGCGTGTACACCGTTTAAGTCTTTACTGGTAACAGAAGCAATAGCGCCTGTCAACGATTCTTTTTTCTGTGCACCATAACCGACGATCACCACATCACTTAGCGATGTGGAAGATGCTTCCAGTGTGGCATTCACGTTATCCTTACCATTGATCTCGATCTCTTTGGGGGCAAAACCTACATAAGTAAATAAGAGGATGCCACTTAACGCAGGCACATTGAAGGCATAGGTGCCTGTAGCATCTGTCGTGGCACCGGTAGAAGTACCTTTTAGTTTTACGCTCACACCTGGCAGGGGCTGACCTTTATCGTCGGTCACCTTACCACTGATCTTTACTGGCTGCATACCAGGATCTGCGGCCGGAGTGCGTAATCGATTAAGCACAATCTGACGGCCAGACACATGATACTGCAGTTGCAATGGCGATAATAAGCCATTCAGGATGTTGCCTAATGCTTCATTTTCGGCCACTACATCCACTTTGCGGTCTGATTGGATCAGTGAAGAACTGTAAAGGAATTTAACGTCGACCAGCTTTTCTATCTGGCTAAGGACTTTGCCGATGGGCTGCTGCTTTGCTTCAAGGGAAATTTTCTGCTGCAGTATTTCCTGGGCTTTGCTACTTCCGGCAAAGGTGAGGGTAGTAAACAACACTGCAACAAGCAGCTGAGAGGCACATGTACGCGTAACGTGAAAGATTAAATCACGGATTCGTAATCTTTTTTTCATAACTTGGATTGTGTTCCTGAATAATATGGGAAATAGAAGGGCTGTCTTATCCCAGTGGAGCGGGTATAAGGCAACGTGACATTAGTCATAGCCAGTGGTACGGCCATACCGCTGGCTATTTTCATTAAGTACTAGTATTCATTTTTTTTTAGATCCTGGTTTAGTTTTCAATAACGATGACATCCTTTTGCTGAGAGGGCTATATCATCTCCTGTTATGATACATTCAGCCTCCAGCGCCCTGCAGATCAGGCGTATCTTTTCATATAATGGTTCATCTGTCAGCGATGCCGTCAGTCTGCAATCTGCCAGCAAGGCTTTATCATACCTGATGTGCACACCATAGGCTTGTTCAATAGTATTTATAACACTATCTACCGGAGCATCATTAAATACGAACGAATAATTAGTTGCTGCCGGCGCCTTCGGGTCTATCTGGTGCTGTTCGGCCAATTGTACCGATACGGCAAGTGTATTTCGCTGTAATATAGCCTGTTGATTGGCTGAAACGTTGGAGACCATCTTACTTCCCAATGGTTGTATGGATAGCGCTACTTTCCCTGTCTTTACATACACTTCCACCAAACTGTCCTGATCATATGCTTTCACATGAAAGCTGGTACCCAGTACATTGATCACCATTTCATTTGCATATACGATGAAGGGTTGTAATGTATTACGGGACACTTCGAAAAATGCGGCGCCGGAAAGATAGACTTCACGTTTACAATTCCTGCCTGCACATACCGGGTAACTTATCCTGGCCCCGGGTTGCAATACCACAGAACTTCCGTCGGGCAATCTTACCGTCCGTAGTCCCTTCTCCTCATTGACTTCCTCTATCCGTTTATTGCCATCGAGTTTTGCTTCCTGCAGCAAACGGGTGTATACGACGGCCGACTCCTTCTCCGGACGCATCCACCAAAGGGCTGCCCCCGCCAGGATGCACACTGCGGCTGCCGCCCAATACCAGTAGATAAAACGGCTTTTTTTTACAGGCGCTATGCCCGCCGTATCCATCTGGTGACTGATTTCATTCCACATCTGTAGCTGATCCTCTTCTTTCAGCTGAAAGACAGGTAGCTGTGCTGCTGCCAGAATAATGGTCCTTGCCTGTAACATTAACTCCTGCTTACCGGGATATTGTGTTATCACCTGCTCCCAGTGAGCGCCGTCCCTGCCTTCCTTTACCCATGCCACAAAAGAATCGTCACAGACAAAATCTGCTGTATCGTATGCTGAATAATCCATAGCATTAAATGCCTTTCCGACAGTAATTATATTAATAAAGACAGGAAGTGGTTATTTTAACTCACTTCGCCTGAAAAAAATTTTTCTTCTTTTTTATTGCCTGACAGACGTCCATTTAGTTATGGCGACGAAGACTATTTCCATCCTTGACGCAGTTGGGCAGACAGGCTTATTTCCATCCCTCACGCAGTTTGACAATGGCACGTTGCACAAGGTTCCTCACAGATTGTTCATTGATCTGCAGGATTCCCGCTATTTCTTCCCAACTGAAATTATCATAGAACCGGAGACGGATCACTTCCTGTTGCCGTTCAGGCAGGCGGGACATCAGCTGCTGCAATCGTTGTAACAGCAACAGGTATTCTTCTGTTTGTATTTTGATCTCCTCGATGGATGCTGTTTGTAAAGAAGTAGTAGCGGGTATCGGTTTGATATCAGCCATCCGGTGCAAACGGCGGCGCAGGGACCGGAAAAGGTAATATTTAATAGAGCTGGTGTCAGAAAGATTATGGCGTGTGCGCCAGAGGTCGGCAAACAGATCCTGCATGGCATCCTGTACCAGGGCAGCATCAGGAACAAGGTGATAGCCATAGTTATATAAGGTACCTGCATAGCGCTGGTACATTTCACTGAAGGCCTCTGTGTTTCCTTGTTTAAAAGCTATCCATAGCTCGTGGTCCGCCATGGATGCACGGTTGATGTTTTCGGACCCCGCCAATTTACTTTCCTCGTTTAAAGTACAACAGTTCAGACTATTGCATCTAAACTACAAGCTATAAAAATTAAATGATACAGGGTAGAAAATTAAAAGGGGCCTGATGAAAATCAGGCCCTCCCCAAATTAACCATTAAAAAACTCATTTGAATTTTGCTGCACCAAAAATAGGATGAATCCATGTTTCAACTGTTAATCATAAGTTAATGATTTTAAATAATTTGGGTCAGGTAAGTATTGTTTTTATAGCACCAGGTATAAATCAACGTGGCGTTTTATCCGCCTCATTCGGCTCCGCCTGGAGCCCTGTGTTTGTAGC
>NZ_FRCN01000015.1 GCF_900142925.1 Chitinophaga sp. CF418
GGCGGTGGTGGTGGTTACGACCGCGGTGGCGGTGGTGGCGGCTACAATCGTGGCGGCGGCGGCGGTGGTTACAATCGCGGCGGCGGTGGTGGCGGTGGCTACAACCGTGGTGGCGGCCGTCCGAGCTTTGGTGGCGGTAGAAAACCATTTACACCAAAACCTGATAACAAGATCTACTTTATCGCCTTACTCCCTACTGCTGAAGTAGGTAAGGAGATCATTAAAATAAAGCAGGAATTTGCTGAGAAATACGGACCGCTATATGCGCTGAAAGTACTGCCGCATATCACCCTTCAGGTGCCTTTCACAGCAGATCCGGCACTGGAAAAAGCTTTCTGTGATGAACTGGCTGAATTCGCCAAATCACAGGCTCCGTTTGAGGTTTCCCTCAATGGTTTCGGTACCTTCCCGAATAAACAGAACCGCGTTCTGTTCATCAACGTGGAAAAGAGCGAAACAATGAGCGCCCTGCACAGACAGCTGATCAACTTCCTGCGTAAGGAATTTGGTTTCAGTACTATGCTGGCACGTACCGGCTTCACTCCGCATGTGACCGTGGCCTTTAAAGACCTGGAAGATGCGCAGTTTGAAAAAGCATGGCCTGAGTACGAAAATCAGGAGTATAAAGCAACCTTCAAGGTGAATAACCTGTACTTCCTCCGTCATAATGGTAAATCCTGGGAAGTTTTGCAGAAATGCAAACTGGGAGGAGCCTGATAATAAAAAAGGTGGTCTGTTTGACAGACCACCTTTTTTTATTTATCTACTTTTCTGTTATTTCCTGTTCAGCTTATATACATTTCCTTCTTTTTCCCAACTGGCTGTAGCGCTTGCCGCAATCACATCCAATACCTGTTCCAGCGGCTGATCAGGGGTTATCCTTGTTTTGATAGAGTAATCTGCTACACTTTCTTCAGCAACGATCTTAACCCCATATAAGGCTTCTACTTTTCTGATCACATTACGGATAGGCTCATCATTAAAGACCATAATGTTATCCTTCCAGGCTATAAAGTCGTGGTTGGAAATAGCATCTTCTGCCAGCTGCTGGTCTTTCCCCAGCATTACTTTCCTGCCTTCTGTCAGTACTACTTCTTTTGATTGTTTTTCCTGGCCTGATACAGCCACTTTCCCCGTCAGCACAAATACTTCCACTGGCTGCACTGCATAAGCTTTTACATCGAAGGTAGTGCCCAATACCTGTGTTTTTGTCATGGAAGTATACACTACAAACGGATGGGCCTCGTCTTTCACTACATCAAAAAATGCTTCCCCTTCCAGGTGGATGGCTCTTTCTCCATCTTTAAAGTTGCTGGCGTAACGCAGGCTGCTATTCTTATTGATGAATGCTTTGGTGCCGTCGGGCAGGGCAATGATATTGGTCTCATTAGCTGCCGTCTGCACCGTGATCTGCTTAGGCGCGTTCAGCATGTACCAGGTGGTGGCAGCGCCTCCCAGCAGGAGAACAGCGGCGGCGGCACGGAAAGCGTACCAGCGGAAACTGCGTACAATGCCGGTAGGTTCGCTGGTGGCCTGTAGCTTCCTGTTGAAGCTGGCCCAGTTCATTTCGATATCCGGTGTTATGTCCGCATCAGCAGTGCCGGTCAGGTCCCAGGTCTTTTGCAGTTCCCCGTAATACCGGCGGTTTGCGTCATCCTCCTCCAGCCAGCTTTTCAGCTCTTCCTGCTCTGCCGGGCTAAGATTGCCTTCCAGCGAGCGCGCAATCAACGTTTCTATATGGTCAAAGGTGTACGACATGCTGTTAAAATTGTAAAAGTAAAGGATAAATAGCGGCGCCTGCCAGGAATAGCACGATCACCTGCAGATAGTCCTGTAAGGATACCCTGAGTTTTTTTAAAGCGGTGATCATCTGGTTTTCCACTGTTTTAACTGATATATTGAGCGTGCTCGCAATTTCCTTGTAGGAAAGCTCTTCATAACGGCTGAGTATGAATATTTCCCGGCATTTCTCCGGGAGTTTGTCAATAGCCTGTTGTATATGCCGGGTGGTTTGCTGCAGACTGCCACCCTGCGGGGCCGCCTGAACAGGTTCCATATAGTCCTCTATAGGCATATGAACCCCTCTGCGTTTGTTCTTATCAATATAATCCAGTGCCATATTAATACCTGCTCTATGCAAATAAGCTTTAAAATAAACCTGCTGAAGCTCCGAGCGGCGGTTCCAGATCTTGATGAACACATCCTGTGCAAGATCTTCAGCGGTCGCATTGTCCTGAACAATGCGGTAAATTGTCTTACAGACAAAGGAAAAATAGGTCCTGAAGAGAGCTTCCATAAAGGCCTCTTCATTCTCCTGTAAAAGTTTCTGTAGTTGTGCATTTTCCGGCATAGTACAAAAATAGGTTTTGTCCTTATTCCTGCTCACAAAACTGCTGGCAGTACCTGAAAATGCTGCTATGTAGCTAGCCTGCATGTGTGACGCTTTCGAAAATTATAATTTAATGACTTTTCCTGATCCGGAAATATCTGTCCTGACAACTGCCGTTCCTCTATACCTTACTTCTCCGCTGCCACGTATGCTGACATCCAGAGAGTGGGATACATTCAGTGTATGTCCGCCGGAACCTTCGACAGATATATCGGCATCCTCACAATAGAAGTCCATTCCCCGTACATTCCCGCTGCCGTCGATACTGCTGTGAAAAGTGCCGGCACGGCCGTTTAACTGAATATTGCCGCTTCCGTTGATCTCTGTTTCCAGTCTGTCAGTCACGATCGGGAACCGGGCGTTACCACTACCATCCAATCTATATTCAAATCTGTTTGTTCTGATGGTATCCAGGCTTTCTACGCTGCCGGAGCCGGCGAAGAATACAGAATTGTAGGTGGCGGATTTAAGATAAATGTCAATATCCCTCGTGTTATGCAGGCTTATACCACTCTTAATACGCACATGCAGCGTAGTACCACTCACATAGGTATCGATGACGCGCATCAGGTTGTCTTCTGCCGTGATCTGTACCGGGGCAGGAGTTCCCTGCTGCAGGTGTATACGCATAGGACCATCAATATCCACGTCGGTGAACACGCCTGTTTCCCGGGTTTCACTGATCACATAACCGGAGCCGGACAATCTCTCTTTATCGCAGGATGCCAGCATGATATTAAAAATTACCAGTAACAGTAATTCCCACCCGATTGTTTTCCATCTGTTATAGAGAACGTTTCTTCTATTATTGGCCTTTTTCATATGTCAAAGGGGCTTTATTCTATAACGGCAGAGGGAACAACTACCCCTAGAAGGGTGAGATATGGCACAAAAAAAAGAGCCGGCCATACAGACGTATGGAACCGGCTTTTTGATTAACCCCTATGAAAACCAACTATTGCTTTTCGTTATTTATTGTTCTAATCTTATCTCGCCCAGGTCGGTCACTTTTCCTTCATCTACTCTTACATCAGAGATGGTCACATTCTTAAAAGGCTGTTTCGCATCAATGATCACTGTATAAGTACCTTCCCCAGCGCCCTGCAGGCTGAATGTTCCATCAGCTATGTCCGTTTTCAGTGTGTCTGTACCTGAAATGGCCCAGACCATACTGGCTCCATCTAAAGGAGTTACTTTACCGGATATCGTGCCTCCATCCGGATTACGGAAGGCAAGCACTGCTATAGCTGCAGTTGCCAGCGCGAATATGCTTACTTTGACTGATCTCATTTTTATCAGATTTTAAAGGGTGGATACGATTAAGTATTGCCTTGTGGTGTGAGCATATTGCTTGAGATTATGATTTAAAGAACTGACTAATAAAAATCAATTACCATGCCACCGGCGTAGTAATAAATCCATGTGGCAGTTTTTAACATTCCTTTACGAAGGCTTTAACAGTAAGGGGCGTAGCCTTAACAAATGTCTGACAAGAGGTGCAAAATGGTCATGTCAGAATGGAGAAACGGGGCAACAAAATGGCGCATCCTGCCAACAAAAAGCCCGCACATTTGTGCGGGCTTTTTGACTATCTATCTATTGAAAGAATATTATCTTTTGTTGAGTTTGGATAAGAGACGGAGTATCTCCAGGTACAGCCAAATCAATGTCACTAATATACCGAAGGAAGCATACCATTCGAAGTATTTAGGAGCACCCTGAGCAGCACCAGTCTCGACCAGATCAAAGTCGATGATGAGGTTCAGCGCAGCAACAGTAACCACTACCAGAGAGAAAATGATACCTATAGTACTGCCCTCATGCAGGAAAGGTATATTGATATTGAAAAAGCTCAGTACAAATGCCAATACGTAGAACAATGCGATACCGGCAGTAGCAGTAAATATGATGGCCTTGAATTTCTCAGTAGCGCGGATGATACGGGCTCTGTAAAGTATCAGCATAGCCAGGAAAGTGGCGAAAGTGATACCTACAGCCTGTAATACGATGCCCTCGTATAAGCTGCTATATAAAACGGATATTACACCCAGGAACAAACCTTCTGCCAGTGCATAAGCCGGCGCCAGGTATTGTGCCCATTCTTTCTTAAAGGTAATGATGAGCGCCAGTACGAAACCGCCGATAGCACCTCCCCACAGGAATGGCATAACGTCTTGTTGCCTTGCAGGTGCGCCCCATGCATATACTGCTGCGGCTATTACCAGCACTAACAGGAAGGCCATTTTGTTGATTGTCCCTTTGATAGTCATAGTGCCTTCAGCCTGGGAGGACCCCACTTTCTGAAGTACTTTTTCATTAAATACAGGGTTATTGGATTGAAATAATGCCATGATTTAAAAAATTTTTAGTAACACTAAATTACAATTTCAATCATAATTAATCGCTATTTATTAGGGGTAGTTATAATGTAAGAGGTAAATTGCTGAAAATCAGTTGTCATACGGTAGCTCAAATCAAATTCCCGAATACATAAACAGGAATGACAAAGCTGGAATAGCTTTGCAGTATCGGCAGGCAGACCGTTATTGTATATGTAAGCAGACTGTTGAATACCGCCGGGGATAAGGGCAATTACTTAAAGTTATGAAGCATAACATATAGCTATACCTTCCAGCGCTCAAAAGTCTATAAGGTTTGTGTACTTTTGTCATGGCTGGCCTTAGTATGATACCTTTAATATATCACTGGTTACTACCTGGCGAATTATTAAATTTACAGCCTGAAAAACAAAGGACAGTTAAATAAGATATTCAATGTCAAATATTTCGGTTCAACAGATAGAAGATGTAGTGATAAAATTTGCCGGCGACAGTGGAGACGGGATGCAGCTTACCGGCACCCAGTTTTCTAATAACACTGCGTTGGTTGGCAATGACTTGAGCACATTCCCGGACTTTCCGGCAGAAATACGCGCCCCGCAGGGAACCCTGCCAGGCGTGAGTGGCTTCCAGCTGCACTTTTCCTCCAACCGCATATTCACTCCCGGTGATGCCTGCGACGTGCTGGTAGCCATGAACGCTGCTGCCCTGAAAGCCAACCTGAAAGGCCTTAAGAAAGGCGGTATCATTATCGCCAATACCGATGGTTTTGATGCAAAGAACCTGCGTCTGGCCAACTACCCTGATGGGGTAAATCCGCTGGAAGACGGTTCCCTGCAACCCTACCAGCTGCATACCATGGACGTGACCAAAATGACACGTGAAGCGCTGAAGGACGTGAACCTGGGTATGAAGGAGAAAGACCGTGCAAAGAACATGTTCGTACTGGGCTTCCTGTACTGGTTATATGACCGTAGCCTGGAAAGCACTGAGAACTTCCTGAATGAGAAATTTGGTAAGAAACAGGATATCCTGGACAGTAACCTGAAGGCATTACATGCCGGGTATAACTTCGCAGATACAGTAGAGGCTTTCAGTACCCGTTTCCATGTGGAAAAGGCCCGTATGGAGCCAGGTACCTACCGCAGTATTACAGGTAATACTGCCCTGGCTTATGGTCTGATAGCTGCCAGCCAGAAGGCGAATCTGCCCATTTTCCTGGGTACTTATCCCATCACACCTGCTTCCGACATCCTGCATGAACTGAGCCGTTATAAGAATTTTGGCATCCGCACTTTCCAGGCGGAAGACGAGATAGCTGGTATCACCTCTGCTATTGGTGCTTCCTATGGTGGACATATGGGGGTTACTACCACCTCTGGTCCCGGTATGGCCCTGAAAGGTGAAGCAATGGGTCTTGCAGTAATGCTCGAAATTCCGCTTCTGATCATCAATATTCAGCGTGGAGGACCATCCACAGGTCTACCTACCAAAACGGAACAATCTGACCTGCTGCAGGCTTATTATGGCCGTAACGGGGAATGTCCGATGCCGATCGTATCTGCATCAACTCCTTCAGATTGTTTCAATGCAGTATTTGAAGCTTTTCGTATTTCCGTAGCGCATATGACGCCGGTGATCTTCCTGAGCGATGGTTACATTGCAAATGGTGCAGAACCATGGCGTTTCCCACAGAGTAAAGACCTGCCTGCCATCCCTGTGAAGTTCAAGAAAGGACTGGAAGAAGGGGAGGAGCAGTTCCTGCCTTATCACCGCGATGAGAACCTGGTACGTCCATGGGCAGTGCCTGGCACACCGGGACTGGAGCACCGTATAGGTGGTCTCGAAAAACAGAACATCACCGGTAACGTAAGTTATGATCCGGAAAACCACCAGTTAATGGTGCGTATCCGTCAGGAAAAGGTGGATAAAATAGCCGATCATATTCCACCTCAGCAGATAGAACTGGGTCCTGAAAAAGGTAAAGTACTGGTACTGGGCTGGGGTTCTACCTACGGAGCTATCAAGAGCGCCGTACTGGAACTGCTGGCGGAAGGACATGCTGTAGCACATGCCCACATCAGGTACCTGCGTCCATTCCCTAAGAACCTGGCAGAGATCCTTCATAGTTACGATAAAGTACTGATCCCTGAGATTAACAATGGTCAGCTCATCAAGATCATCCGGGAACAATTCCTGATTGATGCCGTGGGTTATAATAAGATCATGGGTGTACCTATCACTAAAGGAGAACTGGTAACGAAGATCAAAGAAATGCTGCAGTAACAGGCAATGCGCTGTGATCAGCTAACTATGGCAGGATCAGGCGGATGCAGTTATAGACGCAATGATTCATGATAATTTTATATCGAATCCTGCCTTTCGGGGCAGGATTTTTATTATATTTAATACTATATAACAAAACAGGCCACGGCACGTTTGCTATATAGGAACGGATTACTACAACATAGCCAAAAGCTTTATCATGAAAGGCGCCATCTGGTCTACACTGTTTATCTGCCTGTTTACATTGAACAGTGCATTGTTACACGCCCAAACGCATAATTACGAAATACGTTTCAGTAACCACGTTATCGGCAACGTCACCGCCCATTGTAAAGTGAATGGGGCTAGCCGGAATATCTCTATCCAAAGTAAAGTGGACATGAAACTGCTGGCCAAATTCAACCTGGACATCTCCTGCGATTTTGACAACAATGTTCTTGTCAGGTCAAAGGTGATAAAGAGCTCAGGTAAGGATGCTGACAACAAGACTATTATCACGCAGCGGGAAGCAAAGAATTACTCTGTTGTGCAAAATGGCGAAAGGTCAGTGCTGAATGCTACAGAAATTGTGCATTCCGTAGGAGAGATGTACTTTATAGAGCCCCGGCAGGTTACAAAGATCTTTTCTGAAACATTAGGCATCTTCCTGACGCTTAATTCACTGGGGGATGGACTCTATGAGTTGTTGCTACCGGAAGGGAAAAGGAACGTCTATAAATACGAAAAAGGGACATTGGTGCAGGTGGAGGTATCCCAGGCATTAGGGAAAGCTTATATCATCCGTGTGTAAACAATCCGGGCACACCGGTCGGTTAACCGGCGTGCCGGAGAAAGTTTATATTATGCGCTCAATGATCTGACCGCTCTTCTTTTCTTTGAGGATCAGCTTCCTGGCGCCGAAATGGGTCATTTCTTCTTTCACGAGATAGTGGTCTGCATCATAATCTACCAGGGTCTGAGGTTTGGTCAACCCTGTCTGCCCACGCCAGACATCCAGTTTTACAGGTTCCCACTGTTTGCTGGCAGCGCTGCGATAAGCGGCATCCAGTACAGCATTTACCACATAACCATCGTAGAAGGTTTCTCTTGCGGGCTTGTTATTTTCAATGGCATTGAACATATCGGCAAACATGTGGTTGTAGCCTAGTTCATTCAGCTCATCGCCCACGGGGAACAGCCATCCGCTGTTGCTTTCCGCTTTTTCTGCCACGTAGTCAGCGCCCTTGCCGGTGGTGAACATATCAAAACCGGTACGCAGGAAGCTGTTCAGCCAGATAGTACCTTCAGTTCCCATCACTTCATCTCTCAGGTCAAGTCCGCCACGGAATGTCCAGCTGACTTCAAACTGCCCGATGGCGCCGTTCTCATATTTTACCAGACCGATGGCATGATCTTCTGCGTCAATAGGTTTTACCTGTGTATCTGCCCAGCACATTACTTCTACCGGTTTGATATCTTTACCAATGAAGCTCCGTGCAATCTCTACACAATGGCAGCCCAGGTCGAGGATACAACCTCCGCCTGCCTGTTCTTTGTCCCAGAACCATTCGCTGTGTGGGCCGGGATGTGTTTCCCGTGATTTCGCCCAGAGTATGCGGCCCAGGGCGCCGCTCTTTACACTTTCCAGCGCTTTGAGGAATTTAGGAGTGTATACCAGGTCTTCCAGGTAGCCGTTAAAGATACCGGCTGCTTCCACCATTTCCAGCATACGTTTCGCCTCCTCTGCATTGCGGCCCAAAGGTTTGGTGCAGATCACGCCTTTCTTGTGTTTGCAGCACAGCGCAACAGCGGCTTCGTGCAGGTTGTTGGGCAGGGAGATACAAACCACATTCACATCCGGATGTGCGATGGACGCCTCCATATCGGTAGTCCAGTGGTCCACATTGTAGTCTTCTGCAAATTTCTTTGCACTTTCTTCTCTACGTGAATAGATGCTGACAATCTTATCCCGGCTTCTCTGGCCCTGCAATGAGTCTGCATAGAAACGGCCAATGAAGCCTGAGCCTAACATGGAAATACGTTGCATAATTATCTGATTGAATTAAGTGATAACGATCTGGGCTAAATGAAAACTCCGCAGTAAAACACCAGCTTGACATAGGTAGTTCACTGCGGAGTGGTTATATAGTGCAAAGAAGATTATGCTACTACTTCTCTTTTGCTGTCACGGAATGTTGCCATGAACAACAACCAAACTACAGCAGCAATGGCTGAAGGGATCATCCATACCTTTTGCCAGAAGCTATCAGTAGCATGTACAGTATAATAGTCAGAGATGATACCGGCAACCCAGAATCCTATCAGCATTCCAACACCATAGGTAGCCAGTGTTACAAGTCCCTGAGCGGCGCTTTTATATTTTTCTCCTGCCTGTTGATCGGTATATATCTGTCCGGATACAAAGAAGAAGTCATAACAGATGCCATGCAGTGCTATACCCGTAATGAGCATGAATGCCAGCGGACCCGCATTGCCGTAGGCGAAGAGCACGTAACGCACAGCCCAGGCGAGCATACCGATCATGATGGTCTTTTTGAATCCAAACCGGCTGAAGAACACAGGGATCAGCAAAATGAACAGTGCTTCAGATACCTGGCCAATAGCCATTTTGCCGGTAGGGTTTTCCAGGCCTGTCTGCTCCAGGAAGTGGTGTGCATTCTGGTAGTAGAATGCCAATGGTATACAGATCAGGATTGATGATATAAAGAATACGAGGAAGTTTCTGTTGCTAAGCAGTTTAATGGCGTCAAGGCCTAATATTTCTGCTATGCTGTCTTTCTGAGACTTATCTTTTACAGGAGGCGTTTTAGGAAGTGTGAAGCTGAACAGGCCCAGTAGAAGGGATGCCGCAGCGCCCATAGCAAAAGTATTTTTTAACGCACCTGCCTCAGTACCGGCTGCTGAATCCCAATGGAAAGCATAACTGATAGTAAGCCCGGCAACGATCCAGCCGATAGTACCCCATACACGGATAGTGGAGAACTCCTTTTCAGGATTGTTCATCTGGCGGAAAGATACAGAGTTCACGAGGGCAAGGGTTGGCATGTAGAGTACCATGTAGGCAAATACATAGGGATAAAATACGCTCACGCTTTCAGCACGATACATCTGGAACATGAGTGCCGCACCAACCAGGTGCAGAATACCCAGGATCTTTTCAGCATTGAAGTATTTGTCTGCGATCATCCCTACGATAAAGGGAGCGATAATGGCGCCGTATGACTGTGTAGAGAACACGCTGGCAGTCTCCAGACCGGATGCCTGAAGGTTTTTGGCCAGGAATGTTCCCAATGTAACGAACCATGATCCCCATATAAAGAACTCAAGGAACATCATAACGGACAACTGTAAGCGAGTACCTGATTTCATAACGATTTTTAGACTTTATAGCTCTGTAAAAAACTTTAGCGGCAAAAGATAAGTAAAATATAAACGAAATTCCAAATTAGTAGTACGGATGGTGATGATTTACAGCAATTTTTTGGGCATAACGCTAATGTCGGAGCCTTCCGCCAGTAATGCGGAGATGGGGGCCTGCCGTAACATCGGTGCAAAGGCTGGGCCATAGAGGGTGGCAGCATCACAATGATAGCTGGCCGGCAGCATAGCTGGTCAGTTACCCCGGATCAGGCTCTGATAATATTTGCATGCGGGTCTTAGTCCGCATTGCTCACATTTTGGTGTCCGGGCCACACAAATATACCGGCCATGCAATATTAGCCAGTGATGAGCAATGTGAACCTTTTCAGTTGGAATATATTTCAATAACTGTTTTTCTGTCTGAAGGGGAGTAGTAGCGTTGGTGGTAAGTCCTATACGGGCAGAAACGCGGAAAACATGGGTATCCACGGCCATATTGGGCTGCTGGTGGACAACGGAAGTGATAACATTGGCTGTTTTACGGCCCACTCCGGGTAGTTTGACCAGTTCTTCTACGGTGGAGGGGATGTCTCCGTTGAAGTCTTCCATCACCATCTGCGCCATGCCGATGAGGTGTTTGGTCTTATTGTTCGGGTAGCTGATGCTGCGTATCAGGGGGAATAATTCGTCGAACGTGGCATGGCTAAGTGCCTCCACATCCGGGTATTCCTGGAAGATAGCAGGCGTGGTCATGTTAACGCGTTTGTCTGTGCATTGTGCAGACAGGATGACTGCTACCAGTAATTGATAAGGATTGTCGTAAATCAGTTCAGTCTCTGCATTGGGAGCGTGTTCCTCAAAATAGCTGAGAACAAAGGCAAAGCGTTCTTTCTTTGTCATATCTGTAAAGATAGGGCAAAGATAATATGCTGCAAATATGCCGGATGTACTACCGATAGCCATTCCATTCGTCCGTAGGATATGTTACGGGCGTGGCAGCTATAGCCTTATGGCCGTTATGCTATTTTGAAGTCGTGACCTTCCTTGCATAATCAGCGATAGCCTGCAGAGTTTCTGGTCTTGGAGAGAAACGGATAGTATCCAGCGCTTTTTTTGTTTGATTCAGACAAATTTCTTCTTCACGAGATAATTCCGGGTCTTGGTTTGTCATCTTTTTAGGTTTATTAGCGCTACTTGTTACAGAATGTAAGGCAAAAAAAGAGTGTGTAGAATTCCCCATGCAATATTTTTTTAATACAATTGATTCGTTCCTAACTATATAACGGAGATTGTGCAAGATGTATTGTCAGCCGTAAATGAAATATTTCGAAAGTAAAGATAGCCGGTCTGTTTGAAAATCCGGCCAGGAAAGGGAATGCTTAACGTGGAGAGGCGAAAAAGCGCGTTTTTTATTCTTTCTCTGTGATAATGAACAGGTCCTCATCATCTTTTTTCATCAGGTACTTTTCGCGGGCGAACTTTTCCAGCTTTTCCGGACTAGACAACAGTTCCTGCTGTTCTTTCCTGGTTTTACTGATCTCATCCTGGAAGAAGGCTTTTTGTGCTTCCAGTTTGTTAACCTCGGATTGTAATTCGTACTGGGAAATAAAATTCTTACTGTCAATGAATGCCAGCCATATCAGGAATGCGGCGGCAGATACGAAATATTTGTTTCGCATATAAGCTGGCACTTTGATGGATTTTAAACCTGGCATATGTGATTGATATATAACTTGAAATGGCTGTTTAAAAAGCCGGGTTTTGAAGTAACTCAAAACCCGGCAATATGGACCACTAATTAAATTATCGTCATCAAAGATCAGATCCCAAAATTCGACGTACGAGATTCAATCGAGCGTTATTTACTTCTTACCAAATTTAACGGATTTTCCCGGATAATATGCCACATTGTCCAATTCTTCCTCGATACGGAGTAACTGGTTGTATTTGGCCATACGGTCAGTACGGGAAGCGGAACCGGTCTTGATCTGGCCGCAGTTCAGGGCAACTGCCAGGTCAGCAATGGTAGTATCTTCAGTTTCGCCGGAACGGTGGCTCATGATGGAGGTATAACCTGCTTTGTGCGCCATGTTAACTGCATCGATCGTTTCAGTAACAGTACCGATCTGGTTAACCTTGATCAGGATACTGTTTGCTGTGTTTTGGTCGATACCGGTTTTCAGACGTTTTACGTTGGTAACGAACAGGTCATCACCTACCAGCTGTACGGTAGAACCAACAGCATCGGTCAGTTTTTTCCAGCCAGCCCAGTCGTCTTCTGCCATACCGTCTTCGATAGAAACGATTGGATATTTTTTGCACCACTCAGCCCAGAAAGCAACCATTTCATCGCTGCTGATCACTTTGCCGGAGCTCTTGTAGAATTTGTAAGTTTTGTCAGCGTCGTTGAACATTTCGCTGCTTGCAGCATCCAGTGCGATAGCGATTTGCTCACCTGGTTTGTAGCCTGCTGCTTCGATAGCCGCAATTACAGTTTCGATAGCTTCTTCGTTGCTCTGGATTTCAGGAGCGAAACCACCTTCGTCACCTACGTTAGTGCTGTAACCTTTCTTTTTCAGAACGGATTTCAGGTGATGGAACACCTCAACACCCCAGCGCAGACCTTCAGAGAAAGAGCTGGCGCCTACAGGAACGATCATAAATTCCTGGAAGTCAATTTTGTTATCAGCGTGCACACCACCGTTGATGATGTTCATCAGCGGAATAGGCAGGGTAGTAGCATTTACACCACCCAGGTAGCGGTACAGTGGCAGGTTAGCCTCGTCAGCAGCAGCTTTGGCAACAGCCATGCTCACAGCCAGGGTAGCGTTAGCGCCCAGTTTACCTTTGTTTTCAGTACCATCCAGTTCAATCAGGAATTTATCGATACCGGCCTGGTCTTTCACATCCCAGCCAATCAGTTCTTCAGCAATAATATCGTTCACATTGTTCACTGCCTGGATAACACCTTTACCCATGTACACGGCTTTGTCATTATCACGCAGCTCAACTGCTTCATGCTTACCAGTAGAAGCGCCGGATGGAACGGCTGCACGGCCGAAGTGACCGTCTTCTGTGGTTACATCTACCTCTACAGTAGGATTTCCGCGGCTGTCAAGAATCTGCCTTGCATGGATTGATGAAATGGTACTCATTGTTGTTTAATTGTTTTAAATATAAGAATGTGTAAGTTAATTGGTTACCGGCTTATTCTAGCCACCGGAACATCCCCTACTTTGTCAATTCCCTGAAGATAGATTCCAGGCTTTGCGAATTGCTTTGCAAAGAAAGGATGTTCCGGTTATTTATCAAAGCAAATTGTAGCAGGTTTTTGCGTACGTCTTCCAGATTCCCCGCAAACAACTGCCAGGTATTGGCATCCTGTTGCTTTAGTCTGGTTACGCCTGCTATCTGCTGAAGGTCTGTATCTGATGGCACCGGTTCCCCGAAGGATACCTGGATATAACCGTTTTCTGTACCCCCTTGTTGCAGATTCTGCAAAGTATCGTCTGCAATGATGTTGCCTTTGTTGATAATAATGACCCTGCTGCACATAGCCTCCACCTCCTGCATGATGTGGGTGCTCAGCACAACGGTTTTATTCCTGCCCAGCTCCACGATGAGCTGACGGATATCGGCCAGCTGATTTGGATCCAAACCTGAAGTGGGCTCGTCCAGGATCAGCACTTCCGGATCATGGATCAATGCCTGGGCCAGTCCCACACGTTGTTTATACCCTTTGGACAGGGCGCCGATCTTCTTTTTGCTTTCCGGTTGCAAACCGGTCATGGCAATAATCTCGGATATGCGCTTGTCAGTATTTTTTCCCAGTTTGTGTACCTGTGCAATAAATCCGAGAAACTCCCGGATGTACATGTCGAAATACAGGGGATTGGCTTCCGGGAGGTACCCAACGCGCTGCCTTACCTCCATTGGCTGGGTGGCAACATCGTATCCGCACACACTGGCGGAACCACCACTGGGTGGCAGGTAACCGGTGATCATCTTCATAGTAGTACTTTTTCCGGCGCCGTTTGGCCCCAGGAAACCTACTATTTCCCCTTTGCTGAGCGAAAAGGAAATATCATTGACCGCCCGCTGCTCCCCGTATACCTTGCTTAACTGTGTTACTGTGATTGACATTAGGTTTTCCACTTTGGCGCGGCTAAAGTATGAAAATCGGGCTAGAATAAAAATCGCTTATAATCGTCTATAAGATAAATAGCTGGGTTCCATGACAGTCTGAAGAGCAACGCTGATTATTTAACTAAACTTTTATGGTGAAAATTAGCTGGAAATATATAATTTTAAATATATTCACAAATTGTAACCTGATGTGGGGCAGTAGGTTCCGATAATCCGGGTATAATTTTAAGCCTGCATACATTGTCAAATGCTCGATCGCAACAATTGTTAATCAAATAATCACAATACATTTTAAACCCTGCAAACATTTAAGATTTCATGGCAATCAATTTACAGAAGGGACAAAAAATAGACATCGGACTTTCCAATATCAGCGTTGGGCTGGGATGGAATCCAAACGAAGGGACAGGAAATGATTTTGATCTGGACGCGTCAGCATTCATGATAGATGGCAACAGGTTGATCCCCACGGAAGGATTTTTTGTTTTCTATGGCAATACCAACTCTCCCGATAATGCATTACAGCATACCGGCGATGATCCCACCGGTGGTAACAGTGCTGATGGAGATGATGAAACAATTAAAGTAGATCTGTCCAAAGTACAGCAGGACATCAGGGAAATACTGTTTGTAGTAACCATCCACGACGCTACAGCGCGTAAACAGAACTTCGGGCAGGTAAGGAATTCTTATATCCGTATCGTGAACGATGCTAACGGAGAGGAAATAGCAAAATATGAACTGGGGGAAGACTTCTCAGTAGAGACCGGAGTGGAGTTCGGACGTCTGTATCTGAAAGACAGCAAATGGCGTTTCGAGGCTTCCGGTATCGGTTACAAAGAAGACCTGGCCTACTTCCTCGGTAAATACTACAAAGGACAGATCATTAAATAGTCTATTCTATCACACACTATTGAAATACACTTTATGGCAATTAACTTAGTTAAGGGACAAACCATTGACCTCCGTAAAAATGACAAGGGGGAAACCTACGATCTTTCTACAGTAACCATTGGTCTGGGCTGGGATGTCCGTAAAAAAAGCGGTGGTTTTTTTGGTAAGCTGCTGGGCAGCAAGGAAGAGGAATTTGACCTGGATGCCATCGCCTTCCTGCTGGATAAAAACGGTAAGGTAGCTGACCTGGGTAAGACAGTACAAACCAATGACGGCCGTAACCTGAGCCTCTACCAGGGAGATGTGATCTTCTTCAACAGCCAGCGTCACCCCTCAGGTAATATCTGGCTCACAGGCGACAACCGTACAGGAGCTGGTGATGGTGATGATGAGCAGATCATCGTGAAACTGGACAGCCTGGATGCGAAATATGAGAAGATCCTGTTCGTAGTTTCTATCTACCAGGGCCGTCAGCGCAACCAGCACTTCGGTGGTATCGAGAACGCATTCATCCGCGCAGTAGATAATAAAGGAAAAGAAATCGTTAAATTCAACCTCTCCGGAGATGCATCATACAACAATATGTGCTCTTTGGTATTTGCAGAAGTATACCGCAAGGACGGTACCTGGAAATTCAGAGCACTGGGTGATCCTCAGCCGGCAGACAGCTTTGTTGAGATCCTCAGGAACTATGTTTATTAATTAACCCTTTCTATTGAGTCATTCATGAGAAGATTACCGGTTTATTTAGTGTTGGATACCTCAGGCTCTATGAGCGGTGAGCCCATAGAAGCAGTAAAAAATGGTGTGCAGGTGCTGATCTCAACTTTGAGACAGGACCCGTATGCATTGGAAACAGCGTTTCTTAGCCTGATCACTTTTGATACTGATGCGCGCCAGCTGGTACCGCTGACAGATCTGTCTTCTTTCCAGATGCCGGAACTGAAGGCTGCAGGTGGTACGTCACTGGGAGCTGCTCTGCAGACCGTGGCAGACAGTATCAGCAGGGAGGTGGCAAAATCCACCATCGATGTGAAAGGCGATTGGAAACCGCTGGTGTTCCTGATGACGGATGGTATTCCAACCGATCAGTGGCAGAGTGGATTGAATGCTTTTCAGAATAGTAAAATAGGTATTACAGTGGCCTGTGCCGCAGGTAACGGCGCCGATGTAAACCTCCTGAAACAGATCACCAATACCGTGGTATCACTCGATACGGCAGATGCCGCTACTATCAAAGCCTTTTTCAAATGGGTGTCTGCTTCTGTAAGTACAGGCAGCCAGAAAGTGGAAAGCGGTGACAAAGAAGTAGCCGGTCTGAATGAACTGCCGCCACCTCCACCGGAAGTGAATATCGTTGTATAACATGGAGAGAACCAGACATGTATCTTTCGATCTGTGGATGACGTTAATCCGTTCTCATCCTTCCTTTAAAACGAAGCGTGCAGACCTGTTCCGTTCCTTCTTTTCGCTGGAGTACTATGCGCCGGAAAAAGTGGAAGCTGTGTTCAGGGAGATGGATATACTTGTCAACAACATGAACGAAATAACAGGACGTAACGTGCATACATTCGAAATGTATCTGTTATGTCTGCACCTGTTGGGTGCTGATATTAAAAGTGTGCACCCGGACAAACTGGAGGAATTCTACAGTTTGTCCGAGGCGCTCTTTTTTGAATATCCTCCCCTGCCTTTGTACGAGGACACAACACAGTTGTTAGCCGCTTTGCAGGTACAGGGTATTACCACAAATCTGCTGAGCAATACAGGATTGATTCAGGGACGGACTTTACGGAAGCTGATGGCAGGATGGGGATGGGACGCCCACTTTGCATTCCAGCTGTATTCAGATGAAACAGGGTACTCCAAGCCGGATGTACAGATGTTCAGCCGTTTATTGGAAAATGTTGCTTTATTGCATACAGACATTACTCCCGCACAAATCTGGCACCTGGGCGATAACCAGGTAGCCGATGTAGAAGGAGCACAACGTATTGGTATATACGCAACGCTGACAGACATTGTTAATAACCCCTTAAATAAGTTATTAAATGAAAGATGTTTATGCCTTACATAACATTGTAGATGATGCTCATTTCCCTTTTGATCCTGCTGCCTACAGCCGTTTCAAATTCGGGGACGGGGCAGCTGCTGAGGCATTCGGTGCTGCATTGGCTGCAGGTTTCATTGCTACTTACGGAAACAGGTTGTCAGAAAACGATCAGCTGGTAGTATTGCCAAGCCCCTACACCAGTATTCCTACTGCCTCCTATCATATGACTGTTGCATTTATGAAAGTGTTGAACAGGTACCTCTGCATGAATGGATTTAATCCTGCAGAAAGCACCAAGATCCATCGCTTTAAGACATACAGCATTGATTACGGAGCGTTGGATATGGAAAGCAGGAAAGCGCTTATCATCAATGACAGATACCATCTGGATAAAGACTTCCTGCTGGGAAAGACACTGATCTTTACTGACGATATCCGTATTACGGGAAGTCATGAACTGATCATCCGCAACCTGCTGCATCGGTATGAACTGGGCAATGCTGCTTATTTCCTCTACTATGCACAACTGCAGAATAGCAATATTCATCCCAACATAGAAAATAAACTGAATTACTATAGTGTACATTCCCTACAGAGTCTTGAAGCAGTGATACATTCACCTTCATTCAGGTTCAATACAAGGGTGGTAAAATATATACTTCATGCGCCTTTTGCAGAGTATGAACAACTGCTGATGAAACAGACGCCTGCTTTCTTACAGGAACTGGCAGACTGCTGCATCGGCAATAATTACTACCAGATGGAAGAGTACAGAAGGAACGCAACTTTTTTATTTGATCATCTTCAAAAAATCATACCATCATGGCAATCAATTTGCAAAAAGGAGAACGGGCCAATATTGAGCTACCAAAATTCACTATTGGCTTAGGATGGGATATCAATGAATCACATACAGGCGGAGAATGCGACCTGGATGCTTCTGTATTCCTCCTGGGAGAGAACAGAAAGATCCTGTCAGATCCGTATTTCGTGTTTTATAACAACCTCGAATCTCCGGATGGTGCTGTGAAACATTCCGGCGATAACCGCACCGGTGCAGGCGATGGTGATGACGAGACGATCCACGTGGACCTCTCTGTGATCAATGCCGCCGTAAAAGAGATCTGTATAGTGGTAACCATACATGAAGCCGCACAGCGTAAACAGAACTTCGGCCAGATCCGCAATTCTTTTATCCGTATTTATGATGCGGCTAAAAATGTGGAACTGGTAAAATATGAACTGGGAGAGGATTTCTCCATCGAGACAGCCGTTGAATTTGGCCGCATCTATAAACGTGACAACCAGTGGCGTTTTGAAGCGGTGGGGCTTGGTCAGAAAGGTGGTCTGGAAGACTACCTGGCGAAATATGCGTAATTGAATTTAACACATCATCATCATGAGACGACTTCCGGTATACCTGTTGCTCGACACCTCCGGCTCCATGAGAGGCGAGCGGATAGAGGCAGTGAAAAACGGACTGCAGGTATTGGTTTCGAAATTAAGGCAGGATCCTTTTGCCCTGGAATCTGTGTGGATCAGCATTATCACTTTCGACAGGGAAGTGAAACAGCTCCTGCCATTGACCGCTTTAGAGTCATTGCAACTGCCAGAGATCACTACCCCGGAATCCGGTCCCACCAACATGGGGGCTGCACTGGAACTGCTATGCACCAAACTGGATAACGAGGTGATCAAAGGAAATGACACCCAGAAAGGAGACTGGCGTCCGCTGCTGTTCCTGATGACAGACGGTAAGCCCTCAGATCTGGCGGCTTTCCGTGAGGTGGTGCCTAAGATCAAAAATAAAAACCTTGCCGCTTTAGTGGCCTGTGCCGCCGGTGCGGAAGCGCAGGACAGCTTCCTGAAAGAACTGACAGATACAGTAGTCCATCTGGATACTGCCGATAGTTCTACACTCATGTCTTTCTTCAAATGGGTGTCTGCATCTATCGGTACAGGTAACAAGAGTGTGGGCACTACAGAAGAAATACAATTGCCACCACCGCCGGCAGAAGTACATGTAATTATCTAACGGGGTATCAACAGATACCCTTTCCAAAGAACTATACCAATGTTTTTCATTATCCATCTTATTATTAACATCCTCATTGTAGGACTCTTTTTATATTCAAAACTGCTGCCTTATGAAGACCGTTTAACCGGTCAGTATAAGCAGACCTTCAATTTCTTCAAGGGTATTTTCAAACCCGTACTGAGTCTGTTCAGCGGTATCAAACCATTCCAGGTAGGAACAGGTCTTTCCGTTGATATGACACAGATATTGCTACTGATCATTTTGCTGGTGCTTAATTATTTCTACTGATGAGAAGACTACCTATTTATTTCCTCATAGATGTATCAGAATCTATGGTGGGAGAACAGATCCAGTTTGTAGAGGAAGGATTGGCGACGATTATTAAAGAGTTGAAATCTGACCCCTATGCACTGGAAACTGCCTGGGTGTCTATCATCGTATTTGCCGGTCAGGCAAAGACAATAGTGCCATTGCAGGAAGTGATCAGTTTCTATCCACCGAAGTTCCCGATAGGTGCCGGTACTTCCCTGAGCAATGGTCTTGGCCACCTGATGTACGAACTGCGTAAGAATACAGTGCAGACCACCGCTACACAAAAGGGCGACTGGAAGCCGATCGTATTCCTCTTCACAGATGGTACGCCAACAGATGATAGCAGTGCTGCCATCCGTGAATGGAAGCAGAACTGGCAGAGTAAAACAAACCTGGTGGCTATCTCATTTGGTGATGAAAATAACCTGGGAGTACTGAAGGAACTGACACAGACAGTGCTGATGTTCAGGAATACAACACCGCAGTCATATAAAGAGTTCTTCAGATGGATCACCGCATCGATCAAATCCAGCAGTGTGAGTGTGAGCAATAATGGTTCGGGTATGGAACTCGCAAAGCTGAGCGACGGTGTGATAGAAAAAGTGGATATTGATAAACTGCCTCCTGTGCAGCCGGGATTTGTGGATACCAACTACGCCATCTTTGCGGCAAAATGCCAGAATACCCAGAAGCCTTACCTCATTAAGTATAAGAAAGGATTACGTCCGGTTAACATCAGTGGCATGAACATGCAGTCGATGGGATATAAGCTCAACGGTGCATTCCCCGTGGATAACGCTTATTTTGAATTGTCTGCAGAAGGTGGTGTTATTAATAGCAAGGTAAATACAGACGAGCTGGAAGGTTTTCCTACTTGTCCCTGCTGTGGTAACCAGTATGGGTTCAGCGTATGTTCCTGTGGTAAAGTGCATTGTGTAGGGCAGGAAGAGGTAAGTACCTGTTCCTGGTGTGGTAAACAAGGCAAATATGGCTTTGGTGATGGCAATATGGATATAAACAGAACGCAGGGATAATGACCGGACAAGATCAGGCTTTTATAGAAGCGCTATTGCGGCATAAAGGATGGCCGGTATCAGAAAATCAGCAGGCACTGTTTGGCAAATTTGTATCAGAAGAGCATATTAAGCAGGCGGTGCAAACGATTATAAACACTCAAAAAGATATAGTGGAATCCTGGAAAGAAAGATCACTGATTGATGATATTCTTCAGAAACATATTGTGCTGCCAAATGCAAAGGTGAATAAAGCATACAGCTTCACCTTTGATCCTGAAGGAACCGGATTGCAGGAGATGGGAGATTTTGAATGGGGCATCCCGGACGGACTGGGTATCGCATTTGATGAAACCGCCAATACAATTTCCGGTATACCATTGCAACAGGGGGAGTATGTGCTGACCCTGCGTTTCCGCTTGAAACACCATCCGGCAGATAAACCATTCACGGAAAAAAAGATATTACTCGTTATCAACCCTGACCCGAAATCATTGTGGCAGAACCTGCCCTCCGATGAGCAGGATAAATACTGGCAGCCTGACCAGGCAGCGGTAACTCTGCCTTTTGGTGACCGTAAGCTGGTCCTTGCCTCCAAAAGAGGACGCAGCCACGCACATGAAGGGAAATTCAGGGATGATAGCTTCGGATGTGATTTTAATGCCGAAAAGGGCTGGGGCATTATTGCCGTAGCTGATGGTGCCGGATCAGCGAAATATAGCCGTAAAGGGGCTGATATTGCCTGTAAGGCTACCATTGGTAGCTTCCAGGAACTGCTGGCCGGAGATAAGATGGCAGGGCTGGAAGAAGCGATCACAGCTTACCTGAATGACCCGAGTGAGGACAGTCAGAAAAAAGTGAGCGTTCAGTTCATTGAACAGCTGGGAAAGCTGGCATTTACTGCCCAGGGGAAGATCAAACAGGAGGCCCAGGAAAACGGGGCGGACATAAAAGATTACTCGACCACGCTTATTTTTGCGCTGGTAAAGAAATATGCAGCCGGTTATGTGATCAGTTCTTTCTGGGTAGGAGATGGAGGAATCGGCATCTACCACGATACCACAGGTGAAGCTTTTGTCATGGGCACACCTGACAGTGGTGAATTCGCAGGTCAGACCCGCTTTCTGACAATGTCTGACATCTTTGCCAACGGCGCATATGTGAACCGCATCCGCTTTAAAGTGGTGCCCGATTTTACAGCATTGCTCCTGATGACGGATGGTCTCACTGATCCTAAATTCCAGACAGACGGCAACTTGCAGAAGAACGAGTACTGGCGCCAGCTGTGGCAGGACCTTGGCGGAACCAACGATGATGGCGCCAGAGTGAACTTTGCCGGTACACCGGAAGAAGTAAAGGAGGGCCTGCTCAATTGGCTGGATTTCTGGTCGCCAGGTAATCATGACGATCGTACCATAGCTATTTTATACTGATAAGGAATACATGAGCAACATTATTACAGTAACAGCGCAGGACGGGAAATCTTATCAATATGTTGATAATGGTGACCCGATGCAGGGAGGTATGAAGGATGTTTATTTCTCTCCTGATAAGTCATATGTAGTGGCTTTCTTCAGGGATAAGCAGGACTTCAATTCCAAAGAGCGGCTCAACAATATTGTGAATACGTTCCGGGACAGGATCTTCAATCAGCCGGGAGGAGAATACTGGAAAGATCTCTTCTGCTGGCCTAATAACATTGTCGAACGGGACGGAAAGACCGGTATCATTGTACCGGTATATCAGAAGAAATTCTTTTTTACCAAAGGATATAACCCTGGCGCCGCCCAGATCGTTTCCATCGCAGGAAAGGAGAAGGAAGGAAGATGGTTCGCGTCTCCGCAGTTCAGGAGCCGCCAGTTCAAGTTGCACCTGGATGAAAGTGAACTGGGAGACTGGTTCAAGTTCTGTCTCATCTGCATCAAGATAGCCCGTGCAGTAAGGCGTATGCATGCTGCCGGTCTGGCCCACTCAGACCTTTCCTACAAAAATGTACTGATAGATCCTATTACCGGCAGCGCCGCGATTATTGACATTGATGGGTTGGTAGTGCCGGGCAAGTTCCCGCCTGATGTGATCGGGACACCCGATTTCATTGCGCCGGAAGTAATGGCTACGAAACATCTGCCGAAAGAAGATCCTGCGCGTAAGCTGCCAAGCATTGCTACAGACAGGCATGCGCTGGCAGTCATGATCTACATGTATCTGCTGTACCGTCATCCGCTGCGCGGAGGAAAGATCCATGATACGGATGCTCAAAGAGATGAGGAACTGTCAATGGGGGCGAAGGCATTGTTTATAGAACATCCTACAGATACTTCCAACAGGCCACGGCTGGACCAGGTGAAACCTACCCACCTGCCCTGGGCTGATGTGAATAAGATACCTTATACCGTCTGCGGTCCCTACCTGAAGGAATTGTTTGAGAAAGCATTTATCGACGGGCTGCATAACCCTTCATTACGCCCTACTGCCGATGAATGGGAACAGGCACTGATCAAAACGGTGGACCTGCTACAGCCCTGTCAGAATAAGAACTGTGACCAGAAATGGTTTGTGTTTGACAACACAACCAGTCCCTGCTGCCCATTCTGTAATACTCCTTACCGTGGACAACTACCCGTATTGAACTTGTATTGGTCAAGAAAACCGGGTAGCTTTACGCCCGAAAATCACCGGTTAATGGTATACCACAATCAATATTTGTATCCATGGCATGTGAATAGAAACATTTATCCAAACGAAAGACTAACAGATCAGCAGAAAAAACCGGTGGGATATTTTGTATTTCATAATAATAAGTGGCAACTTGTCAATCAAACGCTTACGTCCTTAAAAGATGTCACGGAGGGGAAGGATATTCCGATAAACTCTATGGTAGAGCTGACAGACAACAAGCAGTTATTGCTGTCCCAGGAAGAAGGAGGACGGCTTGTAGTGGTGCAACTCGTAAACAATTAACGTCTATCAACAAAAACAAGAAAATAACAAACAACTATGCAAATCGCTGAAATGTTCCAGCAGATCTTGGACAACCCGATACCCGCGTTGCTGATCGTCGGAAACCTGATTATTATTGAAAGCCTGTTGTCGGTGGATAATGCGGCCGTATTGGCTACAATGGTAATGGACCTGCCAAAGGAACAACGTAACAAAGCGCTGAAGTACGGTATTATTGGTGCCTATGTATTCAGAGGTATTTGTTTACTATTCGCATCCCTACTCATTAAAGTTTGGTGGCTGAAACCAGTTGGTGGACTTTATCTCCTGTACCTGACCTATGATTATTTCAAAGGAAAAGCAGAAAAAGCAAAAGCAGAAAAAGCCGGTGTTGCAGAACAGGAAGCTGAGGAGATCGACAAGAGCAGCAACTGGTTATATAAAGCAACCATTGGCTGGATGGGACAGTTCTGGGCTACTGTGGCACTGGTGGAACTGATGGACCTCGCGTTCTCTATTGACAATGTATTTGCAGCAGTTGCATTCAGCGATAATATCGTACTGATCTGGACCGGTGTATTTATCGGTATCCTGGCAATGCGTTTTGTAGCACAGGGCTTTGTAAGACTGATGGAAAAATATCCTTTCCTGGAAACTGCAGCCTTCCTGGTGATTGGTGTATTGGGTATCAAGCTGATGTTGGCCATCTACGAGCACTTCTACCCTGAAACTACAGCCGCTAAATTCCTGGAAAGCCATGAGGCAGACTGGGCTACTTCCATCATCACAGTGTCTATCTTCCTGATCCCGATCATCACCAGTGCACTGTTCAATTATCCCAAAAAGCATAAAGTCGAAGCGAAAGCTGAAGCAGAGGCAGAAGTGAAATAGATGAATGTAGATCGTAACAATTACTTATAAAAAAGGACCGGTTTATTGCCGGTCCTTTTTGCTTTCATAACAAGTGCTCACAAGTTACTTAAGCAGAAATGTAGATGGTATGTGTCAGGTCATACCCTCCTGTGGTGCTATTCGCTGTGACAGTTGCAAGTTCATTATCCAGTGAATCCATAATGATATTGTCCTGTGCATTGGTGATTGAATTCTGGCCATGTGCACTGTAAAGCGATGTTTTATAAACAGCCGTATTGATTGCGTCTGGAAAGGCGATCTGCGTGGTCAGTTTCAATGAGCTGTCCACATAGATCTGCGCATGGATATGTGTTACGCGGCCGGTATACCAACCTGGGTAGATAGAAGTGAACTTTACCTGTCCGGCGCTGTCTGTATATTGCAGGCCACGGCAGAAGACCAGGGCTGTATTGTCCTGCGTGCCCAGATAACCGGTGTTGCTGTATCCTGAATAGTAACCGTCCTTATCACAATGCCAGATGTCCACACGTGCATTGCTCACTACCTTACAACTATCTTTCACATTGCGTACGGTGATAACAAGACTCAGCGGCAGGCCGGTTTTACCATCTGTAATATCCACACGTTGTATGGAAGACCCTCTGCTGCTATACAGCGGATACGGCCCGTCTGTTTCAGTATCAGATACGGTACAGGTTCCACCAGTTTCAGTATCAGTTCCTGTGGACGTGTCGGTATCTGTACCGGTTGTATTATCGTCTTTGCCGCATGCGTTAAGCATAGGTACGATGGAAGCCAGGCCCAGTATGCCCATCCCGTTCCTGAGAAAATCTTTTCTTTCCATATTGAGTTGGTTTGTTCACTGATATAACTGTATTACCAACACAAATATTTTTTAAATACGGGACATGGCCATAAGATTGCGGTCAAGCATCTATATGTTGCGGTGAATGGGCTAGCGCCGCCGGAACTGGCTGAAGAAAGCATCTTCATAACTGCTGCCTACAGGTATTTCACTACCACCTATCAGGATAGTTTTATTACGTACCTGTTCTATGCGGTCCATGGCTACAATGTAGGAACGATGTACCCTGATGAATGACTGTGGGGGCAGTTTTTCCAGCAGCACTTTCATTGTCATTCTGACTATCAGCGGGGGCTGTTGATAGAGGTGTATTTTCAGGTAATCGTCGAGGCCTTCTACAAAGAGAATATCTGAGATCTGTACTCTTGTCAGGCCATAATCCACCCTGAATATGAGCGGAGGTGGTGTGGTAGGATGCGACTGGTTGAATTGCCTCACGTGTTGCGCTTTTTGTACGGCCTGCAGGAAGCGCTCAAAGGTGAAAGGCTTCAGCAGGTAATCCACAGCATTGAGATTAAATCCCTCCACCGCATATTCGCTGTGAGCTGTTGTGAAGATCACCAGTGCCTGTTGCTGTATAGAACGGTACAAATCAATACCACTTACAGAAGGCATATTGATATCGAGGAAAAGCAGGTCTACCGGATATTGGGTGATATACTTCAATGCATCTTCGGGCACATTGAATGTCTTCTGCAGCTGTATGAAATCCACTTTCGCACAGAAGTTCTGTATCAGCTTTAATGCCGGCAATTCATCATCTATTGCAATGGCTTGTAAGGTCATGTTAATTGCAATGAAAGAGATACTTCAAAATAATGTTCCTCATCCCGGATCAATAGTGTATGACTGCCGGGATATAATAACTGCAGGCGTTTGCGGGTATTTTCTATTCCGAGCCCGCCTGTTGTTTCTGGTATTTCCTGCACAGTCACTTTATTGTTGAAGGCAGTAAAATGCAGCTGTTTTTCATCAATGTTTACTGTAATCCGAATATCCGTATTTTCGGCTGCATTCACACCATGCTTAAAGGCATTTTCTACAAAAGAAATCAGGATCAAAGGGGCGATCAGTTGCCCGGTAGCCTTGCCCGTCACTGTAAATGACAAAGGTACCGAATCTCCGAAACGCATTTTTTGCAGTTCAATATAATTACCGAGATAATCAATCTCCCTGGATAGTGGCACGAGATGATTGCCGGCATCACTGATTACATAACGCATCATCTGCGACAGTTTGACGACCGCAGTGCCTGTCTGGTCCGACTTATCAATGGCGAGAGAGTAGATGGTATTCAGAATATTAAACAGAAAGTGTGGATTGATCTGTGCTTTCAGGTAAGACAGCTCTGCATTCAGTTTCTCTTTTTCTGTCTGCCGCCAGCGGTAGTTTATTTTCAGGATAAGGGAGAAAAAGAATACTGCGAGGAAAAGGAACATCTGGTGACTTACGTCCAGCAACAATGACCGGGATACCTGCTCATGTGGGCCCAGGCCATGAAATTTGTCGGGTGGAGGGAATGCGCGGTCTGCCGGCGGCGGAGATTCCTGTCCGTAAGGCGGGATACTGTCTGCCGGCGGCGGAGTCGGTGACGGATTAAATTGTCTCGGCGGGCGATCTGAAGGCTGGGGCATCGGATTGTTGGCCGGCCATTCATATCCCGCGCGGGGAGGGCCACCCTGGAAACCGATCAGCAGATTAGGTACCAGCACTATCGTCACAAAGCATAAAGAAGCGATCAGCGAGAGACCGGCGTATTTGCGTTTGAAATAGTAATTAGGGATCAGCCAGAAATAATTGAAATAAAAGAACAGCAGCAATGCCAGGTAGGCAAGAAAATCTTTCAGGGCAGGAGGATATTTCCACAGATCAGACAGGTTACTGGCATCCGGGGAGAAAACGATCGGCAACGCCAGAAAAGTAACGCAACCGGCAATATGTATGAGCACCTGACTAAGTCTACCTTTCATAATGGGCTGTTAAGGCACAAAATTAGGATTTAGAGGATATTGATTTCCCCTTATTTTTGCGTCATGATAAAACGGATATTCGGGTTATGCATCTTATTACCTCAGCTGTTACACGCTCAGTTACCGGAAAAGAACTATCCACAGGGATATTTCCGCAATCCGCTGGCTGTGCCTATCCAACTTGCGGGTAACTACGGAGAGCTTCGTCCCAACCATTTTCACGCGGGCATAGACATTAAGACCCAACAGAAGGAAAATCTGCCTGTGTATGCAGCCGCAGATGGATATGTAAGCAGGATTGGCGTATCTCATACCGGTTATGGGAACGTGTTGTACATTACGCACCTTAATGGGTATACTACAGCCTATGGCCACCTGAATCGCTTTTTCCCTGCCCTGGAGCAGTATGTGAAGCAGCAGCAGTACGCTGCGGAGAGTTGGGCGACAGACCTGAAGATCCCGGCAGACAAATTCCCTGTAAAGAAAGGCGATTTTGTGGCATGGAGCGGTAATACCGGTGCTTCAGGCGGGCCACACGTGCATTTTGAGATCAGGGATACCCATACCGAGCATCCGCTGAACCCCATGCTTTTCGGTTTCGACATCCCCGATACCAAAGCCCCTGAGGTGTTCAGGATTGCCCTTTATGATATGGACAGGAGCATTTATGACCAGACACCTACCATACTGCCGGTAAAGAAGGTGAATGGTGAATATGTCCCTGCTACGCCATTGATCAGGGTAAAAAGCGCATCGGCCGGAATAGGGCTGAATGCGGTGGACCGTATGAGCAATGTGCCTAATAATTACGGTATCTATGAAGTGGTAATGTTTGATAGGGATGTGCCTAACAGCGGTTTCCAGATCGATAATATCGGTTTTGAAGAGTCTCGCTATATAAATGCACATACGGACTATAAAATAAGAAAAGGCGGTGGCCCCTGGCTGCAACTGCTGTTTTCTGTGCCGGGCAATAAGCTGGAGATCTACAAGGATGTACAGGGAGATGGAACCATTGATCTGTCAGACGGTACGCCACATCCGGTAAAATTGCTGGTGAAGGATGCCTATGGTAATTCTTCCACTGTAAAATTCACCCTGCAGCAGAGTGGAGATGCACCGGAACCTACCAAATGCGCCAATACGATGTATGCGGAATCCCGCAATATCTTCGAGAATAACCAGGTGGAATTTTTCCTGGAGGAAAATTCACTGTACGACAGGATCTGCTTTAACTATGCTGAAATTCCGGCAGGAGAAAAGTCAAAGTCCGTGTCTTCCATTTTCCGCCTTCATACAGCATTGGTGCCATTGCATAGCAATTTTACCCTGCATATAAAGCCTGACAGACCCATACCGGCTGCGCAACAGCATAAGGTAGTGATGGTACGTGAGGGGCTGGGAGAGACCATTGCTGGTACTACACTGGAAAAGGGCTGGTATGTTGGGCAGTTCCGTGAGTTTGGCAATTTCCACCTGGAAGTGGATACTATCGCGCCTAAAATTGCTCTGCTGGGAGCGAAGAACGGAGCTAACCTGTCAAAGGCGGCGAAATTATCTTTCGCTATCAACGATGACAGCGGTATTAAAGCCTACCGGGCAGAGCTCGATGGCAAATGGCTGATGTTCGCCCGCAGAGGTAATGTTATCTCTTATACTTTTGACGAGCATTGCAAGCCGGGTAAACACAGCCTGCGCATGTTGGTGACAGATATTGCCGGTAACACCAAAGAACAGACGATCACATTTACGAGATAGAGGAAAGAGAATATGACACATTTGAAAGAAGGAGATAAAGCGCCCGTTTTTAAGGGGATAGATCAGGAAGGTAAAGAGGTTTCGCTGGCCGATCTGAAGGGAAAGAAGGTGATACTATATTTTTATCCGAAGGATATGACGCCCGGTTGTACGAACCAGGCGTGTAACCTGAGGGACAACTATCATGTGTTGCTGAAGAAAGGGTATGCAGTAGTGGGCGTGAGTACAGACAGTGAAAAGCGACATAAGAAGTTTACGGAGAAATATGATCTGCCTTTCCCTTTACTGGCAGATGAAGACCGTACCATTCATACGCAATATGGTGTATGGGGAGAGAAGAAGTTCATGGGGCGTATTTATGACGGTACACACCGTACTACTTTCCTCATCAATGAATCGGGTATGATAGACAAGATTATTGTGAAGCCGGATACCAAAAATCATACAGAAGAGATCCTGGAGATCTGGAAATAATAAAGAGACTATTACCAATAAAAAAATCCCTCCTGGTCGACAGGAGGGATTTTTTTATGTGCTCTAATTAGCACTATCTCTTTTGGCGTTGTTTCTTGAACAGCTGACCAGTTTTGAACTTGTTACCTTCAGGGCTACCCACACGGTCCATTGCGCAACGGAAACCTACAGTGTTGGTGGCCATATCTTCCTGCATGTAACGGCGTGCACCTGGAGATAGCCAGTAAGCGCGATCGTTCCAGCTACCACCTTTTACAACGTGAGATTTGTCGTTGATCAGAGAGGTAATGCCGTAACCGTATTCTACGTTAGAGAGGGAGTCACCATCGAGATAGTTGATAACATCACCTTTCTGGTAGTTAAGACGGTTAGCACTTTCTTCGTCGGTTACATCACGCATTTTCAGGTGACCCAGGCTGTCCTTTTCAGGTTCGTTTTCGCCGTTCATATAAGTAGTCTGGAACTTGTTACCACGGAAGTAGTTGAAGTCATCACCGTCGATCGGGTTCAGCGGACGGTAAACGTCCAGTACCCACTCGCTCACGTTACCTGACATGTTATAGATACCGAAAGTGTTCGGGAAGAAAGCAATTACAGGACCAGGGATAGACGCACGGTCGTTCAGACCACCTGCCATACCCATGTTATCACCGGAACCACGTTTGAAGTTCGCCAGGAACTGACCCTGCCATGCACCACGGCGGATGTCTCTCAGACCACTTGTGTTAGTTCCCCAGGAATAAACCTGTTTGTTCATGATCAACTCCTCACCACGTTTACCTTCTTTCTTGGAAGGGCCAGGGTTCTGACCGATGTAACCCAGTGCCGCATATTCCCATTCAGCTTCTGTTGGGAGGCGGTAGTTTGGTAACATTACACCATCTTCGAATTGAGCAGTACGTGGAGAACCATCAGCGTTTCTGAACTGTGCCTTGGTACTCTTGGACATATTACCAGGGATACCTTCATAAAGGCCCGCAGTATATGACTTGGTATCGAAGGTGTTATCATCAGCCTGGTTCTTCATATCGTTTTTGGACAGCAACCCTTTGTCGATCAGCATCTTTTCGTTCACACGGTTGGAGCGCCATTTACAATAGTCAACAGCCTGTTTCCAGTTCACACCTACTACCGGATAATCGTTGTAAGCAGGGTGACGGAAGTAATATTCTACCAGCGGTTCGTTGTACGCCAGTTCGCTACGCCATACCAGGGTATCTGGTAAAGCTTTGCGGTATACGTCCGGGAAGGACTCGTCGTACATACGACGCAGCCAGTACAGATATTCACGATAGTGAACGTTGGCAACTTCTGTTTCATCGATGTAGAATGAAGAAACAGTAATACGTCTTGGAATGTTATTCCAGTCGGCCATAACGTCCTGTTCTGTCGCTCCCATGGCGAAGGTACCGCCCTGCACGAAAACAAGACCCGGACCAGTCTGCTGGTCTTTACTTTTGGCCACACTGAAACCACCCATCTTAGGATCATTGTAATTCCAGCCAGTAGCTGTGGATTTCTCCTTCTTTTTGCCGAAAGGGCCACCGTTTTTACAGGCAGACATCGACATAATTATACTGGCGCCTAAGAGCATTGAGACAGAGGTTAATCTATGCATGCGATTCAGCTTTTTTATTTGATGTTTATGGTAAACGCAAATGTAGTATAATTTATTTTATAGTAAAAATAATTAATCTGTAAGCATTCACCGGTTATTAGAGTTTATCTTATTTAAAATCAGTGTTTTACGATTCAGAGGTCTGTCCGGACTACGTATTAAGTTTATCTTAACTGTAATGACCGTCAGTGCTTTCTGGTGGCTGGTTGGCAGTAGCTGGCTTCTGGTTGATGACTCATAGATACATGGTATGGTTCTGTGTAAATATACTCTTACTTCCTTGCTTATTCCCTCTTAATTCCGACATACAGCATACTTTACTGACAACAGGAACAAAAATAGTCCTCCCGTCAATAAAACGCCGGATAATGGCTACTTATTATAGTGTTTGAAATAGTATGTCATAAAATGTCCCGCTGTCGTATATTCACATGTTATAAAAAACTGAAATACAATCCGAAGGGCAGATGCAGACATTTCGTGACAACAGCCGCAATGGTCGATTTCGCCCTATAAATATAGTTTATAATTGCTATGTTTGCGCAAATACCCGCTATGAAGTTTATTCCCTTCTCTTTCTTATTACTCCTTTGCCAATGGGTATCAGGGGGTAACGGGAGAGGAGGCCCCTACACCGCACATTCCGTGCTTTCTTCCGGCAGCTGGCAAAAACTGGCAATTACCCGGGAAGGCATTTATAAAATAGATAAAGCCCTGCTCACCAGCATGGGAATGAGTACTGATCTGAAAAGCGTCAGACTATATGGCACCGGGGGACGTATGCTGCCTGAAAACAATGCCATATCAAGGCACGACGATCTGCCGGAAGTGGCGCTGTTGGAAGAGGGAGACTACCTCCTGTTCTATGCGCCGGGTCCACATAGCTGGCAATACCACGGTAATAATTTCGTACATACGGCCAATCTTTACTCGGATACGGCCTGGTACTTCCTGACCACCGGCAGTACTCCGGGGAAAAGGATCGCCCAGGATGCTGCAACACCGGCTGCCGGTGTGATTGTCAACAGCTTTGACTATCACGCTTTTTATGAGAACGACAGCATCAACTTCCTGGGCAGCGGCAAACAATGGTGGGGCACTGTATTCAGCAGTGTGCAGCCGTTACGCAATATCAACTTTTCATTACCACTGACTCCTTTCTCACTGAAGATAGGAGCCAGGGTGGCCGCCAGGGGGATCGGTACCAGCCGTTTCTCCATACAGGCAGGAAATAATATGCTGGGTTCTTTGTCATTATCGCCCGTGAGCGGAAATATATTTGAGGCTTTTGCTTCAGTAGCAACGGGATACTATACTACAACGCCTGCAGGCACAACAGTCCCCGTCACACTTAGCTTCACACCTGGAGGAAGCGGGGCGCAGGGATGGTTGGACTATCTGACCATACAGGCCCGGTGTCCGCTGCAGCTGCCCGCGCGGGAGCCGCTCTTTTTCAGGGATATGGTTTCCGTAAGTCCCGGCCAGAACGCACAGTTCAGACTGGAGCAGGCCGGTAGTCAGACTGTTGTCCTCGATGTGACAGACCCGCAGCAACCAGTGAAGGTCAAAACCCAGCTGGCAGGCTCCACGCTTTCTTTTACAAGGGATTGTGGTATTCTGCATGAATATGCAGCCTTCACAGGACAGGGATATTTACAGCCAGTAATTGCTGGCGCTGTAACCAGTCAGGATCTGCATGGCATCGGTACTGCAGACATGCTGATAGTGACTACCCCTGCTTTACAGGCTGCTGCCACCAGGCTGGCTGCCTGGCACGGCACACATGACGGGCTGACGGTGAAAGTGGTGACAGTGAATGAGATCTATAACGAGTTTGGCTCAGGTACTGCCGATCCTGTTGCTGTCAGAGATTTTGTGAAGATGTGTTATGACAAGGGAGGGCTGCGTTACCTGTTACTGTTCGGAGATGCCTCTTATGACTATAAGAACAGGGTGGCGGGAAACACCAATATGGTGCCTACCTGGCAAAGCACGATCTCCACAGATCCGGTAAATGCCTACCCCTCAGACGACTTTTTCGGTTTCCTGGATGATGCAGACGATATTAATGACAACAGCAGGCAAAACCTGTTGGATATAGCGATAGGCCGCCTGCCTGTACAGCAACCGGCCCAGGCAGATGCGGTGGTGAACAAGATCATCGGGTATAATGTGCCCGCCAACTTTGGCCGCTGGCAACAACATATTACTGTCGTGGCAGATGACGGTGATGATAATCTGCACCTGCAGGACGCAGAAAGTATGAGTGAGATCGTTGCTGCACGATGGCCGGCAGGGCATATTGACAAGATCTACCTGGATGCCTATCCGAAAATAGCTGATGCAGGTGGTAGCCGTTATCCGGCAGTAAATGCCGCCATCGCAGAAGATATGTTTGAGGGTACCCTGATCTGGAACTATACCGGTCATGGAAGTTACTCCCGGCTCGCAGAAGAAGTGATCATGGAGGAAAGTTCCCTGGCTACCTGGAAGAACGCTGGTAAACTGCCATTGTTTATCACAGCCACCTGCGACTTTGCGCCGTTTGACAATCCGGCATATGTCTCCCTTGGTGAGAAGCTATTGTTGCAGGAGAATGGCGGCGGTATTGCACTGATGACAACTACCAGGGCAGTATTCTCTGCTTCCAACAAAGTGATGAATGCTAATTACCTGCAGAAGCTCCTGACACCCGGTGCGGACGGACAGATGCTGACGCTTGGACAGGCGGCCATGGAGGCCAAGAACCTGACATACGCTACTTATATCGATATTCCTAATAACCGTAAGTTCCAGTTATTGGGCGATCCGGCACTGACACTGGCTTTTCCCCGGTATCATGTGGTAACGGATTCCATTAATGGGAAGGCGGTAAATGATATACCGGATACATTGAAAGCAATGGGTAAATACACGGTAAAAGGCCACCTGGAAGACGAACAGGGCATCCGGCAGGACACCTATAAAGGTACATTGTATACGACTGTGTATGATAAACCTGCTCTGCAATATACCCGTGGGAATGATGCCGGTAGTACCAAGGCAGGCTTCTATGAGCAACAGAATATACTGTATCGCGGCCAGCAGACCGTTGAGAATGGCAGATTCTCATGCACTTTCGTGGTGCCCGCAGATATTGACTACCAGGTGGGCGCGGGGATGCTTGGTTTTTATGCAACCAATGGTGTTACGGCGGCGGGAGGTGTGTATGCAGGAGTACAAGTAGGTGGAACAGCTGATAATATTGAACAAGATGAGCTGGGACCTGTTATAAAAGCATACCTGGACAATGAATATTTCCGCAACGGGGGCATCACAGGAGAAAATCCGGTACTGTTGCTGCAATTGAAGGATGAACAGGGGATCAATACTTCCGGTTATGGCATAGGACATGATCTGATAGCTACACTGGACAATAAGGAAGGTCAATACTATATCCTGAACAGCTTCTTTGAGGCCACAACAGACAGTTATCAGGAAGGAACGGTCCGTTTCCCACTGTATGGCCTGTCTGAAGGAATGCACATTATGACAATAAAGGCATGGGATACCCACAACAACTCCGGTACCGCCACACTGCAGTTCCGGGTAGTAAAGTCATCTGAGATGACGATAGGAAAGGCCGGTTGTTTCCCGAACCCTTTCCATGACCAGACACAGTTCACTTTTGAGCATAATCAGCAAGATCGGGCGTTGGATGTGACTGTCAGAATTTTTACGGTAATGGGTCAACAAATAAAAACTATACATCATACAATAAATGATGGTGGTAGCCGTTATGTAGGGGCATCCTGGAACGGAACGGCCGATTCTGGCGCCCGGGTGTCGCCTGGAATTTACATATATAGTATCTTGGTAACAGCGAATGGTAAAACAAAGGTTTTAGGCGGAAAAGTAACTGTGTTATAACCTATGCATCAAAAGCAAATACTTGATTCGCGAGTCCCTTACCAGACCCCTGTTATTGATAATATAGATTTTCGAACTATTTTTACAACTCGTTCTAAACACTATTGCATGTATAATTGCATGATCAGAAAGGCAACTGTAAACCTTGTCTTAATTTGTTGCATCCTATTCTCTCTGTCTGTCTCCGCTCAGATTTCCACAGGTGATCTGGACGGACGTACGAATACCATTAACACCGCGGTACCTTTTCTACGTATTTCTCCTGATGCAAGGGCAGGAGCTATGGGAGACGCCGGCGTAGCCACCTCTCCCGACGCAAATTCCATCTACTGGAACCTTGCCAAGATCCCGTTTGCAACAACCCGCTCCGCAATTTCAGTGACTTATACCCCCTGGTTGAAAGAACTCGTGAATGACGTGTTTCTTGCTAACCTGTCAGGTTATTATCAGCTGGATGAGTTTCAGACAATCTCCAGCTCATTGCGTTACTTCTCTTTAGGTACTATCAACTTTACGGATGTTACCGGTATGCCTACCTACGACTACCGTCCGCGTGAATTTGCATTTGATGCAGGTTATGCCCGTAAATTATCAGATAACTTCTCTGTTGCCCTGGCTGGACGTTTTATTTACTCCAACCTGGCCAGTGGTGATATCAACGGCCGTGTGATCAGACCAGGTAAAGCATTTGCGACTGACCTGTCCCTGTTCTACACAAAAGATTACGAGAAAGACAATAACGCTGTAAATACCTGGAACGTTGGTCTGGCGCTCACTAACATTGGTACCAAAATCTCCTATACAGAATCTGCCACCAATAAAGACTTTCTGCCTACCAACCTGGGATTGGGCACCGCCTACACCATAGGAATGGACGAGACCAACAAATTGATGTTCACACTCGACCTGAATAAACTGTTGGTGCCTACTCCTGATAGCGCTGGACTTTACCGCGAAAAGTCAACCCTCTCAGGCATGTTCTCCTCTTTTGGTGATGCTCCGGGAGGTATGAAGGAAGAACTGCAGGAAGTAACAGTTTCCCTGGGTGGTGAATATAGCTACAGTGATCAGTTCTTTGTACGTGCCGGTTATTTCTACGAAAACAAGAACAAGGGTAACCGTAAGTATGTAACAGCTGGTCTGGGTGTTAAATACAACATGTTCGGCCTGAACTTCTCTTACCTGGTACCTTCCGGCAATGGTATCCAGCGTAACCCATTATCCAATACCCTGCGTTTCTCCCTGGTCTTCGACCTTGGTCATAAAGATGAAGAGGGCGGCAACACCTGGTAATAGCTGGATCTGAAATAGTTAATGTTTTTTTAAAATATAAGAATCCTCCGGAAATACCCGGAGGATTTTTAATTTGCGATAATTTTGAGCGGTTAAAAGCTTATATTTCAAAGTTTATACATCTGTCATGACTAAATTGCGCATTGGGCTTGGAGTAGATTTTCATCAGTTAACAGAGGGACGGGATTTCTGGCTGGGAGGAGTATTGGTACCGCACCATAAAGGAGCCCTGGGACATAGTGACGCCGATGTGCTGCTGCACGCCATTTGTGATGCTATGCTGGGAGCCGCCAGTCTGGGCGATATCGGCATGCATTTCCCCGATACTGATAATACTTATAAGAATATTGACAGCAAGATATTGCTGAAGCGTACGCAGGAGCTGATCACCGCTAAGGGTTACCAGGTGGTGAACATCGATAGCACACTTTGCCTGCAGGCGCCCAAGATCAAACCATACGTAGTGCAAATGCAGGAAACCATCGCCGGTATACTGAATATATCCACAGAGGAAGTATCTATAAAGGCTACCACAACAGAAAAACTGGGATTTGTGGGTCGTGAAGAGGGAGTGGTGGCTTATGCGACCGTCCTGCTTGAGAAAAATTAAGTTGCCGGATCTCTGATGGCTTATTCGTTTAAGAATCAAATGATTGTGCCGGGATGCCCGGCAAAAATGAATCAAATGTTCATAATCTGCGGACTATGGACTATTTAAAATACCTTTGCAACAATGGCAGCTATTACAGTAAAGATCATCAATAAATCCGCTAATCCGCTACCGGCCTATGCCACTGCAGAAGCGGCCGGGATGGACCTCAGGGCCAGTCTGGAGACAGCTATTACCTTACAGCCTCTGGAAAGGATGCTGATACCCACCGGCCTGTTCATAGAGCTGCCTACCGGGTATGAAGCCCAGATCAGACCACGCAGCGGTCTGGCCATCAAACAGGGACTTACCCTGCTGAATACCCCTGGTACAATCGATGCCGACTACAGGGGAGAGATCAAGATCATAATGATCAACCTGTCAAATGAGCCGCAGGCTATAGCTCCCGGTGAAAGGATCGCTCAGATGGTAATCGCGCCTTTCGTACAAGCTAAGCTTGAAGCGGTGGAACTGCTGACAGAAACAGAACGTGGTGCCGGCGGTTTTGGCCACACCGGTAAATCTTAATAAATGTTCACAATCCGGAATAACAATAGGACCTTGCCTGGAAAGAATGGTCTGCCGGCTTTAAACCGACTGGTAGGCCGCTTACCTCTTTTAGTGGCGGGTTTTTGTTGTCTGGTGGGAACTGCCTGTAATTCTTCCAAACCCGTTGCAACCCGCGCGTCTTCCCGCCAGGTATATTCCATCAAGGATTCCACCTTGCTGGAGCAGCGTGCGGATAGCCTCTTTTACTCAGCCGAAAGGTCTAAGATGCTGGGCGACTACCGCACGGCTATTACACAGTTCTCAGATTATCTTCGCCTCAGAAGGAACAATCCTACCGCTTATTATGAACTGGCCCGCCTGTTCATCGAGGTGCGCAACCCCGGGTATGCATTGGGCTTTGCCCGCAAGGCAGTAAGCCTGGACGGTTCCAACAAGTGGTTCCAGATCACACTGGCAGACGCTTTTGGGGTAAATGCCCAGTTTGACAGTGCTGCTGCCGTATATAGCCGGCTGGCCGTCACCTATCCTGACAATGATGAATATCTGTATAACAAAGGAATGTTCCTCGCAAAAGCAGATAAATCTGAAGAAGCACTGGAGGTGTTTGATTCACTGGAAGTGAAAGTAGGGTTGATAGAAGAACTGGCCTTCCAGAAGCAGCGGCTTTATCTCAAGCTGAACAAAATGGACGATGCCGCAGCGGAGGTACACAAGTTGATTAATCAGAACCCGGATGATGTCAGGTATTATCTCATCCTGGGAGATATTTATAACTCTAATGACCGTACTGAGGAAGCCTCAGCCATCTACAAAGAGGTACTTCAGCGGGATCCGTCTAATCCGAGAGCGCTGATAGCGTTGTCAGGTTATGCCAAGAAAGAAGGTAAATACGACGACTATTGGGCTTATCTGACCCGTGCTTTTGCCAATCCGGACTATAACATTGATGAAAAGGTAGCGTATGTCTATCCCTACCTGCAAATGCAGGGAGTGGACAGCAGTAAACTGAGGGAAGGGCTGCAGTTGGCGCAGTTGGTCATCGAGGCACATCCGGAAGAAGCTAAGGCCTACGCGCTGCAGGCAGATATGTACTCACAGGCGGGTATGCTGGATAGTGCATTGATAGATTACAATAAAGCGGTGACCCTGGATTCCACACGTTTTACCGTATGGTACCAGCTGATGTGGATCTACTCCCGCAAGGAAGATTCCAATAAACTGCTGAAAGTGAGCTCAATTGTGACAGATAAGTTCCCCAAAGAATTTATGGGTCATTATTTCAAGGGGGTGGCGAACTTTTTGCTACAGAATTATCCTGCATCCATAGATGCCTTAAATATTGCATTACAGATAGGGAATGGTAATGGAGACAAGAATATGCGGGCAGATGTCTATTCCCTGTTGGGCGATGCTTATCACGCAACAGGTCAGCATCAGTTGTCAGACAGCAGTTATGACCGGGCGCTGGCTTTAAAGCCGGATGATGCATTGGTACTGAACAATTTCAGTTACTACCTCTCCCTTCGCGGAGAGCAGCTGAACAAAGCAGAAAGCATGTCCAAACGTTCACTGGAACTGGAACCGGAAAGTACCAATTTCATGGATACATACGCCTGGATCCTGTTCCGCATGGCCCGTTATGAACAGGCCAGGGAATGGATGGAAAAAGCCCTGCGGTCACAGGACGCACGTGAGAATCCTAATATGCTGGAGCACTACGGAGATATATTGTTTAACCTCCATGAAGTAGATAAGGCCCTGGAATATTGGCAGTTAGCCAAACAAAAGGGTGCTAATTCAGTAGGATTAGCCCGTAAAATTGCAGAAAAACGGTATATACTTGCAACCGAAAGGGAGTAGCGAACTTCCCGGGGGGAATGGGAATGTATTGAATTAAAGATCATGATGAAGCAAACATTAGCACTGATAGTATTAGGTATTGTAAGCACGGGACTCTTTTCATGCAGGCATAGCCGACAGATTGCAGGCACTTCTTTTCCTGTAACGGATACTACCCAGCATAACATTATAACAACGACAGACAGCGCATCTGTGACAGCTGCCAGTACTTATAATAGAGAGCTGCTCTCAAAACTACGCAGCAACTGCATATCCTTTAACACCTTCTCCGCAAAATTAAAAATCGACTTTGAAACAGAATCCAAACAAATGTCAGGTATCAACGCAAACATGCGGATGCAGAAAGACAGTTTCATCTGGATATCAGTGTCAGCGCCTATTATCGGGGAAGTAGCCAGGGCTATCATTACACCCGACAGCCTGAAGGCAATCGACAAATTTCATAAAATAGCTTATCTCCGTGATCTCAGAAATGCACAGGACGTTCTGAACATTCCGTTCGATTTCAAAACATTGCAGGACCTCATTATTGGTAATCCGGTATACCTGACAGATTCAGTATACCAGGTAGTGAAGACACCGGCAGTGATTTCTTTTACCTGCGACAGCACAATATTCACCAGCCTGTTCAACGTTTTTGCAGATGACTATATCCTGCAGCAAAGCAAGGTGATGGATAAAGACAGTACGCGTAAGCGTTCGGTTGAGCTGACATATGGTGAGTACAAGTCGTTGGATAAGATTAAATTTGCTACCCGCCGCAGGGTTTTTGTGGAAGAGAAAAGTTATACGAAGATCAACATGGATTTTAACAAAATAGATTTTGATCAGCCAGTGAGCTTTCCGTTCACTATTCCTTCCAGTTATTCTAAGGAGTAGGAGTGCTCCGGAATGTATCTGAAATTTGTAAATTGCTATTTTGCAGCTATCTTTAAAACCATCATGCTGAATCTGAAGAAGTTTTTCCCGTTTATAATAATCTTAGGTTTACTACCGGCCTTGCTGCATGCACAGGCTCCCCAATTGTCGCGGGAAGAATTGGAGCATAGAAAGAAAGAGTTGCAACGTGAGATCGACGAGGCTAACGAAGCACTCAAAACTACCAAGAAATCAACAAAAGAAAGTCTGAGCCAGCTACGGGCACTGCGGGATAAGATTACGCTGCGTACCCGTCTTATCAACAATATCAACGAAGAGATCAACTTCATTAACGGTGATATCAATTCTGCCTACAGAGACATTAAGACCCTCGAGAAAGACCTTGATACCCTGAAGTCACAATATGCACAGCTGGTCGTATATGCGTATAAGAACCGCAGTACCTACGATATGCTGAACTTCATTTTTTCTGCAGAGTCTTTCAATGATGCCATAAAAAGATACCAGTACCTCAAACAGTATAGGGATTATCGTCGCAGACAAGCAGATAACATTCTTGAAACACGTGTGCTGCTGAGTAAGAAAATCGAGAGCCTGCAGGAACAGAAGGAGAAACGTTCCGGTACATTGAAGGTGGAGCAGGAGCAACGGAGTATACTGGAGGTGGACAAGAAAGAGAAAGACAAAGTACTTACTAACCTGAAAGGGCGTGAGAAAGAGCTGCTGGCAGATATCAACAAGAACAAAAAAGACGCGCAGAAAGTACAGGCAGCTATCCAGGCGGTAATTCGTCGTGAGATCGAAATGGCCCGCCGGCAGGCGGAAGAGGAAGCGGTTGCCAAACGTAAGGCTGCTGCTGAAGAGAAACGGAAACGGGATGAGGCGGCGAGGAAAGCTGCTGCTCTTGCAGCCGCCAATGCCGCTGCCAACGCTGCTAAGAATAACAATGCTATAGCCGAAAATAAACCTGAAACGAAGCCGGCAGAACCAGCTCCGGCTCCGAAACCACCGGCCCCTGCACCAGAAGCAGAAAAACCGGTGCGTACAGAGAACGTACTGGAAGCAACACCGGAAGCCCTGGCATTGTCAGAAAGCTTTGAAAATAATCGTGGTAAACTGCCATGGCCGGTAGGCTCCGGTCATATCATCGGGCACTTCGGCCGCCAGCAGCATGCGGTGATCGACCGTATTACTGTAGAGAATGATGGTGTGATTATCGGTACCAGCCGTGGAGCCACCGTTAGAGCGATTTTCCAGGGGGAAGTAAGGACTGTGGCTGTTATTCCGGGAGGTGGTTCCCTGGTGATTATCAGGCATGGACAGTATTTTACCAACTATGCCCGTTTGCAGACAGTAAGTGTAAGAACAGGAGACAGGGTGAGTACAGGTCAGGTGATCGGTACTGCTGGTACCAATGAACTGGAGAACCTGGGAGAGGTTGAACTGCAGATCTATAGGGGAATACAAAAGCAAAACCCCGAGTTCTGGATCAGGAAGAAATAACTTAAGAAGCTATAAAGAAAAAGGCTGTCCACCGCGGACAGCCTTTTTTTATAAAAATCACTTATCTATCGACTCCAGCGCCCTGTTCAACACCTCTTCATACAGGGCTTCATATTGCGGGATGATATTATCGATATGAAAACGCTGTGCCTGTTCCAGGGCCCCCTTACGCATGGTGGCCAGCAGCTCTTCATCCATCAGCAGCCTGGTAGCATGCTCCGCCATACTGTCCACATCGCCGACAGGGCTTAGGTAACCGGTCTTCCCGTGAATGTTCACCTCCGGCAGCCCACCGGCATTGGAAGAGATCACCGGCACTTCTGCAGCCATGGCTTCCAGGGCCGCAAGACCGAAACTTTCATACTCAGAAGGCAGTACAAATAGGTCAGCAATTGACATCACATCTTCCAGCTGCTCCTGTTTACCCACAAAGCGGATATCCCCGCAAAGATGCAAGTCCCGGCACATAGCTTCAATAGCTGGCCTGTCAGGACCATCGCCGACCAGCAGCAGTTTGGCAGGTACTTTTTCCCTTACCTTCTGGAAGATCTTTACTACGTCGGGAACGCGTTTCACCTTACGGAAGTTGGACACGTGCAGCAGGATCTTTTCTCCGTTGGGAGCAATGGCGTTCCTGAAATGCAGCAATTCCTTTTCCCGGCGTTTAAAGCGATCGGTATCCACGAAGTTGTAGATCACTTCGATGTCTTTCTCGATCTGAAAGGATTTGTATGTTTCTTCCCGGAGATTATTGGATACTGCGGTAATAGCGTCCGACTCGTTGATAGAGAAGGTCACCACCGGGGCATAGGTCTTATCCTTACCTACCAGGGTAATATCTGTACCATGGAGGGTTGTGATAAAAGGTACAATCCTGCCTTGTTTGCTGACAATCTGTTTTGCCAGGTAGGCGGTAGATGCATGCGGAATAGCATAATGTACGTGCAGCAGGTCTAATTGCTGGTTAAGTATAACATCCACCATGGTGCTGCTCAATGCAGACTCATAAGGAGGAAAATCGAAAAGCGGGTAAGTAGGGACTTGCACTTCATGATAATATATGTTGGCATGAAAGGCATTCAGTCGCACGGGTTGCTGATAGGTAATAAAATGGACCATATGCCCTTTATCTGCCAGCGCCTTACCCAATTCCGTTGCCAGTACGCCGCTACCCCCATAAGTTGGGTAACATACTATTCCAATTCGCATGTGTTGTTGTTTAAAACTTTATAGCCAAACGCTTAGTGCCAACGTTTAGCACAGAATGCAGAACGCCTCACGCAGAACACAGTTTACGTTAATACAGGGTACAAAATTATAACATTTTAAGCTGACATTGCCGGTAAATGGTATTAGCGGCGTGTTAAGCCTGTCATGTAAAATATATGTATGATAAACCCATTTGAATAACAATGTTATTTAATTAGTTTTAGTCCCAAAATCGATGTGCTTATGAGAAATTACCTGCTGCCTGCGCTGTTGGCCTTTACCATTCCGGTATGTGCACAACAGCAGGAGAGCGATTCCCTGGTTTTAAGACAACTGGCAACCGAAGTCCTGACACATAGTAAGGCATACTCAAATTTGAGAGATCTTACCCAGCAGGTAGGGGGCCGTCTTGCCGGCTCTCCACAAATGGTGAAAGCTGAAAAATGGGGTGAAAAGGTATTGAAGGATGCCGGCGCAGACACTGTTTATATGCAGGCCTGCCAGGTACCTCATTGGGTAAGAGGCGCTAAGGAAGAGGTGCGTATCATCTCCCGCCGTCGCGACTTTATTCCACCGCTGAATGTGCTGGCACTGGGTAACTCTGTTGGTAGTGCCCCTTCAGGGATCACCGCCCCTGTGCTGGAAGTATCCTCTTTCGAAGACCTGGAAGCAAAAAAGGACCAGGTAAAAGGCAAGATCGTGTTTTATAATTACGCCTTTAAACCCGAGTTCATCCGCACTTTCGAGTCTTACGGAGACGCTGTGAGATACCGCGGACAGGGCGCGAGCCGTGCGGCCAAATACGGTGCACTGGCAGTAGTGGTACGGTCTATGACCCATGGAGCCAACAACTTACCGCATACAGGCGCCATGCACTATAATGACTCCTTCCCTAAGATCCCCGCTGTGGCCATCGGTCTGGAAGATGCTGAGCTGTTAAGCAACAGGCTGAAAGGAGAGTCAGACATGAAACTGTACCTGAAAACCAATTGTAAAATGCTGCCTGATACCACAGGGCACAACGTAATCGGTGAAATCCGCGGTACAGAATTCCCCGACCAGATCATTACCGTAGGCGGACACCTGGATTCCTGGGATGTAAACCAGGGAGCGCATGACGACGGTACCGGCTGTGTACAGTCTGTTGAGTTGCTACGTGCTTTCAAGGCGGCGGGCATTAAACCTAAACGTACCATCCGTATAGTGCTGTTTGCCAATGAAGAGAATGGTTCCCGCGGAGGTAAGAAATATGCGGCAGAGGCGAAAGCGAAAGGAGAGCACCATATATTCGCATTGGAAAGCGATGCAGGCGGTTTTACACCCCGTGGCTTTTCATTCACAATGCCGGCGGAAAAACAGGCTAAGATCATCTCCTGGGCCCCTTTATTCCGCCCTTATGACGTATATGACTTTACATCTGCCGGCGGAGGCGTGGACGTAGGAGAACTGTACGAAGCAATAGGTACCCCAATGGGTGAACTAATGCCAGACTCCCAGCGTTATTTTGATCTGCATCATGCTGCCAATGATACCTTTGAAGCCGTGAACAAGAGAGAGCTGGAACTGGGCGCTTTCAGTATGGCAGGGTTGATCTATCTGATCGATAAATACGGACTTTAATCCTTACCTGTATCAAATAAACAATATGCGCAGATTCCTTTTTATGGTGGTGGGTGGCGTACTTGTGGTGTTGGCCCTTTTTTTCATGTATAGATACTATTTCGTATTTGGTCGCGGGGTAAAAGCCGGTGAGCTGAATTATTTCGTAGAGAAGGGATATGTCTTCAAGACATTTGAAGGCCGCCTTATCCAGAGCGGCTACCGCTCTAAACAGCCCGGTGCACTGCAGTCAAATGAATTTCAGTTCTCTGTGACAGATAAACGTATTGCCGAACGTCTCATGACCTGCAGCGGAAAGTTCGTAGAGCTGCACTACAAGGAATACCTGGCTGCACTTCCCTGGCGCGGGGTCAGCAACTTCGTTGTGGACAGTGTGATTACGGTGAAAGAAGTAGGTAATTAGAAAAGAGATCAGGAATGGAGATATAATTCATTCCTGATTTTCTATTGTGCCAGCAGTAGAAATATGGCCGGTTTCTTATGCAGCTCCGGCAATTGCTGTTTCCACGCCTTTACAGATTTTGTCCGGATAAATTCTTCGGGTCCGGTTATATCAGCTGCTACGCACACCTGCGTAGTTTCTTTACAGTTATCCAGTATATCTTTCAGCAGCTGATTATTACGGTAGGGCGTTTCTATAAAAAGCTGGGTCTGTTGTTTCTTTTGCGATTGCATTTCAAGGTCGCGTATCGCCTTTATTCTTTCCGGCGGTTTTACCGGCAGGTAGCCCACGAACTGGAAGTTCTGTCCGTTCATGCCTGAGGCCATCAGGGCCAGCAGCATGGAGTTAGGGCCGACCATGGGAATGACCTGCGCATTAATGGCATGAGCCACCTGTACTACAAGATGTCCCGGATCGGCAATAGCCGGACAGCCCGCTTCACTGATCACCCCGATATCCTTTCCTGAGAGTAATATTTGTTTGGCCAATGCAGTATCCGGCGGATGATTTTCATGCATCAGCAGTAACTGCAGGGCATCTATGTTGATACTTTTATCCAGCGCCTTCAGGTACCGCCGGGCGGTACGTTCATTCTCCACGAAGAATACGCTGATCTGCTGTATTACAGGTGTAACATAGGCCGGAATAGTATGGAGGGTATCCGGGCTGAGTACAGTAGGGATCAGGTATACTTTACCAGGTTGCGCCATGAAGTAATTTTTTGTCTGATAAATGGATGGTGGCAGCTATCACCGCATAGGAAGGCGCCAGTACCCAACCGAGGATCGGGATGAACATCAGGATATAAAACACGATACCATTTCCCAGCGCTATACCCCTATGATCTTTGATAAACCTGATACTCTGCCTGGTGCTCATCTGATGCCGCTCACAACTGTAATCGACCATGGAAAAACCATAGAAATAGCACTCTATGAAGAAGGCAAACAACGGTGTGATCCAGCCGACTACCGGTATGAACGACAATACGATCAGTAACAGAACGGCAACGGTCTGATACAGCATATTGCGCAGCGAAATAGATATCCCCCTGGCCATATCTTTCAGGAACTGCTGCATGCTGAAGGGGAATTCCCGGCGCTCCAGGATGGCCTCTGTTTTCTCTGAGAGATAGGCAAACAGGGGAGATCCCAGAATGAGGAAAAGGTACTTATAGTAGGAAAAATACAGTAGCAGGATCATGATCCTGATGGAGAACGCCAGCAGGATAAAGAAGAAGCTGACCCAGCTGCTCTCAAGGTCCTGGATCCATATTTTCAATGGAAGCAGGTTAAACAGGTATTCGACAAAATCTCCCGAATATCCCCAGACGAAATAACTTCCTGTCATGAACAATATGCAGTACAGGATACCGGGTACGAGTATCCATTTCCATAACTTGTGCTGCATGATAAACTGATGTGCTTTCCCGTAGGCCTGAATGGCGGCCAGCACTTCTCTGAATGAAAACAAATTCCTGGAATTTTAGTGTTAGTTATTCGCTATAAGCATTGATCCGGTTGTAAATAACTAAAAATCAGTGGAACAATGGTAAAAAATATAGGGCGGCAATAAAAAACCTGCCAGCTTATGCAACTGGCAGGCTTTTTTGAAATGATTTATCAGATCAGAACCTTGGACACAAGGTTCTGTACTTACTTCCTTCATTGCGTCTGTGTACGTAAATGATGGAAAGCTCCATGCCACCACGATAGTTAGATGCCGGTTTCAGCGTAGATACGTTCATATCGTAAGAAGCGCCGATGGTGAAACCGTTGATCTCCAGACCTACATATGGGTTGATCGCATCTTTCAGACGGTACCAGCTACCGAGGTAGAAGGTAGTCGGGTTTTCGTCATCGCCATTCAGGTTGAAACCGTAAGCACCGCCGAAAGCGAATTCGGAAGCCGTACTTTGTTTCATATAGAGGGCGCTGAAGTGCAGACGATTAGTACCATTTACCGGAACGGAACCACCACCGTGAGCTGTCCAGCGGGCAGTCAGTCGATTGTTGTTCTGCGCCATGAACGTTTCCGTAGGCTGCGTGATGTGATAATAGGAAGCACCCAGGTAGATGTTGGATGATTCTCCCACCAGACCGTTATAGAGGATACCGATATTAGGATCGAGATAGGTGACAGTCGGGTTTACAAAAGTTTCACCACTTGGGATGGCAGGATTGTAACCGTTATTGTCTATCTGGTTTTCAAATACCAGTTTTGTCTGATCGAGTCGCTTTTGTACGTAAGTAGCCTGTAAGCCTACAGCCAGGGTATGGTTTCCTTCCGGGTCCAGACCTTTATGGTAAGCCGTACTAAAGCTGAGATAGGTAGAGGTCAGTGCACCGCCGCCGGTCCTGTCGTACATAGCCATTACCCCTACACCCCAGATGTCGGTATAGGACAGCACATTCTTCAGGATTCCGAAGTCTACTGCTGCAGTACCGGTGGTGAATGGAGTCGAGATACTTCTCCACTGTGAACGATAGTTCCCTGAAACACGAAAGTCGCCTGAAAACAGGCCTGTAAATGCCGGATTAAGAGTGAGTGGGGAGGCAAAGAACTGCGAAAAATGCGGGTCCTGCGCCCTGGCCGGGTTCATCAGATAAAGGGCAATCGTGAAAAACAGCAACACTTTTTTCATAAAACAATACTTAATAGTATAGGGTTTTCTCATGGTTCCATGTGAAGGTACACAATGCTACTCATATTTCAAATTAAAAATATATAACATTGCTTATGAGAAAGCCCTAAAGTGTTATTAATGAATGACTAAACGAAAGAGTTTTTCTTTGGTTGACTACTCATTTCCTCTAAAGAAGATCCTATCTGTTGGTATCCTGGTTCTTACTGCTGTAGTTTATTTCCAAATGCGAGGTCTCCGGCATCTCCAAGCCCTGGTACAATGTATCCTTTGGCTGTCAGTTCATCATCAATATCACCGGCCCAAATGCTCAGGTTACTATCGGCATGTCTCTGAACATATTCTATTCCCACGGTACAGGCTATGGCTACGACGAGGTGAATATGTTTGGGTTTACCCAGACTTTGCAGGTGTTCGATGGTTTTCACCAGGGACGCGCCCGTTGCCAGCATGGGATCGGATAATATAACTACCTGACCGTCAATGGAAGGGCTGGACACGTATTCCAGGTTGATATCGAAGGTGCCGTCGTGTTTATGCTTACGGTAAGCAGAAATGAAGGCATGATCAGCTTTGTCAAAGTAGTGAAGCAAGCCCTGATGGAGCGCTAATCCTGCCCTCAGGATGGTAGCCAGAACGGGTTGTTGTTTCAACACCCTGCAATTGGCAATACCCAGTGGTGTCTGAACTTCCTTCTCTTCGTATTCCAACGTTTTACTGATCTCGTAAGCGGCTATTTCTCCGAGTCTTTCCATATTGCGCCTGAAGCGCATGCGGTCTGTCTGTACTTCCACGCTTCTGATCTCACTTAACCAGTTTCCTACTAACGAATTGGTACTACTTAGATTCACTATCATGTATGCAAAATACCAAAATTTTCAGAGCCTGGAAATGTAAATAACAATAAAGTAACGAAAAGACCGGTCACGGGCTTGAAACCCATGACCGGTCTGACACAAACAATGAATTAAGACCGGTGTACAGAACTATTTCGTACCATGATTGTTACTAAGTAATTGTGCTTTTTTAACCAATTGAATGAATTCTGCACGATATCCTTCTTCGTCCGTACCACGGGCATTTCCGGCCAGTTTCAGAACCTGGTCCCAGGTAGCGTTTCCTTTATGTTCTGAATTACGCAGCAGCAGTCCGAAGTCGGCAACTGCAGTGGCCATACGGAAATCTTCGGGAGCTGCTGTTATATCCTGCTGTTTCCAGTATAATACCTGTGTGATCAGCTGACTGGTACTGGCTTTAGGCTCTTTATAGCGCAGTTTCACGGTGAGCACTTCTGAACTGTTTCCTGCGGGTTGTTTTGCCAGCTGGTATTTCAACGGATCTACCGCCAGCGGTTGATTGCTCCCTTTACTTGCAGTAACGATCTCGTACAGGGCAGTCACAGTATGGCCTGCACCCATATCTCCCGCATCTTTTTTATCGTTGTTAAAATCCTCGTTCTGCAGCATTCTGTTTTCATAACCTACCAGCCTGTACGATTGTACATACTTAGGATTGAATTCTATCTGTAGCTTAACATCTTTCGCAATGGTGAACAATGTACCGCCAAACTCTGTAACGAACGTGCGGCGGGCCTCTTCGAAGTTATCGATGTAAGCATAGTTGCCATTTCCTTTGTCTGCCAGTATTTCCAGTTTATTGTCCTTATAGTTGCCCATTCCAAAACCCAGTACGGAGAGGAAAATACCTTTTTCACGTTCCCTCTCAATAATGCGTTGCAGTTCTCCATCGCTGGAAGGGCCTACGTTAAAGTCGCCATCAGTAGCGATGATCACGCGGTTATTGCCGTTCTGCAACAGGTGCTCTGCTGCTGTTTTGTATGCCAGCAGGATGCCTTCTCCACCGGCAGTAGAGCCACCGGCTTCCAGTTTGTCGAGCGCATCGAGAATAGCAGTTTTATTTTCTCCGGAGGTAGAAGGCAGCACCAGTCCCGCCGCGCCTGCATATACCACTATCGCTACTTTGTCAACTGGCCTTAACTGGCCTGTCAGTGCTTTGAAGGCCTGTTTTACCAGTGGTAATCTTTGTGGGCCGGACATAGAGCCGGATACATCTATCAGGAAGACGAGGTTGGAAGGAGGAAGATTGTCTTTTGACATGTCTTTACCTTTCAGCGCAATACGCACCAGCTGGTGATCTGTATTCCAGGGACAAACAGCCATATCGGTATGTATGGCAACCGGAGCTTCGCCGGTAGGATTACCGTATTTGTAATCGAAATAATTGATCATTTCTTCTACTCTTACTGCATCAGCAGGAGGCATATCCCCATTGTTCAGGAAACGCCTGATATTGGAGTAGGAAGCGCGGTCCACATCAATGGAGAAAGTGCTGAGCGGTTGATCTGTGACGGTATGGAAGATGTTCTCATTCACAGGGCTGTAATCTTCTGTCTGATGGTCGTAATACCCGGTAGAGGCAGTCGTTGCACCATACATGTTACCACTGATCATCTTCACGTCCTTTCTCGACGCATAGCCTGTCACCACTACTTCATTCATTACCGGTGCTGGCGCCGGTACCGATTTGTCCATGACTACCCGCTGTTTGAGGTTTTTGATCTTAATATCATCCGCAGTAGCTGGAACCGGTTTTAAGCGGATATTGAGTTTAGCTTTCTGGTCAGCAGAGACAAGCAGTGTATCTGTTTTGTAACCTGTAAACGCGACATAAATAGTAGCCTGTTTTCCATCAAAGGAAATACTGAACTGGCCTTTTTTATTGGTAGTTACCTTTGCCTTGTTGGTAGCTGAAGTTGTTAGTTGCACCATGGCGCCTGCCAGTGGTGTTTTGGTATTATGATCGGTGACAGTCCCCTCTATTTTATGTTGGGATTGCGCCAGTCCGGGAGCAGATATGCTTGATATACCGAGGATGATGAGTCCTGTCAGCAGGAGGAAGAGATGTCTTTGCATAGCACAATTTTTTAGTCTGCTAATAAGATGCAGCGTATCCACCCGATTCCATAAAACATGAAAAAAAAGTATGTAAACAGCACATTATTTACTTTTGCACAAATTTTAGTGCATGGTTTATAATGTAATAGGTGTAACCTCAGGTACTTCGCTTGCTGGATTGGATGTTGTTTTTGCAGCCCTGACGGAAGTAAGGGGAAAATGGACATATGAGATAAAGGCGGCAGAACGCCTGGCATATACCCCGGAATGGGAGGAAAAACTGGGGGGAGCAGCGAATCTGCCTGCCAGGGATTACCTGTTGCTGAATAGTGAATACGGGCATTATATAGGACATACTGTAAATCAGTTCATATCGCAGCACCAGCTGGACCACCAGGTACATTTCATTGTAGCCCATGGTCACACTGTATTTCATGTGCCCGCGCAGAAAATGACAGCCCAGCTGGGCGATGGGGCCGCCATCGCAGCAGTAACCGGTTTGCCTGTCATCAGCGACTTGCGTGCTATGGATATTGCCCTGGGAGGAAAAGGAGCGCCTATTCTTCCAATAGCTGAGCAGTTGCTATTCCCCGATTACCGCTACCGGATCAACCTGAGCGAGAATGCGACAATGGCAGTGCAGAAAGATGGTCAGTTCCTGGCATTTGATATTTGTCCATGCAACTATGTACTGGATGCCCTGGCAGAAACACTGGGCCGTAGCTATGACGATGAGGGAAAACTGGCAGCAGGTGGTGTGACAGATCAGCCACTGCTGCAAGCACTGAATGGATTGGCATTCTACAATGAAAGCTATCCGAGAGCACTGGCATCAAAGTTCGGTACCGGTGTAATAATGCCAATGATCCAGCAACATCAGTTGTCAACACAGGGGAAACTGAATACCTATACCCATCATATTGCTGCACAGATCGGGAATGTAGTAAAAGACTTCCAGCCACAGGAAGGAGAGGAGGGATCAAACAACTTATTGCTCACAGGCGGTGGTACGGCAAACACTTACCTGGTAAAAGTGATACAGGAAGCGCTACAGCCATTGAATATTACCGTCACAGTACAAGAGGAACCTTTCCGTAATGCACTCATGATCGCATTACTGGGCGCCTTACGCTGGAGGCAGGAAACAAATGCCCTGGCTTCCATAACAGGCGCTGAGAAAGACAGTGTAGGTGGTGCGCTTTGGGCGGTGTAGGGGTTAAACATAGCTTTGATTGCAGGGTTTAAAATGCACAAGCCATGTTAATCCTGCAATCAAAGCATATCATTAGTCAAAGATCAATCTTACAATACAGCGGCTGTGAAGCTAAATGTATCCCCATCAAACAATCCTTTATCACTCAGCTTCAGATGAGGGATTACCAACAGCGCCATGAATGACAAGGTCATAAAAGGTGCATCCAGTTTACTTCCCAGTGCCTTCGCCGCTTTATCTAATTCACTATACCGGGCAGCTACTTCATAACCATCAAGATTGCTCATCAACCCTGCAACGGGTAAAGCCAGCACAGACACATCACCGTTATCCACTACGCTCACACCACCTTTATGCGCGATCACAGCATTTATCGCCTGTGCAATACTCTCATCATCCACACCTACAGCAATGATGTTGTGACTATCATGCGCCACAGATGAAGCAATCGCTCCCTGTTTAAAGCCAAAGTTCCTGATGAAACCCAGCGCCACAGGAGCAGGATTATACCTGTTCACCACAGCAAGTTTCAGGATATCTTTCTCAGTAGAAGAAAATAACTGATTATCTACAACAGGCAATGTCTCTGTGAAACTGTTAGTGATCAGTTGACCACCCAATGCTTCAATCACTCTTACATTCGCTGTAACACCACTGGCAGTAATACGAAAATCACTGCTGGATTTAGGTGCACAATCAAAGTTGTTAATGACAGGAGCAATGACAGAAGGGATGCGGGTTTCACCATGCTGGGCCACAGCTATGCCATTGATGTAAGTAGCTACGATATTGAATTTGTCAAGATTATCTGCAACAATAAAATCTGCAGGATCGCCTACACGCAGTAGTCCGGATGGGATCCGGTAATGAAGAACAGGATTCACACAGGCAGCGCGTAATACCTTGAAAAGATCGATCTTCAGTGCCAGCGCCCTTTTCACCAATACGTTGATGTGGCCTTCCACCAGGTTGTCAGGATGTTTGTCATCGCTACAGAACATGATCTTCTCCGGATAATCATTCAGCAGGTGTATCAACGCATCAAAGTTACGTGCAGCGCTTCCTTCACGGATGAGGATATGCATGCCGTAATGTAATTTATCAAGCGCTTCTTCAGCTGTAAAACATTCGTGATCTGTGCTGATACCGGCCGCGATGTATTTCTTCGCATCTTCACCACGCAGGCCCGGCGCATGGCCATCTACAGGCTTGCCGATACGTTTTGCCGCAGCTATCTTCGCCATTACATCCGCTTGCTCATGCAGCACACCGGGAAAGTTCATCATCTCAGTGAGATACAACACCTCCGGCTTCTGCAACAACGCTTCCACGTCTGCAACCGTTACTTCAGCACCGGCAGTTTCAAAGATGGTGGCAGGCACGCAGGAAGGGGCGCCAAAGCAGAATTTAAAGGGAACGGCTTTTCCATTTTCCAGCATATATTCTACACCTTCTACACCCAGTACGTTTGCAATCTCATGCGGATCGGATACTGTAGCCACAGTACCATGCACCACTGCCAGCCTGGCAAACTGTGAAGGCGTCAGCATAGAACTTTCCACGTGCACGTGCGCATCAATAAATCCCGGTAAGAGGTATTGCTCATATGTGGTCGCATCTTCCGTAATACGGGCTATAACACCGTTTTCAACGATAACGGTGGCGGGATATATCTTCTGTTGTAAGATGTCTATCAGGTTGCCGGAGATCCGGAATGAGTTTGTCATGCAAGAAAGCGTTTATGATGAATAATTTTGCAGCATCGCTTTGGCTTCTGCTGCCATCTTTTCTGCCAGGTGTGCAGGCTGTAATATTTTTACATTGGCCCCATAACTAAGCAGTAACATCTGTAATTCATGATTGATCACCACGTTGAGTGAGATCCGGCATTCTTTGTCGTTGTCCTTTTCAATCTGCTGGGAAGGATGGATAGGCTGCGACTTGATATATTTCCCCTGTAAAGGTGTAAAGGCAAGCTCCACTTTTTCTGGGGCGCCCTGAGGCACTGTTACGCCAATGGCGTGCTGATAATAACTGGCGTCATCAAAATTCTTCTCATCGAATGTTTTGTTGGTAGGCCAGATATCCACTATCCTGTCCAGCGCAAACGTAAGGAGGGTGCCACCTTTAGCTTTCTGGCTTTTACCGATCAGGTAAAAGCGGTACTGGTATTCACGCAGGTGATAGGGTTCCACCCAGTGTTCCTTGGGCTCATTCCTGTCGAAGCTCTGGTACGCAATACGTATTACCTCCCTGCCTTTGATAGCATCCACGATGAATGGAATATGGGATGCGCCTTTGTATTGTGTGGCGCGGGAAAATTTGATCAATCCTTTGTGTTCCAGTACTTCCCTGTTCTTTTTCAGGCTGGCGGCTATTTTCAGAATAGCGTCCTCAAACTGTACAATAACCGGCAGGCTGCGGAATTGTTCCAGTATACCGATGGCAATCTCAAGTCCCTGCAGGTCAGCTTCATCTATCGGCAGGCTATTGATGGAATAGGTGTCATCTTCATAACGATAGGTCCCTGTACTACGATCGTACAGGATGGGGGCCTGGTAATTCAATTCGGGGTCATGACGCATATCCTGGATATCTTTTTGAATAGTGCGTACGGAAATGGTAGCCCCCATTTTCGCGGATACGAATTCAATAAGATCTTCCAGGGTGGGTTTTCTCAAACGCTTGTTGCGTAAACGCTCGTCGATCCAGCGATAACGCGAAACAGCATCCTTGTTTTTAGGCATGCATAGAAATATTTAGAGGATAAAAGTAGTTAAAATTCGCTACGCAAATTCTCTGCGTTTTGGCCTGCTATCTTTGTATTGTTATCAACAACGAATCGGTTATGAAACAGACAAATACCGCTACAGTAACCAGCTCGCAGGCCATCTCGGTTGGCCAGATCATCCTGGATGATACCAATTATTTAACCTTCTGGGGCCATATCCGGAAGGACGATACCTGGCAACGTTGTGACTTTATCACTACCTACGAAGTGCTGAACACTATGTTACGCTACGTACAGGACAGAAGTGATGCAGTGCAGATGACCATTGTGCAGAAGCTGGAGAATATGGAACAGATCCCGGACATGATAGACCTGGAACTGGAGCTGGGAAAGGCTGTCGTATTTGATAACATGCATTTCCGGTTAACCCGCCCCGGACATAGGGAAGACGGTAACTGGATTGAATACACAGACGGAGAATGTTACTATATAGAACAGGTAACCCCATTACCATCGGCAAAAGTGCCCCTTTATGTCAGGAAAATAGATCACTGTATGGACATGCTTCACAAAAGCTATGAACTGTACCTGGGATATATAGAACTTGACTTTGATGAAGACGCAGCACGTAAAAAAGCTGATCTGACAGATGACCTTAAGTATACCCTGGCATATTACGCATGGAAAGAACGGACATTGTAATGTTATTCCCACATACTATCCTCATGTACCCTTGAAAAGCCCCCTGGTAACCCCGAAAAACGACCCGGTAACCCCTACGGTGTTGTGTTGTGCTTCGTAAGCGTTATCCCTGATACCTCTTACATCCAGTTGTTTGTTTGAGCTCCGCCCCGCCTGATCTACAGGCGGGGAATTATTTTTTCAAAAAATAGGTGCAAAGTCTATAATATTTGTAGGAAAATCCTATTTTTGAATACTCTAAAAAAACATGACCTTATGAGCTTAAGATTAGGGGATATAGCACCGAACTTTCAGGCAAAGACATCACAGGGAGATATTGATTTTTATGAGTACCTGGGCGATGGCTGGGGAGTTCTTTTTTCACATCCGGCAGACTTTACGCCGGTTTGTACTACCGAATTAGGCAGGACAGCGCAGTTAAAAGAAGAATTTGCAAAACGTAACGTAAAAGTACTGGCTTTGAGTGTGGATCCTCTGGATAAACACACCAGCTGGATCAGCGATATAAACGAAACACAGAACGCTAATGTCGATTTCCCGATTATAGCTGACCAGGACAGGAAAGTTTCCGATCTTTACGATATGATCCATCCGAATGCATCAGAGACCGCTACAGTAAGGTCACTGTTCATCATCGGACCAGATAAGAAGGTTAAACTGATGATCACTTACCCGGCTTCTACAGGCAGAAACTTCGTTGAAGTACTGCGTGTAATTGATTCTCTCCAGCTGACAGCGAAGTACAGCGTTGCTACGCCAGCTGACTGGAAAGACGGGGAAGATGTAATTGTGACAATGGCGGTACCAACCGAGGATATTCCTGCGCGTTTCCCGAAAGGCCACAAAATCATCAAGCCTTACTTAAGAACAACACCTCAGCCGAACAAATAAGGCGGGTCGCTGTTATAAGTGAGTCAAATACAAGATTTCGTTTAAAACCTGCACCATTTGCGTGTCAGGTTTTTATTCATAAGAGTTTTTAATGGTTGGTTTTTGATTTTTACGAAACGGGGATTTCTCCCCGTTTTTTTTATTTCATAACATATGGGGAACCGGCATAAATGGGGTGATAACCCCGGGGACGGGTATAGGGACGGACGCATCGCAGTGGACGGGTGAACCCCCGGAATGAAAATGGCGAAATGCCAGATGGTATGCGGAACCCGGGAATGGCAATGGGATAAAGAAAAAGGCGATCCCCGTTTCCGGAAATCGCCTCTCAATATATTGATTTATAATATTCTATAACACCAGCTCTGAGCTCTGACCACTATTCTTACGCAATTGCGTCACCACTGCCTGTATATCCTTCGGCAAAGGCGCCTCAATAACCTGTTCTTGTCCCTGTTGGTCCTTAAAATGCAGCTGCCAGGCATGTAATGCCAGCCTGCTCAGTAATGGACGCTCTTCTTCCGTTCTCTTCCCCAGCTTGTAATTTTTCTTAATGGCAGACAGGAATACCGGCACACTGGTGCCATATAACTCATCTACCGCAATAGGATGTCCCAGGTGTTTCATATGCACACGGATCTGGTGGGTACGGCCTGTATGGATCTGTAGTTTCACAAGACTGTACAGTCCGAAGCTTTCCAGTACTTCATAATCCGTCAGGGCGTTTTTACCTTTCCTGTTTGTCACCATTTTACCTTTTACAACGGGATGTTCCATAATGGGCTCATCCACGCTGCCGGTAGGAGGGATCAGCTGTCCGTTCACCAGCCCCTGGTAGAATTTCTTCACATTACGGCTTTCGAACAACTGGGAATAGTACTTATGGGCTGCCTCATTCTTTGCAAACAGGATGAGGCCACTGGTATCCTTATCCAGGCGGTGTACGGTAAATATCTCGCCGTAATGCTTTTTCAGCAGTCCCTGGATGGATTGCAGCTGGTTGTCATGCCTGTCCGGAATGGTGAGCATGCCGGCCGGTTTGTTCAGGATAACAAAATCGGGTGTTTCTTTTATAATGATGTCGTTAATGCGCATAGATTACTTAAAGTGCTTCAGCAAAATGATTTCTTTTTCAGTCAGGAAACGCCATTTACCACGATTGATATTCTTTTTGGTAAGACCGGCATAAGTAACACGGTCCAGCTTTTCCACGTCATACTCAAGATGTTCGAAAATGCGGCGAACGATACGGTTCTTACCACTATGGATCTCAATACCGACCTGGGTTTTATCGCCTGTTTCCACATAACCCAATGCATCCACATTTGCGATGCCATCTTCCAGTGTTACACCCTGCAGGATCCTTTCGAAATCTGCTTTGGTCAATGGCTTGTTTAGTCCTACATGGTATATTTTCTTGATGTTATGCTTCGGATGCGCCAGCTTTTGTGCCAGTTCGCCGTCGTTGGTCAGCAGCAGCAGACCGGAAGTATTGCGGTCCAGGCGGCCTACAGGATATACGCGCTGATCGTCTGTCACGGCGTCTTCGATCAGTTCCATCACCGTTTTACGGCCTTCCGGATCATCGGTGGTAGTGATGTATCCTTTGGGTTTGTTGAGCAGGATGTATACCAGGTTTTTCTGGATGGAGATGCGTTTATTGCTGATCGCCACATCGTCTTTAGCCGTCACCTTGAAAGCCGGTTCTGTTACCAGCTTACCGTTCACGGTCACTTTCCCTTCTTTCACAAAATCTACCGCTTTCCTGCGGGAGCAAAGTCCCGAGTGAGCGATGTATTTATTCAGCGGCATTTCGCCGGTATTATTGCCTGATTCTTCTTTCTTAGACTGCTTTTTGCTGAATGGAGCGCTGTCTTCGCTGTGACGGGCTTTTCTCACTGCGGATTTACGGTCCTGTTTGTCGGCAAACCGCTCGTTGGTGGAGTCAAAATATTTTTTACGGTTAAAGCCGCTGGGGGTAGGGCGTTCCTCGCGGGAGCTGCCACGCTTACCTGCCTTACGTTCTGAAGGGCCGTGGAAGGCGCTGTCATCGCTCTGAGGGCGTTTGAAAGGAGTTCTGCCATTGGCAGTTTTGCGCACAGGCTCTATACGAGGCCTGCGGGCTGTTTTGTCTCTTTCCGTACGTTTGGTGCCCGGAATTTCTGATGGGTCAGTACTACGGGCTGGACGTGAGCGGGGAGTCTCTTCGTCCTTACCTTTACGGTTGGTCGGGAAAGAGCGTTCAGGTTTGCCTCCTGCTTTATTGCCGGGACGGAAAGTATCACCATCTTTCGGCTTACGGTCTGACGAAAAAGAGCGTTCAGGCCTACCTTCAGTCCTTTTTGCCGGACGGCCATTCTCATCATCACCGCGTTTGCGGTCACTTTGGAAAGGACGCTCAGTTCTTTTAGCATCGTTGCGGCCCGGACGGCCGTTTTCATCATCACCGCGTTTGCGGTCGCTTTGGAAAGGACGCTCAGTTCTTTTAGCATCGTTGCGGCCCGGACGGCCGTTTTCATCATCACCACGTTTGCGGTCGCTTTGGAAAGGACGTTCAGATCTTTTAGCATCGCCGCGGCCAGGACGGGCTTTATCGTCATCGCCCCGCTTACGGTCTGAAGCGTTACGCGGGGTAGATTTATTGGAACTGCTGTTCTTATTTTCCTTGAAAGGGGAAAATCCTTTCTTAGCAGGTGTATTTTTTCTCATCTGTTAAATTTTGAATTTGTTAGCAGGTAGCTGATCAACCTTTATTGGCCAATTGTCCGCAGGCGGCATCAATGTCTTTACCGCGGCTGCGCCTCAGGCGTGCATTTACCTTGTGTTTAGTCAGGTATTCCATGAATGCCTCGGCAACGTCCTCATCCGGTTTCATGAAGCGGGCGTTGGAGATTGGATTATATTCAATAATGTTGACCAGATCTGCCGGTACCTGGCGGTATATACGGATCAGCTCATCGGCATCCTTGAAGGAGTCATTAAAATCCTTAAAGAGGATATATTCAAATGATATCTGGTTCTGCGTAGCTTTATAAAAGTAGTTCAGGGCCTCAATCAATACCTTCAGGTTATTGGTATCATTGATAGGCATGATCTGGCTGCGTTTCTCGTCGTTGGCAGCGTGCAGGGACAACGCCAGATTGAATTTCACCTTATCATCTCCCAGTTGGCGGATCATTTTGGCCACTCCTGCGGTAGATACCGTGATACGTCTTGGGGACATGCCCAGTCCGTCAGGAGAAGTAATGCGTTCAATGGATTGTAATACGTTCTTGTAGTTCAGGAGGGGTTCACCCATTCCCATGTACACGATATTACTGAGTTTCTTGCCATAGGCTTCCATTGCCTGCTGGTTCAGCAGGGCCACTTCGTCATATATTTCGTCATAATCCAGGTTACGCTTACGGTCCATATAGCCCGTAGCGCAGAATTTGCAGCTCAGGCTGCAGCCTACCTGGGAGGAAACGCAGGCGGTTTGCCTGGTATCTGTAGGGATCAGTACGCCTTCTACCAGATGTCCGTCATGCAGGCGGAAGCGGCTCTTGATAGTGCCGTCATTGCTGTGCTGGGTGGTATCCACCTGAATAGCGGGAAGTGTGAAGTGTTCTTGTAATTTATTGCGTAAGTCCTTGGAAATGTTGGTCATAGCTTCAAAGCTGCCGGCGTGTTTCAGCCACAACCATTCATACACCTGTTTGGCGCGGAAGGGTTTTTCCTCTATTGACCCAAAGTATTCCTGTAATTCCGGCAAGCTGAGGTGCCGGATATTTGTTTTGCCCGATTTCATTCCTGACCTTTAAATGAGATAATGTCTGCCTTACGGCAGTCGGTAGTAAGCTGCAAAGGTACGGTATTTTAACGCACGACCATAATAATGTACTGATGACACATTTGTGGTGATCTTCAATACTGCTTCTTCTCTGCTTTAACTCTGCTAGTTCTCTCCTTGTTCTCTCAGTAGTATGATCAGGAATAATGACTGGGTTGGTATCAAAGTATTGCCTGGTTTCGATACAGACAGGTACAAGCTTCGTTTCTCCTATGTCCAACTTACGTTCATCTTACGTTCAAAGACCTAGGATGAACGTAAGATGGACATAGGAGAAACGAAGCTTGTACGGGACTAAACCGAATAATAATGCAGGTTGTGTCTTCCTGGAATTCAGATTCTCCTGTCTCCAGTTCGGTTCGAATCCGGTCCGACTTCGCTTGATATTCGATGGAGACTATAGCCTATAGGTGCTCTGGGCCTGCTTTACAATAGCTTTTGTATAGCCTCGGCTATAGAACAGTGCCTATAAAGCTATAGTAGAGCGCCTATAGCTATAGCTTCCACCCGATCTCCAGTATATCTCAAGTATATCTCAAGCGAATGAGCGCTTTATTGCGGGGAGACGAGGGGCCTGCATTGGTATTACCACGCTTTACCCTACATTTACACCCTTTATTAACCAAAGCAATCCACAAAAGCAATGCAAGCTGCCTATATAGTAGATGCGGTGCGCACCCCGATAGGTCGTTATGGCGGGGTACTCAGCTCCGTAAGGCCTGACGATATGCTGGCCCTTCTCATAAAATCAATCCTTGAACGTAATCCAGGCCTCGATCCTGCCGGTATAGAGGATGTAATAGCAGGAGCTACCAACCAGGCCGGGGAAGATAACCGGGATGTGGCCAGGATGGCTGCCTTACTGGCTGGTTTGCCGGTAACTGTACCCGGCAATACCGTGAACCGCCTCTGTGCCTCCGGTATGCAGGCCATTATGGATGCTGCCAGGGCGATTATGTGTGGGGATGGGGATGTATTCCTGGCGGGAGGTGTGGAAAGCATGACCCGTGCGCCATTGGTAATGCCGAAGGCTGACGGTGCCTTCAGCCGGAAAACAGAAATGTATGATTCTACCATTGGGTGGCGTTTTACCAATAGCAAACTGGCGGAAATGTATTATCCCTATTCCATGGGCGAAACTGCCGAAAACGTGGCCCGTCAATGGAATATCAGCAGGGAGGAACAGGACCTGTTTGCTTATCAGAGTCAACTGAAATACAAACAGGCATATGCAGCAGGGAAATGGACTGCAGAAATCATCCCGGTACCTGTTACACCTAATAAACAGGGACAGGTGATCATCACTGACGATGAGCCGCCAAGAGAGACTTCACTGGAGAAACTGGCCGGGTTGAGACCCGCTTTTGCAAAAGATGGTAGTGTTACTGCAGGTAATTCAGCTGGTATCAACGATGGCGCTTCTGTGGTGCTGGTAGTGTCTGAACAGGCCCTGAAACAGTATAATCTCAAACCGCTGATGCAGATCAAAGCCATGGCGGTAGCAGGAGTAGATCCGTCCATCATGGGGATAGGTCCGGTGCCGGCTACGCAGAAAGCCCTCCGCCGTGCGGGGCTAACGGTAGGACAGCTTGATTTGATTGAGCTGAATGAAGCGTTTGCTGTGCAGTCGCTGGCATGCATCCGCGACCTGGGACTGGATATTGAGAAGGTCAATGTGAATGGCGGTTCTATTGCGATCGGGCATCCCCTGGGATGTACGGGCGCGAGGATAGCGGCAACACTGTTGCACGAGTTCCAGCGCCGGCCGGAAGCGAAATACGGCTTGACGACGATGTGTGTGGGAGTAGGACAGGGCGCAGCGATGATCTACGAGCATCTGAAATAAATTCAGGAATATTTTCTGTAGGAGTACCGTGGCCTGCCTGACACAGGTTTTATACCATATCAAGGTTGAAACGCTGGAGAAAGGGGTACTGCATTTCAGCCCGCCCTGGTGGGCTGTGTGTTTGTAGGATCAGGTTGAAAACCTGGAGGAAAAGTCACACAGGTCAGCTCCGCCGGGAGCTGTGTGTTAGTAGCCCAGGGTGCAACCCTGGGGAATTAAGAACGGGCGGTCGGAGTCTCCCGGCCGCCCGTTGATGGCAAGCAAAAAAAGGATTACAAACAAATCTGCTTCTCCGTCATCATCTTCCGGAGATTGATCAGGCCATATCTCATACGGCCTAATGCGGTATTGATACTCACCTGGGTGAGGTCTGCTATCTCTTTAAAGCTCAAATCAGCATAGTGGCGGAGAATGATCACTTCCCGTTGTTCTTCCGGCAGCATATCCAGCATCCTTCTTACGCGGTCGTGGCTTTGTGCTGTGATCATTTTGTCTTCCGCACTGCTTTCGCTGAAATTCAGTACGTTGAAAATGTCTTTATCGTCACTGGTCTTGATGATAGGCGTACGCTTGATCTTACGGAAGTGGTCCACACACAGGTTATGCGCAATACGCATGGCCCAGGGGAGGAACTTTCCTTTCTCAGTATAGCGTTCAGCTCTAATGGTATCGATAATCTTTATAAAGGTATCCTGGAAAATATCTTCAGCCAGGAATGCGTCTTTCACAAGTAATACGATAGAGGTATAGAGCTTATCTTTGTGCCTGTGCACTAATTCTTCCAATGCGGAAGCGTGACCCTTTTTGAAAAGAGTAATCAGTTGCTCATCACTTAGTTTGTACATTATTTGCATAAACTTCTACAATAGCGGGTTTATAATAAAAATAGGACTTGTGACAGTCGTAGGAAAATGTGTAGAGTTTATGCTATAATAGGTAGTTTTTAGTTTAGTAAAATAGAATCTGAAGTGGCCTTCAGTTCTCTCATCTAATGCAAATATAATGTAATAGTTCAATAAAACAATCCCTCATTCGTGCAATTTTAAGATAGACTGCAATCCGTTGTATTGACGTATGGTTGTACGTTTGCCGCTTAGTATATAACACGTTCAGGTAGAATGGAATTGCCCCGGATTGGTTTACTTTCGGTATTTTTGCATCCATTATGGCAACTAAAGTGAAGAAAACGGAAACTATAATTGACGATCAGTCAGTTAGTACACAAGATCAGATTTTCATTAAAGGTGCTCGCGTTCATAATCTCAAAAATGTGAGCGTAGGTATCCCCCGAAGCAAGCTGGTAGTCGTGACGGGAGTATCCGGTTCCGGCAAGTCTTCACTGACGATGGACACGTTGTATGCTGAAGGACAACGCCGTTATGCGGAAAGTCTCAGCTCTTACGCCCGCCAGTTCCTCATGAGGATGAACAAACCTGATGTCGATTATATCAAGGGCATCTGCCCGGCCATTGCCATCGAACAGAAGGTGATCACCCGTACGCCTCGTTCTACCGTGGGCTCCATGACAGAAGTATACGATTATCTCCGCCTGCTCTTTGCCCGTGTCGGCAAAACATATTCCCCCATTTCCGGTCAGCTGGTGAAAAAGCACGAGGTGAGCGACGTGGTGGACTTTATCAAGAAACTGCCCTCCGGCGCTAAGATACAACTGTTGGTCACCTTCCGCCGTCATGCCAAACGTGAGGTGAAAGAGGAATTACAGATCCTGATGCAGAAAGGCTTCTCCCGCCTGTATGTGAAAGAGAAGGGCGCCGGTACCCTGTTGCGCATCGAGGAACTGCTGGACGAGAAAAAGCCTTCTTTACCTAAGGAGGCATACCTGCTGGTAGACCGTCTGGTAGCGAAAGCGTTTGAGGAAGACGACCTGCACCGTATTGCGGACAGTGTGCAGACAGCGTTTTACGAGAGTGAGGGCGACTGCCTGGTAGAAGTGGATGGCGGAGAATTGAAACACTTCTCCAACCGTTTCGAGCTGGATGGCCTGCAGTTCGAAGAGCCGGTTCCCAACCTGTTCTCCTTCAATAACCCTTATGGGGCCTGTCCTGTTTGTGAAGGCTTCGGACAGGTGCTGGGTATTGATGCCGACCTGGTGATCCCTGATAAACGCCTGAGTGTATATGAAAACGCCATCGCTCCCTGGAGAGGAGAGAAAATGGGCGAATACAAGGAAGCGCTGATCAAAGCCGCCAGGAAGTTCAATTTCCCGATCCATAAGCCGATAGTTGACCTTACAGAAGAGCAATACCAGTTGCTGTGGACAGGTAACGAGCATTTCTACGGACTGAATGAGTTCTTTAAGATGGTGGAGCAGAACCTCTACAAGGTGCAATACCGTGTACTGCAATCCCGCTATCGTGGCCGTACTACCTGCCATGAGTGTGGTGGTGGCCGCTTGAGGAAAGAAGCGTTGTACATCAAGGTGGGTGGCGTTAACGTGGCCGACCTGGTGGATATGCCGATCAGTAATCTCAATGAATGGTTCAAGAAACTGGAGCTGAGTGAATACGATCAGCAGGTAGCGAAAAGGATCCTGGTGGAAATTGATCACCGTCTGAAGACCTTACTGGATGTAGGTCTGGGTTACCTGACACTGAACCGTGTGGCCAATACACTGAGTGGTGGAGAAAGCCAGCGTATACAGCTGACCCGCTCGCTGGGTAGTAATCTGACCAATTCGATGTATATCCTGGATGAACCGAGCATCGGTTTGCATGCGCGTGACACACATCGTCTGATCGGCGTACTGAAAGAACTGCGTGATCTGGGTAACACTGTTGTGGTTGTGGAACATGATGAGATGATGATGGAAGAGGCGGACTATATCATCGATATGGGACCGTTGGCCAGTCACCTGGGAGGTGAAGTGATCTTTGCCGGTAATTATCAGCAGATATTAAAAGATACCAAAAGCCTGACAGGAAAATACCTGAGCGGACAGCTCCGCATAGAGCCGCCTGCTCACACCCGTAAGTGGAAAAAGGCCATTAGCCTGGAAGGTTGCCGTCAGCATAATCTGAAGAACATTGATGTAGACTTCCCCTTACAGGTACTGACCGTGGTAAGCGGCGTGAGCGGTTCAGGAAAGACTACACTGGTAAAACAGATACTGTACCCTGCCCTCATGAAGCTGAAGGGAGAGTTTGCAGAACGTGTGGGACAACATCGTGCCCTGAAAGGTGCGGTGGATGATATCACCCAGATCGAAATGGTAGACCAGAACCCGATCGGTAAATCATCCCGTTCTAACCCAGTTACTTACATCAAGGCATATGATGAGATCCGTGACCTGTATGCAAAGCAGCCGCTGAGCAAGATGCGTGGTTTCCAGCCCAAACATTTCTCCTTCAACGTAGATGGTGGCCGTTGTGACGCTTGTAAAGGAGAAGGGGAAGTGATTGTTGAAATGCAGTTCCTGGCAGATGTGCACCTGCTGTGTGAAAGTTGTGGCGGTAAACGTTTCAAGGATGAAGTACTGGAAGTTACCTATAAAAGCAAGAACATCTACGATGTGCTGGAAATGAGCGTGGAGGAATCACTGGAATTCTTTAAGGATGAGAAGGATGTCTGTAATAAGATCCGTCCATTGAGCGATGTGGGACTGGGTTATGTGAAACTGGGACAAAGCAGCGATACCCTGAGCGGTGGTGAGGCACAGCGTGTGAAACTGGCTTCCTTCCTGGGTAAAGGAAAAGCACAGGGGCATATCCTGTTCATCTTTGACGAACCGACTACCGGTCTGCATTTCCATGATATCAAGAAGTTACTGACCTCTTTCAATGCCCTTATCGATCAGGGACATACCGTGCTGGTCATTGAACATAACATTGACGTGATCCGTAGTGCTGACTGGGTGATAGACCTGGGGCCTGAAGGCGGCGCCGGCGGTGGACAGCTGTTGTATGCGGGATTACCGGAGGGACTGAAAAACGTGAAGGAAAGTTATACCGGTCAATATCTTTAAGTCCTTACTTCATTAAGAAGCATAAAGAAGGAAGAAGTATTAAATAAAAAATAGGCTGTTCGCTTTTGGCGGACAGCCTATTTTTTATTTAATCAGTTTATGGGGATTTATTATCTGAGTCTGTCCAGGGACTTGATCAGCTTCTCATCTTTATAAATGCCTCTTGCGGCCAGAAAGAGGAAGATCAGGATCAATATTGGCAGAAAGGCGCCAGGCAAATAGGATGCATCAGAAATATGTCGACCTCCTTCCTGCAGCTTATTGGCTGTATTCAGTACTTCAAAATACTGCAGCGCAATGGATGCAATCGCCAGGAAAATATTTAATACGGTTAGCCGGAACTGCAGCTTGCGGTTTTTGAACAGGAAGATGCAAAAGAGCGCCAGTGCCACGATCAGCATATAAACTACAAATACAACGAAGCTGGACTGGGCTTTGAAATAACTCAGGGTTCCGTCGGTTAGAGTAGCTTTCCAGATATTCATGAACCAGGTGCCTATACCGGCCGCTGCGGCTAATAGAAGATAAAGACTTTGAATGCGTTGTATCATGTTTGTCAGGGAGATTAATCGTGGTAAAAATAAGTAAATATTGTGAACCTACTCTTTTGTGCTACTTCCTGTTCTTTTAATACTTCGTATATTGCACGCCCAAGAACAATCTTTTATTGAAATGGCAAGAAAACAGAATAAGCAGGATGCATTAGACTATCATGCATTGGGGCGGCCTGGGAAAATCGAAGTAATACCTACAAAGAACACTAAGACACAATGGGACCTTTCATTGGCGTACTCTCCCGGAGTAGCTGAACCATGTAAGGAAATCCACAAAGACGTAGAGAATGTGTACAAATATACCGCCAAGGGCAACCTCGTAGCGGTGATCAGTAACGGTACAGCAGTTCTTGGCCTGGGTGATATCGGCCCTGAAGCAGGTAAACCTGTAATGGAGGGGAAAGCGGTATTGTTCAAGATATTTGCAGATATCGATGTGTTTGATATTGAGCTGAATACGAAGAATGTGGACGAATTTGTACAGGTTGTGAAAGCAATGGAGCCGACCTTCGGTGGCATCAACCTGGAAGACATTAAAAGTCCGGAGTGTTTCGAGATCGAAGAACGCCTGAAGAAAGAATTGAAGATCCCCATCATGCACGACGACCAGCATGGTACGGCGATCATCTCCAGCGCGGCCTTGCTGAATGCCCTGGAACTGGTAAAAAAGAAGATCGAAAAGGTTAATATAGTAGTGAATGGCGCCGGAGCGGCGGCTATGGCTTGCGTAAAGCTGTATGTGGCGCTGGGCGCCAAACGGGAGAATATCACCATGTTTGACAAGGATGGTGTGATCAATATTTCCCGCCCTAACCTGTCAGAGATGCATAAGCAGTTTGCCACCAAATCCAAGGTGACCGAGCTGGCCGAAGCGTTGAAAGACGCTGACGTATTTGTAGGATTATCCGTCGGGAATGTGGTAACGCCCAATATGATCAAAAGCATGGCAAAGAACCCGATCGTATTTGCGATGGCGAATCCTGATCCGGAGATCGCCTATGATCTGGCCATTGCTTCCCGTCCGGATGTGATTATGGCCACCGGCCGTTCCGATCATCCTAACCAGGTGAACAATGTATTGGGTTTCCCTTACATCTTCCGCGGAGCACTGGATGTACGCGCTACCCAGATCAACGAAGAGATGAAGCTGGCGGCTGTACACGCTCTGGCAGAACTGGCCAAGGAATCTGTGCCGGATATCGTGAACCTGGCTTACAATGAAAAGAACCTCTTCTTTGGTCCAAGATATATTATTCCAAAACCATTGGATCCCCGCTTGCTCAGCCATGTAGCGCCGGCGGTAGCCCGTGCTGCGATGGACAGCGGCGTAGCCCAGCACCCTATTACCGACTGGGAGACATATGTAGAAGTACTGAATAAACGCCTGGGACTGGATAACCAGCTGTTCCGCGTAATTGGTACCAAAGCCCGTCAGGATCCGCGCAAGGTGGTATTTGCGGAAGCAGATAACCTGAAAGTGTTGAAGGCATCACAGGTGGTGAGGGAAGAAGGTATTGCTTACCCGATCCTGTTGGGTAATGAACTGCGTATCCGTAACCTGGCTGCTGAAAATGGTATTGAGCTGGAAGATACCGTGATCATCGATCCTAAGAGCGATGAGATGCACGATAAACGTCACCTGTTCGGAGAGCTTTTCTTCAAAAAACGCCAGCGTAAAGGTTTCAATCAGTATGAAGCGAAGAAGGTGATGCGTGAGCGTAACTACTTCGGTTGTATGATGGTGGAAACAGGAGAGGCGGATGCGCTGATCTCCGGTCTGACACGTAATTATCCTGATACTATCCGTCCGGCATTACAGGTAATCGGTACTGAGGCGAATGCCAAACGTGTGGCCGGTATGTATATCATCAATACCAAACGTGGGCCCCTGTTCCTGGGAGATACTACCGTGAACTTCAATCCCACAGCGGAAGAACTGGCAGAGATCACCATGCTGGTGGCCAATGAAGTACGGCAGTTCAACATCACGCCACGTATTGCGATGGTGTCTTACTCGAACTTCGGATCCAGTCCAACTCCTGAAGCGCAGCTGGTAAGCAAGGCGCGTGATATCGTAAAACAGAAAGATCCTACCCTGATAGTGGACGGTGAGATCCAGGCTGCCATGGCCTTCAACCAGGAAATCCTGAAGGATAGCTATCCTTTCAGTGAATTGCTGGGACAGGAAGTAAACACCCTGATCTTCCCTAACCTTGCAGCAGGTAATATTGCATATAACCTTCTCCAGGAAGTAGCGGGCTTCGATGCTATCGGGCCGGTGCTGCTGGGTATGAAGAAACCTGTGCACATCCTCCAGCTGGGCAGCACCGTACGTTCTATTGTGAACATGGTGAATATTGCCGTGGTGGATGCTCAGCACAAGTGCTGCGAAGGGAAATAATAAAAAATAAGTGATCAGGAATTGAGTATCCGGGATCTGATACAGTGGTAATCACCGCAGTATTGAATCCCGGATGCTTAATTCCTGATTTTTTTGATTGATATTTGGGTATGCAGCAGATATCCAAGAAGAAGGCTTTTTTCCCGCTGAACCCTGCATTCAGGGGATACCTCAAAATGTATGAGAGAGAGGTGAAGTTACCCGTATCTTATGAGGAGTTGCGTTATTTCGACAACAGTATTCCGGTGTATGATAAAGATGGTAAGGATACTTTATGGGAATCCGTATTCTATCCGCAGAGCATGTACCACCAGTTGCAGGCGGGCTTGAAGCGGATCTATTCCATCCTGAAGGCAGGTGGAGATCAGACAGCAGAAGAGCACCTGGAAGTGGAACGTATTGATTACTGTACCTTCGGCAATTCCCATCCTTTCCGGATCAGGATCCGGAATACGTACAATGACGTGTACGATTACTTTTATGTTAAGATAGCAGATGCCTCCCGTATTTACGGTTTGGAGCTGGAACATATATTATCTCCCTATTGGATCAACTTCATGATCGATGGCAATACGCTGGTAGAAGAGCATATTGCCGGTGTGCCGGGCGATCAGTTCATACTTCACTACCTGGATAGGCCCGAGTTCAATCCTAAACGTATAGCCAAGGAGTTTGTCAAATTCAATGAACGTTGTTTTGTGCGTTTACTGGGAGACATGCGTTCCTATAACTTCGTTTTTGACATTACCCAGGACTTTGACGATGTACAGTTCCGTATACGTGCCATCGACTTTGATCAGCAGTTCTATGAAGGCAAACGGACGCTCTATATGCCGCAGTTCTTCAAAGAGAACCGGGTCTTTGTGGAACTGGCCATGAAACACCTGAATGCAGAAGTGGTGAAGCAGTATCAGCAGGAGGAGCGTTCTGTGATAGCCCGTAGGATCAAGACGCAGCGGCACCGCATAAAAGATCTCAGGGATGTGATCATGACAGACCAGGTATCTTTCCCGGAAAAAGTTTCTCAGCTGGGTCACGAGCTGGCAGAATATTATGATGATCCTGCCTTTTCCCGTTGTAAAACAATGGGTGAGATCATTGAACGCAGTCTGAAGCGGTTGCTGGTAAGAAGTCTGAAATGAGTGGATAGCGTCCGGGCTATGTAGTCCCGACTATTTTTCGCTATCTTTGGCCAGTTATGGAGTTTAGATTCTTTCATCATTTCGGAAGCTACCTGCTTATGCTTAAAGGCATGTTTTCCCGCCCGGAAAACATGAAAATGTTCTGGCGGGAGTTTATGCGGCAGTGTGTGGATATAGGTATCGGATCGTTTGGCATTGTATTTATCATTTCGCTGTTCATGGGAGGGGTGACCACCCTGCAGATCGCTTATCAGCTGGTAAGCCCACTCATTCCCAAATCTACTATTGCACAGGTGGTGAGGGATACCATTATTCTTGAATTTGCGCCTACACTGACCTGTATTGTACTGGCAGGTGTAGTAGGTTCCAAGATAGCATCAGAACTGGGTAATATGCGTGTATCTGAGCAGATAGATGCACAGGAGATCATGGGTATCAATACAAAAGGGTACCTGATCCTGCCCAAAATACTGGCAGCATTGATCATGATACCTTGTCTGATCTCTATTGCCGGCTTCCTGGGTATCTGGGGAGGAGAAAAAGCAGGTGAACTGGGAGGTATTTTATCTTCGGATCAATACTGGCAGGGACTCAGACAGGAATTCAAGGCGTATAATATCTTTTTTGCGCTGTTCAAATCGTTCGTATTTGCCTTCATTATTGCCAGCGTACCTTCCTATTATGGATATAATGTGGAGGGCGGCGCTTTAGAGATCGGTAAAGCAAGCACCAGCGCTGTGGTGGTAACTTGCGTGCTGATATTATTCATGGATTACCTGCTGGCGGCGCTATTGTTATAAGTAATCCATCTGCTACAGAGAACAGGAAGGGAGTAGTCCCGGTTTGGTAGCCCCGGATTCATAATTCGTAATTGTTTATGATTGAATTGGTTAATATTAAGAAAGGCTTTGGAGATAAGATCATTCTGCCGGATGTATCTGCAGTCATGGAGACCGGGAAAGTGAACCTGATCATCGGTACCAGTGGCAGCGGAAAGACGGTGATGATGAAATGTATGGTAGGATTGATGCCGGTGGATGCCGGTAAGGTGTTGTACGACGGAAAGGACTTTACAGGGATGAATGATCACGAGAAGAAGGAGATCCGCCAGCAGATAGGTATGCTTTTCCAGGGATCGGCCCTGTTTGACAGTATGACGGTCGAGCAGAATGTAATGTTCCCGCTGGACATGTTCGGAAGAGGTACGCTGAGGGAAAAGAAGACCCGTGTGATGGAGTGCCTGGAAAGGGTAAATTTAAAGGAGGCGGCAAAAAAGTACCCGGCTGAGATCAGCGGGGGCATGAAAAAGAGAGTAGGAATAGCCCGTGCTATCGTGTTAAATCCCAAATACCTGTTCTGTGATGAGCCCAATTCTGGTCTGGACCCCCAGACTTCCCTGCTGATAGATAAGCTAATCAAAGAATTAACACTGGAGTATAATATCACCACTGTGATCAATACGCATGATATGAACACCGTAATGGAAAGCGGGGATCATATTGTATATATGTACCAGGGGCGTAAGCAGTGGGAAGGAAGTAGTAAAGACATCGTTTTCAGTAAAGATGAGAAGCTGAATGACTTTATCTTCGCGTCCGAGTTCCTACGGGAGGCGAAAGAAATGAGGCAGATGGAAATGTTCCAGGATCAGAACTGGCGGAATCAGCTCAAAAAAGATTGATTTGGAATTTGGGATTAGGACTTTAATTTTGCCGATATCATTATAAAACAATAAACCAAGCGCGATGAGTGTTTTAGTTAATAAGCATAGCAAAGTGATTGTACAGGGCTTTACCGGTACAGAAGGCACATTCCATGCCACACAGATGATAGAATATGGCACGCAGGTAGTAGGCGGCGTTACGCCGGGGAAAGGCGGCACCAAGCACCTGGATCGCCCGGTTTTCAATACAGTAGATGATGCTGTAAAAGCTACCGGCGCTGATGTTTCTATCATTTTCGTTCCACCAGGATTCGCTGCAGACGCTATCATGGAAGCTGCTGAAGCCGGTATTGAACTGATCGTATGTATCACTGAGGGCATTCCCGTTCAGGATATGATCAGGGCTAAAAACTTCCTGGTTGGCCGTAAGAGCCGTCTGATCGGACCTAACTGTCCTGGTGTAATCACTGCTGAAGAAGCTAAAGTAGGCATCATGCCGGGTTTCATTTTCAAGAAAGGTAACATTGGTATCGTATCTAAATCCGGTACTTTAACATACGAGGCTGCAGATCAGGTAGTTAAGGCTGGTTTGGGTGTTTCTACTGCTATCGGTATCGGTGGTGACCCAATCATTGGTACCCCTACCAAAGATGCGGTTGAACTGCTGATGAACGATCCTGAAACTGTGGGTATCATCATGATCGGTGAGATTGGTGGTAGCATGGAGGCTGAGGCTGCAAAATGGATCAAAGAACATGGTACCAAACCTGTAGTTGGTTTCATCGCAGGTCAGACAGCTCCTCCGGGCCGTCGTATGGGCCATGCCGGTGCTATCATCGGTGGTGCTGACGATACCGCAGCTGCCAAGATGAAGATCATGGCGGAATGTGGTGTTCACGTAGTAGCAAGCCCTGCTAACATTGGTAAGACAATGGCAGAGGTGCTGAAAACTGTGAAAGCATAATAATCAGAAAGTTATGTAATATATTATCCTCCCGCGGGTGAAGCCGTCGGGAGGATTTTTTTTGTCCCCGAAGTTATTTTGTTGACTTTTATACCAGAACCCTGTGGAATAGGCGTTTTTTTCGCATCCTATTCCGGAGATAAATGAAATTCAAATGCTATCCCATATGCGTCTTATCGTAGCTGTTTTTATTTTTTCAATTTTAAGCTGTAAAACTGTTATGGCCCAGTTTAACTATGACACCCACTGGAAGAAGGTACAGGAATTGGATGGAAAAGGCCTGTTCAGATCAGCTTTGCTGGAACTCGACGTCATCTCTGACAATGCTGCGAAGCAACAGAATGAGGTACAGTTACTGAAGACCTACTTCTACCGCATCAAGTATGTGGCCAGCCTGGAGACGGAGAAAAATGAAAAGGACAAGAATGTGAGCTGGAATACACAGTCTTTTTCGCCAACTGCCCGGGCCATTATGAAAAGTCTGCAGGGGGAGACCTTGCAGCGTTACCTGGAAAATAACAGGTTTCAATTATACGAGCGTACAGATATCAAAGGCGATACTTCGACAGATGTTTCTACCTGGAGTGAGGCCCGTCTTCACCGGGAGATAACCGCTGCTTATGAAGCCTCTTTACAGGATGTTCCTGCGCTCAAGAAGATGGATATCAGCAAATACGAGGATATCCTGGAAGCCGGCAAGGGGAATGGCCGGAAACTGCGTCCTACTTTGTATGACCTGGTCGCACATCGCGCCCTGGATTATTATAAGTCTGGCGAGAGCCAGATCACCAGTCCTGAAAATCAGTTTGAGCTGACAGATCCCGCTGCTTTCGCTACTGCGGATGTTTTCATGCAACACAAGTTTGTTACTACAGATTCGGCCTCCCTTCAATATAAGGCTTTGTTACTGCTGCAGGACCTGATGCGTTTCCATGCAGGTGACAAGGCTGCACTGCTGGATCTTGATCTGGAAAGAACGGCCTATATGAACCAGGTAGCAGTGATGCCTGATAAGGAAGCGCTGTATGTAAAGTTGCTGAAGGTCCAGGAGAAGGCCTATGAAGGGGAAAAAGAGGTGACACAGGTGATGTCCCTGCTGGCCTATTATTACTTTAATGAAGGAAGTAAGAAAGAAGCGAGCGTAGCAGAAGGTATGACTCCTGCGGCAGCTATGCAGCTGGCGAAAACACTTTGTGAAAAGGCGATAGCGCTGGCTCCTGTTTCTGTAGGCGGCGCAAGCTGTTTTGATCTGCTGCAGGGCATCAAAGCAAAGGAGCTCAGGCTGGAAACGGAATTGGTCAATCTGCCGGGAATGCCTTTCCGCACCCTGGTGACCTACCGGAATACAGATAAGATCTATGTAAGAGTTGTACGTATAGATGAGGCTTTCCGTAACTCGCTGCGCGAGGCACAGGAAGACTACCGGGATACGACCAATAAATACTGGCGTTCAATCGTAGGTAAGCAGCCATTGAAAACATGGGAACAGTCCCTGACAGGATCAGCCGATTTCAGGGAGCATGCTGCAGAGATAAAAATAGATGCTTTACCGCTGGGTACATATATGCTGCTGGCCAGTGTGAACAAGGACTTTGGTCTGCGTGAGAATCTGCTGGCGATACAGTTCATCCATGTGTCGAACATCAGTTATATACTTCGTGAATACGACGGAAATGATATCACCAGCAGGTATTACGCATTACACAGGCAAACCGGTCAGCCGCTGCCGGATACAAAGCTGACAGTCTGGGGCCGGAATGAATCCGGGCGGTCCGGTAAGTTAACACAGGTGCAGACTTACACCGCCAACAAAGACGGTATTATAGACGTAAAATGGGATAACAAACGTCAGAATGTAAGACTGGAATGGAAGAATGGCGAGGATCAGCTGTTTATAGACGATTTTAAGTACGTATACAGCTATAAGTATCAGCAACAGTCAAATGAGTTAAAAGACCAGCATAACAGCTTTATTTTCACAGACAGGGCTATTTACCGTCCTGGTCAGACGCTTTACTTTAAAGGTATTGTGCTGACTGCCAATCCTGGTGGTGCAAAGAGCAAAGTGATGCCAGGACTGAAAACAACCGTTGAGTTGTATGATGTGAACGGAGAGCTGGTGGATACGGTGAAAGTAACAACGAATGAATACGGTGCTTACGTTGGTAAGTTCACACTGCCTACCGGACGCCTGAATGGAGAATTCCATCTGCAGGAAACCGGTGGCATAGCGTATACCGCCTTCCAGGTGGAAGAGTACAAGCGTCCGAAATTCTATGTGGAATTTGAGCCGGTGAAAGGTACTTACCGCGTGAATGATTCCGTGAAAGTAAGGGGTAAAGCATTGGCGTATGCAGGTAACAACATAGACGGAGCACAGGTACAATATCGCGTAACAAGGAGGGCTCGTTTCCCTTATCCATGGCTGATGTGGAGAATGCCTTTCCGGAGTGAGTCCCGTGAGATCATTCATGGAGAAGTAAAGACTGCTGCGGATGGTACTTTCAATATTACTTTCCCTGCCCTGCCTGATCTCAAAGTACCTGCTGCATTGAAGCCTGTATTTACATATGCTGTTTCTGCTACTGTTACTGATATCAACGGAGAGACACATAGCGAAGACCAAATGGTAAGCGCCGGCTACCAGGCCCTGGAAATAAAAGTGGCTTTGCCGGCTACTGTATTACAGAAAGACCTGGATTCTGTTAAGATCATTACACAAAATCTTAATGGCTCATTCGAGTCTGCAGAAGTAGCAGTGAATGTAAGTCCTGTAAAACCACCTGCACGTTTATTGCGCAGCAGATATTGGGCTAAACCTGATCAGTTTGTAATACCACAGGCAGAGTATGAAAAAGCATTCCCGCATGATGTTTATAATGACGAAGATAACCATGAAAGCTGGACAAGGGAAAAGGCGGTACTGACACAATCTGTTACGACCAGTGAAAAAGGTAATATCAGTCTCGCGAAAGAAAAATTACCTGCGGGATGGTATGAACTGAAAGCTAGCACCAAAGATAAATACGGTGAGGAAGTAGTGCAGAAACAGGTATTTGAAGTAGTAGATCTGTCGGAGAAGAAATTGTCTTATCCTGTATACGCATGGAAATATGCGGATACAAAGAGTGTAGAGCCGGGAGAGAAAAAGCAGATCCGCATTGGTTCTTCAGCCACGGATGTACATGTACTGCAATTGTTAACACAATCAGAGAATAAAGAGACATTCAGCAGTTTTAACATCAACGGAACGATTGAGAACAGGGACTATACGGCATTGGAAACCGACAGAGGCAATGTGGTGTTTCAGTATGCTTTTGTGAAAGATAACAGGGTATATACTTTGGCAGAAACAGTAAATGTGCCATGGTCCAATAAGCAACTGGATGTAACGATTGCTTCTCATCGTGATAAGTTATTGCCTGGTGAAAAGGAGAAGTGGCAGGTGAGGATTAAGGGCTATAAAGGAGAGCAGGTAGCTGCCGAAATGGTGGCTTCTATGTTTGATGCGTCTCTGGATGAATTCCGCAGGCAAGACTGGTATGTGCCCTCAGTAACACCGCAGCTGGACGCTTTCCGCTTCTGGGTAGCCGAGGATAATTTCAAGAAGACAATGTCTATCAACCGGGATGATATTACCCGTAAGAGCAGACCCGAAGTGCCAGCCTTCGCATATGATAACCTGAACTGGTTTGGCTGGTACCTGACAGGCGCATATATATTGCTGGACGATAAGGAAGTGAGCATTGTGGGGTATTCGGAAGGATTGCGCAGAATACGTGGTGTACTGGCTGGAAGAGCTCCGGGAGTGATGGCTGAAGCTGCTATGACAAAGGCCATGCCGGCGCCGGCGATGGTAAAGGCCGATGAAGAAATTGTTGCGAACAAGGCAGTCGCTTCATGGGACAGTACTAAAAAAGAGAAAGCAGAAGACGATGCAAAACAATCATTGGCTCAGGGAAGTGGTGGTACGACTAAACCTGCCGACAATATTCAGCCACGTAAAAACTTCAATGAAACAGCATTCTTCCTGCCCGAACTGCATACAGACAAAGATGGTAATATCAGCTTCGACTTTACAGTACCTGAAGCGTTGACCCGCTGGCGTTTCCTGTCTCTTGCACATACTAAAGATGCTGCTTTCGGCATGGCAGAAGCCAGCATTGTAACACAGAAGCCGCTGATGGTTCAGCCTAATGCACCGCGCTTTATGCGTGAAGGGGACAAAATAGAGTTCTCTGCAAAGATCAGCAACCTGGCGGACAGCACACAGAAAGGAGAAGCAAGACTGGAACTGCTGGATGCAACAACTATGCAGCCGGTGGATGGATGGTTGCAGAACCTGTTCCCTGTACAGCATTTTACTGTAGAGAAAGGGCAGAGCACCGCGGTGAGTTTCCCCGTACAGATCCCATTCAACTTCAATAGTTCACTGGTATACCGTGTGGTAGCACAATCAGGCATTTATAGTGATGGTGAGGAAAATGCACTGCCGGTATTGACAAACAATATGCTGGTAACCGAGACATTACCATTGTCTATGCGTGGTGATGGTACCCGTACATTCACCATGCCTAAGCTGCTGAAGAGTGGTGAGTCTGAAACTTTACAACAGCATTCTTTCACACTTGAGTTCTCTGGTAATCCCGCCTGGTACGCCGTACAGGCATTGCCTTACCTGATGGAATATCCATATGAATGTTCCGAACAGATCTTCAACAGGTTCTATGCAAATACACTGGCTACTTACATTGCCAATGCATTGCCAGGTGTGAAGAACATATTCGAGAAATGGCGTACTACTGATACTTCTGCATTACAGAGCAATCTTCAGAAGAATGAAGAGCTGAAAGCCGTATTGTTACAGGAAACTCCATGGGTACTGGAAGCAAAGAATGAAGCGGAACAGAAAAAACGCATCGCCCTTCTGTTCGATCTGCAACGTATGAGCAGCGAACAGCAAAGAGCAGCGAATCAGTTGCAGGAGCGTCAGATGGCTAATGGTGCTTTCCCATGGTTTAATGGTATGTGGGAAGATCGTTACATCACACAGTACATCATCGCAGGTTTCGGTCGTTTACGCGAAGTGGGTGCATGGAAAACGCTGGACATGGGTGAATCAAGAAACATGATCGTCAAAGGTCTCAATTATATTGACAGAGCGATTGATGTAACTTATCGCAGTCTGAAACAAGATAAGGCAGATATGAACGCTCAGCAGATCGGGTATATTGAAGCACATTATCTGTATACACGCAGTCTGTTTAAAGGTGAAGAACTTCCTGCTCAGTACCGTGAAGCATACCAGTATTATCTCACACAGGCTAAGAAATACTGGATGAAAATGGATGTATATCCACAGGCAATGCTGGCAATTGTACTGAAGAAAGGAGGCGATGTTAAAACCGCTACTGAGATCATCAACTCATTGAAAGAACGCGCTATTACCAATGATGAATTGGGCATGAGCTGGAAAGAGCTGCGCGGTGGTTACTGGTGGTATCAGGCACCTGTGGAATCGCAGGCGATGCTGATCGCTGCTTTCAAAGAAGTGACTAACGATACTACAGCTGTTGGTGATATGAAGACATGGTTGCTGAAAAATAAACAAACCAACAATTGGAATACTACTAAAGCGACAGCTGATGCATGTTATGCAATGTTGTTGGGTGGTAGCAACTGGTTAGCAGCTACACCGGAGATAGATATCAAAGCAGGTAGTGTTACCGTGAGCAGTACACAGGAGAAAACAGAGGCCGGGACCGGTTACTTTAAAAAACGTTTCAATACCAATGAAGTGAAACCTGCTATGGGTAACATCTCCGTAACGGTAAAAGACAGTAAAGGTCAGCCATCCTGGGGCGCTGTATACTGGCAGTATTTCGAACAGTTGGATAAGATCACTCCGGCAGAAACTCCGTTGAAACTGGAGAAACAATTGTTCATAGAAAGGAATACAAGTAATGGCCCTGTGCTGACTGCTATTGAAGATGGCAACAGTCTCAAAGTAGGGGATAAAGTGAAAGTGCGTATTGTGATGAAATCAGACCGTGATATGGAGTATATACACCTGAAAGACATGCGTGCAGCTTGTTTTGAACCGCAGAATGTGATCAGCGAATGTAAGTGGCAGAATGGTGTGAGTTATTATGAAAGCACTAAGGATGCAAGTACTAATTTCTTCTTTAGCAGTTTGAGAAAGGGGACTTATGTATTTGAGTATACTTTGTTCGTGACACATCAGGGTAATTTCAGTAATGGTATCACTACTGCACAGTGTATGTATGCGCCGGAATTTAGTGCGCATAGTGAGGGGATAAGGGTGAAGGTAGTGGAGTGATCACTATAATTTCAGTGTGATAAAACGCTGATCTGGAAAGGGTTTTGCCCTCCAGATCAGCGTTTTATCGTTATATTGCTTCTCCATAATTCACATTCATGCTGATCAATTATCTGTATATCCAGAATTTTAAAGGATTTGAGCAGAAAGAGATTTCTTTTAACCCGGGATTCACAGTCGTTATAGGAGATAATAGTTTAGGAAAGTCTTCCTTATTGCATGCACTGCAGGTAGCGTTGGGCGCATACCTGCAATGTTTGCCAATACCAGCGTCGGCTGTTTACAGGCGTCAGTTCAGAAAGCAGGAGGTGTTTGTAAGATGGAATGACGGTGATCGGGACTATAGTGCCAATGAACAGGAGACCTTAATCAAGGTGTTTTCACAGTTTAATAGTGATCAGATTGAATGGTCAAGGGTAATGTTGGCAAATGGAATGACAAGTCATAGCAAAAAGCATGTCGGGGAATTAATGGATGCTGTTGCCGGAATACTGGAAGAGAGAAAACAGATCAGCGGAGCAGTTTTGCCGGTGGTCGCCAGTTTTGGGACTGAGCGCACTATGGCGCAGCAGAGGAAGGGAAAAAGGGCGCAGGAACGCAGGAGCCGGATGGAAAAGGGTTATCTGGCAGCGCTTTCTGATAAAGTGGACTTCGATGGGGTGATAGAATGGTTATATAACTATGATAATGAGTTGAAGTATGACCGTGAATTTGCAGGAACAAGGGAAGCTTTGTTTGAAGCCATTTCTGTAGCAATTCCGTATCTGGAAGATGTTGGGTTCAATACTCATTATAGAGAATTGGAAGCAGTTGTTAAAATTGACGATAAGGATTTTGGCAGAAAAACTCATTCTAATATGAGTGATGGACTTATTGCCATGTTAAATCTGGTAGCGGAACTAGCTTTCCGGTGCGTGATCCTTAACGGGTATTTGGGCAGCGATGCGATTATCCAGACAAAGGGGGTTGTGCTGATAGATGAACTGGATATGCACTTACATCCTAATTGGCAGCGGCATGTGATCAGGGATCTTAAACAGGCTTTCCCCAATATTCAGTTTATTGTCACTACTCACTCGGCGTTTATTGTACAAAGTATACGTTCCGAGGAGTTGATCATTATCGACGATGAGATACAAAAAGGGAGTGATCCGTTCAGAAAAACAATTGAGGCTGTGGCGGCGGAGGAAATGGGAGTAGAGAATGTGCCCAGGAGTATCGAGTTTTTAAAGATGCAGGAGGTTGCAGAGGAATATTTTGAGTTAATACAGGAAGGAAATACAAGTGATAATGATGAACGCGTAAGTCAATTGAGGAATCAATTAAATGAATTGGAGGAGCGATTTGGAGAAGATCCGGCGTTTGTAGCATCATTAAAAATTGAAAGAAAGGCTAAAGGATTATGAGACCTGTAGAAAAGTTTGGTTGCCCCCAAGTAAATGGCAGCAATAAAGTTTATAAACAGCATAGTCTTGCCAGAGGTGACCTCGAAAATAATCTTGGATATTATTGCAGCTATTGTGAAGTGTTCAGCTCTGATCTGGAAGTAGAACATGTTATTTCCCGGCATCAGGATTCTGCTTTAAAATGTAGTTGGGATAATTTTCTACTGGCATGTGGCAGGTGTAATGGAAGAGATAATAAGGCTTCTAAAGCGGTTGATATGAATGCAACGCATTTTCCTCATAGGAATAACACTTTTCTCTCTTTCACTTATCAGGAAGGTGGGTATGTTAGTGTTAATCCGTTGCTGGAAGGTGCATCTGCGATAGCCGCAGAAACGATGCTAAACCTTGTTGGTTTGGATAAATTCCCTGGTAACATCAAATATGCGAAGCATAATGCTAATGATACCAGATGGAACCACAGAAGGGTAGCCTGGGAGTTGGCGGTTAAATATTTACCCGATTTCGAATCAGGAAGGCTGAACGCTGAAGATATTGTCTCATTTGCCCGACAGAGAGGTTTTTTCTCTGTCTGGTATGCTGTCTATCATCAGCACAGGGCCGTAAGGGAATTACTAATTCAGTCTTTTCCCGGAACGGCGACCAGCTGTTTTGATGCTGTTAATTGCAGTCCTGTTCCCCGTAATCCGAAAAATACGGAAGATCCGGTATAATTTGCTTTTTCTGAAACCGGACATCCCTGTATCAAAACCGGACACTTATCTTCTCCAGTATTATATTAAATAATTGATAATCAATAATGTGATGACGTGGCATTCTTTTAGGATCACATTCCCCATGAGTTACAAATACGGACAGTAATTGCTATTTTTAAGCTGTTATTTGTCACTCCAAAATTGATCCATCTATGAAACAGATTGTCACTGCATTTCTCATCCTTTCATGTTTCACTGTCTCTGCACAGGAGATCACTAAAGATTCTATTTATTCCAATATATTGAAAGAACAAAGAAAAATAGAAGTGGTGATGCCGGATAAATACAAACCCGGGGAAAGATTTGAAGTGACCTATGTAACAGATGGGGAGTGGAACACGAAGATAGTAGCACAATTGCAACGTTTCGCGGAGATCCAGTTCATGCCGCCGAATATTATTGTAAGTCTGCCAAATACTTATGTAAACAAAGAAAACTATCGTATAAGGGACTTTACGCCATACAAGATCCCTGATAATAAGCTAACCGGAGGGGCAGACGATTTTCTGTCATTCCTGAAAACTGAACTGATCCCTTACATAGAAAAGAAATATCCGACTAAAGGATATAGAACGTTTTTTGGTGGCTCACTGGGGGGATTATTTGGCCTCTATGCCTTTTTTAAAGAGCCGCAGCTATTCCAGTCTTACTTACTGGCGGATCCTGCTTTCTGGTGGGGAAATGGTTTCCTGATGAAAATGGCAGGAGACAGTTTGCCATCTTTACCTAATCCGGATAGAACATTATTGTTCACCGGAAGAGAGGGACAGCCGCTGAAGGGAATGGGCATTAAGGATATGGATTCCATCTTTCACGTAAAGGCGCCAGCAGCATTGCATTGGAAGACCCTGGTCTATAGCGGAGAGACACACAATTCCATGATCTTTAAAACTGTGTATGATGGATTTAAGTACACATACAATGGTTATATGACCAGAGACCTCGGCTATCATCCGATGTCAGGCGTTATCCTGAAAGACAAACCATTTAACCTGTATTGCTTCCCTGAAGAACATCTGGATGTGCATTATACAACAGACGGAACCGAACCTACAGCAGCATCGCCCAGATTGACAGCGGGTGAGTCTCAAATTACAGTGCCTGTGCAACTGACGGTAAAAGTGCTGGCGGCAAGGGATGGATATGCGAGAACAAAAAAAGGGACTTTTGTAATGGGAGAGATGTGGCATGGAACGGATAAACCAAAGAAAATATTACAGGGAGGTTTGGATACACTGGGTGGTCAGATTACTGGTTTTATAGAATTGAAAGAACCAGGATACTATATTTTTGGAATAAGCCCGGGTGTGGATGCTACCTTATCTCTGGATAAACATGTATTGATCGATTATAAAGCAAATAAGGACGATGATGATGATCAGTCTTATATTGTACCATTGGATAAAGGTTTTTATCAATTAGATATGACCTATAGCCTTGGCGCAAATATACCCAGGCTGTTGTTTTTAGCGCCCGGAAAAGAAGATCCATCGTCAATCCCTACAGACATACAATATCATACCGGAAAAGGCAACCACAAAAAATAACAAGATGTTTAAGAGCTATCTGAAAGCCACACTGCGTAATCTTTGGAAAAATAAGACTTATAGCTTCCTGAATATTTTCGGGTTAGCGATAGGGATTGTTTGTGCAGGTGTGATCTTTTTATGGGTGGAAGACGAAGTTAATTTTGACAACACGTATGTGAAGAAGGACAGGTTGTACTCTTTGCAGGCGAACTGGAATTATGAAGGAAGTATCCGTACGTTCTCTTCCACGCCGGGGTTGACGGGGCCTGCTATAAAAGAAGAAATCCCGGGTATCGCCAATTCCTGCCGCATGACAGATTTTGCGGCTTCTTTGCTGTTCAATATAGGTGAGAAGGCAATTTATGCCAGCGGCCGATATGCAGATCCTTCGCTCTTTGATATGTTCACATTGCCCTTTGTGGAAGGGAATGCAAAAACTGCGTTTAAGGATCTTAATACAATGGTGATTACGCAAAAGACGGCAAAGAAGTTTTTTGGTGATGATAAAAATATCGTTGGCAGAAGAGTAAAGGTGGATAATCAGCAGGAGTACGAGATAACTGGTGTGCTGAAAGACATGCCTGAAAATTCGACACTGCAGTTTGATTGGGTGGCGCCTTTCCAGATCTATTTCCAGCGGAGGGAAGAATCATTATCCGACTGGTTAAGTAATTCACCTTATACATATGTAGAGTTGGAGCCTAATGCGGATCCGGCGGCAATTGATAAAAAGCTGTACAATTTTATTCAGCAGAAAAATCCCCAAGCGATTAATCATCTGTTCCTGTTCAGTATGAATGACTGGCGTTTGCACGGGAATTTTGAGAATGGAAAACAGGTCGGAGGACGTATCACCTATGTTCGTATGTTTTCTCTCATTGCATGGGTCATTCTCTTTATAGCCTGTATCAATTTTATGAACCTGGCTACTGCCCGCAGCGAAAAGCGGGCGCGTGAAGTAGGGGTACGTAAGGTGATGGGGGCCGGTAAGCGCGGATTGATTGTACAGTTTATAGGTGAAGCGTTACTAATGGCAATGTTTAGCTGTGTACTGGCAGTGTTGGTCATATGGATGGTACTACCTCTAACAAATGCCTTGATGGGAAAGAACCTGACATTGGGATTGCAGGAACCGGTACATATACTGGCATTGCTGGTGATTACGCTCATCTGCGGGCTTGTAGCAGGAAGTTATCCCTCCTTATACCTCTCTTCATTTAATGCTGTAGCGGTATTGAAAGGATTGAAAACAAAAACAGGAGGAGCCGCATTTATCAGGAAAGGCTTAGTAGTACTACAGTTCTCCATATCTATTATGCTGATCATTTGTACCGCAGTCATCTATCAGCAGATCCAACATGTAAAAAGCAGAGACCTGGGATTTAATAAAGAACATTTACTGAGTATAGATCTGAAAGCAAATATGCTGAATAATTTCAGCGCTATCAGGCAGGATCTGTTGAATACGGGGATGGTGGAGAATGTCGCCTTGTCAGATCATACTACTATTTATGGTGGCAACAACACTGGTGCGTTGAAATGGCAGGGCAAACCAGAGAATAGTGATATACTGATCTCTACAAGACTGGCGAGTTCAGGATTTATGTCCACTATGGGAATGCAGTTGATTGAAGGTCGGGATTTTAACGAAGCGAACACAGATTCACAGAACGTTATTATCACATCTTCCCTGGCCAAAATGATGGGAGAAGGAAGCGCATTAGGGAAAAAGATTGAGGCGCCGACCAATGGTCCGTCACTTTTCCTGACAGTCACAGGTGTAGTAAAAGATTACGTGTATGGTGACATGTATGCCTCGCCGGATCCTGTTCTGTTCTATAATATGACACAATTGGGGAACATTATGTACCTGCGTATAAAGGGGACTGCTGATCCTGTAAAAGCAGTAGCTGCCATCGAAAAAGTAATAACCAAAGCGAACCCTGGCTATCCGTTTGAATATACTTTTGTAGATGATCAGTTCAATAATATGTTCCAGGCAGAGATGCTGGTAAACAGATTATCACGCGTATTTGCGGGACTGGCTATTATTATTTCCTGTTTAGGTTTGTTTGGCCTGGCTGCTTATACGGCAGAACGCAGGACAAAAGAGATTGGCATCAGAAAAGTACTCGGTGCCAGTGTAGCTGGTATAACCAGCTTATTGTCCAGGGATTTCCTCCAACTGGTGATCATTTCCTGTGCAGTAGCTTTCCCGCTGGCCTGGTGGGCGATGTCTTCCTGGCTGCAGCAGTATGCTTATCGAGTGGCTATTCATTGGTGGGTATTCCTGTTGGCAGGTATCGCAGCTGTGCTCATATCATTGATCACGATCAGTTTCCAATCTGTAAAAGCAGCACTGGCAAATCCTATAAAAAGCCTTAAAGCGGAATAAGCAGCGGTATCGTATTTTGCAGCCCAAATGAAAGTAGATTTTTTGATCATAGGGCAGGGCATTGCGGGTACCGTGTTAAGTTACACCTTGATGCAGGCAGGACAGTCTGTGCTGGTCATGGATGAATATAAACCTGGTAGTGCGTCGCTGATAGCGGCAGGCGTGATCAACCCTGTTTCCGGCCGTCGCTTCACAGTAGCCTGGCAATATGACCAGATCTATCCTGTGGCGGTTCAGGTGTACAGGGGGCTGGAGCAATTGCTTGGAGTACCGGTATTCAAACCCCGGGATATCTATAATGTATTACCTTCTGAGCAGCTGAAGGAAGCCTTTATGGAGCGTACCAGCGGGTTGTCTTATATGGAAGAACCGTCGGAGGAAAAAGTAAATGCTTACGGGCAATGGCTGGAACAGCCCTTTGGGGCAGCCATTGTAAAAGGGGCTACTGTATTGTTACATAACCTCTTACCCGCCTGGAGGAATTATCTGAAGCGTCATAACAGTCTGCGGGAGGAAAGGCTGGACTTATCCGGCCTGGAAATCAGCCCCGAAGGCGTAAAATATGCTGACATCAGCGCCCGTTACCTGATCTTTTGTGAGGGCGCAGCCATTGTGAATAACCCCTGGTTTAATTACATCCCATTTCTGTTAAATAAAGGGGAAGTCCTGCAGGTGCAGATCCCTGGTTTTTCTACTCCTGATATTATCAAAAGGAGCGTATCGCTCGTTCCGCAAGGGGAAGATACCTATTGGGTAGGAGCTACATTTGCCTGGGATTACCCCGATGAAGCTCCTACAGCCGAGAAGCGGGAGGTGCTGGAAAAAGGCCTGCAGCAATTACTGAAGGTCCCTTACCAGGTACTGGATCAGTTGGCCGCCGTGAGGCCTTCAGGTACCGACCGCCGTCCGATTATGGGATTACACCCCGCGTATCCTTCTCTGGGCGTATTTAATGGGCTGGGAACCAAAGGTACTTCCCTGGCTCCCGCCATGGCAGCTGAATTTGTTGCTCATGTCCTTCAAAGTGAGCCACTGCAGGCGGATACAGATATTAAACGCTTTTTTAACAGGTACAGGGGATAGAAATGCAGGCGGCAAAATGTATCTTTGCCGACCGTTTGGGCCTCGACCCCCGGAAATACAAAAAGTTGAACTTTATAATATAAGTATATGTACAGAACGCACACTTGCGGCGAACTACGACTGGAGCATAAAGGCACACAGGTATCATTGTCTGGCTGGGTCCAGGCAGTCAGGAAATTCGGAAGCATCACATTCGTGGATCTGCGTGACCGTTATGGTGTTACGCAGCTGTTGTTTGGAGAGTCTTTGAATCAGCAGCTGGATAATCAGCCGCTGGGTCGTGAGTTCGTTATACAGGTGTCGGGTACTGTAACCGAACGTTCTAATAAGAACCCAAATATCCCTACCGGTGACATTGAGATCACTATCGGGGAGTTTGCAATATTAAACAGCGCCAAAACGCCTCCTTTCACCATCCAGGACGATACTGACGGTGGTGATGAGCTGCGTATGAAATACCGCTACCTCGACCTGCGTCGTAATATCGTAAAGCAGAACCTGGAACTGCGCTACCGCGTGAACAGGGCTGCCCGTAACTACCTGGATAGCAGGGGCTTCATGGATATTGAGACGCCGTTCCTCATTAAATCCACTCCGGAAGGCGCCCGCGACTTTGTGGTGCCTAGCCGTATGAATGCCAATGAGTTCTATGCACTGCCACAGTCTCCGCAGACGTTCAAGCAGTTGCTGATGGTGAGCGGCTACGACAGGTATTACCAGATCGTAAAATGTTTCCGTGATGAGGACCTCCGTGCTGACCGTCAGCCGGAATTTACCCAGATAGACTGTGAGATGAGCTTTGTGGAGCAGGAAGACATCCTGAACAACTTTGAGGATATGCTGAAGTATATCTTCCAGGAGATCAAAGGGATCACTTTCGATGGCAAATTCCCCCGTATGACCTGGGAAGATGCCATGGAGTTCTATGGTAACGATAAGCCGGATATCCGCTTTGAAATGAAGCTGGTGAACCTGTCAGATACTGTTAAGGGAAATAACTTCAAAGTATTTGACGAGGCTGAACTGGTAGTTGCTGTCTGTGCAAAAGGCTGTGCAGATTACACCCGTAAGCAGCTGGATGAGCTGACTGATTGGGTAAAACGCCCGCAGATAGGCATGAGCGGTTTGATTTATGCCAGATATAATACCGATGGAACAATAAAAAGCTCGGTTGATAAGTTCTTTGATGAAGAGAAACTGAAAGGCTGGGCCGAAAAATGCCAGGCGCAGCCAGGCGACCTGATCCTGGTGCTGGCCGGTAAAGAAGAACGTACCCGTAAGGCAATGAGTGAGTTACGCCTGGAAATGGGTGAGCGCCTGGGTCTGAGAGACAAAAATGTATTTAAACCGTTGTGGGTGATCGACTTCCCATTGTTTGAGTATGCAGAAGAGGAAAACCGCTGGGTAGCCCGTCACCATCCTTTTACTTCACCCAAGCCGGAACACATCAGCTGGATGGCTGATCTGTCCAAGTACGCAGACATCAAGGCAAATGCATACGATATAGTGCTGAATGGTACAGAAGTAGGTGGTGGATCCATTCGTATTTTCCAGCGCGACCTGCAGGAAAAAATGTTTGCTGCGCTGGGTATGAGTCCCGAAGAAGCCAATCACAAATTCGGCTTCCTGCTGGGTGCTTTCGAATATGGAGCACCTCCACACGGAGGTATAGCCTTCGGCTTCGACCGCCTCTGCTCGCTGCTGGGTGGTAGTGAAACAATCCGTGATTTTATCGCCTTCCCTAAGAACAATTCCGGCCGCGACGTCATGCTGGACGCGCCTAGCGCCATCGACCAGGCTCAGTTGAATGAGCTAAAGATCGGTCTGGTGAAATAGATTGGCACGGACTTTGTCTTTGTGGGTAGCAAAATAGAACTGAATCCCCCTTGATGCTGTAAAAACGGTGTTAAGGGGGATTGGTGCAAACTAAGGAATGCATCTAATTGACAGGATTTAAATAAAGAATAGATTAGTAAATTTTAATAAGTTATCGTCATATTGTACAATTATTTCAACTATATTGCCAGTACAAAAAACAATTCTGCCATGACATCTAAGAAAATGTTTTGCAGGGGATGGTTTTGTGCTTTGTTGGGTATACTTTTGTTTATCAGTAGTACTGCTTTTTCACAACGTTATGCCACTAACTATGTGAATAAATACAAGCCGGTTGCTATGCGCATTATGAATGAGAAAGGTATCCCTGCAAGTGTGATATTAGGTATTGCTATGCTGGAATCGGGGATGGGGACAAGTAAGAATGCAAGATTGTTGTATAACCATTTTGGAATTGTGGGACGTAATAGTCTCCGCAAGAAAAAAGGAGCCGCCTATCGCTCACGGTATAAAGAGTTTGCCAACGCAGAGGCTTCATTTGACTACTTTGCCAATATGGTAACCCACAAAAAATGGTTCCCTGCAATGAAGGGAAACGTTGAATACAAACTCTGGCTCAAACATATGAATCATGCAGGCTATTCCACTGCAGGACATGAATGGGTGAAAAGAGTAACAAGCATGATCAATCGCTATAAATTATACAAACTGGATGAGCAAATGGCATATACGGGGAGTTAATTTATAGTCTGTAGTTTATACAAACAAATCAGATTCCGTAATCTATGCCCGGCAAAAACAAATCTGCCTATCCTTTTTACATCATCGCGGGGACTCTATTATGTTTAGTGGCGCTGTCACTGGTAAATAACAGCTTCTCCTACAATGATTTTACAACCCGGCCCCTGGATCTTTTAGCCGACGTAAGAAAAGATGCCCCGGTTGCCCCTGAAGATATCGATACTGACAGCACGCTGATAGCAGCTGACTTACCCGGAGATACTACTGCAGTTGCTACTGATTCCACAGGAGCGGCATTGCCTGCAATACCAGACCCTGATCACTTATTTAATTTTGCTACCTATACTGGTATTATCAACTACCTGCCTCCCGCAGGAGCTGACAGCACTGCCAAAGCAGGTCTGCAACACTTCCTCCTCGCGCTGGATGAGCTGAAAGCGAAGAAAAGAAAGAAAGTACGTATCGCTTACTTTGGCGATTCCATGATAGAAGGAGACCTGATCACAGAAGACCTGCGGGACAGCCTGCAGTATCTTTTTGGCGGAGAGGGTGTGGGGTTTGTACCGGTTACTTCAGTAGTGGCCGGATTCCGGACCACGATCACACATACTTTTTCAAAAGACTGGAAAGACTATAGCTACAAACAGTTGCCGCCTTCCAATCTTTTCCTGGGTATTTCAGGACATACTTTTGTGCCCGGAGGGGCCAGCTGGATCAAATATCAGCCAGTTAAAAAGCGCGGCCTGAACAGGTTTGCACAGGTGAGCGTGCTGTATGGTCCTGTCTCTTCCGGTAATATTTCAGTGAATGACAAAGCATATGCACTTTCCGGAAATAGGGCTGTCAATAAGCTGTCCCTTCACCTGGATTCCGCCAAACAGGTCATGATCAAGTGGGCTGGTGGTAGTGCAGCGCCGTTCTATGGCGTATGTTTTGAAGGAGATACCGGTGTGTATGTAGATAACTATTCATTCCGTGGTATCAGCGGAATAGAGCTCGGTAAGCTGTCCGGGCAGCTGTTGCAGCAAATGCAGTCTGAACATCCCTATGACCTGATCGTTTTGCATTATGGCGCAAATGTGTTGTGGAAGCCTGAACTGACCGACTATAAATGGTATGGAAGTCCTATGAAAAAAGTCCTGGACTCCCTGCGTAATGATCTGCCAAATGCTTCATTTCTCGTAATAAGTACAGCCGATAAATCATACAAGAAAAGTGGAAATTATGTCACCGCACCAGGTGTGACCGCATTGCTGAAGGTGCAGCATGAACTGGCCAAGGCACATGGCGCTGCTTACTGGAACCTGTATGCTGCCATGGGTGGAGAGAACTCCATGATCCGTTGGGTAGAAGGCGATCCGGTGCTGGCGAATAAGGACTACACTCATTTTAACAGACAGGGAGCGGCCAGGGTGGGAGCGCTGCTGTATAAAGCGATGATGGATGAATATAAGCAGTTGGAACACGAGTAAGAAAGGGATTATCAGTTTATTCACGGGAGTATTGACCACCATCAGCAGTATTGCTGTGGGGCAAAACAACGGCATATCACAGGATACGTCATTGTACCGTTTCTTTGCAGCCCTGCATAAATCTGATAGTGATGTTATATCCGTTTTACATCTGGGCGATTCTCACATACAAGCGGGCTTTTTTCCATTCACGACAGCCTTCTTCCTGCAACAGGATTTTGGAAGCGCCGGCAGGGGATGGGTATTCCCGTATAATCTCGCTAATACGAATGGTCCTTCCGACTATCGCTGGAATAGTACTGGCAGATGGGACGTGGACAGGATTATAGACAGGAATAAATCTACGGATGTACTGGGGCCAGGCGCAATAGTGCTGACCTCCAGGAATGATGCGCCAACATTGGCATTCAATGGCCGGCAGGACGATGAGCGGATGGATAACAATATCCGCCAGGCCGAATTGTTCTTTGATCCGGGCACTGACGATTCTACCATCAGTGTACCCGGAGCTGGTGTGGATATTTCTACTGCCCCCTTCGAAGGCGCTGCCCCTACCTTAAGAAAGGCATCGCTGACATTTGCGTCGCCCGTTCAGGCTTTCCAGGTAAGGTGGGACAGGCAGAATGCACAACCATTCCGGTTTTATGGCGCCCTGTTGCAAAATGGGCACAATGGAGTGCTGTACAGCGCTGTAGGTATCAATGGCGCCATGTATCAGCATTACAATGAGAATAACGGTACACTGATAGCAGAAATGGAAGTGATACAACCGCAGCTGGTGATCATATCCCTTGGTACTAATGAAGCCTATGGCAGTCTGAATTCGGCAGCATTCCGCGAACAGATTGACGAGGCAGTGAAGGTGGTCCGGAAATATCAGCCTAAAGCGTCTATTGTACTGACAACGCCACCGGAGTGCAAACGTGTGAGCAAACGGCCGTACAGGAGAAAAGTGGGGAAGAAATACAAAACCTATTACCGTGTAGCATATTATCCTAATCCTTACATAGCCGTTGTGACTCAGCAGATCATGAGTTACTGCCGGGAAAATGGGTTGGCCTGTTGGAATTTTAATGGTGTGAACAAAGCAATGGCAAAAAGTTTTGCCGGCGGATGGTCCGGAGATCATATCCATTTCAATGCAAGGGGTTACCAGTTGCAGGGGAAACTGTTGTATGAGGCACTACGTAATAGCTATGATAAATTTTTAAAAGTAGAAAAGACCCATAAAAACCTAGCCGAATGATAGATGTGAATAAGCTGTTGGATATCTTACTTTACCAGAAAGATGATCCTATACTGTTCAACAGCGCTTTTTTCTTTTATTTCTTTGCCTTCTTCCTGCTATGTTATCTGGCGGTAGGCCGGAGCAAAGAGGGAAGGGTATGGGTATTTACTATCTTTTCACTTTACTTTTTCTATAAGGCCTGCGGCATGTATGTGGGACTGGTGATCCTTTCGGCTATCGTCGATTTTAACCTGTCCAGGTACATCTACGATTCGGAGAGTAAGCGGCAGCAAAAAGGATTACTGATCATCAGTATTATTCTCAACCTGGGACTGCTGTTCTTCTTCAAATACACCGACTTCTTCATTGGAATCGTCAACGATCTGCACCTGGGTAAGGTAGAGCCACTGAAGCTACTCCTGCCTATTGGTATTTCGTTCTATACATTCGAAAACCTGAGCTATACTATTGATGTGTACAGGCGGGAAATAAAGCCGGTAGACAATTTTATGGACTACCTGTTCTTTCTGTCTTTCTTCCCCAAGCTGATGATGGGACCGATTGTGAGGGCTGCCGACTTCATTCCGCAGATATCTCAGCCCTATGTGCTTGATTCCGAAGATATTGGTAAAGGTATGTACCTGATCATAGGGGGATTGTTCAAGAAAGTGGTGATCTCAGACTTCATTAACCAGAACTTCGTTCAGTATATTTTTGATGATCCCTCCAAACACACAGGGCTGGAATGCCTGTTGGGTGTGTATGGTTATGCTATGATCATCTATTGCGACTTCTCCGGTTATTCTGATATGGCGTTGGGCATCGCCCGGTGGACCGGTTTTAAGATTCCGCCGAACTTTGACTCTCCTTACCAGAGCTCCAGTATTACAGAATTCTGGCGGCGCTGGCATATTTCACTCTCCTCCTGGTTAAGAGATTACCTGTACATCCCATTGGGTGGTAACCGTAAAGGCAAGGTGCGCCAGTATGTTAACCTGGGGCTAACCATGCTGATAGGCGGCTTCTGGCATGGCGCCAGCTGGAATTTCATTTTCTGGGGAGCTATGCATGGCAGCGCGCTGGCGGTGGATAAAGTAAGGTTGGACTGGCTGAAGAAACGGGGAAGCGTAGTAAGCGGCTGGGCGGCTACATTGCTGAAAATAGGCGGTATACTGCTCACTTTCCACTTTGTATGCTTCTGCTGGGTGTTCTTTAAGGCGGCTACTTTTCAGGATTCCTGGGCACTGCTGCACCAGGTCGTGTATGACTTCCAGCCGGGAGTATGGCTCGAGCTGTATAACGGTTACACAGCAGTATTCTGGGTTATGTTGCTGGGCTTCATCCTGCATTTTCTGCCCAAACGTACCGAGCAGTTCACGGAGCAGGCTTTATCCCGCGTTCCTGTAGTGGGTAGCGTTGTGATCATGGTGGTATTTATCTGGTTATTGGTCCAGGTGAAGTCTTCTCAACCGATGATGCCTATTTATCTGCAGTTTTAACGCGTTATATTTTTGTTATCATTTTCTTTTTCCGTTGTTTTGCGCAAATTTTCCTGAATGCGACTTAAACATATGGCAATCATTTGCTTGCCTTTGTTATCTTCCGGTATTGCCAAAGCACAGTTTCTGATGGACATGATAGATACCACTACCAGCGTAGGGAAAGGTATGTTTTCATTGTATCAGAAGTATGACGCAGTGCGTTTCAGCGGGTATATTCAGCCCCAGTTCCAGTATGCCAGCTCAAAAGGAATAGAAAGCTATGCCGGCGGAAACTTTCCTAAAGAAGTAGATAACAGGTTTACCCTGCGTCGTGGCCGTTTCCGTCTTGATTATGCCCGCTACGACGAGGCGCATATGCCTGTGGTACAGTTTGCCTTCCAATTTGATGGTACAGAAAGAGGGGTATTTATCCGTGATTTCTTTGGCCGTATTTTCGAGAATAAGTGGGATGTCTTTTCATTGGCTGCCGGTATGTTTGCCCGTCCTTTCAGTTATGAAGTGAACCTTTCTTCAGGAGATCGTGAAACACCCGAAAGAGGACGTATGTCACAGATCCTGATGAAGACGGAACGTGATATAGGCGCTATGGTTTCTTTTGAACCCCGTCGTCCCAACCACCCTTTAAGATTTCTGAGGATTGACGCCGGTCTGTTTAACGGACAGGGTTTGACAGCTACCAGTGACTTTGACAGCCATAAAGACTTCATTACCCGTGTGGCGGTAAAACCTGTTAAACTGAACAGCGCAAACTGGCGCTTGTCGGGGGCAGTATCCATGTTGTACGGTGGAATGGAACAATTCACCCGGTATATTTACAAAATGGGGCAGGCTGCAGGAAAGTCGGCATATTATGTGGATTCTTCAGCCACTAACCAGGGCAAGATTGCTCCCCGTCACTATTATGGCGCAGATGTTCAGCTCAGGGTACCTAATGGGAAAAATAAGGGTGCTACAGAGATCAGGCTGGAATATATGCGTGGTACACAAACTGCAACGGCATCTACTTCTGAAACACCCGGCACGATACCTGTGAATGGAAGTGTGAATGCCCCTCTTTATATCAGAAAGTTTGATGGAGCTTATCTGTACCTGTTACAAAACCTTGGCAGCCCAATGGACCTTTTCGTAGTGAAATACGACTGGTACGATCCCAATAGGAAAGTAAAAGGAAAGGAAATTGGTGCTGCAAATAGCGGAATGAGCCCGGCAGACATCCGGTATAATACCCTGGGCGCCGGTTTGGTGCATTATTTCAATGCGAATATGAAGGTGATGTTGTACTATGATTTTGTTAAAAATGAATCCACTTCCCTGGAGGGTTATACCGCGGACCTACCGGACAATGTGTTCACCTGCAGGCTCCAATACCGTTTTTAAGGTTTATTCGCCGGACTCCAGGGTGAAGCCGAAGGTGGAACCTATCTCCGGTTTACTGCGGATGTTGATGGTTTGACCGTGGGCTTCCACGATGTGTTTTACAATCGCGAGGCCCAGACCGGTACCGCCTATATCTCTGCTACGGGCCCTGTCTGTACGGTAGAAACGTTCAAATACGCGGGGCAGATGTTCTTCTGCAATACCGATGCCATCATCTGATATTTCGATCAGTACGCGTTTATCGTCCATTATGTAGATACTGGCCACTGTATGTCCGTCAGGACGGCCATATTTGATGGAGTTGTCCACGAGATTGATCAGGACCTGCCTTACCTTTTCCTTATCGGCCAGCACATGGATCGGCGCTTCACAGCCTTTCTTCACATTAAACTTAATACCCTTGGTATTGGCTTTAAGTGACAAGGTGTCAAAGACATCTCTGATAAGGTCCTGGATAACAAAATTCTCACCGTTAATGGTCATTTCCCCGCTTTCCAGCTTGGATATCTCATCCAGGTCATCAATCAGGCGGCAAAGCCTGTCAATGTTCTTGGTAGCATTTTTCAGGAAGATCTTATTGACGTTCGGGTCTTCCAATGCACCGTCGAGAAGGGTATGAATATATCCCTGTACGGCGAAGATGGGCGTTTTCAGTTCATGGCTGAGATTGAGGAGGAACTCCTTACGGAATTCTTCATTACGGCGCAGCATGTCCAGCTCTTCCTTCTTCTGGCTGGCCCATTTTTCCACATCTTCACTTACCTCTTCAATGGTCTTCAGCGGCAGGATGTTCTTGTTAAAGAACTCTTCCCGTTTGGAGGCCTTGGTCTGGTAAATGAATTTGTAAATGAGCTTTATTTTCCTGTAAATGAAGTTCTGCAGGGTATACAGATACAGGTAATATGACACCAGGAAGGTGAGTACAAACGCAATCAGCACTATTTTCCAATGAGCATTAATCAACAGGGTGCCCAGTGTGATAATAACTGAAAGTATGAGGGCAGTAAATCCTGCCAGTTTTTGTGGAGAAAGATTCTTGGCTTTAAACATACTCCATAATGAGTAATCGTTATAATAGCGGGAAATTAAACCAAATTTTTCACTTGACATAACACACAAAGCTGGATACGCAATGCCCGTTTGCGTATCTCTGAGTAGAAGAAATAGCGGTTAAATGGTAAGCCTGTGAGCTGGTGCGGTTTACATTTCGAACTTATAGCCCACGCCCTTCACTGTAGTAATGAGGTCAATACCTATTTTCTGGCGTATTTTACGGATGTGCACGTCGATGGTACGGTCGCCGACAATTACTTCTGTACCCCATACCTGATTGAGTATCTCATTGCGGAGAAATACACGGCCGGGTTTTGACGCCAGCAGTTGCAGCAGTTCGAACTCTTTTTTCGCCAGGATGATTTCCTGGCCTTTGTATGTTACTGTGAATTTTTCGCGGTCAATGATCAGATCGCCCAGCTGTACCTGCATATCTTCAGGTTTGTGCAGGCGGCGGAAAAGCGCGTTAATGCGGCTTACCAGCAATTTTGGTTTGATAGGCTTGGCAATATAGTCGTCAGCACCCATGTTCAAACCGTCGATCTCTGATTTTTCGTCATTCAGTGCAGTGAGGAACAGCACCATGGTATCTTTAAATTCGGGGATCTTCCTGATCTCGCGACAGGTATCAATACCGTTTTTATTCGGCATCATGATATCCAGCATGATAAGGTCGGGGCGGAATACTTTCGCTTTCTGAACAGCCTCGCTGCCATCTTTAGCCGTGATCGTATCATATCCGGCTGATTTAAGATTATAGCTGATGATTTCCAGAATATCGATCTCGTCATCCACCACCAATATTTTACCTGCAACCGCTTGGTCTATCATATATATTGACTTTTTAAAGACGGCACAAAATTATAACGTCGTCTCCGCTATTAATGAAAAGTTAACATTATCTAATTGTTAATTCGGATGTAATGCACAACAGCAAAGGAATACCGGTTATGCAAAAGTACGTTATTTTTCCTTGGGACAGTTTATGTTATGATAGTATCATTACACCTTATCATTATCCGTATGTCGATGATTATTATGGTTTCCGGACATTCTTTTTAATGTTTGATTCACTTCATTCAGCATTTCCAGCTGTGTTTGCTGTATCTCCATCATATCCTGCTGCTGGTGCATGATGAGATGATCTATTTTCTCGTGCAGGATCCTTAGTTCCAGCTCAGATTTGAGGTTGATCATGTAGTCATTTTTAGATCTCTGCCTGTCCTTTTCTTCCTGCCGGTTTTGGCTCATCATAATGACAGGCGCCTGCAACGCTGCCAGACAGGATAAAATGAGGTTCAGCAGAATAAATGGATAGGGGTCAAATCCCTTATTGGTCAGCCAGTATATGTTAATGGCTATCCAGACCAGGATGAACAGCAGGAACAGGCTGATAAAAGTCCAGCTGCCTCCAAAAATGGCTATTCTGTCTGCTAACCGCTGACCGAGGGTAAAATTGAGAGGATTATCCGTCTCTTCCAGTTTATCGGTGAGGGTCTCGTGCTCTTTCAGTTTTTGCAGGACCATCTTTTCCATTTCGGTCAATTCTCCTATTTCCCTGGCAAACAGGTGTTCCAGGTATTTTTGCCGGTATTCATTGAGTTCGGAAACGGCCAGGTGGGATGTGGAGGTGATATGTGGATACTCTTTCTGAACCAGCTCCAGGATATTTTTACTGACGCTTCGGCAGTGTACTTTTTCTGAAGTTGGGAACGATTTTCCCGATATATCGCTAATAAACGTTTGCATATGAAACTCACTGTTTTGGAGGCGTAAAAGTACGCTTAATAGGCCGGAAATGCGGAGCTGTGGTATTTTGGTAGTAAATTTGCTATACTGGCTTTAGTATGTAAGAGTAAAGCATATTTATATTAATGAAAAGAATTATAACTATTATCTTATTGCTGGTCTCCCTACAGGACCTGCTCTATGCTCAAACGCAAAAAGTTGAAATACCTATTGGAAGAATCGGTTTCCACGATAATATTGACAGAGAACAGGCAGCAGCCCTGAAATTTGACGGCAAGGCAGACGATCTTGTACGCGTATCAGACGACCAGACCATCAATCTGCAGGTCACTGATGCACTGATCAAACAGATAGACGACATGCAGACCCAGATTGAGCTGGATTCCGCACTGGACCACCGTTTAAAGATCAAATATCTTTCAGGTCTGTATGTAATGATCCATGACTATAATATCAAGCGTAGCTACCGCAGAATAGCGCCGGAAGAAGCGCCTTCCATGGTACAGGCTTATCGCGATATGATGAAGGCTGATATCAGGGGTGCCAGCATCCTGCCTTATGTACAGAATCTGTCATTCGATGCCGGAGAAAGGATGATAGAGCCTTTCCGCGATAATCCCGGCTATAAGGATGCCCGTGGAGTATTATTTGCGAAATATGCTTTCAATAATCTGAGTACTGTAATGTCGCAGATAGGCAATTACCTGGAATATCCCGCTACGGATTCAATAATAGCAGCGGTGGCCAGGAAATATCCCAACCAGGTACTGACTTATGCTACTTCTTATACACCGGTGGCTACTGCCATTAAAAAGAACCAGGACCCGATCGTTCAGCTGATCGTTCAGATAGGTAATTCAGGACAATCTACCCTGATACTGCCTTTCATTGATGAGCTCATGGCTGGCACTACCACAGTTGAGAAACTGTCTGCTATTGTTGACAATGAAGACATGTACTTCAAACAACTGGTGAAAAGTGCTATCAAATTACAGAACCGCAAGAATAACGGAGAAAATATCATCGGTCTGAAAGCGATGCTGGAAAACCTGCAGGCCCGTTCCCTGCATTATATCCGCGAGATAAATGACCTGCACGAGGAGCCGGCAAACGTACGTTTCCGCATAGTAAAAGACTTTACACCGGAAGAGCTTTATTACCTGATCATAAATGGCCAGGAGGAACTGTATACTTCCAGTTATACCAACCACAATAATGCAGGTATCTACGACCAGATGATGGCGCGTATGAAACCACCTCGTGGAGACAGTCTGCTGATGCTGGTGGAGTTTGACAGGTTCAAGAAGTTCATTGCGATGGCAGCCGGTTTCAATACATTGGACAACTTCCTGAAATCCATGGCTCCTGAGAATGCAAACTATCTGATGAAGAAATACGTGAGCAGCCTGGAAAAAACGGAAGACCTGGAAGATGCGGTGGACGTAGCCAACTCTTTCGGCAGTATCCGCGATCCGAAACTACTAGCCTTCCTGCGTGAGGAAGTACAGAAGAATTACGTTTTCGTATCCCGTAAGAAAGAGAGAAGAGGTACCGTTATCTACCAATTGCTGGGAAGCCTGTTTGATACGGAAACGGAGAAAGGCAGCGATTCTTCAAAAGCCAGCGAGATGGCCGCGAAACTGCAGCTGCCTCCGATTAACTTCGTGACTTATAATGCATTGCTGAGCGATAGCGGTATGGTATATCAGCAGGTGTTCTTCTATGGCGATAAAGATGGTCACGACTCTTATGTAAGTTTCATGAGCAACTTCCCTGCAGGAGAGTGGAAGACCAGTAGAAACAAGTATTGGACTACTATCCAGTCTACCAAGGGCAAACCGGTGACTATTTATGCCAACCTGCCGCTGGAAGAGCCGGAAGATAAAACTGCTATCCAGAAGCTGAGCGAATACCTGGACGAGAACGATATCCATCCGACCGTATTCATTCACCGTGGTCATAGTTATCATGTGAATACAACCCTGGACAACCTGCAGAGTTCAGCCAAGATTGTGGTACTGGGCTCTTGTGGTGGCTACCATAACCTGGCTATCGTATTGCAGAAATCGCCGGAGGCGCATATCATTTCTTCCAAACAGGTAGGAACCCGTTTTGTCAATGAACCGATCATCCGTACCCTGGACGAAACCATCCGCAGTGGTAAAAATGTAGACTGGGTACAGATGTGGGCTGCCCTGGGTAAACGGTTTGCCGCCGATGCACGCAATAAGGAGCTGTTCAGCGACTATGTGCCACCGCACAAGAACCTGGGCGCTATATTTATCAAGGCCTACAAGCAGATCATGAAAGAGGATAAATAAACGAATTGTGAAATAAAGAAAAAGCCCTCCGGCAATATTGCCGGAGGGCTTTTTCTTTATACTTTTGTAAGGTGGAAAATACAGCGGTCAAGAAGGTTTTTGATATTAGCTTATTAAGGAGGATATTCACTTTTGCAGTTCCATACAGGCGCTCGTTCTATATGTCGATGTTCCTGACGGTGTTACTTGCCGTTATATCGCCTATGAGGCCATACCTGATACAGCTAACAGTAGACAAATATATAGCCGGTCAGCTTATGCAGATGCTGATCATTATCACAGCTATCCAGGTATTATTACTGCTGCTGGAAACTGTGATGCGCTTTTACTTCTCCTATCTCACCAACTGGCTCGGACAATCTGTGATAAAAGACCTGCGGGTCACCGTGTATAAGAAGATCGTACATCTTAACCTGGGCTTCTTCGACAAAACAGCGATCGGTACACTCACTACCCGTACTATCAATGATATTGAAGCTATTAATGATGTTTTCTCCGAGGGATTGATTTCCATCATCGCAGACATGCTGATGATCATTGCAATCCTTGTGGTAATGTTTATGGAAGACTGGCGGTTAACGCTGATCAGCCTTTCGCCTTTCCCCATATTGATCATTGCTACTTATATTTTCAAGGAAAGCGTGAACAAGTCTTTCTACCGTGTGAGGAATGCCGTATCGGCCCTGAATGCGTTTGTACAGGAACACCTGACAGGTGTAGCGATTGTACAGGCATTTACCGGTGAAAAACGTGAGTATGCCCGTTTCCGTCAGATTAATAAGGAGCACCGGACTGCTAACATAGACGCCATTTTTGCTTATTCCGTATTCTTTCCTGTAGTGGAAATCATCCTGGCCATTTCTCTTGGTCTGATGGTGTGGTGGGGGGCCAACAAGGTACTGAACTATGAGGTGACCCAGGGGGTAATGATCGCTTTCATTATGTACCTGAACATGCTATTCCGTCCGCTGCGTATGCTGGCTGATAAGTTCAATACACTGCAGATGGGAATGGTAGCCAGTGAGCGTGTGTTCAGGGTCATGGACAGCGATGATCATATTGCCGATACGGGCACTAAAGATGCTGCAGGCATGAAAGGCGCTATTACTTTTGACCATGTTTACTTTGCATATAAAGACGCGGAGTATGTGCTGAAAGATATTGACTTCGCCGCCCGTCCGGGTGAAACCATCGCCATTGTAGGGCATACCGGTTCGGGTAAAACGACTATCATCAGTATCCTGAACCGTTTGTATGAAATACAGAAAGGCCGGATCCTGATTGACGGTACTGATATCAGAGATTATTCATTGTCAGCACTCCGCAGCAAGATAGGAGTGGTATTGCAGGATGTATTCCTGTTTGCCGGCTCTGTATATGAGAATATAACGCTTCGTAATCCCGCTATTACCAGGGAGCAGGTGGAACAGGCCTCCCGGTTAATAGGCATGCATGACTTCATTATGCAACTGCCGGATGGTTATGATTACCAGGTGATGGAACGGGGAAGTACCCTCTCGCTGGGACAGCGGCAGCTCATCTCTTTTGTCCGCGCACTGCTGTATAACCCCTCTATCCTCATCCTGGATGAGGCGACTTCTTCTGTAGATACGGAATCAGAAATGCTGATCCAGCAGGCCATAGATAAGCTGATCTCCGACCGTACCTCTATTATTATCGCACACAGACTGTCTACCATCAGTAAGGCCGATAAGATTATCGTGCTGGATAAAGGTGAGATCAGGGAAATGGGAACTCATGAAGAATTGCTGAAACTGGGTGGATTTTATCAGAAGTTACATAGCATGCAATTCAAGCAGACAGGGGTTATGTGAGCTAGTTTCACTACATTAGAGTAGTGAAATAATTATAATCCCTTCCTATTTTATGAGCTGCTCTAAAAAATCTATTATTGTCTGTGCACTGCTGTCACTTTTTTCGTTTGTTACCTTCGCCGGGGACTATGACAAAGGCTGGGACGCACTGAATAAGAACGACAAACCTCACGCAATTGAGTATTTCAGGAAAGCGCTGAAAAGCGACCCTGCCCGTAAAAGTAATGCCATGGCGGCATTGATACTATTGGAGGCTTACGAAATAAACAGCGCCGGCTTCCTGGACAGGTATCCCAATCCACTGGACGTTTTTACTGACATTAATCCTTACGTGTATGCCCTGTGGTTCAATGATGCCATCCTGGGTGACTATGGTGTGAAAACCGGTAAACAGCGGGCTAACCTGGAACGGGTGCTGACAGATCCCCGTTTTCATGGTTCTCTGAAAGCGGCTGCCAACTATTTTAAAGGCTTTCACTATTTCAGCGGGCAAATGATGGATAGTGCCGCACTGGCCTTTCCAAAGATAGGCGCACTGGAAAGCTGGCAGTTTGTCGGCGCCTTCGATAATATCAGCGGTAGTGGCTTCAACAAAGAATATGGCCCCATAAAGGAGCCTGCCGCCGGCAAAGGCTTCTCTTCCTACAACAACACTACTATCGACTGGTTCAGGCCCTTACTGATAACCCAGCAGGGCTGGGTATTTGTGGGCTCGTTATTTCCGGCCAATACGGCGGTTGGTTATGCACAAACCTTTGTAAATGCGGATGCTGACAAACAGGCCATTCTGTGTCTGGGAGGCAGGGGCTCACTGAAAGTATGGGTAAACGATAAGCTGCTGATTGCGGAAGAAGAGGAACGCGCAACAGAATTGGATCAATACAATGTACAGTGTCACCTCAATAAAGGATATAACCGTATCCTGGTTCAGATAGGATATACCAGTGATGAGATGCCAAACTTTATCGTGCGCCTGGCAGATGAAAAGTATGAAACGCTGAAAGGTATCAGTATCAGTAGCGATGTACAATCATACCAGCCGGATAAGAGTATGGATGCGCCTAAATCGTTGCCTCATTTTGCGGAGACATATTTTAAAGCGCAGATAGCGAAATATCCGCAGGATCCTATCTATCCTATTCTGTTGTCCAAAGTATATACACGTAATAAGGAACGTGATAAGGCGAAAGCCACTATGTACGGATTGTATAAAAAATACCCGGACAATGCCCTGGTGCTTTATCAGTACATGGACTGCATGTCTTACCAATACGACAGGACAGCCCTGGCTGAGCTCACGGAGAAGATCAAACAGATGGATCCTGAGAACTACCAGGTGATGCAGAATAACGAAGATCAGCTGGAGAAAGAGAAGAAGTATTCAGAAGCGATGGATATGATTAACCAGATGGATGCAAAGAACGGTGCTAAGGTATGGTCTGTTGCAAAACGCTTGTACCTGAACGCTTATCTGCAGCGAGTGGACAGCATGGTGTACCTGCTGAAAGAAGCGTATGCAAAATATCCGGAGAATCCACAGTTTGCTGCTGCTATGTCCCAGTATCATGAACAGATGCTGAAAGACCCGGTGGAAGGGCTGAAAGTACTGGAAAAATATCTGGATAAGTACTACGAATATGATATGATGAAAGCGCTGGCAGAGGCTTATTTTCAGCAGAATGATCCTGTAAAGGGTGTTGCTACGCTGAAACGGATTATAGCGTCTGCGCCTTATGATATCAATACCTATGCACCATTGGTATCACATTTCTTTGCCCGTCAGCAATACGATTCCGCCATACATTACCTGGAAATAGAACACAAGATCAGCCCTTATCAGCATCAGGCGCTGGGAGATATTGCAAGTTGCTATCTGCAGATGGGCGATAAGAAAAAAGCACTGGAATATTACAAGCAGGCCTTACAGCTTTATGCGGGCGGCTATACCTACAGGGAAAAGATCCGGGAGCTGGAAAACAAACCGGATGTATTCAGCTATTTTCCTCAGCAGGATTATTACGCTGAGATCAATAAAAACCTGAAAGCAAAGAAAGATACCTCCAAGAGCTATTATTACATCTTCAATGAGAAGAAGGTCGTGCTGTATGCGGAAGGCGCAAGTGAGCAGGTAAATAACATTGCTGTTTATATCAACAATAAAGATGGCCTTGAGCGCTGGAAAGAAGTGAGTATCCCGTATAACAGCATATATCAGGATATGACTATTATCAAAGCGGAGGTAGTAAAGGCAAGTGGTGCAAAAGTACCTGCGGAGACATATGACAATGAAGTGGTGTATACACGCCTGGAACCGGGAGACGTGGTGTACCTGAACTATAAGGTGAGCAACTATGGTATTGGCCGTCTGGGACGTGAATACTGGGACAAGTTTTACTTTTCTACCTTCAGTCCGACACTGATGGCCAGGTACAGCATCCTGGTGGCTGACCAGTTACCGATGTATTATGAGCTGACAAACAGCCAGGGCGTTAAACCAGTTGAAAGCAAACATGAGAATTTCCGTTTGTATACCTGGGAGATGCGTAATATACCTGCATTTAAAGATGAAGGGTATAGTCCCAGCGTCAACGATATAGGACAGGTGTTACATGTGTCCACCGTGAAGTCCTGGGATTTTATTGCGGAGTGGTACAGTGACATCACCCGCATCCAGTCTAAAGAAGACTTTGATGTCAATGCTGCCTACAAGGAAGTGTTCCCGGATGGGGTAGCCGGTTTGAGCGATAATGAAAAAGCACAGCGTATTTACAGTTATATCGAGCAGCATATCAGTTACAGCTCTGTTTCCTTCCGACAGGGGGCTTATGTGCCGCAGCGCGCGTCTAAAACACTGAATACCCGCCTGGGAGATTGTAAGGACCTGTCCGCCCTGTTTGTATCCTTTGCGCGTAAGGCAGGGATGGACGCCAACCTGGTGCTGGTGAGTACCCGTGGCAATGGTCAGCAGGGCATGCGTTTACCGTCTATGGAGTTCAATCACTGTATAGTGCGATATAAAGACGGGAATAGTTACCGTAGCCTGGAACTGACTGATAATCATCTGCCTTTCAATGCAATGCCGCAAAGCCTGGTAGGCGCACAGGTATTGAATATTCCTTATGAATACAAGACAGGGGAGATGATCCGGTTGTTTGAGCCTGCCGGGCACTTTGATGTCACCAAAAACAGGAAGAGCAGGATCCTGGTGGACAATACCGACCTGCATATTAATACGATCCTGACGGCCAATGGGGAAGTTGCCTCAGGACTGCGTAGCAATTATGGGGACAAGGCGCAGGATGAGCTGAAGAAGGATCTGCAGGAGTCGGTGTCTGGTCAATTCAGGAACCCGGTTACCCTGGAGAAGTTCTCTTTCAGCAACCTGGATAACCTGAAAGACACCGTGATCATGGATGCAACCTATACGGTAAAGAATGATGTGATCAGTGTGGGCGATCTGAATATGGTGAAACCACCATTACTTGATATAGTAGCGACTGCTGATATCTTTAATAATGAACCCCGTCAATATCCGTTTGAGTACTGGAGATATGAGAACGTGGACCATTATAATACAGAAGTGGAGATCGAGTTGCCTGTAGGGAAAGCATTCGACCAGGTACCGGGTAATGTGCAGGCCAGCTTCGGAGATATGAAATATGAGTTGATATATGTGAAGACGGCGCCTAATAAGCTGTTAATCAAGCGTATATTTCAGACAAATATCCGTGACAACATAAAACCGGATGCCTTCCCGAAAATGAAGGATTTCTTCAATCTGATTGTAGCTGCTGAGCAGAAATATGTTTCATTTAAGTAAATAATTCAATATGTTATGAAGGGGAGGGACCGTATTTTACGGTCCCTCTTTAGTTGTACATATTTTTTGTAGTCGCTTACCTTTTTGATAATAAAACTGCTATCTTTGCGCAAAATTTCAGAAAGCGGTGATTTCCTACAATCTGTCCAAATATAGACTGGTAGCCCTTATTGTTGCACTTAGCATAAGCGGTTTTAGTACGTTTGCGAATACTTCTGAACCTCATGAAGAGGAGAAGAAGGGTTTTGATGCCAAAGAAGTGCTTCTTGGTCACGTAAAGGACGCACATGACTGGCATCTGTTCAGCCTGGGAGAAACACATGTTACTCTTCCGCTGCCTGTTATCATTTACAGCAAGGATAAAGGAATTTCCACCTTTTCATCTTCCGCTTTTCATCATGGCCATGAGTCTCACGATGGTTATCGCCTGGTAAACAAGCATTACCGTGAGGAAAAAGGCCTGGAAGAGGCTAAATACCCTGATGGGAGAATCATTGCGGTAGACGCCAACGATAATCCTACCGGTGCGGAGATCTACGATCTGTCCATCACCAAGAACATTACTTCTATGATCCTGGCGGCTATCCTGCTGATCTGGCTGATGACCAGCGTAGCGAAAGCTTATACCACCAGAGGCGCCAAGAAAGCGCCCAAAGGCATGCAAAGTCTCCTGGAGCCGGTGATTATCTTCATCCGTGACGAAGTGGTAAAACCAAACATCCCGGGTTTGAGCGCTGAGCGTTATACGCCATTCATTCTGACTATCTTCTTCTTTATATTGATCAACAACCTGTTAGGATTGTTGCCAGGTTCAGCTAACGTTACCGGTAACATTGCGGTTACTTTCGCCCTGGCCCTGATCAGCTTTATAGCTACGATTGTCAGTGCAAACAGACATTTCTGGGGGCACATTCTGAATCCTCCTGTACCAGGATGGGTAAAACCGATACTGGTGCCGGTAGAGATCATTGGTATCTTCACGAAGCCAGTTTCCCTGATGATACGACTGTTCGCCAACATTCTGGCTGGTCACATCATTATCCTGAGCATTATCTCCCTGGTATTTATCTTCGGTTCTCTGAACAAAGCGGCAGGATACGGTTTCTTACCGATCACTGTACTGTTCAACATCGTAATGATGATGTTGGAGCTGCTGGTTGCCTTTATCCAGGCGTTCATCTTTGCTAACCTGACAGCAGTGTTCATCGGCCAGGGTATGGAAGTACCTCATCATGATCACCATGACGGCGGTAAGCACCATTAATAATTATTATAGGACAAATTAGTAATCAAATATAAATACACATTCATTATGGCAATTTTAACTGTTTTATTGCAGGCTGCTCCTGAAGCTGCTGCAGCTGCTGCTGCTTCAGCAGGTCTGGCTAAGGCTGGTGGTGCTATTGGTGCTGGTATCGCTGCTATCGCAGCTGGTATCGGTGTAGGTAACATCGGTAAAAGCGCGCTGGAGTCCATCGCTCGTCAGCCAGAAGCTGCAAACGACATCCGTGCAAACATGATCCTGGCTGCGGCGCTGGTAGAGGGTGTTGCCCTGTTCGGCGTTATCGCTGGTCTGTTGGCAGTAGTGCTGTAAGGCTAAACTTTTTACTGCATCCGGCGCACAGGGCAAGGGATGCAGTAATGTTTTACTAAGATGTGTATCCGGATTGCTTATCAATTAACTTGCGAACCAAATAAATATTCATAATCATGGATCTGTTACAGCCAGCGTTAGGCTTGTTTATCATTTCATTACTCATATTCATTATTGTATTCCTCATCCTCAAGAAATTCGCGTGGAAACCAATCCTTTCTACGCTGAAAGAAAGAGAAACTTCTATTTCTGACGCTATCGCATCTGCAGAAAGAGTGAAGGATGAAATGGCGCAGATGAAAGCTGAACATGAGCATGTACTGGCAGAAGCGAAAGCTGAGAGAAGCAAGATTCTGAAGGAGGCAAAAGATGCTAAAGATCAGATCCTCAGCGAGGCGAAAGCACAGGCGCAACTGGAAGCTAAAAAGATCATCAGCGAGGCTTATACGGCTATCGACAACCAGAAAATGGCTGCTCTGACAGACGTTAAGAATCAGGTAGGTAAACTGGTGATAGAGGTAGCAGAGAAGGTGTTACGTAAAGAACTGTCTGACAAGGCAGCTCAGGAAGGTTACATCAAAGAACTGGCTGGAGAAATCAAATTAAACTAAAGAGATAGGCTGGCAAGCCGGAAGCTACAGGAGATAGATGACAGCATTGTCTTTCCTCTGTAGCTTTCCCCTTGAAAAGCCAAAAGATATATAAATATGCAGAATCCCCGTTTAGCATCCCGGTATGCAAAATCTCTGGTAGATCTGGCCTCTGAAAAAGGGCAGCTGGAAGCGGTAAATGCCGACATGCTGTTCATGCAGCAACTGTCTAAAACCAATCCAGACGTTGTTGTGCTGCTGAGAAGCCCTATTGTTAAGCCTGACAAGAAACAGCAGATCCTCGCTGCCATCTTTGAAGGCCGGATAAATGCCATCACCGCTGCTTTCGTGAGGCTGCTGGTAGTAAAGGGAAGGGAAAGCAACCTGCCGGAAATTGCGCAGGAGTTCGGCAAACAGTATGATATTCTGAAAAACATCAGCAAAGTGAAGATCACTACGGCCGTTCCGCTGGACGCATCTATACTGGAGCTGATTAAAACTAAAGTACAGTCCGGAACAGATATGCAGGTAAAGCTGGAAACAGCCGTGAATGCTGACCTGATCGGTGGCTTTGTACTGGAAACAAATAACAATCTGTTTGATGCTTCCATACTGCGCGATCTGAATGATATCAGAAAACAGTTTGCAGAGAACATTTACGTACCTGCAATCAAATAAAACAATTCACAGCAGCCGCTGCGTACACGCAAAGCTGTTGTCGTTATATTTAATCATTTTAACGACCTTTTATAAAAAGCATACATTATGGTGGAGATAAAACCTGATGAAATTTCGGCGATATTACGCCAGCAACTAAGCAACTTCAATGCTGCTGCCGACCTGGAAGAGGTGGGTACTGTATTGCAGGTGGGAGACGGTATCGCTCGTATATATGGATTGAACAACGTTGGTTATGGAGAACTGGTGGAGTTTGAAAACGGGGTAAAAGCCATCGCTCTGAACCTGGAAGAAGACAACGTGGGTGTGGTATTGATGGGTGAATCCGGAGAGATCAAAGAAGGTTATAAAGTACGCCGTACCGGTCAGATCGCTTCCATCAAAGTTGGTGAAGGCATGGTTGGCCGTGTTGTAAATACACTGGGTGCTCCCATCGATGGTAAAGGCCCTATCGCTGGTGAACTGTATGAAATGCCACTGGAACGTAAAGCTCCGGGCGTTCTGTTCCGTGAACCAGTAAAAGAACCACTGCAGACCGGTATCAAGGCTATCGATGCCATGATCCCTATCGGCCGTGGTCAGCGTGAGCTGGTGATCGGTGACCGTCAGACCGGTAAAACCGCTATCTGTATCGACACCATCATCAACCAGAAAGAATTCTTCGACGCTGGTAAAACAGTTTATTGTATCTACGTAGCAGTAGGTCAGAAGGCGTCTACTATTGCAGGTGTAATGAAAACCCTGCAGGAAGCCGGCGCTATGGCTTACACTACCATCGTTGCAGCTTCTGCTGCCGATCCTGCTCCTCTGCAGTTCTACGCTCCGTTCGCCGGTGCGGCTATCGGTGAATTCTTCCGTGACACCGGCCGTCCTGCCCTGATCATCTATGATGATCTGTCCAAACAGGCCGTTGCTTACCGTGAAGTATCCCTGCTGTTACGTCGTCCTCCTGGCCGTGAGGCTTATCCTGGTGACGTATTCTACCTGCACTCCCGCTTACTGGAACGTGCTGCGAAAGTGATCAGCAAGGATGAAATCGCTAAACAGATGAACGACCTGCCTGAATCTATCAGACACCTGGTAAAAGGTGGTGGTTCCCTGACTGCGCTGCCTATCATTGAAACACAGGCTGGTGACGTATCTGCATACATCCCAACCAACGTGATCTCCATTACCGATGGTCAGATCTTCCTGGAATCCAACCTGTTCAATGCTGGTATCCGTCCTGCTATCAACGTGGGTATCTCTGTAAGCCGCGTAGGTGGTAACGCTCAGATCAAATCCATGAAGAAAGTAGCAGGTACCCTGAAACTGGACCAGGCGCAATACCGTGAAATGGAAGCGTTCTCTAAATTCGGTGGTGACCTGGATGCTGCTACCAAAGTAGTTCTGGACAAGGGTGCCCGTAACGTGGAAATCCTGAAACAGGCTCAGTTTGCTCCATACTCCGTGGAAAAACAGGTTGCAATGATCTACCTGGGTACCAACGGTTTACTGCGTGAAGTACCTGTAAAGAATGTGAAAGCATTCGAAGAGGCCTTCCTGCATGAAATGGAAGTGCGCCTGCCAGAAGTATTGGGTGAGTTCAAGAAGGGTAACCTGCCTGAAGACGGCCTCAAACGTATGGTAACTCTGGTAAACGAACTGAAACCAAGATTCGCTTAATCAGCATACATCTTTTTATCTAGCTCACCGGTTTCGCCGGTGAGCTTTTTTTATTCCCTACCTTTACATTCGATTCCTGCCGACAAATCCCCTGTTTTTACCGACAATCTTCCCTGTTTTTACCTTTTATGGATTGAAAAGGGACGAGTGTACGAGTAGTTTTGTTCTGTTAAATATCAAATCCCCCATGAAACAACTCAACCTAATTCTGGTTACACTATTCTTACCGGTCTGCATGATGGCACAGCAGCGCATTACCGGAAAGATCACCGATGGCAAAAAACGTCCTTTACAAGGGGTGAATATTGCTGTAAAAGACACCTACGATGGGGCTACCACTGCCGCCGATGGCAGTTTCTCCTTTACTACCGATGCGAAAGGCGTTCAGTACATTACCGCCACCCTGCTGGGATATACCGCACAGGAACAGAAGGTGTTCATTAACGGGGCACTGGAAGTGAATATGATCATGCGTAATAATGTCAATGATCTGAAAGTGGTGACCATCACCGCCGGCAGTTTTGAAGCCAGTGACGAGGGAAAGACCACCGTGCTGAAACCGCTGGATATTGTGACCACCGCAGGTGCAGGTGCTGATATCGTCAACGCATTGAAAACATTACCAGGTACGCAGCAGACAAACGACAGGGAAGGGCTGTTCGTACGTGGAGGTACCGGTTACGAAACACAGACTTATATAGACGGAATGATGGTGCGTAATCCTTTTTACTCCGGCCTTCCCGATCAACCCGGCCGTGGCCGTTTCTCACCTTTCCTGTTCAAGGGTACGACCTTCAGCAGCGGTGGATATTCCGCCCAGTATGGTCAGGGGCTGTCTTCTGCGTTGATCCTGGAATCGACAGATCTGCCTCAGCGTTCTTCTTATTCCCTGGGTGCTTCTGTCATCGGAGTAAGCGGTGGGCTGGAAGAACTGTCTAAAGATAAAAAGGGTTCTTATGGTCTCGAAGCCGATTATACCAACCTGGGGCCTTACCTGGGCGTACTGAAACCTAAGTTCAGGTTCAGTGCGGACCCTGAGATAATGGGGGCTTCTGCTAATTTCCGCAGGAAGACCTCAAAAACCGGTATGCTGAAATTCTATGGATATGGTAACAAGACCCATATGGGCACTATCCGTCCAAGTCTGGAACATCCCGGTTATGAAGAGCAGTTTGAACTGAGGAACCATAACATTTATACCAACCTGACATACAAAGAAAGCCTGGGCAATGACTGGAAGTTCAATGCGGGATTATCCTACAGCGTGAACGTTGATAAAATAGACCTGGACACACTGAATAAAAGCACACCGGCAAAAGTGAAGAACCAGTCAGAACTGGCGCAGGTGAAAGCTATGCTGACAAAAGGACTGGGACAATATTCCCTGCTGCGTTTTGGTGGAGAATACCAGTATGGTGTGGAGAAGTCAGCCTTCAATAACTGGCCTGCAAATTATGTAGACAATTATGCTGCGGGATTCGTGGAAGGTGATATCTATGTTACGCCGAGATTAGTAGGCCGTTTCGGAGGCAGGGTGGAATACTCTTCTATACTTGATAAAGCTAATGTAGCGCCTCGTGTGTCATTGGCTTATAAACTGACAGGTTTAAGCCAGGTATCTTTCGCTTACGGCGACTTTTACCAGAAACCGGAACAGCAATACCTTCGCTTCAAACCTGATATGGGTTATATGAAGGCCACGCATTATATCGCAACTTATCAGTGGGTGGCCAAGCACTATACATTGAGGGTGGAAGCTTTTTACAAGAAATATCATGACCTGGTTAAAACCAGCCCTGATACGACTACTTCCGGAACGGGATATGCAAAAGGTATCGAGTTGTTCTGGCGCGACCGTAAAACGATCAGAAACACCGATTACTGGATCTCTTATTCCTACCTGGATACAAAGCGTAATTATCTGAATTATCCTTTCCAGGTACAGCCCGATTTCGCAGCGAAGCATACTTTCAGCGTAGTGTATAAGTATAATATCTCTGCTATCTCCACCAACTTAGGTATTACATACAGCTTCGCAACCGGAAGACCGTATTACAATCCTAATTTGCCGGAAAGTAAGTTCATGTCAGAGAAAACGATGACTTACAATTCCATCGGATTAAGCGCCAGCTACCTGACATCCATCCGTAAGGCGTTTACCATATTTGTGCTGTCAGTATCCAATGCTCCGAACTTCAAACAGGTATATGGTTACCGTTACTCTTCGGATAAATTGCGTAGAGAAGAGGTCGTGCCTAATATTCCCCGGTTCATTTACCTCGGTATGTTCATGAACTTCGGAATAGACAGAAGGCAGGATGTGATCAATAATCTATAGCCCATTCTAGAACCATTTTTATAAAACCACAATTAACACTTAAACACTTTTACAATGAAGCGTATTTTGTTTTCCATTTGTCTGTTCGTTGGCCTTGCATCAGTATCTATGGCACAGAGTGCTCAATACGAGGACGTTATGACAAAAAATGTTGCGTTGCTGGACGACGCCACGAACTTTAACCCCGACAAATTACTCGAAATCGGTAACACTTTTGAACGTATCGCTGCAGCTGAAAAAACACAATGGTTGCCATTTTACTATGCAAGTTATTGCTACGTAATGAGTGCATTCATGCAGCGGGATAATGACAAGGTAGATGACCTGGCTGATAAGGCAGCAGTGAATATTGAGCAGGCAGAAGCCATCAGTCCTAAAAATGATGAGATCAATTGTATCAAGTCATTGGTAGCTACTTCCCGCATCCGTGTAGACCCACCTACCAGAGGTATGAAGTATGGTATGGAATCAGCCGATTTATTAGTACAGGCCAGCCAGATTAACCAGGAGAATCCAAGAGTGTATATGCTACAGGGACAATCCCTGTTCTATACACCAGAACAATTCGGAGGCAGCAAGACCGAAGCAAAAAAGAAATTTGAGATTGCACTACAGAAGTTTAGCACGTTTAAACCAGCCAGCAGTATTGCACCTCATTGGGGAGAAGCATATACAAAAGGGCTGTTGGCACAGATAAAATAACAGACCGGAAATCAGACATCATGAGCCAGGAATGTAACGTGGGAATATCTCTCCGTTAATTCCTGGCTTTTTACTGTTAGTTCGGCCCGCCCTGCAATACGATATCAGTTATTCGGACTATCTTTAATCAGACGCGTTAACAAATTAACCCTGTCATCTGTTAACCTTGAAAAGTAAATTCCAATGAAAACTGGTGGTGTGAACAAGCTGAGCGTGGCATCCACTTCTGCACTGGTACTGACCTATGTCAAAAGTTTGTATGAAGAAGGATTGGGAAGAGAATATCTTGCCCATATTGATTTTAGTCAGGTAAAGAATCTGGCCGATGAATTGAGCCGTATTACTCCCTTATTCCGCGAAGCATTATTACTAAGAAAAAGAATGATCAGGTACCTGATCAAACAATTGATGATTCAGCATCCCCGGCAGCAGGTGTGTATACTGGCCGCTGGCCTGGACCCTCTTGCCCTGCAGCTGACAGAATATTTCCCTGAGCAGCAACTTGCCAGTATCTATGAAGTAGATAGCGCCAATATGCGGGAAAAGCAGGAGATATATGCAGCGATCTCCTTCCATGATGAAAGATTACACACATTACAGGCTGATATCAATAATACTCATCAGTTGATGAGTACATTGATTGAAGCGGGGTATGATCCGCAACAACCGGCGCTGATCATATTTGAGGGCATTATACATTACATTTCTGAAGAACAGTTCCTGAGCATTATGCGGAACTTCTGTTCAAGAACGAAAACGAATGCCGTGATCATGGATTATATGGTTCATGCAGAAGGATTGCCGCAAGGTTCGTCAACTAAGGCCGAAGAAATGCTGGATACAATGGAGAGTTATATAGGTAGCCGTTTGCAGCAATTCAGCCGTAAAAAGATACAAAATCTGCTTTCGCTGCTGGATGCCGACCAGCTGGATATCTATGATATGCAGGCCTCGGAATATCAGCTCAACGGTCAGAATAAGATCTATCGCGGCGAGCGGAAAGGCTTACTGGAAATTATTTCCTTTCATATCTGAATCTGATTGTAAAAAGAAAGGGAGTGCTGTATGAACGGCACTCCCTTCTTTTTATAATTTATATAAGTTAAGCTAACTTTTCTGAAACCAGCTCTATTTTCTTCAGCGGATTGGCGGTATTCTCCGCATATGTTTCTCTTTTCTCCAGGATGTCCAGGCAGGTGAAGATGGCCTGACGGAAAGAATCGGCGTCTGCCATGTTCTTACCAGCAATGTCAAATGCAGTACCGTGGTCTGGAGAGGTGCGTACGATAGGCAGGCCGGCCGTATAGTTGATACCGCTGCCGGTAGCCAGTGATTTGAATGGGATCAGGCCCTGGTCGTGGTACATGGCCAGCACACCGTCGAACTGACTGTGCATATCGCGGGCAAAAAAGGCGTCGGCACTGTAAGGGCCGAAAGCGAGAATACCATTGTTTTTCGCGTGCTGGATAGCGGGAATGATCTCCGTGATCTCTTCCTGTCCTATCAGGCCGTCGTCTCCCGCATGAGGATTCAGGCCCAGTACAGCAATACGGGGCTTGTCAATCCCGAAATCCTTGATCAGGCTTTCCTTCATCATCTGCAGCTTGGCCAGTATGTTTTCCTTTGTTACGTATTTGGAGATCTCTGCTACCGGCACGTGTTCGGTGAGCAGGCCCACCCGCATATTTTCAGCCGTCATGAACATGAGCACATCTTTCGCTTCGAAAGCGTCCCGTAGGTATGGAGTATGGCCGGTGTAATTGAATTGTTCGCTCTGGATATTCTTTTTGTGGATAGGAGCGGTGATCAGGCCCTGGATAGTGCCTTCTTTCAGGCATTCAATGGCGGCTGCGAGGGAGCGGGCTGCATATTTACCGCCCACTTCATTCAGAACGCCAGGGGTAATCTGTACCTCTTCTTCCCAGCAATTGAAGACATTCACCTGTTTATGGTTCAGACGGGTGAAGTCTTTCAGGCTCTGGTAATTGAAGTTGTTCTCATTCATCAGCTTCCTGTAGAAGTTGATGGTTTTATTGGAAGCAAATATCACCGGGGTGCAAAACTCCAGCATCCTGTTGTCTGCAAAGGTTTTGATGATGATCTCTGCGCCGATGCTGTTGATATCGCCGACAGTAATGCCGATTACCGGTTTATTTGTATGGGTGTTGCTACTCATGTTTATTTGAGAATAATGGGCAAATATAAGAATAATAGCCGGGAAGCTGTACAGGGAGCCTCCCGGTATCTTGCAGCATTGCGCTAAGTTTTCCTTAATTTTGCAGGCTAACCATGTATACACTCAAAAAATCGCTGGGACAGCATTTCCTGAAGGATGAGAACATCTGCAGGAAGATTGTGGACTCCTTACCTGTAATTCCTGGTCAGCAGATAGTGGAAGTAGGCCCCGGAGCGGGCGCCATTACCAAATATCTGCTGGAAATACCTGATGTGCATTTTAAGGCTGTAGAGCTGGATGCTGAAAAGGTTCAGTACCTTGAAAAGACGTATCCTGCCATACAGGGAAAGATCATACATGAAAGCATCCTGGATACGCCAGCGCCTTATGAAGGCCAGTTTACAGTGATAGGTAATTTCCCCTATAATATTTCCTCCCAGATCATGTTCCGTATCCTTGAATGGAAGCAGCAGGTGCCAATGGTAGTGGGCATGTTCCAGAAAGAAGTGGCGCAGCGTATTGCGGCTACGAAAGGAAAGGAATACGGGATATTGAGCGTACTGATCCAGGCTTACTATAAGGTGGAGTACCTGTTTGAGGTGCATGAAAACTGTTTCAATCCTCCCCCCAAGGTAAAGTCGGCAGTGATCAGGCTGCACAGGCTGGAGCAGCCATATGATATTGCCAGCGACCGTAAGTTCTTTGTATTGGTAAAAACGGCTTTCGGCCAGCGTCGTAAACAGTTGCGCAATCCGTTAAAACCGTTATTCGATAAAGAATATCTTCAGGACAGTATTTTTAATAAAAGGGCAGAAGAGCTGAGCATAGCAGATTTTGCAGCATTATCCCATAAGATGATATGAGCAGGAAAGTATTGATCACCGCAAAGGTGCACGATTATTTAATCAACAAACTGGAAGAAAAAGGATATGAAGTAAGCTACCGGCCTTCCATCGCGTATGATGAGGTAGTGGCAGCGATCCCTGAATTTATGGGAATGATCGTAACCACAAGGATAAAGGTAGATAAAGGGCTAATAGACCGCGCCGGCCAGCTGCAATGGATCGGTAGGCTGGGAAGTGGTATGGAGCTGATTGACGTGCCTTATGCAGAGAGCAAGGGCATTCATTGCGCCAGCAGCCCTGAGGGGAATTGTGATGCAGTAGGAGAGCAGGCATTGGGCATGTTACTGAGCCTGATGAATAATATTCAGAAAAGCAACCTGGAGCTCAGGCAGGGCATCTGGGAACGGGATGGTAACCGTGGTTCTGAGCTGAACGGAAGGACAGTAGGCATCATTGGGTATGGTAATACCGGAGGCGCCTTTGCCCGCAAATTAAGGGGTTTTGACGTGGAGATCCTGGCATATGATAAATACAAGACCGGTTTTAGTGACAAATATGTGCAGGAGGCAACGATGGACCAGCTGTTTGAAAGAGCAGATGTAGTAAGCGTACACCTGCCGCTCACTGCAGAAACGCATCACCTGGTGAATACAGCTTTTCTTCAGGCTTTTAAGAAACCTATATGGTTCATTAATGCTGCCAGAGGAAAGATTGTAAACACAGATGATATCGTTAGCGCGCTCGAGGCAGGAACCATAAGCGGAGCCTGTCTGGATGTGCTGGAAAACGAAAAATTGTCTACTTACAGTCAGGCAGAAAAAGAACGGTTCGAAAAGCTTTTACATATGCCCAATGTGATCATAACTCCACATATCGCCGGTTATTCCCATGAGGCCAGTGTAAAAATGGCGAGGATCGTACTGGAAAAGTTGCATGTGATCTGATCGCTATTTTACATTTCAGCCTCTTCTATTATAAATACTGTAAATATGACAATATTTATTGGGGGTATTTCAACAAGGTGATGTAAAAAATATTATATTTGCGGTATACCAATCTTACAACGCTTCTGTGCAAACGGGGGCGTTGATTTTTTTTCTTTATTCTAAAACATAACGTTATGTCTGGTATAAACTACGTTACCAAAGAGACCCTGGACCAGATGCGGGAAGAGCTCAACTACCTCAAGACTAAAGGTCGGGCGGAGATTGCCAGAGCCATTGCAGAAGCGCGGGAAAAAGGTGACCTCAAAGAAAATGCTGAGTATGATGCAGCCAAGGAAGCGCAGGGAATGCACGAAGCAAGACTTGCCTCACTGGAGAGTGCGATTGCAACCGCAAGAGTAGTGGAAGCTGATTCCATTGATACCTCTAAAGTATCCATATTGTGTAAAGTAACTATTACAAATATGGCTAATAAGAAGACAGTTACCTATCAGCTGGTTTCCGAGAAGGAAGCTGATCTGAAACTGAACAAAATCTCTGTGACTTCTCCTATCGGGAAAGGCCTGTTAGGCAAGGCCGTAGGCGAGATCGCAGATGTACAGGCCCCGAATGGTAGTATGAAGTTTAAGGTTGAGAATATTACAGTATAAAGGTATAAGATCATTATAATCAGAAGCCCGCCTTTGTTCAACAGGGGCGGGCTTTTTTTTTATACCTTTATGTCCATTAAAAATGAGGACCATGACTGTTTTTACAAAGATCATCAAAGGAGAGATCCCCAGTTATAAGATAGCCGAAAATGAAAGCTTCTATGCCTTCCTGGATATTTTCCCTTTAGTGAAAGGCCATACCCTGATCGTACCTAAAGTAGAGATAGACAAGTTTTTTGATGTGACGGATGATCTGTTGGGAGAGTGGTTATTGTTTGCAAAGCCTATTGCAGAGTCCTTAGAGCGTCATTTCCCCTGCAATCGTGTAGGTGTAAGCGTTGTCGGCTTAGAGGTACCACATGCGCATATGCATCTGATACCTATCAATACGGCGGATGACATGAACTTTTCACGTCCCAAGCTGAAGTTGTCGGAAGAAGAATTCAAGGCAATACAGCAGCAGATTACAGCTGACCTGGGACGTTGAATCGGAAACCTACTCCATGGAGGGTTTCCAGTTTGATGGAGGGGTCTGACCGGAAATGTTTTCTGAGCTTGGTAATGAATACGTCCATGCTGCGGCCAAGGAAATAGTCATCTTTGCCCCATACGTGAAATAATATTTCCTCCCTTTTCAGGGTCTTATTGGCATTATCGCAGAGATATTTCAGAAGGTCGGCCTCTTTTTGGGTAAGAGTGCTGGAAACTTCTCCGTTCTTTTCACGGAGTATGAGGTCATTATAGTCAAAGGTCAGTTTACCAATACTATATTGGGTACGCTTTTCCGCTGAGCTGTTAGCAGTTTTACTCCTTTTCAGGAATACTTCAATGCGCAGCAGGAGTTCCTGCATACTAAAAGGCTTGGTAATATAGTCGTCTGCGCCGGTTTTGAAGCCCTTGATCTTATCCTCATCCAGCGCTTTCGAGGTCAGAAAGAGTATGGGAATGAAGTCATTTTTTCTACGGATCTGTTCTGCCAGTGTAAAGCCATCTTTTTTTGGCATAACAACATCCAGTAAACATATGTCAAAGGTCCGTGACTGGAACTGTTCCCAGGCCATTTGTCCGTCTGTGCTATGTACCACATCGTAGCCCGCTTCTTCTAATCGTTTCTTTGTTACCGCACCAACATTTTGATCATCTTCCACCAATAGGATTCTTGCTTTCATAGCTTGTGATGCTGATTATAAATACCATAATTCATGGTGTAAAGCCCCAATTACCGTCTGGGAGCGTTTATGAAGATTTTAATTCAAAGTAAATACAATTTATCAACTTCTGGAAAAACGTCAGCCTTAAACCTGGAATTATCTGTCATGCAATGATTATTCTGCTATTCTTTCGGGGTTCTGTTGAAGGAACTGTTCCCAGCCCTTGGCTTTGCGTGTATCCGGTAAGACGCTGGACTCCTGGAAGAAATGACACACCGCAACAGCGAGAGCATCTGTAGCATCCAGAAATTCAGGTCGCTCTTTGAAATGTAGTATTCTTTGTAACATCTGCCAAATCTGCTCTTTGTCTGCGTTACCATTGCCGGTAACGGACTGTTTTACTTTTTTGGGAGAGTACTCGGTGACAGGCACTCCTGCCTGCATTGCAGTGGCAATAGCTACGCCTTGAGCACGGCCCAGCTTTAACATACTTTGCACATTCTTACCAAAGAAGGGGGCTTCAATTGCGCAGGAATTCGGTTTGTGCACTCGTATCAATTCATTTACACGGGCGTGTATCAGTTGTAGCCTTTCGTAGTGGTCTTTATGACGGGACAGCTTCAGCACATCCATTTCCAGCAGGCTGGCTTTAGATCCTTCCACCAATATCAGTCCGTAACCCATCACAAGTGTACCGGGGTCAATGCCCAGAATTATTTTTGACTTGTTTGCCAACCACAGTTTATTTTTGCCAAAATCTTGATGTCTGAACAAAAATACCAAAATAATTCTCAATTACCTGCTGGGAGCAGTGCTTTTTACCTGGTTAGCCTATTCTATCTATACACAATTGCTACATCGTCCTAATCTGAAGGCATCTTTGTGGCAAATGTTAAATACCCTGGAAACCAGGGGTGGCGTGGCTTTGCTGGTGGTGGTGGCTGGCATGTTCCTGAACTGGGGCCTGGAAGCCCGTAAATGGCAGTTGCTGGTCAAGCCGTTACAACATATATCCTTCCCACGGGCGTTCAGCGCGGTGCTCTCGGGGGTGTCCTTTTCCATTAATACCCCTAACCGTATCGGAGAGTACGGCGGTAGAGTACTGTACCTCAGGAATAACAGAAGTAAGCTGAAAGCTATTGCCGCCACTATGGTAGGTAGCTTTAGCCAGCTTATCGTCACTATTATCTTTGGGTTAACTGGCCTGTGCTACTACATCAACAAATTCCCGCTGGTAAAGGGAAACGGCTATTTTGCCCCCCATTTTTGGGAGAAAATCCTGTTAGGATTGCTAATAGTTATTTGCGCCTTGGTCATATTGTTATATTTTCGGTTGCAGATCATCCTGGCGATATTTGAAAAGATCCCATTGTTGAGAAAAGCCCGGGTATTTGTCCAGATCATTGTTCGTTACTCAGCCGGCGACCTTGAGCATCTACTGCTGCTTTCCGCCATTAGATACATTGTCTTCTCGGCACAGTATTTGATTTTGCTTGACACATTGGGCGTGGAGATGATTTGGTGGCAAGGTTTTTTGATGAATGCTGTTGTTTATCTTGTAATGGCCCTGGTACCTACTATCGCTATTGCGGAACTTGGACTCAGAGGAAAAGTCAGCCTGTACTTTATGGGATTACTGAGTGCCAATGGTCCCGGAATTATCGCAGCCACTGTATGCATCTGGTTTATCAACCTGGTTTTGCCAGCCATTCTGGGAAGTGTGTTGTTGCTGGGAATAAAGATTTTTAAGGAAAAATAGCTTTCATCAATGAGGTGTCTTCTACTGATTATCATTAGTCTGGCCGCTATCCGCCCCGCAATTGCACAGAACGAATTCTGCGGAATTACCAATACCAGCTTCAGAGCCGGGGAAAGTATCACATTCAAAGTTTATTATAACCTCGGTAAGCTCTTTATTGGCGCCGGCGAAGCTGTGTTTAACTGCCAGCTGGAAAAATTAAACGGAAAAGACGTCTATCACGTAACAGGTGATGGTAAAACGTTCCGTACCTATGACTGGTTCTTCAAAGTAAGGGATAAGTACGAAAGTTATATTGATACTACCACGCTGTTGCCTCAACGCTTCATCAGGAACGTAGATGAAGGTGGCTATAAGATATATGCCAACGTTACCTTCGATCACACGCATAATACCGCTATCAGTGACAAATCTACCATTAAAACCCCCACCTGTGTGCAGGATGTGATCAGTGCTATCTATTATGCAAGGAATATCAATTTCGATAAATATAAACCAGGAGACAAAATCCCCTTTGACATGTATCTGGATGATAAGATCTACAATATCTATATCCGTTATATAGGCAAAGAGACTGTTGAAACCAAGTTTGGCAAGTTCCGCGCTATCAAGTTCGCGCCATTGCTTATTCAGGGGACCATGTTCGAGGGAGGCGAAAAAATGACAGTATGGGTAAGTGATGACGCCAACAAAGTACCCCTGCGTGTTGACAGTCCTATCTCTGTTGGCAGCATAAAGGTCGATATGGTGGCTTATAAGAACCTGCGTTATAACTTTACTTCCCTGATCAGTAAATAACCCAGGGACAGACACCTTCATACCCCTTTTTACCTAATTTTAACTTTCTGTATGCAAGGGCCTGGCATTGGCACACTGTAATAATACCTATATTTGTTTGCACATTAATACTTTATTGAATATGGAAGAACGTAAACCAAAAATATTGCTGGCGGAAGACGATACCAACCTGGGGATGGTATTGAAGAATTATCTTGAACTGAATGACTATGATGTAGAGCTGTGTCGCGACGGTATACTTGCATTGGCTGCTTTCAGACGCGAGAAATTTGATATCTGCCTGCTGGACATCATGATGCCCAATATGGATGGTTTTAAGCTGGCAGAGGAGATCCGTGATGTGGATCCTGACATCCCGCTGTTCTTCCTATCGGCCAAAACAATGAAGGAAGATGTGATCCATGGTTATAAACTGGGAGCTGATGACTATATCGCCAAACCTTTTGACAGCGAATTGTTGTTGCTGAAAATAAAGGCCATCCTGAAACGTAACCAGGAGCTCAACAATAAAGAGGAGGAACAGCATGAATTCAGGATCGGACGTTATGCGTTCAACGCCCGCCTGCGTACCCTGACAAGGGACGGCGATTCTCATACACTGTCTCCTAAAGAGAACGAATTGCTGCGTATGCTGTGCGAGCATAAGAATGACCTGCTGCCAAGAGAACTGGCGCTGAAGAAGATCTGGGGCAGTGATACCTATTTCAATGGACGCAGCATGGACGTTTATATCGCAAAACTCCGTAAATACCTGAAAGAAGATCCGGATATCGAGATTGTCAATATCCATGGTAACGGCTTCCGCCTGGTAGTAAAGGACTGATCATATTAAGATAGTTATTGGGAGAGCTCCCGGTGAAGAGACCTGACCGTTTTGGCCTCCGCCTGGAGCTTTCTGTTTGTGGCAAATCATATCAGAGATGTATGAAACTTTTACTTATTGAAGATGAACCATCAGTAGTATCGTTCATACACCGTTATCTTACAGAAGCGGGGTACGACGTAAGCGTGGCGATGGACGGCCATTCTGGTCTGCAGATGGCCACTGAACATAGTTTTCAGCTGATCATCCTGGATGTGATGTTGCCCGGTATGAACGGAATAGCCATTTGTAAAGCACTGCGCAAACAGAACGATGCAACTCCCATCCTGATGCTTACAGCCCTGGGTTCTACCGAGAACGTAGTGGCCGGTCTGGACAGCGGCGCTGATGACTATCTTGTTAAGCCTTTCAAACAGGCAGAGTTACTGGCGCGCATACGCTCCTTGTTGCGCCGTAATCCTGATAGTGTTGCTAATACCACGACTAACGTTAATCATAATGCCAATGTGCTGAAGGTAGCCGATCTTGAACTGGATCTGAATACTAAAAGCGCCAGCCGTTACGGCGAAAACATTGTGCTGACCGCTACTGAATACAGACTACTGGAATATATGATGAGAAACCCCCGCCGTGTGCTTTCCAGGATGGAAATACTGGAAAATGTATGGGGTATTGATTTTAATATGAACACCAAAGTAGTGGACGTTTATGTTAATTATCTGCGGAAGAAAGTAAACCGTAAAGAGCAGCCTGCCCTGATCCAGACCGTAGTGGGAATGGGATATATGCTGAAAGAAGAAGAATGACCATACGTAATAAGATATTAGGTTTATTCATAGCGCTCACCGTCTCCATTATCCTGATGATGGCGGCTTTCGCTTATTTTCTAGTCAGTCGCCAGTCTTTCGATGACTTCTATAAACGGCTGGAGATACGGGCATATATTGCCGCCAGGGCCAGGCTGACGCAGGATAAAGACAATAGTGCTGCTTATGCCGAGATCCGGAACGAGCACCTGGAACGTCTTCCGCACGAAAAAGAATATTTCATAAGAATAGATACCACCGCCAGTCCTGCTCCGGCTCCCAGTCTTAAGCCTTTGCGTCAAAATTTCTATGATAGGGTAAAGACAGAAGGGAAGGCTACTTACCGCTACAGAGATACTTTTTACCAGGGCGTATTGTTCGAGAATGAAGCCGGTAAATATATCGTGATCGTTTCAGCCAGTAATGTATATGGTCAGCAGTTTATGACCGAACTGAGAAGGACCCTTATAATCTGCATGGCCATTGCCGCCGTAGTAGTAGTAACTGCAGGGCTTTTCTTTTCCCGCTATATCCTGCAGCCCGTTCGCCAGATCACTTCCCGCGTAAAAGACATCCGGGCGCATAACCTGCACCTGCGGCTGGACACACCTACCAGCAAAGATGAAATGACGGAACTGGCCCAGACTTTCAACAACATGCTGGACCGCCTGGAAACGGCTTTTGAAACACAGAACAACTTTGTAAGTAATGCTTCTCATGAGCTGGGCACTCCGCTGACAGCCATCATCGGAGAGGCTGAACTGGCCCTGAATAAACAACGCAATGACGAACAGTACCGGCAATCATTATCAGTAATACTGAAAGAAGCAGAAAGACTGGAGCATATTACCAAAAGTCTGCTAAGCCTTGCCCAGACAGGTTTTGATGGAAAGAGACAACAGCTGGAGAAGATACGAACAGATGAACTGATCTTTACCGTAAAGGAAACAATAGACCGTATCAACCCGGCAAACAAGGTAGCGATCGATTATACCATGCTGCCGGAAGAAGAAGATAAACTCGTCATATTGGGGAATGCGCAGCTCCTGCAACTGGCATTAAGTAACATTGTTCAGAATGCCTGTAAATACTCTGATAATCGCCCTGCATCTGTAGCACTGGCGGCTACAGACAAGAACAATATCATTATTATCAAAGACAATGGTATAGGTATTCCCGTCCAGGATATGCCTTTTATTTACGATCCTTTTTACCGTGCTTCCAATACCGGCGGATATAAGGGCTATGGTATCGGTCTGCCGCTGGCGCGTAATATTATCCGTCTGCATGGCGGCAATATCATCGTCAATAGTAAAGAGAACCAGGGAACCGAGATCCGGATTATATTGCCAACATATATGCGCTCGTAGTAATATTCCATTCTTACCGTTTTCTTACTTCTTTTTGACCTCATTCTTACATTAACGGCATTTTCTTATAGCATTTTTACTCTTTTTTTAGATTCCTCTTATCCGGTATTTACCTGTTCCTAACCCCGTGCTGGTAGTTTTGTGTTAAAAGAATTACCCATGAAGCATGTATTGATTCCAACAGATTTTTCTATCCGGTCTCTTCGCGTAGTGCACGGTGTGGTTGAGCGCTTTGGTGGTGAACCACTTAATATTGTTCTGATGCACGCGGTAGAAATGCCCGGCTCTATCATGGACCTGATGATGCTGTCCAGAAGGTCATCTTACTACGATCTCATTACAGCCGATTATAAAGATGCCTGTGAGATCATTAAAAATAAATACGCCTCTGTTATTCAATCGCTGAAAACTGAATTCCTGATCGGTAATGGTAAAGGGCTGTTCAGGAATTTCCTGTTATATCATAACATCGATGTGATAGCATGCGCTGCAAAGGACGAATTCCGCAAAGCAGGCGCAAGCAGCTACAACCCCGCAGAATTGATCAGAAAGAGCAAATACCCTGTACATCATATACCACTGGCGCCAAGAAAAGAGAAATACCTGGTATCCGCAATGTCGGAGTTGTTTGAAGTGTAGAACCATAAAACCGTTACAAGATGTTACTGAAGAAGAATATCCCGTTAAAATATGTTTTCGGGAAAATAAAGTATGAGATCCTGCTCGTAGCGGTATATACTTTGGTGATAGTATTACTGCACGACAGGTTTAATCTGAAAGACATGGCCATTCCCCTGTCTGTGCCTATGATCATGGGTACTGTTATTTCCTTGTTGCTGGCCTTTCGTTCCAATCAGGCGTATGACCGCTGGTGGGAGGCAAGAACGGTATGGGGAGCTATTGTAAATGATTCGCGTACGTTTTCAAGACAAGTGCTTTCATTCATAGATAGTTCTTATGATGGTGAAGAGATAGGGCATTTCAGAGAACGTATAGTACGCCGGCAGATAGCCTGGTGTTATGCCCTCAGCCAGTCCCTGCGTGGGCTGGACGCCCGGGAAGGGCTTGACAGGCATATCCCCAAGAGGGAGATATCACATGTGTGCCGGTACACCAACGTACCTATGGCATTGCTGGAATTGCACGCACGTGATCTGAACTATGCATTGAAACAGGGATGGATCAATGAATACCAGCAGATACAGCTGGATCAGACATTGAGCCGTTTATGTGATGGAATGGGTAAATGCGAGCGTATCAAGAATACGGTCTTTCCGGCTACTTACAGTCTTTACATCCATTTCGCACTGAACTTTTTCATCCTGTTATTGCCGTTTGCCCTGATAGAGTATTTCGGACTGGTGGAAGTGCCTATGGTAGTTGCGATTGCGGCTTCTTTCCTGCTGATAGAAAAGATGGCGATCCACCTGCAGGATCCGTTCGACAATAAACCTACGGATACGCCGATGACGGCAATATCGAGGAATATTGAACGTGATCTGAAGCAGATGTTGAATGATCATCATTTACCTGAAACTATCAACGCAGAACACAAATTCTATGTGATGTAATAACTGTTTTAAAGCCTACACTTACTTTACTCTGTTGGAGAAGGGATAACGTTCCGGTGCATACGAACAATAGCTCAATCAAGGATTACAGAAGGATTACTACAGCGCCGGACGTCATTCCAACATGGATATAGAGTGTTATATGGAGGAAACAAGTAAGGGAGCTTTCGCTCCCTTTTATTTTTCATACAGTATGATCAGAATAACATGCCGCTACCGCCACTCCTGGGTGCTTTGCCCAGATGTATATAGGCTTTCTCTGTAACTTCCCTGCCACGTGGCGTACGTTTGATAAAACCTTCCTGTATCAGGAATGGCTCATACACTTCTTCCAGGGTGCCGGCTTCTTCTCCTACAGCAGTAGCAATGGTGGTAATACCTACCGGACCGCCTTTGAAATTCTCAATGATCACCTGGAGAATGCGGTTGTCCATTTCATCCAGGCCGTATTCATCCACATTCAATGCTTTCAGGCTGAATTGTGCTATTTCAAGGTCGATAACGCCATTGCCTACCACCTGCGCAAAATCGCGTACACGTCTGAGCAAGCCATTGGCAATACGCGGAGTACCCCTTGAGCGACGGGCTATTTCCATCGCCGCATCTGAAGTGATCTTTGTCTGTAATAATCCCGCTGCCCGCCAGATGATCTTTTGCAGGGTAGTGGCGTTATAATATTCCAGTCTCGATTTGATACCAAAACGGGAGAGGAGTGGCGCAGTCAATAACCCTGAACGGGTGGTGGCACCTATCAGTGTAAAAGGATGTAGCGTGATCTGTATGGAGCGTGCACTGGGGCCGGTATCGATCATTATATCGATACGGTAATCTTCCATGGCTGAGTACAGGTACTCTTCCACCACAGTACTGAGGCGGTGGATCTCATCGATGAAGAGCACGTCCTTATCTTCCAGGTTGGTGAGCAGGCCTGCCAGATCGCCGGGTTTTTCTATCACCGGTCCGGAAGTTTCCCTGATGTTCACCCCCATCTCATTGGCCACAATGCGGGAAAGAGTTGTTTTCCCCAACCCGGGAGGGCCATGGAACAGAATATGGTCCAATGCTTCCCCTCTCATTTTGGCGGCCTTGATAAATATTTTCAGGTTCTCAATGATCTGGTCCTGCCCGGAGAAATCTACGATCTCCCGGGGCCGGATGCTATTCTCAAACTCCTTTTCTGCCGCGCTCTGGCGGTTTTCTTCTGGTCTTAGCGGATTAGACATATCGGGGCGAAAGTTACCAAAAATATAGCTGTTGCAAGACGCTGGTAATACATTGTGTGGTATATTTATGCAGCACCGCAAAATTTAACCCGGATAGCAATATGAGAAAGTATTATACTCTACTACCTGCCCTATGCCTGATCACCCTCATGACCCAGGGGCAGCAGATCAAAAAATCAGAAGTAAAACGCATATTATCCACACTAGCTGCAGATGACATGCAGGGACGTGAAACCTTCAAACCTGGTGCGGAAAAGGCCGCTGCATTCCTCGAAAAGGAATTCGCAGCTGCAGGACTGCAGCCGCTGGAAGGAGATAACGACTTCAGGCAATCATTTTTTCAATATGATACCCAACCGGTAAAACAGAAGGTGGTACTGAATGGAAAGGCTGCCCGGGCTGGGGTAGTGTTTGTAACCGGCGTGGAAAGTAATATCAGCTGGACACAGGACACTAAAGTGGAAATAGCCCATATCAACGCGGGCGATAATTTCGGTAACAAGGTACGGGAGCTGAAACGAGCTTCACATAATACCCTTGTATGGGTAGACAGTACGCAGATTGAAAAATTTAATCAGTATACCGGCGAAATACAGCTACATGGCACCAGTAAACAGGACAGTACTGCTACTGTTGTATTTATTTTAAAACAGCAGGCATCTGACGATGCTGGTACATGGTCAGTTCAGGTTTCACAACAAGTTACCCGTCTGCCCCTTTGTAATGTAGCTGGTATGATCGCCGGCAGCGGTAAACCGGATGAATATGTGATCTTTTCCGGTCACTACGATCATATCGGGATCCTGACACCGGTAGAACAGGACAGCATTGCCAATGGTGCTGACGACGATGCAAGTGGGGTTACCGCAGTATTGATGCTGGCGAAATATTTTAAAAAGCATCCTCCGGTACGTAGTATCCTGTTCGTGGCATTTACAGGGGAAGAGATCGGCGGTTATGGCTCCCGTTATTTCTCCCGCCAGCTGGACCCTGAAAAGATCGTGGCGATGTTTAACATAGAAATGATCGGTAAGGAGTCTAAATTCGGTAAGAATAGTGCCTTTATCACCGGTTATGAGCGTTCTGACTTCGGGCAGATATTAGGTCGCAACCTGGAGTCTTCCGTGTTCCATTTCTACCCTGATCCTTATCCTGAGCAGCAGCTTTTTTATCGTTCTGACAACGCTACCCTGGCAAGACTGGGAGTGCCGGCACATACAATCTCTACAACACAAATCGACAAAGACACGCTGTACCACAGTGTGAAAGATGAGATAGAAAGCATGGATTTTGACAATATCACCAGCATTATCCAGGCGATAGCGACCAGCGCCACTTCCATTGTGGATGGCAAGGATACGCCTACCCGCATAGACAAAGCAGCTGTCAGCAGCCGTAGATAGCCTTAAGGTATCATCTGGAGGATAATGTTCGGATCGGGGCAGTTGGCCAGGTATTTTTCCTTTTCACTGTAGCGGCATACGCCGGGATAATCTCCGTTGTTGCCTTCCATATCAGTGATGATCTGGAAATGCAGGTGAGGGGGCCAATGGCCATTCTCCGGGATATCCCCGAAATGGGCTATCTGCTGACCGGCTACGATCCGCATGTTCTCATGTAAGCCTTCGAGGTCACGCAGGGAAAGATGGCCATACAGGGTATGAAAAACATATCCCTCCAGTTGATGACGAAGAATGATAGTAGCGCCGTAATCGCCATGTATATCATTGAACCGGAAACTATGGACGGTGCCGTCCAATGGGGCAAATACCGGCGTACCGGGCGCTCCCCATATATCAATACCCAGATGCAGACGGCGGGGTTCATCAGCAGTAGAGAAATGCTCGCTGCGGGCATAGATGGTCCGGTGTTCCGCATAGCCTCCTATGCCGAAAATGCACTGATGATCGGTCAGTAGCTGGTTCACATAATCTGTGAACTTTTGGGTGTCATCCAGTATTTCCGCAGTGAGGGTCGTATTTCTGTCAGTGAAGTCCATGCCCAGCAGGCTGTCGTTTTCCGGATCAAATAATACGACTGGCTGAAAGGGCTGATAACGCTCGAGGATCTTTTCTAACATGCTGATGGGTTGAGAGCGTCAAATATAAAAAGAAAAGGCCACGGTACGTACCGTGGCCTTTTCTTTTCTATCTTCATCAGCCGGTGACTATGTTGATCATCCTGCCTTTTACAATCACTACTTTCTTTACAGGTTTGCCGTCAATCCATTTCTGAATGGCCTCGTTGACCAGCACCTCTTTCTCAATGGATTCATTGTCTGCATCGAGCGGGAAGCTCAGTTCAGTACGTGTTTTACCATTGACAGCTATCGGGTAGGTGAAGGCGCTCTCCTTAATGTATTTTTCTTCAAATACAGGATAAGCAGCATCCAGGATGCTGGTAGGATTGCCCAGCTGGTGCCACAGTTCCTGGGCAATATGCGGTGCATATGGCGTCAGTAATATTAATACCGGTTCCAGTACACTGCGCTTATTGCACTTCAGACTGCTCAGTTCATTTACACAGATCATGAACTGGCTGACTGCTGTATTGTAAGAGAAGTTTTCTGTGTCAGCATCTATCTTCTGAATGGTCTTGTGAAGGATCTTCAGCTCTTCAGGCGTAGCTGCAGTATCTGTCACAATGATGCCCTTCTGTTCGTCGGCAAACAGGCGCCACAGCTTTTTCAGAAAGCGGTGTACTCCTTCAATACCTTTGGTATCCCATGGTTTAGACTGTTCCACAGGTCCGAGGAACATTTCATACATGCGGAAAGTATCAGCACCGAACTTCTCCACTACATCATCCGGGTTCACGGTGTTGTATTTTCCTTTACTCATTTTTTCGAGCATAACACCGCAGATATATTTTCCGTCTTCCAATATGAATTCCGCATCTTTATTGGCAGGTCTCCAGTTCCTGAAAGCAACTATATCCAGTTCCAGACCATCTACGATGTTTACATCGGTATGTAATTCGTCAGTTTCGTACTTATCCTTCAAGCCATGGGAAACATAAGTATTAGTACCGCGAACACGATAAACCATGCGGGAACTTCCTCCGATCATACCCTGGTTGATCAGTTTCTTATATGGCTCCTGGAAGCTGATATACCCCAGGTCAAACAGTGCTTTTGTCCACATGCGTGAGTACAGCAGGTGACCCACTGCATGTTCTGTACCTCCTACATAAACATCAACCTGGTTCCAGTAATCTGTTGCTGCACGGTCTGCAAATACTCCTGTGTTCTGAGGATCAGTATAACGCAGGAAGTACCAGCTGCTTCCGGCATAACCGGGCATGGTATTGGTTTCGCGTCTGGTATCAGCATCAATATTTACCCAATCGGTAATGTTGGCCAGCGGGCCTTCACCTTCTTCCCCGGGTTTATAGTTCTCCACATGTGGCAGGGTAACCGGGAGGTCTTTCTCTTCAAGTGCATAAGGAACACCGTTCTTATATACGATCGGGAATGGCTCACCCCAGTAACGCTGGCGGCTGAAGCCAGAATCCCTCATCTTATAATTGATCTGTCGTTTGCCAATGCCCAGTGCTTCTATTTTGTCAGCTACCACATCCATGGCGGCGCGCATAGTCATGCCGTCCAGGAAGTCACTGTGTTGCAGAATGGCATCCTTGGTAGGATTAGCCTCTTCTCCGTTGAAAGCATCTCCGATAATGTTGGTGATCGGGATATTGAAATGTCTGGCAAAAGAATAGTCACGCTGGTCGCCGCAAGGCACCGCCATGATGGCGCCGGTACCATATCCGGCCAGTACATACTCAGAGATCCATACCGGGATACGGCGTCCATTGAACGGATTGAGCACATATGCACCGGTAAAGCAACCGGTGATCTGTTTTACTTCCGCCATGCGTTCACGTTCGGAACGGCTCTGTACATAGTCCAGGTACTTTTCAATTTCTGCTTTCTGATCTGCCGTAGTGATGCGGCTTACCAGGTCGTGTTCAGGCGCCAGTACCATAAAATCCACACCGAAGATGGTATCAGGACGGGTAGTATATACAGTCACGGAGCTGTCTGTAATGCCATCAAATGCAAAAGTGACCTCAGCACCCTGGCTCTTTCCGATCCAGTTGCGCTGCATTTCTTTCATGGCATCACTGTACTCGACGGTTTCCAGTCCTTCCAGCAGGCGGTTGGCGTACTCCGTAATACGGAGGAACCATTGCCTCATTTTCTTTTTGATAACAGGGTAGCCGCCTCGCTCACTTACACCGTTCACCACTTCGTCATTGGCCAGTACGGTTCCCAGGGCAGGGCACCAGTTCACTTCCGCAAAGGCCAGGAAGGCCAGACGGTAGTGCATAAGTATCTCGCGTTGGCGTATTTCGCCGAATTGCTTCCATTCGTCTGCTGTAAAGCTGATATTACGATCGCCGGGACATTCATAGGCCTTATTACCTGCCTTTTCAAAAGCAGCGATCAGTGTTTCGATGCGTTCTGCTTTTTGCAGGGAACGGTTGAACCAGCTGTCGAACAGCTGCAGGAAGATCCATTGTGTCCACTTGTAATAGCCAGGATCGCTGGTCTTTATTTCGCGATCCCAGTCAAAACTGAATCCTATATTGTCCAGCTGCCTGCGGAAGGCCGCCAGGTTGTTAGCTGTAGTAACTGCGGGGTGCTGACCGGTTTCCAGGGCATACTGCTCTGCCGGAAGGCCAAAGGCATCCCAGCCCATCGGATGAAGCACGTTAAAGCCTTTCAGTCTTTTATAACGGGCATAAATATCGGATGAAATATACCCCAGTGGATGCCCCACATGGAGTCCCGCCCCTGATGGGTAGGGAAACATATCCAGTACATAACATTTGGGTTTGGGGCTGTTGTTGCTAACCTGGTAAGCCTTTGTGTTTACCCAGTGTGCCTGCCACTTTTTCTCAATCGCCCTGAAATTGTATTCCATATAATAATTAAATAATCTGTCTTATCTGAACATGGGCTTTGTTTAGCGCCCACGCGCTGAGCTTAAAATAACGTTAAAGGACGACAAAAGTAAACATAACTGCTAATTTTTATTATTTTCGCCATTAAACGGTAGATTAATGGCGCAGCAACCCGGCAAATCATCATCAAAAAAATCCAAACCTTCCTATCTCTACTCTATTATTGGAGTGGCCTTAGTGCTTTTTCTGCTGGGAACACTCGGCCTGATTGTTATACATGCCAATAAACTTAGCGAATTTTTCAAGGAAAGTATTGAGATCCAGGTGATTCTGAGGGACAATGTGAAGGAAGAACAGGCTATCGCCCTGCGTGATTCCATCGCTTCCCGTCCTTATGTGAAGTCTATCGAATACGTATCCAAGGATATGGCCGCCGAGCGCTTTAAAAAGGAATTTGGAGAGGATTTTATCAACCTCCTGCAATATAACCCCTTGTATGCCAGCATCAACATCAAGGGGAATGCGCGTTATGTGAATCCTGACAGCCTGAAAGTGATCGAGGCTAATCTGACCCAACAGAACATTGTCAGGGAGATTTCCTATCAAAGAGGGCTGGTAAGCAAACTGAATGAGAATGTACGGAAGATAGGCCTCGTGATACTCGGTATCTGTATATTGCTCTCATTGGTAGTGATAGTACTTATCGACAATACGATCCGTCTGGCGATGTTCAGCAACCGTTTTCTGATCAAGACCATGCAGATGGTAGGCGCTACCCGCTGGTTCATTGCCAAGCCATTTGACCTGCGCAGCATCATTAACGGGGCCCTGAGCGCATTTCTCGCCATTGGCGGTGTGATAGGCATTGTGTATGGTGCAGACCAGTTGTTGCCCGAACTGGCAGGCATGAGGGACTATTTCATGATGGCGATACTGTTTATCGGCATGACCGTCATCGGGATCTGTATTTCACTGGTAAGTACACATCGTTCAGTAATGAAATATCTACGTCTGAAACTGGACGATCTATATTAATCTGATAATTTCACCATACGATACTATGAGTAAAACATCCAAGCATATCACCGTTGAAAAAGCAGGCGTAGAAGAACGTGCTGTTTTTGCAAAAGAGAATTACAAATTCATGATCGCCGGACTGGCTATCGTTGTTGTAGGCTTCCTGTTGATGATGGGAGGTAACAGTGATGATCCTAATTCATTCAAACCTGAAGAAGTATATAGCTTCCGCCGTATCACCCTGGCGCCGATTGTTATTGTGCTGGGACTGATCGTAGAGATTTATGCTATCATGCGTAAGCCTAAATAAGGGCGGATACAAAATATTGAATGTTCACGGCGATGAAATGCTCATCGCCTTTTTTTTGATAACAGTACTTCAGAACCTTAAACTTTTCTAATTGTCATGGACATCTGGCAGGCGATTATTATTGCGATTGTGGAAGGATTAACCGAATTCTTACCTGTATCATCAACAGGTCATATGGTGATCACCAGTGCATTGTTAAAGCTCAATAAAGACGAATTCACCAAACTGTTTGAAGTTTGTATCCAGCTGGGTGCCATCCTGGCGGTGGTAGTCTTATACTGGAGAAAATTCCTGGTATTCGATAAAAACAGGGTTAGTTTTTATGTTAAACTGATCGTGGCCGTATTACCAGCGCTGATCGTCGGATACTTATTTGCAGATCGCATTGACGCGCTGCTGGAAAGTCCGCTGGTAGTAGGTATCACCTTGTTGCTGGGTGGTATTGTGCTGTTATTTGTAGACAACTGGTTTACTCAGCCAACAGTAGAAAAGGATGAGCAGATGAACCTCTTCAAGGCTTTGCGCATCGGTTTCTGGCAATGTGTGGCCATGATACCTGGTGTGAGCCGCAGCGCCGCTACCATCATCGGTGGTATGCAGCAAAAGCTGACCCGCAATGTAGCCGCAGAATTTTCCTTCTTCCTGGCAGTACCTACCATGGCGGCAGCCACCGGTTATAAACTGCTGAAAGGCCGTGAACTGCTGATGTCCAATACTGACAACCTGAAGCTCCTGCTGGTAGGAAACATCGTGGCATTCATCGTAGCAATGATTGCCATAAAATTCTTCATAAACGCATTGAAGAAATACGGTTTCAGGGTATGGGGATACTATCGTATAGTGGTGGGTATCGCTATCCTGGCAGCTATCGGACTGGGTTACAAATTATCAGTATAAAATTAAATTTAAGATAAAAGGCAGGTCCCGGATCGCGAGGTCCGGGACTTTATTATTAATCACCCTTACCTATATGAGAGTTATTTCCCTCTTCCTGTGCTGTATGCTGATGACCTATGCTGTCGTAGCGCAACGTAATTATGTTCCTGGAGTGATCATTACCCCGCAGAATGATTCACTGAAAGGTTTTATAGATTTCCGCAACTGGTATCAGTCTCCCAATGAAATAGTCTTTAAGGAGAGCCTGTCGAACGCAGGTGAACAACGCTTTAAACCTACAGATATCAATGGGTTTAAAGTAGCCGAACCGGAAGTAGAATATGTAAGCCGGAAATTGCGTATTGATATTACTAAGCAGGACATCAACAGTCTGAATGAAAAAACTGAACGTATCGTACAGGATACACCGGTATTCCTGATGAGAATAGTAACAGGACGTTACAATCTGTACGAGTATATCGATAAATTTTCCAGGGTTCACTACGTGTATGATGCAGCTGATGTGCCGGCAACTGAACTGGAGTATGTGCAACAGTATGTAGAGCGTTCTTCTGGCAACAGTGGTATTTTTACGGAAGAAAAATATAAGGATCAGCTGGCGGCTCTGTTTGCAGATAATGCAGCGCTGGCAGGAAAGGCCCGGCAGATATCTTATCGGGAAGCCAATCTGAAAAAGCTGTTCCTCGCCTACAACAACAGTAAGGAACCAGGAGCCGGACCAAAGGAACCGGTAACCGTGCAGAAGAAAAAGCGCCTGCCAGTTACATATGGCATCATGGGTGGAATGGCTTTTACCAGCTATCCTTTCAAAGGTTCCGCTTTTATAGGACTGGGTGAATATGAAAACTCCAAAGGCCCTATAGGTGGTATCTGGGCGGATATTCCCCTGGGCCGTAACGGACGTAATATTTCATTTGTACCGGAGCTGTTATATAAAAAGCTGGAGACAAACGGGGTTTTGCATGGTACTTATAGTGGTGTTATTGTAAAATTTGCGTTTACCTATCTGCAGGTGAATACATTGTTCCGTTATACTTATCCTACTAAAACCGCTATAAGGCCTTATATCAATGTCGGAATAGGAAATGGATTCATAGTTAAAACAAATGAGAACGGAATGAAGAGAAGTCCCGACAGGGAGTGGGAAGAGGCAATTAACGGGCCCCGTAAATATGAACAGACACTGGTAGGTGGCATAGGCGTAAAGATCTACAAGGTGAATGCTGAAGTAAGATATACAACAGGCAACGGCTTCTCTCCTTATCCGGCAGGAAGAACCGGTATTCACAGCTTCCAGATCCTGGCGGCTTACGGTTTCTAACCTTTTACTGCCAGCAGCAATTCCAGGTCGGTATATTTCAGTTTGAACTTTTCACTGAGATGGTAATTGGTGAGGGCACCTTTGTAGAGATAGATACCATTACGTACACCGCGCTTGATCCAAACAAGATTTTCAAAACCGCCATCATCGGCCGCTTCCAGCAACAGAGGCATCAGTACATTACTGATCGCTTCTGATGCGGTGCGGGCAAATCCTGATGGGATGTTGGGAACGCAATAATGCACGACATCATATTTTTTGAAGACGGGGTTCTCATGGCTGGTGATCTCTGAGGTTTCGAAACAGCCGCCACGGTCGATGCTGACATCCACAATTACTGATCCCGCTTTCATATTGCTGACCATCGCTTCTGTTACAACAATAGGTGTACGGCCACTCTGGGACGACAATGCGCCTACGGCTACATCGGCATTACGGAGTTGTTCTGCCAGCACCTTAGGCTGCATAACAGAAGTGAATATACGTACGCCGATATTGTTCTGCAGACGTTTCAGCTTGTAGATATTGTTGTCAAATACTTTTACAGAAGCCCCTAAGGCCATCGCAGTTCTGGCTGCAAATTCGCCTACAATACCAGCCCCGATAATCACTACCTTGGTAGGAGGGATGCCGGTCACCCCACCCAGCAGAATACCTTTCCCTTTATTACCATTACTAAGGTACTGACCTGCGAGCAACATCACTGCACCACCGGCTATTTCGCTCATAGCCCTTACGATAGGATAAGTGCCCGCATCATCTTTCAGGTTCTCAAAAGAAAGAAGTGTGATCCTTTTCTCCATCATTTTCTGGACCTGTTCTATCTTCAGAGCCGCCAGGTGGATGGGAGAAATAACGATCTGATGAGGATGCAGCAGCTCTATTTCTTCATCATTCAGCGGAGCTGACTTTACGATGATCTCTGCTTTGAATACTTCTTTCTTGTCATACAGGATCTCGGCGCCTGCTTCTGAGAAATCGGTATCATAGAAATGTGAGCCGTCGCCGGCTTTATGTTCTACTACAATATGATGACCATTGCTGGCTAATATACTGACTGCATCTGGTGTCAATGCAATGCGGTTCTCCTGGAAGGAAGTCTCTTTAGGTATACCAATAAATAAACGGGAGTTTTTTTGTGGAATATCTAACGTTTCTTCCAGTGGTGAATACGTAAAGCCAGCACTCACAACAGGTTTTTGCCTTTGCTCCATATGATTATCAAGATTGGTCCGGGTGATTTTTTCCGCGTATCCAAAGATACGTCATTTGTTCAAAGCATTATCCGGCGCGTAAGCGCCTTTTTTTGTCAGGTAATACTGATAGCTGCAGCCGGACAGTATCCGGTGGCAGTAAGTCGTTAATGATGTCAGGCCATTCTACGAAACTGATTGCATGATCGTGGTATATTGTGTCCTCAACGCCTGCTGCTATAGCTTCTTCCTCGTCCTTCAGCCGGTAGAGGTCCAGGTGATATATGGTATATTCCTGACCGTTTTCCCGGAAAGCATATTCATTTATGATTGAAAAAGTAGGACTGGCAGTGGTATCTTCCACGCCTCTGGCAGTACAAAGCGCCTTTATGAAAGTGGTCTTACCTGCTCCCATCGGCCCTTCCAGGGTGAATATATGTTGCCCCTTGTAATATTGCCAGAAGCTTTCTGCGGTTGCCGGCAGCTCTTCATGAGAAAATGTCCATTCCATGCAGTAAATTTAGCTAATTACTATATCATTGGTTGCTACCGAGTTGCATTAAAAGTTGAACCAACCGGAACGAGTTGATAATCTGTACAATAAGCGGGTGCGTCGATACCCCGTTGCATTAATATTTTATTCACGTAAAACCGTGCTTGGTACTTTTGTGTAAGGTATTTTGATATTAATATTATTCGCTGAATCATGGAAACGATCAGTTGTAAAGTTAGAGGTATGCATTGCACCAATTGCGCGCAATCGGTGTCAAGATACCTGGAAAATAAAGGGATGCAGGATGTGAACGTGAGCTTCGCCACGGAAGAGTTGAGCTTTACCCTACCAGAGGGTATCACCTCTGCCAGTGATGTGCTGAACGGCATTAATCAGATGGGCTACCAGATTATATTGCCGAACCAACCTCAGCCCAAAAATCTGTTCCTGAAAACCCTGACCTTTAAATTCTTTTTCAGCGCTGTTTTTACCGCTCCCTTATTATTGCATATGTGGGTGAACTGGGCCTGGTTGCATAATACCTATGTACAGCTGGCCTTGGCTACTCCTGTATACCTCATGGGGATGTGGCACTTCGGCCGTAGCGCCTGGAGATCACTGGTGAACAGGCTGGCCAATATGGACGTCCTGATCACACTGGGCGCCACAGCCGCTTACGGGTACAGCCTTACAGGTACCCTGCTGCACCTGGGCGGCGATTATATGTTCTACGAAACAGCAGCAGCTATTATAACCCTGGTATTCCTGGGGAACCTGCTGGAAGAGCGCTCCGTAAAGCAAACCACTACCGCCATTGCCGATCTGGCAAGAATGCAGGTCACCACCGCAAGACTGATCCAGGAACATGGCAATCATGAACATATTCATATTGTCGATAACCAGACCCTGAAACCGGGAGATAAAGTACTGGTAAATACCGGCGACAAGATTCCGATGGACGGCACTATTTACTGGGGCAGCGGCCATATCAATGAGTCTATGATAACCGGTGAAAGCGCTCCTGTGGCCAAAAGCGAAAAGCATAAGGTCATCGGTGGCACCATCCTGGAAGAAGGCAGTATCAAAATGTTCATTACTGCCACCGGTAAGGATACCGTATTATCCTATATCATAGAACTGGTAAAACAGGCGCAGAGCGCGAAGCCCAATATGCAAAAGCTGGCAGACAGGATCAGCGGCATTTTCGTACCATTGGTGCTGGGTATTGCCATTGTCACCTTCCTGGGATGGGCCATTTTTGGTAATGTGACCACCGGTGAAGCCATCATGAAAAGCATCGCAGTGCTGGTAATTGCCTGTCCCTGCGCCATGGGCCTGGCTACACCTGCCGCAGTAATGGTCGGGCTGGGACGTGCCGCCCACAACGGTATACTCATCAAAGGCGCCAATACACTGGAAGCATTTAAGGATATTAAATATGTGGTGCTGGATAAAACCGGTACCCTCACTACTGGTAAACTGCAGATAGGTAACTATCATTTTGAAGGAATGACAGAACAGGAGTTCAAAAAGATGGTCTATAGCCTGGAGAAATACTCTTCTCACCCTATAGCCCGCTCTCTTTCCGGCTTATGGAAAGGAGAGGGAGAAACGCCCTTACAACAGGTAAGGGAGATAAAAGGCCGGGGTATGCAAGCCAAAGACGCAGCAGGTAATGAGTGGCAGCTGGGTTCTTTTGTAATGGCAGAAAAGGTCATCTCAGATGACAGTCATAACATCTATCTGCTGAAGAACGGGCAATTGGCTGGGTGGATCGATTTTACGGATGAGATAAGGCCTGATGCTGCGCTAATGGTTAAACAGCTACAGCAAGGTGGGATTAAAACAGTATTATTGAGTGGGGATACTGAGCGTAAATGCCAGGAACTGGCTGCTCAGACAGGTATTACGGAAGTGTTTGCAAGACAAACTCCCGAGCAGAAGTTACAAAAGATAGACGCCCTCATGAAAGAGGCTGCCGTAGCCATGGTGGGAGACGGTATCAATGATGCACCGGCACTGGCCAGGGCCAGTATTGGTATCTCCCTGAGTGATGCTACTCATGTGGCCATGCAGAGCGCCAATGTCATATTACTAAACAACCGCCTTTCTTCCCTGCCGCTTGCGCTGGGACTGGGGCGTCACACCTATCTTACCATCAAACAGAATCTTTTCTGGGCTTTCATCTATAATATCATCGCTATTCCTTTTGCCGCCTTCGGAGTATTAAGCCCTATATCCGGAGCAGGCGTCATGGCGCTTTCTGACATTGTACTGGCAGTGAATTCTGTGAGACTGCGTTATAAGAAAGTGATCTGACAGCTGGCGTGTGCAGATGTGAGCAATTCTTTATTTTTACAGCTGCACTGATATGGCCAATCCATCCGACATACTCAAAAAATACTGGGGATATACACAATTCCGTCCTTTACAGGAAGAGATCATCCAATCTGTCAGCAGTGGAACGGACACACTCGCCCTGCTGCCGACAGGTGGCGGGAAGTCCATCTGTTTCCAGGTACCGGCCCTGCTGAAGGAAGGTGTATGTATAGTAGTCACACCACTCATCGCCCTGATGAAAGACCAGGTGGCCAATCTGCAAAAGCGGAATATACCGGCAGTAGCTATTTATGCCGGCATGTATTACCAGGATGTGGAAAGACTGCTGGAGGAGGCCCGCAGAGGGAAATACAAATTTCTCTATGTCTCTCCTGAACGTCTTCAAAGCAAGCGTTTCCTGGAATATTGCGACGGCATGCCTGTGAATCTGCTGGCTATTGATGAAGCCCACTGTATCTCCCAGTGGGGATATGATTTCAGGCCGGCCTATCTTGAAATTGCCTCCATCAGGACTTATTTCCCGGGAGTGCCTTTATTGGCACTGACCGCATCGGCTACTCCCAAAGTACAGCAGGACATCTGTGAGAAGCTGCTGATGAAACAGCCGGCCATATTCACCAAAAGTTTTGCCCGCCATAATCTTTCCTATAGCGTCATTGAAGAAGATAATAAACCGGAGAAATTAAAGCATATCCTGCAACGTGTACAAGGCAGCGCTATTGTATATTGCCGTAACCGTAAGCGCACGCGTGAAGTGGCTGATATGCTGGAGCAGAGTGGTATTGCTGCTACCTATTATCACGCCGGATTAACAGGGGAGGAGCGCACTGTGCGACAGGAGTTATGGCTAAACAACCGGATTAGGGTAATGGCATGCACCAATGCCTTTGGTATGGGTATAGACAAGCCCGATGTGCGTGTGGTGATTCACTACGATGCTACTGATGGACTGGAATCATATTACCAGGAAGCAGGCCGCGCCGGAAGAGATGAAAAGAAGGCATATGCAGTACTGATGTACCAGCAGCAGGAACTGACAGAGATGGTCAGGATGATGGTACTACAGTTTCCTGAGGTGACAGAGATCCGTGAGGTGTACCAATGTCTCGTGAATTACCTCCAGGTGGCAGTAGGTAGTGCAGAAGGTGTTTACTATGATTTTGACATCAATGATTTTGTCCGGAAGTTTGAACTGAATATTACGACTACATATAGTGCATTGAAGATACTGGAGCAGGAAGGTATCCTGCAACTGAGTGAAAGTGTGTTTATGCCTTCCCGTGTTGAGTTTGTTATCAGCAAGCAGACGCTGTATGATTTTACAGATATGCAGCCCGTATTCGATGCCTTGCTGCAAACGTTGTTGCGTACTTATGAAGGCATTTTTGATACGCCTGTACCAATATATGAAAGGCAGGTAGCGAGGCTGATGAGAAAGCCGGAATCACAGATCATAGAATGGCTGCAGCAGTTACATCAGCGTCGTATCCTGAAGTATAATCAACGCAAAGAAGAACCGCAGTTATGCTTTACACAGGAGCGTGTTTCTGCACAACATTTGCGTATTGACAGCGCCAGAATAAAAGAGAGGATGAAGGTTTACAAGGAGCGGCTGGACGCCATGCTGGATTATATCCGGAATAAGGATGTATGCCGTACACAGGCACTGGTACGGTATTTTGGAGAGAAGTACACAGCTGACTGTGGCATCTGCGATGTATGTATAGAGAAGAAGAAAAAGCCGCTGGAAGGAAAGGCAGCAGAAGAAATAGCGGTACAACTGATGGCACAACTGCAGCCTGAGCCGACGGAGTGGGTAGATGTGTGTAACAGGTTATCATCAGTAAAAGAAGACGCATTGCTGGAAGTGATGCAGTTCCTGATAGCGGAAGGAAGAGCGGGGAGAGATGCCCTTGGGAGAGTACATTTATTGTAAGTACTTATAAAAGCAAGATAGGCCGTATCAGGTATTTGATACGGCCTATCTTGCTTTATATCGTTGCTGTTAGAGCTTGATGATCTTACCTTCTTTACTGCTCTGGAAAGCAGTTTCAATCACACGGATCACATTTACGGCATCTGCTGGCTCTACAGGTACCGGTGCGCCTTTGGTGAGCGCCTTGTGCATACCGTCAAAATATTCCAGGTAGTCGCCTTTAGGAGAAGGCAGGTATGCCCGGATCACCTGACCGTCCTTCTCTGTGTGCATCAGGCCCCATTCATGAATACCTTCCACGCCCCATCCGGGAGCGCCCGGCAGCAGGCCCTGTTGCAGCATGGTTTCCTGTGTATCGGCTTTTGTCTTAATGAAAGAGCCTTTACGTCCATGGAACTGGTAAGAGGGGATAGGCTCCCTGGTGATGTAACTACATTTCAGACGTACACGTAATTTATCGTAGAAGAATACCAACTCGAAATAATCATCTACAAGAGAATCTTTACGGATGATGCGGATATCCGCCCATATAGCCTCCGGTAAACCGAATAACTGTAATGCCTGATCTACCAGGTGTGAGCCCAGGTCGTACAGGCCGCCGGTACCTGGTAAAGCGGATTCCTTGTGTTTCTTGTAGCTTAATTCCTCACGGAAACGGTCATAGTGAATCTCTGCCTCCAGGATGTCTCCCAGGTCGCCGCTGGCAATTACCTGCTGTACGATCTTGAAATCACTATCAAAACGGCGGTTATGGTATACGCTCAGTAACAGTCCCTTGCTTTTGGCCAGTTCCGTCAGTTCCTGCCCTTCCACAGATGCAACAGTGAATGGTTTTTCCACGATCACATGTTTACCGGCATTCAATGCAGCCTTGGTATATTCGTAGTGTGTATAGTTAGGCGTGTTGACGATGATCAGTTCCAGGGAATCGTCCTGAAGCATCTCTTCCACACTCTTGTAAACCTTCACATCCGGATACCTTTCCTGCGCCATGTGTTTACTTCTTTCCACCACGGCCGTGAATGCAAACCCGGGATGCACATGAATAAAAGGAGCGTGAAAAATATGGCCCGACATGCCATATGCACATATACCGGTCTTGATAATTCTTTCCATGAAATCCTGGTTTTGGTCTGTTAGGGCAATAAGATAGTGAATATTCGGTATTTCTTAGAACCAGCTGCTTTTCTTACTGCTTTTACCACCCAGTCCCAGTGCTCCCAGCAGGCTGCGGGTAATGATGTTTGCCGCAGTACGGCCGGCCTGGCGTGCAGCAGAACTGGTCAGCACGGTTTCAAGAATGCCCTTTTCTTCTTTCTGTCTGCCTCCGCCTTTCGGGGATGTCTTTTCTTCCTTCTCCTGAGCCGTTTTTTCGGCTGCTTCCTCCAGTTTGGCATTCAGTATCTCATAAGCGCTTTCAGCGTCTATTTCGCGGTTATATTTCTTTACCAGTTTGGATGAGTTGACGATAGCATCAGCCTCTGCATCCGACAGTACATCCATACGGGAGCGTGGTGCTACCAGCATGGTAGCCGCCAATGGCGTTGGTTGCCCTTTTTCATTCAGACAGGTGAACAGTGCTTCCCCTATACCGATCTGTGTCAGTAATTCATCTGTTTTATAGAATTCAGACAGCGGATAGTTCTCTGCTGTTTGTTTGATGGACTTTCTGTCATTGGCAGTGAAAGCGCGTAATGCATGTTGCACTTTCATACCCAGCTGCCCCAACACAGACGGTGGAACGTCCATCGGGTTCTGTGTACAGAAGAAAATGCCTACTCCCTTGGAACGGATCAGCTTAATGATAGTCTCAATCTGCTGTAGCAATGCTGTACTGGCCTCCTGGAAAATGAGGTGAGCCTCATCGATGAACATCACCAGTTTAGGTTTTTCAAGATCGCCTTCTTCCGGTAGTATAGCATAAAGTTCAGCCAGCAGGCTTAACATGAAAGTGGAGAATAACTTCGGACGATCCTGTATGTCGGCTACCCTTACGATAGAGATAATCCCCCTGCCATCATCGCTGATACGCATCAGATCATCTACTTCGAAAGACGCCTCTCCAAAGAAAAGATCTGCGCCCTGTTGTTCCAGACCAACCACCTTACGAAGAATAGTACCTGCCGATGTGGTGGAGATCTTTCCGTAGTCTTTTTCCATTTCAGCCTTGCCTTCATCACTCACATACTGCAACACTTTTTTGAAATCTTTCAGATCTAGCAGTGGCAGTTTATTATCATCACAGTATTTGAATATCATGGAGACCAGACCTTCCTGGGTATCGTTCAGTTCCAGTACCTTGGAGAGCAGCACCGGCCCGAATTCACTCACAGTAGCTCGGAGACGGGCGCCTTTTTCCTTACTAAGGGAAAGGAGTTCTGTTGGATAAGCTGAAGGTGACCAGCTACCGCCTATTTTCTGGTAACGCTCATCGATCTTGGGATTGCCGGTTCCTGCAGCAGCAATACCGCTCAGGTCTCCTTTAATGTCCATCAGCAGTACAGGTACGCTGGCGTCGCTCAAAGCTTCTGCAATCACCTGCAGGGTTTTGGTTTTACCAGTACCGGTGGCGCCGGCTATGAGACCATGTCTGTTTAATGTTTTCAGGGGGAGGGAAACATCTGCTCCGGCTATTACTTCGCCATCCAGCATGGCACATCCCAGTTTAATATGTTCACCTTTAAAGGAATAACCATCCTGTATGTACTCCAGAAATGCTTCTTTCGTTGCCATGGTGTATAAAATTTTTGTTGAAGATATGGAAAAGCGGTTTTGGACAAAAGGGGGAATAAAAAAATCAGGAACAACGCATAAAAAATAATGCAGATGCATTTATTCTTCATGCTTAGTTCCTGATGTTATTTTTTGCCGTTTGCTGGCAGCCTTATAGTTCTTCTTCTCTTTCAAGCAATAAGATAGCGCCCTGGGGAACGATGAAATACTTCTCGCCCTGATAGGATACTTCTGTAGAGCCGCTTAACAGGAAGATGGCCAGATCGCCTTCTTTTGCCTGGAGGGGAATATATTTCACTTTCTCCTCTTCCGGCTTCCATGCCTCATCCTCTTCGCTGGGTAATGGCAATGCATAACCAGGCCCGGTTTTGATCACATAACCCTGCTGTACCTTTTCCCTTTCCTGCATGCCGGGAGGAAGATATAAGCCACTGTCTGTGCGTTCGTTAGGAGTGGTTAGTTTAATAAGCACCCGGTCTCCTACAACTATTAGCTTCTTCAATTTATTGTCTTGAGTCAAATGTATAGCCATGGTAATATACCTCCGCCAAAGGTATTACAAAATGCGTGCAGCAGGAGTATGCGGTGCCAATATGGCACAGTTATGCATCTGCCAGCCGGAATGTATCGGCCACTCTGATACCTTTTTCTGTCAATTGCAGGGTGCAACACTCCGTAACGGGGTCATGCTCAAAAAAGAGAACGTAGTTGTTCTCCACAGCCTCTTGTAAAAAGCTCTTTTTCTCCTGCAGGGTTGTCAGCGGGAACATATCGTATGCCATTACGTAAGGGATAGGGATATGCCCCGTGCTGGGCAGGAGGTCGGCCATATAAACGATAGTCTTGTCCTTGTATCGTATCTGCGGCAGCATCATGGAGTCTGTATGTCCGAATACAAAGCGGATATTGAAATCATTACTGAAAGGAATGCCTTCCTCGCGGGGAATGAATTTCAGCTGTCCACTTTCCTGTATAGGCAGGATATTTTCCTTCAGAAAAGAGGCTTTTTCCCGCTCGTTGGGCTTGGTTGCCCAGTCCCAATGCTCCTGGTTGCTCCAGAAACTGGCATTTTTAAAGGCAGGTGCCAGTTTATCTCCCTGTCTTTCTATACTACCGCCACAGTGGTCAAAGTGCAGATGTGTCAGGAATACGTCGGTAATATCATCACGGTGAAAGCCATGTTTTGCCAGGGATGCATCGATGCTGGCATCTCCGTGCAGGTAATAATGGCTGAAGAATTTCTCGTCCTGTTTATTGCCAATACCGGTATCTATCAGGATCAGGCGGTCGCCGTCTTCTATCAGCAGGCTACGCATGGCCCATGAGCACATGTTGTTCTCGTCTGCCGGATTCAGTTTGTTCCAGATGCTTTTAGGCACTACGCCAAACATGGCGCCTCCGTCCAGTTTAAAATGGCCTGTATCTATACTGTATAAGTTCATGATTGGATCAGTTTGGATGCTGAAGTTCGTGAATTTCAGTTTCCGGCAGCAAGCCTTTTTTGTTTTTGCAGTGCTGAATAGAGCCAGATCAAACCTATCGCAAAGAATACGATCAGTGCCAGTACAGAGTTCCGCATACTACCTGTCAGCTCATGGATATAGCCGAAAGTGATCATCCCTATGGCAATAGACAATTTCTCTACCACATCATAGTAGCTGAAGAATGAAGCGGTATCGTCTGTTTCAGGCATCAGTTTGGCGTAGGTAGAACGGCTCAGGGATTGTACCCCACCCATTACCAGACCTACCGCTATGGCCAGCAAATAAAAGTCTGTAGCCGTCTGCATGCGATATCCTGCCAGGCAGATGCATACCCACAGGACAACCACCACCATTAATACAGGGAGGTTCCCAAATTTGCCCGATAGTCTGGCTATTCCCCAGGCGCCGAGTACCGCTACTATCTGGATGGCTACCACGGCCATTATCAATTTGTCAGCAGGCAATCCCAGTTCCTGACTGCCGAAGATAGTAGCGGCCATCATCACTGTCTGAACGCCCATGCTGTAAAAGAAGAATCCACGCAGGAATCTTTTCAGTACAGGCATCCCGCTTACCTGTGCAAATACTTTTTTGAGCTCCCGGAAACCTTCTGTCAGCGCGCTGGCGCTATGTTGCTGTACAGTTGCCTTAGAGGCCGGCAGGCGTATAAAGGTGATCTGTGCAAAGCCTATCCACCAGAGGCCTGTCAACAGAAAAGTAATACGTACAGGCATACCACCATCAATACCGAATGGCTTCACTACTACAAGGGCAAAGCCGATCAGCTGTAACAGCACACTGCCTATATATCCCATCGCATAACCTTTCGCACTGATGCGGTCGCGGTCTTCTACGACGGCTATTTCGGGCAGATAGGAGTTGTAGAATACTAACCCGCCGCAATATCCCAGCGTGGCCAGTATAAAGAAGATGGCGCCGTATTCAACACTGGGATTCGGTCCTGTGAAGTTAAACAAAGCGCAACAGCTTAATCCTCCCAGCCAGGTGAACAGCATGAGATATCTTTTCTTATTACCTCTTGTATCTGCAATGGAAGAGAGTATGGGCGACAACAGTGCTGCCAGTATAAAAGCGGCAGCCATAGAGTAATCGTACAATGCAGAGTTCACGAAGGTTCTTCCGAAGAAGCTTACATTGTTACCGTTGGTATCAGAGTGCGTAATAGTAGTGAAATAAATAGGGAAAAAAGTGGTGGTAATTACCAGGTTGTATACCGAGTTGGCCCAGTCATACATTGCCCAGCCATTGATTACTTTTTTACTGGCAGTTTGCATATGAGTAAGTAAGTTAATGAATCAAAAATAAGGTATATGGAGCTTGTTGAATCAATGCGGCCTCGGTAAAGCGGGTACGCTTATTTATAATCCTGTATTCTGATGTGGTGCTGACACATGAAGTATTCCTGCTCATCATTGGAACTAACAATGATAAGACGGTCGCCGCTATAATCGGTAATAAGTTGCTGATAGAGCTGAATACCCGAGGTATCCAGGTTAGTACAGGGTTCATCCAGCAGCAGCACGGGAACATCAGAGAAAATGGTCAATGCCAGTTTCAGTCGCTGTTTCATACCGGATGAAAAATAGCGGATCTGTTTGTTCATGGATTTCTCCAGGCCCACCAGGGCTACAGCATCTGCAGGAGTAATAGTAGGAATGAATTGTTTGAACTGTAGGTGGAACTGCAGGCTTTCTGCCAGTGTAAATTCTTCTACCAGTTCGAGGTAAGGAGCAGCAATGGCACAATGCCGGAAAAACTGATCAGGACTGAGCAGTTCTTCCGGTGTGCTATAAGTAACGGAACCTTCATTGTGATGCAGGTGTCCGCTGATAACCTGTAAAAGAGTAGATTTTCCCGAGCCATTGGGACCCAGTATGGCATACCTTCCGCCTGCTTCAAAAGTGGCGGATACACGACGGAAGATCCAGTCGTAATTAAATCGTTTGCCTGTCTGGTGCAGCGTTATTTTCATTCGTCGCTGGCTAGTGACGTATAACCTTTCATAATACCCCTGCCGGATTCACGGATGAAGGAAAGTATCTCATCCCTTTCATCAGTGGCAGGATATTCCGCTTCAATGATACTAATGGCTTTTGACAGCTTGTATCCTTTCACGAATATGATGCGGTAGATATCCAGTACGTGATTGATCTTTTCAAGAGAGAAACCTCTTCTTTTAAGACCGATAGAATTCACGCCTACGTATGACAATGGCTCACGCGCTGCCTTTACGTAAGGTGGTACATCCTTTCTCACGAGGGAACCACCCGTAACAAAGGCATGTGCGCCTATTTTACAGAACTGCTGAACGGCTACCATGCCCGCCAGTACGACGTGGTCGCCCACAGTGATATGGCCAGCCAGGGTAGTGTTGTTGGAAAATACACAGTTATTGCCCACTTCACAATCGTGTGCAATATGACTGTATGCCATGATCAGGCAGTTTTTGCCGATAACGGTTTTCCATTTATCCTTGGTTCCTCTGTTTATGGTTACGTACTCTCTGATCGTGGTGTTGTCTCCTATTTCAGTTGTGGTTTCTTCGCCTGCAAATTTGAGATCTTGCGGAATGGCGGAAATTACAGCCCCGGGGAAGATACGGCAGTTCTTACCGATCCTGGCGCCTTCCATAATGGTGACATTGGAGCCGATCCAGGTGCCGTCTCCGATTTCAACATTCTTATGAATGACAGTGAAAGGATCGATCTTTACGTTTGGCGCAACTTTGGCGTCCGGGTGAATGTAAGTTAGCGGATGGATCATTGCTATTGTTTAGCTTTCTCTTGTTTTAATGATTTGAGCGGTCAGGTCCCCTTCAGTTACTACCTTGTTACCTACAAATACGGTTCCTCTCATTTCTACTATGCCTCTTCTGATGGGACTCAGCAATTCCATCTTCAGGATCATGGTGTCTCCTGGAAATACTTTCTGCTTGAACTTACAGTTGTCGATCTTGATAAAATAGGTATCGTAATTCTGAGGATCGGGAACGGTGTTGAGTGCAAGAATACCTCCGCACTGTGCCAGTGCTTCTACCTGCAATACGCCCGGCATTACGGGATTATTCGGGAAGTGGCCCTGGAAGAAGTGCTCGTTGAAGGTAACGTTTTTGATACCTACTACCTGTGAATCAGTAAGATCGATGATCTTGTCTACCAGCAGCATCGGATAACGATGCGGCAACGTTCTTTCAATACGTGGCAGATCAAAGATAGCTGGCTTATTAGGATCGTATACAGGCACATCCTTGATGTGCTTGTTCTTCTTGATATACTGTTTGATCTTACGGGCAAACTCCACGTTGGAAGCATGTCCCGGACGGTTTGCAATGATATGCGCCTTAATAGGAACGCCTACCAGCGCCAGGTCACCTATGATGTCCAGCAGCTTGTGGCGCGCCGGTTCATTCGGGAAGTGAAGCTGTATGTTATTGAGGATGCCTTCTCTCTGTGCTACGCTGATGTTCTCACGGTTGAACACTTTGGCGAGACCGCCCAGTTGCTCTTCGCTTACAGCTTTGTCAACGATCACGATAGCGTTGTTGATATCACCGCCTTTGATCAGGTTGTTGGAGATCAGGTATTCCAGTTCATGCAGGAACACGAAAGTACGGCAGGGCGCTACTTCCTCTTTGAAGTCCTGCAGGCTGTTCAGATTAGCATGTTGCGTTCCTAAAACAGGAGAATTGAAATCGATCAGGCAGGTAATACGATAATCCACTGCAGGCAGCGCTACCATTTCTACGTTCTTGTTATCGTCGTAGTAATTGATATTGGTGTCAATGGAATACCAAACCTTTTTAGCATCCTGTTCGGCAATACCGGCTTCCTCTATCTTCTGGATAAAGGGATAGGAACTACCATCCATAATAGGAATTTCAGGACCATCGATCTCGATGTGTACGTTATCGACCCCTGTTCCTACCAGGGCAGCCATAATATGCTCGATCGTACTTACGCGGGCGCCGTTGTGTTCGAGGGTCGTGCTGCGTGCAGTATCCACGACATAATCGACATCGGCTTTAACTACAGGTTGTTCAGGCAGATCTACACGCTGAAATTTAATACCGTAACCGGGAGTGGCCGGCTTCAGGGTCATGTTTACATGCGCTCCTGTGTGTAAACCAACACCCGATATTGTAACAGGGGCTTTTATCGTATGTTGGTTAGACGACTGTTGACTATCCATATTTTATTATAACTGTTTATCCTACTTTGTTCTTCAAACACCTTCCCGCACGGAAAGCAGTTGTTTTACCATATCTTCCAATTCCTTCACGCGTTTTTCAAGGTCCGGCAAATTTCTAAAAATTGCCTGACTTTTCAGCGAACTTTTGTAATCAAAGGCAGGGGATCCCATCAGTGCTGTATTGGGTTCCGCTATCGATTTAGACAAACCGCTCTGCGCATTGATTTTGGTGCCGTCTGCCAGCTGGATGTGTCCCACCAGGCCTACCTGTCCGCCTATCACACAGTTTTTGCCGATTTTGGTACTGCCGGATATACCGGTCTGTGCCGCAATTACAGAATTGGTATCCACATCCACATTGTGCGCTATCTGGATCAGATTATCCAGTTTTACGCCCTGACGGATAACGGTGGAACCCATTGTAGCGCGGTCTATTGTGGTATTAGCCCCTATTTCCACATCATCGTGAATGATCACGTTGCCGATCTGCGGCACTTTCTTATAGGTTCCATCAGGCTGCGGTGCAAAGCCAAAACCATCGCCACCGATCACACAACCCGCATGCAGGATAACCCTGCTGCCCAGTATACAGTTGTCATATACCTTTACTCCAGGGAAGATGACAGTATCATCTTTTACAGTAACATTGTCACCAAGGTATACGCCGGGATATATTTTAACATTGTTTCCAAGCACCACATTCTCACCCAGGTAGGCAAAAGCGCCGATAAAGACGTTCTGGCCGGTTTTAACTGATGCAGGCACATAAGACGGTTGCTGAATACCGGTCTTGTTACCTACCATCTGTTTATATTTTTCCAGAAGAAGGGCAAAGCTGCTATAAGCATCTTTTACCCTGATCAGGGTTGACTTAACAGGTTTTTCCGTTACAAGGCTCTCATTCACTATCAGTATCGAAGCATTGGTAGTATAAATGAACTCTTCGTATTTAGGATTGGCAATGAAACTGAGCATCCCTTCACCGGCCTCTTCAATCTTGGCGATGTTGCTCACTTTTACGTCCGGGTTGCCTTCCAGCTTACCATCCAGCATGGTAGCCAATTGTAATGCGCTAAACTGCATAGTTATTAATTAATAATGTTACCCGACCAGACCAGCTATCAACTTATACCTATTCCACAACTCGTATTTCCGGAATTTGTAATTGATAATTAGCCATTCATCAGATTTTTGGATGACAAATGTAGAATTTTTTTACGGGTATAGCCAGCGTATGACTAACCAATGCATTGTCAATGGAGGAAATGTCTTTTACAGTTCCATCCTTAAAGAGAATATTGATCTTCTCATTATTCACATTGTAAGCATTGAGACTTGCTGTACCTGTAAAAACGAAATAGTCCAGGTCCTTACCGCTAATGCCATACTCCTGCTGTACTTTCTGCCTCATGAGGTGAATACTTTCCGCGTCAAAGGCTTCATTGCTCAGGATACATTTGAATAAATTCCTGTTGATGAGCCAGTTACAAAGCAGCGATAATATTTTATCCGGGTGTTGAGCCCAGACCTTGATAGCCCCCATGATATCATAATCATCTAACAGGCAGAACTGTTGCAGGCATGCTGGTTCCTGTTCAAAGTTGGCAGCTGTGATAGTATGATAGAGAAAATACTCCAAAGCAGGCGAGGCGTACAGCGATACGCCCTGTAAAGCCAGTTCTTTCGCCCTGCGCAGTATTTTTACCAGCATATTCTCCGCGCTCAGCACCGTTTTATGCAGGTATACCTGCCAGTACATCAGGCGGCGCGCTACGATGAACTTTTCTATCGAATAGATCCCTTTCTCTTCCACCATGAGCTCATCACGGTGTACTGTCAGCATTTTTATTATTCTGTCGTATCCAATTACTCCTTCAGAAACGCCTGTATAAAAACTATCCCGGTTCAGATAATCCATCCTGTCTACGTCTAACTGGCTGGAAACCAACTGGTGCAGAAAGGTTTTGTGATAACGGCCGTTAAAGATCTCTATCGTCAGCGTTAGTGCCCCGTCCATTTCCCTGTTCAACTCTTCCATCAGCCACTGGCTGATCTTTTCGTGTGATACCCCCTCAATAATGCCATTCTCCAGGGCATGTGAATAAGGTCCGTGACCTATATCATGCAAAAGTATGGCCATCTTTGTAGCAACCTCTTCCTCTGCAGTGATCTGCACCCCCTTGGCTTTAAGTTCCATTAAGGCAAAACACATCAGATGATAAGCGCCCATGCTATGATGAAAACGGGTATGCATTGCGCCCGGATATACCAGGTGTGCCAGGGCCATCTGGTGGATCCTGCGCAGACGCTGATAATATGGATGGGAAATTAATGTAAAGATCAACGGATGGTCAATCGTAATGAAGCCATATACCGGATCGTTCACAATTTTACGCTTGCGTTCTGCCATTTACCGTTCTCCTTTAGCTAGACAAAGCTACGTTAAGGAATTATTATCTGTAACTTTTTCTAATGTATAGACGCGGGAGGAAAGGAATCCCCCTATCTTCCACACTATTTTCCCTATTTTTATGATCGAAATTATTAATATTTAATCACTGATGATAGAACATATTGTTTTTTAACAATTTATTGTGCCCGGATGAGCTACCGGGAACGGTTTTTGACAACATAGAATCGTAACTTGAGTAGGATAGTTGTCACTGCCAACTAAAATTTGCTTTATCATAAACACCTTACTTGAATGAGTCAAATAAATATACTTTGGGTAGATGATGAAATAGAATCACTGAAATCACAGATCATGTTCCTGGAAACCAAGGGATATAAAGTGTCAGCCCTCACTAATGGGTATGACGCCCTTGAATTCCTGCGTGAGCAGGTGGTGGATGTTGTGCTGCTGGATGAATCTATGCCGGGTATAACTGGTCTGGAAACCCTGGGAAAGATCAAAGAGATCGATCAGCAGATCCCTGTGGTGATGATCACCAAGAATGAAGCAGAAAATGTGATGGACGACGCTATCGGCTCCCAGATCACCGACTACCTGATTAAACCGGTGAACCCTAACCAGGTACTCCTTTCCCTGAAAAAGATCATTGACAATAAACGCCTGGTGGCCGAAAAGACCACCATTGCCTACCAGCAGGAATTCCGTACACTGTTCATGGCCCTGAACTCCAATCCGGATTATAACGAGTGGATGGATATCTACAAGAAACTGGTATACTGGGAAATGGAAATGGGCAAAACCAACAGCCCTGAAATGCTGGAAGTACTGAACTCCCAGAAAGCGGAAGCCAATACCGAGTTCGCCAAATTTATCAGCCGGAACTACGCCAGCTGGGTAAGCCCAAAATCAAAAGAAGCGCCGGTAATGTCTCATACCCTGTTCCGGGACAAGATTGTACCTGCCCTTGACAATGACGTACCTAATTTTATCATTATAATAGATAACCTCCGCTGGGACCAGTGGAAGGCGATACTGCCCATTTTCCTGGAGTCTTTTCGCCTGGTACAGGAAGATACCTTTTATAGCATCCTGCCTACATCGACCCAGTACAGCCGCAACGCTATTTTCTCCGGTATGCTGCCGATAGATATCGAACAGCGCTTTCCGGAAGAATGGAAAAATGATGATGAGGAAGGAGGGAAGAACCTGCATGAAGAAACTTTCTTTGCCGACCAGCTCCGCCGTCTGAAGCTGGATACCCGCTTCTCTTATACCAAGGTGACCACCCATAACGATGGACAGCACCTGGTCAACAATATCCATAACCTGATGTCATACCCGATTAATGTGATCGTGTATAATTTCGTGGATATGCTCAGTCATGCCCGTACAGAAATGGAAGTACTGAAAGAACTGGCCGCCGATGAAATGTCTTATCGCTCTATTACCGCCAGCTGGTTTGAGCACTCGCCCTTACATCAGGCGCTCCGTAAACTGGCAGACAAAAAGATCAACCTGGTTGTGGCCACCGACCATGGCAACGTAAGAGTGAAAACACCGGTAAAAGTGATAGGGGATAAGCAAACCACTACCAACCTCCGGTATAAGCATGGCCGTAATCTGAACTACGATGCAAAGGAGGTGCTGGCCTTCCGTGATCCGAAGGAGGCTGGTCTGCCCAGGCCGAATGTGAATTCCTCCTACATTTTCGCCAAAGAAGATGGCTACCTCTGCTATCCCAATAACTATAATTACTTCGTTAATTTCTACCGGAATACTTTCCAGCACGGCGGTATTTCACTGGAAGAAGTGATTGTGCCGGTAGCAAGACTGGTGAGTAAATAGGGACTCCGGGCTTTTTCCTTATTTTTGTCGAATGAACTTTAAAGTCACACCCAATAACCTGACCCGCCTCGAAAAGATCTTTGGAGAGGCCAAGTATGAGTTGCGTTTCGAAAAAGGAACGTTCAACTCCGGCTATTGTGTACTTGAGCACAAGAAGGTGGTTGTTATCAATAAATTCCTGAACCTGGAAGGGCGTATCAATACCTTACTCGATATCCTTTCCACGATGGTGCTGGATGAAACCATGCTGACTCCTGAGTCGCTGAAGCTGTACAGACAGATCGTCGACAACAGAAACGCGGCAGATGCGGCAGCAGCAGCCGACAACAACCATGAGACACCATTACCACCTTCACCAGAACAACCTTCAGAGAATTGAAAGTCACCTTTTTAGGAACAGGCACTTCGCAGGGCGTACCCGTTATAGCTTGTAGTTGTCGGGTCTGTACTTCGTCAGATCCGAGAGATAAACGCCTGCGCAGCAGTATCCTGATATCTGATACGCCTGCGGGTAACATTGTTATCGATACGACACCGGATTTCCGTTATCAGATGCTCAGGGTAGGATTAAAACACCTGGAAGCAGTGCTGATCACCCATTCCCATAAAGATCATATTGCAGGCATGGACGATATCCGCGCCTTTAATTATTTCCAGCAGCGGGCTATTGATATCTATGCTACGGAATTTACACAGCAGGTCATCCGTAATGAATTCTCCTATGCCTTTACCGAACAGAAATACCCTGGCATTCCCGAACTGAACCTGCGCACCATTGGTACAGCGCCTTTTAATGTGAACGGACTGGATATCACTCCCATCAATGTGATGCATCATCGCATGCCGGTGATGGGTTTCCGCTTCAACGATTTTACCTACATCACAGACGCCAATTTCATAGCGGAAGAGGAAAAGCAGAAGATCAAAGGTTCTAAAGTACTTGTACTCAATACGCTGAGAAAAGAAAAACATATTTCCCATTTTACGCTGGATGAAGCAATAGCCATTGGCCGTGAACTCGAGATCCCGCAGGTCTATTTTACCCATATCAGTCATCAGCTGGGGCAACACGAAGAGATTTCTGCAGAATTGCCTGCAGGTATGGCCCTGGCCTATGATGGACTGGAAGTGACACTGTAACTTTCCCTGGGAGGTGACCGTTTTACAGGAAACCCCTTTTATGCGATCTACATCTGTATTGTTATCTGCAATATGCCTGTTTGCACTCTTTTGCGGTTGCAGGAAAGATGACCGTCATCCTGTATCACAAAAGGGACTGAGAGGAAAGGTCATATACTCTTCCTGTGCTACCACTGCAGTGCAGGTATTAAATAAAAATATAGGCTCCGGCTGGACTAACTGTCACGATCAGCAAACGTATCAGCATATGATCGATGTGATGATTACAAACCTGGATACATGGCCCATTCAAGGGGAGTTCACTTTTGATATTGTAGAGACGGAACCATATGGCAGATGCGCAATGGCCGATTGCGGGCCTTCACAATCCTTTACGATTGCTATCATAAAAGACTGATCAAATATTCTTTGTCATGAAACCTGTCCCTGTATTACTGTGCACAATATACATGTTCATACTTTCCGCTGGCTGCCGGAAAAATGAAGAAAGCGGAAGACCGATCCTGCAAAAAGGATTGAGAGGAAAGATCCTGTATTCTTCCTGCGCTACGACGGCTGTCCAGGTGCTTAACAAGGATATCGGTACGGAGTGGACAAGCTGTCAGGACAAGAAGATATATGAACATGTAATTGATGCCAATATTGTGAACAGGAACAGCTTAGCGGCAGGAGTGGAGTTCAGTTTCAACATTGTTGAGGATGAGCCGGAATTCAGATGTGATATGCTGGATTGTAATCCTCCTACATTTGCCACGATCGTGATTACAGGTGACTAGTCATTTTAATACCCGTACTATGCACCCGAGGTCTGTTCTACTATTTATTTTATGCCTGTGTATGTATGTCTCCAGCTGCCGGAAAAAGGCATAAGACATATGCCGTATGCCTTATGCCACCGGGCTGAAAGGGATCGTTATCTATACATCCTGTGCAACAACGGTTATCAGGATCACTAATCGGGAGATGGGTGTGCCCCTGTACCAATTGTCATAATCAGCAGCGTTATGAACATGTATTTGATGCACACCTGGCAGGTACTGACCAGGTATTGAATACAGGAGACATCGTTGACTGTGGTGCCTGATGAACCTGTTGCCAGGTGTAACATAATGGAATGTATCCCTTCAGTGACGGCAACTATCGGACTTCGATGAGATTAACTTCTCATTAACCCTTTTTCTTTGTTTATGCTATAACTTGCCGGGCTTTAAACGTTAACCCATGAAGCAGGCGTTGTGGAAAGCGTACAACAGCTTTTCCCGGAAGGAAAGACAAGGTATTTTATTCCTGTTGATACTGATAGGCATCTGTCTGGTTACGCCCGCCTTATGGGAGCGTTACGTTCCCCTCCCGGCTGAAATGTATACGACTGATAGTGCGCTGTCCGCCGAAGTAGCAGCCTTCCGTAAGGCGCTGTTGAGTAGTACGAAGGTTTTCCCGGGGGATGCTGACAGCAGTATACACTTCCGCCGGTTCACCTTTGATCCGAATACAATTGACGCTGCAGCATGGGAGGCCCTGGGACTGGAAAAAAGGGTGATCAGTAATATACAGCGCTACCTGACCAAAGGTGGAAGATTCCGCCGGAAGGAAGATCTGCAAAGGATCTATGGACTATCTCCCCGGCTTTATGATGAATTGATGCCCTATGTACGGATCGCCGGACAGCAGTATAAGCCGGATACATTCCGGCGTTACGCCGGGTACAGGCCCTACAGGCGGGATACGTTGTATGGGGTGTATGGAAGGAATGCCCGGTATACGCAGGAGGAAAGCATCGGCAGAAAAGGATATAACAATAGATTACCTTTACTCGACATTAATACGGCGGATTCTACACTATGGGAATCTCTGCCCGGAATAGGACCTGTGCTGGCAGCCCGCATTGTAAAATTCAGGGAGAAGCTGGGAGGCTTTTACTCTATCAGCCAGGTAGGAGAAACCTACGGATTGGCAGATAGCACATTTAATAAAATTCAAGCTTCCCTGCGATTGCATAAGGTTTCACTAAAAAAAATAGACCTCAACCACATGGATGAAAAATCTTTGGCGCAACATCCATACATACGATACAAACTGGCGCGGTTAATAGTACTGTATCGCAGTAACCACGGGCCTTTCAGGCAGCCAGAGGACCTTCTTGGAATACCATTGGTAGATGATAGTATTTATCGTAAAATTGAACATTACATCAAAACAGAAAATTCCCCATTATGAACTTTGAGCCTACAGAAACGCAACGACAGATTACACAAGTGATACGCGACTTTGGAAAAATTCACATACAGCCTTATGTACTGGAATGGGATGAAAATCAAACCTTTCCGGCGCCTTTGTTTAAACAGCTGGGCGAACTTGGACTAATGGGGGTACTGGTTCCTGAACAATATGGCGGCAGCGGATTGGGCTACCTGGAATATGTGACTGTTATCAGCGAGATCGCTAAGATCTGTGGCGCCATCGGATTGAGTGTGGCCGCCCATAACTCATTGTGTACCGGCCATATCTTACAATTCGGATCAGAAGAGCAGAAACAACGCTATCTCCCCAAACTGGCCAGCGCCGAATGGATAGGCGCCTGGGGCCTGACGGAGCCCAATACCGGTTCTGATGCCATGAACATGAAATGTGTAGCGCATAAAGACGGCGACGAGTGGGTCATAAATGGCACCAAATGCTGGATCACCCATGGCAAAAGCGGAGATGTGGCAGTAGTGATAGCCCGTACCGGCAACGTTCGCGATAGCCATGGTATGAGCGCCTTTGTGGTAGAACGTGGTACGCCCGGTTTCAGCGGTGGCAAGAAGGAAAATAAATTGGGTATGCGCGCATCCGAAACAGCTGAAATGATCTTTGACAATTGCCGTATACCAGCTGCTAATATGCTGGGAAATGAAGGTGAAGGTTTTATACAGTCCATGAAGGTGCTGGACGGTGGGCGTATCTCCATTGCGGCCCTATCCCTGGGTATTGCCAAAGGCGCCTATGAAGCGGCGCTGAAGTATGCGCAGGAACGTCATCAGTTTGATAAACCAATCGCCAGTTTCCAGGGTATTTCGTTCAAGCTGGCCGATATGGCCACGGAGATCATGGCGGCAGAATTACTGACCATGCAGGCCGCTGATACTAAGACCAGGGGTGGCGTAGTAACACAACAGGCGGCGATGGCCAAGTACTACGCATCTGAAGTAGCCGTGAAGACTGCCAATGAAGCTGTACAGATCTTCGGAGGATACGGCTATACGAAAGATTTTCCTGTAGAGAAATTTTACCGTGATTCGAAATTGTGCACAATAGGAGAGGGTACCTCTGAAATTCAGAAACTGGTCATCGCCCGTGAGGCGCTGAAATAAGTGATCAGATGCCCATCATCGTTAAAGCATTTCGTTGTTTACAGCATATTGTCAGCCCGTGGGAATTTACTCACGGGCTTTCTTTTTGCCATTTATTTTAATCAATAGACCTATCAATTTTTGCTATCGCTCTCTTCCCCTGAACCCATTTACATTTGTCTCAGTTGCATAAAAAGAGGATTTTCTTATGAATTTCAAAGAGGTTAATTGAGTATCATAGTCTTAAAAGTCCTTTTATTATCTTCAACCAATTAAATAACTATGTCATGAGCTTTGAAGAACAATTACACCACATGTTCCCCACAGCAGACGCTATCCCGGCTGAATACCAGTTGCCGGCAGAAGTACACCAGCGGGAATATTTGTCAGGTGGCGAAATGAAACCATGGAATGGCGATGTGCATACGGTATTATCACCTATCTGTATACAGACACCGAAAGGATTGGAGCGAAAAGTGATCGGTTCTTATCCTTTATGTGGTGAGGCAGAAGCAATGGCTGCCCTGGATGCGGCAGTACTGGCTTACAATGACGGCCGTGGGGAATGGCCGACAATGACGGTATCTGAACGTATTGCCTGTATGGAAAAGTTTACCGGCAAGATGATCGGTAAGAAAGCGGAGATCGTAAAACTGATCATGTGGGAGATCGGTAAATCATACACAGATTCCATCAAGGAATTTGACCGTACAGTAGAATACATCAATACCACCATTGATGCATTAAAAGACCTGGACCGGAACTCCAGCCGTTTCGAGATACAGCAGGGTATTATCGGCCAGATCAGGCGTTCTCCTTTAGGCGTAGTGCTCTGTATGGGACCATTCAACTATCCGCTGAACGAGACCTTCACTACATTGATCCCGGCGCTGATCATGGGGAATACAATGTTGTTCAAACCTCCGAAGCATGGTACTTTATTACACTACCCGCTGCTGGAAGCATTTGCCAGCTGTTTCCCGAAAGGAGTGGTAAATACGATCTACGGTCGTGGTAATGTGATTATCGGCCCACTGATGGAGTCCGGCAAGATCAATGTGCTGACATTAATAGGCAGCAGCAAAGTAGCTAACCAGTTGAAAAAGATGCATCCGAAGGTGAACCGCCTGAGGGCTATCCTGGGTCTGGACGCCAAGAATGCCGCTATTATCACAGATAAGGCTGATCTTGACCTTGCAGTACAGGAAACGGTACTTGGCTCACTATCTTTCAACGGACAGCGTTGTACGGCTTTAAAGATCGTTTTTGTGCATAGTAAAGTGGCCGATGTATTCCTGCAGAAACTGAGCGCTGCCATCAGCCAGCTGAAAATGGGTATGCCATGGGAGAAAGGCGTGTTCCTGACACCATTGCCCGAGCCTCAGAAACCGGCTTACTTAAAGGAATGTATTGACGACGCTATCGCCAACGGTGCAAAAGTGATCAATGAAAACGGGGGATCTATCTTCGAATCTTTCGTATATCCGGCTGTTTTATACCCGGTGAATAACAAGATGAAGGTATACAGAGAGGAACAATTTGGACCGCTGGTACCGGTATTGCCGTTTGACGATATTGAAACACCGATCGAGTACCTGATAGCATCTGATCACGGACAGCAGGTAAGCCTGTTTTCCAATGATGCAGGCGAGCTGGCATCCCTGATAGATCCGCTGGTAAACCAGGTAAGCCGTGTAAATATCAACTGTCAGTGTCAGCGTGGCCCGGATGTATATCCATTCACCGGTAGAAAGGATTCTGCAGAAGGAACGCTGAGCGTACCTGATGCATTGCGTGCATTCTCTATTCGCTCAATGGTGGCTACAAAACAAACTGAACAGAATAAAAATCTGTTGAATGAGATCGTAAATGATCAGACTTCAAACTTTTTGTCAACAAAATATATCTTTTAGTCAAAATTATATTAGTGACTGAAAAGCGTATTACGGAGTTAAACAAGAACGTTTTAATTATGTGATAAAATATTAATGTAAGATTGCCTTTCGTACTTTTTTACAGAAAAATGAGTATTAGTTGATCCGGGTGATGGAATTGTGGATTAAGAACGTTAAATTTGGGTTAATTCATCACTCTTTACCATTTATCAACCTTCAACAAAGAAAGACAATCGAAACATTTTTACGCAACCCAAGAAGAGCATCCGCTGAATAAGCGGATGTTTTTTTTTGAGAAAGCGAAATGTCACGATCTTCAACTGTTCAATTTGTCCCTGGTATGTTATTTACGACCGGACACCCGTAAAAACTAAAAGGCCGACCTGTCATGGACAGATCGGCCTTTTAGTTTTTGAATATCTTCTAGTGTTCCAGGAAGTCGTTGTCTTTACTCTCTTCCGCTGAGCCCTGGGCGCCTGCTCTTTTTTCTATGTCGGCAAACCATTTTTCAACAGTACCAGACAGAAAACCGGGCACTTTACCCCTCACATATTCTTTGAGTATCTCGAAGGTTTTTAAGGCCTGCTCATTGGAGAGTCCTGCTTTTTCCTGAAGTTCTTTTAAGAGGTCCATATCGTATTGCTTTGAGTTATTTTAAGCTACTTTCAGCTGTACAAGCGTGGATTTATCCAGTCTTTCTTCTGCATAACCTCTTGTCAGTACGAACGTACTTTCATTGGATGAAGGCAGGTTAAACATTGCGTCACTCAGTACCACTTCACAGATGGAGCGGAGGCCACGGGCGCCAAGTTTGTATTCCATTGCTTTTTCCACGATATAATCCAGTGCATCGTCTTCGATCACCAGTTCAATACCTTCTACCTTGAACAGTTTCTTGTATTGTTTTACGAGGGCGTTCTTAGGTTCTGTCAGGATCGCTTTCAGTGCATCGGAGTCGAGAGAGTTCAGGTAGGTAACCACCGGCAAACGTCCCAGTAATTCAGGGATCAATCCGAAGGCTTTCAGGTCCTGTGAATTTACATAGCGCAGGATGTGTTTTTTGTTTTCCTCTTCCTTGTCAGTATTCACGTTAAAACCGATAGAATGGGTCTGTACCCTGCGGCTGATGATCTTATCCACACCGTCGAACGCACCACCGCAGATAAACAGGATATTCTGTGTATTTACCTTGATAAGTTTCTGCTCAGGATGTTTACGGCCACCTTGCGGGGGAACCAGTGCTTCTGTACCTTCCAGGAGTTTCAGGAGACCCTGTTGCACGCCTTCACCGCTTACGTCGCGGGTGATGGAAGGATTATCGCTCTTACGGGCAATTTTATCTATCTCATCAATATATACGATACCTCTTTCAGCAGCTTCCACGTCGTAGTTACAAACCTGCAACAGGCGGGTGAGGATGCTTTCCACGTCTTCACCTACATAACCGGCTTCTGTAAATACGGTAGCGTCTACGATGGTAAAAGGTACATTCAGCAGGCGGGCGATGGATTTAGCCAGCAGGGTCTTACCTGTACCGGTTTCGCCAACCATAATGATGTTTGATTTCTCGATCTCCACATCGTCATCGCCAACCTGTTGGTTCAGGCGTTTATAGTGGTTATAAACGGCTACTGCCAGTATTTTCTTTGCATCATCCTGACCAATCACATATTCGTCCAGGAACTTCTTTATTTCAACAGGTTTCGCCACTTTGGGAACAAAGTGGGACGGGGCTTTTTTGCCCTGCTGCTGAAACAGTTCCTGTTCTATGATCTCTTGCGCGTTTGCCACGCAGTTCTCACAGATATGACCTTCTGCACCGGCAATCAGTATTTGCACTTCATCTTTTGAACGGTTGCAAAATGAGCAACGGATTTTAGACTCTTTCATAGCTTACAAAGGTACATTAAATGGGGGAAAGGGGGAACTTCATGAAATGAAAAAGGGTGCAAAAAAGACATTTCGCACCCTTTTTCAATTTACTTTTTCCGTAATCTGTTATTGCGGATTGTTTTCCTGCTGTTTTCTTGGATTCTTGCTGAGTACGTCATCGATGATGCCGTATTCTTTTGCTTCATCCGCTGTCATCCAGTAGTCACGGTCAGAGTCTTTCTCAACTTTCTTCACTGGCTGGCCGCAATGGGTAGCGATGATTTCGTTCAGCTCTTTTTTCAGCTTAACGAACTCACGTGCAGTGATTTCGATATCGGAAGTCTGGCCTTCTGCACCACCATGAGGCTGGTGAATCATAACCCTGGCGTGTTTTAGTGCAGTACGCTTACCTTTTGAACCTGCTACCAGCAGTACAGCGCCGAAAGAAGCGGCCATACCGGTACAGATAGTAGCTACATCAGGAGCGATGATCTGCATGGTGTCATATATACCAAGACCTGCATAAACGCTACCACCGGGGCTGTTAATATACATCTGTATATCACGGGTACGGTCGGTAGATTCCAGGAACAGCAACTGAGCGGTGATAATGTTGGCTACGTAGTCATTTACAGGGTCTCCCATGAAAATGATACGATCCATCATCAAACGTGAGAACACATCCATTATCGCCATGTTCATCGGGCGTTCCTCGATGATGTTTGGCGTTAAGGCATTAATCTGATGACGGGTATAGCTATCTACTACCAGGCTGCTGATCCCTCTATGCTGGATGGCATATTTCCTGAATTCGTTATTAATGTTCATGATGGTGATGTTTATTAGGTAATTTAGCAAATTCTTCGGCTGTTACTTCCTCTTCCTTCACATTTACCTTATTTTCTGCCCAATCAAACAATTTCTGGGTCACCATCTCGCGGTAGGTCTGGTCCACGAATTTTTCATCCTGCAGCAGGCGCTCCAGGTAGCTATCCAGCCAGTCTGCACCATCGGTAGCGGCAGCGCCACCGAAATAGCCCAGTACTTTCTGTTTGGCTGCTTCTTTCACTTCGTCGAAAGAAACGTCCAGCTGATTTTCGCGGATCAGTTTATCGCTGATTAATGTCCAGCGTAACTGATGATCAAAACCTGGATATTCTTTGTCAGCTTCTTCAGCGGTTTTGGGTTTTTCACCGCCGGTTTGCAGCCAACGTTTCAGAAAATCCTTAGGCAGCTCTATCGGCGTTTCGTGAACCAGCACTTCGAACAGGTCGTTGTGCAGGCGGTTGCGGCTTTCGGCATCCCAGGATTTTTCTATTTCTGATTGCAGTTTTTCGCGGAAGGCTGCTTCAGTAGCTATTTCTTCAGCAGGGAATACTTCTTTGAAGAACTCTTCGTTCAGTTCTCTTTTTTCTATTAATTCTACCTTGGTAATAGTCAGCTTGTAATATTTGGCAGCTATATCCTCGTGGAGGCCCAGTATGTCATGCTGGAACCAGGTCAGCTTGTCTGCGTCAATGGCTGCAGAAGCCTGTACCACGATGCTGTCGTCTTTTTTCTTACCCTGCAGCTGGGACTGGGTAGCAGCGGAGAAGTTTTTCACCAGGAAAGAGATTTCTTTCTGGAGACCACCTTCTACAGCAGTGCCCTGAGCATCTGTTTCAACAACATTCAGGCCGAGAACGTTATCAGCGCTGCTAACGGACTCAACTTCAGTTGATTTACCACCTCTTAACTGCAGACGCTCGATCTCTTCGTTCAGCATTTCAGGGGTAGCTTTGATCTTGTAGCGGGTCAGGGTAGTTTTACCTGATTCCAGCGGAGTAACCTCGAACGCAGGTTTCAGACCGATTTCAAAATCAAAATTGTATTCAGATGGACTATTGTGGTCGAAAGTTTTAGCTTCTTTATCCAGGGAGAGCGGCTGGGCAAATATTTCTACTTTTTCAGTCTGGAGATATCCCATCAGCTCTTTTTCAACTGTTTTCAGTATTTCATCTGCAAAAATGGCCTGACCGTGCATTTTCTTCACCATGCCAGCAGGCACCATGCCTTTACGGAATCCAGGTATATTAGCGGTTTTGCTGAGTTGCTTTACTGCTTTGTCAAAATTGGGAAGGTAATCTTCCTGGCTCACTTTCACAGTGATCTTATCATTCAATAAACCGATGTTTTCTCTGATAACGGTTGCCATAATTGTTTAAATGTTCTTGTATGAAGCAATAATAATTCCTTGTTTGTATTTTCTGCCATGAAGTCACAAAGGCACGAAGGAATGGCAGCTATGTGGGAGTTACTAGGTGACTTAGCGCCTTAATGGCAATTATTTGAAGCCGGGCACCGGGTTGCCGGACATAAAAAAAACGCTTAATGCTGAGGCAGAGTCTGCGTTAAGCGGTCGGCATCGGGCATTAAGCGTCAAAAAAGTGCGGGTGATAGGACTCGAACCTACATGCCGTGAAGCACCAGATCCTAAGTCTGGCGTGTCTACCAATTTCACCACACCCGCATTTAGTATTTATAAGAACTTTATTTCCCAACATGCATATGTTGGAAAAAGGATTGCGAAGGTACTGTTTTTTATTAATTAAAAAAATCGTACCGACCAGTTTTTTTAGCTGTTACTCAAACCCTTAACTGCCGGCCTTAACAGGCCTGCCAACCGTTCAGAGAAGGCCTTAGTATACCTGTTGTCCCGGTCCATCGTCGGGTCCAGGATGGTAATGTTCATGCCTTTAAAGTACTGGGAGGCAAGTAACGGCTGCAGGGTTTCCTCCCATTCCAGGTAAGACAGGCCCCCGGGTTGCGGGCTGTCAACACAGGGCATCACATCATTATCCAGCACGTCCACATCCAGGTGAATCCAGAAGCCATCCAGCCCAGCATGACCAATCATTGTCAGGAACCGGGAAGTGATGGCGTGTGCACCCTGCTCCCGGATGGCTGGCAGGTCGTAATAATGAATACGACTGTCAGTGATCAGTTGCACGTAGCCGGCATCCAGCTCCCGGTTGCCATATGCATAAATATGTTCTTCCTTTATATATGGGCTTAATTGCCGGATGTTTGTTAGTTTCGGATGTCCCTTGCCCGATATAATGGCCAGGGCCATTCCCGCTGCTCCGGCTGTGCCGGAATGCTCAGGCCACATATAGTCGTGGTGGCCGTCCATGGCAAACAGTCCGTAGTGCTTTCCTGTGCTCCTCAATCCTAAAGCATTGCCAATTAGTATACTACAGTCTCCACCTATCACAATGGGGATGATATCCTTTTCTACGGCTTCTCTTACTCTCGCCGCCAGTTTATCACTATAAGCAGCTATTGCCTCCGCATTACGCACGCCGCTTTCCTCGTCTATGTCCATGCTATAAGGGAGTGTAGGTACACAAATGACATGGGAAATGCCGGTTTCCAGGGCCAGTTCTGTTTTACGCAGGGCCTCCGGCAGTAGTCTGACACCTGGTTCCACACCTGGGCGTAATTCCTTCAAACCGAGGTTGGATGGGGCCTCAATGATCATGAAATGGCGCATGCGTGATTGTTTTTGGATCCGTTTGGGGCAAATAATTGGTTGCAAACCGAAGATAAGGGCTTTCTGCTAAAACAAGGACGCAGTCCATAGAAATTTCCGAAGGCTGCGAAAAGTGGAAAAATTACCTCCGGCCGGAATCCCCGCCAGGAGTGCAAAACGTCATTTGCGTACAACGTAGACTGTGTATGGCTTTGACTTGATTCCTATATCTCCATATCGCCATACCGTCATCTGGATATCACTTCACCGACATATGTATATCCCTTCGATATAGAAATGAGCCTGAAGTGATATGGAAATGCCGGTGAAGTGATATAGACAAAGCAAGATTCAGCCAATACCAGAGCGAACCCTGGTTGGCAAACGCTGCTGTTATTTTAGGCTTTTTGAACGGCGAGCTCCGCGTTACGGGCTACTTTTGCCTTATTTCTGAAGAAGAGAAAGATGTTCACCAGGACTACTCCGCTACAGCCCACACATACTGCAGGCCAATGACCGATATTCCAGAGGAAAAGCCCGAAAGCAGAGCCGGTGGCGCCTCCTATGAAGGTAGAAGTCATAAAGACGGTATTAAAGCGGTTCCTGGCTTCAGGAAGAATAGAGTAGATGATGGTCTGGTTGGTGACCTGGACGGACTGGTGTCCCACATCCAGTATGATAATGCCGGCCAGTAAGAGGAATATGCCACTGCCGGTAAAATAAAATCCTATAAAACTGAGCAACTCGCAGATCAACCCGATAATAATGTTGTTCCGCGGGTCCCTGCCATCGCTGATCTTGCCGATCAGGGGAGCGGCGAGAGCGCCAGCTGCTCCGGCCAGGCCGAAAAGGCCGATCTCGAACGATTTAAACCCGAATGGCGGCACAGACAGGAAAAGCACCATAGTTACCCAGAAGGCGCTTACTACCGAGAACGACAGTGCATTGGTGATAGCTGCCTGCCGTAGTAAAGGCTGTGTCATGGCATAATGTGCTACTGACTTCATGAGATGTCCGTAATGCCCGTTGAATGACGGCTGGCTCTTAGGGAAACGTAACCGCATCAATACCAGCAGGATCAGACATACACCTGCGGCGATATAATACATGGCCCGCCAGCCATATAAAGACCCGATAGCCCCGCTGAGACTACGGGAGGCTAAGATGCCGACCAGTAAACCTGCCATAATAGTACCGATGGTACTGCCCCGTTTGTTGTCGGGTGTCAGATGCGCGGCCAGTGGCAGAATAAGCTGCGGAACAATGGTGGAAATGCCAATGAGCACACTGGCAATCTGTAAGATGACAAAACTAGGAGCACTTGCTGCCAGTAACAATGCCATTACGGTTACTCCGGTACTGACAAGGATCTGTTTCCGCCGTTCCAGGATATCTCCCATGGGAACGATCAACAGTAGCCCAAGTGCATATCCTATCTGGGTAAGATAGGTAACCCTGCCGGCTACGCTTTCATGTAATCCCCATTCTTTTGAAATTAGAACGATTAAAGGCTGGCAATAGTAAATGTTGGCAACAATAAGTCCTGTACAAGCCGCCATAAACGCCGTATCTCCCTTTCCTAAATGTTTCTGCTCCATCCTGTTTCGATCAAATGAGGCCGCAAGTTACAACAATTAGCGGAAGCCTTCGAGTAGCTCCACAGCCCCTTTAGCCAGGAAAGATGCTCCCAGTGGGATGCATTGCTCATTAAAGATCACTTTAGGATGATGGAGATAGTAACCGGGAGACGTTGGGTCCTGTGCGCCCAGCAGGTAAAACATGGAAGGTACTTTGCGGGAATAATAGCAGAAATCCTCACCTGCCAGCAGAGGTATCTTCTCGAGGGCATTCTGCTGGCCGAATACGCCTTTCAGGCTGCGTTGCAGTTTGCCATGCACGTCTCCGTTATTGAGCACACTGGGGATGCTGAAATACAGGTCAAAAATGATGGCTGCCTGATGGATAAGCCCCAGCCCTTCACCAAGCTTTTGCAGGCGGTCTATCACCTCTTCGTAAACGTCCAGGTTCAGCGCCCGGATGGTTCCTTCCAGTACCACTCTGTCGGCTATAACATTGGGTGCAACGCCCCCGTTGATCTTGGTAAAGGAAAGCACTGCCGTTTCCATGGGAGGCGTATGCCGGGATATGATGGTTTGTGCCGCCTGTATCAGCTGGGAGGCGATGACCACCGCATCAATACCCAACTGGGGAGATGCGCCGGCATGCGCCGCTCTGCCCTTCACTTCTATGGTGAAGAACCCCGTACATGCCAGGGCAGGACCGATAGCGTAAGAGATCTGTCCCACGGGCATGGATGGATCTACATGCAAGCCTAAGGCCGCCTGTACGTCGTCCAGGTGCCCCGCTTCCACAAAGCGGCGTGCACCGCTTTTCTTTTCCGGGTCAGTGCTGGGCCCTTCCTCAGAGGGCTGAAAGAGTAGTTTTATCGTTCCCTGGAAGTCAGTTTGTTTTAACAGCGTGGCAGCGCCTATCAGCATGGTTGTATGGAGGTCGTGACCGCAGGCATGCATTTTTCCGCTCACCTTAGAGGCAAAGGGCAGGCCTGTTTCTTCCTGCATTGGCAAGGCATCCATATCTGCACGGATAGCCACACAGGGACCATGCCCGCGTGTCAGGGAGGCAATGACGCCAGTACCCGCGATGTTGGAGATGTAATCTATTCCCAGCAGATCCAGTTCCTGTTTTACCAGGGTGGAAGTATGTTCTTCCTCGTAGCCTAACTCTGGTTGTGCATGAATTTGTCTTCTGATATCAATAAGCCTGTCCGTTAATTGAGCGTCCATCAATCAGCATTTTCCGTCAAGTTAAGCGGTTTTTCCGATATTCTCTGGGAGAACAACGGTAACGCTTACGGAAAACAGCGGTGAAATAATTCGCGCCCCGGTAGCCGGTGCTGTAACTGATCTCTTTGATGCTGAGTGTGGTCTGGGAAAGGAGAGAGGCTGCTTTTTTTAAGCGCAGGTGTTCAATATATCCGCGGGGAGAAACACTAAGCAGTTCTTTGAAAGCCCGTTCAAAAGTGTTGATATGCATACCCGCCTGTTTGCTCAGTTCAGCTATACTTAGTGGCTGATGATAATGGTTCTGGATGTAAATGCATATCTGGCGTAGTTTCTGGGCCTGATCGCCGTTCTGAAGATATTTAGGGGTGAGCGCGCTGAAATACAGTGATAGCAGTTCATTCAACCTTGACTCCAGATAGGGCTTCAGTGCCTGATCTGCTTCGGGCGTCTGGCGCATTTCATGCAGTACTTTCAGGTCCGACACGTCCATCCTGATGGCGGGCAACAGGGCTGCTCTGCGAGCCTGCCGCTGCTGTTGCTGATAGATTTCTTCAAAGGACGGATGATGAGCGATGAATTTCCGGAAGAAGGCAGGAGAAAAAGAAATACAGATCATTTCATAATATCCCGGCCGCAGGTCTGCGATATTCTGGGACTGAGAAGGAAGGTAATAGATACCGAATTCCTTTTCAATCAGCATCAGTTTCCCTTTTCCCTGCAAACGGCAGGAAATATTACCCTGCAGGATGCAGCACATTGCCAGCATGGGTTGTGTAACGGAGGGGCGCAATCTGATCTTTTCCTTTACAAAGCATTGTTGCCAGCTGATAATCCAGTCAGGATCTCTTATTTCCTGTGTGATGTAACTGCCGAAAGGTGCTTCTACATACGTGGTATCTGTTGATTGTGCGAGCCGGTATTGCTGATATCTGTCCGGCAGGCTTGCGGACACCCGGACATGTGGCTGCATTTTTTCGGGTATCCCAAAGTGCAGCGCAGGGGGATATAAGCTGGAGGTCATGTTCAGGCATTTAACCGGTGACTGTAATAATTCTGGTTGTATAAATTCAGGTTACTACCCAAATATATGCCCCGGTACTGCGATGAAACTTCAGATCGATAAGGCTTATTCGTTATCATATTTTCCCGCTGGATTTTTGTTCATGCTGTTTCATACTTTCTGTAGAGCACAACAAGCTCATTCCCCCTTTTGCTGAGTTATTGCAGCGAAGGATGTCATCAGTACAATTAATAGAGGTAAATTTTTTATTACATGCAGCGTGGAATATCTGAAGCGATATGTGGAGCGGGTACATAAGTGCTTGTATTCATAGTAAGGAGCAGGCGCCCTGGCGCGCCTTTTGTGAATTAAGGATATTTATTCACACAACAATACCCCTCGGGGATGTGTTAACTTAATTCAAACTCCAAAATCCACCAGCATTATGACTACACAAGAAATCGCAACCCGCCTTGCGGAGCTCTGCAAAAAAGGAGAATTCGAAACTGCACAGAAAGAATTGTATGCTCAGGATGCAATCAGTATTGAGCCTGAGGAAACGCCTGAATTTGCAAAGGAAACGAAGGGCCTTGACAAGATCTTTGAAAAGGGAAACAAATTTATGTCCATGGTAGAGGATGTTCATGGAATAGATGTCTCTGCACCATTGGTTGCAGGGAATTCATTTGCCCTTGTGCTGACGATGGATATGACTATGAAAGGGCAGGGCAGAATGAAGATGCAGGAACTTTGTGTATACATTACAAAGGAAGGAAAAGTAATTTCAGAACAGTTCTACATGTAGTGGAAATGTAAACACATCCGGTATGTGTGATCAGCCTGGGCAGTGTCGGTAGCTATGGTTACTGTTGATAAAAAGCATAAAAAAGGGCCGCAGATCAGTGCGGCCCCTTTTCGTTGTTACCAGCCCCTCGAATTGGAGCCAGATTCAATACAATGAAGACAATATCGTTCAAATTCTTCCCCGAATTTTTCCTCATATACACTGTAGCCAATAAATCCGATGTCCCCTGCGGGGACATTCATCGTGGCGGCGGCCGGATTTTCATCAATCATGTTATAGTACCGTTCTCCCATGCCCACTATAAAGCATCGTCGGTGGAGGAATCCCTCATCTGAACCGTTGACGCGTTCGTGGATTTCTTCACGGTCTATATGGAAGAGCTTTTCTTCCATGACGTGATTGAACCTGGTGAGCTCCCGTTCATCCATATAAAGGAGCTGTTGCCTGATATAGCTGGCAATGTCATTGGAAACGATCATTCCAAGTTGCCTGATTAAAATGGGATCATTGGTCGTAAGCGCTCTTTCTCTTAAATTATATAAATCTCTATCTGTTGTCCACGCGGTTTCAATGATTTCCCAGAATCTTGTTGCGTTCATAAAAGACAGATTTACGATGTCGTGGAATAAGTGCGCCAGGCATAATCAATGTATTTACGTGCGCACCTTTACTATAACAACGGAGTAATAGCAAAGTTCATCCCATATTTTCCTGGTATAACTCCTATTTTACTATTTTGTCGATGACCAGAATAATAACATTTCTAAATCGCATATTATTTTATGAAACGTCTTCTTTTTCTTGCCGCCCTCATTTCCCTGGGACTGGCAACGAGAGCACAGCAAACTCAAAAACCTCCGTTACATGGCAAACACTGGATGGCGGTGACCGGAAAACCTCTGGCAGCTACGGCTGGATCGATGATATTCCAGAAAGGCGGTAATGCCGTGGATGCGGCTTGTGCCATGCTGGCAGCCACCTGTACAATGTGGGATGTATTGAGCTGGGGAGGGGAAACGCAGGCCCTGATCTTCAATCCTAAAACCAAAAAAGTTATTGCTATCAACGCCCTGGGCGTAGCGCCCACCGGTGCTACCGTGGAATTTTTCAAAAGCAAGGGGTACAATTTTCCACCTGAATATGGTCCGCTGGCGGCTGTAACGCCGGGCACTCCAGGCGGGCTGTGCTACATGCTGGCAGAATACGGTACCCTGAGCCTAAAAGAAGTACTGGCCCCAGCTATGGAAATGGCAGCCGGTTACCCTATCGAGGCTCAGACCGCCAATAGTATGGAAAAGAGTAAAGACCGTCTGAAACAGTGGCCTTACAGCAAAGCGGTATTCCTGACCCATCCGGGCGAGAAACGAGAGGCGCCGGAAGCGGGAGAGATCTTTGTACAGAAAGACCTGCTGGCTACCCTCACCAAAATGATAGAAGCGGAGCAGACGGCACTGAAGAACAAAAAGTCCCGTAAAGAGGCTATTATGGCTGCTTACGACCGCTTTTACAAGGGAGATATTGCAAAGGAATTTGTACGCGGCTGTAAGGAACAGGGAGGGCTGATCACAGAGCAGGATCTGGCAAAGTGGAAACCGATAGAGGAGGAACCGCTGCACGTGAACTATAAAGGCATTGAAGTGTATAAACTGCAATCCTGGACGCAGGGACCTATGCTGCTGCAAAGCCTGAATATCCTGGAAAATTTTGATCTGAAGGGAATGGGATACAATTCCGCCCAATATATCCATACCCTGTACCAAACAATGAACCTGACCTTTGCGGACAGGGACTTCTATTATGGAGATCCTTATTTCACGCCTAAAACGCCTATTCAGGGGCTACTGAGCAAAGCATATGCAAAGGAGAGGGCCAAACAGATCAATCCTGATCATAACGACCCGGCTGCGGCGCCGGGGGATCCTTATCCTTTCGAGGGCAAAACTAATCCTTACCTGCGGTTACTAAAGCAACGCAGCTCCCTGACAGATACGTCTCTTGAGAAAAAGCCGGAAGGATTCGTTCCGAAGCATGATGCGGCCAGCCTGCTGACCGTACCGGCTACTGATCAGATGTACGCTGCCAATAATATAGACAGCCTCTATATGGACCGTCTGTGGAGGGGTACTACCAGCGTGGAAGCGGCTGATGAAGAGGGCTGGGTGGTATCTGTCACGCCAAGCGGTGGATGGACGCCGGCATGTATTGCAGGGCGTACGGGTGTGGGCATGAGCCAGCGTTTGCAGAGTTTTGTACTGGACAGCACTTTGTGCCCTTTCAACGTAATAGCACCCGGGAAACGTCCAAGGGTGACCCTGACGCCATCTATGGCATTGAAAGATGGTAAACCATATCTTTCTTTTGCAGTACAGGGTGGAGATACCCAGGATCAGAACCTGCTGCAGTTCTTCCTGAATGTAGTGGAATTTGGTATGACGGTACAACAGGCCACAGAAGCCGCCAATATTAATACCAATCAGCTGTGGTTATCGCTGGGAGGCACGAGTACAAAAGAACGTATGCCGCATCCCGGTAGCATATTGCTGAACAGTAATACGCCGGAATCAGTGAGAGAGACATTAAAGAAGATGGGATATATTACCACTTTCGGTGAGCGTACAAGCGGTCCTGTGAATGCTATTTTTCTGGATAGTAAGCACGGCTCCCTATGGGGAGGAAGTAGTAATCATGGAGAGGATTACGGCATTGGATGGTAGTTTGAAGACGATCTTAATAACTGTAAGAAAGCCACTTGATAAATGTCAAGTGGCTTTCTTGTCTTAGATCATTTGAGCGGGCATTGGTTTTTATCATTTTTGTATCAGCAATTAACACAGTGTTCAACTGCATGAATCAACTGGTAAAAGTTGTAAGAACAAGTTGTAGAGTATTGTATGTTCAACCTCAAATTAAACAATCCTGAATTAGATCAAAAGTCTCGCATCATTTATGCGGGACTGTTTTTTTTCGCCATATCCATAGTAAAAAAGCCGTCCCATGAGAATGAGACGGCTTTTTATCTTTAGTGTATATTGATATTAGTTGAACAGATATCTTACACCAAATTGCATCTGCCAGCGTGAGGTAATACCTGTGTTGTTGGCAAAGCTGTTTGAGTAGTGTACCTGGTTGTTAACATCCGCATAAGGGAAGGAGAACAACGGAGTCTTACCATCAGCAGCGATACCTTCAAACTTCAGCGGGTTGGTTACTGTAGCAGACTTTACGATCCCCCAGTTCTTATTCAACAGGTTGCCCACGTTGATGATATCCAGGGATAAACGCAGTGTGTGGCGCTCTTTACCGGTTTTAACAGAGATGTCTTCAGTGATGTTGACATCCGCTTTTTTAAAGAATGGGAGAGTTACCGCGTTCGCTTTTGCTACTTGTCCACGGTGTGAAGACAGATAACCGCTCTGGCTGATGAAGTTGTTCAGCTGTGTCCAGATCTGGGCAGCAGTTCTTGGGTCGTTTGAAGTACCTGTAGTGCTACCCGTGTGGGTAGTGGCGTTGTAAGAACCTACGTTGATAAGATTAATATCTTTATCGCTGGTAGGAATATACATCAGGTCATTATTGAAACCATCACCATTCAGGTCGCCATTATAGATGTAAGAAGTTACACCTGCGGGTGCTGCTTCGTAGATCAGACCAAAGGAAGTAGCGAAGTATTTAGCATAGGATACTTTGTAGGAAGCCATTGCGATAATACGGTTGGGCAGCCTGTAAGAAGCATATGTCAGGTTTGCTGCATTTGGATCTGCACTTACAGCACGGGCGCTCCACAGTGAGGAAGCGGTGCTGCCCGTTTCTGCTGTATTGCGTGCATCACCATGTGTATAGGCAACGCTTACATACAGGTTCTTGTATGTTTTCTGCACGCGACCGGTGACATTGTAAGCATATCCTTTGCTGGTATTGCTCATCAGGATAGCGTTACCAATATTAGGATCAGCCAGGGAGGTACCTGCGGAATAATATTTATTGCTGGTATTCAGAGAAGTGGTCAGGGATGTGTTATAACGCATCCTGTTATCACTTCCATTAGTCAGTGCATAACCGTTGGTTTCATTCAGGTTAATGTTCTGATAATATACAGCGTTGATATCCTTGGAGTAAGTACCTTCTACTGTGAATACCCAGTCTCCTGGCAGTTTTTTATCAACAGCAAGGCTTGTTTTCAGCACGGAAGGATATTTAAAGTTTTTATCAGTCAGCGCAACGAGATAAGCTGTGTTGGCAGATGCTGACTCAGGACGGTACTGATTAGGATCAGCACTGAATGCTACACCACTTTTGGTGAAGGAACCCCACTGTACACCGTTGTTACTGGCCTGGTTGCTGATCCATACAAATGGCGGAGGTCCGGAGAAGATACCTAAACCACCTCTAACCTGTAAGGTCTTATCATCCAGTACATCCCAGTTGAAGCCAATACGAGGAGATATCAGCAATGCATTACCGGGAGCTTTTCCGATATCGTAGCTCTTACCATCTTTGAACTTCAATGCATTGAACTGTGGGTTGTCTTCAAAGTCCTGCTTGTAGATAGTCATATCCAGACGCAGTCCGTAGGTGAGCGTGAAGTTGTTTGATACACGCCATTTATCCTGTGCAAATAAACCCAGTTCTGTAGAACCTGCATATGCCCATGGGAAGGATCCATCAGATAATGCAGAATACTGGAGGTAATAGCTTTTTGCATTCAGTGCACCGTTCCTGGCGCTGTTGTAGAAATCAGTCAGGCTGGCAAACTGATAGGCACCCTGGTAACCAGGAGCGAATGCATTCTTATATTTCCTGTAATAATCCTGCGTACCTACTGTAATCTCATGTGCACCTTTGTAGAAGGTGAAGATGTCAGAGATCTGGAATACGTCAGTATTCAGGGTGTTGTTATAAGTGTACGGCTCATAACCAAAGGTGGTGTAGATGTTACCGCCGTTCAGGATGTCCACCAGCGGCATTGTGGAGGAACTGGAATGAGGTGTTCGGTAGTCACGCAGTGCTGTGTATCCAACCTGGAATTTGTTGGAGGCAGTGTTACCGAAACGGGTGTTCAGTTCTGCAATAAAGATATTGAAGTTGTTGTTGATCACATATCCGCTTCCATAGAAAGGCATTGAGTTAAAGCCTGGCTGGCCACCTGTTTGCCCTGCCGGTCTGCTGGTACTTGCAAACTGGTCAGACATTGATTTCAGGTAGTTGTACTTTAAAGTAAGGGTATTATGATCGTTGATATTCCAATCGATCTTTGCAGTGATCTTATCACTGTTTGTCTTGAAGGAATAGCCGGAATAAGCTCCGGGATCGTACCCGTAAGTACCCTTCAGAAAGGTAGCCAGGGCCGCTAAAGTGTCTGCATTGGCATTGGAAACACCACCTGGGCTGCTGGGGGCGTGTGAAGCATCAGAAGGGATCCAGCTGGTAGCAGGAGCTGTCTGACGGGATGACTCACCATTCACGAAGAAGAATAATTTGTTCTTAATGATTGGTCCGCCGATGGAAGCACCACGGATATTAAAGGAGAGATCAGTTTTAGGTGCAACTGCGTTCTCTACTTTGTAACCCTGTGTGTTTTCATTTTTGAAATAAGTGTAAACGGTTCCTCTGAAGGTGTTGGTACCGCTTTTTGTAACGGTATTTACACCCGCGCCAGAGAAGCCACCCTGGCGTACGTCGTAGGGAGCAAGATTTACCTGAATCTGTTCGATCGCGTCCAGGCTAATAGGCTGTGCGCCTGCTTGGCCGCCGAGGGTACCTGATAACCCGAATGAGTTATTGAAGTTGGCACCATCTACGGTGAAGTTGTTGTACTGGTTGCTGCGGCCGCCAAAGCTTTGTCCGCCGATAGGGCTGGAAGTGGTAGGCTCCAGTCTTGTAAAATCCTGTGCAGACCTGTTGATAGTAGGCAGTTTTTCCAGTTGATCACGGCTGATGATCTCCTGTGCACCTGTACGGTTGTTATTAAATGTTTTGTCTTGTTTACCTGATTTTACCACCACTTCATTCAGTTGTTTTGTATCAGGCACAATGTTGAAGTCACCGGTATACTCCTGTCCCAGGGAGAGTGTGACATTCTCGATCTTTTGGTCTTTGTATCCGATATAGGATACGGAAATTGTGTAAGGTCCCCCCACGCGAACGTTTGGTACGTTGTAGCGCCCGTCTTTACGGGTTGTGGTCATGTACTTTGTACCAGTTGGGTTGTGTAGTGCGATAATGACAGCGCCGGGTACTCCCGTTTGCCCATCCTTAACCTGCCCATGGATCTCGGAGGTAGTTTCCTGGGCGAGTAATAGCATAGGTAGGCTTATCAGCCCGATGATGGCCGACAGACATTTTTTGAAAAGCATGCAGTTAGATTTATTGTTCGAAATACTCAAAAAAAACGCACAAAACAGAAGTTAATGCGTTAACAAATTATTTAGATTTTGATTCGACAGATTGTCTTCAGAATTGCGCTTACGAAAGAGATTTTGGAAGCAAGTTAGCTGAATTCGGAGGGGCGTTAGCGGTAAATCTGCGGAAGGGAAAAGTACATCGCTGAGTGGTGCATTTTTTATGAGTATTTGTCTGACTACTCATTATTTCAGTAGTAGTGGGGATCTTTGTTCTTACTGAAATAAGGAGCTTTCTTTTTTGGCTGCCATCCATAAATACAAAGGTATCCCGATCATCTGCAGGAGAAATCCGTAGTATATAGTCTGTTGCCCGGCGCTGGCAATTGTCCAAAGTACATAGCTAAACGAAACGGCGAATAGTAAGATACATTGTATCCACTCGTTTGTTTTAAGCGGTCCGCTTTTAGTTTTCAGTATAAAATAAGCGGCTGTTGAAAACAGATAGGGTATCAAAACTGACAAGGTTGACAACAAAACGAGGAACTTGAATTGTTCTACCAGGCCTTTGGTATAGTTCATTGCCATGAGAATGGAAATCAATACACTACTGAAGAGGGTACCGACATAGGGAACGCCTCTTTTATTCTCTTTACTGAATATCTGCGGAAACAGGTTATCCTTTGCAATAGCGTAAGGTAATTGTCCCTGTATCAGCATCCAGCCGTTCAGTGCTCCAAATGCTGCTATTGCCACACCTGCGCTTACCCAGTAGCGGGCATTATTCCCCCACATAATGACAGCTGCATCGGCGAAAGGGGTAACCGTTTTTTTTAGCTGCGCTGATGGAATGATACCCATCACGCTGACTGTTCCTAAAACGTAGACTACTGTAGCTATGAATAGCCCCAGCAGGGTAGCCCGTGGAATGGTCTGCTGCGGATTTTGTACTTTCTCAGCCGGAATGGTAGCAGATTCAATACCGACGTAGGCGAACATGGTAAAGGTAACTGTGTTGGAAAGGGCTGTGAACAGGGATGTGCCACTACTATTGAATGCAGGGAAGTTGGCTGCTTTAATGAAGAACAATCCCCCGAAAGCCACCAGAAATAATGGTATCAGCTTAAGTATGGTCGTTGCCATCTGCACGGAACCGGAAGTCCTGATGCCCCTGTTATTGACCCAGGTCAGCAGCCAGATGGAGCCGAGACCAGTGCCTACAGCACTTAAGGTATTGGTGGACAATATCGGGACGAAGGTACTTAACGCACTGACAAACCCTATGGTGATAGCCGCATTGGCGCAGGACACTGCCAGAAAATATCCCCAGGCTATAGAGAAGCCCATATAGTCGCCGAAGCCGCGGCGGGTATAGGCGTATGGACCACCTGTTACATTGGGCACAAGTTTACTGAGATTACCGAACACCTTTACCAGGAAGAAACAGCCAATGGCTGAAATCACCCATCCCAACAGGCTAACACTGCCGAATGAGGCAAGCGCAGCGGGCGCCAGGAAGATCCCGGCTCCGATCATGTTACCAACAATGAGGGATGTGCTTGTCCAGAGGCCTAGCTTGTTTTTTTCCTTAGCTGTTTCTTTCATACGGCAGGGTGTATATTGGCTGTAAATATCGGATTATCCCAGATTAAAATCCCATATCACAATATCCCATTCTTTTCCGCCATCAGTAAAAGGGAAAAGCGTACGGAATCCCAGCCTGGCGTGTACGATCATAGACTTTGGATTGTCTCTTGCAATGGAGCTAAGCGCAAAGTCGTACACTGACTCGAAGTTATCTTTATGAAACTGGTACAATTGTCGTAAGAGTCCTCTGCCGCGGTAGTTGCTGTCAATACAGGTCTGCCCAAGAAAATATACGTTGTAGTCCATAAGCATTTTCCCCTTGTAAACCTGACCGTCAAACAGGTTCAGCGCCTCTTTAAGCGGCGCATATACAGTGGCCGATTCTTTCACCAATACCAAAAGATAGCCGATTACTTTGTCGCCGTCTTTTATAATCGCGGATGGTGCAATTTCATGAAGCGCTTTGAGATCTTCAAAAGTATATTTCCAGGAAACATAGCCTTGTTCGGCTTTAACGTCTTCTGTAAGACTCTCAGCTGAATTTAGCCTGGATAGTTCGGCAACTTGTCTTAATTCATTGTCCGAACTAATAAATTTAGTTGTGTACATAGGTTACGCTGATTTCCGATGGTGTAAAGAAACAAAAATGAGGAAGATTAGTGTATCCCCTAATAGGGGTACTGGCTATTTTTAGTGGAAAATTGAATTTGAGGGGTAAAATTTGACGTTTTCAGGAAAAAGTATACATTTGCACTCCAATTATGCGGGGAATTAGCTCAGTTGGCTAGAGCGCTTGCATGGCATGCAAGAGGTCACCGGTTCGACTCCGGTATTCTCCACGAAAAATTAAAACCCTGCAAATCATTAATTTGCAGGGTTTTTTTGTGCAGTCAGATGTATTAATGATTTATACATTTCTAGTGTATGAGTTACCTTTGCATGTAAAGATAACTGCCAGTTCCTCTCTGGTTTACATCAAAGTCCAATTACCACAACCAGTAGGTTCCGTTCTGTTCCGTTATGCACCACCTTACATCATGCCGCCTGCTGCTTGGTAGTTACTCATGTACAATTACTCAGTTCCGGTAAAGAATTGTATAAATTCTTTTACTAAGCCATTGCGAAAGATTTCGCCGATATTTCAAGTCCTTTCTTCAGATCTTCCGCATTCATAACAGGAGAGAATTCAACTTTTGCATTCAAGTTGACAAAAAATGGTTCTGCAATAGAAGGGATGTCGGATGGGTCATGAAGATCAAAAACCATTATACAGGCTCTGCATCCATCAATAGCCGTAAAATAGGTGGCTTCAGGGTGGGTTCTGTCCATAGTGGAATTGATAATCTCGCTGAGTGTACCATCTTTGATAGCTTTGTTTGACGCAATTACATCCATCGTCACTCTTAACATTGTACGCATGTTATTATAGTTTTGATTTTTAAATAAAATGTTATACAGAAATTGAGCAAGCCCTTATGTTGTAAAATTGGTCGTAATCATATTGTGCAGCAAAGAGTGTCCCTTGTCATTGATAACAAGTAGCTATTATTCCCGACCATTCACGCAATGACTTTAAAGCTTCTGTCAACCAGATTGGGTTAAGAATAAGAAGCCTTATGATATAATATATACAAGCTGGTAAATCCTTTTGTTTTTAAAAGAAAGCGAATTTTAGTGCTATGATATTAAATTCCCGGAGATTAAGACTTTTAGCCTGTATAGCATCCTCATTCTTATTATGGGGGTCAATCAATAAAATTCCATAGATGGATTAAAAGTATCGGCCACCGGATATTAGTGTGCTGTCCGGAGCGGGGTGTTGTGTGGCCAACAATTATATACATAAAGATTATTAAAATACCATACTAAAGCTAATATTATCGGGAAGGTATTTAGTAATTTTTTGCACTGTTAATACGAATTAGAAAATTCAGTAATTGGGGCGACAACTTGCCGGCGGACTCCACAGGGTAAAAGCCCTGGAAATTCCTGGTAATAAGGATTTTGAAGGCTTTTTTGTTTGTACAGGTTTTAGTTTTATCTTGCGTCGATCTAACAAGGTGCTGGCTTGTTTACCCAAATGCCAGCGCGGTCCCTGAGCCTATTGAGAAAGATGTTTATTCCCCGGGGTATTTATGTTTGTTAGTGGTAGTATATTCTTTTGATTTTGGGCAAACTTCTCTCGTATTGTTTTTCTGTTATTTAAGATGACCAACATATTCCCTATCAATTTGCTTCAAATGTTAAGAAAAATAGTCCTTCTCCTTATTCTCGTTACAAGTGTATTTACAGATGCCTCCGCTCAGTACGCAGATATGGGGAGTGGTGTTATTAAAAATCACATATGGTGGTTTAACTGGAATGGATTTGCGTTGGTTAACGGTGCATCCCGTGATTTCACCACCGATGATGGTTTGAATGTAAAGATTACTTTTTCGCAGGTAAGTGGCCCTTCGCTTGCTCCAAAGGTGATGAATACATGGTCAGGTGCTGTACTTCATTTCCTGTATGATTTCTCTGACCCGACGAAGATGCCTGCTTTTTATAATTATACCCAGGGAGAGGACTCTTATTTTACCATGACTGTTACCGCTACGCGTGAGGGCCAGCCGGTTCCCTTTACCTTTCTGGCTGCAGATGCAGAGGGGAGTCTGAGTCCGGTAGAGTATACCACTTTTACTACCAGCGGGGGAAGCTGGAGTTTCCTGGACTTCTTCAGAAATTCATCACAGACCGGTAATCCTGTGACGGGGTGCGGCACGCAGCAGATCGTAATTACGGATACACAGGGTTCTATGGATGGCTCTCCTGTTGGACAGAATCCTCTAATGGCCACCGTAGCTCCCGCTAATGGGATATTAACAGTAGGTGTCAAAATGGAAAGAACGGTGCCGGGTGGAATGGGCGTGGCATTTGGTGTTTATGCACCACTGGACAGAGGTGACCTGCCCGGCGGTTATGGATATGCGAGGCACCTGTTAAAGTATGTACGTAGTAACGGTTGTAATTTCAATCCTCCTTTTCCTGCCCTTACCCCGGATGAAAGTCTGAAACTCGGAAATACTGTAGCGGATGCAGATGGTGCTGATAATATAGACGATAATCTCAACGGCGTTGATGAAGATGCCATTACGGCGTTTCCGGATTATACTGGTAATGGTTCTTACAGTCTTCAGCTGCCCCTTTCTAATACAACAGGTGCTGATGCCTGGCTGACCGGGAGTTTTGATTATAACAGAAACGGAGTGTTTGATGCGAATGAAGCAGTGACGGTTGCTGTACTGCCTAATGCAACAACGGCCACATTGAACTGGACGGGACTACCTGGGAAGTTTATTACTGGTAAGGGCGGACTGTTTGCCTTCAGGTTTCGTTTATCTTCTAACCGTGCTGCTACACAAGATGTGTCTATCGCGGCAGAGGATGGAGAGGTGGAAGATTATATGGCACGGGTAAATTCGCCCTGTGCTATTACTACTAACCTTTCTGCGACCGCTATTTGTGCCGGCAATTCGGTGCAATTGCAGGCAGCGGGAGGTAGTACTTATAACTGGAGTCCGACTGCCGGATTATCCGATGCAAATATTTCCGATCCTCTCGCTTCTCCAATCGCTACTACCAACTATGAAGTAACAGTGTCAGACGCAGGTGGTTGCGGGGGAAAAGGGAATGTACAAATAGTTGTAAATGAAATAGCGGATGCTGTTACCCGTGTGGATACAACAGTTTGTAGTGGCAATCCGGTGCGGCTGACTACACTTTCTGATAATGGTACAACTTTTATCTGGACGCCTGCAATAGGACTGAATGACGCTAGTATATTATCCCCTGTGGCTACGCCTGCCTCTACCACCCGTTATACTGTAACTGCAGATAATGGTACCGGCTGCATTAGTCAGGCTTCAGTACTGATAACTGTTCTGGATATCTCAATGTCTGTAACACCTGCTGATACTGCTATTTGTAAAGGAACGCCGCTCACCTTACAGGCAACAGGTGGAGATACTTATGAATGGCTGGAAAATGGCGTAGCACTGAGGGAAACAAGTAATTCTATCACTGTATCACCTGATCAGGCTACCACTTATGCAGTTAACATTACTAACAATACCTGCAGTGTAAACAAAAATTTCGTGATACCGGTAAGGGTGAATGCACTGCCTAATACCGCCATCACAAGCACGAATGGTATTGATTGTTCCCATGGATCCTCGATGCTTTTTGCTATTGGGGGAACAAGATATGTCTGGGACAGTGCCACAACGATCAGTAATATGCAGATTGCTAACCCGATGGTATCGCCAACAGAAACGACCACTTATTATGTGACCATAACGGATGATAATAATTGTGTTAACCGTGATTCGATCACTGTATCTGTGGATTTAAGTGCCGGGCTGAGTGTATACCCGATGCCATCAGCTTTTACACCTAATGGGGATGGAAAGAATGATTGCTTTGGTTTGAAATACTGGGGAGGTGTAAAGGCACTTGAATTCAGGATATTTGATCGCTGGGGGACATTGGTGTTCAGCACACAAGATGCCGGCGCCTGCTGGAATGGCACTTTTAAAGGGGTATTGCAACCTGTAGGTGCATACGTGTACTATATAAAAGCTAAAACACTTTGTGGTGAAATAGAGCGGAAAGGCGTAGTAACCTTAGTACAATAAGAAATCCCGGTATTCTATACAAAAGCCTTGTAAAGAAATTTACAGGGCTTTTGTATTTATGCATAGTTGAAGTTTGTTAATCTACTTTTCGCCTCCTTTAATGTCCTGACTTTGACTTTGCAAAATGATCGCAAATGAAATTGCGAAAGGCATTAAAATAGCTGTCAGGCAGCTAAGAATGGTTTGCCATTCTTGATAGACGCTTATTACACATGATAGGGCAGGATTTAAAAAGTTTAAAAGAGATTTGTATCTTCATCCCTAATAATTGAACTCCAGTAAGATCTAGATGACTTTTGGGGCGTGGGATCCTCCAAAAAAAAGGGGCGACTTTTCGAAAATTTTGAATATATCAACCAGGAGGTGGAACAAATGATTCGCGCACGCTGACATATGCCGATAATAAAAAAGGATTACAGGAGAGTTCATGCCATATCTAAGGGAATATTGGTGTCTGGCTTATTGAAGCGTTTTCCAGACAACCTGAGGGCAAGCCTGATATGAGGTAATAGAGCAGATTAAAATTTTCATTGAACCGAACCACAGCTGTAGAAAACGAAAGGCTTAACATGAAGTTAAGTTCGCAGAGAGCATGGCAAATACCATTCTTTTTAACTGTATGAAAAACAATTAAGTCCTGCGGCGCTACCAACTGACCTAATAGAGAAGTAAAATAAATTAAGTTATGAACAGATTACTCATGCTCTTCTATTGTATGACGAGTTGTTTGATCCCCTGTCTGTCACAGGATAAAGTGCCTCCATTGGTCCTGCAACAGCTTTTGAAGAAGGAACGTCCTGATACAAATGATCTGCGGATGCTGTTTAACACAGGTATTTCGTATGTCGATAGGCCTGGTATTGAACCTGGCGACATGGATAGTGCTGCATTATGTGCTGCAAAAGTGCTTAAATCTGCTGTAAGCATAGGCAACAAGGTATGGGAAGGTCAAAGCTATCTACTCTTTTCAAAGATTTTGCGGGAACAGAACGATATTGTAAGGGGGAAGAGCTATGCGTTGAAAGCGGAAGCTGTTTTTAAGGAACATCAACAAAAGGAACTGCTCGCAGATACATACATGGAACTGTGTGACTACTATCAGCCGGTAGATATTGAAAGTCTTAATGTCAAGCTTAAGTATTATCGGGAGGCTGCGGTGATCTATGGAGAGCTGGGTTTGAAATTAAAACAGGCAAATGCGCTTTACAGGCTTGGCGACTATTATTCCTTCCTGCCTGACTATAATGAAGCGAAAAAGGTTTTGCTGCAGGCATTGCCCATTTTTCAAGAGTTACATGTTAAAGAACTGCAGGGGATATATAACCTTTTGGGTGCAATTTGCAGCCAGTTGGGTGACTCTGATAATGCGTTGAAATATGGGTTGATGTCATTAAAAACAGCTCAGGCAGTCGGAGACAGTACTACGCAGCTTTGTACGATCTATAACAGGTTAGGGATGATCTATATCAGGGTGGAGGATGTTACTAAGGCAATGCAAAGCTTTCGGAAGGCCGAGGAAATTGCATTGAGACTAAAGGATACTCCCTCTATGCAGATACTGGCCCGAAATATCGGTCAGGCTTACCAGAAGATGAATAAACCCGCGGAAGCATTGAAGATCCTTAAAGAAGAAGAACGTTATTATCCTCCGACAAGCCCGGAAAAAAAGATACTGATGTTAGAAAGTATCTTAAATGCCTATTGCTTATTGGGTGATTTTGAGCGTGGGGCTCCTTACGCCCAGCAGTTGGAAGATATGCGGCATACGATGTATCCCGACGATGCTTATCTGGAATATGTCTATACTGCGCTGGTCAACTATTACCTCGGCATTCACCAATTCAATACGGCGCACCAGTATGCCCAGGTAATGCTGGCAGTAGCAAGCAAGAGTGGTAATCTGTCTTTCCGCGCAAAATCATGCTCCTTCCTTTATCGTGCAGACTCTGCTATGGCCAACTATAAAGAAGCACTTGAGCATTTCCGGTTGTACAAACAGGCTAATGATTCCTTGTTTAATATAGCCAAAATGCAGAAGATCGGTTATTTACAGGTGGAATTCGAGACTGAGCAGAAAGATCAGGCGCTAACGCTGAAAGAACGGAATATTGAGCTGCTCACAAAGGAAGCGCAGGAGGCCCGTTTCACCAGGAATGTGATCATTGGCGGCGCCGGTATGCTGGTGGCGCTGCTGCTGTTAGGCTACAATCGTTATCAGCTGAAGTTGCGCAGCAACCGGCAGCTAAAGCAACAGCAGGACGAAATTAACCGCAAAAACCTGTCCCTGCATGAGTTGATCGCTTCGCAGAATAAATTGCTGGATGAAAAGGAATGGCTGGTTAAGGAAATTCATCACCGTGTGAAAAATAACCTTCAGATCGTTATGAGCCTGTTAAATACACAGGCAGCCTTTCTTGATGACAAAGACGCGTTGAATGCTATCCGGGAAAGCCGTTACCGGATGCAGGCCATCTCACTTATTCATCAGAAGCTTTATCAGTCAGACAATATGGCGAGAATAGATATGCGCACGTATATTAACGAGCTTGTGGTATTTCTGAAAGATGGATTCTCAGATGTCAGCAGGATAAAATTTGATCTTCAGATAGCGCCGGTGAGACTTGATGTATCACAATCTGTACCGGTGGGCCTGATCCTGAATGAAGCTATTACCAACGCTATCAAATATGCGTTTACCGGCAATGGTACTATCATTGTTTCCTTACAGCCTGCAGATACGGGCTATCTGACGCTTGTTATTGCTGATAACGGCAAGGGCTTTCCTGAAGGTGAAATACCTACTCAGAGAGGTTCAATGGGTATGATGCTGATGCATACCCTGGCTGAACAGCTAGATGGGGTTCTGGATATTCAGAGCCGTAACGGCGTTACTATTACTGTCAGCTTTAGATACGAGGAGAAAGAAACTTTTGATAAGCCTGTAGTGCTTATGGAGAGGGTTGCCGATTATGCGTGAAAAATTGGGAAGCCCTGTTAAGATTGTTGTAGATATCGGTATTAATATGTTGCAGTAATGCACAAGCAAGAGTCTTTATGAATATAAGTCATAAAGACTTTTTTCTTTTTACATAATGCTTGTTGTATTGTACCACTTGGGCCGGGGATGATTGTGATGACAGGAGTTGTTTTCAGTATCTGACTATACTGGCAATTTTATTTTTTCACGCTGAGTATTCCCCCATGCCGCCAGTGACCGGACGATGGGAACCAATGTTTTCCCTTCCTCGGTTAACGCATATTCCACGCGCGGAGGTACTTCCGGAAATACAAAGCGCTCCACGAAGCCATGTTTTTCCAGCTCTTTTAATTGCTGCACAAGCATGCGCTCGGAGATATTCGGGATAAGGGCTTTTAATTCACTGTAACGCATTCTCCTGTGACCCAGATGCCAGATGATACCTGGTTTCCATCGGCCTCCGAGTATTCGCAATGCAATGGCCATTCCACATGTTTCATAAAGTTCTGTTGCATTAAGTGCATTTGTCGAAGTAGCTTTTCTCATTTCTAACATGTTTGTTAGTAGTTAACAAATTCAATCCTGTTCTTCAAAGATAATTATAAAGTATCCGATACTTTCAATTCTTACTGTTTTGTAAGTAATTAACAATTTCCCGTGTACTTATCCGGACCATTCCGCTATTCTATGTTTGCGCCTCAATAAATCAATGAGGATAATTATGGAAACCAGAAACATTGTCTTAATTACAGGCGTAAGCAGAAAAGAAGGTCTGGGATATGAAACCGCCAGACAATTGGCAGGGCAGGGCTATAAGGTGATCATCACCGCCAGGGATTACCAGAAGGCAGCACATCTTGCCGCAACTATGCAAGAGGATAAACTGGATGTTGTACCTATGGAGCTGGACATCAGCAATGCAGAGAGCATTACGAAGTGTGTACAACATGTTACAGAACGATTGGGTCGCCTGGATGTACTGATCAACAATGCAGGCGTTATGACAGATTTTACCTCTACTATCGCTACTGCTGACCTGGGCGTTGTGAAAGCATGCTTTGACAGCAATGTGTTTGGCCCCTGGCAGGCAACACAGGCATTCCTGCCATTGCTCAGGAAGAGCACTCAACCGCGTATTGTGAATGTCACCAGTGGTATGGGCTCTTATGACGATCCTGATTTTGGATTGCATCATTTCCCCGGAGTGCTGACAACATATGCACTGACGAAGCTAACATTCAATGCACTGACAGTAAAGGCCGCTAAAGAGTTGAAAGATGAAGGGATATTGGTGAATGCGGTATGTCCGGGTTTTACTGCCACTTATGAAGGATTGAAAGAGCAAGGCGCTAGACCAGTGGAAGAGGGGGCAAAAAGCATTGTGTGGGCTGCTACATTACCGGCAGACGGGCCTACGGGAGGTTTCTTCCGTGATGGGAAGTCATTGCCCTGGTAATGCCATACAGTGAAAATAAAAAGCCCCTGCAGGGGCTTTTTATTTTCACTGTATGGATCACATATCTCTAAAAATTTCAGCAATTGCGCTTTTCAATTCTGAAGCCAGTAAAGGTTTCTTTAGCAATTTCAGCACCATCGGATTGGCATAGGTACGGCTGAGGTCTCCATAGTCAAGAGAAGATGATACCATGATAATATGGCATTGCGACTTGATCTTGGCAGGATAGCTGTAAAACGCCTCCAGGAATTCAAAACCATCCATCTCCGGCATTTGTATGTCCAGTAGCAAAACGGTAGGCGGTATCTTGGGTAGGGTGATATTGGAAGACAGGAATTCAAGCGCTTTGTTTGCGTTGTTAAAGGCAAGCACAGTTCTGCTGATCTGTTGCAGCGTAATAAGTCGCTCATGCAGCAGCAGATCTACTTCATTGTCATCTATGAGTATTACACGTAAATCAGGAATCGAAATCATTTCTGTTGGGAATGCTTATTTCAAATTGTGTACCTTCTCCATATTTTGATTCAACGTTGATAGTACCGCCAATTTTATTCAGCGCTTCTTTTACAATATACAAACCAATACCACTTCCTGGTTTATTATTATTTTTTGAACGGAAGAACATCTTGAAGATGTTGTTGAGATGCTCACTAAGTATACCTATCCCGTTATCTTCGATGGACAGGGTCGCTTTATGCGGCTCTACCTTCACTGACAGTAACACTTTCGGATTGCTTTCATCCGGTTTCTGGTATTTCACAGCATTCGAGATCAGGTTATTCAGAATAACACTGATACGGAAAGTATCTCCTTTGAAATCTACCGGCTGGTCTACGTTCACCTGGAACTCGATGGCCGTGTTCTGATGGCGGAAAGATGCAATACACTCCTGGATGAGATGTTCAAAGTTGATCTTTTCATATTCCACATCCAACCTGGAATTGCGGTAGTATTCTATGATCTTCTGTATGAATCCATCCAGTTTGAGGATACATGCTTCTATCATATTGAGATAACCGTTAGGGTCGGTCACCGAGTTATCAAGACGGCTCAGGTTGATAATACCGAGTACAGACATCAACGGAGAACGGAGGTCATGCGAAGTGGAATAGATAAAGCGGTTCAGCTCATCATTGATCTTTTCCAGTTCCAGGATTTTTTCCTTCAGCTGTTTGCGGGTAGAATATATTTCGAATGCATTGTTGATGGTACGATGCAGTTCATGCTCATCCCAGGGCTTTTTGATGTAGGAAAAGATATGTCCTTTGTTGATAGCATCGATGATATCTTCTACATCCGTATAACCTGTCAGGAGTATACGCATGGGGTCGGGGAGGGTATCCTTTATTTCATTAAAGAATTCAACCCCTGTGGACACGGGCATTTTCTGGTCGGCAATGATGATGTGTACATCAATGCTTTTCAATAGCTGTTTGCCTTCCTGGGCAGAATTGGCGGTATAAATTTCATAACTTCTGCGGAACCCGGCTTTAAAAGCATTGAGGTTATGAACTTCATCGTCAATGTACAAAATCCTGATACGGTTGTCTTTCATCCATTTTGGTTTTTGTCCGCAGGTTCAACTTTCAGGTTGATCAAATGGATTTTCCTGCGTGGGTATACTAAGACGCATGAGCCGTTATGCTCATAGGTAAATATATAATAAATTCTGCACCTTTGTCAGGAGCAGTGATTACCTCTATGCGCCCGCTGTGCTTTTCGATAATGCTAAATACAATTGAAAGTCCAAGTCCGGTGCCTTCACCCACATCTTTGGTAGTAAAGAAAGGGTCGAAGATCTTTTCTTTCACTTTTTCTGTCATGCCGGGGCCTGTGTCTTTTATACTGATGAGGGCAAGACCGTTATCCTCTTTGGTGGTAATGGTTACCATCTCTTCACGGTCTTTGTTGTTTGTTTTTATGGCATTAAAGGCATTGGTCAGTATGTTCATGAACACCTGGTTCATTTTACCGGCATAGCACTCTATTTTGGGCAAAGAGCCATATTCCCTTATTACTTTGACATTAGGTGGTATACTGTTTTTGAGTAGTACCAGTGTACTGTCCAGCCCTTCGTGCAGATCTACGGATTTAAGATCGCTTTCGTCCAGCCTGCTGAAGGTACGCAATCCTTTAACAATTTCCGATGTCCTGGTAGCGCCGTCTTCAATTCCTTTGATGAGGGAAGATATTTCATCATGGATGTAGTCAATATCTATTTCCTCTTTAAAAGCGGCAATCTCCTGAAGCGCGCCATGAATATCCGGAGACGCTGGCAATGCGTCATACTTTTCCAGCAGCGTTTTGATATCCTGGATATCCAGCTTCAGTGGTTTTATATTAGAAGTGACAAAATTGATCGGATTATTTATTTCATGGGCGATACCGGCGGTCAGCTGACCGAGAGATGCCATTTTCTCCCTTTCCACCAATTGAGTCTGTGCATCTTTCAGGTTCTTCATGGCTATGTTGAGTTCTTCGTTACTGGTTTGCAGTTCTTCTGTACGTTTATGCACTTTGTCTTCCAGTATGATATTTTGTTCCCTTACCAGGCGTTCATTTTCCTGGGATGCCTGTAGTGCTTCCGCCTTGAACAGGTTTATCTTATAGGCCAGTGCAAAGGACAGGAGCAGGGCTTCCATGGCAGAACCTATCTGCAGGGCATAATAGGTAAATTCATTGTACGGCAGCACATTCGCATTCCGAAGCACAAATACCAGTACACTGAGTAGGAATATGGACCAGGCGATCAGGAAAAACCTGGCAGAGCTGTAGCCCATAAGGGTCATGCGTGCCGATATATATAATACGCTGATGGCCGCGGCGCCTACAACCAACTGCACCCAGATCTGGGCAACGATATACATATCCAGCAGGGAGGGGATGAAACAGCCGATATAAAGGTAGATAAGTATATTAATGAGCCGGTGTCCGGGCTTATAGTATTGTTTGGTGAGCAGGAACTGCTGGATGAACCATAACGCTGTCAATCCGTTTACTATGGGGACCAGTACGGTAGCATGCTGGGCCATCCAGGGACTGTTGGGATAGATGAACCGGAAGGTAAAGCCCTGTAGTGTAGCCTGTGTGAGGCCTACAAATACGTTATAGGATACATAGGTCAGATAGCTGGTATCCCTTGTGGACATGTATAGGAAAAGATTATAAAAGGACATGGCCAGTATAACCCCGATGTATAAGCCAAATATGAGTTCCCGGTAGTCATTTTTTTCCATTATCTGGTCCCGGGTACCTACAAAAATAGGTAGTTGTAATTGTTCTCCCGCTACCACCCTCAGGTAATACTGCCTGGTGGTATGAGGCCGTATGGCAAGGGGGAATATATAGTTCTGATGATCCACAGGCCGGTTGGAATAGCTGGTAAACTCGCCCAGATGGGTTGTTTTATAGCTGCCATCGGGCTGTGTCTCAAACAGGGTAATATCGTCAATAGTAGGGTATTCTACTTCCAGCAGCAACTCATGCAGGTCAGATTCATTTGTGATAGTAAACCTTACCCAGTGGGTGTAGGGCGTGATCTGGAGATTGGGGACATTTTCATCCGGAGAAGTAAAAGGTGCTTTGGTTACCGATTTGATATCCAGTTTGTTAGTCTTATCGGTGTATATTTCGAGGTTCTTGCCGATCCTGGTTAGGGGCATATTGTTTTGGAACACGAAAGGAGGGGCTGCCTCCAATTGCTGGAAACCAAAGAGAGTAAGGAGCAATAGAGCGATAAATCGGAACATGCGTTAAATTTATAGAAAATTCACCGTTCACTCTTCACATTGGAATACTGCAAATTAGCAATTTCAAGGTTATAGCTCACTTCATAAGACCCTTTAGGTCCAACTTCTGTTTTGGTTTGGATCGGATTTTCGCGCAGATCGTAGATCAGCTCCCGTTCCTTGGGGTCTGCATTTTCCAGTTTATTAACATCGTTAATGAGCATTGCCGTGGCAATGAAGTCATCTTTGGGATAGAAGAAGGTGCCCTTATCTCCCAATGATTCATCGATGGTGAAGCCGACCCTCTTGCCTATACGGGTGGTGATCGGGGCGCATAAAACGTGGAAATTGTCGATAGGCATCTGCGTTGCCAGTACTACGCCTGCCCTGGCCAGCACCTGGCTACCGATACCCATGCCGGCTACTTCTTTTGAGTTCCACATAGCACAGATCTCTGCGCTGCCGTTTCTGACAACATCATATATTTTCGGATCGTATTTGCCGATAGCAGTTTCTATAGGCAGCGGCAATATGCCGTCAGCCAGTTGTACGCGGGCGCCGCCGTATGTTTTGGTGCGTGTTTCATCCTCTACAATAATCACGATGCTATTTTCATGGTGCATCCAGTCCGCACTGCCGGATGTGATTTTAGCAATGCCAAAGTATATTTCCAATAACCGGAGATGGCCATTATAAAAACGAAGACAAGCCTCCGGATCATCTGGCGCTTTAAAAGCCCTTACTGTAATCATGATATTGCATCTGGGTACTCCTTAAAAAAGATCAGGCCGGGAAATGAGCGGACCGGCTGTTGCGATTTCGATTGCAAAGGACATCTATTTCCGCTCACCCCGAATTATTAAACAATTATTTGTTCAAAATCTACATAATACCTGCCAGAGCTTTTGAACTGATCGAGCAGTATTCTCCTGCAAGTATCCGTTACTACGGCTCCGCCCAGTACAACAGAAGATGCCAGTTGAGGCCAGGTCGTAATAGTCTTTCCTATCTGGCCTAAAGAGTATTTCATTCTTTCGGACATGTCATCCAATGCAACCATAGGGCGAAATATGGGTAGTTTCTCTGCATCCGTAAGCCCGCGAAGGCTCTTTAAATCTATATCGGGTATAAAGCCGTGCAATAAGGGTCTGTCGGGTTCCAGGTCAAAACGTTCTACATCCACCATGCCCCTGTCATTGGTATCCATCACAACAGGTATGCCAAGGGACTTGGCTTTCATCCTGCTCAATATTTTTATATCTATACCATCACATTCTTCTACCAGGATATCGAGATTACCGTCTTTCGTAAAGAAGTCATCCAGATTTTCTTCGGTGGCGCCATCCGTGTAAATCACAACTTTGATAAATGGGTCCAGCTCCGCTATTTCCCGGGCTGCTATTACCACTTTGTGAACCTGTATGCTGTGAATACCGGTACGGATCCTGTTCATATTGGTCAGCTCAACCTTGTCAAAATCGGTCAGCCTTAATTCTCCGCATACTCTTTCCATCGCCAGGGTAAGCGCAATGGATTGACCTACAGAAAGGCCAATAACGCCTATTTTCTTACCGCTTAGCATGGATATCTCCTCATCGGTGATCTTTTGTTTATTCCTGCTGGTACGTAGTTCAATGAAATCCTTTTCGTCGACAATATGTACCACCCTGTGCGACCATGGGTAGTACACCCATACGCCAAAGGCATGAAGCGGTGTAGTACCAACATATTCGCTGATCTTTTGTTCAGATTCTTCTTCCGTAAGCCGTTTGGTAGGGTTGCGGATTTTCATCAGCTCCCTTAGCTGGGAATGAATCTGGTCATATACGCGTATATGAGGATTAGCCGCTAATAAAGCCAGTAAATCGGCATATTGTTCTTCCTGCTGCAATCGATAAAATACTGGTGTATAATTATCCGGCTCTGTCCGTTGCTTACTGATATAATGCTCTAGTTCTGTCATTTTGCCTGGCATATAATTTTATGAACAATGATGGCAATTCAAAATGGTTATGTATGGTCAATTAGTTAGTATGTTTAGTGTATTCTTGCATGGTAAGGGCCTGGTGACAAAGGCAAGCTCGTTAATTCACTACATATATCATATACTCACTATGTAGTCCGGGATAAATGTTGTTTATAGTACACAAGTAAAGAAAAAGTTAAAGTTTCACATGAAAGCGTATGGTAAAATAACAATTAATTTGAAAAGATTGTGAAATGACGTCGTTATTTTAGTGAGAATCTGTGTTTTAATGACAATTGTTCGATGGCCGGTGCAACTCATGAAATAAATTTCTATAATATTGGTGTAGAATTTGCTGTTTTGGCTTTACCATTGAAGTTCTTTATTCATCATAATTTTAATGCCTTAGTATATGAACAAGAGAGAATTTATAAAGCTGGCCGGTCTGGCCGGTGTAGCAGCTTTAAGCAATCCCTCAGGTATAGTGGCTGCTCCTGCGGCCCGTAGAGGGGTGTCCGTTTTAGACGGCAATGCAAAAGCTCCTTTTGAGGTACCACCTTTACCCTATGGATACGACGCTTTAGAGCCGCATATTGACAAGACAACGATGGAGATCCACCACGACAAACACCATGGCGCCTACGTTAAGAACCTGAATGACGCTGTAAAGGGATCATCTTACGAAAATCTTTCACTTGAAGAGATCCTCGCGAAAGTAAAAGCTGACGATAAAGCCGTACGCAATAACGCGGGTGGCCATTATAATCATTCCCTGTTCTGGAAGCTGTTGTCTCCTCAGAAAACAACGCCTTCAGATAAAGTGAAAACCGCTATCAACGATACTTTTACCTCTTTTGAAAAGTTCCAGGACAGCTTCAATGCTGCCGCTAAAGGAGTGTTTGGCTCCGGGTGGGCATGGCTGATCGTAACACCAGGTAAGAAATTGTCCGTTATATCAACACCTAACCAGGACAACCCATTGATGGAAAACATCGTGAAGGAACGTGGTACACCTATCCTGGGACTGGATGTATGGGAACATGCTTACTACCTGAAATATCATAACGTTCGTGCTGAATATATTACTGCTTTCTGGAATGTTGTGAACTGGAATGAGGTAGATAGATTATATACAGCAGCTGTAAAATAGTCCGTGGACATTATATATAAAGAGAGAAGGCGTTCTGTTATAACAGAACGCCTTCTCTCTTTATATATAATGTATCTTATTTTCTTTTAAAGAACACGAAGCCATTCCTCTCTCCAATTACCTCCAGGTTAGGGTCTTTTCTCCATGTTTCGCTGTCGGTTATACGGCAGACAAAAAAAGTAGGTCTGTCTACGGGACCGCTTAGCAGCCAGTCCATGTTATAATAGTTCTTGTTGGCCGGTGGCAGTTTTTTCGTGTAGAATAAATGGGCGTAACTGTGGTACTTCAGGACCTGTACATAGCTGTCTTTCCGTTCAAATGTCCTAAAAAAGTCAATGGCTGCCCCCTGCGAGTACTGCTCTATTTTGGGCGTAAAATGCACGATGGTGACCTGTATAGCGGCTATAGTGCTCAGGAACATACATAACAGCCCTGCCTTCACCTTTTTCTGGAATAAGAGAACGGACGCTATAATGATGAGCAGCATATAACCTACGCCGTAAGCAATTTCCCAGGAGGACCAGGGTACCTGGGCCTGGAGATTGGCCTGCGCTACCTTATCGCTAATATGAGGAATCAGCACATCTTTATAAAGACCCACCAAAGGGAGCAGGGCAATGGTGAGACCGATCACAAGGCCGGTCAGGAGCATGAATACGATATTCCAGGCATGCAGCTGCAATTTATTCTCTGCGATCCTGTATAGCTGCCAGGCAGCCAGAAAACTGAGCGGAAAGTAACAGAGTGAAGAATAGTGGACGATCTTGGTCTCTACAATAGAGAACAGGATCAATACTACCCAGAACAATACCCACATCCAGATTTTAAAGTCCTTTATTTCTGCCGGAGCAGAACCGGTATAGATAGATTTGCCTTTACGTCCCCTGATATAAGTGAACAGGAAAAGGCTGGCGGGGAAACAACCTATCAGCAATACTATCCAATGATAGAAGAAAGAACCGCCGTGACCGGCATCAGGGGTGGTAAGCAGTCTTATCTGGTAGGTAACGAATTGGTCGATGAACCACCAGCCATGTACGATGAGTTCAGATCCGAACCACAGAGCGGTAGTGATGAATGCAAATAGCGCTATTAGTCCGAGCTTAGCAAGACTGATACCGATCTTACCTTTTTTATATACCCAGTAGAAGAGCAGTGTCAGTATAGTAACCAGGATGGCTACCGGACCTTTGGTCAGCACTGCCAGGCCCAGGAATATACCGCTCAGAATAGCCATCCGGGATGGCTTAGTGGCATAGGCCACACGGAAGGCGCAGTAAACGGCCAGGAATATGAAAAAGTTGAAAGTGGGATCTATGATACCTGATTTGAAATAGAAGTGGGGCAGCCAGGAGCCGGCATAAGCTAACGCCCACCATAAGCCCAGCTTTTCGTCGGCCAGCTTTTTGCCGATACCGTAAAGCGTCACCAGCGTAGCAATACCAAGCACACCATTCGGGAAACGGGCTGCAAATTCATTCACACCAAAAATATGCATACTGGCAGCCTGCAGCCAGATAAACAAAGGTGGTTTTTCCCAGAAAGGCTGGAAGTCGATCTGTACCTGTGAATAGTTATGGCTGACGATCATTTCTCTTGCGGCTTCAGCAAAATTGATCTCATCCCAGTCAAACAGATGCACCGCCCCGAGGAAGGGTATAAAAAGAATGGCAGCTGCTATAGCAATCAACAGGTATTTCATAAATCGTCCAAGTCAACAATAATAACTAAATCAGGTCAGACCAATGATTGGTTCTGCAGCCACTTCAGGGGATGATTTCATCCTTCTCTGGTGGAACAATGAGTAAACAACCAGGCTGCTCGTTGTGCCAATAATGCTTCCTGTATACACATCCACGAAAAAATGCTGTGCCAGGTAAATTCTTGAGTAAGCGGCTAATAATGCCAGTGTTAAGAACGCAAATCCTGCTAATTTATTCCTGCAGATCAGCGTTAAAAAAGTAAACATGGCAAATGCTGTGGTTGTATGCCCCGAGGGGAAACTGCAGGAGCCATGCACAGGTACCCATTTTACAGTGTGTACCAGCACAGCTGTATCAGCAAAATAAAGTGACGGTCTTGGCTCGTTGTAATAATGCTTGGCCACCTGTACGACGAGTGTTACCAGCAGCAGTATCGTGCCGGCGCTCAGGAACAGTTTGTATTTTCTGAAGGCCAGGATACAGGCCAACATCAGTGCAAAGGTAATACCATCTCCGATGTAGGTAATACCCGTCATGGCTACATCAGCCCATGGCGCGTGTGCATGGTTGATGGCCAGGAATAATTCTTCATGTGTGAAATAGGCCTGTAACAGGGCTCCTCCAACAATCCATAAAAGGAATGGTAAAAAGAAGCTAGCGTTCTTTCCTAACAGTGTTATTAGTGTTTTCATAGTTGTAGGTTGTGCCCCCCCCACAAGAAAGAGCTATGCGCAGGAAGTTCAGACATTTTCCCTTAGTGGGGGCACAGGTTAGTCCCTGCCCGGCAAATGAGGTCTGCCCGGAAAATAGTGCTGAAAATCTTGAAGCGGATAGCTAATAGCTTATGGCTGTCAAGTTGTAGGCTTTGTGTTAAATCTTTGAAAGAGCTTTTTTATTTTATTGAATATCCTGAAATAAAACTCTTTGTTGAACAATTGAGAATCATTCAATGCTTTGTATATCAGGAACATAGCAATAGGCATAAGGACAATATTGGAGAGCCACATACCACTCCAGGTGGTCATCACATCTTTTCTGGCCATCTTCTCTCCGACCATGAAAAATATGTTAAAAATTACAAAAAACACAACAGCAAATATCAAAGGTGTACCCAGACCGCCTTTCCGGATAATGGAACCCAGCGGAGCGCCTATCAGGAACATCACGATACAGGAAAAGGCCAGTGTGAATTTGCGCTGCCATTCCACTTTATGGAGTAGTAAAGTGCTGTGCTTATCACCAAATTCTCTCGCAGGTCCTTCCAGGTTATTCTGTCCGTCACGGATGTTCTGTTCAGCTCTTTCCATTACATAGCGGAGAGATTTCTCAGGAATAACATCCTTAAAGCTTGTGGTATTAGCGGCTAAAGGCGTCGCTTTAGCCAGCCAGCCTGTATCTTCCCATTTATAGAAAGGATAACGGGTAGTAATATAGGCATTAACAGTACGCGAAAACAGTTTTTCTTCCTTGTACAGGGAATCTATAGCCTTGTCCAGTTGTCTTACATTCAGCATTTGCTGGTTAGATGCAAACAGGCCCATGTCCAGCCTGCTGAACGCGAAGGAGCTGAGGTCAAATGCTTTTTTGTATTCCCTGAAACCAAGACGGATCAGTTCTCCCGGCGTGGTGGAACTACGGTTATTGCGTTCTTCATATCGCCATCCTTTTTCCAGTATGAAGTACAGGAAACGCTTGTCAGGAGAAAGCAGCATGGTCCCTTTTTCTGCCAGTATAACCTTATCGCCTCCTCCCGGTGTGTGGTCGATGATCATTACCTGGTGAATGGTTTTATTGTCGTTCTCTTTCTGTGCTACTTTGATGGTGTAGTCGGGAATGTCGGTATAGAATACACCTGCTTTGATATTGAAGGCAGGTTTTGAGTTAGTAATATCATACAAAAGTGACTTAGCCCGAAGGTTAGCCACTGGCATGGCGTAATTGTTAAAGAGGAAAGCCAGAACAGCGATAGTGCTGCAGACCATGAGCAGCGGACGCATAAAGCGGGTGAGAGATATGCCGGACGATTTCAGTGCTACCAGCTCGAAGCTTTCTCCCAGGTTACCAAAAGTCATGATGGACGACAGCAATACGGCCAGCGGAAGGGCCAGCGATACCAGGTTAGCGCTGGTATAGGTGATCAGCTCCATGATCACCGGTGTATCAAGACCTTTACCTACCAGGTCATCGATATACTTCCACAGGAATTGCATCACCAGTACAAACAGGGTAACAAAGAAGGTAGCCACGAATGGCCCCATGAATGTTTTAATGATGAGCTTATCCAGTTTTTTCACTTCCTGCGTATGTTAGTTCGATGTTACATGGACGTTAATTCGTACATGAAGCGCACAAATTTAATATCATTTATGAAAGTGATATCAAGTAAGGATTAAAATTACAGTTAAATTTCCCGCGAATGGGAGTCGCTGGCGTAAATTTATGGGATGGAAATAATTTCACTGACAGCGGAAGAGCAGGCGTTGGTTGTTAATGCGGATTGGTTGTATCTGAAAAACAATGTTTTACAGAAAGTAATGGCATTGATGGGGCAGTTACAAAGGGCATTGGAGACGCATCCGGGAACAAAAATATTTCCTTTTCCGGAGCACACGTTACAGGCGGGAGGAAAAATATCCCGGGGAGAGCGGTATAAGGAATTGCCTTATATCATACTGGATTATCCCCGTTTTTTCAGCAGGCACAATATTTTCGCATTCCGCACCATGTTCTGGTGGGGACATTACTTCGTTGCCACCCTGCATCTGGCGGGGGCGGAGAAAGAAAAATATAGTGACGCGATAACTTCGGCCTGGCAGCAGCTGGCAGAGCATCAATTTCAGGTCTACCTTCAGGAAGACCCCTGGCATCACGATTTAGAAAATGGGAATTACAAATTAATATCAGCCATACCGGTACTGGAATTCAAGCAGCTGATCGCCCGGCGTTCTTTTATTAAACTTGCTAAACCTTACAGTTTTGAAGAATGGGGAAAGATAGTTCCGGAGGTAGTAAGAGATTACGCTCTTTTGCTACAGGTACTGGTCAATACTGACTGACCGGTTAGTTACCTATCCTGTGGAAGAGGTCTTTAACCTGGTAGTCCCACAATTGGCTCTGGTCGGCTATCTCTTTCTTTTCTGCAAAATCTCTAACGATCAGAATTGTTTCATTAGTCACCTCGGAGATCTGTATGCGAAATTCAAAGAATTCTTCCTTGGGCGCATGTTTCCAATGTAAACGGATAAATTCATCTTCTTCCTGTTCAAGCACTTCAGCCTCTTCTGTGGAACCATTCCATGAAAAGGAGAAGACGCTGTCCCTGTAATCTACTTTATCTGCGAACCACTCCTGCAGACCTGCGGGAGTGGAAAGGAATTCGTATAAGATACTTGGTGAGCACCGTACCGGATATTCCAACTCATATTGCACTTTCTTAGACATCGCTCAAGTAATTAGTAAATCAATAGCATCTGGCTGCAATTATAGAAAATTATTTATTCTGTCAAAATTATTTTGCATTTTTTTTTAATAATTGCTTAAAATCTTATACACTTTATAAATAACAATTCTATTAGGAAAATTATAAATACATTAGCAATATGCACCGTTTGTTTTCACAGCTTTTTGTGGGAAAACTCCTATTTGAAGGTTCCAATAATAAGTTGTGAATGATGAAACGTTTTTGCTTGAAAATGGTTTAATAACCAATTATTTTTTTTGGGAGCTATCTAAAAAAACTTATTTTTGTCTGGCATTCATCAAATAGGGTAACATTTTATTAACCTGTAACTGTTCCGATTCTTTATGTCAATGCGCCAACTCAAAATCACGAAATCCATCACGAATAGGGAATCCCAGTCCCTGGAAAAGTATTTGCAGGAAATTGGGAAGGTGGATTTAATTACTCCGGAGGAAGAAGTGAACCTGGCTATCCGCATTAAGCAAGGGGATCAGAGAGCGTTGGAAAAGCTTACTAAAGCTAACCTCCGTTTTGTGGTGTCTGTTGCAAAGCAGTATCAGAACCAGGGTTTATCGCTTAGTGATCTGATCAATGAGGGTAATCTGGGCCTGATCAAAGCTGCACAGCGTTTTGACGAGACCCGCGGGTTTAAGTTCATTTCCTATGCCGTATGGTGGATCCGTCAGTCTATTCTGCAGGCATTGGCAGAACAGAGCCGTATCGTACGTCTGCCGCTGAATAAAGTGGGTTTGAGCAATAAGATCAGTAAGGCATATTCTCAATTGGAGCAGGAATTTGAAAGAGAGCCGTCTCCTGACGAACTGGCCACCATCCTGGAGATCAATACGGAAGAAGTAGAAGCCACTTTAGGTGTTGCTGCCCGTCACGTATCTATGGATGCTCCGTTCATCGATGGGGAAGATAACTCTCTGCTGGATGTACTCGCTAATCCAAATGCAGTAAACGCAGATGAAGAACTGGATCACCACGATTCACTGCGCCGCGAAATAGAACGTTCTTTGTCCACTCTTACAGACAGGCAGAAAGATGTGATCATTCTGTACTTCGGTATAGCAGTTGAACATCCGATGTCACTGGAAGATATAGGTGAGAAATTTGGCCTGACCCGTGAAAGAGTACGTCAGATCAAGGATAAAGCGATTACAAAATTGCGTACCACTTCCCGCAGCAAACTGCTGAGAAATTACCTGGGAAGTTGATTACAATCGTTTTCAACGCAATAATCCTAAAAAAGATAAAGACTTTATATAAGAAAAAGGTGAATATCGGGTAGATATTCACCTTTTTTCGTTATTTGCAGCCTTCTGGTGGTTTAGAAGTTACTTTATATTATTTTTGCAACCCCTGAAGCTATCAGTCCGTATAGGACGGACAGCAGAACGGCAAAAAATTAAACAAGATCAAAAATGTTTGAATCATTATCAGAGCGGCTCGACTCGGCGTTTAAACAACTGAAAGGCGAAGGCCGTATCAGTGAAATCAACGTAGCTTCTACAGTGAAGGAAATACGCCGGGCGCTGGTAGATGCTGATGTTAACTATAAAATTGCTAAGGATTTTACAGATCGTGTAAGGGAGAAAGCCCTGGGTGAAAAGGTAATTACCGCTATTTCTCCCGGACAGCTGATGGTGAAGATCGTGAAGGATGAGCTGGCTGAACTGATGGGCGGTAGTGAAGCTGAACTGGACACGAAGGCAAATCCTACTGTAATACTGATTGCAGGGTTACAGGGTTCCGGTAAAACAACCTTTTCCGGTAAACTGGCTAATTTCCTCAAAACAAAGAAAGGCAAGAAACCTCTGCTGGTAGCCGCCGACATTTACCGTCCGGCGGCGATTGATCAGCTGAAAGTGCTGGGCGAGCAGATAGGGGTGGAAGTATACAATGAACCTGAGAACAAGGATGCGGTAAAGATTGCACAGAATGCTATCCAGCATGCAAAGCAACAGGGGAATAATATCATCATCATCGATACCGCCGGTCGTCTGGCGGTTGATGAAGTGATGATGACCGAAGTGGCTAATGTAAAGGCTGCAGTAAAACCGAACGAGATCCTGTTTGTAGTAGACTCCATGACTGGTCAGGATGCTGTGAATACGGCCAAAGCGTTCAATGATCGCCTGGACTTCAGCGGGGTGGTGCTGACCAAACTAGACGGTGATACCCGTGGTGGTGCGGCCCTGACTATCAAGTACACGGTAGAAAAGCCCATCAAGTTTGTGAGTATGGGTGAAAAGCTGGATACGCTGGATGTATTCTATCCTGAACGTATGGCGCAGCGTATTCTGGGGATGGGTGATATCACTACCCTGGTAGAGCGTGCCCAGGAGCAGTTCAACGAAGAGCAGGCAAAGAAACTGGAGAAGAAGATCCGTCAGAACCAGTTTGACTTTGAAGATTTCCGCGAACAGCTGCAGCAGATCAAAAAAATGGGTAACTTGAAGGACCTGATGGGAATGATTCCCGGGGTCGGAAAAGCTATAAAAGACATTGACATCAGTGACGACGCATTCAAGGGTATTGAAGCGATGATCGGTTCCATGACGCCGTACGAGCGGAATAACCCCGATATTATTGACGGCAGCCGTCGCAAGCGTATTGCTAAAGGCTCCGGAAAAGATATCCAGGATGTGAACCAGTTTATGAAGCAGTTTGACCAGATGCGTCAGATGATGAAGATGATGAACAAGTTTGGAGCTGGTGGTAAAGGGCTGAGAGCTTTGGGCAGATAAAATTTAGGAGAAATTCTACAATTTGTAGACTTTTAACAGAAAATATTTTGAACTGTCGGGTTTAAAAATTACCTTTGCTGCCCCAATTAAATATTTTTTCATAACTCGCAAAAAAATAATTCGAATTATTTATGCCAGTAAAAATCAGACTACAACGTCATGGCGCTAAGAAGAGACCTTTTTATTTTATCGTAGTTGCCGATGCTCGCGCGCCAAGAGATGGTAAATTCATCCAGAAAATCGGTACTTACAATCCGCTGACTGTTCCTGCCTCTATCAACATTGATACAGAAAAGGCACTGCGTTGGTTGCAGAAGGGTGCACAGCCTACAGACACCGTAAGAAGAATCCTGTCATTTAAAGGTGTTCTTTACCTGAAACACCTGTTGAGAGGTGTGAAACTGGGTCTGTTCGATGAGCCTACCGCTTTCCAGAAATTCGAACAATGGCAGGCTGAACACGAGCAGAAAGTTGCTGCCCGTCGTGACAGTCACAAAAAAGCTAGAGTTGCAACTCCAATCGTAAGAAGAGTAGAAGATAGTCCTGCTCAGCCAGAAGGTGGTGAAGCATAATCTAAGCTTTTGAATCATACTGAAAGGGAAATATTTGTACGCAAATATTTCCCTTTTTCATAGCCGGAAGGACACATATGAATAATTACTTCAGCATAGGGAAACTGGTATCGGTATTTGGCCTACAGGGAGAATTGATCCTTAAGCACAGCCTGGGGAAAAAAACATCCCTGCCCGGAGTGGAAGCATTGTTCCTGGAAGAACGCAAGAATAGCTTTATTCCATACTTTGTTCAGAAGACCAATGTGAAGGACCATGAGCATGTGTTTGTCAAGCTGGAAGGAATAGATACGAAAGAAGCAGCCCGGAAGCTGGTACAGGTGCCTGTTTATCTGGAAGAAGATGACTTTAAGAAGCAGGCAGCCTCTTCCTCGCCATTGTCTATGCTCGGGTATATGGTGCATGACAAAGAGCAGGGAGAACTGGGTGTGATAGAAGAAGTAATAGAAATGCCGATGCAGGTGCTGGTAAAGGTCATTTTCCGGGAGAAAGAGATGCTTTTGCCACTCAATGAGCAATCGCTTGTGAAAGTGGATAAAAAGCGCCAGATCGTGCATGTAGACCTTCCAGATGGCTTGTTGGATATCTATCTGGAGTAGGAGAGGGGATTTATTGTTCACTATGGCCTGTAAAATGGCTGGTTGAGTCATTAAGTATGAGAATTGATATCATTACTGTACAACCGGGGTTGCTGGAAAGTCCCTTTTCACATTCCATACTGAAGCGGGCTCAGACAAAAGGACTCCTGGAAGTACATACACATAATCTGCGGGATTATTCTACGCTCAAACATCAGCAGGTAGATGACTACCAGTTTGGAGGGGGAGCAGGTATGGTAATGATGCTGGAACCAATGGTAAATGCCATTGAGAGCCTGCAGGCGAAGGTGAAATACGATGAGGTGATCTATCTGACGCCCGACGGGGAAACGTTGAACCAACGCATCGCTAATCAGTTATCCCTAAAAGGAAACCTGCTGCTGTTATGTGGCCACTACAAAGGTATTGACGAACGCATCCGTATTCACTTTGTTACAAAAGAGATCTCCATAGGAGATTATGTATTGTCTGGCGGAGAGCTGGCGGCTGCCGTGCTGGTAGATGCCATTGGAAGGCTGATACCTGGTGTGCTGAATGATGAGACGTCTGCTTTGCTGGATTCGTTCCAGGATAACCTGCTGGCGCCCCCTGTATATACCCGGCCGGAGGAGTTCAGGGGATGGCGCGTGCCAGATGTGCTGTTAAGTGGAGATCACAAGAAAATTGATAACTGGCGGCATGACCAGGCGCTGGAGCGCACAAAGGAACGCCGTCCGGATCTGTTATAAAGTAGGGTTGATTGTCAATCCATTGAAAAAATATTCTTTAATAAAAGGAGTTGTTATTTGGAAGTTGTGTATTTCTCAGTTACCTTTGCACTCCGATAAATATTTGAAAGATGAACGCTATTTCTTTTGTTCACGAGCAACTGACAGGTAAGAAATCATACCCGAAGTTTAAAGCCGGTGACAACGTCACTGTAAACTATAAAATTGTTGAAGGTAACAAGGAAAGAATCCAGTCCTTCAAAGGTGATGTTTTGAAAGTACAGGGTACTGGTGCAACCGTATCCTTTACAGTAAGGAAAATCTCTGATGGTGTAGGTGTAGAAAGGGTATTCCCTCTGTTCTCTCCTCATATCGACGGAATCGTCCTGAATAAGGTTGGTAAAGTAAGAAGGGCTAAGCTGTTCTACCTGCGCGAGCGTGCTGGTAAAGCTGCCCGTATCAAAGAGAAAAGGGTTTAGTATAAATACAGGGAAATTAGTGATAACGGGGACCGTTCCGGTTCCCGTTTTTTTTCATGTCTATGAAAACCGGATGCCACGTAGAGGAGAACTCTTAAAATAGAATTAAAACTTTGCAGGTCATTCCAGGTATACCTAAATCCCGAATATATTTACCTATCTTTGTTTGCTTAACGTTTAAAACTGAGAAAATGACTGCCGTTATAGTTAAATCACCACTTTTATTATTCCAGGAATTAGGTATGACAGAATTACTTTTGATCGCTTTGGTTGTATTGCTGTTGTTTGGTGGTAAAAAAATTCCAGAACTGATGCGTGGCCTTGGTAAAGGTATCCGTGAGTTCAACGACGCAAAGAATAATGTGCGTAAAGAGATCGAAGATGGTATGAAAGATCAGCCAGCTACGACTGACCACAAGAATGCCTAATTAGTATCCTGCCTGGCAGGAAAATTGGAATTTCTCGTTTCTTTGATTCAAACGTGAAGTGGAATAGTGTGCCTGTGAAGAGGATTGCATCAATCACTTATTAGCTGCTATATACCAGTATGCCAACTGAACCGTCATTCGGTTTCGGCTTTCAAGTTTGACCTAGCAATTATTTTATAAGAAATTAACTGGTTTGGCTTTGTCTGAATTCAGCAGTATATCGGCTTTTCAAGAAGCATTATACGCCGGCAGAACAACCTGTACGGAGATGGTACAGTATTACCTGTACCGAATTGAACAGACAAAACACCTGAATGCTTTTCTGGAAGTTTTTGAGGAAGAAGCCCTTGCGAAAGCGCATGCACTGGATACCCGTATAAAGAACGGGGAGCCTGTGGGAGCGCTTGCGGGCATTGTGATAGGCATTAAGGATGTTATCTGTTATAAAGGACATAAAGTAAGCGCCGCTTCTCGCATACTGGAGGGATTTACTTCCCTATATTCTGCAACAGCTGTGGAAAGACTGTTGGCGGAAGATGCTATTATTATTGGCAATCTCAACTGTGATGAATTCGCGATGGGATCTACCAATGAGAATTCAGCATATGGACCGGTGTTGAACGCATTGGACAATACCCGTGTACCAGGTGGATCATCTGGCGGTTCGGCTGTGGCAGTACAGGCGGATCTTTGCATGGTGAGTCTGGGAAGTGATACAGGAGGATCTGTAAGGCAGCCAGCTGATTTCTGTGGCATTGTAGGATTAAAGCCGACTTATGGCCGTATATCCCGCTATGGACTGATCGCTTATGCCTCATCCTTTGATCAGATAGGCATTTTTGGCAGGAATATTGCAGATGTGGCAAGGATCCTACAAATAATCGCAGGGCCTGATGGATATGATAGTACCGCTTCTAAAGAAGAAGTACCTGATTATCAGATAATGCACAATAAATCCTGGAAAATAGCGTATTTAAAGGATGCGTTGTTCCACCCCGGCCTCGATGAGGAAATGAAGGAAGGATATACCAGCTTTTTTGAAGAACTTAAAGCAGCAGGGGATACAGTCACAGCAGCTGATTTCGCTTATCTTGATTATGTAGTTCCAGCATATTATGTGCTTACTACCGCAGAAGCTTCATCCAATCTTTCACGGTTTGATGGAGTAAAATACGGACACAGGACTTCACTTAAAAACCTGGAACTGGCAGACTTTTATAAGAAAAGCAGGTCTGAAGGTTTTGGAAAAGAAGTAAAACGGCGTATATTACTGGGGACTTTTGTACTTAGTGCAGGCTATTATGATGCATACTTCACTAAGGCCCAACAGGTTAGAAGACTGGTGGTAGATAAATTGTCAGAGATCTTATCCCAGTATGATGCGATTATTATGCCAACAGTGCCTTCAACGGCATTTAAAATAGGTGAAAAAGCGGACGATCCAATAGCCATGTACCTGGCAGACATTTACACGGTACTGGCAAATCTGGCAGGGGTACCGGCAATTTCCGTACCTTTGCAGCGGCATTCAAACGGAATGCCATATGGTGTACAGATCATCACAAAGCAATTTAGCGAAGCAAACCTGTTAAGCATTGCGGAACATGTAATGCAGATACGGAAGGTTACTCCTGTTTAAAATAAATATGTGTATGAGGAAAATCTTTTTACTACTGCTGTTGCCAACTTTGGGTGCAGGGAATTTTGAAGCGATTGGTGGCAATGGTGTACCTAAAGAGATGGTTACTCCCTATGGAGGACCGGATACTATGGTACTGAACCACAAAATACGTTTACCTAAAGACACGGTAGTTGTGCCTTCGGAAACGTCACAGACTGTGCGCAAGAATGCTCAGAGTCTACCGTCCAGCATCAGCAGCCCCAAGGTCTATGAACAGATCAACAACAACATTGTAGCTGGATACATCAACAACTTTGCCAGCAGATACAGTCAACATCTGCAGGTAATGGTATCCAGGGGCCAGCCTTACTTTGTAATGGTGGAGAAAATCTTCAGGGAACATGGTATTCCTGAAGAAATGAAATATCTCGCCGTAATCGAATCCAGCTTTAATACTAACGCACGTTCCCGTGTAGGTGCCGTTGGAGCCTGGCAGTTCATGTCCGGTACAGCGCGTATCTTCGGTCTCAGTGTGGGTAAAAAAGTGGACGAAAGAAAAGACTTCTATAAGTCTACTGTGGCAGCTGCCAAGTTCCTGAATGAACTGTACAACCAGTTCGGTGATTGGTTACTGGTAGTGGCTGCTTACAATTGTGGGCCCGGCGGCGTACAACGTGCTATGAATGCCAGCGGCCGTACAGATTTCTGGGGTATGCAGTACTTCCTGCCCGCAGAGTCCCGTAATCACGTTTACAAATTCATCGCTACCGGTTATATCCTCGATAGGTTCAATAACTTCTTCGGTGTAGGTGATGACATGGATAACACCGCGGTAAACGCTGTTGCAGCGCCAGGCGCGGTTTATTCATCTAGTGAACTGACAGAAGAAGAAATGTTCAATACAGTGGAATTCAATATCTCCGGCAAGTACCGCCTGGATGCTATTGCAAAGAAACTGAACATGGAAATGGCAGAGCTGGAGCATCTGAACCCGGATTTCGCCAAAATGATGGCAAGCCCGGAAAACAGCTATGACCTGAGAATCCCTAAAGATAAAATGAAGGAATTCCAGGCTGAGAAAGAGGAGATCCTGAAGGAATCCTTACAGATGATGCTGGATGATAAGGCTACCACTTTCGACAAGTCACGCTTCCCGGCACCAGCAAAAATCGCTGCTCCTGCTGAAGCTAAAGCTAAAGCCAAAAGGACCGTAACTGCTTCTAAAGCTAAATCTACCAGATCTGCTAAGGTTAAAGCAACAGCAAAAGGTAAAACAAGCAAAGCAGCTACCGCTAAAAAGAAAACAATAGCGAAGAAAACAACTGCTAAGAAGCCGGTAACTAAAAAAACGACTTTGAAGAAGACCTCACTTCGTTAAACATAATTCACAAAAAAGAAAAGCCTGATCATTTGATCAGGCTTTTTCTTTTTTTATTACATTTGTATTTAGATGTTTGTCTAAATATATAATAACATGAATACTGTATTTAAAGCACTAAACGATAAAACCAGGCGGGATATCCTGGAGCTCCTGAAAGAAGGGGATAAAACGGCCGGTGAAATAGCCGACCACTTCAATTTTTCCAAACCTACTATTTCGCATCACCTGGACCTGCTAAGGCAAGCAGAGCTGATTGTCAGCGAAAAACAAGGTCAGTTCATTTCTTATTCACTGAACACTACGGTGGTAGATGAGCTGCTGAAATGGGTATTGCAGTTTTCCTCGAATGCCAATAAAAAATCTGAAAATAAAAAACTGGGTTATGAAGGTCAATAACATTGGAAGAGAAATTCCTTTTATACTGTTGTTTTTAATGCCCTGGATAGTATACCTGCTGCTCGGGGTGCAATTGCCGGAGCAGATAGCTTCGCACTATACCGTGGAAGACGGAAAATGGATAGCGGACAGATATTCTTCCCCATTGGGATTGCTGGCGGGATTGTATGTTGGCGCTATAGTCGTATATATTGCCATGTCTTTACCGGCGGTACTAAAGGGCGCCCGTCCGGAAATGAGCACAGGTATGAAACATTGGCTGTATTATTTCAAGCTGGTAATAATCGCCTTTATGCTTATGCTGCCAACATATTCCTTACTTGCTGCGAGCCATAAGTTACCAGACTTTTCCGATGCCAATATCGCCAATGCATCCATGATCCTGCTGCTGGTCATTCTTAATGCATTCCTGTATTTCCTCTTCTCAAGAGTGAACAAGGATATGCCCAAACCCGTGTCTGAAAAATATTATAAGATCATCTGGGTGGGTACACATATAGTAACCAGTGCTGGACCACTATTGGTAATTCTTTCATCCCAGGGTATTCGCGCGGAAAGACTGATACCTGAGCTGACAATGCTTTTTATCGCCATATGCGGAAACCTGCTTTATAATGCTAGGCCTAATCGATATATGGGGATCAGAACGCCCTGGACATTACGTAATGAAGAAGTGTGGAGAAGAACTCACCATGTAGGCGGAATATGGAGTTTTGCTGCAGGTATCGCCGGGTTTGTCATTTGCATTTTTGCCCCGGAAAAAATGCTTCACATGCTAACCCCAGCTGTGGCGATATTGATCGGCGTTGTCAGTATCGGTTATTCCTATTGGTTGTATCGTAAGATCGTTACACATTGATATAAATAAGAAAGCCGTCAGTATATGACGGCTTTCCTGATTTATATTGTACAATGCATTATCCTATCTGGCTTGCATGTAAGCGGCTTTCTTCCACCTTTTTCACGATATCGAGCAAAGGACCCGTCATAAATGTGGTCGCTAATGCCATCAACACCAGCATGGCGAAGATCTCCGGAGAGAGAATGCCCAGGTCGTAGCCTATATTCAGCACCACCAGTTCCATCAGTCCACGGGTATTCATCAGCGCACCTATTCCCAGTGAATCAGTCCAGGACTGCCCCATCAGTTTGGCTGTCAACATACTGCCGCCCAGTTTTCCGCCTACTGCCACTAGCATGATCAAACCAAACACTGCCCAGAGCTGCCCCTGTCCCAGCAGGCCTATCTGGGTACGTAAACCGGTGAAAACAAAGAAAATAGGCAATAATAACAGTACGCTTACATCTTCCAGTTTGTCCGTCAGGAGCTTCTGCACAGATACTTCCGCAGGCATAATCACACCTGCCAGGAAAGCCCCGAATAATGCGTGGATACCGATCACTTCCGCAGCCCATGCAGAGAATAGTAAGGTCATGAAGGCTACTGCAACAACTGATTTGTTTTGATTCGCTGCATGTAGTTTGAGAATCTTTTTATGCAGCCAGGGTTTCAGCAGATATAACATAGCGCCGAGAAATGCAATTGCCATCACCATTGTGATAACTGCGCTCCACAAACTGGCGGCCTTTACGATGGCAATCACTACGGCGAGGATACACCATGCAGTCACATCATCAGCAGCAGCACAGGTGATGGCCAATAAACCAAGTGGAGTGCCACTCAGTTTTCTTTCCTGTACGATACGCGCCAGTACGGGAAAAGCTGTTATACTCATAGCAATACCCATAAATAAAGCGAAAGACAGGAAGTTTACATTGGCTGGTGAAAACTGTGGATAAATATGATATGCCAGTAATACGCCGAGGAAGAAAGGGAAAATAATGCTGGCATGACTAATCATCACAGCGTCATGTGCCTTGTTCTTCATCTTATGTGTATCCAGCTCCATGCCTACTACAAACATGAAGAACGCCAATCCTATCTGGCTAAGGAACTGTAAGTTCTTAAAACCTTCTGTAGGGAAAATGAACGCACTTCCACTGGGCCAGATCATACCAAATAACGAAGGCCCAAGGCAGATTCCGGCTACTATTTCGCCAACAACTGATGGCTGCCCGATTTTGTTCGCCAGCCATCCAAATAATCTGGCTGTCAGCAATATCAGTATGATCTGTAACAATAGCAATGCTAAAGGATGTTGTACATTATGTACAAGCGACGTCCATATACCTTCTGCTGAGGCAGCAGGTGCCGGTGTTGCAGTTACTGCAACCTTATTTGTCTGTGAAGTTGGATCTATTGTCAGATGGTTACCCTGTCTGATAATAAACCAGATCAGACATCCGAAAAAGCCGATAATCAGCGGATAAAACAACAGTCTCTTATTCATAATTAATACCGGTTGGTTGCACGAAAGATAATAATAATATCTGGGTACATCACACTAATGTAGTATTAAATTACTTTGAAAGTTATGGTGATATAGCATCAGCTTGACAGAGGTTATGTATATTGTTGGCACTATGGATACAAGGAGAGACTTTATCAAAAAGGCCGCTTTATTATCAGGTGGTACAGGACTGGCAGGGGTATTGCCCGCATCCATTCAACGGGCACTGGCTATTAATCCCGCTGCAGGAAGCACCTTTCTGGATGCAGAACATGTCGTGTTACTAATGCAGGAAAACAGATCCTTCGATCATGCGCTTGGCACATTGAGAGGGGTACGTGGTTTTAATGATCCGCGTGCGATTACATTGCCCAACAAAAATCTTGTATGGTTGCAGTCAAATGCTGCAGGAGAAACGTATGCTCCTTTCCGTTTGGATATTAAGGATTCGAAAGTTACCTGGATGAGTTCCCTCCCGCATTCCTGGGAAAACCAGGTAGATGCCCGCAATGATGGAAAGTATGATAGGTGGCTGGATGTAAAACAATCCGGCAATAAAGAATATAAAGACCTGCCTCTTACAATGGGGTACTACACAAGGGAAGATATTCCCTTCTATTATGCCCTGGCAGACGCATTTACAGTGTGTGATCAGAATTTCTGCTCATCTCTGACTGGCACAACTCCAAACAGGCTATACTTCTGGACTGGAACCATCCGTGAAAAGCAAAGTCCGGATGCTGCACCTAATGTGCGTAATTCAGAAGTGGATTATCCTGTTCCCGCCAACTGGCCCACCTTTCCTGAAAGATTGGAAGAGCATGGCATCAGCTGGAAAGTATATCAGAACGAACTGAGTGTAGGTGTTGGTTTCAATGGTGAAGAAGATGCCTGGCTGGCTAATTTTACTGATAATCCGCTTGAATTCTTCTCACAGTACAGACCTCAGTTTTCGATAGCTCACTATAAGCATTTACAACAAAGCATCCCCCGTCTAACAGGCGCTATCAAAACACTGGAAGGCAAAATCACGGCTGGCAATAATACTGCAGAGTTGAGTAAAGAATTGGAGGAGAAGCGGGCGCAGCTAGACAGGTACAAAGAGGAAGAAGTTAAATGGCGTCCTGAGAAATTTGAACTGCTTTCCGAAAAGGAAAAGAACATACACAGAAAAGCATTTGTCACCAACGAAAAGGATGCGGATTATCATCAGCTAACTACTCTGCAGTATCATGATGGTAATACGGAACGTACTATGAACGTGCCTAAAGGCGATGTTCTTTATCAGTTCAGGGACGATGTAAAAAAGGGAGAACTGCCTACCGTATCCTGGCTAGTGGCGCCGGAGAATTTCTCTGATCACCCGGGAGCTCCCTGGTATGGTGCATGGTATCTTGCGGAGGTAATGGATATCCTGACACAGAATCCGGAGGTATGGAAGAAAACGATTTTTATTCTTGCGTATGATGAGAATGACGGAGACTTTGACCACGTGCCGCCTTTTGTACCACCGCACGGGCCTGGCACCGGACTCGCCTCTGCCGGCATAGATACCGGCGTGGAATATGTGACTCGTGAGCAGGAACTCAGGAAAAAAGGCATGAATGAAGAAGATGTGAGAGAAAGTCCCATTGGTCTGGGATACCGCGTACCACTGATCATTGCTTCTCCGTGGAGTCGCGGAGGCATGGCCTGTTCAGAGGTATTTGACCACACATCTGTATTGCAGTTCATGGAACATTTCCTGACTCATAAAACCGGTAAGTCTATCGTTGAAAGCAACATCACCGATTGGCGCCGTACCGTGTGTGGTGACCTGACCTCCGTATTCCGTCCATATAACGGGGAGAAAATACCCCTGCCTGCGTTTGGCGACAAAGACGCTTTTATTGAAAGTATCCACAAGGCACAGTTTAAAGAAGTGCCTTCTGGCTTTAAAAAGCTGACAGCGGCAGAAATTGCAGCTATTAACAAGGATACTACTGCTCCTCATATGGCGAGACAGGAAGAAGGCGTTCGTCCGGCATGTGCATTGCCATACGAGTTATACGTAGATGGGAAACCTGGCAGTGACAGGAAATCCTTCGAAATAAAATTCACCGCCGGTACTGAACTGGCAGGCAAACGGTCTGCCGGTGTACCATTTAATGTATATGCACCTGGCAAGTACCTGTCTGCAGATAAAGGTACTTTTGAAGCTGTAAAAACATGGGCTTATGCAGTAAAAGCAGGCGATAGCCTGACTGACAAATGGCCCTTAGCATCATTTGAAAACGGGCTGTATCATCTACGGGTATATGGGCCCAATGGCTTTTACAGGGAATTCATGGGAGATGACAAGGATCCGCTGGTAGATATCGAATGTGGATATGAACGGAAAGGCAAAGCGTTTACAGGCAATGTTTCTCTACAGTTAAACAATCTTGATAATACACATGTATATACTGTAGAGATCAATGATCACGCATATAAAAGTGGTGACCATAAAAAGGTGCTGACTACCGGAGGGAAATCTTCAATAGTGCTCGACCTCAGCAAAAGCTACGGCTGGTACGATTTCAGCGTCCGGATCACTGGCAATAAGACATTTGAAAGAAGATACGCCGGACATGTGGAAAATGGGAAAGTCACATTTAGTGACCCTGCGATGGGCAGAGTTAAGTTATAACAGAACCGTACCTTTGCAAGCGAAACCACAAATACGTAAACATGGAATCAATAAAAGGTAAAAATGCGCTGGTAACAGGCGCAGGAAAGGGAATAGGAAGGGCAGTAGCAAAACAACTGGCAGCAGAAGGCGTGAACCTGGCTTTGCTGGCACGCACTGAAAAAGATCTGCAAGCCGTTGCAGATGAGTTGAAAGGAACAGGTGTAAAAGTGGTATATGCTGTTGCTGATGTAGCTGACCGAGAAGCAGTAGAAGCAGCAATAGAGAAAATGAGCACAGCACTTGGCAGTATTGATATCCTGATCAATAATGCAGGTATTGGAAAGTTTGCCAAGTTCCTGGAATTGGAACCCGAGGAATGGGAGCAGGTAATAAAGGTGAACCTGTTTGGCGCCTATTATGTAATACGTGCGGTATTGCCAGGTATGTTGTCCCGTCAGAGCGGTGACATTGTGAATATATCTTCTACTGCAGGACAGAGAGGAGCACCGGTGACCAGTGCTTATAGTGCATCTAAATTCGGACTGATAGGTATGTCCGAATCGCTGATGCAGGAAGTACGTAAATCCAATATAAGGGTAACTACATTAACGCCCAGTACAATTGCAACCGATATGGCGATAGAGCTGAAACTGACAGACGGTAATCCTGAAAAGGTAATGCAGCCCGAAGATTTCGCAGAGCTGATCGTAATGCAGTTAAAACTGAACAGGCGGACGTTTGTGAAGGAGGCCGGTTTATGGTCTACCAACCCGTGATTAATCTTATCATATTGTTTAAAAGGTCCCGCTTTCTGCGGGACCTTTTATTTTTACATATGTTGCAATAACTGTATCTGGTAGGCAACCGCCTGCGATTTCATCTTGCGTAATATTAATGGCCATTGGACAGATAAGAATGGCTGGAAAAGTCCGGATATCTCGTTCATGAAATAAATATCGGCGTCAGCAATATCCTTAGGATGATTGCCGGACAATATCCGGCTGAACATGGCCAGCAGGCCATTACTATCTTTATCACTGGACCATGCAGTAAACCATACTTTTTCTTTGATATAGACGGCACGCACCCACATATCGGAAATCCAGCCCTGTACACGATAATGATCGTGTTTATATTTATCTTCTATCAACGGTAGTGATTTGGCAACATTCTCTATATAATGCTGGCGGCTTTCTTCATCTTCCAAAAGGAGAACGTCCTCGATCAGTTTATCCTGTGCTTCATTTATTGACATAGACTCTCGTTTTAAGGTGACAATATGAAATTAAGAATATATGCCGAGGATGAAAACTCCAAAACGGAAAATGTTGTTAAGGTGACAGAAAGCAAAGCTTATAGACCAATTACTCCTCCAGTTTTTTCGCAATCTTACTGATCACTTTCAACCTGTCAATAATCACCAGCAACACAAACGCCGCGCACAACACACCCAATGCTGCAAACACCAGATAAGTAAAATAATGTATCGTCCATTCCAATGCTATTCTCACTCTGTGTATAAGACTGATCTTCTTTTCTGTTGCGCCTTCATACAATGACAGCTTCACTGTACAGAACTCGTTCTCTGTATCGAAATTGCCCAGTTCTACACCTAAATCCTGTAGTTTGCCTTCTGTCTCAAGGATTTTGTCATGCAACGCTACAAGGTCAGTAATCGGCCCTGGTTTAGATTTTAGTTCATTGAGCGATTCCAGTGTTTTCAGCAGAGATGCTTTTTGTGCGTTCAGCTGACGATACTCATTGGTCTTATCCACTTTGGTGATCTGGGTAGCCTTGATCACACCTATTTTCTGAACAGCGAGATAAAAAGAATCAAATGCTTCCGGGTTCACACCGATCATCAGGTGTAATTCCCTGCTGCCTTTCAGCCCCAGCGCCTGTTCATATTGCACGATGGCTTTGAAGGCTTCTGTCTGTGCAGCGATCTGTTTATTGTCCTGCTCAAAGTGGGAAGACTTCGTTTTAACAGAGGCGGTTTTCTCGTATTTCTGGCTTGGAGAAATGGCCATGTCTGGCTGATGCTGACTGGCTTCGCCTTTGTATTGCATCTTTTCAGAAGCATAGTTTTTCCGGAGATTGCCGATGCTCTCAAAGAAGTCATTGCTGTAGTCGCCAGACTGGCGGCCATCGGGAGCAACATAGCCATAAATGAACCTGAAAATGAACAGCACGAGGAAAACAAGGGTCGCCAAACGCACCAGTCCCCAGATGCGGGCTTTAAAACTTTTCATCATATAGGGTATAAATTATGTATGTAAGATAAAACATTTTGGTGACGGATAGTTGTATATTTAGTACATGCTTTCCGACCAACAATCATGCAGGGTAGCTGTTGTAGGCTACAACCGGATCCCTTTCGCCAGGCAGAATACCTTCTATACTGACAAGGGTAACCAGGATATGATGACGGCTGCCCTCAATGGCCTTATAGACCGCTACCACCTGCGTGGTATGCTGCTGGGCGAAGTGGCAGGTGGCGCCGTGATCAAACATAGCCGGGAGATTAACCTGATGAGGGAATGTGTATTGGGATCATCCCTCGATCATGCCACCGCTGCCTGTGATATCCAGCAGGCCTGTAATACCGGTATTGCGGCATCTCTGTACATCGCTCATAAAATAGCACTGGGACAAATAGAGGCGGGTATTGCCGGCGGAGTGGATTCTTCCAGCGATGTACCCCTGGTATTGGGAGAAGGGTTGCGTAAGCGTCTGTTGGCAGCCCGCAGGGCGAAAACCTTCGGACAGCGCTTCAAAGAGCTGGCAAAGATCAGGCTCAAAGACCTGACACCAGTAGCCCCAATGAACATGGAGCCCCGCACCGGACTTTCGATGGGAGGGCATACAGAAATCACTGCCAAATATTATAAGATATCAAGAGAAGAACAGGACAGGTATGCCCTGGAAAGCCATCAGAAAATGGCCCGGGCATATGATAATGGCTTCTTTGATGATATGCTGACGCCTTTTGCCGGGCTGGAACTGGATAATAATCTAAGAAGGGACACCAGCCTGGAAAAACTGGCTAAACTGAAACCTGCTTTTGACAAAGTGAACGGCTCACTGACAGCAGGCAATTCCTCTCCGCTGACAGACGGTGCTTCCTGTATATTGCTGGCGAGTGAAGACTGGGCAAAACAACAGGGATTGCCGGTATTAGCCTACATTACCTTTGCCGAAACTGCAGCAATTGAATATGTTCAGCATCAGCATAACCTGCTGCTGGCACCTGTCTATGCTTCAGTAAGAATGTTGCAGAAAGCAGGACTGCAACTGCAGGACTTCGATTTTTACGAGATCCATGAAGCCTTCGCCGCACAGGTACTGGCTTTACTGAAAATATGGGAAAGTCCTGAACTGATGAAAGAGTTTGGGTACGACAAAGCATTGGGCAGTATAGATCTGTCTAAATTGAATGTAAATGGCAGCAGCCTGGCTGCTGGTCATCCCTTCGCTGCTACCGGCGCCCGGGTAATCGCCACAATGGCTAAGCTGTTGAACGAAAAAGGATCGGGCAGGGGATTGGTATCTGTTTGCGCAGCCGGCGGACAAGGCGTTACCCTCATCATGGAAAAGTAAGCCCTATTGCTCTATTGCCAGTTCAAAAGCGGTATTCAGGATCAGTTTACCTTCTGTTTCACTTTCAGCGCCTGTCAGTTTCCAACCTTTTATTTTACCGGTTTTCCCCTTGGTTAAGAGGTCTGCAATCTGCTTATCTGTCAGCTTTTTACCAAATACTTCAAAAGGCACCTTAAATCCGCATACTTTGAAATTGGCACAGCCATAGGCTGTATTACCCTTCTTCAGCAGATGTGCTTTACATTTTGGACACTGCTGTTCTTCTATAACAACAGCCTTTTTCGGCTCTTTAGGTTTTGCCTCTTTTTTCGGCTTTTCCTCTTTCTCCTTCTCTTTCTCTTTTTCCGCCGGTTGATCAGGAGCTATGGTAATCACCTTATAATTGGCCGTCTTCACCTCTTTGGTCAGATCTATTACCATCTGGATCAGTTCCTGCTTGAACGTTTCCATGGTATACTCGCCCTTCTCAATGAGGCGCAACTTACGCTCCCATATACCTGTCAGCTCCGGGCTTTTCAGCATTTCTGTCTGAATAGTATCTATGAGGTCTATGCCGGTTTGCGTAGCATAAATATTCTTCTTACGTTTCTCTATATATTTCCTGCGAAAGAGGGTTTCTATAATATTCGCACGTGTGGACGGACGGCCAATACCGTTATCTTTCAATAGCTCACGCATTTCCTCATCATCCACCTGCTTGCCCGCAGTTTCCATCGCACGTAATAAGGTCGCTTCTGTAAAGGCCTTTGGAGGTGAAGTTTTCCCCTGATGTATCCTGGGAGTATGAGGACCACTTTCTCCTACCACAAATACCGGCAGGACCTTTTCTTCTTCCTCGCCCTCTTTTTTAGGCGCAACATCATTGGCATAAACTTCCTTCCAGCCGGGCTCCAGGATCTGCTTGCCGGTCACTTTAAACTCTACCTGTCCCACTTTACCCAATACGGTAGTATTGGAGATCTTACACTCCGGATAAAAGGCTGCAATGAAACGCCTTGCCACCAGGTCGTAAATACGTTTTTCTTCCATGCCCAGGTTGGCCGGATATACGCCTGTCGGAATGATGGCATGGTGATCTGTTACCTTCTTATCATCAAAGACGGTCTTTAGTTTAGGAATAGGCTTGGCGAGAACAGGTGCTGTTAATGCTGCATAAGGCGTCATATCCTGCAGGATGCCCGCAATTTTAGGATGCAGGTCTTCCGAGAGATAAGTGGTGTCCACCCTTGGATAAGTGACCAGCTTTTTCTCATAAAGATTCTGAATATATTTCAGCGTATCGTCCGCAGAATAAGCATATTTCTTATTAGCCTCTACCTGTAATGCCGTGAGGTCAAACAGGCGGGGATTACCCTCTTTACCTTCTTTTTTCTCAAAGGAAGTGATCTCAAAAGGATGTTCTTTCAGATAAGCCAATCCCTTTTGCGCCCTGTCAAGTACCTTGATACGGTCGATGGTCGCGGTAAACTCGGTTTCCCGGTACACAGTTTTTAACTCCCAGTACTCTTCAGACACAAAGGCATTGATCTCTTTCTGCCTGGCTACGATCATAGCCAGGGTAGGGGTTTGTACTCTTCCGATAGAGAGTACCGTTTTCCCCATCGCGAATTTCTTGGTGAACAGCCGGGTAGCGTTCATGCCCAGCAGCCAGTCCCCGATAGCCCTGGCGCTACCGGCGGCATAGAGGTTATTATACTGGTCAGCATCTTTCAGTTTCTGGAAACCTTCACGGATGGCTTCTTCTGTCAGGGAGGAGATCCATAATCTTTTAACAGGAGCGGTGCATTGTGCTTTGAGCAATACCCAGCGCTGGATAAGTTCCCCTTCCTGCCCGGCATCCCCGCAGTTGATCACTTCTTCACATTGCTGTACCAGTTGTTCTATGACCTTGAATTGTCTCTCTACACCATTGTTATTTATGAGTTTGATGCCAAAGCTGGATGGGATGATGGGAAGGTCTTCCAACCGCCAGAACTTCCATTGTTCTGTATAGTCATGTGGTTCCTTCAGGGTACAGAAATGCCCGAAGGTCCAGGTTACCTGGTACCCATTGCCTTCGTAATATCCATCCTTACGTTGTTTAGCGCCGATAATCTCTGCGATATCTCTGGCTACGCTTGGCTTTTCAGCAATGCAAACCTTCATAGTTAATTAAACAGGGAGGCAAATGTCGTATAAATAGACAGAAAGCTACTTAACTTCTGCCAGGTATTTATGCACAAAGCTGATAGCCATAGAGCCTTCGCCTACTGCCGCGGCCACCCTGTTCATGGCATGGGCGCGTACATCTCCGGCGGCAAAGATGCCGGGACAGCTGGTTTCCAGCAGGTAAGGATCACGGTCCTGTTTCCAGACCTTATTGAATGAGTCGTAGCTTTTGAGGTCCCTGCCGGTTTCAATAAAGCCTTTATCATCTTTTATGATGTCCAGCTCAATCCAGTCAGTGAATGGTTTAGCACCTATGAATATATAAAGGGCATCGGCATTCACCTGTCTCCGCTCTTTTGTATCGATGTTGCAGAGACAGAGTTGTTGCAGTTTTTCTTCACCCATTGCCTCGGCAATTTCCGTCTTCGGCAATACAGTAATATTAGGCGTACCGGCAATCTGCTCTATGAGGTAGGCAGACATGGTGCTGGTCAGGTCCTCTCTGCGGATGATGATATAAATATTCTTTGCAAATTTAGACAGGTACATGGCAGCTTGTCCGGCTGAATTACCTCCGCCCACAACGTATACCTCTTTATCTTTGCAGGCTGCTGCTTCAGTGGTTGCAGCGCCATAGTAAATGCCTGCGCCGGTGAAGTCTGACACCCCTTTGGTTTCCAGCTGACGATAATCCACGCCGGTAGTAATGATCACACTGCGTGTATTGATCTCTGTACCGTCTTCCAGTACAATCTTTTTATAGCCGTCTTTCTGTTTAATATCTTTTACCGACTGTGGTGTAATGAACTCCGTTCCCAGCCTGGTGGCCTGTGCAATAGCACGTCGCGTTAGTTCAGCGCCGCTTAGCCCGCTTGGGAAACCCAGGTAGTTCTCAATACGTGAGCTGGTACCTGCCTGTCCGCCGGGAGCCCGTTTTTCAATCAGCAATGTTTTCAATCCCTCGGAAGCACCATAGACGCCTGCCGCAAGGCCCGCCGGACCTGCACCGATAATCACGACATCATAAACATCCAGCTTCACCTGTGGATTCAGACCAGCTTTGCGGGCTATGTCAATGATCGACGGACAGGAAAGACAACCGCCATCATCAAAGATGACCACGGGCAGGTCTTTGATGGAAAGGTTATTGACATTCAGCAGGCGCGCAGCTTCTTCTGATGCCTGTACATCCAGCCACTGATAGGGAATAAGATTACCTGCCAGGAAATCTTTGATAGCGTGTGACTTTGGCGAGAACTGATACCCCAGTACCTTGATGCCCTTAAAATCCGGACGGTATATTGCCTGCCAGTTACCCAGCAGATCATCGATGATAGGGTACAATTTCTCTTCTGGAGGACTCCATGGTTTCACCAGGTAATAGTCCAGTTGCACGGAGTTAATGGCCCTGATGGCAGCATCTGTATCAGAATAGGCAGTCAGCAGTACACGTCTTGCATCCGGATAAAATTCCATCGCTTTCTCCAGGAATTCCACACCTTCCATTTCAGGCATACGCTGATCTGAAATGAACATGGCCACCGTTTCACCTTTATTCTTCAGCTCCAGTAAAGATTCCAGTGCTTCACTAACTACGGTCGTGCTTATTATTTTATAGTTATCGCGGTATTGGTGTTTGAGATCTCTCACAATGGCACGTAACACTTGTGCATCGTCGTCTATACAGAGAATAAAAGGCGGATTGTGATTCATATTGTTCTGTTCTTAGAATGGCATAAGTCAATTCAAAATTAACTTATAAATACGATTATCCATGAATGGGAAGCGACACGATAAAACGGGTCTCTCCCGGTTTCGATTCTACATTCAGATAACCTTTATGCTGACGGACGATCTGCGATACAATATCCAGTCCCAGTCCTGTGCCTTTACCCGGATCTTTTGTTGTAAAGAACGGATCGTATATTTTGGCAATAATATCTTCTGGTATACCGGGGCCATCATCGATAATGATGACTTTCAGACAGTCCTTGTCACGTTCAGTTTTGATAATGAGTTTTCCTCTCTTATTTTCCTCCATAGCATCCAGCGCATTATCGATCAGATTGGTCCACACCTGGTTCAGTTCCCCGATCAGTGCGCGAAGGGGAGGCAGCGTGGTATCATATTGTTCTACCAGTTCGATATTTCCTTTGCGCAACTTATACTGTAGAATGGAAAGTGTATTCCGGATGCCATCATGGATATTGGTAAGTTGTTTGTCATAGCCCTTATCCATGTGGGTGAATGATTTTACGGAACCTACCAGGTCTGCAATACGTTTAGATGCCTCCTCAATATCAGATACAATTTTTTCCGTAACCAAATTATTATTGATCCAGTTGAACACAGGAGAAATATCATTGGCGCCCAGTTGCTGTCTGAACTCATCGAGACGGTCTTTGGTAAACCCAAATTCCACAAAATTCTCTGCCAGTTCCATGCTGTTTTCCACATTGAGTTCATCCAGCCACTCCGTTAATTCATCTTCTTTCTGAGAGCGCTGTACAAGTGTCAACGTGGATTGCTGTGACTTGTGTTGTGAAAGCACTTCAAACATTTTCTCCTTGACAAGATCAATAGCGGCTGCATCCATTCGGATCTCCATGATCCGCTTGAAGAACTCCGGCTGCAACTGCAGGTGTTTTTTCATGGAATGAGCGCCCCTTACAACGGCAGCCGCCGGATTATTCAGCTCATGGGCCAACCCTGCAGACAATTTACCCAACGCCATCATTTTTTCACTTTGCCGCAGGAAAGAAGTATAGTCCCTCACACGGTTAGTCATAATATGTACGAGGGCCTGTGTCAGCTCAAAATGGTTGCGGATCAGTTCCTGTATTTTCTCAATGGGCAGATTGAGGACTACCGTATCTTCAATTACTTCTCCTGCAACCTGGTATACAGTTCCTCTGGAAAAAGGGAGATAGCCTACTATTTTGCCAGGTTCTACTATAAGCAATTCACGTAGCTCATTATGCTGCATCTGGCATATTCTCACAAGGCCGGATACAATCAGCTGGGTGCCTTGCATCATGTCATCGACTTTGAACATATAAGTACCGGCAGGGTATTCTTTCCGCTCGCTATTGTCTATGAACCATTGCAACTGGTTGTCGGGAACGCCCTGAAGTGTCTCAATGGAGCGCATCCATTCAACGGTAATATTAGTCATGGAAGGATGATTATTGGCCAGAAAGATACTTATAATTCGGCTACCTTCCCACAGTGATAGTTGTCGGATTTATGTCTAAATAGGTTTAAATACTCAAAACGGTGAGGCACTATAAACATGGTTCTCAAAAAACAGATCATTCAACGGATCTGGTAATAACATCCAACGAGCATTATAAATAATGCCTGATTAATATAACTGCTGTCTCTAAAACGGGAAGCCGGTGTGCCTCCAATAGGACATCCGGAAGTATCAGCGGTTTGCAGGTGGAAACCACTGGCTTTAGCTATTGAAGTATGCTGACGCGCCCTGGTAGGGGTTAAATAAATATACCAATGCTCAACACGCCATCCTAATGCTATATAGCAAGGAACTTCAAAGAACTATAGCCAGTGGTCCCACCTGCAAAACCGCTGTAAAAAAAACTACTTCAACGCATTCTTTAACTCACTCGCCGCATACCTCAAAGCAGACTGCACCGCCGGCACATCCGCGATCGGATTCAGCAAACCGTAATCGTGAATCATGCCCTGAACACGAACAAGCGTAACCGGCACCCCTGCCTCATCCATTTTCCGCGCATACGCTTCGCCCTCATCCCTCAGCACATCATTTTCCGCTGTCTGCACCAATGTAGGCGGCAATCCCTTCAATTCTTCCACACCCGCCTGTAAAGGAGACGCATAGATCTCTTTACGCTGTGGTCCGTCGGGCATATAATTATCCCAGAACCAGATCATCATATTCCTTGTCAGGAAACGGGAAGTCGCATACTGATGGTAGGAAACAGTATCGAAGTTCGCGTCGGTCACTGGCCAGAAAAGTACCTGGAATTTGATCTCAGGACCTTTTTTGTTCTTCGCCATTAATACAGTGGCCGCAGTCAGATTACCGCCGACGCTATTACCTACCACCGCCAGGCGTTTTCCATCAATATTCAGTTCCGCCCCATGCGCAGCGATCCATTTTGTAGCAGCATAGGCTTCATTGAGCGCTTGAGGATATTTCGCTTCAGGAGAACGGGTGTATTCCACAAATACGGCAACAAGTCCGGAATGAACCACCAGGTCCCTGACAAAACGCTGGTGCGTAGGAAAATCTCCCAATACCCAGCCACCTCCATGAATGAACATGAAAGCAGGTAGTACGCCGGTCTGTCCCGCCGGACGTACGATGAACAGTTTTACACTCAATCCGTCCTCACTGATCGTTTTTTCAGTTACTTCCACTCCGGAAAGATCCACTTCCACGGATTTTTGAGCTCCTTCCAGTACTTTACGGGCATCGCCAGGCGTCATTGTTTCCATAGGATCACCGCCGGCACTGTTTAACACATTTAAAAAGGCTTTGATGCGTGTATCAATAGCCGGGTCGATAGCAGGGTCTAACACAGCAATAGTGTCGCCAACAGCAATTAAATGTTCGGTCATATAGTTATCTTTTTATGGGTTTAATAATACGGGTACCCACAAATCTATCGCATAGATATACTGGCGTCAATGGCAGAATGACGGCGTCCGTTGTATAATTACGGGTAAAAGAATGGATGAGCAGGGTACTCAGTCGTGCGCTGCAGCAACAAGATCTGTTATCAGCCCTTTCTTGAAACTGGAGAAGTTCATACCAGAGTTATTCTTGAAGTATTTACTGAAATGAGAATGATCCTCAAACCCGAGCAGATAAGCAATTTCTTTCATACTCACATTTGAATGCAGCGCCTGTCTTTTGGCCTCCATGATAATATGCTGTTGGATATGTGAACTGGCTGGTGTGCCCGTAATCTTTTTAACAATACGGTTCAGGTGATTGGCCGTCACAAAAAGTTCTCCGGCATAATCCGCCACAAATTTCATGGTCCTGAAATGCACTTTTACCAGGGCGATGAATTTCTGTACCAGCTCAATTTCCTTGGATTGGGCCTGTTCATATACCCTGAGTTGCAGTTTGCGGGTGATATAGATCACCAGTATATTCAGCAGTCCCGCCAGTATTTCCGAACGTAAAAGATAATGATGTGTATATTCCTTTTCCATTTTCTCCATCAGGTCTTCCATTTCATCCTTCATTTCGTCATCGGCTTTTATGGCCGGTATACTCATGCCATAAATGTTGGTATCCAGCCAGGCGCTGTTTATTGTATAGGTGGCCCAGCGATAGATAAAATCCTGCGAAAAGGAAATATAATATCCTTCAGCAGCTCCCGGCAGCCGGCAGATCCTCACCTGCCCCGGAGTAAGACAGTAGATCATATTATGCCCGACAGAATGCTGAACAGTATCGATAGTGATCTGCCCTTTTCCTGTCTTGAACCAGATGATCTCAAAATGTTGCAGTCTCTCAGGTTGTTCATTCAGGCAGAGCCCCTTACGTTTCATTTCTTCCAGTGTATGTATCTCAAAATAACTGTTCCTTTCGGCCTTGACATGCAGGGATGCATCGGGTAACACGTATGTAGTGGCGTTCATAAAATGAGGTTTCAGTTCAATTGATAGTGTGCTAATCTGGTGCCATGCTATAAGTTGTTGAATCGTATGTTATTATATGATTAGGCGCCTAAAATTCTTAGTCATATATGACTAATTGACCGGTCTATTATTGTTATTTCAGGATTCGCCAGTCTACAGCTGCTTAGAGGCCTGCTCATATATCGCTGATTCCTTTGCCGGGTTGTTCATATATGAACAATTGTATGAGCTTTTTGTTAATTAACGGAGTATGCGTCAATGTTTTATGAGAATGGTACACCACTTGCTGAGTTCACCATGCCGTTTTTCACCCTCACAAAGCCAACTATAATTATGGGCCTGCAAAAATCTGACATGCCACAGGAGTTGCCAGATATCGTGGAAATATCTGGCAGAGACGATATTATGCTGACAAGAGTACTGTTATCACTTACTACAGATATAGCCAGGTTGCTCTCTGTCAGTCATACAATAGCCAGCCCTGAAGAAAAGCAAAAACTCATCCACATTATTAAGAAATCTTTACAAACCTTCCTCCGGTTCTCTGATATCGCTATTGTCCAGTATGATCTTAGGAAATATGTTTATAAGGTTTTCCTGGAGGATTGTGAAAAGGTCCGGCAACACGATGATTTTGAGATGATGGCCTCCGGGGAGTATCCGCTGGGAGATGGATTGCACAATGTGCTGATGCAATCGGAAACGGCTGTACTATTTTCCGTGCCTGAGCTGCAAAAGCAGGGAGCTATCCAATTCGATTTCCTCCATGCAGCAGGTATTGCGGAAATAGCAGGTATACGGCTCATGCATAACAATGAGGTGTTTGCAGGAATGGCGCTCTTATCAGAAACTCCGGATTCATTTTCTAAGGAAGATCTGCGCCAGATAGAGCGTTTCTCCTATCACCTCTCAGGCTCCCTGGCAAATATACTCACCAATGAGGCTATCCGGCAGCGGGAAAAAGAAAAGGAAATTCTGCTTTCGCTTAGTGCGGACATCGCCAGAATGAGAGGAATGGGTGATCTGATCACTGTTCTGCGACACAGGCTGAAAAGTATCTTTCATTTCAATGATATTACTATTAGTCTCCTTGGCAGCGACAAAGACCACTTTAAAGTGATAGTAGAAGACACAGCAGAGATACGTTCATCCCATCCTGCTTACCAGGGGCTCGTTTTCGCAGAATACCCTGTGGCTGATGGTGTTCATGATATACTGCTGGCCTCAGACAGCCCTCAGGTCTTTGATGTTGGGCAAGTGCTCATGGATTGTCCCATTAAACATGCCGGTTTTCAATTCATTTATGAACACGGCATTAAAGAGTTAGCCGGTGTAAAGCTGGTGAATCAGAATGAGGAAATAGGTTTTTTAATGATACTTTCTGAAGAAAGGAATGCTTTCCGGGATACAGACCTGCGTTTATTGCAGGGGATCTCAGATCAGCTGGCGGTAGCATTGGCCAATATCCTCGCTGATGAAAGGATAAAACAACAGTTGAAGGAAATCAAAGGATATAAAGAGAAACTGGAAGAGGAGAAGTTGTACCTGCAGGAGGAAATTAGCAGCGGGTATACTTACAGGGATATTATAGGTGCAGGACCGGAGATGCAACAGGTATTCTATATGTTATCCCAGGTGTCTGTTTCCCAGAGTACCGTGTTAATACTTGGAGAAACAGGCACCGGAAAGGAATTGATCGCGCGAGCCATTCATAATTCCTCCCCTCGCAGAGATCAACTGATGGTAAAAGTCAACTGTGCGACATTGCCACCTAACCTTATCGAGAGTGAATTGTTCGGACATGAAAAAGGTAGCTTTACCGGTGCCCTTGAACGCAGGATTGGAAAATTTGAACTGGCTAATCATGGCACCTTGTTTCTGGATGAAATAGGTGAATTACCTCCGGGACTTCAGGTAAAACTGTTGCGCGCTATACAGGAAAAAGAGATTGAAAGGGTAGGAGGCAAGAATACTATTAAGATAGATGTCAGGATCATTGCCGCAACAAACCGTAATCTACAGAAAGAAGTGGCGGAAGGTCGTTTTCGGAGCGATCTGTTCTACCGGCTGAATGTATTCCCCATAGTATTGCCTCCACTCCGGGAACGGAAAGAAGACATACCATTACTGGTGGCTCATTTTATTGACCGTTTCGCCCGTACTGCCGGTAAGAAAAATGTTCGCTTATCGAGTACGGCCATGAAGCAACTGCAAGCATATAACTGGCCGGGTAATGTCCGCGAGCTGGAACATGTGCTGGAAAGAAGCATATTGCTCATGCAGGGCAATATTATCAGGGAAGTTCATTTATCCTCTCCACAAGCGGGGGCAGAAAATAGAACAAAAGCAGATGAGGATTACAGCAGAAAGCTAATGGAAGTTGAACGGGATTATATCCTGGGAGTACTGAATAAGTGCAGCGGAAAAGTATTCGGGCCAGGAGGTGCGGCAGAGATATTAGGACTGCACGTATCAACCCTGAACCACCGGATCAGGAAATTGGGTATTCACAAAGAGCATAAGTATTTTATAAAAGTGTCACAGCACTAAACAGCATTACAAATCTGATAAAGCTGCAGCCGTCCGGTCACAGGGCGGCTTTTATTTTTTTCTCTCCCGCATAAGGGTATACATCACCCATTGTGTTGTTATAGTAAAGACTGCGTGTTAATTACTATTTAATGACTGACCTATGGAATATGAAGAACATCAGAAGCATGAGATACTTGCAAAAATGCTGTGCTACCTGGTGCTGCCTTTTTTAAGTTTTATGTTTATCGCAATCATAGCTATTCTTATTTATTCGCTCTCTTAAGCAACATTCATGTATACCACTGCCGACTATATGTCACGGGCCACAAGGTTCGTGCGCAACCAGCTACAGCCTACTTCGAAGAAGTTATCTACCCTGATGCTCTATGCTACAGATCTATGCCAGTCACGCTGCAAGCATTGCCTGATATGGGCAAAGAGACCGGTTGTACATCTTCCGATGGAGAAGATTGTGGAAATCATGCAGAGTGACTGTATCAGCAAATCTACCAATATAGGCCTGGAAGGAGGCGAATTCCTGCTGCATCCGCAGGCTTTTGAGATTTTACACTGGTTCAGCAGATTTCATCCTTCATATGATCTTTTATCAAATTGCCTGGACCCCGCAAAAGTAATTAAAGCGGCAAAAGAATATGCCCCCAAACGCTTGTTCATTTCCCTGGATGGTAACAAAGAAACGTATCAGTTCATGCGGGGTAAGGACGGCTATGATAAAGTGTTACGTGTGATCAAAGAGCTGCATAAAGAGCAGGATATTTCCGTAATGTTCACATTGTCACCTTATAACAGTTTTGACGACCTGCGCCATGTAATGCAGGTGTGTGCTGAATATGGAACAGATCTTCGGATTGGCATTTACAATAATATCTCTTACTTCGATACAGTAGAAACAGCGCACACTGAAAATGTCATAGCCAGTGAAGTATCTGCTGCTACTGCCGACCGCCTTGAAATACCAGTGGATATTATTCACAGCCTGCAGAGATTTGACGAGAACCTTGATTTCCTACAACTGTATAAATACTGGCAGCAGGGTGAATTGAAAATGCCTTGTTATTCTATTTTCGATAGCCTTGTAGTACTGCCAAACGGAGATGTTCCCATTTGTCAGAATCTGGACCTGAAGCTGGGAAATATCTATAACCATTCACTCGATCATATCTTTAATGATGCCGCTACCAACGCTGCACAAAAGCATCACTGTCATAACTGTAATGGTTGCTGGATCAACTTCCATCGTAAATACGATATTACGTTGCTCCGGCAATCAGAACGGTTACTGGGTAACCTGATCACAGAGAAATTGTTTGGAGACTATCAATGGAATAAACAAAAAGAGACTTTTAAAACTGTAATGGCTAAAGTGTAGCACATGTTGGAACTGGTTATCAATGCATATAAACAATGGCGAAGAATGAAGATGTTAGACGGGCTATTTAGCGACGGCCCGTCCTTCGCTTTTATAGGGGTAGGGCAGCATAGTATTGACAATTTATATCCCGTAATATTAAATATGGGAGTCCGCATCAAATACCTTTACTCCCGTCAGTTACAGGTTGCCACACAAACGGCGCGTCTTTTCCCCGGATGCACAGGTGTGTCAGAGCTATCTGTTATATTAAAAGATCCGGCAGTACAGGGTGTTTTTATCTGTATGAAAAATGAACACCAGTTCCCGCTGGTAAAGGATTGTCTGGATGCAGACAAATACGTGTTTGTGGAGAAGCCGGCTGTTAACAGTTATGCAGCCCTGCAGCAACTGATGGGTCATCCTCATGCAGATAAATGTATGATCGCGTTCAATAAGCGTTTCAGTCCTTTGAACCGGCAATTGAAGAAGACTATTGCTGATGCCTATAGTTATCAGGCCCGTTATATTACAGGGGCCTATCCGGAAGGAGATGCCGTAATGGAGTTATTCTGCCATCCCATCAATAATATATTAGAGTTCTTTGGACCGGTTGAGCAATATTCCCTGTTACATCATTCGGGTATGAATGGAGGCATACATCTGCAATTGCTGGTGAAACACCGGCAGGCAACCGGTATGCTGGAACTGTCCAGCTGTTATTCCTGGTCATTGTTTGCCGATACACTGCAGTGCCTTACTCCCCGTGATGTAATTGAAATAAACTATCCGGGTAGTTTCCGTATCACGCCATTGGGCAGGCAGTTTGCAGGAGTGCCGTTTGATAAGATCTTTAACAGCCGGCGTCAAATGAGTGAAAGTAGCTATACAACTGCAACACCGGTAGCGGAGAATAATCCTGTAGTGCAATATGGTTACCGCGATGAGATTCATTATTTCGTAACACAGGTACAACAAGGTAAAATGTTGCATCGGGCAGCGCCCGGGACATTTGCCGATACGTTCCGTTTGCTGGATGAATTGAAACTGGCGATGAGTCAGAGCCGGTAACTTATGCCAATCTGAAAACCAATCCATGTCATGATATCTTCCGTTTCTTCCGCTGGAGACCTATGGAGTGTATAAAGGGGGCTGATAGTCACATAATCTTCTTCCGGGGTTGATACTATCACTCTGAGGCTGGCCAGATTTAAGGGCCAGGTTCTCAGTTGATAAGTACTTTTCAGATGATTGAATACAGGGCCGGCATATACTGACAAGTGTGGGCCGATACTTTTCTGCGCAAAAAGACTGATCCTTTGTAACCGGCTGTTCGCATAAAGAGGAGGCTTGGTTGTGGTAGTGTCATCATTCATGCGTACAGGGGTTTCTTTAAAGAGCTTACCGGTCGTAGCTTCCAGCTCTATCAGCCAGCCATTATTTAAAGGATAGCTGATGCCCGCTCCATAGCGAAAGCCTGATACGGAAAAATTAGTGCTCCAGGACACAATGCCGTATGCCAACGTTATGCCTGCTTTTGCCTGCAGGTTGGCATAAAGCGCTTCGTCTGCAGCAAAGCCTGCCTGTACAAATGGTTTGAAAAGACCTGGCTTTTCATATACATATCGCTCTTTTTGTCGCTTTGCCGGTGGAGTAACCTGTAGTAATGCTGGCGCTGCAGGCTTTATAGTAGGAATGGTAATCCTTAATGGTCCTATGTACGCCAATGAATTGCCGGCGGCTTTACTGTTACCTGCAATGACATTTATTGGTGCTGCAGATGTGGTACCTGTTGTAGCATCCGCTGTGATGCCAGTATTATTTGCAGCGCTCATGTTATCAGGTATAAGCTCCATTACAATACCAGTTTTAGTTACAGCCCTTGTAGTATCAGGTATAAGCTGCACTGTAATATCTGTTGTAGGCGCTGTTGTTGGCGCACTAGAAGTATTGTCTGTTTTAATACCTGTTTCTTTATTTGTAATAATATTCTGGTGAATATTATTGTTTTTATTAGATGATCTGCCCGATGGTACAGCGGCCTTCAGTCCTGTGCGATTCTTCGTCTGGCCGGCCGTACGGCCCATATGTGGGAGAGGTGTAGTATTGTGATGATAAGCAATATGACCGGCTTTTGGGGTTACTGTTATGTGGATCTGTTTGCCTGCGGTGGCAACAGGCGGCCTGTTTATACCTGCCAGGCGCTGCCCAATTTCCTGTTTAGTAGTATGACTGGTTGTCGCCGTTCTGGTAACAACCCCTTTGTTTTTTACCCGGCGAAAGATAACATGGTCCTGGATGATGGTATACTCGGAGCTCGTCGCTTCCTTGATGATTGTGAGCAATTGGTGGATGGAATAGGATGGATGCCGGAGCAGCAGCTGTTTCTGGGCTATTATTGTTTGTGCATTAAAGGAAAGTATGAAGCCTGTCTGGGCTGTTATCATATCCCCCAGTGTAGTAATATTCACTTCCTTCAACGGTACACGCACCTGTTTGTCCAATGATGGCGGGTTTGTCTGTGCCTTCACGCCTGTAGACAACAATACACATATCATTGTGAGGCATGCTTTCCTAAATAACTCAATTACATTCATTCCCTTTCATATAAATGGTAGACCCTTCCATGCGGTACTGAATAGATAAGGATGCTGTGATAACCTCCATTACATATTGAATTGGCATATCGGTAAATGAGGTCGTGATTGTGCAGTCAGCCAGTTTTTTATTTTCCAGTACGATCTTTACGTTGTAGGCTTTTTCCAGGACCTTAACCACTGATTCCAGTCGGGTAGCCTGGAACCGGAATGTTTTGGTGGCATAGGCATAGTCATTGGCGCCTTCCATCTTTGTTACGGAGAAGTGAGGTGTATCCACCAGGTATATACCCTCCATGCCCCCTTTTAGATGGACACTGTCATGACTGTCAAAGAAAAGTACAGCACCATTATCCACCTGTACGGTAACACTATCTTTATTGGCCCTAACATTGAATGCAGTACCGATCACCTTAATATCTGCAGCTCCTGCATGTACAATGAAAGGTTTGTCTGCATCAGGTGCAATGGAAAAATAGGCTTCCCCCTGCAATTTTACAGTTCTGTCAGGGCCATCAAATGAAGCGGAGCGTTCCAGCCGGCTACCTGGTACTAATGTTACAACTGAATGATCGGGCAAAGTATCACGGAGAATATCATGCGATGATGTAAGCGCCAGTACGGCAGGGACTTTTGTGGTTCTCCAGGGATGGAGGAAGGCCAGAAGGGCCGCACCGGGGACTAAAATGAATATAGCCGCCACTGCCCGGCGGATGAATAGTGTGCGTAGTAAAGGTGTTTTGCGATTCTCAGCTGGAAGAGAAGCATCGATATTGAGCCGGCGCAGCTCCTCCTGAAGATCCGGTGCATGATAAGCTCCTTCTTTGCCGGCATGCGACCATAACTGCAGATATTGCTGCAGCAGCCGGTTGTTGTCCGGAGTCTGCTCTACCCATTCATCAATGGCGATCGCTTCTTCCGGGCTCGCTTCTCCTGCCAGGTATTTTATCAGCAGTGCTTCAGATATCGCTATGTTTTGTTGTTTGCTCAATGGTAACAGTTATTTCATGCCGGCTTTTACAAAAGATGATTTATATGCAATATCAACAAAATTGTGAGGAGGTAATCGGCCAGCTTTTCCCGCATCAGTTTTAACGCCTTGCTCATCTGTGCTTCCACCGTTTTAATTGAAATGTCCAGTTCCGCCGCTATTTCGGCATACTTCTTACCTTCTTCCCGGCTTTTCAGGAATATGACCCTGCACTGCTCTGGTAAGGCGCCGGTAGCCTGTGCTATGTGTTTTTCAAGCTCTCTGGCCAGCGTTTGCTGTTCTGTTCCACCCTGCATGAAGTTATCCCTGTCTCCGGTTCTGTAGGACAGGTACCTGTCCCGGGCGCTGTCTTTCCGGATATTATTCATGCAGAGGTTGTGAACAGAACGATACAGATAGCCTTTTATATCTTCTTCAAAGACAACGGTTTCCCGTTTTTCCCACAGCCGGGCAAATACAGTTTGTACAATATCATTGGCCTCATCGCTGTCCCTTAGTAATGTATAGGCATACCGGTGCAACTTTTCATGGCAGCTATGAAAAAGATGCAGGAACAGTTCAGATTTATCTCGTTTCTTCAATACCGTTAATTACCCGCTTGTTGGCACAATGATACAATAGTATAACACGAAGGGTCGAATATACCCTTACGCGAACGTCAAAAAAGTTTTCAATCCCTTTTTCAGGCTTTTGGAGCCCATCCTTTTTCGTACTCTCTTTTCCACAATTTCATGGCTTCGGCATCATTGAGGATGTGTCCATTGGAAGGATCAGTATGTAATACCTTGCCTGTGCGCTGGGCAATATTGCCGAGCAAGGGAAGCAGTGTACTGCGGAAGGCGACATTTATTTCAGCATTGAGTTTGGCATTGCCCCGGATGCTTTCGAGGAAGTTATTGATATGTATTGCATCGTAGTACTCGCCGGCAGGGCTAACCGTGTTAACGGCACTCTGATTGGTATTGGTAGCCTGTTTCACCTCTTTAACGGTCTTGCCTTTGGTGTCTACTAGCTTGTAGCTGTCGCCTCCGGAGTTGTACAGGGTGCCATTATCTCCGAAAATGGCAAAGCCGCGGTCGCTGCCTTCCAGGTTGAATGAACTGCAGCTGCGTCCTTCCCAGGAGATAGCTTTGCCACCTTCAAATTCAAAATTGAGGGTCTGAGTGTCTGGTGTTTCCCAGTCGTCTTTCGGATAGGCATAGCGCCCGCCGGCAGAGGTCACTTTGGTAGGAAATTCCAGGTCCATGAACCAACGCAGGCAATCCAGTTCGTGGGTACCGTTGTTACAGGTCTCTGAGGTACCCCAGTGCCAGCGCCAGTGCCAGTTATAGTGAACGATATTGTCCAGGTAGTCGCGGCGTGGAGCTGGCCCCTGCCATAAATCCCAGTTCAGGGTATCCGGCACGGCTATTTTCTTACCAATACCAATAGGCTGACGGTTATTGGTATACCAGCTTTTTCCATAGTATATCTTACCCAGCACCTGTTGTTCCCTGACTTCTTTTATAGCCTGTTGCATATTGGGCCAGGAACGGCGCTGGCTCCCCATCTGTACCAGACGGTTATATTTCTTTGCTGCTGCAATCAGTAATTCCCCTTCTGCCGGATTGTGGGCGCAGGGTTTTTCCACATATACGTGCTTACCTGCCGCTGTGGCCATTATTGCCGCTGGTGCATGCCAATGGTCCGGGGTCGCAACAAACAGCGCATCAAAATCTTTACGCTCCAGCAGCTGACGGATGTCTTTAATAACAGTAGGTTTACGGTCCTGGGCGCTGGCAACAGCCTTTAACCCTTTGGCAATAGCGCCGTCTTCCACGTCGCAGATATAACCTATCTCTGCACCTGGCAGTTTAGCTGCACACTGTGCCAGCCAGTTCCCCCGGGAATTGACACCCATTACACCTAATACCAGTTTATTGCTGGGGGCGTTTTTCCCGAATACCGGGAAGTTGAGGATGGTTAAGCCTGCCCCTACGCCAGCAAGACCACCGGTTTTAATAAAATCTCTCCTTTTCATAACGATGTGACCTGTTTATAGATTTAATATTTTTTGCAGATAGAAGTTTAGAATGGGCTGCCTAATGTAAAAAAATAAATATGGGGTTTATAGAATTTTTGATGAGTGAAAAGGGCGGCGGAATTTTTTGAAGCTCCCGAACAATAGCAGAGGACGCACCAGTGGGGAATTAGTGGTAACTTTAACTATAAAGTAGTGGGTATGCTTAAGAGGAAAAGACAACGGAAATACCTCGTTAAACGGTGTCTGGAACTGCGAGACCAGTTGCAAACTTTTGCTGCATCCGGAAGCCAGGAAGCATTGCATAAACTACGCGTGGAGATCAAAAAGCTGAAAGCTTTTTCAAAAATGACAGAATTATATAAGGGGGAGCATGAGGTTACTATTAAAAAAAATATAAAGAGAATATTTCACCGCGCAGGAGTTATCAGGGATGCCAATATTAATCTGCAAATGATAAAGCAGTTTGATATTCATCATCCGGCATTTAACGCCGAAGCAACTGATACGATCCGGAAAGAAACAGCGAAGTTCCGTTTACATAAAACCGACTATAATGACGATGTCAGGAATGCAATGAGCTCCTTTCTTAAATCATTACACCCTGTTCGCAATAGCGACATTAAACATTGGGTTAACCGGCAGTTAAAAAAAATAGCCATTGTTGTAACTACAACATCCACAGATCAACTTCATGAAGCCCGCAAGAGAATAAAAAACCTCGTATATGTTCACGGTATACTTAACAAACCCTTAGTCTCTTCATTGACATTAAATATCGACTATCTGGATCAGATGCAGGATGCCATAGGTAAATGGCATGATACAGCGGTAGCCGCTGAACTGCTGGCTGCTCATAATTCCGGGAATAAGACAAAGATTACCAGGCTGCAAAAAGAGCAGGATAAAGCTGGTAACGCTATTCATAAAATGAGTGATGGTTTTTGGGATAAAGTTGTTAAGCAGGATTGATATGTACCAAACTAATTCACAATTATCTTGTTTTTTATCGCATACTTTAGAATCCCCACAGTAGACCTCACCCCTAACTTATCCTTCAAGTCCTGTCGCGTCTTCTCTACTGTCCGGATGCTTACAAACAACTGAGCAGCTATATCCTTATTACTTTTTTCGTCCCATAACAACTGAAGGATCTTTTTCTCTCTCTCATTCAGCGTGGCCTCGTTTTTTGTTTTATTACGACCATTCAAATGCTGCGTATTTTCATACAATACATCGGTAAATAACCTGTTCCTGTAAACCCTGTTTTCTTTTACAGCATCTATTGCCTGCAACAGATCCTCAGGATCTCCTGATTTGGAAATGAAGCCATATATCCCCAGTTCCAGCAGGTCGCACATGAGATGAATATCTTTGTCGGTTCCAAGCAGCAGTATTTTTATACGGGGATATTCCTGGCGGATCAATATAATGGTATCTGTGAGTGTAGGCATTAGTATATCTACCAGTAACGCATCTATCTGCGTATGTTTTAGTTGTTGCAGCAGGTCATATTCATTGGACGACTGAATAGCAACGGTAATATTTTTTCTTTCTGAGAGATAACTTTTTAATGTTTTGATAAATAGAGTATAGTTATCTAAAATGGCTAATTTAATGTGTGTCGCTGGCATAAAAATAAGAACTAAGGATGAGTATTGTTTAAATTACAGGCTTAGAGTTTTGTGGTATTTTAGCTTGAGGGGTGTGCTGTTTCTGGATTAACGGGCAACACAATTATAACAGGAATTTACGGGTTAAAGTAAATTATTTATACATGTAATATAGCCTGAAATTTTTTTTCAGGCAAGATGAGCTGTTCAATTTAATGGTAATTTAATTGTCTAATAATTGCCGGCGTTTAGTGAACTTTCCGTAAGCAGGTAATGTTTTTCTACTTTGTCCAGAACAATATAAAGGGAGTCTCTGTAGCGGGTAACACCTGTCATAATAATCCTTGATCCGTCTTTAGTAGTATAGCGTAATGTCATATCTTCTCCCGGCTGTGCATTGGCATATTCCAGCAGGATATGTTTCTGCCTGCGCCATGACTGCGCTCTTTTATCTATACCATTTATTTCATTCCTGATAATATCGGGAATGACGGTCATCGTATCGTGTACAATATGTTTGCGGCCACCTGCAAGGTAGAATGAGTTGCTGGTAATACCTGCTTTTTTGTTTAATGGATTTTTGTTGTGAAGATGAAGTATTTGCCGAGCGGTATCCGCTTCATAATAGAAGTAATTTCTTCTGCCTGCCATACCTGTTAACTCGAACGTACGATTGATATCTCTCATGGGAAGCGCAACACCGTTGATTTATTGGCAAGATATCCGCAGAAGGATGACACCAGGGCAACAATGCCGGGGATGATCAGCGCTGTGGCCGCACCTCCGGTCTTTTCAAGAAAACCTATCAGGAAAGCTCCCGCAGGATTGATGCCTGTGAGAATATAGGTATACAATGCAATGGTATTGACCTGGTATTCTTCTTCTGAACGAAGTTGAATATAGGCACTGGTCACAGTTGTATAGGTCGTATAAAAATAACCGGTGATGATCAGCAGGCTGCCCGTCAGCCAGATATTACCAGCCAAGGCAAGCAGTATGAACATCATTCCTAATCCTGCTGCGGAGACCATCATAAAATTAAAGTTTACCTTTGACAGATAAGCCGAGACAATGGCGCCCGCAAATGCACCCAGTCCGAATAGGGCATTGATATAGCCAAACTCTTTCGCATTTGTCTGTAGTAACATGCCTGAAATGATGGGAAGGATAACAGAAAAATTAATACAGAGCAGGGACACCAGGAAAAGTACAGCAAAGGGTACAGACAGTTGCCGGTTGCTGATAACATAGCCCAAAGCGTTTCTGATACGGCTCAACAGCGACTGTTTTGTTTTATTGTTTGCATAAGGATACAGCTCCTGCTCCTGCATGATAAAGAGACTGTGTATAACAAATGCAAAAGACACTGCGTTGAACAGGAAACAATAGGCCGCACCCATACCTGCCAGTAGTAGTCCCCCTATAGCTGGGCCAAGCACCTTGGCAAGGTTAAACACCGAAGTATTCAGGGCAATGGCATTGGGTACCTGCGACCTTTCCACACACTGACGGATCAGCAACTGACGTACAGGGTTATTAATGACGACAATAAATCCTCTCAGCAGGGCCAACAGGTAAAGATGGAACAATTCGATCTGGCCTGTAAAGCAGAGCAGCGACAATACAATGGCAGATAACATGGATAAAGACTGACAGATGATCATCGTTATCCGTGGGTTTAACTTCTCCAGCAATGGTGCACTGATCAGACCCAATAGGGCATAGGGCATGAACAGGCAGGCAGTGAGCAAGGCAATAGCCTGTGCAGAATGCGTTTTTTCAAGAATTAACCATGACTGTGCAATGTCCTGTATACTGGTGCCTATCTGAGATATACTGAGGCTGAAAAAAAGCAGTCTGTAATTCCTGTGCCGGATCAGGCTGGAGAATGTCTTTGCAAGATAAGTTGTATTCATTTCGAAGACATCTCTTGCTGTATGGCGGATAATTTCTCCATCACCTTTGCTGTGCGCTCCTGGATGGACAGATCTCCTTTCAGTTCCAGTACCGGAAACGGAGAGGCTGCCAGCCATTGCTGATGCGCCTCTAAGGTTCTGCCGCGGGCCGTATTATCATCGTATCCCGATGCCCAGTCAATAAACTCATTAAATTGTTTATTCCTGTCAGCATCAGTATAGATAACATCTCCATATCTTTCCAGTTCCCGTGCTTTCAGCCGGCTGATCCTGATATCCTGCGGCAGCCACAGGAAAACGATCAGATCAAATGCGGTATCCAGCTGCCAGTTGATAACAGAACCTCCCAGTAGCCAGCTCTTATGTTGATTGAGCTCCTGTAATATCATATTATTCCGTACTGCCGGATCTCTTCTTACAGTAAAAGGGGGATCGCTTTTCTCCCAGAAATATTCGTCCGTATCAAAGTATGGCACATTGAGTGTTGTTGAAAGATATTCTCCGAGGCTGGTAACACCCGAGCAGGATGCTCCTACAATATGGATCTTCATAAATGGTGTATTTGAGTGTGTAATATCTGCATTGCCTTTTTTATAATGTCCAGTGGACAGGCAATGTTCATTCTGAAAAAGCCTTTTCCATATTCACTGAATATTGTTCCTTTTGATACAATAAGCTCCCGGTCCAGTGTGGAGAAGAAATCATCTTCGCTGATCTGTAATGCACGGTAGTCAATCCACATCAGGTACGTGGCTTCCTGCTGAAATGTTTTTAACTGCGGAATATGCTCCTGTATGAATGTCCGGACGTAATGATAATTATTGGCAATATATTTATTTAATGAGATCGTCCAATCGCGGCAATGGGTGTAACCTGCCATTGTTGCTGTAAGAAAAGCAGTATTCACTTTATTGATACCATAAAGATCAAAAACCTTTGATAGTTCCCTTTGCATCCGTTGATTAAATACAACTACATGCCCGCCTCTCAGCCCTGCAATATTAAAAGTTTTTGTGGAAGAATGAAGGATAATGGTATTCTGTAAATAACGTGTTGGCAAGGTGGCTACCGACGTGAAATGATAACCTGGTAATACGAGATCACAATGTATCTCATCAGCAATCAGCAGGATCTCATTTTCAAGGCAATATTCCGCAATGCGCAGCAGATCTTCATAACTCCATACTCTGCCTACAGGGTTATGTGGAGAGCAGAGCACGAAGATCTGTGGCTGCAAAGGTAAAAGGGAGTCCAGCTGTTCAAAATCCATCTGGTACTGACCGTCTTCATCAATTTTTAAAGGGTTGAATAAAATGGTCCGGTTCTGTGTGATTTCCATGAACCTGTAATAAGCCGGCGCCTGGATAATAATTTCAGCACCTTCGGAAGTGTATCGCTGTATAATGGCAGATAGGGCAGGGATAATACCGGTTACAGGGCTTATGCTGATCCCTTCTGTATTATAGTGATGAAAAGCTGTGAACCAGTTTAACACTGTTTCCATATACTGTTCATTGATTGCAGGATAACCGAGAAAGCCTGTGGATACTTTTTGCCGGAGGGCATCCAGTATAGGGGCTGGTGTTCTGAAATCCATATCGGCCAGCCACATCGATAAGCTGTATTCCGGTATTTTATCCCATTTATGGGAATCCGTAAACCGTCTGTCGTATACTGTATCAAACATGTATCCGTTCGTTTGCGGCATTATCATATTCCATATTTGTTTGAAGCTGTCTGTAAACTTTATCTATAAAGGCAATACTTTCCCTGTGAGATAACAATGAAGAATGTGCATCACCACCCTGCAGGAAGTTTTGCAGCTGCCATTGGCGGGCAGCTACATTCATGCCTTTATTCAACGGCATTTCCGGGTACATCTCACTAATATCCTGCCTGTTTAGCTGTATGTAACCGGCATGACCTGTAACATTTGTATTGTTGATGATCTCTATTGTAAAATGTTCTGTTTTATCTGCCGACTGCTGTTTGGACAACGAATGACTGCTGATGTGAACAGAACAGAGAGGACCCACATGTATAATTATAGATTCCTGTCTGAGCCGGCCATTGCTGATATACGTATTCTCGGGCAGCTGATGCCAGCCCCTGTTTGAGGCAGAGGTTTCCATCAGCTTAAGACAATAATGAGAGATCCGTTTACCGTTACTTTTGAAATCTCCTGTCAGCGTAACATCCGTCTCTCCGAAATCATGCAGGCGGCTGATATTTTCAGGTTGAAAGTATTCGCTGAACCGGTCTGTATGCAGACATCTTTCATATACTGCCTGATCGATCATCCCAAGATGATCGGCAGGAGAGATCTCTAACGCATGAAGAGTGGATGCATGCATATCAGGATAGAGGACTTTGTTGAGCGACATCAGGCTGAACAACAGGTCAATATAATGATAGCCTGAATGCAGCATTACACCGTATCCGTATTTATATGGATGATTTTCCCGATAGAAAAGTTCATCCGGCATATTCCACATACCTCCGCCGAAATGGATATCTATAAATGTGATCGGCACACGGTAAGTACTGATCAGCTCTGAAAGAAACTGTCTGACATAATTATAACCGGTATGTGCACGCCGTTCACAGGAGATAACAAAGTTCAGCTGGTCATTCCGGATCTCTCCCGTAATATCATAGAAGTCCTGCAACAGCGATTCCGATGGTTGTCTTGACGAAAAAGCGGTCAGCGGTTTGTCTGTGAACACATGTATGTTATTCCTGACAGCCCATATAGCATACGCTTTATGGGCCTTGGGTTCTGTACAGATGATCACCGCATCTATTAATTTTTTATTTATCCTGCCGCATAACAGTTTATCCAGTTCTTCAGGAGTAAGATCGTTACGATACTGATCGGGAAGAAAAAGATACTGTTCAGGAAGCAGTGATTTGCCTGAAAAGAAATGCCGGATGCGCTCTTCTTCCGCCTCAAGATCTATCACCATACTGATCTTTATTCCCGCTTGCTGCTGCAGTACAGAATAGTATCGCTCTCTGAAATGCAGCCCGCATCCTACTACTATAATATGCTGTATTTTTCTGCTCACGTTATTTGTATAATTCCTGTGGTCTGATAATAGGGAGACGGTCGGACAGGTTCTCATAATAATGTGCGATCCAGCCGGCTACTCTGCTGAGTGATAGCATTACTGTGTTCATAGAAGAAGGCATGCCGAACAATGTATAGAATACATTATTGAACAGGTCCGGATTAGGGAAGATGAACCTGCTGCTGAAATAGGTATCGTTGCTTACATGATCTGTCAGTTCAAAAGCTAATCTTCTGATCACATCTACGCTGGCATATACAGGATCATCAGACTGTAACATATTATACATGATCCTTGCTCTTGGGTCCCAGTTTTTATAGATGCGGTGTCCGAAACCATAGATCACTTCCCTGCGACTCATCTTTTCGGCAATAAACTCGCTGGCGCTGATATCTCTTTGGATGATCTCGTTATACATCTGTGATACATACTGACTGGCGCCACCATGTAACCTACCTTTAAATGCTGCAATGCCACTGGCTATCGCTGTATAAATATCTCCTCCTGCACTGGCGATATTACGAACGGTTGCTGTAGAACAGTTTTGCCCATGTTCCGCATGCAACATCAGGATGATATTAAAGAGCGGCGCATACAGGTCAGCTTTTTCGGGAGATACCTGTTGTAAAAAACGATGATAAACAGGTTGCTCTGATGTGCTGCTGTTCCACGTAATCTTATTTTGCAACTGATAATAATATGCTGCGATCACAAAAAGCTGGGCGATAATGAACTGTGCCTGTACCAGCGGATCTTCATTGCCGGGAAGGTATTTCTCTTCAATGCCTGACAGGGCGGTTACACCCACCAGCAGAAAATCCATAGGATGTATGGATGAGGGTAAATGTTGCAGTACTGTCTGTATCTCTGCGTCTAATACAAAATAGCGGTGCATACCTCTGCTGAACTGTAGCTCTCCGGAGGGATTATTATCACTTTGTGTAATTAACTGGAATGCGAGTCCCTCGAAGTCCGTTTCGCTGATCTTTTCTTCAATGGGGGTGGCGCCATAGAATAACTGGCCTGTTTTGCCATCAATACGGCTGATACTGCTTTTACAGAAGCTGGTGTGGTTAGCGCCGGGGTCAAATACAATAACGTTATTGATGCCTTTTTTAAATTCCAGTACCTGGTGAGTACTGTTGCCGGTAATGTTAAAAAGATCCGTAAGTTGTGTTTGAAGGGTGTTATTTTCCATGATAGTAATATTTTTCTTTTAACTTGTTTTTCTGCACTTTGCCTGTATTGGTCCTGGGGATTGTATCGAAGATGACAGCTTTGGGGCATTTGTAGTGTGCCAGTTTATCTCTGCAGAATGCAATGATCTCTTTATCCGAAACGATCCTTCCCTTTTTTAGTTCAATGACAGCTTGGGGTATCTCCCCCCATTTGTGATCATGTACGGGGATGACGGCGGCCAACAGGATATCAGGGTGTTGATACAGTACGTTCTCCACTTCAATAGATGAGATATTTTCTCCACCACTGATAATAAGATCTTTCTTCCTGTCTACTATTTCGGCATGTCCATCCTGATGGATCACAGCAAGATCGCCTGTATGAAACCAGCCGCCTTTGAACGCCTGGCGGGTTAATTTTATATCCTTATAATACCCCTGCATAATATTGTTACCGCGTACCACCACTTCTCCGATCGTTTTACCATCCCACGCTACAGAACGCTGCTGATCGTCTACAACGTTCATGAACACCGCATGTACACTGGCAATGCCTTGTCTTGACCTGTCGCTGGTTTCACAAACGGAATGAGGACCATGTGTTTCCGTCAGGCCATATACATGAATGATCTTTACATCATTTTCTTCAAATCTTCTGATGGTATCAGGCGCGGGTGCGGAGCCTGCCGTGATGATGGTTAGTTTACCATAGCTTCCCAGCAGAGAAAAGTTAATGGCCTGTTGCAGCTGTATAAGCACGGTAGGTGCGGCACACAGATGCGTGATTTGCTGACTGGTGATATAGGAGACAATATATTCAGGGTCAAAACTGTCTATAAAGAAATGTGTTCCTCCTATCGCTGTCACAGCCCAGGTATAACACCATCCGTTACAATGGAACATGGGAAGTATCCACAGGTAATTACAGTCGGCTGTGAGCGAAGCCGTGATGCATTCTCCGAGCGTATTCAGATAGGTACTCCGGTGAGAGTACATTACTCCCTTCGGGTGCCCGGTTGTACCGCTGGTGTAGTTCAGAGAGATGGTGTCGTCTTCGCTGATCCGCGGGGCTTTATATTTGTAGATCGATTCGTTTTTATAAAGATCTTCACTGTTGATGAACATATGCACTTCAACGATATCGCTGTAAGATTCGTGATAGTACTGTTCTTCGGAAACGAGGATCTTTACGGCTGCATGTTTCAGGATATAGCTGATTTCCCTTTCATTCAGCCGGTAGTTAATGGGAACAAGGATGGCCCCGCACATGGGAACCGCATAATGTGCTTCCAGCAGCTGGTGATTATTCCTGCTGATGTAAGCTATGCGGTCCCCGGGTTGCACCCCCAGTTCCCTGAAACGCATGGCAGTGCAGGTACAATCATTGTACAATGCTCCATATGTTTTTCTGATATTGTCCTGTACAACGGCTGTTTTATCTTTATAAAAGGCAGCAGCTCTTTCGAGGAACAATAGGGGAGTGAGGGGGCTATAATTGGCAATATACTTAGTCATTGATTTCCATTTCTTCAGGTACTGCAACTTCTCTGAATCTGTAGTCATATACAATAGGAATTTCAATCAGCATAGGTTTGTTGGTGGAAAATGCCACTTCCATCATTGATTCCAGCTGCTCGGGTGCTTCCAGCTGTATGCTTTTCATACCATTCGCTTCTGCCAGTTTTACGAAGTCTACGTTACCAAATTCAACGCTACGCTTAAAGATCTCATCTCTTTCAAGGAACTGGTAGTATTTGATCAGACCAAAGGCATTGTCTTTCAGCACAACGATCACAATAGGGATATTGTAACGGACAGCTGTTTCAAGGTCCTGGCTGGTAGAGTGGAATCCTCCATCTCCGCAGATAACGGCTACTCTTTCAGCAGGCCTGGCCAGTTTAGCGCCCATGCCTGCAGGCAGACCAAAGCCGAATGTACCACATACATTTGAGCACATAAAAGTATCCGGTTCATAGGTTTTGCTCAGTAATCCTGCATATTGTTTGTGTAATCCGATATCACTGCACAGCACTCCTGATTCACCTAATGCATTCCTGACAGACTGAATGATCAGCGGAATATTTGAAAACTCTTCACTTACAAAAGGAGCTCTTTTATCGAAAAGTTGTTTTAATTCAAGCAATGCTTCGTTGTCTTCTTTAGGAGTTATTCCCTGTTGCATGATATAAGGGAGTACCTGTTTCAGATCGCCGGTGAAAAGGATATCCGGTTGAAATACCTTACCCATATCATTATAATGGGTATTGATAACAATGGTCTCCTTCTTATTTTTCCACAGGCTGGACTTCAGGTCTTCTCCGAAGTCGTAACCGATCAGTAACAGAAGATCACTGTTATCAAAGATCTGGGATACAAGCTCTTCATGATATATTTTGTCTATGTACTTATTGCAGGGAGTAATGAACAATGGATGATCTTCAGGAACAATACCTTTTGATGCCAGCGTGGAGATAACGGGTATGTTAAGTGCGTCTATAAATGCTAACAGTTCTTCGCAGCAATTGTCTCTGATCAGCTGATTGCCAACAATGACCAGCGGCTTTTTGGCGTCTTTTATTTTGCTGAGCACTGTGTCTAACTGACGGAAGTCTGGAAGAGGAGCAGATTTTCTTTTTACCGGGGAAAGGGTTTGCAGCAGGGCTTCTGCTTCTTCATCAGGCATTTCCTGTTCCATTACATCAGTAGGGAAACTCAGGTACACAGGACCGGGAATATCGTTAACTGCTATTTCAAGCGCTGTTTTAAGCAGTTCAGGTATTTCGAGGATGTTTTCTATCTGCGCCGCAAATTTGGTGATAGGGCGCATCATGGATACGTTGTCTATGCACTGGTGGGTCTGGTTAAAGTGAACTTCTGCCCTTGGGATCTGTGCTGACACTGCCAGCATCGGGGATCTGTCAAGAATAGCAGAAACGATACCGGTAGACAGATTGGATAGTCCGGGACCAAAAGTGGAATAGCACATCTGTGGTTCTCCTGTCATGCGGCCAAATACATCCGCCATAATACCGGCGGCAAATTCGTGGCGGGTGAGATAAAAGTCCAGGGATGCTTCTTCATCGAACTGCATTGCCTGCGCTTCTCCGCCTACTATGCCGAATACTTTTCTGATTCCTAATTTAGCAACTGATTTTAAAAATAACTTTGAGGCTTTCATCTTTTGAATGTTTGGTGGATCAATTTGCCGTAAATGTAGAAGGAAAGCCCCGGCCGGTAATTAGCAAGAACATCAAATTATGTTGCGGCAGCTACCAAATTATTTTGCGGAAATACGCAATGGGGGAAATAGATATAATAGCAGGGTTATCATATCGAAGCATTTCCCGATCACACCTTCAGTTAGCGTCTGATTTAGCCTTGTCTGCACGAAGCATTGACAGCACTGGCGGGGAAATTACTAATACAAAAAACGGCAGCAATACATCTGTACTGCTGCCGTCAATCCCCGGTATGGAGGGGTTACCTTGTTCCTCTGAAAAATCTTTTAGACTGTTCCTGTCTCAACCTTTTCGTTCTAGCCAGGAGTTTGTAGCCGCTTCGCTTTATTGAAATTTCCCGTTGATGTTCATCACTATCCTCGCGTCTTCTGCGATAAGTGGAAAGGATCAGATTTTTTGTGATAACACCAAGCACTTTTTCCTTGTTTTGCCTGGAAACTACGGGCAGTAGGTCCAATTTACGCTCTTCCATTAATATAATGGCAGCAAGTAAAGTGCTGTTGGGGAACACAAAAACCTTTTCATATTTTAACTCAGACATAGTAGTATGTCCTTTTAATACTCCCTGATACAGAACTTTTAAATTTATTGTTCCGCATACCTTATCCTCTTTGTCAAGAATAATTGCGCCATATCCGTTTTGTATTTTTGCGTCTGATGCTTCTAATACATCTTTGATACTTTCATCCAACCTTACAGCCGGAATATTTTTATCCATTACCTCTTCCACATTCAGTTCCCGTAAAATATCCGGTTCATAGGCATCAGGTGTTGGCACACCCCTGCGGTTAATTTTCTCCGTCATGATAGAGCTTTTCATCATAAAGAAGGAAACAAAGTAGGAAGCGGTGCATGCACCCAGTAATGGTAATAAGCCATGTGGTTGTAAGGTAGTTTCGAAGGCAAAAACTATCGAAGTAAGCAGCGCTCTTGCTGATCCTGCAAACATAGCGGCCATGCCTATGAGCGCGCAGGTAGGCAGACTGATGTTAATCTGCGGAAACAGCGATGTCACAATAATGCCAAGCCCCAGACCGGTAGCTCCGCCGATAGTTAACAGTGGGGCAAGTGTTCCTCCTGAAGTGCCACTTCCTAAAGAAACTGACCAGGAAATAAATTTAAGAAAACAGAGTCCAAGTATAAGCTGAACGCTGATGTTGCCACTCAGCAGCTGAGAGATATTGCTATAACCGACACCCATGGTGTATGGAGCGAAATAACCTGTTATACCCACGGCAAGAGAGCCTATTGCCGGCCACCACATCCAGTGCACAGGAAGTTTTTCAAACAGGTCTTCAATGAAGTAGATACTTTTGGTTACAAAAGCCGCAATCAGACCTATAACTGCCCCCATAGCTACATAACAGATCATCGCCTCTGACCCTGCAGGAGGAATAGCGGGCATCGAAAACACGGGAGCATCACTGAAAAGAGCATAATGCATGGCCGCGCCTGTTGCGCAGCCCAAAGCTACAGGTATAATAGAACGGGGCGAAAACTCAAACAGCAGCAATTCGATAGCAAGTAATACTGCTGCTACCGGAGTGCCGAAAATAGCGGCCATACCAGCTGTGGCGCCTGCGGTCAGCATAATTTTCCGTTCATTGGGGGAAATGTGCATGATCTGTCCCGTCAGTGAACCAAATGCACCACCGGTAGAAATGATAGGGCCTTCCGCACCAAAGGGACCGCCAGTGCCTATCGAAATAGCCGCAGAAAGCGGCTTTAATAAGGTAATGATGGGCTTTATACGGCTTTTATTTATAAGCACCTGTTCCATAGCCTCTGGTATGCCATGTCCACGTATGGCTGAAGACCCGATACGCGCCATGATACCAACCACAAGACCGCCCATTACCGGTATAATGATTACCAGCCAGCCAAGTTGATTGTGTACCGGACTACTTTCTTCAATCGAAAACTTTCCGTAAAATGAAAGATTCGTGATAAGGCTGATCAAAGCGACCAGTGCCTTTGCGATAAAACCTATTATAATGGCATTAAATATTACCTGAATGCTCAGGTATAAAATCCTTTTGGAAACCGGCGGCCGGTTCTCTTCCTGTTCCTTATCAATAATAAGGTCGAGGGACGGTGCTATTGAAATAGACTCGTCAGTATCTTTATTGTACATAAAATGTCGTTTTCTTTTACAAAAGTATTGCGAAAACAATATTTTATTAAATTTATTTATCAAAAATACTTTAAAAACATTGCATAGGCAATGTTTTTCTATCTTTGATTATGCACCAACATACCAATTGCTTTCTAAAAAAGTATGCTTTACCTGAATGGGAAGTTGCTATTGACAATAATTCAAAGCTGTTGAATTTCAAGAAAGGGCAGACAATATTCCGGGAGGATGATCCTGTTACAGGATTTTATTTTCTGCATGAAGGAAAGGTTAAAATACATAAAAGGTGGGGCGATGATAAGGAACTCATCATCAAATTGGCAAAAGAAGGTGATGTACTTGGGCACAGGGGGATAGGTGCAAATCAGCATTATCCTGTCTCTGCTACTGCCATAGAAGATGCATCTGTTTGTTTTATTTCCACAGAGTTTCTTAAAACTACGCTCAGAATAAATCCTGAACTTACTTATCAGTTAATGCTTTATTATGCCCACGATTTACAGGAGGCTGAAAAGGGGATGCGTAATATGGTGCACATGGATGTAAAAAGCCGTATTGCGGATACCATACTAAAAATCGCAGAAGTATTTGGTTGCGATAAAGATGGAACTATTAAAGGTACACTAACCAGGCAGGATCTTGCATCTTATGCAGGAACAACGTATGAAACAATATTTAAGGTAATGAACGAGTTCACGGGCGATCATATCATTGAGCTTTCAGGAAAAACGATCATTATTAAGAACAGGGAGAAATTATCTTCAATTATAAAGAAGGGGTAGTAACAGGCAGGCGGAAATCTTCACATGCAGATCTCTAAATGTGACTAATCATAATATATTGTAACGTGAATGCTGAGGATATCCCCAAAAAATGGTGCGGAATGCCAGGCTTTTGCTTATCTTCAGGTACTTAAAATTTCCAATCAACTACAGACATTTAATCCCGATATACTCCATACATTACTTTAATGGGTCTGTATAGTTTACTATAAACTTTAAAAAAACAAGGATGAAAAGAGTTATCAACCAGCTTGTGCTTTGCATTCCATTTTTTCTCATGCATAATTCTTTTGCTCAAACCCATATTGATTTAGGGATTAAGGCAGGATTAAGTATTCCAAATTTGACTTCGGGTGATGGAGATAATCCTATCAATAGAGGTTATGGTTCCCGGTTAGGGCCAGATGTGGCTGTACACGCTGAATTCCATCTTTCAAAGCGCTTCTCAATCCAGCCACAATTCGAGTATTCTTCCCAGGGTGGTAAAAAAAATGGAAATCAGGCATTTGCCGTGCCTGCGGAAATGGAAGCATTATTTCCACCAGGGCAGGTGCCACAATACTTATACGCCAACTATAAAAGCGAGGCTAAGATTAACTATCTGATGTTGCCAATACTAGCTAAGTATCATTTTCATCTGCCATCACGCTGGGACCTTTATATCGCGGCAGGTCCTTTTGCAAGTGTAGTCGTATCTGCTAAAAATGAAACCAGTGGTACAAGTGAAGTTTATCTGGACAGCGGGCATCAACAGGCATTACCTATTGGCGCGCAGTCTTTTGATAATACAGAGAACATAAAGGATGACCTGCATCGTTTCAATGCTGGTATCAACGGTCATATAGGATTGGCCTATAACTTAGCTAAAGGCAATGTGTTTATTGAGGGCGGCGGTAACTATGGTTTTATTAACATCCAGAAAGATAATGTGAATGGCTCAAATAAAACGGGTGCAGCAGTTGTGGTGTTGGGGTATGCCTTTCGCCTGTGAACGACTAAGCAAATTAGGATGCCCCTTGCGTAGGGGATCAACAAATTTCTCTGTAAAACTATCACCCTTGCCTGATGCTGGTTGGAAAAGCCAATAAAAACGGTAGCTCATCTGAGCAACCTTTCCTTGTGCAACGTGTAGAACAAATGCCGAGCCTATTCCTGCAGAACAGGAGCGATCATCGAATGATGTACAATTTAAAATGGGAATAACACTTTAAAAATCGTTTGTGGTAGTTGCTTCTTTATTTTGGCGGAGAAGTCTTTCAATGCGCTTGTCAGGTATAAGCCATATCAAAGCAGCAATAACGTAAATTAAACCTGCAATAATAGGATTCAGCCAGGAAAAGCCAATGGCTGCGATATACAGGAAAGGCGAAATCTTTCCTTTTAAATCTTTACCGATAGCCTTTTTTAGCAGCGAATCCTTGCCTTCATTCTTAATGATCAGGCTTTGTAAAATGTAATAGGCGATGCCCGCCATTAAAAGAATAAACCCATATAGGGACATAGGAGCTGCAGAAAAATGGTTTTCGCCTATCCATCCGGTTGCAAAGGGTACCAATGACAACCAAAACAGGAGATGCAAATTTGCCCAGAGTATGTCGCCAGAAACCAGGTGAACGGTAGACACCATATGATGATGATTATTCCAGTAGATACCAATGTAAAGGAAGCTTAATGCATAGCTCAGAAAAATAGGAATAATCCCTTTCAGATCGGAAAACTGTTCACCGTGGGGCACTTTTATTTCCAGCACCATAATAGTAATAATGATGGCCAGTACACCGTCGCTAAATGCTTCTAATCTTGCTTTTTTCATTATAAAATTTAATGTTAGTTCAGGAAAGCTAAGCAAAATATAATGAGATTGTTTCTCCAAAATCAAAAATCCCAGACTTTTCAGCCTGGGATTCTTTCTTTGGTACAACGGACCGGACAACTGTCGAATTTTTTGGGGGAGATTGAGTTTTATAGTGCACGTCTTATGGCAGTTCCCTCCAGCCAATCCTCTTAGTTAAGAATACTTAATGGTCTCCCGCCACGTACATGCAACAGATGTTCCGTTTAGAAGTCAATATAAATAACAACCTGCAATTTGGATACAACTATACCCGGTTTGGAAACACACCCCGATGATAATTGCCGGATTTTTGCAATGTAAATATATACTGCGAAAATGAACAAAACCATATTTATAACAGGCGCTTCAGCAGGTTTGGGTAAAGCTACTGCCAAACTATTTCAATCAAGAGGTTGGAATGTTATCGCAACTATGCGAAATCCGGAAAAAGAAACTGAGCTTAGTCAGTTTGAAAATATAACACTTTTACCGCTGGACGTGACTAACCTTGAGCAAATCAACAGCACCGTTGCAAAAGCCGTTTCATTATATGCGATTGATGTAGTGTTTAATAACGCAGGTTACGGTTTAATGGGCGCCATGGAGGCATTTAGCGATGAACAGATTTTAAGGCAAATCAACACTAACTTGTTGGGTGTAATACGGGTAACACATGCTTTTATCCCTCATTTAAGGGAAAAGAAAAGCGGATTATTTATCAGTACAACCTCCATGGGCGGATTTTTGGGATTTCCTTTACATTCCATTTACCATGCTACCAAGTTTGGAATTGAAGGCTGGTCTGAAAGCATGTCGTTTGAACTGGGTTTGCATAATATTGGCATCAAAACAGTTGCTCCGGGCGGTATCGCAACTGATTTTTTAAACAGATCCCTTGACAGGAACTTACACCCGGCCTATAAAAGTTTAGAGGATAAGTTATTCGCTATGACCGATTCAATGATGCATGCGGCGGCATCTCCCGAACAAATTGCAGAGATCGTTTATGAAGCTGCCACAGATGGTAAGGACCAGATTCGATATATTGCAGGGGAAGATTCAAAAGCGATTTACACACGCCGTTTGGAGCTTGGAAGTGAAGAATTCAGAAAAGAGATCAGAAAGCAATTCTTAGGTTATTGATTTAAAACACCGGCAACTCACCGAAAAGCCGGTTGCCGGTTGTAAATTTGTAAAATAAGTCAAATGAAGGTTATCAATTCCATATCCGAAAAACATCGCCTGTTATCTTTGCCAGAGCCATTGCACCCGTTGGTAAGTGTCATCCGCATTTCGGATATACGTTTTACAGATCCTGCTGTATGGCAAAACTTTTCAGTGAATTTTTACTGCATATCACTGAAAAAAAATATTGGCGGAAAAACGAAATACGGCCAGAAATATTACGACTACGATAAAGGTGTAATGACTTTCATTGCTCCCAGGCAAATCATGTCACTTGATGCTTCGCAAACTGATATACTTAACCCAGCATCAGGGTATGCGTTGCTGATCCACCCTGATTTTCTTTACAAACATCCGCTTGCAGCTACTATCAAAAATTATGGGTTCTTTTCCTACGCCATTAATGAAGCGCTGCATCTTTCAGAAAAGGAGGAAAAAGATATTGAGGATATTTTTCTGAAGATTGATCAGGAGTATCAGCATATAGACAAGCATACACAGAATATCATTCTTTCCCAGATCGATTTGTTATTGAATTATAGTAATCGTTTTTATGAAAGACAATTTATCACCAGGAAGGCTGTTAATCACGATATATTGTCAAAGGTGGACCAGCTGTTAACCGAGTATCTTGATGGGGACCAAACCCAAAAGACCGGACTTCCTACGGTTGAGTTCTTAGGGAATCAGTTGAATCTTTCACCACATTATCTAAGCGATCTTTTACGTTCACTTACCGGCCAAAGCGCACAGCAACATATTCAGGAAAGATTAATCGAAAAAGCGAAGGAATATTTATCGGTAACCAGTCTGTCAGTTGCCGAAATCGCTTATCATTTAGGCTTCGAGTATCCGCAATCTTTTAATAAGCTGTTTAAAAGAAAAACCAGTATATCGCCTTTAGAGTTCCGGCAAACGTTTAATTAACAAAACCACATAGCACACGATATGATAATGTGAAAGGATCAACTTATCTGCTGATACTAATTGCTCAACTGAGGGATGGATCTGTCTTTGAAGAAGATTTGATTGAATTGAACCCTGATGCGCGTAATATTATTTATATGCTGCTAAGGAATAGTAGTTAATATTGTAAAGATCCCAGGTTCGATTTACCCATCAGGAGATTAAAAAAGCCACGTACTTTCATTTACAAGGCTTTATATTTCGTGTACAACGGGCCGGACAGATGTCGAACATTTGGGTCTGTGATTTTAATATGATAAGGCTAATACTTGAATAATTATACGGTCATACAAGGCCAAAGCATTAAATCTATACCAACGAATTAAGTTTACGATATACATGAAACTTTGCTATCTTTAAGTAAAGTTTACGATATACATGAAACTTATACAAAGACCATTATATACTGAAAGGGTAATTCCGTTTATTAATAAGCAGGTAATTAAGGTGCTGACTGGGCAAAGGAGGGTCGGTAAAAGCTATGTGATGCTTCAATTGATGGAACATATCCGCAATACTGATCAGAACGCCAACATTGTTTATATTAATATGGAATTGGATAATTATATCCATATTAAAACGCATACAGATTTAAGTGCTTACATTGAAGATAAGTTCGTTGAAGATAAGAACAATTATTTCTTTATAGATGAAGTGCAGGAGGTACAGGAATTCGAAAGAACCCTGCGCAGTTTACTGGCAAAGGGAATCTGCGATATTTACTGTACTGGCAGTAATGCCAATATGTTATCCGGTGAATTGGCTACGTTTTTATCTGGCAGATATTTGGTATTTAATATCCATAGTCTCAGTTACCAGGAATTTTTGCAATTTCACCAGCTTGAAAATAAATTTGAATCGCTCGTACTTTATCTCAGGTATGGCGGTATGCCGTTTTTGAGTAATATCGGACTGCAGGATGATCTGCCATATGAGTATCTGCGCAATGTTTACTCCACTATTTTATTAAAAGATGTTGTGGCCCGGGAAAATATTCGGAATGTTTCATTTTTAGAAAATCTGGTAACTTATCTCGCAGACAATACAGGCGGTTTGTTTTCGGCCAGCAATATCAGCAAGTATCTTAAATCCCAAAGGGTTGATATCTCCCCGCAGCTCACTATTAACTACCTACGAGCTTTATGCAACACTTTCTTTGTACACAAAGTGGTAAGATCAGAAATTGGAGGACTGAAAATATTTGAAATCGGGGAGAAATATTATTTTGAAGATCTTGGTCTGCGTAATGCAATCGTTGGCTTTAATCAGCGTGCAGACATTCATAAGCTTATGGAGAATGCTGTTTACTTATATTTAAAACAGCAAAACTATAAAGTCTTTGTAGGGAAGTTAGGTGATAAGGAGATAGATTTTGTTGCAGATAAGAACGGGGCCAAAATCTATGTTCAAGTTTGCCTTACTATCAATGATGAAAACACGGCCAACAGAGAATTTGGTAATCTGCTGAAAATCGAAGATAATTATCCCAAGTATGTAATTACGTTAAATGATGTGTTAATTGGTCAAGATAATGATGGAATAATTCAAAAAAACCTGATGGACTTTTTAACAAGTGAGCTTTAAAATAAAGGTAAGATATCAGGCCGGTAAGGGAATTGGCTTAAAATAAAAAAGGAACATCATTCGATGTTCCTTTTTTCGTACCGCGTACGGGAGTCGAACCCGTCATTCCTCCGTGAAAGGGAGGCGTCTTAGCCGATTGACCAACGCGGCCTTTCCCGTTTGGGATTGCAAAGGTAGGAAAATTGTTTATTCAGCAAAATTTTTTTTAAATATTTTCAAAAAGCAGAGAATACCCCACCTTTGTAATACTATGGGAAAACTAAACATACTTATAGCAGAAAACGATGCAAATGGTAAGGTCCTGATACAGGAATCATTTGCCGATACAGGGCTATTTAATGTGGTGGCGGTGGCAGAAGATGGAAAGATCCTGAAAGATATCATGGAGGAATCCGATATCCTGTTCCCGGATGTGATCCTGTCAGCTGCAGGACATGGCTATGATGTCCTGTATTACATTAAAAGAAGTGATGCTTTCCGGGAAATTCCGGTAGTAACCTACTCTGCCTTCGATAGCGGTAGCGAGGAGGAGAAGTGCCAGCAAATGGGCGCTTTAAAACACTTCATCAAGCCTGATAACGCGCCTGGCTACCAGAAAATGGCCAAAGAACTGTATGACCTGTTACTCGGGGAATAATTCATTCCACATGCCACACTGCTAGCCAACTCCTTCCGGGTTGGCGTTCAATACTTTTATACTAACTGCATTCAGCCATGACATCCAAGTCATGGCTTTTTTGTTGCCTATATCCGCCTCAAAACGGGGTGAGATCTTGGTCGTCTATTTACTGTAACTCATACACAAACCATAAGCTAGCCATATATAACCCATATATAACCCATACCTCTCAAATATGGGTTATATATGGGTCATATATGGCTTATATATGGGTTATATATGGGTTATCTCCGGGAATGCACCGTAGTAGCGCCTTTACAATGCTATATTAGAATGCCTATTGTATTATAGATTAGTTAAGACGTTATTTTATAGTAGGTAATAATGTTATATGGTTGGATCGTATGAGAATAAACGCTATATGAGGTGCGTTGGTGGAGAACACGTTGCCAGAGATCATGCCGTGGCCTTCGCGTAAATCCAGGGCGAACAATTGAGAAAGTTATGTAATTTGGCCCCTCCTCAATTAACAAACGATTACTTATGAATAGGAAGAACCTATTTCTGCTTCTTTTAGCTCTTTTTATATTCCGGGTTATTTATGGATTGTGCTCGGAATTCTGGTTCCCTGATGAATTACAGATCTACCTGATCGGACTGAAGTCCTATACCACTGGTACCTGGCCGACTTATGGCCCGGATGTCGTATATACCAATACACAGATCCCCGGAGCCCTACAGGGATTGCTGGTCAGCGCCGGTTTTTATATTGCGAAGCTGCCAGAGATGCCTACACTCATACTGAATATTTTATCTTTTGCCAGCCTTTCATTACTGGCTTACTATATTACCCGCCGGATAAAGGGGATTCCCGCCTGGATGGTCTGGGTGTTATGTATGACCACTCCATGGGCCATGTACTACCCCACCAGGGTAGTGAACCCCTCCTACACAATGGCGCTGGCTATTCCTTTCTTTATCTGCCTGCTGGAGGTATTGCCCATGAGTAAGGACAAGTTTATCCCTCCCGGACTGGCTTTCTTCGTAATGGGGCTCACTACCACTATGATCATGCAGTTACATCTATCCTGGGTGCTGTTGTTGCCATATGCCGGAGTAGCATTGCTGTTCTCTTACCGGCTGGCAGGAATAAAAAGTACTGCCGTACGCGTGATGGTATACCTGGCAGGATTGATCGTAGGGGCCCTGACGCTCATCCCCACCTGGCTGCACCCCGATCCTGAAGCGGGTAGGGTAGGAGCCAATGTTGTATTCAACTGGGAGAATATCAAAAATATTGTGACCATCCTGACAAGGTACTGGTCTTTCGCTTCTTTTGAGGTTCCCTATGTAGTAGGTAATTCTGAGGAAAAGTGGCAGCTGATGAAAGAACAGATGTGGGTTGTACCATTCCTGTTTTTCCTGCTGATAGTTGGATTTGCGCAGGTGGGACTGTTCATTCTTTCTTATTTCATCAAAACAGATAATGAAGAGTGGAAGAAAATGAGATGGCTGAACCTGTTCACGTTCCTGCTGGTATTTGCCAGCTTCTTTTTCTCGATCAAAGGACCATCCTCGCATACTTTCTGCATGCTGTTGCCATTGCCGATGATCTACTCGTTCTATTGTTATGAGTGGCTGGTGTCAAAGAAGGTATTCGTCATGAAATTGCTGCGGATCATTATCATCAGTGGCATCTTCTTCCACATCGGTCTGGGTATCTTTAATTTCCAGCACAGGTCACTGTATAAAGACAGGGCTAAAGTGGTTGAAGCGCTGGACAAAATGGACTATAAAGTATTGGGAGAAAGACGTTCTGATAAATTAGGCTACGGTTATTAAGCTGCCTGTTGCCGATCGGATAATGTATAAAAAAATAAAAGGAGCGTCTCTTACCGGGACGCTCCTTTTATTTTTATGTTTAAATATTACTTGAATATTACGCCGAAAAAGGCGCGCATATCGTTCCACGATGCAGTATCAGCTGCAGGATTGTATGCGATTGGCAGGTTGAATTTTTTGCCATTTGCAGTAGATGCCGGATTGGTGAATGCATGGGTAGCGCCAGCATATTCCTTGAATGTGTAAGGAATATTCAGAGAATCAAGCTGCTTTCTGAAAGTAGCAACATCCTGAGCAGGTACGAATGGATCAGCTCCACCCTGACATACCAGGATCTGCGCTTTAGTCAGGCCCTTTACAGGAGGTACACCTTGCAGTCCGCCGTGAAAGCTTACCACACCGTTTACAGGAAGACCCAGTTTGGCGGCATTCAGCACCATAGAACCGCCGAAGCAGTAACCAATCGCTGCAATACGGGTAGTATCTGCCTGAGGATAAGTCTTGGCTTTTGCCAGCGCCGCCTGCAGTCGGCTGAAACCCAGTTGTGGATTATTGTAGAATGGTGTTGCATACGCTTTAGCCTGGTCCGGATTGTCGGCGTGTTTGCTACCACCGTACATGTCTATGCCAATAGCCAGATAACCCAGTTCGGCAAACTGTTTGGCCCTGCCTTTGATATAATCATCAAGGCCCCACCATTCAGGTACGATTAGTACGATCGGCTTTTTAGCAGTGGTGTCATCGCTGAAAGCAACAATACTGTTCATTGTTACACTGTCTGCCTGGATGGCAACAGTTTCTTCTGTAATGGTTGGCTGTGCGGCAGTGCTGTCGGACGCGTGCCCGGATGTTGATGGCTGATTGTTGCAGGCTGTCATACAGAGTGCAATAGCAGCAGGCGCGATAATTGTTGCAAAGTTGAATTTCATGTGATAGTTATTGAGTTAGTTATAATGGAGATACATATAAGGAGATAAAGGTAGACATTATACGGTTTAGGCTGGTGGCCGCCTATCAAATAATGTACCTCTGGTATATCGTACTAAAATTAGCTTACTATTACCTAATTTCAAGGAATGGATCGTGGATTTAATACAGCCATATCAAACGCTTTTCTCACAGATGCAGGAATATTACAACTGGATCTCCTGCAGTTGCTGCCAATAGCTGCCTGCATATATAATGGCAGCGGAGGAATGATGGTCTACAATGAAGCTGCTACCAGTTTATGGGGAAGAAACCCGGCGTTAATGCAGGCTGATGATGTTTATGATGCAGCTTCTCCGTGTTACACGGCAGATGGGATATATTTATCGCACGACGCGGCTACGCTTACAGCATTGATAAAAGAAGGCGCGCCCTGCCATGACTGGCAGGCGGTGCTGGAACGTCCTGACAAATCAAGGGTGCTTATTAAAGGAAACCTTCTTCCTTTGAAAGATAAATTTGGTGTCACGGTCGCTGTTCTTCATTGTTTTCAGGAAGTTGCGGGGACCAGTGCCTCTTTGCAGGAAATAGACGAACATATTGCCCGTTATAAAAAGCTGAATGAAGAGCTGAAAAGGAGCGAAGAGCGCTATCATAAAATGATCGAAGAGGTGGAAGATTATGCAATCCTGTTGCTGGACAGGTCGGGCATGATCCAGAACTGGAATAAAGGTGCGGAAAAGATCAAGGGATATCACGAGTCAGAGATCATCGGAAAGCATTTTAGTATTTTCTATTTGCCGGAAGACCGGGCGAAACATCTTCCCGACAGGTTGATTGCAGAAGCTACCCGGACGGGGAAAGCGGCACACGAAGGCTGGCGGGTACGCAAAGATGGCAGCCGGTTCTGGGGAAGTATTGTTATAACAGCGCTGCATGATGCAGAATTTCACATTATTGGCTTTTCGAAAGTAACGCGTGACCTGACGGAAAAAAAGTTGGCGGAAGACAAGATCAGACAATATGCTAATGAACTGGAGTTTCAGAACAAAGAACTGGAACAATTCGCTTACGCAGCTGCACACGACATGAAAGAGCCGCTCCGGAAGATCCAGTTTTACAATAATTATATTTCCGAAAATACCGGGCAGCTATTGCCGGAAAAAGCGCAGGAATATTTAACCCGGTCCATTAGCGCAGCCTCCAGGATGCGTGGACTCATTGATGATCTGCTGACTTATTCCCAGGCGTCTTCCTTCTCACAGGAAATGGTGAACACAGACTTGAATGCTGTGATCAGTGAGGTGATCTCTTCACATCATGACACCATTGAGAAAAATGATGTGGTGATTGATGTGGATAAGCTCCCCACCATGCGTGTTATTCCCTTCCAGTTCGCTCAGCTGTTTGATAACCTGCTGGGAAATGCCCTGAAATACCGGCATCCGGAACGTCAGCCGCATATTATCATTAATGCTGAGAAAATAGCAGGGCCTCCTAACGGCAGAAATGCAGACCTTACTGAAGTCTGTTATTACAGGCTCTCTATAATTGACAATGGTATCGGTTTTGAACCCGATTACGCAGATAAATTGTTTGAGCTTTTCCAACGATTACATAGCCAACCCGGCGTTGTTGGTTCGGGAATAGGACTTGCTATCTGCAAGAAGATCGTACTGAATCACCATGGCGTCATTAAAGCACACGGAACCCCCGGGCAGGGCGCCAGATTTGATATCTATATTCCATGTGAATAAGATCTCAGTTATCAATCGCGTCCAGCATTTGCCTGGCGATGTTGTTTAATTCCTCCGTTCTGGTAGGCTTTACAAAATACTGAAGGGCGCCTTTCTCGATACAGCTCCTGACGTGTTCTGCCAGGTTGGATGTGCTCCATACCACCTTGGGGATGGATTTCAGGCGCGGCACATTCTGGATTTTTTCCAATATCTCTATTGCGTTGTAAATAGGCATTTTATAATCCAAAATGAGAAGCGCCGGTAAACAGTTATCCGGGCAATTGAGTAGATATTCAATGGCTTGCTGACCATTTACTACCGAATGAATGTCTGCTGTGGGATCTAAGCTTAAAATCGCATCTTTCAGAATTTCCTGGTCTTCAGGATCATCGTCTGCTAAAAAAATAATTTTAGCCTTACTATCCATATTCTTTATTACAGTTTTACAGTACTTAAATTATAGATTCTTTTTAACATAAAGTTCTTTCGGGCAAGATTGTTTGCGGGAAATGTCATGATAATGAATGTACTGTGCTCTGACCGTACGACAGCCGTGCTTTCTGCCTCGTAGAGTCCGGCGCCCCGACGGCTTATGCCGGTTGCAGTTGAGGTGATATACGTATGTAAGCCTTTTTTGACTTGTATAGCGTTGCAACAATCTTCCGTGGATTTTTCCATTCAAATAGGTGAATGACCCATACAGTGAACCCTGAGGAGGTGCTGCAGTACCAGTACGGATACCTTCTTTGTACCTTCAAAAGCAGTAAGCCAGGAGCCGCTGGGGCGCTCGTGTTTGTATTGTGTGACGGCTTCCAGGTAGCGTTTGGCAAAGACGACGTCCGGCTTTTCCATACAGGAACCGTTTTCAAATTCATTATTGAGGATGCCTTCTTTTACCCTGACGGTGACTTTGTGGTAGAGGGCTGCGAAGTAGCCAATCCTGTTGCCGGTATCTATAACGGAGTTGATAATTTCTTCCGGTTGCTGAATGACTTCATTGATCGTGTCGGCGGCCATATAAGCATTTTGGGATAGTAGGCCGTAAATGTAAAATATTTTCATAAGAAAAGGGTTAACCGGAAGGTAGAAACCTTCCTGGCGTAACCCTCTCCATTACAAGACTTACAACACTTACGCAGCGGTAAATGTGAATGAGTGTATAATGATTTCAACTTCCTGCAGGTTAGACGGTGCATTACCGTTAAACAGCCAGAGGTTCATGTGTACTGGTAAAGATAATGTGCTCACATTGAAGCCTGCCGGGGTTGTCCATGGGAAGAAGGAATTAGCTTCATCCAGGCCGTGACCATGGTAGCCTTTGTAAGACACTGAAGTGCTGTTGCGAACGAATTTATAAGAAGTATAAGTGCCGTTCAATGCCAGCTCATTGGTCTGTGATACACTGCCGGAACCGGAAGCAGGGTATACAGTATAATTGAAGTTAGGCCATGCATTGTTTCCCCAGCGGGCAAACTCGATGTCTACTTCATGGTGGCCGTCATCACCGGCTTTATAATTGAACAGGCCCAATACGATGTTTTTGTCCAATTTATCTACAGCACCTTCTACTTTCCAAATATAAGAACCGTATCCGAAAGTTTGCAGGGAAGTTACTTCAGCGCATAACCATCTGCCGGTAGCGGCATCTTTCCTGATCTTCAGATGCAGGTGACCTTCGCTGTCTACCCATACATTGCTGGAACTCCAGTAGTTAGGGCCGGGACCGGAAGAACCCTGATCTCTTACTTCCCATGTATAACCGCTGAAACTGATGGTTGTGGCAGCCGCTTTACGGGCGCCGCCATCCGTGGCGATAGTTGTCGAAGGGGTATCTGTTTTTGTTGCAGTTTCTTTGCTGCAGCTGGTAAAAATGGCTAGTGCCGCAATGATGATTGTGAGTTTTTGCATAAATAATGGTTTACTTGAAGGATCAAAAATTTTGGCTAGCCAGTATAATGACAACTGAGGAGAGGGGGGACTTTGATGGGAAAGAGATATTTTTTTTGGAAAAAAATAAAGGGGCTCATTTACAATGGGTTAGAAATGAGAGACCAGGAATGTACCCTTCAGGAATAGATTGCATGATAAGTTCGTGCTGATGCCTGATAGCTACGCTCCTGATTTTTAGTTTCTGAAGGTTGAACCAGTTATCAGTCTCTTTATGGAATTTACCGGGTAAAACATCCTGGAGGGTAGTGTACCGCCAATGCAGGTGCTGTTTTTACAGCTGTTATTGAGGATACATCCGGAGATGAGTATTCTCCGGAATATTAAACATGCAACCTGCTTAACGTCTCTCTTGAAACACCTAAATATGCAGCTATCATAGCTTTAGGTACACGCTGGAAGAGGGAGGGGTATTGTTCCAATAATTGCTGGTACCTGGATTGAGCGTCATTCTTCATTAATGCCATCACTCTTTTCTGCATGCTGACAAATCCTGAGGTGATCTTTAATCTGCAGAAACGTTCGAACTGATGTATCTCATCGCATAATCGCTGCCTGTCGGCGTATGATATATATAGCAGTTCTACATCTTCCAGGCACTGAATGATAAAGGATGATTTTCCGCCGGTATGCAGTGCCATATAATCAGACACCCACCAGTTCTCCATAGAAAACTGCAGAATGTGTTCTTTCCCGCTGTCGTCAATTGTGAATGTTTTCAGTAGTCCTTTTAAAACAAAATATTCATGGTTGACAATATCTCCGGGTTGAAGGAGGATAGAGTGTTTTTTAAATTTCTTGAGATGGTAACAGGGGGCTATACGCTCATATTCTGCATCGGTCAGTTTGACTAATTCCTCAAAGTGTTTTCTAAGCGCTGGATGCATACAGATCTCTTAAATGCTTCAAACTTAATGAAAAATATGGTGTGATCTACATCACATCAAATGTGTGAGCCAGGTCCTTGGGCTGAGGGCCTGTATGAGCCTAGCTTTGTGAAACAAAAAACAAATATATGAAAACGAAGATCAAATATGTGACGGCATTGATGGCTTTGATAGCATTGGCTTTTTCCGGCATGACAGTAAGCGCCCAGACCAAAAAAGCAAAGAAGGTGCTGATCGTAGTAACCTCTTTCGAAACAGTGAGCGCAGATATTAAAACAGGACTTTGGATGGAGGAATTTGCTGCTCCTTATTATTATCTGGTAGAACACGGCGTACAGGTGACAATAGCATCTCCCAAAGGTGGAAAAACACCTATAGATCCTGCAAGCATCAATGAACAATTCATTACACCTGCTTCCAAAAGACTCCTGAGCGATCCTGAAGGCAAGGGTAAACTTGACAATACTATTAAACTGAGTACTGTAAAAGCTAAGGATTACGACGCGGTGTTTTATCCGGGAGGCCATGGTCCACTCTGGGATATGCCTGATAATACTGCATCTATTGCATTGATCCAGTCATTTGTGGAACAGCAGAAACCAACTGCATTTGTGTGCCATTCCGCTGCAGCATTGAAAAATGTAAAGACCAAAAACGGGGAATATCTGCTGAAGGGTAAAACTGTAACCGGATATTCCAACGATGAAGAAATAGCAGGACAAACATCTAACAAGGCTCCTTTCTCGCTGGAGGATATGCTGAAGGGACGAGGTGCGGATTATAAGAAAGCTTCTGAAAAATGGACTTCTTTTGCAGTCCAGGACGGTTTGCTGATAACAGGTGAAAATCCGGCTTCATCTGAGGCTACAGCTGAAAAATTGGTGGCTGCTCTTAATGCTAAGTAACCATTTTTACCGTGTTCCGGAATGTCTGCAGGTCAGTAGATGAGAATGCCAGTAACCTGGCATGTATTGCAGAAAGGGTGGAACATAGATTAGATCGTGTGTGGACAAAAGGCTATCAGAAATGATGGCTTTTGTTTTATATATTGGTATATAATTGACCCTGCTCAAAATGCCACGTATCATGAAAACACTCATTGTATTGCTATCCATTTTGTTTTGTAACCTGCATCTGGCAATGGCAAAAATGCAGATGCTTCCGGATTATGTTACTGTTACGCTCAGAAATGTAAAGAGCAATAAGTACATGGAGGTAAGTGGAAATCCTTTTCAGAACGAAAAATACAAAGACAGTATTGCCTTGCAGCAATGGGAGCTCTCGACCTCACGCGGTGAAATGGACCGCTGGCAGAAATGGCATGTGATCTATTATGCTACTGCTAATGGTGTTAGGTATTACTATATCCGGAACCTACACAGTGGTAAACTGATCGATGCAAATGGGACCATTGTGCAGCAGATTGCGGCGCTTCCGCAACCAGGTGACGGGCAGCTATGGAAATTAGAGGATAAGGGCAACGGACAATACAGGATATATAATAAAGGAAGTGGATTGGCGCTATCGCTTGAAGGAGGTGCGACAGGCAACGGCGTGAAAGTGATCCTCGATAGAATAGCGAATGATGGCAGACAGTCCTGGATGCTCAACGTGATTCCTGACGATACTTATCGTGATGATGCGGTAGTGCGTTTCTTTAACCGGAATAATACTACACAAGGTTCAGCTGCCTTTGATCAGGGGAATAGTATTCCTCTCACCTGGAGTGCTAATAATGGAAAAGTGCTTTGGGTAACGCAGGATGCGTGGGATGGGGTTCAGTTGCAGTCTAACAAAATGTTCAAATGCGGTGATTTTCACCGGTATAGTAATTCAGTGTTGATTCAGCCGGCAAAAACGAATTGGGATCCTGAACATGCGCCAAATATGACGATCAATAATAGTACTTCCGGCAAGCCCAGACAGGTTTTCAACATACAATCAGGCACTTCATGGAGTTGGGCTGGCCCTGGTATTGAGCTTGGCGACAAAGTGTATGTGCATTGCGGGGAAGGGCAGGGCCTGGATATTACCGGTCAGTCGCTTTATCGCCTGACGCAAAGCACAGGTACTGAATGGAGGGCAGAGCGTGCACTGCCCAACGGACTGGATAGCCAGAAGGTCATCACTTATTCCTGTGGTATGGTTAAACCTGGAGATGGATATGTGTATGTTTTTGGCAAGGAGGGCGTAAGTTTCAATTATGCCAGTTATGTGCATGTAGCCAGGTTCCGGGAGGCTAACCCATTGCAATGGGAATATTACAATGGCAGTGCGTGGACCAGTAGTCCGAGCCCCGGTAATGCTGCTAAGATTGCGGATGGGAGAGGAACTGTGAGTATTGCCTATCTGAATGGGAAATATATCCTGATGACTATGGATCAGGGTTTTGATTGTGATACCGCCAGGAATATTTACATCGCCACAGCTAGTTCCCCCATAGGGCCGTTTTCTGGGCAAACGCTGGTTTATACAATAAAGGAATATTTTAAAGGACAATATGCACGGTACTATACACCTGTTGTTCATCCCGTATTTGACAATGGCAGGAATGAGCTGCTGCTGACTTACTGTCTGAACTTTTCAGCGTGTAGGCTGGAGTCCTGTGATGGGGAATACCTGGATCCGTATTACTACCGGGTGAAGGGGATAAGGGTGCCATATTCAAAGATTGGTCTTTAACGCCGTCTCCTGATCTTTACCGACGCCGGGCGGAGCTTGGTTTTGCAGCAATGAAATAGCAAATGGCTAAATAGACCGCTGCATAAACAAGGATGTATAGATCTGAAGTACTGTGGTAATAAGGCCAGCTGGAAGGCAGTGTATCCCTGGAATAACTTGTAAAAAAGTGGTATATGGCTTCTTTAAAAATGAAAAAGCAATAAATCACAACCAGTATCAATGTAAAGAGAACAGATCGTCGCAGTTTACGGGAAAGTGTTAACAGGCAGGCTGCCAGCTGGAAAATAATGATTTGCAGAAAACTGGCGCTACGGTATTTGTCTGCATCCATTTGCCAGGCTTTGCGAACGTCAATGACCAGGAATACGAGCATTAGAAAACCAGCAAGTGCGACAATGATATTTGCCGTGGATAAATACCCGGGCCTCATTTTTCTTAAATGTCTATTGAAGATAGACATCACGAGGAAGCATACGGTAGAGATGCTATAGGCTAGGATCAGGGTTGGCAGGATAGGGATAAGCATACTCTAAAAATAAGCAAAGGGCGTGATAAAATATAATCGCCAGCCCGTTTCAGGCTGGCGATTTACCACATTAGGCGCCCATAAGGTCGTCTTGTTTTTCTGTGACAGCTTTCTGTCTGAATACCAACTCTTTGAAATTGCCTTCATTGAGTACGTTATCTTCCTGGCCAAAATGGCGGAGCAGGTAGTAGCGGTCATTTTCTTTATTCTCTGTACGCAACCAAAGTGCTTCCAGGTTCAGCGCAGGGAATTTCAGCACTCTCATTTCTCCTTCTATCTCTTTTTCCCGTAAGCTGGATTTTATTTTTTCCATGCCATTCTCGATACGATTGAGGTAATCGTCGTCAGTACTTACCTGTAATACCTGCGGATCGTCTTCTGTGGTAGCAAGGTCATAGAGTGCTACAGGTTTCTTCTGATCCAGTTCTATCACGCGCAGGGAACTAGGTCTTTCAGGAATCGTAATATCCTTATCGATGTCTTTTAGTCCGATGACATATGCGTGATGTGCAAAGCTCAGTTCCAGCTCGGCAGCGCTCTTGTCAGCCTTTAGATTAGGACGCTGTAAGCGAATCAGCGGACGAACTTCAGGGATTGGCTTGAGTAATTCCGGTTTGAATACGAGGTCTTTGATCCACATAAAGTAAAAATGTTTTTTTGTGATGTAGCTATGTGTCCAGGAACCGCTGCCCTGATAGTTGGTGGAAAACTGGCTAACGGTGAGTACGCTCTTGCCATAGATGGGGTCGTCAATATGGAAATACTTTGTGTTAAATATTTTTGACACACCGTAGATAGCCATAAAATGTCCGCCACCGCCAGACCAGCCTATGCGGGTACCTACCACGAGGCCGGCATCGATTTGCTCTTTAACAGCTTCCCAGGTCATCGTACCACTTCTTAGTTCAACAAAGTTCTTGGTGCGGGTAAGTGCCTTGTCAAGGTACCAGGGTACATTACAAGGGCCGGGAACGGGTGATGTACAGCAGGTCTGTCCGAGTTCTGAAGATGCGATTTTACATTGTGTCCAGGGATTTAGCAGTGCTGAATAGAAAAAGGACACACTTTTGGAAGTCGCCGCCCAGCACCAGTTGGACTGTGTCTGCGCTTCCATGTTAAAGTTAAGCACTGTACTTGAGTAAAATCGATTCCAGATGATCAATTCGTCTATGAAAGGTTTTTGAATAACCTGCTCCTGAAGATTTGTGAAATTCATGATGTATAATGTTTGGGGTTGAAAAATCAGCAGCTCGTTGTGGAATTGTAAGAGCAAAATTACCTGCTTCAATAATTTTTGAAAAGCGTAGAAATACCTGATTTATGCCAGGCAGAACGTTATGATCCTCATTGTGCTGGCAGAGTTATCAGACCAGCAAATGATGAATGCCTGACTCCGCAGCAAAACATAGAGGTACGAGCCGGAAGGTACTGGCTGAAAATGAAAACGGGAGTAACACAGATGTATTGTTCCCATTTCCTTAGTATAATATAGTGCAGTTGCCGTGCGGATTTGAATAGCCTGTTCAGGTCTGTTGTGTGAACAATTTTTACAGATTCCGTATAGGTGGTGGCGGACCATCAGCTTTCGCCTTAATAACATCTGCAGATTTAACGTTGTTTTCGCGCTTCAATCGTTTAATAACAGCAATATATTTTTTAAGTGCTGTTGGATCTGAAGTCATGATGATTTCCTGGATCTTTGGAGATACTCTTTCCTTTTCAGCATTGCTGCCTTCAAAGACCACCTTAAAGGCTGCTACTGGTTTGATATCGTTCTCTTTTTTTTCTTCAACATAAACATATTCAAACCAGATATGTCCGTCCTCATTGGGTTTTGTATTCATGTGGATAACCGAAGCACCTTCACTCCAATAATTTTTTGGAAAGGCCCGGCTGAATGGAATAGCAGCCTTGTCCAGACTGTCTAAATTGATGTTGCTGCTTGGGCTGAACTTGAGATAAGATGCTTTTTTAAACGATAATTTTCCTTTTGCACAAAACTCTGCGTCTTGTATCTGAAGACGGAACATCATTGTTCTATCCTCACCATTGCCGTTTTCTATTTGATAGATCATTGATTGAGAAAAAACCTGCACTGCTGCAAGTTGTAAAAGCATAAACCAGAAGAGTTTTTTCATGTTAGTTAGGGAATTGATATGTGAAGATAATAATATATCTGAATGTGTGACATGTGCTGCCCAGCCGACTCTGCTGATCTGAAAATTGCCGGTGACACCACTGCTGTAACAAACAGATGGTCGGGTTAAGGTAAGGTCACATACAACCAGGCAGATATTATCCTTGTAAATAAGGACACCAATGTCAGGAGTGGTGGTATTGTCAAACAGGGAACCGGAGGTCTGGAACGTGTTGATGGGAAACACAAGGAAACAAATAAGTGAACAAAAAAGAAAGGACAGCAAAAGCGCTTATTGATCATGCTCCTGTGGGGCAATAATGGATCTTAAAAAAGGAATCAGGGTGAACTCTTTAAAAACGCCGACCCAGGAAATGCCGGAGGAAGCAAAAGGAGAAAAGGTGGAAATGCCTGACAATCCGTTCTATTCACTATTGTGGGGAGCGCGAAATGATAAAAAGTAGATGTATGGAACAGATGTAGGAGGCCTGTAAAATAAAGAAGGGTCGCTCAATGAGCAACCCCTTTTTTATTTCCGTTGGTACAACGGGGCGGACAAGTGTCGAACTTTTGGGTGGGGATTTTAAGACTATATGTATTATCTACTCCCGATATTCCAGAATATCACCTGGCTGACAATCCAGCACTTTGCAAATTGAACCAAGCTGAAATTTCAATACAAGACATTATACGATTGGGGATGGAAATGAAAATGATTTCAGCAATATAAAAGGGTAGCCATCTATAGGTTTCGAACCGAATAACTAGCTGTAAACCAATAAAAAAAAGCCCATCTGTAAGATGAGCTTTTTTTATTCTAAATGTTAAAATTATTAACATTTCGTTAAGTACAGGGAAGGGGACAGATGTCGAACTATTGGATGGAAGATTTCACGAATTTTTCAATTCATTCATCATATCTACTAGAGGTATTACAGTCACATCGTGAGCTGCAGGATAACGTTCCTTCCCAGGATAAACAATGAATTTATCAGTAACTTGAATGTCTTCACATCCTAAATGAAAACCTTTTGATAGTGTTGGTGCCAGCGAACGTTTGATTTCAATCGCGTACCTTTTATTTGAGCCTAACTCAATTACAAGATCTATTTCAGCTCCTGCAGATGTACGATAAAACCAGGTGGATGCCCCTATTGGGATGCACGATAAAATATTTTCAATAATAAATCCTTCCCAGCTAGCGCCTACAATGGGATGCCCTAAAAGGTCGTCAATGGATGTTATATTTAATAAGGCATGTGTTAGTCCGCTATCGCGTATATATATCTTCGGCGCTTTTACCAGCCGTTTGCCAAGGTTTCCTGACCACGGTCTTAATGTACGGACCAGTAGCAGATCCTCCAGTAATTCAATATAACGTTTTGCAGTAGGGGGTGCTACACCAAGGTTTGCTCCGATTTGAGCTGTATTTAGTTGCCCTCCCTGACTGTGAGCTAGCATAGTCCAGAGTAACCTTAAAGTAGTAGCCGGGATTCGTGGCCCAAATTGAGGTACATCTCTTTCAAGGTATGTAGCTATAAAATTCACTCGCCATCGTATACTAGCCTGATCATTTCTGGCAAGAAAACTGTCAGGGAAACCACCCCGAAGCCATAGCTGATCCTGGGCTGAGCGATCTATTTCGGAAATAAGTATACCTGATAGCTCTTTGTATGCAATGCGGCCCGCAAGTGATTCAGATGATTGCTTCAAAAGATCAAGGGATGCAGAGCCCAAAATCAGGAATTGCCCATTTTTATGGCCTTGTCTGCGATGTTTGTCTATAACTCCTCGTAAAATTTGAAATAATTCAGGAACGCGTTGAATTTCGTCAAGAATTATAAGCTTCCCTTTATGTAATTCAAAGTAAGCTTCAGGTTCATTCAGCTTTGCTCTATCAGAAGGGCTTTCCAGGTCCAGGTAAATTGGCGCTGTTGATATTGAAGAGCCTATGGCTTCAGCTAATGTAGTTTTACCTACCTGTCTTGGACCCAAAACGGCAACCGCCGGGAATTCCTCTAATAATTGAATCGTTTCATATTGTGCTATACGTGGTATCATCCTTGCAAATGTAATATTAAGTGTTCGATTTGCAAGGATGATTTTTCTGATTTTTATCGTAAGTAATTGATAATGTTTGTATTAATTTGATTGCATTAATATGTTTATATATTGGCTGTTTTAAATCGATTCATTAGATTTTTGCGCTTTAACACGATACGAGTGCTTTAGTATAGTTGTTGTAAAATCGATTCCGGCCTGATATGCAGGAAATGCAATAGACGGAGCAATGTTAGTAAGGAAGTCATATCTAAAGTATACATATACACCAAATGCTATTGAAAAAATCCATTTGATTGTACTATGTTCTGTTTGAGAATGGCTGGAACTTTTTACCAAATTGCCTATAGGGTCAAGAACAATATAGACAGGTAAAATACAGGTAAATGCAACACAAATGATAAATGGCAGCATCCAAAGTATTCTATTATTGCCTTTTAAGCAGATGATCACTCCTTTTAGGAAATAGACGATGAAGTATAATATAAAACTAACAAGAATAACAAGTCCTAATCCCATGAGGCTAGAGGTTTCTTCCTTCATAAATGAAAATACAATATAGAATGAAGTGAAAATAAGCGGGCAATAAACAAGGGCTTTAAATAGCCATATAGCTATCCTCGCAAAAATGTTTAGGTTTCTGTCAAACATTTGCTGGTCATTCATAAGACATGGAGTTTGGGTAAAACAATATGGTTAACTATTTCTAATATAGAAAAATTTGGGGAGGCATAAAAATAAAAAAGGAACATCATTCGATGTTCCTTTCTTTGGTACCGCGTACGGGAGTCGAACCCGTCATTCCTCCGTGAAAGGGAGGCGTCTTAGCCGATTGACCAACGCGGCTAATCCCCTCTTTGACATGATCTCCATGTTTAGAGGACTGCAAAGGTAATCTCAATTTTGATATTTTCAAAAAAAACTTGCTTAACTTAAATTTATATTGCTTTATCCCGCTATAGCTTGTAAATTCGCTACTCAATTTTTTTCAATCTCAACAAACTCAGTGTAAAATGGGAACTACTCTAAAAATCGGTATTAATGGTTTTGGTCGTATTGGCCGCTTAGTATACCGTCAGATCTACAAGATGCCAGGTATAGACGTGGTAGCTATTAATGACCTTACAAGTCCCGCTGTATTAGCTCACCTGTTGAAGTACGATTCTGCTCAGGGTCGTTTCGATTCAGAAGTTAAACATTCTGAAAACGCCATCACAGTTGACGGAAATGAAGTAAAAATATACGCACAGAGAGATCCTTCACAAATTCCCTGGAAAGAGCATGGTATTGATGTGGTGATTGAATCTACAGGTTTCTTTGCAGACAAAGATAAAGCAGCCGCTCACCTGACTGCTGGTGCTAAAAGAGTGGTAATCTCTGCTCCTGCTACCGGCGATCTGAAAACAGTAGTTTTCAATGTGAACCACGATATTCTGGATGGTAGCGAAACCATCATTTCCTGCGCTTCATGTACTACTAACTGTCTGGCTCCAATGGCTAAAGTACTGGATGATGCTTATGGTATCGAACTGGGTACTATGACCACTATCCACGCTTACACCAACGACCAGAATACACTGGACGCTCCTCACCCGAAAGGTGACCTGCGCCGTGCCCGTGCTGCTGCCGCTAATATCGTTCCTAACAGCACCGGTGCTGCTAAAGCAATCGGTCTGGTACTGCCTGGCCTGAAAGGTAAACTGGACGGTAGTGCACAGCGTGTTCCAACTATCACCGGCTCTCTGACTGAACTGGTAACCATTCTGAAGAAGAAAGTGTCTGTTGATGAAATCAACGCCGCTATGAAAGCTGCTTCCAGCGAGTCTTTCGGTTATACTGAAGACGAAATCGTGAGCAGCGATATCATTGGTATCACTTACGGTTCCCTGTTTGATGCTACACAGACCAAGATCGTTGCTGTGGGCGACAAACAACTGGTTAAAACTGTATCCTGGTACGATAACGAAATGAGCTATGTATCTCAGCTGGTACGTACAGTTAAGTACTTCGCCGGTCTGATCAGCAAATAAGCTTATTGCTATATTGTAAGTGGTGAATGGTAAATGGTGATTATACACACCATTCACTGTTCACCACTTACATTTTATTCTCAGATTACTTCTGCATCTTTAAAATAATTGCAAATGAGTCAATTCTCCGACTTCAATTTCAACGGCCATAAGGCAGTGGTACGTGTTGATTTTAACGTGCCGCTCAATGATAAATACGAGATCACTGACGATACCCGTATGACGGCTGCCGTGCCAACTATCAGGAAAATCCTGAAAGATGGCGGTAGCGTGATCCTGATGTCTCACCTGGGGCGTCCGAAAGATGGTCCTACCGAGAAGTATTCCCTGAAACACCTGGTTTACCACCTGGTAAAACTGCTGGATGGCGTTACAGTGAAATTTGCTGAAGACTGTATCGGTCCTGTGGCAGAATCCGCAGCCGCTAGCCTGCAGGCCGGAGAAGTGCTCCTGCTGGAAAACCTGCGTTTCTATAAAGAAGAAGAAAAAGGTGATAAAGCCTTTGCAGAAAAATTGTCCAAACTCGGCGACGTATACGTGAACGACGCTTTCGGTACCGCTCACCGCGCACACGCTTCCACAGCTGTTATTGCTGAATTCTATCCTGCAAACAGACGTATGTTCGGTCTGCTGATGGAAGCAGAAGTAGGTAACGCTGAGAAAGTGCTGAACGGCGCTGGTAAACCTTTCACCGCTATCCTGGGTGGTGCTAAAGTGAGCGACAAGATCCTGATCATTGAAAACCTGATGGAAAAAGCCAACAACATCATCATCGGTGGCGGTATGGCTTATACCTTCCTGAAGGCGCAGGGTAAAGAGATCGGTAACTCCCTCTGCGAAAATGATAAGCTGGAACTGGCGCTGGAACTGCTGGCTAAGGCAAAAACGAAAGGTGTACAGCTGATCCTGCCTGTGGATTCAGTTGCTGCTGATAAATTTGCTGCCGATGCCAACACCCAGATCGTAAGCAACGACAACATCCCTGCCGGATGGATGGGACTGGACATAGGTGAGAAATCTGTGGCACTGTTCAGCGAAACAATCCAACAGTCAAAAACTATCCTGTGGAATGGTCCTATGGGGGTTTTTGAAATGAAAGCTTTCCAGAATGGTACCAAAGCCGTAGCTGATGCTATCGTGGCTGCTACCGCACAGGGTGCATTCTCCCTGGTAGGTGGTGGTGACTCCGTAGCTGCGGTGAACCAGTTTGGCCTGGCTGAAAAAGTAAGTTACGTATCTACCGGTGGCGGTGCTATGCTGGAATTCTTTGAAGGTAAAACCCTTCCTGGTATTGCCGCTATCAAAGGATAATCGTAAATATCATTATATTATAAAACGCTTGACGATGTATGTAAATAGCATGCAGCGTTAAGCGTTTTTTTGTATCTTGACTGTATGAGCAAACTTTTCAGGCATTTGTACTTCCAGGTAGTCGTTGCAATTATCCTTGGCATACTCGCCGGCGCCCTATTCCCTTCCATCGCTGCTACAGGTAAGTTAATGAGTGAAGTCTTCATTAACCTCATCAAAATGCTGATCGCACCTATCATCTTCCTGACCATCGTGCTGGGTATTGCCCGCATGGGAGACATGAAGAAAGTGGGTCGCGTAGGAGGGAAAGCCATACTATACTTTGAGATCATTACCACCCTGGCCATCGCCATAGGATTGATAGTGGCCAACGGGCTGAAGCCTGGCGTGGGAAGGGCGTTTGAGAATATAAACACTGCCGCTGTGGCGAAATACCAGGAACAGGCCCAGGAGTTTAAGTGGTCGGAGTTTCTCATGCATATCGTTCCTTCCAATGTGGTGGATTCTTTTGCAAAAGGAGATATCCTGCAGGTACTGATCTTTGCCGTATTGTTTGGTTACGGCGTTACCAAAATGAATGGCGTCGGTAATTCGCTGCTGGCTACTTTCGAGAAATTATCCGAAGTGTTTTTCAACATCCTCAAATTTATCATGCGACTGGCCCCGCTGGGCGCCTTTGGTGGAATGGCTTATACGGTAGGCAGCTTCGGACTGGCTTCTTTATACCCCATGCTGAAGCTGATGGGCTGCGTTTATCTTACCATGTTGTTGTTCATAGGCGTAGTGCTGGCGGGCATTGCGCGTATTTATCGTTTCAGTTTGTGGCATTATCTTAAATTTATCCGCAATGAAATACTGATCGTATTGGGTACTTCCTCTTCTGAATCCGCACTGCCAGGTTTGATGGCGCGGCTGGAAGAACTGGGATGCGCCCGCCAGGTAGTAGGCCTGGTGGTACCGGCCGGCTATTCTTTCAACCTCGATGGCACAAGTATTTACCTTTCTATGGCGGTGATATTCCTGGCTCAGGTCTATGGTGTAAATTTGGACATCTGGCAGGAGTTGACCATCATCGGCATATTGATGATAACCTCAAAAGGAGCTGCCGGTATTACTGGCAGCGGATTTATTGTACTGGCATCTACTCTTACAGCTATTAAGGTAATCCCCATCGAAGGATTGGGCATTCTGATCGGTGTAGACCGCTTTATGTCCGAAGCGCGAGCTATTACTAATCTTATCGGGAACGGCGTAGCCACCATCGTGATGGCTAAAAGTGAAAATGCTTTTGATGAAGGTAAATACCAGGCTGCTGTCGGTATTGCCAGGGGACAAAAAACAATTTAATGCTTTCACGACTTGAAGAAACTGCATTTATCGAAATACTTATCTGTCTCAGTCCTGCTGCTATGGCTGATGGCATTGTACTGTTCGGATATGCAGGCACAAGGCACCGCTTATACTTTCTCACACCTCGACCGTAAAGATGGCCTGGCCAGCAATCACGTTTCCGCCATCCTGCAGGACAGCAAAGGTTTTATATGGATCGCGAGTACCGCACTACAGCGTTATGATGGTATTAACCTGGTGACCATCGCCAGTTTTGATAAGGTACCCGGATCTATCTATTATGATGATATCTGCCTGTGTGAAGACAACAAAGGGCGGATCTGGATGGGCGCTCCGGATAATATCCGGTATTATGACCCCGCTGCATCAGCGGTATCTGTACTGAAGATCGATATCCCTCCCTCTTTACACGGCAGTCTGCATTGCAGCCGTATCATACAGGACCATGCCGGTGTGATCTGGGCCACTACGCAGGAAGGGCTGTTGCAGTATGATGAGGCGCACCGCCACTTCATCAAACCCGCCAATATCCCCGAGGCCATACGGGAAGACCTGTACAGCACGATCATTGAAGACGCAAAAGGTAACTTGTGGATCAGCGGACGTAATGGCATCTATATGTTCGATCCTCCCCGAAAGCACCTCTATTATCATGCAAATAATCCCCATCGTAACCCCTTGCTCGCTATCAGAAGCAGCATCAAAAGATTTTATATAGACCGCCAGCAACGCATCTGGGTGGCCGCCAGGGGAGGAGATACACTTTATCAATATTGTCCTGATACCCGCGAGCTGAAGGCCTTTTCTTTTTCATTGCCTGCAGGCGATGGGAATATGGTGACGGATATAGTGGCAGACAAGGGGATGAATATCTGGGTATCCACCGAAATCGGAGGTATTTACAGGTTTAATGAAAGCACCGGTAAATTCACCACAAACATCCGCGCCAATAACGAAGACGATCAGAGCCTGCACTATGATTTTGAGGTGAATTGTTTCCTGAACGACCGAAACGGTCGCCTGTGGGTAGGAACGGATCTGGGTATTAACATCTTAAATATGCCGGACAATTCTTTTCGGATCATGGACCACCGCACCCAGTTCAAGGGCGCTCCTGAACGTTTACCCAGGGCGGAAGTGACCGGACTATTCCAGGACAGCAGGGGGAATGTATATGCCGGATACTGGGGAAAAGGCTTTAGCTGGTTAAATCCCTCGCTGGAACTGAAGGGTCAATTCCTGCATAATGCCAGGAGCCCCGCTTACCAATTGCCGGAAGAGCGGAGTCTTGTCTGGAGTTTTGCTGAAATGCAGGATGGAAAAGTACTGATAGGACAGGAGAATGGCCATCTCTCCGTATTTGATCCGGAGAAAGGCATGTTTGTAAGTCACTATCACTCCCCGACGTTTGGAGAGCAGACCCTAATGACGATGCTGCCGGAAAAAGATACTGCCGTCTGGATAGGATTGTATAAGAGAGGATTGGTCAGATGGGACACCCGTACGAATGAATTTATGCCTTACCCCGGGCTGCTGGAGTATGTAAGACGGCCTATAACTGTAATGGATATAGCCCGGCAGCATGATTCACTGTTGTGGATGGCTACCAGCGACGCGGGTCTGATCAGGTTTAATATTAAAACAGGGAAGGTAAGCAGTTCCACGCTTTTCCTGCAGGATAAACTAACGGTCAGCAATATCACCTGTATTGAATTCCTGGACGATAGTACGCTGATAGCGGGAACAGATCACGGTCTCTGGATCTATAATACCATCAACGCAAAGGGAAGACCCTTAATGATCAATGGCGCTCTTTTCGATGAATGGGTGCTGAACCTGCAGGTGATTGGCAGGATAGGTGTCTGGTTCACTACCCAGTATGGTTTTTACCGCTTCAACCGGCAGCAGGGAACCATTGAAACATTCGTACAGTCGGGAGATATCATAGATAATAACAGGAAGGTGCGCCGTTCCGTGAGCCAGTTACGGGATGGCCGGCTGATGGTCGGTGCTTCGGATCATTTTGTAATATTTGACCCGGGGGCGCTGGAGGTGGCGCCACCTCCGCCGGATGTGACTATCCTCAGTTTCCGGGCCATGGACAGTGTGATAAATATAGGAGCGGAACGTGGCCGGTATTCGCCGTTAACCTTGTCGCACCGGCAGAACTTTATCAGTATTGAATTCAAAAGCCTGCAGTATCATCATGAATCGGTCGGGTACCTGTATCAGATGGAAGGGGTTGACGAAGAATGGGTAAAAGCAGAAGGATTGCTGGTGGCAAGATATACCAATTTGCCGCCTGGCAGTTACCGGTTCAAGGTGCGTAGCGTGAATGCCGCCGGAACATTTTCAACCGGTATTACCACCCTTACGATCAATATATTACCCGCTTTCTGGCAAACGGCCTGGTTCCGGATACTATGCACACTGCTGATCATAGTGCTGATCTACATCTATTTTAAACTCCGGGTGAACGCTATTAAGAAGGAAGCCCGCCGGCGGACGGTCATCCAGCAGCAGATAGCACAGCTGGAAATGAAAGCGCTGCGTGCGCAGATGAATCCTCACTTTATCTTTAATGCCCTGAACTCTATCCAGACCTTCATGATGAAGCGGGAAACGGAGCAGGCATTGTCTTATCTGAGCCGTTTTGCAAGACTGATCAGGAATGTACTGGACAATTCACAGCTAAACAGCATTCCTATATCGAAGGAGCTGAAGATGCTGGAAAACTACCTGGAACTGGAGAAGTTGCGGTTTGGAGATCAGTTCAGTTATACTATTACGGTAGATGATGGGCTGGATCCCGATTTTACAGATATTCCCACCATGATCTTACAACCCTTTGTGGAGAATGCCATCTGGCATGGGTTGCTACATAAAAAAGGAGATGGCCGCCTGTCTATCACTTTCTATCAGCGGGAGGGGAGCCTGTTGTGTGTGATAGAAGACAATGGCATTGGCAGGGAGAAAGCCGCTGCACAGCGGCAGCAGGGAAATGAACATCATTCCCGCGGACTACAGATCACAAGAGACAGGCTGGCGCTGTATAACAGGCGCTTTAACCTGGATGCCACATTTGATATAGAAGACCGGTACGACGAAGCCGGGCAACCCTGTGGTACGCGGGTGAGTGTCTGGTTCCCGCTGACAGAGGTATAAAAGAAAGAGGCTGTCGCACTTACAACGGACAGCCTCTTTCTTTATAAGGTATTTAATGTTGTTACCAATTTCCACTGGCGCCACCTCCACCTCCGGAGCCACCGCCAAAGCCACCGAAGCCTCCGCTATCACCACCGCCCCAGCCACCGCCGGAACTTCCACCTCCACCGAAACCGCCAAAGCCTCCCAGGCCGCCAAGGCCTCCTATAGGGCCTATCCAGCCGCCGGAACCTCTTCTGCTGATGGTAGTGCCGCCACCACCACCGCGGTTTCTCATGATAAGGATAATGATGATAATAACAAAGATGATCATGAACAGCGCATTGCTGCCTTTCCCTTTGCCTCCGCGGCTGCCGGGACTTGCTTTGTATTCTCCTGCAGCAGCTGCAATGATCTTGTCTGTTGCTTCGTCAAAGCCCTGGTAGTAGTGCTGCTGACGGAAATTAGGTTTGAGCGCTTCGTCTATGATACGGTTGGCGATAGCGTCAGGCACTACGCCTTCCATGCCATAGCCGGTCTCGATACGTACCTTCCTGTCCTGTATGACAGCCAGTATCAGGATACCATTGTCCTTGCCTTTGGTACCGATACCCCAATCACGCAGGATCTTTAAACCCACTTCACTGCTTTCGTAGTCGCCGATGGTGTTCATCGTTACGATCGCGATCTGTGTAGAGGTACTATCATAATAGGCGCGGAGCTTATGCTCCAGCGTTTCTGCTTCGTCGCCCAACAATACGCCTGCCAGGTCATTTACCAGCCGTGGAGGATTAGGACGGGGCGGAATATCCTGCCCCTGTACATGCCATCCGGTGAACAACAGTATAACCAGCCATAACCAGCATATTTTCCTCATCATATAAAATTTTTCAGTGCGGAGGATTATCACCCGCCGCTTATCTTCCAATCACTATGTCGTCGGGTAATTCATTGTCATCGTCCCCTTCAAAAGGAAAATACTTGCAAAGCGATTCTCCTATTTCCCTGATACAGGCTTCAATACCGCCAACGTAGTCATTCTTTTGGAAATGGCTGACCAGTAGTTCTCCTTCTTTTACCCAGAAGTCGCCGCCTACTTTCTCGTGAATGCCCCGGTCTCCCAGGATGGCAAACTGGCGGTCTTTCATAGCGATGTACACAATCACACCGTTACTGCGTTTGGTCTTGTCCATGCCCAGCTGCAGGAATATTTCCTGTGCACGGTCCATGGGGCTGACGTACTTGCAACGGCTTTCCACATACAGCCTGATTTCTCCGCTGGTAAGCCTTTCGGAATCACGTATAGCCTGCACCAGTTGTTGTTTTTCAGCTTCTGTCAGGAGTTCCTTTTTTTTGAATGGGAATATGCTCATACAGGATTGTGTTTAGAATTGCACTTTAGGAGCATTCTCTGCACCTGCCTGTGCCTCGAAATAAGGTCTCTGCCGGAAGCCGCCGAAGCCTGCCACGATATTGTTCGGGAAAGTACGGATGGTGCTGTTATATACTCTTGCAGTTTCATTGAAGTCTTTGCGGGCAACAGCGATACGGTTTTCTGTACCTTCTATCTGTGCCTGCAGGTCACGGAAGTTCTGGTTAGCCTGCAGGGTAGGATAGTTTTCGGTTACCATCAGTAATCTTCCCAGCGCGGTGCTGAGTTGACCCTGCGCCTGCTGGAACTGCTGCATTTTTTCAGGAGTAAGATCTTCCGGATTCACGTTGATGGATGTAGCCTTGGCACGTGCTTCTACCACCCGGGTCAGTGTCTCCTGCTCAAAGTTGGCAGCACCTTTTACAGTTGCAACAAGATTCGGGATAAGGTCTGATCTGCGCTGATACTGGCTCTGCACGGTACCCCAGGATGTTTTTACAGATTCATCCAGTCCCACGATACTGTTATATTTAGAAACACCACAACCGCCGAGTATTACGATTACGGCTATGATAATTAAGATAACAAGCGTGTTTTTTTTCATGTCAATAAGGATTTAAGTTTAATCTATGGTTTGCAGTTTAAAATACAACAGTACTATATCACTTTGGTTTATCGTAACTTAGAATGCAATTTGGGGGCATCCGGTCAGACCTCCATGAAATAAACTGGATAGCAAGAGCAAACATAGTTGCTTTTTTTTAATCTTCAAGGGCGTAGTGGGAAACGATAAAACGGCGTTATTTCACTTTCACAGAAAAGATATCGTCATTGTCAAAAAAAACGGCAGCGGTGTGTGCGTTTCTCTATAATTTTACTAATATTTCACGGTAGCAAGGTACGGAACAGCTTGTATCTAAAGAAGTTATCCATGATGGGTCCAATATAAGCGCTTGTTTTTCAGTGTCTATCCTTCTTTCATTCGTTTGTAACGCGTTTTTTTAATTATTTGAAATCCAAGGCAGCGTCAATGAGTGCACAACACATCCATATCCTGTATGTTGATGATGAGATACACAATTTAAATGCTTTTAAGGCATCCTTCCGTAGGCTCTACACAGTGTTTACGGCTACTTCGGCAGAGGAGGCGGAAGAGGTGCTGGCCAAGCAGGAAATACAAATCATCATTTCTGATCAGCGGATGCCCAAAATGACGGGAATAGAATTCTTCGAATCCATTCTCGATAAATATCCGGAACCGATCCGGATGTTGTTAACCGGTTATGCTGATATCAATGCTGTAATAGATGCCATCAATAAAGGGCAGGTATACAAATACTTCTCTAAGCCCTGGAACGATGATGAGCTGAAGCAGAATATAGATAAGGCATACGAAGTTTACTCTCTCCGGAAAGAGAATAAAGAGCTAACAGCCAAGTTGCTGGATGTGAACGAGAAACTTGAATTCCTGCTACGGCAGAAACTGATTTCCTGATTTGTTCTCCGCCTATTGTTTCTGGACGGTAAAGTGAATGGTGCCGTCATAGATCTTGCAGTCAAGACCTCTTTCCCGGCAGATTGCGTTCAGAAAGTCAGCAACGGGTTTATCCTTATCAAGATCACCGGAAATAAGCAGGTCGGCCATACCAGGTGCTGCAAATGATACCTTCAGGCCAAACCAGCGTTTCATGACCGGAATTATATCTTCCAGCGGTTTATTTTGAAAGCGGAAGATCCCGTCTCTCCAGCCCAGGGTAACATTCTCGTCAAAACGTTTTACCTTAAAACGTTCGCCCGGCTTGTAAATGGCCTCATAACCCGGTTTCAGGGTTACATCCAGACTATCACCTACATCTGTTACCACACTGCCCGTGACAAGGGAGGTTGTGATGATGTTATGATCGTAAGAATTTACGTTAAACTCCGTGCCCAGCGCGATTACGGAAGTGGTACCCGTATGCACAATAAAAGGGTGCTTTGGATCATGCGCTACGGTGAAGAATGCCTCTCCTTCCAGGTAAACCTCCCGGGTCCTGCCAGGGAATATGAACGGGAACCGTAGGGAGGAACTGGCATTCAGGTGTACTTCCGTTCCGTCGGATAGTTCTATCCTGTAATCGGTTCTGGGCGGCACCGTTAGTGTGTTCCACTCAATGGTACTGCTCTGGTAGATGCTGTCGTGCGTGATCTGTTTGCCCACCAGATGTATGCCTGCGGCGGCGGCCGCGGTATCTTCATCGGTTACTGCTGGCATATTACCGGCAATAAGTACAGGGTTAGCTGTAACGCAAACGGTGGTGTCAGCCGGTAATACCTGGGCAGCCGGTGCTGTTTTCTTTACTACCGGTGGCGCCTGATGATATACCATGGAGGCATACGCCGGCGCTTCGGTCGGCGCCTGGAAGTAGCCCTGTTGGTAGGCCAGCCAGCTGCCTGTACATGCAACACCCGTAATAAAGGCTGCTGCAACAGCGCTATGCCGTTTTGCAAACAAAAAGATTCTCGTGTGTAAGGGTTTAGGGGCCAGGATAGCTGCTACTTTACACCAGTCATGTTCTATCCGCAGATCGTCGAGAAAAGCATTGTCAGTATATAGCTTAGCTTCTTCCTGTTCATAATAACATTTACGAACCTGTTCATCGGTGTGTATGACATTTTGCAGCAACGTATCTTCCACTTCACTTAATTCGCCCAGTTGCTTACGCAGGAGTAATGTGTATATATACTCTTGGTCGTATTTCATCTTGTGCTGAGAGGATTATTGAGGGTGATATATAGTTGTGTTCTGAAAATAATGGGTCACGAGTCGAGTAATACTGCCAGTTGCGAGGATAATGCCTGGGGTACAAGAGCAGGTCCCGTCCGGCAGGGCGGACAAGTACTGGGTGCTGCCTGTTGTATCCTCTGGCATCGTTCATATAACAACTGGTAAAAGAATCCTCCGGGAGAATGGGCTATTTGCCTGTAGATCTTTTTTTTCCATACTTCGATGAATAATTCCTGCACTACCTCTGTCGCACGCTCCTGGTTCCCCAGCATCTGGCAGGCTTTAAAACAAAGGGGCTTATAGTATTTCATGAAGAAGTATTGATAAGCCTCAATTCTGTTATCTTTCTGGAGGGCAGATAACATTGTAATGTCCTCGCTGATTTGCATACTATTTGGGATTGGTGTAGTGTATACCGGTTTTGATATAGTTAAGTTCGATCAAAAGTTCAACAAAATTGTTAATGCGGTGTTAATGTGTTCAAATTGATCAGCTGAAACAGACAAATCAATATTTCCGACTTTCCCTTAAATTGCACCTTTCTAAAAGTTAATTTACTGGAACATGCAAGTTTGGAAAGATTACCAGGTTACACACAAAGATCGTTTCCTCGAAGAACTGCTGGAATTGCTGCGCATCCCTTCTGTTAGTGCTGACTCCTCATTCAGCCCGGATGTTAAAGCCTGTGCGGAAGCTGTGAAACTGCGCCTGCAGGAAGCCGGCGCCGAGAAAGTGGAGATTTGCCCTACTGCGGGCCATCCTATAGTATACGGAGAAAAGATCATAGATCCTGCACTGCCTACCGTATTGGTATATGGACACTATGACGTACAGCCTGCAGATCCGCTGGAACTCTGGCATAGCGGGCCTTTTGAACCCGTTATAAAAGACGAAAAGATCTATGCACGCGGCAGCGCGGATGATAAAGGACAGTTTTACATGCACGTGAAGGCATTTGAAACGATGTCCAAAACCAATACCCTACCCTGCAATATCAAATTCATGATAGAAGGAGAAGAGGAAGTTGGATCTGCTAACCTGGGCATCTTCATCAAGGAGAATAAAGAGCGACTGAAGGCAGACGTAGTGCTGATCTCCGATACTGCCATGCTCAGCCTGGAAAATCCTTCACTGGATACCGGTCTGCGTGGTCTCTCCTATATGGAAGTGGAAGTGACCGGTCCTAACCGTGACCTGCACAGCGGTGTTTACGGAGGTGCGGTAGCCAATCCGGCCACCATTCTGTGTAAGATGATTGCTTCCATGCACGACGAAAATAATCACATCACCATCCCCGGCTTTTATGACAAAGTGCAGGAGCTGACAAAAGAAGAACGTGCAGCACTGAACGCCGCTCCTTTTGACGAAGCGGAATATAAAGCTGACCTGGGTGTGGATGAACTGTGGGGTGAAAAAGGATATACCACTATCGAGCGTACCGGCATCCGTCCTACCCTGGAAGTGAACGGTATCTGGGGTGGTTACACCGGAGAAGGTTCTAAAACAGTACTGCCATCCAAGGCTTCTGCCAAGATCTCCATGCGCCTGGTGCCAAATCAGGACTGGAAAGAGATCTCCGCAATGTTCCAGGCGCACTTTGAAAAGATCGCTCCGAAAAGCGTGAAAGTAAAGGTTACCACCCATCATGGTGGCAGCCCTTACGTAACCCCTACAGATCATGTTGCTTTCAAGGCAGCCAGCGAAGCTATCAGGTCCACCTTCGGTAAAGGTCCTATCCCAATGCGCGGCGGTGGAAGTATTCCTATCGTAGCGCTGTTTGAGAAGGAACTGGGCCTGAAAACCATCCTCATGGGCTTTGGTCTGGACAGTGATAACCTGCACTCACCAAACGAAAAGTATGGCCTGGCCAACTTCTACAAAGGAATTGAGACCATCCCATACTTCCACAAGTATTTCGCAGAAATGAGCAAATAGCCTGATAACGCTATTTATTGATAAATTTGAAGGCCGGCTCGTTACTAACGGGCCGGCCTTATACATATCTCAAAGATGAAAGAAGTAGAAAAAGTACGTATTGACAAGTACCTCTGGTCTATCAGGATCTTTAAGACCCGCTCTCTGGCCTCTGCAGGCTGTGAATCAGGCCGGGTGAAAATGCATGGAGCAGCGGTAAAAGCTGCCCGTTCCGTAGCCATAAACGACGTTTACGAGATCAGAACGGAAGGCCGTAAGTGGGTGATACAGGTGACCGGCCTGCTGGCTAACCGTGTACAATTCACAGAAGCGATAAAGTATTACAATGATATCACCCCTGAAGAAGATAAGCAGCAGCAACGCGAGGCCTCTGTGTTCCAGACAGGTAAGCGTCCCAGCAAGATCGGCCGTCCGACCAAAAAGGAACGCCGCGAGCTGGACGACTTCATGGGCGGAGAAGAAGATTTATAAAAATCTCCGGTTTCAGTAGTAAATTCGCAGACTTTTCAGGCAGCCTTTGCAGAAAACCAGCTGTCTGCATGTGAAAATTTGTAAATCATTATCCATAAATGTCTAAGCAAAGCGATCTTCTCTCAGCCGACTTCCTCGTGAAAGTGGCAGAAGAATTTGGAACACCGGTGTATGTATACCATGCTGAAAAAATAAAGATCCAGTACGAAAAGCTGCAAGGCGCTTTCCATAAAACGGATGCCCGCTTTTTCTACGCCTGTAAAGCACTTACCAATATCAACATCCTGAAGTATATCAACTCTCTGGGTTGCGGACTGGATACCGTATCCATCCAGGAAGTGTTGCTGGGGCTGAAAGCCGGGTTTACACCCGATAACATCATCTTCACCCCCAACTGTGTGGACCTGGACGAGATCATCGCTGCAAAAGAACTGGGCGTTCATATCAATATAGACAATATCTCTATCCTGGAACAGTTTGGAAATCGTTTCGGTGATACTTATCCTATCTGTATCCGCCTGAATCCGCATATCATGGCTGGTGGGAACTATAAGATCTCTACCGGGCACGTGGACAGCAAGTTCGGTATCTCCATTCACCAGTTGCGCCATATCGAGCGTATCGTGAAAAGTACCAAGCTGAAAGTGACGGGCCTGCACATGCATACCGGTTCTGAGATCAAGGATGTGGACGTATTCCTGCGCGGCGTGGAGATCATGTTCGAACAGGCCGTACATTTCCCTGACCTGGAATTCATTGACCTGGGTAGCGGCTTTAAAGTGGCTTATCAGGCCGGTGATCCGGAAACAGATATTAACCAGCTGGGCAGAAAGCTGTCAGACGCCTTCAATAAATTCAGCCAGACCTATAGTCGTCCTTTACAGGTATGGTTTGAGCCAGGCAAGTTCCTGGTAAGCCAGTGCGGCTATTTCATCGTGAAAGCCAACATCATCAAGCAGACAACAGCTACCGTGTTCGTCGGGGTGAATTCAGGCTTTAATCACCTGATCAGGCCAATGTTTTACGACGCTTTCCACCTGATCCGTAATATTTCCAATCCAAAAGGAACGGAGCGCATCTATACCGTGGTGGGAAATATCTGTGAAACAGACACTTTCGGCTGGGACCGTAAAATAAATGAGGTGAAAGAAGGAGATTACCTGGTATTTTACAATGCCGGCGCCTATGGCTTTGAAATGTCCTCCAACTTTAATTCCCGCCTGAAACCGGCCGAAGTACTGGTGCAGGACGGCAAAGCACAGCTGATCCGTAAACGGGACACGCTGGAAGACCTGCTGCGTAACCAGATTGAGTTATAATAGCTAAATAGTTAATACTTAACTTACTAATGCAGATTTGTATAAGCAAATCTGCATTTTTTTTGAAGTGTTGTAACAAGTTTTAACATAAATTTGCAGAATCATTCGCTATGATCCTGCTTTTACCTGCACACTGTCTATTCTGCTAGCCATAAAATATTTTATTATCCCATTCGTCTGTTATATAAGTATAGGATGAGTATTTTTTACACATTATAGTTTATGAAAGTTTTATCTGCTAACTCCGAGGTGTTCAGGGAAGAGGAAGTAATGATAGACAGCCATATCTCATTTGGACCTTACGTTAAGTTTCTGAAAGAAAAGGCTGCTAAGACATCGGATGCGCGTGCTGCTTACTATCAGAAGATAGTGAAACAGTTTGAAGGTAACCCTGCTTTATTGGGCCCCATCGCCGGTGCGGACGATCTGTCTGCTTACCAGGAGTATCTCGACCTCGTTATCGCCACCATTTTCCCTGTCACTGTTGACATGGATAAGGATATATATGGCATAGGCGTTCCGCACAAGTTTGCCATCTTTTACTACTCCGACCTGTTTAAGAAGCTCTTTGCCGCTAACGGCGATAAGCTTTTGGCTGTGCCGGATGGCATCTCTGTTGAGAAAGTAAAAAGAGACAAACTGGAATGGTTATACAAGCTCTTACTTGAAAAAGTCTATGGGTTCCCGATGGATTATCAGAATGAGATCATCCATCATGTAACCCTGCCTGAAAGTAACGGGTTGAAGAAGTATGTGAAATTGCATATTGATGCCCGCTTCGTAGATGTAAAAGTAAAAGGAGAAATCCCCAACCTGAGATATGATAATATCTGTCAGCAGCATTTCTCACTTGAAACTTTACAGGAACTGCTGCCGCTGAGCAATTTTGCGCTGGAAGGTTTTGTGATCTGGACCATACAGGATGTTACAAAGGATGAGGTGCAGAACACCATGAAGAACCTGATCCTCAACATGCACGACGGCAATGAACAACAAACCTACCGCCGGACGGAAGAGGAATTGGAGTCGCTGATACAGCAGGAAGATGTCAGCGTGCATATTGTTCCCATCCCTAAGATCAATGGTAAGTATGTGCTCGAGTGTGAGCTTTGCGAAAGCGGCATCATGCTGGGCGTGATCAATAATGGCAAACAACAGCAGCAATTATTTCAGCAACTGCTGGAACATCTGATGTTACAGAAAGATCCTTTGCTGATCCCGGAAGTGACAGATGCTACTTTGCTATCTTATCCTTTCCTGCGTTACCTGCCACTGAAAGGTATCAGGAGCTATCTGATGGCGCCTATATGGTATGAAGGTCAACTGCTGGGTATTGTCGAAATAGCGTCTTCCCAGCCGAATAAGATCACTGCAGAAACTATTGGCAGAGCGTATCCTGCGCATCAGCAGGTGATGATGCTACTGACAAGAGGGGCCGATATCGTGAATAACCGCATCGTCCAGGTTATCAAGGAGCAGTTCACCGCCCTCCAGTCTGCGGTAGAGTGGAAGTTTACAGATGCCGCCTGGCATTATCTGCATACACCAAAAGAGGATCGTAAGGACATCGGGAACATTTCTTTTGAAGATGTCTATCCTTTATACGGTGCTGTTGACATCAGGAACTCTTCTACAGAACGCAGCAATGCGATCCATGAAGACCTGCGGGAACAGTTACTGCTGATCAGGGAAACACTTGACTATATCGGCAATACGATCTATCTGCCATTGCTGGAGGAACTGAAGTTCAAAAACGATGAGCTGATCACCGGTATCACCAGTGGCATGCTGTCAGAAGATGAGCTGAAGACCAACAACTATCTGGATGAAGAGATCGGACCATTGTTCCGTCATCTGCATGAAAGTCATTCTGAGTTGCAGCCGGTGTTGGAACGGTATTTCTCCCTGGTAGATACTTCAGAAGGTCATATCCTGCATCACCGTCAGGAATATGAAGAGAGCCTGGCGAAGATCAATGCCAAGATCAATAAATACCTGGATAAGGAGAAAGAGAACATTCAGCATTCTTTCCCTTGTTATTTTGAGAAGTACCGTACTGATGGTGTGGAGTACAATATCTATATAGGACAGGCTATTGCCCAGAACCGTAAGTTCGATCTGCTGTACCTGCGTAACCTCCGTCTGTGGCAACTTTCTTCCATGGCAGAGATCGCGAAGATGACGAATAAACTGAAAGACACATTGAAAGTGCCTTTACAGACCACACAGCTGATCCTGGTGCACAGCAATCCGATAGATATCAGCTTCCGTCAGGATGAACGCCGATTTGATGTGGAGGGCGCTTATAACATCCGTTATGAGATCATGAAGAAACGGATTGATAAAGTACATATCCGCCAGACTGGTAAACGCCTGACGCAACCCGGTACTATTTCTATCGTATATGCCTATGCGAAAGAAATGGAAGAATACCTGAAGTATATCACCTTCCTGCAGAATAAAGGAATATTAGCATCTGAAGTGGAAATGCTGGACCTGGAAGACCTGCAAGGGGTAAGCGGTCTGAGGGCGGTACGTGTGAAGGTGAATATGGATTAGGACTGTAGGATTTAATATAAGAAAGAAGGCCCGCTCTTATCATGAGAGCGGGCCTTTGTTATTTGTCCGGATATCAGAACCTGAATCCGAAAGTAATATATGGTAGCACACCTTCATCAGAACGGCCTACTATTGCTGACAGTACTACGAGATTAGCAGGGGTGAAATAAATACCTCCACCATAGCCATCGTGCCATATAGCTGACTTTTGGCTGGGAAACCATACCCGGCCCACATCATTGAAGGCAAGCAGACCCACACTGGCTGGGAAAAGGTAGGAACGGAAATCAAACAGTTTAATGCGCAGCTCAACATTGTTGTACACGGCTGCATTACCGGTAAAACGGTAATTACGATACCCCCTGAGATTCTGCACACCACCGATCGCCGCTGCCTGGAAGTATTCATAGTTGCCCCAGATCTTATTCGCTCCGAAACGGGTTACCAGTACAACACTGGTAGGCACATGGAAGTTGGTATAGATGCTCAGGTCTGTTTGCGCCTGCAGGTAATTACGTTTCTCTTCATTCAGTCCCTGGCTGCCATACACGGAAGTATTCCAGCTGATACCTCTTGTCGGTATCAGGGCATTGTCACGGGTGTCTATCCTTAATCCCAGGCGCAGACCGGCATAAGACTTTGGCCGGTAAACGGACACTGAGTCCAGTCCATTGTGCGGGAAATCTGAAATAATACGTCCTGCTGTTTCATCTTTATCAAGACTATAATAGGTAAGTGAGGGTCCATAATACAGCTCTACATTCCGTGATAATTTGGTATTCAGTAAAGGCTCAATGTTGAACAGTGCGAAACGGGTGCGGTAGTAACGGATAGTCCGTGACTTATCGAAAACTGATTCGTTACCGAAGCCGAAGAAGTTGATCGTATTATTGGGCGCTTTTGCATTGGCTGTGATCGTGAGATCAGAATTGCCGATGGCATCGGTGAACTCACCCAGATAACGGAACTGCCATGCATCGGTACCCAGCGAGTGACCTGCCAGCACGGTATGCCTTGTTGCAAACGGGCGTTTACGGAAGCCCTGTGTAGTATACTGGAAGCCGGCGCCAAGCGACAGGCCATCATCCGCGTTAAAGGCAGCAGACGCCAGCGGCATCAGTTTGTTGTAATTCAAACGGAAGAAGGTACGCTCATACCTGATAATGTCCGGATTGGAAGACAGGATACGCCTGTCATTGCCATGCATATCAAAAGTGTCTTTCCTGTTGGCCAGTTCATAGATGCGGATACGCTTGCCGGCGTGACTGCCGGTACTGTCGATATAAGTATCTATATCCTTACCGCCAATGATACGCACCTTGATAGGGGAGCCATTATCTCCTTTCACTACATATTTGTCTTCACCGCCGAGGCCAAACAGTCGTAGTTCACGGGTATCTTTAGGATCGAGTGTACGGTGATAGATCACCTGTTCCAGTTCCCCTTTTTTGTTGATCTTGGTCACCGTTACATCCATCAATCCGCCTGGCAGACGTTCAATGGTAAACAGTTCATCTTTTTTACTACCGGTTACCTCCACGTGTTTGGACAGGAAGCGGTATAATACGAGGGCTTCTTTCTCAAGTATATCCCGGCGGGCTCTCAGTGTATTGTAAGTACGCTCGGCTACTTCTGTTCTGATGCTATCCGGGAAGCGGTTCACAGCAGCCCTGATGGCAGAATCGGTGATATGTTGAACGAAGTTTCTGCTTATATCTTTCCATTGCTGCTCACTCAGTTCGTTCATAAAGGAACGGTCAAAAGGCTGCGCAGTGGGGTTCTGACCTTCTATGTACCTGATCTTTGGACGGAAGCCCTGGATATTGGGCATCGCCCAGCGTCTGGAGGCAATGCGTGGCAGGAAACCTTCATTTACGAAGAATGCCTGGTCGCGGTCGCGGGGAATAGGGAAGTATTTTTGTGTCTTTGCTTTTTTGCTATTCTCTGCCGCCCATCTCCACTGATCATCGTGGCGGTCCCAGTCTGCCATCATCAGATCCAGCAGGCGTGCATTCAGTACAGTCGGCTGATCTACAGTATTATCATTATCACCCTGCAGCTGTTCAAGTAGCTTGGGAGTACTTAGTGTCTTTCCCTTTACATCCGGTTCCCGCTCTTCAAACAGGTATACATCATCCCCGAAGGTGTTGGCATAAATGCCCAGCACTGTGTCTTTAGGCAGGTATACGAAAGTGGGGTTGGTATGATGCACACCGGCAGCATCTGCCAGCGGAATCACTGCCAGTGGCGCATAAGGATTGGCGGCGGAGATCTGATCCTGCACTACTTCTTTGGCTACTGTTTCGCGCAAAGCCTCTGGTATTGCTTTTTCCGGATATTTCTTCAGGGAACGGAGCACCCATTCCTTACCGTCTTTATCTTCCAGGCGCAGGGAAAGGGTTTGCATACCACCTCCACGTTTCAGGATCTTCATGCCGCCTTTTTCCTTGTTCAGGTCTAAAACCGGGAAGCTGAGCGGAGTGCCCCATACATCACGATAGTTCCTTCCCATCAGCCAGTAGTGGAAACCCGTCTTACCGGTATATTGTGAATCGGCAGGCATGACAACAGTAGCTGGCAGCTGGCTGGCAGAAGGACTGGCGTTGGCAATAGCGCTGGAACGTACATCCTGCAGGCTGAATAGCTGTTGGGCATATGCCGGGGCATCTGTTTTATCTACGGTGTAGTATTTCACTTCCACGTGGCCGCTTTTGGATATTTCCAGTACGGTATACCCGTTCTCATTGCTGGCGAAGAGTGACTTACTGCCTTTTTTTACCCTGGTTTCCTTGGAACCTGAGCCGCTTACGACATAGAAGTTCTGTTCATCTTTGATGAGCTGGAGCGTATGGTCATGACCTGAAACGAAGATGGCCGGACCATGTGGTTTAATGGCAGCTTCTACTCCACGGATCATTGACTGGTAGATCGGGTTCGGAATATCTTCCGGGGTACCGAATACACCGCGGGTGATAGGGTAGATAGACCCGATCAGCGGTAAGGGGATGTACAGCCCTTTTTTCAGGTCAGTGAGCGGGAAGATATGCTGTTTGATGGTATAATATCCGCCATGTATGCTGTAACTCCTGAAGGGGTGGTGTGCTGCGAAGATGATCAGTTTATTCCTGTTACGGCTAACGATATCGTTCAGTTCAGTGAGCACCTCTTCTCTTGTTTTGGTATCGCATGAAGATTCTGATCCGGGTTTCTGGTAAGGGAACAACCACCATTCGGTATCCATGATGATCAGCGTGGTGTTGTTGTCCAGGTGTACTTCTTCCGGACCGGGGCAGCCATCTTTAGGCAGGAAATTGACGTTGGGCAGTTGTAAGGAGTCCACATACAGCTGCTGATTGATCACTGTCTGCCATCCATCCGGTTTGGAGCGTTTCCAGTCATGGTTACCGGGAATGAAGATGGCTTGTGTATTGGTATTTCTCACCAGGTTCACCTGGTAGTCGAGTATTTGTCTGGCTTCATCATACCTGGAAGAGCCGGCATCCGGCATCCCCAGAGGGTATATATTGTCGCCCAGGAATAATACGGTGTTCCTGGCATCCTGTAGATTAATACGCTGTTTCACTGCATCTATGACAGGGTTATGCCCGTCTTTGTGCAACTCTCCGGCGTCTCCGATGAGGATAACCCGGCGGGCCAGGCTATCGTCTGTCATCTGGGCCTGCGTAAGCAGTGGCAGGAAGAGGAGGGGTAAAATGTGTCTTGCTTTTGGTAAAATGCTAATCATCGTGATGAGTTCAATGGTACTTAAATTTCAGTATGCTGGCCTGTGATTCGTCTACTGCTTCGTTGGAAATATACATATCGCCGTTCGCAGTGAAGGAGATGCCTTCCGGTTGCGGAAAGCGGCGATGCCGTAGATTATAAGCTTCCTGTACTTTACCGTCAAGGTCGGTAATGACGAGCAGGCGGTTGATAGCAGATACAATGTATATCCGGTGTTCTATGGGATGAATGGCAGCGCCGGAAGGCCTGAAATGACCTACATCCCCGCCTGTCAACCTGGCAATATCAGCTACATTGATACGGTAGGCAGGCGTTGGGTCATACTCCATAGTGTTCAGCCGGAAACGGTAAGCAGTAGTAAAGCCTTCTCTTTTGTCTTCTTCACAATTCTTACAGATGGCCACCAGGCTACTGTCTCTTGCGTCGAAATAAAGGCTTTCAAATTCCCTTTTACCCGTAATGGATAGTTTATAATGGGTGGCGTCTACTGTATCGGTGAACATGCCATTGATGTGATACAGGTGGCCGTTGCTCTTCAGCACAAACCAATCCGTACCTGTTGTGGCCAGATCTTCATAATCGCCGCTTTTATCGAACTTGGAGGTAGGGTATGGCCTGTCTGTATTCACATCTATGGAATAAATCTTCCCTTCTTCGTCATTAATGGACAGGATGTGATGTTCATCAGGGGCCAGAACGATGCCTGATATCTCCTGCATAGACTGTCTGACACGGTAACGGGTAGGCTCTGCAAGATTATAACCTTTGGGAGAGCCATATTGTTTATCCTCGCGATTGAATGCATTGCAGGACAGGAACAGGAAAAAGAACGCAATATATCTTACTTGCATAGATGAGTGGTTAATATTCAATGCAAAAACACAGCGAGCGACTGGCCCGCTGTATTTGGCATTGCGTATTCATGGAATAAAATTAACTTAAAAATGCAGTAACTTGCTGATCTCAGTTTCGCTTTTTTAACTTAGGCTTATGCAAACAGGATTAATCATAGAAGCAGCAGAATCATATGTTGCGAAGCAATACCAGGAACGTCCTCACCCTAACCTGGTCTATCATAATTTAGAACACACAAAGCTGGTAGTGGCAGCAGCACAGCAGATTGCAGCGCATTACAGGCTGGAAGACAATGAACTGCTAGTGGTATTGGTGGCGTGCTGGTTCCATGATCTGGGCTACCTGATGGGAGAAACGAAAATGCATGAAGAGAAGGGAGCGGAGATGGCCAGGGAGTTCTTAAATGTACAAGAGATTCCTGAAAATGTACAACAGCAGATAGCTGGCTGTATTATGGCTACCAAAATGCCACAAAACCCACAGAACCTGCTGGAAGAGATCGTATGTGATGCTGACCTGTTTCACCTCGGTACAAAGGAGTTTAAAGACCGTTCCCGTCTACTGAGACAGGAAATGGAATTGACATACGGAAGAGAGATCTCCGGCGCTACCTGGAATGCAGGCTCTTTGCGGCTGCAGGAATCCCATCATTATTTCACAGCATATTGCAAAGCATTGCTGCAACAACAAAAAGAAGAAAACATCGCAAAGTTGAAAAGTAAACTGGATAAACAGGAAGAAAAGGCCCACAAGAAAGACAAGGCCGCTAAGAAAGAAGCGCATGCAACATCCGTTGACGCTACTGCTGACAATGGAGCCCCTGCTCCCATAAAGGAGGAGAAAGATAAAAAGGATAAGGAGAAGAAAGAGAAGGAACCCAAACCAGGAAGAGGAGTGGAAACCATGTTCCGCACTACTTCCACCAATCATATCCGCCTCAGCTCTATGGCAGACAGTAAGGCGCATATCATGATCTCCGTGAACTCTATCATTATATCCGTTATACTGGGTGTGTTGTTCAGAAGACTGGAAGATTATCCTAACCTGATCATCCCTGCCTTCATATTCCTGTTGACAGGAGTGCTAACCATTATATTCTCTGTGCTGGCCACCCGTCCTAATATTAACATAGGGAGATTTACCAAGGCAGACATCGACAGTAAAAAAACCAACCTGCTCTTTTTCGGTAACTTCCATCAAATGTCGCTGGAAGAGTACACCTGGGGTATGACTGAAATGATGAAAGACAATGAGTACGTTTATGGCAGTATGATACAGGACATTTATCACCTTGGTGTAGTATTGGGCAAAAAGTATAAACAATTGCGCATCGCCTACAACATCTTTATGTTTGGACTGATCATTTCCGTATTGGCGTTCCTGATAGCCGCCCTATTTTTTCCGGTGAAGAATTAAGCATGAGCAATAACAAGACTATTTCTACGAATGTGCCGCTGAATGACCGAGACCTTAGCTGGTTATCGTTCAACTACCGGGTATTATGTATGGCTAAAAATGAGGAAGTGCCTTTGTATGAGAGGATCAAATTCCTATCTATCTTCTCTTCCAACTTAGATGAATTTTTCCGTGTGCGCATGCCGGCTGTCCTGGCAGTGAATAAACTGTTACATCGTAATCCCGAGGCTGCAGGAGAGGATATTCTTTCACAGGATACCCTGCCTGCCATTCAGCGCGAGATCAACAGACAGCTGGGAGAATTCGGCCGCACATTGACAGGGCAGCTATTGCCTGCATTGCGTAGTCATAATATACACCTGTATTACAATGAATCCTTACATACTTTACACCTTGAGCACCTGCGGGAATATTTCCTGACAAGAGTGCTGAGTTTTCTGCAGCCATTGTGGCTGCGGAAGAAGAAACCGGAAGAGGTATTCCTGGAGAATAACCAGCTGTACTTTGTTGTCTCCCTCACGGAAGATAGTAAGCCCGATATGCTGCAATATGCGCTGGTAAATATTCCCAGCGCAGCATTGCCCCGCTTTATAGAATTGCCCGCACTGGAGAATGTGTATTACATCGCCATGCTGGATGATGTGATCAGGGAGAATGTAGGCTTCCTGTTCCCTGGATATACGGTGGCCGGCTGTTACAGCATCAAGATTACCCGCGATGCGGAAACAGATTTGAATGAACTGGCCAGTGATATACTTGAGCAGGTAGAGACCATGATCCAGAAAAGGGAACTGGGTATTCCCACCCGTTTCCTGTACGACGCTGCAATGCCGCTGGCTCTGCAGAAGCTCTTGTCAGTTTATTTCCACATCCTCCCGGAAGAAATGGTAGAAGGTGGCCGTTATCATAACCTGAAGGATCTGAATGACCTGCCGATGCCGGTAAAGTTGCCAGCCTTCAGTTATCCGAAACAGCCCTCCATACAGGTGCCTGTATTAGAAGAAGCTCCCCGTTTGCTGGACGAAGTGGCAAAGCGGGATATCCTGTTGCACGCTCCTTACCAGCGGTACGATTACATCCTGCGTTTCTTTAATGAAGCGGCGGTGGACCCTAATGTACAGGAGATCTATATCACCCTGTACCGCATTGCTTCAAGTTCACAGATTGCGAATGCGCTGATCAGCGCCGCTCACAATGGTAAGCAGGTGACGGTATTTGTGGAGCTGAAAGCCCGTTTTGATGAAGCCAACAATATCCGCTGGGCCAAAAAGATGAAGGCTGCAGGGGTAAAGATCATATACAGTATACCCGGTCTGAAAGTACATGCCAAGATCGCATTGGTTAAACGCCGTCGCGGATACAAGTGGGATTATGCAGGACTGATGGCTACGGGTAACTTCAATGAAACAACAGCGCGATTCTACACAGATCATGTGCTGATGACAGCCCATCCCGGTATTACACAGGAGCTGGAATTGCTGTTCCTGTACCTGCAGGCCAGGGAGCAACCCGGTAAATATAAGTTCCTTACTTTCCAGCATCTGCTGGTAGCGCAGTTCAACATGATGGACCGCTTTAAAGAGCTGATCGGCCGTGAGATTGAGAATGCCCGTGCAGGCAAGCCGGCAAAGATCACTATTAAACTGAATAACCTGCAGGAGAAAGAGATGATCGCCAGCCTGTATGCCGCCAGCCAGGAGGGAGTACAGATCGATCTGATAGCCCGCAGTATATGCTGTCTTATGCCGGAACAGCCGGAAAGCAGTAATATCAGGGTACGCCGGATAGTGGACCGTTACCTGGAACATGCCAGGGTCTTTATCTTCCATAATAATGGCAATGAAGAGGTCTATATGGGATCGGCAGACTGGATGAACCGCAACCTGCACAGGCGTATTGAGGTTTGCTTCCCGGTATATGATCCTCAGTTACAGGAACAACTGAAAGAGATCATCAGGTTGCAGCTGGCAGATAATACCAATGCGGTGAAACTGGATGCGGAAATACGTAATATTGATATTGTTCCGGAGGAAGGCGCCACCCGTGTAAATGCCCAGCAGGCTATATACCAGTATATACAGTCATTGTAGACAGATAAATTAACGTATGCAGAAATATTTATTACTACCCATTGTGATAATGATGTGTGCTATAGGTAAAGCACATGCACAGGAAAAACCCGTCCTGGATCTCCAGCATATTTATGACCCTGGTGCAGATGCAGCGGCTGATCTGCAGAAAGCAGAACAACAGGCAGCAGCAACTAATAAACATGTGCTGGTCCAGATTGGCGGCAACTGGTGCATCTGGTGTAAACGCTTCTATAAGTTTGTACGTGAGGATTCAACCCTGAACGCTTTGCAGGAGAAAAACTATGTAGTGTACCATCTGAATTACAGCAAAGAGAATAAGAACCTGCCATTGCTGAAACAGCTGGGATATCCGCAGCGCTTTGGATTCCCGGTGCTGGTTATTCTTGATGCGAAAGGGAACAGGCTGCTTACGCAGAATTCCGGTTTGCTGGAATCTGCAGATACTTACGATAAGGACAAGGTGGCCGACATGCTGAAGCAGTGGTCGCCGGACGCATTGAATCCTGCCCATTACACCAATCAATAAAGTCATTATGGAGCATTCCACGTCTCATCCAGCTGTCCGGTCATTTATCCGCTTTGCCGGACATCGGTTTAAGTTCTCCCTGTTTCTTTTATGGAAGCTGCCCAGCGCATGGCTGGCAGGAGTGAGGTTGAAGCAGTTGGAGGAGGGGCAATGCACAACAGTAGTTCCCTTTAGGTGGTTGTCACAGAATCCTTTCCGGTCCACCTATTTTGCCTGTCTGGCAATGGCGGCGGAAATGAGCACGGGGTTGCTGTCTATAATGTATACACGTGCTGCCGCTCCCAGACGTGTGTCCATGCTGGTAACAGGCATGGAAGCTTCTTTTGTGAAAAAGGCGACTGGCAAGACCTGGTTCACCTGTCAGGACGGAGCGGCGATAAAAGCAGCTATAGCACGTACAGCCGCTACCGGCGAGCCTGAAGTGCTTACGGTGAACAGTATCGGGAAAAGCCGGGATGGCACACTAATTGCCTCTTTCGCCATCACCTGGTCCTTCAAAGGAAAAGCATAGACAGGAATATACCATTACAGATCAATTCAAACACACTACATGAAAATTGCATTTCACGGGGCGGCACGTACAGTTACCGGGTCTAAACACCTTATTTCGTTAAAGAATGGCAAGAAGATACTGCTGGACTGCGGTATGTTCCAGGGAATGGGCCGGGAGACGGACGCGATGAATGAAGACTTTGGATTTGACGCGGCGGAAGTTACCTACATGATCCTCTCACACGCACATATCGATCACTCGGGGCTAATACCATTATTGGTAAAAAGAGGATTCAAGGGAACCATTTATTGTACACCGGCCACTTTTGATCTGACAGAGATCCTGCTGCTTGATTCTGCCAAGATCCAGGAAGATGATACTAAGTTTAAGAACAAGAAACTGAGAAAAGAGGGGCAACCGGAAGTAGCGCCTTTATATACTGTTGACGATGCAACGCGTAGTGTAGCCGCCCTGAAGAAAGTGGACTATAAGACCTGGTTCCGCATAGATGAGGATGTGGAGATCTATTTCACGGATGCCGGACATATCATAGGAAGTGCAGCGGTGCACGTACGCATCGCCGAAAACGGAAAGACAACACAGATCTCCTTCAGTGGAGACATCGGCCGTTATAATGACGCCATATTACGATCCCCCGATATTTTCCCCCAGGCAGACTACATTTTACTGGAATCTACCTACGGCAGCACCTTACATGCGGAGGCTGCTCCTTCAGATGATCTGCTGATCAAATATATTCATGATACCTGTAAAGTGAAGAAAGGGAAACTGATCATCCCCGCCTTCAGTGTGGGCCGTACCCAGGAGATCCTGTATGCCCTGAACAGGGCAGGACTGGAGGGTAAGCTGCCCAAGGTGGACATCTTTGTGGATAGTCCCCTGTCCCTGGAGGCTACTGACGTGGTAAGGCATCATCCGGAAGTATTCAATAAGACGGTTGCCAAAATGATGGAAATTGACGACGATCCTTTCGACTTCCCCGGTCTGCACTACATTGAGAGGGTAGATGACTCAAAAGCACTGAACTTTCGCCAGGAACCCTGTGTGATCATTTCTGCTTCAGGTATGGCGGAGGCCGGCAGGGTGAAGCATCATATTGCCAACAATATCGGCGACAGCCGGAATACGATCCTGATAGTCGGATATTGTGAGCCGCAGTCTCTGGGTGGTCGCCTGATGAGAGGGGCCAGGGAAGTTTCTATCTATGGCACCCACTACGACGTGAATGCCGAGGTGGGGGTGATCCGTTCTATGAGCGCCCATGGCGACTATGAGGATCTCAGCCAGTGGCTGTCCTGCCAGGACGCTAAGGAAGTGAAAAAGTTATTCCTGGTACACGGGGAGTACGAAGTACAGCAAATATTCCGTAACTGGTTGATAAAGAAAGGGTTTTCGGATGTTGAGATCCCGGAGCGTCATTCGGAGATCGGGTTGGGATAAGCTTATCCCCGTTTGGGGTTCGATTTAATAAGGATACAGCTTCGTTTCTCCTATGTCCAACTTACGTTCATCTTACGTTCAAAGACCTAGGATGAACGTAAGATGGACATAGGAGAAACGAAGCTGAAGCGATATCAGAACGGGATCATAAGTAAGTTCAAACCGGTTAAAAGCCTTATGTTCAGTGCTTCTTCTCTGCTACGCAGGAATATAATATGTACAAAGAAAAAGGGGCTCGTCTCAGACGAACCCCTTTTTCTTTATTTCTTCAGCTGCTTTAATTCTTCAGCTCGCTCGCTACTTTCTTCATATAATCACTTTGTTTGAGCAGGCCCGTTTTCTTGTCGGGGCTGGCCATAGCGGCTTTTTCTTCTTTATTCCTGGCAATTGGCTGCAGAAGGCTTACCAGGTAATTGTTGACCATTTTGTTGTTGAACAGAAGGGCCATCTGTTTGATATCTTCCACACCTTTCAGCACTTCGTCGGTATTATCTACAAGGCTCAGGATAGACAGATATTGGATCGCCGCATCCAGTTTATCCTGACCGCTAGCTTCATTGAAGGCCCTGGCAAAGAAAGGGAGGTCTGCTTCATTACCTTTCTGGGCATATATACCTGCGATCGCGTTGCTCAAAGCGCCTTTGGAATCTTTTTCCATTTGCTTGGCCAGTGTGTAGCCCTTTTCCAGGTCCAGGGCACCCAGGCTTTCCAGGGCTGCACCTGCGGCTGCATAAGAAGGGTCTTTTGCTGCCGCTTCGAAGATCGATGTTAATTTAACGTCTTTTAGCGAACCCAGTTGTGTCAGCGCTGCCGCACGTACTGTTGCATTCTCGTCTTTCTTCGCCAACTCCTGGAGGGTGGTGAAAGTTGCCGCTTTTACAGTAGGATCTGTCAGTTTCAGACCGCTGATGGCCAGTGCGCGCAGTCCATAGAATTTATCTTTCAGAGCCGCAGCTACCACTTTCAGGGCAGCCGGATTGGTACTCTGTTCTTTCAGGCAGGCTTCGATAGCTTCCCGGCGGTCCAGGTATTCCGGAGCATGGGAATATTGGAAGATATAAGCGTTAATATTCTTGTCCTCTGTTTTAGTGGCCAGCAGCACCTTGTCGCCATCAAAGTTGACCAGGTCTGGTTTCACCTCAGCAGGGAGGGTGAAAGTGCTTACTTTATCAGTGATGGTCACTTTGTGACGTACCTTCTTACCACCAGCGTAAACATCAATGGCTACCGGCAACTGGAAAATCTTATTGCCCTGCTGTTGCTGTGCTACAGTAACGGTAACGGTTTTGGCGGCTTCATTGTAGCTGGATTTAATATCCAGTACAGGATAACCCTGGCCAAAGTACCATTGATTGAAGAACCAGTTCAGATCCTGGCCGCTTACTTCTTCAAAAGCAAGACGCAGCTGGTGGGCTTCGGCAGCCTTGAAAGCGTTTGTTTTGAGGTAGAGGTTCAGCGATTTGAAGAAGGCGCTGTCACCTACCACATTGCGCAGCATGTTCAGGATGCGGCCACCTTTCTGATAGCTGATGGCATCGAACATATCTTCTTTATCACGGTAGTGGAAGCGCACCAGGTCTTTGTCGCCTGAGTACTGGGCAAACTTCTCGTAGCTCTGCATCGCCTTGTACGAGTGGTCGTCTGCAGCGTCTTTGCCATATTTATAAGCCATCCAGAGGTATTCGCTGTAATCGGCAAATGACTCGTTCAGTGTCAGGTTGCTCCATGATTCTGCTGTTACCAGGTCGCCAAACCAGTGGTGGAACAGCTCGTGGGCGATCACCGCCTCGTTATAGTTGTTATTATCCAGGAGTTCCCTGTCTGTCTTTTGCAGGAAGTCGCCATGAATGGTAGCGGTGGTATTTTCCATAGCACCTGACACATAATCTCTTACCACCACCTGGGAGTATTTAGCCCAGGGATATTCGTATCCGAGTATGTTGGAGTAGAAGGTCAGCATTTCAGGGGTATTACCGAAAATGGCTTTAGCGTAGGGAGCATATGCCTTTTCCACATAATAATTCACTTCTTTACCTTTCCACTGGTCTTTGATGACAGCGAAGTCGCCGACAGCCATCATGAACAGGTAAGGAGAATGTGGCAGATCCATTTTCCAGTAGTCGGTACGGGTGCCATCTGCATTGTTTTTCTGGCTAACCAGCTTACCATTGGAGAGGGTCACATATTTCTTATCAACAGTAATACTGATCTCTTCTGTGCTTTTCTGGGCAGTACGGTCTATGGTAGGGAACCAGGCGGAGCTGGATTCTGTTTCTCCCTGTGTCCAGATCTGTACCGGTTTATTCTTTACACTACTGTCTGGATTGATGAAATACAAGCCTTTGGCATCTGTAATAGCACTGCTGCCTTCAGATTTTACGTCTTCCGGACGGGCTACATAATCTATGTAGACAATAAAGGATTCGGTTTTCTGGTAAGCCTTATCCAGGGCAATATGCAGTTGCAGACTGTCATACTTGTACTTGAGGGGGAGGTTCTTTCCACTTTTTACAATAGCTACCTGTTTGATATCCATTGCCTTAGCGTCCAGTATGAGGGAGTCTGTCTGATAAAAATGCGGTTTCAGGGTAAGCCAGGCTTTTCCTATTAAATATCTTTTGGCATAATCAAAACGAACATCCAGTTTGGTGTGAACCAGGTCATGCACTTTTGTTGAGGTGGCGCGATAGATTTTAAGGGAGGGATCTTCCTGCTGAGAGGGGGCCTGTTGCGCAGCAACCGGGGTAACATATATTACCCCTGAGAGACTTGCCAACAGTACACTTTTGAGCGTGTGCCGCAAAGGTTTGAACATGATTGTTAACTGTTTTTGGCACGAATTAACAGGTTTTATCACAAATAATTGTGATCTGAGCTGTTAATATTAACTAAATCATGATAATTGGCCATAATTCAGGATCATTCGCAAAGCCCCCGCCCGGTAAGTGTTTAAAAATGCTATTTTTGTCGCTGTCCAGTTAAATTACCATGTTATGATAAAAGCAATTGTGAATGGAGATCAGCCGTTTGTAGTCGATACAGATACACTCCCTTTTACCAGTAATGGCCAGCCTGTAAAGTGGTCGGGCGTAGCTCTTCCTAATGGTAATCATAGTATTATACTGGACGGCAGGAGTTATGTGGCCCAGGTGATCAAAGTGGACCGCGACACAAAAACGGTCACTATTATGATAGATCAGCAGGAGTATGCAGTGGTCGTAGAAGAGCCGATAGACCAGTTGCTGGCGGAAATGGGCATGAAGAATGCCCTGACCCATAAGGTGAATGACCTGAAGGCGGCTATGCCGGGCCTTGTACTGAAAGTACTGGTAGAGCCGGGGCAAGCCATAAAAAAGGGCGATCCGGTATTGATACTGGAAGCCATGAAAATGGAGAATGTATTCAAAGCTGCGGCAGATGCTGTGGTAAAAGAAGTAAGGGTAAAAGAACGTACGGCAGTAGAGAAAGGAGAGGTGCTGGTTATCTTGGAATAGATTTTGTAATTAATTAAATCAATCATAAGCGATCTGGAATGACGGATTAGTCCGTCATTCGTAGTTATTCAAGAAATGTGTATGCCGCAAATTTTTAAGAGATCTTTATTCACATTGTTCTTCCTTGGGATGACCTTCCGCATGTTAGCCCAGGAGCAGCAGTATTTTGTCTATATACAAAGTGAGAGATCCCAGCCTTTTTATGTTAGATATGATGGTAAGCTGATCCCGTCGTCAGACAGGGGGTATCTGATCCTTTCCAAAATGCCGGCAGGTACGGCTGCTCTCCGTATAGGTTTCGCCAAAAGCGATGCACCGGAGCGTCAGTACCAGGTGCGTATTACCGGACCGGCCGATCAGGGATACCTGTTGAAGCAGGACGGTGACCGTGGGTATGCATTATTCAACCTGCAGACTTTCGCGGTAATCAGACCCGCAGAGGAGAGAAAAAAAGAGGCAGTAGCAGCAGTGGAAACTCCGGCAGCAGAAGTGGCGCCAGCGCCAGCTCAGGACACCGCGCCGGCTCCGGCAGTAGCAGCGAATGTACCCGAAACGGCGCCTGCTGCTGAAACAATACCTGCTCCTGCAACTACAGATACTGCACTGGTACCGGCACCGCCAGTACCAGCACCACCGGCACCTGTTTCTGAAGATGAACAGAAACGGGCTATGATGGCATCTTTAAAGAAAGACCTTGATTCTACATTCCCGGCAAAAAGTGGGGTAGTAGTAGGACCCGGTACCCGTCCTGTAAAACAATCCAATAAATTCTCCCAGGCATTGGATAAGGTGGTAAGCGATGACCGCCCGGATGAAATTGTAGTGGAAGAGCCTAAAGTGCCCGAAGCTGCAGCGCCAGTAGCGGAAACCACGACGGTAGTGCCGCCGGCTGATGCGCAGGCAGGTCAGAAAAAGCAGCGGAGAAGAAAAAGGGAACGTGAACCTTTGACAGAAGAAGAAAAACAGCTGGCCAGTGCCGTACTGGCTGAAGAAAATAAAACAGCGGAAGCAGCTCCCCCGAAAGACCAGCCAGTCGCAGACGTGACTCCGGCTGCAGTACCGCCGGCGACAGAACCTGCTCCGCCGGTAACAAAACCTGCAACAGAAACAGTCAATCCATCCACAGAATCAGTTCCTGCAGTGACCGAACCTGCGAAGGAAGAGGCGCCTGCAGTGACAAAGAGGGAAAAGAAGCAGCGGAAGAAAAAAACGGAGGATCCGGCTTTCATTGATTTTGTGGATACCGGAGGACATCAGGCGCCAGCTGCTGGTAGCGTAGCAGCAGCAGCAGCTCCGGCAACAGGGGATGCGTCGACAGAAGTGGCTACACCTGTAGAAGAAGCGCCCGCAGGCAGTAAAAAGAAAAAACGTAGTAAGCTGGCTGAAAAGATCGATACAATAGATACTACCGAGCGTCCTAACAATGTCGTGAATGATCCAACCGGGTATGAGGTGAGTGATTTATCTATTGATCATCCAGGTAAAAAAGATAAAAAGAAAAAGAAGGAGGGAGAAAGTGTTGACGTGGCCGCCCCGGTAGCAACGGAAGCATCACCGGCATCCAAAAACCCTTCCCTGAAAATGATCAATTCTGATTGTGGAAAGGTGATGGATGACGATACTTTCCGCAAAATGCTGAGAAAGTTCGTTGCCGGAAAAGATGATGATGGCATGCTGGATGCATTCCGGAAGCAGACCAAAGGTTATTGCCTGGAGTCTTCTCAGATAAAGACACTGGTACAGCTGATGGGCAGTGATGAATCCAGGTACCGCTTATTGGATGTGGCATATCCGAAAGCGTATCATTCGGATGAATATGCCGGTATGGAGAGTTTATTATCTGATAGTTACTATAAAGGTCGTTTCAGAGCGATGTTGCACAGATGACAGTTTAGAAAAAATTATCCGGAAGGTCACAGGGTTGTATGAAAGCAACTTTGTGACCTTTTTTGTTTTTGCGCACGTACCTTCGCGTTTCGTAATCAGGAATCATGAGATATTTTATAGAGGTAGCATATAAGGGGACTAGCTTTGGAGGTTTCCAGATACAGGATAATGTAAGCACGGTGCAATCTGCCATTGATCATGCCATCAGTACGCTGATGCGGATCAAGGTGGTAACGACGGGGTCCAGCCGTACGGATGCCGGTGTGCATGCGTTACAGAATTTCCTGCACTTTGATATGGAGCTGCCCCTGCATCCTCAATTCCTGTACAAGGTGAATGCGATCCTGCCGCCGGATGTGGTGATGAAACATGTGTACCGGGTGCCGGATGAAGCGCATTGCCGTTTTGCAGCGCTGAGCAGGTCTTATGAATATACATTGTATCTGCACAAGGATCCATTCCTGCAGGACAGGGGGTATTTCTTTCCTTACCGGCTGGACATGGGCCTGTTGCAGGAAGCCGCGGGGGTACTGATGGAGTACCAGGACTTTATGACATTCTCCAAGCGAAATACGCAGGTGAAGACCTACAACTGCAATATCATGTCTTCGGCCTGGACGGCCGGAGAGGATCGGATTGTGTATAATGTAACGGCTAACCGGTTTTTGAGGGGAATGGTGCGGGGAATGGTAGGCACGATGTTGAGGGTAGGCCGGGGGAAGTTGTCTATGGAGGGATTCAGGGAGGCGATAGAAAGCAGGAATTGTGTGAATGCTGATTTTGCAGTACCGCCCCAGGGATTGTTTTTGATGAAGGTAAGTTATCCGGAGGGGCTGTTGAACGACAAGGTGCAATAAAATATTGCTTTCTAATATGCTGATAAATAGGTGGTTAGTATAATCGTGCCAGTTATCTTTCAAGATTTATTTGGTAGTAATGAAAAAACTCCTAATTTTGCATCCCGCTTCGATAGAAAGCAACTGATACAAAAGCTCTTCCCAAGTATAGAATTTCTCTTTTTTTGATGAGGTATAGCCGACTGAAAAGTACTATGCTATTGAATTTAGAATGATTGTTGCTAAAATGATCGCTAAAATAAAATCTTCAAAAAATATTTGGTGGTAATGAAAATTTAATACACCTTTGCAACCCCAACGCAAACGATGCGAAGGGCAAAAAAGCAAGAGAGTTCTTAAAATAAAAAAGATGTCGGGCAGTAAGTGCCACACAGATCGGATCTGAGACATTGACGAAAGGTTAAGCGAATGGCTTAGCTAAAGTTCTTTGAAAGAATGGAAACAACAGCAAATTTTAAACAGGTAATGTTAAGCGAAAACATTAGATAAATGACGTCTAATTTCGAGAGAAATTACACAGTCAGTATCAAAACTTCTTTACAATGGAGAGTTTGATCCTGGCTCAGGATGAACGCTAGCGGCAGGCCTAATACATGCAAGTCGAGGGGCAGCACAGGTAGCAATACTGGGTGGCGACCGGCAAACGGGTGCGGAACACGTACGTAACCTTCCTTTAAGTGGG
>NZ_FRCN01000016.1 GCF_900142925.1 Chitinophaga sp. CF418
TTAGCTCCACGTACACACCCACAAACATTGAGTTTTTAAGGAGAATACCTATTAAAAGGGGGAAGTTTTAAGTTTATGTATATCATAAAAAGTATTACATTTATGATAAATGGAAAGATCGCAGAATTCCGAGTTGGTCAAACGCATCAACCAGGCATTTTCTTTGCTTCAGAAGAACAAACCTCAGCCACATATAGTGGAGCTGTTGATGAAGAAATATGGAGTGTCCCAAATTCAGGCATATCGTTATATTCAATTAGCCAGAGAGATCAACGAGAAGATGGCCATACCGGAGAGTTCCGTAGTATTTACGGTCAAATTGCCACCGACACTGATCAGACGAATAAAGAAGCTATCCGAATCCAAAGGTTTGTCGATCAGCAGAGTGGTCCATACTGCGCTGGAAGAATTTTTAGCAAAGAAGGAGCATGTCAAAGAAGGAGAGACAAGTTAAGGAATCATTTAACTATGATCGGTTGTGGGAGCAAAAGCTCTCACAGGTATATCATCTCCTTGTTCCGGCAGGTAGGCCGGTTGTTTTCAGTGAACAAAATCCTGATGAATTAACTGAACAAACTTCAGTATATGAAAACAGCAGCGATTTATACGAGAGTATCGTCCGATCAGCAAAAGGATAAAAAGACGATAGGTAGCCAGGTGGATGAATTATTGCATTTTGCCCAGGAACAGGGCTATCTTGTACCAGAGGAATATATATTTAGAGATGAAGGGTACAGCGGAGCCATATTGGTTCGCCCCGGTCTTGAAAGAGTAAGAGATCTAAGTGCTGAGGGGCAGATACAGGCAGTATTAATATACAGTCCAGACAGATTAAGCCGTAATTATGCATACCAGGTAGTACTCATGGATGAATTTGCGTCATGCGGTACAGAAGTATTATTTATCAACTCACCGAAAGCAGATACCCCAGAGGAAGCCTTATTGTTGCAATTCCAGGGCATGATAGCCGAATACGAACGGGCTATTATTAAAGAGCGATCACGCAGGGGGAAACGATTTAAAGCAAAATCGGGTGTGGTGAGTGTATTGTGCGGAGCGCCGTATGGCTATAATTATATCAAGAAGACAGATGATACATCCGCATACTATGAAATTAATGAGCAGGAAGCTTCGGTTGTAAGAGAAATGTTTCGGATGTATACAGAAGATTTTTGTGGTATAGGTACAGTTGCAAGAAAATTTACTTCGGAGAAAATACCAACAAGGAAGAATATAGGCAAATGGGAACGGTCCGTTATCTGGGCAATGTTACGAAATCCGGCTTACTGTGGAAAGGCATGCTATGGTAAAACAGAACATGCTGAACGGCAGCGGATCACCAAACCATTGAGGGCCCAAGGAGGTTTTGTGGCTCAAAGTGGTTGTAACAGAGAGAAACCGAGGGAAGAATGGATTGAGATAGCTGTCCCTGCGATAATCAGCCAGGAGACGTTTGATATTGCGCAGGAAAGACTAAAGAATAATAAGCTTCATTCCCAGCGGAACACAAAAGTGGAAACATTGCTTCAGGGAATGATGGTGTGCAGCGAATGTGGTTATTCTTTATACAGGACGCATACAACCACATCAGCAAAAAAGAAGATATACTATTATCGGTGCTTTGGTTCAGATGCTTACCGTTTTGAAGGAGTGCGTAAGTGCAATTGCAAACCAATTAGGCAGGATTACCTGGACAATATTGTATGGCAACAACTAGTGGCGTTGCTGGAAGAACCAAAGCTGATCCAAAGAGAAGTGGAAAAACGTGTAGAGGAGACCAAAAAAGCGAGTCCTGTAATAAAACAAAAGGAAATCATAGTGAAGCAGCGTACCAAATTATTGCAGTCGATGGATAAGTTGTTGGATGCCTACCAGGAAGGTCTTATTACAATTGTTCAGCTGCGAAAAAGGATGCCTGATTTACAAAAGCGGATAAATACGATAGATAAGGAGCTGGAGAGCCTAAAAAATCATGAACTGGCATTGGATCAGCGGCTTCAATTGCTGGATGCGGAAAGTTTTACCAGTCAGTTAGGATTGAATGTAAAACAATTGGACATAAAGGAGAAAAAGAAGATTCTAAGACTACTGGTAAAGGAAGTTGTGGTTGGCGATGATATTATAGATATCAAGCACTCCATACCTTTAAAAGAGGCTAAGAATGAGAAGAATAGTAAAAGTTACCAATTGTGTACGAGGAGTAATATCTCCGTTACTAAGTAACATTTACCTGCACTATGTACTGGATACCTGGTTCAAAGATCAAATCCAGCGATTACTGAAGGATGACAGCTTTATGATCCGTTTTGCAGATGACTTTTTGTTGGGATTTACCAACAAGGAAGATGCATTACGAGTGATGGAAGTTTTACCCAAACGATTAAGTAAATACGGGCTGACCCTACATCCGGACAAGACTAGATTAATAGACCTGAACGATGATGGAGAAGGCCATCCCCGAACCACGTTTGACTTCTTAGGTTTTACTCACTATATAAGTAAAAGCCGAAATGGAAAACGTATTCTTAAGCGTAGAACAAGCAGTAAGAAACTGAATGCAGCTTTGAAACGGCTGAGTGACTGGATCAAGTTCTATAGACACAAGCTACCCATAGCTGAACTTGTAGCATCACTAAACCAGAAGCTACGCGGCCACTATGCCTATTATGGTATAACATTCAATATCAGGAAGCTGCATACGTATTATAACCGGACTAAATGCTTGCTCTATAAATGGCTAAACCATCGCGGAGGTAAGCATGTCTGGACATGGGAAAAGATAAGAAAGCTCACGATGGAATGGATACCCCTTGTAAGACCGAAGGTCTATCACAGCTACCGATTAGCGAAACCGTAAATAGAGGAACCGTATGCGGGAAATCCGCTCGTACGGGTCTGTGGGGGAGCGGGGAGGTAACGATCCGCTCTACCCGGAACCAATTCGTTTTGATTGTAAAGGAATTACATCTTCATCAAAAATGATTCACATCGCCTTCACTGGCTTGTACTTAGGATTCACCATCTGAGTCCTTTCTATTAAACCTTCAAAATCACCTTCCCAAATACCGCCCCAGATTCTAATCGTTTGTGAGCCTCCGCGACTTCAGCCAAAGCATAAACTTTATCAATCACTGGCGTAACCTTCTTCTCCATCGCCAACCTGAAAATATCCTCCATAGCTGTCACAATATCTTCTTTACCAATAGAATTCAAACTCAGAAATGAAATCCCTAACGACCGTTGATACCCCTGCAATAAACTCATCCCAAATTCTACTGGTGGAAACCCTCCGGCTATTCCATTTATTACATACCTGCCATTCGCCTTTAACCGTCCAATGAAACCAGCGATGGTTTCCCCCGCCACCGGATCAATAATGCCATCCACCTCTTGCAGATTATTATCAAACTCCAATACGCCGATCTTCGCCAGTTTCCGTCGCTTATCCTCTGATCTGCTCGATGCAATAACTCTAAGACCACTTACCAGGGACAATTGTATCGCCGTCACACCAATGCCACCACCGGCACCCCTTACCAACACAACATCTCCTGGGTTTAAATGCCCCTGCCGCAAAGAAAAATAACCTACCAACGCGTTGATGCCCAATGCTACCGCCTCCTCAGCAGACAATCCTTCTGGTATCTCACAGATATCTTTAACATGAGCCACTATCTGCTCTGCGTAACACCCACCATCATTCGCCTTCACAAACACCCGTTTGCCTATCCAATAAGCCGGCCCGGCTATAACCCTTCCCGCCGCCTCAATCCCCAACAAATGCTCCGCCGGTACCAGCCCCGGATACTGCCCACTTCTAATAATCACATCCACTAATCCTACCCCACATGCCTCCACAGCTACTAACACCTGATCTACTCCGGCTCTCAACTCCGGCCCATCTGCAACTATCAATACCTCCGGTCCTCCAAATCTTTCCATACGAATTGTGCGCATACTTTTTTTATCTGCAAAACTATTCCCTTAAATCCTCCTCAGTACTATCACTTACCTCCAGGAAACTGGTTCCTCACAGGTAACTAATCTAAACAATAACTACCTTTGTAACATGAAGCGGAAAGATAATATCCCACCAATCACAGCGTGCGCGTATAATCACCTTGCCATCAAAGACGCCGTATCCATGCTATCCGGAAAATGGACAATCCACGTTCTCTGTATACTCCTGCAACGTGGCAGCTTATGCTTCCTCGATATCGTACGACATGTACATGGCATTTCCGCCAAAACCCTAACCAAAGAACTTCGTGAAATGGAACTGAATGATCTTATTACGCGCACCGTCCAAAACACCCGCCCTATAACCGTCTTATATACACTGACTGACCATGGCAAGACCCTGGAAAATGTCATCTTCACATTACTCTCATGGGGACTCGACCATCGCAAACACCTAACTGGGAAAAACATTCTGGGCGAAAAGAACATTGTTAGCTACATCTCAGAAATGAAACAGGAATGGCCCGTAAATCAAATAAAATAAAAAGCAAGACTGACATCCAGTCAAAATATTCATATAGATATCATTAAGGACTACAGTGTTACCATTGATAATAAGTAAGTTATATGCAAAATGACGTAGATCCTCCTGTAAAATGTTACCTTTTGATATGTTAAGTAACCAATAATCAGATTATAAGCCTATACAAATGGATTCGTTACCTAAATATTGGAAAGTTGTATGCTCTCTCAGGGTGACTTATTTGATTAGTATATACTATATCCACATGAAGGCTTTTATAATATTTGTATCTTTATTGTTTTTCATTTCATGCAATCAAACCCTGTTTGTGCCGAAAGGGAATATAATACATAATCAGCGGGGATACCTTGTCTTTTATTATTCTAAGAATGAGGCCTTGTTTTTTCCTTCTGCCAGTACCGTTAATGTTGAATTTGTAACCCGTAATCATTTGAACGGGTATAGCTTGGAAATTGGGAAAAGGGTTTTAATTATCTGATGGCAATAGCGGATAGCATAACAGTATTGCAAAGTGTGAAGCGGGACAATGAAACGCCGACTGTGGAAAATGTAGTGAGGTTGTTGCCCGTAAACATTATGTATTATTGGGGAGATAACTACAGATCAAAAAAGCCGGCATCTGATGATGAGAGGATCACCATCAGATATTTTTGGGGTGATAAGAATTTCAAATTGCTTTATCGCCTATATGACAGCCGAACTATTATGTCCATTACACCGGTAAGAAAATAGGAAAGGACAAGTTGACAAAGATGTTCAATTCGATTGATCCTGAGCGATAATATTTTTTTCATGCGGGGTCTCTGAATGCTATTTCATTACGATAGCATTAAAGATCCTGCTTTATTAGTTGCAGCAGCCTGGTCCTTCCGACGTAGATACAATGCGTTTTTAGTTACGTTCTTTGTATGGAAAGTGGGATTAGTAATAGCATAATTGTACAACGAATGTGGTATGTGATTTTTAATGTTGTTTTTTAACCTTTGAAGTAGTTAAAGTTTTATGTTGCCCAATAGCCGTTGTGGTTACCTATACTTTGTTCGTACGAAATTGCAATTCCGGTTTAGATCTTAGCCTTATACATATAGATAGTTGGATTATCATAGCTCTGTTTATGGTAATCGACATAGTCTTGCCAGGGTTAGGAGAAAGAAATTTTTAAGAGTAGATATATTAGTTTGATATGAAGAAGATCCTAATACCGTGTATCCTGACTGCTTTTGTCATGAATTCGTTTGGTCAGGTAAACAATAATCTTAATCCGGGATTTGACAGCCCGGTGCCACCATCTCCCAATGCAGCAGCGCTTACTAAATTTGGCAATGTACCAGTAGGACCGGCAACCGGGATCCCGCAGTTAACGATTCCTATATACCAATATGCAAGCAAGAGCAACGGTTTGTCTTTACCTGTTTCCCTAGATTATCATGCAGGTGGAGTAAGGGTGGAAGAAGTCGCGTCGAATGTCGGTCTTGGGTGGGCGCTCAATGCAGGAGGCGTTGTGTCCAGGGTGGTGAAAGGCACACCTGATGAAGATCAGGACGGGTTTTTAAATACGCCATGGTTTGATGGTGCTACGGGGAATAGTCCGGCAACCGCTCCATCATTTAAACCTTTTGTGAAGGCCTATAACAGGACATTGGATATTGAGGCAGACCTTTTCACCTTTAATTTTAATGGACGGTCCGGAAGGTTTGTTTATGGAAGAAACGGCGATATCTTAATGATAGATGCGCAAAAGGTGAAGATAGAAAAAGAGACAACCACCTATACTGGTGGTGAGATCAGAATTACAAAGTTTACAATCACGGATGAAAATGGTGTGAAATACATTTTCGATGCCACTGAAACAACATCGCTTTCAGGAGTTGGACTCCATGCTCAGTTTAATTCTTCCTGGTATCTGACAGCCATTCAGGCTTCGTCTGGTCAGGATAATATTACCTTGGAGTATGACGATGTTCACATTAACGACTATACAACCTCTGTTACAGAAACAGAGGTTGCCGATCTTTATCCCAGCGGATCCTATTCTGGTCAGACGGTACTGGGCTCGACATCCATTCACCGCCAGCAGGTTTTTGGAAAGAAGCTGAAGAAAATTTCTTTCCCTGATGGGCTTAATATTCAGATGGTTTACAATACCACTCCAAGAACTGACCTGCCAAATGATTATCTGCTTTCACGAATATTAATCCAGGACCCTAATAAGCAGTTGGGAAGAGGGTATATGCTTGAGCAGGATTATTCCCTTGGCAACAGGGCAACTCTTTTAAAGGTAATACCGTTCGCAGGGCTTAATGCGGAAGTACAGGATGCTCCTTATCAATTTTTTTATAAACCCAATTTACCAGCACGATTGGATAATCACCAGGATCATTGGGGCTATCCAACTACCTGGTCGGTTTCGGGCAATGGTAGAATACCACATGAGATTTTTGCGCAAAATGTTGGCGGATTGTTCGAACTACCGGGTGTTAACCGGGATACGGACCCTACTGGTTGCCTGGCAGGTTCTTTATATAAAATTACTTACCCTACGGGCGGCTGGACGGAATTTCAATTAGAGCCTAATGAGGCTTATGACGGTTGGTTAAGTCAAAACTTTTCAGTAGTGGTGGAAGGCCCCGCTTACATTGACAAAGGGCAATCCTATAATTTATATACCAGCAATGGCACGCCTGATTATCAGGACACCTATTTTACTTTTGACGGTGCACCGGATGCCAATGAATTTACTTTAACCCTGCAACCAACCAGCTTTGGACAAAATTGCAGCGGACTCTGTGTGGTAAGAGTCGAGATTTTTCCGCCTACGGGTAGTGCAATGATATCAAGGGATTTTACCTCCCCTTTGACACAATCGTCCCTTACCTTTAACCTGCCGGACCTTGTAAAGGGTACTCAATACCGGACAAGGTTCTACTACAGTATGCTCAGCGTCAGCACTTATAGTGCAATCGCCCAGTTGAAATGGAGAGAGAAGCAGTCGGAAACGTCACATACAGTCACCTATAGCCACGTACAACCATATGTTGGCGGTTTACGGGCAAAGAAAATTGCCGATTACGACGGAATTTCCGCAGTTCCGGCTACAGCAAGAGAGTACGGATATAAGGCGGAAGATGGCTTATCCTCTGGCGCCTTGTTGACATACCCCACCTACACTTACACAACTCGTTACGAGGGATTATTAAATGTGTCGATAGGGAATGGAATTAACTATGAGGGAGGCCAGCCACTGATACGCCTTCGTCAAAGTTCTTCTGCTCATGATATTTTATATACAGCCGGGAGCCCTGTTGCCTACAAGCGCACGGTCGAATATTTAAAGAATAATGGTAAGAGTAATGGTAAAATTGAACGGTTCTTTAGCTCTGCAAGCACAGGTTCAGCTGGAACGTTTCCTTTCGTACCATCTACAAACGCCACCTGGTTCTGGGGAGCTTTAACGAAAGAAGTTGTTTATGATGCGAATGATAATATTGTTAAAACAACAGAAAATGGATATACGAATAAATTGAACCCTGATTACTCCAATGCCGCCGTGTTGCGCAACTTTACTTCTTATTCCATTGCACCGGTGTCATATAACATACCTGATAATTATAATGAAAGATTTACGTCAGTTAAAGTATCCGGTTATCCGGCTGTGTCATTTTTGTATAATGATTATCTGCCTTTGGCCGGAAGAACAGATATTGAAAGTACTGTTGTTACCGAAAGGGACCCTTCAACAGGGCAAACCATTACAACTATCAGCGGTTATGAATATGACCCGAATTACTACTACGTAAAGAAAAAGAAGTTTGTCAACAGTAAGAATCAGGATGTAGCGGAAGTGTATACTTATCCGGTGGATAAAGTAACTGCTGGTCAGACAGATCCTTACCAGGATATGGTGAGCCGTAACATGATTGCTCCTGTTATCGAGACGGAGCAGCAGGTGAACCAGATGAGGCAGAAGAAGTTATCTACGAATTACAAGAAAAACTGGCCGGATAATGCCATTTCCATTTTGCCACAAACGGTTCAGACGCAAACACAAAACAGCCCCGCGGAAATTAGGTTAAGATACTATGCTTATGATAATAAGGGAAATCCTAAAGCTGTGGGTCCTGAGAATGGAATGGTGACATGTTATGTATGGGGCTATAATAAGCAATATCCTATAGCAGAGATCAAAAATGCTGATTACGCTACTGTAGAAAGCATACTTGGAGGGGCAACGACGGTTTCTAACTTCGGCGCCCAGGTGAGTCCTACAGATGCTGCAATAAACAGTTTTCTTGCGCCACTTCGTTCTGATGCGAGACTTAAGAATGCCCTTATCAATACGTATACCTATTCTCCATTGTATGGAGTAACTACTGTTTCTGATCCGAACAGCAGAACAAATACCTATGAGTATGATGGTTTTGGCAGGTTGAAACTGATCAGGGATCAGAATGGCAAGATCGTAAAGCAATATGATTATCAATACCAAAAGCCTATCACCCAGTAGTTAATTCTCTAAACTATGAACATGCAAAAATTTATATCACCTATACTAAAAACAGGCGCAGGTTTGATACTGCTGGGAGGAAGCCAGTTTGTATCTGCACAAAATGCTCCCAATAGCAGTGGCCGTCCTGCAGCTACTGCAACAACGGTACCTTCGTCTTATACTAACACTACGATCAACTACGTTCGTACCTGGGAGCCCAGCATGCCTTCTTCTGATCCTGCAGCGGTAAGTGCATCTACAGATATAAATGCGGTAACGCAAACTACTCAGTATTTTGATGGTTTGGGAAGGCCGTTGCAAACAGTCTCCAAAGGTATTACCCCCGGGGGTAAAGACCTGGTCGCACCAGTTAAATATGATGATTTTGGCCGCGAGCAATATCAGTATTTGCCCTATGTTCCTAAATCAGGCAATACTAATGATGGCAAGTTTAAAGTTGATCCATTCAATGGGCAAAAAGCTTTTTACCAAGATGCTACTCTCGCCCCTGGCGCTACCGGGGAAAGTATTTACTATGGGCAAACGGAATACGAAACGTCGCCTCTGGGTCGTGTATTGAAAACCTATGCGCCGGGCAATAGCTGGGCAAAAGAAGGCGGTAATCGTCCGATAACGATGCAATATGAAGTAAATACAGCTAATGATGGTGTAAGGATATGGGACATCCCCACTTCAGGTACTATTCCTACCAGCGGAACAGGCCGGACATATGCAGCAGGGAGCCTGTATAAGCAAACCATCAAAAGTGAAAGTGGTATGCGGGTAGTTGAGTTCAAGGACAAAGAGGGCCGGGTAGTGTTGAAAAGAGTTGAGTTAACAGCTGGCGCGGCTGATGGGCATACCGGCTGGTTATGTACGTATTACGTATATGATGATTTTGGAAATTTGCGGGCGGTTATACCTCCCAAAGCGGTGGAATTAATTAAAAGCAATTGGACTATTTCCCAGGAAATTGCTGATGAACTGTGTTTTCAGTACCAGTATGACGGTCGCAATCGCATGATGACGAAAAAGATACCAGGAGCCGCTGTCATAGAAATGGTCTACGACGTACGCGATCGTTTGGTATTCAGTCGTGATGGTAATCTGAAAAGCAAAAACCAATGGTTGGTGACTTTCTATGATCCATTGAACCGTACTACCATGACAGCGCTATACAACTCCTCTGCTACCCGCGATGCCTTGCAAATCAGTATGAACAGCGCTACAAGCAATACTCAGGATATCAGCTATACTTTTCCCGGCATAGCAGATCTGGTAATAGCAAATCATGACGGCAGGCCGGAGTATGAAGCAACGAACAGTATTACTTTTCAAGGTGGTTTTGACTCAGGAGCTGGTGAAATGCTGGCGGAGGTTGATCCATCTGCTAATCAGGGTGCCACCAGTATTACTGCGACTAACCCGCTGCCCAGTATCCTTGCCAGTGCATTGACTCCGCTTACATATACATTTTATGATGATTATAGCTTTACAGGTAAGCAGAATGCATTAACAGCAGATTTTACCAAGCCGCAGTATAACGGTAGCTCTTATGCAGAGGTGGTTTCCAGCACCAGCAACGCCACGAAGGGGCTCGTGACCGGTAATAAAATACGGGTACTGGGTACAGACCAGTGGCTGACCAGTACTACCTACTATACAGACAAAGGCCGCACGCTGCAAACGATCTCCGATAATGTGAGTGGTGGAAAAGACATTGTAACCAGTCTATATGACTTTAGCGGAAAACTGCTCAGCACTTATCTGCGACATAATAATCCGCGTAGCAGCGTAACACAACAGACAACGGTCATGACGCAACAGCTTTTTGATGCAGCGCGGAGAGTGAAAGCCGTTCAGAAACAACTCAACGATGCAGGCGCCCTCAAAATTATAACAGATAACAGCTACGATGAGCTTGGGCAACTGAAAACAAAAAGGATCGGGGCTACCGGCGCCAGTACACAGCTGGAAACGTTGAACTATGAATATAACCTTCGTGGCTGGCTGAAGAGCATCAACAAAGGATTTGTAGCCACGGCTGGTAGTACCAGTAACTGGTTCGGTCAGGACCTAAGCTATGATTATGGTTATTCCACGAATCAGTATAATGCCAATATCGCTGGTATAAAATGGAAAAGTAAGGGCAATGGCATCCAGCGTTCTTACGGTTACAATTATGATAATGCCAATCGTTTAATAGTAGCGGATTACACCCAACAGAATAGTGGTAGTACTAACTGGACAAGAGACCAAATGGACTTTTCCGTTAGCAACCTAGCCTATGATGCCAATGGCAACATCAGCGCTATGACCCAGAAAGGGATGGTGGGTACTACTATCACCACTATAGACCAGTTGACCTACGCTTATCAGCCTAATAGTAATAAGCTGGCCTCCGTGGGTGATCTCGGCACTACTACTGCAACCACGGGGTTGGGTGATTTTATCAATGGCAATGCCTCTGGTGATGACTATGTTTACGATGCAAATGGCAGCATGACAAAAGACCTTAACAAGAGCATTGCCAATATCACATACAATCACCTTAGTCTGCCAGAGGTTATAACTGTTACTGGCAAGGGAAGCATCCAATATAAGTATGATGCCAGCGGTAATAAGCTTCAGAAAATAGTGACGGACAATACATCGGCACCTGGAAGAGTAACTAATACTACCTATATCGGAGGTTTTGTTTACCAGAACGATACGCTGCAATTCCTCGCCCATGAGGAGGGTCGTATTCGTGCCGTGTTCGAACCTGGTAATCCCGTTGTTTATGCATACGACTACTTCCTGAAAGACCATCTGGGAAATACCAGAACTGTGCTGACGGATCAGACGGACTTTACAATGTATGCTGCTACTATGGAAACTGAGTCCGCGGCTAAGGAAGTGGCATTATTTAGCAATGTGGAGGATACACGTGCTGAAAAACCGTCCGGTTATCCCGATGATCAGACTGCTGAAAAAAACAAGTTTGTTGCTAAGTTGAATGCAAAGGCAGGAGGGAAGAAGATCGGCCCTTCATTGGTGCTACGTGTAATGGCAGGGGACACAGTGAAGATCGGTGCAAAAGCGTTCTATAAGTCAGAGGGCCCCGCTGATAATAAAGCAAAAGCCCCGGTAGAGGATATAGTCGCTGGATTGGTACAGGCTTTTGGTAGCGTAGGTGAAAATGGTTCACACGCTGCTCAAGTTGTCTCTAACAATACGCCTTTTAATGCGGATTTTTATAATAACAACTATCAACGTTTGAAGGAGAAAAACAAGGACAATGGGCCGGCTGATCGACCAAAGGCATATTTGAACTTTGTTTTATTCGATGATGATTTCAAATTAGTAGAGGGTAATAGTGGCGTAAATCAGGTAAAAGCAAGTCCGGACGAACTGCAGGAACTTGGCGCCGGGAAAATGGCCGTGGAAAAGAGTGGATTTTTGTATGTTTATACAAGCAATGAGAGTCAGCAGGATGTGTTCTTTGATAATGTTACGGTGGCAGCAATTAGTGGGCCGTTGTTAGAGGAGACGCATTATTATCCGTACGGATTGACGATGGCGGGCATCTCTACGAATGCGTTGAAGGGAATGAATTATCCTGAGAATAGGATGAGATACAATGGTAAAGAATTACAGAATAAGGAATTCGGAGATGGAAGTGGTTTGGAATGGTCTGATTATGGAGCGAGGATGTATGATATTCAAATTGGAAAGTGGCAGGTTGTGGATCCCCTTGCTGAAAAAATGAGGCGGCATTCTGTGTATAATTATGCCTTTAATAACCCTATAAGGTTTATCGATCCGGACGGTATGGGGCCTAATGATGTAATACTTAGAGGGACTATGAAAAATAAAGCCTTTAATGAATTGGAAAAGTCTGTGGCAGGGCAATTAAGTCTGTCCATGAGTACAACTGGCAAGGTGACTTACCAAAGGATAGATGGAAAGGTTCCGGATAAAGACGCGGTACAGCTTATGAATGCAATTGATGATCATAGTGTCATAGCTAACGTCAATGCTACGGGAAAAAATAGTACCCCAAACGGAGAAATTGTGGTAGGTGGAGCTTTTCTTGGCACTGATGTGATAACACAAGATGGTATTACTAAGGCGGTGTCGTTTCAACAAGTTAATCCTGATCAATTGGAATCCCAAAGTAATTATTATGGAAAGCCAGGAAAAGATATGCTTCACGAGGTAACGGAGTCTTACATAGCAGGACGGCTCTCACAAACTACTAATGAAGCGTCTTCTCAATCGGGCGCAGCTTTAAGTGTTTATGAGATTGCGCATGCTACTGCAGTACCACAATCAGGTGAGCAGTTTGAAGATGATCAGGATGCAAACGGAAAACATGTAAGTCAGCCGGTGTCAGGAGGTACGATTATTTATTTTAATCAAATGAAGGGTAAGAAGGATAATATACTGTATACATACCCTGTCCCATAACAAATATTGGTCATGAAAAATTTGCTATTTTTTATTTTTGTGTTTCTTGTATGTTTTCAACAAGGATTTTCTCAAACGAGAGTTGATTCGGTTCCGATTTTAGAGGGAAGGTACAGGATTTGTGGTATTGACTCCATTGAATCAGTGTATATCATATACGCCCAAAAGGGTAATCCAATTATTAAGATTGCCTCGCCAAAGGCAAATGTGTGTAATTGTGAGACTGTTGCAATTGGTCGATATTATGACCTACAATTAAAATCACGTCTATCCAATCGGGCAGGAAAGGCTCACACTGCGGGAGTGATGGTTGGTAATGTACTTGTAAGGTTGGAAGGAGATAAAGTGATCTGGGATCTGTTTAGATGTTTGAATATGAAGGGACTATGTTTTCTGCAAACAAGCGACACTTCAGCTGTAGTGGAGGAATGAGTGCTGGAAAATAGTATCTTATTATAAAACAACACCCAGACCGAAAGTGATTGGTGTCTTTTCATGCAGGTGTCTGAATACTATTACAGTAAAATAGCGTTCAGACATCTGCTTTATTAGTTGAGACAGCATGATCCTTGCAACGCAGATACAATGCGTTTTTAGCTAAAATAGCGTTTTACACTTTCGCAGGTGTAAAGAACATTAAACAGACACTATCTCAAAGCCAGCCATTAGTATGGTTTCCCTTTGCCTACAGAAATATTTCAGCTTTGTTTCATCAGCTTTTGTAAAATGTGAGAATCCAGCGTTAGTGCCTATTGTCCCTTTAGGCAAGGACTTGGTCGCCATGATGGTGGTATAGACACGTTTTTTTAGGATATAAAAAATGGCTGGAATTTCTTCCGGCCATGAGTAAAAAAATACTTATCATAATTTTAATGATGATTAATTATCTTTAGAACGTAATTCCTTTATTTTTTTGATTCCTATTTCATCCATCCATTGTTCAAAGCCTGTTAGCTTTGGCATCCAAGATGATATAAATTTGTAGTCGATAGGAGCATAACCTTCTTTGTCGATCATTTCAACCAGCTTCGCAAATGTTTCACTTTGTTGATAAAGTACTTCTAAGGGTACTTGTACGAAATTGATTGGTTGGTTCAACTTCTCCTCCAATAGCTTTAAAACTTGTTTAGGTGTAAAAAGCTCACCTCCAAAATCAACTGTTTTACCATTGAATTCTTTATAATTCTGAAATATTATTCCGGCAAAAGTTCCAATATCACCGGTGGCTACCCAAGGGATCGCTTTTTCTTCAGGTAGGGGATTGATAAACTTGCTCTCTCCCAATCCGAAACTTGGCAAAAGTAGATTTTCCATAAAGGAAGCAGGTCTAATTACTGCTCCTTGTAAATTGCTTTCTAATAAGTGTTTTTCGATTGTAAATTTAAATTTTGGTCTAAATAAATCCTGTTTATCCGATCCAAGAACTGATGAATAAAGAACAAATTTAACGCCTTGTTCCTCTGCAAATTTGATTGCTTGTATTCCAATTTCTGCTTCTTTCTCATCCGTTTCTTTGCTGGAAACCCAGACAGGAGGTAGGACTAAAAAAAGCCCGTCGACTTTTTTAAATATGTCACTTAAACCTTCAATATCTTCTAAATCGCCTTTCACCAAAATTGCTCCTGCTTTTTTTAAATTATCGGCTTTTGAAGATTGAGGATTTCGGGTAAGTGCAAATACCTCAAAATTGTTTTTTAGCAACTCATATACTGCGGCACTACCTTGCTTTCCAGTTGCACCTGTAACTAAGATTCTTTTCATTTTAATATTGTTTACAGCAAAATTACATACATCAACTGGCGGCACTAGACTCCTATGCAAATAAGGACAAGTATTTTGTGCGGGTAGCCCGATTTATGGAGCATTGATTGTAATCAATGCATTATTACGGTGATTGATCCACATGGACCACAGATGATTACAATGGATCTCTGGCCAGAAACAATCTTCCTAAATGCAACAGGGCAACGTATGAGGCGAAGACAGCGTTATCACCATCAGCGTTCAGGGAGTCGTTTAGTTGAGCCTGGAGCAATCGATAGTCGTAGTTACAACTGATCTCATAAAGAAGAGCGTAACTACGACAATGATGGGAATACAAAACTTATAAGTGGTGTAACCTTAAGAAATATTATTATGGTTTTATTACATCGAATACTGTTTTTTCGCCGCTGACCAGACTTAGTTATAAACACATCTCTCGTTATTATTTCGAATCCTTCATTATTAGTTGAAGCAATCGCTGCCCGCTCTCATACTACATACCCGAATGAAAAACGGTAGGAATAAACAAGACCTGAAAGAATTACTGCTTAGCATTCCTATATATAAATATAGCAACGTTGGAATCCTTCGTACCCTCAATGTTAGTAAAATATTCAACCTGCCGAACCGGATATTTTCCCATTGAATCTAACGTATACTTGTATGATTCTATCAGCACGTTTCTGTCATAAAAGTCTTTCCGATAATACGCGGACATCATGTATCTGCTCATTGAAGGAATCAGGTGCGGTGTATTCGTAAGCTCATGCGTAAATACAGGATTGTATCTGGCAATGGCATTCAAAGGGTTCTCTATATTGTTGTACTCGAATATATGGTATTCTATTTTATTATAGTATGGTAGGGGATCATAGTTGGGTATGGGATAGTAATAGTTACTTTGGACGTCTGCATTTCCGGTAAAGGCATTAATTTCCCATGAAAAGTTAATTCTTTGAATTGTATCTGAAGTGTAGTAGTAATTATATACTTTAATTGGCAGCCCACTCGTGTCAAGTTTATATCTGGTCCTGTAATTACTTGGAAAGGCTGTCATTACCAGAGAGTCTTCTTTATAGTAAGTTGCCGTGCTGTGATAATTATTAGGGTAGCTGACCCTGGTAAGTTTACCCTGCTTATCGTAGGCAAAGTTTTTTTTTCCGCTGATGCGCGGAGTATTTTGACTGTAATTAGTATAATAGTATTCAATAAGCCGGTAATTTTCGTCATAAATGAAAGTGTCACGGAGCTCTCCATTAAACCTGGAAATACTTGCAATAATCGGATTGAAAACCATTGTATCCACGGGCGTTATAATCTCAGACGGCGCTGCCGGAATTGTTTTTTCTTTCTTCTGACATGCCGTAAACGCTAAAAGACTAGCAGCAAAGAAGAGTGGCTTACAAATAGGTATAGGTCTCATAGTTTGTATTTTATCCCCGGAGTTTAAGATGCCGCAAAGATAATTAAGATAAATCCATTACTTCAATGAATGTGATAGTATATCAGGACCCAATTGATATAAAACAGAAAATTAGCTCTAGTAGCGGATTTATTAGCATTATATATCTTATTTGAATTAGTTTCTTTTGAAGGATCACCAAAATCAACTAAAATTTCGGGGTGAGATGCGATTTTCCTAGCTAGGGAGTCAAAAACTCTTATGGCCCCTCGGTATATCCCAATGTAATAGGAGCCGTCAAGCTTTCCGGCCACTGCATTCACTTTGTCATTATCAATTATGTCAAAATAAATATCTTCATTAGAGTATAATGAAATCGTTCGCCGACACTCCAAACAAGTTTTTATGCATAAATTCATCATCCTCAACATGTAATCGTATTCCATTTTTGAGGCCAAATATTCTGTTAAATTGATCTTGTTTGTTTGAAATACTCATTTTACGAAATTAATAGTCTTTCTTGGTAAACCCACTCTCAAATTAGGGTTTTAGAATGCTTCCGGTTATCAGATATGAACGCCCACTTCGGATAGGGATGCGAACGATTGTTTTGATAATGGCTATTATCAGGCTAATCCAGGTGATTCCTATTGCAATAGCGATCATTATTATTATTATTATTATTAAGCTGAATAAGAGAGAATTATGGAAATAGTGAATTGTGCTGCCAGGGCTTCGCCGGAATCGAACTGGCTTTATATTGATTAACAAACGGTTGCAGTGTATGTCAGAGGATCTTGATAAGTGGCTGCACTATTACAATACAGAACGCTCCCATAGTGGGCGTTACTGCTTTGGAAAAACACCCATGCAAACCTGGTTAGATAGCAAAGAACTTGCTAATAAAAACAGATTGACCAATTGTATACTACAGCTAAAGCGTCAACCTGAAGTTTTTTTCGATGAAAAATGTATAGTTTTTATAAACGATCTTACGAATCAAATTGATTAATCTGTCAGATCAAGTATTAGCTGTTACAAGTAAGAGATGTAGAATTCTTCTTATTCAGGCTATCTAAAATTTATGCTTAAAAACACAAATCCCCCAAGAATTCAACTTGATCCTTTAAAACGCTTGACAAAACTATTCAACAACATTATTTAGGTATCCTCAACTTCTTTGATAACAGAAGTACCAACGCCGCTGCGGAGTCATTCAATGCCAAAATTAAAGCCTTCCGAAATGCATTACGCGGTGTGAGAGATATTGAATTCTTCCTTTACAGACTAGCCAAAATCTATGCGTAGTATCCGTATCCCCCAAGTTTTCAACTTGATCCCCAAACATCATCCTCGAGCTGATAACAAGGCCCAGAGCGGGCTCAGACGACCATAAAAAGCAAAAGGCCGGAGAATACTCCGACCTTTCCGCTTTTGTGCCCAGTAGCGGAACATTCTCGAACCAAATGATGCTGATCTTTAAAAAGTTAGAGGTGAAGAGGTGATGGATAAGGGCTAATTAAATTAATCTATTTCAGGTTGATGATTCGCAACAGCAATTTAATTGCTCTATAATTGAAGTCCTTTAGTTCTTGCCTTACAGTGTTATTTAATGTCGGTGTCATTTCAGAAATATGCAATAATCTTCAATGACATTTTGTATTTCATATGGATCTGTTATTGTATGCGTCATTAGATCAGTTAAATCGGTTTTATTCTAGACAAGCATCTGAATAATTCATCTTTGAATAGAACTATTTTAAACCCTGGTTTAAAGGTAAATAAAACATTATTCTAATAGCGTCAATTTGGTTGGCGTGTCGCTGTTGATTGTCTTTAAAAAGGGCCTCTTGTTGATTTAATTTTGTATATTATGGTACATAATTTATAATAAATGATATATAAAATAGATCTTTCCCCAAGACCTAAAACCGAAACTGATTCGGTAAAATGGTATGAAGACTATAAAGTCATTCTAGTAGATGAAAATGGGATTTCAAAAAATGAGATTTTAAGCGGTCTTAACAAAGTTAATATTTTTATAGGCCAAAATAATTCGGGAAAGAGTAGGTTTTTGAGAAAACTATATACTCAAGATGTATACAAATATTTTTCAGATTCTAACTTGGAAGAAGTCATTCTTCTGGTGATTGAAAGCTATAAGAAAATTTGCGAACTGTTTGAAGAAAATGATTATAGAAAAAAGATTGGCTTCGATGACATTTTTAATAGATTAGTGGCCGACGCTTCATTAGCGTTCACAAAAGAGGAGGGTAATTATACGCAGATAAAAAGGTTGGGGGATTATGTCAACTATTTGTCAGGATTAAAAGAAATACCAGCAGATAGAAGAAATTCAATTCCTTTAAAAATTGGTATTAAAACCCCTAATGAAATATTGAGTGAGATCAAAGAAAGGGCATCTGATATTAAGATTGTTTTCGATAAAATAAAAGGCTATGATAATTCAAGTTCTAATTCGAGATATAATCGGATATATATACCGATATTAAGAGGCCTACGTCCGTTAGGAACGGAGGATATATATAAGAATAGATTGAAAAAAGAATACTTTAGTGCGCCATCAATTTATCATAAGGCCATCGATAATGTTCATACTGGACATGATATTTATGAAATGGTAAAAAGGTTGCTTCTTGGTTCCAAAGAAGAAAGGGCAAGAGTAAAGAGATTCGAAGAATATATTGGGAGGAAATTTTATGGAGGTCGAGAAATAACCTTGATTCCAAATTATCGAACGGAAGTTCTTCATATTGGAATTGATAAAGATAGAGAGACAGAAATTTATAATTTAGGCGATGGTATTCAGACCCTTATTACACTATTTTATCCCATTTTCTTCGAATCAATAAATCAGGAGACCTTGGTGTTTATAGAAGAGCCAGAAAATTTTTTGCATCCGGGATTTCAGCGTTTATTTCTTGAGGCTTTATTAGATGAAGAATTTAAGCATTGCCAATTTTACTTCACTACTCACTCTAATCATTTTTTAGACATTGCACTAAATGTCGATCAAATATCCGTTTATACCTTCAATAAAATACCATGTGATAATGTGCATCCAACTTTTGAAATTCACCATAGTGTTAAGTCCGATTTAAAATTATTAGATTTGTTAGGTGTCCGTAGTTCTTCTGTATTTATTTCAAATTGTACTATTTGGGTTGAAGGTATAACTGATAGATTGTATATTAAGAAGTTCCTGGATCTATATATGAATGATCTTTTTGAGAAGGAAAATGGTAGGGCTCCTTATTCGGAAGATATTCATTATTCATTTGTAGAATATAGTGGCAATAATATTACGCACTGGAATTTCGATAGTAGTGTCGATACACAACAGATAAAGGCGGCTAGCATATCAAATAAAATATTCTTGATCGCGGATACGGATGGGACGAATTCTGATAAGGCAAGTGCGAAGAAAAAGAGGTTAAGAGATTTAAGGAATATTCTAGGGGTTAATTTCTATCAGTTGCCGTGTCGTGAAATTGAGAATATTCTTAGTCTTGATATTGTTAGAAAAACTGTAGCGAAGTTGGATAATGTAGAGCTTGAGACAATTGTTGTGGATTCAAAACAAGTCAATGAATTGAATTTTGACTATATTGGCATGGGGTCATTTATTGAAGAAAAGTTTAACGCTAGTCGAAAGTTTGCGAGCGATTCCGGTACCATAGCCTGTAAAAAGGATTTTTGTGAAACAGCAGTTGCTTTTATGGATAGTTGGGATACATTAAGTGAGAAGGCAATTGAACTTGTTAATAACATATATAATTTTATTAAAGCTGCAAATGAAATAAGCGAATGTTAGTTTTCCAGTCAACGTCACGCATTTATTAATTAGTGCGGTCAAAGGTATTGTAGGCTTCCCCCAACTTCGGCCAGTGAGTGTTAAGTTAACTGTGTAAATTTATGGCACTCGTTCCAGCTTAAACGGCCCGTTGGCATTTCGCGGAGCATAATAATTTCCGGCCCCGCCCTGCCCCTCGATGGGTTTTCTTATCAGCACTGAAGGTTCCGGTAAAGCTGAAGGGCATCGGGCGGGCCCCACTCAAACTGTATGCTGTTGGCATTGACGTACCCATATACCCGGCTGGAGTGTATGTCTATTCTTAAAGGTCCGCTTATTTTATGATTGGCATCTACTGATGCAATGTGTAGGTCCATGCCTACTTTTACATCATTACCAGGCGTTTCATACCCCGCCCATATACCATAGCCAGAATATGAACCCACTACGAAATCATCGGTTTGCACACAGGCAGTTGTAGTTCCTGATGTTACTTTAAAGCAGGTGTCGAGGTTGGGGTGGGCACCTGCAAAATGGATGGCTGAAAGCGAAAGATTCATGATATCTCCAATTTTCTGAACAAATTCTAAATAGCCAACAAATATTTTTAGCAACTGCTTAGCGGCGGAAGTTGCACCCTCGCTGGCTGCACATTCCTTGAAGTCAATCGTACTATAAACAGTTTTTAGTATTTGTAGTAGTAGCCCTTCAAAATCACCGGGCGAAGTTTCACCGATAACATAGAGATTAGCAAGCCCTTCAAGATGAGCTTTGATGACGCCGGCTGCAACAGCTGGGCAATCAGATTTTACCGCTATCTTAACCAGATCAAGGTAGCGAAAGTTTAATTTTGTACGAGGGCCAATCTGCTCTCAACAAGGTTGTCCAACTTCCGCCCGGAACGGATGTAAATCTGGTATTCTCCATTCTCTTTTAATACATAGGTAACAGAGGGAGGGCCGCCGAATAGGTCTACGGCATCCATAGCAAAATCCTGTGGCGAACTAGAAATAAGTTTGGCCGCCTCAATGGAGAAGGAAGTGATTTTATTTCCATCCTTATAAATACCAACCCAATAGTATGCGGCAACACCGTTATTGGTAAAGACAACGTTATTGCCGGCTTTATGTATAAGAATGGGCTGTTCAAACACACCATCCCTTCTTAAATTGGATGCAGTTACTGCTAACTTAATAAATGCATTCAATAACTCCTTGTTAGTGCTATCCAACAGCTCACGACCACTCATAAGATTCGTCGAAATCTGGCCGACAAGACTGGTAAAGTCTGGAGAGGAAGCTATGTTTTTAATTAAAGAGAGCTTTGCTTGTTCGGTTAAGGTTTGAACAGCAGGCATATTCATTAACAATGCGATAGCTGTTGATTGGGCACTGATATCTCCATTTTCATTGCCAGGATAGTTGTAGCGCATCATTAAGGCCTCGTCATTGGCATTCCGTGGCGACAGGCTATCCATTTTATATTGCCCGTCCATCACCTTGCTGACCTCGTTAACTGATAGTACTGATAAAGACGCGGGGTTAATGGAGCTGCCTGCCGGCAGAATGACTTTGCCACCTGGCCTGTAATGCGAGTGCGTATGCATTAGTTGGTGGTGGGAGCGGGAATCCCAGAGGGTTGTAAAAGAGTAGTCAGAAACGTTGACGAGGTAATTTTAATCCGTTTAGGCCTTACTGGCTTAGGGCGGATTTTTTAATATGCAATCCCTAAAAAGTTAAGTGGATGGGGCAATTCAGATCTATCCTTTAGCAGACAAAAGAGGATTTTTTTTGGGGAAAGAGGTAATGCGCCCAAAAGAAATAGGTGTGGCTATATTTTTTGAGAAGATTAATAAGTAACAGGGGCCGGTTTAATTAGAGGGCACTGAAAAGTTACTCTTTTTAAAGGGATCTTTAAAAATGATCAAGTAAAAGATGTTTTTACTTGGTCGTTTTTTTATTGTCTAATGTGTGATTAGGTCCATTGCTGTAGCTATTGTTGCGATCTGTATTCGGAGTTAAAATGCTAACTATGATATTTGAAATCATTCAGCGAATATGGTGATATTTTAACTCCTCGCTAAGGTTACGTTTTGAAACAAGTGTGTATGTTATGCAGACCATCCTGTTAAAGCTTCTAGAATAGATATGTTGTATCGGAGTTGGAAATCAATCGTTCTATGCGGGATAGTGGCAGTAGGACTGAGCTTAGAAATAGCTAGTATTAGAGATATACAAAATGGATAATTTTTCATAACTTTATAGGTTATATTTGTTTTTGTTCCCAATAGACAGGGTTTGACGAAAATTTAAAGGTTAAATTCACTTATAAATATGAATATTTCTCAATTGGAAATAATTGGCTTATATGGCCGGTATAATACGAAAATCCCGATAAGTGAAAACACATTAATACTCATCGCAAAGAACGGTGCAGGAAAAAGTACTATTCTTAGAATTACGTTCTATTTTTTGACCAAACAATGGGAACGGTTATGTTCTTTTGACTTTCATATAATTCGCTGCGTTATAGATGATCGGGTTTATGAGTTTGAAAAAAGTGCATATCTTAAAAGTAGCAAGGTGTCTAACGGGTTAAGTGAGATAGCTCAACAGTATCCGACGTACCGAAACTTTATTACGAAAATTTTGCCTAATTATGATGCTCTGGATTTGAAGTCTAATGTTGCTTTGCTAGAGAATGTTGCAATTAAACATGATGTCCCTCCCGGGTTTCTTGTTCGAGTGGTAAATTATCTAATCGAAGCTCGGAATCCCACTTCTCATCTGAACTGGGATACCTTTGTTCTCTTTCTACCTACTTATCGCCGAATAGAACATGATATCGAGGAGCTATTTGCGGATATTAATATTAAGTTGAAACAGTATGTAACCGATCTACGGAAGGATTTTTACTCCAAGAATCTCTCCACGGATGTATTTGCGTCGGCTGATGATGATCAGTTTGCCAATGAATTTGGTAACGATGAGCGTATTTTTACTGACTTATGGAGTATAAGAGACCAAGAAAAATGGAACATCAAGGGAAGAAACAAATATCTCGAATTGATTGAATTTGGAATGGATGATATTTATTATAAGGTACGAGATATCGTTAAATCGTCCGCTCTCTCAAATATTGATCCGTTGCCGTCAAAACTTACAGAATACCTCAGGATTTGCAACACATATCTTGAGCCGTATAAAACACTTGTGTACGACTTAAATGTAAATGTTCTAAAACTTCGGTTTAATGAAAGTAATACGTTTACTGATCTAAGAAATTTATCATCAGGTGAGAAACAAATCGTTTCGATATTATTTCATCTTTATGTCGAGGATCATGCTCCGTTTGTAATTATTGATGAACCTGAATTATCACTGTCATTAAGATGGCAGCAAAAAATAATTTCTGATATCCGAAACGCAAAGATTAGTGGCCTGCTAGTTGCTACTCACTCTCCTTATGTAGTGACAGACGAGCTACGTGATTTTGCTCATGGCATTAATGAATTTATTGAATAGTAGCAATGAATTATAAAGACGAGTTTTTTTCCTTTCGGGAGTCTTTTAGCGTAGATACTTCCCTTTTTGAATTATTGCAAGATTATCACCCCAAAAAGAACACGCTTCATTTATTCGTTGAGGATGATGATGACTATCAGTTCTATAGAAGTTTTGCTCTTCGTGTCTATAGTAGTTATCAGATCATACCCCACAAGCAGCGAGGCAAAGGAAATGTTTTGGAGGCATATCAGAAAATAGACTGGAAAAGGTATTCCAAGTGCCGTGTACTTTTTTTTTATGATAAAGATTACGATGATATTTTGGGCATTTCACAGCCAGCAGATCATAATATCTTTTGTACCATGTATTATTCGCTGGAAAATTATTTGGTAAACACTAATGTTGTCAGTATTATTCTAAAGGAAATTTTTGGATATACAGGGGATAAGTTGTTGGTCAAAATAAATACAGAATTAGCTCAAATATATAAACGGTTCGTAAAAAGACTCAGGTTGATATCAAGTTGGATACTAATTTATCGAAAAACTGATGACCACTGTGATCTTGATCGTATAGCATTCGAGGATTTGTTTGTGTTTGACAAAGATGGGCTTCACTATCCTCAATATATTGAGAAAGCCGATTTGGATGTCATAAAGAGGAATAATGCTATTCCAGGGTATGTTAAAGCTCGATATCGTGAAGGGAAATTGCGTGGTCAAATCGAAGTGAAAACGTCCGCGGATCCGAGTAAATTTTGTTCGATACAATACCGTATTAACTATCAACAATTGAAGGGGATTAATGAGGAGAAGTCTTATTTGCGTGGGAAATATAATCTTTGGTTTATCACCCGCATCGTTATGCCCAAATTAAAAATGATAGCCAAAGAATATAACGATAAAGCAGCATTAGCCAATCAGCGTGAGGGAAGAGATGCAGATATTTTAACGCTTATTCCGAATATGGAAATAAATGCCAATAATATTTTTCATGTCTTGCCGGGGAAAATGGATATTCCAGTGGATCTAAACTCGTTTTTAAGTTACAACTACAATATGTGTCATGGAGTCAATTAGAGATATATTTACAAATAAATTTTTTCGGATACCGGATTATCAACGAGGATACTCTTGGGAGATTTCTCATGTCGAGGACTTCTGGCAGGATCTGCTCAACTTGCAGCGTGATAGGATGCATTATACAGGAATGATAAGTGTAGAGGAAATTCTCGATTCCGAATATTGGAAGCTGCACGAAGACGCATGGCTTATTGGTAGGGGGGATAAGCCATTTTTTATTGTAGACGGCCAGCAAAGAATGACAACTGTAGTCATTTTAATTTCTGTTCTTTTGAATTACATGGAAGAAGGCGAGCTTATGTTATTCGAAACAAAGAATGTAATTGCTAATCGGTATCTCTATACATTTAATCCACGTGATAATTTCCAAAGTTTTTTATTTGGATATCATAAAGATAATCCAAGCTATGAATATTTGAAAAGAGAAATCTTTGAGCAAGCTAATAATCAGGAAATCAATGAGCTTGAAAGAACATCATATACGAATAATCTTTTCAATGCTAAGCAGTTTTTCGACATGAGAGTGCAGCTTCTCAGCGCTCAGGAACGTGAAGAAATCTATGAAAAAGTTGTCAAAAACCTTAAGTTTGATTTCAAGATTTTGGAAAAACAGTTGGATATATTCATTGTTTTTGAAACGATGAATAATAGGGGAAAAGCATTATCTAATCTTGAGAAATTAAAGAATCGTTTAATATACTTGTCGACGTTACTGAGTATCGATGTTGTTAATCGTATAGGTCTGAGAGATCGGATTAATGAAACATGGAAAATTGTTTATAGGTATCTCGGCATGACGAAAGATCGTCGAATGGATGATGATGCATTTCTACAAAACCATTGGATCATGTATTCAAGGTATGATAGAAGAGAGCCGGAATTCTATGTGCGAGATATATTTGAAAGAAATTTTTCATCTCAAAGACTTATAGAGGGTAGTATTGATGTTTCCGATCTTGATCATTACATCATAAGCATTGCTGAGGCTATAAAGTGCTGTTTTGTGATGTATAATCCGAATTCTCCATTGGTAACAACGATGGGGTGGTCTTGGAAGGTCTTACGATGGTTGAAGAAACTCAACCGACTCGGCTACAAATCTTTCGGACCGTTGATAATGGCTGCAATGATGAAGGTGGAAGATGAAGATAAGCTTATACGACTTTTATCATCAATAGAAGCCTACATATTCCTGTTGTACAACGTTTCTTTCCGAAGGTCAAATACAGGTACTTACCATTTTAATGCTAAGGCAAGTGAGTTATACAACGATGAAATTGATATTGACGACCTTATCATAGATATTAATTTCTGGATTTATGGTGACAATGAAACCATGGGATATTTTGACTTCGATAATTTTTATTCATTTCTTAATGATGCCTTTCGTACTGAGGAGTCAAACGGCTATTTGGCATGGAAGCATATACGTTATTTCTTATATGAATATGAGGAGTATCTTGGGGGAGATCTTCTTTATCCGCGTTCGTCATGGACGGATTTAACAACGGTTTATCGGGTAATGCCAAGTCGACCAGTTGCCGGATGCTGGCGTAGCCATATTGAATATCTAAATAGAGATCAACAGCAAAAAGTGTGTAGCAGCCTTGGAAATCTGATTCTAATGCCTAAGATTGACGTTCAGGGCGAGGAGTATTGTTTCAAAGACCTTAAGCAAATTATGAATGGGATGTGTGCAAATGCAGATGATGTATTTGATAAATCCGACTGGACTCCGACAAGGATTGAAAGTCGTGGCATTCGTCTCTTGGAGTTTATGGAAGAACGCTGGAATATCCCAATAGGGGACAATGATATGAAACGAAAAATTCTTTTCCTTGACTACTTACCGCCGTTTTAATAATAAGTGAGAGCGAGGACAAAAGCTGTGCATTTACAAGAGGCACTATCTCAAAAACTGTGTAAATATTGAAAATCGGGGTTTTACGACTTCGATTTTTTAATTTTAAATATACACAGTGCTATGAACACAGAAGATTTCTTATCAGACGAGTTTTTAAAGCAATTTAAGACAGCGAAGCTGCTAAATGATTTTTTGGCTCAAATACAGAAGCGAGGGATTGAGAAGATGCTGGAAGGCGAGCTGGATGGTCATTTAGGCTATTGTAAAAATGAGCAAACAGATGGTGATAACGCCCGTAACGGCTATGGAAAGAAGAAAATAAAGACTAGTTACGGCGAATCTGAGATTAAAGTACCTCGTGATCGAGATGCCAGTTTCAATCCTATGATTGTTCCCAAAAGGGAGAACATGGTAGAAGGCATTGAGGAAGTAATTGTATCGCTGTATGCCAAGGGCATGAGCGTATCTGATATTGAGGAGCAGATCAAAGATGTCAACAAATTTGATGTATCCCCATCAACTATTAGCTAAGTTGTAATAGCTATTACACCATAGCAAAAGATCCATGATATCAGTTAAGTTCGACGCTCTACAGAGGATCTTCATCATCATCAATATTCTCGTCAATACCCCAGCCATTCTTGTCTAGTAATGCAAGTGCCTCCAGTCTGTCCTCTTTTAAGGGATGATCTTCGCAGATAGATTCCAGTTCATCCAAGGGAACGCCTGCTTTTGTTATCCTAAACATTGCTTCTACATAAGCAGTTGTCATCGCTGGATCAAAAGGAAGAGGTTTTAGAGTTTTGGCCAATTTCTTCCAAGGAGTCTTGTATTTGTTATTGAGCAGAAAAATAAGCAATTCCTTTTGCAGGATTCGTTCATTTTTAAAAGTGAACTGCTGCTGTAAAAAAATTTTATACGCTTTGCTATCGTAGACTATCTCTTCTGTAAAAATTTGCAATTCTCTAGCCTTGTCTTTAATGATCTCATACAATTCAGAACTAATCTTTTTTATAAGTCGTCCCAATCTGTCTTTAATTCTGTTGTCATTGGCCGTAGCATACAGCAAACGAGTATCAATAGGTTCCTGTAAAAGTTCGCTTAGGAAATTGATAAATGTATCCCTGGCTTTTGTGTGTTCATAGCTCGACGCTATTCCAAACCTTGCATAACGCATAGAATTGTAAAACCTGTCAAGTAAACTGATTAGTTGGTGGCTGTGTGGATTTAACTCAAGTTTTGTCCTTTTATGTATGCGCGCAATAAGTCCTCCAGTAGTATGGGTGATAAGAGATTTCTCAAATGCCGTTTGATCCATGTCTGTATTATGTTCCAGTAAAATGACAGCTACCTTGGCCAGTCGCTCAATGCCTATGGCAAGTTGGTAGAGGCACTCGAACACTTCGTGCTCCTGACAAAAGTGCTCCATTTCGTCAAAAGCTAAAAGGCCATTGTAAATAAAAGTTCCTGCCACTTGTACTTCGGTCCCTAGGCTAAAGTTTTTCCACGAAAATTCAGCTATCATAGCGTTCTTTTTTAGTTGTTGTTGATGGGTTTTAACAAAAATATCGTGTAGCCCATTTGTAATATTGTAGTCATAACTATGCTAACGGTAAGCGGTTCTTTAAAGTAATAACAAACTCCATGATCCAATATGTATCGGTAGATCCTTCTTCGATGAGCTTTTCCAGAAACCAAATATAAGCCTCGAAATCATCTCGGTTTTGTCGTAGGGCATCGAGGTGATGGTTATATAGTCGCCTGGCTAACTTCTCGGCCAACGTATATTGATAAAGAGATATTGGTTTATGGGTTCCCCCGCGTAGTTGTGCGACCAATTCCAGAAAACATCCAGGTAACAACTCCTTATCGCCAATGGTGGCAAGCAAATTGATTACATCTTTATAGAAAAATTTTCCCAGATTAGCTACTTGTTCGCGGTAAAACCCCCCCATGCCCACAAGTGGTGGCCATTCCCTAGCATCATCCTTCCACTCGATATCTAAAAATATTCTGTTACTGAAAATTTTATAAGCTAGAGAATGATTGAGGGTAGCAAGCATACGCCAGAGGTATTGAAATCGCGTCACATGGTTATCAATGTTTGCTTTGTCATTAAAGACAAGGTGATCTGCTCTTAAAATGATTTTTTTTGCTACCTCGTTCCAAAACTCAAAAAGAGGGGGAGGATAAACATCTCTATCTATGTCCAGTGACGAACCTATCTGTGCGATTTTTTGACAAGAGGTAAGTAGTAGCTTACCTCCGCAACCTTGGGGATTGGTTAGCAAGATGGCGGAGAGTTTCTCTTTTAACCTCATGCCCATTATACGATGTGAAGCATCATAGCAGCCATCATCTACGTTTTCTTCTTTCCTTTCATCATAATGGAAATAGAGGTCCAACAAGTGTAAGAGATATTGGGTGGTGATCTCTGGTGGCTCATCATCTGTGATTAGCTCTATGCCTGTTAGCAGACTCCAATTATTATGGCGTTTTAATTTAAGGCTTTCCAGTTCAAAGGTAATCTGTCCGGCAATTGCCTGATCTACATAGTTATCTAGTTTTTCAAACTGGGCTTGTTGGTACTGCTCTTCATCCTGGTAAGGTATTTGCGGCAATGATTTTAGGTGTTGGGAATATTTGACAGCCGCTTTCCAGATCAGCAGGGCTTGGTCAGGATAATACTTCCAAAAGTGATTATGAAAGCCAGATAGAAAATGACGGAGATTAGGATCATTTTCTTCGCGATGTTTAATAGCAAGACGAGCGATAATTTTTATAATTAACGTTTTCTCCTTATCGGTGATTTCGCCGATGTCCAGCAGCCGGGGGATGGCGACTAGCGCTGGCTCAATATCATAAAGCTGGTTCCAGCCGCCGCCGAATGTACCGATTGTCCGTGATTGGCTGTCTGCAATATTAATTAAGGTCGAGATCACCCAAGTTTGCTGTTCTGAATTCAGCTTTGCCGAATGGGCGAGTCCGTGATAAGCCAGTAGTCCAGAAGACTGATAAAGGCCGTTAAGCTCTTCCATTTTACTATAGTGGCCATATATTTCGCTCCACAATTCGAAGTTAAGTACCGTTTTTTTCGTAAAATCCTCTTTAAGCCGTAGCATGTATCTTGAATGAAGGTTGACCTCGTCGATCATCTCCTGGTTTTTTTTGACCATTTCAAATACCTCTGGTTCATACTCTGGAGAGATAAGATGCAAAGTGTGCTGGCCGACCTGCTTCTGTTGTTTTACTTTCCAAGTGCGTCGATCAATATCATCTAGCAGTTGCGCATAGTGTAGATCGTTTTTATCTGCGGTTGCCCTCATTCTGTCAATAATAGCAAAGATTTGTGAGTTGTAAGTCCAGATGTTGATACAAAAGTCAATGATGAAACTGCGTAATCCATTATAATATTTCCTTCTGTGTGGTAGCTCTTTTGACTGGTACCGCTCTTTAACATATACCTGGTCAGCTAGTATCAAAATGGGGTCCCTGTAGTCGTCACGGTATCTCTGGCTGTCCCAGGAATAAAAAATAGGCTGGTCGATAAGTGGCAGAATCATATCTGCGGTTTGGATAGGAAAAGCCTGCACGATGCTAGAAATAACTCCCGTGGTGGCAACCGAGGTGCTACACAAATACAATTTACGTAGGCAGGTGAGTAGCAGCTCTGGATTACTATTTGTCTCGGCAAGTTCGTATAGGTATTTTTCCAATGCCATCATCGCCGATTGCAAAATGTAAGGGGTGACGGTAACGCTTCCCCTGTAAAGCTGCCAAAGGGCATAACTTCCGGTTTGCTTCACTTGGATGCCGTCGGGTAGGGTAAGGGTAACGTGAACAATATCATCTCGATCCTTCATCCTGCTTTTAGCATAGTGTTCAACGGAGCGATTCATCAACTCAGTGAGAAAATCTATAGTGGTGAGGGGATGATATTTTAACAGCCAGTAAACAGGTGTCTGAAAGGCACTGACGGGGTTGTAATCTTCATGGAAATTTTTTCTCATGCCAAATGCCGCATCGATATCCAAATGATAACTCTCGTCACGTATTTCGAGATGTGCCATGATGCTATCAGGGGGATATACAGGTTTGGGTTGGGGGGTATAATACCATCGTTTACGGCAAAGGTCGATAAGCGTGTCAGGTAAATATTGAGCAAGTTTTCGGCAGCTAAGGGCGGACATGGCTTTATTAATAAAAAGATGCCTTTCCTTATAGAGTGTAACAGATACTTTTTTTGCCTGATCTTTACCTGCCGTTATAGCCTTTAGCCAAAGGGCGAGTTCAGTCGTAATCCCACCCGACAATTTATATAGGACTACTATGGCCTCGGAGATCCATTTTTCCCGAAAATACGCCTGTTCTTCTTTAACAATATAATTGTCGAATAAATGCAGCATAAGCACGCCGGCCTCTTTGATGCCATCTGGCAGTGCATCTGTGACATCGGTAGCAGTACTCCATTCATAGATAAGGCTTTTTAGGCCTCCAAAGGTGGTTACAGGAATTTGTTTAATACGGCCGGCTAGGATACGCAGGATAGGTAGCCATCCATGTCCTATCGGTACAAGAATGGTATTGCCCTCAATTTCCACATTTTCTCTGCAGGCGGTGCGCATGATCTGGCAGATTTCAAAAAGTAACTCCCAGTCGTTTGCCAGAAGAATGCTTAAGTGATCGTTTAATAGTTTGTCGCAGTGAGGGGAATTTAGGATGGCCACTACGCATGGTGAACGCCAGTGGTTATTTACACTTTTTTGTGAAAGATTTTTGGAGAAGTAAGCAATTTTTCCCGCATGCTGGTCACTGATGGCATCGGCCACCCATAGTCGGTAAGCGCGACGCATCGCCGGGGCTGTACCCATTTTGTCAAAAAAATCCTGGTCGTTGGTTCGCTGATCGAATAAAGCATCGACATAACGGACCAGAGCCCAATCCTCCAATACGTCGTGAGCTGGACAATACTGTGGGGAAAGCGGTGCTTCTATAATAACGTTTTCAACTAATAATCTAGTAATGGCTGCAGGATCAGCATTTTCAACTGAGGTAAATGCCTGCATTTTTTTTGATCGGTTAACCGCAATCTCGATAAAAGCTTCGCGTCTTTTTTGTGGCATACCATCTTTCGGCGCGCTATACTTATTTTCTACTATAGCCTCCCATAACCGAAATTTCAACTGTTTTTCGTCTAATCTGGAAAAATCCACCAGGCCGGACTTACCGGCTTTATATATATAGTCGAGATATTTAGGAATGCGTACAAATTCAGCGATTTGTGAGTTATCGAGGGCCGGCTTTAATTCTGGCAAGGCGGCTGTGATTTCTTCAAGTTCGCTATCGGACAAATAGGGAACGGTCAGTTGTTCAAACGCGGTATCGGAAAAAAAACGGAAACGGATAGTAGGGAGTTGGCTTTTACGACAACTGATAATCAGTTTGACTTCTGGCATTTGACTTAGCACCTGCAGGAGTTGTATGAAAGCGTCATCCTCACCTTCTAGTAATTTCTCGAAAGCATCAAGGTAAATGACGCTATTGTTTTGCAGAGGGAAGCAGGAAAATATATCGCTTAACGAATGGGTAAAGCCCACTTCATGCAGGCAGTGAGAGAGTTGGCCACTACCTAGTTGATCTGCACCCATTGCGATCACAAACCCAGCTTGATCGCGCTGCAAAAGATGCAGAAGATTTTTTACAATAGCACTCTTGCCGGCGCCCGCATCGCCGGTGACCATCAGGATTTGACAGGACTGCAATTTCTCAATGCCGTTGGCAATCAACTCCTGACGGGAAAGATGTTTGCGGCCAATGTGGTCTGCTACCGCAGATAAAGATTGCATGGCGTCAATGCTTTGCTTACGCAGCAACTGTTGTATCTCCTTTAAATACGAAGGCTGTATTTTATCTTTATAAGCGGTAGCAGAGGTGGCTAGCAGAATACCGCCGCTAGCATTTTTTTGTGCCATTTCGTGGTAAATGCCGTCCCATATACTTTCGGCGGATGGCGCACTCTGTAAACTGGCCAATCGTAAAAGGGTTAATGCATTGGCTTTGGCGGTAGAAGCCTGCTTGTCCAAATCATAGTCTAAAGCCTCAAAACAGCGAAGAAATAGATGGATATCTTCACCTGTAACAGCCGGCTCCAGGTTCCGGATCACAGTAGCAAAATAATCGTAGAATTGCTTTTTGGCGCGCACACGGCTGACCTCGTTCTCAAAATCAGGAGTAAGGTCTTTGCATTTGGCCCATTCCAGAAGCGGTACCAGATGTTTTTTAACCTCAGCCGACCAAAAGGCGCTGACCAGAAAGATTTTATCTGTTGACGGATTAAAGAGCGCAGGGTTACGGAAATCCTTCCATGCTGCTGTCATCACTTTTTGAAATAATGGCGATTGAGGAGAAATGGTGAGCTGGTGTTTTGCTTGCACCAATATCCGACAGGTGATACCACGTCGCTCACAGACCAATAACAGATCATCGGTCTGGTAGCCCAGCGATCCGCTCTGTTGTTTAAATTCAATGATGGTGCCTTGATCCATTCCCGGAATTTGCCCTCCCAGGATAAAGGAAATAAAATAAAGGGTGTGTAACTGCACTTCAAAATTATTGCCGCCACCACCCTGGGAATAAACATTACTTTTGGTACTCATATGTCAATGCCTTTGGGTCTTTGAGGTCCTAATCATAAGGAACAAACTAAAATTATGTATTGAATTTGTGTGGAGCTGCTATAAGCAGATCTCATCTTCAACTGTAACATATAGGGGTAATCTATTTCGACCAACATTAAGTTAAAATGCAAGATATTAATTAAGACGATGTTAATGGAAAGAAGGCTGCATCCATTTTCCTGTATCTCGAACCTTCAGCATATTGAAACAATTGGGGTTCAAATTTCAACAATTCTTTTAAAGTCTACATCATCTGGATGGAGATCCCGATATAAGGAAGTTCTTTGTAAGACTAGCTTTTGGTAGTATATTGCCTCATATCTTCTACATTCTTAAACTTCTTCAGTTTTGAGAGAAGATCATTGCTATTAGAGACCTCTTTTCCTATTTGCTTAAAAAACAATTGTGGGTCAGTTTCAATATATAAGGCAAATCTATAAACCTCTTTAACACCAAAATCTACAGGACTCCTAAACTTGCTTGAGAATCTAGTGTGATTAACCCCCATTTCATCGGCCATGGCCTTTGAAAACAACGGCTCCAACTCGCGTAGTCTGGTTAATTTACCTGTTTCAATGAGTGTTTTGATAGAAAGACGCTTCGATGCAATATCCTGTTTTAACTCCTCAATACTCTTTGTTTTGCGGCCGCGCGCTTTCTTCGAATCATCTGTGGGAGATGTTTTAGTTTTCTTCGCCATTTAAAGAAATATTCAGTTAGGGCAAAAATGGCGAAACACTTTGAATGTCAATATATTAATATACAATAACGATATTATTATATACAGATTGTTTATTTATTTATTTGTAGTGTATATATTTTTTGTTAAATTGCCTACATAATAATCATACTTGTATATAGCTATAGATAATGAGTTGACTTTTTTGTAAGAAATCATTATTTTGCGCTACTTAAGATATGAAGGTAAGCGTTTAACGAATCTCGTCTATCGAATCTGACAGTTTAAAGCACGAGTGTAAGTTAAGGCGCCCAATCCAGATAAAAAGGGTTGGGCCTACTTACGTATTGTGCTTGACTACCGAAAGGTAGTTGGCTTTGTCAGAGCCAGATAGACAATGCGGGTGGGTTCCAGCCCTTATTATTTCCCGTACCATAAATGCTTCCTCTGCTGAGTATTGCATGAAACCTTCTTACTCTATCTGACCTCACTCCTTATTTATAGCGGCATCAATAGGGCAACTCAAATTCCCTGGCACCTCCTTATGCTTGGTCGCCAAGCAATTTGACCACCGTCAATCCAGATTATTTAAAATCTAGTTTGGAGCTCCGTGAATGACTATTGTCGGTAAGATTAATTACTGGTAGAATCATGTATTTGGGGTTATTCGAATGAAACGGCATGTGGAAACTTCTTTCCATAGCCTCTAATTGTCCTATTTATATCAGCTTATATCAATCATCATTTATGAATAACAACAATCAAAAGTTAACTCAAAAAGTCAAATTTCCATTCTGTTTGTCAGATGAAGAAATGGTAAATCCGATGGAGGTATTTTATTCATTCTGCAATAATTCCAATCTGAGAACAGAAACCCATCGACTAGATCGGGTTCTCGAAGCAATGTCCAGATCTGGATACGAAAGCAATCTGCTTTGCTATGAATTAGTGGATACAGAGTATAGAAGACTTATTGAAGCTTCATTCATACTTACTGAGCGTAAAACGATGGAGGAAATATCAGTGGAGAGATTTCTTGGACTATTTGCACATGAAATTAAAACTCAACTAGCGGGTGCTTCAATGGCTATTGAAGCCCTTATTGATAAAACCGATCCTTTCATTTCATGTCAAACGGACTTCGCATACTATTTAACTTCTCTTAAAGCCATTCTTTTCAATAGTACTCAGATATTATCTAATATGATTACAACCGTGCGCTTCAAAGAGGAAGATTTCTCATTGAGACCCGATACTGAGTCATTTAGAGTAGGTGATTTTTTAGATGAATGTGCAGCTCCTTATCATATTATGAATGAAACCTTGGAAAGAAACCTTCTTATCGAACATAATGAATTACAAAGTAAGACCATAGTCTCTGATAAAATAAAACTCAGGCAGATAGTTCAAAATCTTTTAAGCAATGCCTATAAATATAGTAAAGGAAAGGAGATTCAGTTAGTTGTTACTGGCTTCGCCGAGTATATAACTTTCTCAGTTATCAGTTTCGGTCATACAATTCCACCCGAGGAAATCAAGCATATTTTAAAGTTATTTTATAAAGTAAGGCCGGGAGGTGCGGGAGATGGGGTTGGATTGTATTTGTGTCAAGTATATGCCGAAATACTTAGGGGTAGTATAAAGATCACGAGCAATAAAGGGATTACAAGTTTTACGGTAAGCATTCCATGCGAAATAATACAATAATCTGGCATAAGTCAAAGATTTCCACAAGTATTGAACTCTTCCCACTCCTGATTTTATCTGCCATTTTAATCATATTTCTTCTACTACAAAAAAGCTTACAATAATTTATAATTTTTAAATCAAAATTTCCACAAAATGAAAAAATCGAAACCATCAATGGTGGTACCAATTAATCTATTACAGGATGTGCATTCAAGGATGATCAATTTACCAATTTATTTTCGGGAACGTGTATGTGAGGAATGTGCTTGGAGCATCCCTACATTTTATCGCAAGATGCGTAACATTTTAAAGCCCGGTGGCGACAAGATCATGCCAAACTTAAGCAATGCAGAAAAAGAAAAGATCATTGCTGTTCTTGACGAGGTGTACACTAGTTTTTGGGAATATTGCGAGAAGTACAGAAAAAAACGATAAAAATTGAGTAATTCCCAGAGAATCATAATCTATGTCAACGTTATTAATACCTAGCAAATTCCCAAACTGGTCAAAAGTCCACGTCACTAGAAAAAGAAGAGATTACTTACCAACCCGCTGCTTGAATTTGGGTACATGTAACTTTCTATGGCATATTATGATCCCGATTGGGATGCTATATTGAAAATTATTCTTTTTCATAAAGCATTCGTTTAGGTAAAATCATATTTATCACAGACCAACGATACTATGAGAAATATAATATCTAGCAAAACTGCTATAAAAAGTTTAAAGGAACGCAGATATAGGGCTTATAAAACTGAAGATGAGATCTTGGGGCTGGATAAGCAATCCCCAGAAGGAAAGATTGGTGATATTGATGAGAGCATTGCCAGTAACAAGCTCGTTAAAAAAAAGCGCAGCGCAAAAAAGGGGGTGAAGTCTGGTATTACCTTAAGTTCTACATTTCCAAACAATGTTGATTTCAATCATCCATATCGTCAAGCATTGATGGCTATAAAGACAAAGCCCTTCATAGTCATGACGGGGATGTGTGGAACAGGAAAATCTCGGTTTGCAAGAATCTTAGCATATCAGACATGTCCGAAAAAGCTTCAAGAGGCTGGTCGGGCAGGTAATTTCCTAATGCTATCAGTTCAAACAGAATGGCTCGCTAATGACGAAATAATTGGCTGGCTTAGTAATCAAGGGATTTATTATTTTACTACGTTTATAGAGTTTCTAATAAAGGCCTGGAAGCATGTCGATACTCCATTTATATTATGCCTTGATGAAATGAACCTTGCCAAAGTTGAACAATACTTCGCTGACTTTTTATCAATTCTTGAAACACGTCGATGGATTAATGATGAACTAGTATCCGACGCTTTTATCAGTGGAGAAAAACTGAAGTTTTATGCTGAAAGAGATCAGAATATATGGACTAGGTTTGGACTCAAATTGGATGATAGGCTGCGGAATAGATTTCTAACTAATGGTATAACGTTACCTCCTAATTTAATTGTAATCGGAACAGCCAACATGGATGAAAACGGTCATACGTTTAGCATGAAGGTGTTAGATAGAATTTCAGTACTGGAATTGACCGAAATAGATTTTTATAGCGGAATAAAATCCGATGATGCAGATTTTAAGTTTCCAATAAATCCAATATCTCTTGACACAATTATGGGCCGACTATTATATGGTAAGGAGGCGTATGAATTATCTCAGAAAAACGGGGATTTAATTATATCCGAACTTCAAGCCATAGACAAAATGCTTACCAAATCACATTTCAGATTTGGGTATCGCATTCGTGATGCCGCTCTTATCTATTGTGCTTATAATTCTAAATTATATAAGAATCAATATAATGAAGAGATTATTTATAAATGTTTGGATGAAATTCTATTGATGAAAATACTTCCTCGGATTAATGGTAGTGGTGAGGCTGTAATAGAGGTAGTATCCAATTTACTTCATTTGATAAAACATAAATATCCCCGCAGTTTTGAACGATTATCATACATGCTGTACCAAGGTCAAGAGCATTCTTTCATTTCTTTTTGGCAATAATGATCTTTTCAGGTTAGTTTTTAAAATTCCATCGATCAACAAGGCACTATAGAGGTGTAAACCGATTGTTTGTTAACCCCAATTTGTACGCTTTTAATCGGTTCTTGAATGAATTCAAATGGATGTCAAATGGAAATTAAATGTTGCGCAAATAAACCAATTCGGCTTTAAATATGCATCAGCGGGTTTCAGAGTGTTATTTTACAGATAACATCATCCGGAAACATTTAATTCGGACAAACTCTAACCTTTTTGCAACAATTCGGGCATTTCTGTACAAAAGTGGGAAAGTGAATTTTTAGATGTTTCTACATTGCCTTCTTATCATAATCATATGAAGCATGAAGTCCAACATCAGTTGCCCGCCAAACCCTCAACGGAAGAATCAAAGCGAATACTCCAGTCAGATCAATACGGCTATACGGATAAGGAAGTCACCATAATAGTAGACTTCTTGTATCGTTTAGCCGCTATTGATTTGAATATTTATGAAGAATCTACAAGGACAAATACACAAGTCATTCACATTAAAGATTACAATGATGATCACTCAAAGAAAAGCATTCCTATATCCAAGGGTAAGTACAGACGAGCAGGCTGACGGTTATAGCTTAGCCCACCAAGAAGATGTGTTAATACGTTATTGTGAAAAGGAGAATATCCAGGTGGTTGGTATTTACAAGGAGGATCATTCAGCTAAGACATTTGACCGACCGGAGTTCCAAAAGATGCTGAATGTGATCAGCAAGAATAAGGGTATCGTTGATCTGATTCTATTTTCGAAATGGGATCGTTTCTCTAGGAATGTCGCAGCTGCCTATGAAATGATTGGTAAGCTTAAAAAGCTTTCTGTGGAACCTCAGTCCATCGAACAGCCTTTGGATATGGATATACCGGAAAGCAAGATCATGTTAGCTATTTACCTTACTACGCCGGAGGTGGAAAATGATAGAAGAGCCCTAAACACACTTCATGGCATGCGGAGAGCCAAGAAAGAAGGGAGATACCTGGGTATTGCCCCGATTGGTTATAAAAACGGACGTGATGCTCAGAACAAACCATTCCTTATCCCTAATGAAAAGGCGGAAATAGTCCGCTGGGCATTTGAGGAAATATCCAGGGGTATATGGGATATAGACACCCTGCGACGAATGGTTAACAGGAAAGGTTTAAAAGTCGGTCGTAGCCAGTTTTGGAGTCTGGTACGTAACCCTATTTATTGTGGGAAGGTCTTTATAGCTGCTTACAAAAATGAACCAGCTCATTGTGTAAAGGGAATTCATCAGGCTATCATCTCTGAAAGTTTATTTGACGATGTGCAGGACGTGTTGAAAGGCAAGAAACGTAATGTACGGGTGAATTCCTTTACAGAGATTGACGAACATTTACCACTGCGCGGTTTTTTGACCTGTCCGCGCTGTGGAAGGATGTTGAGCGGAAGTGGTTCCAAAGGTAATGGCGGTATTTACTATTATTATCATTGCCAGTCTGTAAAGCAATGTAAAGAGCGCTTCCGGGCGGAAGCAGCGAATGAGGCTTTTGTTAAGCAGCTAAGTGAAATCGCCGTCAATTCCTCTGTAATAGACTACTATTGTCAGCTAATCCGGAACTCATTAAAGAATGGGAATGACGAAAGTGAAAAAGAACAAAAGGATATACAGATAGAGATCGAGAAATTAAGCCAGCGGCTACAGAACGCCCGATCCTTACTACTCGATGGTGATTTTACCGCAGATGAGTTCAAAGAGATTAAAAAAGACCTGCAGGAGAAGATAGAGGGGCTAGAGAAGCGGAAAACGCGGCTAGTATCTGCCAAAGACGATTATCAGGAATACCTTGCTCACGGTGGAGAGATCATGAAAAACATAGCCAATCGTTATATCGCAGCTTCTCCAATCGGCAAAAAACAAATCATTGGTTCGATCTTCGCGGAAAAATTGATTTTTTCAGAAAATAAATATCGAACCACGGAACCTAATGTTATTCTTGAGCTGATAAGCAGGCCCATAGCGGGCTCAGAAGAGGATAAAAAAAGAAAGGTCGGAGATTTCTCCGACCTTTCCACTAGTGTGCCCAGAACTGGATTCGAACCAGCACACCCTTGCGAGCGCTGCGACCTGAACACAGTGCGTCTACCAATTTCGCCATCTGGGCATCTGTTTTCCGTGTCAGGGAGTGCAAATGTAGAAACTTTTTTAAAACCAACAAATTTTTTTTCAAATTTCATTTGTCAGCAGTCCCATTGGGAAAGTTTTAAGCACATCTGCTACTGATATCGTGCCTTTATTATCTAACATTTCACCTGTAAAAATGTTCCGCCATGCCGTGGGAGCGCCCGTTGGTAACAGCACGGAAGCCATTATGTCCGGTTCTCCGGGAAGGGGGGCAATAATGATCACCCATTGTTGCCGGTGTGCCCTGGCATATGCCAGGATCTTCCCGGAACTGCATTGTAAGGGAATATAATCTCCCTCCAAAAACAGGTCGGCATGAGCACGGCGGAAGTTCAGCGCTTTCCAGGTTAGGAATAACTTCTCCAACCCCTGCTGCCGGTGTTCTGAAAGATAGCTGAAGAACCCGGGTGTCTTTTCTTTTGTAATAATTGTTTCAAGACATTGTTTGCGTAGGGTATAATCTATTGGGCGGCGATTATCAGGATCTACATAACTGTAATCCCAAAGTTCGCAACCCTGGTAAATATCCGGGATACCGGGAGCTGTTATTTTGATCAGTACCTGGGCGAGGGAGCTGATATAAGCATAATGATTGACCATGTCAAGAAGACTACGGACATTTTCCAGGAAGCCAGTTTCATCTGTTAATATCTGCTGTATAAAACTAACGCCATTGTTTTCATACGCTTCTTCCGGAGAGGCCCATGACGAGTTTACTTTTGCTTCCCGGATGGCTTTGACAAAGTATTGCTGTAAACGCTCGATGTAGGCTGACGTCACAATCCCATCTGCCGGAAAACCTGCAATGACGGACTGATAAATGAAATATTCATCACCAGGCGTGAGTATATTGACATAAGGACCGTTTAATTCCCTCCATTGCTCAACCTGTTGCTCCCACACATCCGGTATAAGCGATAGCATATTCAGGCGTATGCGGCCGTCTTCTCCACGCTTGGTATCATGTGTAGAGGTGGTGTTCAGGGAACAGGCAGTATGCTGTTGCCTGGCTATCATCCGCTGATGAAAAGCACTGACAGAAAAACCTTCTATCGCCGGACTATCACCTACTTCATTATGTGAAAGCAGGGCGTTATACACATAGAAAGTGGTGTCTTCTACGCCTTTGGCTGTCACAGGACCAGTAAATTGCATTAACCTTTGCAGGAAGAGTAGCCTGTGGTTTGCTTTCTCTGCTTCAGGAATATCTTCCCACAGGGATTCCAGCAACGCCATCTCCGGTTCTGCAATGCGGTTGACAGACCGCATTTTTACAAAAGTGTTCCGTATTACCTCCTGCGCATAGTCATCTAATGGCCATTGGGAAGGGTAGAGGCGATATACCGGCAGACAGGCAATGAACAGGGCCAGTGCTTCTTTCAGGTGCTCTCGGTTAGTGCGTGCATCAGCCAGTTTTAGGGCGTAACAGTAACGAACGAGGTTTTCCCATTCACCGCCCATATATCGCTCAAGGATCAGCCTTTTTTTCTCGTATACTACATCTTTGTAGTTAGCTGTATCAGGAAACAGTTCATAGTAGAACGCATGTAATTGCTGTTCGCCAATGGGATTGGTCAGCAAATGATTCGTCATAGACAGGAACTCGTATCCGCTGGCGCCCTGTAATGCCCAGTCAGAAGGCAGTGTTTCCTGATGTTCCAGGATCTTTTCAGCAATGATATAACAACTGCTTCCAAACAGGAGGCGTAAGCGCTCAATATAGCCTGCAGGATCGCGTAAACCATCTATATGATCAATACGGAGCCCTTGCACCAGTTCTTCTCTATAAAGGCTATGCACGAAAGTATGATATTCATCAAATACAGCAGGCGATTCCATTCTGAGTGTGATCAGCTCATTAACAGTAAAGAAACGGCGGTAATTGATCTGCCTGTCAGCTTCCTGCCAGCTGCATAAATGGTAATACTGTTGTTGCATCAGCGTTGTCAGCAGCTCCCGGTCATTATTAACGCGGGAGGCAACACCCTCCAGTAAGGCCCGGCTGGCCGGTGTATGTAGCTGATGCTTCGCCTGTTGCCAGTCCTTCAGCGTTGCTCCCGAAGTAGCCTGTTGGTAGAGTGCATCCAGTAAAGTTTGTACAGGTACTGCATCACTGTCGGTGAATACAGATAGAAGCGCATCATAGGACGAGATGGATAAAGGGAATACCTGTTCAAAATAGCTGATGATGTACCCTTTATCTGTCAGCACCAGTTTTAGTTCGCCATCTGCTATACATGTCTCCAGATTTTTCCCAAGGAAGGGAGCCATTACTTTACCTGAAAGCTCAGGCGCAGGGTGCTGCCAGTCTATATCGAAATACTCATAATAAGGGGATAAGGGACCTCTTTCCATCACATCATACAAGCGGGTATTGGAAGGATGAAAGGCCATATGATTCGGCACAATATCCTGTAGCCAGTTCATGTCATGTTGCTGCAATGTTTTCTTTATCTCCCGCAATTGCTCAATAGTTCCAATAGCGGGATTGATCTGATGTGGCTCAGTTACATCATAGCCATGCATACTTCCTGGCGTTGCCGTAAATATAGGCGAGGCATACACTGTGGAGATGCCAAGCAGATGGAGATAATCCAGGATCTCTTTTAATGCCTTAAAAGTAAAACCTGCATGTAGTTGCAAACGGTAAGTTGCAGATGGCGGATTATGTGATTTCATATACAATAGCTGAGAATGGTTGTAGCGAAATAGCTGCTGATGATGTTGCCTGATCTGGCGCGTCACTGCCCGGACCATTCCAGACAGCAGCCGCTGAGTCGAATTTCTTTTCCAGTGATCCTTCCCCGTTATGTATGTATTGAACTGAATGTTCACTAAAATTGAAGAGCAATAACAGTTGGTCATCCTTTCCCGAACGCTCTGCTACCAATAAATGTGTTGATGGGGTATACACTTTTACACTTTCGCGGGAGGTATGTTGCATTGCCTGCCTTGTTCTTCTGAAAGCGATCAGAAAACGGTACAGCTCCGTTAACGCAATAGCCGTTTCAGACGTCGCTTCCCAGCTGAGTGTAGAGTTATTGAAGGTTTCATCTGATTGTGGATCAGGTACTTCGCCTTCCCATGCAAAAGATGCAAACTCTTTTCTGCGGCCCTCTGTGACTGCCGCTATCAGGTCTTTATCGCTATGGCTGGTGAAGAACAGGAAAGGCCGTGTTTCTCCATATTCTTCTCCCATGAACAGCATCGGTATATGGGGAGATAGTAGTAGTACAGCTGCTGCCAGCTTTTGTGCCTCAAAAGATATCAGCGTGTTAAGACGATCTCCCAGCATACGGTTGCCAACCTGATCATGGTTTTGCGCAAAAACAACAAATTGGTGATAATCTCTTCCGGCAGGATAAACCCCGAAATTCCTTTTGCGTACTGTTGAGTATTGACCTGTGTATACATACGAGTCGCGGAATGATTTCGCCAAAGGGGCCAGTCCGCCGAAGTCTGCATAATAACCCTTCAGATCTCCTGTTAACAGACTGCGTAAGGCATGATGAAACTCATCTATCCATTGTGCATGCATGCCATAGCCGCCTTCCTGGCGCGGTGTTATATACCGTGGACTATTCAGGTCTATTTCAGCAATCAGCAGTTTCTTTTTATCCAGCGTGGCTTGCAATTCATCCACTTTCTCAGATAACTCGGACGTAAAATGTTTTGCACTACAATCCCGGATTGCATGGACTGCGTCCATTCTTAAACCATCTATATGAAACTCATTCAGCCACATTAATGCGTTCTGTATATAATATCCCCTGACAGCATCGCACCAGGCGTCATCAAAATTAAGTGCCGGGCCCCAGGGAGTTTTATATTTCCCCGTAAACCATGGGCCATATTGAGCGAAGTAGTTGCCTTCCGGTCCCAGGTGATTATACACCACATCAAGTATAACAGCAATGCCATGTTGGTGTGCTGCATTGACAAGTTGCTTTAATCCTTTTACGCCACCATAGGAATGCTGTACAGCGAAAGGATAGACGCCATCATATCCCCAGTTACGGCTACCGGGGAACTGTGCAACAGGCATGATCTCTATCGCTGTAATGCCCAGAGAACGCAGATATTCCAATCGGTCAATGATGCCCTGGAAATCGTGGGTGTGAGAAAAGGTACCCGTATGGAGTTCATAAATGATCAGCTCATGCAGATCCAGTCCTGTCCATGTATGATCTGTCCAATTAAAATGGGTATCTACTACTTCGGATGGACCATGTACTCCCTCCGGTTGGGAACGGGAAGCAGGATCGGGAAGAGGTGGCCCGTCGTCGGGTATATATTTATAACGCGTACCTGCCTGTACACTATCCACCTCCACATGCCAGTAACCATGATCATCACGTACCATGGGATATGACGCCTGCTGAGGTTGTAAAACAGACAATATCATTTGCTTCCTGAAGGGCGCCCAAACACTGAATTTACATATGCCGCCGGGAAGCAAAGCAGCCCCGGCTGAAGTATAGTTACTTGTCAATGTATCCTTTTTGCAGGTGAAGCGAAAATAATATGCCAGTATAGAGAGAGCCGACAGCCCGGATATTGTATAGCTTACAATGTGGAAACGATGCGGCAGTATTTCTACAGTCTGGTGGAAAAAACAGATTTCTTTCAATATTCAGATAGCAGATTTGACCCGTGCAGGGTTTTTGCAGAAGATAAAGACATCAATCCGAAAAGTAGGTTTATGTCGAACAAAGTAGTCAGAGATAAAAACTGGTGGAAAGAATCTATTATTTACCAGATCTATCCGTGGAGCTTTAAAGATAGCAATGGTGATGGTATTGGAGATCTGCAGGGTATCATATCTAAACTGGACTATATAAAAAGTCTGGGTATTGATATGGTCTGGTTAAATCCCATTTATAAATCCCCTAATGATGATAATGGATATGATATCAGTGATTATTACGATATCATGAGGGAGATGGGAACAATGGAAGATTTTGATACACTGGTAAAAGAGTTGCACGACAGGAAGATCCGCCTGATGATGGACATTATTGTAAACCATACTAGTGATGAACATCCATGGTTTGCGGATGCCCGGCAGTCGCGGGAAAATCCTTATTATAGCTACTATCACTGGTGGCCGGCAGAAAAAGGTAAGCCTCCGCGCCGGTACAGCCACTTCGACCCTGCAGGTAACGCATGGTCCTACAACAAGGCTACCGACTCATATTATCTTCATTACTTCTCCGAAAAAATGCCGGACCTCAGCTGGGAAAATCCGGATGTGCGCAAGGCTATTTATGATATTATGCGCTTCTGGTTTAATAAGGGAATAGATGGTTTCAGGATGGATGCCATTTGTTATATCTCTAAAGATACCACCTGGCCGGAAGTAGAGGAAATCGTTAAGGAAAAATACCGTTCGGATTGGTCCGCATATTATGCGCATGGCCCACACCTGCATGAATACCTGCAGGAAATGCATCGTGAGACATTAGACAGACCAGATGTGACTACACTGGCGGAAGCCTCCGGCATTACGAAAGATGAAGCCTTGTTGTTTGTAAAGGAAGATCGCAAAGAGCTGCATATGTTATATCACTTCGAGGGCGTACAGCTGGGCTTCGCAAAAGAAGGATATAAGCGGTTGGAACCCGGAGGGCTGAATCTTCCTGAAATGAAACAGCTATATACTGACTGGAATAATGTATTTGCCGAAGGCGGCTGGGGAACCATCTATCTCGGTACGCATGATCAGCCACGTATGGTAACCCGCTGGGGTAATGATGAAGAGCAATACCGTGAGATTTCTGCAAAGCTGTTGATTACCTTCCTGCTTACTATGAGAGCTACGCCTATTTTCTACTATGGAGATGAACTGGGAATGACAAATATCCGCTTTGAGAAAATAGAAGACTACAAAGATATTGAGACGATCAATATGTACAAGTATGTGAAAAGTCAGGGCGGAGATACAGAACGATTTTTAAAAGATGCGCAGATAACGGGAAGGGACAATGGCAGGACTCCTTTTCAGTGGGATGAGTCTCCCAATGCCGGGTTTACTACCGGAAAGCCCTGGCTGAAGATCAACGATAACTATAAATTCATCAATGCCGCCGCCCAGGATAGGGATGAACGCTCTATCCTCCGGTATTTCCGTCAGCTGGTATTGCTAAGAAAACATAAACCTGTGCTCACATATGGTGCATATGAACTATTGGATCCTGATCATCCGCAGGTGTATACCTATACCCGTACACTGGATGAAGAAAAGCTGCTGATCGTACTCAACTTTTCAAAAGAGGAGGTGTTGTATAAATTACCATTCGTACTGGACATTGATACCGAACCTTTGGTAAATAACATGCTCTCATTCAGGCTTGAGAACAATGAAATAACACTATCACCTTACCAGGCTTTGATCTTTGGTCCGCTGCCAACGGAACTGCAACCCCTGCGTGACGAAGCACAGGCTTTGGTAGAAGAACAGCCTTCAGGGAAAATGAAAGAAAAAAATTCAAGCCTGGAATCCAATGAACTCGCCATCTGAAAATTGATTAAGTAAATAATACTCCTGACATGCTCTTCCTGATAGCGGGAAGAGAAAGAGGGAGGTCAATCATCCATTATGAACCAGACTGTTGTTTATCCTGGAAGCCCTTATCCAATAGGCGCCACCTGGGACGGTAAAGGAGTAAATTTTTCCCTGTATGCAGACAATGCTACGGGGGTGGAATTATGTTTGTTTAATACCACTGAAGATGAGGCAGAAACTGTAAAAGTAAAGATCAGGGAACGTTCTTATCAGGTATGGCATTGTTATCTTCCCGGTGTAAAGCCTGGGCAATTATACGGATATCGTGTGCATGGTCCATATGAACCTCAGAACGGGCATCGTTTCAATCCGAAGAAGTTACTGATAGACCCTTATGCCAAGGCCATTGCCGGTACGATCAACTGGAGTGATGCTTTGTTTGGTTATAAGATGAATGATCCGGAAGAAGACCAGAGTTTCAGTGATGTGGATAGTGTACCATTCATTCCCAAATGTGTTGTAATAGATGACTATTTTGATTGGGAAGGGGATAAGCCGCCCAGGATAGCTTATAATGAGTCTATCATCTACGAAGCACATGTGAAAGGATTTACCCAACAACATCCGGATATACCGGAAGATATAAGAGGCACTTATGCCGGAATGGCTCATCCAGTCACTATTAATTACCTGAAGGAGTTAGGAATTACAGCTCTTGAACTGATGCCAGTTCACCATTTTGTGGCAGACAGGCATCTGGTGGATAAAGGGCTGACTAATTACTGGGGATATAACACCATCGGTTTCTTTGCCCCCGACGCGAGGTATGCCGCAAGCGGCGTATTGGGACAACAGGTGACTGAATTCAAGCAGTTGGTGAAAGTGTTACACCAGGCCGGTATAGAGGTGATCCTGGACGTGGTGTATAATCATACCGGAGAGGGTAATCACCTTGGGCCTACTTTGTCCTTCAGGGGTGTTGACAATGCGTCCTATTACCGGCTTACAGAAGACAGACGTTTCTACATGGATTATACAGGTACCGGCAACACGCTGAATGCTTACCTGCCTAACGTGTTAAGGTTAATGATGGATAGCCTGCGCTACTGGATACTGGATATGCATGTGGATGGCTTCCGCTTTGACCTGGCTTCCACGCTGGCACGTGAGCTGCATGAGGTGAACCGCCTGAGTGCTTTCTTTGATATCGTCTACCAGGACCCGGTCATCTCGCAGGTAAAACTGATAGCTGAACCCTGGGACATTGGTGAAGATGGTTACCAGGTAGGTAAATTCCCGCCGGGATGGGCAGAGTGGAATGGGAAATACAGGGACTGCATCCGTGATTACTGGCGTGGGGCTGACAGTATGCTGGGTGAGTTTGCAGAAAGATTTACCGGCAGCTCTGATCTTTACAAGAATGACTACCGCAGCCCAACCGCCAGTATCAATTTTGTAACGGCTCACGATGGATTTACGTTACGGGATCTGGTTTCTTACAATGATAAGCATAATGAGGCCAACCAGGATAATAATACAGATGGGGAAGACCATAACCGCTCCTGGAATTGCGGGGCAGAAGGGCCAACTGAAGATGAAACAATATTGACCCTGAGACGCCGGCAGCAACGCAATTTCTTTGCTACCCTGTTGTTGTCACAGGGTGTTCCGATGATCGTAGCCGGCGATGAACTGGGCCGTACCCAGCAAGGCAATAATAACGCTTACTGTCAGGACAATGAGTTGTCATGGCTTAGCTGGAAGGAGATTGATAATGATCTGCTGCAGTTTACCCGTCAGCTGATAGCCCTGCGGAAAGCACATCCTGCCTTCTGTCGCAGACGCTGGTTCCAGGGCCAGCCTATTAAAGGGATAGGCCTGGAGGATATTGCCTGGTTCCTGCCGGACGGTTCTGAGATGTCTGATGAACACTGGAGCCATGATTTCGCAAAGTCTCTGGCCGTATTTTTTAACGGAAAAGGGCTGCATGCCTCCGGTCCGAAAGGAGAGCAGATCGTGGATGATAGCTTCTATATTATCTTCAATGCCCATTATGAACCGCTGGACTTCAGATTACCACATGAGAAATATGGTCATAACTGGAAGCAGATGCTGGATACAAAAGATCTGCAGATAACACCCCGGGAAGAAACATATTCCGGCAATGGAGTGATAAAAGTGGAGGCGCGTTCAGTGGTTGTGCTGCAGCATAAACTTATGCACTGACAGATTGATTAATTAATGAAGTACATAAACGCTGTACTACTCCCCGGCAAGTGTACCATCTTTTCGTGATGCAGGCCGATCTTCTTAAGAAGGCTGATAGCATGCTCGTTTTTTTCTGTTGTAATAGCTGCTATACGGGTCAGATGCAGGGTTGTTAAAGCGTAGTCCATAACGGCACTGGCTGCCTCAAAAGCATAGCCTTTGCCGGTATATTCAGGAAGAAAGGCAAACCCTATGTCTACTTCTTCCAATCCGTTCCTTTTGATCAAGCCCGTCATACCTATAGGTGTATGCTCATCTTTCAGTGCTACAAGATATAGTCCGAATCCATATCGGTCATAACTGAGCAATGGTCCGTTTACCAGGTAGTTGCGGGCGTCATTCAACCCCCGGATGTTCCTGTCGCCAATATAGGTGAGCCAGATATCAGTGTTTAATAACCGGAAAATAAAGGGGGCGTCGTCAATGGTAAACTGGCGGACAATTAATCTGGATGTTTCACAGACAAGCATAATGCAATTTCTATAATTGTTAATTATTCAGAGCTATTAAGTAAGTTAGCAAAAAAAAGCAAGATGGTTAAGTATACTACTACCATGTTGAAGTTTGAAAAGCAGGGGGAGAAAACAGGATGGACATATATTGTTGTTCCTGAGGATATTGCTCAGCAGCTGAAGCCAGGGAACAAGAAGTCCTTCCGCGTAAAAGGGAAGCTGGATAAACATGCAATCGAGGCGGTGGCATTGATGCCAATGGGGGATGGCTCATTCATTATGCCGGTGAATGCGGAGATGCGCAAAGCTATCGCCAAAAGGGCAGGGGCCCAGCTGGTAGTTCAGATCGAAGAAGATGATAATCCCGAGCCTGTTTCGTCGCCGGAACTGATGGAATGCCTGGAGGATGAGCCGGAGGCACTGGCATTCTTTAATACCCTTGCAAAAGGGCACAGGAACTATTTTATGAAATGGATCGAAAGCGCTAAAACTGAACCTACAAAAGCTAAACGTATTGCACAGGCAGTAACAGCCCTGGCGCGAAAGCAGGATTACCCCACTATGATGAGAGCGAACAAGGGAAAGTAATTGTACATTTGCTGCTAAATAAGAGATTACATGTATAAAGTCGGTGAATACAACCTGTTACGGGTTAAGAAGGAGAGTGAGTTTGGTTTGTTCCTGGATGGGGGAGAACAGGAGATCCTGATGCCTAAACGCTTCGTGCCGGAAGGGGCAAAAAAAGGAGATGAACTGAGAGTATTCATTTATCATGATTCGGAGAACAGGTTGACGGCTACCAACCAGGAGCCATATGGCATTGTAGGTGATATTGTCAACCTGAAAGCAACGGGTGTGACCGAGCAGGGCGCCTTCCTGGACTGGGGACTGATGAAAGACCTGTTTGTACCTGCATCCAAACAGATCAGCAAAATGCATCCCGGCCAGGATTACCTGGTAAAGATCTACCTGGATGAACTGACCAACAGGGTGGCTGCAACAGAGAAAATAGATCCTTATTTGAGCAATGAGAACCTGACAGTAAAGGAGTTGGATGTTGTGGATATGATCGTATACCGCCGCTCTGAGATAGGTTTCGTTGTGATCATCAATAACCAGCATACGGGTATTCTGCACTATAGTGAAGTATTCGGCCCTGTGGATATTGGAGATAAATTGAAAGGTTTTATCAAAGCTATAAAAGGGGATAAAATAGACGTGGTGACCGGTAAGCCTGGTTATGACAGGGTAGAGAGTGAAGCGGATAAAATACTCCGCTTGCTGAAAGAAAACGATGGCTACCTGCCTTACCACGATAAGTCAGACCCGGAAGAAATCTATAATTTCTTCAGCATGAGTAAGAAGACTTTTAAAATGACCACTGGTGCCTTGTATAAACAACGTAAGATCATCTTCACCCAGACAGGTATTAAACTGATTGATGAAGATTAATAGTTGCTGAGATCATCTATTAATAAAACAGCTCCTCCATTCCTGATTATCATCAGCGCCAGAGGAGCTGTTCCTTTATATATAACACCCCCGTTTTTTACCTTCTCAGACTTTCTGAACGGGATATTCTTTCCCTTCGTGATGCCCGTTGTAACCCTCATATTTTGCTCCAATGATTAGGGGTTGATCATCAGTCAGTTATTATTGTTTGTAAAAAAAAGCAATCGTTTGCGTAGTACCCAATCCTTTCTTGTGCGACACCTATGTTAGCCTGGCTTTACCTAGCCGGTAGCCAAGCCATTTTCTATGTGAAAACCTTAAATACCCTCTATGAAGATCCATTACACGAACCGGTTGTGCGTCATTCCACGAAGTTTGCGTCAACTAAGATTATTCTGTTCACTGCTTTTGCTCGCCCTGTGTCTTGGGGCCGGGCAGGCTTATTCCCAACTGACCCGCCTGCGGGCCGATGGGAAACGTATTGTCAATGCCAGTAACCAGGAAGTGATCCTGAAAGGGATCAACGTCGGTGGTTGGTTATTGCAGGAAGGTTATATGATGAAACCTGGTGGTGGTGGTACCCAGTGGTCTGTTAAAAAGGGCCTGTATGATCAGGGACAGAGCGATGCTGCTGTCGAGGCCTTTTACCAGAGCTGGCGTGATAACTTTATCACCAAAGCTGATGTTGATTACATGGCTTCTCTCGGTTTCAACAGTATCCGTCTGCCATTGCACTACGATCTGTTCCTCACATCTGCGCAGCGTGCAGTCAGAAATGGCGTTGCACGTAACTCATCAACCTACAACAGTTATGTTAATTCACTGACTTCCTGGTACAACGGCAACACCCTGTTCACTGACGCTAACCTGGAAGGTTTCCGTCTGACGGACAGCTTGCTGAAATGGGCTGCTGCCAACAAAATGTATGTTGTATTGGACCTGCACGCCGCTCCTGGCGCTGCCGGTACTGATGCTAACATTGCGGATGCATTTGTGGGCAATGACCTGTGGAATAAGTCTATTTATCAGGACATCACTGTACGTTTATGGCAGCGTATTTCTGCCCGTTATATCAACGATGACAGAATCGCTTTCTATGACCTGATCAATGAGCCTAACCACGTACCTACGAATCAGCAGATCCATGCACTGTTTGAAAGACTGATCAACGCTGTTCGTGCACAAGGTGATACACACCTGCTCATGATCGAAGGTAATGGCTGGGGTAACCAGTATAATTACCTGGAGCCATTTACATTCACCAACAAAAGTAACCTGGTGTATAATGCACACCGTTACGGTACTTCTACATCTCCGACCACCACTGGTGGCGATCCTAACCAGATCAATGAACTGGGTACCATCAACAATTTCCGTAACACCTATAATGTACCTGTAGTAGTAGGTGAAACCGGTGAGAACAGCGCTGACTGGCTGCGTGCTAATATCGCTGCAATGAATACTGCCGGAGTGGGTTGGTTCCACTGGACTTACAAACGCTTCGACGCTGGTGAGAATGCTGCATTGCTGCGTATTCTTCCTCCTTACCTGGTGGATGGCGCCGGTAATATGAGTGCTGTACTGAACAACATCAAATTTGCCAACAACGTAAAGAATCCAAATACTATCGCAGCAGTTGCTCCCGGTAAAAGCTCTGCTAATGCACCTATCGGTAAAACTGTATGGCTACAGGGCTTCAATGGTAAATACGTTACATCCAAGAATGGCGTAGGCGCTATGTGGTGCGATTCCGATGCTCCTCAGGCATGGGAACAGTTCCAGGTAGTAGATGCCGGTGACGGTAAGATTGCACTGAAAGGGAATACCGGTAGCTACGTTTCTTCTGAGAATGGCGAACAGGCTATTACCTGTAACAGGCCAACTATCCAGGGATGGGAGAAATTCGACTGGATGGAAACTGCTGATGGTAAAGTTGCGCTCAGAGGCAGCAATGGTTTATACGTTTCTTCTGAGAATGGTACACAGGCAATGACCTGTACAAGACCAACTGTACAGGGATGGGAAGCCTTTGCTTTCGGCGTTGTGGGTAATAATCCTCCTGTTGAGAACCCTGATACCAGCGTAGAAAATCCATCACCAAACAAATTCAAAGTAGTTGGTTACTGGCCAGGATGGGCCGGAAGCCCAAGCACTGCAGTAGTGCCTTATAATAAGCTGACCCACGTCAACTATGCGTTCATCTTACCTAATAATGACGGTACTTTACAGGCGCTGGATAATCCTGCTGCACTGCAGGCACTGGTATCCCAGTCACATGCTGCCGGAGTGAAAGTATCTATCTCTATCGGCGGATGGAACGGTGGTAATGATAATGGCTTTGAAGCCCTGGCTGCCAATGCAGGCACCCGTACTACATTCGTAAATGCAGTAATTGCATTTGTAAACCAGTATAACCTGGACGGTGCGGATATCGACTGGGAATATCCTGACAATGATGGTGTCTCTTCCAATAACTACCTACTACTGATGACACAACTGTCCACCCAGCTGCATAGCCGTGGTAAACTGCTGACTGCTGCTGTAGTTGGTGAAGGCGGCGCCAGCATTCTCAGCGGCGTATTCCCGGTAGTAGATTACCTGACATTGATGGCTTATGACGAAAATGAATATCAGCACTCTACATACAGCTATGCACAGCGTTCCCTCGCTTACTGGACTGGCCGCGGCTTACCTAAGGAAAAAGCTATCCTGGGTGTGCCTTTCTATGGCAGACCAAGCTGGGAGTCTTATGCCCAGTTGTTGGCAAGAGGCGCAAGTCCTAATGCTGATACTTACCAGGGCGTAGGTTACAACGGTATTCCTACGATCAAGGCTAAAACTAACCTGGCATTTGATCAGGGTGGTGGTATCATGATCTGGGAACTTTCTCAGGATGTAACCGGTGCTAATTCTCTCCTGAATGCGATCAATGAAGTGGTATTACAGAGAGGTGATACCACTACTCCTGATGATCCGGGACAGAACCCTAACCCAGGTACAGCTCCTATCGGAAAAACTATCTGGCTGCAGGGTAACAATGGTGGCTATGTAAGCTCTAAAGGTGGTGTAGGTGCTATGTGGTCGAACGCTACTGTTGTACAGGGCTGGAACCAGTTCCTGGTTACTGATGCCGGTAACGGCAAAATTGCACTGAGCAATAGCGGCCTGTTTGTTTCTTCTGAAAACGGCGAAAAGAGCATCACCTGCAACAGACCTGCTGTACAGGGATGGGAAGTGTTTGACTGGATCGATAATGGTGATGGTACTGTTTCCCTGCGTGGCAACAATAGTATGTATGTTTCTTCTGAGAACGGCGTAGCTGAAATGACCTGTACCAGAGCAACCATCGATGGTTGGGAGAAATTCAACTACGGTATTGTTGGTGCAGCAGCTAAAACAATGGCAGCTGTACAACCCGCAGACAAAACAGACCTGAGTGTTGAAACTAACGGCAGCCTCCTGGTATATCCTAACCCGGTTGCAAAAGGAAGCACACTGGTTGTAAACGTGAAAAAATACAATGCATCTGCTCCGGTAAATGTAGCTGTTGTTGATGTGAACAAGAAAGTGGTGGCTTATAGGAAAGCCAATGCTGCTGTTGTGAACATCCCTACAGCTAATATGGCCAGCGGATTCTATATACTGACAGTAACCAATGGTAAAAATACTTATACCAGCAAAGTACTGATCCAGTAAGCTATTTATGCAAGAAGGGCTACCGTAGAGGTAGTCCTTCTTTTTGTAAGTTATTTCTTTTCCCTCATGATAACCATTAACAGAATGCGAAAATTCTACATGCTGGCGCTAATGGCCGGTAGCCTGGGTCTCACCCCTCAAAGAGCACAGGCACAAACTCCTGCTACCTGGCAGGAGCACTGGTTTGAACACAACCAGGTAGTATCCCGTGTGTTCCTTGACAATGATCTTGCCCTTTACTACGACAATGACGTAAGTCGTTCTGTAACCTGGCCGAATTCTTACCTGTCTCAATTGTGGCGCTACACCAAGAAGATCTATGGTTCATTTGGCACAGAGCCGCAATTGTATGCTATAATGCATACAGGCAAGTATAGTGGTGGTCACCCATCCACTTATTTTGACGCCAGTCACGATTTCAGAAATGTGATCGATGCCGGCCCTGGTTCGTGGACAGGTGCTACACCGGGCGATTACAACCTGCTTACACATGAAGTGTCCCATATCGTGGAAATAGGTGGGAAGAACATGCATGGTTCTCCTGCCTTTGGCGTGTGGGGTGACAGCAAATGGGCGGAGATTTTCCTTTATGATGCCTATAAAGGCATGGGGATGGAAAGCAGGGCTACATCACTCTATAATGAGCTCCTTGCTAACCGCGATAATTTCCCAAGGGCTAATACCGCCTGGTTCAAAGATTGGTTCTATCCTATCTACAATCAGTATGGAGGTGCACAGTTGCTGAACCGCTACTTCATACAGGTGTCACTCTATTTTCAGAGAACCGGTACTGACTATAGTACCATGAATATGGGTGAATTTGTCCACTTCTGGAGCGGTGCTGCTGGTGTGAATCTGAAATCGCTGGCTACGACAGCCTTTGGCTGGACCAGCGAATACGAATCACAGTTTGTACAGGCGCAACAGAAATATCCCTTTACTTATACCCCCTGGGGACCTACAGCTGCCACGCTGTTCCAGGACATCAATTACGGTGGTTATGGTGTATACCTGCAGCCAGGCAGTTACAACCTGGCTAAGTTAAAGGCCTTTGGCGCCCGCAATGACGATGTTTCTTCCATAAAAATCTTGCCGGGGTATAAAGTGACCTTCTATGCCGACGATAACTTTACCGGCGCCAGCAAAACCTTTACAGCTGATGCTACCACAATTGATGCCTCCTGGAACGACGTGGTATCTTCTATTGTCGTGGAACGTTCTACTGATAATCCCGCTCCTATAGGACAGACTATCTGGCTGCAGGGCAATAATGGCGGTTATATGAGCTCCAAAGGCGGTGTAGGCGCTATGTGGACAAATGCAACAGTCGTACAGGGATGGAACAAATTCCTGGTGGCAGATGCAGGTAATGGTAAGGTGGCACTAAACAACGGCGGGCTGTATGTTTCTTCTGAAAACGGTGAGAAAAGTATGACCTGCAACAGGACTTCCATACAAGGTTGGGAAGTTTTTGACTGGATCACCAACAGTGACGGAACTATTTCCCTGCGTGGTAATAATGGTATGTATGTTTCTTCAGAGAACGGAGCTGCTGAGATGACCTGCAAAAGAACTGCAATAGACGGATGGGAGAAGTTCTCCTTTGGTATCACGGCGGCTGCCGCAAGCGCAAGTACCCTCGCTGCGGTAAAAGAAGAAGACCTGGCGCTAACAACAGAAAAAGGCCTGGTAATATTCCCTAACCCGGTACTCAAAGGAAACACGCTTACTGTGAAGCTTGCAGCGTACGATGCTACCGCTCCGCTGAATATTTCTCTGGTGGATGTCAATAGGACCGCAGTGGTTTATAAGAAAGCAAATGCATCCAGCGTTTCTGTTAGTACCAGCAATATTGCCGGCGGTATTTATATACTGACAGTAACAAACGGTAAGAAGTATTACACAAGGAAAATAGTTATACAATAAGTCCTTTTTATTCATATAACGCTGCCGGACAAGTCGTCCGGCAGTTTTTTCTCACATTCAACCCGTTTTTATGCAAAAGTTCTACGCATTGGTACTCCTGGCCAGCCTGGCATTTCCCGTTATCCAGGTAAAGGCACAAACTCCTCCTGCTACCTGGCAGGAACACTGGTTTGAGCACAACCAGATTGTTTCCCGCGTTTTTTACGACAATGACCTGGCCCTTTATTTTGACAGTGACGTGAGTAGCTCAGTCACCTGGCCCCGTCAGTATCTTGTTGACGTATGGCGTTATACCAAGAAAACCTATGGTTCCTTTGGAACAGATCCGCACCTGTTTGCTATTCTGCATACCGGCAAATACAGCGGAGGACATCCAGCAACCTATTTCGATGCCAGCCATGACAACAGGAATGTGATCGATGCCGGCGCTGGTCCGTGGACGAGCGCTACACAGGGCGATTACAACCTGCTTACACATGAAGTAGCCCACATCGTTGAATTAGGAGGGAAGAACATGCATAATTCTCCTGCCTTCGGTATATGGGGCGACAGTAAATGGGCGGAGATCTTTATTTATGATGTTTACAAAGGCTTAGGTCTGGAAAGCCGGGCCACCTCAGCCTACAATGATTTCACCGCTTCCCGCGACGATTTCCCAAGGGCTAACACCGCCTGGTTCCGGGACTGGTTCTATCCCATCTACAGCCAATATGGCGGTGCGCAGGTCCTGAACCGTTATTTTACCCAGCTGTCCCTGTATTTTTCGAGATCCGGCACTGACTACAACAGCATGAACATGGGCGAGTTTGTGCATTTCTGGAGCGCTGCAGCAGGTGTGAACCTGAAGCCGCTGGCTACAACAGCTTTCGGCTGGACAAGCCAATATGAATCACAGTTTGTGCAGGCCCAGCAAACCTATCCTTTCACTTATTCTACACCACCGCCAATAGCCGTGAGCGTTTTCCAGGACTTTAACTATGGCGGTTATGGCGTATACCTGCCTGTGGGTACTTATAACCTGGCCCGGTTAAAGGCATACGGTGCGCGTAATGATGATATTACTGCCCTGAAAGTAGCACCGGGATATAAGATCGTATTGTACGCAGATGACAACTTTTCCGGCGCCAGCACTACTGTTACGTCAGATGTTCCTTTACTGGATGTTGCCACCTGGAATGATAAAGTATCTTCTGTGATCATTTCTGCCCTTTCTCCGGCAGAAGCAGCGGCAAAACATGAAGAAAGTACCGGTATCAGTGTATTCCCTAATCCATCTGTCAGCGGTGGTACCCTGACGGTGCAGGTAGAAAAATATAATCCGTCAAAACCGGTACAGGTGCAGTTACTGGATGTGAACAGGAAAGTAGCGGCTTTTAAGAAAACAAATACACAACGTGTATCGCTTGCTACCGGCAATATCGCCAGCGGTTTTTATATCCTGGTGGTAACAAACGGTGCTGAGGTGTATACGAAGAAAGTATTGATCCAATAATAATTCGGCTCCCTATATATATGTAAAAAGGCTGTCCGCATGTGACAGCCTTTTTCGTTGATTACATCCTTTCTTACTTGCCTGTTTTAACGTGCTTCAGTTCTGCGCCGTCTCTTAACTCTTCGGTGGCGGTAGTTACGATGGTGTCGCCTTCGTTGAGATTACTTCCGTATATTTCAATTTTTCCATCTGCTTCACGTCCGGTCTGCACCTGTACTCTTTCGGCCTTACCATTTACCACCCTCACTACGAATATATTCACGGTAGAATTGACGACTGCTGTCTTTGGAACCAGGAATGTGCTGTCAGTGCTGTTCATTGGAATGTTCACTTCTGCGATCATACCGGGAAGCAGTTTTTTATCATTGTTGATGACGTCCATTTCAATACGCTGTGAACGAAGTCTGGTATCAAGCGCCCCGGAAAGGCGGTTCACCTTTGCGGTGAATGACTGACCGGTGAATGCTTTTACATTGAAGCGTACCTCGCTGTTGTTGGCCAGGTAGCTGGTATATGCTTCCGGAACAGAGATCACAAGACGCAGTTTCTTCTGTTCCTGCAGGGTAAATAAGGGGAATTCAGAGCCTTTTCCGGTTGGACCAACATATGCACCCGCACTGACATTTCTTGCGCTTATAACGCCTGAAAATGGCGCTCTGATCTCCAGGTAGTTCCTGTTATCGGTGATCTCCCTGTAGGAAGCCCTGGCAGCATCCAGTTGTGCTTTATCTGAGTTCTGACGGGCCAGTGCTATATCGAGATCGTTCTTTGATACGGTGCCCGGTGTCAGACTGGTACTGTACAAACGGTCATAGTTCGCTTTGCTGGCAAGGTATATTGCCTCCTGTGCCTTTAACCTGGATTCTGCGCCAGCCAGCTGGGAAGTGATCTCAGGGGCTTCCATGGTGGCCAGCAGCTGACCAGTGCTCACTTCAGAACCTACATCTACGTGCAGCTTTCTTACGAAGCTGCTCACCTTTGCATAAATATCTACCTGTTGGTAAGCAATCAGCTCACCAGGTATCTGCAGGGAGGAAGATAATTTACCCTTTTGGAGGGACAGGGCGGATACGGCCGCCTCTTCAGGCGCTGCAGCTTCTGTCGTTTCTGATTTGCCTTCTGTGTGGCCGCAGCTGCTCAGCAGCATCGTAGCTGGCAAACTGCATATTATCGTGATAGCAAGTGCTTTTAGACTGTTCATATTATTCGTGTAAGGATGGTACATAGTTTTTACTTTCTTTATCTTCCGGATCGAGTGATACCGACTGGGTCGTTGTCTTACCCTGCGCCCATGCAAATACCAGTGGTAAAATGAAGAGCGTACTGAAGGTAGAAGCAATCAGACCGCCGATCACCGCACGTCCCAGCGGAGATGTCTGGTCGCCGGATTCTCCCAGGCCGCTTGCCATCGGGATCATACCTGCCACCATCGCAAGACTGGTCATCAGAATGGGGCGGAGACGTAATGCTACGGCTTCTTTCGCAGAAAGCAAAGCATTGCCGTTACCCAGGCGCAGCTGTTCCGCATTGGTGATCAGCAATACGGCGTTCGAAATGGACACGCCCACCGACATGATGATACCCATATAAGACTGCAGGTTCAGGGTAGATCCGGTGATAAGCAGTAAGGTCAGTGAACCGATCAATACTGCCGGTACTGAAGCCAGTACCACCGCCGATACTTTGAAAGACTGGAAGTTGGCTGCCAGCATCAGGAAGATCACTACTACTGCTACAATCAATCCCGATTGCAGGCTGTCCAGTGTTTCGGTAAGGGTTGAGCTCAAACCGATCAGTTCAACGCTCAGACCACGTGGCAACTCACCGATGGAAGCAATCGCTTTGTTCACATCATCAGTTGCGGTACCAAGATCGATATTGTTTGTATTTGCCGTCACAGAAAGTGAAGGGATAGCACCCAGGTTGTCTGCTTCACCATAAGTGGTATCGCGGGTGATCGTGGCCACATCTCCCAATACGGGCCTGCTGGCGTTCCTTAAAAGGGGAATTTCTGCAATATCCTGTACATCCGTCATTTTGTTTTCCGGAACCTGTACCTGCACGCTGTAACTCAGGTTTGATTTTTCATCTATCCAGATGTTCTTCTCGGTATAACGGGAAGAAGAAGTAGATGCGATCAGTGAACGGGAAATATCACTCACGTCCACACCCAGTTGTGCTGCGCGCACGCGGTCTATCGTGATCTTCAAGGCAGGATACTTGGTAGATTGACCAAGTTGCACATCCCTGAGATATGGGATCTTTTTCAGTTTCCCGATCACTTTCTCCGCATACTGCTCATTGAGCTGTTTATTCCTGCCGGAAAGCCTTACTTCTATCGGCGTAGGAGAACCCTGGCTCAGGATCTTATCCGTCAGTTCTATTGGCTCAAATGAAGGAGTAACACCCGGCAATTCTGCCTTCATCCTTTCCCTGATCTTATCTTTCAGCTCATCCATGTTTACTTTATAATCCTCTTTCAGCGCAACCTGTATTACCGCTTCCTGTGGTCCGGGCATGAACAGGTAAATAGGGCTGATGGAGAATTGTCCGGGGTGTTGTCCTACATAAGAAGATGAAATAGCTACATTCTCTGGTCCTACAATGCTTCTGATAGCCTTAACCGTTTTTATAGTGATCTCTTCTGTTCTTTCAGCGCGGGTGCCCTGTGGCGCACGTATCCTTAACTGGAACTGACTGCCGTTACCACGGGGCAATACGTCCCTTCCTATTGTATTCAGCAGCAGCAAAACCAGCCCTATACCTGCTACCAGGTAAATTGATACGATCACTTTACGGGCAGGCATAACACGTTCTATGAAACGCATGAACCGGTTACGCAATCTCTCAAAGAAGGAAAGTTTACCATTACTATTTAAGTCTGCTCTTTCAGCGAGTTCTTTCTTACTGAGGATATGATCAGGTTCATGACCTGCGTGCGGATGCGCCTTCATCAGCCAGTTGGCCATGATAGGTACAAAGGTTTGCGCCAGGAAGTAAGAAATGATCATGGCAAAACCTATTGCTAATGCCAATGGCAGGAACAACGATCCCGGAATGCCACCCATAGTGAATGCCGGCGCAAATACAGCCAGGATACAGAACAGGATGAGCAGTTTCGGGAAAGCGATCTCCTTACACGCGTCCCAGATGGCCAGCCCCTTCGGTTTACCCATATCAAGGTGCTGGTGTATATTTTCTATCGTCACCGTACTCTCATCCACTAATATACCAATGGCCAGCGCCAGACCGCTCAACGTCATAATGTTGATGGTCTGTCCTGCCACTTTGAGGCAGAGCACTGCCGCAATAATGGAGGTCGGGATGGTCAGTATCACAATCAGCGCACCTCTTGGGTCACCGAGAAATAACAGTACCATTAACCCTGTCAGGATCGCACCAATGGCGCCCTCACTGATCAGGCTTTTTACAGCGTTGATCACATATACAGACTGGTCAAATTCATATGTCAGTTTTACATCTTCCGGCAGCAGGGACTGGAATTTCGGCAATGCCTTTTTCAGTTTCTGTACTACTTCCCAGGTAGATGCATCACCCGATTTTGCCACACTGAGGTATACGGAACGGCGTCCGTTCACCAGTGCATAACCGGCAGTAATATCTGCGCCGTCTTCCACAGTGGCTACGTCGCGCAGGTAAAGGTTCTGTACGCCTCCTTTGTAAAGGGGGATGTTCTCAAAATCTTTTACAGTGCGGATAGCAGTATTGGCTGGTGTGATAAAGTTGATATCTCCGATACGTACGTTACCGGATGGAGAGGTCTGGTTGTTGATACGTAATGCCTCTACCAGCTGGTCGGGCGTCATATTGTGAGAACGAAGCAGTTCAGGATCTGCCTTGATCACTACGGTACGTAAGTTACCACCGAAGGGAGGTGCAGACACCAGACCCGGAATAGAAGTAAAAGATGAACGTACATAAGTGTTGGCAAGGTCCAGCAGCTCGTTATTGTTACGTTTTTCACTGCTCAATACCAGCTCGCCTACAGGCAGGGTAGAAGCGTCAAAACGGATAATGAAAGGAGGCTGTGAGCCCGGCGGGAAAATGGCCTGTATACGGTTACAGAAGGCACTTAGCTCTGCCTGTGCCTGTGCCATGTTCGTGCCCGGATAAAAACTCACCTTGATGAGGGTAAGACCTTGTATGTTCTTTGTTTCAATGGTTTTGATACCATTCACATAAAGCAGGACGTTGATATATTGTTTACCAAAATATGCTTCCATCTGGGTGGGAGTGTATCCGCCGAAGGGATGCGCGATGTACATCACCGGCAGGTCCAGTTTGGGGAAGATGTCCACCTTGATCGTTCTTACAGCGCCTATGCCGAAGAAGAAGAGGGCAGCCACTATTACCAGTATGGATATTGGTTTGCGTAATGCTGATCTTATCAGGTTCATTTAATTAGAATTCATTGATGAATAGAGAGAAATTGCCGGTAGCGGCAGCTTTCAGTAACAGCGCCTGCCATACGTTGGTGTAGGCAATATCACGATCTGTTTCTGCACGGTTCAGTGTATAAAAGACCTGTGTCACATCCACGATCGTATTCAGTCCGTTCCTATACAGTACCGTTCTTTGCTGATAAGCTTCAGTTGCCGCATTGACCTGTATAGGCGCTTCTGCATAATTGACAAGCGCATTTTTGATCCTGGTGTCAGACAGTGATAACTGTGCCGTCAACTGCTGGCGTACCAGTTCATATTCATCCTGCAAGCCTTTTGATATGAATTTCTGAGAGGCTGCCTGGTGTTTTACTCTCAGCGGAGAAGTAATGTTCCAGGTTACGCCTACCCCCAGCAGATAGTTACTGCGGTTAGGTTTTACACCATCCCAGTATCCTTTATCGTATGCTGTCTGGTCTGTTACATAGCTGGCATCGAAACCGGAACCTCTTGTCTGCATGACCCCGAAAACAGAAAACGCAGGGAAGTTCAGGGTATGTATGTAACGTGCCTGTTCATCACTTAACCTGATACGGTTTTCATAGTATTTCAGTAAAGGATGGCTCTGTACTGCAGCATTGACGCTGTCAGTCAGCGCCGCCGGAATGCGGTTAATGAACACGGTATCCAGTATGAACTCAGTAGGAGGTACGCCCATCAGTACCGCCAGCTGATTAGCCTGTGTCTGTTCTGCGTCCTTTGCCTTTGTGTAGGCGATCTTTGCATTGGATACTTCTGCATTGGCCAATGTAGAATCTACGCCGGGGATTAACCCGTTCTTCGCCCTTGTTACCACCACTGAGCGGAACGTATCAGCACGTTCCAGATTATTCCACCATGACCGGGTCAGGCGTTGTGCGGCCAGCAGATTAAGGTATGCTCCCGCAACCCTTACAGATTGCTGGAATTGTTCCTGCTCCCAGTCTGCCTGGTCCCTGGCTACGGCTGCCTGTGCGGCTTTGATCTTCTCTTTGGCGCGGCCAAAGGCAAAGAAATCCCAGTTGACATTGGCGAGATAGAGTCCGCCGAAAGCGGCATTCCAGTTCTGCGACGGAAGGGTAGGACCTGATGAAGATACCCCCAGACCATTCAGACCATAGGAAGGGCCGAACTGCCCGTTCACAGTACCGTAATCCTGCTGGGCAGAAAGATTAAGGTTCGGGAGATAATCCCGCTTCGCCTGGGTAACGGTGGACTTAGAGGCATTCAGGTAATTGGCCTTGGCCTTAATTGATCCATAGTTGGCGAGTGCAGTCTGTACGGCGTCTTTCAGCGTTAGTAGCTGCTGTGCGTGTAATACTTCCATCGATCCGTGCCATAACAGCAGGAACAGGACCACGACGATTCTTTTTGTTTGCATGATAATACTTGAACATTAGACCATAAGCACTAATGTTGTCTTTCCGGAAATAATGCGTTGGCGTCTTCCTTCTGTAACATTGTGCTCCCTGTTGATTCCTCGAAAATTATTTGCATAGTATGCCATCCGTCGGCATAATTATATTGGATATTAAAATGATTGACGTCACAGATCTGTTTTACAATGGCCAGGCCTATTCCTATCGAATCGCTATTCCTGCGGCCCTTTTTAAAACGTTTGAACAGTTCTGTGGTTGGCACTTCCGGTGGATTACCGGTATTGCTGATGATCAGTTTCGCTTTAGACAGCCTTACCCTGATCATGCCCCCGTATATATTGTGCCTGATCGCATTGCTCAGCAAGTTGCCCAGTAGAATGTCTGTCAGTGCAGGATGTAATTGCACTGATACGCCTGAAGTGATCTTCGTGTCCAGCTTAATGGCTTTCATGTCCATCAGCTCGGAAAATCCCTGTAACGCGTCTGTGGTCAGCTGGCAGAATGAGATAGCCTGCTTGTTGCGAAATTCATTGTTTTCCAGCCTGGCCAGCAAGGTCAGGGAACTGTTGATCCTGGAAAGTTTATCAATGGCGTTCTGCATATCTGCTATCAGCCCGGTAATAGTATCCGGGTCTTTCGCCTGCAGATAAGACTCTGTCAACAGCTCCAGCTTATTACGTAGTATGGCTACCGGTGTCTGTAACTCATGAGAGGCATTTTCAGTGAACTCCTTCAGCGACCGGTAGTCATCCAAAGCCTTATCTGTCATGCTATTCAGAAAGCTGTTCAATGTTTTCAGCTCTGCCGCATTGACCGTAGGCAGCTGCAATGGCTTCTTATCTTTCAGGTTGAACAGGCGTACCTTTTTCAGTGTATAATGAAAAGGCGCCAGTATCAATCGCGATACAAAGCGTGCTGAGAGCACCGTCAGCAGCAGCAGGATGGCGAAGATCCAGATGAAAGAGCTCATTAACCCCTCCAGGATCTCCTTTGCCTTGGTAATATAATTATATGACGAAATGCTGTAATAGTGTCCGTTTATCTTGTAAAAAGAAGTAACGGTCAGCCGGCACTCCTTGTGTTGCAGCATGGTATTGTAAAACGAATGCTCTAACACTTCATATTTATTGACCGGTACCTCATTCAATAATAGTTTGATCTCTGCCGGCCTGCCGCGCATGTAAGTATCCGGAGATACGCCACGTTGCATCTGCAGCGCCATCTGATCATTATATACCTTCAGCCTGTTGATCTCTGCCTCGTCAATACCTGATTTTACTTTATTGTAAGCGATCGCCACCCCTACAAGCATTGCTGCCAGTGTGATGCATAGATACCATAAAGTGAATTTGTTGATCAGTTTCATGACACGGCAGTATTAAATTTGTATCCTAATCCGTATACCGTACTAATATAATCTCCGCCTTCAGCTGCGTGTATCTTCTTTCGCAGGTTCTTAACATGCTGGTATACGAAGTCAAAATTGGCCAGGTTGTCGGTATAGTCTCCCCACAGATGGGCGGCAATAGACTGACGCGATAGTACCCTGTTCTTGTTGACCAGAAAATAAAGCAGCAGATCAAATTCTTTCGGCGTTACGTCCAGTTTTATATCGTGGACGATAGCCTCCAGCGTATCCGTATTCAATGTGATCTCATTGAACGTGATAATGTTGTTTCCCTGCAGTTTCTTTCTCCTGTATATAGCTCTAAGCCGGGCATGTAACTCTGTAAGATGGAAAGGTTTTGTCAGATAATCGTCGGCGCCGCCTTCCAGTCCTGTTATCTTATCATCTAATGAATTCCTGGCGGAAATGATCAGTACACAACTATCAATCTTCTCCAGGTGGATGAACTGAAGCAGTTCCAGTCCATTGCCATCAGGTAATGTAATGTCCAACAGCACACAGTCATATTGAAACGATACCAATTTATCATGTGCTTCATTACTGGTATAACTCACTTCGCACAGGTAGCCTTCTTTTTCGAGAAAATTACTAATGCTGCCGGCCAGCTCCATATTATCTTCAACGAGCAGTACTTTCATATCAACTGCATAATTCGTTTTAAAGTTTGAAGGAATCTTGAAGCAATGATTTTTTATAAGAAAAGAACCACTCGTCATACGTGGTTCTTTTCTTACTGTCTTTTGTCCGTTGAGTACCTTCAAATTCTGGTGTAAAGGTGGAAAGAATCCTGCTCGTTTTATTGTTTCATTCAAATGAATAGTTGTAAAATTCAAAGTTTTTTATGGCCGGGGTCGCCTGATGTTCACAAACGTAAAAAAGGGCTGATTAAAGCACAATTAGCTATTAATCAACCCTATACAAAATATGGCAATCTTTAGTAGTATTATGATCCTTACTTTATGCCGTAGTGGTCATTCATCAGTTTTGTAAACAGCCCGCCGGGGAGGATGGCCTTTAGTGTCGGCACAATAGTCTGTCCCAGGGCGCCTACCAGGTAGTTGTGAGAAGGACTGGATTTAGCAATGATCTTAGAGATCTTTTTGGCTACAACATCCGGATGGCTGCCGTTTTGCTCATCTCTTCCCATATTGCTGACTGCAGTATCAAAGTCCTTATGCAGTTTTTCATTCACGATAGGGAAAGGTAATTTCTCGCGGTTGTCTGTAAAAGCAGTCTTGAAATCGCCCGGATTTACAACAGCCACTTTTACACCGGTATATAGTAATTCCATGCGAAGACTCTGTGAATAACCTTCCACTGCAAATTTGGAAGCGCAGTACATACCCTGATAGGGCAACCCAAAGAGACCTCCCAATGAACTCACCTGTACTATCAGGCCTTTCTTACGCTCGATCATTCCCGGGAGAACGGCGCTGTTCACACGCACCATACCGAAGAAATTCACTTCGAATTGTCTTTTGGCCTGTTCTACAGGCATGGCATACAGCGGGCCTACTATGCCGTTACCTGCATTGTTGACAACGACGTCGATATGGCCCTCATTTTTGATGATGTCTGCTATAGCATTATTTACTGATGCATCATCAGTAATATCCATTTGAAGCGGCTTAAAGGGAACGTCTTTGATACGTTTTATATCCCGGCTTGTGCCATAGACGGTGTGACCTTCTGCAGTAAGTGCTTTGGCGGTAGCCAAGCCCAGGCCTGTGGAGGCGCCGGTTACGAGAATTACTTTTTTCATTGTCGGATTCGAAACTTTTGAGTGTTTATAAGAGACATCTGTAAAGGGATAGCTCTTGATGTGTGTTCTTAACGTTGTTTTTGAATATGATGAATGATGGATACGGCTTCACCGACCCCGCGAATGTCCCTTGTGACGCTTTTCATTATCTGTTTCTGTGTCTCTTATCTGGTACCCGGAATGATTCCGGCAACGCAAAGATGGGCAGAAAACGTTTATTCCATTGTTAAATATCTCCTGCGAAAGTTACTATCTTTTTTGGTAGTAAGAGATGGATAGATAAAAAGAAGGGCATCCTTAAAGTAGTAACTCTTTAAGGATGCCCTGAATAAAACGGGTTATTGCCAGGTTTATCGTAGGAGGTTGATGGCCCCTTTTCTTGTCAGCTCAGTCTTGTTATTCAGGGTGATCCTTACAGTGTAAGTATATACTCCTGTAGGCTGCAGCTTACCATTATAAGTACCGTTCCAACCTGTTAGCTGATTGGTCTGGTAGATCAGTTCTCCCCACTGGTTGAACACTTTCATGTCAATGGCAGAGATAGTAGTGCCTTCCGGTTTGAAGTAGTCATTCTTCCCGTCGCCGTTAGGCGTAAATGCATTCGGGATGAATATTTCCCCAGGCTTAGGTTTGGCCGCAGCAAGGCCTGGTAAACTATTCTGACAGCTTATCGGACCGAGCGCGATCACTTTGATGGAGATGGATTCCTGGTTGGTAATACCCGTCACTACGTGCGAAGTGCCGGTATTGCCGGAGCTCGGCGTAATATAGGCGGCTCCATCTACAGAAACAATGTAACCTGTTGCTCCGGGTACTGGGTCCCAGGTGAAGGTTACTCCACTTGTAGTGATATCTCCGGCCTTTACCACCGGTGTAGTAGCCCGGTCATATGGACTGACGGTCACCGCCGTTCTGTCACTGCTGCAAGGGCCATTTACTGCCTCCACATACCAGGTCGTCTCCGTGCTCACCGCAGGTGTGGTATAAGTGGCGCCCTGACCTTCCACGTCACCGCCGGAAGGGTAAGTATACCAGTTATAAGTGAAGGGTGTGGTGGCGTTGTCTATTTTTAACACTGCTGTACTGTCGGGGCAAATGCTTTGTGCAGATACAAGTGGTGCGGCCGGCTTTTTGGTTACAGTCACTTTGATACTATCTATTACATGACAGCCATTCTGATCTTCGGCGGTCAGTTTGAAGGTAGTGGTGGTATCGGGTGCGACTGTGAAGCTGGAGTCAGTGATATTGCCTGGTTCCCAGGTATAACTCCTCATGCTACCGCCGGTAGGGATGGCGTATAACTTGGTTGTTGTACCTGAACAGATATCGCCCGGTTTAGCCAGCGCTTTTAAGAGTATCATGGATTCCTCACTGATATCTGCTGCAAAATCCGCAGGACAACCATTAGCATCTGTCACAGTACAGGTATAGGTGCCTGCTGGCAGGTCTGTAGCTGTTTCTGTGGTCTGTACCGGTGTCGTGTTCCATGAATAGGTAAGCGGGAAGGCACCACCGGTAGCCATAATGGCAATACTACCGTCACTGTTGCCGCAGGTAGCCTTCGTCACGTCGGAAGTCACCGTAACAGGAACATAAGCCTGCCCTGATACCGCCAGGATTACAGCCCTGGACACATTACTGGGGTTACCACTTACCAGGTATTCTATAGTGACAGATGCAATATCTTTTGCCTGGTTTTCACAGGCAGGAGCAATATCAATGCAATAGATACGCGGATCGTTGCTGCTAAGTCCTTCTACATTGTAAGGTCCCGCTGGCAATCTTTGGATACGGCCATAACTGTCAAATACAGGATTGATACCACCAAACCAGTCAAGGATACTGGCAACGACCTGCGGCGATGTTGTGCCGTCTGTATAATTGAAGGTGATGCCTAATGTGCTGCTCTGTTCAGTAGAGAAGCACAACAGGCTTATCTTACTGTATGCATCCGGTGTGGTAAATGTCAGTGTGCCGGTTCCGAGCGTATTGGTTACGCCTCCCAGTTTGGAAAGATAGAGTACGTTGTTGTCTGCAAAACCATTCATCTGATAGGTACGCAGCCCTGTGCTAAACAGACCATCATTCGCTATCCCTGCCAGCAAGCCATTGGTGGCGGCAAAATCATATGTGTAGAGTATTTTCTGCTGGATGTCAAGTCCGGTGGTGGTCACAGCCTCAGCATTGACACCTGTTTCAGCTACTCCGTCATTGTTGAAACCTGTTACGGCAATGGGCGTATAGGTTTGAGCGTATAACCTGCAGGCGCATATTACCAGCATGGAGGCAACAATAAGAACACGTTTCATTCAATTGTATTTTTGGTTGATACTAAATTTTATTACCGTAGCAGGGCCACCCATCCTGTATAGGGCTTTTCATCTGCTGATGTTTTGATGACATAATAATACGTGCCTTCCGGCAGCAGCCTTCCATTGCGTGTTCCATCCCATGGATTATAACCGATACCTGTGAACACTATTTGTCCCCAGCGGTTATAGATCTCTGTCGTGGCGGCAGGCCTTGCTTTCAATCCATCTATGCTCCAGCGGTCATTGATACCATCTCCGTTCGGACTGAAAACATTGGGTATTTCCAACACCAGGTCAGGCACAACGATATACCATGCATGACTGATGCTATCTATACAGCCGATATCATTCTTTGCATACAACGTTACTCTGTAGCTGCCAGGTAGTTCATACTTATGCTGCGCATCTTCGAGATCGGAGAGGGTGCCGTCTCCGAAATCCCAATTGTATGCTATTGCAAACTGTGAAGTATTATTAAATGTGAAAGTGCCGTTCTTGAACTCTACCGGATTATTTGCTCCAGGCGCAGCGCTGAATGCTGCAACAGGAGCGGCCAGTATTTTGATCAAAGCGGTTTTTGTAACGGTTGTTGAGCACTGACCTTGCGCGATAGCCTTTAAGGTTACGGTGTAAGTACCGGGCGTATTGTAACTATATACAGGCTCGGCATCACCTGTCTGGTAGCCGTTTCCGAGCGACCATTCATACGTATCTGCAAACTGTGAAAGATTGTCAAAGCTGATTTCTGTCGGCGCGCAACCTGTAGTCAGATCTGTTCTGAAATCAGCCACCGGCATCGGAATAGCGGTTACCGTAACAGGAGCAGCGGTATCTGCGCATATATTATCTTGTATAACCAGACTGATGGTGCCGCTTTGCTGATAAGTAACGGTATAAGGCCCAAAACCACTGCCGCTCTGCACTACGCCGCCACCCCAGTTCCAGACAGGAGTAGCATTACCTGCATAGGCGCCGGTAAAATTGATGGTGGTGACCTCTCCTGCACATACAGGTGTTTTACTGACGGTGAAACTGGCCGTTGGTGGTTGTGACACTGTGATATTATGTGTGGAAGTACCAGACACGCAGCCATCTTCCGTGACCTGTAATTGTATGGGATAAACGCCTGCTGTAGTAAAGCGTATATCATACGGACCTGCACCGGCGCCGCTTTGTATAGTAGCACCTGAAAAGTTATGCCAGTCGTAAGTAGCAGCGGTTCCCGCTGTACCTGTGAATGTCAGCGTATGGCCTGTACCCAGGCACACTACATCCGGCAGTACAGAGAAATCGGCGACAGGTGTAGGTTTAACAATTACTTCCACGGTATCTTTCAACACGCAGCCGAAGGCGTCTTGCGCAGTAACGATGTAGGATGTTGTATCTGTCGGACTCACGGAAACGGTATTTCCGGTAGCAGGACCGGGTGTCCATGAATAATTATTCGCAGTGCCACCCGTTGCAGTCACTGAAAGTGTAGCTGTTTCTCCCGCACAGATCTTGGCAGGACTGGTGGCTGCTGTGAGCTTCACCAGCGATAATTTCTCTACAGTATCCTTAACAGTTGTAATACAATTATTCCCATCCCTGATGGATAATGTATAAAAGCCTGCAGCCAATCCTGTGGCGGTAGGCGTAGTCTGTACAGGAGTAGTATTCCAGGAATAGCTCAGCGGAGCAGTACCGCCGCTTGCAGTCACCGCAATGCTGCCGTTCGCACCTCCGCAGATGGCATCGGTAACGGTGTGTGTATATATAAGTGGCGTATACTGTACGCCGGAAAGCGCCATGATCAAGGCCCTGGAGCTGATATTGGGTCCCGCTACATACAGAAAAGAAACGGACCTGATCAGTTTTGACTGATCAGCGCAGGGAATATTAAAGTCAAATGCGTACATCCTCGGATTGCTGGGAAGACCGTCCACCGTAGGGGCGGTAGTGGTGCGCGTCAATCTGCCCATACCGCTGAATATAAACGGAGTTCCGAAGAACCAGTCTTTGATCTGCAGGGTACCCGCATTGGAAGACGTACCATCGGTATAGTTCAATGTCACGGTCACGGTACTATTATTTTCCGTGCCAAATGCCAGGATGCTCAATTTGCTGAAACTGGCGGGTGTGGTGAGGGTTAAGGTACCTGCGGGCAGGGAGTTGGCAACGTTGCCAGCGGCAGAGAGATACAATGCATTCAGGCCGGTATAAGGATTCATCTGGTAAGTGCGGGTGCCACTAACGAAGGTGCCGGAGTTGATAATGCCGCCACCGATCCCATTCGCCGTGGCGAATGCCTGGGTATGCAGAATGTGGTTACTACCGTCTATTACGGTCGATGTTACAGCGACTGCGTTGGTGCCCGCTTCAGCTACAATGTCGGCATTGAAGCCGGTAACAGGTACCGGTGTATAGGTTTGTGCAGACAATAACTGTATGCCGGCATGGATGAACAATAGGGTAATTGTAAAGATACGCTTCATGAACGGTCATTATAGATTTCGGTCTTTTATAGATTTACTAAGCTCTATGAATTGGCAGGGTATAGGCTTACAGCCATGCACAATGCCGGAGGCCCCTGAAGGAAGCTTCCGCCAGCAACAGTTAACTTTCACCAGTAAATACTTATGGAGAAGAAAAAAGGGTGGGTACGGGGATATATATTTTTTATTTCAATAATTAAAACAGGTAAGAGATAGACTGTTTTTACAGCTACCGGATTCTAAAGAGGGGCATTTTTATGGGGAGTTGGATTTCTAAAATGGTCAGGTAACAGTTATTTCTAATCTTCTGGCATTGATAGCCTGACCTTCTTTTTCCCAGATGCGCCTTTGTTCAAAGGTGACGCTAGCATGTCCCGGGGCCTTTCCGTTAATAACAAAGGCCTCTTCATTACTGGTGCCTACGTCCTGCCGGAAGGTATCCACGGCATGATCGTAAGGTCTTACATCAACGCATTCGCTATTGCTGACCTTGTAGAACCATTGGAATCCTGCGGTACCAAGACCCGGTAGAACTACAGTGAGGGATGTCCCTGCTTTTATTTCTTTAGCCTCGCTTTCCATAGTTTTAGGTTTTTAATAAAATGCGAATTACAGTCACTATACTTAACTTCCGGCAATCATCAGGCCAGAAGATGAGATAGTTAACCGTAATTCGCAATTATGACTGCTATTTATACGTACCATTTATGGTACATAGCGGAATCGGTTCCTTGCACAAAGCAGTCGAGTCGTCCGGCTGCCCATGAAGATACGCCTACATCAGAAGAGAGGATACCTCCGAGGTTTTCATCTCCGCTCCACTTAGCGCCATCCCACCATTTATGCATCATATTGTAGGTTTGTCCAGGGAAGAATACATCTATCCTGTTATCGCCCCATGACACGGCAGCAGGACTGCCGAACATATTGGACTGCAGGTCTTCCCATCCGCTCCATTTGGTATCAAACCATTTGTGGAACAGGTGATTGTTCAGGCCGCGCGCAAAACAATCCAGTCTGCCCGGAGCCCATGAAGATACTGCCGGAGCTGAATTGATAACGCCTCCGAGGTCTTCCCATCCATGCCATGCGCCATTCCACCAGAGATGCCACATAGAGGAGTTCATGCCTCTTGCGAAGATGTCAATGCGGTTTGGTCCCCAGCTTACGCAGGCTGGTTCTGAAGATAGCAATCCACCGAGATCTTCCCATCCGCTCCATCCACCCTGATACCATTTATGATACAGGTGATGGTTGAGGCCCAGCGCGAAGATGTCCAGGCGTCCGGATGCCCATGAGCAGATAGCAGGAGCTCCCTGGATCTGTCCACCTAAAGATTCCCAGCCATTCCAGGAAGTACCGTTCCACCATTTGTGATAAACGGCAGAATCCATGCCCCGTACGACAACGTCAATGCGGTTTGGTCCCCACGACACTGCATTTGGTCTGGATGATAATAAACCGCCCAGGTTTTCATATCCGTGCCATTGATGTTGTTGCGCAGGAAGTTTAATGCCGCTGGCAGTCCAGAATGGGAATTCTGTATCTATACCAGCTTGTCCGTAAGCGATCTTAAAGAATCCTCCTTTACCCCATCCGGTGCCCCAGGAGTTTTTACAGATCCAGCAGTGGTCTACTTCTGAATAACCGATCACTGTTACGCAGTGCAGACCATAATCTGAGCCGCTGACATGTTTGTATACGCCATCAGCATAAGAGAAGAAGTCTTCATACACGTGCATAACAGCAGAGCATGGGCCATTGTTGGAAATATAGTTCTTTCTTTCAGTGATGTTTGCAATGGTAGTAGAGTTAGTGATCTTTACTGCCCTTGCATCACGATTGGGGCCTACTTTACATGTGGGAGGTTGCTTCCAGATATTGTTGTCCGGGAAAGCCGTATCATAAGGGAAGCAGGCTTCATCCGGAATACCTCTTGATTTGATCTGACTGAAAGCATCAGTAGGCCACCATCCTCCGCAATTTGCACCGTGCGAAGAGCAGAAATGGAGGTCTGCTTCTGAGAGGTTGAGTAATTGTCCTTTTTCAATGGACGCCATTGCTTCAGTAACTGAGGTAGTACAGAACGAAACGCAGGAGCCACATCCACCCTGGTCTTTCACAGGAGTGATATGATTACCATTGCGGTTGCGCCAGTCCACCTCCTGAGCAAAATTGGCTACCGGAGCAGTAGCAGCCCGTTTGTTCATAACGGCGGCAAGTTCCTCAGTGTTTACAATGACACCCAATAAAGCTTTTTGCTGTGGATCGGGCAGTTGGGAAACCGTAGTTTCTCTTGCCTGCCACTGGGTATCGGCCTTCTGAAGGTCGGCTACCAAATCTGAGATCTTGATCTTAGACATTTGAATGGTATTGTTTTGGAGTGAACAGAATAACGATAACGATCCGAAATTCAATGCTGAATTTAGAAGTAAGTAAAGGTGCTAAGAAATGCACGTGCAGGATTTACTGTTGATGTTACTACATCATCCTCATCTTCACAAGAGATATGTTAAATGTGCTGCCTGTCTGGTGGTTCCCGATAGAGAAAGAAAAAATAAGGTTCTTAAGGTGCTTTTTTACGTAATAAAGTGGAATACTTCCATTCTTGTGTCTGCAAATCTATATGATTATCAGAAGTTTTAAAAATAAATTTAGTGTGCTAACGATTGCAGAAGCATAAAAATTTACTCCTTGTATAAACATGTGGGATCGTTGAAAGAACGTACAGAGATATATGATATAGGTTATCTGCATGTAGATGAAAAAAATAAATACTTATTAACTTCCAATTAACTAAATACTATAAATTGTTTCTTAAACTTGCGTGCAGTTGCATTGTATGGATGCATTAATACCATTGTTTGTAAGATGAAAAACTGACAACCATTGTACCCGGATTTCTTCTTACATCTTATCATATTTTCCTGAACAGTTTGTATACCGCAAATCCACAGCTGTTTAAGCGTTCGTGAATGTTGAACTAAAAACTATACATATGAAGAATGCATTATTATTAAAAAAGAAAGCAAGAGTACGCAAGCGTAAACGCAAAAAAGTGTATCTTTTTTCACCCAGGGTGATAAATGGAAAAGACCGGCAGTATGTATTTAATTTCCCTTTACTTTCTATCATGAGCAAAGAAAATGGTCATTACGTGATTGAGAACAGCATGCTTTCTATCTTTGGCGTCGGCAGGACACGTACAGAAGCTATGCGGGATTTTGCCGAGGTATTTGATGATGTCTACAGATGGTACGGTGAGCTTCAAGATGAAGCACTCACTCCCAAAATGCTAAGAATAAAAACAATGTTGAACAGCACAGTGAGAGGTGTCATTGTCGCTCCCTGACAGGCAGGAAGAAATATTATGTCAGAACAAAGCGCATGATATGAAGGAACAGTGGTACGGGCAAATAATGTCACAGGCAAATAGTATCACAAATAATGGCGTCCTGGATAAATGGTGAAACAAATAAAGTGGTTTAATAGCTGAAAACAGCCATTTTGATATTTATAGCTTGTTGATGTGAACTTAATGTTATATTTTTTCGCATCATTTCGAATGTTATGGATATTGATTTGTTTGAACAACTTCAAAAAGAGGGGACTATTTCCGCTGCATCAGCAGAAAAAGTACGCACCATCACAACAACCAGGCTTTTCTCTGTACACTGGGAGCTTAAAACCATCCTGTACCTGGGCGTTTTGTTACTAAGCGGAGGCTTAGGAATACTGGTATACAAGAATATTGACACGATAGGTCATCAGGTCATTCTGCTGGCGATCGCATTAGCTTGTGGCGGTTGCTTTTATTATAGCTTCCGCCATAAGTTACCGTTCTCCAGAGAGAAGGTACCTGCGCCCAACAGCTTTTTCGATTATATCCTGTTGCTGGGCTGTTTGCTGCTGATCACTTTCATCACTTATCTGCAGGTGCAATACAATGTGTTTGGCACCAGATACGGTGCAGCCACCTTTATGCCGATGCTGGTATTGTTTTTCTCGGCTTACTACTTTGATCACCTGGGAGTACTGAGTATGGCTGTTACCAATCTGGCGGCATGGATGGGCGTAACAGTAACACCGCTTCAATTGTTAAGCGCCAACGATTTTTCCAGTTATACGCTTGTATATACCGGATTAGCACTGGGAGCTTTGCTGATAGTAGCTGCTTTGTTGAGTCACCGCTTACGGTTCAAAGCTCACTTCGCATTCACTTACAGCAACTTCGGTACGCATGTTTTTCTCATTGCAAATCTGGCAGGCATGTTTGCCGCATACGATGGTCCATATGGATTATGGTTTCTGTTGCTGGTTGCGGCAACCGTTTTCTTTTACAGCCAGGCCATGAAGCAAGGTTCTTTTTATTTCATATTGATCATTACACTATATGCTTATATAGGACTGAGCTTTGTGATAGTAAGATTGTTAATGAGAACAGAATCAGAGGGTGGTATTTATGCCGGGCTATTGTATTTCATTATGTCTGGTATAGGCGCTATTTTATTGTTGATTAACCTTAATAAAAAACTGAAGAGAGCATGATCGCATATAACAGTCAGTCATTGGACAACCTGTATGTTCAGGAACAGGCGGAAATGGCAAAGGGGGCAGATTGTATTACAGCGGAGGAGTATAATGCCATCATCACCGCATATCCGGCAGATCTTTATACGCCTAATCCTTACATGCGTATCGGTATTTTTATCCTGACAGCTATCATTCTGCTGTTTTCTTTCGGGCTTTTCTGCCTGTTGTCAATAGCGGGAGGTGAAGGTGCAATTACTTTCCTGTGTGTGCTTTTCGGCGGAGGGTCTTACGCGCTGGCCGAGTATATGGTACGCGAAAAGAAACATTATAAATCAGGAGCTGATGCGGCTTTGATATGGGGGGCAGGCATCTTTTTGCTTTCGGCATTAGGCATTGCGACCGACGCCGATGCACCTGTGTGGGTATGGTGTTTAGCGGCGCTGATATTATCACTCTTTTTTGTATTGCGCTTTGCGGATGTCAGTATGAGTATTGTAACGCATTTGTCCTTGCTGGGCCTGATCTTTTCCGGATGTGTACAACTTGGCAATATTGCGAAGCTGATCATCCCGTTTATGGTCATGCTGGCTTCCGCAGGCGTATATTTCCTTTCGGTAAAACTGATTGCAATACATACCTACCGGCATTATAAAAAATGTCTGCAGATGTTGCAATGCTGTGCCCTGATCACACTTTATCTGGGCGGAAATTATTTCGTGATAAGGGAAGTAAGTAATGAGATGTTCAATCTGGATCTGCAACCAGGACAGGATATTCCCGGAGGGTGGTTCTTCTGGATACTGACCGTTGCATTACCACTGTTATACATTTATGCAGGTATCCGTAAGAAAGACAGGATATTGATCTGCGTAGGTCTGTTGCTGATTGCGGGTATAGTGTACACTGTCCGGTATTATCACAGTGTGGCTCCGCTCGAAGTGGCAATGACACTGGGCGGCCTGGCTATGATAGGTATAGCCTATGCACTGATTCGTTACCTTAAAACACCGCGTCACGGTTTCACGGAAGCATCTTCTGATGAAAGACATGCTATGGAGGCCATGCAGATAGAATCGCTGGTAATTGCACAAACTATGAGCCATGCTGCTACTCCACGACCCGATCAATTCGAATTTGGCGGTGGCTCTGGTGGAGGTGGTGGCGCCTCTGGTGATTATTAAAGGTGACCGCCCGCTAATTTGAGCGGCCACCTGATGCTTACCTGCTTTGTGGTGTATCGTCAGACGGTGAAACGGAAATAAGACCATTCGGACCAGGAGCAATAACGGTCTCCTACTTTTGCTCTTACACGCCAGCGTCCCGGTTGTGCACCTACAAAATTATGATTGAAGGAGGTGCCTGTAATGTTGTGGTATACGCCAAAGCTGCGGAAAGATTGAGCCGCCCACTGACCAGCAGTGATAGCGCCAAAGGCGTCTATTTCCAGCGAATAGGTGGCTCCGGGTATGTTCACCGGCGCCCAGCGGAAGGTCATCGTTCTTGGATAGTGGTTGAACACTGATCCATCAGCAGGCTCCAGCAATCTCGGTACAGCGCCTTTCCACCAGGTGAGGGTAGGATCGCCCAGAATACTCATACCATAGAACCATTGCCTTTCACCCAGATCATGATCTGCACCGCGGGCCTGCCACCACTGTGTGAGCGCAGATCCTATGCAGCTGCCTTTACCGATAGGTTCATAAAAGTCCGCAAAGAACAGCATAGAGCCTGTTTTAGTACTGCCTACTACGGTTAGTCCCATATTGGTTTCTCCACCTGCCTTGTCGAAAATGTACCATCCGCCGAGATAGTCACTTTCGGTGAAGCGTGCAGTGCTGCAGCAGAACAGGTTAAAGAAATTGGCGTTCGGACAGCGTTCATCCCGGAAATAGGACCTGTCGATCCATTCCGTAGTGCCCTCTGCGGGAACACGGAAAGAGTGTACATAAGGGGATGAATGAGAACATAGCTGTACGAAGGAACGGGTTTTGTTAATTTCTGTCTTGTACAGATCAGCATCTGTAATGTCAGGGTTGGTGTATTTGGTGATATAGGCAGAAGGGGTCATCAGGTCCATCTCACAATCATCAAACCCGGTCCAGTCATCTTCCACGTATGCCAGCGCGGAACGGGAATGGCCCAGTGAGCCTATACGGAACAGGTGATTGCGGTCAAAATAATTGTTGATCAGTGCTACATCATTGCCATTGGACGTGGGCGTCCAGATACGCCCTAACCAGATTTCAGGCGTAACATTGCCGCTTACTGCATTATACTTACCATCGCCGTCGGCATCTGTCCAGGTACCATTGGTATCCATGTAGAACAGGTCGCAGGGGAATTCAGCATGTGCACCATAGAAATCGTCGTCCATTTCAAACCATGCCACAGGAATAGCGCCTACCATTACGACGCCTGCTGGCGCTTTATCGTGGATGTAGTTCCTGATATAGGCTGGTTTGCCTCCCCGTACCACGTGAATAGTGGCCCAGAAGCCATCCCGGCCCAGGTCCAGTACATAACGATGGATGCGGTCCTGTACCTTTTCAAAGATATCGGCATGTACCATCACCAATACCTTACCACGGGTAAACCGGAGTTTGTTATAGGTATTCAGGTAGCTTTCTCCCGCAGGATAGGAGGGCCGGGGCTTTTCTTCAATGAGGGGTTTCAACTCCAGGAAATTCTTATAACGCGACAGGTAGTCATTGTAGGTTTGCAGCTGTATGTTCTCTTTGTCTGTCAGTCGCAGGTTACGAACGCTTTTGTAAGCCTGCCCGAGTTTGTAGTCACGGCCTACAGCTTCAAGGTTGAAGATGGTTCTGTCCTGTACGACTTGCGTACGGATATGTTGAAGGTCAACAAGTGCCTGCTTTTCATCTGCTGATGTGTGGTTTTTCTTTTCTTTTGACATTTTGGGTTTTTTGGGTTTGTTAACGATGAAAACAAAGGTAAGACGCTGAAATGGAAGCCATTAGGTAGGAAATACGTGATTCCCGCGTATTTATACGTGAAATGAAATTGAACAGTAGTGATGGGGGAAGGATGGTTTTGTATCAGGATATTTCCGGGATATGACTAGCATACAACCAGCATATGACCAGGATCTTTCTTCGTTCTTCTTACGTTAAAAACGGAGGAAGAACGGAGGAAAGACGGAGGAAGATGCTAGTTATATGCAAGTCATATCCTGGATACATTGGAACCAGAATGGTCCCTCCAGGCAGATGATGAAGACGAAAGATAAGATCAGACTGCCACTGCACGTGCCGGTGCAGGCTGAGTTCTTAACTGTCTGATAGTGATCATTTTATTGACCTCCGGGCTCCAGATCTTCAGTTTCAGGCATGCCATAATAGCCCTTGGCGACAGGGATGTGGTTTTTGCCTGCTGTAACTCTGGAATAGCCGCCATTGCTTCCGGCAAGCGGTAAAAAGGTATACGGGAGTTCAGGTGGTGAATATGATGATAGCCGATATTACCGGTTACCCATTTCCAGAAAGGATTCATCAGCATGTAACTGGAAGACGCCATGGCAGCATTGTCATGGCACCAGCCTTCCTTGTCCCTGAAGGTTACGCCGGGGAAATTATGTTGTGCATAGAACAGGTAGGCGCCGATGGCACAGGCGATGAAAAACGGCACGATCATCAACAGGAGCAGACTGAGCCAGTCCATAAATATAAAGATCAGCGTGCCGGCAGTGAAATGCAGTACCAGTGCCAGCAGGGAGTCCATATGGCGGGAAGGGCTGCTGGTAAATGAACGTACGCTCATACCCACCATAAACATGCTGATATAACCGAACAGGATGGTTACCGGGTGACGGGCAGCCAGGTAAGAACGTCTTTCTGCGGGAGTAGATTCCAGGAATTTCTGCTGTGTCATGATAGGAAAAGAACCGATGCTGGCGGTGAACAGCTTGGAATTGTGCGCATGATGGTAATCGTGCGAGCGTTTCCATATGCTGGCAGGAGCCAGTATAAACACGCCAAAGGCGCTGAACAACAATTTGGCCGCCTTAGATTGGTAAAGAATAGTGTGATGCTGGTAATCATGATAGATCACGAACATCCGGACGATCACCAGCCCCGACAGTATACTGCAGAGAATGCGTAAAAGCAGCCAGGGAAGGAGGGCAGTGCCTGCAAAAAGTCCAACCAGTATCACCGCGGTGGAAAGGGTATAGTACCAGCTTTTCCAGCGGGTCTCTTTCGCATAAGGTTTTGTGGCAAGGATCAGTTGTTTTCCTGTTAGCATTGGTTCTGTAAGTAATAAACGTAGATGTAAAAAAGGTATAGGATAAATTATGTTCAGACGGCGGCTGCCTGCCGGTCAGCCGGCTGTTTGGCAGCTTCAGGCCGTTTATGTTTCCATCTTCTGTGGCTCCAGAGCCAGAATTCAGGATGAGCGCAGATATCATGTTCCAGTGCCTGGGTATGAGCCGTGGTGATCTCCCCATCTTTCGTAGCTGCCGGTTCGTCAAAAAGCGTGCGTGCGGAAATCTCGTAATAGCCGCGTTTTACACGCTGTACCTGCACATATACTACCGGATAGTTCATTTTGCGGGCGATCTTTTCTGTGCCCTGGAAAACTGGCGTGTCCTGGTTCAGGAAGTTTGTCCAGTAGGCGCTGTTTGGTGCGGGTGTCTGGTCGGCAATAAAAGCAGTGGCGTCCAGCTCGCTTTTGTGTGCTACCATGTCGCGGAAAGTATCTTTCATACTGATGAGACCTGTACCAAAACGGGTACGCATACGGTACATCAGTCCATTGAAATATTTATTGCTGAGAGGATGATATACTACATAGAGGTGGTGTTTGCCCTGGAGGCTGAAAGTATTACCCGCCCATTCCCAGTTGCCATAATGCCCCATAACGATCATAATGCTCCTGTTTTCGGCGGCATAACGGTCAAACAGTACCTGTGCCTCCGGGGTGAGCTTGCAGCGCCTGATGGCGGCAGCGCGGGAAATAGTCAATGTTTTGAACGTTTCCAGCAGCAAATCGCAGAAATAGCGGTAAAAACGGCGGCGGATCTGCTCGATCTCCTTCGCGGATTTGTCAGGGAAAGCGTTTTGCAGGTTCTGAAGTACTACCTTCTTACGATAACCAATTACATAGTACAGTAAAAGGAACATCACATCACAGACACCGTAGAATAACGGGAACGGTAACAGGGATATAAGATAGATAAACGGTAATACGAAATAATAAGTCAGCATTGGTTCAAAATTACAAATTAAAAATTAATATAAAACAATGCATTTTAGTTGTATATGCAGTAAAAATGAGTTTCAATTGTATCAAAAGTGAGTTTCAATTGTATCATTGACGGATATTCCTGTTCCAACCCCTATCCGCACACCCGATTTTGCTTGTATTTGCTGGCATTTCTCTGTATTATTATTGCTCATGCAAATGCAACCAAAATATGTTGAGACGAATTTTACTGGCAGCTTCCTGCCTTGTCATGTGTATCAGTGCCAGCGCACAAAAAACGGCCAATGATCCTGCGAAAGAAAAATGGTTTATGGACCTTGGACTGGGAATGTTCATTCACTGGAGTGTGGACGTACAGGTCGGTGCTGTGATCAGCCATTCCATGGCAGGGGCTTCTGACGATTATCTGGAACGTTTTACGACTGAATTGCCTAAAACATTCAATCCGCACAAGTTCAATCCGGACGACTGGGCAGTACTGGCAAAACTGGCAGGCATGAAGTATATCGTCTTTACAGCTAAACACCATGCGGGGTTCTGTATGTGGGACACCAAAACGACGCCTTTCAACATTATGAACACCCCTTTCAAAAAAGATGCGACCCGCGCCATCTTTGATGCTTTCCGCAAGCAGGGCATCGCCATCGGCGTCTACTTCTCTCCCGAAGACTTCTACTACCTCTACAAGCATAAAGTGCCCATTGGCAGGATGCAGCTGCCACAGCATTTCCCGGAAAAGAATCCTGGTCTGATGGCTTATGATAAGTCACAGCTGAAAGAACTGCTGACTAACTACGGTAAGATCGATTTTATCTTCTTTGACGGGCCGGCCGAAGGACTGAAAGAGTACGCCTGGGAGCTGCAGCCGGATATTGTGGTGACCCGCGGACAAATGAACACGCCTGAGCAGGAATTGCCGGATGCTATCATGCCAGGCCCCTGGGAGGCCTGTTTTACAATGGGGACCGACTGGCAGTACAAACCGACTAATGATCCACAGAAGTCAGGCACAGAGATGATCAATATGCTGATAGAAACCCGTGCCAAAGGAGGCAATCTTTTGCTGAATGTCGGCCCTAAACCTGACGGTGAGATCCAGATAGAACAGGAAGCCCTGCTGCGTGAACTGGCACTCTGGAACCTGGCGAACGGAGAGTCGGTACAGGGCGTAAGGCCCTGGCATATTGCAAGGGAAGGAAATATATGGTTCACCCGTGGAAAAGATACCAGTACCATATACGCATTTGTGCCAGGTGGAAAAGACTGGAAATATGGGGAAAGGAAGGACCTGGTGATCCGTACGCTGGAAGGTACGCCGCAGACCAAAGTGTCCATCCTTGGGTATGCCAGTGAGCTGGTGGAGTATAAGGAAGGATTTGACGCCGGGATCTATTCACAGTCAACGCCGGTAGGACTGTTGATCAGCGCTGTGAACGGACAACGTTTTTATACAGACCGGAAATGGCCCAATCCTGTGGTGATAAAGATCGAAAATGTCAAATACAGGCCCGTGACGACAAGCTATAAGCAGAGCACTATTGATGGAGCCAAGTAGCAAGAGACATATTCCTGCGGGACTACATACGCAGATATGTAGTCCCGCAGGGAATTTTCGCGAGACTATCTGTACCGTATATACGTTATATCATTTTTTTCTTTATCAGCCTCTTCTGCTGACCCCGCATGACTGATGTACTGAATATTGTATTTAAGCCAGTTATACCAACTTAAATAAATTATGCCCGGCGTCTATGCCAGCAAGCGTCCGGATTACTAAAATATTTTTAGTTTAATCAAAGTTCCCTATTTTTGTCATGCTAAGAATCACATCTATCCTTACACTTCACATGTAACTGACCGTATTTCAGAAAAGCAATGTAGTCTGTTCCCCAAGCAGCTATGTTATCGTTTTGCCACAACACGAGTATATCTAAAATGCTGATGATATGGAAAATACAGACAAAGAGCTGTTCACGAACCGTCGTGACTTTCTGGGTAAGATGATGCTGGGTGCAACCGCACTTAGTTTACCCTCATTCGGAGCGCTACCGCTGTATGCGGCAACGCCTGCTGCCGCTGTTACTTCAAGTGGTGAAGATCCTGATGCCTGGATCAACAAGATCAAAGGGAAACACCGCCTCGTACTGGATGTACCACGACCACATGAAATATTTCCTTTTGCATGGGCTAAGATATTCCTGTTAACGAACGAAGCAACAGGCGTACCTGAAAAAGACTGTGGTGTGGTTGTCGTATTACGGCATGATGCCATTCCTTACGCCATGAAAGATGAGTTATGGGCGAAGTATAAGCTTGGCGAAGTATTCAAGGCAGATGATCCTCTTACAAAAGCCCCTGCTACCCGGAACCCCTTCTGGCAGCCTAAGGTGGGCGATTTTAATGTTCCGGGCATAGGTAATGTCGCCATCGGCATCAATGAACTGCAGAACAGTGGTGTAATGTTTTGTGTCTGCAATATGGCATTGACGGTCTATAGCGCTGTTGTAGCCCAGCAAATGGGGCTACAGGCGGAAGATGTCAAAAAAGAATGGATCGCAGGATTGCTACCTGGTATACAGATAGTACCATCCGGCATATGGGCTATCAGCCGTGCACAGGAGAAGAACTGTGGTTATTGTTTTGCCGGTTGATCTGTTAATCATCACCTATGCGACTTGTTGTGATGATGCTGTTCATCCTCTGGACAGTAAGCGTGATTGTCATGCACGTAGCCTGCAGGAATGATAAGGCATATTGGACTCCTCCTGATACTGCTGATATTCCTCATGCTGCGGCTGGTGACCTTATATTGTATGGCCGGGAACTGATAGCACGTACTGCTGTTTACCTGGGGCCAGCCGGAAAGGTGGCCAATATCAGTAATGGCATGAATTGCCAGAATTGTCACCTTGAAGCAGGTACGAAATTCATGGGAAATAATTATGCTGCCGCTGCAGCAAATTTCCCACGTTTCAGGGAACGTAGCGGTACTATAGAGTCGCTGGAAAAAAAGATCAATGATTGCCTTATCAGAAGTCTGAATGGTAGTCCGCTGGACAGCAACAGCCGGGAAATGCGGGCAATGATAGCCTACATGGAATGGCTGGGAAAGGATGTTGCTAAAGGGTATAGACCTCCTGGCAGCGGTATTAAAGAATTGCCTTACCTGGAAAGGGCGGCTGATACGTTAAAGGGAAGAATGATCTTTGAACGTGAATGTGTGCAATGTCATGCTCGTGATGGAAGTGGAAAATATGATTCATCAGGAGTAAATTATTTATATCCTCCTTTATGGGGAACGCATAGTTATAATACAGGCGCGGGCATTTTCAGGTTGACGAAACTAGCGGGATATGTTAAGGCAAATATGCCTTTCGGGAATGCCTATCTTAGTGAAGAAGAAGCGTGGGATGTAGCTGCGTTTGTAAATTCCCAATCAAGACCTGTTAAAGTGTTTGAAGAAGATTGGCCGGTGTTATCTACCAAGCCAGTGGATGTGGCGACAGGGCCATTCCCTGATACGTTTTCTGTTATGCAACATAAGTATGGCCCGTTTGGGCCAATTGTGCAGAGTAGGAAAAAGAAATAACCGTTTAAGTACGGTTATTTCTTTTTTGTTCTTCCATTTGTTCAAGTAAAATATCATAAATAGGTTTGGGTTGAAATTTGTCCTCTACAAATCCCCAGAGATACATTTTGCCTCGTATGCCTTCTACGGGAATCATATCTCTAACATGTCCTCCTCCCGGCAAGCCGTATTTTATTGTTTCGACCAGGTTATCGTCGATTTCTTTGAATTTTGGTTTTTTCCACCACATATATGATTGGTTTTGGTAAAACTACTTAAATTATTAATAATTTCTTTTTTCAAAAGAACCTTTTTTTCGGAGTTTATCTGTAACCAAATGCAGTACAGATAAGGAATGCAAGCCATGATTGCAAAACGAAAAGCACGATTGTAAAATGACGTTTTGCGGTTTAGTTTTAACCTATTTGTAATGATGGCTTTTTCGAGTTCTGTGATGTAATATCTTTTAACCATGACATCAGTCTGAGCGGACGAAATACCTTTTGTTTCAAAGGTTTGTCTAATCCTCTTGTAATATACACTAGGTGCAACTAGAATATACAACGCCTCTGGTGATAGAAGCATGATAGAATTGACGATAGAAATGATGAAAAGAGTACAGAACAAATAAAATGAACAATAGTAGGACCAATGATACTGCTCTTTACTAAAAAACAATGTCTGAATGATTGGCACTAAAAAAATACAGAATGCTGAATAAACCATCAGCAATGTCGTAAACCGATCGACACTCTTCTGATGAAGATTTATATACTGCTCCAATCGTTGTTCGTTGATCTCAATAATATAATCGAGATCATAAAAAGATTTATTCCCCATAGTTAATAATTAACAAACCAATAAATAAGCATCCAGGGGAATTGAAGAGAAGGTGTAAGCCGTAACAACGATTTCAAAATAAGGATATTTTGTATACCAAAATAAACCTGCGGAAAATTATCTTAGAATTCTCTTAACATTAAGATAATTTCAGTTTTCTTCTTTTAAATACCAACTTGCTTTGCATAACAGGATTATAATGAAACGTACTTTTCTTTTACAGATAGCAATGATAGCAGCAGCTGCACATGCTTCCGCCCAACAGAAAACAGATGTACAGGCACATCGTGGGGGAAGAGGTTTAATGCCGGAGAACACTATCCCAGCTATGTTACACGCCGTTGATCTCGGTGTAAGGACATTGGAACTGGACTGTGTGATCTCTTCAGATAACAAGGTGGTAGTGTCTCACGACGTGTTTATGTCGTCAGTATTTATCCGGAAACCTGACGGCTCTGATATAACGAAGGAAGAAGAGAAACAGTACGCACTATACACGATGACGTATGACAGCATCCGTAAATTTGACGTGGGAACAAAGCCGCATCCGCAGTTTCCGGAGCAGGTGAAGATGAAAGCATATAAACCGCTGCTGGCAGATCTGATCGATAGCGTGGAAGCCTATGTGAAAAAACATCACCTGAAACCGGTATACTACAATATTGAAACTAAATGTTCTCCCGATGGAGATAATAAGTATCATCCAAAACCGGACGTGTTTGCAGGAATGGTGATGGATGTGATAAAGAAAAAGAAGATCACCGACAGGGTAACTATACAGTCTTTCGACGTGCGTACTTTGCAGGTGATCCGCAAAACAGATCCAAAGCAAACCCTGGCACTGCTGATCATGAATAAGGACACTTTTGCCGCTAACCTGGAGAAGCTTGGATTTACACCTGCTATTTACAGCCCTTATTACTTAATGGTTACACCAGAGCTGGTGAAGGAAGCACATGATAAAAAGGTACAGGTTTTACCCTGGACAGTGAACGAAGTGAGTGATATGGAAAAGATGATGTCCCTTCATGTGGATGGGATCATTACGGACTATCCCGACAGACTGGTTAAGGTAGCAGGAAGCTATCAGCAGAAATAAACTACATAAACGAACGTCCTGAAATCGCTTAAATGAACTGCCTGACTTCATCAGGTACCCGAATAAAAAGGCTGCTCAATACTTTTGGAGCAGCCTTTTTGATGTAGGTAAGTTGGGTAAATGAATGATTTTCAATTATAATATACTGTTTCACGGAAACCGGTGGTCCAGAAGTGAGCAATCGGGATAAGTTCTGTATAACTAAAGGACAAGCGGAGGTACATATATATCTTTAAGTTTATATATTTGTATTAAATATTTCCTTAATGGCATTCCGCGGGTTTCTTCCTTATATCGGCATTGTTGTGTGTTTTGGCGTAATCTACTGGTTAACAATGATGATTCCCAACAATATCTTATACCTTGGTTTCAAGAGCACTCTGCTGGAGGCAGACAGAAAAACTATTTACCAGGAACGCATTTTTACTTATGGTCTTAGCCTGGTATTGTTAATGCTGAACCTTGCGGAGCTGTTATCCTCGAGAGAAGACCGTTACTGGTTGCGGATTGTAAAATCATTACTGACAGTGATCTTTGCCTATGCGGCAGGCGCTGTGGTATTTCTGCTGATGAATACGCAGGAATGGAATATGTACCTGTATGCCAGGGAGATACCCGCCTGGATCTTCTGTGGCATTACCCTTGCCATGACCATTGGTCTCCTGCTGGTTTTGCAGATATTAAGCCCCATGATCCGGGCAAAAGCCGGTACGGCTTTCCTGGAAGATTATCTCCCTTCCTGGCTCCGTTTTGACAGATAATGCCCGCCCAATAATGAATGTGCAGGATTAGCAGTACCTTTGCCGTTCATTTTTATCTGAATTATGACTTTTGACGAATTAAACCTGAGCAAGCCTTTATTGAATGCATTGAGTGATCTGGGATATACGACGCCCACCGTCATCCAGCAGAAGGTGTTCTCAGTGGTGATGTCAGGGGCGGATGTATGTGGAATAGCCCAGACCGGTACAGGAAAGACTTTTGCATACCTGCTGCCCTGTCTGCGGCAGTTTAAATTTTCCAAAGAACGTTTTCCGCAACTGCTGATAGTGGTGCCTACCCGTGAGCTGGTAGTGCAGGTAGTGGACGCTGTAAAACAGCTGACGCCCTATATGAGCGTGGAAGTTGCCGGTTTTTACGGAGGTGTGAATATGAACCCGCAGATGGACATTGCGGCAGGTAAACTGGATGTGGTGGTTGCTACCCCGGGCCGCCTGGTGGATATAGTGTTGAGCGGCACCCTGAAACTGAAGGCTATCAAAAGGGTGGTGATAGATGAAATGGATGAGATGCTGAACCTGGGCTTCCGTCCACAGATCCAGCATATCCTCGACCTGTTGCCGGTAAAACGGCAGAGTCTTTTGTTCTCAGCCACTATTACAGAGGAAGTGGAGCAGCTGATAGCAACACATTTTAATTTCCCTGTGACCGTCGAAGCAGCTCCTGTAGGAACACCACTGAAAAATATCAGCCAGACGGGTTACCATGTCCCTAATTTTTATACAAAGGTAAACCTGCTGGAACTGTTACTGGAAAGGGACAGCTCCATGACGAAAGTCCTGATATTCGTAGCTACAAAAGAAATGGCCAACCAGCTATATGAACAGTTGGAAGCCAAATATCCTGAAAAGGCGGGTGTGATCCACTCGAATAAAGAACAGAACCACCGTTTTAATACGGTGAAAAGGTTCAAGGACGGTACCTACAGGTTTATCATTGCTACAGATATTATCGCGAGGGGGCTAGACATTGCGGAAGTATCACACGTTATTAACTTTGATACGCCGGAAATACCGGAAAGCTATCTGCATCGTATAGGCAGAACAGGCCGTGCCGATAAAGAAGGGAACTCCATCGTTCTTATAGCGGATAGAGAGCGGGAACGCCAGGAAAAGATTGAGGAGTTGATGAATTACCAGATCCCTATAGTGCCTTTGCCGGAAGACCTGGTGATCTCAGAGGTATTGACAGATGATGAGAAGCCGGAAGTGAAGATGAAGAACTTCCTGATAAAGCTTCCTTCCAGAGAAGAGGCAGGGCCGGCTTTCCATGAGAAGCTGGCGAAGAATAAAAAGGTAAACGTTAAGATCTCTCACGCAGATAAAATGAAGAAAAAGTACGGCAAGCCCAAAACGAGAGGGGCGAAGCCTAAACGGAAAAAATAAAAAGAAGAGGATGTGGCAAAAATAAACGAACGTCCTCAGAAGCGCATAAAAGATTACCTGATTTCATCAGGTACCCTGACAAAAGAGCCCGCATCAAAAGTAAGATGCAGGCTCTTTCTTATTGTGAGCTGGTGTATGTTATGGCCATGTATTTTCGCCTTTCTGCATTTTAGCCATCACCACCTGGTAATCAGGTTGTTCACTTTCCGGCGCCAACACAACTGCTTTATCCATCCATTTCAAAGCCTCTTCTTTATGCCCCAGTTTATATAACAGATTGGCATAAGTACTCATAGTAAATGAGTTTCTTTCCATGTCCACGGCTTTTTCCATCCATTTTAAAGCCTGATGTAGCAGCGTTGTATCATTCGTACCTTCAAAAACCTTCTTTGAAATGCTGCTGATTTTGGCAGGGGAGAAGCTGGTGCCGCCGTTACTGAGATAATCGGTCAGGGTATCGGTCAGTGTTTTATAGTTCCCCGTCTTCTTTACATCGGCATCCATTTCCAGCAATGCAAGGAACTGCCGGCGATGAGGATCGGGTATGGATGTAGTATCTGCATTTTTTAATGCGAGGGCAGGCAATAACATTTTACTGCGTTCCTGGGCTGTGAAAGGCGCATGGAGCTGGCGTAAAGTCTCCAATGGTACTTTCACAACCTCCCTGTCATAGGTGATCAGGCCGTTTTCCTCTATTTCCACATCAAATGGTTCAGTGTAGATGGAGCCTGATTGCCCGGCGGTTTCGTATGTCCTCAGACGTTTAATCATGGAAGCGTATTTGTCAATCATTTCGGAAGGAGTGATTTTGACATAGCCCCATCCTGCGGCTGCATTCCACTGATGTCCTTTTACAGGAACGCCCACTCCTCCCCACTCTCCGAGAACTCTGGCTTTGCCCGGCAGGGCAGGAGCAATTCCCGGGCCGGGATAATCATGTATGTCAGCAAGGTCGCTGTTGGCCCATTTGCCTGCAAGGTCCTGCGGACCATCCTTGCCATAGTTTTCACCGGTATGACCATTGATAAGCCGTGTATGATCCCTTTCCTGTAACCATTGCGTCAGACGAGGCTGATCGTAAGTATACCAGCCTTCATTGAACAACACCCAGCAGATGATGGAAGGATGGTTGTACAGCTGGTCTACATTGGCCTTATTTTCAGCTTCAAAGGCTGCTTTGGCATCCGGTTCCAGGGTGGCGCAGGTTACCATATCCTGCCATACCAGCATGCCCAGTTTATCTGCATGATAATACCAGCGGGCCGGTTCTATTTTGATATGCTTGCGGATAGTATTAAATCCCATACCCTTGATAGCTGCAATATCAAACCGCAAGGCTTCATCGGTGGGGGCAGTATAGATGCCATCCGGCCAGAACCCCTGGTCAAGCACGCCGAGATTGTACGTGTATTTGTTATTGAGGAAAATACGTTCCTGTCCCTGCTCGTCTTTCTTTACCTCAATTTTGCGCATACCGAAATAGGATGTCACTTTATCTTTTACAGTACCATTTTTCACCAGTTTGACAGAAAGGTCGTAAAGAAAAGGATCTTCCGGGCTCCAGAGATGTGCATTACGCAGCGGAAGTTTCAATGGCTGATTGGCGGGCCCTTTTACAGAGCCGGCCATTTTACCGGCGGTACCGGCTATGGCTTCAATGGTATAATCCGTGCTGCCTGAAGTATTGACCGTAAGCGACAGATAGCCTTCATCCACTTCGGGAGTGATCACCAGGCCGGTAATGGCGACCGCTGGAACAGTTTCCAACCATGCCGTCTGCCAGATGCCGGTAGTAGCCGTATAGCGGATACCTTTGGGCTCCAACACCTGTTTCCCATGTGGATTAGGCCCCTGATCCGTAGGGTCATAAACATCAATGACCAGTTCATTCCGGCCGCTGACCAGCAGGGAGGTAATGTCAAAAGAGAAGTTTTGATATCCGCCTGTATGCTGACCTGCGTCTTTACCGTTCACATATACTTTCGTTTGCCAGTCTACTGCGCCAAAGTGCAACAATACCCTTTCTCCTTCTTTTGTAGCCGGACGATCAAAGCTACGTTTATACCAGAGCCGTTGAGTTGGCAGAACAGGCTTTTTAACGCCTGAGAGGGCTGACTCTACCGGGAAGGGGACAAGGATCTCTCCGTCGAAGGAAGAGGGCTGTTTTGCAGCCTTGTCTGTAATGGCATATTGCCATAATCCATTTAGATTGACCCATTGTTCACGTACCATCTGGGGGCGCGGGTATTCAGGTAATACACTGGCAGGGTTGACCTGCCTGGCCCAGCGGGTCTGTATGGCTACTGGCTGCATCTTCCAGGAGGATTGGCTATGGCTGTCAGCATAAAGTAAGCTGGCGATACCTGACAACAAAAGGGTTTTTGCAAAACGTTTCATTATAAAGTGCAGGTGGTTTAATCTGGCAATATAACTGACCGCGCGGCAATGCTGCCGCAGTGCAGGAGTTATATTGGCCGGTCAGAAAATATTCCGTGGTTGCACTCGCAATGAAAAAGTAACAACATTCCTTTGAAAAGTATGGGATGCGGTCTATCCCTCTGAAAATGACGGATTGCTTAGAATGACTTGATATGTTCACCGATGTCGGTGATTTCCATATTATCCGGCAAAGCTGCTTCGAGAATGCTGCTGGCGGCAGCGCTGCGGTATCCGCCTGCACAGTGAACAGCGATGGGTTTATCCAGCGGTATTTCCTTCAGTCGCAGCCGTAGTTCAGGCAGGGGAATATTGATTGCATGAGGAAAGAGCTGTTTCATTTTTACCTCGGCAGCATTACGGACATCTATGATAGTATATTCATCTCTGTGCTGTGCAAAGTAATCAGCATCAAATGGTGTCTGTTTTTCAGATCCGGTGCGCAGGATAAGTCCTGCTTTGATAAATGGTTCATAGCCGATCCTGGCTGTGCGTTCCATTGCCTGTTGTAAAGATATAGTATCGGCTGTCAGCAGATAGAAAGGCTCATGAGGTGGAAGTATTGATCCCAGCCAGGTCTCAAGTTTTCCGTCCAGCATCAGGTTAAAGGAGCCAGACAGATGACCTGCTTTAAAGTCTGCAGCAGGCCGGGTATCTATCACGATTTCATCAGGAATGAAGTTTGCTGCCGGCTTGGTAATACGTATTCCCGATAAGGCAGTTTTCATGGCCGGTGCACCCTGGCGGTTGACTTCCACATCATAGGGGAAATACTGCGGAATGAATGGCTGGTCTTCCAGCAATATGCTGACAAACTGGTCAGGCTCCATTTCCTGTAGCGACCAGTTGTTGTTTTTTTCTTCACCAATCGTAGACTGACTTGCCTCGCGGATATCTTTGCCACATAAGGTGCCTGCGCCATGTCCCGGGTATAAGATCACATCATCAGCCAATACCATCAGTTTATCGCGGAGAGAATAGTACATCTGCCTGGCTAGTTCAATGCGGAGGGCTTTTTGACTGCCTGCATTCTCCCGAAGATCAGGTCTTCCGCAGTCGCCGATAAAGAGCGTATCGCCGGTGAAAACAGCATGATCTTCCCCATTATATATAAGCAGAACGGAAATACTGTCAGGAGAATGACCGGGTGTATTGATCGCCTTAAAGGAGAGAGCTCCGGAAGTAATGGTTTGTCCATCGTCAAAAGGCTGGTGCGCATAAACAGCGCCTGTTTGTGCCGAGCAATGAATAACAGCGCCGCTTAGTTCATGTAACTCCAGGTGACTACTGATAAAATCAGCATGTGGATGTGTTTCTATCACTGTCGTGATCCTGGCGTTATTGGCAGTGGCATACTCCATGTAAGGACGGATATCCCTGGCTGGATCGATCAGTATAAGGGCCGATTCGTCTTCGCTGAGAATAGCGTATGAATACTGTGAGAGTGCTTTATCTTCAAATTGTTTAATCTTCATGTTGTTGTTTTAAAATCCGTTTAATGAGGCAGGCGCTCTTTTATAACGCCATATGCGTGCGTACCCGGTAAGGCAACTGCAATAACAAGTAACGTCACGGGAAAACCCCGGCCTAACAGTACAAATATTGGTCCGGGACAGGTGCCGGTGAGTGCCCCGGCCTAACTCAAAAATAATGTTACCGGTCAGATAGCGTTTTCATTATCAGGCATTTATCCGGAAAGATAATTGTTATTCCAGGTAAAGAATGTATTTAATAAGGAGCAGGCTTACGGAAGAATTATATTATTTTGTGATGTAAAACAGGTAAACTGTGAAGTGCTTATTTTCTATCCTTTGTGATAGTAACTGGTTGTCACGCGCGAATGCAGACGGAACAGCGGAAGGATTCATTGACAATCGCCGCTGTAGCTGATAAAACCACCAGTATGATTTTATCAATCCGGATTTCTTCCCGGATGAAAAAGTGGTCCGTGGAGTAGGGTATGGCCATCCCGGCCAGGTAGGTTTGTATAAATTGAAGTGGAATGATACTGTTTTGCAGAATATAGAATATATCTATAGAGATCCGGAAAACAGTAAACAGTTTATCCGGACATATAAACCAACAGCCGATCCTTCTCCGGGAAATGGAGAGGTGCTAAAGGCCGTTCCTGAAGAATATCGTCGTATCAGTGGATATGACTGGTTTTTGTATGAAGAATAAACTTTTCTAATAATATAACAATTACTCATGAAGACCATTATCCTGACCGTATTTTTTCTAATTGTTCTTTTACGTCTTATCAGTAGTGTCATCTCTGGTATCAATGAACGTAAGCTCAAAAAAATGGGCGCTGTAGAATATGGCAAGAAGAATTCCCTGTTGCTGATAATTTCCCATGTGCTGTTTTACCTGTCCTGTATTACAGAAGGCACCATGAAAGGCGCATTCTTTTACGATAATATCAGTTATACAGGATTGACGATTTTTGCAGCTTCCGTTGCCATATTGTACTATGTGATCTATTCATTACGGCATATCTGGACGTTGAAGCTGATCATTGCACCGGCAGAACATCACACGATCAACAAATCAGCCTTGTTCAGACTGGTGAGGCATCCTAACTATTATCTGAGTGTGCTGCCGGAACTGGTCGGATTTGCGTTGTTCTTTCATGCCTGGATAACGCTGGTAGTTGGAATGGCCATTTACCTGATCCCGCTGGTCACCAGGATACGGGAAGAAGAAAAGGTGATGAAGTCGCAGTTTAACGATTATTAATATGAAGGCGCTAATACAGATAGCGCCTTTTTTATGCCTGTTTATACTGAAATGATATTTGTCATAGTCGCCTGTTCTGTATTTAGTAGTTTTGAGGTGTAAATTGAATTTACCAATGGATGATTTTATCGCTGCCAGGTCGCAGATGGCGTTGTCATTAGGGTTTCATATTGTTTTCTCCTGTATAGGTATGGTGATGCCCTTTTTTATGGCTGTTGCGCACTTTTACTGGCTTAGGACGAATGATGTTGTATACAGGAATATCACGAAAGCGTGGAGCAAGGGAGTGGCTATCTTTTTTGCCACAGGAGCGGTATCGGGGACGGTACTTTCTTTTGAACTGGGGTTGTTATGGCCGGAGTTCATGAAGCATGCAGGGCCGATATTTGGTATGCCATTTTCACTGGAAGGAACGGCATTTTTCATAGAGGCCATCGCGTTAGGATTTTTCCTGTATGGGTGGGGACGGTTTAATAAATGGTTCCACTGGTTCACTGGTGTGGTTGTGGGTGTAAGCGGATTGGTATCTGGTATACTGGTAGTGGCTGCCAATGCATGGATGAATAGTCCGGCAGGGTTTGATTATGTGAATGGGCAGTATCTGAATATAGATCCTATAAAGGCAATGTTTAATGATGCCTGGTTCTCGCAGGCGCTGCATATGTGTATTGCCGCTTTTGCTGCAACGGGATTTGCGGTAGCGGGTATTCATGCGCTGATGATCCTGAAGAAGAAAAATGTACGTTTTCATATGCAGTCGTTCAGGATAGCCGCTGTTTTTGCTTGTATAGCAGCCCTGATGCAACCGCTGAGTGGAGATATATCTGCAAAGGATGTGGCCAAAAGGCAGCCCGCCAAGCTGGCAGCGATGGAAGCACATTTTCACACGGAAGCAGCCGCGCCGCTCATTGTAGGGGGCATACCGGATAGCAAGGCGAAGGAAGTTAAATACGCGCTTAAGTTACCAGGCATGTTGAGTTTTATGGTGCATGGCGACTTCCAGACGCCTGTGACAGGATTGGATAGAATACCCGAACAGGATCAGCCGCCGGTAGCGATCACTCACTACGCTTTTCAGGTAATGGTAGGTTTAGGGATGTTGATGCTGGCTATCTCGTTATGTTATTTTGTTGCGATCTGGAAGAAGCGAAGCTGGCTGCAGAACAACTGGTTACTACGTCTGTTTGTGCTGGCAACGCCGATGGGATTTGTTGCTGTGGAGGCAGGATGGACGGTAACTGAAGTGGGACGTCAACCCTGGATCATCAACGGGATCATGCGTACTGCAGACGCGGTAACACCAATGCCGGGCATTGTGTATTCATTCTATATTTTCACAGCAGTGTATATTTCCCTGTCGCTGATCGTAACATTCCTCCTGTACAGGCAGATAAAAATGGTGGATAAATTGTATGACGTTTCACCCTCAGTATAAAATTTCAGTATCATGATTTACGTAGTGATCGCATTTTTATGGGCAGCCATTTTATTATATATATTACTGGGTGGTGCAGACTTCGGGGCAGGGATTATTGAATTATTCACATCCAATAAGAACAAGCAATATACACGTACGACCATGTACCAGGCGATAGGACCGGTATGGGAGGCCAATCACATGTGGCTGATCATTGCAATAGTGGTGTTGTTTGTAGGCTTTCCGGAGATCTATACAACGGTATCCACGCATCTGCATATTCCGCTGGTGATCATGTTATTTGGTATCATCGCCAGGGGAACGGCCTTTACCTTCAGGCACTATGATGCAGTGGTTGACAATATGCAGAAGGTTTATAATAAGATCTTTGTGTATTCCAGTTTTGTAACGCCATTCTTCCTGGGTGTAATTGCAGCAAGTGCTGTTTCAGGCAGGATAGATACAGGTGCGAGAGACTTTCTCTCTGCCTATATCTTCAGTTGGTTAAACTGGTTTTCGATAACAGTCGGCTTTTTTACAGTAGCCATTTGTGGTTACCTGGCAGCTATCTTCATCATTGGGGAAACAAAAGATGATAACAGCCGTATCCGTTTTATACGTAAGGCCAAACAGATGAATGTGGCAGCGGTAGTGTTTGGCGCGCTGGTATTCTGGGCGGCACATTCAGAAGATATTCCGCTTGACGAATGGCTGTTTGACAATGCCATAGGGGTGATTGCGCTGACAGCAGCAATACTCTCGCTGGTATTGTTGTGGTACCTGCTGTTACAGAGAGGGAAAGTGTATATTATCCGCGTGCTGGCGGGGTTCCAGGTGACCATGATCCTGCTGGCTATTACCTTACGGCACTATCCCAATATAGTGATCCTGAAGGGAGGGCAGTATCTTTCCCTGATGGAACATGCGGGGCAGGAGAAAACAATCTGGTCCCTGGGGATAGCCTTATTGTTAGGGAGCATTTTTATTCTGCCTGCTTTATTTTACCTGATCTATAGTTTCCAGAAGAATAAAGGAGAAGTACATTAGTCTTCTGACTTAAATAAGGGAAGGTCTCACATATTGTGAGACCTTCGTTGTTATTACCGTCTTTTACGACCAGTCTACTGGTTTTGGATCTCAAATTTTATTGTACCAATAAAACTGAAGGGCAACTGCTTTTGGGGCATGTTGGCCAGGGAGAATATATGCTCGTTGATAGCGCCATATATATCCTGCTTGCCAAACAGGAATATAATGGTATTGTGCGCAGATAATGAGTCATGATTGATCAATGGTGTGAGATCATGTTTAAAGTATTCACTAAAAGAAACACCACTGATGATCTCTTCGGCGTTCATTGTATTGCTGAAAGAAGCATGTTCCAGGAAGTCGCTGTCAAAGTGTTTCAGTCCTACAGCGTTGCCGAATCCGGACTGACTGTTGCCATCTTCATCGTACGTTACTTCCAGGTAATTATGCAGTTCTTTCTCATGGTTAAAATTTGCCAGCCAAATTGCAACAACATATTGTGCTTTCGTCTTCATATAAAGATGTTTTGCCGAAAAAAGGTTTTTCAAAAAAATAGGTTCGTGCTTCGGTTATACTGTAGTGCTTGCAAAAACGGTTCCAGATATATTAATTGTTGTTTGTCAATGTTTTATGTTGTGTTTAGAAACGAGAATATTTATTTACCTGAGCAGTAATCAGGCTAATGATTGCACAATTTAGCCTGAACATTTCTACCAATTACTTCAGACAGTTAAGCTATTATTATCAGGAAAAAAACTGACGGGCATATTTTTTTCCTGGATACAATCAGAAGCAGGTGATTGTTCAACGCTGCTTCCAGGGCTGAAAATGTTGAAACCCGGCATATGGAAAGGAAAAGATGCATGAAATAAACTTATGTATTAAATATTTCTATTGTATATTCTTTGCCGTTAGAAAGAAGCTTGATCAAAGGGCTCCTTTTCCGTTAGAAAAGGGGTGATTTTAAATATATTCCTTCCCGTTATAGACTAAGCGGTCCGATTTCTCCCAGCCAGATTTATTTTATGATAAATTAACACATTATGAAAATTTATGTATATTTATTTTGTATATTAGATATTGATAGTCTGGCTTTTGGGGCGAAAAAAAAGTTTTATTACACGCATAATATTTTAACTTCGCCCTCGTTTTGGAAAAAGTACTTTTGCTTGTTTTTTGAAAACTTTTAAAAAAAAAGGGGGTATTGTTATTAGTTAAATGCATTGCAGAGAGAAAATGCCAATTTTTAGAGAAAAAACCAGAGTAAGACAACATTAAGGGAATTTTTAATATTTAAACCATATCGCTAGGCCGCTTGCAGGGGGAATATGCAAGAATGCGGCTTGCATGACCATAACATTATAGAAAAACCATGAAAATCAGACATGACTACCGCCGGCATACGCTTATTGCCGCAGCAGCACTCCTTTCGTTTATTGTAGGATGTAAGAAAGAAGCAGATGAAAGCATTGATAAGACGATCGGGAATTCAGCAACAAGTGTCACCACGACAACGGGCAGGACATTTACGTTAGTACCGGATGCATACGGAAGATTGGTTATAGACAATAAGGCCGGAACTTATAAACCAGGTGACGTTATTAATTTGAAGGGAACCTTTAAAGCGGTTTTCATTTCTAACATGAGCGGAACAGCAACTGCTCCTATCATTTTCCAGAATCCATCAGGTTCCATTTCCTATTTCGGGGATCCTACCTGGGCCGGAGGAGGTTATCCATGTGCATTTGATTTTTCTAATTGCCATCACATTAAACTGGGTAGCCCGAATGGTAAAGCTTATTTTGTGATCAACGGTTCTACCACGACTGCAAGAGAAGCCTATTTCAACATTCACCTGGGCAACCATACTGACAACTTCGAGGTCTACAACCTAAGCATCAACAATGGTGGTACAGGTATCGTAGCGAAGACAGAACCAGTTAGTGGTGACGCTAGCACTGCGTATCCTAACTCTACCATGTACAACTTGTCCATCCATGGTATTTCCATCAACAATACCAGGAATGAAGCGATGTACCTCGGCCATACCGCAACTTATTGGGATCTCACAGCGGGCGTACCTTACTACGGTACTACAGCTGGTATGACTGCAGGCCACACATACGTACAGCCAATAAAATGGAATGGTGTGAAGATTTACAGCAACATTGTATCCAACAGCGGTCTGGATGGTATTCAGACATCTGCGATGGATAACGTGGAGATCTATTCCAACACTGTGACCAATTGGGCTACACAGCACAATTCTGCTCACAATGGCGGTATCCTGATCGGTGGACGTACAACAGGTACCAATACACACGACAACATCGTTCGTAATGGTTGGGGTGAACTGTGCCAGTTCTATGGTTCAGGTACCAATCACATTATCAAGAACAACCTGTTCGCTGATAACGTGGGTGATGGCGTGAGCATGAGAGGTGCTGCCGGTGCTGCTGTACAGTTCCTGAACAACACAGTGGCTAATACAGGGGGTAACAACCTGCGTATCAATGGCTATACCGGTCAGACAGGCACGAACATTGTAAGGAGTAATGTGTTCATTGCTCCCCTGAAAGGTGTTGGTACGATCTATCCTAAGTATTATATCTACCTTGAGAATGGTGCCGTAGTGTCTGAGGGCACAGGCTCGCTGGCAAACTTTAAGTTCGCTACAGTAGCACTTTCCGGTACTACCGCCAGCAACTACTACCAGATCACTAACAAGACGCTTACAAGTGGTTACACATCCGGGTATGTGAAATTATACTAAGAGCGCATAACTACGGATTAGAATCATGATTGAAATGCTGTGGGAATCGTCACACCATATTCTCCATGATTCTAATCCGTAATTTTTAGTTCCTGTTCTTACTGATTATCTACCTGTGCTTCCACAACCTGCTGGATGCTGGCAGGCACGTTGGATAAAAGATCATAGCCGGTTGCGGTTTCTATTGCATCTACACTGGTACGGTAGCTTTTCCAGTCTGTTCCTATACTGTTGATGTTGGGCGTATTTACCGCGATCACACGGGTGGAAGAGGTAATGCGGCTGAGGTCATTATTGCCGTTGGCGATGACAACAATTACTTTCCAAACGTTGGATGGTACTGTAACATGACCATTATCTATGGTGGTCGTAGTGCCTCCGTTACTTCCGGTTCCACCGGTACCGTAGTTTCCCATTATTACATACACTTCATTACCTGCCGTAACGAGCGAGCGGGTGTACATTTCCAGGTTATTCCATGTCTGCTGATTGTTCTGTGGCGCCTGCGGGATCATATTGGTCATGAGGAAGGTGGAAGAATTGGCTGTCACGGTCGATGTCCTGTCTGCGGAAGGACAGTTATGTCCGCGGTCAAAACCACTGCCTGAATAGCTGGTGGCGCCTACCTGGTACCATCCTGAAGGCAGGCTGGTATTTGCTCTGAAGTCGTCCTGACGTGCTGCGCTGCCAAGGTCAGAACTGCTGATATGCCAGCTTACCCAATTGGGTGTCCCTCTGACATTATTGTAGGACAGTACGTAATATGTCTGATCCATCAGATAATTGGTAGGGTAGGAGGTGCTGGCCACTGCTCCACTCGGATTGCCCAACAGCAGATGACTGTTATCTCCCGGGGTACCACCTCCGCCGGAAGTGCCGGTGCTGATGGTAATGTTGTCAATGTTGATACGGTTGCTGCCACCGGATACTTTACGTATGGATAAGCGGATGTTCCCCGTTATACTGAGGGTGAAGGTAGCCGTCTGCAGGGTTGTGGACGATGTTGTAACGGTGCTGCCTGTCTGGGTATAGGTGCTGCCACCGTCGGTGGAGATCCAGAGCTGCCAGGTACTGCTTCCATCAGCGCCAAATACCGCATGCGAAATGGTGATGGTGTTCGCACCGGAGGCATTGAAATTCATCGTAATAGATCCTGTGTTCCGGATACGGGCAGACGCTGCGCCCGTCTTAACGTCTGTTGACAGATTGCCGATAAGTGCCTCATCGAAATACCAGCTGCCGCTGCCAAGTGTTACGTTAGCAGCTGCGTAGGCTGCCTTTGTGCCCGATTCAAAATCTTCCGTCAGAGAGACAGCCGTCGCGGTTACTTCGTTTACGACACCTTTTGCGGGTGGAGCAGGACGTGGCGTGATCTCTTCTTTCGTACAGGAAGCAATGATAAAGGAGATAACTGCTATCCAGAGCAGCCGTGGGGAAAGGGTTTTCATGGTGATTTGAGTTTTGACCAGTTTAAAGATATGGATACTGCCTGCAACAGGGAACACTTTTGTATTAGTTTTCAATAAAATAATATTAGTAGAGAGAATGCTAAAACCGTTTATCTTTTTGTTGGAAAATGTAGCGGGTATTAACAAAATTTTTACATTTCTCACGGGATCATAACGGAGGATTTATATGATTTATATATATGTGTAATGCACATCGAAATAGTGTTACTTAACACTCTTTTCCGGCAGCCTCACCTTCGTGTTTTATAGGCCCGGACCGAAGTCTCAACCTGTTGCTGGCATATACGATTTTAGTAAAGTTGAGGAATATATATCGTTGCTGTGCTGTAAAATATTCTGTATGATACAAATGAAAGAGGCTGTCCGCCGGAGCGGAACAGCCTCTGTTGCCATCATTATGCCAGAATTATTGTGCTATTGTTATCTCAGTACCTGGGTTCCAGTGTTTGTATTCAGGCATATAATACAAATAGGTAGTACTTGCTTTTCCTCTGTATTGGCCTGCAATTTCCGCCTTAAGGTCAAGATTGATCTGCTTTGTTTCTCCTCCTGCAAATCCCATCCAGTATAACACCAGGTAATTATCGAAGATCTCGTAGTAGGCCACCTGGTTTTTTTCCGTGATCTCTTTTAATTGCCACGGCTGTACTGTTAAGCCGGCTGGTATTCCGATCTTGGCGATGCTCATTGGCTGCAGATAGTCTTTGATGTTTTTCACTTCTACCTGTAATCTTACCGTTTCACCCACTTTTGTATCAGTAGCAGAGAGATGGGTCGATAACTTCAGTTCTGCTTCCGGATTATCAGGTGGAAGTAATGTATAGTAAGCCAGCTCCAGCTGATATGGGATCGCGTCTTTTTCATCTGTGTATCTTACAGAGAAGGTATTATCTCCTTCTTTGATATTGTTGATGATATTCTTTCCTGCAACCGTTGCCTGGTTGTTTACTGTTATTTCCATTTTTGATGCCGCTGCAATCTCACCCAGCAATCGCCTGTATTCAACAATAGCCTGCAGTGCCAGTACGGTGGCTTGTGTGGATCCATATCCATAGTAGGTCTTTTCACCCAGTATGCGTGATACTACATTTGCAATGGCGGCCATGTCCGGAGATTTTTCTCTTGTAAGCGCCAGGGCATAAAGTGCCATTGTTTCTACTCTCAGTGATGACTCTCTTGAATTCGTCACGCTTGTTTCTGACCGGAGTTTGGTTTCCTGCAGTGCCTTCATCAATTGAGAGAAATCTTTTTCATTCTTCATGTTGCTGGCGGCAAGCGCCATCATTGCCAGCTGGTAGGCATCTTTACTATTCAATGCCTGTTTAATGGCTGTTTCATATTCCAGCTGTATTTCGTTTCCAATACCGGCCTGGGTGAGTGCATATACAATGTAGGTATTGGCGATCTTGTTGGGCACTGCTGCAAAAGCATCATACCCGTTTTTAACGATGTTAAATGTGCCTTTACCATCCCTTCGGCTTAACAGGAATTTCTTTGTACGGGCCAGCATATTTTTATCGACATTAATGAACTCCTGCATGTCAGTAAACTCCAGCAGGCCATAGGCAGTGAGCGCTTCATGTGCTGGTGTTTTACCGAACCATTCAAAGCCATTTTCTGCAGTTTCAAATCCAATCAACCGCTGGTAACCATTTTTGATATAGGTCAGTGCTTTATTCTCAATGTCCGGATTGCTTTTGTTATTTGAACGGAGGTATTTCAGAATATAAATGTTAGGATATGTGCTGGAAGATGTCTGCTCAAAGCAGCCATGAGGCTCTCTTAGCATAGATTCTATATCATTCAGCAGCTGTCCTTCCAGATTGTTAAATACTTTCAATTCTGTTGCCAGACTGCCGGCCATCATGTTACTGATCGTGAAATTAGTTGTAGTCGCTTTATTCCCTGAAATAGTAGTAATAACCGGGAAGCCGTTGCTGGTTACTGTAATTGGCAGGGAAAGCGTTTCTGTGTTTGTTGCCGTCGTGACAATAAACCTGATGTCACCCTTGACAGTAGCGATGGCCTTTACTGGAATGAGTACCTGTGTGGCACTGTCTGCCGCGATGTCGACAGTACTGTTATAGTTACCGGCAACCATATTTTGTGGCAGGGCTGCACTGATATTGGCAGAAATAGCTTTATTGCTGCTGTTCCTGATAACGAGCGGAATAAGTGCATTGTCGCCAATGGTCATATAAGGCGGTATCTTGGCATCCACACTCATAGGCGGCTGTACTGCATAAGTCATTTCCGTTCTGCCAAGCTTACCGTTATAACCGATGCCTTCAGCAATAGCGCGGAAAGTGGTAGTAGCATCGGAATTATAGAACTCTATCTGAGCGTCTCCATTTTTGTCTGTTTGTACTACGGGATTCCAATAGATTGTTTCCCTGAAGTCATCCCTTTCTGTTGTCTGCGGAGAATAGTATTTAGGCGCATAGAAGCGTCTTGCTATGGTATATGCATCCTTCTTTACCTGTACGGATTGTGAGGCATAATAGTAAGTCCGGTCCAGGTTGATAATAGTCTTCGGCGTTTTGGCATTTTTGGTAGTAACGAGGATGACCCCATTTGCTCCCCGGCTGCCATATATCGCGGTAGCATCAGCACCCTTAAGAACGTCGATGGTTTCAATGTCAATAGTATTAATTGCATCCTCCAGATTCCTGAAAGGAATACCATTTACGACGAACAAGGGTTGATCTAATCCGGAAACGGAATTGGCACCTCTGATCTTTATCTGGGCAACATTACCGGCAGCTCCTGTGGACTGTGTGATCATCATGCCTGCAACTCTGCCCTGCAACTGCTGCAATGGACTAGCAGAAACAATTTGCTCTTGACTCACCGTTACCATAGAACCCGTAAGCACCCTTTTGGTTTGTGTTCCAAAGCCTATGACAACAACTTCCTGGAGCCGTTTCTCATCACCATCGGGGAATAATTCTTTAACTTTATCAGCCTTGTGTTCCTGCCCTTGATTGAATGCCATCAGTGGAGCAGGCAGGCGGTCGTCATCATCAAACGGATCTTTTGTCTTCCTGGCGGGCATAGGTGCATAACCAGTGCCCTGTTCCAGTATCTTGATGGTAACTGGTTCTTTTTTACGGACGGAGCGCGCTATAAGGTGATAGTTCAGGGCAGGAGTAATATCAGTAAAGAAGAAAAGACCGTCGTCGCCTGTGGTCTGCTGCACCGCATTTCCACTGGTATAGATACGTTTGTCCGTACCACTGATAAGGTATACTGTTGATTTTACCGGGTTGCCATTTTTATCCAGTATAATTCCACTCAGTACATTATTCAGGTCAGGATTATATTTGGGCTTGCCTGTTTTTTCAATATAGTCGATGTAGTCAAAGTAGCGATAGCCATGTGTCAGCATGACCAGGTCGAGTGAAGGGATAGCTGCTTTTTCTTCCTGTTTGAAATAGAACTGAGGTTCTTCTACCTTACCATGAAGTTCAGAGCTCATCAGCAACCAGGATAGGATGTGGTCCTGTTTATCATCAGCAAGCGACCATAATTTGTCATCTATTACTGACAGTGAGAAATTGGACGGTACAGGCTTCCCGTTTTCATCCAGTGTTTTAAGATGAAGCGTCACCTTTTCACGCGGGAGATATTTACTTTTATCTGCGGTAATTTTTACCTGTAAGATTCTATTGGGATGCAGGAATACAATTCTTTCTGCGAGCGGGATACGTTGCTCATTGGTAATGGTGAAACGTGCGATACCAGCGGGGAAATCTGCAGGGGCTACGTCAATTAGTTGTTCTCCCTTTTTAAGCGAAATCTCTTTACGATAATACACGTCATCTTTGCTCTGGCCAATCAGCCTTATTTTCATGTCCTGCGTCGCGTTTATTTTGAACTGTAACAGTTTTTCCTTCCTGTCAATGTTCATAACGATGCCCTTCTTCGCGGCAGCCGGCAGATCAAAGGGCTGTTTTATCCCCGAAGGGGAAATAATCTTCGCGCTGTAGGTCTTCCCTGCCTGTGGGGTGAAAGAGAACTGTCCCATGCCATCATGGTAGCTGGTAAAGGTAGCGGCTACATTCCCGAGGTTGTCAAGCACTTCTCCTTTTACATCAGCAGGTTTACCATATTCATTGATAGCCTTAAAAGCGACATTGGTAGGAATATTCTCAATGAGAGTACCTCCCTCTGGCATAAACTGCAGATCGAGCTTATTCAGCGCAATCGGGATACTTCTTGAAATAGCTTCCGTATAAGCACCGTAGTTGACAGTGACGTTCAGGATGCCATCATTGGTATTCAGATCAGCGGGTAGTTTGAAACTGATATTTGCCTTGCCCTCTGCATCGGTTTTGGCCTTTGCATTTTCGATGCTTTTCCCACCGAGTGATACCGTATATTTTATCTCATAATTTGGAATGGCCTTATTGGATAGATCACGGATGGAATAAGCTGCTACCACCGCATCTCCCGGACCATAGCCCTTCCGGGGAAAGTCGAGCTTCATCATGACCCTGGGAGCGATCACCTTTTGCAGGGTGATCTCTTTGGTAAACCAGGTCGATTCTTTTTCGTTCCTCATCCAGGTAGTATAAGCTCTTATCTTATACACGCCTCCGGTAGCTGACTGGCCAAACTCGTAATGCCCTTCAGCATAACCTTCTTCAACCCTGTAATTCATTTTCTCTAATACGCTGCCGGAAGGCCCTACTATCTCCACATACACTACATTACTGATCACAGAAACAAGCTGGTTCTTTGCATTTACCAGGTAGACTTTAAAAAACAGATCATCACCGGGTTTAAAAAATACATGGTTGGTCTGTATATAGATCTTTTCTTTATTATCATTGTATGCCGCTAGCTGTGCCATTCCTTTACCCATAAATGCAAGCAGGAACAGTATCAGTAAGGTATAAGCTTTTTTATAATTCTTCATGGGGCTTAAAATTGGAATGAAACGTTAAATCCGTAAGTCTTTATTGCAGGCAGGTTAAAAAAGTCCAGACCTGTGGTATTGGGCTGATCAAACAGCAGTTGATCCGGATCTGCTCCTTTATAGGCTGACCACAGCAGGATATTGTGCACATAGGTGGACAGGGTGAGCACCTGTTTACTACGATGCAGGTTAAACCTGTAACTTAGATTAACGTTGTTGAGCCTGAGGTAATCCGTCTTTTGCACATATGACGCTGCTACCCCCGACAATCCATACCTGGTCCAGCGGTTCTTTTCCACTGGCTGGGAGGCATCATAAAAGCTGACGGGTATATCATTTACATGACCGTTTTGCTGTACACCCTGGAATATATAGTTGACGATATTTCTCTGTGTACCGGTAATGGCAGCTCTTCCATAGTAATCAAGCGCTGCCTGTGTGCCATTCCAGGTTTCACCACCTTTCTTCCATTCCCAGTCGGCCTGCAGGGTAAATTTCTTCCAGCTCAGGTTGTTATTAAACTTTACGATGAAATCCGGTATCGGATTGCCAATGACCTGTGGTACAGGATTTACAAGGGGAAAACCATCATCCCCGATCACTACGTTGCCGGAAGCGTCTCTCAGATAAGTGTTACCAACGATCACACCTAATGGTTGTCCCTGTACAAGTGCTTTGTGAACATTGCGGAATCCAGCAATTGGTGTAAAATTGTCCCCCTCATTGACGCGTGTTACAGTGGTGTTATACGCAAAGAAAGAAAGCGTGCCGGAAAGGCGAACGCCTCTTCTGTAGTTGTTATTATTGACATATAACGATAGTTCAATCCCTTTATTCCTCAGGTCTGCAATGTTCTTTAAGTGCAGTGTTCCATTACTGTAAACAGGGAAAACATCATTACGGGTATTCTTAATATAGACATTGGCATAGAATTGTAATATATACTGATACGCCAGGCTTAGCCCACCGGTCCATTCCCTTTGATTGACAGGCGTCAGGCCTTTATAGCCGACCGCCTCTGTAACAGGACGATAACTGAAAACCTGTTCGGTCGGGTATTGGAGCAGATTGGTATATGCCAGGGATTTGTCAATAGCCAGTTCGCTGCTAACTTCATGATAGGAGGATGATATATTCAGTTCAAAGCTGGGAAGGATATTCCACATTTTCAGTGCAACGTCAAAAGCAGGTAAGACAAAGTCATTCTTTGATGCTGTATTGGAAAGATACAATTTATTCCCGGCGTTTACTTTTAATTCAAAGTCATCCCCGCGATAGGTGTTGCTAAGAGTAAGGAAGGCGTCATGTGATGAACGTTGATAATTATACAGGCTTCCGTCTGGTTTATACCTGATGCGGGTATTCGCATTACCATAGGTGTAGTATAAGCCCAGCTGGGAGTTAAAGTGATCATCAAAATATTCAATGTCGTAGAGTCCCTGTGATTGTAACAGATAGTTAAAATCTCTTTTATCCCTGTCTGTATACATACCATTGGCCCATCCTGCAGTACCTGGCTTATAGCTTTCAATCGTGTTTTCCAGTACATGCTGGAGAGATTGGGTAAGTTTAATATCAAATTGAGACGTCTTCATGCCTAAAACAAGGGATGCATTCTGTTCTGTAAAGCGGTAACGATTGCTGTTATCTTTAAGCAGGAACCAGGGATTATCAGCCGTATTACTGTAACTGCGTTGTGCCTCTCCATTCATGGTGCCTTGTATGTTGCTGAAAGATGCCGGTGTAAGCAGCGCATTCTGATAAGCTCTGTTCAGAAAGCCAGTTCTATTGCCGTTAGAAAGTTGGTCATGGTTATACATATAGGCACCTTTGATGGACAACCATTTGATGCTGGTCCCAACATCGGCTGCCAACGTCTGTGAGATGCTTTTATTCTCCTTAATGATCATATTCTCGTTAGTCTGTCCCAGCTTCAGGCCAAAGTTCCAGGTGCGTTTACCATATCTGAAAAGCTCTCCCGATAGCTTCAACTGATGAGAGTGGGCAATGGCGGTCCTGAAAATGTTATTGTTATATGCAGTGGCGGTTTTTCCGTTCCCTGTACCCAATGAAACAAGTCTTCCGCTCTGGTCATAAGGGTAGTTGCTGCCATCAAATTCAAGCGCATGTATATTGGGGCCATAACTAAACATTTCCCCTGTTTCAGGTCCTCTCCAGGCCGAGGCTCCATTTACAGAGCGGCCCTGCACATAATCGGTTTGAAGTTCCGGCAACCGGTTGTGGGTTTTGATCTCTACAGTCCCGCTATAGCTGGTTGAAAGGGAAAGATAGCGTGTGTACTGTGGTGATATTTGCAGATAATTGTCCAACATTTTTATACGCCTGATGGGAAAGTCAGGATAGAACTGACCTTTCAGCTTCAGAGGGGTATTTCTGCTATTGCTGACAGAATCTACCGGGTCTATGCTACCTCTGAGTTTTCTTACCTGCTCCATATAGTCCTCGGAGATGATGGGCTCCACACTGCTACGTACCTGCGCGGCTGCGAGGGTGGGAAGTAAAAGAAGGAGTAAAGTAAATTTCAAGGTATCAGTTTTTAGGTGATATAAATATAGCGATTCCGGTGGTCCATGTTCCGGCTGTATGATGCGGGGCTTAACAGGATTCCATAAAATGGGGAAGAAAAATATAAATGGCTGGTTATTATGGGGTTCGGTGGGAGGGGAGGGGACAGTTAACTATATGCAGAAAAGTGCCCCGGTTTACAGGACACTTTCAACAATTCAAAACAGCTTTAATTTTTTACAATCATTCTCCTGTACCCAAACCAACCTGCGATCATCACTACAAGAAACGGCCAGCAGGAAAGCAGGAATACGAAAAGATTACTGAGCGTTTCCATACCTGAAGTCAGGGCTGTCAATATTCTTGTACCCAAACCGGCACGGGTAACCTTGTCAGGGTTAACGATCACCTGTATATCTGCCTGCTGTGGCTGAAATAGCTGAACAGAGAATGTAGCATAGTGTACATCATCCAGGATAGCCAGGTTGGCAATGCTGCGGTCTGTGCCTTCCTCATATTGCTGTTTCTGGTAAGTGGCCACGTCTAACGGGGTACCTTTCCCTGCGGGCTTTAATGCAGCTGGTTGGGGCGCATCGTTCTTCAATGAATTGGAAAGATAGAGCAGTGTTTTGTCCTCATCTTTTAATGCGCGATAATCAATGAAGGTCGCCATAGACGTCAATGTATGCACGACAGAATCAAGACTAGCCACGGGTACACGTAAGGTGAGATTCGCTGTGGGTGTATACAATTGTATACGTTTTAATGAATCAGCAGAATAAGGTACATCTTGTGTCATCGCCACATCATTATGCATCGTACTTTCTGCGATCATTCCATCCACTCCGATAACGGTATGTTCCAGCACTGACAATGAATTGAATACATTGCTGACACGACATCGTACATCGGCAGTCCGAACCCTTTTACGGGAGGGAGAATTAAGAGAAGTAATATCATTGGCTAAACCCGTGGAATCAGCCGTGGCTACATAAGATTCTTCCTCTTTTGAAAGGCTTGACGGCGCAGTTGAGCATGCGGCAGCCAGCAGCACTGGTGCCATTAAATATAGGGGAATACGCATAAATGGTGTTTACATTTTATACCGCAAACAGGCAAAAGGTAACCTTAAAAGAAATGTTAAAGTGAAACAGGACGTATGGGATGAATTGGAATCCTTTTTGTGATGATAAACTGATTAAATTATATAAGCGCTCAGTTAATAAACCAAAACAGGAAATAGACTAATATGGTAAGAGTATACTTTAATCCCGACTATACCCTGGACTCTCCACTGATTGGTGATGAGGTAAAGGTCGAAAATCTGCGGCATATCGCTGATGTGGATGTAAACGATCTGCAGGAAGCATTTGAGCTTTGTCAGAATACCGACCAGCCATGGACAAGCAGAAGTGAGGTAACTCTTTTGCCCGGGGCGTAAGTTGCTCTCCTTCATACCAGTTTTCATTGCCATTCTCATCTGTCTTAATACTGATATCCAGATGGCCGTCTTCGCCGGCTATATATACAAGGAATGTCCGCTGCTCTCCGGTATCGTCAACGTCAACCCGGGTTTCCTCCCCATTATATGTGATATAAAATGTTTTGCGGTTCATTGTTTTATGTTTTACTTAGATGCCTGAAAAACTATGCCAGAACGGTTAGCAATCTTGGCCATTACATATGAAGAAATTTATAAGAAACATAATAGTACAGTTGTCAAACTCGGTATCTTCCAAACCGGACAAGCAGCTGGTATTCGATTCATTATCCCAACTGTATAAACAGATATGTGATGGAAAAAAGGACAAGGGACTTGTATTGACATGTGATTATGAGAAGACTTCCATGATCATTTTTTCAGATCAGCATAAAGGAGGCAAAGACGGATCGGACGATTTTATGCTGGCAGAAGCCTCTTACCTTGCTGCTTTACGCCACTACTACGAAAAGGGTTTTACATTGGTGAACCTGGGAGATTGTGAAGAACTGTGGGAGAATACGCCCTCTGTAGTAGTGGAGAAGAACAGGATATCCCTGTTGGAAGAAGCCCGCTTTCTGCAGGAAGGACGTTATTACAGGATAGTGGGCAACCATGACCTGGAATGGAACTACCAGGTGCCAAGAGATATGTATCTGAAACCTTTGTTTGGGAAGGAACTTAAAATTTACGAAGGACTGGTGCTGAAGATGAAATATAAGGACGCTGATGAAACCATCTTTCTGGCCCATGGCCATCAGGGAGATCTGAGAAGTGACGGGAATGCCTTCAGTAAGTGGTTTGTAGCTGCAATATGGACACCTATCCAGCGCTTGTTTGATGTCAGACTTGACACGCTTTCAGATAATTTTGACCTGGTGGATGAACATAACATCACTATGTATGAATGGAGCCAGCAATATAAGAAGATACTGTTGATATCAGGACATACACATAAGCCGGTATTTGCTTCTATGGATCACGTAGACCGGCTGACCAAACAGCTGATGAAAGCAACGGCACTACATAATGAAGAACGCATAAAGACCTTGCAGGAGGCTTTGGAAAAGAGAAAGGCAGAATATGCAGGGAAGCAGTTTGTGAAGACAATGGTAAGTCCCAGTTATTTTAATACCGGCTGTTGCTGTTTCAGTGACGGGGACATTACAGGTATAGAGATCGCCGAAGGTTTTATCCGTCTTGTCAAATGGGAACAGGAAGGAAAAAATGTAAACAGGATGGTATTGGAAGAAGCGCCGCTGGATTACCTGTTTGAACAGTTATAAGCAGCGGCGCTTTTGTTTAATCCTTATCCAGGAATTTTGTATTTGATTCGTTGTACCTGTCGCCCACATTAGGATATTTTGCCAGCAGGTTTTCTATTTCCTGCTTGTCGGCAGATGAAAGGGTAATATTCACTGCTGCGGCATTTTCCTCCAGGTATTTTCTTCGTTTGGTGCCAGGGATCGGGATGATGTCTTCTCCCTGATTCAGCACCCAGGCCAGCGCCAGTTGAGCGGCTGTACAATGCCTATCGGCAGCCAGTGCGCCAAATGCCTCTGCCAGGTTCCGGTTGTTCTCAGCATATTCTCCCTGGTATCGTGGCAATGATTTCCTGAAGTCATTTTCCTTCAGTGTATTAACATCCAGCGTGTTGGTGACAAGGCCACGCGCCAGCGGGCTGAATGGCACGAAAGAGATCTTTAGCTCCTGACAGAGGGGAATAATCTGTTCCTCCACATCTCTTGTCAGCAGAGAGTATTCACTCTGTAATGCTGAAATGGGATGTACGGCATGTGCCTTACGGATAGAGTTTACGCCAGCTTCAGATAAGCCCAGGTAGCGTACTTTCCCTTCTTTTACCAGGTCGGCCATCGCCCCCACGGTTTCTTCAATGGGCACCTTCGGATCAACACGGTGTACGTAATAAAGATCGATCACATCTGTCTGTAATCTTCTCAGGCTGTCTGTCACCGCCTTTTTCATATAAGCAGGTGAACCATCAAATCCTGAAGGCTGACCATCGGTGAAGGTAAAGCCGAATTTGGTAGCGATGAATATTTTTGACCTGTTCGGCTTTAATACTTTGGCTACCAGTTCTTCATTTTTACCATTGGCATAGATATCTGCTGTATCCCAGAAATTAATGCCCAGTTCAATGGCCCTTTCTAATGTAGCGATGGATTCAACATCGTCTGCTTCACCATAAGCATGGTTCATTCCCATGCATCCGAGACCTATTGCAGATAATAGGACGTCTGTGTTACCTAGTTTCCTGAATTTCATGAGATCGTCGTTTGGGTTATGTTTTTCTGTTACGTCGTTCTCTAAAGATACGAACTAATGTGCATACCTGTCTGACGGAATCTTTGGGTGATTAGTTGCCGTCGTCATTTTTAATGCCGCGTTTATTCTTTTTAATATCCTGCCTGAGTTTGCCGAAATTATAATTGACGCTCATATTCACGGTACGGAAATATTCCTGCGTGTGGTTGTCTTGTGTGAAGAGGATACCTGTCATTGTTATATGGCTATCACGGTATTGTGTAAACGGATTATTGATGGTTCCCGAGCAGGATAGCCTGTCTTTTATCAGTTCCTTGTTAAACCCGAAAGAGGAGCTGAGCATGGCATTGGCATAGGCCTGTAGCGACACCTGGTTGCGGCCGATGTAATTCATGGAAGCATTCAGTCTCCATCCTTTGTTCAAACGCACAGAGGTAGCGGTGTTTACAGAATATATCCATGTGTGTAACCTGACAACTGTTTCATCTGATTCTCCTTTAACGGAGATATAGACGGCATTACCGTTAATGTTGAGGTTCAGCCAGCGCAGGATGGGATAGTTGATACTGTAATTTAGCCCAAGACCGCCTCCTTTGACATTATTCTCAATAATTGTGCGGGTGATATAACGGGCTGTATCAAAGGCCGTTATTTCCATGAACATATTTTTGTTGTAGGAATAGCTGATACCGGCATTGACAGACATCTTTCCGGACCAGTTATAACTGAGCTGGAAATCAGTGATCGAGCTAGGCCGCAGAGCAGGATTACCTGATGATTCACTGGAAGGATTGGACCTGTCTGTGAATGGATTGAGCCGGTAGATATTGGGCCGTTTCAAACGCTGGCTGACACCCAGGTTCAGTGAGCTGTTATTAGTCAGTTTCCGGTTGATGAGGAGGGAAGGGAGAATATTGAGGAACTGCTGGTGGATGTGCATAGAGTCGCTCTGAAATGCAGCGCTCATGAATGTCTGCTCTACGCGCACGCCGCCTTTTACATCCCATTTTTTTGTGGAGAAAGTATAGGCATTATATACACTGAAAATGTTCTGGTTGCCATTGAAACGGTTAGAGGAGGGATCGGGCTCAAACTTCCCGGAAGATGGTTGATAATATTCATATCTGAAATCGCTGTTATTGTTACGCCATATTCCTTTAACGCCGGCTTCCATGCTGAACTTTTTGAAGGTGCGTACATAGTCAGCCTGAAGAGCGTGCTCGCGGAACGTTTCATTGTCATGCTGCCGGTAGCCGGGAATAGAATAATTGATAGTATCAGTAAAGGTTTGCTCATAACCCTTTTTGGCGCCATTGGTCATATAGCGGTAGGAAAATGTAAGGAGATTGTTCTTATTCTTCCTGGAACTGATCTGGTAATTGAGGCCCGCGTCCATGCTATTGCCTTTACCCTCATCAGCGCTGTTGAGATTATAACGTTGAAGGGTAGCATGGCTGTTGCTAAGGTTGGAAAGCAGGTAGCCCTTGCCGTCGGAATTGTTGCCGCTGATGTTGAACTGGGCAGTAAGCAGGTGCAGACTATCGGCTTCAAAGCTGATCTCTGTGCCCAGATAGGCGGATTTGCGGTCGGTACGCCTGTCGCCATCCTGTTCCAGGTAGGCTGGTGACTCCCCTTCTGAATGGCGCTGCATGTCGTTTCTCGCATGTGGCTGGTCAGACTTGCTGGCGCCACCGAAAGCAGATATGCCCAGTTTGCCGCTTTTCAGGGCAAAGGAAGCGCCTGTTCCCGGTCCATTGGCGGGAAACTTTTCACTGACGTTAATTGAGCCATTATACCCATCTGCTTTCCTTTTAATGGTGATGATGTTAATGATGCCGGTAAGTCCTTCGCCGTCATATTTGGCCGGCGGGGTGGTAATGACCTCTATCTGCTGGATAGTGGAGGCCGGAATGGTACGGAGTAGCTGGGAGGGATCTTTTTCCAGCAGAGCGGAAGGCTTGCCATTGATCAGGATGCGGTAGCTGTTGTTGCCTTTCAGGAGGATGTTGCCGGCGGCATCCAGGGACAGGTAAGGCACTTTACGCATGATCTCCAGGACAGTACTGCTTTTACTGTCAGGATCGGCCTGGAAGTCATAAATAAGCCGGTCAATCTCCTGTCGGATAAGTGGCTTTTGTGCAGTAACAGTAACCGTTTTTAGCCCTTTTATACGGGATGAATCAGGTGTCTGCGCCATTGCTGTCAGGCTGCCTGCAAGCAGGATGACCGTGCATATGGGTGGTAGCTGTTTTTTCATGGTAACTATTTTTTACGGCATGGCAATTCCCGTTAAAGCGCAGGAGGCTTTAAAAACAGGGATTGCAATAAGTGAATGATAATAGCCGGGCTGGTATAGGGACAGATAGTTCCGGCGAAGAGGGGAGAGATTAGTCCTGGTGCTGTTTGTTCTTCACGATGTAGAAGTATACGAGGAACCCGATGGCGATGAATACAGTTTCAATACCATAGGGAAGTGTGGACTTTTCTACGTCGTACGGAATATATTCCAGGACGATCAGGCCCAGGCCGGCAAAGAGAAGAATGACACCCCATTTCAGCATTTCGGTGTTCATCCGGGAGTAGGCTGGTATTAATTTCAGCGTGTTCTCGTCTACCGGACCGGCGTCGAGAATACGTTTTTTCAGCCGGTAATTAAGAAAAGAGGTAATGACAGCGGCGATAATCGCAAAAACGGAGATGATCATAATAAAACTCCCAAGTGTTTCGATAATAGCAAACATATTTAGCGGTTTTCTCAGTAGACAAGACGAATTCCGAAAATGTTGCAAATCTCTCATAATTTTTGCAACATTTATAGCCAAACCGTTGTCTACTCTGACATGATTGATGAAAAGGAACTGCTCCCGCGTATCCTGCATGGAGATCTTAAGGCCTTTGAGGTATTGGTAAAACAATACCAGGGATTGGTGTTCCATGTAGTGAACAGGATCATCAATACAAAGGAAGACAAGGAGGACATCTGCCAGGAGGTCTTTATGAAGGTGCATCAGCACCTGCACCGGTTTGAGTATAAGTCGAGATTATCTACCTGGATTGCCCGTATTGCTTATGTAACGGCGATTAATTATGGGAAGAAGTATAATAACGATAATACCGTTGCCCATCCGGCGGACATTGAGAATTATAGCTTTGCAGGTGAGCACCCGGGACAGCAGCTGGATAAAAAGGACGTAACGGAGTATATTAACAGGCTGATAGCACAGATGCCGGAGCAATACAGAACGGTATTGACGTTATTTCATTTGAATGAGTTCTCATACCAGGAGATAGAAGAAATAACGGGTATGCCGGAAGGAACGGTAAAAAGTTACCTGTTCCGAGGCAGGAAACTATTGAAAGAGAAATTAAATGTTTATCTTAAAAATGAGCTGTCATGAAGGAGATGGATGATAAAAGACTACAGGAATTACTGGAAAAGGGTCTGGCCGGTCAAAAGGCTGGTTTGTCGCCGGAGGAGAAAGAGGAACTGGAAGTATACAGCATGTTGTTTGAGGCATTGGGTAAGGAGCCTGCCCCCGATCTTCCCCGCGATTTTGCTGTAAAGGTGACCGCTAAACTGAGATCGCGTAAGGAGCGTATGGCGGAAACACGGGCTAATCTGATCATTATCTTTTGCTGCCTGTTTGCCGGAGGAAGCGCCCTGGCAGCATTAGTGCATTTTGGGGAAGGGGCGGTGATCATGGGTTTTATCTCCCGCTATGGAACCATATTCATATTGGGCACCGTCATTTTATTGCTGATACAATTTCTTGATGAGAAGCTGGTAAAACAGACCTTCCTGAAGGGCAGGTGAACTGTAGACCTGATTTTTTTGTTGGAAAAGGTGTAGGGAAAATGGGTGATAGCAGTCCCCTGATTTGGGGATATGGCATCAGTGTATTTCAATTTACTTTCGTGCTCTCGCAAATACGCAACTCTAAACCTGAACCTAAACAACACTCAATGAGAAATGTTATTTTTCTGCTGATAATACTCTTCGCAGCATGTAGTCAGGCTCCACAAGGAGTCAACTATCAACAGTATTTTATGCCACACGATTCCGGCGTTCAGACTGGTGGAGTAAAAATGGTGGAGATAGAAACGCCGAAGGGTAAATTTCATGTGTGGACAAAACGGATCGGCAACAACCCCAAAATGAAACTGTTACTGTTGCATGGCGGTCCCGGCGCAACGCATGAATTCTTTGAATGTTTTGAAAGCTTTTTGCCTCAGGAGGGTATAGAGCTGATCGAATACGACCAGCTGGAATCTTACTACAGTGAACAGCCAAACGATAGCAGCCTTTGGACCATGGAACATTATGTAGAAGAAGTAGAACAGGTCCGTCAGGCGTTAGGGCTTGACAGTACAAACTTCTATCTGCTGGGTCACAGCTGGGGTGGCATGCTTGCGATAGACTATGCATTGAAATATCAGCAGCATATAAAAGGGCTCATCATATCTGATATGATGTCCAGCATGAATAGTTACGCTGCGTACAATAAGGTGCTGAGAGGACAAATGAGAAAGTCGCTGGTCGATTCACTGGAAGCATATGAAAACAATAATCAATACGGAGATAGCACATATCAGGCACTCGTAATGAACGAATACTACAGAAAGCATATCTGTGTGTTGCCTGAATGGCCGGAGGCTATCAACAGAACCTTCAAACATCTTAACGCAGCTGTTTATGTTACCATGCAGGGACCCAGTGAATTCAAACCAGGTGGCCGTCTCATTAACTGGGAGCGCAGCGGTGACCTTCCTAAGATCAAGGTGCCGACATTGACCATAGGAGCGAAGTTTGATACAATGGACCCCGAGCATATGAAGTGGATGAGCACACAGGTACAAAATGGAAGTAATGTCTACTGTCCGGAAGGCAGCCATTTCAGTTGCTGGGATGATCAGAAACATTATTTTCCCGGGCTTATCGCATTTATGAAGCGTGTTGACCAGGGCACATTCCGGAAGGGTTAAAAGCATTATAATAATAGCGATCAACCTATACGAAAACTGACTACCGTATGATCTGGCCCAGAATGCCTTAAAGTGATATTATTTTACCAGGGAGTATGCAGGTGGCGTTTTACAGGAGGGATACCTGCTTTTCCCCCGTATTAAAGAGGCTTCGCAGTGCCTTTGATATGGAATTGAGCTGGACTTGAGGTGGACTTGATATAAATATAAACAGGTTAAGATTACATTATAAGGGACGCCCAATATATTATAAGGGCTGACCAACGAAGTGAAAGAAGTCTTCGTTGGTCAGCCCTATTTTTTACAATGATCGCCGTAGATACGATAATTGTTATTTCGTTTGTTGCTGTGCCTGCGCGCTGCCGAACACAGTTTTCAACAGGTCGGTCACACGGGCGGCAGGATCCTGTCTGATCTTTTGCTCTTCGAGCGCTACTTCCTGGAAGATACCGGCAATCGCTTTTTCAGTTACATAAGCGGTAAGGTCGGTATTCACCGGGGTGGAAGAGAACTTGTTGTATACGGAGAACAGATCTGACCAGTATTTGGTAGCATCCACTTTCTTCAGGGCATCGCTGATAGCCGGTTTGAAAGCACTGGTGAGTGCAGCGGTGGTTTTATCCTTGAAGTAGTTGGTGGCGGCAGAGTTACCTCCTTTCAGAATGCCCAGGGCATCAGTGATCGTCATTTGTTTGATAGCGTTTACGAAGATAGGAGCGGCGGATTTTGCAGCTTCTTCAGCACCTCTGTTCATGGAAAGGATAGCCTTATCCACTACACTACCCAGACCTACATTACGCAGGGTGTTTTCCACTTTCTGGGCCTCGGGAGGCATCAATATCTTCAATGCAGCATTGGCAAAAAAGCCGTTGGCAGCAGAAAGCTTGTTTGCACTGTTCTGGGTGCCGATAGTGAGTGCTTCTTTCAGTGCTGCTGCAATCTGTGCAGAGCTCAGACCTCCGGAAGTTGGCAGATTGGCAGGCAGGTTATTCAGGATCTGTTGCGAAGTTTCACAACCAGTGCTGGTTAAAAGTAGAGCGGCTAAAATACATGCAAAAAAGCCTTGTTTCATAATAGATTGTATTACATTGATAAATGTTAGAGATGGCAAAGATAGATTTTTCTTTTTAATAGAATATTCCCTTTAAAATGCGATATTGCATAAAGGGAAAAACAATGATCCCTTACAGTCAGGGATACTATTAAACTATATAGTAGAGCAGCATATTTGAAGCCAAAAAGACAGCTTTTAAACTGAGTCAGTAACTGAGTGCGCAACCTGAAGTTCATCTTTCAGTATGCGATATTTAAAAATTCCACATGAAAACGATCATCATCATCGTCGGCGTAACAGCCCTATACATTCTATTTGTTGTTGTCAAACTGATCAAACTGAATCGCAGGGCGAAAGAGATTGCCTTAAGAGCAAAACAGGACCGTGCAATGCAACCAGAAGAGGAGGATACGCCGGAGTTGCATGAAGATGGTACCCTTTCCCTGCATGACAGACAATATATAGCCTGCGGCGCCAACCTGGCCTATCTGCATGGCGACCGCATGGATACACTGGAAACAGATAGTGACCAGGAAGAGATCAGGGGAATGCTGAAAAGAGAATGGCATATCAATACCAGGGATAAACTGCTGGCTAATATCGACTGGCTGGTGAACCATGGTCATCGCGTTTACTTCAAACCCATCTGGAATATACTTACCACCCTGCCTGTAAGGGAAAGGGCGGCGGAACTGGAAAAACTGCAGGAGGAATTTACCGCTAAAGGCGATGAAATATCCGTAGATCTGTACGCAGCCAATATTTCCGAAGGCTATAAGCACCTCCGTGAGGAAGCGGGCTGTTTTGAAGGTAAAAAATGTAAACTGGATGCCCTCACCTGGGACCTTGGCCGCGCTATTAATCTTTGCCGCTGGGGCTATGATGCCGGTTTCCTGTCAAGGGATGAGGCAATGGCGTATATCCGGAAATTTGGCAAGGATTTGCTGCACAATTATACTACCTGGACTAACCTGGGCGAAAATTACCTGATGGGATTCGCTATGTGGAGCGGTGATCTTGAACAGCTGGATGAGCTATATGGCGCTCAGTGCGATCTGCTTTCCGAAGATAGCAGCCCCTGGGTACAACTGGAAAGCCGCTAAGTTTAGAAAAAGCTTTTTTCTCAGAAACAATATTTTCATAGACAAGAGCCCGTCCACCCCGGTGGACGGGCTCTTGTTATATGTTATATGGGTGTCTGATAGAGCGTGGTCTAATCTTTATACACCAATAGTCTCAATGCATTAAATACCACCAGTAAAGTAGAGCCTTCATGTGCAATGATGGCCGGGCCTATAGAAGCGATACCCGACATGGTAAGCGGGATTAACACTACAACCATACCAAGGCTGAATACAAGGTTCTGGCGGATGATGTTTTTCGCCTGCCTGCTTAAGCGGATCGCAAAGGGCAGGAGGGACAGTTTATCACCCATCAGCGCTATATCCGCTGTTTCAAGGGCTACATCGCTACCTGCAGCACCCATAGCGATGCCCACTGTGCTGTTTGCCATGGCCGGGGCATCGTTTACTCCATCGCCTATCATAGCCACCTTATTTTCGTCCTGTTTTAATTTTTTGATGGCATCTACTTTCTCTTCAGGAAGCAGGTCGCCCCATGCTTCTGTAAGCCCTGTCTGCCGGGCCACAGCATCAGCTACCTGCTGATTATCGCCCGTCAGCATGATCATCCTCCGGATGCCCGCAGCACGAAGGTCCTGTAATACCTGCCGGGCTTCCTCCCGTGGGGTATCCATAACAGATATAAGACCAATGTAATCACTATTCTTCCTGACGATCATCGTAGTGTTCCCGCCTTCCTGCAGTGCGGCTACTTTTTCCACCAGTTCCTGCGGCATTTGTTCCTTCTCAAACAAGGCCGGATTCCCGATCACAATAGTATCATCGCCGGCCCGGGCGCTGATGCCTTTTCCGGCTACAGACTTTAGATCGCTGACAGCGGGAAGTGTGGCATTACGTAGTTTTGTTTTCCCGTCCTTTACAATGGCTTTACCCAGGGGATGATCACTCAGGGATTCTACCGCAATCGTTAGTTGCAGCAACTCTTCTTCACTGGTGCCGTTAAGGGAAATAATATCGGTGAGTTTCGGTCTTCCTTCTGTGAGCGTACCTGTTTTATCGAAGGCCAATGCAGTCAGCGTGCCCAGATCTTCCAATGGCCTTCCTCCTTTGATCAGCACACCGGACCTCGCAGCCCTGGCTACACCGCTTAATACGGCGCTGGGAGTTGCTATCGCCAATGCACAGGGGCTTGCCGCTACCAGTACAGACATGGCGCGGTAGAAACTTCTGCTGAATGGTTCGTCTATTACCAGGAACGCAAAACATAAAGCAGTTACCAGGATCAGCACTGCCGGCACATAATATCGTTGTACCTTATCTGTAAACCGCTGGGAGGGAGATTTTCCCGATTGGGCTTCGTTCACCAGTTTTATGAGCCGGGCGATAGTAGAACCGGACGCTAAACGTGAAACCTTTACTTCCAGCGAACCATTACCATTGATAGTACCCGCAAAGACCCTGTATTTAGCTTCCAGTTGATCAGCCTTATCTGGTGTTATATCGGGACCGGCTACAGCCTGCTTTTCTACCGGCATACTTTCCCCCGTGATAGGTGCCTGATTGACGCTGCTGTTGCCTGCTATGATGATACCATCCGCAGGAATTTTTGTGTCCGGTTTTATAAGGATAATATCGCCTGTTTTCAGTGTTTCCACGTCCACCTCTTGCCCTGACTTTAACAGGGCTGTTTTAGGCGTTAATTCAGCCGATGCTGCTATGGACTTTTTTGCCTTGCCCATGGCATAATGCTCTAACGCATGACCAAGACTGAACAGGAACAATAGCAAGGCTCCCTCTGCCCAGTCGGCGAGTATAGCTGCGCCTGCAGCGGCCACCAGCATGAGGAAGTCAATTTCAAATTCACCTTTACTGATCGCAGTAACTGCTTCCTTAGCTGTAAAAAATCCTCCGAAGAAATAAGCCCCGGTATAAAGTATCAGGGGAATGCCCGGGGTCAGCGTCTTTATGAAATGAAGGCCAAAACCTATGCCCAGGCATATGCCGCAGATAATGCTAAAGATCAGTTCCGTATTGTGACCGAAAATGCCTCCATGAGTATGTGAATGCTCCTGCTTGTTATGTTGTTCCATGGGGGATAAATTAAGAAAATGATTTGAAACAATGCTACTTTAGCGAAAAGGAATATGCCCCATCTACAACTATTTAATCCACAAAAACATACAAAACATGGAACATCCTACCTTCGGAAACGGCAAGATCTGTTATATCGAAATTCCTGCGAAAGATGTGAAGGAATCAGCCGGTTTCTATGAGAAAATATTTGGCTGGAAGATCAGAACACGTGGCGACGGCTCCGTTGCTTTTGATGATGCTGTTGAAGAAGTGAGCGGCACTTTTATAACCGGTCGTGAAGCACATGGCGACAAAGGCCTTAGTATTCACCTGATGGTATCTGATATGCGCGCTACCCTGAAACTGATCACTGCAAACGGAGGAAAGATCATAGAAGATATGAATGATGACGCGCGCGAGATCACAGCAAAGTTCAGCGACCCTGCAGGTAATATATTCGGATTATATCAGCATTCTCAACATTGACCAACATTCAGGCAGACGCATGTGTGTGCCTGGCATGTTTTTTTCGCCTCTAAGCCAGAGACTAAGCTGCTCTCGTCATGTTGCCCGGCCTGAAGGTGGCGCCGCCGATTCAGGAGGAAGATCCCAAAACGATCGGAATTGACATATTACATCATGCAGTATATGCTGTTGCTGCAGGACTTGTATATGACATGATCACCAGGAAAAAATAAATGGCCGGATCAATACCGTTTCTTTTGCTGACCCGGCGCATAAGGCTTGGCTGATTTGGATCCTGTTAACTTTTTAGCCTGTCCGGGAGGTAAGCCATGAGGATTTCCCCGAGGTGGCGCAACACGGTAAGTACATGCGCTGATAGTACAGCAAATGAAAAAGGAAAATAGCAGCGACAGTATGAGTATCGGTCTTACGAACATGAAATAAATACTTTGTGGTAAAAGAAAAACAAATATAATACCAGAATTTAATACCTGAGTAATTAAGCACTGACCCGGAGGCAGTCAGGCCTGGGTTAAATCTTTCAAATGGGAGGATATATTGATGATATTCTAAATTTTCATATGTATATTTGTATTGTTAAAGCGGGGGATTCTGCCGCAGGGAAGATGCCTATGATTGATTCTTGTGCCAACGTATGAAGCAGGCAGGTTGCAGCAATTGCAACGATATTTGTGTATCCCTTACAAATTGTCATATGAAACAGCATTCAGGAAGATTATTGTTGACGTTGTGTTTTTTGTCATTCTCAATGACCGTTCTCTCCTGTGGGAAGAACAAACATAAACGACATGCGGTAATAGAGAGATCTACAGACGCAACAACAGAGCAGACAGAAAGAGTATACCCCACATATAATGCTTACACTGCCGATACAAGGGATAACAAAAGCCGTTTTAAGGAGCATCTGCAGATCGAACTGACGAGCGACGTGAAAGATCTTTATACCTACGGCGACTTCATGGCTATTGATTATTCTGTGCTGATGTCTTTTAGCTGCGATCAGTCAACGATTGACAAGATCGTTGAGCAGAACGGGCTTCAATTGTCAACAGAAGACAATATGGGAGCTATTTCCTTCCCGGGAAAATTTAACTGGTGGAAACAGGAAGAGATAGATCAGCTGATCCCCTACAGAGCAGGAGAGGAAGATGATTTCTGGCAGTACCTTTGGTATAATCCCGCTACCAGACAGGCTTTTTACGAGGAGTTTAGTATGTAGACCGTTTCGGGGATATGTTCTTTTTTCGGAGTTCCATGGGGTAAATACCGTGTATATTTTTGAATGTACGGGAGAAATTATAATCGTTGCTGTATCCTAATTCTTCTGCTATATCTGCTACAGTCTTTTGGGTATTTTCCAGCAGGTATCTGGCCCGCTGCATCACCTGCTCCAGTATAAAATCACTGATCTTTACCCTAAATGTTTTCGTGAATGCCCTGCTCAGCGTTTTTTCGTTAATAAAGTGCTTTTTGGCAAGTATCCGCAGGCTATGTTCGTGAATATTGGGATTAAGCATTACTTCATTTCTGATGATCATCATCGTTGTTGACAGAGCTGTTTCTGTATGTTCCTGCGGTGTCTGCTTTTCCTGGTATTCCGTCAGCAACTCTACCGTAATATTACCCAGCTCATAGCCATTTGTGCCGTTTTCCTGCATGGTGCCTGACAGATGATCGAGATAACGCGTCATGCAGGTGCTGACCATTATCTGCGGCAATGGCGGGGGAGAAGAGCTGCCTGCATGGATCTGTAAGGCCTGTGGCCCGGTACCCTGTTGGGATCTGATCAGATCAAGCAACATTTGTAAAGGGGGGCTGCCGCTTGTTGTCTCGCCGGCAGGCCGGGCATTTAGCTCAAAATGAAGTGCTGCGAATACTACCAGTTCCATATAGCTAAGAGATTAACTCTTATCAAGTTACGCTATTTAACTGCAATCCGGAGCACTTCCGGTTTATTTTATCTGAACATGGTGATAGTACCCTGCTGCTTCATCGGTTGTTTATTACTGGCTGTATAGGTAGCTACCCATATATAGGTGCCCGGTGGCAGGTCAAGGCCTTTCTGCTTCCCATCCCATCCCGTCTCAGGATCTGTTGTTTCGAAAATAAGCTGTCCCCAGCGGCCATAAACAGCCAATCTGTACGCAGTAATATCATCCTGCAGCCTGGCCTTAAAAATGTCGTTTTTACCGTCTCCATTAGGGCTGAATGCAGTAGGCATATATATGGCGCAATCTCTCCACTCTTTCTCTATCGTTGCATTTCCTTCTATTGAGCAGTCACGTCCATCTGTAACGGTGTAATGATAACTACCTGCATCCAGGTGGCGGAACCTGTTTTCCAGCTGGAATGTATCTGCAAGTTTGTATTGATAAGGCGGGGTGCCTCCGGCAGGAGTGAAGATGAGCTGGCCGTCCTGTACACTACTGCAGGATACTGGTCTTGCTATAACATCTTTCATCTGCAGAAGACCCGGATTAACAATGTTGATACCTTGCGTTTTGTAACAGCCCATACTATCTGTCACCTTCAGCGTGTAGTAGTTAGCTGCCAGGTTATCGAAGCCGGGTGTATCCTGATCCGGGAACTCATTTACCAGTGCATATTTATAGGGACTTAAGCTTCCACTCGCAGTTACTAAAATGCTTGCATCTGATTCACCAAAACAACTGATGCCTGATACAGCTGCATCGATCTTGATATCCCATTGTTTTACCAGTATACTTTCTGCTCTTGAATTACCCTTATTATTGCTTGTTACTGTGACGGTGTATTTACCTGCCGGAAGATGGGATACTTCAGGTGTGGTATAACCACCCGGTTCCCAGCGGAAGCTATATGTGTCTTTTTCCAGGCTATGCATGGTGACAACTACCTTACCGTCGCTCTCGCCATAACATGTATTCTCTGCACTCACATCAAAGTTGAGCGTTTCTTCGATCATCGAAATATTGTCGAGAAAAGTTACCACATAACAGGTATCATCATAGTCTGTAACGTAGGGCTCAAAACGAAGGTGGGTGTAGTTTTTTTTAGGTTTTAATACAGCTGTGAACCTGTTCCATTTTCTTTCGTAGCAGATATCCGAATACCAGATCCTTTCTCCTATATCCGGTTCTGAAGTGCTGCCCAGAATGGCCAATGCAGTAGATGTAGCCGCTGTATTGTCACTGTGGTCTTCTTCAGGCATCAATGCCATATCAAAAGAGATCAGGTATGCCCTGCCTGCTTCGATAGGTTGTGATAGTCGTTGTCCGATAGATGTCCATACAGCATGTCCGGCAGAAGTATTGTTTTCAGATGCAGCCAGTAATGCGGCATAAGTTTTTCCATCCGAAGGGGCTATCTCATTGGTACTGCCAAGTGGTAAAGTGTATGCTATCAAATTGACAGATCGCTGATACCATGGGGCAGGAATTCCATTCATTGTTGGCTGTCCTTCAAATGACGGATTTTCAAGATAGATAGGTATCGTTTGTGACCTGGCTGTAAAAGGAAGCATGATCAATAAGGATACGGTGATGGTTTTCAGTATGTTGAATAGTACACTGAAGGTTTTCATAGATTATATTACGGGTATAGGTAATACAAAGCTACGTAATTACCATGAGAATACAGCCTGATCAGGGTATAAATCGGGGTTTTTCAGCAATAAAATATATTGTTTTTTTTATGGGTTCTTTTCCCATACTGTTACAAAACTTCCAGTCAGTTGATAAGGAAGGACTTCTGCAATTGCGCCATCCCACTTCTGTAGAATTTTGATCTTTTTCGTGAAGAAAGAAAAAGGAAAAACATCGTCAATAAAGTTCGTTTTTCCGAAACTGATGATCTTAAACCGTGTTTTGCGGGCAAGATTTTCAAGAGAGTGCTTGCTGAAGAACTGCACATGCGTCAGATCATCTGCATCTGATTGAACAGTAGTGCCTTTATAGCCAAGCATGGACTTTATTTTCTGTATACAGCGCCATGCCCAGTTATCCTTCTTTTGTAAGGCAATAACAGGCTTTGTTATCAGCACTTCCCTGGGACCCATGCCGTTAGGTACAGTAACGATCAGCACACCATCATCAGCAAGTGACTGATACAATACATTCAGCAATTTTTCCGGTTGATTAAGATGCTCTAACACCTCGCTGCAGATGATGGCATGATACTTCCTGCCATCAGCCACCAGCTGTTCCGCACTGATCACATCAAAACTGACATTAGGCAGGTCAGTGAGCGCCCTTGCTTTTTCTATTGCTTTAGGACTGATATCAATGCCATAAACATTGAATCCTTCGCCACCAAGATGACGGGCAATAATACCATTACCACAACCCACGTCAAGTACAACGGAGCCGGCAGGGAGGTGTTTCTTCAAACTGTTGATGATAAATTGTAAACGCTTGATATCAGCGATTCTGTTGTATTCCATCTGCATAGTGCTTAATGATTATATGTTCGCATTGGGGGAGAACAGTAGAGGCATATTTTTATTATCATCTAATTTCGTATGAGGACTGTAAACTACCACCTCATTTACGGAAATACTGACCCTCATTTGCGGACAAAATCTCTTTGCAGATAGTAACGGATGAGCTACATCGATAACAGGATCGCTACGAAGTGACAGATAGCAGCTGCAAGCACAAAGGAATGCCACACTGCATGCGCAAAGGTGCGCCTGTCTGTGAGATAGAAATACACACCGGAAGTATACAGGGCGCCGCCAGTACAAAGCAGTATCAGAACAGATAAAGGTAATTCAGTAAAGAACCTCGGCCCGCCTGCCAGAAATATCCAGCCCATCAGGAGATAAATGACAGTGGAGATGATCTCATATTTCCCTGTGAACCGCATCTTAAAAAAAGTACCCGCTAGTGTCAGTCCCCACAATACAGACAGCAGTGTGATGCCAAAGGCATTGTTCATATATACAAGCAGGAAAGGAGTATATGTCCCTGCTATCAGGAAATAAATACTGATGTGATCGAAGATGAGAAATAATTTCTTGGCAGCAGCATCGAGTGAGAGATGATATACGGTAGAACAGGTAAATAAAAGCAGGAAACAGAAACTGTAGACAGCAGCGCCTGCAATGCCCGCAATATTGTTGTGTATTGCTGCGATAGCTATCAGCACAGGCAGTGCACTGATGCCAAACAGTACGCCTGCACCATGAATAAGTCCGTTTACGATCTCCTGTCTGCGGCTGTATTTTGACTGTGATACTTCTGGTGCCATCTGTATACGTTTGGCATAAAAGTAATCACAATCTACGGGCTGCATAAATAGAAAATCTCTATAATAGAAATTGTCTATAAGTGGTAGCTGAAATTCTCTATAAATGATGTCAATGCCGGACCATTCTTACAAACAGCCCGGCATGTTTACGTTATTTTATCTGTGCTATTTCAAAGTGCATTCCATCTTTACGGGAGAAATGTCCGCCCCAGTAAAAGCCATTCAGATTAGCTATCTGCACCAGCTCTCTCACAGTCCCTTTCTGACCTACCAACGCAGGTATGGCACCAAGCGGATTCCATGCCACATTGATGTCGAATGCTGAGCCAAAAGAATGATTGCTCAACGTTGTACGGCTGCCTCTGATGAATCTTGGAACATAAGAGCCGCCCCAGGTCAGCACCAGTGGAAGTAAGCCTGCTTTTTCCCAGTCAGCCCACAGTTTAACAAGCTGATTGGCCGCTAGCTTATGGAACTGTACCCTGTCCGATCCTTTGATGTGGATCAGCTGTGGGATAGATGCTGTTACAATATTCTGGCTTACCCAGTTGTCGGTAACTTTGATGTTTTCCGGATTGCCGGCAATAGGCTGGGATACGAACGAGAATTTACCAAACACCCTGGCTCTTTCTTCATTGGAAACCATTGGCTGAAATGAGGGCGGTTTAGGGTAATCTGCGCTGGATTTGTCAGTCCGGTCATCAATAATACCATCAAATCCAAATTGCATGGCAACACCATATGTCTTGTTGCCTACAACACCGTCAGGCTGGAGGTTATTTTTACGTTGGAATTGGATAGTTGCATCCTGTAGCTCTCTTGAAAAAATGCCGTCAGCGACGCCTTCGTACAAGTGCTGACCGATTAAAAAGAACTGCCAGCTTGTTACTAAAGGACCCTGGCTATTGATCCTGATGAGTTTAAGTTCCATGATGTTGGAAGGGTGATTTAGTTAAATAATGGGGGTTGTGGGTTTTATTGTGATTCTTTAACATTCATATTCAGGGGTGTTGTAATTGAGGTCCAAAAACAATGGTTCCGAAGATACATGCTTTTTCCGTAAAGCCTATACAAAACAGGGAGTATTTTGGCAACTTTTCATGTAAATGACTGCGGGCATATTTCTACCGGTCATGTTTATATTACTCCCTCTTAAAAAACTCAATATTATGACCATTTACTCCAAACGTTCGTGGTGCATCTACCTCTTTATGATCCTTGTTATTGCCGCGTGTAGCAAGGAAGATCAGGCACCCCAAATCCCCACAATTGCTGCTGCCGAATTCACGCCCCAAAGTAATGCAGCAGCTGCTGTACCGGTTTCGTGGTATCAGCTCGAATTTAAACTGATCAGAGAGACGCCGGGATTCAGTCCGCCGGTGGCTGCCAGAGCACTTGCCTATACAGGCGTTGCACTGCATGAAGCAGTGATATGGAGTGACAGGTACGGTCATTCCCTCAGTGGCCAGCTGGATGGCCTGAGCAATGTACCCCGCCCCGAATGGGGAAAAAGATATAATTGGGAGATCGTTGCCAATAGTGCAATGGCAGACATCATTAAGCGTCTGTATCCCAACGCCAGCGCTGCCAACCTGGCGCTGATCGCTGCACTTGACAGTACCAACAAAGCAGCAGCTTCAGGTAGTTGTGGCGCCGATGAGATTAACCGCTCTGTTAATTTTGGTAAACAGGTGAGCGCCGCTATTTATACCTGGTCAACTACCGATGGCGGAAAGGACGGCTATCTGAATAACTTTCCTACCGATTACGTACCTCCGGTAGGTCCTTCCTTCTGGGTACCAACCCCGCCTGCCTTTCAGCGTGCCATGCTGCCTTACTGGGGCAATAACCGGCTGATGGTGCGACCACTTAATCCGGAGACCGCAGATATCGCCCATCCTGCCTTCTCAACAGATACGGCTTCTGCGTTCTATAAGGCCGCTTATTTCGTTTATAACAAGGTGAATACACTTACGCCAGAAGAGAACACTATTGCCCGTTATTGGGCTGATGGAGGCGGTACTTTCACTCCGCCGGGACATATGCTGGCTATCACTGCTCAGCTGATCACTGACAACAGCCTTGGCCTGACGGAAGCTGCAAAGCTTTTCGCGCAGGCAGGTATTGGTGAAAACGATGCTGCCATTGTGTGCTGGAAGTATAAGTACAAATACAATCTGCTGCGTCCAGTCACTTATATACAGACGTATATAGCTGCAGGTTGGAACTCGCTGATCGGTACACCGCCGTTCCCTTCTTATACATCAGGGCATGCTACATTTACGAGTGCTGCAGGCAATATCCTGGGAGATTATTTTGGAAGTAGTTTTTCATTCACGGATAACCAGAAAGTGGCGGAGGGATTTAGTGCCCGCTCTTTCAATGGTTTTCAGCAGATGATAGATGAGGCTTCTATTTCGAGGATCTATGGTGGTATTCATTACCAGTTTGATAGCCAGATAGGCGCGCAGACGGGTAGGGATATTGCTCTGCGTGTACTGTCGCTGAGGTATTGATTTTTTTCCCGCTAAGTAGCTCCGGTTTCAGTATGGGATGTCGGTCGGCGCCTCTCCGGAAGACGATTGAGCGTTGTCAATCGTATAGGATTTTGAATACGGATTGGACAACATCGGTCGTGTCTCCCGAGAGCCGAAGGCCCGCCATTCCCATCTGAAACCGGGTGCTACTTTCGCTCTCCCTAGTACTGTTTAGATGTCTGTTTGTCATGACCCTGGGTCTGAGCCTTTGGCTTAATTGCAGGCAATCATTATCTCCTCTGTGTTACACTGGTCAATTACTTTTGAGTTCCTTTGAGTTCCCCCTTTGTTTATAGACAGATCTTCCTGAAAAACAGTATATTTATCAGGTTAATCAGTCATTATGCCACGTGGGAACAATACCTCCATCAACAGAAGAAAATTCATTGCACAGGTAGCGGTAGCTGCGGGATCTGCTGTAGCTCTTACTTCTCCCTTTGCCGGTTTTGCTACTGGTTTTATGTCGGTACAGGAGCGGATCACTGTAGGGCAGATAATGGACCTGTTCATAAAAGAGGCGCCGGGTGCTCCTTTTCCCAATACTGTCGATACTTTGAAATCGGGGAGTAGAGATGTGGTGGTAACCGGTATTGTAACCACTATGTTTGCTACTGTGGAGGTGATCAGAAAGGCTATTTCGCTGAATGCAAATTTTATCATCGCTCACGAGCCTACGTTCTATAACCATACAGACGAAACAGCATGGCTTGAAAAGGACGATGTATACCGTTATAAAGCCGATCTGCTGAAGAAACACAATATTGTTGTATGGCGTAACCATGACTACATACACGGCGTAAAGCCGGATGGGGTGCGTAAAGGCCTGGTGGATCAGCTGGGGTGGCAACAGTTTGAGGATAGCAGTCATGTTATCTATAATTTGTCGCCCGCAATGACATTAAAAGCGCTGATAGGAGATCTGAAGCAGAAACTGAACATCGAGGCCGTGCGGTATGTTGGTGATCCTGAACAGCAATGCAAAAAGGTACTGCTGCTGCCCGGTGCTTATGGTGGCAGGAACCAGATCCAGAGTATCAGCAATACGCAACCTGATGTATTAGTATGCGGCGAAGTGGCAGAATGGGAGACCGCTGAATATGTTCGCGATGCCCGGGCGGCTGGTAAACAATTGTCGTTGATCGTACTTGGCCATATCGTAAGTGAGGAGCCAGGATCTGAATTTATGGCCAAATGGCTGCAGGAAAAATTCCCTGCCATCAAAACTACGCATATCCCAACGGGTAGTTCCCTCTCATTTTTATAGCTGAACGTCTATATTTTTTTAGATAGCAGCCCTATGTCAATGGGGTGATTATCATACTATTTGTATTTTTAAAGCTTTCTTTTCTTCTATATTTCTGCCATACTATTATGTGGGTTAACGCCGGGGGATTATTTTCGCTGCGGAAAAGCCATATCGTCATTCTCAAAAGAACCATTTATTTATTCATCAAATCTCCCTCAAAATGAGAACTCTATTATGGGCCTGTTGTGCCCTGTTCCTGTTCGCGTGTAACAAATCGTCGCTGGAACCACAGGAACACCTGTCTGCCGACCTGAATACCAAGGCTGCGGTAGCTGTCAGCAAATCCACAAGCAAAAAGATCTTTATCCATTGGATGCCCTGGTTTGAAACACCGGCATCCAGGGGCGCCTGGGGGTATCACTGGAAAATGAATACCCAGAACCCGGACATTATCGTCAATGGTAAAAGACAGATCGCCGCTTATTTCTATCCTAAAACAGGGCCTTACGCTTCCGGCGATCCGGATATCATCGAGTATCAACTACTGCTGATGAAATATGCCGGTGCAGATGGTGTATTTATTGACTGGCCGGGCACCAGGCAACGGTATGACTATCCCGATAACCTGAGCAATTCCAATGCACTGATCAACAAACTGAATGCCGTAGGATTGCAATTCTCCATCGTACATGAAGACCGCAACTGGGATCCTGGCATGGCTTCCAGTGCCAACGGCGATTTTGTATACATGCAGAACAACTATTTCAATCAGGGAAATTATCTGAGGAATGCTGCTAATGAACCGGTAGTACTGAACTTCGGGCCTATCACTTTCCATCAGCCTTCCGAATGGAATACTATCCTGAATGGTATTAATCCGCGTCCGAAGATCATCCCGCTTTACGGGTTTACCAATGAAGTAGGCGCTAACAATGCGGGTGGTGAATTCCCCTGGATATACCAGGAACATCCGGGTGTAGTAGACCGCTACTATACGCAGGCGGCAAGTTTCCCGCTGTCTATAGGTGTGGTTTATCCCGGTTTCAAATCTTTCTATGCAGCTGGTGGCGCCGATGGCCCTACCTGGGAGATCGCGTATAATGGTACCGCTACTTTCTCTACCATGCTGGATAAAGCGCTTAATTCCAGCGTAAATATCATCCAGTTTGCTACCTGGAATGACTATGGCGAAGGCACTATCATTGAGCCGACCGATGAATTTGGCTACTCCTTCCTGACCACTATGCAGCAGAAATTAGGTGTTCCCTACGGACAGCATGAACTGGAACTGGTTGCCCGCTTATACGGGTACAGAAAACAGTATGCAGGCAACAGTACTGTACAGCAGCAGCTGAACCAGGTGTTCTCCTATCTGGCCAACCTGCAGGTGAGCAATGCGGAGAACCTGTTAAACAGCATTGGTGGTGGCAATCCTCCGCCGGGAACGACAGGTGTTCTTATCAAAAACAAGTGGTTAAATACTTACCTGTATGAAGAGAACGGACAGGTGAAATATAACGGTAATAGCAGCGGTAATCAATACAGATGGGTACAGGAAACGGTGAACGGACATATCCGGTTTAAAAACCTGGCAACAGGCCATTACCTGAATATTGAACACCTGTACAGTTATGTGGAGAGTTCGGATGTACCTAATACTTTCTACAGCAGTTATTGGGTGTTGGAAAGTTATAACGGTTATACCCGTCTGAAGAATGAGTGGCAGAATACCTATCTGAACCTGGAGAATCAGAGTGGTTTGGCACAATGTACGAATGTACCAGCCTACTTTGAAAGCAGCCAGTGGACCTTACAGAATTGAGTAGTGATTATATGAAGATAAGAGCCTGTCCTGCCTACTTGGCGGACAGGCTCTTTTTATCCGGGTACCTAAAGGAATCAGGTACTCTTTTATGCGCTTCTAAGGACATACATTTATTTTTGTTACATCCCCCTTTATGATCATTCAGATCTTAAGCTTTTTACAGGATTGACCATCGCCGCCCTGATGGCTTTGAAGCTAATGGTTAGCATAGTGATGAGCGCCATCAGGAAAATAGATACTGCAAATATTGCCCAGTTGATATTGATACGGTAGGCAAAGTTCTGTAGCCATTTGTTCATGAGCAACCAGGCCAGTGGTGTGGCAATCACTGCTGCCAGTGCGATCAGCTTCAGGAAGTCTGCTGATAGCATAGCCACAATACCTGATACAGATGCGCCTAATACCTTGCGGATACCGATCTCCTTGGTACGCTGTTCCGCGGCATAGGTAATAAGCCCAAATACACCCAGGGAAGCGATCAGGATGGCTAATACGGCAAAGGAGATAAAGATCTTACCTGTGCGTTCTTCTGCCTGGTATAACCTGTTAAAGTTATCGTCAAGGAAAGTATATCTGAAAGGTTGTCCCTGCATAGCCGGCCGTGCATGATATAACGCAGCGATCCTGTTGATGACCTGCTGAATATTGGTCGTATTAACACGGAATGCCATGGTGCCCGTATATTCGCCTAATTTGAGTACAGCCGGAGGGGTCTTGCTGCGTAAAGTACCTGAATTGAAATCCTTCAATATTCCGATGATCTTCATTTTACTGTTGCCGGAGTAAAGATATTTGTCAGTGATATCCGTAAATCCAAGCAGCCGTGCGGCTGTTTCATTGATAATAAGCGCTGATCCGGTATCAGTAGGCATATCAGGTGAAAAATTCCGTCCGCTCGCCATCTGCATGCCAAGGGTAGGTATATAGTCGGCGTCTACATGCCATTCCGGAATACCCACCACCTGTCCGGGACTCCTGGCGGCATCTTTGGAGTAGATATTCGTATTCATGTTAATGTCGGTAGGCAATGTATTTGTCATGGTACCCGCCGTAATTCCCGGGATTTTCAGTACATCATCCCTGAACCCTTTGGCGTGTATCCATAGTGCCTGTGTATTTTCTATGACCAATACCTGTTGCCGGTTATACCCCAGCTGTTTATTGTGTATATAACTCAGCTGATTGTAGATGACCAGCGTACCGACGATGAGCAGGATAGCTGCGGCAAACTGGAAGATGACCAGGCTGTTCCTGAGCCAGCTGCTCTTAAAGCCGCTGGAAAGTTTCCCTTTCAGCACTTTCACCGGTTCAAATGAGGAGAGGAAGAATGCAGGATAACTGCCTGCCATCAGTCCTACTATGATCACTATAAGCAACAATAAAGGAAGCACCCATGCCAGGGATGCGACAGTAATGCTGAGCGATTTTCCTGACAATTCATTCAGATAAGGTATCAGTAATGCGGTCAGGGCTATTGCAATGATCATAGCGCAGCAGCTGGTGAGGATAGATTCAGCCAGGAACTGTATTATCAGGCTGCTTCTTTGTGAACCCATGACCTTACGCAGTCCTACTTCCTTGGCCCTTCCGGCGGAGCGGGCGGTGGAAAGGTTCATGAAGTTCACGCAAGCGATCAGCAGAATGATAATGGCAGTGATAATGAAAATGTAGATGTATTGTATGTTCCCCGAAGGTTCTGCTTCATTGGTCAGATCGGAATAGAGATGGATCTTTTTGAGGGGGATGGATTGATACCTGAAATATCCTCCTTTCTTTTCCAGGTCGGCAAGGTCGCTCCCTGTCATTTTTTTGAGATCATTCTCCATGTATTTTTTTGTGGCCTGCTGCAGGTATCTGTCCAGTTGCGCCTGGGTGGTACCTGGACGAACCTGGACATATGTTACAAAATTGTCGGCCATCCATTGCGTTTCTCTGCTGTATTCTTCCTGCGCCATCGCTCTGATGAAATCAAAGTGAAGATGGGATTGTGGCGGTACATCTTTGATCACGCCTGTAACGGTATACTGGTTGATATTGTCGGTGTTTAATATTTTGCCGACAACGTCCGTACTGTTGAAGTACTTTTTAGCCATCCTTTCCGAAATAACCATTGAAAAGGGATTACGCAGCGCCGTAACCGGGTTGCCGGCGATCATATGCAGGCTGAAGATGTCGAAAACACTGGAATCTGCAAAGCAGGCATTGTTCTCCATCAGGGTTTCTTGCCCCTTTTTCACGAGTATATGTTCCTCCTGGAGAAAGCGCACATATTTTTCAATCTGCGGATAATCCTGCTGCAGTACAGGCCCAAACTGTGCCGGTGTATTCCTTTCTTTGAATGCGCCGCCATTCACCAGGAAGTCTGCATTTATACGGTAGATACGGTCGGCCTTATCATTGAAGTACTCATACCTCAACTCATCCGTTACAAATAAAGTGATTAATAAACAGGTAGCCAGCCCGATGGCCAACCCAAAGATTGTAATGGCTGAGAAGCCTTTATTCCTCCAGAGGTTGCGAATGGCAATCTTGTAATAGTACCTGAACATTGAATTGTATTTAGGTCTTGGCAATACGAAATATACGACAGTGCCGGCTCCAAGAGAATGCCAATTTGTAATTGTATTGATAATGAATTGTTTAGATGCGTATTCTTAGTGTTAAGTGTCCGGTTTTGATATAGAGGTGTTCGCTTTTAGTCAGCGGATAAGGTACGAAAATTGCGGGGTCACATTTACATGAACGGGTTGCAGGAGCCCGTTTTTATGAATATCTTACCAGTACTCTCAAATTGTTATAAAACCCTTGTTATGAAGAATACCCGACGACACTTCTTACAAAATTTTACTGTTTCTGCGATAGCATTGACTGTTCTTCCCCGTCTGGGAATGGCCGGCAAACCTGATCTGTATGAGCAGCCTTATGACGGTCCGGTACTAAGAGTGGCTATTATGGGACTGGGCAGCTATGGCACCAGGGTGGCGGAAGCCATGCAGTCCTGTAAGAAAGCCAAACTGGTAGGCGTGATCAGCGGTACGCCTTCCAAGATCAAAAACTGGCAGGGGAAATATAATATCCCGGAGAAGAACTGTTATAACTACGAGAACTTTGACAAGATCAAAGACAACCCGGACATTGATGCGGTATATGTGATCACGCCGAATGCCCTGCATCATGACCAGGTGATCAGGGTGGCAAAGGCCGGCAAACATGTGATCTGCGAAAAGCCAATGGCATTGAACGCGAAAGAAGGACAGGAAATGGTGGATGCCTGCCGTAATGCTAAGGTAAAACTCCTGGTAGGTTACCGTATGCACTTCGAGCCACATACGCTGGAAGTGATCCGTATGCGGAATGCAGGAGAGTTTGGAAAGATCCTCTTCTTCCAGGGGTTGTGTGGGTTTAAGATAGGAGACCCTACACAATGGCGTCTGAACAAACAGCTGGCCGGTGGTGGTTCCCTGATGGATATCGGGATCTATGCTGTGAACGGTGCGCGTTATATGGTGGGGGAAGAGCCTGTATGGGTAACCGCAGAGGAGACCAAGACCGATCATGAGAAGTTCAAACCGGGAGTAGATGAAACGATCCAGTTCCAGCTGGGCTTCCCCAGCGGTGTAGTGGCTTCCTGCCTGTCTACCTATAGCATGAATAACCTGGATAAATTCTTCCTGAACGGTGAGAAAGGATTTGCAGAGATGCAACCATCTACCGGGTACGGACCTATCAAAGGACGCACACACAAGGGTGATCTGAATCAGCCTGTTGTTGTGCATCAGACATTACAGATGGAAGAAATGTCGGATATTATCCTCAACGGTAAACAACCTGTGGTGCCTGTGAATGGTGAGGAAGCAGTGAAAGACCTGAAGATCATGGATGCGATCTATCAGGCTGCGAAGACAGGAGATAAAGTAAGTCTGAAATTGTAAAGATAATCCGGCAGTCTTCGGGCTGCCGGATGTTTTATTCTATATTTGTGATATGAAAATTGGAAGACAGTTTAATACCCTAAACCTGAAGGATTATCTCTTCTTCATTGATAATCATAAAAAATATACTGATTTCAATACCCTGGGACTTTACAGGTCGATTATAGAAAATGAACGTTTGACGATCGCCGATAAGATCGCAGTACGGGAATATGCCCATCAGACGTTTAAAAGATCATTTGATTTTCTGCAGATAAAAGACCCGCAAACTTATCTGGAGGTGCTGACACTTGGACAGGAACTGACCAGGGTAGAGACAAAGAGGATCTGGGAGGACATCAGAAAATACCAGCAAAAGACAATTGCCGAAAAGCGCTTTGGACACAGGAACTTTGGGGTTTATTCCAAACATTCCTGTGGCTATGATACCTGTCATCTGAATGGTGTTATGATAAGACAGGGGTCTTTCATATCCGACGGGGAAATCTACTTCGGAAATGATAAGAACAGGTATGCCGCTAAAGATAAATCTGATAAACGCAGACAGGAACGGAAGAAAGCGCAGCAGATGATCCGCAAGATGCTTGAGAATGAATGATCATTCCTGTTTCGGCGCGTCCTCTTCTCTTTCTACCGTAATTGTACATTCCCCGACCAGTGCCGCTAATGCGCCAACAGCTGCCAGTACGGGTGCTAACAATACGCCCACTACGCCAATAGTCAATGGGAGCGACATCAGTTCCTTACCTGATTTATCCGTAATAGTGATCTTTCTTACGTTACCTTCTGCAATGAGTTCTTTTACTTTTTTGAGCAGGTGCTCGCCATTCAGGGAGAAGGATTCTTTAGTTGCCATGGGTTGAGATTATAAATGATAATTTAGGTACGGGAAGTTACGATATTTTAGATAAAATACTAGTGATAGTAGCTATATTGAGTATAAATAAAACCTATGAAATTGAATTTAGATCTTCCTGCCTTAAAAAAACAGGCACTTATTTTTACTCCTGCTGTAATTATAGCAAGCGTATCTGTGATGGTACTCATTGTTCTGCTTGTCTTAATGGTGCTTGGCGAAGATATGGGAAATGGTGTCTATGTACTTTTGCTGTTTATACCCTGTGCAATTGGTGCGTTATTATTAGATGTCTTTCTTCGGATATTATTCCGGAAAGACGTGAAATATAAAGCGCTATACATGTGGGTGATAGAAATAGTGGCAATGGTGGTGGGCGGTTACATTATTCTACGGGCATAATAAGTGTTACTCATCTTCTATATTTAATTTAAATCAATACCTGTGGACGCTGATACTACACCTAACAGGAACTGGGCATATATTTTTTCACCCTGCGTAGTTTTAGCCATTATATCCGTGGTGATTGCAGGCATTTATACACTGGCCCCGGCAGCACGCAGTGAAGAAGGCGCATATATGATCTTAGCAATCCTGTTTCTCTTGCCTTGCTCAATTATTTCGTTATTGATAGATCAAATTGTCAGATTTTGCCTGACGGAGGTGAAAAAGAAAGCGCAATACATCTGGGTGATAGAAGTGATGTTGATAGTCTTTGTGTTTGCCCTTTTCTTTTTTTTGTTCGGTCTCTAAAAGTATTTAATCCATAAAGAAGCCGGCTCAATTAACAAGAGCCGGCTTTCTTTTTGTTGCTTAATGAGGTTTAGTTTTTGATAACCTTCTTAGTCGTTACTATACCATTATGGATCAGTTTAACAATATATACTCCCGCAGGCAGGTGGCTTGCAGAGACTGATCTGTTATAACTACCAGCAGAAAGATGCTCTCTGAATATCGCCGCTACCTGTTTACCATTGATATCATATATCACCAGGGCTGTTACACCAGCATCTTTCAATGTGAATGCAACATTAGCATTGGTGGCGAATGGTGTTGGATAGATGCTGAACTGCGTAGTTGACGGCTTTTCAGACGCAACCGCCGCTATTTTCGCGGCTGCAGGAGCAGTGGCGGTAACCAGTAACTGAGGCGCATTAGACCCTGTTTCTTTTGAGTTAAATACGATCCTCGGCGTACTGATAGTACTGTTGATCAATGCCAGTGAGATAGCGTTACGGCCTGCAGCTTTTTCGCTGTTCACATAAGCTGTGATATCCCAGTTGTAATACCTGGCAGTGCTATCAGGGATTGTTACGGAACCTAATGAACTACCGGTAGCTGGTTTGTTGTTCCAGGTAAGGCCGGCTTCTGTCCAGGTGGTGTTGGCCACTGAATATACACCCACAGGAATGTTAGTTGACCTGATATCTTCCAGTTTGCCATACACTTTTAATACTGCACTGGTAATAGTACCACTCACACTACTCAGGTCAAAACCGATATAGGTCTGCCTGTCATAACCGGTAGTTTCAGCCGTATTCAGCTTGGTGGACAGGATAGAAGGATCTGTACTGCCATAAGCCGTTGCAGCGTAATCACCATTTCTTATATAAGCGTCTTTCGTTGCGGTTAATGTAGTAGTAGTTGTAGTTGAAGACTGACCAGTCCTGACCTTTATTTCAGTAATACTGTTCCATGCATTCACGGTGTTGCCATGTCCCAGGATCCGTACATATTTGGCAGACCTGGCTGCGAATGTAAAGGTTTCCAGTGCGGTACTGGTACCACTGCTACGAAGGCCGGTGGCCGCTGATGTCCATGCACTGCCGTCGGTGCTGGTCAGGATATCAAATATCGCACTTCTTGTATCGCCGCTGTAGAAAGCCATATCAACTCCACTTACGTTAGCCGCTGTACCGAGACAGAGTTGTATATACTGACCATCGCCACTGGCAGACCAACGGGTATTAAAGTCGTTGTCCAGTACATTGGCCGCTACATTACCATCGTCGCTGCTGGCGCTTGCAGGCTCACATGTTGGCGGTGGCGGTGTAGTACCAGCTTCCGGTTTCCACCAGTTGCCTGAGATGAACAACTGACATAACAGGCTGTAAGAATCGCTGTAATAACCGGATTTAGCCGTCTTGAGGAAGTTCCATCCACTGTTCACGAAAGCCTGGTTGCTGCTGTTCGCTACAGCTGCCGCTATAAATGGTGCTACGAACACCGCTTCAGGATCGCTGCCGGAAACGGTACCATTCAGCTGGTAACCATCTTTAACATTCGCAGGATTACCGCCTGTTTTACCAATGATCCAGGTAGCGATCTTGTTGGAAATACTCTGGGCATTGGTATTGCCATACAGGGCATAGTCCATTACCACACGTAAAGGTACGCGGCAGGCATTGTAGTTATATTCGTTTGTCTGCGGACCTTCATCAATGAAATCTTTCGGTGCCGGCTCCGGAGGATTCTTCACCACAAAATCAGAGATAAGCCCGGTAGAAGGAGAGTAGGTAGCGCTGAACTGATTGTACACTGCATACAGGTTGTTGATCAGGTTCAGCCAGGTAGCATCGCCGGTCTCCTGGTAGAAGGCGCGCATATGGCTTAACATCCAGTCGGAAGGACGGGTATTCAGCGCGCTTTTGGCGTCCCAGTCACCCAGGTTCAGGCGGTTGGTAGAAGTGACATTGGCTGCTTTTAAGCCATTGGTGATCATCTTCTTTGCTTCATTGAGATAGTTGATAGTACCATTGGAGCCCCACTGATAATGCGCCAGGATCAGCGAATAGGCGATATCAATATCACCGTCTGTAGCGGAATCAAAATGACCCTGGGCGCCCGATGCATCTGCAACCACCCATCCCATCAGGTTGGTGTTGATGCCGCTGTGGAAGGCACGGGCAGTTTTGTACAATCCGTCATAAATAGTTTTTGCGTTAGGGTCATAACCAGCCATCAGGGCGGTGATCACCATGCCATAGCCATGTCCTTCAGAGGTGCCTAGTGGTACAAAACCTTCAGCATCCCCGCTGATCTCTCCTCTTACATAATAACCTCCCGGGAGGGATGCAAGATTGTTTTTCAGGTACTTTGATTTCCAGTAATCATAGTAGCTGGCTACACTGGCATTCATGGCTGCCTGCGTAACGTTGTTCGGTTTGATACAGTTCGGATAGGATACTGCCTGTGGGAAAGGTTTGTTCTGTGCTTGCACAAGAAGGCTGGTAACACACAAGGTGCTGGTTACCAGTAATGAATAAAATTTAGTCATATACGGTCAATTTTAAGGGTGCGGTTTTTCCTGTTTTACAGGTTATTTTGAGTTTTTGTAATGGCTTATGCAAACGATTGCTAAAGTAAGAATAAGTACAATATAAATGAGCAAATTTATTTAAGTAAGTAGCAGGCATCCTGCAATTTTACTGCTCTGTTTTCCCTTAGTGGGCATGACCTTGTTGGCTAAGGTGTTGATAAAGATTAAATTTATCATCCGAAAGCTATCTTATCATCAATCTAATATTTATGACTATGAGACTAGGGATACTATTATTATGCTTCGCCGCTCTTACCGGAAGCGTGAACGCTCAGATCAGCGCGCCAGATACTTTAAAAACCGCAAAAGGCTCCCTGGTGATTCAGCCGGTGGAACATGCCAGCCTGGTACTCTCTATAGCCGGTACTGTTATCTATACAGATCCTGCGGGTAAAACAAGCCATTTTAGGGGGCTGGCAGCACCGGACATCATCCTCATCACAGATATACATGGAGACCACTTCGATTCGGCCGCTATTGCCTCTCTAAAGACCAATAATACCCGTCTGATCGTGCCGCAGGCAGTGGCCGATAAATTGCCGGCTTCCTATAAACCCATGGTGACCGTATTAAAGAACTTTGGGGTTACTACTCAAAACGGTATTACCATTAATGCCATTCCCATGTATAACCTCCCGGAAACACCCGATTCCAAACATCCGAAGGGTAGGGGGAATGGATATATAGTGAGCGTAGGCGGTACACGCATCTATATATCCGGCGATACACAGGGCATTCCTGAAATGCGTTCACTCAGAAATATCAATGTGGCCTTCGTTTGTATGAACCTGCCTTATACTATGGACGTAAAAGAAGCGGCAGACGCTGTACTGGCCTTTAAACCCAGGATCGTTTATCCATACCACTACCGCGGTGCAAAGGGCTTAAGTGATGTGAATGCCTTTAAAGAGAAAGTGAATACAGGGAATAAGAATATAGAAGTCCGCCTGCGCAACTGGTATCCACAGCAGTAGAGCGGGTTTGAGCCAAAATGATGATATAAAGCCGGCATCATATGCCGGCTTTTTTTGTGCCCCTGGGAAAAATGTCCATCAGGTTGGGAATTACTGTCATTCTCCACGGAGCCATTTTGAACCATCTTTGTATCACAAAACGAAACATAAACACGAAAACAAAACGTAAAAATATACACACAATGAAAACAACATCAACTTCAAAATGGCAGTTAAAGCGTTCTTTATTTACTGCATTTATGCTGATCTTAAGTCTCTTTTCCGTATCAGCTTTTGCACAGAAAAAGACCGCTAAAAACATCGTACTGGTACATGGTGCTTTCGTAGACGGCTCCGGCTGGAAAAAGGTACACGACATCTTAGTGAAAAAAGGCTATAAAGTGACGATCGTGCAATATCCGCTCACTTCCCTGGCAGAAGACGTTGCAGCTACCAAACGTATACTGGACAGGCAGGATGGTCCCACTGTACTGGTAGGTCATTCCTGGGGCGGTACTATCATCACGGAAGCAGGCGCCCATCCTAACGTAGCATCCCTGGTATATGTAGCTGCTTTCCAGCCTGACAAAGGTGAGAATACGCTCCAATGGGCTACATCACTGCCTGGCGCTCCTGAAGCTGGCATACTGCCTCCCGATGAAAAAGGATTTCTCTACTATGATATCGCGAAGTTCCATGCTGGTTTTGCCGCAGACCTGAGCAAAGAAGAATCTGACTTTATGGCCGCATCACAGGCGCCCATCTTTGGAGCAAGTTTTACAGTGCCTGTAGCTGAAGCTGCATGGAAAACAAAACCAGCCTATGCTGTGGTAGCTACAGAAGATAAAGCCATCGTTCCGGACATTCAGCGCAATATGTACAAACGTGGTGGTGATAAGATAACAGAAGTAAAAGGTAGTCACGCGGTATTTATTTCACAACCCGAAGCAGTTGCGAAAGTGATCATAGCTGCGGCTGAAGGTAAATAGTTTTTGGAAGACCAGATCCGAGATATAACCAATAGAATGGACAACAAATGAAAACAGGGCCGTAAATGGCCCTGTTCCTTTTTTTATAAACTCAGCTCCACGCTTTTTTCAGCGAATTCCTGTAAGCCTGCGGAGAAGTGTTGATCGCATTTTTGAAATACCTGCTGAAATGATATTCATCTTTAAAACCAAGATCATACGAGATCTCTTTAATGGGTTTGGACGTCAGATACAGTTCCCGCTTTGCCTCCACTATGATCCTTTCCGTGATCATGTCGGTTGGAGTTCTGCCATGATACTCCCTGACAATTTTCCCAAGGTTTTTGACGGTCATATTTAACAGCTCAGCATACTCACCGGCACTGTGTTTCTCCCGGAAATGTTTGTCAATATAGGCTTTGAATTGCAGCAGTGCATCCGATTCGCCTGCGTGTTCCATAACTGGCGGTTTAACGTGGTCCTGCGATACCTTTATCCTGGTTACATTGATCAGCAATATCTTCAGATAAGAGATCAGCAGATCGTGTTGTGCAAGCCCTGCCACCTGCAACTCATTTTCCACCTGGGTAATCAGCAGCCGGATGGTAGGCGCTTCATCAGGAGGAATATTTACCAACGGCGTCTGATTGATATTATTAAAGAGAATGCCATCACAGGCCACTTCCTTATGATGTTTGATAACACAGAAAAAGTCATGATGGAAATTCAGCATCACGCCTTTCATACGCTCTCCACTGATCATAAAAGGCTGACCGGGGGCAAAGAAGAGCATCGATCCTGCCGAGATATTATACTCGGTGAAATCTGCCTTCAGGAGCCCTTCTCCCTCAAAAAGCCATATGATGGAAAAGTATGGTACCCGTTGTAGTTCTTTAAAATACGCGTTGTCATCGAAATGGATCATTCTGAAACCCATGCTGCCGTCAACAGGGTTCTTTATCTCAAAAGCTGGTGTCGTTGTTGTTGCCATATGTTGTAAGCTTACCTGTTCTCAAGCCAGGACAGGAACATCTGTACTTTTTCCTTATTGATTAATAATTTTTCAGGTGTTGGAATAACCAGGTTAACCAGCAGTTTCCTCGCAAAATAATGTTCCACGTCTTTTATCGCCTTAAAATTAACCAGGTATTGCCTGTTAAGACGGAAGAACTGATCCGGCGACAACATACCATAGACCTGGTCGAGCGACTGATTGATCGAATATTCCTCCAGCTCAAAAGTCTTGATAATAGTTGCTTCATGCCTGATGTAAAAAAAAGCAATGGCTTCTGTAGAGATGTTGACGTACTTATTATTTTTGAAGACCAGAAAATTCTTCTTACCTGCAGGCGCCGATACCTTTGCCAGCAGATCATTCAGCTGGGGAACGGCGGTATTCTGCTGGAAAAAGTTCTTCAGCTCATCCACTTTTGTGAACGCAGCAATGATATCCTCTTTGGAAAATGGCTTCAGCACATAGTCCACACCGTTCGCTTTAAATGCATCCAGTGTATAGTCTTCGAACGCAGTACAAAATACTACAGGACATGAAATCTTGACTGCCTTAAAGATATTAAAACAGAGCCCGTCAGACAGCTGGATATCCATAAAGATCAGGTCCGGCTGTTCGTTTTCAGAAAGATATTTAACGCTGGATGAGACGCTTTGCAGTTGTGCTACTATTTTGGCCTCCGGTTTAATCTTCATGATCAATGCCGCCAGCGAAGCAGCAGCTTTGATCTCGTCTTCAATAATGAGTATATTCATGGATCACTGGGAGTTTTACCTTAAATATTTTATCGTCTGATTCAATGATTATTTCTTTTTCCAGGAGATGATTATATCTTTCACTGATGTTATTCAACCCCACTTTCATCGAAGCACCCTGGTCCATTTTAAGCTGCACAGCATTCTCAACGATAATGACATCCTTTTCAGAATAAAGCCTGATCTCCAGCGGTTGCTCCAGCGATACAATATTATGTTTGATGCAATTCTCGATCAACAGCTGTAGGGTGAACGGCGGGATCAGTGACTGAAGATAAGCAGGATCAATGGTATTGGTCAGATGAATACCATCTTCAAACCGTGCTTTCAGCAGGAACATATATGCGGAGAGGATCTTCAATTCTTCCGACAGTTGGATCAGGTCCAGCTTGCGGCTCTCCAGTGTGAAGCGGTAGAATTCAGAAAGCTTTAACACGAAATCGACAGACTGTTTATCGTCGGCCTCTATCATCGTTTTCAGGGTATTGAGACTGTTGAACAGGAAATGAGGATTTATCTGTTGCTTGAGCAGCTCGTACTGAGCGCCGAGATTGTCTGAACGGGAACGCTCCAGTTCTATACTCATCTGCTGGTTCTGGTAGTTCTGATACAGCAGATGCAGGATCATATAAAATCCGAGATTGATCATAATGCCTCTTACTTCCACCATCAGCATCACCGGACCAAAATTCAAATGAGAAAGCAACCACTGTTGACAATAGGCCAGCAGTAACATGACGCCGATTCCGAATACAAGGCTGGTGAGCAGCCGGGAGACTGACAAACCGCGGTTGATATCCCGCCTGGAATAGGTAGGCAGGGTATAAATATTGTAATACCATACAAAGATGGAAAAGAGAAATGTAATCGCCGAATTGACAAGGGCTTCAGGCGCGCTAAATGGCCGCTCCGCAATTTTAGGAACAGAGGCAATGATCCCAAGAAAGAGGGAACTGCACCAGATGATCCAGGGAGACACTTTGAATGTTTTCTTATTCATCACACGTTATTGCTTTATAGAAATACTAAGGCCATTGGGCCAAAGATATAGTTAATTCTTTCCGCTTGTTTATAAATTTATATACCTATTGATGTCTCCAATCGCGTTTCTGTTGACACTTTTATCGCTAATGACAGGGTGAGGGCGTCATGTAAAACTATAACGATGTTAGCCCTAAGAACAGGATGAACCGGGTTAAGCAGGCAGATTAAGGGGGGAAGTGGACATTTGCGTCCTTCAAAGAAAGCAGGTCTATGCCTTCCGGCATTTCAGTTTCAGCACCCCGGCAGCGTTTGTATACCCTCCGCCGGCGCCATCTACAAAGTGAATATGGTCGTCTTTCATATCGCGAACATAACAGGACATCACAGATTCCTTGCTGACATAACAGGCATAGAAGATCTCTCCAGCCTGTTCCAGCCTGTTCAGTTTTTCTTCGAGGAGTAAACGTTGTAACTCTGTACCGGTAATGACAGTATTGATCTTACCATCTATTACAAGGGTATCTGACATTTCTACCAGCCGTGTGAGATAAGTCCGGCCTGGTTTGGTCTGAAAGTAGATATAGCCAAGTGTGGTGGTGAGCCAGGTCTGTATGAGTGAAAAGACCTTCATGCGGCCAAACCTGATGCGTATTTCTGAGCCCAGTTTGGTAAAGGATGCTTTGAGCCTGAGCTTTGATATAGAGATAGGTTGTCTTTTTTCGGGGGCGCCATAGATTTCATCAATGTAGGTGATGACTTTCTGAAATGCTACGGATTGCTTTGCGTCATCGGTTGCAAGGACAATCAGGCTGACTACTTCATAGTTGTTTTCCGGTGGTTTGATCCTGTCCCAGCGGCATTGCATCCCACTAAGGTCTAATTCATTTTCACCGGGAGCCAGGCCAGGAAAGAGGTAATCGTCTCCTTTTATCAGTTTTTCGGCATAACTGAGACCGTTTCCTAACAGGATGGGAATGGTGAAATTGCCGGAGCTGGTGAACTTAGTGATCCTGAGTGCATGTCCGCGCGCGTAGATATCTCTGACGTCCACCGTGCCTGCACGCAATTCAATATTGAAATTTTCCAGGGTATTATGTCTGTATAGCAGCAGCGCTCCCATAGCGGCGTCTTTCACAGTGGGAGGAACAATGAAAGAAGCACCGTCCCCTCCGAAGAAGAAAGGGACGGTGATATTGGCTTTAAAACAGATGTTCAATACTGCAACGATGCTTCCGGTGGCAATCTGGTTGACGGTTTCGTGCAAACCTTTTTGTACTACGGCCGTAGAGCCTTTAATATCTGTTACAATAACGTGCCAGTTGTCTGGAACCTGGTAGAATAAATGTTCTTCCGTCAACAGTTCACTGAGTGGAATACGATTGACCGGTAATCTGGAGTAGAACAGATCGTTATTTGCTGACATAGTCCATTACCCCTTTAGCAGGGAATTAAAAGTGTAGTCTGAATTCAACATTCAGCGCCGGACCTGACTTACTATCCTTTACTTTGGTGCCGGGAACCTCATTGCCGTTTGCATGAAGCGTTGTTGTCTGCTGCAGGGAAGACACCAGGATCTGTGCACCAAAGCTTGCTTTTTCCGGTATTACTTCAAAGAAGGGACCGATACCTGCCAGCTGGCAGAAAGCATGCCCTTTTATTTTGACATACTGTTCCGGCGCGCCCGGCTGGGATGTCATTGATTTCACGCTGATAGGTCCCCAGGTGGCACCTACTATCGGCGCTAAGAAAACTGTTTTTGAGAGCGGGATCATGTACTGTACGATAGGACCGACCAGCAAACTGATGCCCCGGGTATATATACCCTTGCTCTTTTTGTCAGAGATGCTGATCCCGGCCGTTAAGCTGACCCCTACAGAAAATTTGTCAAAAAAGTGATATCCCCCTTTGGCGGATAACTGGGCTGCCGTGCCAATATATTGCCCCATTGGCGCTACGGAGCCAGTCAGGCCCAGACCGCCGCCGATCCAATAGTCACCCTTGTTGATCTTTAGCGTATAGGCTTTCTTTTTAGCCGGAGCTTTGGTTACATCAAGAGTCTGCGCTGAACAAGTGGTAAATGGCGTCAGGGCAATAATCAGAGGTAATAGGACAAAAAGCAACACGGCTTTTGCAGGCATTAGTCGTTGTTTGTTTTTCATGAAGGAAATTTATTTGGTTGTAAAAATGTGAGACATATACTGTTCCTTGTCATCAGAGGAAGTACTGTTGGTAAGCAGTTGTATGTTTTCGCATCATAGCATATCATTCACGTATATCTTGATATTTGTTAATGTGAATAAAGTGGTGATCTGCCGGAAAGGGACGTGAAAGCATATACTTCACATGAACTTGAATATTTGGTTGATAACTGATGGCCTGGGGCTTGTTTTTGTTTTAACTCCTTTTGCTACATTACTGTAAGCAAATGTAGTAACTTATTGGGAAAAGTAAAGCCTTTTGAGTATAGATATTGGAAAATCGGTTGCAATCCGGGCGGGTAGGACAAATAAGGAAAGTTAACATGTGAAGGTGCTGAAATTGCTTTTTTTACACTTAAGCTGCCCGGGTACTGTAGAAAATGTGTATACGTTATCTTTTGCGGGACCTATGAAAGAGAAGCGTGTATTGGTTTCAGTTGGCCCTATTACAAGCAGGAAATCCATTACAATAAAAAAATGGTTGCGCTAATAACCGGCAATCCTGATTTATTTAAAAGTATAATCTGAAGATATGTAGAAGGCCTGGCCCGGATTAATTATTCTCCAGGTAATCTTTAATAGCAGAATGGTATACCGTACTGCCAGGTCTTACTTTATAAGCAACCTTCTTCGCCGGGTCACTAATAATACTCTTTGCATATTCAACCGCATGCATAAATCTATCCTTATACGTGAGCTGTAATGCTGAGGGGACAACATTGCTCATGTCAGGGTATTTACTGATAAACGTTTTGTCTCCGCGTTTTTTCAGTACGAAGTCTTTATTTATTTTTCCACGGCTTATCTTTAAGCCGTTCCATAAATGATTGTTTGTTCTTGCCATATTTTTTTCTATAAAATTAGGGCTTTTTTCATTGCGGTTTTTACGCATTCTGAACTTGAAAAGACATGGAATTGATGCCGATTTAAACACGATTTAACAATGTTTCTCCTATGTCTATCTTACGTTCATCTTACGTCTTTGAACATAGGATGAACGTAAGATAGACATAGGAGAAACATTGTTTGTACGAATTTATATCATTATCAGATGGGGGAAATAGTAGTTTCTATTTAGTCTGTAAGGGCTTGTTTTTCGTATCTTTGTATAGACAAAAGATGATAGGTTAACTCCCGCCAATGGGCATTATTGCTACATACAGTTACTGTTCCATCTTTCATTATTCATCTTTAAATACTTTAACAATGGCTTATGTAAAACAAAACATGTTCATGGACGGAGTGTCAGGGAGCATCGAAGGAATGACACTTCGAGTAAGAAAAGGGAAAACAGTTATAACCGCCCACTGCGGACCTGTCAAAACGCCGCCGACAGATCAGCAGTTGGTCGCCCGCGGGAAATTCGAAGATGCTACAGCATATGCGAAAGAAGCAATGACTGATCCTGAAAAAAAACTGATGTATGCAGCTGTTGCAAAAAAAAATCAGACTGCGTATAATGCTGCCTTTCAGGATGCTGCCAAAGCTCCTAAGATCGTACTTATTGACACGGAAAAGTATAGAGGAGAAGAGGGAAATGTCATTACTATTGCCGTCAGGGATATTGTTCGTGCGGAATCTGTAAAAGTCCGTATCCTCTCAGCTTCAGGAACTGAACTTGAACAGGGCGACGCTGTTGCGGGGAAGGGCATTTCGGGCTGGCATTATACATCTGTTGCTGTCAATCCGGCATTACGGGGTACGCATATACTGATTACAGCAACAGATCTGCCGGGTAATATTACCGAGGCTGAAAAAGTGCTTTAGCCATATGGACAAAACATCCATCCTGAAGTGTCAAAATGCCATTTTACCGGTTCCTGTGTTATGCTACTTTTGTGCTGGCAACAGGGCTCACTAGATGAGCAACCCGTTTTATCATTAAGTTAAATTAAACCTTAATCATTCAACACATGAAAGTATTGATGTTATTCATATCGCTGTTGATAAGCTCAATAGCATTTGCACAAACACCAGAGGAGAAACTGGCAGCATTAAAGATCACATTGCCGGAAGTACCGCCTGCCATTGGCAGTTATGTGGATGTACGGAGGGTAGGTAATCTGCTCTATTTATCCGGCAAGGGGCCTCGTAGTGCCAATGGTGAATACACAACCGGCAAGCTGGGGCAGGAGCTGAGCATACAACAGGGTTATGAGGCTGCAAGACTAACAGCTATCAACCAACTGGCAGTGTTGAAAAAGGAACTGGGCAGCCTGAATAAGGTGAAGCAGATCGTGAAAGTAAATGGTTATGTGAATTGTACTGCAGCCTTTTCCGATCAGCCTAAAGTGATAAATGGCTTTTCTGATCTGTTGATACAGGTATTTGGGGAATCAGGCAGGCATGCACGTACTGCGCTGGGTACCAATGCCCTACCCCTGAACATGGCTGTGGAGGTGGAGATGATTGTGGAAGTGGAGTAGTGAAAGGAATTGTATAAAACAATGGTGGATTATGTTGACAGAAATATATCATTGTTTGTGAAGGAATAAGATGGGCTTTATGAGTAGAGTGTTGTGTAGAAGGCAACTTACCGGATAATTAAGTTAAATTTGCATAACACTGTTAATTTAAAACCCATAATCTATGAAAACCAGATCTTTCTTTTCCCTCGTCGGGATGTTATGTCTTCGCACTACCCTCCTGCTGACATTAACATTTGCAACTGCGGACGCAGTGCTGGCTCAGGCCACAGTACCCTTCACATTACAAAACAACTCATCGTACGCCGATGGGAATATCTATGTAGCCGTTGTTGGAATTGTCAACGGCAATCATGTATGGATCAATCCGAAAACCAGTGCCGTCAACCTGATGAGCGTGTCCAACAACACAGTACCCGGACCGGTCATCAACGGAAATATGGGACCGGGAAACAACGGGTTATATGCTAACTGTTTTGCTAAGCTTAGCGAGATCCCCAACAAGATTATCAACATTCCCGGTATTGCAGGATGTCGTATTCTGATCTCCTTCAATTCACAGCTGTATCTCTATTTCTTCGGTGCTTCCGGCGCACCGAGTGGTTACGCAGCGCCCAACCTGTCCAATCCGACAGACCCTAACCAGGGTATCCGGTTTGAGACAATCGAACTGACCAATGCCTCTAATGGTCTTTGGGTGAACACCACGCGTGTTGATAGTTATCAATACCCAATGGGGCTCGAAGCCTGGGGCAATGGTGGCTTCTATCAAAAGGTAGGCGAAGTGATGACACACTCGCAGATCCTTTCACAGTGGCAGGCTACAGCGCCAGCTGAATTTGCCGGCTGCTACGAAGCGACTAATGGCATCATCAAATTCCCTTCAAAAACAACTGCCTTCCAGCCCGGAGGCGCACAGGGAAATTATTTTGGTTCTTACATCGATGCCATCTGGTCTAAGTACAGCAGTGGCAACCTGGTATTCAATGCAGGCGATGCCGGTACCTGGAGCGGCCGCGTATCAGGAAACGTATTCACCTTTACAAGAACGTCCGATGGACAGGTGGGCACTATTTCCAATAAACCTACCAACATTGAAGTGATGGAAGGCAGCGGCGTAATGGCCTCCGGCGGACAATTTGATAAGGTGGTGCAGGCACAGATCTGTGCAGCGATCAATCGTCATGCCATTAACCTGAATCTCGCTACCGGTGCTACGCAGGACTTTGCTACTGCATCAGGGTATTATCAGACTTCCCCTTACAACTGGTATTGCAAATTCTGGCACCGCAGCGACATCAGCCTTAACAGCCTGACTTATGCGTTTTGCTATGATGATGTGTTCAATCATTCATCAACAGTCAATGCTCCTTCACCACAGCGCGTAACTATTGCTATCGGTGGTTATGCAGGCCAGACGCCAACCGGTCCGGTTATTACTTACAAGGATTGTAACTACGGAGGTACTGCAGTAGGTCTCAGTCCCGGAACGTATACGCTTAGTCAGCTGAATGCACTGGGTATCCAGAATGATGAAGTTTCTTCCATCAAAGTAACTTCAGGATATAAAGTAACTCTTTACCAGAATGACAACTTCAGTGGTTCAACACTGGTGCTGACGGGAGACGATGAATGCCTGGTGGACAATAGCTGGAACGATGTGGCGACTTCTATCAAAGTAGAATCCAATACCACTTCCACTTCAACTGTTATCCAGGCGGAGAGCTACAACTATATGGCTGGCATCGATGTAGAGGCAACAACAGATGCAGGAGGCGGTCAGAATGTGGGATGGATAGATGCAGGCGACTGGATGTCTTATGCTGTGAATATTCCTGTAACAGGTACTTACAGAGTGAGCTATCGCGTAGCCAGCCCTAATTCCAATATGTCCCTGAGACTGGAAAAAGACGCAGGCGCTACCCAACTGGGTTCTGTTGTGATACCTAATACCGGCGGCTGGCAGAACTGGACAGATGTGTCACATACGGTATCATTGCCTGCCGGAAGCTATGACATTGGTATTGCTACATCTACCGGCGGATTCAACCTTAATTACCTGACCATCACCAATGTTTCTTCCGCCAGAATAGCGATGCAGCAACAGCCTGCAGCGGAGCAAACTACGCTTGCACTGTCGCCCAATCCGGTGAAAGACCAGCTCTCCATCCGTGGTAATGATAAAGTAAGCACACTGCGTATCTATGATATCAGCGGACGTGAAGTGATGAGGGTTAAAAATCCGGGTAGTACAATTAGTGTATCGTCTCTTCATGCCGGCGTGCATATTGTTGTGATAGAGCGTAAAGACGGTAGTCAGAAGCAGGTGAAGATATTAAAACAGTAGTAGTTTCGAACAACTGTTTATTTTAAATAGAAATACCCTGCATTCCTTGTCGGAGAGAGATGCAGGGTATTTTATTTTTCCTTTAGAAAAGTAGCACGTACCAGAGAGAATATTTACTATCTTACAGATAGATGCCAACCATTACCAGCGAGCATCAGCGTCAATATAATTGTTCGGGAGACAATATCAAGCAAGAAGCGTTATGAAAAAATTGTTATACACTGGCCTGTATATCCTTTACCTTTCCTTTGTTACAGGTATTGTCCATGCTGCTCCTAATCCGCCTATTCTCCATCTTGGCATTGAACAGGGATTATCCAACAATACCGTCCGCTGTATCATCCAGGACCATTATGGTTTCATGTGGTTCGGTACCTACGATGGTCTGAACCGTTACGATGGCCAGGGATTTAAAGTGTTCCGCAGTAAACCGAGCGACTCCAGTTCGCTTGTTAATAATATCATTACCGCCATCATTGAAGACCGTCACCATTACCTATGGATCGGCACCCGTCAGGGGCTTAGTCGCTATAACCCCTTGCTGGGGAATTTTACCAGTATTGCTTATGGCCGGCCGGCTCAGAAAATAGCGACTGTGATCAGAAGTGTGGGAGCCGATAAAGACAACAATATATTTATTGGCACTGAAGGGCTGGGAATGCTGCTTTGTACGCACGGAGCTACGGTGGCTACGGCTGTTCCCCTGGTCCTCGATGGGAAGCTCACCGGTAAATATGGGGTACATAGTATCCTGACCGATGCAGAGAACCGCATCTGGGCGCTGGTGCAGAACAAGGGGCTGGCGCTGTATGACAGTACCACCCGTCAGCTGCGCCTGGTAAATACCGAACTGCCATCTGCGGCCTGTTTTGCCACAGATGGTAAAGATGTCTGGATCGGCGCCGGCGATGCTGTATATGCCTATAATATTGCCTCCCGGCAGGTGGCCAAAGTATTTGGAGGCGCGGCACAGTTGCCGGAGGTGCTTGCCCTCATGCTGACCAAAGACCGGCAACAGCTCTGGATCAGTACAGAGACGGGTAGTATTTATACCTGGAACAGGCTGAGTGGGGAGGTAAATTATATCAAATCAGGAGAGGGGAGAGATGAGCTGACAGGGGGCGCTATTCACACTATGTATGAGGACAAGGCCGCGGGCAAATGGATTGGTACGCTACGCGGCGGGATCAATATTATCGGCCTGCAGAAAAGCCGCTTTCTGACCATTCGCCGGGAGCCGGGCAACAATAATACACTCTCCGGAAATGTGATTTCCTCCTTCTATGAGACGCCCGACAGCATTCTCTGGATCGGCACCGATGGTAATGGTCTGAACCGCTGGAACCGGCATAACAACACCTTTACGGCATATGTGCACAATCCCGGGGATCCGCATTCCCTGGCCGATAATTTTATCACCTGCCTGGCCGGCGATGACCAGCAGCATGTATGGGCGGCTACTTTCACGAAAGGCATTCAGCGGTTTGATATAAAAGCACAGCAGTTTAAGCACTATGGTTGTATTAACCCAAATACCGGTGCAGAGAACAGGGTCGTATTTGTGTTGTATACCGACAGTAAGGGACAGCTCTGGGCTACCACCCTGCGTAGCACAGGTATCTATGGCGCCTTGTATCGCTACAATGCGGCTAAAGATGCTTTTGAAATGTTCGATGATAGTCTTTCCGATCTATTCTCCCTGCAGGAAGACAGCCAGGGGAATTTCTGGGGTGGCAACCTCACGCATCTGGTAAAGATCGACAGGGTGAATCACCGGCATCAGTTCTTCCCTATTGGTCATACTGTCAGGGCTATCAGGGAGGAAGGAAAGCAATATCTCTGGGTTGGTACAGAAGGCGGCGGACTATTCCTGTTCGATAAGGTAAAAGGCGCTGTCATTGCCCGTTATACTACCGACAATGGCCTGTGTAATGATGCTGTCCTGAACCTGCTCGACGATCATCATGGTAATCTCTGGGCCAGCACTTACAACGGACTGTCAAAGTTCAATATGGCTACCCGTACCTTCATCAACTATTACCAGGGGGATGGCCTGCAGAGTAACCAGTTCTTTTACAATGCAGCACAGCTACTCCGCTCCGGCGAAATGGCCTTCGGCGGTATCAAAGGTTTCAGCCTGTTCTATCCGGGCCAGATCAGGAGCGATCGTGGGCAACTGAACCTGGTGCTCACAGATATTTCCGTTAATAATTCTCCCCTGGAAAAGAATGCAAAGTTCATTGGGGAGGTAACAGATGATGCGGTTCAATCTATTGAGGTGCCTTACAATGAAGCGGTCTTCTCGTTTTCCTTTACTGCGCTGGAATACGCTTCTCCAAGGAGGATCAGCTACGCCTATTATATGGAAGGCTGGGATAAAGGGTGGAACAATGCCGGCAATGCACGCTCTGCTACCTATACCCACCTCAATGAGGGTTCCTATACCTTCCGCGTAAGATGTACCAATGCAGAGGGTATCCGGAATCCGCAGGAAATAGCGCTCAGCATTACTGTGCTGCCGCCATGGTACAGGAGCTGGTGGGCGTATCTGTTGTATACCGCTCTCTTGTCGGGCGGTGTTTACATGTATTTCCTCTATAAAATGCGTCAGAACCGTCTGAAGTATGAGATCCGCCTGGCGCATGTCAATGCACAGAAAGAAAAGGACCTGCATGAGAAAAAGCTTTCGTTCTTTACCCATATATCGCATGAATTCAGAACCCCGCTTACACTTATCATCAACCCGATCAGGGAGATGCTTTCCGCTGTGGAAGACGATAACGGACGTGAGGAGCTGAATACTGTATACCGTAATGCCCGCCGTTTATTAAGCCTGATAGATCAGCTGCTGCTGTTCCGCAAAGCAGATAGCGAGGCGGACACCCTGAAAGTGGTGCAGCTGGACTTTGCACATCTCTGTAAAGAGGTATACCTCTGTTTTATACAGCAGGCAAGGATCAAGAAGATAGACTATCGTTTCGATTGTCCTGATACACCTATTGAAATGTATGTAGACCGTGAGAAGATAGAGATCGTGCTTTTCAACCTTGTGTCGAATGCCATTAAGTTCACACCGCCTGGAGGTACAGTGGCCTTTACCGTACAGGAGAAGGATGACAGTGTACAGGTGGAGGTGTCGGATACAGGATGTGGTATTCCCCCGGAAGTGGGCGACCGCCTGTTCCATAAGTTCTACCAGGTTAAAACAGGGCAGACATCCGGAGGCTTTGGTATAGGGCTGTTTCTTGTAAAGCATTTTATAGACCGTCATGGTGGTATGGTTGCCTATGAGAGCAAGGCAGGAGAGGGCACCCGTTTCCGTACTGTCCTGCTGAAAGGGAAAACGCATTTTGGCAGTGAAACCATCTTTACTGATATCCCTGAGGAATCCATTTTCCTGCGGGAGGAACTACCGGAAGACAATGTGCCGGAAAAGAAAGAGAACAGTCTGGCGATGCTTGTCACAGAAAGGCAGTCTATATTGATCATTGATGACGATGAAGAGCTGAGGAAGTATGTGGCGCTCCTGTTTGCCGACAGTTTTACTGTGCTGGAAGCAGCAAATGGTGAGGATGGCCTAAAACTGGCGGTCGATTCCCTACCCGATGCGATCATCAGTGATATTACCATGCAGGGCATGAGCGGTCTGGATGTCTGCGAGGCTATTAAAGGCAATGCAGCCCTGAGCCATATACCGGTGATCCTGCTGACGGCTACCACCTCCTCAGACATCCAGCTGAGAGGGATCGAAAGCGGGGCGGATGATTATATTACCAAGCCGTTTGAAAAAGACCTGCTGAAGGCCCGCGTGCTGGGTATACTGAGAAAGCGTAATACCCTGCAGCAGTATTTCTATAACGAGGTCACCCTGAAAAGGAATGATCTCAAGGTATCTGTAGAGTACAAGGAATTCCTGGACCGTTGTATTAAAATCGTGGAAGCGCACCTGGATGATGAGAATTTCTCCATCCGCACCCTGGCGAGGGAGGTAGGTATGAGTCACTCGGGGCTCTATAAAAAGGTGAAATCAGTGTCCGGTCAGTCCATCAATGGTTTTATCCGTTTCATCCGTCTGCGCAAGGCGGCAGAGATCATGATCAGCACCGAGTATAATATCGGGGAGATTGCTTCCATGGTCGGCTTCAATAACATCAAATACTTCCGTCAGCACTTTAATGAGCTTTTCGGTATGCGGCCTTCCGAATATGTCAAAAAATACCGCCGTCCTTTCCATAACACCCACCATGTGAACATGAAAGGCGGTAAGTAAGGCGAAAAATATACCCCTTTTTTCCGAATCCGTTCCCCTCGGGCGCTACCCGTGCCGGGTATTTTTGTATGAAGTGAAAAACTGAACAAAATACCGGGATACGGAGAATTACATGAAAGGATATTTGCTCTTCTTCGGCATGTTGATAGCGACCACGTGCTATGGACAATCAGCCGCACCCATAACAGGCTCAATGGCGACAGTGCAGTCGCCTGATAATAATCTTAGCGCCAGGTGCTACCAGGTAAAGGAAAGCTATGGCAATACACTGTACTATGAAGTGACTTATAAAGGCAGGACAATTATCAGGCCTTCTGCACTCGACATACGGTTGGACAATCACATTACCGAAAATGCCATGGCGCTGAAGGTGGATACTTTCACCCGCTGGACCGCCAATCTTGTGGTGACGAATATCAGCAGCAGTACCTACGATACCAGCTGGCAACCTGTGGCCGGGGAGCAGTCTATTATACGCGATCATTACAATGCTATCACCATATCCTTGCAAAAGGACAACAATTCTGACTACCTGATGAATATCGAGATGCGTGCCTATAACGAAGGCATTGCGTTCCGGTATTACTTCCCCGAAAATGCAAAGGGTTCTTACTATCGTATTACTGTGGAGCATACGGAGTTTGCCCTTCCGGAAGGCGTTACCGCCTTCCACGCATTATGGGGGCAGGCAAAATATCAGGAACTGCCACTGCACAACTGGCCTGGTCCGGCAGAACGTCCGCTGACGCTGAAACTGCCTGGTGGTCTTTATGCTTGCCTGGCCGAAGCGCAGATGGTAGATTATACAAAAACAAGGTTCTCCCTGAGTCCTGACAAACCGAATACGATCGTAACGGATCTCTATAATTCTGCTGATCTTATTTCACCATTTGCCACTCCCTGGCGGGTGATCATGGTGGCCGAACGTCCTGGTGCGCTGCTGGAGAACAACAGCATCCTGCTGAACCTGAACCCGCCATCACGCATTACCGATACCGGCTGGATAAAACCCGGTAAGATCATGCGGGTAATGACACAGACAACTGCTATCGCAAAGGAACATATAGACTTTGCTGAGAAGCATCACCTGCAGTATATCCTCTTTGACTGGAAATGGTATGGCAATGCATTCAGCTTTAGTTCTAACGCTACCAAAGTAGCTATTCCTGACTTCGACCTTCCTGCTATCATACAGTATGGAAAAACGAAGGGGATTGGTATATGGTTATATGTGAATCAGCAGGCCTTGCTGGCACAGTCAGATTCGCTGTTCCGCGTATACAGGCAGTGGGGCGTAAAAGGTGTAAAGTTTGGCTTCGTGCAGGTAGGCTCCCATCGCTGGACCACCTGGCTGGAAGATATGTTCAGGAAAGCTGCCGAAAGCCACATCATGGTGAACGTGCACGATGAATGGCGCCCTACCGGCGAGCAGCGCACCTGGCCTAATCTTATGACGGCAGAGGGTATTCGTGGTAATGAGGAAATGCCTGATGCTACGCACAATACTGTGTTGCCCTTCACGCGTTTTATTGCCGGTCCGGCAGACTATACTATCTGCTATTACGATCCCCGCATAAAGACCACGCACGCACATCAGCTGGCCCTGGCGGCTGTGTATTATAGTCCCCTGCAAACCCTTTTCTGGTATGATAATCCGCAGTTGAGCAATGGTGAGCCTGAGCTGGAATTCTGGGACCACATACCTGTTACCTGGGATGAAACCCGCGTACTGCAGGGTGCTCCGGGAGCATATGTCGTAGTGGCGCGCAGGAAAGGAGAGGAATGGTTTATCGGCGGCATTGGCAACAATGCCTCAAGGGACGTGCGACTACCATTTGATTTTTTACCCAAAGGAAAATCCTTTACCGCAAAAATATATACGGATGATTCAACTGTTCGCACCAACACAAAAGTGAAGGTGGAACAGCGAAAGGTAAATGCTGCAACAGTCACGGATTTTAAGCTGTCCGCTTCAGGCGGATTTGCGGTGTGGGTCTATCCTTCGGACCCCGGATAAAAGCCTTTATTAAAACCCACGATTTATGAAAACATGTACCTCCCTCGTACAAATCCTGTTATGCTGTCTGTTGCTAATAACAACCCATCAGCTGACAGCACAAACCTTCATTCATCCCGGCCTTCTGCATACGGAGGCGGACTTTGCCCGTATGCGCACAAAAGTGAACGCCGGCGCCCAGCCCTGGAAAGGCAGCTGGGATATTCTTGTAGCTAATGCACGCTCACAGCTTACCTGGACTGCCCGTCCTGTGGATACTGTGCGTAGGGGTGGCGACCGCCAGAACTATGGTCAGCTGATGAACGATATCGCTGCAGCATATCAGGCAGCACTCCGCTGGAAGATCAGCGGCGATGTGGCTTACGCTAATAAGTCGATAGAGATTATGAATGCCTGGTCGTCTAATCTCCAATTTGTGACTGGTAATGCAGACAGGTTTCTGGCAGCGGGTATCTATGGCTACGAGTTCGCCAATGTAGGAGAGATCATGCGTACTTACAGCGGCTGGGCCAGTGCAGATTTTGAACGTTTCAAAGACATGCTGCTCACTAAATTCTATCCGCTTAGTGATGACTTCCTCAATGATCACAATGATGCCTGTATTACTAACTACTGGGCCAACTGGGATCTTTGCAACATGGCCTTCATCCTTTCTCTTGGAGTACTTTGTGACCGCCGTGATCTGTATAACCGGGCGATTGAATATTTTAAGAATGGGGCTGGTAATGGCGCTATCACACATGCGGTATGGTATCTTCATTCATCAACATTAGGCCAATGGCAGGAGAGTGGCCGCGATCAGGGGCACTGTACACTTGGCATCGGCCTGATGGGCGCTTTCTGTGAAATGGCCTGGAATCAGGGAGATGATATGTATGGTTACGACAGTAACCGCTTTATGAAAGGTGCAGAGTATGTTGCGAAATATAATATCGGCGACTCTGTACCATATGTTACTTACAACTGGGGTACCGGGCAGAATTGCGCTGCTTCCTCACAGACGGTGATCTCTTCTTCTGCAAGAGGGAATATACGTCCGGTATGGGAAATGGTGTACAACCATTATGCGAACCGTATGGGACTTTCTGTACCGGCTATGGCGGCATATGCAGCCATCCACAGGCCCGAAGGTGGTGGTGGGGATTATGGCACTGCCAGTGGAGGTTTCGATCAGCTGGGCTTCGGCTCGCTGACTTTTACGCGCGATCCTTTGCCTGCGGGCGGTCCTGCGAATGGGACGTACCAGATCTTTGCACGGCATAGTGGTAAGGCAATGGATGTGGCGAATAATGGTACTGCGAATGGTACGAATGTCCGTCAGTGGACGCCGAATGATTGTCCGTGTCAGCAGTGGGAGGTGACGGGTACTGGTAATGGGCAATATGCTGTTGTGGGGGTAGGGAGTGGGAAGAATCTTGATATCAATGGGGTGAGTACTGCGGATGGTGCAAATGTACAGATATGGCAGTCTACCGGGGCGAATAATCAGCGGTTTACATTTACGGCTGTTGGTGGTGGGTTTTACCGGATTACGCCGGTGCATAGTGGGAAAGCGGTGGATGTGAATGCCAGTGGCATGACGGATGGGGCGAACATCCAGCAGTGGACTTACAATAGTGGTAAGAATCAGCAGTGGCAGTTGGTGCCGGTTGCGGGTGCTGCTGCTGCGCGCATGGCTGTGGCGGTTGTAAAAGTGGTTGATAGTGTTGCTGTTTATCCTAATCCTGTGGTGAATAATGTTGTTGTGATGATACCGTTTTCAAAAGGTGCTGTTGTTACGTTGAGCGATGTTGCGGGGAGGGTTTTGTATAGGGCGCGGGAGGCTTCGCGAAAGCATATTATTGATATGAGTGGTGTTGTGCCGGGTGTTTATTTTGTTACTATCAGTAATGGGAGGGAAAAGATCACGCGGAGGATTGTGAAGTAGTTTTTTGCGCTAAGTTGATTCGGTTTTTGGTTGCTTTTTTTTTCGCTAAGTAGCTTCGGTTTCAGTATGGGATGGCGGTCGGCGCCTCTCTGGATGACGATTGGGCGTTGTCAATCGAATAGAGCTTTGAATATAGATTGGGCAGCGTCGGTCGTGTCACCCGAGAGCCGAAGGCCCACCATTCCCATCTGAAACCGGTGCTACTTACGCTGTCCCTATTGAATTTTAGAGGGAGCTTATCATGAAGAAGGAACTCGGTACTGCTTACGTTGTCCCTACTGAATTTCAGAGGAGCTTATTATGAAGAAGAAACTCGGTGCTACTTACGTTGTCCCTACTGAATTTTAGAGGGAGCTTATCATGAAGAAGGAACTCGGTACTGCTTACGTTGTCCCTACTGAATTTCAGAGGAGCTTATTATGAAGAAGAAACTCGGTGCTACTTACGTTGTCCCTACTGAATTTTAGAGGGAGCTTATCATGAAGAAGGAACTCGGTACTACTTACGCTGTCCCCACTGAATTTTAGAGGGAGCTTATCATGAAGAAGCAACTTGGTACTACTTACGCTGTCCCTACTGAATTTTAGAGGGAGCTTATCATGAAGAAGGAACTCGGTACTACTTACGCTGTCCCCATTGAATTTCAGAGGGAGCTTATCATGAAGAAGGAACTTGGTACTACTTGCGCTGTCCCTACTGAATTTTAGAGGGAGCTTATCATGAAGAAGCAACTTGGTACTACTTACGCTGTCCCTACTGAATTTAGGGTAGCTTATCATGAAGAAGGAACTCGGTACTACTTACGCTGTCCCCACTGAATTTAGGGTAGCTTATCATGAAGAAGGAACTCGGTACTACTTACGCTGTCCCCATTGAATTTCAGAGGGAGCTTATTATGAAGAAGGAACTTGGTACTACTTACGCTGTCCCTACTGAATTTTAGAGAGAGAGTATCAGGACTGAAGGTTCCTTTTATTTTGTCAGCCTTTTTTACCAGGTTGCAAAGAACCTTACATTTTTCTTATGCACATCCAGCACAACGCATCCAACATACCTGCTTCGGGAATGGCCTGTATTCAACGAAGCTGACTGCAATAGATGAACCTTCTGCCTTAAAATGCTTTCTCTTACAATTCAATGGGGAGAGCGTAAGTAGCACCGGTTTCAGATGGGAATGGCGGGCCTTCGGCTCTCGGGTGACACGACCGGTGCGCTCCATCCATATTCAAAATCCTATTCGCTTGACAACGCCCAATCGTCATCCAGAGAGGCGCCGACCGCCATCCCATACTGAAACCGAAGCTACTTAGCGTGAAAATCATCAACAAATCCTATTGACAATACTCAATCGTCATCCAGAGAGGCGCCGACCGCCATCCCATACTGAAACCGAAGCTACTTAGCGTTAAAAAAAGCAATTTCCCTACTACGTTCGTTATCTGGCTGAAGGCCCCTGCATATACAATTTCGTACAGACAGTTTACTTTGTTTTAATCCGTATAACAGTAAAGGAATAAGCTGGCAATTCAGTATTGAACTTTGTCGCAACCGGATAATTGGATACAAGAGGTCTGGCATCTTTGCTATCTGGACTGCCCTGTAATACGGTTTTTATTGCGGTGGTATCTGCAATGCTGATGCCGCTAAGATCAATGCCGGATTGAATAGGCTTAGGTAGCAGGTTCACCAGCTTTATGATCACCGTATTGGATTTGGTATCCTTTACTATGGAGACAGCTACTCTCTCTTTTACGCCGTCAATATTGACATCCTTATTCTTATCATTGCCCGTGTTATTGGAGATAGTGATAGTGCCCGGCAGGTATGTGTCACCTGCGTTGGTACCGTATAGCTGCTGGACGTAATAGTTTACAGTGGGCTTTACGGTGGTGTTATTGAAATAGATGAGGTCAGGCGTCCACTGCGTATGTTTTTCTTTAGCCAGCAGGGGGGCGTAGGATGCCATGCTTACGATGTCTCCGTTTCGCTCCAATGCTGTGAGGTAGAGTGCTTCGGCTAATGCGGTTTCGATGTTGCTGGGCCGTCCGGGTAGGTGGGCTGCGTATTCGCCGAGGTATACTTTGGATCTGGAACGGTCGTATTTGTCGTAGAAGTCCTGGTTGTGGATGAACCAGCCCGGCGATACATAGTAATGCTCGTCGATCATGGGGACCTTCAGTTTGTTAGCAATGTCCCAGCCTTCTTCGTAGTCGGTGCCTTCAAAGAATGGTCCGGCGGTACCTATTATGGTGATCTCAGGATGTTGTTTTTTTACGGCGTTGAAGAGCATCGTGAATCGTTCTTCAAAGACGTCCGTGATCAGGTCTTCATTTCCGATTCCGATATACTTTAGATGGAATGGTTGGGGATGTCCGGCTTCTGCGCGTTTCTTGCCCCAGGTGGTGTGAATGTCTCCGTTGGCATATTCTATCAGGTCCAGGATGTCCTGTACATATTCATCCATTTCAGTCATGGGGATACCACCCTGCTGGCCGCTGCCTTTGGCAGAAGGGCCGGAGTTCTGACAGGGAACGCCTGCTGCAACGACAGGTACAGGTTCGGCGCCAATGTCTTCACAGAAGCGGAAGTATTCGAAGTATCCAAGGCCGGCTGATTGGTGATAGCCCCAGAGGTTGCGTTGTGGTTTGCGCGCTTCCAGGGGGCCAATGGTGTTTTTCCATCGGTAGATGTTATTCAATCCATCCCCGTGGGATACGCAGCCGCCGGGGAAACGTACGAAGCGGGGATGTATGTCGGCAACTACCTGCGTCAGGTCTTTACGTAAGCCGTTCTTTCTGCCTTTGAAAGTTTCCTGCGGAAAGAGCGAGATCAGGTCCAGCGCCAGGCGGCCTGTAGTGAGTGGTTGCAGTTCAAGCTGCGCACTGTCTGCGGATGCTGTGGCGGTGAGTACGGCCTGGGCTTTTTTCCAGGAATTGCCGGAGATGGTGATGGTAGTTTGTGCAAGTATATTGTTTGGTGAGCCTGGACTGACAAGGCGGACCAGTACCTTCCCGCTTTTTCCGTCCAGCTGGTTGGAAAAGAGTGAGAGATCGTATTTATCCCCCTTCTTTACCGGGATCCCGTCATACCCATTGTTTACCAGGGCAGCGCCGGGACTCTTTGTGTCCAGTACTGCATAGTGTGAGTTGTTGGGATGAATGGGGGCTTTTGTATCGATAGTGAAGGTGCTGTTTTCTCCATGTAATGACCAGGAGTGATAACTGTTCCAGTTTGGATCACGTTCTTCTTTATCGCCTGATGCATATTCAAAGTCGCGGTTCTGTACCAGTTCGGCATACAGGCCACCGTCTGCCGCGTAGTTAATGTCTTCAAAGAAGATACCCAATAGCAGGTCGCTGATCGGTTTTGCTTTTTCAGGCTGCAGGGTAATGCTGGCCTGTAATGGTTGCTGCAGCTTTGTGAAACGCTCGTTGTCCTGTATGGAGGATTCCGCCTGCTGCCGCCATTTATACTGCGCCAGTTCATGGGTTTTGATCAGCCGGTCTACTACTTCCCAGGCTACCCGGTGTACTTGTCCGGTGGCGGTGCCTTCCGGTAGGGGAATGGTTACGCCGGCTTCTGCATAATGGGAGGCGCTAACGGCTGTGGCAGGGCGGTATGTTTTAAAGTCGGTGGTAGTGGTTTGGAATTGTTTTCCGTCTGCATCCGTATAGATGATGGTATAAGACTTTTGTGCGGCGTCATACTGAACCGCAGGGTGCAGAAAGTTACGGCCCGCACTGATGTCGGGGTAACTTTGGCGTTTCCAGTTCACCAGGTCTGCCGATGCGGCATGCGCAAAAAGATGGTCCCGCTCATTCAGGCTCCAGATGCAATGCCATATCCCGTCAGGTCCCTGTATCAGCCAGGGGCTGTTCATCCGCTTGTCTGCTACCCAGCGGCCGTAATCGCTGTGCAGGAAGGCGAAGCCGTTCCCAATCACATGCCATTGCTGTTTGTCCTGGCTCCAGGCAAACTGCAGTCCGCCCCGTTCATTGTTCCTGGCTGTCGCGTAAGAAAAGAGGTAGACGGAATCGGGAGCATGTGAGGCAGAGGGAGCATATGTAATATGGGTAGCGTAAGCAGCCTGGTTGTCATGGATGGTAAGGCCAATATGGCTGGTATGTGCAACATTGTTGCCATGGCCGGCATGTGTGACATCATTGGCAAGGACGGCATGAGTGGCATGGCTGGCATGTGTAATGTGGTTGACACAGGTAGTATGATTGATATGGGTAGCTGCAACTGCCGGTTGCGCTGCCAGGTACACCATTATTAATAGAAATGAGCAGTGCTTTATCATAGTGGAACTAATTACTTGTTATGTTAACCCTGAAATCGTTACCCAAATTAATAATAAAAGTGTGAATCTGACATTTAAAAATATCGGAATAGCCTGGGAACAATCGATTACATATGAGTCTGTCCCCCATATTGGGCGAAAAATAACCCCTTCTTTTACGAATAGATACCCCTGATTCGTGGTGCGGGGGATCTATTTTTGTCATGGGCTGATACAAAAGAAAGAACATTTTATACCGGCTTTGATACGCCAGGGGGGACACGGTGAACAATGAAAAAACGTCCTTTTTAAAACTATAAATTCCCGAGATGAAAAAAAGTCTATTCTTGCGCTTCCACGATGGCTGCCTTGCAGTATTATTCTTCTTATGCGCTTTAACGGTTCCCGGGCAGGGGTACGCCCAGGAGAAAACCGTCACAGGAATCGTAAAGGACTCCAGCGGAAATCCGCTGCCCGGTGTCCGCGTTACCATCAAGAATGCCAAAGGCGGTACCATTACCAGTGCCGAAGGAAAATTCAGTATTGCTGTCCCTGATAGCAAGGGAGTGCTGGTCTTTAATATGATGGGCAGTGCTACCCGGGAGCTACCGGTAGAAGGTGCCGGGCCTTTCAACGTGACACTCAGACCCGAGGCTGTAGGCCTGCAGGATGTAGTGGTGGTAGGATATGGCGTACAGCGCAAATCCGACCTTACCGGTTCGGTGACCAGCCTGAAAGCAGCCGACATCACTAAAATAGGCGGCAGCAACGCGGCAGAAGCCCTGCAGGGTAAAGCCCCGGGGGTACAGATATTAAATGTGGGCCAGCCCGGTAATGCGCCTATTGTTCGCATACGCGGTGTCGGCACCAATGGCGATCCTAATCCGCTGTACGTGGTAGACGGTATGTTCGTGAATGACATTCAGTACCTGAACAGTCACGATATCGCCTCCATGGAGATATTGAAAGACGCTTCTGCTACCGCTATTTATGGTTCCCGTGGCGCCAACGGTGTGATTCTGGTTACCACAAAAAAGGGCCGGACAGGCAAACCGACATTTAATGTCAGCGGCAGTGAAGGCTTCCAGTTCCTCACCCGCCGTTACCAGGTGGCAGATGCCAGTCAGTATGCTACCCTGCAGAATATGATCAATGGCACAAATACTTACCCTGATCCCAAATCCCTGGGTAAAGGAACCAACTGGTTGGATGAAAGTACACAGAAGGGATGGGTCAGGGATTACCAGGCGTCTATTGCCGGCGGTAGCGAGAATGTAAGCTATAATATCAGCGGGGGCTATTTCAAACAGGAAGGAGTAATGAAGTTCACAGATTATGACCGTCTTACACTCCGGGCCAATAATGAATACCGTCTCAGCAAGAGGTTGAGGATCGGTCACAACCTGTCCATGAGCAACTCCAATATCACAGGAGTGGGCAGCAGTGCAGGCGCCCGTGTGTTCAATGCCATGGTGCGTATCTCCCCCCTGATCAAGGTGCAGGACGCTAATGGTAATTTTAATGCCGGACAGGATCCTGATATCATCAATCCCTATGCTGCGCTTTATTACGGTAAAGATGCCAATAATAACAGCCTGCGTTTTGTAGGTAATGGATGGCTTAATTATGAAGTGATTCCAGGCCTGGTGTTCCGTAGCAGTTATGGTATTGATTATGCGTATGACCGCTATCATTATTTCGAACCTGCCTACAATATCTCAAGCCCTAACCAGATACATGCCAGTAATTCCCTCACAGAAAATCATGTCAATAACAAAACATGGTTGTGGGAGAATACACTGAGCTATGATAAGCAGATCGGGAAAGATCATCATCTGAACCTGCTGGCCGGTATTACCGCACAGGATGGGTATTACAATAAACTGGAGGGCGTAGGACAAAACCTCGCATTTGATTATCCCGACTACCAGTACCTGGGCGCTGTACCAGCAGGCAATATCAGTATTACCAGCCAGGCTTACAGTGAATCGATGCTTTCTTACCTTTTCAGGGCCAACTATGTCCTGAAGAATAAATATCTTTTCACAGGTACCTTCCGCGCAGATGGTTCTTCCAAATTCGGGCCTAATAATCGTTATGGATACTTCCCCTCCCTGGCAGTGGGATGGCGTGTATCTGAGGAAGATTTCATGCGTAACCTTACCTGGGTAGACAACCTGAAACTGCGTGCCAGCTGGGGACAGGTAGGTAATAATAAGATCAATAACTATATTGCCTACAACACTGTTGTACAGGATCCTGTTTACAATGCGCTGTTCAATGGCGTTTACTACTCGAACGGTACAGTGACCGCTGCTGCCAATCCGAATATCAAATGGGAACGTACAGAACAGACAGATTTCGGTGTTGAGTTTGCCACAATGAAGAAAAGACTGAATGTGGAGTTCGATTACTTCAACCGTACTACAAAAGATCTGTTGCTGATCATACCAATCCCTGGCGGGTCTACAGGTATCACACCTACCTACTCCAATGTGGGCAGCATTCGTAACCGCGGTTTCGAATTCCTGGTGAACTGGAATGATCATGCAGGCGATTTCACTTATGGTGTAACATTGTCCGGAAGTACCTACAAGAATACGGTGCTGGATTTTGGCAACCAGATCATCAGCAGCTCACAGTGGATGTCAGGTTCTGTGCATAGGGGAGAGAAAGGTCAGCCGCTCGGTTATTTCTATGGCTATAAGACAATCGGCATCTTCCAGAGTGATGCGCAGATCGCGGAATATAATGGTAAGAACACGCAGGGAAAACCTTATCAGGCGAATGCCAAACCAGGTGACCTGATCTATGCAGATACAGATGGTAATGGTTACATCACCGGCAATGACCAGACCAATATCGGTTCTCCGCATCCTAAGTTCATCGGTGGTCTTACACTCACTGCTTCCTATAAAAACTTTGATTTCGCACTGGATGTCATGGGGAGCTTTGGCGCTAAAATATGGAACTCTGCCCGCAACCAGATCAATTCAACCAATACCAATCTGCATGTGGACTGGCTGAATGCCTGGACGCCTACGCATACAAATACAGACATTCCCCGTCTTGCGGCGAACACCAGTAACTCATGGGGTTCCAGCTTTAATGTGCAGGACGGTACCTATGGTAAGATCCGCAATGTGGAGCTGGGATATACCCTTAACAGGGAATTGGCGAACAGAATGAAGATTGCTAACCTGCGGCTGTATATCAATCTTACCAACCCTTTATACTTCACAAAGTACAAAGGCTTCTCTCCGGAAGTGGCCAATGCGAGCCCGCTGGAAATGGGTACCGACTTCAGTACCTATCCCGTTTCCGGTACAGCAAAAGCAGGCGTAAACCTTACTTTTTAACATCAATTCAAGCGTAAGACCATGAGCAATCTTAAATATATATTCCTGGCAGGATGCCTGCTGTCATTAGCTTCCTGTGAAAAGTTCCTGGAGAAAACGCCACAGGGTGTTGTTTCCTCCGACCAGTTCTTTGCTGACGAAAAGAACCTGGACCTTGCGGTGGACAGGATATACGGAACACTAAGCTGGCGCGAATATACCATCGGCCGTCAGTTCTTCAGTACACATGAAATGGGTGGGGAAGATTTTGTGGGTAGCAGCAATAATGGTATCGGTACCACACTGAACACTTTCCAGTCGTTTACATATGATGCCAGCCAGGGATTCCTGCAGCAATACTGGGACAGGACATATGCCAATCTTAACTTCTGCAACCAGGTAACAGACCGCACGCCGGGCATTAAAAACCGTGAGCTGGCAGAGAAAGCAGAAGCGCAGGCAAAGTTCTTCCGGGCATATTATCACTTCGAGCTGGCAAATGTATTTGGTCAGGCGCCACTACGCGATCATGTCCCTACTTCTTCCGCGGAATATGATATTCCCAAAAGCAGTGAAGATGCATTATATACGCTGATCATTAGTGACCTGGAATATGCGATCGCCCACCTGCCTACTAAATCAGAATGGGGTGCTGCCGGCAACGGACGCATCACAAAAGGTACGGCACAGGGGCTACTGGCAAAGGTGTACCTGTTCCGCCAGGACTATACCAAAGCGCAGCAATATGCGAACGACGTGATCACGGGCGGGGAGTATAGCCTGTTTAACGATTATCGCATGCTCTTCCATCCCAGCAACCTGTACTCCAGCGAGAACATGATGCCGGGTGGATATCAGTTCACCAGCACGATCTGGTCTGGCCGCTGGTACAATCCTTACCTGCAATACCAGGGGGTATCCGGTGAGTTTGGAGACGGCGTGCTGTATCCTGCACAGGCATTGGTGAACAGTTATGAAGCAGGCGATCCACGTAAGGATGCGACCATCCTTACTACCGGAGATAAAGTAGAAGGCTGGACCAGTAAAGATGCCAACACACCGAAAGATGGTACAGTACATTTCCCATCCAATACTACCATTGCCAACAAAAAGGTGATATGGCCAAAGTCCTACTGGAACAATGGTGAGTTCTCTTTCCAGAATGTCAATCCTATGTTCCTGCGTTACGCCGATGTACTGCTGATATATGCAGAGGCCAGTAATGAACTGGGACAGGCAGGTAATGCACTTGCAGTGCTTGAGCAGATCCGGTACCGTGCGCGTGGTAATAAGAGCTTTGCAGATGCAGGGGTATTGCCGCAGATCACTACTACCGATAAAGTGGAACTGCGTGAGAAAATATGGCATGAACGCCATATAGAGCTGGCCCTGGAAGGTCATCGCTGGTTTGACCTGGTACGTTATAACAAGGTAGTACCTGGATATACCGTGAACCTGCTGAAGAATGTATACAATCGCGCTGCCTTTGATTATAACAGGCATAGCAAATTCCCTATACCTCAGAATATGATAACAAGTTCCCAGGGTATCCTTACCCAAAGTGACGCGTGGAAATGATGCCATGGATCTCTGCATAACGTGAAATGAATGGGGGAGCTCCCACTCCTCCATTTCATTCTTTATTGGCATATCCCCTTATTGAAAAATAAACTTTCCCTTATGAAGACGATCATTACTATCATGAAAACGTTGCTGTTGCTATGGCTTATAGTGAGCATACGTACAGCCAACGCACAACAGTTCGTGCATCCGGGAATCCCCTTCACCAGGAGCGACCTGGATCAACTGAAGCAGAATATTACCCGCGAACCCTGGCTTAGCGCCTACAATAGTTTTAAAAGCGATGCCAAATCCCAGTTGTCGTACGGTATGCAGGGGCCTTTTACCACTGTAAGCCGGGCTCCCGACATCAACAGGAACCAGTGGATCAATGACATGACAGCTGTTCACAACCTGGCCTTCATGTGGATCTTCACCGGCGATACCGCTTATGCAAAGAAAGCAACAGATATACTCAACGCCTGGGCAGTGACCCAGACCACCTGGACAGGCGACGAAAGCTTTCTCGACCTGGGCGACCAGGCCAATATGTTTGTAACAGCGGCAGATATCCTCAAGTCCACCTATCCTGGCTGGACAGCTACCAATACAACCAATGTGAACCGTTATTTCGGTACGGTGATCTGGTCTCAGCTGGATGTGCCCAACCCGGTAAGAGGCCTTAATCAGGGCGCTATACAGCTCAAGGCGGCAGTCAGCATTGCTGCCTTCCTCGATGATCCGGTAAAGTGGAACCAGGCTATCCAGTCATACCGTGCAGACGCCGGTGGAGGTTTGTCCAACAGTCTGCCTAACGGACAGGTAGGAGATGCTGGTCGGGATGAAGGTCACTGGCGCGGACAGGGAGAAGCGCTGGCATGGAGTGCGGAAGTAGCCTGGAAGCAGGGAACAGACCTATTTACAGATCTTGATAATCGCTTATTGGCCATCAGTGAGTTGTATAGCCATTTCCACAGCGATACTACCGGCCTGCGGTTCATACCGTTTGGCGGTACTTATGGCTTCTTTACAGGCTGGGGCTCTAATGGTACAGCCAAGCAGCTGTTCAGGATGTACAATATCATAGAAGCTGCTTATACATTACGTAAAGGTATTCCGGCGCCTTATTCTGTTGCTATGCGCGACAGGCTGGGTGAAAATTCGGCCACCTTCCTTTACCGTAAAAGCGCAGACTCCAGTACCGCTGTTGCGTTGCCACCATTGCAACATCCAGTGGCTACAGCAGTTACTAATCTTACGAATGCAGATGTAGGCGCTACCGGTTTGGCGGGCAGCGCTGTTTACAATAATGGCAGCTGGACAGTCAAAGGTGCAGGTGCTGATATACCTGTTCCTGTGCTGCAGGCTAAAGATGCTTTTAACTTTGCCTTTCAGCAACTGAGTGGAAACATCACTATTATAGCCCGTATTACAGCGATGGATGAAACGGATCCTGCCGCTAAAGCAGGTATTATGTTCCGTGAATCCCTCAATGATGATGCACGCTTCACCGGTCTGTTCATGCAGCCCAATAATCGTATCGCTTCTACCTGGCGTGGAGCTGCTGCCTGGAGTAAGACAAATATCTCCTGGAACAATCCTCCCGGTGGATACCTGGACCACTTTGTGGCAGGTAGGCCTTATTGGCTGAAGATGGAAAAGATTGGTTCCCGTATTACTGCTTATCACTCGTTTGACAGCATCAGCTGGACCTGTCTTTCCGCTGTAGAGATTCCGATGGCAGAGCCATTATATGTTGGTCTCTGTGTAAGTTCACACAATACTTCCGCTCTGAATACAGCAGTATTTGATGGCGTGTCTATTACCAATACATCACCGGCAGGTTCCCCTGTAATCAGCAGTGCAACAGCCGATACGGCGATGTTGGGTGCGGCATTCAGTTATGCTATCAGCGCCTCGCCAGCCGCTACATCATTCAGTGCTACAGGCTTGCCTACAGGGCTTTCCATTGATAGCACCAGCGGCATCATCTCCGGAACGCCCGGTGCTACTGGCACTTTCCCTGTAACGTTGAATGCAGCAAATACCAGTGGCAGCGGGTCTGCCATACTGATGCTGCAAGTGGTGAGTAACGTTCCGCCTGCATCACCGGCAAGTCCTGCGCTGGCAGCAGAAACAGACAGCACGATCCGTATTTCCTGGTCACCATCTGCTGGCGCTACCAGTTATACTGTAAAACGTTCGCTTACTGCGGGAGGGCCTTATGCAAGCATTGTATCAGGAGTGACCGGTACGTCTTATTTGGACGCTATGGCTTACCCTGGTCATAACTACTATGTAGTTACTGCATCTGCCGGGGCACAGGAAGGCGCTGCTTCTGCTGAAGTAACTTTACAGCTTCCGCCTACTATACCATCAGTGCCTGCTGTTGAAAATGCCAGTGGCAAGGTGAGCCTGAGCTGGAGTGTGGCTGAAGGAGCAGATACTTATAATGTAAAAAGAAGCGCTGTAAGGGGTGGCCCTTACACCACTATTGCTACCGGTCTGACTGCTACACAGTATACAGACAGTACTGTTGCCAATGGCAGCTATTATTACTACGTCATATCTTCTTTTGCAACGCCGCTGGAAAGTGATAACTCAACTGAAGTACTGGGCGTGCCATCAGCGGTATCCGCCAGCTGGAGCATTACTGCTGCTACCGGTAACTGGAGCAATGGCGCCAACTGGACAGGTGGAGTAGCACCAACAAGCCCGGCCCTGCTGAGCTTTAATACTTCAACAATCGATACGCTGAATAACGATATAGATAACCTGGAAGTGGCCAGTATGCAATTCAATACAGGGGCAGATGCCTTTGTTATCAGCGGTGATTCTATCCGCCTGGGTAATGATATTACCAACAATGCGGCAAAAGCCCAGGTAATCAATCTACCACTTCAGATAAACCGTACTGTTGTTATCAATGCAACTGCAGGAGATATTTCTCTGAGCGGACCGATAACTGGTACTGGTGGCATTGTAAAGAACGGACGTGCTACACTGAACATTGCAGGTGCTAATACATTTGCAGGTGGGTTGACCCTTAATGGTACCAATGCAGGAGGATGGCCTCCTAATACAGCTACAGCGCTGACAGGCGTGGGTACAGGTACTATCGGCGCTCCATTAACCGGTCCGGCAGGTACAGGTCCTGTTGTCATGAATGGTGGTGCGTTAATGAACAACAATACAGCTGTGCTCTTCAATGATATCATCATAAAGGATAGCGTAAAAAGTTATCTCTACAGCAATGGCGGTGGACTGACTTTCGCAGGTAGAATGCTGGGCAACGGTATCATAGAGCATGACGGCGCAAGCACCAGTGGTTTGCAGCTGAATGGCGATAACCGTGAATTTACCGGAACGTTTATTTCTGTGAACAGAAGTTCCAATCACCGCATCCGTTTCAATGTTGCTACTGCAGGTAGTGCTAAGGCTAACTGGGTATTTAATAACGGATTTACGGATGGACAAGGCTTTACGTTTACTGATACAATCCGCTTCGGCGCTATGTCGGGAGGCGGACAACTCCGCAGGGATAATGGCGCACCGGTTATAAGCATTGGGGCATTGAATACTAATACTACCTTCTTTGGTATCATTACCGGCGCTCTTACAATCGTTAAAGAAGGTACAGGTATACTGCGCTTCACCGGAGCTAATAACTATAGCGGAACTACGACGGTTACAGGCGGTACCCTGCTGATAGATAGTACTGGTCAGATCTCCAGTACTACCAATGTGGTGGTAGGTACGATAGGCGGTATCGGCAAATGTATCGGTGCAGTAACTGTAGGTACAGGAGCGATACTTGCCCCGGGTAGCCAGGGTATTGGTAAGTTCACAATAGGTCAGCTTACACTGCAGCAAGGTGCTGTTTATCTCGCAGAACTGAATACTGCCAGCGGCGATGGCGACCAGGTAAGTGTTGGAGGTATAGTGCTCAACAAGCCACGTTTAAACATCACTGGTATAGGTGCAGCAAATATTCCGCAGGGAACATCCTATACTATCGTAGATAATACGGGTACTACGGCTGTTAGCGGTACCTTTGACAGCCTGCCTGAAATGTCTCTTGTGACAGTAAATGGATTGAACTTCCGCATTACTTACAGAGGCGGTACCGGCAATGATATCGTACTACTGGACGACCGTACTTTACCATCTGTGATCACCAGTCCGGATTCAGCAGCTATCATTATTGGCAAGCCATTCAGTTATACCGTTACGGCGATTAAATCGCCCGGCGTGTTTCATGCTACTGGTCTTCCACAAGGACTACGCATTGATACCGCAACTGGCGTAATATCAGGTACTCCTACAGTAGCAGGTGTATTTGCAGTACAGCTGAGTGCCACAGGTACAAGTGGTACAGGAACGGCCACGCTTACACTCACGGTATACAGCAATGTTGTAAATGGTTTGATCGTGGCTTCAGGCGATAAAAAGAATATTGTGGAATGGAATGCTATCCAGGACCTGCGCTACCTGGTAAAACGTGCTACCGAGCCTGACGGACCGTTTACTGCATTTGACACAGTTGCTATTACCAGGTATACAGATACTACTGTTACTAACGGAAGCATTTACTATTACACTGTATCATCAGTAGATGCCGGCAAGGTGAATCCTGCCAGCGATCCGGTAACAGCAACACCTAATGTTGGGCAGTATGGCTACTGGAAGTTCGACGAGCAAAGCGGTGCAAGTGCGCGCGATGTATGGGGCGCCAATCATGCAACCCTTGCTTCCACCGCCAAACGTGATACCGGCTATGCAGCTTCCGCACTGAAACTGGACGGTACTGCGAACGCTTATGCGTCACTGCCTGCCGGCACCCTAAGCACGTTGAACGATTTTACTATCACTACCTGGGTTAAAATGGATGCCATCACTACCTGGATGCGCATATTTGATTTCGGTAGTGGCACGAATAATTATCTATTCCTTACTCCGCAGGCAGGTGTGACATCCGGGAAATCTATTGTCCGCTATGCCATCAGGAACGGAGGAGGAGAGCAGCAGGTGAATTATAATTACACCTTCCCGCTCAATACATGGACTCATTTCGCTATTACCCAGTCGGGCAATACCTGTAGACTGTACATCAACGGAACGTTGGTAGCTACTAATACCGGCGTAACTATTAAGCCAGCAGCATTGGGCGGCACAACACAGAACTACCTGGGTAAATCGCAGTTTACAGCAGATCCAAATCTGAAAGCGAAAATCGATGAGTTCAGGATCTATAACCGGGCGCTGACAGCATCTGAAATAGCTGCCGGTATGAAGGCTATGCAGGAAATAACATTTGCTGCTATACCCGGAAAACGTATTGGTGATGCCGATTTCAACGTAACAGCTACAGCTTCTTCCAACCTTCCTGTTACCTTCTCAAGTGCTAATGAGGCAATGGCTAAAGTAACAAATGGTCTTGTCAGCATATTGCAACCTGGCGCCGATACCATCATCGCTACACAGGCAGGCGACAGTATCTATGCCGCTGCTACTGCGAAACAGGTATTACATGTGTTGCCGTTTAATCTGCAGGTGCAGCATATGGACGGAGACAGTCAGACTGCGGGTACAAGCATCAAGCCTTATCTGAAGGTCATCAATACAGATACGATAGCCGCTGCTTACAAAGAGTTGACAGCCCGTTACTGGTTCACCGCAGAGAATTTTGCAGGCATTAATACCTGGATCGATTATGCGGCCATGGGAAGCAGCAAGGTTAAAATGAAGTACATAGCATTGGATACACCACGCAACGGCGCCTTTGGCTATGTTGAGTATAGTTTTGACTCAACGGCAGGTGCGCTGGCAGCAGGTGTTAACTCCGGCGCTATTCAATCCAGGATCGCTAATAAAAACTCAGCTGTTCTGCAGGAAACGGATGATTATTCTTATTTGCCTAACAGGACCTATACAGCTAACGACCATATAACGCTCTATCGTAACGGCAAGCTGATATGGGGTATAGAACCAGCAGTTACTGCTGCTGTTGTGAACCTGAAGGTGGCTACGCAGGCGGTTTCCAGCGCACAGAATCAGATCAGCACATATGTCAGGATCAATAATGAAGGTAATGTACCGGTGAATTATGAAGACCTGTCTGTACGTTACTGGTTCACTGCTGAGGATAGTGTCAGCGCATTGAATTACTGGATAGATTATGCAGTACTGGGCGCGCAGAATATCAGCGGGTCTTTTGTACGCCTGAACCCTGCGCTTGACGGAGCTGACGCTTATTTCGAAGTGAAGGTGAAAGCTGTGGCAGGCAAGCTATATCCACTGAGTAATTCCGGCAATATACAATACCGTATTGCTAAGGCGAACTGGTCTAACTTCAATCAGGCGAATGACTATTCTTATCAGTCAGGTGTTCTGAACCTGAATGCTCACGCAACGCTGTATTATAAAGGACAGCTGATCTGGGGAACGGAGCCAGCTGCATTAAGTGGGGCAGCAAGACAGGCTGTGATAGCTGCAGGTAAAGCCGTACCGTCGCTGTCTCCAGGAGTTACTTTATACCCTAATCCGGTAGTGAACGAACTGCGTGTAAAGGTGCAGGAACCTTTGCAGGATGCATGGATAACGGTCTTGTCTAACAGCGGGACAGTGATGCGTGTGCAACGCATTACCAGTGCCTTACAGACTGTATCTTTCAGCGGAGTGCCGGCAGGTGTGTATTATGTCACCATACGGAATAATGGTAGGGAAACCACGAAGATCATTATCAAGGAATAGGATGGGGGACATCCATTTGAAATGGGGCTGTTCGCTATAGCGAACGGCCCTTTTCTTTCTAATAAACAATGATGTTCTTCTTATCAGACACCAGCTTTTCATGCGGATGGTCGAGAAAGTGTATCAGGAAAGGTTGCAATTCCCTTCCTCCCACACCATGAGACCGGTGTGTAAACAGTAAGCGCTGACTGTTAGGCATATAATGATGGATCATATCGATATATAATGGTCTACAGGCATTATCCATTTCCCCGTCAGCCAGCAGTGCGGGCTTTGGGGAGTAGAAGGGCTGTTTGGTAGCGGGATTGATAGGGGTATATGTCCAGCAATCGCACATGGCGTTGTAGACGTCGTTAATATGATATCCTTCCATATAGGGATAGGCCTTGTATAACTGCCGGAGAACATTTTCATCGTGATACACGGCCTGATCGGCACAATATACTGAGATCCGCATACCGGAAGGCCCGCGGTAACCGCTGAATATTCCGTCCAGCAATTGTGTTACATAGTCACGGTGATTACCCTTGATCAGTTCTTTGATGACATAGGGTGTTTCGGAAGGATTGGAAAAGTAGTTCTGGATAATATCGAACAGGTCGTTCCTGGAGTATTGTACACGGATGGAATCTGTCGTACCCTTTTCCAGGTAAGAGATGTAAAAAGGCGTATGGCCTATAGCTGTGAAGTATTGGATAAACTCCGCTTTAAGGTTGCCATATCGTGCTTTATCAGTGGAATCTTTTTCAACGTGCTCAAACAAGATGTTCAGCGCTTCATTAAAATTGGCTGCTTCATCTTCGTCGATAGGGACGAATGTTGGCAACGGGGAATCCAGTATCAGCGATCTGATACGGGAAGGATCGCGCTGTAAAACGGCCTGCATCAGGCCTCCGCTGTAGGAGATACCCATCAGGTTTACAGAATCGATGTGCAGGGCGTAGAGAAGATCATGGATATCGGACACTGTCTCGTCTGTATTATAACCTGAAAGATCAATGCCCCGGGCTTCCAGTCCTTTCCGGAGCTGCTTCACGCCTTCGATCACCATGCTGTCTTTGTTGAGGTTTTTCTTATAGGATGCTTTGATGGCGGCGCCCAGTTCTGGTCCAAAGAGGCCCGGAATGGAATAACCGGTGCCCCGCTGCTCGAAGGCGATACAGTCCCTGTCACTGATAACCTGGCTTGCGGCAGCACCTCTTGCCCATCCCAGGGAGCCAGCGCCGGGACCTCCGCTGGTGAAAAGCAAAGGGTCTTTCTTTTTATTTGGATTCTTGCTTTCAACGACGATAAATGGCAGTTTAACAGTCCTGCCGTTGTTCTTTTTCCTGTTCTCAGGCACTACGAGGTAGGCGCAGCGGGTTTTAAAGCTGCTGTCTACTTTAATGGGACATGCGCATGGTTCTATGACAGGCTGATAGCTGCGTTTTTCCTGCGAACGGGCAATAGAAAGCAGGAAAACGATGGTGGCAAAGGTTAATAAGATCGTCTTCTTCATGAATGGCTTTTTTGTCAAAAGTAGAATGGCGGGAATAACTAATCCAGGTAAAAAACGGACATTTTTACTGCTGTGTTGCCAGGCCCTGGCCTGTGAACCTGATCACTTCCTTATAGAAATGACTCATATCATGATAGCCGTGGTGACAGGGAGAAAAGGTTTGCTTACCGGCTACATAGGCGGTTAAAGCAGCTCTTGCCCGCAGGATGGAGAAGTACTTTTTAGGACTGACGCCAACAATATTATTGAAATAGCGGTTGATGGTTTTGGAGGTAATAAACAGCTTCTCTGCTATCTCGCTGGTATTATATTGCATGCGGTTTGCCGCGTACAGATCAATACTGTCCTTTACGATGTGTATATAGTGGTCTTTCTTTTGTTGTCTTGAAAGTTGCAATAAAAAGAAATCCTGCAACAGGGCCATTCGTTCTTCAAAGGATCCGGCGGTTTTTACCTGGTGAATAAGCAACGCCGGCAGGATGTCCTTTAAGGGGGCTACTTTGTTAATGAAGTGTGCCTGGTTAATACCCAGCACGGCTTCCAGTCCGCCGGGGAAAAACTTTACCGTGAAGATATAGTCCGACGGCAGGTTGTGGCGTTCTGTGATCGAATCCCTTAAAATAAGCACGTCTTCGGCAGCGTTGACATGATAGTAGTCCTTAGCCATTATAAGGCGATATGGAGCACCCAGATTGATCCAGATAGTAGGAGTCCAGCTGGGGAACATTTTTACGGTAAAAGGGTTGTTATTGGCATGTAATGCAGTTTCTTCGAAAGAGGATTCGGAAATGAATTCAATATACGCCTCCAGTTCAGGACAGGGGGTGCTGAAGTTGTAGAGTTGTCTGATATTGTCGAAGATTTCTATCATACAAAGACTAAGTTACGCAATTAATCATTAGATGTAGATTACTCCAGGTGTTCTAAAGGATCATCTAATTCCCTATTTTTACAAGTCATAAGATCCCATTCTGACATGAGGCATTGATGAAAGGATGGACCAATATCTTTTTATTAACCGCGAACTAAATTCGTTTCTGAAGCCCGCATTGATATGGATACTATAGTAACAAGAAAAGCCACATTGAATGATCTGCCTGTACTCGATAATTTCCTGCAGCAATTGGTGAATGCAGAAAGACCTTTTGACGAAACTATAAAAGAGGGAATAGTTATCTATTATGACCTTCGGGCATTGATGGAAAGTGATGATGCTGAATTACTGGTACTGGAGGGAAATGGTAGGCTGGTAGGGTGTGGTTATGCCGACATCCGAAAAGCGAAGTCATATTTAAAGTACGAGGAATATGCTCATCTGGGATTTATGTATGTTATGCCTGAATACAGAGGCATGGGGCTAAACCAGCAATTAATTACAGCGCTCAAGCAATGGGTCTTGTCAAAGGGTATTAGAGAGGTGCGTCTGGAGGTGTATGAAGAGAACGCAGCTGCAGTAAAAGCCTATGAAAAAGCTGGTTTCAAAAAGCTGCTTTCAACGATGCGTTGTGAAATAGGATAGGAGGCAGTTTTTTTACGACAGCCCATCCTTTATGGCCTTCACATACTTTTTACTGTTCGATTTTTTAATGACAATATCTCTGCACTGGTTGAAGCCGGCAAATGCTTTAATAGCATCAGTAAGCTTATCTAACATTAGCTCGCTTAGCTTCACCGGTTCGAAGTGAAGATTGTGGATGATCAATGTTCTTTGTTTCCGGTCGGCCTTTGAGTCCATCCTGGCTACAAAGGTGTCTCCGATCAATATAGGTAATGAGAAGTATCCGTATTTCCGTTTGGGTTCGGGAACAAAACATTCAATCTGATAATCGAAATTAAAGAAGTCCCTTAAGCGATGTCTGAAAACGTTTAGTACATCGAAGGGCGAAAGAATGAATGCCTCATCAGATAGCCCGATCTTTTTGTTTTTGTACCCGGACAACATGTAGAGGGGAGCACTTTTAAGCCCTTCGACCGTCACCTGGCAAATTTCACCTTCGGCCACGAGTTTCTGCAGTTCCTGTTTTACTAAGTGATCTTTTACACGGCGGGCACGCCAGGCTATTTCCTTTACATACGCGATACCCAGTGCCTGTAAGGTACGCAGGATGATATGCCTGGCAAATTCCTCCGGTGTTGGCATTGTGGTTTCAATGTCTGTCGGGATAATATTTATGGGTAGGTCATATAATTTATGGAAATCTTTATTGCGCGTACACATTAGTTGCCCTTCCATGTACAGGCGTTCTAGCGCGATCTTGGAGGGCCGCCAATCCCACCAGCCAGAGCTGGCTTCCTGCCGGTCATTATCAAAATCCTTTACCGTTAATGGGCCTTCCCGTTCAATCCTGTCCAGTATCTTCTTCATGAGACTGCCTTCGGCTTGCGTGAGTGGCTTTCCATTCACAGAAAAGCTTTCCTTTACTGGTAAGGAAAAGCGGAAGTCATGCATGGGCATATATCCCGCGTCGGAAATGAAGAATTCAAAGATCCTTCCATCTTCCTGTAGATCTTCCAGCCATTCGGGCTTGTAATCAGGTACACGCGATGCAATGGTATGATGATGTGCACGCTCGACAACATAATTGGTATCGATCTGGATAAAACCGAGGTGGTCAATCAGTTTATAGACTGCCTCAGGCCCCTTCCCAAACTGTGCCCGTTTAGAAAGCCCTGCCGCATGGAGGATGATCTTCCTGGCTTGTGAGGGAGTGAGGATATGTTGATTCATATGCGAAATAAAATAAAAATAGCGCGAAAATCAAAGAAAGAGCAGGCACGAGGCCTGCTTTTATTTTGTTCCGAGTACTTCCCTATGTTTCTGGTCGGCCAGATTCTGCACAAACCAATGAGGGTATGAAATACCTGGTTGCGTCAGATCATCCAGGGTTTTGATCTCGGCGTCACTTAGTTCTACCTCTACGGCTTTCAGATTATTTTCCAGCTGGTGGAGTTTACTGGCGCCAACAAGGATGCTGGATACCACTGGTTTGCTGAGCAGCCATGACAGCGCTACCTGTGCGGCGGAAGCATTGTGCGCGGTAGCGATATCTTTTAATACATCCACCACATCGTAGCCTTTTTCCTTGTCGAAGGGTAAGATGTCAAATCCAGACAGGCGATTATCCTGGTCTTTTGCACCTTCGCGTGTATACTTACCGCTGAGGAAACCACCAGCCAGTGGACTCCAGATGGTCATTCCTATACCTGCATGCTGCATAAAAGGAACGATGTCATGTTCTACATCCCGGCCTAACAGGGAGTAATACATCTGGCCATTACAGAAGGTAGCCCAGCCGCGTTCCTTTTGCATCTGGTAGGCTACGGCTGCTTTCCATACTGTCCAGTTGGAAAAGCCTATATATCGCACCTTGCCTGCACGCACCAGCATATCCAGTGTTTCCAATGTCTCTTCCAGTGGCGTATAAGGGTCTTCCTTATGCACGATATACAGGTCAATATACTCTGTGTTCAGTCTTTTGAGGCTTTGTTCGCAGGAGAAAAGGATATGTCGTCTTGAAAGCCCTGCCTGTGTAACAGGTTCGCCTGTTCTAAAGCCAACCTTCGTAGCGATAACTACATCCTGGCGGCGTTTAGCCAGGGTCTTTCCCAACATCACCTCCGACTGACCGCCGGAATAACCATCCGCAGTATCAAAGAAATTAATGCCAGCTTCCAGTGCCTTATCCACCATTATCTGTGCATCTTCCTGTGTTACTTTGTACACCGAGGTAATGGAAGGATCGTTGCCAAAGGTCATAGCGCCAAAAGAAAGCCTGGAAACTACCAGGCCGGTATTGCCGAGTTTACTGTATTTCATAAATGATATTTTATAATGGCTAATAGATGTGAACAGGTTATCAATCTTTCTCCATTCAGGAGTAGGGTAAAACTAATAGAATCCAACTTACAATCCAACTTGTTCTATTATTACCGGACCAGACAAGATAAGTAGACCGATATAGTAACAATGTGCTGATCATAAAAGAAAAGTGTATAGGCTGGATGATCTATACCTTTTGATAATGGAACTTGTGTATACATGGCTGTAAAAATAATACAGATAAAGTATTCAATCTAAAATTTGTCTAATACAGCTATGATACATTTTTCTACCAAAAAAAACTTAAATTGATTTCGCAAATGGCAACCCAAAATCAAAATAACCAGGTCGTCAACCCTTTAATTTGTAAACCCTAAGCATAAACTGTTTAATAATATGATAACCCGTTACGAGCATCCCTATGTATTTAGAGGGGACGCGACTTCCGTATTATTCGCTGTAAGTTCCTGTTAGATATTGTTTTCCAAATAATCCCACATATATCGTTAACCATTTAAATCTTAATCTCGAATGAAAAAAATTGCATTTTTCTTTCGCTACCTTGTTGTTCTGTCGGTAGTATCATCTCTTTTATTTTCCTGTAAGAAAACTGATATCGCGCGCGAGCAGCCTGGTATCGATCAAAACAACCCTGTTTTAAGTTATATCAAGAAATTAGGGTATCGTGATACTGAAATTAAAGATATCGGTGACGAATATCTTGTTGACGGCGATATCCTATTTGCAAAAGACAGCAAGCCTGATGTTTCACTTTTAGGTGGCCCCAAAACCGAACAATACGGTACGGCTAATTACGTGGGCTATAGCGTGCAACCCAATATTTTCATTTACGTTGATGCATCCATGAGTGGATATATCAATGAAATTAACGGCGCTATTGCCATGTGGAATAACGTCATCAATTGCAGGGTTAAATTTGGTATCACTACTCTCTCAGGTATTGCGCATATCCGCATCACCAATGCCAATCTGGGATCGGGTGTTTGCGGTGCAGCGTACTTCCCGATGAATGGCCGGCCGGGTGCACTGGTAAGAATTAATATTAATCAGATTGCCGGCAATTCTTTTGACCAGCGGCAACGTACCATCGCGCATGAAATTGGTCACTGTATCGGATTCAGGCATAGTAACTGGCAGCCTGGTGAACCACAATCCGGCGTAGCAAGCGACAATGGCGCTTATTTCGATGCAATGCATATATTAGGTACGCCTACAGGTGGTGATCCTAACTCTATCATGAATGGCGGACAATGCGGTATTGGGGCTACTACGCTTTCCAATTTTGATATACTGACTGTACAATTCTTATATCCGGCCAATCCTCCGGTAGCAGGAACGGTGCCTGTATTCCGGTATTACGCAAGGTCTACATGGCAGGATCACTTCTATACAACCAATATCAATGAGCTGGGCAACGGAACTAACGCTGACTATATCTTTGAAGGCATTGGCTTCTTTGCATTTCCTGACCAGGTGGCTAATTCAGTACCTATATATCGCTGGTATATGCCACAAAGCGGAGATCACTTCTATACTGCCAATCCGAATGAAATTGCGCCGGGTAACCTTGAAGGAATAGCTTTCTATGCTTATCCATCGGCTATTAATGGTGCGGTGCCGGTGCACAGGTATTACAATGGATCATTTGATGACCATTTATACACAAAGAATCAGAACGAACTCTCATTTATACCTGGCTATACATATGAAGGTATTGGCTGGTATGCGTATTAATATATTGGGGTTGTAAGGGGAAAAGCAGCAATAAATCTCCTGATAAGAGTTAAACAGGCCGCAGAAATTGCGGCCTGTTTATTTTCCAATCCAAATTTACCTACATTTGGTACGGACTATTATTCATTCCCATGAAAAGAACTGAATGGTTTAAAAGAACATTTCCTATAATTGAAGACAACGGACTGTTGCCCTCCATCATAGAACGTCTCAGCGGAACTCCTGCGCGTGTTGAGGAAATAATCGGCCAGCTGGACCCTGACCTGCTGACAATGAAACCAGGTGGCAAATGGAGTGTTAAAGAAGAGATAGGACATCTTGGTGATATTGAACCGCTGTGGTATGGAAGAATAGATGACTTTGTGAACGGATTGACTGAACTAAGGCCTGCGGATCTGACGAACCAGGCTACACATGATGCTGATCATAATGCCACGAAAATAGTAACGCTACTGCAACGCTTTAGAGAGCAACGGCAGGCATTGGTGAATAAGCTGCTCACGTTGACGGATGAACAGCTGGAAAGAAAGGCGCTGCATCCAAGACTAAAAACGCCGATGCGGGTCATTGACCTGGCATATTTTACTGCAGAGCATGATGATCATCATCTGGCGTGCGTGAGGGAGATTGTGAGGATGTATTCCCTTGAGTATAAGGACTAAACGTGGTCTCTACGGCTAGTAATACCTAATCTTCCGATTGGTAAAAAGATTTACGATGTTTGATGGGTCCAAATTTTTTCTGCTGTTTTAGGACGCGCTGCTCAGTGGTGACATCAATAATTAAATGAATAAAAAATGGCTGCATCAAAATATCTGATGCAGCCAATTCTGTATATCGCTAAAAATGGGTGTTAATTATCCGTTTTCTGTTCCGCTAAAAAGCTCACTACATCTCTTATTTCTTTTTTGGACAGGATCTGTGTCATATCCGGCATGCTGGATTGCGCGTACTGTTTGTGCGTGATCTGGTCTGCTGCAATAGTGCGTTCGGCATTTCCTTCTTTGATCGTTATCCCGGTTTTAGTCTCTCCCTGCAGAATGCCATTCACCTTTTTACCATCTTTCAGTTCCAGCGTCACCATACCAAATCCGGGCGCCAGGCGGGCGCTGGGGGTGATAAGCGCCTGGAGTATCTGTTCCCTTGTAATGCGGCCGGCAACACCGTTTAATCGTGGGCCTGCTGTACCGCCACGGTCATCATAAGAGTGGCAGCGCATACACTGAGCGTTTTCGTTATGGAAAAATATTTGTCTGCCACGTCCTGGATCACCACCCAACAGGCAGCTGCGGTAGGTTGCCATCATATCGTTGGACGACAGTTTACTGTTCACCGCTTTGTAACGGTCCGCCAACTGGCTGGAGCGGCTGCTGTCGATCGCTTCGCCCAGTTCAAGATAGATGTCCGGATCCAGCTGACCGGCAGCCATCTTGTCGAGCAGGTCGTTCAGCGGCTTTTCTGTATACTGTGACGGCAGTTTGCCCAGCGTCAGCAGGGCTGCCTGTTTTTCCTCCATGGTCTTGTTGGCAATTACTCCTGTGAGCAGGTTTACCATTACATTTTCGGATAAATGCATTTTCCCCAGCAGGTCCAGACCGGTTACGCGTACTGACTTTTCCCGGTCAGCTAATGCAGCGGTGATACCTTGCTCTACACCGGCATCCTGTAAGGCTACCAGTGTTTCCAATGCGGCTGCCCGCATATCTGCATCCTTGTCTGTTTTTACGGCAGCGAGCAGCTGAGGACCTGCCTGTTTGATCTGCAGTTTGGCAATGGCTTTGGCTGCGCTGATGCGCACGGGCAGCTCCTTATCCTTTAACAGGGCGGTGAGTGGTGTAGTAGAAAGACTCACTACAGGCGCCGGGTTCCTCTTTACTTCTCCACGTAGCCTGCCGTCAACACGGTCCAGCACAGATGGTTTAGCCCATACGCTTAAAGCGTCTATCGCTTCTGCCCGCATAGGCGCCGGACTGCCTGCTTTTTGCGCATAAGCCACCAGGTTATGCATGGCGGCGTCCGTGCCCACCCGCAGGTTAGCATTGATAGCGCGGCGGATCAGGGCTTCATTTTTAAACGTTGTAGTACCAAGCAGATTGGCCAGGGCGGGTAATGCCTCTTTAACGGAGAGGTCGTCATTGATGGCGCGGGCTGTTTCTGTTACTACAAATTCATCTTTATCATTAAGGAATGCCGCGATGCCAGGATGGCTCATCCTCCTCAGCGCCACTACGGCGGCAATACGCAAAGCACGGGAAGGGCTGTTTGCTAATGCAATCAGTGGTTCCGCCTGACCTATGCGGGACAGCGCCAGGGCGCCGGCATGCCGTTGGTAGGCGTCTACATCATTATTCGCTTCCAGGAAGGCGATCAATGGTTGTACTGCAGGAGCGTACTGTATCCTGCCCAAAGCTTCCGCAGCAAAGAAACGTGCGCGGCTGGCTGTGTCCTTCAACACAGGTACCAGGGCAGCTCCTGCTTCCTTATAGCGGATATCGCCCAGCCATTTGGCCGCCTGGGCCCGTATTTCAGGGTCATTATCCTTTAACAGGGGCAGTAATGCTTTAGCATATTGTTTATCCTGGCGGGCAAGCTGGCTCAGTCCCCATATAGCGTGCACTCTTGCCAGCTGGCTATCTGTTTGTTTTAATGCCTGTTCGAACAGCGGTGCGCCTTTGTCTTTACGTTTCACCAGCTCAAACTGGGCTTTCATGCGTACACGCATATCAGGATTTTTCAGCAGATCAGCCAGTTCTGTTTCCTTACGTTTGCTGAAATCTTCCGCCAGTAAGGATTTGGTAGTTTTTCGTTCTGCTGTGGCGGCTTGGCTTTTATCATCCAGCTTCCAGATACGGCCGTAGTTATGCGTATCCCAGCCATCTATCCAGTCGGCCACATATAGCGCTCCATCTGGTCCAAAGTCAATGCCGGTGGCCAGTATACCGCCCAGCACTTTCTTATGTTCGCCCAGCTCGAAGGTGGCTCCTTTAGGATTTAACTTAAATGCATGTATGCCGGAGTTGGAAGGATTGCCCACAAACTCCGCTACAAAGAAAGTATTCTTGTAAGCAGGACCTAATGCTGTACCCGGATTGTATACAAAACCCGCAGGACCATTTACGAAGTTGCTGATACAGGGAGTGATATAAGCGGCCTGACCTTCAAAACGGGGTGTGTACATCTTTTCATCCATCCATACCTTGTAACCGTTATTATCCTGGTCGCGGTATTTCCCATATTGCCAGTTGCTGCGCCAGCCCTGGTCACCACCATTCACGAGATATACCAGGCGCTCGCTTTCACCGGGATGATCGCCGTCATTGTCTTCGCTGATGATATTGCCATATTCGTCAAAGGCAAATTCATGTGTATTACGGATGCCATAGGCATATATCTCAAAGTCGCTGCCATCAGGGTTGGAACGGGCCAGTACCCCACAGTTCGGGAAGGACCATTGTTGTCCGTCGGGGCCTTTACCATTAAAGCCAATATCACCTATCTGCCAGTAAATGCGCCCATCAGGGCCCATTTCCACGCCAGACATACCATGGCCGCTGAAGCCCACGTGGATGCCGTATCCATGGGAGATGGATGTTTTTTCGTCTGCAATGCCGTCATGGTTCTTATCCCTTATACGCCAGAGGTCCGGCGCTACAGCCAGGTACAGGTCCTCGCCATCGCTCAGTACTCCACCGGCAACATCTGTTACCTCGTCGTGAAAGTCGTCCACTACCAATTGTGTCTGATCTGCTACACCATCTCCGGAGATATCATCCACCCTGTATACGTGTTCTTTTTCTATGGTCAGGTCCCGCCAGTCGTGAGAGCTGTCGCCGTTCAGGTCTTCCAGCCATCCGTTCTTCTTGCTGTTTTCAGGAGACAACTCCTTATGCAGGAAGGCACGGCGATCTTCTACCGTTTGCAGGCTGATGGATGGTATTTCCCAGTCCCGGTGCCCGCGTATGTCAAATTCAGAATGCTTTTGCCGGTCTGTGGTGGTGTAATACACTCTTCCCTGGTCGTCTATATCAATAGCAATAGGAGATATCACCAGTGAGTCGATACCCCATAGGGTAAGGGAAAGATTATCCGCCAGTTCAGGCTTCACTATAGCGCTGATAGAGTCTGCCAGATGGGCCGTAAGAGTGCTGTCCATCCGCTTGATACGCTTATCCGCCGGGCCGGAATCCTGTTTACAGGCAGGAAGGCAGGCCGCGGAAAAGAGTAATGTTGCCAGAATAGGATCTTTTAAAGCATGTAGTTTTTTCATAAAAGGAAGCAATGATTGTCAGTTGTACACATTGTTATAATGATAGACCTGTGACCGATTAAGATATGGCAAAAAAAATGTAGAAGAGAATATTTTTTTTGAGTGGTGGGAGAATGTATATAATTCTCTATTTTGGTGTCAACATTGTTTCAGGGGGCCGCCAGGGACACTACAGCCTGTGAGAAATAGAAATGGGGATATCAATGCTAATTTATTATCGAATACCATTAATCATCAAACTATACATCCCAATGAAAATTAAATTTATCCTTTTAGTTATACTTATAGCCATCATCGGCGGTAAGGGAAACGTAGTAAAGGCACAGGATACCGTCAGGCGAGTGTTCGATATAGGAAAACTCGACTCTATAAATTCAGATATACTAAAAGAGAAACGGTTTTTACAGGTATTCGTACCTCAAGGCTATAAGGCGGGAAGCACTGCTAAATATGATGTGCTGTATGTGCTTGATGGTGGTAACTGGAACACAGGTTTAATAAACAAGGTGCAACAATTTCTGGAAGGTGAGGGTTATATGCCGCCAACAATAATTGTAAGCATACTGGGTATCGATCGTAGCAAAGATCTTACGCCCACTCATATGAATGACTGGAAAACCTCTGGGGGAGCGGCTAAATTCCTTGGTTTTATTAAAGATGAACTGATACCTTATATCAACAAAGAATACCCGTCTGACGGCGATAATACACTGTGGGGACATTCACTAGGCGGCCTGTTTGTTATCAATGCACTGTTGAATGAGCCCAAAACTTTTAAATCATACATCGCCGTTGATCCCAGTCTTTGGTGGGATGACAGTTATATACAAAAGATCGCACCTGGTAAGTTGCCTGCATTAGCCGGTTTAAATACCACGCTATTCATCAGCGGCAGGGAAGGGAAGGAAGGTGAATCCATGAGGATTGCTTCCATGGATACCGTTCTTAATAAAATGGCTCCTGTAGGGTTGACCTGGAAACATATTAATTACCCTGATGAAACACATAGCTCCGTAAGGCTGAAAAGTATATATGACGGATTGAAGTTTTCTTATGGATGGCATAATGGTCAAATTGAGTTTCACCCTATGAATGGTATCGTTTCGAAAGACAAGCCGCTGAAAGTATGGTACTTTGGTGATACAACAAAAGCTTATTACACGCTTGATGGAACCCCGCCTACCAGCTCGTCTGCAAAGGTGCAGCCTGAGATCAATATAGCTGATGCCACAAAGATCACTGTGAAGCAGTTCACCAACCGCTCGCGTTATGATAAAATGAAAAGCGGTGATTTCATAGTTGAAAAAACTTTAAGCCCTGTCTCAAAGCAGAAGAATATACAGGCAGGCGGTTTTCATTATGCTTATTATGAAGGGAAATGGGACAGTACTACGAACTTTAAGCGCCTGAAACCGCAGCAGGAGGGGATCACAACCGCAGATTTCGATATAGATAAGCTGCCACGGAAGAATGATTTCGCCTTGGTTATTGACGGACTATTGCAGACAAAGGAAGATGGCTATTATATTTTTGTTCTGGATGCTGATAAAGATTCAAAACTCTACCTGGACAATCAGTTACTGATACAATGGGAAGGTTCTTACAGCAACCGGACGTATTCATACATATTACCGCTGAAAAAAGGATATTATCCTTTTCGGTTGGAATACCTGCATAAGAATGAAGACTTTAAATTAAAGCTATCCTATCTTACCCCAGGTATACTGAATACTAAACAACCTATTCCGATTCCCGTAGATCTTCAATATCAGGCGCGGTAGCTAAAAACCAGGTGAATGTAATGCAGCATTCAAAAGAAAGTGCCTTCCATTTTGGTACAATAGGTTGACAATTTTTCCGTCAGACCCTGCATGTTTTGTAGTAAATATTGCTGCATTTCTTCCGGGACCGGAGATGGCCCGTTATTCAAAAAACGGCACGCAAAAAAGCAGGACGTCTCGCTTAGTTTGTTAAATACAAATTCGTAGACCAGAGAGAGAGCCATCTCCGGAATGTTGCAGCTTTCGGCATAGAAGATCTGCTCGTCAGACAACGTCATCCGTAGCGGGGATATAATAGCTTGATAGGTCTCAAATGTACAGTAATGAATACTTCCAATAAACACCGCAGGTATATCCTGCTCTACTTTAAGTAAGCCCGGCATCCATTCAGCCCGGCCCGGAATATTCATTACTACCATATACACATCACGAAAGTTGGCTGGTATTGGTTTTTCTACATAACAGGTGTTATCGATGCAATAATCGTTTTGCAAGCCGGGTAATTCCGGCACTTTTTCCCGGGCTTTGTTAAGCAATGCGAAGCGATAGTCAACCCTGCCGATAGAAGGATATTCTTCTGATGAACTAAGCCATTCCAGTTCATCCTGTTCAGATGCGCCATCCACCTCTTCGAAAAGTTTTTCTGTAATCAGGAGGTATTCGTTGCTGTCAATACTATTTTTCAGTAAACGATGTGCGATGATCATTTCAGGACCCGATTGTTTTACAAAACGTCCGACTGTTATTTCAGCTACAGGGCCATGATGCACTACAAACTTCAGGGTGAGATTATTAATAGCCTGGCAGGCCCCACAGGGACAAACCATATGTTGCTGCATCCATTTTCGCTGGTAATGAAAAGCATTGAAGATGTTCATGCAGGTTTTCATTATCTCTTCCCGGGAGGGCGCAGCTCCTTTTCTGACCAGCAAAACGGCATCGCCTTCGATCTCGGCTACCTCATATTCGTCGCCAATAGCTTTAATCATCGCATCTATAAGCATGTTAATGGCAAGTGTGCTATGGTTGAGTTCAGTAGTTGTCATGAACTCAGTAAACCCGCTGATATCCGGGATCAGGATGGTTGCGTTGGTTGTTGCCATGGTTTGGGGGTATATGTAATATAAAGTTACGGAAGATTGAGGTTATAAGGTTTAATAGTTTTGAGAGGGCGCAGGAGGGGAACAGCATAGAGGGGCCAGATAGGGTTGCTGGAGTACCTGGGGACAGACGCTGCCAAAATACCGGAAAAATCCCCTGGATGCTTTCTGTCAGACAGTAAAGGGTTTATACCACCTGGCCAGGAATAATGTTCGTGTAGAATTGAGGATAGTGCTTCATAAACAAACCATTCCCCGGCTTAGACAATTATCCAGATTCATTTACAAGAACCTGCCCTTTGCAGAACATGTGACGTTTATGGGGCTGGAACATCAGGGATATACGCCACATAACATTCAGAAGCTCTGGATAGATCCGTTGGATTATAGCACAGCGCTAACGGACGCGGTTACTTATCTGGGAGATATGGGTATGAACGTCTCTATTTACAATTCCCAGCTATGTGTGCTGCCCCGGGAACTATGGCGGTATGCGAGGAAATCAATATCGGACTGGAAGAATGTTTATCATGATGAGTGTGGGAAGTGTGTCGTAAAGGAGGAGTGCGGAGGGTTCTTTGCGTCAGGAATACAGCAACATAGCAGAGGTTTGAGTGCGGTATATTGAAAGCATCCGGGGAACGTCCCCCGGATGCTTTCACCATATTGATAGAGCAAAAAATCCTATTCAAAAATGTAGGATATGGATCAACTTTTGCCGTAGCTATAAATCCTGTTTCAACATTTGTTGCTTATAGATACCAAAAGTATGAATGGCTGCACATGCCTTGCCTTCAGTAATCCGTAGCCGTATCTGTGAAGCTGTTACAGGTTTGAACTTGACAAGCCATTTATAACCGATTGACTGCTTTCCTGTTGCCTCAGGAATAGGGACCCAGTTTTTACCATTGTTTGAGTATTCTACAGACCATCCGGTAGTACGATGTCCCAACTCAATCACTTCCTGCAGCATCAGCACATCAAATGTCTTTGCAGCCCTAAGATTGAAAACTATTGTGTCGGTTTTAGCGCCATCTGCCGTTGCATAATAAGTGTTCTCAAGGTTATCCACCATGTTAGATGGTTTATAATTTTCACCACGCGGATGAAGCGTCTTAATAGTAGCGCCACTGGCCAGATTGGTTTTAAAAGTACCCCTGATCATTGCTCCCAGGCTATCACTTCTTTTAGCATCAACAGGAGAGATCAATCCTTCCTTATTGGGCGGGTAGTTCAGTAGCAACACACTATTGTGGCCTACGGAATTAAAGTAAATATCCCATAGTGTAGCAACACTTTTTACTTGTGTATCTTCCTCCGGATGATAAAACCAACTCGGACGAATGGAAACATCCACTTCGGCAGGCACATAAGCTGCTCCATTTATCTCTCCATGATTTAATGCAGGAATATTATCGGATTCATTCTTTATGGAGGATAAATTAATCGTTGACCAGCATGGATCACCGGCTATTCCTGATTCATTTCCCATCCAGCGGCAATCGGCAAAGGCATTGGAGTTTTTTGTTCCAAAGACAACGCAATTGGGTTGTAAACGGCGAACGGAATCCGCCCATCGTGTATAGTAAGCAGTAGTGAGTTTATCAGCACCTGCTCCATCCCACCATATTTCCCAGATCGGGCCGTAATTCCTCAATAACTCTGACAATTGACTGGCATAGTAATCACTGTAATCATCTGTTCCGTATCTGGAATCATGTCTGTCATGTGGTCCAAGATATATCCCGGCTTTAATGCCGGCAGATTTACAGGCATCCGTAAATTCCCTGACAACATCTCCTTTTCCCTCTTTCCACGGACTGTTTTTAACTGAATAGTTTGTGTGGGCGGTAGGCCAGTTACAAAAACCATCTGCATGTTTTGCCACAAAAATAGCGCTTGTGATACCGGCACTTTTAAGCACACCTGTCCATTGATTGCAATCTAATGCAGTAGGATTAAATAGTCGCGGACTTGCCGTTCCATCGCCCTCGTTATCATTGGTAAAAGTATTCATGCCGAAATGAAAGAAAGCTATCATCTCACGGTGGTACCATTCAATCTGTCTGGCGTTGGGTACCGGGCCTACCGGAGACGGGGCTGTTTGTCCACTCACCTGAGAGGGGAGAAAGGTAGCTATAGCCGATATAAAAACCAGGGGTGTGGCTAATTGTAATATAATCTGCTTAAAGTTCATATTAAAAGCTATTAAATTGATCTTGTTTTATTTACCATGCACGGGGGCATACGGTTGTATGCTGAATGATAATGTTGCCGGTTTAAAGGGAATGTAATATTGCGGTAATGGAATAGGACCGCAACTGGCATTTCCAAGGCCCATTTGAGCCTTATCAAGGCTTAGAATGGTTTCCGGCCTTCTGCGTAACTCATACAGGTGTTGCGCCGCCCATAAGTCCTGGTCTGTATAGTGCAATGCTGTAAAACACAGCTGATCATCTGCTGTAAAGAGGATCCCTTTATCATCTGCATCGGTCAGTTTTACCCAGCGAACATCTTCCCGGTTGGCCATTCCCTGCGGACGTTCATATTGTTCCAGCATATTGTCAACCGTACGTTGGTATTGCCCTATATCGGCAGCCGTTTTTCTGTCTGCATAATTTTCAAAAGGACCACGGCCATACCATTCAACATTTTCCAGCCCGGGGTTCAATGTCATACGTAATCCGAGACGGGGAATAGGCAAACCACTGGTGTCAGGAGTAAAGTCTGCCTTCACGTGAATGAAACCATTTCCGTATACGGTATACTTCATGTGTGTAGCTACCTTGAAACCTGAGCGTGTAGCGGCGGTAGTAATAGTTGTAACTTCGACGGTCTTGCTGTCAAGTGGTTTTACTGCAAAGCTGTTCAATGTATATTGCAGACTGTCATAACCGGCCTGCATCCATTCAATGGCAGGACCTCTTTCTTTGGTGCGGTCGTTATCCAGTCTTGCGCGATACAGGTTAAACACTGGCCCATTTTGTGCACCGTTAATGATAAGACGATCGCCATATTGAAGAGCACTGATATTGCCGGTTGATTTATCGAATGAAATGGAATAATCTTTCCCGATTATCTGTACCGTTGTACCGTTCTGTTGCAGATCTAAATCGGGCAACTCCGCCACGTTGATCGCTGCTTTAGGAACGGTATTGAAAGGAACTTTCATTTGTTCATGCGCCACCTCTGTTCCTTGTTTGCCCCACAAGGCATCCTCACGTAGCCGGAATGCTACCCTCAGCCAATATTCAGCGCCGGGTGTCAACACAGGCTTTTGCCAGGGGATGGTCACAATGGTGGAATCATTGGGCGACAAATGTACCGGCGCTAATGTACCCGATTGTATCACCCTGCCATTTTCAGATAAGCTCCAGGTGCAGTCGAAGGCATCGAGGTTCAGAAAATCATATTTATTCCTGATGGCAACACGACCTGTTTGTCCGTCTGCCATGCTGATCTTTACATACTGGTATACTTTTCTGACATCTTCCATTTTAGGCGTAAACTGCCTGTCTGAAGTGGTAAGCCCTTTAATGCTGAAAGTACCGTCATTCGGTTTATCGCCAAAATCACCACCGTAGGCAATAAATGTTTTACCTGTTGTATCGCCGGGAATCCGTTTGTTAACGCCCTGGTCTACCCATTCCCAGATACAACCGCCAATAAGGCGCTTATGTGATTCGATAGCGTCCCAGTATTCCTGCAGGTTACCGCCTGAGTTCCCCATCACATGCTCATATTCGCACATAAAGAAGGGTTTGGGCGATGTTTTTTCTCCTTCAGCTATCAGCGTGTTCACTGATGGATACATGGTAGATTCAATGTCTGCGATGTCGTTATATCCTTCATAATGGATCGGCCGGGAGCTATCTATAGCCAGTATGGCAGCTTTGCCTGCCACAAAGTTCTCACCTCCCCATGATTCGTTGCCCATAGACCAGATAATGACAGAAGGATGGTTCTTGTCCCTTTCTACCAGGCGTACCTGCCTGTCAACATAAGCTTTTTTCCATGCAGGGTCTTTGGTCAGCTTATCACCCATACCATGTGTTTCCAGGTTCGCTTCATCTACTACATACAAACCGTATTCATCACAGAGTTGATACCACAATGGATCATTGGGATAGTGGCAGGTACGTACCGTATTGATATTACATTGTTTCATCAGGGTGATATCCCGTATCATGGTTGCCCTTGGTACTGCCTTGCCATAAGCAGGGTGTACTTCATGGCGGTTTACGCCTTTCAGTAATACAGGTTCACCATTCACCCAGAGGCGACTGTCTTTTATTTCTACTTTTCTGAAACCGAATTTAGATGAAAGTGTTTCCAGTACCTGCCCCTGTTTATCTTTCAGCGTTAGCAATACGGTGTAAAGATTGGGCGTTTCGGCTGTCCATAATGCGGGTTGCCTGATATCAGACTTTAGTGTATATGTTTGAGCCGATAAGCCTTTCAGTGCTGCTACAGGCTGATTGATACTGTTGCACAATTTGCCGGCGGGGTCATATACATCAACGCTGACTGTGGCCGCAGAAACAGCGGCATTGCCATCATTCTTTATATCTGTTTTTGCAAAAAAGACAGCTGATTTAAAATCAGCTGCAAGGTCTGATTGCAGGAAATAGTCCTGTATATGTACCTTAGGTTTCGCATAGAGATAGACACTTCTGTGGATGCCGCTGAAGCGGAACATGTCCTGATCTTCCAGGTAACTGCCGTCACTCCATTTGTATACTTCCACGGCTACCAGGTTCTTCCCGGGTTTGATATATTTTGTGACATCAAACTCTGCCGGGTTAAAACTGCTCTCGCTATAGCCTACCTTTTGTCCGTTTACCCACACATACATTGCACTGATAACGCCGTCAAAATGGATAAATACTTCTTTCCCGTTCCAGTTAGCCGGAATTTCAAAATCCCTCCGGTAAGATCCTACCGGATTGGGTTCTTTCGCCGTTGTCCAGTCGGAAGGTACTGCGCCCATTACCCGGGGAGGATCCACTTTAAAAGGATATTCGATGTTCGTATAAATGGGTGTACCATAGCCCTGCATTTCCATATTGGAAGGTACGGGAATGGTGGCCCATTGAGTGGCATCAAAATCCGTTCTGTAGAAATTGAGCGGCCTTTCAGAAGGCTGTTTTACCCAATGAAATTTCCAGGTTCCGTCTAATGTAATATACCAGGGTGATGTTGATGGTACATCTTTTAATGCCTGTTCTTTACTGGCATAAGGAATACAGATGGTACGAGCCGCTTCCTTGTTAATGCCTGATACCTGTTCGTTCTCCCAGTCATGACTTTGCGCATGGATAGTGGCATGACCTGCTGCCAGCAGGCATGCTGTAATACCAAATGTTTTGAGACCCATTTCCTGTTTTTATGTTTACAATTAATATGCCTGGTCAGCTTGGCTGGAATTACCATTTCACACGAGACTTCTGCGAGTCAACTGAATACCTCCACGATCAGGCTCGTCAGGAGCCCCGTGCTTGTGGTAGATTCTAACAACAACTATTTACCTCCAAGATTCGCTTTCACCAGTTTTACAAAAACATCCGGTGTTACTACGCGTATATTAGGATTTAAACCGTCTACGACTGTTTTGATACTGGCGAGATCTTTTGTCCAGGTATGGACAAACACCAGCGTATAACCCGATGCGCTGGAAGGATCTGCCGGCCGGGCGTTGATATTGCTGATCACGGTGGCCTCTTCTTCCAGTCCTGCCCAGAGATTGTCTCTCGCTTCTATCACAGGTTTACCATTATCTGCAAACTGAATGCTTCCATTTGGCGCTTCTCCATACCCCGTATAGATCAATCCGTCTATATTGCTTTGAGATAAATATTTATTCCAGAGATCCATGCGCCCGATAGCGCCCTGGTCCAGTATGTTCACAATATTGAGGTCCGCCTTTCCCATGAATGTATTCAACCTGTTGAGGTATTTATCAAGAGCGGCAGCCGGCATTTTACTGGGAAAGGTGTAACCACTTCCGCTGGGACCGGCTACAAAGCGATCTTTGCCAGATGCATTTTCATAATACCAGCGTAATGCAGCGGGCGCAAGGTCCACCAGGGAAGGACTGATCGTATATCCCATATTAAAGGAACCGCGGATCGGGTTACTGAAATAATGCTGCAAGGACCAGAGGTCATATGCGATGTTATCGCCATCGCTTACCAGGAATGTTACATAATGTACATTGCTTTCTGTAGCAGGGGTTGCCGGTGTTTGCTGCCGGATAGCAGTGTTGTCGTATATACTGTTTAGCGGAGCGAGGTTAGCGGCGAGGTCTGTGGGAAGCATTACAACCCCCGCCTGGGCGGCATTAGATACCATAGAGAATTCTTCCTGTCCATATCCGAAACAGAAAGCTTCGGGGTCAAGGTGCTTCAGCACCGTTTGGCGCCAGGATGTTTCTCCGTCATAGAAAGTAAATGCGTTGGTGAGTGTAATGTAATCGCGCAGGTGATGATTGATAGTCGGTGTCAGTTCAGCTGCGAGGGCATTGCTAAAAGCCTTCGGATAATTGCTGTACACCCATTTCTCATCGCGTGTACGTACATCTGCTTTGCGGGTGGTAATACCTGCCGCACGCAGTGCTGTTTCCAGGCTTGCATCCACAGCAATCGCATTCATGGGGCCACACAGAGAGGTGGCTGCTGTCAGCGATCTTTGATTGCTTGCACGGTTGTACAACACATACCCACTTATTTTCGACTTAAAGTGATTTACGAGATCTGCCCAGGAAGAATAGTTGGTGAGTGTAATGCCATATTTGCTGCTCATGTAATTGGTCCATACAGCAGAGGGACCTCCTTCGTCAATGTATATCTGATCGGCAGAAGTTTTAGCAACAAGTCCCTGTAAAGTAGCGACCAATACTTTCTCTTCAGCGGAAAGATTGTTGCCGCTGATCACACAAAGAGATTTCAATGCAGTCCCTTTCTGGTGCAGTACACCTTTGCTGAGTATCTGGGTGTTTTTGACTGTATCGGTCTTTGAGGCATCTATAGGAGTGCCTGTAATAGCTGGTGATTGATTACTGCTTTTACTACATCCAAAACATCCGATACCCGCCGCAATCAGCAGCGTGCAAACAAGTTTTTTCTTCATGTTCCTTGGGTTTAGAATATTTGTATTTCTGCAATATTGGTACTGGATGTGGCGTATACTTTTGTTACGGTGACCTTCACGTACCTCGCCTCTTTTAATGTAGACACAAAGTATCTATACCAGGGCTGGCCGGCATCGTGTGGAATATCTTTGATACTGGCAACATCATCCCATGTAACATTATCAGCACTTACAGACACCGTAACATCCTGAGGTTGTCCATGGCCCTCTGTTTGCCAGTCGCCTTCAAAATAACGGTCCATAATGCCTATGCCATGTACCGGTTTTATTTCACCCATATCAATGATAATATAATGTGGCGGTCCGGGTTCACCACCAGACCATTTTGAATTCCAGAAAGTAGAAGGATCTTCGTCAATAGCTGCCTTAGCAAGGCCGTTGCCTCCACCTTCTGCAGGTTCTTCGGTAGAAAACCCCGCAATGCTCCATCCACTTTCATCGTAAGGTTGCATACTCGCCAGATCGGCCGTACCATTTACAACAAAATAGGTGGTTTGCTGATAGCCACTTCCTGCCGCCCCGGTAATGCTTTCTATGCTTACGGGAATCATATAATCCTGGAACGGATTTATTTTATCCTTTGCAATTATTTTAAGGGACAGGTTGCCGGTACCGGCAGCTCCTTTCGCGATGGTGGCGCTGGCCTGCAGCTCGTAGCTGCCTGCCGGCAGTAAAGGGTAACTGGTACCGTTTTCTTCATTGAACTTTGCCACAAGAGAAGTGTCTGCCTTGAAATGTATTGTAATCTCGTTAGCAGCGTTTATGCCCGATACAGTAGCATAATCTGTTCCTGTTAATACGGCGCTATAGGATACAACAAAAGGAGTATCTGCAATAGCAAATTCCTTTTTTACAATGCCTTTCCCGGCTTCCGGCATGTAGACCGTTTCGGCGCTATGGTCATCTTTTTTGCATGCGCTAATGCAGGCAACAGCTAGAAGAAATGTGTATATATGAAGATGAGAGATCTTTGTTTTCATGACTGCGTTTTTATGTACGATTAATACCCTGGATTCTGTCCGTTTATCCATGCATCCTTACCTCCGTTTTGTGCCCGGATCTTGTAATTACGATCCAATACATTCTGCGGAATAGGCATGTGGTACATTTTGGGAAGGAATAAACGGTTGCTCACATTCGTGCGTGTGTAAACGAGTGACCCATTATTGGATGTTATGACCATACCAACTTCCGGACGGTTTAATACACCTGGCGTACCATCCACCATTTTATCAGCAATCTTCCAACGCAATACATCCCACCAGCGTTTATCTTCAAATGCCAGTTCTACACGGCGTTCGCGGCGGATGATCTCCCGCATTTTATCCTTATTTACAGCGCCATAGGTAGCTTCTACAGTCGGCAGGTTATTATTACGGGTCCGCACTTTGTTCACTGCAGCCAGTACGTCAGGCGTAGGGCCATTCACTTCATTTTCTGCTTCTGCAAAACTGAGCAGTACTTCTGCATAGCGGAAGAACATATAGTTCTGATAGGAGGTGCTGTTAGCCCTGTTATCGCTTCCGATAATACTTTCATCCAGCCTTTTGCAGGCATAATAGCCGGTATGCGTAACGTCGCTGCTATAGCCCAGATCTATTTCATTTTCTGTGCTCCGTCCCAGGCCCACTACTGTCCGGATGGTATCGCCCTGCCATGGAGATCCGTTGAAAAGGATCGTCTGGTAGAAACGTTTTTCCCTGTTCACATATGGATGCTGTGGATCATAACCGGAGCCGGATTCTCCGATGGCTTTTCCGTTGGCCATGGAGAATTCATCTACCAGTTCCTGTGTGGGCTGGAAGTTACCCCATGCCACTTCAGTTCCATTGACGATAGTAGGGCCTTCTTTACCCTCCAGTTGTCCGCCTTTACCGGGCATATATTGTCTGGCAAAAATAGATTCAAGGCTATTGTTAGCTGTTTTCAGGAATAAAGTCCTGAAGTCGGGATATAGGTCATACACACCCAGGTCTATCACGGCCTTGTTGGTGGCAGATGCTTTTTTCCATTTTTCCAGGTCGCCTCCCGGACTAGCCGCATTACCTGAATTGCGTAAGGGACTGGCTTCATAGAGTTCACACCATCCTTTCAGCGTAAGTGCTGCACCTTTCGTAGGTCTGCCGGGTTCCGACTGATTGGGCGGTAAGATAGTTGCTATATCCGCCAGTTCATTCGTAATAAACTGGAAGGTTGCTTCTTCAGTGCTCCTTGGTACATAAATGCTGTCGCCCTGTGTGATATTGTCCAGTGTTCTCGTGATAACAGGTACACCACCATAGGCCATCCACAGCCAGTGATAGAACATAGTACGGAGAAAGCGCGCTTCAGCAATCCTTTTTGTTTTATAATCGTCGGGCAGATTTGACGCCGTTACTTTTTCTATGAACAGGTTACATTTTCTGATCTTCTCGTAGTTGCCGGTTCTGCTGTCATTGTTGTCTGTTTTTCCCCAATACCACATATCCCAGGGGCCGCGGGGCAGGTTGGAAGGGGTCACATTGGCCACACGTATATTGGCATATCCCTGCATCCAGGTAACGCCTACATCGGAGTTGTCAGTATATTGATCCAGGTGTTCCGTTTCATTATTCATGTCCGGAAGCTGGTTGTAAACATCGTTCAGGAACAGGTCTGCATTGGCCGCTGATGACCATACAATATCATCGCCTACGCGATCTCTTGGTGATATTTCCAGGGAGTTTTTATTACAGGCTGTTAGCGATACACCCAGAAGGGCAATAAGGCAGCTTTGTTTTATGGTGATCATTTTTCTTTCAATTTTTGTTTAGAAGATAACATTCAGACCCACTGAAGTAGTTTGTTGCTGAAAGTAATATTGTCCGTTTGAAGAGCGGGCTTCAGGATCGATCTTCTCTTTCATATTTGGTGTCCATGTCCACAGGTTTTGTCCGGCAGCATATACACGCAGTTGTTGTATACCTATCCGTTTAGTGAGTTTTGAAGGCAGGGAATAACCCAGTTCAGCACTTCTGAGTTTGATATAGGAGGCATCTCTTACCCACCAGGAAGAAAACCTTGTGTTATAGTCTTTAGGTTGTGTGCTGACGCGTGGATATAGGGCGCTTGTATTGGCCGGCGTCCAGTGATCTTTGTAATACAGTTCACTTGCGGATCCCTGTTGATCAAATGGGAATACCAGGTTACCTCCTACAGGAAGGCTGATCTGGGTAGCCGCCTGCAACAGGAGGTTGAGATCAAATCCTTTCCAGGATAAGGCGGGTGAAAGACCAAAGATCATCTGTGGTGTACCGTTTGGTCTGCCAATCACTGTCTGGTCATTATCGTCAATAATGCCATCTGGTTTACCAGAGGGGCCACTCAGGTCTGCATATTTCAGATCGCCGGGACGTACCGGAGCATCCGGAATAGAAGCAACGCCTGTTTTCAGGGAACCATCTGTATTAAAATCGGCTGGTGTAAAATAACCAAGCGCTTTCAATCCGAATTGTGTACCGTTTGCACGTCCTGTCTGACGGCGGTTAGGATTATTGTAGGTCGCATCTGTTTCAAATACCTGCAGCAGTTTATTTTGCGCATAGGTGAAATTCCCATTCAGGTCCAGCCGCAAGCCGTTGGAAAAAGTATGACTGGTGCCAATGCCCAGTTCAAATCCATGGTTACTCATAATGGCTGCATTCTGTTCCGTAAGACCTACACCATATTCTGCCGGTACAGTAACAGTGGGAGGGACGAGCATGTTGGAGCGTTTTTCATAGAAGTAGTCGGCAGTTATATTGAGTTTACCCTTCCACAAAGCAGCATCTATACCCACATCGGTTTTTTTAGCTCTTTCCCATGTAATGGCAGTATTAGCCTGCAATACTTCACTGATACCTGCCGTTAACCTGCCATCGAGCACGGCGGCATTGTTATAGATGGAATAGCCTGTCAGATATTGAAAAGGACCTCCGGCCAGGTTGCCGGATTCTCCATAGGAAGCTCTTATCTTCAGTGCATCTACCCAGGCCACATTATCTTTCATGAAGTTTTCACGTGCCATATTCCAGCCGAGTGAAAATGCGGGGAAGAAACCATATTTATGACCAGGAGCGAAGTAATAGTGTCCATCATATCTACCTGATACTTCTGCCAGGTACTTACCATCATAATTATAGCTCAGGCGGTATACATAGCCTATCTGTCTTTGCTGTGATGATGATCCTCCATTGGAGAGTTCACCCTGTGCAGTACCGCCACGATCCAGTTCATCAATATCAATAGGATAATTGATCCTGCCGCCGGAAAGATCCCAGTATTTCTGAGTCCGTGATTCCAATACACCCAGGAAAGTAACATCGTGTTTACCAAAGGTATTGTGATAGTTCAGGTATCCCTGGTAGGTGAACGATTTATTCTGACTGGTACTCAGGTTCAGCGTTGGTTTGGATGGACCGATATAAGTTGGATTGAAGGTGTAGGGCGTTGTCGTAAAATCTGCGCTGTAAGTCAGAATAGGTGTTTTCCATGTTTTAGAATAGGTATTATAGGGGTCGTAACTGGCCACACCTTTTATGCTCAAACCCTTTATGAATGGCAGTTGCTGTTCAATGCTGAACGTGGTCATGATCTGTGTATTCTCGTTACGGGAATACCCGCTATGTGCAATAGTACCTACCAGTGAATTGGTGATGTAACTACCCCATAAACCGTTGGAATAATAGATGGCCGATGTGGGCGGTGTTCTGAATGCCTGGTACATGATGCCTCCACCAGCAGAAGCGTACCGGTTATTGGGGTCGCCGCTGCCAGCATCTGAATATCCGGAGTAATTCTGATCTTCCACCCAGCCACTGAGAGAGAGGGATACGTGGGTGTATTTAGCCGCCTCGATGTCCAGGTTCGCCAGTGCATTATATTTTTTCAGGTTGGTGGTTGAGAATTGTCCTTCCTGACTGGTATACCCTAGTGCCGCAAAATATTTCATCTTTTCTGAGCCTCCTGATAGTTGCAGGTTATGGTTGGTCAGTATCGCATTTCGCTGGATCACATCCCGTAATCCCCGGCTGTTGGGATACCTGTCGCGGTCTGCATCGGCGGCGCCATCCACTGTTTTCTTGTATCCGGCTATTTGTGCATCTGTGAATGATAGGTTGAAGTTATCGTTCCGGTTGGCTTCATTGGTCAGCAATGCATACTGGTATGAGTTCACCATACGGGGCATCCTGGTAGGATTCTGAAATCCTGCATAGCCATTATAGGATAGCACAGGAGCGCCGGTTTTCCCTTTTTTGGTAGTGACCAGGATCACGCCATTGGCGCCGGCAAGGCCATACGGTGCTACGGCGGCAGCATCTTTTAATATGGTAATGCTTTCAATCGTAGCGGGATCCAGCCTTGAGAAGTCCCTGTAGATACCATCAACGACCAGCAGCGGATTGGCATTGCCAATGGTGGAAGTACCTCTGATCCGGATTCTCGAACCATCCAGTCCCGGTTCACCACTTCCCTGATCGGCGATAAGACCAGGCATACGGCCTACAAGATTATTGGTGAGATTCACTACCGGTTTCTGTGCAAAATCTTTCCCTTTCATAGTGGATACCGCCGCTATACTGGTGGCTTTCAGCTGTGTTCCATAACCAACCACTATTACTTCACCAAGGGCAGTAGTATTTTCTTCCAGTTGTACATTTATTGATGGACGGCCGGCTACCGGTACTTCTTTGGTAATGTAGCCGATAAAAGAGAAAACCAGTATGCTTTGTTCGTCAGCCACCCGGATAGAGAATTTCCCTTCCTGGTCTGTATTGGTCCCATTTAAAGCGCCTTTTAACCGGATACTGACGCCGGGTAGTTTTTCACCCTTTGCAGAGGTTACTGTACCTGTGACCACCAGTTGTTGCTGCTGTGGTGTATTCTCCGGTACAGGCGCCGGAATAACCGGGATAATGAAGATGTAATGATCTTTCTGTTGATACGTGAGACCGGTACCTGAAAGCAGAAGATCCAGGGTGGAAGCTACCGTGCGGGTAGATGCAGGAAGCTGGATATGTGTAAACCGGCTTATCTCAGCTTTCCTGTAGCCGAAACGGAAATTGGTCTTTTGTTCAATCTCCTTCAATGCCGTTTCCAGGCTTTTCCCCGAAAGGCCCATTGAAATGGTGGTTTCGCGGATGTCCTGACCGCTTGTTTTTGCTGCTATCAGTATGTTACAGCAGATTAATAGTATTGCTAATACTAACGTGGAGCATCTCATAATCCAAATGATGGTTTTGAGCGGGACAGAACGTTCATAAGGAGGGAACGTGGAGCCCTGACTTACAAAAAAATGCATAGATTTGTTTGGTTTTAATCGGTTTGAACGCTGGTTTAAAATCTACCTGATTGCAGGTACTTGCCTGTACCTGTAATTATCCTTTATTACCGCTGTGGTTGCCTCCGCAGCGGTTTTTTCTGGCTGATAGTGATGATATTTCCTTCTATGTGATAGCTAAAGCCGTTCAGTTGGCTGATCATATTCATAACTTCCCCTATATTTTCTCCATGTAGGAAGGAGAAAGAAAACCGGGACTTTTTCAGTTCGGGATCGGCGAATACGATTGCTACATTGTACCATTTGCCTATGGTAACTGCAGCTTCTTCCATGGTCACATTGTCCAGTATTAATTCGCCTTTTGTCCAGGCTACCATATTGCCTGCAATAGTGTCTCTCAGGGCCACCTGCTTATTTTGCGGATGATATTCCAGGAGCTGGTTAGCTACAACCACGCCCAGCGCTGTGTTGCCTTCAGCTACGCTTACTTTACCGTTTACCACTGCCACTGTCAGTTGCTGATCATATGCCTGTATATTAAATGCGGTACCTAATACTTTAGTAGTAACACTGCCGGTATGCACCAGGAAGGGTTGATTATCCCGGTGCGTTACATCGAAATATCCCTCACCATGTAGGAACAGCTCCCGCGTGTTGCCTGTAAAACTGGCAGGATAACGAAGTGTGCTACCCCCTTTGAGCCAGACGGTAGAACCGTCTGCCAGCTTCAGTTGCTGGCGTTGGCCCGCCGGAACAGACAATTCCCTGTAAGCAACAGGAGCTGTCCGGGTTGGCGTAAATAATAAGTAGGCGCTTGCCCCGGTAGCCAGCAGCAGTAATATAGCTGCTGCATAGCTTAACCAGCGGCGTTTCTTATGTATAGGTTGTTGGACAAAACGCGCATTTCCTGTAATCTGCTGATATAATGCATCTGATTCCTCCGGCCTCAATTGCTGGGCGGGCGACAATTCCGCCCACATACGGTCTATTGCCGACTGGAGGGCGGCATCTTCCGTTGCGGCGGCCAGGTACCCCATAAGTTCATCATAATCTTCAGCATTGATGTTATTATTAGTCAGGTAGCCGAGCAGTTGATATATGCGTTCTTCATTCACGTGGATTACATTTTATATGTCCTTAAAAAGGTGATATAGTGCAATACACGCGAGCCTGCCTGTTCGGGTAGTCAGTTTTAAAAAAAATTAATAAAACAGGAAAAAGAAGAAAACCGGAAGGAGAATTTCGGTTTTGTCAAAGCAGGTCCGCAGGGTTTTTAATGCGCCTGTCAGATGATATTTTACGGTATGGACGGAGATTTGCATACGGGAGGCAATTTCTTCATAGGTAAGCCCTTCAAATCTGCTTAGCCGGAAAACCATTTGCTGCTGCAATGGTAATTTATTCAAAATCAGTGTAGTAAGACGTTCGAGGTCGGCGCTGAGAATGGCTTCTTCGGTTTCATTATGTTCCGGGTGCATGGTAAGCCATAACTTCTTGCGGGCAGCCTGTGAGGTGGCAGTTTGCCGTAACATATTCAGCGTCACCCTTCTCGCTATCGTAAATAACCAGGGGGCCAGTGGATATTCACTATTCAATTGTAAGCGGTGCTCCCACAGTCGTAACATCGTTTCCTGCACCACTTCCTTGCTTTGTTCCTTATTTTTAAAAAACTGATAAGCGAGGCCATAAATCCTTTGGCTGTATTGGTCAAATACTACCCTGAATGCAGATTCATCCCCATCACGCAGACGCATGATCAGATCCCAATCAAAAGATTTTATGACACTTTCCACCAACCAGGTAATTAATTTAGAAAAACGTGGTATTGATCCCCCAGAATAATGCTGATGAATCTAAGGTATGGAATTTAATATCGATTTTTTATCTTTTTTAGTTGTATATAATTTTTGTTATAGAATGGAATAGCCGCTAAATATAATATGATAAAAATGAGCATGCATAATGGCCGGGTAGGGCTGGCAGGAATCTGTTGTGCATTATCTACCGCTGTTACAAGGGATGAAAGGGGGCGTCCTGGAATGAAATTTCAGTCCGAAGGATAACATTTTCACAATAGGAGCGCAATTTTTTAAAAGCCCAAAAAGATACCATTCTTTAGTGCGGCATCATACTTCTTTTTTTCAAATTTATACAGGTAAGGAGACCGGTGTGCACCGATATTCCGCGTTTCATCGAGCTTTTTTATTATTCCGCTTGACATCAATTTTCGCGTGAAGTTGCGGTTATCAAGCGTTTTACCTAAAATGGTTTCATACAGGCTATGTATTTCAGGAAGCGTAAACTTCCGGGGGAGGAGTTCGTAACCGATAGGATAATGATAGATATCCCGACGCAATGCTTTTAGCGCTTCTTCAATAATGTATGCATGATCAAACATCATGGGTGGTAGTTGGGTAACAGGCCACCAATCAAGGGCTTCGTCAAATGGGCCTTTCTGTACCGTTACTAATGAAAAATCAGTGAGCGTATAAAAAGCTATAGATACGCTGTAGTCCAGGATCCAGGAATCAGGGGGCGACTTCATGCCGGCATTTTCAAATGCTTTTTTTATTGCCTGCCAGTCGTCTTTTGTTCTTGACGGACTACCAAATGACTTGAATTGCTCAAGGAAAAGGTTTTTCAATCCCGTTCTCAGAAACGCGATGTTATGTGCTGCTTCTTCAATTGACTCGGTTTTACGTACGTATCCGCCCGCCACTGTCCATTTAAGCTGGAAATTGGGCCTTTGAAGTAATACTTTCAACTCCCTGTCGTGATATCCAAAAATGACATTGTCGACAGCCACATTCTTAACATAGAGTCGCTCATCAAAATAAGAAGCTTCTAACTCGTTTGTATCCATATCATGCCTTTGGTGCCTTGAAAAATACGCCTTTTTATTCGGTTCATTATCAAATCATTAGATAAATATTCCCTTCCCAAAGATATATATTCTGTCATTTTGACGAAATAAATTTTGCTGATTAATAAACTCACCTTAGATTTAATCCGTCATTTGTACGTTATGAAAAGTGCTTGTTCAATAGATCAGTATTGAACGGTCAGGTGTTGCTATTGGCGCCTGCTTCAGTATTGATACCCGTTATGTAAACCAGTGCTTAACCCAGTTGATGACAGCAACATCTGCAATTAACCATCACCACAAAATATCAAAATCATGGCCAGGAAAGATCTATCGGCTTTTGTTCTGTTATTAGCTATTTTAACTTTCGGAACGAATTATACTAATGCTCAATCGCTCCGCGTGCTTGTGTTTTCCAAAACCGAGGGATTCAGGCATTCTTCAATAATAGCTGGCAAGGATGCCTTTTCAAAAATGGCAGCTGAAAAAAACTTTGCTGTAGATTTCACTGAAGATGCTACGCTTTTTAAAACGTCGAATTTAAAACGTTATAATGCGGTTGTTTTTCTTAATACTACAGGTGATGTGTTGAACGAAGTACAACAGCAGGAATTCGAAAGGTATATAGAAGCCGGCGGTGGCTTTGTTGGTATTCATGCTGCTACAGACTGCGAGTATGACTGGCCATGGTATGGACGTCTTGCCGGTGCATGGTTTCTTGATCATCCTATGCCTAACAATGTTCAAAAGGGTAAATTCTATGTGGCAGATAAAAACAACTTTGCTACCAAAGAGATGCCCGATACATTTGAACGCACGGACGAGTTTTACAGCTTTAAGCAAATAGATCCCACTATACACACACTGGTAAAACTCGATGAAAAGAGCTATACAGGGGGTAAGAACGGTAACAACCATCCTATGAGCTGGTACCACGATTTTGACGGTGGCCGTTCATTTTATACTAATATGGGACATACTGACGAAACGTTTAAAGAGCCGTTGTTTTTAAAGCACCTTTTTGCTGGTCTTGAATATGCCATGAGTGCCAGCGCGCCTGTTACATTGGATTATTCAAAAGCAAAACCCGAGGAGAACAGGTTTACCAAAGTGGTGCTGGCTGAGAAACTGAATGAACCCATGGAGATAGCGATATTAAATGACGGACGCATACTGTTTATTGAGCGGCATGGCGCTGTAAAACTGTACAACCTTAAAACAAAACAGCTGAAGACCATTGCAACGATTCCGGTAAGTACAAAATATAAAGACAAAGAAGGGAAGGAATCTGAAGCTGAAGATGGTTTATTGGGATTGAACAAAGACCCCAATTTTGCTTCGAATCATTGGATATATCTGTATTATTCCGACCCGTCTAAATCGCAGAACATCCTGACCAGGTACACATTGAACGGTGATGTACTCGATCTGAAATCTAAAAAGGTCTTGCTCGAAGTGTCAACGCAACGTGAACAATGTTGCCATACAGGAGGGTCAATAAGCTGGGATGGCCAGGGTAACCTGTATTTGTCTACCGGAGATAATACAAGTCCGCGGGCTACCGCCTATGCACCTATTGATGAACGTGAAATGAGATCGCCCTGGGATGCACAGAAATCTTCTGCCAACACAAACGATTTAAGGGGCAAGATTATTCGTATCAAACCGCAGGCTGATGGCTCGTATACCATCCCCGAAGGAAATCTTTTTCCCAAAGGCACGTCGAAGACACGGCCGGAAATTTATGTGATGGGTGACAGAAATCCATTCAGAATAAATGTGGACAGAAAATCCGGCTTCTTATACTGGGGCGAAATAGGACCAGATGCCAACGATGCTGATGCAGTAAAAGGTCCGGGAGGGCAGGATGAAATAAACCAGGCGAGAAAAGCAGGAAACTTTGGCTGGCCTTATTTTGTAGGTGATAATATAGCTTACCCGAAAGTGAACTTTGCTACTGATGCGGCCACCGGTAAATTCGATGCATCAAAACCTATAAATACATCTCCCAACAACACCGGCCTGAACGAATTGCCGCCGGCACAGAAGGCATTCATATGGTACCCTTATGGTGTATCAAAAGAATTTCCAATGGTAGGTAGTGGTGGAAGAAGTGCGATGGCTGGTCCTGTTTTCTATAGTGAGGATTTCAAAAAAGCGCCGCACGCTTTTCCTGGATATTATGACGGAAAATTGCTGATATACGAATGGATGAGAGGGTGGATAATGGCGGTAACACTTGACAAGGAAGGTAACTATGTATCTATGGAAAGGGTTATGCCAAGCTACAAGTTTAGTAACCCGATGGATATGGAGTTTGCCGATAATGGCGATCTGTACATGTTGGAGTATGGCTCAGGATGGTTCTCTGCAAATGACGATGCCCGGCTGATTCGTATTGAATACAACGGTGGTAACAGGAAGCCAATGATCCAGATGTTAACAGATAAACCTGGTGGTGCTATTCCACTACAGATTGCTCTTTCTGCAAATGGAACAACTGATCCGGATGGAGATACGCTTAAGTATGTATGGAACGTCACTTCAAAAAATGGTTATGCAAAAACAATTACAGGCCAGGATGCAAGTGTCGTTTTTTCAAAGCCTGGTTTGTATAAAGCCAATCTGACTGTATCTGACAATAAGGGAGGCGTATCTACACAGTCAATTGAATTAACGGCAGGTAATGAAGCGCCGGATGTCAGGATTGACATAGGTAAGAACAATAGAAGCTTTTTCACACCTGATAAGGCATATCACTATAAACTGGATGTAAAAGATAAAGAAGACGGGACCTTATCTGGCGGCAGGATAAAAGCTACGGATGTATTTGTTAACATTGATTATGTTGCACCCGGACAAGAAAACCCTGTTGTTGCAACAGGGCATAAAGCGCCGCTTGCTTCGTCCAGTTATGCTAAAGGCTTGAAGTTGCTGAATGCCAGTGATTGCAGATCCTGCCATAGTGATTATAAGAAATCTATAGGCCCGGCCTACTTTGCAGTTTCTAAAAAATACCAGGGAAATAACGGTGTACTTGAAAAGCTTGTAAAGAAAACAATAGCAGGCGGTAAAGGTGTTTGGGGAGACGTGCCTATGTCAGCGCATCCGCAGCTGTCTGCAGAAGATGCTGCCGAAATGATTAAATACATTCTTAGCTTATCAACACCGAAGCCGGCTGGTAAGTCATTGCCCGTAACAGGAACTTACGCAGCAAAAATACCAGCAGGTGATAAAGGCAGCGGGGTTTTTGTTTTTAATGCAACGTATACAGACAAGGGGAGCAATGGTTTGCCCGGCATAACATCAGTAGATTCTATTACACTACGTAATCCTAATATTAATCCTACTAAATACGATATAGTAAAGGATGCTACGAAGATGAGCTATGGTGGCAACAATTTTATTATCCCCGCACAGTCAGGTAGCTATATCGGCTTAAAACATATTGACCTGACAGGTATTGCGGGAATAGAATTTATTGCAATGGCGCCCAAAGCGCAGCTAAATGCAGCCGGCGGTATTATTGAATTGCACATAGATGATCCGAATGGTAAATTGTTAGGGCAAACACCGTTTATTGGCGATGTACAGGGCGGTTCCATATTCAGTGGTAAACCAGCACAGTTATCTGTAGCTCCGACAGAGGGATTTCATGATATCTATTTTGTATTCAAAAACAAAGATGCGGCGGCTGGATCTTCTCTCATGGTAGTACTGAATACGACTTTTAAAATGGCGGATTAGTTGGATACCTGAAATGTAAAGAGGCCGTATCGTATTCATGATACGGCCTCTTTGCATTTCAGGCATAGCTATCAGATCTGACCCTCCGGCGTATTTTGTTCGTCCTGGGTGGCAAATAGCAGATAATTTCCCCCGAATGCAAACTGTTTCAAAAATTTTTCAGACCTTCGTGATTCCATTTTAAAACTCGAATGATGAAAGGCAGGTTTCGGATGACCTTCACTTATTAGGTAGTAGCATTCTCCCACAGTATTGGCTGTGTGGCACGCTCTGATCACATATTACTCCTGGCATTCTCTCAGGAAGAACCCGATTTATTTACTTTTTCATTAGTCATAAAATGCCTAATCCATATATCGCTTTGTTGCGGACAGCATATCATTATGCGCGCCGCGAACGGAAAAGATACATCCTTGTTTATACGTTATTCATTTTTGCGAATGTCATCTTCTCCCTGAACCCCATTCTTTTTGGCTGGTTTATCGGGAAGATTCAGCAGGATACCCAGCGTGTTTTTTACTACGCTTTCGTTTATGCCATTGTGTATTTTGGGTTGAAACTGGTGGAATGGTGCTTCCATGGGCCTGCACGTGTGATGGAGCGTCAGCTGGCCTTCAACCTCAGCCGTAACTTCCTGATGGAACGCTATCATCAGGCCCTGCACCTGCCGATAAAATGGCATCAGGACCATCACAGTGGTTCCACTATCAATCGTATCCGCAAGGCCTTTGAGGCGCTGAAAGAATTTTTTGATAAAGGATTCATGTATATCCATGCGCTCGCCAAAATGGTGTTTTCCGTTACTGCAATGCTATACTTCTCTCCGCTGTTTGGCAGTATAGGGATCCTGCTCGGCTTTATCACCATCTGGGTGATCATGAAATTTGACAAGCCCTTCATCAAAACACTCGATGAGGTGAATGAGCGGGAACACGTAGTCTCTTCCACGCTGTTCGATAGCCTGTCGAACATCATGACCGTGATCACGCTCCGCCTGGAAAAAAGTATGGAAAGCGGATTGTTGAGTAAAGTGCAGCTGATCGCACGGCCGTTCAGAAAGAATGCCTTGATCAATGAATGGAAATGGTTCGCGGCTGATATGTTAGTGACCCTCATTTACGTGACTGTCGCCGCGGGGTATGTATACCAGCATTGGGAATCCGGTAAGGTGTTCCCTGTGGCCGGATTGATTACCCTGCTGGGTTTTGTTACACAGTTTACCACTGTATTCCATGACGTAGCATGGCAATACACTGAAATTGTACAGTTCAATACCCATGTGGAAACAGCCCGTAACATTGAGAAGGCTTACAGGGAACAGCACCGTCCGGATCAACTCACCGATTTGCCGGATAACTGGCAAACTATTGAAATCAGGGACCTCAGTTTCTCGCATCGTAACCAGTACGACAGCGAACATGCCCCCCAAAGCCTGCATAATCTGCATCTTACCATTGGCCGGGGAAAAAAGATTGCCCTGATCGGTGAAAGCGGTAGCGGAAAAAGTACCCTACTGTCTTTATTAAGAGGGCTGTATACTCCCGAGCCAGGCATGCAGTTACTGGTAGACGGTAAGCCCTTCGGACTGGCTACCATCAATGAAACCGTTACCTTATTCCCACAGGAGCCGGAGATATTTGAGAACACCATTGCTTACAATATCACACTTGGCCTCCCTTTTACAGACGACGAAATAATGGAGGTCAGCGAAAGCGCCCATTTCACGGATGTGATCCGCCAGCTCCCCAAAGGACTGGAATCTGACATACGGGAAAAAGGCGTAAACCTGTCTGGTGGACAGAAGCAACGGCTGGCACTGGCTCGTGGTATTCTGGCCGCCCGTGAAAGCGACGTGGTATTGCTGGATGAACCTACCAGCAGTGTTGATCCGAAGACAGAAGCCATGATCTATCAGAAAATGTTTACTGCTTTCGAAGACAAGGCGCTCATCTCTTCTATGCATCGCTTGCACCTGCTGTATCAGTTCGATTATATTTATGTGCTCAGACAGGGTAGTATTGTGGCGGAAGGGACGTTTGAATACCTGCGTGAACACAGTTCCATTTTTCAGGAGCTATGGAAACACCAGAAGGATACAGATAGGTAAATTTAAATGACGTTGCCCCGAACTTAAAACGCCCACTTAACAGATATGCTATTAATAAAGTATAAATGGCTGCTCGTAACCTGCAAGGTTATGGTAGCCATTTATACTTTACAGTCTGTAACATTCTATCAGATTATTCTACCTGGTAACAATCAGATCCCGGTATTCGAACAAGTGATGCGTGTCCATTAAATGGACAGGGATACTTCTATATTCAAATATTTCTCCTTCTGATGCTACTTCCAGATACTCTTCACCATGTGTTCCTCCTCCGTCATAAGACGGATGCTCACCTCTTAATACAATACCTCCCCAACCTCCACAATGCGCCCAAAGGAACAAAACAACATTGAAGTACGGTTTATCAGCAATAACCTTACTACGGGCAGTTTGAATTACAGGTATACGAAACGCATCTTCCCCAAAATCATAATGATCTATTCCTTCTGATAATAGATAGGAAAGCATATTTGGACTCCTCTGCAATTCATTGTGAATGTCTAGTTTCTCCACCTGATGTTTCAGATCCGCTTTTTCATCTGCAGTCAGCGCCTTATAGGCTTCTATGATGGCCATGGCAAACGACGCGTTTATCTGTACGATCAGGCTGGCCTTTGAGCCTTCTGTACAAAGTCTTCGTATTTCACGATGAAAGTCATTTTCCGGAGCGCCAACATGCTCGTAAAAATATTTGATATCTGCCGGAATTTCAATCTGATGTAATTCCTCGACCTGTGAAAACTCTTTTGCCTGGATAAACACCCGGTCAAATGGCTTGAAGAAACGAAGGGGGGCTTTAAATCGTGCCAATCGCGTGGCTATATCTGTTGAAATTGTTTGTTGAATCGCCTGCCTGGTAAATACTTTTAGCTCTTCCAATAGTTTAAACGCGCTCTTTCCTTGTACCATAGCCTTTTTTCTCTCCTCCAGCGTTTCTTCAGCGTCACCTAAAATAGTTTTAAATAAATACTCTTCAGCATGTATGACTATATATTTTCCATCGTAATAATCATATAATTGCTTCGATAAAGTTTCATAGTATGAATCAACGATCAGTGTTTCAATGTCCGGAAGTTGTGCCGATTCCAGAAACTTTTTCAAATAACTCCAATTATCCCAACTACCATGCAGGCTTTCTTTATCATAAACGCGATAATCCATGAAAACAGCACTCGTGTCAGACCATTCTTTAAATCCGGAACAGGCTACAATAACAAAAGGATATCGGGGAGCGCAGATAATTTCAAAGGCATATATCATAGGTATAAATTCGCCGGTTTTTCGGTCTGTTAAAGTTAGTATTTATTGGACAAATTGGGCCTTCTGTAATACCTGAAGATGGTGCGATGTGTGTGGGTTATGTTATTTAAATGTATTGTTATCAAATATTTGTGTGCGTCGACCAGGACAATATAAAATTCAGGATATTGTTTTGTAAATTGATTTTACAAAACCCAATACAATGACAAAACGTGAAATAACCCTTGTTTGTATCACTGCGCTGATCATGTGCATCCCAATAGCTATAATTGCACATAAAAACCAGCAGCCTCCTTTATCATCCACTATATACGACTGGAATGATATCAAGGTAGAACCTACAAAAACGGGAGAAAAACGCCAGTTCCTTCAGGCGCCTACACCAACACTGAACGAACTGGAGCTACATGTAACTACATTGAATCCCGGAGAAGCGCCACATCCTCCGCATCAACACCCTGACGAAGAACTGATCATCATAAAAGAGGGAACCGTTGAATCGACCGTGAACGGCATCACAAAACGTGTTGGGCCAGGCTCTGTTATATTCCAGGCATCTAATCAATTACATGGTATTAGAAATGTAGGCGCTACCAAAGCGGTGTACCATGTTATTAAATGGAAAACAGACAAGACACCTAAGGCCAAATAAAGCGTTCTTCATTAAAACTTTAAAGTGGCAGGTCGTACAGACCTGTCTTAAAAGCTATAATTATATCCCACGGTCGCTGTTACATTACTGACTGTGCCCCTGGGACTCCATCGTGTTTGACGCACCGCATTCATATTCAGATTATGTTTTTTCATGAACAGGTACGCTGCATTCATACGTAAATTCAGCACCTGCCCTTGTTGTTGTCCATTGCTGGTGCTGCTATTGTACGAGCTGTTAAAGCCAGCTGTCACCTTTTTATCAAATAACCGTGTGTTCACGCCAAGGGTAGGGCCCAGTGTAAGAAAGGCATCCCTGGCAATGGTATTATAGCTCAGGTTAAAAGCGCCGGTAAAGCTTATCTGCCGCGGTATCAGTAACAAGGTATATGCTGTGCTGGTGTTATAGAAACGCGATCCGTTGCCTTTCCATAACACATCGTTCTGGATATCTGCCGCATCCTGCACGCTCAGGTTCAGGTTGATGTTATGGCTTTTGGTCTTATTGGTCTTTAACATATAGGTAAGCGTCAACCCGGCACTCTGCGATATCTGTTTAAAGTTCAGCGTATCCATGTTCTCATATGGATTCGTCTGGTTAATATAATCAAACTGTGGTTTTATATGCGTGAAGGTCTGGAAGTTGGAATACGTAAAGTTTGCGTTCCACTTTTCATTCGGCATGTAACTCGCGTTTACTGCGCTAACCATGCGGAAGGTGGCGCCTGCCTTGGTATTGTTTAGGTCGTCGCGCTGGTAACCCACGTTAGCGGATATGGTGGCCTTATCATGCAGTAGTGGTTGCGACAGGTTCACGGTGATGTTCTCCAGGTCATTGTTCATATAATAAGTGCCTAGTGTCTGATAGCCGGGGTCTATACGCTCGTAGCCTACGCCTATCACGCTCTTATGGAATGCGTAGTTCATCCCCGCTCTGATAGCTTTAAAGAATTGCGTATTCTTGATATCATACATAAATACGCTTTCCAGCAGATTGCCACGGCCTGATTTGGTGGGGTGGTAGTCCCGTTTATCCAGTTTCATGGCGCTGTTGGCGTATTCCACGGTAAGCTCCAGCCCTTTGGCGGGGCGTAACATACCGGTAACGCTCACAGCAAGGTTTGCTTTGGGGTAGATGTGCAGGGTGTCCGGGATATACTGCATAGGATCTTTGAAATCCTGGGCCCGTATGAAGTTAAGGGACAACGCATAGTTTTGCTGCTGCAGGGCAAGTTTAGCGCCATAACCCATACGCCGGTATGTAGGTAATATGCTTCGGTTCGTGCTGTCATAATCTACCGCACGCAGCAGCCGCCCGTACATTACGCTGATGCTCCAGGTCTGTTCAGGTGCTATGTCCAGTCCTACGCCCGTAAATTGGTGACCGTTTAAGGTGTAGGGAGAGAACGACATGGCAACATCCCCAATATGAGCGGTCACCCCTTTATAACTGGGATGCAGGCTCAGACGGTTAGGCATGGTAGGGTAGGAGTAACCTGCACCGGCATTGGTCAGATTAAACGAAAAGGGTAGGTTGATCCGCCCTAGTATATTGGTATTTATGCTGCCGTTAAGGAACCAGCTGAATGGTTGCCTGCCACCACCGCTGCCGCTGTTGAATACAGTGCTGGCATTTAGTCCGCCGTTCACTTTAAGCGGTTTACCCTTGCCAAACAAATCCCGGATATGTTCCAGGTCTACCTGCTGCGCGGATGATAGTAGCGGCAGCAGTAAAGCAGCAGTACACAGGTATAGGATGCGGGATCTATTCATATTTCTGGACTTTAATATCCGCCATTATATAGGCTGTGCTGCCTTCCAGCACATAGTCCTTTATCTTAATGGCGCCTTTACGGCCGTCTGCCGTCTGGAATAATATAATACGGGGTAATACTGTCTGGTCAAATTGCAGGCCGCCGCTGGCGCCGTTGGGCATCTGGATAGCTTGCAGGGGAGCATCGTTCTGCATGTTGTCAAAATCGCTTTCGCTGAACGATACGCCACAATAGCATTGTTCCTGCTTATTGATAAACCGCGTCACCGTAGCGCCAGGTATGGCGGGGAAGGTATAGCTGGCAGCAGAATCCGGCGATACAAATTTGTTGTAGGTGAAGCTGCGGCTCAGCCCAAAGAATACCAGGTCTATCTCTTTCCCTTCTTTTGTCAGATCATCGTTCTTACGATATACCTTCCGCAAGCGGGTAGAATAAAAACAGCCAATATCTGCGTGCGCAGTGCTGATACCCAGTTTAACGTCCGTGATTGTACGCAGGTGTGAATTAGGTCTTACCGTGATGGTCTTATTTACCGTTTGTGATCCTTTCCCATTGGTATTCGTCAGTGTAACAGTATAGGTGCCCGGATTGGCAAAGTATACGGTATTGTCGGATGATGTATCGCTGGTCAACACACCGCCGGTAGTTTGCCACTGCTGTGTCAGATAACTTACACTTTTACCGTTCAGTACCGCTGTCAATGGTGCTTCATAGTCATCGTCAAAAGGCCCGGGGTTTAAGGTAAAATCCGTAAGCAAAGGTTGTTTTACGGTGATGGTTTTGCTGGCCGTGAATGTCTGTCCGCCATTGCTTACCTGTAACGTAATAGTATGCGGCCCGGGTTTGGTAAAAGTAACCATTGGTGGTACAGCTGTATTGGCGCTGGCCGGTTCACCGTCCTGGAAGGTCCAGTTATAACTACTGGCCCCTGTGGTATTGTTAGTGAGCTTTACCTGTACGGGTGAATAATCATTCACCTGTACTTCCGCGTCAAAGGACACCTGTACGGCACTGTCAAGCTCCAGGGTGATGGTCTTACTATTCCGGGTGTCCGCATTCCAGGCCTCCAGCGTGATCTTATGCGGGCCGGCTTGGGCAAAGCTGACGGTGCCAGGATTCTCGTAGTCAGAAGTGGCAGGCTCGCCGCCTTCAAAGGTCCATTTAAAACTCGTGGCGCCTGTGCTGCGGTTGGCGATGTTCACAGATATTGGAACGGTGTGCGAACTGTCGGCCAGCACGTAGGCAAAATCTACTGTAAGCGGCCGGTTGACTTCTTTGTAGCAAGCGGCCAGCAACAGTAAAGCAAATAGGATATAGGGAATAGGTTTGGTCATCATGCCGTTATAAAATCAAAATAAACCATGCTTAGGGATGAAGTTTCATAGCTGTAATGATATGCAACTTAACATTCGGGAACATCTCCCGGAATTGCGCCATTACATAGGTACAGGAGCGACAAGGGATAAGATCCGTGTATATTGTTATTTCACCGGCAACATTATTATTTCCTTTAACCGCTTTCTCGTGGTCGGCAAAATACTCCAGGGCAACCAGATCCGTATCAAAACGTCTTAAGTCTATCTTATACTTAAACTTTCTTTCACCTGAAGCCAATTTATCATAAATTGATTCCGGAATAAACTTGTCACTCCTGGTCATTCGATCGTTGTATTGCTGCTTGTCTTCCGCAATAAGGAATTCCTTCCAGGAGTAGATGACACGCGCCATATTTCTTTCGCTGCTTATATTATAGCCATCCTTAGATTGCCAGTTGCTAACCTGGGCGGCCCATTTATCGTCCGCCAGGTCAACAGTTGTCATTGGATCATTAATGTAGAATTGCCGGAATGCCTGGAAGTTCTGTGCATCTTTGACAGGCAAAAACATGTTGTCAATAGCTATCTGTCTGGCGTCATTGGCTGATTTGGAAATGATCCCATCATTTAATAAAGCCTGAGCAAAATCACTTAAGGGCCCATTGATGCTCGCGAAATTCGCATCCGTATAAATATTGGCTTTAGTCAGGCATTTCTGCCAGAATAAAATAACATCACAAATCTTTCTTACAGACGAAATGCTGATTGTATCAGCACTTAACGCCTTTGCAAGCGAGAAATGTTTGCCGAGGCCGCCAAGCAAGTCAATGAATTCCTGGCCATACTCCATTTTGAGAATTTCTTCTTTAATATCGGGAGCTTCGGTAACAGTGGTTGCTATCGTCTGAAAGGTGCCCAGGTTCTTAGACCACTTTTGTATCTTTTCTCTTAGCGATTTTGTTTTGTTCAAATTAAATGAGATGCCATCCCTGAAGACGTTGATTACGTTGAAAGCTGTTGTGAGCCCATCCACGGCACTTTTGGTTTTGATCTTGTCAATATTCCAGTAAAGCAACAATGCCGGAACAATGATCTTCTCCCCCTTATAAGTCGCTTTCTTGCCATTAACAACAAATTCAAACGGGACATCGACATCAGGAATAATACCTATAAATTCAAAAGGCTTTTTAGTTCTGTCGATGGACCGATAGCTGTTCCCGGAAGCTGACATATCCACAATTCTGCAATAGGCCTGGGTGCTGCCCCGGAACTTGAACTCAATGTTGTTTTTGGCCGTGTAGTCAGCCGTTACATTCTTGGCGTTGCCATTGTATTCAGCCTCCGGATCATAAAGTATCCAGTCGCAGGGGAATGTGGCATTATCCCTGAAAGCAATGATCCTGTCCTGATAAACATCATAAGCATATTGACAAAGCAGCTCCACAACCGCGGTATAATTGAGCTTGCCACCTAATTTAGGCAGGCTTGCACTTTTATTTACTACAGTCTTAACGATATCAGCCACGTCCTCAGGCCCTGCATCTTGGATCTTGCTGTTAATGATCCTGGGCAGCACACCATTATCCGCACTCAGGAACTCAAGTAACCCTGCTTTGTCTTCTTTGGGAACACTGCTTATCAGGTCTACGATCATGTTCTCGCAATAATTGCCGAGACTAAGGATCTTGTCGCCATCCCCGCAAAGGGTGGATTTGCTCAGCTGCTCCAGCAAACATGTCCGGGTTGCGAGGGGAAGATATTCCAGCGATGCAGCGGCGCTCATCGACGAGTTGGGTAGCCCATGCGCATATAGATCCTGCAGTTGTTTGAGCAGTTTCTTGTCCTGATCACATGGAAGATCAGACGGTTTAAATCCATCCTTAAGAGAAAAAAATGTGAACGCATTCCTGACCATTTGGGTGAAGTAATCCACCCGCGTGGTAATGTCGCCTGTAGTCCTGCTAGGTGCAGCAACTGTCTGATGGTCCGTGTTATATTTCAACAGTTCTTCAATCAGGCCGGGCGCTATGGAAGAGCTGTAAAAACATCCGTTAATGACAAAGGTGCGTGGCTGCGTACGCGTCTTTACTACCGATATCTGGTCTCCCATTCCCATGGTACCCTGACGGACTATAGTTTCACTGTGCGGGTACTTATAGAAGTTAAATAAGAAGAAGACTATATACTTTTCCTTTTCTATGATGGTGGTTAACTGTTTATTCTCACCATCCTGCTTCACTTTTTTCAAAACGGCATTCAGGATTGTTTTCTCCTTTTTTGCAAGGTCCACCCCTGCTGTCTTGTCATCGTTTACCACTTCAGTATATGAGGTAGGCGCCATCGAGGCCCAGTCATATTGCGGCTCCTTCCCGTCAATATATTCATAATTGTAAATACCAGAAATAACAAAGTATAGTTTGTAATCTTTATAGGCTGTTTGATCCAGATAGTTTTTTCTGAGCTGACCTATCCATTTGTTCAATGTTAGCTTTTCACTAACACCATCCTTGTCAATCGTATAATCAATCAGAGTCCCATAAACATCCCTCCAGAAATCCCGGTCAACCCAAAATTTCCTGGCAAATGAGCTGGTGAAGTGCTTAAAGAAATAAACCGGATCATCGTCCGTTACTATATAGTTTGCTTCTTCAGCCCGGCCTTCGCTGATAAGACGTTGGTTTTCCTGTATACGCGTCAGCAGGCGTTGCTGTATGGCAGCTGCCTGTTTATCGATCAGGCTATCTTCCGCAGAATTTGCCCTTGCCATATGCACTATGCCTGAAAGCACAATAAAAAGAAGCGTTAGTTTAAGATATGCCAGTTTCATTATTTCGTAAGTTGATCTGAATTTAGAATGATGATGAGCTGGTCCAGGATAGACTGTTTTACTACCTTGATCAGTTCTTTGTCCGTTTTACCCTGCATTTTATCTGTCATCAATGCCTTCAGCATACTGGTGCCTTTCAGCGCCTTATCCTGCGACAGGAACTGCGCAATAGCGGCAGGTGTATCATAAAACTTCTGGATGGCACTAACGAGCCTATAGGCTTTTACATTGGCGCTGGTAAGATGGAATTGTTCCACCACTTCGTCAAACTGTTTCATTTCATCGCTGATCTCTGCGTCTGACAAGGTAACTTGCTGTATATCGCCTATTGCGAAGCCAATGCTGGCATCCGTTGTTTCCTCCAGCCCTTGTTTGTCATACACAGCCTGCCTCATAGCCGCTTGCTGAGTAGATAGGTCAGCAGATTTATCCCAACCCTTCGCATCTTCTTTCAACTCCTTGATCGCTTTCACAATAATGCCCGCTACGTCATTCACCAACTTCTCCTTCTCCTTATTCACCGCTTTTACTTCCTCCTTCGCATCGTCAAATTTCTTCTCGGCATCTTTCACCTTTTGTTCCGCCGCTGCTTTCTCTTCCGGTGTCTTCGCATCAGCCAGTTCTTTCTTCGCTGCATCATACTCATCTTTTGCGTTTACCAGGTTATCTGCCGCCTGGTTCATACGTGTCTTCAGCTCTTCCGGCAACTCCTCTTCCGCCGCTTTTTTGATGGCTTCTGCCATCTCTTTTACTTTTACGTAATCTGCATCCAGCGTCAAATGAATCAGGTCATTGATCACACTAGCCAGACTGCCAATCGCCTGCACCACCGAATCCACACTCGTTCCCTGCAGTTTTGTTGAATCAAACGTCGTCACCAGCATACCCTTCATCAGCTGCCGGTTCGTATTCACCTGTATATTGTCAAACTTCACCTTCACGCGGTTATACCCCAGGAATGGGATCGTGATATAACCGGTACCGCTATAAGAGCCGCCGTTATTTTTTAAGGTCATGAACCGCACAGGGAAGTCGCCCGCCATGATCTGATCATCCGGTTGCAGCGTTTTTAAGGCAGTGTCATTGGCAAGTTTAATATCTGATAAGAGCCCGCAGGAGCCGCTATCCACAGCATCCTTCGCCGGCATCTCAAAGGAGTGTAACTCTCCCAGTGTTTTACTTCCCAGGCTACAGGAGCCACCTACGCGGTACTCATATTTATGTCCGGGTACGGCGTCACGGATCACTGCCTGCGGATCGCTGCTCTTTACGTTAAACCATGTTGCCTTGTCATTATCCTGCTCCCGGTATTCTACCAGGTATTCAAACATCTTCGGCTGAGGTAACCAGGTAACGGTGGCTTCACCATTGGCTACGGTGGCAGCTACCTGTTGCGGCGGCTGACAATCGTCCTGCAGATTGAAGTAGTAGATCTCGCTATAGCCATGATTGGTGAATATGTCAAATTCATCAACGCCCTGTTTGGCTATGGCGCGTATCCGCCAGCCATAGCGTTTGCCAGGTAGTAGTGGCGGCTCTGCAGGGCCGTATAATAAAGTGGTAGCGCTGGTGTAGGTCTGGTATAACGGTGGCATGGTGCCAAAAGCGGCTTCCGGCAAAATGGTCGTATCCCATAATTCTACCAGCGTAAACTCGTATTCCGTCAGGAAAGCCGCATTAGGACTGCCCATATGCCGGGGCGTCCAGTTAAACACAATGTTCAGGGGCTCACGGAAGGCCACGGCTTCTCCTTTACGCGGCAGGTTCAGCAAAGGTGGTTCGCTGGTGCTGATCCATGCGGGAGGGGAGCAGCTCAGTTTATCATTGCTGACCAGCCGTCCGCTGTTGGCATCTAAAACATCTACGCAAAACGTGTAAAACCCATCCGGTAACTTGCCAGTCTGTTGCAGCTGCGAAGGCGGGATGCCGGATATCTCCATGTTATCCAGGTTAAAATAAGGCGCCAGGTCGTTCAGCGACAATTGTACTGGTATCCCGGCGTCCAGCCGTACCAAAGGGTAGGAACCATAATCACGGTTACGCAAGGCTACCGTAGTACCCTTGATGTTCAACCGTAGCCGCACGTTCATCGTTGCCTCCTGCAAATCGGTGTTCAGCAGGGTGATGATCATCCTCGCCTGCGAGCCGTTATACAGGTTGCTGATTTGTGCGGGTACCGGCTGCAGGGTCTGTACCTGCACTTTCACCGGGTATTGTTGTGCGGCAAGAGGGCTGCATATTATGCATAATAACATGCCCACGGCTATTTGTATAATGCGTTTAGCTGTCAACGGTAGCTTCTTTATTGTGTGATGATGATCTTCCTTATCGCAGTGCCCAGCGGCGTTTCCAACAGCAGCACATAGGTGCCGGCCGATATATTCAGCTGGTAGGGTACGTTGAATTGTGCGGCAGCGCTTTCCTTGCGGTCGTTTACCAGTTGGTTGCTCATAACGTTGAACATGCGCAGGCGTATTTCCGCCGCTTTATCCAAAATCACGTGCGCGCTGAATTGTCCGGTATTAGGATTGGGCAATACCTCAAATGTGGTGATGAACGGCTGCTGTGCGCCTCCAGGCGTCGGCATGGATTGTGGTTCCAGTACGGCAATATCTTTGGTGAAAACCTTTTCACATTCGCCGATATAGGAGTGTAGCCGGATGCGATACACACCCGTATCTGCAAAACGCAGCTCTGCCAGCAGCGGGGTATTTTGCAATACGGTAATGTTCTTGTCTGCCGGTATTTCCCATTCAATACGCTCCGGCAGGGGAGTGCTGACATTGATCAGCGATACGCCCTCATTGCGGAACACCTGTGTAGCTACCACAAACCTGGCTTCTATATCGGTTTGGCGTTGTTTTATGCTGATGGTATCACTACCGGTACAGCCTTTGCCGTCCATAACGCTCACCCAATACTGGCCGCTCTGGCTGAGCGTAACCTGTGGTGTGGTGGCCAGGAAGGCAGGATCGCCGCCCCATGTATAAGTAGCAGCGGGATCTGCTATGGCGGCATTTACCGTATAAGTCTGATCTGTACAAAGTGTTTTGTCGGCCCCCAGCTGTATCAGCAACGGCTGCGGGTCCGGCATATTAAAGGATTGCACACGTTTACAATTGTTGGCGTCCTCGATGGTAAGGGTGTATTTACCTGCGCATGCCTGATCTATCCTGTTGCCAGTGGCGCCGTTGCTCCACGCATACCGATAGGGAGGAATACCTCCGCTGATCAGCGTACTAATAGCACCATCACAACTGCCTGCACAAATCGGTGCGGTGATGTCTGCCTCTATCACAATGCCATTCGGTATAGATACATCGGCGTTGTTTTGTGCCTCACAGCCGCGGGAATCTGTTACAAACACCAGGTAAGATCCTTCCGTTAAGTTGCTGATATCGCTGGTGGTTGCGCCATTTGTCCATTCATAGCGATAAGAACCGGTACCGCCACTAACGGTGGTCTTTACCGCGCCATCCTGTCCGCTGGCACAGGTCACCGGTGTGGTGGTCAGTTGCACCTGCAGCAGGTCCGGCTCTACGAGATGGAAGGAGTCTGATGTTTTGTTAATATTATTTGCGTCTGTAATGATCACTTTATAGATACCGGTTGTTAACCCACTGGCTGATGGTGTCGTTTGCCCAATGGCGTTATAACCGCTACTCCCCTTCTTATACCAGACAAATCGGTATGGCAGCGGACCAATTATGCGTACGCCACCGGCGGCAGTTGCAGTCAGCACTCCGTCTGCAGCTCCTTTGCAGGACACATAGCGCTGCTCTGCGATGCTTACCTCCAATGGAGGCGGTTCTTTTAATGGGAACTCTGCTGTCAACGTACAGCCCTGCATATTCAGGTCCGGACCGGTATATTGAGCATCTGTAATGATAACCTCGTAATCGCCTGCAGGTATACCCGACAACGTACTTTCATAACCACCAGCCACTACCTGACTGGTAACACTGCTCAGCGGAGTGCCGTTTTTCTTTTGCCAGCTAACATTGTAGCTGCCGTCCGCATTAGCGGTACCACCTTGCAGCAGTATTTTGATGCTACCGTCCGAGTAACCATTGGCAAGGGGCTGGGTTAATAACTGTTGTACTACCTGTATCGGAGCAGCAGGTTGTTCTACTGCGGAGTCGCCTGATAAGGGACATCCATGATAGTCAGTGATATTCACCGTGTATGTGCCGGCGTGTATGCCGGTGTTATGCGCTTGCTGGCTGCCATTGCTCCAGTTATACTCGTATGGTGTTGTACCGCCGCTCACGAGTGCTTCCAACGCACCATTGCTGCCATCATAGCAGGTAGCAGGTGTGGTGTTGAATTGCACCTGTAAGAGAGCAGGATCTATCAGGTCAGTAGTATCGGATAATATCGTGATACCATTGGCGTCTGTAGCTTTTACCAGGTATTGGCCGGCAGGCAGGTCAACTGCGGTGCTATCTGTTTGTCCGATAGGCACAGTCGCACCGTTTACTACCTGGTACCATTCGTAGGTATAATGAGGCGCTGTTTTAAATGGTACACCGCCGCTTATTATTGCGGTAAGCGTACCATCGGCCTTGCCGGTACAGCTAACGCTGTCCGCAATCTGTATATTGGCGACTAATAGTGGTGGTTGTCTTAGTGTAAATGTATTATTAAGCGCACAGCCTGTTCTGCTGTCGGTGGCAGCGGCGTTATAGTTGCCATCTGTGACTGTCAGGGTATAATCACCGTCAGGCTGGTTGCTGATGGTGGTGGTATAGATGCCATTGCCATCTACAGTATTTACGGGTGTTAACAAGGTGCCGTCTGACTTCCGCCATTCAACATCGTAGGAACCATCCGGCTTGGGCGTACCACCCTTCAGATGGACGGTAATGCTGCCATCGGAATATCCGAATGCTTTTGGATCGGTGATGGAGGTAGCATCTACCGCAAGTGGTGCGTCAGGTTGTTTAACGCTGAAGCTTATTTCCTCATCGCCGGCAGCTGTATGACCGGAACATCCGTTCTGGTCTTTTACCTTTATCAGGTAGTCTCCCTTGGCCAGGCCTGTTATGGTGTTCTGGGTGAACGGTTGTGTGAGATAATCATTATCCGTAACCCCTTTATACGACGCTACATAACCACCTGCGCCTCCATTAATGTTAAGGTTGATACCGCCATCGCTGCCATCGTAACATTTTGCAGCAATAGGCGCGGGTGTAGAGAAGGTGACCGGTGTAGGTTCATCTAACTGGAACTCGAACGTACTTGCGTCGCTGTAACTGTTGGTGTTATTAATATTCCCGGTTACTTTTACCTGGAAGTTGCTGGCGAAAAGTGTATTTGAAGGCCAGGTATACGTCTGATTTGGTCCCATCGTAACACCTATCTGATTAGGTAGGGTGCCGCCAATAACGTTTTTCAGGTCCTTGACTTCTACATTTATCGTCTCACCGGTATATGCCGGACGGTCAAAGATGACTGTAAAACCGCCGTCACTGGCGCCGTTACAGGATATTTTCTTAGGAATGATGTTTGTAATGTGCGGCGATTCCAACCGGTAGTCCAATGTAATAGTACCGGATTCCCGGTCCTGCGCGCAAACCGGTAACATTCTAACCCGTATCAGTTTCGTGAGATATCGTTCCCAGTCATTTCCCAGAAGGCTTTTACCCGAGACCTGAAGCACATTAGATCCCTGCTTGTTTGCAGGGGCATTCGTCCAGGGGCCGTTATCAGCCGAGTATTGCCAGAGGTATTGCTGGTTTGGTATCCCTGGGGTACCAATGATCCTGATCTCAGCGTCTGTAGGTAATATATTGGGGCTTGTTCCGTCGTACACCAGGTTATTCATGACTTTTCCATAGGTCACATGAATTTTACTGCTCGGGTCCATCGACGAGACAAACGGATTATTAATATCTCCGGTAAAGTCCTGCCCCGTATGACTGACAGGGAAGGTCGCCGACCGTTTTACATCGGTCCATGGGAAGCTTCGAACCCATGTACTGTTAACTTCTATGGATGTTATTTGTTTTGGGGAGCTATGTATGACGCTGCCTGTCCGGTTGATGACATCCCATGCCGAAGGAAGCGCAGTCGATACAAACGCAAATATCTCGTCCTGCGTGCCATCTGTATAATGAGCAATCACGTTATAGTCTAGCTGCAGACTACTGGGATATACCTCGGTTGTCTGCATCTGCAATTCATATGCATTAGACACAGGCTTAATGTCTATAAACAGAGTAGATTCAGAATGATAGCCAGCAAACATGCCACCCACCCTGGTACTAAAACAGGTATGATCGCCGGGCGGGAACATGTAGTCTAATTCCTTTGACTCCTGGGTTTTGTTGCAGCTGGATTTCCGCTTGCCATATACAGCAATTCCTTTTACCGGATTGTCTGACGTAAAGGTGATCGTCTTGGCTGGAAAATACCATGGCTCGCCATCTCCGATACCGTCCAGGGATCCGGAGGAGATAAGCCTTGAACCACCGTGGTCCATAATGGCATATACTTCATAGAGACTGCCGCAAGTTGCTGTGCCGAAGCCCATGATGTCGCATTTCACGGTCAGTTCGTACACCGCCGTCGGGTTCTGCGCGGCTAGCCTGCTGGTAAACACCAACAGGGGAAGGAATAACAAGAATAGGGCTCTTTTTATCATTGGTCGCATAGGTAAAAAGTATGCAGGGATTTAACTTGTTTTAACTTTTTTGAGCGGACCTGCTCAGACCGTCTTTGTTCACAGCACGTACGTCATACTCAAAAACGGTGTTGAATCTTCAGCGATTCTTCTTCAGTCGTTTTCACGTTTGCCGGAACTACTTTCAGCAACTCAGCGGCTGTTCACCAGCCGCTGAGTATAACCGGTATTCGTTTATTCCGGCGTTATTATCTTTCCCGGTATAATTCAATGTTCCGCTTTCGGAGAACTGTATAGGGTGCTGCCTGTCCTGTTGATGTTGATGACATCCCCGTTGGCAGGAGTTGCAGTCGATATGGACGCAGGTTTAATAGTTATATGCATATTAGACTCAAGGTGATAGCCAGTAAATAAACCGCCAACGTTCACATCAAACCAGCTAATATTGCCCACCGGAAGTAAGTAATCTATTTCGCCAGCAGCCGCGGTTTTGCTACAGCTGGTTTTCCGTTTGCTCCATACTGCAATCCGTATTACCGGATTGTCTGAAGTAAAGGTGATAGTCTGGGGAGGAAAATACCACACCTCGCCATCGTTGAGACCATCCAGAGATCCGGAGGCGATAAGGTTCGTACTGCCATTCTGCATAATAGCATTTATTTCATAGTTGCTCCCGCAGGTTGCTGTATTACCGAAGCCCATGATGCCGTAATCTACGGTCAGTTCGTACACCGCTGTGTTCTGCGCGGACAGCCTGCTTGTAAACGCCAGCAGGGGAAGGAATAACAACAATAGGACTCTTTGTGTCATGGTTTTCATAAATAAAAGGTATTTAGGTGTTAATAACTTGTTTTAACTTTTTTGAGCGGGCCGCTCAAACCGTTTTTGTTCACGGCGCGTACGCCGTACTCATAAACAGTATTGATCTTCAGCGATTCGTCTACAATCTTTTTCACGTTTGCCGGAACTACTTTCCAGAGACTCAGCGGTTGACCGCCTGCTCCTTTATACAACTGGTATTCGTTTACACCAGTGTTGCTATCCTTCCAGGATAGTTCAATGTAGCGCCCCTCCTGGTTCACATACGCATTCAATGTTTTCACGCTGATGGCATTCGGGTCTGAAGGTATTGTTACGGTAATAGGCTGGGTAGGCGGCGACTCAAGGCCACTGCTATCCTTCGCCATCAGGATATAAGTATAGGTTTGTCCACCTTCAATCAGCTGATCCGCATAATACTGCGTGTGGTCACTGAATGTCTGAAGCAATAACCACTTATGGCTGGAATCTGCGCGGTTCTTCCGGTATAGCAGGTGCGCGGCAACATCTTCATCTCCACTGTTCACCCAGGATAATTGTACCTGGCCATCTACTACCTTATAAGCACTGAACACCGGCGAAGTAGGTGGTATCACATCCGGTTTCTTCAGCTCCAGGATGGCGGAATAATCGGATTGATTATAACGTTTATCCAATGCTGCTACCGCATAGTATACTTTTCTGTTCAGGAATTTTATAGGAACAGTGTCTTTGTAAACAGTCTTCATATAGATAGCGTCTACCAGGGGAGACAATTCTTCATTCAGTCTGCCGGCGCGGAACACTTTGTACCCCAACATATCCTTTTCCATATTGGCTTTCCAGGTGAGGGTTACCACACCATTACTGTCAACAGTGCCTGCCAGTCCTACAGGTGGTGCAGGTGGAGTAGAATCTACCGGTTGCACCAGCACAGGAAATGAGGTCGTCGATTCGCCTTCTTTGGCAACAGCCGTAATGGTGAAATAGTTGGAAGGTAATAGTTGGTCGTATTGCAGGCTGCGCTGATCAGGAGCAATATTGGCAAGTACGGTCTTGTAAGGTCCGCCCTCACTTGCTGCCTGGTTCAATGCAAAACCTTTAATCATGGCGTTGCCTGCTGCTTCAAAATCCCAGGTAAGCGTCATTTTTCCCTGCGCCGAGATCTTGTTGCTGCGGATGTTGGGCACATATATCAATACGTGCCTGCCTTTGCCGGTAGTTACTGCAGAAGGTGGGCCCTTTTCACCGAATGCGGAAATACCTCTTACCCTGAACTGGTATACCGTATTGTTGTCCTCCAGCGAGTCAAGAAAATACATGCGGGAAGAAGGCCTGTTCTCTTTTTCATTCAGGTTGGTCACCGGCAGCGAACGGGCCGGCTCAAAGGTCTTACCGCCATCTTTAGAGCGTTCTACTATCCACGAAGTATAGTAGTGTTTCAACACGCTGTAATCCCAGCTAAGCGCTACCTGTTTATCGCCAAACACAGCCCCTACATCTCCGGGTACCGGCAGCGGTGCATAGTCCTGTATGCCAATGAATACACCTCCGGAATCGACAACCAGGCGCTCTTTTGGCGCCAGCGAATTAACCCGGTACAGGTATTTCTCATTGGGACGGGCGTCTTTGTCTTCCCAGCCCCACCCTGCCATCACAGCGGCTTCAAAGCTATTGTCTGCAGCATACAGGGAGAGGGAAAAACGCTGCTCCTGTTCGGCAGATTGTGCCATGATACTTGCAATACCCTTATTACCGGCACTACCTACTTCAAAGTCCTTACCATACAATGCCTGTGCAATGATGGCGGCATATTGGTCCTGCTGTACTATTTTTTCCCATTCATCTAATGGTTTAGGTCGCAGTGCTTGCGTATTCAATACTTTAACCTCCGGCGACGACAACAACTTCCCATCGCGGGTAACGGTATAACGGGTAAGTTGAAAACCATATTGATTGCCGAGCTTCCAGGCGCGGGATGTGGTCATGCCCCATCGCAGCAATATGCTGTGCTGGCGGGCCCTGGCGGTAACCGCTATCCTGGCGCTGTCTTTATGCTGAGCGTGTAGCGGCAATGCAGCGGTAAAGCATAAAAGTATAAGCAGTATAGAAGATAGCCTGCGCATTGTATACATTAGAAGCCGGTGGTTTTAAATGGATTATGATAATTGAATATCGCGCTGCTGGTTTTAGTCCCGTCAGGCAGCACATATTGGTATTTTACTTTGTAAGCGCCATACCGTATGAAAGGGAAATGTCCGTTTATCAGGTATGCGTATTTCGACGCTTCCTCTGTACCCATAAACCTGTTCACTACTTTGTATTGCAGCTCGTTGAAGTCCAGGCTGTATACCTGTGGAAGATCGTACAGATATGGCAGCCTTGTCTTTATCCAGCTGGTCACCTTGCCGGTAGATGCTTCTGCCAGGTAAGTAGGCATCAGGATAAACGCCTTGCTTGGCGTCACGCCAAATTCATCCGTATTACGTTTATTAATGAATATCTCGTTATTGATAGGGTAGTTGGCATACAACAGCGGGTTAATGTCGTTGGTAAAATACGCATCATCCATTACCGCTTCCACATTCACCATCGGTTTATAACCGGTGTAATTGTTACCAGTCATTTCCACTACTTCAAAGCCTTCATAGTCGCCTACATCGGCCAGCAGGCGTACTACATCTGTCGAAACTGTTTCACCAATGCCGTCTTTCAAACGCAGCGACTGCATCTTCTCTCCAAACGTGTTGAATTTGCTGGTACGGAATCCATAATGCAGCAATGACTTAGCCACATCGCCCCTGGAAACTGTCTGTGCCTGGTTGTTGGCAACAGCATAGCTACCGTCCTCGCCCGCATCCTGTTGTTGCTGGTAAGCCACTACTTCATCGGTGCTTTGTGCGCCCGGAGGGATAGCAATTACGTCAAACTGATAGGCTGTGTTTGCCTTCAGTGCCGTTGGTGTAAAATGAATCGTCTGTGAAGGGACGTCATAGCTCATGTCCACCTTAGTGGTCTGACCTGTGGCATCTTTGAAATTGATCGCATACTGCCATCTGGCGTCGAACAGATAACCCTGTCCCGTACTCAGGTTAATGACACCTTTATCAGATTCATCTTTGTAATAGTATTGCTGGTTTACTACCGGGTACGCATAAGCGATGTTCTGCATCGGGATATAGTCCGGCGCAGTACCGGTAGTGAAGGTCACCGTTTCAATCTCTTCGCCCGGTTTGCCATCTACATAAGCTGTTTGCCAGGTTACGCCCACCCGCTCTTCAAATGCCACCTTCACCGTAGCCGTCAGCTGTTTTTGAGAAGGCAGTACCTCCTTGGAGTAGAAGGAAACACCATCATTGTTGGCATTCCATTCCAGGCGACCAGGTATCGGCTGACCATTATCCATAACGGTAAAGGATGCCAGTCTCGCGCGGTAGGTCTTTGTCCCCTGGTCGTCATCTACATCGAACTGCTGACCCATACGCATATTAAAGGCGGCTTGCGGTGCAGTGAATACATCCACTGCGTCGGCATTCGCTGCCGGTTTTACGTCTGATATGATCTTCACATCTACCGGGCTGTTACCATTCATTACGATCTCACACTCATCACCGATAACAACCTTCATGCGCATATTACCCTTTACAAGGCCGTTTAACACGCTGAATTTAACGGCCATATATCCCCTTACCCAGGTAGGATTGGGCAGTTTAGCCTGCATCAGCATAGCGGCTGCGCCGGATATGAGTGGTATGCGGGCCTTTATGATTCTCAGGTTTACTTTCACACCTAACTCACCCTGCAGATATACATATGCCTGGCCGTTAGCGTACCAGCCATCTATACCGATTTTCTCTGTACTACCAACGCAATGCGCATCTCCATAATCTTTCAGCATGATGTCAAAACCTAAGCCTGCCTTAAAGTTGGCATATAGTATCAGGAAAGTGATATCGCCGGTTTCCACGCTAAGGTTGGCGCCAAATGCAAATCCCCGGCCATCACCCAGCGCATTGGCGTCGCGCATATAATCCAGCTCCTCCATATCTACGCCCAGGATATCCGCAACTTCCTGCGGTGGTGGTGGAGAGCCGGGTATCTTATCACCCACCATCAGGTAGGCACCTGATTTAATAGAGAGACCTCCTATAGAGAACTTGGTACCTAAACGATTGGTAGGCGTTCCCATATGCAGGTACCACTCGCTGGGTGAAATATGGATCACTGCCCAGCCCGCGCGGTTGCCGCTGGAGTTACCCGTCAGCATGCCGTTGGCTACGTTCATGTACATATCAAAGTTGCCGTGCAACGTAGAAGTCGTGAAGTCATATTGAATACCTACATAGGCGGTTATGCCCACTTCGGCAGATAGATTCTGATCGCCCGCCAGAAGGGAGGCAGCACTTGAAGGATCGGATACTTTCAATTCCTCCAGTTTCTGGCCTGTGGACCCCAGTTTGGCGATCGCCTTCTGTTCCTGTTCCTGTATTTTGGCAAATTGTCTGCTTAATTTCCCTGTGATATTGCCCATCGGCACTGTGGCCAGTATTTTAGCATAGCCATACAGGCCCATGAAGTTGATACCGCCGCTACGGTTAAACGCCACTTCAAAAGATACCTCCCCATGCACTACCTCGTCTTTCACCATATCAAACAACACAGCCGCTTTAATGCCCAGTCCTGCGGTGGAATCCGGCACGTACTTTACGCCGGTTGGGGAAGCAATGGTATCAATACCTTCTTTTTTCATCCGGTAATAGGCGCCGCCGCCGAAACCTGAGATTTTCAGGGGCGGTGCTATTGCGATGCCCGGCTTAAATTCAGCCTTGCCATCCACATACCAGTAGCGGAAATTCTTAGCGCCAAACATAGCACGGGTTCTTACCTTTATTTTTCCCTTCATGAAGCTCGCGTTTACCTCGCCACTCAGTGCATCTCCATATACAGCGTCATCATCATATACTTTCAGCAGGCCGGATATCGACATAGCTTCGCTCAGATCAGCATGGAGCGAAATCGAGTCCAGCTTTATCTTCTGAAATTTCCAGGTCTGTATTCCTTTGCTGTTATCAAACTTTCCAACCAGCGCGAGCCGCGTATCACCACCAAATTTCCCTTCCATCAGGTTAAAGCGTACGTCAATATTGAGGTTGGCGGTAGTACTATCCTTGGTTTCCAGGGCGATTTCCTTAATAGCCACCGGGAAATTGGAAATTGTATTCTCATCCCTGTATCCAAAATACTCGGCGGTGAGATAAGGTGCTTTGGTCTGCAGGTGCAATCCCTGGAACATGATACCTTTAAATTTGGCTACAGGATTACCGTTGTCGTCTACTTTCAGAGACGATGCCACGATCAGGTAGCCATTTAGCATGGCTTCCGGCTCAAAGCGACCATCAGCCAGTTTTAACTGTACCCAGGAGTTCGGGTTTATCTGGGCTTTTGCCCGCCACACCATAAAATCCAGTGTGTCAAGATTGCTCAGCTTCAGTATATATTCATTATCAGCGGTAATAACGGCAGAATAGCCCAGCGGTGCATTGCACATGGGAATGCCCAGCATACCGTTGAATGCTGCCCCTGTGAGATGGTTGGCCTCCAGATCTATGTCGAAATGATCTACTGAAAAACGCCAACCGGCTGCACTGCCAGCCGATAATACATTATTGCCAAAGAAGTTGCCGGTGATGCCGTTATTGTCGATGATCAGGTTTTTGCCGCCAAACGAAACACGTTTGTCAGGTCGGTCAGCCCGTGCAAATTGTTTAGGCAAGGTTACTTCCAGGTCCGACACATAAACTCCCCGCCATAAGTTCGGGTCATCCTGAGGCAGGTAACGCTCCTGGTATTTTGCAGGGTATACCACATCAGGAGAGTTACGCAGGTCACTGCCATCATATACAGCTTTGCCTATACGGAACCCTACGCCTTTAAGGGGTGTTATCTCAAATGCAGGCAAGTCTACGCTTACGAGTATATCATTCCAGTCGCGCACTACCGTATTGAATGAAGCTTTTACCTGCGAGCTGTCTGTAGTTCTTTCTCCGTCTGGTTTCAAAGGCACCAGCATGCTCCGCGGAAACATCAGGTCTGCGCTAAGCCCCAATTCCTTAAAGCCATTACAATCTATGGTTACATAAGTAAGGTCAAGACCCTGGCCGGTCTGCATATCCATGCCGCCCTTCAATACCAGCGCTGCTGTACCGCCGCCCAGCCGTATAGGTACATCACCCAGCAATACCAGTTTAGCATCGCCCAATATGCCACCTTTGTACGATAGTTTAAGGCCTTTCAGGCCAAAAAAGATCTCACGTGGCTCCTGTGGTATCTGCACTTTGGCATATACGGTGAGCTCCGCATAAGTGGAATAAAAAATGGCATTGCTTACCGCGATGGTCACGGTAGTATTGCCAACGGTCTTAAAAAGCCCTATAGGCAGCTCATTTAAGTCGTCTGGTGAGAGGGAGGCAGTATAGCGGTTATTCTTGTCTATTTTCTCAAATTCTGCCCTGGCTATGTCACGATATACGTGAGCATTGCTGTCTACGTCAAACATACGCTGCAGGTTGGCATCGGTGAACAAGCCGGTTTCAGGCGCTATCAGCGCTTCAGCTACCAGCTGCTTATCTATATCCGGAAAGTTGCGGGTTTCCATCATACTGGTTGCCATGATAGTAGCGGCCGGTAAGGGGGGCTTCACGTAATCACTGTCTTCCGCATGCACGGTAACAGCTTGGCTAACAATTAACAGCGCTAACAGGCTAATGTAACGGCAATAGAAATTTTGTAGGTAAGGTTTTACCATAAGACCAATAGTATAGGTATAGAGTTGTCGGTTATAGCTCAGTTAACAACGATCAAATGCTACAGAAAACAACAGGTTATTTCGTGTGTTTACAAACTTTCCCGAATGTAAAATCAGGTTGTAATATCAGTATTTTTTTAATATTGTTAAAAAAAATTATCTGTCTCTCTGCTGGTTTACATGGGTATCCTTACTCTGTTTGAATTGCTGAGCCTATAGCCTCCACCGAATCTCAGACGAAGCGAATCCCGACCGGATTAAATACGGAAGAAATTCTACATCCCCGGGTTTCCAATAAAGTGCTGATCTATTGAGTAATACTGGTTGTTTATCCCGATAGGGAGAGGTCAAAAAGTTATGACTCAGTATGCAAAGATCAAAAAAACAGGAATTGTACGAAATTGTACTCTATAAAATCCCACTTCATACCCCCTGTATCTAAAGCACGGTGGGTATTTTTACAGGTCCAGCTTCAGGTCTCTTTGTAAACCTGAAGCGTTGCTGATAATTTATTCATTCCACTAAACGAGTTTTATTCAAAATGCGATTACTGCTGCTCATTAGCTTCCTTGTTACTACCATTATCCGCGTCAATGCGCAGGAATATCCGAAGGTCATTTTACCTGGCGATTATCCAGACCCTTCCATCCTCCGGGATGGAGAGGACTATTATATGACCCATTCACCATTTTATTATGCGCCCGGATTTTTGATCTGGCACTCAAAAGACCTGATGAATTGGGAACCTGTTGGCCGGGCCATTACAGCATACAAGGGTTCTGCGATGGCGCCTGATCTCGTAAAGTATAAGAACAAATATTATATCTATTATCCCGCTGCGGGAACGATTTGGGTTATCTGGGCGGATGTAATAACCGGCCCCTGGAGCAAACCGGTCGATTTAAAGGTTTCGGGAATTGATCCCGGACATGTTGCCGATGCCCAGGGGGACCGTTATTTGTATGTCGATAAAGGAGAAGTAATACAGCTCACAGCTGATGGCCTTGCAACAGTGGGCGAAAAGAAAAAGGTGTACGATGGGTGGGTGTATCCGAAAAACTGGGTTACTGAATGTATGTGCCTGGAGTCTCCAAAACTCAGCTACCATGACGGCTATTATTATTTAACCTCTGCGGAAGGAGGTACTGCCGGACCTGCAACCAGTCACATGGCTGTTGCTGCCCGTTCAAAAAATGTATTGGGTCCCTGGGAGAACTCCCCGTATAACCCGATCATACATACCTATAGTGGGGATGACAATTGGTGGTCCAAAGGACATGGTACTTTAATTGACGATGTAAACGGCAACTGGTGGATGGTGTATCATGCTTATGCAAATGGGTACCATACCCTGGGCAGACAAACATTGATTGAACCGATCGAATGGACCAGTGATGGCTGGTATCGTGCAAAAGCAGGTAACCCTCCCATAAAAACCACTCAATCCATCAAACCCGGGCTGTCGCTTTCAGACGACTTCCAAGGAGATAGTCTGGGCCTGCAATGGACTTTCTGGAAAGAATTTGCGCCCCAATCGCTCAGGTTCCGGTTACAAAGCCTTTTTGTAGAAGCGAAGGGAAGTTATCCCGGTAATGGTCGCTTATTACTCACTACTGCTACCGATAAAAATTATGAAACGCAGGTTGCACTAGCAACAGATAAAGGGAATATAGCCGGTCTGATGTTGTACTACAATGAAAATGCCTATGCAGGGCTGATATCGGATGGCAACTGGCTGACAGTATATAGAAATGCGAAGGACTCTTTTAAAATAGCCAATCAGCTGGGCAAGCAGTTCATTGCAAAAATTCAGAACCATGGCAACTCCGTCGATGTATTGGTAAGTAAAGATGGAAAGACCTGGAACAGGATATTGGAAAATGTTGATGTCTCCGGGCTGAATCACAACAACTACCATGGTTTTTATGCCCTGCGTATCGGATTATTGTCTGCCGGTAAAGGGCAGGCAAAGTTCAATGATTTCCTTTATAAAAAAGGAGCTCCCCGGGAAGAAGATATGAGCGCCTATCTGATGGTTTTTCATAAGGATGAAACCCATGGTTTGTACATGGCGCTAAGCCCGGATGGTTATCGTTTTACAGCATTGAACAATGGCAAGCCGGTAATAGCAGGAGATACCATTGCTATGCAAAAAGGCATCCGCGATCCCCATATTTTCCGTGGCCCGGATGGCGGCTTTTACCTCGCTATGACCGACCTGCATGTTTTTGCAAAAAGAGATGGCTTGCGGGAAACGGAATGGGAGCGTGACGGTCAGCAATATGGCTGGGGTAATAACCGAGGTTTGGTACTGATGAAATCCTGGGACCTTATAAACTGGAAACGTACTAATATACGATTTGACACACTCTCGGCAGCATTGAGCGAAATCGGTTGTGCATGGGCGCCGGAAACCATTTATGACGAGCAAAAAGGAAAGCTGATGGTTTACTTCACCATGCGATTCAAAAATGAAGCTAACAGATTATATTATGTGTATGTAAACGACGCCTTTGATAAAATTGAGACATTGCCGCAACCATTGTTCCAATATCCTGATCCCAGGGTATCAGCAATTGACGCCGATATAACAAAGGTCGGCGATAAATATCATATGTTTTATGTTGCTCATGATGGCCAGTCCGGCATCAGACAGGCTGTTTCGGATAAAATCAATCGTGAATACGAATTCGATACCCGCTGGTACGATCCCGAACCAGTAGCCTGTGAGGCCCCGCATGTATTTAAGCGTATTGGCGAAAATAAATGGGTGCTGATGTACGATATATATGGAAGGGTACCTCACAACTTCGGTTTCAGCGAAACAAGTGATTTTGTCCACTTCACTGATCTCGGGCATTTTAATGAAGGGGTAATGAAGACAAGCAATTTCACCTCACCTAAACATGGCGCCATCATCCATCTCACAAAAGAAGAAGCAACGAGACTGGCGGAAAATTGGGGATTATCCTATGATTCGCTTAAAGTACCCGATAAGAACAATCGGTGATACAGGCCGCCGGGAAAGATGAAAGGCATGTTATGATGCCCAAAGTCAACCCGGCCTGGCGGAAGTAGGGACCTTTATCCGCTGAATAAACAAAACGCCGGAGATACTATCTCCTGACTTGATCCTCGCGCCAATAAGCGGGGGAGCCGCAGATATCTCTAAATGCAAAACGCCGGAGACATCATCTCCGGCGTTTTGCCAATATGCCCGGAGGCGTATAATTTATTGCTGATAAGCACCCATGCTACTCACATTATTCTTCACCAGCGGCAGACCGTCTTTATCCAGCTGTGTAGCGTCTTTAATCGCACTCACGTCGGCTATATTACGGGAAGGACTACTACTTTGCAGATGGAAATCACTTGTACTTGCAAATAGAGGATCTTTATTGATGGAATGTGTATCCTGTTTAGCACCTGACTGATAAGTGGTAAAGCTTGAATAGCTTTTGCCGGCCCATTGTACAGTCACAGTACCTGTAGGTGTAAACCATGTGTTATAGTCAAAACGGTTGTTCTGCTGAGGACTGATAGATTCTACATAAAAAAGCAATTTTGCATTGGTATAGAATATGTTATTCGAGATAACACAATTAGATGCCTTGGTCATTGCAATTTCTCCGGAGGATGCGTTTGTGCTGTTCCGGTAAAAAGTATTGTTGATAATAGTAGCGTTTAATACCTGTCCGCTGGTACCCGAATTGTAACCGCCAAGTGCCAGACCAGTTTCCCTGTTACCCTGCAGTACGTTTGCAACTACGGTGATATTAGAAGCAGAACCATTTTCTTCGGCGCCTACCTCGATGCCGTAGCCGTTACCTTTACAAAAGTTCCTTTCAATCTTGATATCACGTGCGCCATCTACATAGATACCAGCGCTGGTAGCATAGTCAGCAACATTATCATAACAGTTATTCTGACTAACAACACCATTGCGGGCCTGATCAAGAGACGCTGTGCTGCTTACACCATAGTTACCAATCAAAGCAATACCAATGTTAGTGTTGTTGTACACTTCACAATGGGTGATGCGGAAACCATCGATGTTGCCATCAAGAGAAATAGCCTCGCTGAAGCCAGTGATGTTGTTGAATACTTTACAGCTGTCAATACGGATGTTACTAACAGCATTAGTCTGGGCCTTACCTTCTCCATAGATGATAATGCCTTGTGCATTATCATTGCTTCCGGGAGTTTGGGTACGCTGAGTAGTCCATGCTACTTCAGATACGTTTACATGATTCAGCTCAATGTCTGTTACACTGCCTGTTGAAGTTGCAGAGATCAGGATACCCTGGGCATCTTTTTTAGTTACCTTACCAACGTTCAGGCCATAGAGACGGATATGACTCTGGTTTTCAATCGTTACAATGGCACTATTGGCGCCGCCTTGCTGGATATAAGCAGGGGCATCGGGAGAACCACTGAAAGTAATTGGCTGCTCGGCCGTTCCGGAGACATTGATTTCCAGTTGCTGTTGGTAAACGCCACCTGCCAGATGTACTGTTGTTCCTGCTTTGGCAAGGTTAGCTGCTTTTTGAATGGTTTTAAAAGCTTTTTCCGGTGATTTACCGTCATTGTTGTCACTGCCAGTAGGGCTTACATAATAATCCTGAACTGCGAGGACTGCTGCTGCTGATAAATTAGCATTGTCTTCGAGCTGCTCCAGGTTTTTCGAACAGGATGTGAGAACGATAGCACACGATGCTACAAAGAATAGTGGTTTCATAATGGTTAAGTTATTAAAATAGCATTAACGTGCGGAAAGCGTGATAAAGTATATCCGCTATCTGTTAAATTAACAAAAAACATTATTTCACCACTGTCACTGTGCCGTTGAACATAAACGTTCCTCCTTCCTCACAGACAGTCTCTATCGAATATACGTATGTCCCGATTGGCGCCACCCGATTCTTCCATGTTCCATCCCATCCCGCAGTTGCAGTATTGATCTGGAAATACATTCTCTCAAACACCAGACTGCCCCATCGGTCATATACCCGCATCGATATTACTTCTTTTACGCCACGCCCCTTAGGATAGAACCATTCATTCTTCCCATCTCCGTTAGGTGAAAAGGCAGTGGGAAGGAATATAGCATCCTGATTGCAGAGTAGCTTTAAGGAAAACTCGTCAGTAGCTTTACAGCCATAAATGTTCTCTACTTCCACTTTATAGATCGTAGACAGGTTAGGCAGGGCTTGCGGTGTTTGACAGGTGGTACAATTCAGGTATTCCGCTGGGCTCCAATTCCATTTTACAATATCCGGGCTACCTGTTGTGCGGAGTGTGATCAGCTTTCCCGCCGTTACTGTCCGGTCAGGCCCGGCGTCAATAGTGGGAGAGGGGTGTACCGTTACTATCAGTGAAGTATCATGTGTGAAACAGCCTTCAGCGTCGTAGCCGGTTACCTCGTAGGTATAATTACCCGCTGTTCTGAGGGTAGCATTGGGATAAGGACTATGAACATCATCCAATCCCTGCCCTTTCCAGACATAATGATCTGCGCCGGATACCCGTAATGGCACACTTTGTCCCGGGCATATGGCAGTATCCGGTGTGGCTTGTATGGTGAAGGGTTGTACTACACGGAGGCTTACATCGCCGGTATCGCTACAGCCGTTGGCGTCTGTCACTGCTACCTGGTAGTTTGTAGTAACGCCAGGAGTTGCAAGAGGGGACGATGTTTTTGGATTGCTCAGGCTTTCGGCAGGTGACCATTGATAAGTAATACCACCACTTGCGCTCAGTGTGGTGCTGTTACCGAGACATATGAACTTAGCCGCGGCAGTAGCGTTGGCCACAGGTTTAGGTACGATATTGATGGTGTGATCCGCTGTGTCGGTACAGCCATTGCTGTTGGTAACAAGAAGCAGCACATTTGAAGGGCCGGTCTTGTTGTAGGTTTGATCAGCAGGTTGCTGTATGTTGGCGGAGTTCCCGTTACCAAACGTCCAGCTCCAGATAACATCAGGCGTCTTAGTCACATTTCCACTGAAGCTTACCGCTGCGTCCTGACATGCTTGCGAAGGACCGCTGATAGTCGCTTCGGGCTTGGGATAAACAGTAACCGTTTTACTCACCGCCTGCGTACAGCCGTAAGCTGTCGTAGTTGTGAGCGTGAAATTATATTCCTTTATTTTATTTAAGTAGAAGCGGGGAGTAGCAGAAGTATCATTTTCAGCGGAAATACCCGCCTCATATGTCCATTTGTATTTCGCAGCTTTTTTCAGCTCGTCAATGGAGAAGCTGTTAAATTTCGACGTAAAGGAAACCCAGCCCTCATCGCATACAAACTGTGGTGATGCCGTCATTTCCACTTCCAGTTTGTCTATTACGATAGGCTCAGCCAGGAAGGCAGTTCCTTTACAGCCTGCCTGATCGGAGAGTATAAGACGAGGCTTGTATATGCCTGGATTTTTGAAGGTATGTTTAATGGTGGAATCCGTTGTTTCCCTAACAAGACCATCTGTAAAGTCCCATGCAAAATTAACTGCCGAGATAGCGGATACCTTGAATTCGATCTCTTTTGTCAGGCAACCGCCATTGGAAGATGTTGCAATCGTGCCATAAGGGCCCTTTACCTCTATTTCCTGTTCATACTGGTCTTCATTACCAGCTTCGCCTGTTACTGTGAGTTTCACTTTATACTTCCCGGCATATGTGTAGGTATGAGAAGGATTATTGATGGTGGCAAAGCTACCATCGCCAAAATTCCAATATGAGCTGGTATAGTTGCTTGAGGTATTGTTGAACCGGGCGATTACCGGCGGACATTGACTATTATTAACGAAGGAGGTCGTAACAGTAAAGCCGGCGCCGACGGTAGAGACCTTGATCTGTTTTTTGATGCTGTCTGTACAGCCATTATTGTCCCTTACGAGCAGTGTCACCGTATACACACCCTTAGCAGGATAACTCTTGGTGGGACTCTTTTCCGTGGAGGTGGTATTGTCTCCGAAGTCCCAGTGATAAATAGGAGTACCACCGGTTCCAGTCGTATAATTATAGAATTGCACATTGCTGCCTGGAGGTACCAGCAACTTGCTTGGCACAAAGTCTGCGTTAGGACCATTCACCTGTACCTTAGGCCCGGAGGCGGTGCTGGTGCAGCCTGCCTGGTCTGTAACGGTCAGCTTTGGATAGAAATACCCCGACTTATTATACGTGTATTTGAAAGGAGGTGAAGTAAATACTTTTGTAGTGCTGCCATCTCCAAAATCCCATGACCATGTTTTTATAGGCTTGCCTTTGGAAATATTTGTCTTGTCGGTAAACGTAAGCTCCGTACCCCGGCATGCAGCAACATCAGGAATAAGGAATTTAGCCGCCGGTCCATTTACGTTTACAACAACCTTATTGCTGGTATCAGGGCATCCCTGCAGGTTATACGCCACAAAGCGGATGGTGTCAGCACCGGCTTGCAGATTACTGAAAGTAGTGCGCTGATAATCGTTGCTGTTCGGCTGGGCAGGAGTGCCGTCAGAGGAGGTCCACAAATAAGACCAGACATTCAGGCCATAGATATCTTTGTTGATAGCTATTACGCTGGCCTTGAGCGTATCACTACCACACAGCGTTGTTTTATCTGTGGTGATGGTAATGGGCGAGGGTGCATACAGTTTGATGGTCATAGTGTCAAAGCTGGTGCATGCCCCAGCTGAAACAGTCAGCTTCACTTTGTAGGTGCCGGTTTTGTTATACTTGTGCCTGACAGTGCTTGTTTTGGTCGTATATGAGTCTTCCTTTCCATCGCCCCAGCTCCATTTCCAGCTGGTAATATTGCCGGAGGAGTTGTCAGTAAAACGAATCTCCGTTCTGTTTTTGCAGTCGATAGGCTGCATGTTAAAGTGCGGAAAAGGATTCACGGCTGTGATGTAATCTATTTTCGTGACTTTTTCCATGCAACCATGATTTGAAACGGTCAACGATACCGTATAAGTGCCTGGTTGCCTGTAGCTATGTGTGGTATTCTGTGAATGATCTGCACCTGAGTTATCTCCGAAATTCCATATCCATTCGTTACCGACATCTGTTGTACCGTTAAAATGTACCGTGTTGTTGCCACAGATCTGAGGTGCTTCCGGAGACGAAAAGTCGGGTTTTGGTTTCTTATATACACGGATACCGGTGGATGAATAGAGATTTACAGTTCCTTTACAGCCATTCTTCGTTATATAGCTAAGCGTTACGGGGAATGTGCCATCATTGTTGTACGTATGCTTTGGAATAGCCTCTGTGGATTTGGGACTACCATCACCGAAATCCCATTCATAACTGACAATACTATCTTCTGTGCTGATATGGCTGCTGAATGTGGTAGTCAGCCCTGTGCAGCCTTGCGGCACGCTGGCAGTGATAGTGACTTGCGGTTTAACCAGATTGACATACTGTTCTGCTATGCCGGAGCAACCTGATGCACTGGTGGCGGTAAGTTTGATCTTGAAAGTTCCCAGGCTGCTGTAGGTAACGGAAGGGTTTTGTTGAATGGATGATTGCCCATCGCCAAAATCCCAGTTCCAGTTGCTGGCCCCTTGGGATTGATTGGTCAGTTTTACGGTAACGGGCGCATCACAGATCGGTTTCACATCACTCACGAAGTCTGCCTGTGGAGCGGCTATCACCATAAAGTCTTTGGTCACTGTTTCCTGGCATTTGCCATAGTCGGCCGTCATAGTCACCTTTACCGTGCCTGTGCCGGCAGGACGATATACAGTCGTAGCGCCGTTCGCGGTGACGGTGCCTTTATCAACAGTCCAGGTAACTTTATCAGCCAGCGGCGTAGTGAGCGCTCTGAATGTAGCGAAACTGTTCTCACAGACAGTGGCCGGCAACTGGAAATCTGATTTGAAAGTAGCAACATTGATAGCTTCGGATGTTTTGGTACCAGTACATCCTTTATCACTGGTAACCGTGAGCTTTATCTTGTAAACTCCTTTCGTGGTATATTGATGTGGACCCGGTGTAGCGACTGAAGCAGTGCCGCCATCGCCAAAATCCCATTGATAGGAGAGATTACCCGGGCCTGTGGTGGTATTGTTGATAGTCACTGCGCCGGGCACAGTACACAGGGTATTGTCAGACACGTTAAAATTGACCTTCAGTGCTGCTGCCACCTCTACAATTTTGCTGATCCGTTTTGATGCCGTACACCCCTTACTATTAGTGATGGTAAGGGTAACCGTAGGTGTTAATACATCCTTATATATATGCACGGGGTTGCTGGCCGAGCCGATAACGCCATCTCCGAAATCCCAACTGTAGGCAGTGATGGTACCGTCTACAGGGTCTGATTTATCCTTGAAAGTAACGGCAAGAGGCATACAGCCGCTGGCAGGGTTGGCGCTAAAATCCGGTAGGGGTTTTGCCCATACAGTAACCGTTTTCGTTATGGTACTGGTATTTCCTGTAGCATTTTTTACAGTCAGTATTACGTTATAGTTGCCAGGAGACGTATAGGCAGCCCTGGGGCTTTGTTCTGTAGAGGTAAAACCGTTACCCAGATCCCACCGCCAGGAAACAGGGGTGCCGGTAGACTTATCAATGAATTGGGTGATCAGACTTTCGCAATCGCTGGTCTTGCTTGGAGTGAAGTCCGCTTTTAATTGTGCATGAGCAACAGTACTCAGCAGGAGCATGCTCCAGAATATAGCCAATGTGAGGACATTGCCTAAAGTGGTTTCGGTTTTTAGGGGCATAGCATATGGTTCGTACCTGAAAGTAACTAAATTCTATAACCCTTATTATAGCACGCAAGTGTTACATTATTAATGAGTTGTGGGTAGTGTTCTAACGGTAGAGCATGGTGGTAGATTAGTTAGTTGATTGCGTGTATGCAAGAGATAATGTTATTATCATATTCTATTTACTTGCAGGATATCGGGGGTAAAGATTTTTTATTTTCTTTGAAAAAGGACTGAGATATTGTCTCATGTGTTTGCTGTTAGTGTATCCGTAACGGCCCCAACGATTTTTTTATCCTGCTGTTATTGTGTGTGTCAGCAATCGCAATTAGCGAGGCTGCGTTTAAAACAGGAGAGGAGGCCTCCTGCATCCGACAGTGTCTATTTTAACTTTCCTGCCCGCAGGGCATCTTTATAGAAATCTTCTACCTTCGTTCTTGCCCAGGGAGTTTTACGCAGGAATTTTAGGCTGGATTGTATGGAAGGGTTGCTGATAAAGCAATTGATCCTGATCTGGTATCCAAGTTCATCCCATCCGTAGGTATCTACGAGTTGCGTGATGATCTTTTCAAGTGTTACGCCGTGTAAAGGATCTTTTGATGTATTCCCTGCTTCCATATGTTGCTGTTTGCATGGCAAAGATACAGTACATAACATAAGAAACATTGCGTCTTTCAGAGAATGAAAGAGAAACGATCATTTCCATTTTTCAAATGATCGACGAAGGACAGAACAGCAGGATGGATGATTTTAGCCAGGATGTTATGATTTCCCATATCGAGTTACTGCTGAATTACGCGAATCGCTTTTATAAGCGGCAGTTCCTTACCCGCAAAGTAGTGCACAACGATCTGTTACAAAAAGTGGAAGACCTGTTGGATCTGGTCGGAAATTCCAGATTCAAATAAAACATTGCAGATCAAACGGTATCTGCAGATTTTATGTTATATTCACAATATGTCAAAATTCAAAGATGTTGTTGTGACGCTTTCAAAAAAGCATCCCCAAACCGGTGAACCCGCGCAAGCCGGACATTCCTTCGTTATTGGAACACTAGGTAAAAAGACAGGCTGGTACGAAATTGAGACCGAACAATTAAATAAACACAAAAACGAAGATCTTCAGCTGGAGCTTTTTAAGCTGTTGCACCCGCAAACTCATCATTAATTGATGAAAATAGCTTTACTTATCTTGATTTCACAATGATTTCGTTGTGGAACAGGGGGTATTTAATGCCATTATTTACCCCGCTGCTAGCCTCAACGTATCTGCATTATATGGTAAACCGGATTGCTGAAATATTTCCGTATGGTTGACAATTCCGGGTTCTTTATCCATCACATCTGCGGCGTTATTTCACTTCTTTCCACCATTCCTCAAATACCTGTTTATCATTGTGCAGATCCACCAGCTGACCTATCATAGGCGTGGCCAGCGGAATGTCTGCAATTGCCTTCAATCTTTGTAAAGGTTCATCCCACGGGTGATTGCCCAGTGTGAATTTGGAGGAGTGTACCGGCAGCAGTCTTTTGGCCTTCAGGTCTTTTGCAGCCTGCAGCACCTCTTCCGGCTGCATATGAATGTATTTCCATGCAAGGTCATACTGGCCATTTTCAAGAATGGCAAAATCCATCGGGCCGAATTTCTTCCCTATCTCTGCAAAGTGGGTATCATAACCACTGTCACCTCCTATATAGATCTTCATGGCCGGCGTTTGCAATACATAAGACTGCCATAATGTGTTATTCCGGGAAAAGGTCCTGCCTGAAAAATGACGGGTAGGGGCTGTATGTACAACAAATCCATCTCCCAGATCCACATCCTGCCACCAATCCGTCTCTATGATCTGGTCAGGTGTATAGCCCCACTTTTCAAGGTGTTCTCCAACTCCCAGCCCGCAGAGCACTTTACCAACCTTACCCTTTAGTGCCAGCATGGTCTTATAATCCAGGTGATCGTAATGGTCGTGCGATATGAACAGGTAATCTATTACCGGGAAATCGTCGGTCGTGTAAATATCAGCACCTTTAAATGCTTTAGTCCCTCCGGGTAAAGGCGAGGCGCTGCCGGAAAACACAGGATCTGTCAGGAAGCGCTTTCCTCCTGCCTGTATAAAATAAGATGAGTGGCCAAACCAGACCAGCACATCCTGCTCCGGTGCAAGCGCCATCAGATTAGTTTTCACAGAGGGCAATGAATCTATGGGGCGCAAACGCAAACGTTTTTTGAACATAAAATCATATAAAACGCCGCCCATGCTGTACCCTTCTGACAGTTGCGGTGTATTGTGAATGTTCTGGAACTGCCCGTCTTTATAATGAGGCGATTGTCTGATTAATTCTAATCTCTTTCCTGATGGTTTTTTTCCGAATAGTGGATGTCTCATATATATTAACACTGTGATTATCAATAACACCAGTATGGCAAGTGCTATCTTCAGGCATTTGATAGTTGTCCTGATTAATTTCTTCATACGAGTTTAATGACGAATCAGGTGTAAGGATATTGTACAGAATAAAAATATTTCTGGCAAAATTCCTCTTTGCATAGTTTTTTATCGCTACAAGCGCGTAGTGTTCATTACTGAGACTTTAAGTCCTTGCGGAATGGCATGTACGGCATTGTTGGAACTGGTTACTAATATAACTATTCGCGGATTTTGGTTTTGAATATATGCGTATATTATTGAATTTTAAGTAAATATTTTGCGGACTGCTTCAAACATTGCTCAGTATAGCACCCGGTAGCAACACTCTAATGATGGTAAATAGTGTCGATAAATCCAATATATTTTATCAGGAGATCTGGTACATAATCCATCGTGTCATTTGTATACAGATCGTTAGCCAAAAATTGATATATTTTGCACTTGGAAAACCTGTGAGATGATCGTAGGTTTTCTGTCCTTGCGCGTGTTTGATAGGGACACGGGTAGCCCGACGCTATTCAGCCGGCAAAGGAAAGCAAGAAGCCGGCGGCAAATACCCAGGCAGAGTTCCGAAAGGTGTTCAAGGAAGAGACAAAAGCAATTGCTGATTTTATAAAAGGATTCGATAACCGATGAGAAATGAAAATTTAATAGCCTTTGAGAAAAGAAGTGGACTATTTTTAAACCCAGTAAATATAGCTGCGACGATATTGGTATTTATAATTGGGATTCTTGGGATGGGAGATAAATTCCAGTTAGGGATGTTGGTTTTGCCTGTAATACTTGTTGTGATTCTTCCGGGATTGGCAAAGAAAAGTTTAGAATCTGTCGTCCTTGACCCGACTAATGGAGAAGGAGTAATTGTTCTAAACAGATGGGGGCGTGTTCACAAACGTATAAAAATTCCTATTGTGGATCTTAATGTATCATACAAGGATGAGTTGAGCATGAAAGGTATAAAACGTAAAGTATTAAGACTCTTCCATAAAAAACTGCTGATAGCAGCTGTTTTTAGTGGAGAAGGATGGGATGCCGAATCATTGGAAGGAATGGCTGCCGCTATCAATGAATTAAAAGGATCAACCTCCAACGCTTAAATCAGTTTTATAACAGTGGATAAACGAATATCTTTCTGTCCCTTTTCAACCTTGACAATGTGCCTACTGTCCATTTCAGCAAGATGTCCAGGTGCTTCTAAGATTAATCCTAGCTCTTTCCTTCTCTGTCGTAGGTTTGCCCCAAATTCTTTTAAGTCTATTTTCTCCATTTAGCAAAGACAAGATCATCTCCGCCTTGCAGCATGTATGTCAGACTGGGAGCATAGTTTGAAGACACAACAAGAAGAAGTTATACTGCCATAGAACTGCGAGCCGGATTTTATATCCGGTCTCTTTTTTATCATAAACAAAACCAGTAAACGATTTGATTTATATTATTAATAAGTAATATTTGTAGTAAAAAAATATCCACTTTTTGATTCATGTTTTCAACAAACTATTTAAATTGCATCTCGCAGTATCATTTTAACTGCGATAATTTTAAATCAATACAAGATGAAACAAATACATTTGAACAGACACTTGACCTCACTGGTCCCCCTGCCTGATCTCTCAGGTTTAAACGCAATATATCCTACTTCTACCTCCAGCTTCTCTCTACTAGCCCTACTACCCCTACTACTACTATCTCTACCTGTCCTACTATAATTTCCCCAGGACTCAGTTACCCCGTCTTTTCATAGCTTTTTACAACATCTTACTATAAAATAATTCAACGCATGTAAGCATGTGCGCAATAGTCTTTGCGTATACTTATTTGCCTTGAAGCTGTAATTATTTTTAACAACTAAATCTGATAACATGCAAATGTTAAATCACCTTGCATTCCTCATCAACGAGGAAATTCCAAAACAATTAAGAAAATCGCCCGTTCTCAACCCGAGATTTATCAGCCAGGTAATGTTTGGAAGATTCCCCAAGCTGGAATCTCTGGAGCGGGAGTTCTTATCATCACTTAGAACTGCAACAAAGGAAGAGACTATCCGTATCGCAGTAAAGTCTTGCCAGTACAGCATTGTACCATTGCTGGACAAATTAATGCGATGGCTTCCGGAGGATGAAGTATGTCGAATGGACATCCTTGATCCCGATGATGACGGAAAAAGTTTATTTAAATTTCTTCACAAGCTGCTCTATGATTTGCATTTGTACCTGGAGAAAAATTTCTACCGGTATATGGACGATGATTACAAGATACCGGCTTACAGCAGGTATTTGTTTCGGGAGTTTATTATGCAAACATTGGTGACTGTAAAAAGCTCGCCCCGATTCCGCTCTCTCAACGGCCATCTGCAGCGCATCGTAACTGGTCCGCTGGAACTGTCAGTTTCAACATCAGGTGATAATTATCTCACTTACTGTAATCGCGACTATGTTGAAAAGTTGGCAAATCAATTACTTGGATTTGTGAAGAAAGGTAATGATAACGTCTGGCGACTTTACAACCGGCTGCAATACATTGATTTCAACAGCATTGATTATGTCAGGTACTTAATGTCCCAATTCAGGGAAGAGTGCACCGCCATCACAAGTAACAAAGAGAAGTACATATGGCTCATTGAACGGCGAAAGAAGATTGCTCACAAGTTGGTTGAAGATGGAACATCTTTCCAACCTAGCCAAAAATCCCTGAAAGCAGCGCTGGGAGAATGGTTGAAATGGGAAATATACTACACGAAAAGAATGTTGGAACTCGAAATGGCCAGTAAATAGAATTGTTAATCACCGTCTACTAAAAACTCAAATGACCAAAGTATATGAATAACCAGTATCTCAACATCAATTTCATCCGTCATCTTAACGCATTTTACACACTAGTCCACGAGCACGAGCGACTACGTGCAAATGATATTAGCCTCTATATGGCACTATTTCAGTTATGGAATCTGGAGCATTTTCCTGAGTCCTTGATCATCAACAGGAGTTTAGTCGTAAAACTTTGCAAGATAGGCTCGCTCCACACATATACAGAATGCCTGAAGCGGTTGCACAATTTCGGTTTCCTGACGTATGAGCCGTCTGAGAGTCTTTTTTCACGCAGCGTGATAAAAATGCTACCGCTGGAAAAAAATGAATCATCTAAGCATGTTAAAAATGACACGCATATGGGTGGCAATAAAGACCCCGGTAAGGGTGGCAGTATTAACACACAGACGGTGTCAAATTTGACACACTTTAATAATAAACAAATAAACAATTTAATAAACGAGAGTAAAACAGCGCGCCCGCAAAAAGAAAGTAAAGATAAAATCGAGGTGCCGGAATTAGCGGAAATATGCACCTATTTCCTTGCCGCCGCGCAATCAGAAAAAGAAGCAGCGCTGTTTTATTTTCATTACAAAGCCATAGGCTGGACCATAAGCGGTACGCCGATCCTTGATTGGACAGCCGCCGCCGAAAAATGGATCAGCCGCATTCCATCATTCAAAAACAATACAATTGCAAATACAACATCAACAACCGGAGGACTCCGATCAGAAGAAGACAAACGTTACGATGAGCCCTTTTGATTACCACTACATGCTGAAGCAGGTAGAAGAGAAGGGCAGGGACCTGTATCGTTGTGATTTTGTTATTGATGATATCGACCGGCCCGTTATAACGAAACTGATCGCGTATTTTCTTCGTGATGGAGACGTCGCAGCAAAGGAGAAACTTGACCTGCATAAAGGCCTGCTTTTAACAGGGCCGGTAGGCTGCGGGAAAACATCGATCATGCGTATCCTGTCAAATTTCAGTTTGCCTGACCATCGACCGTTTCTTAAATCGTCTCAGGAGATAAGTCTCGAATTTACGGATCTCGGTAGTGACGTGATCCTGAAATACAGCAAAAGGGCATTTAATCCTTACAGACGGATGCCACATGTCCACTGCTTCGATGATCTTGGCTTTGAACCCCTCGTTAACTATTGGGGGAATAAGATCAATCTCATGGCTCAGATACTCTTCACCAGGTACAATCTGATGCATTCTCATGGGATGATCACACATGCTATAACACGATTAAATGCTGTTGAACTGGGAGCAATTTATGGCGATCACTTACGTAGCCGCATGCGTGAGATGTTTAACCTGATTGCTTTTCAGCCGGATTCGCGCGACAAAAGAAAGTAGTCGTAGTTAAGGATAACTACAGAAAAAACGGCCGGGTATTCTTGCCTGGCCTTCATCCCATCGAATTTCTGCGTTTCAAAAGCTATCTCCGTTCCTTAATAGACTAACAATAAAATACGTAAAACCCGCAATCCTGATTTGCGTAGCTTTAAACAAAAAACTATGGCAAGAACAAAGAATCCATTATTTAACGGCGTAAAAATAGGCCGTGGTAAAATAGCTCCGGGCTTTATACTGAAAAAGCGTAGAGGAAAGGCATTTATCAGCAAATGTCCCGATATGAGCAATGTCGTTCCTTCCGATTTGCAGCTTGTATATAAAAATCGATTCGGATGTGCTGTGGAATATGCAAAGAGCATTATCAGCGATCCTTTTAGGAAAGCTACATATAAGGTAAGGCGTGGCAGTACAGTATATCATTCTGCCATTAAAGACTATCTTGAAAATAATTGAGGATGCCTTTTGCTGGCAAATCCATCGCACCATGAAGGTGCCATTATAGACCTGTGCTTGTCAATAACCATTATCTCCCCCAATTTTACTAGCGTACTTTCCCGAATAAACTATGTCACTTTAGTCCCAATATCAGTATATCCGTTCATGCATACTTAAATTCAGAGAGGTATTCCTTTTTTCTTTATCGTGTATGTTTATATTCCGGAGAATAATCAGGATGTATCCGGTATGTATTCGTTACAGACGGCTTTGAGATGGCTTTATCTTACGTTCATCTTACGTTCAAAGACGTAAGATGAACGTAAGATAAAGCCATCTCAAAGCCGTCTGTAGCGAATCTAATAACTATGAAAATTTAAGTTTCAATTTGATCTCTAATAGTTATTTTTCAGTAAATTACAGGGATAATGTTGATCCTGTTCCTTGAACAAATTTTCATTTTAAAAGAAGCAACATGAAAGCTATTTCAATTAACCTGAGTGCTAACAAATCCATTCTCCGTAACACCATTACTGGTCAGTCTAAGCCCTTGCTACTACTGCATCTACTACTATACTCCCTACGCAGCTTCCACAGCTTTCTCTCTCTCTGTCTTAATCACGAATTGTTAACTACTATTCCGAAATCATATGAACAACCGTATGCTCATGCCCACCAAGGGCGGCATTCGAAAGATGATCAATAGCAATCAGATCATCTATATCAAAGTACATCTTACGAATAGCATTATTAAGTTTTCTGATGGCCATTCCCTGGTAATGCAGCTTAGCCTGAAACAATTTGAAGCACGCCTCCCACCTGAATTATTTTGCCGCACTCATAGGAATTATATCGTTTGTCTTGATCACGTTATAAGCGTGGCGGAAAGTCATATTGCCGTCACAGCTGAAAAAGAGGGAATTCCACTCAGCGAGAACTACAAAAAGAATTTTTACAGTCATTTCATTGTGATTTAAAGACAGCTCTTATGAGGCGATTTTCGGCTCTTATGAGCCAATTTCCCGTCCTCGTATAGTTTTTTTTGAGCTCCTTTAAATTCCTTCCTAACGTTGTGTTATCAATCACAGCCAAAGGGGCTGCACCCGCAACAGGAGAGAGGTGCCTCCTGTTGCACCCGGCGGTAGTGATTGTAACAAACCTTTATTTTAAAAATCTTAAAACTTTTAAATATGGCTTTTATAAAACAAAATAAAATGATGGAAGGAACGTCCGGTACTATTGGAAACGTAACCTTCAGCGTAAGAAAGGATAAAACAGTTTCCGGTCCCAGACGTGGCCCCAGCACGAAGCCGCCGACAGAAAATCAGGTAGCGGTTCAACTGAAATTCGAACGTTCTTTGGCGTATGCTCAGGAAGCAATGTCTGATCCTGTAAAGAAGTTGTTGTATGAAAAAGCAGCAACAGGTGGGCAAACAGCCTATAATGCTGCCTTCCGGGATGCAGCCAGGCCGCCCAGGATCCTGGAAATTGATACAAAAAAGTATCAGGGGCTCGTGGGTAATGTGATCAGAATCCTGGTGAAAGACGTTGTCCGTGTCGAATCTGTAAAGGTGACGATCCTGTCTGCGGCAGGTGCGGAGCTGGAACAGGGAGATGCTGTTCCGGGTACAGGTAACTTCTGGAACTATACGGTCACTGCGGCAAATGCGGCGTTACCAGGTACCCGTGTGGTCGCTACGGCAATGGACTTGCCTGGTAATACAACCGAGAAGACATCCACGATTTCCTAAAAGTGTAAACCAGCGTCCCGGTATTTAACCGGGGCGCTTTTTTTACATTAGAACTTACGTACTATGAAAATTTTGAGCGTTTATCCATATCACCATCAGAAGGTGTTAATTATCAAGTGTGTAAACACGCGACACCCACCGGAGCTGAAATGCAGCAGCCTTCACCCAGGTTTTCAATGGCGCGCCATTTTTCCCAGCAATTCCGGCAAATAATCCTTTAGATCCAATGGTTTCCTATCTAACAGCATTTCCAGGCAATCATCTGTTATATCTGTTTCCCCTTTTAAAATGGCGTCAGCTCCACTTACGATTAAATTGATCAGGGCGAGGGGGATACCAGATTGTTGCATGCCTTGTCTCATAGTTTCCAAAGAAATGGGAATGTATACAATCGGTTTGTCTGTAATGCTACTTAACAACCCTGCTATTTCGCTGAATGTATAAGAAGTGCGGGATGCGATTTCATAAGTCTTATTTTTGTGCATGGCCGGATTAGCCATTACGTTTGCCAAAGCCTCGGCAATATTCTTTCTTGCAACAAAGTTGACTTTTGCATTACCTGCCGGATAATACCAGGTACCGGTTTGAAGTGCATCCCCCATTAACATGGGGATTATTTCCCCGTAGAATGCATTCCTGAATATCGTATATGGAATTCCTGTTTGCTTTAACAGCTCTTCTGTATGAAAATGATCAATCGCCGGTTCAAAGGTAGAGGTTTCAGAAGCGTTCAGCATACTTGTATAAACAATATGTTTGACGTCATTTTCTTTTGCTGCCCGAAGTACATTTGCATGTTGTTGCAATCTGTTTTCGGTAGCATTTGTAGAGATAAACAATAAAGTATCCACTCCTTTAAAGGCATGTACGAGTGTAGGGAAGTCATTATAATCTCCCATCCGAACATCAATGTCGTTCCAATTTAGAGATGCGTCTCTTGCCATTACTGCAATAGGTGATGTAATATTTTTCGTCATTAAATATTCCATAGTATACCGGCCTAAATGACCAGTTGCGCCTGTTAGTAAGATCATAGTAGTTTCTTATTATTCATTTGAGTGAAATGTACCAACTTATATGTTACTTTGGTATGTTAAAAGTAAGATGGATCGGATTTAGAACCAATAAGGCACAAGTGTATAACTTACTTACATGAATGTTACTAATGCTAAAAATCAATTGAATAAAATGGAAAAAGGTTTAGAAAAATATATGGATCACGTAGATTGTCCCATTAGACAAATACTGGATCGCTTCGGAGATAAATGGTCAATTCTTGTTTTATGTCTGTTAAGTCACAGGGGAACGCTTCGTTTTAATCAGATCAGCAGTCATATCAGTGATATATCTCAGAGAATGCTGACACTTACCCTCCGCTCATTGGAAACAGACGGGCTTGTATGCAGGGAAATATTTCCTGAAGTGCCGCCCCGTGTCGAATATAGATTAACACCGCTAGGGAATAGCCTGGTTCCGTATATTGAAAAATTAGCTGAATGGGCAGCGCACAACATGCCTGAAATTATGAAGAATAGGGAGACGCGTAAATTATAAGTGTAAGCCGGGAGGTTAGCAGCCAACATGTGCATTTACAAATGGTGGAAGGTACAGATTGAGGTTGTTTTGGAAATAATTATTTGTATGAGACTTCCAAATATTCGATATTCCAGCTGCAAATGCATGGTCATGAGAAAATAAATACACTAAGCCCAAAGCTACGCGGCCATTATGCCTGCTATGGTATAAGCATATTCATCAGGATCTCCACCTGAGGCATTGTAAACTTATTTCCAAAGGTCATTCTGAATGCCGCTAACCCTTGTGTAGCTGCAACCAACATGACAGCGAGTTGTAATGGGTCGCCTTTTAGAAATACGCCTTCATGCTGTCCTGCTTTGATAATACTGGTGAGCAATTCCATGGATTTCAACTTGCGATTATTCAGAACGTCATTTTGAGAAGTATCCTTTGTCTCGAATTGTTGACCAATGATGATGAAGTAGCATATTTCAGGATGCTTTTGAACACCAGTCAAAAAGCCCTGGATGAAACCTTCAACTTTTTCTTTTGCGCCTATCCGCTGTTTTTTCAGGGAGTTTAACAGGGCAATCGACATATCCATAGCCTCGTTAGCTAATGCCAGATAAAGCTCATCTTTGGATGAATAATAGTGATACATTAAACCCAGGCTGATCTGCGCTTTTTCCGCTATTTCTTTGATATTAGTTCCAGCTAGCCCCTTTCGCGCAAAGAGCTCGAGTCCGGCTGTCTTTATTTTCCTGACGGCTTCCTGCCGCATTTCTTCAAACTGCTCTTTCGCCTTAGGCATTCGATGTATAATTGAAAAATTATTCAATGATAAGATTCTTTCCTGGGAAATAAAAAAAAAGTTAACCGGATCATGTTATATTTTTATGATTGAATAAAATTTCAATAATAAAAACCTATGGCAACTTTTGTAAAACATACTGCCTTATCTGCCGATGGCACCATCATTACCTACGACACAACCGGTCGCGGACCGGGACTTATTATCGTACATGGTGCGCTAAGCGATATGGAAGAATATACTCAATTGGCAATCGCTCTTTCCGGCAAGTTCACGATTCACCTGATGCAGCGACGTGACAGGCAGGGACAACGCGAAGTGTATAGCATTGAAAATGAATGTCAGGATTTACTGGCTATACAACAGGTCACTGGTGCCACATTCCTGTTCGGCCATAGTTTTGGCGGTCTGGTAGCATTGGAGACAGCTATATTATTTAATCCTTTTAAAAAGATAATTGTTTATGAACCAGGAGTTTCTATAAATGGGAATTGGGACTGGCTAACTGTTTATCAATCTGCAATTACAGGTAAAAAATACCGGACTGCTTTCACTGCATTTGTACAGGGTATGGGACACAGCCCACTTAGTAAGGCCCCGAGGTGGTTGGCAACATTCATTTTAAGAATAGCTATAAGAGGCAAAGATTGGCAACTGAAGAAAAAATTACTTGTAAGTAACCTGCGTGAACATCAGGAAGTTAAAAAGTTGGAGGGTAGTTATAAAAAGTACTCAACGATATCTATTCCCGTCTTATTAGCCGGTGGACAGGCAAGTCCTGATTTTATTGCTGATATGCTCAGTACATTGACACAAACAATTCCTCAATCGCAGGTGCTCATACTACCTGGTCTTCACCACCTGTCGCCTCAGAATAATGGGGCTCCAGCATTAATAGCTGACCATATCAGCGATTTTTTTGGTAGTCCGGTTGAATTTATTCAGAAGTTGGATGACAATTATTGACCTGATCATTCCACTAAGGCTACAATTATGCTACTTTGCTTTTGTTAATTAAGTTGTCTGTCCCTCCTGCTGTTTCAGGTCAGGATAACGGGAAACCAGTTCCTCGTGCAGAAGGCGCATACCACATACATATGTAGATACCAGGATCCTTTTACCCTTTCCCTTGTGAGGAACGATATGCAGATAGTTCCAGGCAAACTTGTATCCTTTTATGTCTTCCAGCAGGATCTCCCTGTTAACAAGTCTGGATACTTTACGGACGCTATGATTATTCCAAAAGATCTTTTCATCTACCTGTAGAATACCGCACACACAAACGCCAATAGCAATAAGGGATACCGGTAGAATGAAGAAGATACCTTTCCTGAGAAAAGGATCGAAGAATGAGTAGAGCAGCAGGCTAACAAATACGCATATCAGGGCGCCGAACATAATATAAGTGGCATTCCTCCAGCCGCGGGTTAAATAAAAAACGTCTTCCATAGAATGAGCATAAATATTTACTGTAAATATAGAGCTTGCCGGTTAAAATCCAACTTTTAACGTAGCAGTCACTTCCAGAATACGTGTGTCCTCATTTCAGAAGAAGTTGTATCTGGACCTGCTGATGGGGATTGCTGAAAAATTGAATTGGGAATTGATAGAAGAAAGTGAAGATGATGATGGAGAGGTAAGATCCCCAAATATGCGACAATTCTTAATGCAACGTGTAAACTATCCCATTGGGTAGGTTGCCTATCAGCGTAATCTGACTGGTATGCATATAGGTTTTTCGATAAATGATTAAAAGAGGCAATGTGTAAACGAACAGTACGGGTAAACAGGGCTTAACACTAGTAAGATAACATTTTCTGATTTTTCAGACAGCCGTAAACAATCGGAAGTGAACAGTTGTTTACAACCTGGATTTCAGCGTATTAACAGACCGTTAAAATACCAACACCATATTCATGATACCCAAACAAATTTCCACAGCAGGAAGCTTCTGAATAACCAAACTCCAAAACTCCATCATATGGCAACACAACAAATGGCTCAGGCTGCACGCCAGACCAGTGACGATGTGATCGAACACGCGTTCGACCAGACTACACGCTGGACACGTGATTATGTATTCGATATCCTGAAAGATCTGGGTATCCATTACATTTTCGGTGTACCAGGAACCAATGAAATTCCTATTATTGATGGTACCTCTTACCCGGAGAATGAAGTACGCTATATTGAGTGTCTTCATGAAAATATTGCCATTGGTGCCGCAATGGGATCTGCCCGGATGACCGGTAAACCAGGCGTACTGGTGGTACACGTTACCCCGGGTATAGCCCATAGCATAGGCAATCTGTTCAATGCTTGCCGTTCTCAGGTACCACTGGTGATTCTTTGTTGCCAGCAACAGAATGAACTGGTCACCCAGGAACCTCTACTGGCATCTAATCTGGTAGACCTTGCTAAACAGTACACTAAATGGGCGCATGAAGTGCGTACCCCTGATGAAATTCCATTAGTATTACAACGTGCTTTTAAAGAAGCCATGGCGCCGCCTAATGGTCCTGTATTCGTATCAATCCCATGGGACTTTACCATGGTAGCCATTGAAAATGAAGATAAGATCAAAGGTGTGACCCGCATATCTCCACATTTTACAGGAGATGATGCGTCTATCAAACAGGCAGCAGGTATTCTCGCAGCAGCTAACAATCCAGTCATAGTAGCCGGCGATGCAGTAGGTTATGCAGATGCCTGGACAGAATTGCAGGAATTGGCTGAACTGCTGGGTGCACCAGTAGTATTGCAAACCTTTAGCAGTCTGGCTAATTTCCCTAATAATGACTATCACTGGCAGGGAGAACTGCCCGGTAGTCAGGCGGGTATCCAGGGGGTGTTCAAAGATCATGATGTGGCATTCCTGGTCGGATTTGGCGCACAGGCACAGCTGGCCGTATATAAGTATTCCGACGGACCGCTATTCCCTCCTGAACTGAAACAGGTATACCTGACTAACAATACCTGGGATATTGCGAAGAACTATTACGGAGAAGCAGCAATTTTCGGTGATATTAAAGCAACACTGCCCATTCTGAACGGTTATATTAAGCCAACTCCTCCGGCAGGTGCTGCTGCCAGAAATGAACAGATGCGGTTGTTGTCTGTAAAAAGAACGGCGGACTGGGATGCGTATCTGCTGGAAGCTATGGGGCAGGAAGATATATGGTCTGTTGTTATCGCTAAAGCATTGAAAGAGGAGATTGAAGAAAGGAAACTGGTGGACAACTTCGTATATGTGCATGAAGCAGTATCCGATGGCGCTCCTTTTCAATATTATCTGCCATTCAGTACCAATGGTGCTAAACCAGTAAGCTATTACTGTGTAGCCGGAGGTTCATTAGGTTGGTCAATGCCGGCATCCCTGGGCATTAAACTGGAGAATGCCTCATCACAGGGTACAGGTACAAAACTGGTGATCAATGCAGTGGGAGATGGTTCTTCGCTGTTCTATCCGCAAACCTACTGGACGGCAGCACATGAGCAACTACCTATTCTATACATTATTACAAACAACCAGGAGTATCATACCCTGCAACTAGGCTTACAACAGGTAGTCGGTGCTTATGGCAGTGCGCCCGGCTATGGCTGGAAACCCAAAACGATGGACCCTCCATATCTGCGTCTCGAAAGACCAAAACTCGACTTCGTATCACTGGCGAAAGCCTTTGGCGGTGAGAACGGAGAAGTAGTGGAAACGCCGGGCGCCGTTAAGGCAGCGATCACGCGAGGCATTGATCATGTACTCACTCATACTACTTCTTATATATTGGATATGAGAATAGCTGGCAATACTCCAGCAGCTCCATCCACATCTGATACAATCGCCGCATATTACAGCAAGCAACCAGTATTGGATTATTTCCACCAGGATACAGTAAAAGCAAAACTGTTGTCTGCAGGTAATGGACATATACCATCCAACATTCCTTCAATTTTCTAAAACCATTAGCATTATGGCAAACGAACAAATCGATATCGCCATCGTAGGTGGCGGTGTTTCCGGAGTGTATAGCGCCTGGAAACTGAAAAAGCAATTCCCTGATCAGAAGATCGTTGTATTCGAAGGCAGCGATCATATTGGAGGACGTTTACTATCAGTGAAACCGCCTGAGATCCCTTATATGACTGCAGAACTGGGTGGTATGCGTATCCTGGAAAATACCCAGAAACTGATTGTAGGTCTTATTGACACGCTCAATGCAGAATTACCGCCTGCAGAACAGATCGTACGCTATGATTTTCCAGTAGATGAACCTCAGAATCTGGCATATCTGCGTGGTGAATACCTGCGCCTGGTTGACTTTGTAACCAGACCAGATAAAGTACCCTACAATATGTCATTCCTGGAAAAAGGAAATGGTCCGGGTACTATCATTGTTAACGCCATTGAACAGATTGTACCTGGTATCACTAATACTGAGCTGACAGAGGAGGAACGTCGTGAAATGACCCGGGAAGCTTCTTTTGATGGAGTGCCTTTATACCAATGGGGTTTCTGGAATCTGCTGTACAGAGTGATCAGCAGTGAAGGCTACCAGTTCAGTATGGATGCTGGTGGTTATGATTCTACCCTGGTGAACTGGAATGCAAGCGATGCTATTCCATGGTACCTATCAGACTTTGGTATCTCTCCAAAATACCAGGGCTTTACCAATGGTTTCCAACAGGTGCCTATTGCCCTGGCAGAGCTGTTTGAAAAAGATGGGGGAGAAGTTCGCCTGGAACATCAGCTCCGTGGATTTGATTATACAAACGGACAGTTTACACTCAATTTCGGTAATGGACAAACTATTATTGCAGGAAAACTGATCCTGGCTATGCCTCGTCGTGCCCTCGATCTGATACTGCCTAATAGTCCGCAGTTACAACTGATCCAGCCATTAATCAATAGTGTTACACCAAGACCACTGTTCAAACTCTTCACCACTTATGCGAATCCATGGTGGAGAATAGCTGGTTTTACAGATCCGGATGGACAATTTGTTCCGGTACAGTCAGGCCGTTCTGTAACTGACCTGCCTGTAAGACAAACATACTACTGGCCAAACAGTAATGGCACACCAGCCGAGAATGGCAGGGCGATGTTGCTGGCCAGCTATGATGATGGTAATAACGTAGGCTTCTGGGATGGACTAAGACCTCAACGTGCTGAAGCCTGGAAGGCAGGTCGTTCGCATTCAAAGATCGTTGATCCATTTATCGGAGATGATGATAGAAAGACAAATGGAAGGGACGCAGCTGCACAAGGTCAACTGAACCAGACATGGGATGAATACCAGGCTCCCCGTCGTATGGTGGATGAAGTAGCCCGTCAGTTGCAACAGATGCACGGACTGGATTATACGCCGCTGGTGAAGAGTGCTGCCTTCCGCGACTGGGGTGAAGATCCATATGGTGGCGGATGGAATAGCTGGAATATCGGTGTGAAGAGCTGGGAAGTAAGAGACCAGATCACATATCCGATAGCTGGTACACCATTATACATTTGTGGAGAAGCATATTCCGATGCACAAGGATGGGTAGAAGGCGCTTTGCAGACTGCAGAGATCATGTTGGCCAAATTCCTGGCACCATTGACGAGTGCTAAACAAACGAGTAATGTTAGTCAGCTGCAACCCAGCTGATAACTGACCTGGATTGTATGATATACTGACGGCAAAGCAGCTATTAAACTGTTTTGCCGTTTTTCATTTGGTTTTCCCTGGATTCCTGAGTCCCTCTGGCTAGCGTCTGTGGGAAGAGTATACGGATACAATAAATTCTCTATCTTCCGAATTAAGGTGATAATATCATTGTTAAGTATGTTGTTCAACCTCTGTTCATTTTTCTATTACATAGAAAATCGAGAAAATTTTCGCTTAAGTTTGGAATATACTATAGCGACGAAATTTTATAGATCAACAATTTCCACCTGCGCGAATACACCCAAATAATCTTTAAAATGTTGTCCTACTATTCATTTAATAAATCTCCCCAAAATGAAAAACGCGTTTCGAAAGGTCGTGTTCGTTACTTGTACACTGACCTCAATTATCAACCATTGACCATATGTTTATGAGTAATGATAAGAAATCAAACATAATTTCTTTTATTCTCGGAACATTAACATATGCTATCCCGTTTATAATTTTATCGGCTATTTTTCGTAAAGACTGGGATATCTTTATTGCATTAACAGCTATAATGGGGGGCATCTTGTTGGAAGTTTGGGATAGATATCGTGCTCGTAAGAGGAACTGATTTTTTATCGTCTTTAATAGAAAACTTACATATTTGTTGCTCACCAAACACCTGCAGCGTAAATGAACCTATTTTATCATCCTCTTCTTCCGGATCAGCATTGGGATTAATTTTTTCTATTCCATAAAAGCAGCAGCAGGACATTAAGCGCGGTAAGCAAGCATAAATATAAGATAGGTTTATGATGATACAGGCCCTTGCACATCCGGCTCAGGGATATCAGAACGGTTATCCATAAGAAGACGAAGGACAATTTATCTACCTTGGCGGAGCTATACCTGCCAGCAAGATACAGGAGCAAATGGCCAATTGCCATGTGAACAATGTACCAGGCAAGAAACTGTTTGCCTGCCAGATGATATGGGAACCAGCTGGCCAGGAACCAGCCACCATACAAACAAGGTAACAAGAGATAGCCAGCTATGGTCAGCAGGTAGCCTGCTTTATTTATTGGTACTATATTTCTTTCTTTCATAAGTCTGTTTTTGATTTAATCACCCTCCACATCCTCCGCAACCGCCACCACACCCGCCACCACACCCACTGCTACAGCTACTTCCGCAACTACTTCCACAACTACTGGTGTTGCTCCCATTCTTTTTTCTTTTCTCTTCGGTATTATTTCCTCGTGAGCCGGTTATGATCGATCCGATAACTATCATAAAACCTATGATAATGGGAGCAAACACGGTAGAGGTCTCGTTGCAGGCAGTAAGAAAGAAGAATGGCAGTAGGAGTGGAAGGAGGAATATTCTTTTTAAGAACCGGAGGAGAAAGTTGGTGGTGGCGTGTTTGTCATTCCAGTATTCAGGTGGTGGTTCTGCGTGAAACGTGTTGCGGTAAAGATCAAGCGTATCTGCCCGCCAGCTTTCGTGTTTATCTCTTTCCTGTGGCCCGCCTGCTGAAGGATGGTGATGGATATTGCGATTCAATGTTTTTCCGCAAAATTCTTCCCAGTAGCTCTGTGTGTAGATCAGGTGCAGATGCCATACCTCATCGATCACTTTGGAAGGGGAGGCGCCCTGTGGCGAGATACAACAGAGGAAAATGAACTTCCGGTATTCTTCTATGGCTTTCAACCCGAAATTGTAGTCCCATTTGTTCTCCCGGGCAAGCCTGCGTGAAAAGGGAAGCCGGGTATCAGGGGCATCGAAGGGAAAGGATAAGATCCTTTGCCATAGCAGCTCCTGTTCTTCCCAGGTAAGTGCTGTTGTTTGATTCATAACTGTTTGTTTCATTTGTCTTTTTTTATACTGATACAAAATTCCCCCTATTAGGGAAGATGGACGTATTGGAATTATCCTTTGGAGACTTATTTTCGTATTAAAATCGTATTATGACTACGAACGAACTGGAGCACCTCGAACGGATAATGAATTACATCGCCCACCATTTTATCAAAAAAAGCAGCTGGGAAGATGTGTCAAAGGCGGAATGGCTTTATATTTCAGCGGAATTCAACAAGTTAATGCAGAAAGGCAAGCAGCTGCCGGAAGAAGCTGCCTTCCTGGGGGATAATTATTTTTATGAGCACCTCATCATAAAAAGGCTGAAGGCTGCAAAGGCGGGAAAAGCATTGGCCGGCATCAGCAGCCCCAATTTTGGGAAAATGAATACCATAGCCGGAATACTGGGCTATGACAGCTATATGGATTTCCTCAGGAATGCCGCTACCGTTTTTAGTTTTCACGAACTTAAGATCAATATTCCGTCGGGAGTGGTCAACACCGCGTTATTGGACCACCTTACGGGATGTTGGTATTGCTATAACAGTAATCTGCCGCTGACGGGCCCCGGTGTTAAAGAGGAGAGAGTAAGGCGTTCAGCCATGGAGATCTATCAATCAGGCGATGAATACCTGGTGGAACGCAGCGGTAAGGACAATCATATGTATTACGGCAAGATCACTGCCTATGCCGACTACATTTTCATCATCATGAACAGTACTACTTTCATCCGCCAAAGACATTTTATTGGCCGGGTGAAAGACGCTACCCGTAAGCTGAAGCAAAAAGATTTCAGTGTGAACCAGATGAATTTTGTAAGTACTTGTGTTAGCTTCAGCGAAGACCCGGTAGCGCTGAACGAAATATTTGACCGCGTACCCGCAGGAGATTTTGAGAAGCTATCCGTTGATTTACCCCTAAGCAGCCCTGAATTGCCGTCTCATATCCTGCAACAGCTTAAGAATAAAGGCCTGCACCAGATCTCGGATTATTGATGTTGTAGAAGCTAACCGTTCGTGGATAAGGCCTTCTATTGATCACTCTGCCATTTATCTGTCGGTATTGTTACAAATAATTTTAGTAACTTTCCTTATGCCCCGATCCTCTAATTAAGGGGACAATCCAGCTATGAAACTTATTTTATTGCTGATGCTACTCGCATCTGCAGGTAAATCCCAGGCTGACAAGGTATATGTATGTAAATCTGGCACCAGCTATGCCTATCACAATAGGCTTTGTCAGGGATTACGAAAGTGTACCCACCGTATTGATACCGTTACTATACGCGAAGCTATGGCTACCGGGCATAAGAAACCTTGTGGGTATTGTTATGGGAGGTAGCATGTACATTGTTTGTCGATGGAGAACAGGAAGCGCGTTTAAATAAGCGGGGCATATGGGCAATGCCAAACCCTATTGCATCCTAAGACTGGAGGAAGGGGTAAATTAAGGAAGTCACTCTGTACTTCTAGCGGAGCTGTTCTCGTTAACTTTGCTATGGGCTTAAATATCAAGTATTTCACGATGAAAGAAACAACCCGAAGATTCACACTGATTGACCCTTGATAAATTAACATTAGTGAACTCTGAAAAATGGGTTCCCATAAGCATGAAGGCAAGCATATGCTTTGGGCGTCGGATATTCATTTTTAACAGCCGTATTGCCATCATAAACAGCATCTATCAGTTCCTTTCCAGAGTCAAAAGATTCTAGAAATGCAGGCAACCAAAACTTTACAATGGAGATGTTTAAAGCCCAAAACGGTGCTATCACGGCTTCATAGCCAGATTGGAGGGCTTCCCTTACCAGAGTTGCAACCCTATTTCTTAAAAAATCAGATCTCATTGATCCGGAATGACAAACGAAAAGTATTAGTATTTTCCCTGATCCAATTACACCTTTTATGTCAACAATTGACAGTCTTCCTTCTTCGCTTTTTGCATGGAACGCTGGAAAGGTGTTAATATCTTCACTTCCATGTGCTGCAACAATATTCAGGTCGGATTGCAATTGTTTAGATGGAACTTTTGTAGTGGCAATATCAAACTTGTGTGTGTTGATAGTATCTTCAATATAGCTATATAGATAATTTAAAGCCATGTCACCTGAATCAGTTGGTATCCAGATGGATTTTGAATATTTTTTGGGTAAAGTTTGATTTGACCGTCCCATAATCCATTCGGTGGATAAAATGTTAAACGTTGGGATTAAGCTGGAAATAAATTGGCCTGATTTGTTAATTAATAGATTGTGTGGAAATCGAGCAAGCTCGTAATCTTTGATTATCAGCAATCTTTCAATAGATTGTATGTCTATGGATGTAGATTGCAGATCGGCAGCGAGAAGTATTTCTTCCGAAATGAGCTCCTCTTCTGTTTTATGAGCATTACCTCCGCTTATAAGCCTTTTATATTCGACAAATGGTAGCGTATTAATGTTTGCCTCATACCAATTATTTATCGCTGATATTGTAAAAATGGCATCTTGATGGAATAAAAACATTTCGTTTTGGCATGTCATTGGCAAAACTTCAACTTTGTTAGTACCGAGCCAGAGAATTGTATGATTATCAAGTGATTTAAAATAATGTTTTATGTTTTCAAAGGAATAATAAACTTCTTCGAAGTTCTTTTTTCTATTCCACAATGGTAATGTGGCATTGATAGTCGTATTTTTGAAACATATGGTAAAATCTGCATTTACTATCATGCATAAAAGATATTCTTCTGGATTTCTTACTTTGAAAGATTTGACAATAAGTTGATCTGAAATAAATCTAGCATGCGTATTATCCGTCGCAAAATCTACTCCTGTTATAGTTGCACTTAAGTCTGTGAGTGATGTTTTTAAGCGTTGGCTCAATTTTTCGATTGTTCCTTCAAATATATCTTTGATGCCTATAGCGTTGTCGGGACCAACAATTTTTTCAAAGACGGAAATATACATTTTGGATTCCTCGATTCCAGTATGGCTAGTGGGGTAGTAATGTATGATATTATATAATAATGTAATCCACTGCATGATATTTGGTACTCCGCTTGGAATAATTTCTTCCCTATGTTTATTTAAGTAGTCAACAACTGTTGATGGTAGAAGAGCTTCTTCATTACCCAACAAACACGTGAAATAAATATAGGTTAGGGCATGCTCATTAAGTGCCCAATTTTTTGGACGATTTCTATATATATCTATTGCAAGAGAATATATTTTGCAGTTGCGATATAGTTTCATAGTTTGAGATATCAATATTTGATACCAATAATCAGAAATTTTCCCCTTTGTTATTGCAGATGTCATGGCGCAAATTGAATAGTGCAATGCTTGGGCTGCAGCCCCTGTACTGGCGTATACCTTAAATGCCAGATTGTAACCTAGATCAATTTTATGATCAAAGTATCCGCAAACTAAAGCATCTTCTGCGATGCCCCTAGAAAGTTGATAGTCTCCAGCTCTATAAAGTAAATCAATATATGAGTCTAGTAATACATAAAAGCTGTCCTCCTTTTTTTCTGTTATACATATGTTTCTAACGATTGAGAGCTGTATGAAGAATGATTCAATCTCGTTATCGCTGAGACGAAACTGTCCGTTATGTAAATTGAGACATTTGATAAGTAAGCTACCTATTTCTTTCCTTTCTGAAATGGTTAACTGCAAATCTATAAAGTCTGATATTCTATATTTTGAGATGCCAGACTGTCCCATTTTAGCAATTGCTTTTTGTACGATTTTGAATTGTTCGTTTGTGTCTAGTTCTCCTATCCAAAAACTGAGATTCAATCGTTCTATTTCTAATGACTGTAACTTGTTGTAGAGGAAACCTTGGCAAGAACTGAGGTGTGCTACACTTTTTATTCCGTGTTTTTCATATACTTGAAATAGCTCTGATCCCCATTTTTTTTGAATATCATAAGAAGATATGAACTCTTGACTTATCTCGCTTATTAGTGTAATAATTTTTGTTTCGTGTTCATTAGAATTGTGAAGTACTTCTTCGGTTAGGTACCGATCTAATGTCTTAATTCGATCCTGCATAAATTTTATTTTGTTTGGGATGTTTGCTATTTGGTATATCGATTTGTATAAATAAACGGTCGTTGGAGTTATATGATATCTATAACTGCGAAACAGGTAATTATTTGCCCTTGTAGGTCTTTCTATTATTTATCCTGTCGGTATAGTGGTGACTTCCTTCGGTCTTGAAATTACTCCGCTAAGTACTGACCGACAGTTTAAGGGAGAAGAGCGGTGGACCTCTCATCAGTCCCAGATAAGGTATGTTCAATACTGGTCTTGTCTTAAGCCTGCGCCAAGATCCTTTCGCCTATGGCGGCGATGCTGTTACGATCTCGGAGACCATAGGGCGATAATAGTGGCTTATAATACTGAAAAATTATATATTAAAAAGTAAGAAGTGAATAACTAATCATTAACAAAATTGTCTTTTTTTTATGGAGGAAGTATTTATCATTCCTACAGTGAAGGTAAAAGCAAGAGCTATCAGATATGAAATGAAATCGGAGAAGAGATTTAATAGTATGTCGTTAAATACGTCCATTAAAACGAATATACTGAATTCGGTTTAGAATATCCAAATTTTAACCCTTGCTTCTGTTACTATGTCTTTGCAGGTTCTCCTGTCCCTGCAGAATCTATGAGCGCTATCGCCATGTGATATACAGAAGGACCCTCGGTTATATTGCATACCTTGATATTGCTGGGCAGATCGTTTACAATCGGCGGGCTGGTTTTTTCGATAACATTCTTCAAGAGAATATGGCTTAGTAGTAAGGTTATGTAGATTTGGTGATGTCATTTTGATTTGATCTTTTTCATTAACACAGTATTAACTTCTTGGCAAAGAATATGCTTTATCTTCATTCATAGAAACAATCATTCTCTATCTCAAAATAAACACTTATCAATCTATGGAATAATGTTTTTGTGCCCCAGTTTCTTTTCCATCAGGAATAAGTAACCCCTTTATTGGTCATATTAGCTGCAGTAAATGATACATTTATTGCGGACGATCCTGTAACCCATTTGGCTCGTTAGCGCACAAAGTATGCTGCCGAAGGCGTATACACAATTAATGCTGCTTCTTAATTACATGATGGTTCGCTTACGGCGATATCAGGTAAATCCACTATAACTATTTCAAAAAAATTCAATGAAAAAGACTTTACTGTTAGCTGTACTTAGCATAAGTGCAGGTGTCTCCTTTGGACAAAATACGTTCCCTGCCTCTGGAAATGCCGGAGTAAATACGACCGCACCAGAATACAACCTGGACGTGAATGGCACTTTTAACGCCAATTCCTTATATCTTGCTAAACAACTGTTGCTACCACAGGTGGCCTCTACTCAGGAGAGAGGTATAGCTAACTTACTACTTCCTGGCTTACGTGCAAGCAAGGTTATGCAGAGGGATGAACAATTTGAAAATGGTACTAACGAGATTGTGGTTTATAACAATTCGGGCAATGGTACGGTTGCTATAAATCGTGTTGCAGCATCCGGACTACCCAACACTTCCGGCTATTGTTTAGAGATTACACATACGGGTGCTGCATCGCCCGGAATAGGTGGATATTACCAACCTTCTATGAGTGGTCAAAATAAGACACTGGTGCATCTTTTCCGTGCGAAAGTACCGGTTGGTTACGCGCTCAATTTTGCCGCCAATGCGCTCGGTACCGGTGGCAGTCGTCAGTGGCTTACTAACAATGTAGGTACCGGCAAATGGGAAGATTATGCGATTTTGATCGTGTGCGGTTATGCTGGTCCATTTGGAACTGGTGGTTATGTTTTCCTAACTGGTAATACCCCCTCAGCAGGTGCTCCTGTAGTATGGCAGTTGGCTTCATCTGCTATGTATGATCTCAGCGATGTTGGTGACAATAGGATCGAAAATCAACAATCTATGGATCAAATCGCAGATCTGAGAATAACGGGAAATGGCTTTATGGGTGGTAATGTTGGTATCGGTACTACCGATACTAAAGGATATAAGCTGGCTGTAAATGGTACCGCAGTGTTTAACAAAGCAGTAGTAAAATTGTATAGTAGCTGGCCAGATTATGTTTTTAAACCCGGTTACCTGCTTCCTTCTCTTTCTGAATTAGAAGCCTATATTAAAAAAGAACAGCACTTGCCGCATATTCCTTCCGAAAAGCAGGTGGCTGATACAGGAATAGATCTGGCAGAGAACCAAAAGGCGCTGGTGAAGACCGTAGAAGAGCTAACGCTATATATTCTTCAACTGAAGAACGAAATAGATGCACTAAAAGCCGCCCGTAACTAATTGTTCATCTGAAAAGCTGATCACCATGAAACTTTTCACCTTCTGGTTGGCCGCAGGGCTTGCCATAGGCGTTCAGCAAATATTGGCGCAAAGTAATGGCCAGGTCGGCCTGTTACAGCAAGTCGCCACCACAGCTCCGGATAGCATATCTAAGCTACCATCAAAATACCTGACACGGTTAAGCGCCAAATCAGCTAAAATGGAGCATATCCTAAACAGACAGTCTGATAAGGCCCTTTCCAGGCTTAATAAATTGGAGCAAAGAATAAAAAGAAAGTTAAGAGGGAGGGTCAATCCTGAATTGCTTTCGCTGCTTTCAGATTCTTCTTACCAGGGCTTTACAGAGAAAGCGTTTCCTGTAAAGGGGTTAGCTGGAAATCCCTATCTTGATAGTCTCCAATGCACTTTCCGTTTTCTCGGAGCACATCAGGAACTACTATCGCATTCGAAGCAGGAACTGTCAAAAGCGATCAAAGGTATAAACGCGCTAGGAGGAGAATTGGAGAGAGTCAAAGAGATTAAAGCGTTCATCTGCAATCGTAAAAGGTTATTCCAGCAGCAGTTGTCAGGCTATGGTGATATTCAAAAATACCTCGCAAAATATAACAAGGAGGCCTACTATTATAGCGCCCGGATACGCGAATACAAATCGCTGTTAAACGACCGTAGTAAAATAGAAAGCAAAGCACAGGATGTTTTACGCAAACTGCCTGCCTATAAAGATTTCATCAAACGAAATTCAGCGCTGGCCTCTTTCTTCAATCTTCCTTCTGCAACTGGTGCTGCCAGCAGTCTTGAAGGGTTACAGAACAGAAGCATGATAGAGGCATTGTTACAACAAAGATTGGGAACTAGTGGCATGGCCAGCCAAGTAATGCAGCAACAAATGCAAACGGCTCAAAGCCAGTTCAATGCGCAGGCAGCTATTCCTGGCATAACTACCATAAGGAACACTATCAGTAATCAGATGAGCGCCGCTCGCAGCCGGATGAATGAATTGCGGCAGAACTACCCTGATCTGGACGATGCGGCTGAAATGCCAAACTTCACCCCTTCCCCTTTAAAGGCAAAACGATTTTGGCAACGGATGGAATGGGGCGGTAACATTCAGTTTCAAAAGTCAACCTACTATTTCCCCGCCACTTCCGATATCGCCGTCCAGACAGCCTATCTTTTTCATAAGAATGGATCAGTAGGAGCAGGGCTTACGTATCAACTGGGATTGGGTACTGATTGGGCGCATATTCGCTTTTCCCATTCCGGCATGGGTATCCGTTTTTTTCTTGACTGGAGGTTAAAGAGCACGTACTTTTTGAATGGAGGCTTCGAGTTAAACCGTTTGTCAATAAAAACAGTGAATGGCAGTCCTGTGGACTGGCATGGTTGGCGAACGGCTGCTCTTGCGGGCATTAGCAAAAAGTACAAGATCAATGCACGCTTGAAAGGAAATATTATGGTACTGTATGATTTTCTGGCCCCACTGCAGGTACCTAAAACCAATGGTCTTAAGGTCAGATTCGGCTATTCATTATAACCCCAGGATTCCATTTGCTCATCCCGTTAGAAAATAAATAAACCGATCCCCAATTACAAAACAGGTAAATATGAGATACCTATATTTTATGGCCTTGCTACTGCTTTCTTCCTTGAAGATAGTGGCGCAGGAGGCTCCCAATATGAACAACAATATTTCCGGGTCAGCAGCAGCTACCGCGTCAGGAAAACAAATAAATATCCCCGTCAATTATTTCACAGGTATACCCAATATCAGTATTCCCATTCACAGCTATATGAGAAGCGGCATTTCCACCAACGTTTCCCTTGACTATTTCGCTGGCGGCATAAAGGTTGACGAACCGGCATCCAACGTAGGCTTAGGATGGCAGTTAAGTGCAGCGGGAATCATCACGAGAAACCGACGCGGTCTTCCGGATGACTTTCCAGGCCGTGGTTTCCTGTATACGCCAGAAGTGGATCCAGGTTCAAGAACTGGCCGGGACCCTAAACGATACACTTATGAAAATTACGGAACCGATTCTATTGACAGTGAACAGGATATTTTCCAGTACACTATTGGAGGAAGGACAGGTACCTTTTTGATTGGGAAAAATGGACAAGTGGTTACCATTCCCAAGCAGAACATCAAAGTACGGTGGAAAACCGGTTCTCTAACCAATGTAGATGCCAGTAACATTACTGAGTTTACTATCATCTTTGAAGATGGGAGCCGGTACTTATTCTCTACGCCGGAGATCACTACCCATCAACTCTCTGTTCATGATTATTATAGCAGATCTTACGTTTCTGCCTGGCACCTTAGTTTCATTACCTCCACCTATGCGGAGGATACCATTCAATTCAAATACAAAACTGTGTTAACTGACAAGACTCTTCCACAGGTGGCCAGCCGTTTTGAGCGGGCAGGGGAGTCGCCAGTCAATTACAACAACAGCCAGTATGTAAGGGTGGAGCAAAAATATCTGGAGCAAATTGTGTTTCCCTATAAAGTAACCCTGAACTTTTTGTACGATACCGCAGGAAGGGCCGATGCCAAACGGGAATACGCACTTAAAAATATTGAGTTGCGGGACACTGTATTGCGAATGGGGTATAAGCTGGAGTACCAGTATTTCTCCGATAATGGCACCGTATATCCTTATGGTAGCACCGCTTCCGCTATATCTAAGCTAAGGCTGCAGCGATTGAGCACCTATACACAGTTCAGAACCTTGTATCCATACGAGTTCAGCTACGCCAATCTGAAGGTGCCGAAAATAAATAACTTTTCGCAGGACAATTGGGGTTATTTCAATAATAAACCTAATACCGATCTCATTCCCGCTGTGGGCGCTTATACAGGAGCAGACCGGGAGCCTGATAGTGTTTATGCCCGTTCAGGCATTCTTACGGCTATTAAGTATCCCAGCGGGGCAAAAACAACGTTTATTTACGAGGGTAATGAACGTAAGAATTACTTCTATCAAGAGAATGAGACGGCGATTATTGGTTCATACCCCGACTATATACA
>NZ_FRCN01000017.1:0-143837 GCF_900142925.1 Chitinophaga sp. CF418
AAATGTAATACGCCTTCCTTCACACTGGCTGCTAACGCACCAACTGTTGGAACAGGCGCATGGAGCGTAGTTTCTTCTTCTCCTGCCGGATTTACTTTCCCTGCTGCAAGTGTAAGCAACCCAGTTGCAACTATCACTGTACCTGCCGGTACAACGGTAACGCTGCGCTGGACGATCACTAACGGCAGCTGTACTTCTACAGATGACGTTACCCTGATCGACAACGCACTGCCAACAACTCCGGTTGCTGGTGCTGACCAGGAAAAATGTAATACGCCTGCCTTCACGCTGGCTGCTAACGCGCCAACTGTTGGAACAGGTGCATGGAGTGTGGTTTCTTCTACTCCTGCCGGATTTACTTTCCCTGCTGCAAGTGTGAGCAACCCAACTGCAACTATCAATGTACCTGCCGGTACAACGGTAACATTGCGCTGGACGATCACCAACGGTACCTGCTCTTTAAGCGACGATGTGACGCTGACAAACAATGCAGCTCCGGCTCCTGCAAATGCAGGTCCTGACCAACAGGAATGTAACAATACTTCAACCTTTACCCTGGCGGCCAATACTCCGTCTGTGGCTGGTGCAACCGGTACATGGACTGTGGTATCCCCTGCCAGCTATACTTTCCCTGCGGCTGACGTGAATAACCCTGCCGCTAGCCTCACCATACCAGCTGGTACAGTCCTGACACTGAGATGGACTATCACCAATGGTGTATGTACCACAAGCGATGATGTGGTGCTGACCAACTATGCACAACCAGACGTAGCTGATGCGGGTCCTGACCAGTCTAAATGTGCTGGTAGTGACTTCGTAACGGCTGCAAATACACCAACTGTGCCTGGCGCCGTAGGTACCTGGACCGTGATTAGCGGTGCAGCTACGATCAAGGCCGGTGAAGAGAACCTGGCTGTGGCGCATATCACTGTTGCAAACGGTGCTACTGCTGTCCTCCGCTGGACTATCAAGAATGGTCTGTGTGAAAACTTCGACGAAGTTACACTGACTAACTTCCTGACTCCATCTCCTGCTAATGCAGGTCCTGATCAGCGTGATTGTAATAATCCTACATTCACTATGACAGCAAACGCTCCTGATGTTCCTGGTGCTATCGGTACCTGGACACTGGCTGCAGGATCTCCAGGTACTATCACTCCGGGTGATGAAAACAAACCAGATGCTGTAATCAACGTGCCAACAGGTACAACTGTAACAGCTATCTGGACCATCTCCAATGGTACCTGTCCTTCTGTTGACACCGTGCTGCTGACAAATGATGAAATGCCATCACCTGCTGTAGCGGGTCCTGACCAGGAAAAATGTAATACTCCGGCCTTCACAATGGCTGCCAACGTACCATCTGTTGGCGTAGGTAAATGGAGCCTGACAGCAGGCACCACTGCTTCCTTCGCTGTTGCAGACAGTACTAATCCAAATGCAGTGATCAACGTACCTGCGGGTGTGACTGTAACTGCTACATGGACCATTACAAATGGTACATGTGTAACTTCAGACGATGTAGTACTGACTAACTATGTAGCACCAGCTCCTGCTGCTGCTGGTCCTGACCAGGAAAAATGTAACACACCAACCTTCACTATGGCTGCTGCTGCACCATCTGTAGGCGTGGGTAAATGGAGCCTGGTACCTGGATCTACAGCTTCCTTCGCTGTTGCCGACAGTACTAACAGAAATGCGGTGATTAACTTACCTGCCGGTGAATCTGTTCAGGCTATCTGGACTATCACCAACGGAGTATGTAGCACTGTTGATACTGTAAGACTGACCAACTATGTTGCGCCAGCTCCTGCTGCTGCCGGTCCTGACCAGGCACAGTGTAACACGCCTGCCTTCACAATGGCTGCTAATACGCCATCTGTAGGTGTGGGCAAATGGAGCCTGCCTGCTGGTTCTACTGCTTCATTCGCTGTAGCAGACAGTACTAACCCGAATGCTGTAATAACTGTTCCTGCCGGTGTAACAGCCGTGGCTACATGGACCATCACCAATGGTGTTTGTACCACTTCAGATGCGGTGACATTAACTAATGATGCACTGCCAACTGCTACCGCTGGCGCAGACCAGACTAAATGTAACACTACTGCCTTCACAATGGCAGCCAATACGCCTGCAGTAGGTATCGGTACCTGGACACTGCCTGCTGGTACTACTGCTACCATTACTGCTGGTCAGGCGAACAACCCTGCCGCGGTAATTAATGTACCTGCCGGTGTAACTGTAACAGCTACCTGGACTGTAGTAAATGGTACCTGCTCCGTTTCTGACCAGGTAATCCTGCAAAACGACGCATTACCAACTGCTACCGCAGGTCCAGACCAGACCATGTGTAACACACCAGCCTTCACAATGGCTGCTAATACACCTGCTGCCGGTCAGACCGGTACATGGACACTGCCTGCTGGTACTACTGCTACTATCACTGCTGGTCAGACGAACAGCCCAACCGCAGTAATTAATGTTCCTGCTGGTGTAACTGTAACCGCTACCTGGACTGTAGTAAATGGTACTTGCTCCGTTTCTGATGCTGTAGTGCTGAAAAACGATGCTCCGCCAACTACTCCGGCTGCTGGTGCTGATCAGACAAAATGTAATACTCCTTCCTTCACACTGGCTGCTAACGCACCAACTGTTGGAACAGGCGCATGGAGCGTGGTGTCTTCTACTCCTGCAGGATTCACTTTCCCTGCGGCTAGTGTAAGCAACCCAACTGCTACCATCACTGTACCTGTTGGTTCAACAGTAACCCTGCGCTGGACTATCACTAACGGTACCTGCTCTCTCACAGATGATGTGGTATTGACAAATGATGCTCCGCCAACTACTGCTGCTGCTGGTGCTGATCAGACTAAATGTAATACGCCTTCCTTCACACTGGCTGCTAACGCACCAACTGTTGGAACGGGCGCATGGAGTGTGGTTTCCTCCACTCCTGCCGGATTTACATTCCCTGCTGCAAGTGTAAGCAACCCAGTTGCAACTATCACTGTACCTGCCGGTACTTCGGTAACACTGCGTTGGACTACCACTAACGGTACATGTACTTCTACTGATGATGTTATTCTGACTAACAACGCGCTGCCAACAACTCCGGCTGCTGGCGCTGATCAGGCAAAATGTAATACGCCTTCCTTCACGCTGGCTGCTAACGCGCCAACTGTTGGAACAGGTGCATGGAGTGTGGTTTCTTCTACTCCTGCAGGATTCACTTTCCCTGCAGCTAGCGTAAGCAACCCTACTGCTACCATCACCATAAATGCGGGTACTTCGGTAACTCTCCGCTGGACTATCACAAATGGTACATGTGTGGCTTCTGATGATGTTGTACTGACCAACTATGTGGCGCCAGCTCCTGCTGCTGCTGGTCCTGACCAGGAAAAATGTAACACACCAACCTTCACGATGGCTGCTGCTGCACCATCTGTAGGCGTGGGTAAATGGAGCCTGGTACCTGGATCTACAGCTTCCTTCGCTGTTGCCGACAGTACTAATAGAACTGCGGTGATCAACGTACCTGCGGGTCAATCAGCTCAGGCTATCTGGACTATTACCAACGGAGTATGTAGCACTAATGACACGGTAAGACTGACCAACTATGTTGCGCCTGCTGCTGCTGCTGCCGGTCCTGACCAGGCACAGTGTAACACACCAGCCTTCACGATGGCTGCTAATACACCATCTGTAGGTGTGGGCAAATGGAGCCTGTCTGCCGGTTCTACTGCTTCATTCGCTGTAGCAGACAGTACTAACCCGAATGCTGTAATAACTGTACCTGCCGGTGTAACCGTAACAGCTACATGGACTATCCGCAACGGAGTATGTACTACCACCGACAACGTAATACTGACCAACTACGAACAGCCAACTGCTGCTGCCGCTGGTCCTGACCAGGAACAGTGTAACACGCCAGCCTTCAGAATGGCTGCTAACAGACCATCTGTTGGTGTAGGTAAATGGAGCCTGTCTGCCGGAACTACTGCATCTTTCGCTGTATCCGACAGTACTAATCCTAATGCTGCGATCACAGTACCTGCGGGTGTAACTGTAACAGCTACCTGGACTATCAGAAATGGTAACTGTGTAACTTCCGATGATGTTGTTCTGACCAACTACGCGCAGCCAACTGCTGCCAATGCTGGTGGTGATATGACACATTGCGATAACGATCGTTTTGTAATGGCGGCCAACACGCCTTCTGTTGGTACCGGTACATGGAGCCTGCCTGCAGGTACAACTGCAAGCATCGCTGCTACTGACTGGAACAATCCGAATGCTGTGATCACAGTACCTGCGGGTGTAACTGTAACAGCTACCTGGACTATCAAAAATGGTACTTGTACTACATCTGATAATGTGATCCTGACCAACCACCAGATGCCAGCCAACGCGGCTGCAGGTGCAGATCAGACTCATTGTGACGATCCAAACTTTACAATGTCGGCTAACGTGCCGTCTCCTGCTACCGCTACCGGTACATGGACCATTGTAAGTGGTACGGCTACTATCGCTGATATACACAGTCCATCTACCAAAGTGACAGTTCCCGCCGGTGGTACAGTAACCCTCCGCTGGACGCTCACTAACGGTACCTGTACTTCAACTCCTGATGAAGTGGTGCTGACTAACCAGGCTGCAATCCTGGGTAACACCATCACCGCAGATCAGCTGCTTTGTGCTAACCAGACGCCTGCAACACTGCAGGGCGCTACCCTGAGTGGCGGTAACGGTACCTTCACTTACCAATGGCAGGTGAGCACCACAAGTGCTACCACCGGCTTCGTAAATGTGGCTACCAATGGCACAAATGCAACCTATACTCCTCCAATGATCACACAGAATACCTGGTACAGACGTGTGGTAATGTCAGGTGCATGTACAGGCAACATCAGCAACGCAGTAATGCTGACCCTGATGAATGTTCCGCCTGTTGTGATATCCGTACCTGGTCCGCTGACAGTGGATTGCGTACAGGGTACTGACTACACTACCAAATTCGGTACTCCGGTGTTCAGTCACGCTCCTTACAACAACGAGCCACTGAGTGTTACTTACAACGATGTAACTGTAACTGTTGACGCTTGTACCTTCACGATCATGCGTACATGGACAGCAACTGACCGTTGCGGTCTGACCACTCAGGCACAGCAGACCATCACAGTAATAGACAGAACTGCACCTGTATTCACAGGTACAGCTCCTGCCAACATCACTGTTGAATGTGATAAAGTGCCTGTGGCAGTAAACCTGACAGCAAACGATGCTTGTACCGGTATACTGAATATCGTTCCGATCGAAGTAAGAGTTGATCAGCCAGGTGCATGTGCGAGCAACTATCAGCTGATCCGTAAATGGGTAGCTGTGGATGCATGCGGTAACGCCAGCGATACACTCAGACAGGTGATCACCGTAAGGGATATGACACCTCCTGTGTTCACCAACCCTGCTCCTGCCAATATCACTGTAGATTGTGATAAGGTGCCTGCAGGACAACCGCTGACCGCTACAGACAACTGTACGCCTGGTACTATCACTGTAATCCCGGTTGATGTACGTAAGAACCTCTCCGGTAGCAGATGTACTGATAACTACCAGATCATCCGTACCTGGACAGCGACTGACCTTTGCGGTAACAAAACTGTACTGACTCAGACCCTCACTGTACAGGATACTATCAAGCCAAGATTCTCCATGTCACTGCCTCCGGCTATCACTGTTGATTGCGATAAAGTACCAACAGTAGCCACGATAACAGCCACAGACAACTGTACTGTTTCCGTAGCAGTGAAGGTATCTGAGAAGAAAGAGTTCCTCTCTTCTGTATGTACCAGCAACTATAGATTAACTCGTACCTGGACAGCCATCGACAATTGTGGTAATACTGCCACCATGCAACAGGTGATCACTGTACAGGATACAACAAGGCCGGTATTCACCGTAATACCTCCTGCCGATACCACAGTAAGCTGTGATGCAGTTCCTGCTCCGCCTACCAGCCTGAAGGCAACAGACAATTGCAGCGCTGTGAAGATCTCTTACACCCAGACACGCGAAACCATTCCAGGTGCATGCGCAAGCAACTACCGCCTGATCCGTATCTGGACTGCTAAGGATCAATGTGACAATACCGCGACTATCCGCCAGGTAATAACAGTAACGGATACCACCAAACCAGTGATCGATCCTGCTCCGGCAAACGTAACACTGAACTGTGGTGATGCTATCCCGGCTGCTGCTACCCTGTATGCACGCGACAACTGTGATGCTACCTTCCCTAAGAAGGCGACTATGACACAGGATCCGTTTACAGTTGACCTGTGTGCCGGTTATACCATCACAAGAAGATGGACCATCTCCGATGCATGTGGCAATGCGGCTATCGAACGTGTGCAGACAATCACTGTGAATCCTTGTCCTAAACCGGCACTGGATCCTCAACTGCCAGCTAACTGTTCTAACAACACCAAGTTTGCGATCCTGTTGCAGAACAAGGTAAGCAAGCCTAAATTCACCCTGGTGAGCGTAGTTCCTGCTACCGCAGTAAGCACACCGCTGACACAGAGCAGCAACGTGTTCGACCTGAATGGTGCTACACAGGCTACCTTCATCGTAACTGATGGTGTAACAGGTTGTGTATCCGATCCGATCACTTACGACCTGCAGTATGTAACCAAACCAGTGGTTGATCTGGGCGCCGATGTAGCTATCTGTCAGGGTAGCAGCGTCACCCTCGATGCTGGTGCAGCCAACGCAGCTTACGGTATCCGCTGGTCAACCGGTGCAAGCACCCAGACCATCGACGTAACAACTGCCGGCACTTATTGGGCTACTGTTACCAACGGTATCTGTGCTACCACAGACTCTGTTAAAGTAACGGTGAACATACCGCCTGTAGTGAACATTCCGGATACTGCGATCTGTGAAGGCCAGTCCGTGAAACTGAACGCTTACGTACAGGGAGCTACCTATGTATGGAGCACAGGTGAAACTACCGCTTCAATTATGGTGAACATGTCGGGCACTTACAGTGTAGACGTTACACTGAAAGGTTGTACTACTCATGAAGAAGCTACGGTAACAGTTGGTACGCCTCCTGCTATCACGCTGACTGATGATACAGAGATCTGTCCGAATGAAACCCTGATGCTGACCGTTGAACCAGACGGTGGCAGCGTACGCTGGAGCACTGGTGAAACAACCAACTCCATCGTTGTAACAAAAGCAGGCACCTATGACGTAACCGTAACACGCGATGGTTGTGTGGTGAACGATCAGGTGACTGTAACTGAGAGACCTGACCTGGATATTGACCTCGGACCAGACAGAGAGTTCTGTACCGGCGGACGCGTAGTAGTAGATGCTAGCAACCCTGATGCAATCTCTTACCTCTGGAATGATGGCGAGACCACTCCGGTTAGAGAAATAGTAATGCCTGGTAAATATGTAGTGTCTGTTATGGACAGGTTCTGTTCAAGAATAACCATGGATAGTGTGAATGTAACTGTGGCGGGTATTCCTGATATACTCCTGGGTCGTGACACAACACTGTGTATCGGTGAAGACCTGACACTGAAAGTAAATGGTGGTGCTGGTAACACAGTCCGCTGGCAGGATGGTTCTACCGGATCTACTTACAAAGTAACCGGTCCTGGAATCTACACTGTAACAGTGTCTAACGAATGCGGATCCGTATCTGACCAAATAGCTGTAAGCTACAAACCTTGTGAGGCTGAGCCACACTTCCCAACCGGCTTCACGCCGAATGGTGACGGACATAACGATGTCTTCAAACCAGTCGTGAGAGGCCCGATGTATGATTACGACTTACGTATCTTCAATCGTTGGGGTGAGCTGATCTTCCTCAGTAAAGACCAGAAGAACGGATGGGATGGCCGATACAAAGGCGCCCTCGTAGAAAATGGTACTTACGTTTGGCTGCTGACCTATAAGAAGGTACTCGGTGGTGCAGTGAATATCGTGAAAGGTGAAGTAACCGCTATCAGATAGTAGAAGTGTAAAGTACAATAGGCAAAGGCGTCCCGGTTATTCCGGGGCGCCTTTCTTTTTGTCTGGTATGGTAATTTTAGTTAATTTGGAACTGATAGGTACCTATACCACCCTCGTAATAACTATTAAATTGTCCCTCATGACAACCTGCAATCTCCATTACAAGCGGGTAATGCGTGCGTGTGCATTATTCGTATTTCTGCTGCTGTCTGCAGTATTCCACGTTCAGGCGCAAACGCCCCGTTTCAAGGTTATCGCTTTCTACCACGGCACCTATGATCCGGCGCACATTGCCTTCGTAAAAGAGGCGAACCAATGGTTCCCGCAAATTGCCGCCCAGTATGGATTCTCCTATGAAGCCACTACAAACTGGGACAACCTGAATGCCAGTTTCCTTTCGCGCTACCAGGTGGTGCTCTTCCTGGATGATTCGCCTGCCAGCGCATCACAGCGTTCCGCATTCCAGACGTATATGCAAAATGGTGGCGCCTGGATGGGTTTCCACGTTTCTGCGTACACTGACAATGCTGCCGGCTGGAGCTGGTATCACAACACCTTCCTGGGTACCGGTAACTTCCAGACCAACACCTGGGGACCTTCAAGCGCTACATTGCGTGTAGATGATCGCACACATCCGAGCACACTGCGTCTGCCAGCCACCTTTACCTCCGCAGTCAGCGAATGGTACGGCTGGCAAAACGACCTGCGCAACAACAGCAACATCAGGATCCTCGCTTCTGTAGATCCTGTAAGCTTTCCGCTGGGAAACCAGGCTGGCAATATCTGGTACAGTGGCTACTATCCGATTATGTGGACCAACAAGAACTACAAAATGCTGTATGCCAACTTCGGGCATAACGCGATGAACTACTCTACCAACACACAGACATCATCTACTTTCGCCAGCGAGATCCAGAACAGATTTCTCATTGACGGATTACTGTGGCTGGGTGGTGTTGACCCAGGCCCTGCTCCTGCCATCCCCATCCCAGGTACCGTAGAGGCAGAGAATTTCACAACCATGAGCGGTATCCAGACAGAAGCCACTACCGACGCTGGCGGCGGGCAGAATATCGGGTATACCGATGCAGGCGACTGGCTCGATTACAAAGTCAATGTCCAGACTGCGGGCGCTTACAAGGTAGAATTCAGGGTTGCCAGCCAAACACTTGGCGGCGCTATCGAACTGAGAAAAGACAGTGTAGTACTGGGCAGCGTCACTGTACCGGTTACCAGCGCATGGCAAACCTGGGCCACTGTAAGCGACACAGTTGACCTCACAGCCGGTGAGCAGACACTGCGTGTTCAGGTGGCAGCAGCCGGTTTTAATCTTAACTGGATCCGCTTCTCATCAGCTACCAATCCTCCATCGGTAATTCCTATCGGCCAGGTGATCACCCTGAAAGGCAACAACGGCCTTTATGTAAGTGGTGAGAACGGCACTAAAGCCATGATATGCGACAGACCTGCTCCACAGACATGGGAACAGTTTTCCGTACTGGACGCCGGTAACGGTAAAGTAAACCTGCGCAGCATGGGTAAATTCGTTTCTTCTGAAAATGGTACCAAGGCGATGAACTGTAATCGCGCAACGGCTGCTACCTATGAAGCATTCGACTGGATCACCAATGCTGACGGAACCATTTCACTGAGAGGGAATAATGGCATGTATGTATCTTCTGAGAATGGAGAACAGGCCATGAATTGTAACCGTCCTTCGATTGACGGATGGGAGAAATTCAATTTCACAATTGTAGGTCCTGTAGCTTCAGCCGCTAAACTGGCGGTATCTGCTCCCGTGGAAGCAGAACAGCCAACAGCCGGTATTGTGTACCCGAATCCTTTCGGCTCACAGCTCAACTATACACTGCCGGCTAAGATCTCTTCCCACACTGTTGCGATCTATGACATCTCCGGAAAACAGGTATTACGCGCTGTAGTAAGATCTAAACAATCTACCTATTTCCTGAATGTAAGCAGCCTGCCAAGAGGCTTCTATATCCTGGATATTTCCAGTGGTACCTATCACCAAAGAGTTAAAGTGCAGAAAGCTGAATAAAGATTCATAGCAGGATCAAAAAAGAAAGGGTGTCGGCTTAAAGCTGACACCCTTATATTTTTAAAGCCCCTTGCTATTAATATAGCAGTCTTGCCTTGATCGTATGGTTCACTTCCCTCAATAAGGAGAATGCTTCCTTGGACAATTTACTGTCCACATCCAATACCACATAACCGATGGTATCGTTGGTTTTCAGGTACTGACCCAGGATGTTGATCTTATTCTGGGATAATACAGTATTGATCTCTGACAATACCCCCGGCACGTTTTGGTGAATGTGCAGGATACGGTGCGTATGGTCAATAGCCGGTACGCTGATAGCTGGAATGGTATGAGAACCGAAGCTGGCGCCTTTTTCCAGGTAGTTCAGCATTTTGCTGCTCACATCCAGACCGATGTTGTGCTGTGCTTCCTCTGTGCTACCACCAATGTGCGGCGTCAGGATGACGTTAGGCAGCTTTTGCAGGGGCGTAGAGAAGGCCGCGCCATTCTTTTCCGGCTCCACAGGGAATACGTCAATTGCCGCTCCGGAAAGATGTCCGCTGGTCAATGCCTCTTTCAGGTCGTTCAGTTCCACCACTTCGCCACGGGCGTAGTTGATGAAGATCGCACCTTTCTTGGCATATTTCAGCGTTTCCTTATTGATCATATTGGCAGTGGTCTTGGTAGACGGTACGTGCAGTGAGATGATATCCGCCATTTCAAAGAGGGCCTCCAGGCTGCGGATCTGTACAGCATTACCCAACGGGAGTTTGGTTTCCACATCATAGTAAAACACATTCATACCCATGGCTTCCGCCAGTACGCTTACCTGGCTGCCGATGTTACCGTACCCTACAATACCCAGCGACTTGCCGCGCAGTTCATAACTACCTTTAGCTTCTTTCATCCAGGTCCCCTCGTGTGCTGCCAGGTTCTTGTCCGGGATACGGCGTATCAACATAATGGAAAGGCCGATCACCAGTTCTGCTACTGAACGGGTATTTGAATAAGGTGCATTGAACACGGCCACCCCCATCTCACGGGCGCTCTTCAGGTCTACCTGGTTGGTGCCAATACAAAAGCAGCCAACTGCCTGTAACTTATGAGCGGCCTCCAGTACTTTCTTTGTGACCTGGGTCTTGGAACGGATCCCCAGCAGATGAACATCTTTTACTTCACGGATCAGATCTTCTTCGCCCAATGCGCCCGACAGCCTTTTTACATTAGCATACCCTGCCGATGTAAACTCCGCCGCTGCGGCATCGCTGATATTCTCCAACAATAAAATATTGATCTTCTCCTTCGGATAACTTGTCAACTTTTGCTGATCCATGATTATATTTTATGTGTTACCAATTGCAATAAACAATTGGCTTAATAATTGTTATATGGCCAAACGAAGGCACAAACCTAAAAGATGTTCAGCAATTATCAAACAGTCTGTCCTTCAAATTTGATTTCGTCAAAAATTATATCATATTTAGCCTTTTTTATCCATTTTAGAGGATTAAATCTTAAAATACCTTTAAAATCGCATTTTTAGGATTGTTTTTTTTGTGTAACAGATCAATAGGGCCTAATTTTAGCGCCTTTATAATTAAGCAGAAACAGAATCGAGTCTAACTAGCAGAATGAAAGCAGCTTATATTGTATTGACTATCTCAGGTATTGCTTTATATGCCATTACCGCGTGCCAGAGCAACGCGGCCAATAGTAATCGTAAAACCAAAACAGATACTCCCAGGATCGAAGTATTGAGCGAAGCAGCGCTCGCCGTCCTTAACTCATCCGTTACTAAGTCACAGCAGACAGAACTGAACACCTTTTACCAGGATATGGTCCGCGCAGGTTTCAACGGCTCCATGCTGGTGGCTAAAAAAGGTGTAGTGATCTTTGAGCGCTATCATGGCCTGGAGAACTACCGGAACAGAGCTTCCGCCATGAACGACAGTTCCTCTTTCCAGCTCGCATCCGTATCCAAAACCTTCACTGCCATGGGCATCCTCCGGTTGATGGAGAAGCAACAACTGAGCCTGACTGACTCCGTACAGAAATATTATCCGCAATTCCCATATAAAGGTATTACGCTCCAGATGTTACTGTCTCACCGCAGTGGCCTGCCGAACTACCTCTACTTCTGCGACAGTATCTGGTCTGACAAGGACAAGTTCCTTTCCAATGACGATGTGATCCAGCTGATGATCAAACATCGTCCCCGCATTCAACATGCCCCCGGTACCCATTTCCAGTACTGTAATACAAACTACATGCTGCTGGGTTCCATTATCGAAAAAGTAAGCGGACAAAAGTATGCCGACTTTATGCAACAGACCTTTTTTGGTCCTCTCGGCATGACCAATACCTTTGTGTATGCCCCTGCTACAGCCGTACGTCCTCACCAGACCGCCAGCCATAAATACAATGGTCAGCTGGAACCGGATACTTATTTTGATGGCGTAGTGGGCGACAAAGGCATTTACAGTACCGCCAGGGATATGCTCAAATGGGACCAGGCCCTTTACAGCGGTCAGCTGTTCAGTCCAGAAACAATTAAAGCCGCCTATACTCCTTACAGCCATGAGAAACCGGGCATCCGGAATTACGGCCTTGGCTGGCGATTAATGGTATATCCTGACAGCAGCGAGATAGTATATCACAATGGCTGGTGGCATGGCAACAATACCGTATTCAACCGTATTATCAAAGATACTTCCACCATCATCATCCTCGGTAATAAATACAACCGCAACATCTATCGTGCAGTAAAACCGATCAGCGCCATTCTGGGACACGGTACTGAAGAGGGAGAAGAATAATTATTCCCCGTGTTTCCGGTTAGGTAACACATTCTCTCTTGTCCACCTGATCAGGCCTGTAAATCTATCCTGTCTTACCGGACAATCTGCCAGTTGGCAATAATGACAGCATATGGGGATGCAGGGGTCGGTATGTATAAAGAATTCAACTTCTCCGGAGGAAAATTCACTATTGACCAGCCGTTCCAAAGCTTTCAGCTCGTCGTGCGCATCGCTGAGCTCCAGGTAATAAGGCAGGGTGAGATGGCAATCTATGTGATAGTTGCGCCCATACTGCTGCACTCTCATGTTATGTATGTCGATCCAGTTGGCATGTCTGTGAGCGCTCAGGATCTCTATCACCCTGTCCACTACACGCATATCCGTTTCATCCATCAGGCCTGAAATAGAAGTTCTCAGTAACTGGTATCCTTTCCGTAAGATCAGCACGCCCATCAGCAGCGACGCCAATGGGTCTATCCATTGCCAGCCTGTGTAATGTATCAGTAACAGGGCGGCGATCAATCCCACACTGCTGTACACGTCTGTCATAATATGCTGGCCATTTCCGGAAATAGTCAGGGAGGATAATTTTTTCCCTTCACGCACCAGGAATAAGCCCAATAGCAAGTTGGCTAATGTCGTGCAGGCTATCAGCCATAGACCTTTGTCCAGTTTGTCCAGTGACGTTGGATTGAATAGATACTCTGCAGTCTTGAAAAGAATAAGAACACCGGCAATAAAGATCATGGCCCCCTCAAAACCGATGGAAAAAAACTCTACCTTCCCATGTCCATAAGGATGGTTCTCATCCTTCGGCTTACCCGTCAGGTAAATACTGTAACAGGCAAAGGCGCCGGCAACTACGTTGATAATGGATTCCAGGGCGTCAGATAAAATAGCGACGGAATTGGTCAGGTACCACGCCGCGAATTTGGTTCCCGTCAAAATAAAACTGACGATCAGTGATACCAGTATAACGCGTAATTCTCTTCTCTGCAAAACGTGATGGATTGATCCACAAAGAAAAGGAAAATATTGCGTAAGTTAGTAGAGGGTTCTGTGACTGATAACTGTATGTAGATTGCGTTGAATTATCCTTAGCAAATCAAATAATCCTGAGTATTATAGTGTAATCGTTTCTCTTTCAGCTCCTTTATGGGCAACCAAAATCTGTAGTATGTACATTTTAAACCCAAAAGCAAAGTGGTTTTGCCTGCTCGTATGTAGCGCATTCTGCGAAGTCCATGCAAACGCTTCTCCCCTGATCAGTAAAGCTGTCTCACCGGGCAGTTACGGACTATTCCAACAACAGCAGCCTGCCATGGAAACTGTTACCGGTATCGTCCGTGTGTACGGCAAGAGTGGCCGCCCGGAGGCCATTCCGGGTATCAATGTGATCGAAAAGGGCACCGTCAATGGCACCATCACGGATGCCGCAGGCGCCTATACGTTACGGGTGAAAAAGGGCGCTACCCTTACCTTCTCGATGGTCGGATATAAGGCACAGGAACTGAAGGTTTCTGCCGCCACACCGGTCAATCTCATCCTGGAAGAAGACATCAGCGCACTGAAAGAGGTGGTGGTGACCGGTTACCAGACCATTGACCGTAAGCTATTTACCGGGGCCGCCACCAGTGTGAAGGCATCCGATGTTAAACGTGATGGTATTGCAGATGCAAGCCGTATGCTGGAAGGCCAGGTGGCCGGCGTTAGTGTACAGAACGTATCCGGCACTTTCGGTGCAGCGCCCAAGATCCGTGTGCGCGGCGCCACTTCCATTACGGGCGACAATAAGCCTCTCTGGGTGGTGGATGGTGTGGTACTCGAAGATGTGATCAACGTCTCCAACGAACAGCTATCCACTGGTAACCCTGCTACCCTGCTGGGCTCTTCCGTAGCGGGGCTGAATACAGACGATATTGAAAGCTTCCAGATCCTGAAAGATGCCGCCGCTACTTCCCTCTATGGCGCCCGGGCCATGAACGGTGTGGTAGTGATCACTACCAAAAAGGGGAAGGTCGGAAAACCTGTTATCTCCTATACCGGCAACTTCTCAAGTTATCTGAAGCCTACATATGACCAGTTTGACATCATGAAATCTGACGATCAGATGGCTTTCTACAATGAATTGTCCCTGAAAGGCTGGCTCAACCACTCAGATGCTACCCGTGCAGAGAATGGCGGCGTTTATACTAAAATGTACAATCTCATTGATACTTATAATGCGACTAACGGCCAATTCGGGTTGTACAACAGTCCTGAAAGCAAACGCCAGTTCCTGGAAAGATATGCAAAAGCCAACACCAACTGGTTCAATGTACTGTTCCGCAATTCCTTTATGCAGGAGCATTCACTGAGCGTTTCTTCCGGTACAGATAAATCACAGCTCTATGTCTCCACCAGCTTCCTGCAGGACCAGGGCTGGACAATGGCAGATAAACTGAAGCGCTTTACCGGCAACGTAAGGGCCAATTACAACATCAGTGACAAAGTATCTTTCGGGTTCATCACGCAGGCCGTGATCCGTGACCAGCGGGTGCCGGGTACACTGAACAGGAACAGCAACCCGGTAACCGGGCAGTTCGACCGCGACTTTGACATCAACCCATATAGCTACGTACTCAATACCAGCCGCGCCCTCACCGCCTACGATGAAAACGGCAAGCTGGAATATTTTACACGCAACTTCGCCCCTTTTAATATCGTGAATGAGCTGCGCAATAACTACATCGATCTCAGTCAGCTCGATATCAAACTACAGGGCGATTTCTCCTATAAGATCCTGAAGAACCTGAAATATACCTTCCTCGGCAACATCCGTTATGTGAAGTCCTCCCAGGAACACAAGATCAAGGAGAACTCCAATATGCCGCAGGCTTACCGGGCCGCAGGCGATGCCACCATCCGGGACAGGAACCGCTTCCTCTACCGCAACCCTGACGATCCGGAGGCAGAACCAGTGGTAGTATTGCCTTTTGGTGGTATTTACACTACAGAAGATGATTACCTGGTCAGCTATTACTTTCGTAACACGGTAGAGTTCAACAAGAACTGGAACGACATTCACATCATCAACTTCCTGGGAGCACAGGAACTGCGCTATGCCAACCGGCAGAACCGACAATTCGATGGTTTTGGCTACCAGTTTGACAAAGGTGGTGTACCGTTCATAGATCCCAATATCATCAAACAGAATGTTGAAAATAATTTCAACTACTATAGTATGACCATGAACTATGACCGCTACCTGGCATACCTGGCCAATGCTGCTTATTCCTATAAAGGGAAATATAACTTTAACGCGAGCATCCGTTATGACGGTTCCAACCTGTTGGGGGAATCCCGTACGGCGCGCTGGCTACCTACCTGGAACGTGAGTGGCTCCTGGAACGTGGATACAGAAGACTTTATGCGGAGCCAGAGCACCGTCAACAGACTGACCCTCAGAGCCACCTATGGTCTTACCGGCAGTATGGGTGATGCCCGCAACTCCAGCGTGGTATTGCAGAACCGCAGCACCAGGCGTCCTTATCTTTCAGAAATAGAATCGTCCATCTACATCCAGAGCCTGGAAAACTCCGAGCTGACCTGGGAGAAACAATACGAAACCAACGTCGGCATTGACGCAGGTCTGTTCCACGATAAACTGAGCATTACAGTAGATGGTTATCTGCGTAAAGGCTTTGACCTGATAGGCCCCATCCGTACCTCCGGTATTGGCGGGGAAAGTATCAAGATCGCCAACTATGGGGATATGAAATCGCACGGGATGGAAGCTACCGTTGCCTATAAAATCATCGATAATTCCAAATGGGGATTGCGCACGCAACTGACCCTCGGTTATAACAAAGGGAAGATCACCAACCTGCAGAACATCCCAATCATCTGGGATCTCGTCGTGGCAGAAGGTGGCGCCACTGTCGGACATCCTGTACGGGGGCTTTATTCCATACCGTTTGAAGGACTGAACCCTAAAGACGGTACACCCCTGTTCACCAACCAGGACGGTGTGAAAAGCAACAATGTATACCTGCAAAGCGACAAGGTACAGGGCCTGGTGTACAATGGTCCGGTAGATCCAACACTGACAGGAGGCTGGTACAATACACTCCGTTACAGCAACTTTGCCTTATCTGCCCTCGTAACTTACAGCTCAGGTAACAAAATCCGTCTGAATCCCGGTTTCAAGCAGAAGTACTCCGACCTGGACGCCAGTTCGAATGACTTCCTGAACCGCTGGACATTACCTGGTGATGAAAACCGCACCAATGTGCCTTCTGTAATGGACAAGCTAAGTGAGTCGCTGCTAAATGGCGCCTCTCCTTACAATAACTACAACTACTCTACCGCCCGTGTGGCAGATGGTGATTTCGTAAGGCTGAAACAGGTGTCCCTGTCTTATAATCTGCCGCCAAAAATGATACGCCGCGCAGGATTTAACAACCTGTCCGTCAGTCTGGTAGCCAATAACGTCTGGCTGATCTATTCAGATGACCGTCTGAATGGCCAGGATCCGGAATTCTTCAATTCAGGTGGTGTAGCCCTGCCTATACCAAGACAGTTCACATTCTCCCTGAAAGCAGGTTTATAACGTAAAACACTGATAGATGAAAAAGACAACCTACTATATACTTGCTGCCGCCTTACTCCTTTCAGCCGGATGCAAAAAATACCTGGAACAGGCCCCGGACCAGCGTACCCAGCTCAATACGGTAGAAAAGGTGGCTGAGTTGCTCGCCACCGCCTATCCACAGGCGGACTATGCCACCTTTACCGAAGCCGCTTCTGATAATGCGGCCGATAAAGGTTCCGGTGGTACAACGAGTGAGGAGATCAACACGAACCCCTTCTACTTCCGGGATGTAACGGAAAGAGACCAGGGCTCGCCCACCAATTACTGGAATGCCTGCTATCAGGCTATTGCCGCGGCCAACCAGGCACTGGATGCTATCAGTAAGGCAGATAATCCAGCCGACTACAACGCCCAGAAAGGTGAGGCACTGGTAGCAAGGGCCTATAACCACTTCATGCTGGTGACCCTGTTCTCCAAAGTTTATGATGCCGCCACTGCCAGCCAGGACCCGGGCATCCCTTATGTAACGACTCCGGAAAAAGTGGTAAATGGCAAGTATGAAAGGAAGACCGTCGCTTATGTCTATGAACAGATAGAGCAGGACCTGCTGGCCGGTATGCCGCTGATCAACAACACCTCCTATAAGGTGCCTAAATATCATTTTAACAAAGCTGCGGCCAACGCATTTGCCGCCCGTTTCTACCTGTATAAAAAAGATTACCAGAAGGTGATCACTTATGCGGACAATGTATTTCCAGGTGGAAATATCAAATCTAACCTTCGTCCCTGGGTAACGGTATACAGCCTGCTGACTGGTACAGAAATGGAAGCCATCTATACAAAGGCGACCGAGACGGCCAACCTCCTGCTGGTGGAAGCACCGTCCAACTGGGCACGCTCCTATGGCTCATACCGCTACGGCCTGAGAACAGACCTGGTATATTCCCTGTTCGTCTTCCGGAATGTAACCGGCGCAACCTGGGTACAACCCCTGTATTATTCCGGAAGCAATACAGAGAACTGGCTGATACTGAAATTCCGTGAGCATTTCGTACGCTCCAGCGCCAATGCGGATATCGGCGTCCCTTATACTATCTTCCCCCTCTTTACAGCAGAAGAAGTGCTGTTCAACCGGGCAGAAGCCAATATCTACCTGGGTAACTTCACAGCCGCCAAACAGGACCTGAACGATTATGCCAGCATGCGTATAGAAAACTATACCTCCAGCTTCAGGATCACAGATTCCAAGCTGACCAACTATTATGGCACTTCCGATATAAAGACGGCCCTTATCAATACTGTACTGGATTTTAAACAGGCGGAATTCATCCAGGAAGGTATGCGATGGTTTGACATACTACGTTATGGTATTACTGTTAACCATACCAATGTAGCTGGTGAATCTGAAACACTGACCCCGAATGATCCCCGCCGGCTGTTCCAGCTTCCGCAGGAAGTGAAACTGGCAGGTCTTGAACTGAATCCCCGTTAATCCGGTTAAACTAATTGACTATGAAACAAATGCATATAAAATTCTTAATGGCCTTTATCCTCCTCGGGAGCCTTATGGCCTGCTCCAAGGATGATAAAATAGACAGTGTGAACATACCTGGGTTGGGTGGTGAGACCTGGGAGAAAGGCCCGCTCGATTTCTGGCTGGATTCGGTCTTTACCCGGCCGTATAACATAGAAGTGAAATACCGTTTCGAACGGTATGAACTGACACTGGACAAAACACTGGTACCTGTTAAGGAAGAAAAAGTAGAACCGGTCATGTCCTCCATCCTGAAAACCTGGGCAGCACCTTACATTGCCGAAGCAGGAGAAACCTTCTTCAAAACCTACTGCCAGAAACAGTTTGTGCTGGTGGGTAGTCCGCAGTTCAACTCCAACAATACCATCACCCTTGGTACAGCTGAAGGCGGCCGTAAGATCGTGTTGTTCTGGCTTAATGATTTCAACATCACCGACAAACCATTTGTGCGGCAAATGCTTCACACGATCCATCACGAGTTTGCACACATCCTGCATCAGACCATTATGTATCCCGTGGAGTACAAACGCATTTCCACCGGTTATACCGCCAGCTGGAATGACTATACGCTGGATGAAGCCCTGGAAAAAGGGTTTATCACTCAATATGCCCGCAGCGCGCCGGATGAAGACTTTGTAGAAATGGTATCTACCATGCTGGTAGAAGGCAAAGATGGATACGACGCCATTGTTGCTTCGGCCCCGGCTGATGCACAGACTAAATTCCGGCAGAAAGAGGAAATCATTGTCCGTTACTTCAAAGAGAGCTGGAACATTGATTTCCGTAATCTCCAGACCCGGGTACAGGATGCAATTGATCATTTGTAAAACAGGAAACATGCTTTATAACAGACTATATATCATCCTGCTGGCTATCCTTTTTGCAGGGTGTACAAAAGATAAAACCACCTCGCTTTTTGGAGAGAAACCGGAAGAGCGTATGGAGAAAGCCCTGGCAGCGTACAAAGCCACGCTTACCGGTAGTACCTATGGATGGAAAACTGTGGTTTATCCTTCCGCAGGCGGAGGCTACAGCTTCTTTTTCAGGTTTGGCACCAACGACCGCGTGACTATGTATAGTGATGTTACACTGGAAGCTGCCGGTACCGGGAAAGAAAGCACCTATCGCCTGAAAGCTGTACAAAGGCCGTCCCTGTTATTCGACACTTATTCCTACCTCCACCTCCTGTCAGACCCGGATCCAAATGTTTATGGCGGAGAAACCGGATCCGGTTATTCTATTGATTTTGAATATGCTATAGACAGTGTTTCTGCTGATACTATCAAGCTGACAGGCATCTCTTTCAATACAAAGATGATCCTTGTAAAAGCCACACAGGCAGAAGCGGAAGCATATGCGGCCGGTAGTTATGCGAATATAATCGGCAGTATGGAAGATTACATGCTGCAGAACCCCTGGCTGTACCTGCAGTTTAGTGACGGGAAGAAGCTACAGGTGAGTGTTAACACCTTCACCAAAACCTTTACCCTGATCTATATCGACGATGCCAACCAGGTACAGTTATTGTCCAGTCCCTACTACTACACGCTGAATGGCATCTACCTGAAAACGCCAATCACCTATGGAGGCAATACCTTCCATGAAGTACTGTGGGACAGCGTGCGGGAGGTCTTTTATGTTACTATTGATGGTCAACGGATAGAAGTAAAAGTCGCTCCCACATCGGTAGTGCCTATGCACAGGCTGTTGGGAGTGGACTTTTCTTCTCTGATCGTTCCTCCACAGCAGCTGCCGGGATGGTCTGCCAGTTTCACCACCATCTATGCAGGTATCGCTAGTTCATTGGTGAATGGTCCTTACGGTTTAACCCTGTATTATACCGAGTTTGCGTTCGATGTTAGTCAGCAGACTATGAATGTGGATGTATATATCATCCAGAATAATTCACTTTACCTGGCCCGGTATCCATTCACTTACACCAAGACCACTGATGGGGTATTTAACTTTACGGGGCAGACATTCGGGGGCAATGCCACCCTTATTGCCACTGATATGCAACCACTGCTGGATTATATCCGCAATGACCGTTTCACGATGGATTTCATTGTAGATACGCAGGGAGGAAACGGAAGGCTGGGTCAACTGAAAAGTGTGGAACACCCGGATTTCTTCTTTACAGGATTCCCCCAATAAAATGAATCAGATATAAAAAATGCCGCGATGATCGTCGCGGCTTTTTTTATTGTTATACGATACCTTTACTGGTCTGCCCGCAATATGACCGTGAATGTTGCACCCTCGTTTAACCGACCTTCCGCTTTGATCACGCCATGGTGATTTTCCACGATCTTCTTGCAAAGGGCCAGCCCAATACCTGTACCGGTATATAATCTTCCGTCATTCAGGCGCTGGAAGATGGTAAAGATCTTTTCTGCGAATTCCTGTTCGAAGCCTATACCCTTATCGGTGAATTCCAGCTTGACATAGGCCATATTGTCCTCCAATCCTGGATAACGAGACCGTTCAGCTGCAGGCAATGCAGCCGCTGTAATTGTGATAAGGGGCTGTTTTTCAGAGAACTTCAGCGAGTTGCCTATCAGGTTGGTAAACAGTTGCAATAATTGTAAGGGAATGCCTTTTACTGTCGGGAGCCTGTTGCTTTCGATGCGGGCTTGCTTCTGTTCAATGAGCAGATCAAAATCCACTTTTACCTGCTGAAGGACGGCATTAAGATCTGTGGAGACGAACTGTACATCCCTATTGGACAAACGGGAGTAATCCAGCACGTCATTGATCAGTTGCGTCATACGTTTTGCGGAAGACTGTATCTTTTCAAAATAATTGTCTACAGGTGTTCCTTTCTGCAGGCCTTTCTGTAACAGTTCAGAGAATGTCCTGATCTTACGCAACGGTTCCTGCAGATCGTGGCTGGCAATGTAGGCAAACTGCTCCAGCTCTGAATTCTTACGAAGCAATTCAGCGGTGCGCTCTTCCACTTTCTTTTCCAGCTCGTCTGCACTATGCTGCAGGATATCTTTAGCTTGCTGATGTAAACGGGAAATCCTGATCTGCGCACGCACCCTTGCCAACAGCTCTTTTGCAGAAAACGGTTTGGTCAGATAGTCGTCCGCACCAATATCATACCCTTCTATTTTGGCCTCCTCACCTGCCCTTGCAGATACCAATATGACTGGTAATGAAGTGGTTGCCGGGTCATATTTTATATGATGTAAGAGCTGGATACCATCCATTTCCGGCATCATAATATCGCTGATCACAAGCTCCGGCAGAAAAGCTGTGATCTTCTCCAATGCCTCTCTGCCATTAGCTGCTGTATCAACCGAATAATATTTTTCGAGCAGGCGTTGCAGATAATCCCGCATATCAGCATTATCGTCGACAACGAGAATACGGGCTTTTTCTTCCCCATCAGGTGTGTTACTATTAACACCGGTTTCATTCTCACGCCCCAGGTGAAATGCTTCATTGACATATACCTCACTCAGGTCCGAGATATACGCTTCGTAATCATTTTCCATTATCCGGTCTTCGGGCAGATGGGCATTGCCCAGCGGAATGCTGACTGTAAAGGTGGTGCCGGAACCGTCTTCGCTTGCTACGTGGATATCGCCGCCATGCAGCAGTACCAGTTCTTTTACCAGCGAGAGACCAATGCCTGTTCCTTCGTACGTACGTCCTTTGGTATATCTAACACGATGAAAGCGTTCAAACATATGGGGAATTTCTTCTGCCGGAATACCAACACCTGTATCCTGGACACGCAGTACCGCATCATCGCCTACCTGATCCAGGGAAACAGTAATGCTGCCCCCCAGTGTATATTTAAATGCATTGGACAAGAGGTTGAGAATGATCTTCTCCCACATGTCCCTATCTACGTAAGCACCTGTTGTCAGGGTCTTGCAGATCACATCAAATTGTAGTCCTGCCTGCTCTATTGCCGCTCTGAAAGTGCTTGCTATATCTTCTGTGAGTATTGAGAGGTTGACCGGAAAATAGCGTGCCTGTACCCTGTCTGCTTCTATACGACTGAAGTCGAGCAATGTATTCACGAGGCGTAAAAGACGTAAAGCATTACGGTGTGTGGCCGTAACATTTGCTTCCTGCGCCAGGGTAAGGGTGCCTTCCCGCTGAACCATTAATTCTTCCAGTGGGCCCAGCATAAGCGTGAGCGGTGTTCTGAATTCATGGCTGATATTACTGAAAAAGGCAGTTTTAGCCCGGTCTATTTCCATGAGTGCTTCCGCCTTTTTACGGGCTTCTTCAACGGTATGTACGTTTACAATACCGCCTGCTACCTGGTCGGCCACCAGCTGGAAGAAACTACGGTACTTTTCATCCAATTGGCGGTAAGGACTTAATCCTACGATCAACAGCGCAAAAGGACACACCTGCCCGCTTTGTACAATAGGTATCACCAATGCCTGATCCGGACTAATTGTCCAGTTACCTGAAGGCAATTGGCCATATCTATCCTTCAATCCGGTGACAATCACAGATTTATTACTATAAATAGCCTGTTTGAATTGCCAGTCGGCAGCCAGGGAAGATTCAATCTCCAGGGAGGCCGGCAGGATGCTATTGGCAATGGAAGTATCTGTTTTTCCTGCTATTTCAAGGGTACCGTGCTTCAGGTCCGCCTGGTAAATGCAGGCAAACGGGAAGTCGGCCGGATTTTCTTTCAGGATCGTAATAGTCCTGTTGTATACATCTTCATCGCTGATACTGTCCGGAAGATATTTACCCAGGTCTTTCAGGGTCATTAGTTGTCTCTCACCGACAATGCGCTGGGTGTCGTCTGTATTGGCGCAAATGATGCCGCCGGTGCCTCCCGCATCACCTGGTACGGGACTATAGGAAAAGGTATAATAGGTTTCCTCAGGGTATCCATTACGCTCCATGATCAGTTGCAGGGACTCGTCGTAAGTGCCTTCGTTTTCCTGCATAGCGGTTGCCGCGCGGGGTCCAGCCTGGTCCCATATTTCTTTCCATACTTCGCTGGCCCGCATACCCAGCACTTCGGGGTGTTTTCCTCCCAGAATACTTCTGTAAGCGTCGTTGTAAAGATTGATCAGATCAGGTCCCCACCAGACAAACATGGGTTGCCGGGAAGTCAGAATAATGCGCATACAAGTTTTCAGACTTTGAGGCCAGGCTTCTGCGGGGCCTAACGGCGTATCAGACCAGTCCCTGGAGCGTATCAATTCCCCCATTTCACCACCGCCGGTGAGGAATTCAGGGCTTGCCGTCTTCGTTAGTTCCATAATATAGCTGAATCACACTATTCTTTTCTCAAAACTTGCTCCAATCTTTCTGTGAGTATAGATATGCTGGGCGGCTTCACGATATAATCTGCTGCCCCCAGGAGCATCGTTTCAGTAATGTCTTTCTGCTCTGAGGAAGTGGAGTATATAATAACAGGGATATTATTCAGATGTGGAATTTTTTTTATCTCTTTAAGGCATTCCCTGCCATTCATGCGTACCATATTGAGATCGAGGAAAATAAAATGGGGAGTAAATCCGCGATCCTTACGCAGTTTATTAAGGGCATCTACACCATCATTGGCGGTAATACAGTCTATATCTTCATCTATTGCATTCAACGCCAGAGAAAAAATTTCCTGGTCGTCATGATCATCATCAATCAGAAAGCAAATAATCTTCTCCTGCATATTGTGTCAAAACTTACCCAATATACACATTATCGGCCACCGATTTGTTTATAGATCAATAAAAAAACCCGGAACGCAAGGCTCCGGGTTCATTTGATATAATTGCACCAAGTAAATAAAGTGTATCGGACTATGCCTCCTGATCAGGCTTAGCTTCGGAAGACGCCGCCGCAGGACGAGGTTCCCTCGGCTGCTGTATGCGCTCTTCTCTGGCTTCTTTGGTTTCCATTTTCTTTTTCGCACTCTTTGGAGCGAAAATGGCGATCATACGTTTACCTTCCATGGTTGGCATTCCTTCCAGGGCGCCTACCTCTGCCAGTCTTTCAGCAAACTTCAGCAGGATCAGCTCACCACGCTCTTTAAACATGATAGCACGGCCCTTGAACTGTACATATGTTTTTACTTTATTACCGTCTTTGAGGAATTTCTCGGCGTGTTTCGCCTTGAAGTCAAAGTCGTGATCGTCTGTATTTGGCGTAAACCGAATTTCCTTTACCTCGCTCTTATGAGCTTTGGCCTTCATCTCCTTTTCCTTCTTCTTCTTTTCGTAAAGGAATTTATTATAATCGATGATTCGGCATACCGGTGGTACAGCATTTGGGGAAATCTCCACGAGATCCAGTCCCTGTTCTTCTGCCATACGCAGGGCCTCCTCCGTTCGGTATACCCCGACTTCTATATTTTCACCTACCAATCGTACTTCAGGTACACGTATCATTCTGTTCGTGCGGTGTTCCTGTTGTTGTTCTCTTCTAAAATTTGGGTTTCTACCCCTGTTGTTGTTGTTAAAACTTGGTCTGGGTCCTTGTGGCATTAAAAAAAATAAAGTTACAAATTAATAATTGTCAGTAGTCGTCCATAGTCCATGAACAAAGTCTTAATGATTTATCTTCCGTCGGGAGGATTGCATCTGCAGACGTGCATCTGTCGTCTATGGACTATAAAAGCAATTAACGTACCCGAAAATACAAAAGTTCAATTAGTTAAAAATATATTTTATGATCTTTTGTAGAGAAATGACTTATTCGAATGGCCTCCTGCTGACTACTTCTTCTTTTACCAGCGCCATGAACTGTTCCAGGTCCATTGCACCGAGGTCGCCTTTAGCTTGTCTGCGTACCGCAACTTTGCCTTCAGCAGTCTCCTTCTCACCTAATACGAGCATATAAGGAATTTTTGCAAGTTCAGTTTCCCTGATCTTTTTCCCTATCTTCTCGTTGCGGTCATCTATTTCTGCGCGAATTTCCGCATTTTTTAGCAATTCTGCTACTTTTTCTGCATAAGCCTGATTCTTGTCACTGATAGGCAGGATCTTCACCTGGGTAGGTGTGAGCCACAGCGGGAATTTACCGGCGCAATGTTCTATCAGTACCGCTATGAAACGCTCCAGCGAGCCGAATGGCGCACGGTGGATCATTACCGGGCGGTGCTTCTGATTATCTGCACCTACATACTCCAGCTCAAAACGTTCAGGCAGATTGTAATCTACCTGGATGGTACCCAATTGCCATTTACGGCCCAGGGCGTCTTTTACCATGAAGTCCAGTTTCGGGCCATAGAACGCGGCTTCACCGTATTCTACTACCGTATTCAGGCCTTTTTCAGCAGCTGACTCGATAATAGCCTGTTCCGCCAGGTTCCAGTTTTCCTCTGATCCGATATATTTTGACCTGTCTTCCTGGTCGCGCAGGGAGATCTGGGCGGTATAATCAGTAAAATTCAGGCTGGCGAATACGTACAGTACCAGGTCGATCACCTTGATGAATTCTGCCTTCACCTGGTCGGGACGGCAGAAAAGGTGCGCGTCATCCTGCGTAAAGCCACGTACACGGGTCAGACCATGCAGTTCACCATGCTGTTCGTAACGGTATACAGTACCGAACTCCGCAAAGCGTACCGGCAGGTCTTTATAGCTCTTCGGGCTGGCTTTATAGATCTCACAGTGGTGAGGGCAGTTCATAGGTTTCAGCATGAACTCCTCGCCTTCTTCCGGCGTATGGATAGCCTGGAAGCTGTCTTTACCATATTTCTCGTAGTGACCGGAAGTAACATACAGTTGCTTGTTACCGATATGCGGTGTTACTACCGGCATATAACCGGCTTCGATCTGTGCTTTCTGCAGGAAACTCTGCAGGCGTTCACGCAGCATGGCGCCTTTTGGCAGCCACAGAGGCAGTCCCAGGCCCACCTTTTCTGAGAAGGTGAACAGCTCCAGCTCTTTACCCAGCTTACGGTGGTCACGTTTTTTTGCCTCCTCTATCAGGTGCAGGTAATCGTCCAGCTCTTTCTGCGTAGGGAAAGTGATACCGTAAATGCGGGTCAGCATCTTGTTCTTCTCATTACCACGCCAGTAGGCGCCGGCAATGTTGGTCAGCTTGATAGCCTTGATAAACCCTGTGCTTGGGATGTGAGGCCCACGGCAAAGGTCTGTAAAATTACCCTGTGTATAGAAAGAGATGGTACCGTCCTGCAGGTCTCTGATCAGTTCCAGCTTGTACTCATCGTTCTTTTCGGTGAAATATTTCTCGGCATCTGCTTTGCTTACTTCACGGCGTTCGTAAGTGCTGTTCTTTTTAGCCAGTTCAGCCATCTTATCGCCGATCTTCTGCAGATCCTCATCGGAAATGCTGCGGCCTCCCAGGTCAATATCGTAGTAGAACCCGTTCTCGATAGCGGGCCCGATACCAAATTTCACCCCGGGATACAGTGCTTCCAGCGCTTCTGCCATGAGGTGGGCAGAAGAGTGCCACATGGTAGCCTTACCATCCGTATCTGTCCATGTCAGTAACTGCAGCGTGCCATCCGTTGTAATTGGCCGGGACGCATCCGTCACCTGACCATTAAATTTTGCGGCCAAAACTTTACGTGCCAATCCCTCGCTGATGGATTTGGCAACATCCATTGCAGTTACTCCTGCTTCATACTGACGAACTGCGCCATCCGGTAATGTAATGTTGATCATACGATTTGAGCTGTTAACCTACAGCTATTGCTGTGTTGCTTTTATATTGATTTTAAATAGCCGATAAAATTGGCTTGCGAAGTTAAGAAAAATGACGGCATTTTTGTATATCAAATGTAATGGCCCTCACTGCATTCTTACCTCAGGTGGCATTCTTAATAGCGTAAACTGTCTGTAACCTCCACACAGCCCAGCATTCCGTTGCCAAAGTAGGGATTCTGGCGCTTGCTGCTCCTGCTCAGCCAGTACGCTCCCCGGTCATTGAATGCCATAGGGCAGTATTGCCGGTAGATGGTCTTTCCCTTTAGTCCTGTGGTCTGGACGATATCATACAACATATCGGACACCGCCTCAAAACCAGCTCTTTTTGCTTCCAGGTCCTTTTCTCCCAGCAATCCAGCCAGTTCCGCACTGATACTCCCGGTAGCCGTGCGGATAGCCCCCAGTTTTGCAGAATCCATCTGGAGCATGCCCAGTGGAAGACTGTCTATATGCTGCTTCAGGATAGTGGCCCATTTGTCAGTATAGGTAGTATTCTCCTGCGACAGCCCATCGGTGAGGTCATAATAGGCATCCATGGTTATTTGCAGGGAATCATAGAATTCGGTGGCATAGGGTGCTTTCAGCGGACCACTGTCCGCCTGGGTGGCCGCGGGTTGTTTGGCGGCTTCATTACAGGCAAAGAATGCGGTGATAACCAGAATTATAGCTGACCTCATGTTTTATTTTGCTTTTGCGTCCAAAGATAATCGAAACAGTCGATAGAACTGCTCACCGGGCTATGGACTCTCCCCGAAAAGCACTACCTTTGCACCTTCAATTTTATTTAGCAATGCTAATCGCACTACAGGATATAACTTTTGAGTTTGGCGCAAGGGCCATCGTTGAAAACGCTTCATGGCATATTGTACCGGGCGACCGTGTGGGTCTGATCGGATTGAATGGTACTGGTAAATCTACCATTTTACGCGTGATCAATGGTGAATACACCGTTTCGAAAGGAAGTGTAAACAAGATCAAAAACCTCTCTCTCGGGTTCTTCAACCAGGACCTGCTCAGCTTCGAATCTGATGAATCTATCCTGAACGTGGGTATGACCGCCTTTGAGCAAGCCCTGCGACTGGAAAAAGAGTTGGAACGCATCACTAAAGAACTGGAAACCAACGAGGCAGAAGCATTACTGATGGAATATGCAGACAAACTGCATGAATTTGAAGTCCTTGACGGTTACAATATGCGGCATAAGACCGCCCAGGTACTGGAAGGCCTCGGCTTCTCCACAGCCGACCTGGAACGTCCCTACAGCCAGTTCTCCGGAGGCTGGCGCATGCGCGTGCTGCTGGCTAAACTGATCCTGCAGCAGCCGGATGTGCTGATGCTCGATGAACCGACGAACCACCTTGACCTCCCTTCCATCGAATGGCTGGAGAAATACCTTCAGAGCTACAGCGGCGCCGTGATCATTGTATCGCACGACCGTTATTTCCTGGACAGGATGGTCAATAAAATAGTAGAACTGTATCAGCAGCAGTTACACCACTACGCGGGTAACTACGAAGACTATGAGCAGGAAAAGGAACTGCGCCGTGAAATGCAGCAGAGTGCTTACGAGAACCAGCAGGATTACATCCGCCAACAGGAACGCTTCATTGAGCGCTTTAAAGCAAAAGCCTCTAAAGCTGCCCAGGCACAAAGTATTGCCAAACGCCTCGACAAACTGGAAAGAGTAGAACAGGTAGATAATGGACCTTCCAAGATCCGTATCAACTTTACCCCTGACAGAATACCCGGTAAGATCATTACTACGCTGAACAATGTGACCAAACGTTTCGGTAAACTCACCATCCTCGAGGGCGCCAGCGCTGAAATCAACCGTGGCGACAAGATAGCCCTGATCGGTGCGAACGGTAAGGGTAAATCCACCCTGCTCCGTGTGATAGCAGGTGCAGAACCAATGGAAGGTGAACGCATCGGCGGCCATAACGTAGTGCCCAGCTTCTATGCCCAGCACCAGCTGGAAAGTCTGGACCTGAGCAGTGAGATCCTGGATGAACTCAAAAACTTCGGCAGCGGCCGTTCAGAAGTGGAACTCCGCGCCCTCCTCGGTTGTTTCCTCTTTACCGGCGATGATGTTTACAAGAAGATCAAGATCCTGTCCGGAGGTGAAAAAGCACGTGTTGCACTGGCCAAAACCATCATCAGCCAGGCCAACTTCCTGCTGCTGGATGAGCCGACGAACCACCTGGATATGAACTCTGTGCAGATGCTGATTGACGCCCTGGCACAATATGACGGCACCTATGTACTGGTGTCCCACGACCGTTACTTCGTCAGCCAGACGGCCAACAAGATCTGGGAGATCGTAGACGGCGAGATCAAGGAATTCAAGGGTACCTATGCAGAATGGGAAGAGTACAAAAAGCGTCAGGCAGAAAACGCCAAACTCCTGGCTACTTCCGACAAGAACGCCAACGACTCAAAAAAAAAAGACTTAAAGACCGAGCGGCCAGCGAATAACAATAACGCCAACAACAACAGCGGCAACAATAACAATAAGAACACCGGTAATAATAATAGTAGCAATAACAGCAGCAACAGCCAACAGAAGAACACTCCTATAGACAAGGACAAACAGAAGGAGTTACAAAAGCATAAACGTCAGTTCCAGCAACTGGAGGAACAACTGGCCCGTCTTAATGAAAAGAAGACTGCCCTGGAAACTTCCATGAACGACCCTCAGACCTATTCAGACAAAAAGCGCTTCCAGCAGCTGGAATCTGAATACGCTCAACTGGGTAAGGAATTGAAACAGGTGAACGAGGACTATGAGAAGGCTTTCGAGAAACTGATGGAGCTGGAAGGCTGATGCAGGATGCAAGGAGTTACGCGGTTAGATGGGCTGCTATTTATTGGAATGCAACATTTGAGAAAGCGTTTGATAAGCTACCGGAACTAAGTCTGATGTGAAAGCTACGCAGTCAGACGGCCAACTATCAGGTAAAATGAAGCACTGAGACAGCGTTTGATAAGCTACTGGGAAATGAGTCCGATGTGAAAGCTGTACAGTCAGATGGTCAACTATCAATTGGAGGGCTCTTAACGAGGAGGTTTCAGGTGGAGACCCAAGGGCCTTATCCCTTTGAGAGTGCTGATACGCTTGACGGGAGTTATATAGATATTCAAAAGCCAATACGCTTGCTAAAGCTGCATAGCAAGGACCTCGAAAAGGGATACAGCCCGGGGTCCCACCTGAAACCGCAGCAAGCGCCCAAGCAGCAAGCAGCAAGCGCCAGGCAAACCGCAACAACTGCCCGAAATAGAACAACTTAATATATCAGCAGAACTCGTATCTTCAACACAGCGAACTAACTGGAATATAACATATGCAACGCATACTCGTAGTAGAAGACGAAATCAAAGTGGCTAATACCGTGAAAAAGGGTTTAGAAGAGAACGGCTTTGAAGTCGATGTTGCCTATGACGGCAGAATGGGCAAAAGCCTGGGCGCCAGCAATAACTACGACCTGGTGATCCTGGACCTGAACCTGCCCCATGCCAACGGTTACGAAGTATGTGAGGTGATCCGCCGGAAGAATAACGCCATACCGATCATCATGCTCACTGCCCTTGGCGGCATGGACGATAAAATGCAGGCCTTTGAGCTGGGAGCAGACGATTACCTTGTGAAACCCTTCGACTTCCGGGAACTGATGGCCCGCATCAGGGTATTCCTGAAACGTGCGGGTTCCGAAGTACAGGAAAATACGCAATATAAGATCGTGATCGGCGACCTGGAAATAGACCGGGAGAAAAAGGAAGTAACCAGGGCCGGTAAAAAGATCGCCCTGACCGCCAAAGAATACCAGCTCCTGGAATTCCTCGCCCTGCACAAAGGAAAAGTAATTTCCAAACTGGTGATCGCCGAAAAGGTCTGGGATATCGACTTTGATACCGGTACCAACGTAATAGAAGTATATATGAACTTCCTGCGGAAGAAGATCGACAAAGACTTTGATAATAAGCTGCTCCATACAAAAACAGGAATGGGATATTACCTTGCCGAAGAGTGAAGATCAAATATAAAATAGCGCTCTCCTATTCTATTTCAGCATTTGTACTGCTGAATACTTTCGCCATCCTGGCTTACTATTTCTCTGCACAGTCCCGTAAAGCGGAATACCTGGAACGCCTGGAATACCGTGCCCGCTCTATTGCCAATGTGATCATTGAAGATGACCGCGTAAAAGTGGACCTGCTGCGTAAACTGGACAAAACCACCTTCCAGGACCTATATAAAGAAACCATCCTCGTATACGATCCTGCTTACGACCTGCTTTATTCCAATGTAAAAGATACCGCCATCCGTACCTCCCGCCACCTGCTGGACTATATCAGAAAGAACGGTGAGTATAGTCATGAGCGTGATAATGGTGAGCTGGTAGGCGTATATTATACAGAAGGCAAAGTCTCGGTGATCGTACTGGTCACTTCCTTTGACAAATACGGCTTTCAGAACCTGCAGAACCTGCGGCAGATCCTCATTATAGAGATCATTGTGGCAGTTATACTACTGGTGGTAGTCGGCTATTTCTTTGCAAGAGGAATGGTGCGCCCCATTGACAACCTGGTAACACAGGTGCAGACTATCAATGCCAACAACCTCCAGGGTATAACAGTAGATGCTAAAGGTAGGGATGAAATCGCCCAGCTGGGCGCCAATTTCAATACCATGCTGAAGCGCCTGAGCAATGCCTTTGACCTGCAGAAGAGTTTTGTAAGCAATGCCTCGCACGAGCTGAGAACTCCGCTGGCGTCCATCATCAGCCAGCTACAGGTGGCATTGTCCAAAGAAAGAAGCAAGGAGGTATACCAGGATACCCTGACATCGGTACTTGAAGATGCACAGCACCTGTCAGACCTGAGCAACGGACTATTACAGCTGGCGCAATCAGGGCTGGATGAACAGCAATTTGTCTTTATGGAAGTCAGGATAGACGAACTGCTGCTGGAAATGGGCAACCTGATCAAACTAAAGCGCGCCCCGGCTACCCCTGGTGCAGAGCCTCATAAATCTCCCCGGGTTGACATCCGTTTCCTGAAAGAGCCGGAGCTGGATACAGAACTGATCTGCGAGGGTAATGAAAGCCTGCTCAAGGTGCTCTTCCTGAACCTGCTGGACAATGCATTGAAGTTCTCCTCAGACAATACCACCTACGTCACCATCGACTTTAGCCCCACCGATATTCAGGTGCAGGTAAAAGACACTGGCATGGGTATAGCCCCGGAAGATCTGGAGAAGATCTTCGAACCCTTCTACAGGGGCTCCAATTCACACCAGGTACGTGGTCATGGCCTGGGACTTTCCATCTGCAAAAGGATCGTCCTGCTGCATAAGGGCCAGATTTCTGTAGCGTCTGTACCGGGACAAGGCACTACTTTTACTGTCGTTTTACCTCACAGGCATCAATAAGATGTCCATTCCCACCACATTTTAATGACTTTTTAATTGTGTTTAAAGCCCACTTTAAGTAGGATTGCGGAGCTTTGCCTTAATTCTGAAATACGTCATGAAATGCATCTCCTTCATCCTCGTCTTATTTGTTGCCAGCCTTTGCCTGACAGCATGTAAGCATCCCGAGATTGATGGAGGAGCCCAAAAAAAGACCTTTGTGCTGAGTGATACAATGCTGAAGACGATCAGAATAGACACCGCCAGTCTGAAACCCGTACAAAAGGAGTTACAGCTGCCGGGAAAAATAATCCGGAACAACCGGAATGCCCGCCAGACGGATGTACTGATAGATGTAGCAAAGGCTGATCTGAAGAATGTGAAAGAGGGATATGAAGCCGAAATTCTTACAGAAAGCCTTCCCGAAAAAGTGTTTTATGGAAAAGTGGAGACGGTCTATCCGGCAAAGGATTCATCAGCTGGACGTTTGGATATACTACTGGCTATTCCGGAAGCATTACTCAAACCTGAGATGAAAGCGGCTGTAATCGTTCATTGCAATCAGGGCGATGACATGATAGCCATTCCGGAGGCGGCGGTAATAGCAGACCACAGTAAGAATTTCGTGCTGGTGTTCAAAGATAAATACAATATCCAGGTAAGGGAAGTACAAACGTATACGACTACCGGTGATATTATCTATATCCTCAGAGGATTGAATGCGGGTGAAAATGTTATATCTGCACATCAGCAACAGATATACGAAGCACTGAGTGATAATTAACGCTGATCAATAGGGTTTTAGTTCGCATATAGGTTGATAGAATGGACATGCTAATGCAGCTCTTACAGGTGTTTACATTTGTTTGAACTGTTCTACATGCTCAATTACTCCGCCCCGCCGCAGAAGAAACAACGCGGGGCGGTTTTTTTTGTCCCCGGGGTTTCACCCCGGGCTACAAACACACAGCTCCTGACGAGGATCTTATTTTTCTCCCAACCTGGGCCTTAATCTTTGCCTGGATTTATTGAAGAACATTGTTCCCTTATCTACTCCTTTCCGCAGCTCTTCCTGTTGTTCAGGAGACATCTGTAGCACCGTATGGCACTCATCACTGCAGGTGCCTTCATATTTAGCAGCACATTCATCGCACTGGATGAACAACAGGTGACAACCATCGTTCTTACAGTTGGTATGGGTATCGCAGGGTTTACCACACTGATGGCATTGAGCAATCACTTCTTCTGTGATGCGTTCTCCCAGCCTATCGTCAAATACAAAGTTCTTGCCTTTGAACTTCAGAGGAAGTCCCTGGGCCTTTGCCTTATTAGTGTATTCAATAATACCGCCTTCCAGGTGGAATACATTTTTGAAACCGTTGTGCAGCATATATGCGGATGCTTTTTCACAGCGGATACCACCCGTGCAGTACATCACAATATTCTTATCTTTCTGGTCTTTCAGCATGTCAACCGCCATAGGCAGCTGTTCGCGGAAAGTATCAGAAGGCACTTCTATAGCGTTCTCGAAATGCCCTACTTCATATTCATAGTGATTACGCATGTCCACCACTATTGTATCAGGATCATTAGTCAGCTCGTTGAAGCTCTTCGCATCCAGGTACTTACCTTTTGTAAACATGTCGAAAGTAGGATCTTCTATGCCGTCTGCAACAATCTTGTCGCGGACCTTGATCTTCAGTACCCAGAAAGATTTACCATCATCGTCGACTGCAATGTTCAGACGAATGCCGTTGAGGAAAGAATAAGAATAAAGGGTGTCCCGGAAAGCCTCAAAATTGTGTTCGGGAATGCTGATCTGTGCGTTGATGCCTTCGTGCGCCACGTAGATGCGGCCAAAGACGCCCAGGACAAAGAGCCGCTGGTATAGTTCGTCACGGAAAGCGTTGGGATCTTCGATCTTTGCGTACTGGTAGAATGATGTAGTGACGCGCCGGAATGTCTCGGCAGCCAGCCGTACCTTCAGTTCGGCGGCGGATACTCTGTTGTGTAATGCCATTTTGCGTAAAGAAATTTTAAGAACACTTGCCTTGTGAGCAAAATTTCAGTTATCGCCTTACCAGCATTGAGTTTTAACAGACAGACCTGAAAAGTATGCCTAAAAGTCTGTCTCAACTTCTAAAACTGGCTCGGCGCCGCAAAGGTAATAAAATTCTCAGAGTTCTCCCTGCCAGGTCTCTGTTTCCCTGGACCACTCGTACAGGATACTTGTCAGATAATAGGCTGTAGCACTGATAATCAATACATACCCGGCAAACCCTACGGTGAGGTATTCAGGCAGGCCATTCCAGTCATTCACTTCTGCTACATAGGCCAGGGTTGCCATTAAAATACCAAGAACAAAGGCGATTATTGCAATTCTTTTCATGGGGGATAGTTAAGTTAGAAATTCACATGAAAATGTTATACGATACACAGGTAAACTGGCTCAAAATATGTTTTACATTTACTACAACGTGTAAACGAGGGAAATTGTTCAGGGAACTATGAACATATCCCATCCTTTATAACTATTTGATTATTATCGTATATAAAATAATGATAAGACTTGGCATCCTTTTTGAAATTAAGGTATCGGACAAGCAAATCAGATTAACCCAAAAATGTGAATTATGAGTACAGTTCTTCTCTACATCCTTTATTTTATAGTAGGTTTATGGATTTACCGTTTACTAGCTTACTTCTATGACCGTGATCCCAAAGAAAGCTATAAAGCAAGAAAGGAAAGATTTTAGGCAAGCAGGGGAAAGTCAAAACGGCTTTCCCTTTTTTTATTGCACCGTTTCATCCTGTTGTGGTTTTACCAGGCCGCCGAACAATCCCCCGAAACCAACCCTCACCCCGATCCGGGTATCGTCTTTACTCTGATATCCTGCAATTACATCAACGCGGATCACTTTCAGAATATTTTCCAGGCCCGCAAAAACTTCTACATAATTGTTATCACGATTAATATAAAAAGCATTTGACCCTGCCACAAGGTTCCATTTCAAACGATTGAATAAAGGTATCTTATTGGTCAGCAATCCGTTAAAGTGATGCTCTACATTCGCCGTTCCGTAAAGGGAGGCCGTATTGCTATACCGGTAGTATGGCGCCAGCTGAAAGCTATTCAGGTATTTGATGTTATAAAAAGTCTGGTTACCGTTGAAATGCTGGAAATCGGGTATGTCCACATGTTGACTATTGAGGAATCCACCCGCCCCAAAACGGTACTGAAATTCCCCGAAAAGTTTCAGGTTGATGTTGTCCCGTACTTCAAAGTTCCATTTGTCGAAATTAGCGTCGCTGCCGGCTATGTCAGGAATACCCTTGCTGTACCCTATGCGGAATACCGGGTATTTTGAACCAATAGCCACCTTCCGGTCCGGCAGTTCAATAAACCGTTGTCCGGGTTGGAAGGAAAACGCCAGGTTCAGTACCAGCGCCTGATTCCGGTTAAAAGGAATGGCGGCCAGTTCATAGGGATGATTGGGCAGGAAATGTTTGCTGCTATCTTTCCTGAAACTGTAATCCGTAGTGTTTTCCACCGGTATCCTGTCTTCATAAGAGATCCCCGCTGTAATAGTGGCACTGCTTTCAAACCTGCGTTTGAAACGCAGCTCTCCGAACCAGTTCTCATACAACTTCATGTAGTTGTCCTTGAACAACAAAGTATAAAAGATGTTCGCGATCGGAGCAATAGGATTATCGCGATTAAACTGGGAGATGCGTTTCCCTCCTCCTATCGTCCAGGTATTGTCTCCATAGCGTCCTGCCAATTTTGCTTCCTTGTTCCATGACAGGTACGTATATGCGTTCAGATGGGTATTACTGAAGCCATATCTTATGCGGGGAATGATCCTCAGTTCCTGCTTTTGAGGCAGGTCAAATGTCAGCCTGGGCTCCAGGTTAACAGATATCCCTTCTACGGTATTATATTCAACCTGGGTCAGTAATGACTTCATTTCCAGGAGGTGATAATAAATACCGGTATCCCGTTTAAAATAGTATTTATGTTCTATCCCTCCGGTGCTGTAAAGTAGTTTCAGGGGATTAATGGGTTTCTGCCTGCTGCGTAGTGTGTCCAGTCTCCAGGCAGATTGTGCACTGTCTTTCCGGTTGCGGGCGATACTGTCTTTTTTGTGGAAATCTGACACTTCTTCCGGTTCCAGCGGCACCGGGCGTACGCTATCCCAATAGGCCAGTTGTTTCCTGTCAAAAGCGGTATCATAGCGCATAATAGTCCGGTCGAAATATTTCTTCTGAAAATTGGGTGTCAGGTTATAATTGGAATATACATTTACAAAGCTGCCCACTACATTGAAGCCAAACTGTTTGATCGTTATGTTGATGACCTGATCTTTTGTACGCCATACGTCTGCATTCACAGGTACATGTATCTGGGTGATATGCAGGGTATCCATGATCTCCAGCTGGTATTCCTGTGTCACCATCATGTCGACACTGTGAATGCGCCAGTCATCATCCGTGATAAAAATATAACCAGAGAACAGCGGCTCATATTTACGGCGGGGAATCACTTTTATCTTATTCACTGTTTTACCGTCGTCCTGGAAGACGCCTTCCAGTCTATATTTATAGTAGAACAGCGCGTTTTCGGCAATGGGTGATATAAAGCCCCGCTTATTGAACTGGGAGACCATGGCGGTCACGTTATTCTCGTAGAAATCAATGAAGGCCGGAAAGCTAAACCCAAACCCTCCCCCGCTCTGGCGGGCCGACAACACTTCTACTTTCACATCATCCGGTCTTTTGACGGCTACTTTAGTGACAGATTCTGACAGAAATAATACGCCCCGCTTATTAGAATCGAGTCCCATATCGTCCAGGTCATCCTTGTCTATCTTCTGTCCCAGGAAACTATTGGGCATATCCCGCATCTTAAAAATGCCTTTGATATAGTCGTTACAGGTATACTCTTTTACCTGGTCCAGGTAGAAAGAGCGTTTTTTAATCGCCTGACGGATAATGGCATAGGCGGGGTCTTCTCCGCCTGATTTTACTACTACCTCTTTAATCTGAAGACTGAGCGGGGCAAGGATAAAATTGATCTCCTGGTCAGCGGCTGTAACCGTTACCTGCTTCTCTTCCTTTTTATATCCCATATACTGGCAGACCAATATGTAGGTCCCTGCCGGTACATCAAGATGGAACTGGCCTGCTGAATTGGTGGTGGTACCATTGGTTGTTCCCTTTATGAATACGGAGGCAAAAGGTAGCGATTCCTGCTTTTCATTGGTCACTTTGCCCCGTATGATACCTGCCTGGGTATGGTAAGAAATGAAAAGGAAAATAAAGGCTAGTAACGCTTTGGGCATATCGGATAATTATAGGTAATAAGTTCCCGCTCCTCCTGTGGACGATTCTACCAGATAAATATACTGTTTACGGGGAACACGCGGGTATGCGGCAGTGCTTTTATCTCAATTTTAACAGGTAAGTGGCAATAGAGACAGGCGATCTCAGGCAACTGCTTTTTTCTTATAGCGCAGATAACTGCCTGTCAGTCCTCCCAGACCAGCTACCAGGCCGCCAATGAATGCACTGACCAGGCCGATCAGGATCGGGTTCTTTACTTTGATGATCAGTTCACTCATTCTATTAGCCAGGATATGATCGTTCTGGATGTCTTTAAAGAATGCCAGCGCCAGCCATAACAGGAATACGGCAATAAAACCATTCAGGAAAGAGCGTAAGGGAGGCAATGGTATCAGCACGGCTACCAGGAATGCCGCTACGGCCACGGTCCACCATGAAAAGAAATAACCGCCCAGGAAGCTGAGCACAATAATGAGGATAAAACGAGGTACGGATTTCATATATGGGAAGATAAGAAAATATTAGCGGATCGTAATATTTCGGGGCTGATCTGCCCGGGCTACAAACACGCGGCCCGCCGCGGCGGATCGATATACGTTTTTCCGGGTTGTCACCCGGGGCTACAAACACAAAAACCCCTAAAGGGGCTATCACCACGAGTCTTCCCCTGAGTCAGCATACCGGGAAGTACCACCGGCACTTCTCCTGAGTTATAATACCGGGAAGCACCACTGGCACTTCCTGGTATTATATCAGATTATTTGCTTTGTTCCAGTGCCTGAAGGATGTCTTCCAGGATGTCCTGGATATTTTCCAATCCTACAGAGATGCGGATCATTCCGGGTGTGATACCAACTTTCCCACGTTCTTCGTCAGTCAGTTTAGCATGCGTAGTGCTGGCAGGATGGGAAGCGATACTTCTGCTGTCGCCCAGGTTAGCCGTGAGTGTCAGCATCTTCAGCGCATCCAGGAAGCGGGTACCGCTCTGCAGACCGCCTTTCAGTTCGAAGCAGACAATACCACCGCCGCCACTCATCTGTTTTTTGGCGATAGCATGTTGCGGGTGACTTTCCAGCATCGGGTATTTCACCCAGGTGATATGCGGATTGCCTTCCAGTGCCTTCGCCAGCGCCAATGCACTTTCTGAATGGCGGGCCATACGGATATGTAATGTTTCCAGGCTTTTGCTCAGCACCCAGGCATTGAACGGAGACATCGCCGGACCAGTGCTGCGGCAGAAGGAGTAGATCTCTTTGATCAGTTCCTTTTTGCCCACTACAACGCCGCCCAGTACACGTCCCTGTCCATCCATCCATTTGGTGGCAGAGTGGGTTACGATATGTGCACCATCAGCAATAGGACGCTGCAGTACCGGTGTGGCAAAGCAGTTGTCTACGTTGAGAATGATATTATGTTTGTTGGCGATCTGCGCCAGCAGGCTCAGATCTATTATTTCCAGCCCCGGGTTGGAAGGCGTTTCCACGAAGATCATCTTTGTATTAGGCTTGATCAGCGCTTCAACGGTTTCGGGTTTATTGATATCGAAATAACTGTATTCAATGCCCCATTTAGGGAGGAACTTAGTGATCACGGTATGGGTAGACCCAAAGATAGAACTGGCAGATACCAGGTGATCTCCGGCGTTCATCAGCGCCATAAAGCTGGCAAATACCGCACTCATACCAGAAGCAGTGGCATATCCGGCTTCAGCACCTTCCAGGGCACATACTTTATCTACAAATTCATCCACGTTCGGGTTGCTGAAACGGGTGTAGATATTATTATCCGTTTCATCCGCAAAGGTGGCGCGCATTTCTTCCGCATTGTCATACGTGAAGCTGGAAGTCAGAAAGAGCGGCGTAGAGTGTTCCATCTGCCAGGTCTTTTCTGTCTGTATCCTTACTGCATTGGTCTCCGGACGGTATTGGTTTTTCTCCATCTGCTTGCGTTGATATATTGATTGATAAGAATAATCAGCCATTCAGGTCATCATATACCTGTCCGGCCCTTTTTATCATTGTAGTGATTACCCGTTCACTCTTGTTTCCCAGGTGAGGTCTCCTCCTGCCCTGCGCAGGGTTTCCGCAACGGAACAATATTTAGTCATGGAGAGCTCCACAGCGCGGGCTGCCTTATCAGGATCGATGTCGCCACTGAGATGAAATATCACGTGTACCTTTTCCCAGATGGAAGGCTCCTTGCCTTTTTCTCTTTCCCCGTCTATCTCTATACGGAAATCGGTCACTTCCTGGCGTTGTTTCTTCAGGATCATGGCCACGTCAATGGCAGAACAACCACCCAGTCCCATCAGCAGCATCTGCATGGGTCTTACGCCATTGTTCTTTCCCCCGTTCTCTACGGAAGAATCCATTAAAACCTTGTGTCCATTCTGGTCAACTGCTTCCATGTTGAACGCATCATCTATTCTCTGTAGCGATATCTTCATTTGTAGCTAAATTATTTATCAAAGATACTTCTCCCGAAGGCAAATCCCAAATACCCCCTTATCTCAAGGTCATTATGCATTAAGCATTTTTTAACTTAGCTTTGCGCAAATTTTTCAGGGGCATTGACAGTACATAATTTCCATCATAAACAGCCATTTACCTTAGAATCCGGCGCCGTCCTGCCGGAATTGCACGTTGCATATCATACTTATGGTACGCTGAACAGCACAGGCAACAATGTGGTATGGATCTGTCATGCCCTGACGGCCAATTCAGACGTGATGGACTGGTGGAAGGGGCTGATTGGCCCTGGTCAGGCGATTGATCCTGAGAAAGACTTTATTGTCTGCGCCAATATCCTGGGGTCCTGTTATGGCACCTCTGGTCCGCTTTCCCCCAATCCCGCTACCGGCCAGCCATATTTCCATTCCTTCCCGAAGGTAACAATACGGGATATGGTGAGTGCCCACGTATTGCTGCGTCAACACCTGGGCATACAGCAGGTAAAACTGTTGCTGGGTGGTTCTATGGGCGGTTATCAGGCCCTGGAATGGGCTTTACTGGAACCGGCAGTTATCTCGCGTCTCGGCCTGCTTTGCACCGGCGCCTCAGAAAGCGCCTGGAGTATTGCCATCCATACGGCACAGCGCCTGGCTATCGAGGCCGACAACACCTGGCGGGAAGATAACTATGCCGCAGGCGCTAAAGGCTTAAAGGCGGCCCGCGCTATCGGTATGCTAACCTACCGCAACTACCAGACCTTCGTACGTACACAGTCAGACCCTGATAACGAAAAAACCGATCTTTTCAGGGCTTCTTCCTATATCGAATACCAGGGCGACAAACTGGTGAAACGCTTCAATGCCCAGTCCTACTGGCTACTTTCCAAGGCGATGGACAGCCACAATATATCCCGTGGTCGCAACACAGACCTGGCAGGAGCGCTTACCCTCATCTCCCAGCCCGCCCTGATCGTGGGTATCACAAGCGATATTCTTTGTCCGCCGGAAGAACAGCTGTTCCTCTCTCAGCATATCCCCCAGGCCACCTATCATGAGATAGATTCTACTTATGGCCACGATGGGTTCCTCATTGAATTTGAAAAGATCAACAGGATCTTAAAGGACTGGATGTGTTAGGTCGCCGGAATGCCGGGGTTATCATTACATTCCCGGGGTTGCACCCCGCGCTACAAACACTGCAGCTCCCAACGGAGCTGATCGTAGCGAATGATCTGGTTATATAGTCTCTTATTAAAATTTCTCCTGGTCATTTCACTTAGTAATACAGAAGCAGTCGGCGCCCGCCCCACTAAGGAAATGTATATTTATCTGGACGCGCTGATAACGCGGATTTTTCTAAAACGATGCGAAACTAATTCGGGAAGATTCGTAAGAACGATTACGATTACATCGCAAAGCTAAATAGAAAACTGAAGAAAAGATATGCGGTAAATACTGATTTTTACCGCGCCGAAACACACTATAACAAATAGATTTACAGCACATTAAGCACAACCATAACCCACGAACACCAGATATAGGCCAATCAGGTTTCTCTTTGGACAAAGCTTCGGTTATACTTCGCTTAGATAACGCTTAGATAACGCTAATCCTACGTTAATCTTACGTTCATGAACGTAGCATTAACGTAGGATTAGCGTTATCTAAGCGTTATCTAAGCGAGATAAAAGCGGTAAATGTCTTAATACAGAAAAACTTTACAGTTCTATTGTGGAGATTCAGGATTGACTTTACATATTAAGCACCGAAACAGGGCATTGATATCTCAAACCGATAAGAACAGGCATTTAACATCCTGCAACCTGCGTATAATTACACCTCCCTAAAGCTCCTGTTTCACCCTGCAACATCTCTGCTCTACAGTTAAAATCCGATTAAAATGGCCTTAAACTTCCTTAAGGCAGGGCATTATCTACATACTCAAATATATATTTGTATCAGAAATACTATGATCAGGCTTTTTGCATACATATTACTCTTTATTCACATCAACACGACGATGTTCATTCCGGTAACGGATGAGAAAGACGTATATGACGCCTGTGGACGCCAGATCAACGACATCAATACTTTTTTCGAATTGATTAACGATGTAATGCTGGACAACACGGATGTTTCCGGACAGGATGAGGACGATGACCTTGCACATTACTTTACGGGTGACGGTATTACCAGTTATCTTCCTAATGCGCAGCAGATCATCCTCACCAGGGAAGACCCCTCCACCACTGATCTGGCAATTGCTTATCCCCGGGCGCTGGTACAGAAGATCAACAATATAGCCTACGATATCCTCACGCCCCCTCCCAAGGCTTAATACCCACATATTACTTTAAAAGATCTCTGCATGCGAGTACCTATGGCAGTCTTCAATGACTGACTATAAACCTTTATGTGCCTGTATTGTTGATCTCTTCATAAACCATTTCATACAAACATTACAATAAACGATTCTATATGTCTAGTAAGGACTTAAATGTAGCATCACTTTTCCGGATCCTTACCTGCTGTCTGTTACTTCTTGCTGCCGGTATTACAGCCAAGGCGCAGGATACCTTACACATCACTCTCCAGGATGCCGAAAAACAGTTCCTTGAAAGGAACCTGCAGCTGCTGGCGGAAAAGTATAATGTCTCAATAGCAAAGGCACAGATCATTCAGGCACGGTTGTATAACAATCCTAATCTTACCCTTAGCGGTAACCTCTATAATCCAGACAGAAAGAAATTCTTCGACATCAGTAATCAGACGGGCCAGTATGAGATTGGTATACAACAACTGATCTCCCTGGCAGGGAAAAGGAACAAACAGGTACGGCTGGCGCGTACCAATGCGGATATGGCGGAGAATGCCTTCTTCGACCTCCTGCGCACACTGAGGTTCACCCTGCGTAGTAACTTCTACCAGGCGTATTACCTGCAGAGTTCCATGAAAGCATATGAAGAGCAGATCGCTTCCCTGGAGAAGATGGATGCTACTTATAAAGATCTGCAGCAGAGAGGACTTGTAACACTCAAAGATGCAGTACGTCTGCGCTCTTTGTTGTACAGTCTCCGGGCAGAACGCACCAATCTGCAGAACCAGGTGAGTGACCTGGAAGCAGATCTGCAGTTGCTGCTACAGAATAATCATTCCTGGTTTGCGCCTGACATGCCAGACAATGCCATCACCGGTATTCCTGAAGTACGGCAAACAAGTTTACAAAGCCTGGTGGACAGCGCATATGCCAACCGGCAGGACCTCATGCTGGCACAGAATAACCTGCTGTACAACCAGCAGAATTACAGTCTGCAGAAAGCCATAGCAGTACCCGATCTTACGTTGGGCGCCAGCTTTGACAAGAGAGGCAGTTTTGTGAACAACGCCTCCTTCCTGAATATGGGCATAGACCTGCCATTCTTCAACCGCAACCAGGGCAATATCAAGGCCGCAAAGTTCAGTGTTGACCAGACGAAACTACTGGTACAACAGCAGACACAGGCCGTAGAGAATGAAGTACAGACCGCCTATGTAAAAGCTATTAATACCGATAAGATGCTGGAATCTGTAGATCCTGCATTCCGCGGACAGTTTGAGCAATTGCTGCATAGCATTACAGACAATTTCATGAAGAAGAATATCAGCCTGCTGGAGCTTACAGACTTCTACGATTCCTATAAAGAGAACATCCTTCAGCTCAATCAGCTGCAGAATGACAGGATGCAGGCGATAGAGACTCTCAACTTCGCGATCGGTAAAACTTTGTTCAATAAATAATAACAGAAATAGTCATGAAACCTTTTATCATATATATTCTTCCCCTTGCTTTTGTATGCATGCTGTCAGCCTGCGGCTCACATGAACCGGAAGTTAAAAAAGACGATCCTGCCATCTCCGACAGCCTGTTCAAGCATGTGGAAACGGCTCCCGCTGTGATGGAAGAACCATCAGAGAACATCAAACTGAATGGTAAGATCCAGCCGGATGAAAGCAAAGAATCCAAGGTATATGCCCTGGTAAGCGGTAAGATCAAAAGTGTGCACGTAGAGCTGGGCGACTATGTAAAACAGGGCCAGGTGCTGGCGGTACTGCAAAGCTCTGAAGTAGCCGGTATCACCAACGATGTATCTATTGCAGAATCCAGCGTCGAGATGGCCAAGAAGAATATGGAGACACAGAAATCCCTCTTCGAAGGCAATCTGGCTACACAGCAGGATTACCTGGCTGCCCAGATAGAATACAAGAAAGCGCAATCAGAACTGAACAGGGCCCGCCAGGTTGCTAATATCACCGGTGGCAACAGCGCTGCGTATACGCTGAAAGCGCCTATCAGCGGTTATGTGATCGAGAAGAACATCTCCAACAATTCTGAAGTACGCCAGGATAACAGCAGCAACCTGTTCACCATTGCCGATCTTTCTACCGTATGGATCATCGCCAATGTATATGAATCAGACATTGCGAATATCCGTCTCGGCGATGAGGTGCAGGTTAGAACCCTGGCTAATCCTGATAAAGAATATACAGGCAAAATAGATAAGGTATATAATGTACTGGACCCTGCCAACCGCACCATGCAGGTACGTATCAGCATGCCGAATGCCACTGGTGAACTGAAACCTGAGATGTTTGCAACTGTGAAGGTGAGTGCCAAACCAACGGGCGCTATCCTTAGTATTCCAGCCAAAGCAATGGTGATGGACAACAGTAAACAGTATGTAATAGTAAAGAAACCCACAGGCCTGGAAATACGGGAAATCAACCTGTTGCGCAGGATTGAAGACCGCGCCTTTATTACCGGTCTGCAGGAAGGTGAACAGGTGGTGACCAGTTCACAGGTCTTTATCTATGATGCCCTTAACCTTAACTAGCCAAGCCGGATCTCATGCAGAAAATAATAAAATCAGTCATTGCCTTTTCGCTGAAGAACAGGCTCTTCATAGGTTTTGCTACCGTTGTCCTGATTGTATGGGGCGTCTTAGCATTCAAAAATATACCTATTGAAGCATTCCCGGATGTAACGAATACACAGATCACTATCATTACACAATGGCCGGGCAGAAGTGCGGAGGAAGTAGAGAAGTTTGTGACCGTTCCCATTGAAATAGCCATGAACCCTGTACAGAAAAAGACGTCCGTGCGTTCTACTACTGTATTTGGACTGTCTGTAGTGAAAGTGATCTTTGATGATAATGTAGATGATCCTTTTGCGCGTGCGCAGGTTAACAACCTCTTACGAGACGTGGAACTACCTGAAGGCGCTGAACCTGATGTACAGCCGCCTACAGGACCTACAGGAGAGATCTTCCGTTATACGCTGGAGAGCAAGACCAAAACAGTAAAGGAACTCAAAACATTACAGGACTGGGTGATAGAACGCCGTTTGCTGAATGTACCGGGTGTTGGCGATGTGGTAAGCTTTGGTGGTGAAGTGAAGACCTATGAGATCACTGTCAATCCGCAGAAACTTGCTTCCTATGATATTACGCCGCTGGACGTTTACAATGCCATCTCCAAAAGTAATATCAATGTTGGCGGGGATGTGATTGTAGATAATTCACAGGCCTATGTGGTACGCGGTATCGGCCTGCTGAACAATGCGGAAGAGATAGGCAATATCATTGTAGATAACATCAACAATACACCTATCCTGGTAAAGGATATTGCGCAGGTGGCGGTATCCAATCTGCCTCGTCTGGGACAGGTAGGCCGCGATAAGCAGAATGATGTGGTGGAAGGCATTATTGTGATGCGTAAGGGAGAAAACCCCAGTGAGGTGATCAAACGTGTAGAGGAAAGGATCAATTATCTGAATGAAAAAGTATTGCCCGCCGATGTGAAGATCAATACTTTCTACAACCGCGACAACCTGATAGAGTTTGCTACGCATACGGTATTACATAACATGCTGGAAGGGATCATCTTTGTAACTGTGATCGTGTTCCTGTTCATGGCCGACTGGCGTACTACTGTTATTGTGGCGATCGTGATACCACTTGCCTTGTTGTTTGCCTTTATCTGCCTGACACTCAAAGGGATGTCTGCCAACCTGTTATCGATGGGGGCGATAGACTTCGGTATCATCATTGACGGCGCCGTCGTGATGGTGGAAGGGATATTTGTATTGCTGGATCATAAGCAGCATCAGCTGGGAATGGAACGCTTCAATAAGCTATCCAAACTAGGGCTGATCAAAAATACCGGCGGAGAGCTGGGCAAGGCTATCTTCTTCTCCAAACTGATCATCATTGCCGGTTTGCTGCCAATCTTCTCTTTTGAGAAAGTGGAAGGTAAGATGTTCTCTCCCCTGGCCTGGACACTGGGTTTTGCATTGTTGGGCGCCCTGTTGCTGACACTGACGCTGATCCCCCTGCTAAGTAGCATCCTGCTAAGGAAGAATGTACGGGAGAAACACAATATCTTTGTAGAAGGGATTACTTCCGGTGTGATGAAGCTCTTTTCGCGCACCTACCGTCATAAGCGCATTACGCTCATTATAGCAACAGCGCTGGTGGCAGTTGGCCTGTTCATGTTCAAGTTCCTGGGAAGTGAATTCCTGCCCGAACTGGATGAAGGAGCGATTTATATCCGTGCTACCTGTCCGCTGAGTGTATCGCTGGATGAATCTAAAGTATTGGCTAACAAGATGCGCCGCATTATCCTGGCATTCCCGGAAGTGAAGCAGGTAATGTCGCAGACGGGCCGTCCGAATGACGGTACGGATGCAACAGGTTTCTATAACATTGAATTCCATGTTGATATCTATCCGAAGAAACAATGGAAGAGCGGCCTGTCGAAAGAAGAGTTGATCGACAAGATGCAGAAGCAGCTGGAAGTGTACCCGGGTGTGAACCTGAACTTCTCCCAGCCTATCATGGATAATGTGGAAGAGGCGGTATCGGGGGTAAAAGGCTCCCTTTGTGTGAAGATATATGGGGACAGCCTTACTTATACGGAGGCTAAGGCCAACCAGGTATATGACATCATGAAGAACATTCAGGGCGTAGAAGATCTGGGTGTGATCAGAAATATTGGTCAGCCAGAGATGAGAATTGATCTTGATGAAAATAAAATGGCCCTTTATGGCGTTACTACAGCGGATGCGAACGCTATCATTGAAATGGCGATCGGCGGTAAGGCTATCACGCAGATCTATGAAGGAGAGCGCAAATTCCAATTGCGTTTACGTTATGAAGAGCAATACCGCAACAACGCAGAAGCAATCAGTAATTTAATGGTCCCTACCCTACGCGGTGCGCGGGTGCCTATTAAGAACATTGCCACAATCCGTACATTAACAGGGCCTAGTATCATTTTCAGGGACGATAACAGAAGATATACGGCCGTTAAATTTTCTATCCGGGGGCGTGATATGGGTAGCGTTATTGCAGAAGCCCAGGGCAAAGTTGACAAACAGGTTAAACTGGACAAAGGCTATGAAATGCAGTGGGCTGGTGACTTTGAAAACCAGCAGCGAGCTACGAAACGTTTGACGCAGGTGGTGCCTATCAGTCTACTGATTATTTTTCTTATCTTGTTTGTCATGTTCGGAAACGTAAAGGATGCCGGTATGGTGTTACTGAACGTACCATTTGCCATCATTGGGGGAATTGCCGCGTTATTGATATCAGGGACTAATTTCAGTATCTCAGCCGGTATCGGATTCATTGCATTGTTCGGTATCTGTATACAAAACGGGGTGATACTGATATCGGTATTCAAGAACAACATGCAAATGGTGAAGCGGCATGAATTTAATCATCACACTCTTGAAATAGCAATACGGGATGGGGTACGTACGAGGGTACGCCCTGTGGTCATGACAGCGTTGATGGCAGCTATTGGCTTATTGCCAGCAGCGTTATCCAAAGGTATTGGTTCTGAGACTTCCAAACCCTTGGCGATAGTAGTAATTGGTGGCTTGATCACTGCCACCGTGCTCACGCTGCTGGTGTTCCCACTGTTCTTCTACCTGGGTTACAGGAAAGTAGGACAAAAGATGGATTGAGTGGTTCTGTGCTTATGTAATTGAAGAAGCTGTCTCATAAACGAGGCAGCTTCTTCTTTTTTTATACTATTTGTGTAAAACAGAGAGCCCTATATAATGAAAAGACCGCCTCATTTATTTATGACGACGGCTTTTTTACAATTATGTAGACGTATTGTAGCCTCTCTTTAAAGATCAGTAGCTGTTGTGTAGTTGGTTAAAACCTGCAAATGATTGCCTTGTGGCATAAATTTATGATAACAATAATTAAAGTGCCCCTATTTGCAAATGGAACCCATCATCATAAAAAGATCCACTGACGCTAATATAGAAGCAAGCCTTGGATGCCTTTTGGCAGTGTCAATACCAGTTACATGGTATTTATATGCGATATTTACGGCCAGGAATAAATATGACCTTTTAACGTATGGTATAATTGCAATAGTTTTTCTTCTTCCTTCATTCATCAATTTTATTGCGACTAAAATCCCTTTAAAAGCAGCAATGAAGATATCGGATGAAGGTTTGGTACTATCTCCAAGTAAAAGTATCTATGACAGCTTTGCCTTTCTGCAAAAATTCAAGGCTGGAGCAGAAAAACGACTTCTCTGGGAAAATATAACAGGATTCAGATTAGTGATTTATTACAAAGAATATACCATGAGCCCTACTGATGGCACCGGATCAACAACCTATACGGTACCACGACATCATCTTAGCATTATAGATAAAACGAAAAAAGAAGAAGTTATTTTTTCCATTCATGGTTTGGAAAAGACGCCTGATGAAATTCTGGCGCTTTGTAACCACTTCTTAAAAGAGTATAACTGTAGTTAATATGGGTATCGATAAAAGAAACCGCCTCATTTATTTATGAGACGGTTTCTTTTTTGTGGTATTTTAGTTTTCTATCGGGAAATGATGAACCGGACATCCCTGCTTTCAGTTTCTGTTATGACCCTGAGGATGAATGTTCCCGTTGTGGATCCGCTTACAGAGAATGCATCATCTACCTGTAAGGTCTGTGCATATTCTTTTTTACCGGCTATGATGCCGTTCATGTCATACACATAAACAACGATCTTTTGTTTCCTGTTGAGTTTTATCCTGAAATTAAAGTTACCGTTGTTAGGATTGGGCGAGAGCATTACGGTGTCTATCACCTGTACAGGCAAACTATAGCCTGGACCTGCCTGCGGATCATAGGCAGCAATCTCCAGCTCCTTCCTCACTGTGTAAGTACATGCACCAAAGGTGGCTGTCATTTCTACCCAATAGCTGCCAGGATCGGTGAATTTAATCAGCGGAGTACCGTTATCATATCCTAAGAGCACAGCTTTCGGGTCGTAAGACCAGCTGATATTGCCTGGTTCTGGTAAGCTGATATCTTTTATTACAAGCGTATCAAACGCATTCCTCCGGGAGGCTACCAGGAAGTTGACGTCCGGTTTTATATTGCTCTTAGTGACAGTTGCATCGTCACTGACTTCACAACCATGCGCATCCTGTACAGCTATTTGATATTTTCCTTCGGATAATCCGTTGAATATTCCGGCGTTCAGCCAGCTACTCTGATCCAGTGAATAGTGATAAGGTGTCGTACCGCCGCTTACTATCGCGTCGATCCGACCGTCAGTGGCGCCGTCGCAGATGCTTGTAGTTCTTAGTTCAAGTTCCAGCTTTTCAGGTTGATGCACAGTATATGTAACTTCCTGTTTACAACCTTTGTTGTCGGTGATATTGATCGTGTAATCTCCGGATGGGATATTATTTACAGTGCTACCTGATAGGGATGGCGTATTCCATTGATAAGTGTAATTACCATCTCCACCTGTTACATGCAAAGCAATTACACCATCAGAGTCTCCATAGCATTTCACGTCGGCAATATCTGCAGTGGTAGCTATTGGAGCATATGTAGCTGTTAATGTTACTATAGTGTCAGCAATACAACCACCTGCATCACGTACACGCAAGGTATAATCACCTGCGGGAAGCCCTGTGAACGCAGGACTATCCTGCCATGTGCCATTGTCTATCGTATACTTATAAGGGCTTGTTCCTCCTTCCGGCGCTACAGTAATATGGCCAATAGGATCTACACCACAACCAGGATGTTCTTTTTCTGTTACCCGCAGTCCCAATGTACTGGCTGGCTCTGTCATGAAGATCTGGTGTGTGCTGATACAGCCACGGCCATCTTTCACATGTAGCTGATGTGTGCCTGCCGTGATGTGGTCTATCTGTGAGGCTGTACCATATGCACCATTGTCCAATGCATAAGTATACGCGCGATAACTACCCCCATTACCACCAGTAGCGGTGATCTTTGCAAAGCCGTTATCATTGCCTTTGCAGGAAATATTATATCCATTGTAGTCAGATAAAGTATACGTAAAGCTGACTGGTGCTGATGGCAATATCACTGCATAAGTAGCAGGCGCAGACACCATACAGCCACGGCTATCAGAAACGCGAAGTTTGTAGTTACCTGTGGTAGTTAAAACTGTAGCAGCTGTGAATGGATAATATGTGCTACTATCCAGTGACCATTCATACAGGTAAGTACCATCGCCACCGGTAGCAGTGATTGATATATGAGCACCATCTGCCAGGCAGACAGCGTCTTGTACCGTTACTTTGGTGATTTGTAGTTCAAATACTGCCTGGACAATACTTTCTGCAGATACAATGCTACAACCGGGAGACTTCCTATCAGTAATAACAACCCGGTAAGTACCAGCTGCCAGATCATCTATCTGGGTATCTGTATCGAACCAGAAAGCGCCAGATGTCCACACACCATTCTTTAGCTGCTGCCAGTCGTAGCTGTAACTGCCAGAACCACCGGTTACCGTTGCTTTGATCACAGCACCTGTCTGACCATCACAGCCGGATGGCGTTTGTGCCAGTTGTACATTCAGTGCTGAACGCTGGAAGATGGTGGCTATAAGACTTGATGCATCATTACAAGCTGGACCCTGGTTCTTCAGTGTAACGGTATAATCACCGGCGGTCAGGCCAGTAAAGATGCCGGTGCTGCTTGTAATATCAGTACTATTGTTGCGTGAAAGTGTATACGTATATGTTCCCGAGCCTCCTTCTGCTGTTACCTCCAGACGGCCATCGTTACCACCGAAGCAACTTACAGAGTCTTTGGAGACGAACTTTACGGTCAATGGTGTCAATGTGCTCAATGTTACCGTGCTATCCCATTTAGGGCAAAGCGGTGCATCATTGTTAACGATTTCCGCTCTGTAGGTACCTCCCGGCAGATCGGTGAAGGTGTAGGCATTTATAGTAGTTGCTCCTGATTGCTGTACCAATGATCCGTTACTATACAGATTGAATTGGTATGTGGATGCTCCTGTTGCCGCCACAGAGATGTTACCATCACCGGGAGATGCACATAATGGAGATGTAGCAACAAGCGCTCCTCTGACAGGCGAAGGTTGTGTTATAATGATGTCATTTGTAAAGGCGAGGTTGATATTACAGGTGCTGTTTTTCACCTGTGCTTTAAAGGTTCCCGGACCCAGGTTATTCCATGTGAAAGTTTTCCCGTTTACAGTTGTTTCAGGTTGTACCGCAACACCCCCAGACAATAAAGTAAAAGCGTATGAAGCTGTTTCATCAGCACCTGCAGCAGTGACGGTGATGGAACCATCGTTGGCATTGAAGCAGGAAACATTTGCATGTTGGGCAGTATTTTCAGTTACTGTCAGGGGTAGCAGCTCGGGGATCACCACAGGATAAGGGGTGAAACAACTACCGGCATCTGCTGCGGGATTGATCATCCAGAGCGTATATGTGCCAGCAGCAAGTCCGGTGAGGGAAATATCATTGGCAGCAGGCACGTTACCGTTGCTCCACTGAATCAGGTCGCCACAACTACTGGTAGTTGGGTCACAAGGCGTGTTAGCTGTACCATTCCGCAGCGTCCATCTTATATCCGAGAATCCGCCCTTGATAGCGCTGCCTGGAATTGTAACAGTACCATTATTCTGGCTACCGGCGCAGGAAGGCGTGGTGTGAATACCTCCGTCAGCTATCGTCGGCGCAGCGGGCAGTATTTCGATTGAAGGCGTTGTTACTGAGTAAGGCGAATAATAAGTATGACTTGGATAGACGGCCTTCATCCGGTATCTAAACTTAACTCTTTGTATACCATTCCTCAATTCGGGAATTGCCTGGTAAGGAAGAAAGCCAGTACCATAAGCACTTCCTCCTGAATACAATGGCCTCCATATACTATCCGTTAACTGATATTCATATTCAGTCGACCATGTTACAAACTGATTTGATCCCGTCACTACATTCTCTCCTATAGGTCTAAGGGAAACACCTTCAGTTGCGCAGATCCTCCTTCCAAAAGAAGGACTTTGTAGTGCGAGAGGCTCAGCCATCGCGTAAACCCACCTGGCCCGGAAAACAGCCGGGGAATTGTTTTGCCTGTAGGCCGTACATATGGTATATGGTATCTCTTCTTTGATCCTGGAATTGGGGTCGTTAATGATACTTATCGCATCATTGCCCAGGGGGTATAGCATCTCGGGATCATATGGAACGTCGGGGCATTGCACATCAACGCCATAACCAAACGGATTATTTAATGTGTAACTCACATCCCCTATCCAGAGAGAAATATATCCGCTTTGAACGTCAAACTCACCGTGGTATCCCAGCTGACTAAGCGTGACCACATCCGGATTACCATCTTTAACAATCAGGCTGCCAAAGTCTTCATGTGGGTAATCATTATCAATCAGCAAATACATATAAACTTGCTGTTTGCCATCCATCTGCGCGAAAGATCTGGTACCATTCAGCAGCATTGTTCCTATCAAAAGGAAGAATAGGGCAAGACGTATCCTGCCCTTGTATTGTTGTGCCATCTAATCGTTATCTTGAAATAATGAATCTTACATCCCTGCTTTCGGTCTCTGTTATTACACGGAGGATGAATGTTCCTGTTGCAGATCCTCCTACAGAGAAGGAATCATCTACCTGCAAGGTTGGCGCATACTGTTTCTTGCCGGCTATAATGCCGTTCATATCGTACACATAAGCAACGATCTGTTGTTTGCGATTCAGTTTTATTTTAAAGTTGAAATTGCCATTGTTTGGATTAGGTGACATCATTACGGTGTCTATTACCTGTACAGGTACACTATAACCAGGACCTGCCTGGGGATCATAAGCAGCAATCTCCAGATCTTTTCTTACAGTATAAGTACATGCGCCAAAGGTGGCTGTCATTTCTACCCAATAGTTGCCCGGATCAGTGAACTTAATCAGCGGAGTACCGTTGTCATAGCCTAAGAGCACTGCTTTCGGGTCGTATGACCAACTGATGTTGTCCGGCTCTGGCAGGCTGATATCTTTTATCACCAGCGTATCAAACGCATTCCTGCGGGAGGCAACCAGGAAGTTCACTTCAGGTTTTGCATTGGTCTTGGTGATAGTCACATCTCCACTTGCTTCACAGCCATGCGCATCCTGTACTGCCATGTGGTATTTCCCTTCGGATAATCCTTTAAATGAACCAGCGTTCAGCCAGCTGCCATGATCCAGGGAATACTTGTAAGACTTGGTACCGCCGCCTACTACAGCATCAATGCTACCATTACTTGCACCATCACAGATGCTGGTGGCTGTTAATTTCAATTCCAGCTTTTCAGGTTGGCCGATGGTATAAGTGACCTGTTGTTTACAACCTTTGCTGTCGGTGATGTTGATGGTATAATCTCCGAATGGAATGTTATCTGCGGCGCTGCCTGATAACGATGGTGTACTCCATTGATAGGTATAGTCACCATCTCCCCCACTTACATGGAGTTTGATAGCACCATTAGATTCGCCGTAACATTTCACGTCTGTGATGTCAGCTGTAGTAGCTATTGGAGTATTCGCAGCTGTCAATGTTGCGGTGATACTGCTGGTACAGCCTCCGGCATCTTTTACCCATATAATATGATCACCTGCTACAAGCCCTGTGAACTGCGAACTGTTCTGCCATGCACCATTGTCGATCGCATATTTATATGGACTTGTTCCGCCTTCAGGAGCTACGGTAATATGACCGATAGAGTCTGAACCGCAGCCGGGATGTGCCTGCTCACTCACTTTCAGAACTAATGTACCAGCTGGTTCTGTCATGTTGATCTGTTGTGCACTGATACAGCCACGACCATCTTTGACATGCAGCTGATGTATGCCCCCTGTGATGTGGTCTATCAGTGAGGCGGTGCCATATGGACTGTTATCCAGTGCATAAGTATAATCGCTGTAACTACCACCGTTACCACCAGTAGCGGTGATCTGTGCAAAGCCGTTATCATTGCCTTTACAGGAGACATTATATCCGTTGTAATCTGATAATGTAAAAGTGAAGCTAACAGGTGCTGGTGGCAATGTCACTGCATAAGTAGCAGGAGCAGATACCATACATCCACGACTATCAGAAACACGCAGCTTATAGTTACCAGCTGTCGTCAGATTAGTAGCTGACGTGAAAGGATGATAAGTAGTACCATCCAATGACCATTCATACAGATAAGTGCCATCACCACCGGTAGCTGTGAGTGATATATGGGCCCCATCTGCCTGGCAAACTGCATCCTGTACTGTTACCTTCGTAATCTGTATTTCTGATACTGCCTGGACGGTGCTTTCTGCGGAAGTTACTGAACAAGCAGGCGCTTTTCTATCGGTAATGATGACCCGGTAAGTACCGGCGGCCAGGTCTTCTATTTGAGTGTCTGTATCGAACCAGAAAGAACCAGATGTCCAGACACCATTCTTTAGTTGCTGCCAGTTGTAGCTGTAACTACCAGAACCGCCATTTATGGTAGCTTTGATAATTGCACCGGGCTGACCTGAACAACCAAGTGTTGTTTGTTGCAGTTGTACATTCAATGCTGTACGCTGGTAGATAGTGACGTTAAGGCTTGATGAATCATTACAACCCGCTTGTTGATTCTTTAATGTAACGGTATAATCGCCTGCAGGTAGGTCTGTAAAGACACCGGTGCTATTGGCCTTATTAAGACCATTCCCTGTGAGTGTGAATGTATAGGCTCCTGAACCTCCTTCTGCTGCTACCTCGATACGGCCATCATTACCGCCAAAGCAGCTCACAGAATCTTTGGAGACAAATTTCGCAGCCAGGGGTATTAATGTACCCAATGTAAGTGTACTATCCCATTTCGGACAAAGCGGAGCATCATTGTTCACTACCTCTGCTGTATAAGTACCTCCAGGAAGGTCGGTGAAGGTGTAAGTATTAGAACTGGTCACGCCGGATTGCTGCCCCAGAGCGCCATTGCTATAAAGGTTAAACTGGTAATTAGACGCGCCTGTCGCAGCGACAGATATACTACCATCACCAGGAGATACACATAATGGAGACGTCGCAACAAGCGATCCTGTGATAGGTGCTGGTTGTGAGATAGTGATATCGCTTGTAAATGCAAGATTGCTATTACAGGTATTATTCTTCACCTGCGCTTTGTAAATCCCTGCCGGCAGGTTAGTCCAGGTCATATTCTTTCCTGTTCCAACTGTTTCAGGCCTTACTGCAACACCGCCGGACAGCAGGGTGAAGTAGTAAATTGCATTAGTATCTGCACCGGCAGCAGTAACGCTGATTGAGCCATCGTTGGCATTGTAACAGGATACATTAACATGCTGGGCAGTGTTCTCTGCTATTGCCAGCGCTGGCAGTTCAGGGATAGTCACCACATAAGGAGTATAACAACTGCCGGCGTCAGCGCCCGGATTTAACAGCCATAATGAATAAGTACCGGGAGCGAGCCCTGAAATGGAGATACCATTAGCAACGGGCACAGCCCCGTTGCTCCATTGATTCAGGTCACCACAACTATTGGCAGTCGGATCACAGGGTGCGGTAGCCGTATCGTTCCGCAGGATCCATCTCATTGTTGAAAATCCTCCCTGGATAGCACTGCCTGCAATAGTAATGCCTCCATTATTCTGCCCACCGGCACAGGATGGCGTGATCTGAATACCATCATTAGCGACTCTTGGCGCAGATGGCAGTATTTCTACAGGATCTGATACGGGAGAATAAGGAGAATAATAGGCGGTTCCACTATTATAAAGAGCTTTGTACCTATACCTGAACCTCAGTGTTTGTTTAGCATCTCTCACTTCGGGAATACTCTCTTCAGGAAGAATGAACAAGCCCTCTTGCGCCCCTTCAAAGGCCCATATTGGAGGCGAAGAATGGAACCATTTCCATTCACCTCCATTTACCTGATATTCCGATTCAGCAGTCAATGTCAGAAATGCGTTAGACTCTGCTAATGCATTTATACCAATAGAAAGAAAATTCAGATGCTGGTTCGCACAGATTGTTTTATTATCAAAAGGGCTTGATAACTTGAACGGAGTTGGCATAGCAAAGACGCGCCGGGCACGATAGGTCATCAGGTATCCAACTTGCCCATGGAAAGCCGTTTGTGTACATTCCACATATGGTATATCTTCCCTGATCTTTGAGTTAGGGTTAGCAAAAACACTCAGGGCATCGTTGCTTACAGGGTATGCCAAATACCCATAAACACCCGCTTCTTGTAACGGATCAGAGAAACCCACCCCATAATAGTAAAAAAAACTCGGCTCATAGGCCGCAAACAGGTCGCCTGGCCAAAGTGTAATGTTTGCTCTGTATGCCACGTGTTGATCGTACTCTCCCAGAGAATCTAATGTTATCCAATCAGGAACACCATCCTTTGTCTGCAGATAACCGATATAGTCATGGGGAACAGTATTATCAATAAGCATATAAAAGTCCATCTTCGCCTGGGGCAAATTTTGCGCAACAACACGACTTCCTGGCAGGAGCATTGCTCCTATAAAAAATAAAAATAAAGCTAGGCAACAATTCTTTAGCCTGTTTCCCGGTATCATCTGGTATGTTTGTTATCTTGATATAATGAATCTTACATCCCTGCTCTCAGTTTCTGTTATGACCCTGAGGATGAATGTTCCTGTTACAGTTCCTCCAACAGAGAAGGAATCGTCTACCTGCAGTGTTGGCGCATACTGCTTCTTGCCGGCTACGATGCCGTTCATATCATACACATAAGCAACGATCTGTTGTTTACGGTTTAGTTTTATCCTGAAGTTGAAATTGCCATTGTTTGGATTGGGAGAGAGCATCACAGTGTCTATCACCTGTACAGGTACACTATAACTCGGGCCCGCCTGAGGATCATAAGCGCTGATCTCCAGGTCTTTTCTCACAGTATAAGCACACGCACCAAAAGTGGCAGTCATTTCTACCCAATAGCTGCCCGGATCAGTGAACTTAATCAACGGAGTACCGTTGTCATAGCCTAAGAACACAGCTTTCGGGTCATAAGACCAACTGATGTTGTCCGGCTCTGGTAAGCTGATATCTTTGATAACCAGTGTATCAAATGCATTCCTGCGGGAGGCTACCAGGAAGTTCACTTCAGGTTTTGCGTTGGTCTTCGTGATAGTCACATCTCCACTTGCTTCACAGCCATGCGCATCCTGTACCGCCAGGTGGTATTTACCTTCGGATAAGCCTTTAAATGAACCAGCGTTCAGCCAGCTACCATGATCCATTGAATATTTGTAAGGTGTGGTGCCACCACTCACAACAGCATCGATGCTGCCATCAGTTGCTCCGTCACAGATACTGGTGGAGGTTAATGCCAGTTCCAGTTTCTCTGGTTGATCGATGGTATAAGTAACCTGTTGTTTACAACCTTTACCATCAGTGATGTTGATAATATAATCTCCGAATGGAATATTATCTGCGATGCTGCCGGATAATGATGGCGTACTCCACTGATAGGTATAGTTGCCATCTCCCCCACTTACATGGAGTTTCAAAGCGCCATTGGATTCTCCATAGCATTTCACATCTGTGATATCTGCTGTGGTTGCCAATGGAACATAGATAGCAGTCAGTGTTGTGATAATACTGCTCGTACAACCTCCTGCGTCCTTCACCTTCAATGTATGATCTCCCGCGGCAAGACCTGTGAACTGAGGACTATCCTGCCATACGCCATTGTCTATAGCGTACTTATAAGGGCTTGTTCCTCCCTGAGGCCCTACAGTGATATGACCAACAGGGTCAGCGCCACAACCGGCATGCTCCTGCTCTGTGACTTTCAAACCTAATGTACCAGCAGGTTCGGTCATCTTGATCTGTTGTGTGCTGACACAACCACGACCATCTTTTACATGCAGTTGATGTGTGCCTGCTGTAATGTGTTCTATTAGTGAAGCTGTGCCATACACACCATTATCTATTGCATATGTATAGCCACTGTAACTACCTCCATTGCCGCCTGTAGCAGTGATCTGTGCAAAGCCGTTATCATTGCCTTTGCAGGAGATATTATATCCATTGTAATCAGATAAAGTAAAGGTGAGGCTGACAGGTGCTGGGGGAAGTGTGACAGCATAAGTAGTAGCCCCAGAGACCGTACATCCGCGTCCGTCGGAAACACGCAGTTTATAGTTGCCAGATGTGGTTAAAGCTGTAGCGGCTGTAAAAGGGTGATAAGTAGTTCCATCCAATGACCATTCATAGAGATAGGCGCCATCACCACCGGTAGCTGTGACTGTTATATGAGCGCCATCTGCAAGGCAGACAGCATCCTGTACTGTTACTTTTGTGATCTGTACTTCAGATACTGTCTCAACGGTACTTTCCGCAGATGTAATGCTGCAAGCAGGAGATTTTCTATCAGTAATGATCACCCGGTAAGTACCGGCTGCCAGATCTTCTATTTGGGTATCTGTATCGAACCAAAAAGAACCGGATGTCCACACACCATTCTTCAGTTGTTGCCAATCATAGCTATAGCTGCCGGAGCCTCCGGTTACGGTAGCTTTGATAACTGCACCTGGCTGACCAGAACAACCAGGCGGAGTTTCCTGCAGTTGTACATTCAATGCTGTACGCTGGAAGACAGTGGTGGTAAGACTTGATTCATCATTACAACCAGTACCCTGATTCTTCAGTGTAATGGTATAATCTCCCGCAGGTAGGTCAGTAAAGACACCAGTGCTATTTGTCTTATTAAGACTATTGCCAGTGAGTGTAAATGTATACGTTCCTGAACCACCTTCCGCTGATACTTCTATACGGCCATTACTGCCACCAAAGCAACTCACAGAATCTTTGGAGGTGAACCTTATATTAAGCGGCGTTAGTGTGTTCAATGTTACCGTACTATCCCATTTCGGACAAAGCGGTGCATCATTGTTAACGACTTCCGCTGTGTAAGTGCCTCCCGGCAGGTCAGTGAACGTGTAAGTGTTTGAACTAGTCACTCCCGATTGCTGCACCAGTGATCCATTATTGTAGAGATTAAACTGGTAGTTAGACGCTCCTGTCGCAGCGACAGATATACTACCATCACCAGGAGAAACACATAATGGAGACGTCGCAACAAGCGTTCCTATAACAGGTGCGGGTTGCGTTATAATGATATTATCTATAGATGCGAGGTTGATATAACAGGTGCTGTTCTTCACCAGGACCTTATAAGTTCCTGCACCCAGATTAGTCCAGGTAATACTCTTTCCTGTTCCTGCTGCTTCGGGCCTTACTACAACACCGTCTAACAGCAGGGTAAACCCATAGCTTGCGTTAGTATCTGCACCATCAGCAGTAACACTGATAGTTCCATCACTTGCATTGTAGCAGGATACATTAATATGCTGGGCTACGTTTTCAGCCACTGTTAAAGGTTGCAGTACTGGAACAGTAACCGGGTAAGGACTATAACAGTTCCCTGATTCCTGTCCGGGGTTTAATACCCATAGTGTATAATTGCCTGGTGTAAGATCTGTGATAGAAATACCATTCGCAACAGGCACAGCACCGTCGCTCTCTTTCTGGAAATTGCCACAGGCGTTAGCAGCACCAGGGGCTGCATTAGGGTCACAAGGTCCGGTGGACTCGCCATTCCGCAGGATCCATCTCATTGTTGAAAAGCCTCCATTGATAGCACTACCAGGAATTGTAATACTGCCGGTATATTGAGTACCGGAACAGGATGGAGTTGTTTGAATAGCATTGCTGGCTACCGTTGGGGCCGAGGGTTGTACATATACAAAATCCGATTCAGGAGAATAAGGGGAATAATAAGTCGTACCACTTTTGTATACGGCTTTATTCCGGTATCTGAATCTAAGCGTTTGCTGGGCCGTTCTCACTTCCGGGATATCCGTTTCAGGATGAACACCCAACGCATCGACCCTGCCAGTACGATCGGTCGACACAGAAGAATACAACCATTTCCATGGCCCCCCATTCGCCTGGTACTCCCACTCGGTACTATATGTCACAAATTCATTAGACGTCATCGATACATTCCAGCCTGCTGATATAAGATCAATATTCTGGTTCGCACAAATCGTGGTATTAAAGGATGAACTTTGTAATGCAAAAGGGGCCACCATGCCAAAGACCCGCCGCGCTTTATAAGTAAAGCTATTTCCATAGACGTCACGTTGTGTTTGCCATATATATGGCACATCTTCATTGACTTTTGAGTTAAAGTCGAAGAGTATACTCAAAACATCATTCCCTAAAGGATACATCTCCAATTCGTCAATCCCCGGAAAGGGGCTCTCGACAGTTATGAGATCATCCCAGTTTACACCATAAGGATAAAAAGGGTAAAATTCAATATACAGATCCTGTGGATAAAGCATAATGTGTGCTCTGTGTACCTCATTTTGACCATACATTCCTAAAGAATCCAAAGGGACCCAATTGGGATCACCATCTTTGATAATCATGCGTCCTCCTAAAAAATACGACGGCTCACTACGATCAATGAGTGTATAAAAGTCCAGCATTGCATTGGGCTTACTCTGGGCCACAGCCGCATGCCCGGACAGGAGCATTACTCCTATTAAAAAGACGAATGTAACAAGGCAACTACTCTTTAGCTTGTTTCCTGATATCATCTGGTTTGATTGTTATCTTGATATAATAAATCTCACGTCCCTGCTTTCTGTCTCTGTGATCACCCTGAGGATGAATGTGCCTGTTACTGATCCTCCAACGGAGAAGGAATCATCAACCTGCAAGGTTGGCGCGTACTGCTTCTTGCCTGCGATGATGCCGTTCATGTCGTACACATAAGCAACGATCTGCTGTTTACGGTTCAGTTTTATTTTAAAGTTGAAATTGCCATTGTTAGGATTAGGTGATAGCATGACCGTGTCTATTACCTGTACAGGTACACTGGTACCCGGGCCAGCATGTGGATCGTAAGCAGCTATCTCCAGGTCTTTTCTCAGTGTATATGTACAGGCACCAAAGGTGGCTGTCATTTCTACCCAATAGTTACCCGGATCGGTGAACTTAATCAGTGGAGTGCCGTTGTCATAGCCTAAGAGCACGGCTTTCGGGTCGTATGACCAGCTGATGTTATCTGGTTCCGGTAAACTGATATCTTTTATCACCAGCGTATCAAAAGCATTCCTGCGGGAGGCGACCAGGAAGTTCACTTCTGGCTTTGCGTTGGTCTTCGTGATAGTGGCATCACCACTTGCTTCACAACCATGCGCATCCTGTACCGCCAGGTGGTATTTACCTTCGGATAGTCCTTTGAATGAACCAGCGTTCAGCCAGCTACTATGATCTAATGAATACTTGTAAGGCTCAGTGCCGCCACTTACTACGGCATCAACGCTGCCATCACTAGCACCCTCACAAATGCTGGTGGAAGTTAATGTCAGTTCCAGCTTTTTAGGTTGGTCAATGGTATAAATAACCTGCTGTTTACATCCTTTGCCATCAGTGATATTGATCGTATAGTCTCCAGCAGGTATATTCTCAGCGGTGCTGCCTGATAATGATGGGCTACTCCACTGATAAGTGTAGTTGCCGTCTCCTCCGCTTACATGCAGTTGCAGTGCGCCATTGGATTCTCCGTAGCATCTTACATCAGTAATATCAACAGTAGTTGCCAACGGCGCATAGATAGCGGTCAGCGTGGTGGTAATACTGCTCGTACATCCTCCCGCGTCCTTCACCTGCAAAGTATGATCACCCGCGGCAAGACCTGTGAACGCTGGGCTATCCTGCCATGTACCATTGTCTATCGCATATTTATAAGGGCTGGTACCGCCTGTTGGTGCTACAGTGATATGACCAACAGGATCGGCGCCACAACCGGCATGCCCCTGTTCAGTAACTTTCAAACCTAAGGTTCCGGCAGGCTCGGTCATCGTGATCTGCTTTGTGCTGATACAAGCACGGCCGTCCTTTACATGTAGCTGGTGTGTGCCTGCCGTGATGTGTTCTATCAATGAAGCAGTGCCATAAGTGCCATTGTCAATTGCATATGTATAGCCACTGTAACTACCGCCATTGCCACCTGTAGCAGTGATCTGCGCAAAACCGTTGTCATTGCCTTTGCAGGAGACGTTATAGCCATTGTAATCAGATAAAGTGTAGGTGAAGCTGACAGGCGCTGTTGGCAATGTCACCGCATATGTATTTGACGCAGATGTCATGCATCCGCGACCATCAGTAACACGTAGTTTATAGTTGCCAGATGCAGTCAGCGCTGTAGCTGCTGTAAAAGTATGATAGGTACTACCATCCAATGTCCATTCATATACATAAGCTCCATCACCACCGGTAGCTATGATTGATATGTGCGCACCATCTACCAGGCAGACAGCATCTTGTACTGTTACCTTAGTGATCTGTACTTCAGAAACTGCCTGGACTATGCTTTCGGAAGATGTAATGCTACAGGCAGGAGATTTTTTGTCAATTATAATCACACGGTAACTACCTGCAGCCAGATCTTCTATCTGGGTATCTGTATCGAACCAGAAAGAACCGGATGTCCACACATTGTTTTTCAATTGCTGCCAGTCGTAGCTGTAGCTGCCGGAACCGCCGCTTACAATAGCTTTGACTATTGCACCTGATTGCCCGGAACAGCCAGCGGGAGTTTGTTGCAGTTGTACATTCAATGCGGTACGCTGGAAGACGGTGGTGGTAAGACTTGATTCATCGTTACAACCAGTACCCTGATTCTTCAGTGTAATGGTATAATCTCCTGCGGGCAGGTCTGTAAAGATGCCAGTGCTATTTGACTTATTAAGACTATTACCGGTGAGTGTAAATGTGTACGCTCCTGAACCACCTTCTGCCGATACTACTATACGACCATCATTGCCGCCAAAGCAGTTCACAGAATCTTTGGAAGTGAACCTTATATTAAGCGGCGTTAGTGTGTTCAATGTTACCGTACTATCCCATTTAGGACAAAGTGGTGCATCATTGTTAACGACTTCCGCTGTGTAAGTGCCTCCTGACAGGTCAGTGAAGGTGTAAGTATTCAAACCGGTTACACCCGATTGTTGTACCAATGAGCCATTACTATAAAGATTAAACTGGTAATTAGATGCTCCTGTTGCAGCAACGGAGATATTACCATCACCAGGAGAAACACATAATGGAGACGTCGCAACAAGCGTTCCTATAACAGGTGCGGGTTGCGTTATAATGATATTATCTATAGATGCGAGGTTGATATAACAGGTGCTGTTCTTCACCAGTACCTTATAAGTTCCTGCACCCAGATTAGTCCAGGTAATACTCTTTCCTGTTCCTGCTGCTTCGGGCCTTACTACAACACCGTCTAACAGCAGGGTAAACCCATAGCTTGCGTTAGTATCTGCACCATCAGCAGTAACACTGATAGTTCCATCACTTGCATTGTAGCAGGATACATTAATATGCTGGGCTACGTTTTCAGCCACTGTTAAAGGTTGCAGCACTGGAACAGTAACAGGGTAAGGAGTATAACAGTTCCCTGATTCCTGTCCCGGGTTTAATAGCCATAATGTATAATTACCAGGTGCAAGATCTGTGATAGAAATGCCATTATCAACAGGCACAGCACCCTCACTTTGTTTAAGAAAACTGCCGCAGGGGGTCGATCCTGGAGTCCCATTAGGGTCGCAAGGTCCGCTAGCCGGTCCATCCCGCAGTATCCATCTCATTGTTGAAAATCCGCCATTTATGGCACTACCAGGAATTGTAATGCCGCCAGTGTGCTGCGTACCGGGACAGGATGGCGTCGTTTGAATAGCATTACCGGCTAATGTCGGCGCCGACGGTTGTATCTCAACCGGATCCGACGCCGCTGAATAAGGAGAATAATAAGTATTGATTTTGTAAGCCGCCTTATGTCTGTACCTGAATCTCACCGTCTGTTTGCCAGCTCTTAACTCCGGAATATATTCCTCAGGACGGAAATAAAAATAATCCCAGTTATAAGTGGAATTAAAGTACTGCCATGCGCCACCATTTACCTGATATTCCCACTCCGCAGTAAATGTTACAAACTCGTTAGACATTATCGTTGCATTGCTGTTTTCATGCGTCAGATAAAGCACTTCATTTGCACAGATTGTCCTGTTAAAAGACGAACTTTTTAGCGGCCAGGGAGTCGGCATGCCATAGACACGCCTGGCATGATAGGGAGCAGTGTAAGGTTGTGTGACTATATAATTTGTTCCGATAAAATAGGGTATATCCTCGTTGATCCTCGAATTATCATCCATAATGACGGCCAAAGCATTGGAATCTATCGGATATATCTCAAGTGGGTCTATTAAGGGGAAGGGGCCATCGACCCATACCCAGGCATATCCACCCCAGGGATACTGAAGAAGAAGATCTCCCGGATAATAAGCGATCCGTGCCTTATATACGTCATTGGTTCCAAAGTATCCCAGAGAATCCATTCTTACTTCCGTCGGAATACCATCCTTCTGATAAAAAGTGCCTAAATAGTCATGCCATATACCCCGCTCAACCAACAGATAAGTGTCCGCATAAGTATAATCCTGTGCTGTTGCTCTACCCGCCGACAGCATCATTGCTACTATTAACAAAAAAAGCATAGCCAGCCGGTTAATGATCATCTTTCCGCACCGGTTTATATTTAAAGTGGAACATACTTTTCTCAGGGATGCTACTGTCCTTGTCATATACATAAGAACCAATCTTGTATTTTCTAGTGGGTGATATTTTAAAGCTGAAATGACCTTTGCCGGAGCCGGGGGATAATAGCATAACGTTTCATACGAGTACATCCATACTGTAACCTCGTTCCATGTAATGAACAGGTTGACATTACAGAAAATAAGCTCACCGGTTTGACCGCCGGTATTGCGGGTACAGGGTTATAATATCCGGGTATCGGTAACATAGGTAATGGGTGTAGGTGTCCCTTAATCTATTTCAGGCCATACATGGTAAATTTACATAATAGAATAATATTATTTAAAAGAGAATGAGTACTGACTTATCAACTGATTGTCAATCAGCAAAAATTATTTTCGAAATGCAGTAGTATTACACAATGTCAGGACAAAATGTACTGTAAAACAAGCCTTTTAATGTATCAGAACATAATAACGTGTAGGTTGTTAACTATACGATGTCGCCAGTCGACAATTCAACTATTTTCCTTACATTCATCAAAACGTATACGTAATCCCAAGATCATCCTAAATCGCCACAGTATGAAGAACTATCTACAACTCACCTGTTTGTGCGCCCTTTTGTTGCTCATAAACTTGTCTACAAGGGTCTATGGACAGCAACAACAGACAGTAACAGGTACTGTAACAGACAAAACGACGGGGAACCCAATGCCGGGAGTCACTGTCAGTGTCAAAGGCTCACTTGCCGGTACTATCACGGATGGTAGCGGAAATTTCAGATTCAACACGACCCGCCAGTTCCCGATCACGCTGGTATTTTCCTCAGTGGGGTATAGCAGCGCCCCGGTGGTGGTGAACAGTGCGGGTAACATTACTGTGCAACTCGCTTCTACGGAGATCCTGGGAGAAGAGATCGTAGTTGCCGCCAGTCGTGTATCTCAAAGTATACTGGAATCGCCGGTATCTATTGAGAAACTCAATGCAACGGCCATACGGGAATCTCCTACCCCTAGTTTCTATGATGCCCTGCCTTCTCTGAAAGGCGTTGAATCCAGCGTACAGAGCCTTACCTTCCGTACCATTACCACCAGGGGCTTCAACACCAATGGTAACACCCGCTTTAACCAGCTCATGGATGGTATGGACAACCAGGCGCCGGGCCTGAACTTCTCAGTAGGTAATATTGTCGGCATTTCCGAACTGGACGTAGCCAGCGTGGAACTGCTGCCAGGCGCATCCTCTGCCCTGTATGGCGCAGGAGGTATGAACGGTACATTACTGATGAACAGTAAAAGCCCCTTTGACTACCAGGGACTGAGCCTGAAACTGCAGGCAGGTATTAACCATGTAGGCAAAAAGCAGCAGGACCATATCGGTTTCATCCCGGATATTACTGCACGTTACGCTAAAGCCTTCGGTAAGTTCGCCTTTAAGCTCAATTTCGGGTATATGAAGGCTGACGACTGGCAGGCGGTGGATTCTACAAATTTTGACAGGTTAAACCTGCGGACAAAGGCAGGTTTCTCTCATGCTACAGATCCTAATTACGACGGTGTCAACGTTTATGGTGACGAGATCACCACTACTTATGGTGCTTCAGCGGGATTGCTCAATGGGCAAGCCGTATCCCGCACAGGTTACAAGGAAAGGGACCTGGTTGATTACAGCACAAGCAGCATGAAGACAGGCGCTGCATTCCATTATAAGATCACAGAGAATACAGAGGCCATCGTCCAGGGCAACTGGGGAACAGGTACCACTGTGTACACAGGCTCTGATCGTTATTCCCTGCGCAAATTCAACGTGGGTCAGTATAAGATCGAAGTAAGAGGCAAACGCTTCTTTGTACGTGGTTATACCACCCAGGAACGTTCCGGTAAGGCATACAATGCCACTGCATTGGGCACCCTGCTGAATGAAGCTTACAATCCCAGCGTGGTCAGGGACAATGACGGTAATGTAACCGGTGGATGGTTCGCAGAATATGCTTCCGTTTACAACCAGGCCCGTATGGGTGTCTTTCCCGGAGCGCCAGGTGTAAAGACAGATGCACAGGCACATGCCATTGCCAGGGGTGTAGCAGACAGGAACAGGCTGGCACCAGGTAGCGCCGCATTCAACCAGGCAAAAGAGACCATCACCAGCAATTATATCGGTTTCGGCGCCGGCAGGAACGGGGCCAAGTTCAACGATAAAACAAACCTGTACCACTACGAAGGTTTCTATGATTTCACCGATCATCTGAAAGTATTGGAAGTGCAGGCAGGTGCCGCTTTCCGCAGGTATTCCCTGAATTCTGACGGTACTATCTTTGACGATGGCGCCGGACGCATCAAGATCGATGAAGTAGGCGCTTACCTGCAGGTGGGTAAGAAACTGGTCAATGACAGGATCAAGCTGACTGGTTCTGTTCGTTATGATAAGAACGAGAATTTTGACGGCAGGTTTACACCACGTATATCCGGCGTGTTTACCGTTGCACCCCGTCACAATATCCGTTTGTCGTTCCAGACAGCTTACCGCAATCCTACCAACCAGGATCAGTACATCGACCTGCCTATCCGCGCCAATACCCGCCTGATAGGTGGATTACCAGAGATGCTGACCAAGTATGACCTCTACAACAATAAGGGTTATACGCAGGCCAGCGTACAACGCTATGCTGCCACCGGAGATCCTACCCAGCTGCAGCAATATACCTTCGGCAAGTTCAGACCAGAAAGTGTAAGCGCCTATGAGATCGGGTACAAGGGTCTGATAAAGAACCGCTTGCTGATCGATGCTTACTACTATTACAGCGCCTATAAGAATTTCCTTTCCTATACAGCGCTGATACAACCTACAGTACCACTGGCACAGGATCCGACCCTGAGCAGCGCCAAAATATTTGCTACCTACGTGAATAATCCTGAAACGGTAAAAGCACAGGGTGGCGCAATAGGGCTGGATTACCTGATCAAAAGCTGGACACTCTCAGGTAACTTCTCCTACAATGACCTTACAAACAATAAAGGAGAGCTTGACAATGCCTTCAACACGCCCAAATACCGTTTCAATATCGGTGTGGCCAGTAAGAGCATCGCCAAGAACTTAGGCTTTAACGTGATGTATCGTTGGCAGGATGCGTTTGTGTGGAGCTCCAGTTTCGTGAGAGGTACAGTGTCTGCTTATAGCACTGTAGATGCACAGGTTAATTACAGAATACCGAAGATCAGGGCTACTATCAAAGTAGGCGGTTCTAATATTACGAACCATTATTTCCAGACTTCTTATGGTAATCCGAAGGCAGGAGCTATTTATTATACAGCGATCCTGTTTGATGATCTGTTGAAATAGTTGGATTCATTTAAAAATAGCCCCGGGGATGTATCTCCGGGGCTATTTTAGGGTAACGCTAATCCCATCGCATGGAAGATTCTTAATCGCTTCAAGTCCACCCCGAACAGGTCGCTTCTTCGTCGCTTCTTCGTCCCTTCTTCGTCTGCTCTCCGCTGGGATGATATGTGCCTCTATTTATTCTTTTCTGCCCATTCCCGCAGCATGGTAATGGTATCAAACAGGACGCCTGCTTCTCCCCTGAAGTCACCGGAACCTTTCGGTTCACCGGTACGCACATCGTACCATTCATAGAAACCTTTACGGGCGATAGTTCTTGCCATGATGGGCTGTAATTCTTCCCAGGCTTCCTTTATCATTCCATTGGCAATCAGGGCCTGGATCATTCTGCCACCAAACCAGGTCCAGTCACCGGCATTCTGGTATACATAAGGATGCATGTTTGGAAATTCTGCTGCCGGATAAGGAGGATAGACGGTTATACCAATAGTAGCAAACTTCTCTTTGGCGGCAGCATCCACCATTTGTTTATTGATGGCGGCAATTTCTTCGGGTGTGTGAAGGCCGGCCAATATAGCACAGGCAGAGCCACCGGTGTACAGCATCTCCTTTTCATTGAATGATGCGGGGAAAGGACTGCCGTTCAGGTACAGGTGAGGGATGTATTTCTGTGCACCTGTTTCCCAGAGATGTTTACGCACGTTCTCTTTTATGTGCAGGGCTATGCTGGCCCAGTCTTCAGCAGGCTGATAGGATGCTGGTTTCATTGTCAGGAAGTCCTGTATGGCAATCAGGTACATGGCATTGTCGTATATGTCAAGCGCCCATTTGGTTTTATGGTTAATGACCACACCCCAGCCGGTTTCCGGCTGTACATCTCCCCAGTCGACGGTAGTGGCTCCTTTCACCAATCCGTATTCTTCTGCCCATCGCTCGTTGTGAACGTAGGCAAGCGCCTCTTCCATTCTCCGGATAACGGTCTTCTCTCCTATTTTTTCCTGGAGAATGGCGGTATCGCCGGTTACGTCAATGTACTTTCTGATGGCCTGGATAAGGGATGATTCCTGGTCTGTTTCTACGGTGTTTTTATGAGCAACCCAGTCGGGGGCCGCCGGGAAATAGCGGAATTCGTAACCCACATAGGCCTTTTTGATATCTATGAAACCATCGACGATGTCGCCTCCATTACCCTGCATTTTAAAAAAAAGGAGGAGCATGTCCTTCACTTTTTCCGGAGCATGGACTTTCAGTGAGCCCTTAATAAAAGTGTTGAAATCCCTGATCCAGACCTCGCCATAAGAGGTCCCGGCATTAAAACCGGTGAGCAGGCGTAGTGCCCGTGCCTGGATGGTGTCCAGGCGATGATCGTTACGGACGGCTAGTGATAGTTTCCTGTTGTCCGCCTTTTGAGCGAAGACAGGCGCCTGAAAGGCGAACATGGAAAGGAAAAAGATAAGGCAGATGGTGTTTATTTTCATATATCAGTTTGTTGAGACCAGTACCAAATGTACAAACATGAATTTACATGTACAAACATTCTATTTAAAGCAACAAAGTAAAGGTGTCTTATATTTGCGCCATGCAAACTGTTTTCCCAACCCTTTATTCGACCCTCAGCCCTACTGCCTTAGCCTCTTATATTACTCAGCAGTATACATTTGGACCCGTGGAGTGCCGGTTTATCGTACGTGGCGTAGGTGATACATATCTTGTTACATCTGCTGATAAGCAGTTCATTTTACGTATTTACAGGCCGTCCCATCGCACCCTGGGAAATATACAGGCGGAAGTGGAATTGCTGACGGCCCTGCATACTGCCGAAGTATCAGTATCTTATCCACTAGCGGATAAAGATGGCCACTATATCCAATCGCTGCCGGGAGCTGAAGGTACCCGCCATGCGGTGTTATTCAGTTATGCCGAAGGGCGTTCCCATAATATCCTGTCGGACATACAGCTACGCAATTTCGGGCAGGAAATGGCCCGTTTTCACAATATATCCTCTCAGATACAGCTGAGTGAGGACCGATGGACATTTGACCTGGAAACGACCTTATTCAGGCCCCTGGCTGCCGTAAAAGATTATTTCAGCGAAGATCCTGCCATCTATGAATGGTTATTGCAATCGGCAGATAAAGTGATGGCTTTTCTATCAGAGCTGGATACCTCCCGCTTTTCCTATGGCTATTGCCATTTTGATTTCCTGCCAAAGAACTTCCACTTTGACCCTCAGGATAATGTCACCTTCTTTGACTTTGATTTCTTCGGAAAAGGCTGGCTGGCTTATGATTTAATGACTTTTCATCAGCAATTGCTAATAGATACGCACATGGGCCGCCTGACAGCGGAACAGCGGGAAAAGACCTGGTCTCTTTTTATAGATGCTTACCGTACAGAGCGGGCGCTCAGCGAAGAAGAACTGGCGGCTATACCTTACCTGGCATTGGGGTTCTGGGTGTTTTATATGGGTTTTCATGCTACACATGATCAGTTCTATCCTTTGATGCAATCGCATATGTTACAGGGCAGGTTTGCGGTAGTTCGCAAGTTGTTGGAACAGGCATGGAAGGACACAATTCCGGCTGACCGGTAATATTGTCAGTATTTTCATGTGGATCAATTTTGACCTTGTTACTATGCCTTTACCATGCCTTTGCCATGCCTTTACTATGCCTTTGATATAGGGGGGTAATAGGCATAATTTGTGGGTTACGGACGCCATTATGACAGCTTTATGGGGGCCCTCGGTACCCCCTAAAATAGCGACGTCCCGGGGCCATCCCCGGGACATCTTAGATTTGTTGTACCCCTCAGTGGATTAAAACCCTGAGTATCTTTATACGTTGAAACGGAAGTGCATTACATCACCATCGCTCACGATATATTCTTTACCTTCTATACGTAAGCGGCCGTTATCGCGACAGGCGGTTTCGGAGCCATACTTAACGTAGTCATCATAGGCGATCACCTCTGCCTTGATGAAACCTTTCTCGAAATCGGTGTGGATCACGCTGGCTGCCTGTGGCGCTTTCCAGCCGGTGTGGATGGTCCACGCCCTTACTTCCTGCACACCTGCGGTGAAGTAGGTGATGAGGTTCAGGAGGCTGTATGCGGAACGGATCAGGCGGTTCAGGCCCGGTTCAGTCAGGTTGTATTCGGAAAGGAAGAGTTCTTTATCTGCCGGATCCTCCATTTCAGAGATCTGTGCTTCGATACTGTTGTTCATCACCACCACTGTTGCGTTTTCTGCCTTTACGGAAGCTGCAAGCTGCTCGGAGTATTTGTTGCCGGTCAGCATGGAAGCTTCGTCTACGTTAGCCACGTACAGTACTGGTTTTTCTGTCAGCAGGAACAGGTCGGCGATCGCGATGCGGTCTTCTTTGCTCAGTCCCAGCTCACGGATATTTTTACCCTTTTCCAGGTGCTCCTGGCATTGTTTCAGGATTTCGAATTCTATTTTAGCCTTTGGATCGCCACCGGTTTTAGCCATTTTCTCGGTACGTGCGATCTTCTTCTCTACGCTTTCGAGGTCTTTCAGCTGTAATTCTGTGTCAATGATCTCTTTATCGCTTACAGGGTTGATAGCGCCTTCTTCCCTTAGGATGTTATCGTCTTCGAAGCAGCGGATCACGTGTACGATGGCATCCACTTCACGGATATTGGCGAGGAACTTGTTACCAAGACCTTCCCCTTTACTGGCCCCTTTTACAAGACCTGCTATATCTACAAATTCAATAGTGGTAGGGACTACGCGGTTGGGTTTCACCAGCTCTTCCAGCTTTGCCAGCCTTTCATCCGGTACGTCTACAAGGCCTACGTTAGGTTCAATTGTACAGAAACGGTAATTGCTGGCCTGTGCCTTTGCACTATTGCTTACCGCATTAAATAAAGTCGACTTTCCTACATTCGGCAATCCAACAATTCCTACTTGTAACGCCATTTTTCAAAAAATTTGCGCGAAGATAATGCTTTTTTAGCTATCAATATCAAGTCCCCGGGAGGAGTCATCTGGTATAACACAGATTTATGCTTTTAATATTAAATTTTTGCCATTAGATTTGGCATTCAATCATTTCACACCATATGGCATTAAACTACGTCTGGCTGGCTTTCTTCCTGATCTCTTTTGTTGTGGCCGTTTGCCGGCTGATCTTCCTTCAGGATACGGCCGTGTTCTCTACCGTTATGAATGGCATGTTCGAGAGCGCCAAAACGGGGGCCGAGATCTCGCTGGGCCTGGCAGGCATTATGACCTTCTGGCTGGGGATCATGAAAGTAGGGGAAAAAGGTGGAATGATCGGCATCCTGGCCAGGGCGGTAGACCCTTTCTTTTCGAAGCTCTTCCCCGGGATACCTAAAAAACACCCTGCCATGGGGTCTATCCTCATGAACTTCAGCGCCAATGCTTTAGGGCTCGACAACGCCGCTACTCCTGTAGGGTTAAAGGCGATGAAACAGTTACAGGAGCTGAACCCTGAACCGGATACTGCTACCAATGCCCAGATCATGTTCCTGGTATTGAACACGGCTGGCATCACCCTGATACCTACCTCAGTAATAGCCCTGCGTATCGCCGCAGGTTCTCATAATGCTGCCGAGATATTCATTCCGACGCTGATAGGTACTATTATCTCTTTTGTGTCCGGGCTGATCTCTGTGGCCATATACCAGCGTATTAACCTGTTGAAGGCCCCTATCCTGCTGACCTTCGCCGTTTTCGGACTGGCACTGCTGGGGCTTTATTATGTGATGCCCTACCTTACGACTGAACAGCTGGCACAATACACAGCCTTCATCGGTGGCTTCACCATTTTTGCCATTATTGTAGGTTTTCTTGCATTAGGCGTTGTTAAAAAGATCAATGTATACGATGTGTTCATAGAGGGAGCGAAAGAAGGCTTCCAGGTATCTGTTACCATTATTCCCTACCTGGTGACCATGCTCGTGGCTATCAGTACTTTCCGGAACACCGGCTGTATGGACTATGTGCTGGATGGTATTGCCAGCCTGTTTGCGGCGATGGGAATGAACACGGATTTTGTACCCGCGCTCCCTGTAGGCTTAATGAAACCGCTCAGTGGAGGCGCTGCCCGTGCTCTCATGGTGGACATTCTGAAAACACACGGACCGGATTCTTTCGCCGGACGTCTGGCCAGTATTATACAGGGATCAACCGAGACAACGTTCTATGTACTGGCGGTATATTTCGGTTCTGTGAACATCAAAAAGACCAAATATGCGCTGACATGTGGTCTGATTGCTGATGTGGTAGGACTGGTCGCTGCTATTGTTATAGGATACATTTTCTTTCATTAAATAAATTCTTTCACTAACTTGGGGGCCACCACCACCAATAAGTCCGCTTCCACCACGAGGTACTCTTAAACATTTAATGCCACTTAACTATCATGCCTAAGAAAACGCTGCACGAAGACTGGATTGCTGTTATTATTGCTTTTTTAACGATAGGCCTGGTGCTTTTAGGTCTCAAGCCCGTATTCCCGAAGATCGCCGTCTGGAGCGACGCATCCGTTGTGACGGCACAGTTTGGAGGAGTGGCTGTCTGGCAACAAACGGGACTCTTATTTCTCTGGGTTTTGGGCAGCCTCCTGCTGGCGAAGGCTTTTACCGGAAAAGTAGAATTCGCGAAACTGCTGGTGTCTCTGTTGTTTATCGTTTTTATCACCCTGCTGGCGCAGTTCATTGCCAGTTATAAGACACTGAAGGATTTTGGTATAGAGGTCGTGTTATTCAGCCTGATACTGGGGCTGCTGATCAGCAACCTGGTGGGCATACCGGCTATACTGAGGCCAGCCATACAAACGGAGCTGTATATCAAGATCGGCCTGGTACTGCTGGGCGCCAACGTACTTTTCCAGGACATTCTGAAAGCGGGCGGACTCGGTATACTGCAATCCGTAGCGGTGGTGTTCACCGTATGGTATTTCAGTTTCTGGGTATGCCGCAAGTTCAAGCTGGATGATGAATTCCGTATGATGATCTCCAGTGCGGTATCCATCTGCGGGGTATCTGCCGCTATTGCGACTGCGGGCGCCATTGAAGGTGATAATAAGAAATTGTCCCATGTCATCTCCCTGGTCCTTATCGTGGCTATTCCGATGATGCTGTTCATGCCATATATCGCTACCTGGGCGCATATGTCGCCCGCTGTAGCCGGCGCCTGGCTGGGAGGAACGATCGATACCTCCGGTGCTGTGGTGGCAGCCGGTAGCATGCTGGGAGAAGAAGCCCTGAAATATGCTACCCTGGTTAAATTCTCACAGAATGTGCTGCTTGGACTGGCTGCTTTCTTTATTTCTGTTTACTGGTCATATACCCGCAAGGAAGCCGGTTATGAAAAGCCAACCCTGCGTACTATCTGGGAACGTTTTCCCAAGTTTGTACTGGGTTTCGTACTGGCGTCCCTTCTATTTTCCTTTGCATTGTCTCCTGCTACGGTAGCTGGCGCTAAAGGTCCTTTAAAAGAATTGCAAACATATTGGTTCGCTATTGCGTTTACCTGTATAGGACTGGAGACTAAATTCACTGATATCTTTAAAATAGAGAATGGCCGTCCTGCAATGGCATTTATCATTGCACAGCTCTTCAATATCATATTTACGCTGGTGATAGCTTACCTTGTGTTCGGTTGATAATTTAAAAGGAGATCTTCCACAGACCGCAGGTGAACGATTCACAACGGTCTGTGGATGGTCTACTGCCGAATTATTGACATGCTACGCCCCAATACACACGAGAGAATATTATTGGTCGCCGGTATAAGCGGTTACCTACTGCTGCTGCTCATCACCATACTGCATTGGCAGGCACCTCTGTTTGATGAACCGTACTTTATTTCTAATGTTTATCGCCTGCAACAATACGGCCTATCCCGTACTTTCCTGTTAAACATAGACAATCAGGCCCCGGGGCCATTATATCAGCTTGTGCATTATGCGCTGGCGCCTGTTACGCATTTACAGACACCGGGTATCCGGCTGGTGAATACATTTATGCTGCTGTTTATCATTCTGCTGCTGACAGCCATTATACGGAAGATGCAGCGGCGGGTAAAGAGAAGCGTGTGGTTGCCTGCGTTACATATCATGGCGGTGCCAATGGTGTGGCAGGTATCGGGGATGGCATTGACAGAAATACCATCGATGCTCTTTGCCACACTATCTATCTGGCTCTTACAGCTGGCGCTGGAATATACCCGAAAACCCTGGGCGCTGGGCATATTCCTCTCCCTGCTGGCGGGAGGGTGCCTGGGACTGGCGATACTGGGCCGTTCTACTTTCCTGGTACTTGTTCCCGCCGCTTTGCTATTACTACTGCAATCGGCGGGGGAATGGAAGCGTTGGGTACTTGTTAGTATATACATGGGCGTGGCACTGCTTTGCTGCGTACCGGTATTTGTGATCTGGGGAGGATTGATGCCGCCAAAGCAGGCTATCATCAGCACCGGAAGCATGGAGCCATGGCATGGGATACTTGCTTTTGCCTATGGGGCCCTGATCGTACTGATCGTTGCGCCGGGCTGGTTTATCTATAGGCGTTTGACACTGCCGGTGTTGGCAGCGTTGTATATCATCCTGCTGCCTGTTAACTATTACTGGCTGCACTTGCAATACGCTCCATTGAATGAGGCCATGAAAAAGATCTTTCCGGCAGCTGTAATGCAGATATATCCCTATCTCATCTCTCCTATGCTGATGACCATCGCGCTGTACTTCCTGTACAGTACCTTCCTGCAGTGGATGGAGCGTCGTACAGAGCCTTTTTTCCTCTTCATATTACTGGCCACGCTGCTGATGCTGGCTACCAGTTTCAGGATAACCCATCTTTTCAGCTCCAGGTATGTAGCGCAGGCTGCGCCATTGTTCATCATACTGCTGGCGCCTTATATCCGCGCCAGTAAACAACAGTGCATCAGGTTTGCTGCCGGAATGATCATTGGGCTGTTATCGCTGGAAACCTATTTCCTTTTCAGATAAATATGGCTTAGTCGTACTTGCCGGTCTTATCTTCAATGCTGACGTCTGCATCCTTTTTGATCTGCATCTTTACGTATACCAGCAGCTGTGAGGCGCCGGCTTTGAAGCAGACATCCTGTGCCTTACGAACTACATCCATACATTCGTCATAAGTACCTTCTATTACCGTTTCGAAAGGACATACCCTGTATTTCAGGCCGGAAGCCTGTATCACGGCGATAGCCTCGTCTACCACGGCGTATACCTGGTCGCTGGGTACGGAAGGAAGGATCTGTAATGCTAAATTGATCTTGTGTGCCATATTGATTTCAGGTAATTACTCACCCGTTTTAAGGTTATAGTATTAAAAGAAAGGTAAATCTATTTGGTTTGCCTTTTTGATTTTAAAAACTTTAGTAAATAAAAACCTTACCAGTTGCCTGATAAGGTTCAAATTATTTAGGGGTACAGTAGACAATCTTTTAAGGATAATTTACTTAATGGACATTTACACCTGCTAATTTAGCCATTACATCCAGATTTGCATTGTAGTGTGTCCAACGTTCAATTTTTTTCAATTCTCCATTTATACTTACTAATTCTGCTTCAACGCCATTTAATCTAGCGTTCATATCGCTTTTTAAGGATTGAATAGCAGCCATTATAACCTCAAATTGATTTTCAGACATTCATTACAATTTTAGATTTAAATATTACAGTATAGTGCTAAATTAAGTATTAATCAATTGGTGGACAATTTTTAGCCATTTTTAACTTTTTTTCCATTTGACCTCATAGAGGTCCTTGCGCATATCCTTCTTTGTCTGTACGCTGCCAAAGGCGTTCAGCTCTTTCAGCAGCACCAGGTCCACATCCGCGATGACCACCATCTCTGTGTTGGCTGTGGCATCTGCTTTCACACCGGTAACGGGGAATGCAAAGTCAGAAGGTGTAAATACAGCACTCTGTGCATATTGCAGGTCCATGTTGTTCACCTTTGGCAGATTCCCGACACAACCTGCAATGGCCACGTAACACTCATTCTCGATTGCCCTGGCCTGTGCGCAGAACTTCACACGGTTGAAAGCATGCTGCGTATCAGTCAGGAAAGGTACAAACAATATTTGCATTCCCTGCTCTGACAATATACGTGAGGGTTCCGGGAACTCCACATCATAACAGATCTGGATACCTATTTTTCCGCAATCTGTATCGAATGCCTTCAGCCTGTCGCCTCCCTTTACGCCCCAGGCATATACTTCACTGGGCGTTGGATGCATTTTGATATACTCTTCGTGTGTGCCATCACGACGGCAAAGGTAACAGATGTTGTACAGTGCCTCGTCAATGACAATCGGCATGCTGCCGCAAATGATATTCACGTTGTAAGACACTGCATGTTGAATGAACTGCTCTCTTAGCTGCTCTGTATACTTTGCCACTCCCCTGATGGCTCCCGCAGCATCCAGCTGACTGAATTCCGCCATCAGCGGAGCGTTGAACAGTTCGGGAAATACGACAAAGTCTGAACCATAATCGCTTACCGCATCAATAAAATATTCCACCTGTTGCATGAAGCCCTCCAGGCTCCCATAGTCGCGCATCTGCCATTGTACCAGCCCTATGCGCACAGTGGATTTATTGTAACGGATCGTGTCATGATCTTTTTCATAGTAGATATTATACCATTGCAGCAGCGTGGCAAAGCCTTTGGAGGCTTCGTCATGCGGAAGATAATTCTTCAGGATCTTCTTTACCTGGAAGTCGTTGGAGAACTGAAAAGTCAAAGTAGGATCATAGATCTCTTTATCACGTACTTTTTCGATATAGTCCCTGGGCGACATCTCATCAGCATATTTAAGATAATTGGGTATACGGCCACCAGCCACGATACCGCTGAGGTTCAGTCTTTCGCAGAGGGTCTTGCGGGCATCGTACAATCGCCGGGCAAGTCGCCGGCCGCGATAATCAGGATGTACGAAAACCTCAATACCGTAGAGGACATCCCCCTTACGGTCATGTGTGCTAAAAGTATAATAACCTGTTATTTGTTCATACGTATGTTCGTCACCGAATTTTCCATAATCAACGATGATAGACAATGCGCAGCCTACCACCTTATCGTTTACGGTAACGGCAATCTGTCCTTCGGGAAAAAGCTCCACCAGCCGGCGGATGGTGGGTTCGCGCCAGTAGCTGCCTTCCATGTCTGCGTATGCAGATACCATAGATTCTTTCAGGTCGAGATAATCTTCAGGAGTTAACTGCCTGATATCGATCGTTTCGGGAATATGTTTTGAAGTCATAAAATAATAGTTCACTTTTATCTTTTACTGCTGCTTTTCTATAATGTGAAAAAAGTAGCTATATTTGAATCGTTTTTAGCCATGCTCCCTTGAGACCTCAATAAGTAATTATATCACCATAATTCTTAACTGCAGTGTCACTCATCAGGAACCGGGATATTGTTATCATTGGATTACAGCAGTGGTATACCCCAATAGGAAGTAATTGTAAGAATATAGCATTACAATTCGCGCGCCACAACCGTGTGTTGTATGTCAATTCACCGCTTGACCGGCGAACCATCCTACATCAAAAGGATGATCCCAATATCTCTTATCATCTCAGAACTTTACAGAAGAAAGAACCTGCGATCGTACCGGTTGGGGAAAATCTGTGGGCTTATTATCCTTCTTCTATACTTGAATCAATTAACTGGCTGCCGGCGAGGGCGCAGCCACTTTTCTCCTGGTTAAACAAACGGAACAACAGGAAGTTTGCAGGGAGCATTAAAGAAGCGCTCACAACATTGGGCTTCACTGACGTTATCCTCTTCAATGATAACGATATTTTCCGTGGTTTTTACATGAAAGAATTGCTCAAACCGGCTACTTACATTTATTACAGCCGGGACTACCTGCTGGGCGTGGATTACTGGAAAAAACACGGAGAAAAACTGGAACCCCTGCATATCGCAAAAGCAGATGTAGCCCTGGCGAACTCCACCTATCTGACAGATATTCTTAAAAAATATAATCCGAACAGCTTTTATGTGGGGCAGGGATGCGATCTCTCCCTGTTTGACGTAACACAACATTATGCTGTGCCTGCGGACCTGGCGAACATAAAAGGACCGCGAATAGGTTATGTGGGGTCATTGAATGCGCACCGGCTGGACCCGGCCATTATTGAGCATATTGCCAGGGAAAAAAGTGACTGGTCAATAGTACTGGTCGGGCCGGAGGATGAGTATTTTCAGCAATCTGTACTGCACCAGCTGCCTAATGTATATTTCCTGGGCCGGAAGGAGCTCAAAGACTTGCCGGCTTATATAAAGGCCTTTGATGTATGCATCAATCCACAGCAGGTGAACGTACTGACTGTAGGCAATTATCCACTAAAAATAGACGAATACCTCGCTTTAGGGAAACCGGTGGTAGCAACCGCCACCAGGACAATGGAATATTTCGATTCACACACCTATCTTGCCCGGAATGCAAATGAGTATGTTACACTGATCAGCAAGGCGCTTTCAGAAGATAGTCCTGCCCTGCAGGAAAAGCGCATTGCCTTTGCCCGCTCACATAGCTGGGAAAACTCCGTAACAGCCATTTATGAGGCAATATTAAATACCGCATGACCAGATGAGCACATTATTAAGCCTGAAAGAAAAGATCAAAAGTAATCCTGGCCTCAAACAATTTGCGCACCGCATGATAATGCCCAAGGGGCAGGCCAGGCCCCGTTTATGGGTAAGACTGGTGGTGAACCGCTTTGTACATAAAAGAGGGAAAGGCGCTATAGTGCGCCGTTATACCCGGCTGGACGTATTCCCCTTCAATAACTTTACACTGGGCGCTAAGTCCATCATTGAGGATTTCGCCACCGTCAATAACGGGATGGGCGATGTAATTATCGGCAACAATGTACAGGTGGGTATGGGAAATGTGCTGATAGGTCCCGTTACTATTGGCGACAATGTGATCATTGCTCAGAATGTGGTGATGTCGGGACTCAATCATGGCTACCAGGATATTACTGTTCCCATTGGCATGCAGCCTTGTACAACGGGAGAGATCAACATTGGCGCCGACAGCTGGATCGGTGCAAATGCCGTGATCACTGCGGGCACAAAAATAGGAGAACATGCCGTGGTAGCAGCGGGTAGCGTTGTTACCAGGAATGTTCCCCCATTCAGCATTGTAGCCGGGAATCCTGCAAGAATCATCAAGCAGTATAACCCGGCTACAAAATTGTGGGAAAAGGTCCCCTGATCTCTTAATTAGCCTTTATAAACTTCGTACTCCATTTATAAGTGCTGTTCTTGTATGTGACCTGCAGGATGTATGTACCTGCTGGCAGAGATGATACATCCAGCGATTGCTGCAGGTTATCTCCTGCCGGCAGTACATAACTCTTCATGGCCTTACCCGACATATTGAAGATGGTAATAGTACCCTGTGTAGCGTCCTTCATACGTTGTTTTAAGTACAAGGTGCTGACAACCGGGTTCGGATAAGTCGTGATCTCAGGGATGAACGGATCTCCATCCGCATCAAGCACGGTCACTTCGAAAGTAGAGCGGTTGCTCAGATTATTGGCATCGGTTACGATCAGTTCAAATACATAGCTGCCAGGGAATGTCATACCGGAGATCTTCGTGCTCTTCGCATTCGGAGCAGAGAAAACAGCCTGCAGCGGACCATATACCTGTTTCCATGCGTAGGAAGTAATGGTGCTGTTAATAGCATAAGAGGCACTACCATCAGCATTCATGCTTTCTACCGGCAACTTAAGCGTCAGGTCGCCCTGCGTGCGGGCTACAGGCGCCTTATCATTATTATCGTCAGTTTTAGCCGGCAATACCTTTACTGTTATCTTGTCTGTGGCAGTAGCCTTGCTATTGTCTGTTACAGTCAGTTCGAACACATAAGTACCTTCTGTCAAATCAGACACCACATTGATGATCCCCTGTGAATTGGAGAAGTGAACATCTTTACCGGAAGTCTTCAGCCAGCGGTAGTTGGTGATCACGCCGTCTGCATCGGAAGAAGCTGCTCCGTTCAGGATGACACTGTTCACCGGCAATGTGATGGTTACATCAGCACCGGCATTGGCAACAGGGGCTTTATTGGTAGCAGGAGCCGAACCTTTCACCACTACTCTCATTGTATCAGTATCGATCATATTATCATCGTCGGCAACGGTGAGCGTCAGTACATAAGTACCCTGTACCAGGTCTGTTGCCCTGGTAACAGCCACATTGGACTGTGTGAAGGTACCACCGGAAGGACCGCTCAGCTTCCTCCATGCATATTTTACGATCTTACCGTCTGCATCTTTGGAGGCACTTCCGTTCAGGTCTACTGTATTGTTTGGCAGTGTGATGGTCTGGTCAGGTCCGGCATTTGCAACAGGCGCTCTATCAGCCGGTGAAAGATTCACTCTCACCACCACGTTGGCAGTGCCTGTAGCGTTGTCGTCGTCGGTGACAGTCAGCGCGAATGTGTAGGTACCGCCTACCAGGCCTGTTACTGTCGTTTTAGCCTGGTTAGCACTGGTGACTACGCCACCGGCAGCAGGTCCGCTTATTTTCTTCCACGCATATTTCACGATCTTACCGTCTGCATCTTTGGAAGCAGAACCGTCGAGCGTTACTGTACTGGTTGGTAATGTAATACTCTGCATGGTACCCGCAGTGGCCACTGGCGCCTTATTCGGTTGTGCAACAGGGTTTACAGTTACCGTCACATTTGCAGTAGCTGTTGCGTTATCATCATCAGTCACGGTCAGGGAGAATACATAAGTACCAGTCACAAGACCTGTTGCCGTAGTTTTAGCTAAAGTAGCACTGGAGAATGTACCGCCAGCAGGACCACTTACTTTCTTCCAGGCGTATCTGGTGATCTTACCGTCAGCATCTTTGGAAGCTGAACCATCCAGCGCTGCTGTATTTACAGGCAGCGTAATGGTGGTATTGGCGCCTGCATTTGCTACAGGTGCTTTGTTAGCTGCCGCAGGATTTACTTTTACAATAATACTGTCTATGTCTGTAGCCGACTTGTTATCTGTAACGGTCAGTGTGAAGATGTAAGTACCCGCAGTCAGTCCGGTTACGCTAGTTGTAGCAGTTGCTGCATTAGTGATTGTTCCTCCGGCTGGTCCGGACAGTTTTGCCCATACATATTTGCTGATCTTACCATCTGCATCTGTGGAAGCAGCGGCATCGAGTGTTACGGTATTTGTTGGCAGGGTGATGGTAATATCCTTACCGGCATTGGCCACCGGGTTATCGTTACCGTTGCCCGGACCAGCAGGTCCCTGGTACTCATAGGCGCCCACATCAAAGCCCTTGTTCACAGGGCGTTTGTTCCCGTCAAGGTCATCTGCCAGCCCCAGGTCTGCCACCGATTTACCTTCATCAATAGCTTTCGATTTACTTGCAAGGTGCAGATCGCCACCGGCAACGTTGACCACTAGCTTACCTGCATTTGCAGTGGTAGAGAACAGGTTATTGCCGTAGTCGAATTTAATATTCTGCGCTCCCCTGATGTAAATACCATCAGTAGGATAGCTGCCTCCCAAAGACTTCTCGATTATCAGGTTGTTGTACACCTTATGGCCGATAGTGGTCAGGTAAGCGTATATCTTAATACCGCTATTGCCGGTGTTATAGATCGTGTTATTGTAGATGTATGCGGTGACAGGTTCCAGGATCAGCTTATCTGCCACCTGGATACCTTCACCGTTCTCTACGTTGGAAACTGTATTATTGTATACATAAGAAATGCCGGATCCAAATAAGGCAATACCAGGCAGATAACCATTGTCAACAACGTTATCATATAGCCTCACACGGGAGCCGCCCCCCATCAGCATGCCGTAGCTCTGTGCATCCAGTTTGTTGGTGCCATAGTTACGGACAACATTGTTGTGTACCCTATTGTCTCCCATATCTGCCATGGCTACCTGGATACCATCCTGGCCCATGTACTGGAGGTCATTGTCGTATACTTCCAGGTCTTGTATATGGTGGGATTTGATGCCTTTACAAAGGGCATAATCCATGATGTAGTGTGTGTTACCGATATAGAACCCTTCATAGGCAGCATAGCGACCTTTGATATGGTGGATCTTTACATTTTTCATCAGGTATTTACCTTCCCAGAACTGAGGATTGTCGCACTCCTGGGTGGTCTTGGCTACTATAAAGGAGCCTACGTCGTGGATATAGAAGTTGTGGACGTCAATATCGGAGCTGCCTGAGCCCAGGTACATTCCCTGCATTTTAACACCAATCAGGTTCTGACCATTTACATCAAAGCCGTATTCAACACCGGGAGTACCGGAACCTGTGATATGCAGGTATTTGCCACCCATGATGCCGAAGGAAACATCTGTTTTCAGGGTCTTGATACCTGTTCTTACCACACCGCCGCAGTTGGTGATAACGATCGGTTTAGCGGCGGTACCTACCAGGTTACCCAGCTGTATGAACTCGTAGTCGCCCGCGGGAATACAGAGTGTATCACCCGGATTCAGTTTGAAGGCGCTCATGGCGTCCGTATAGTACATGCCAAAGCCGATGTTAGGCTTCGCCATCACTTTCTTATTGCCTGAAGGAGGTGGAGCAGGCGGACTGGAAACAGGCGTCCCCTTCTCATACTGCAGCATCCACTCATATACATTCATGCCATTCTCCCTATAGTCAGGATCATAGGCTTTGGACCATGCATCATGTCCTTTTGCGTCGAAAATGGTGAGTTTGGGTTCAGGGTTTGGAGCCGGGGAATAAGCGTCAATCATGGATACCCAGTCCCTGGAATATTGTGAAGGTACCATGGGGTCGTCTTCATTATGAAGGAACCACATCGGTACATCGTTTTTAGCTACTGTGTTGGGAGCTCTCGGTAGTTGTTTCGGGTTCATATTACCCGCAATAGGCACAACGGCAGCGGGGATCTGGGCATAGGAATCGCCTGCACTTGCAAAATCTTCCGTAACACCGCCTCCCATGCTCAAACCGGTTATATAGATACGTTTACTATCAATCCTGAATTTGCCTTTCAGATAGTTGATCAGGCTTAATACATCTACCGGGGCGGGAATTTTCTCAAACTGAGGAGCTGCTACAATAAATGAAAAAGATTTGCCTTTGACTTTAAATGAGGTGGGAAATGTTCCGTTTTCAATGAGCTTGGGTATGCCATTCCTCAGCACAGCCGGCAGCTGTGTAGTACCGTTTCCCAGTTCTCCTATCCCATGAATGAAGATCAGCAGTGGAAAAGATTCATTGCTGCCTGCATAGGATGGTGGAACGTATTCGTAATACCCCCCGGAATTTGTAACATTAGTTCCGGCTAATGATACCGCTTTCATTTGAGCGGTTGCGGCTAGCGTTGTGTACAGCATCACTGTAAGGCATACAGTGAACATTCTGAACAAAGTCGTGTACAAATGTTTCATCAGTCAGGTTTTTCAATTTATCATATATGGTGTGCCTCGAGGGGGTCAGCCCCTGTTTCTAAAAAAATGACAAAGCGATCAGTTGAAAATGGGTAAGTCACGCCGGATGTAATCGTGTACGTTGTCCCACAGAGGTCTCGTCAAGGTCGTCGTGATGGTCCGTTTACTCACCTGGTTCTTCATAAGGGCGTCTGATTATTGCTTGTGTGTCCCAATCATCTGATATTCTTCTACTTCTTAGATATTCTTCAAGATCCCGCGGCAAAGTACAATAATTTCACTATCAAATAGAATATTTTTTATATGTAATTATATTAATTAATAAAGCGTTATAAAAACTAATACGTAAGGAAATAGAAAATATAATATTGCCGGGGCCGGGTGAAATTAAATTTTGTCAGACATTTACATTATGGTAATATTGTAGCCACCGGAATACACCTTTCCCCAATAATCTTATCCTGTACAAAGACCGCACAAGATTTCAATTCATTGGTTTTATATCAAAAAATACATGGGATTTAAATTATTATCGGTATTTAACAACAGGCATTTTCACTCCTTATTAGGTAATCTAGTCTCTGCTTTCCTGAACGTCCTATCATTTGCCATTCTTGTTCGTTTACTATCGCTTTCCGCTTTCGGGGAATGGGTATTGTTTATAGGCACTTACACGGTACTTGATCAGATCCGAACGGCATTGCTGCAATCGGGCATCATAAAATTCTATACCGGTGTAGATGAAGAAACCGGGCGGGAAGTTGCAGGCAGCGCATGGTACCTCGTGCTCATTTTAACGGGCATTTACCTGCTTTTAAATCTCATTGCAGGACTTATACTATACAACTTTTTCGATGAAACCTGGCGCTTTTTTATGCGTTGGCTGGGCCTTATGATGGTGGTATCTGTTCCGTTCAATGTGGCCAGCTGGTTCCTGCAGGCGGAGCACCGTTTTGACAAGATATTGCAGATACGTTTCTGGCAGAACGGAGGCTTCCTGGTAGTAATAGTATTGTTTCACCTTTTCGGCACCGTTACCCTCCCCCACGTATTGGTTGCATACATGACGGGACTGGCGGCTACCAGCGGCTTTACGCTGATAAAAGGATGGACCAAGGTGCGTACGGTCGTACACAGCACTAAAAAGCAGGTGATCATACTGGTAAAATACGGCTGGCTCATTGTAGGCAGCATGATCTCTTCCGGTTTCCTCAATTACTCAGATAATTTCCTGATCCGTACCATGATCAGCCCCGCGGCAGTAGCTATTTACAGTATTCCGCAGAAGTTCATGGAGGTAATAGAGATCATCCTCCGCAGTTTTGTAGCTACAGCACAGCCTACACTTTCCGGGGCAGCCAACAGGAATGACTGGCCGGAGGTATCACGGGCCTTCAGCCGCTATACGGGCGTTGTCAGCATTGTAATCATTCCTTTTATTATTGGCATGATCCTCTTTACCAAGCCCCTGATCATCATACTGGCAGGCCGTGCATACATACCTGCAACAGATGTGGTGCGCATCTTCCTGCTGTGTGCTTTTCTCTACCCTATTGATCGCTTTATCGGAGTGGCCCTGGATATGATCAACCGGCCCCTGACCAATTTCTATAAGAACTTCATAAAACTGGTGCTGAATATCATTGGCGATGTTGTCTTCATAGTGCTCTTCCACGATGTGCGCTGGGTAGCATTCGGTTCGCTGCTGAATATGATCATTTGTGTGGTGATAGGTTATTATATGCTGAAGAAATATGTGCCGTTCACGACGGGCGAGATTATCCGGTTAGGATGGGCGGAATGCCTGGTGATGTTAGAGAAGGTGAGCGGGAAACTGCGGCTGGTGAAATAATTGTAGCAGGGTTGCCTGTTTCCTGACAGAAAGAAACAGGCAACATTGCTTATGAATTTATAACGATCAGGGCGTGTCCATGCTCTGGATCAGCGCAACCAGGGCAGCCGGTGTTACCGGAGCCAGGGAGAAACTAATCGATACATAATTCTGACCACCCGGAGGCGTCGGAATATTGACAGGCAGTTTCTGCGCAAAGAAGCCACCATTGAGCGCCGTGATGGCCAGGAAAGTACCTGCCTGACCAATGGGCACAGAATTCTGATAACTTAGTAAACCCTGGCGACCAACTGGCGCATTCAGGATCACATTGTACAATTTCACAACCGTATTTACACCGGAAGGTTTGAAGAACAGCATGCAGGGCTCTTCACCACCGTAGCTGGTCTGTGTGGCAGGATTATAGAAGTTGGTAAAATAACCCAGTACCGTGGTTTTGGGGCCAGGCAGATTAGTTAAAGCGTCGCAATTTCTCCAGGTCATCAGGCTGTCGAGACGGAAATTCAATGTGCTGGTAGAGCCGTCGAATAATGCGAATCCAGGCGCCGGATTCCAGGAAACACCCTGATTAGCGCTGGCTGCAACAGGAATGGTTACAGGCTGATTCACATCATTGTAACCCGAAGTGGTGATAATAACAGACGTATCACCACCCCATAATGGTACACCATCCTGTCCGGGTCTTTTAGCAACGGGCACCTGCACGGCCACAGCACTGTCCACCCGCAATTTAAGATCCTGTCCTGCCTGGCTGGCACGTACGAAGAATTCTCCGTAAGAAGTAAGCTGGGCTCCACCATTGTTAGCTGTGGGTCTGCTGGCAAAGATCATGCTGCTGGGCTTTAAGATCTCCTTAATGACTATGTCTACAGTACCTGAAACCGGGCCACCACTCTGTGTGGTAAGAGAGTTCGGACTGATGGTGTAAACAGAACCTTGTTTGGTTTTGATTCTACCACCCTGTCTTCCGTCTACTTTGAAAAATTCGTACTGGGGACCATTCTGCTGCAACAGCTTTGCCAACATGGCCCCGTCGGGATCTGTCTCGGCAGCTACAGCGGCAATCTCATTATGATTCTGAAGTCTGGCCTCTTTGGCTTCTTTCGAGCAGGATACAAAAGTGAGCGCGGCTACGCACAAGCCGCTCCATGTTCTGAGGGAAAAGGATTTCATCGTGGGTTTGTTTTAAGTTAGGGGTTTTCTGTCGGGGATAAAATTATTCATTATGGCTGCTGTAATATAGACACCTCAATATAACTTTCATGAATACTTATGCATATACGCATTCAAAACTGTTTTTATCTCAGGCAATTTGGCGTCCGCATTAAAACAGGGATCATCAAAGTGAAAAGGCCTCCAGGCCTTCGCCCGGAAGCCTTTCGCTCCTTAAAAACAATCCTGTATTAGACTAAATTCTTTTCAGCACTTTTGATTTAATTATGCTTTTACAGATATCTGTGAATGCCCGTGTAGCCTCCGCCAGCTCCTTTCCAAGGGAACGTTGCGGGAAATAATGCAGTACCATTTCGCGGGTCCACGGCTCTTCGAAATATTTGAGAATGTCTTTGTCTTCCGGGTTCACAACAAACTCAAAGCTGTCCTCCCATTCGATACGCATGGTGTGCAGGTTGGGGTGTGTCCTTTCCATGATCTTGTATCCGATAGAGGCTTTAGGCAGGTATTCCAGGTACAGATCTCCAAAGTCGAAACTGGTGGGGAAAGAGATCCTTTCCTTCTCTACCAGTACTACCTTACCTTCTATTTCCAGCAATACCCATTTATGTGATTTCTTAGGGAAGAGATGTTCTCCCAGCAGGGATGGCGTTTCGATATACCCCCTTTTTGCCACACGGAACTGTTCATGGAGGAAAGCCACCGGGTCTTCAACATGTTCCAGTACGTGATTACAGATCACATAATCAAACTCCTTGTCTTTGAAAGGCAGGTGCTCTCCATCTGCCTTCAGGAACTGCTGGTTCCTCAGCACTTTTATGTCGCCGCTGCGATGCGTATTGTCATCTACGTATTTATCTACCACCACATTTGATCTGGGGTGCGGATTATGGCCGCCTCCCACCTCAAGTACCCTGTCCGTTTTTTTAATATTCAGATCGAAACGGGATTGGGGATTTCTGATTTTCATGCGTAAAGTTTATTAATCTCTTATAATGGCGCTACCATCTGCTGGTACACCGTTTCTATTTTATGGGTCATGTCCCGTACATCAAAGTTCGCCTTCACACTCCTGCCGGCGTTTTCCTGCAGGCGGGCACGCAACGTACGGTCCTGTATCAGTCTTTCGATAGCGGCTGCCAGCGCGGCTTCGTCTTTAGGCGGTACCAACAGGCCGGTCACCTCATGTTCCACTGCTTCCCGAGTACCATCCACATCGGAAGCGACCACCGCTTTGGCCATTGCCATTGCTTCCAGCACACCTATCGGGAATCCTTCCCAGAGGGAAGGCAGACAGTAGATATCCACCGCGTTCAATACAGCAGGGACGTCCTGACGGAAATTGTCGAAAACTACCCTGTCACTGATACCCAGGTCTTCTGCCAGCTGCACCGCGTCGGCTTTCAGGTCGCCCTCTCCTATCATTAACAAGGTAAGGTCCTGAATGTTGCCGCATACCCTGGCATAGGCCCTCAACATCCCCAGGGGATCTTTCTGTTCCGTAATGCGGACAATATACCCGATTACCAGGTGATGGGCAGGAATGCCATATAAAGCTTTTATATCGGGATAATCACCAAAACGGTTAAACTTCTCCAGGTTCACCCCGTTTTTGACCACCAGCGACTTAAAATGCCCAAATACGCGCACTCCTGTCTCATGATTGGAATCAGAGACTGTAATATTGAGCCTGGTATGCTGTGTAATGAACTTTTCTGCCAGTATCCTCGCCTTTCTGTTCCAGGCAGGTAAACTGTCATGGAAAGACCATCCGTGGATGGTATATATCACCGGCAGACCCAGTGAACGGGCTGCCCAGAGTACATTGGTATTGGCGCGGGTACCGTGCACATGTACGATATCCATCCGCTGTTCCTTCAGAAATTGTTTCACTTTCATCCACACCTTGATATCAAAAGCCTTCTCGGTATGGATGACGTGGGCGGGTATACCCAGCTGGGCAAGGGATGTAATCATGGGGCCGTCAGTAAAGGATAGCACCACCGGCTCGAACAGCCCTTTATCCAGGTAGCGGACGAGGTCCAGCACGTGGCTTTCGCCTCCTCCTATTTTTCCCTGGCGGATCGTTTGTAAAACCCTGATCTTCTTAGTCGCTTCCATCTGTTACAATTGTTCCATCCACCGGCTATACCACAACTGGAATACGAGGACATTCCAGAGTTTCTGGTGACTTACTTTCCCACCGTCAAAATAATTCTGCTTCAATGTCTGGATATGCGCCGGATCAAAAAGTCCGGTCTGCTCCAGTTTGGCGGGAGATAAATAATACGCCATCTGTTCCTTCAGTTCGTCTCTGAACCAGTGCGTCAGCGGCGCAATAAACGGTTTCTTGGGACGATCCATCAGTGTTTTCGGTATATACTGGTGTACGATTTCTTTCAGGATGTATTTGTTGATCTTATTCTTCACTTTCACATGCGCCGGCACTTTTGCCAGGAATTCCACCAACCGGTGGTCCAGCATTGGCTCACGGCCTTCAATGCCGACTGACATGGTAGCCCGGTCTACTTTTACCAGGTTATTGTCAACCAGGAAGGTTTTATAGTCCACAGACAGCAGGCGGTTCAGCGAATCGTTGATATTGTTCAGTTCTCCGTTCATATCAAAATTCGTCTTGTAGGTACAATGCGTACCACCCAGGTAACTGGCTGCTTCTGTTTCTGTAATATACTGGCTGATATATTTCAGCGCCTGTTGTGATTTGCCGGACGCCCAGATCAGTTTCATCTTTTCATAACGGCTGGCAAAGTTGTATTGTTTATTGAAGTAAGGTATAGTGGCAGGATTTACCAGCTTCATCACCTTGCTTACCACGCCCTGCAATGATTTCGGAATACGCTCCGTGTATTGCAGGGATTGGTTAAATTTATTATACCCGGCAAAGAGTTCGTCGCCTCCATCTGCTGACAGGACCACTTTTACCTGCTTTGCGGCCAGTTTGCTGACCAGTGTGGTAGGTACGGTGGAGTTATCGGCGAATGGCTCGTCATAGATCTCTGGCAGGTGTTCCAGTATATCCCGCGCATCTGAAGCACCCACTATCCATTCGGTATGATCGGTGCCCAGGTGTTGTGCGATCCGACGGGCCTCTTTAGATTCATCAAACAGGGCTTCCTTATAGCCAATAGTGAAGGTCTTCAGGCGAGTGCCGGAAGAAGCCTGTAATATTGCCGCTACGCTGGAGCTGTCATAACCACCACTCAGGAATACGCCCACGGGAACGTCGGCCACCATCCGGTATTTGTAGGCGCTCTCCATCAGCTCTTTGGTATGGCGGATGATATCGCCTTCATACATATTTGTCAGCGGCTGGCGGTAGGCCTCCAGTACGCTCCAGTATTCTGTCGTGGTCAGCGCTTTATTCTTCAGGGACAGATGCATGAAATGTCCCGGTTTCAGTTTATGTGTATGTTCGAAGATCGTATATGGCGCAGGGATATAACTATACTGGAGGAACAGCGATACACTGTTCACGTCTATCTTTTTCTCGAAAGCGGGAAAACGGCTGAAGCTTTTCAGTTCGGAAGCAAACAGCAGTACATTGTTATGCCAGTAGTAATAAAGCGGTTTTACCCCTGCCCTGTCGCGGCAGAAGATGACCTGCTCTTCTTCCCTGTCATAGATCACAAAGGCGAACATGCCGATGCAGCGGTCTACTACTTTCTCTTTCCAGCAATCGTATCCTTTGATCAGTACTTCAGTATCACTGCTGGAAGTAAAGCTATACCCCTGATGTTCCAGTTCCCGGCGTACTTCTTTAAAGTTGTATACCTCACCATTGAAGATCATGGTATACTGCTTAAAATGCATAGGCTGATGGCCGCCGCTGGAAAGGTCGAGGATGGACAAACGGCGCTGGCCCAATCCGATCAATGCATTAGGGTGTTCAAACACTTCATAGCCGCCGTCATCAGGACCACGATGCAACAGCGCATCGGTCATGTCTTTCAGCACGGGAAGGCTGGCTTTTTTAGAAAAATCAATAAACCCTGCTATGCCACACATGGTAATAATTTTAATTGACGATGCTTTACGTTCCACATAATGCCCTTCCAGAAAGCCCTTAAGTGTTCCTTCTCTTTATTCAGAAGGAATTGTAACGTATTCTTGGGAATGGTAAACAAAGTCAGGTACAGTAAAAAGATGATCCGGTTAGGTAATGCCACGTTCCTACGCATGAACAGTATCCTGTTCCTGGTAAGGTAGTAGGTCTTTAATGGGCTGTTTTTGCCCGTAGACATTGATTCTTTATGGTAGATAAGTGATTTGTACTGATAATAGATCTTATAGCCTTTACGTTTGAATTGTTCGCACCAGTCAAACTCTTCGTAGTACAGGAAATATACTTCCGGCATCAGCCCTACCTCTTTCAATACGGAAGCTTTGGTCATCATACCACCGCCGTGTGCGTAGTTGGTAGCAGAGATCTGATCGTACTGGCCCTGGTCAGGCTCCTTACAACCGATCATACTGTTCCTGCCGGTGAATACATCCACTGACTGATAGCCGGCATATTCGATAATGCCTTTATGGAAGAAATAATGGAATTTGGGGCTGACCATGCCTGCATCAGGATGTGCGTAAAAGACTTCCAGCAGGCCTTCTATCAGGCCATCGGTAAATTCCGTATCATTATTCACGAGGAAAATATAGTCGCCTGTGGCCTCCCGGATACCCAGATTGTTACCGCCGGCAAAGCCTTTGTTGGTAGCGCTCCTGATCACCTTTACCGCCGGGTAGGCTGCCAGCAGTGCAGCAGTGGGATCTTCCACGGAGGCATTGTCCACAACGATCACTTCCACATTGCGGTAACTGTTCCTGCTGATGGAAACCAGCAATTCACATGTAACGCTACTTGTATTATAGTTGATCGTTACTATGGAAACCAGCGGTGCTATATTATTTTCCTGTGACATTGACCAGGGGATTATCGATGGTTGTTTTGGAATGCTTTGTATGAATGAAGGTTTTATCAGCGCCTTTGAGCTTGAATACCAGTGAGAGCATAATACCCACTACATGGGGGAGGTTCATTAATACAGTGAGCAGGTATTTTGAGTAGAACTTCCCCGGCAGCGGCAGCATCATACTGATCACAAATGCGCCAAGACAGATGGCCCAGGCAGATAAGGGCAGTGTGAGGTAGTTGCCGAATACCAGGTAAACGGTTGTCATGAACAGTACGCCTGCCAGCAAGAGCATACGTGGCAGTAACATATTCTGTCCTACGGACATATAGAAATAGTCTATTCTACCTTTCAGCAATGCCTGGAACCCACGTACAAAGTAGTGGCGAAGGTATACGAACTGGCTGGACAGCCACCGTTTACGCTGGTTTTCAAATGCGGCTGCATTTGCCACTTTCTCATCAAATATGAGGGCGTCTTCCAGGTAATGTATTTTATACCCTTTATCTACCAGCAACTGCTGCAGTACTTTATCGAAACCACCGGTAGCTTCTGTTTCCAGCAGGGCCTGTTTCATCAGCTGATATTCGAAGCCTATGCCGGAACCTATGATGGAAGCAGAGAGGCCAAGTGCGTTGGCGCCCTTACGGTTAATGTGGTTAGCGATTATTTCATTGGCAGCATCCAGGATAGCGAAAGGCGAATCCATATTCTTTGCCACACGCTGGGCCTGTATGATGTGATGCCCCTGCTGATAGGCGATATTGATCTTCTGCAGGAAATCGGGTGCAGGGATGTTATCCGCATCGGCGATCACCGCCATATCATAAATATTATCATCCAGCTGCTCGAATGCCGCATTCAGTGATTTCGCTTTTGTGCTCTTTTTAAAAGAGACGGGGATCACGGTGATCCCCTCCTCTTCAAGCGTCCGGATAGTTGCCGGTTTCAAAGAATCGGCAATAACGATCACTTTATAGCAGTTGGCCGGATAATCAAGCGATTCATAACTTATAGCTGCGTGAAGGATGATATCATCTTCCTTATAGGCAGGCACCAGGATGGCGATCCTGCAGTAAGCCGCAATTTCCTCAGTAACTTTAGTTTTCTTTGGAAAAAGTTTGCCGGCAACAGAGAACAAGAGGTTGTAAAGTACACAGCCTCCGAGGTATCCGAATATGATTAATTCAATCGTAAAAACCATTATACATTATCTTTTTGTATTAACGCTTTCGGAGTGTTAGCCATAATCCACATGTCGTAGGTGAAGCTATGTGAATTGGAATAGTCGATATCCAGTGCTATTCTTTCTTCTACGGACATATCTTTCTTCCCCCTTTTACTGATCTGCCACAGCCCCGTGATGCCGGCCGGTGCAAGGAAGCGCTGCGCCCATTCGTCTGTGGTCAGAGCGGAGGCTTCGTATAGTGGTAAGGGTCTGTTGCCAACGAGCGACATATCTCCTATCAATACATTAAAAAGCTGGGGAAGTTCATCAAGGCTGGTGTTTCTTAAAAAGGCGCCGAAGCGGGTCACCCGGGGATCATTGGACACTTTATAGAAAACGGGCGCATTACCGTCCTTATATTGATTCAGGTGTTGCAGTTGCTGCAGTTTCTTGTCTGCGTCTGCTACCATTGTCCTGAACTTAAAGAATTTGAATACCTGGTAGTTCCTGCCGGCCCGGCGTGCAGCATAGAAAACGGGGCCTTTGGATTCCAGTTTAATAATGGTGGCGATTAACATTAACAAGGGGCTGATGACAATTATAGCGCAGCTGGCGACAACGATATCAAAAGTTCTTTTCAGTATAGCGTTCAGGGTTCTTTTTGTCCTGATCTTCTTACCACCGTTCAGCACTGTCAGCGGGGGATAACTATTCAGCTGTTTGAATTTGCTGATGAAAGATATTTTAGAGGGTAGTTTTGAAAGGCAATTCACTGTAATGATCTCATCGATAAAGGCATAGTTCTTTACCGCGACTTTCATTTCCGGGGTGATCTCTTCTACATCCACGTACAGCAGGAAAGGGATACAGGAGTAGCAGGTCTCTTTCCGAAGATATTCTTTCCAGGCGTAAAGACCTTTCTGATCATCAATATGCGACCTATAAATAATGACACAGGGTTTTCTTCTGAAAACAGACTGCAGCTGTTCCATTGTTACCATGGCGGTATCAAAGTCCTGTGCAAAAAAACACTTGTACCCCGCTGCTTCAAATTCCGGGGCATTCATATGTTGTCCCACAAACAACACAATATTGCTGTCTGCAACAATTTGACGGGGCATTGCCTGTTCACGTTCTTCAAACTGTCTTGGGGCCGCATTTTTCAATACGCTCAGTTCAGGTGTAAATGTATTCATGCTAACAAAGGAATTAATGGTTACATACTGATTATATCATTAAGTGCTAGGAAAAAGCAGGTACATGCTGAGCTCTCAACACATGATCAATTGTATCCAGTAAGATTACGGGATCAAAAGGCTTTTTGATAATCGTCTTGATGTTACCGGGGCGTATGTTGGCAAACGACTCTTTAGTATCATGCACACCCGAAAGCACCATAAGAGGAATATGCTGGTACAGATTACTTTCGGTCATGAACTCTATGAGTTCCCATCCGTTGATATTTGGCATCTGGAGATCTGTGATCACCAGGTCGGGGATGTTGCCGTTTTTGAGCCAGGCCATAGCAGCCAGACCATCACACGCTGAAACAACGTTGTAGGTCCTGTTTAGCATCACTTCTAGTAAGTATCGGATGGGTAAACTATCGTCTATAATTAAAACTGTTTTTTTCACCTTTAACCAATTTAATTTTACAAATAGATCCCAATACAGTTACGCATTGGAAAAATTAGTGTTCGTTGGCTTTAAATTGGATAAGGTTTTACGGAACTAAAAAAACAGTTTCTCAGGGGATATGAAAGAAAAGACTCAAATATGGTTTCTTTGAAACGCTTGCACTAAAATACGAAAGTAATTCTTAACTACAAGCTCTAAATTTTCGCAATAGTATTGTCTTTGAAAAAACAACGATGTAAAAATATAATACTTTATTCATTTCACAATATGTTTTTGGTAAACGGCTGTTTTTTTTGGGTGAATGCACAAGAAATTATCGTAAACGGATAATCAATGCCATCGCCCTTCTTCTTTTTTTTAAATGTAGCATACGCTGCTGAGAAAATACTGCACAATTATTATACTTTTGCGGAGAACCCCTTATGGGATTGTTCTGTAACGTGCTACAACGCTCAGTTTATCCCCTCAATCATTATATATTATGACTGTGATCTCAGTGATCTTCTGGTGCAGCCTCTTTCTTGTTTGCTATAGTTATGTAGGATACGGTATACTACTTTATATAGTAATTAAACTGCGCCGTTATTTCGTAAAGCCCCGGTATACGGAAGATGGAACGCCCTTCACACCTGAAGTGACCCTGATGGTGGCCGCCTATAATGAAGAGGCCTTTATCAGGGAAAAGATTGCCAATACACTTTCCCTGCACTATCCGGAAGATAAGGTGCAAATCATCTTTGTAACCGATGGTAGTACTGATGACACCAATAATATAATAAGGAGTTACCCCCGGATCACACTGCTCTATGAGCCCGAGCGCAGGGGCAAGACGATCGCGGTGAACAGGGCCATGAAATATGTTAAGACACCTTTTGTGGTATTTTCTGATGCGAACACCTTATTAAATAAGGACGTCCTTATCTGTCTCATGCGTCACTTCCGGGACGAACAGACTGGTGCAGTGGCAGGAGAAAAAAAGATCCTTGTAACGGAACAGGCTGAAGCCGAAGGCGCCGGGGAAGGGATGTACTGGAAATATGAGTCCTTATTAAAGAAATGGGATGCCGAGCTATATAGTGTAATGGGTGCTGCGGGTGAACTGTTCGCCATACGCAGCTCTTTATATGAGGATATACCTGCAGACACTATCCTGGATGATTTTATGATCTCTTTTGGTATAAATAAAAAGGGATATAAAGTAGCCTACGCCCCTGATGCTTATGCGCAGGAAACACCTTCCGCTTCGCTGGAAGATGAATATAAACGTAAGGTACGCATCAGTGCGGGTGGTTTTCAGTCAATGAGCCGGCTGCTGGATTTACTGAACATCTTCCGTTATCCCAAAATTACCTGGCAGTATGTTTCACATCGTGTATTTCGCTGGACAGTTGCCCCGTTATGTTTATTATTAGCACTACTAACTAATATAGTATTATACATGTCCGGCACACCCTTTATCTACGGGCTTATACTGTTGATGCAAACAGCATTTTATAGCATGGCTTTAGTTGGATATGTGCTGGCGAGAAAACAGATAAAAAGTAAAGTGTTCTACATACCTTTTTATTTTGTCTTTATGAATGTGGCCGTGTATCAAGGGTTTGGCCGTTTTTTAAGAAAGAAACAGTCAGCAGTATGGGATCGTTCACAACGTCAGCTAACAACAGGATAAGACGTATTTCATACACTTACCGTTCACTTGCGTTACTTCACCCATTGTTTTATATCGTTCACCCTTCAAAAACAGATTTTCACTAAAAAAATCTCCAACTGTAAAAATATACACTTACTTTTGGAACTTGAACCGAGTACACTAGGCTTAATCCTTATCTGATTAATAAGAAAGCTACCATAGTGTGAATTAATTCCTAACCTCATCCTACATAAAAGCCAATTTGGTAGTAATTCTCTTTTTAGAACTACTCATTTTAATTTTACCATCTCCTCTGATCTGCCGGCCCTGAGTGCTTTGGGCTAATGTTTCATTATTTCTGGCTAAATACCGGGGAAACCCCGATTGTCCATAAACATATATTTTCTTTTATGAAAAGAAATGTACACTTACTATTCAGCATTCTGAGCATTCTGATGCTTTTTGCGGGTGAAGCTATTGCGCAGCAAGCTTTAAATCCTGCGGACCCCATTGTTGTGTACAATTCCAGCTCCCCTCCTACAGCTCCGCCCTATGGACGTATCGGGAAATGGGTGAAGACCAACAGACTGGCCTGGAATACGTCTGGCTTCAAATGTTACATTTACAAGGGTCTGAACTTCCGGCTTAAATTCCCTAAGACCTACCAGCACAATGTTGCTGATGGAAAAAAATATCCAATCTTCGTATTCCTTCACGGCCGTGGTGAAGGTGGCAGCGTTTATGACAACGAGTACCAGTTATTACACGGTGGACAGAATTTCGATACCCAAACAAGTAATGGCAACTTCGACGGTTTCCTCTTCTATGGACAGACAGCGGATGGCAACTGGGGAAACGGTCAGTATGACATTATCAAAGAACTGTTAGATAGCTTTGCCGTAGAGGTAAAAGGTGACCTGAACAGGGTTATCGTCAACGGTCTTTCCGCCGGTGGTTACGGTTCATGGCTTTTCGCGGAACGATACCCCACGTATTTTGCATCAATCATGCCGATGAGTGGTATTGCAAACGGCGATGCCAGTACAACTAATATCAATAATCTTAAATATACAGCTACCTGGTATTTCCAGGGAGGAAAGGACAACGCGCCCGCTCCTTATACCGCCAATACGGTGATCACCGCATATCAAAATGCCGGTGCACATATCACTTATACACTATACCCCAATCTGGGTCATGGTACCTGGACTACCGCCTGGGCCGAACCGGACTTCATTCCTTTTATGAACAGGAACAACACGCTGACCCCCTGGCCACTGGGAGGACGTGCTGAATTCTGTCCCGGCGAGTCATTTAATATTACAGCCGGTATCCCTCCGGGATTTGCCGCCTATGAATGGCAGAAAGACGGTGCGACCATTCCCGGCGCAACCTCCAACAGCATTAATATTACTTCATTCGGTACCTATGCCGTGAGAGTAAGGAGAACTGCCGGCGGCGCCTGGTCAGAATTTTCTCCGACCCCACTTGTTGTTAAAACAAAAGCGGGTACCGTTACTCCACCTATCACTATAGATAGTCTTGCAACAAATGTATTGCCAGCACCTGATGGCAGCACGACTGTTACCATGAAACTACCTGCCGGTTATGCCTCTTACGAATGGCGTACCGTAGGTGGTAATACCTCATTGGGCAACACCAATACATTTACTGCAGGTGTAGGACAATACATTGCCCGTGTGACTGAACAATTCGGTTGCACCAGCAGCTTCTCCGCTCCTTATAGCGTAATAAATGCTGCAGGCGCCAATGTACCAGACCCTGTAGGTGGCGTTACGGTAACACCTGTTTCAGAGACTCAATTGACATTGAACTGGAACGACAAACCTAATCCTCAGAACAATGAGACTGTCTTTGAAATATACCGTAGTGCTACTTCAGGCAGCGGTTACAAAATGGTAGCTAAAATACCTGCCGATGTGTTGGTATTTGCTGACCAGGGATTAGCTTCCAATACAAAATATTATTACGTTATACGTCCGGTAAATGCGAATGGCGCGGCTCCTGTATCAGCTGAAGCAAGTGGTACTACCGAGGCCGATGCTCTTGCTCCTACCTCACCACGGAACCTGACCGTTACAAGCACCAGTTCCAGCTCTGTTTCACTTAGCTGGACGGCTGCTACAGATGACGTAGCTGTAAGTTCATATGACGTTTATGTAAATGGCCAGAAGTCATATACTGTTGAAAGCACCAAGCTTAACATGGTAGCTTACGGCCTGACCGAAAGACAGGTATATAATTTCTACGTAGTAGCCAGGGATGCTGCTGGCAACAACTCACCGCCAAGCAACCAGGTGACCGCTGCGGCTATCGCCAAGGGTATTGCTTATAAGTATTATGAAGGCACATGGAGCTCACTGCCTAATTTCAACAATATTGTACCGGTAGAAACCGGAAGAACCAACAATGTAGACATTAGTGTCAGGAACAGGGATGTCAACTATGCCTTCATGTGGACAGGTTTATTGACCATTCCGGCAACAGGTACTTACTACTTTGCGACCAACTCTGATGATGGTAGCAAGCTGTGGTTCAATACTCCTTACAGCTTTAGTGGTTCTGCTACTGTAAATAATGACGGTTCACACGGTACACAGCAGGTAAGCAGCTTGCCAATGGTGCTGACCGCTGGTGTATATCCTATCACTGTGGCATACTTCCAGGGTACAGGTGGACAGGCTATGAACCTCCGCTGGAGATCCACTGCTATTAATGTAAATAACTTCACCAATATTCCGGATCAGTACCTGGGGGATACCATGACTATTCCTGGATCAGCACCTGTTGCACCATTGATACTGGGCGCTACCGCTAGTTCATTCAACAAGATAGATCTGAAATGGAGCGACAACAGCAACAACGAAACAGGCTTTGAGCTGTATCGTAGCTCAACTTATAATGGTACTTACTCCGTAATAGGAAAGGCCGGCGCCAATGCGACCACATTAACAGACAATACCGTGGCTGCTAATTCCCGCTACTGGTATAAGATCCGTTCAATAGGCCTGTCAGGCGAATCTGCACAGTCAGTGGGTTATCCATATCTGGCAGTATATCCGTTCGATAATTCCGTTGCTGATGTCAGCATCAATAATAATGGAGGAACTGCGAACCAGCTTACCTACACTTCTGCTGACGAAGTAGAAGGTACCTATGCCGCCGTCTTCAACGGCAACAATGGTTATGTAACCATTGGCGGCAACAACAGCGGCTTCCTGCATGATGCATTCTCTGCACGTACTGTTTCCCTCTGGATCAAACCGACGGCAACAGACAATAACCGTATAATATTTGATATTGGTGGCAGCACCAGTGGTCTGGCACTGCGTATCAATGCCAATAAACTGGAAGCAGGAGTAGCAAGCGGCGGCATCCGTGTTGCGATATCTGCTCCATTTACCAGCACCTCATGGACGCACGTTGCCGTAGTATACAGCAGTGGCTCCCTGCGCCTTTACATCAATGGCGATCTGGCAGCATCCGGTACTACCAGCTTTACTACTGTCAATTCAACTACTGATAACGCCAGGATTGGTTTAAATAATGGCACCAACGCCTTTAATTTAACAGGTGTCGCGTTCGTCGGAAATATCGACAGAGCTGCCATTATAGGTCAGGCACTGACACAGGCTGAAGTAAGCCAGGCTTTCGGACAGACCCTGCCATTCTACAGTGCGCTGACAACATCATTGCCTGCAGCTCCGTCTGCACCGACAAACCTGGTGGCCAACGCTACTTCTCCTTCCGCTATCAATCTGACCTGGACCAACAGCACAGCAAATGCTACCGGTTATGAGATCCAGCGTGCTTTTGGCAACACCAATACTTTCGTACTGGTGAAAGCCGACACCGTAACAGGTACTTCCGGAACTTATACAGATACTGCTTTATATGCTAACCAGCAGTATGTATACCGCGTACGTGAAACCGGCGCCGGTGGTAACTCCGCTTACACAGCCAACGCAACAGCCGTTACCGGCAACAACAGACCGGTAATTGACGCGATCGGCAACAGGTCAGCCCGTTACGATGTAGAAACACACATTCCGATTGTAACTTCTGATGTGGATGAGGATGCGATCACGCTGACCACTGATAATCTGCCTTCTTTCGTAACACTGGCATCCGATGCAAATGGCTCCTTCCTGAAGGTAACGCCAAATGCCGGTCTGCAGGGTACGTACAACAACCTGACAGTGTATGCGGCAGATCCGTTTGGTGGTAAGGATACAGCTACATTCAATCTGACTATTAATGATAATTATAGCCCTGTCATAGCCTCTATTGCCAACGTTTCCCTGAATGAGGGCGCTGACCAGCAGCTTTCTCTCTCCGCTACTGACCAGAATGCTTCAGACGTACTTACATGGTCTGCAGCATCATTGCCCTCATTCATTACTCTTACCGGCAGCAACCGTACTGCCAGCCTGAGTGTTGATCCTGGTTTCGCTGATGCAGGCGTTTATACAGTGAAGGTGAACACCGTTGATGGTAGTGGTGGTACTGACACCAGAACACTCACCGTAACAGTAATTGAAAAAGATCCGAACTATAAGCTCTTTGTACGCTTCAGACATCAGACAGATGCTCCGGCGCCATGGAATAACATTACTTCGGTATCTACCAGCAACCTGAAGAACGATAAGGGCGAAACTACGAACGTAGGACTGGCGTTACAGACCAGCAACTGGTACACCTGGAATGAAGGTCCAGTAACCGGTAATGACGGTGGTATCTATCCTGACGTAGTACTGAGAGAATATTATTTCTTCGGATCCTGGCCTGGCATCTTCACTTCCGATAATTCCATCGACGTGAAACTGACCGGACTGGATGCAAACAGGAAATACTCCTTCAAGTTCTTTGCAGGTAGCGTATGGTCTGTACAGGCTAACAACGGCACCACCGTCTTTACAGTGAACGGCGTGAGCAAACCGTTGAATGTACAAGGTAACACTACCAATACTGCAAACTTTGACAATATCAGTCCAAACGGCAGTGGTGAGATCACCTTCAATATGGCTGTAGCCAATGGCACACAGGTAGGTTACCTGAATGCCTTTGAGGTGAACGCTATACTGGACGATGGTACGCTGCCAGCTCCTCCTAAGGAACTGATGGCTACAGAAGACAATGGCAATGTATCCCTCAGCTGGACCAATGTTGCCTATAACGCTACCGGTTACAGGATCCACCGTGCTACCGACAGCCTGGGCGCTTACAGTCTGCTGGGCAGTCTGAACAGCGCAACAGCCAACAGCTATGTGGATAGTACTGTACATGGTAACACTCATTACTATTACAAGATCAGTGCTTCTAATTCTGAAGGTGTATCTGCTACCTATAGCAATATTGTTGGTGTAAATGTACCGATGAAACCACCTCATATCAATAATATTGCTGATGTGAAACTGAAAGCAGGTACTTCCGGACAGCTCAATGTTACAGCTATACCTGACCAGGGCAATACAGTGACCCTGACAGTGGACGGTCTGCCAGCATTCGGTAGCTTCACAGACAATGGCGACGGTACAGGCTCCTTCAGCTTCAGTCCTACTGCCAACAACCTGGGTAGCTATGCAGTGACCCTGACCGCTACAGACAATCAGGGCGCAGCGTCAAGCGATATCTTTAATGTGCTGGTTACTGATAAGAATACCACCAGTGTATTCCTTGACTTCTCTTCCAGCAGTCCGGCCCCTGCGCCATGGAACAATGTGGCAGGATTCCCTTACCAGGGTGTAAGATTGGCCAATGCACTGGATGAATCAGGTACTCCTACCGGTATCAGCGTGACGTTTAACGAAGTATGGGAAAATGACCAGCCTGCAGTAGGTCAGAGCACTTATGACAACTCCGGTATCTATCCTGATGTCGTTATGCAGTCTGCCGTATATGACAGCAGGAACATCACCCATACCGTGAAATTGTCCGGATTGAACAAAGCGAAACGTTATAATGTTGTGTTCTTTAGCAGTCTGAACTTCGGTGTAGCTGCCAAAGTAAGATACACTATCAATACTGACAGCGTGGTAATAGATCCTGCATATAATACTTCCATCTCCAAACAGCTGAACGGCATCCTGCCAAACGCAAATGGTGAGATCAATGTACTGGTAAACAAAACACAGAATGGTTACTATATGCACATGAACGCGATGGTACTGGAAGCTTACGACAGTGCAACAACTGTTCTGAATCCGATCAATCTGCGCGCAAACGCAACAGGCGCCAAGACGATCGCACTGCAGTGGTCAGACAGGACCAACACTGAAACAGGATACCAGGTATGGCGTGCAGTTTCCGGCGGCAGCTACGCACAGGTAGCCAGTCTCCCGGCCAACTCAGTGAGCTATACTGACAATAACCTGACCGTAAACAAGAAATACTACTACAAGGTACGTGCGGTAAGAGGTGTGAGCAATTCTGACTACAGCAATGCTGCATCTGCAACCAGCCTCGGATTCAGTGTAAATGTGAACTTCAGTGAACTGCTGGTGGCTCCTGCTCCATGGAATAATACAGGCATGCGTCCACAACAGGGCGTGGTGGCCAGTAACATGCTGGATGGCCAGAGTAATACAACCGGTATCGGCCTCACTATCCTCGAAAACTTCGATGGTATGTATTCCGCTGGTATCAATACAGGCAACAACAGTGGTATCTACCCTGACAATGTGATGGTGGAAAACTATGGTCTGTTCCCGGGCAACCATGCAGACTACTACATCACCGGCCTGAACCAGGCACTGAAATATGACCTGGTATTCTTCGGCAGCTCCGTAGAATGGGAAGATATCACAGGTAAATACACTGTGAACGGTACAAAGATGGCGTTGCTGAACGCATCTCTGAACAAGAGCGGTGTGGTAACCATCCGTGACGTATCTCCTGATGCTTACGGTAAGATCCATGTAGATGTTGACCCTGGTACGGCAACATCCCGCTATGGACTGATCGCGGCCATGATCATCAAAGGCCACCTGGATCCTGCTACTCAGAATGAGGCAGGTCCGATTGATCCGGCCGGAGATCAGGCAGCAAGGATAGGCGACGGCATGGTAGCAATGGCAGCTCCGCCTGTAGCCCTGATCAACAAGGCGGCTGACTTCGGAGATGCGAAAGTATATCCGAACCCATACGAAAATCAGTTCAACGTAGACATAGTATTGAAAGCCGAAACAGCTGTAAGAGTAGAGATCTTTGACGTTGCAGGACGGCTGTTATATTCAGATTACAAGGGTTCCGTTCCGGCGGGCGCCAGCACCCTGCGTATTAATACCGGTTCAAGGATTAGTGCGCCTGGCATCTACCTGCTCCGCATCAGCGGTAAGAATGGAGAAACCAAGATGGTCAAACTGGTAAAGCGTTAAGCTTTACCAGTTTCTCCCAAAAAGTCCGGGCAACCGGATTTTTTTGCACGCTACAGATGTTAAATAATTACAATTAATATGGATATAATATATTTCATAAAGGCCCTGCTGAAGAAGAAATGGTGGATCATCATCAGTTCCATCATTGCCGTTGTTGCCGCCCTGTTCTTTACTCTCGGCAAGCCAAGAATGTATGCTTCCGTAACCCAGATCGCAACCGGATTCACGACCAATGACCAGGTGAAACTTCGTGACGAGAATGTAAATATTTTTGAAGCAGACGTAAAGTTTGACAACGTGATCGAAATCATCAGCTCTCCGGTGGTGGTTGGCATGCTGTCTTACGACCTGCTTCTTCATGACCTGACCAGCGATAAACCCTTCGTCCGTCTGCAGGAAAAAGAACTGAGCTCGGATGCCTATAAAGCGGTAGACAAACAGGCCGCTATAGAGATCCTGCGTAGCAAGCTCGATTCACTGCAGGTACTCTCCTCCTACAACCCAACAGAAAGGAATATCCTGTCTTTTCTCAAGCTGTTTAAATATGATTACGAATCTATGCGTAAACAGATGTATGCCTCCCGTGTGCAGCGTACTGACTACCTGGAGATCGTAGCTCTTGCGGAAAATCCTGAGCAGGCAGCTTACACAGTAAACACGGCTTACCGGGAATTCCTGCGCTACTACAGGAGTATGCGTACCGAAAGATCAGTGGAAAGCGTAGAGTCTTTCGATGAACTGGTAAAGCAAAAGAAAGCCGAACTGGAAAAGAAAGTGGAAGCGCTCCGTTTATACAAATCATCCGAAGGCCTGCTCAATGTGGAAACAGCCAGCGGTAATGAACTGGACCTGATCAAACAGTTTGAAAAGGGATTGTCGGACGAAAGGGCCAACTATAATACCATCAACTCCTCCCTGCAGAGTGTGAGCCAACGTCTTGCCGCCGCCAGCAGCGGTAAGACCGTTTACACCAACAACAACAGTGAGATCATAGAATTGCGCAAACAGATCAATGAACTTAATGAGGAACTGACCCAGAAAGGTGGCAACGACGACGCAATGCGTACTAAGCTGGCGGGACTGCGTGCACAGATGCAGAAGAAACTCGGTGCTTCCAATACCGGCACACAGACTGCTACTACCAAAGATGCATTAATACAGGAAAAAGCCAATCTCGAAGCACAGCTGAACGCTTCCAGCCTGAATATAAGCGCGCTACAGGGCCAGATCTCCAAACTGAAAGGTTCCGTAGGCTCTTATGCGACTAAGGAAGCTACTGTAAGCGGTCTGCAGGCAGAAGTGGACATGGCACAGGAAGAATACAATAAACTGAAGGAAAAGCTGAATGCCGCACAGGACAACCGGACCACCCCGGATCTTAACTTCAAGCAGATCCTGAAAGGACAACCTGCTTTCAAACCGGAGTCTTCCAAGCGCATGATCATCATGGGTATGGCAGGTATCTCTACTTTCCTGCTCACATCTTTCATTGTATTGCTGCTTGAATTCCTCGATGGTTCACTAAAGTCACCTTCGGTGTTTGAGAAACATCTCGACCTCCGCCTGATCAGCAGTGTGAACCATGCAGACCTGAACAAGTACAGCATCCTGGAAGTGTTGCAGAAAACAACGATCTCTGACAAACATTCCAAACAGCGCCAGAATACCTTCCGCGAGCTGTTGCGTAAGCTGCGGTATGAAGTAGAAAGCAGCGGTAAAAAAATATTCCTGATGACCAGTACCGAGGCACGTCAGGGTAAAACCACTCTTACACAGGCGCTGGCATACAGCCTGAGCCTCAGTAACAAAAATGTACTGGTAATAGATACCAATTTCTGTAATAATGACCTTACCGTACAGATGGAGGCAGCGCCAACACTGGAAACATTTTCCGTTCCTCCGGCTGAGCTGAGCATTGAAAAAGTAAAGGCGATTGTGACCACCTATCCTGTATCGGGCATTGAAGTGATTGGCTGTAAAGGTGGCGACTATACCCCATCAGAGATCTTACCAAAGAATAATCTTTTAAACTACCTCCCCTTCCTGAAGGACTACTATGACTTCATACTGCTGGAAGGCGCCCCGCTGAACGACTATACTGATAGTAAGGAGCTGGCGCAATACGTAGATGGCGTAATAGCAGTTTTTTCATCCAAGCTGGCATTAACACAGGTAGACCGTGAATCGGCCCAGTTTTTTGAAACCCTTGGTGATAAGTTCGTGGGAGCAGTACTGAACAATGTCCAGGAAGAATACCTCGAATTATAATCAAAAGTTTACCCAAAAATGCCAGGCATCACATTCAAAGAACTGTTTAACTTCAAACCACCACAAGCCAATCGGCTGGGATGGATAGACTATGCGAAAGGCATAGCTATCATCCTGGTCGTATACCGACATGTGTTATACGGATTGAAAAGCAGTGGCATGACTGTCAGTCAATGGATCATTGACGGCAATAACATGTTTTACAGTTTCCGTATGCCCCTGTTCTTTCTCCTGTCCGGGTTGTTCTTCGAAAGAAGTATCACCCGGAAGGGAGAAACGGGCTTTTTTGTTACCCGTGTCAATACATTGTTGTATCCCTACGTGCTGTGGGCATTCATTCAGATCACCCTGCAAATACTCTTCTCTTCATTTGTTAACGCCCGCCGCACAGGCGTTGATTATCTGAACATCCTGATACAACCCCGCCATCTTGACCAGTTATGGTATCTATTTGCACTGTTTAACGTAACCTTACTGTATTTGCTGGTAGCAAAACTCTTTCGCTATGACAAATTTGCCCAGGTGCTTGTGTCACTGGCATTGCTGGCCATAGCGCCTCTTGTAAACAATATCAGTACACTCTATGACGTAGCATTACACTACATCTTTTTCTGTATCGGTAACCTGACAGCGACTTACTTCTTTTCAGAGAAAACGCAGGAGAAGCTTTCTTCTGCATATGGATTGCTGGTACTGCTGCCCGTGTTTGCGGCCTGCCAGTATTATTTCCTGTATCATCAGCAGATGAACCTGTTCCTGTATGCAGGCATAGCGCTGACAGGCAGCCTGTTTGTGATCATGCTCTCTGTCCAGCTATCGAAGTACAATGCATTGCCCTTCCTGAGAACGTTCGGGCATTACTCCCTGTACATTTACCTGCTGCACGTACCCATTGTAGCCGTGATCAGGTATTTCCTGCTCAGTACGATGCTGAGACAACATATAGTGGTGGTGTTACTGTTGTTGATTTTTATCGCCATTTTCTCTTCCATCATCGTTTACCGGATATGTATGCAGCTGAAGCTGGGCTTCCTGTTTACCGGCCCCTTTAAGGCCAAACCATACAATCCGCAGCAACCGGGGATGGTCACGCAAAAAACACATTTATAATGCCCGTAAAAAAGAAGTATACGCCCGGCATCAGCAAGGCATTCCATCAGACGATGTTGCTGGTATTTGTGGCGCTGACGATGATACTACTATTTATGAAGATCATGTTTTTTTAAAGTATTCAGATTATTATGCTCAGTCAACAGGCTAAGAAAAACACCGTAATATACCTGTTCATCCTGCTCTGGGTGGTAGCAGTGCCTGCAATCGCCTATGTATCGTCCATGGATGCCAAATTCAGTATTGTGGTGTTTGGCGGCATCATCGGGCTGGTACTGGCAGTGATCAGCGCCATGAACTTCCGCCTCGGCTATTACATATACATTACTATTTCGATGATGGTGCATGTGCCGGAAAGAATGGCCGGAACAACGATACCCGTGGGTGTTGTCATGGACCTTTTCCTGCTACTGATGCTGGCAGGCGCCATCTTTGACAAAAAAAGCAGGGAGAAGTCTAATGTAGCCTATTTCAAAGACCCTCTCCTGCTGATATTGTACCTGTATACTGCATATCTGCTGATACAGTTCTTCAATCCCAACATGTACTCTATACAGGGCTGGTTTATTTTTATCAGGGTGTATATCCGCAACTTCATCTTCCTGTTTCTCACCATCAAAGTGCTGAGCGACTGGTCGCAGATAAATAAGTTCTTTAAATTCTGGCTGGCACTATCTACTGCTGCAGCACTGTATGGCTGCCTGCAGCAGGCCGTAGGACTCCTGCCCTTTGAAAGAGCCTATATTGCCATGAACCCTGACAAGTTCAAGACAGTAATGATCCAGGGGCGGGCGAGGATCTTTTCCTTTATGGCAGACCCCGCAGCGTTCGGCGTACTGATGGCCTGTGGCGCCATTATCGGCACCGTATTGCTCACCGCCAGCCAGAAGATAGTAAGCTACCCTAAAAAGATATTGCTGCTTTTTATTATAACAGTCCATTTGCTGGCGCTTGGATTTTCCGGTACCCGTACCGCGTATGTGATGTTGCCCGTTGGACTGTTATTATTCTTCCTGGTGAACCTGCATAACAGGAATACCCTGATCGCTGCCGCCATTTTCACTTTCGGTATGCTGGCCATTCTGTTCGGACCTTTTTACAGCAGTCCGACCATCATCCGTATCCGCACTGCCTTTATGGGCAGCCAGGATGAATCGCTTAGCCTGCGGGATGTGAACAGGCACAATATACAGCCCTACATGTATACACATCCCATTGGTGGAGGCGTGATGACGGTAGGTAATGACGGGGATACCTATAATCCCGGTCACAGGCTGGCCGGCGTACAGCCCGACAGCGGCTACCTGCGTGCAGTACTGGAACTGGGATGGGTAGGACTGATCATCGTCTGTATCTATACCTATATGGGTATTCATTACGCGATAAAAAATTATTTCAACGAAGAAAATGAACTGAACAAACTGTTGCTGATAGGCATTGCTGCGGTGATGTATGCTATCCTGGTGGCCCAGTATGCGCAGGAGGCGGCGGGACTTGTGGAATCTTCTATTTTCCTGAATGCCATTCTCGGCATCACCATTAGAGTACGGTATAATCTTTCAACATCTAAATAAAACAGTATGAAAAAGGGACTTTTCTTCATTATTGGCTTGGTATTCTGTATATCTGTGCAGGCACAGAAAAAGGAAACCAGCCTTTATATCCCTCTCACCGATTCACCTGAAGTAGCACAATTGAAAGCAGTATTGGTAGAACTTGCCATGCAAAACCCCGCATTAAAGGTGTATGACAACAAGGCAAAAATTGCCAAGTATCAGCAAAACAAAGCCACAGCGGGATGGCTGAACATGTTCCAGGCATCAGGCAACCTGAACGAATACACTTTAAAAAACAACAGTAACAACGCTACGTTCTTTCCCAGGTATAACTTTTCACTGACCGTACCTCTTGGTAGTTTCCTTTATATCCCCAACGATGTGAAGATCGCCAAAACGGAAAGGAAAGTTGTCATCAATATGAAAGAGGAACAACAGCTGAAAATAAAGGCAGATGTGCTGAATGCCTATGAACTGTATGCTGCCAATAAAAAAATGCTGGAACTGGAAGTGCCATTGCTGGAAGATGTGTACAATCATTACAAACAGACAGAAGAAAAATTCTCCGGCGGAGATAAAGAAATCTCTGTAGAAACGCTGAACATCGCCTACAGAAGCTATAATGAGGAGATGGTAAGAAAAGTGATGCTGGAAAGGGATATCAGGCAGGCTAAGATAGAACTGGAAAGACTGATCGGCATCAGCTTTGAAGAAGCGGTACTGCAATCACAGGCAAGGACCTTTAACAAATAGTGTAATCAAGGGATAATGAGATATTACGTCCAAAAAAACTACCCTGTCATGACCACCTTACTGCTGTTGGCGGTATTGCTGGTCATGGCCTGCCAGCAGGTGCTGACGCAGACGGGTGGCCATTTCTGTTACCCACTGGATGACACCTTCATTCACATGTCTATTGCGAAGAACTTTGCATTGCATGGCGTATGGGGTATCAATGCGCAGGAGTTCAGCGCAGCCAGCTCCTCCCCTTTGTATACACTAATTCTGGCTGCATTTTTCAAAGCAGGCATCAACAGCATCTGGATGCCATTTTATATCAATGTGTGCTTTGCTTTCCTGCTGGTTGTGATGACAGACAAACTCTTACAACGTTTCAGTCTGCCTGCATCTGTCAGATGTATTACTTTGCTTTCGCTTGTCATACTGGTGCCGGTGCCGGTGATGGTTGCAAGCGGCATGGAGCATATGCTGCACGCCTTCCTGGCCATGTGGATGTTATATCTGTCTGTCGAGTTTCTGACACCGGATAATACCACCCGCAACCAGGTATTGTTACTGTCACTGGTGGCCGGACTGGCTATCCTGGCCCGCTTTGAATCATTATTCCTGCTGGCCGGTATAATCGTGGCCGGTATATATAACAGGCGCTGGCAACAGACAGGCGTAGTGCTGTTACTGTCGCTGGTACCATTGATCATATTCGGGTACATCTCTGTACGGCATGGTGGTTATTTCCTGCCCAACTCCGTATTGCTGAAGGCCAGCAAACTGGCAGGCGGGCCTTCACAGCTGATGAGCAGCCTGCAGGAGATTGTGGTCTACAAACTGTTGTACGGCAATAACACCATGGTGAACATTTTTACCAACAAGTACTACCCGGAAGGCTCTTCATCGCTGTCAGGCACTACAGTGGTAAGAATGCTGCTGATCATCCCCATACTGATCATATTACTGCGGCCCAATCACGATAATGTCAACACCATCGGTAAGATGAAACAGCTGGCCTGCATACCGCTGATCAACACATTCCTGCATATGGCCCTGGCCGCAGTGGGCTGGCTGTTCCGGTATGAGGCTTATCTCCTGGCGCTGGATATTACAGTAGTAGCTATACTATTGTATTACTACTATCGTCAGCTTAGCCGTAGTCAGCGACATTACTCCCTGCTGGAAAAAGCGGTAGGCGCCTTCCTGTTGCTCTTTGCATTTGCGCCAATAGCATTAAGAGCTGTGGGTGCATTTCACAACCTGCCAGCGGCAGCGCGTAATATCTATGAGCAGCAGTACCAGATGGGGCGCTTTCTGCAAACCAACTATCAGCATACTGCGGTAGCTGCGAATGATGTAGGGGCGGTAAGTTATCTGTCTGACAACAGGATACTGGACCTCTGGGGACTGGGTAACAATGTAGTGGCTGCCGGAAAGCTCCATGGGCAATATTCCCCGCAGTTCCTGGAGCGGTTTACCCGCCAGGAGCATGTAAAGATCGCAGTGGTATATGATACCTGGTTTGACAGCACGCTCTTGCAGCAATGGAGCAAGATAGCTTCCTGGAAGATAGCGAACAATGTGATCTGCGGGGGTGACGAGGTGTTCTTTTATGCGGTGGACCCTGCAGAGGCAACATCCCTGTATAATAAACTGGCGGCATACAAACCATTGTTGCCGCCTGGTGTAACGGTCACCTATTATCCTATTCATCTGTAATGCAAACACAGACTAACTATATTAAAAGCCTGGATGGCGTTCGTGCCATTGCGATACTGCTGGTAATGGCATTCCATTTCGGCGTTATCCGCTTTGGCTGGATGGGAGTACAACTTTTCTTTGTGCTCTCCGGCTTCCTTATCAGCAGCATACTGCTGAAGGAAAAGGATAAGCCATCCCCGCTGCCCCAACGCCTCAAAAAGTTCTGGATCAGGAGAAGCCTGCGCATTTTCCCCCTGTACTACATTTACCTCACGGTATTTGTGGTCATCTGCGCCTTTACGGCTTTTCCTCCAGGCTATTTCAGGGACCTGCCCTATTTATACTCCTATACCTTCAACCTGACCAGGATCGCTAACAGCTGGCATGAAAGTCCGGTGTATACGCATTTCTGGTCGCTCTGTGTAGAAGAACAGTTTTACCTGTTCTTCCCTTTCATCGTTTTCCTGCTTTCCAGGTCCACCCTGCGGGTATTGCTGGTAGTGGTACTTATAGCGGGCCCGATCTTCCGCTGGTCTTTCGGCAACTACCTGGCACAAATCGGTAAAACACCCTTTGAAGTATTCGATGTGATCTACTGGTTTCCGCTCAGTCACCTGGATGCCTTCTTTACAGGAACCGCTATTCCACTGCTGGGACTGAAAGACCGGATCAAAAAGCCCCAAAGGCTGTTCGCACTGGGCTGTTTGCTGGCGCTCGGAGCAGGTTTAATCAATTACTTCTTCGAAAGCCATGGACATTCGCTGCCAACATCTATGGGGTACAACTTCGGAGACGTGAACAGTCATCAGCATGTCTGGTATTACACGGTGCTGAACCTGTTTACCGCCTCCTTACTACTGTTGCTGGTTTCTTCCTACAACAGTGTGCCAGGCAATTTTATAAAGGGAATTCTGGAGAACAACATCCTGGTAGCAATAGGAAAGGTCTCCTACGGTATGTACATTTTGCATTGGGTCATACAAACGCAGCTGGTAGAACGATGGCTCTCCGTCAGCGAAAGCAACAAATACTGGTTATTCCTGATAGATGTACCGGTGGTGTATGTTTTCGCACTACTCAGCTTTCATTTCATAGAACAACGATTTACTCAACTTAAAGATAAATTCACTACCGGCAACACACCGGTAAAAGCCACCACACTCAGCACAAAAAACTAGACAATGAAAAAAGTATTATTACTTGCCACGCTGACTATCCCCAGCCTGGCAGGCGCTCCTGGTATACCAGGAGCCTTCAGGGAAATTATTGTCCCGACCGATGAATATCATCAGGTGCCAGCTTTACTACACGTTCCGCAGGGAAGCCCTAAAGAAAAGTTTCCGCTGATCGTTTGTTTCCATGGAAAAAGCATCGCAGGTCACGACATTTCAAAATTGTTCAGGGAAGGTATCCCCCGTCAGATCAAGGAAGGCCGTAAGATAGAGGCTGTCAACAAAGCAGACGGTAAGCTCTACAAGTTTGCGGTACTGGCCCCGCTGGCAGAAAGCTGGGGCATCAATCCACCACAACTGGAATTTATCCTGAATGATGTATTGAAGAAATACCCTATTGACGCTGACCGCATCTATCTGACAGGATACAGTGCAGGCGGATGGTGTACGCTGATGTCAATGACAGAAAGCAAACACCTCACCTCCCGTATTGCAGCCACCGTGCCCATGTCGCCCGCGCCTATGTACCCGGAGAATTATGGCAGGTTTAAGCTGGTGTCAGATGCGGGATTGCACTCATGGTACTTTGCCGGCACTGCGGAGCCCCAATTCCTGGAGAACAGCCTTCGCTGCATAGATAGTACCAATCACTATCAGAAAGGCCTTGTAAAGCTCACAAAACACGGAAAAGCGCATACCGGCTGGCATGAGTTCTACGATCCTGCCTACAGGGACAGTACGGACAACCTGAGCATTTATGAATGGATGCTTCAATACAAGAGAAAAAAATGAACCGGAGGAAAGCCCTGGGCAGTTTATTGCTCTTAGCCGGCGCCGGAGCGGCTGCATGGTCTGGCATCAGGCTGCGTAACCTGTACAGCACTCCCGATCTGGGAAAGCTACAGGAACATACGGAACTGATCACCGAACTGGCGGAAACCATTATACCCGCCACAGACACGCCGGGCGCCAAAGCTGCAGGTATCACCCCATTCATCATCCGGATGATCCGGGACTGCACCCCTAAAAAGGAACAGAACCGCTTTCTCATTGGACTGGATGAAGTGGACGCTTATACCAGCAACCACTACAATCGCCCTTTTGCCCGCTGTAACATTGAACAGCGCACGGCAATTGCCGCTCATTTCGAAAGGCGCGACCGCCCTTATAAAGGCATCGCCGGAAAGATCAGCCACAAGGTCATGGGAGACTCCTTCTTTGTCATCATGAAGAAGTACACCGTAATCGGCTACTGTACTTCCATGGAAGGAGCTACGCGCGGCCTTGCTTATGACTACGTGCCGGGACATTACCTGGGCGCTGTAAGATTGAAGCCCGGCCAGAAGGCCTGGGCCACAGAATAGTAACTGGTTGTCATGAATGTTTAACGAGAATCAGCAGGACAAGGAAACATCAGATGGAGAATACAGCGCTGCCACCAGGAGATGTATCGCAGCCTAACCAGTTAATCCTTTAAGAAAATCATGAATCTGAACATTAAAAGTGCTCAGCAACGCACCTATGATGCTATCGTCATTGGCTCTGGCATCAGCGGAGGCTGGGCGGCCAAAGAGTTATGTGAAAAAGGACTGAAAACATTAGTATTGGAAAGAGGACGCAATGTAGAGCATGTCAAAGACTATGTAACCACCTTTAAAACACCCTGGGAGTTTCAGCACGGGGGACTAAATACGGAAAAGGACCTCTCAGAAGATCCTGTCCAGAGCGCGGAATACAACGAAGGCAACAGGCATTTCTTTGTACGCGATAAAGAGCACCCCTATATACAGGAAAAGCCTTTCAACTGGATCAGAGGATACCAGGTAGGCGGTCGTTCCCTGACATGGGGACGCCAGAGCTACCGTTTGAGTGATCTCGATTTTGAGGCCAACCTAAAAGACGGTCACGCTGTGGACTGGCCTATCCGCTATCAGGACATTGCGCCCTGGTACAGCTATGTGGAACAGTTTGCAGGCATCAGCGGGCAGCCGGAAGGACTGGCGCAACTACCTGATGGCGAGTTCCTCCCTCCCATGGAAATGAACATACTGGAAAAACATTTCCGGGAGCAGGTAAAGCAGCGCTTTGACGGACGTTGCGTCACTATCGGCAGAGTAGCTAACCTGACACGTGGCTGGCGTGGACGCGCCCCCTGCCAGTACCGTAACCTGTGCAGCCGTGGATGTCCTTATGGCGGTTATTTCAGCAGTAACGCCGCTACCCTGCCCGCAGCTGCGGCTACAGGCAATATGACGCTACGCCCCTTTTCCATCGTATCAGAGATCCTGTATGACAAAGAAAAAGGAAGCGCCAGCGGCGTACGCATAATAGATGCGGAGACTAAAGAGGTGATCGACTTCTATGCGAAGATCATTTTCCTGAACGCCTCCACCATTGGTTCTGCCTTTGTACTGCTACACTCCACTTCGGATGCTTTCCCCAATGGCCTTGGCAACTCCAGCGACCTGGTAGGACGGCACCTGATGGACCACCATTTCAAGGTGGGTGCTATGGGCGATTATCATGGCATGGAGGACTGGTATTACGAAGGCAGAAGGCCTACAGGCATCTATATTCCCCGCTTCCGTAACCTGGGCGATACCGCCTCTAAACGCGATTATTTACGTGGTTTTGGCTACCAGGGATACGGAGAGCGAGAAGGCTGGATGTATACCGGCCTCACGGAAGACGGCTTCGGCAAATCATTCAAAGATAAACTGCTGCGCCCCGGCAAGTGGTCATTCTGGCTGGGCGCCTGGGGCGAGACATTGCCCTATGCCGATAACAGGGTTACGCTGGATACTACTCAACGCGATAAATGGGACCTGCCATTGGCCAGGGTGGCATTTAGCATCCGGGACAATGAAATGGCCATGCGCCAGGACATGCAGCACAGTGCAGCGGAAATGCTGGAAGAAAGCGGCTTTTCAAATGTAACTGGCTTTGATTACCATTACGTCGGAGGAGAATGTGTACATGAGATGGGCACTGCCCGTATGGGAAGAGACCCGAAGACATCTGTGCTCAATGGCAATAACCAGCTGCACGAGGTAAAGAACGTCTTTATAACAGATGGCAGTTGTATGACTTCGTCGGCCTGTCAGAATCCATCACTGACATATATGGCGCTGACAGCAAGAGCCTGTGATTTTGCTGTCGGAGAACTAAAGAAGGGAAACCTCTGATCTTTTATTGATAAACCGTCCACAAGCAATGAAAAGGGCTGTCTCTGATTGAGGCAGCTTCTTTTTTATTCACCTATATCCTCATTCCAGAGCTCAGGATGCTGCTGAATGAACGTTTGCATCATCTCTATACATTCCTCATTATTTTCTACAGTCAGTCCCACATTATGGGCTTTTAACAGCCCCTCTGCACCCATGAATGTTTTATTCTCGCCGATCACAACTTTCGGGATGCCGTATAGCAGTATGGCGCCGGTACACATTGGACAGGGAGATAATGTTGTATACAGTACGCATTCTCTGTAAGTAGCCGCCGTAAGCCTTCCTGCATTTTCAAGCGCGTCCATTTCCCCATGCAGGATAACACTGCCTTTCTGTACCCTGCGGTTATGTCCACGGCCGATGATTTCTCCTTTATGTACAAGCACAGATCCAATAGGGATACCACCTTCGTTAAGGCCCTTTAATGCCTCTTCTATTGCGGCTTTCATGAAATTGTCCATAGCATTATATCTTGATAGTTGGAAAATGGGGGAATTCAAGTGACAGCTGTTACCGCTTATGCAACACTGCGTATATTCTAATATACAGTATAATTCCCGAATTACGGGAGAGATACGGTGGTACATTCCATGCAGGTCTCCCCGGGCTTGCATCATTCGAAATAAAAAAACCGCCTCATATGAGACGGTCCTTTTAAAATTATTTCTCAGCAGATACTATTACAATCCGAAAGCCGATTTTACTTTGTCAACATAATCCAGTTTTTCCCAGGTAAACAGTTCCACTTCTACTTTCTTCTCATTCTTTTTACCCTTGTTGAATACCTTGGTAACTACCTTGCTGTCGCGGCCCATGTGACCATAAGCTGCTGTATCGCTGTAGATAGGATTACGCAGTTTCAGACGCTGCTCGATAGCGTACGGACGCAGGTCGAAGATCTGTTCTACCTTTTTGGCGATCTCACCATCGGTCAGTTTTACTTTGGCTGTACCGCGGGTATCAATGAAGAGACCACAAGGTTTAGCCACACCGATTGCGTAAGATACCTGTACCAGCGCTTCGTCGCAAAGACCTGCAGCTACCAGGTTTTTAGCGATGTGACGGGTAGCATAAGCCGCAGAACGGTCTACTTTGGAAGGATCTTTACCGGAGAAGGCACCACCACCGTGAGCACCTTTACCACCGTAGGTATCAACGATGATCTTACGGCCGGTTAAGCCCGTATCACCGTGAGGACCACCGATCACGAACTTACCGGTTGGGTTGATATGATAAGTGATCTTGTCATTGAACAGTGCCTGTAATTCTGGTTTCAGCTGGGCCTTTACGCGAGGGATCAGGATGTTGATCATGTCGCTCTTGATCTTAGCCAGCATCTTGTCTTCAGCATCGAAATCATCGTGCTGTGTAGAGATAACGATGGTGTCAATACGAACAGGCTTGTTATCGTCAGAATATTCGATGGTCACCTGTGACTTTGCATCAGGACGCAGGTAAGCTATCTCTTTATTCTCGCGGCGAACAGCTGCCAGTTCGATCAGTAGTTTGTGAGCGAGGTCCAGCGCCAGTGGCATATAGTTTTCAGTTTCGCGGGTAGCATAACCGAACATCATACCCTGGTCACCAGCGCCCTGTTCTTCAGGGTTCTTACGCTCAACGCCCTGGTTGATATCCGGAGACTGCTCATGAATAGCAGAGAAGATACCACAGGAGTTAGCCTCGAACATGTATTCACTCTTTGTATAGCCTATCTTACGGATTACCTCACGAGCAATTTCCTGCACATCCAGGTAAGCTTCAGATTTTACTTCACCAGCCAGAACTACCTGACCGGTTGTCACTAACGTTTCACAAGCTACTTTTGAAGTGGTATCATAAGCAAGGAAATGATCAATCAGTGCGTCGGATATCTGATCGGCCACTTTATCCGGATGGCCTTCGGAAACAGATTCTGAGGTAAATAAATAAGGCATAAAATAATTGAATTTCGCTTTTAGATTAGTATTGAATTAGTACAATTTACCAACTTTTTGCATTTTGGTGGTATGCCTCATGGTAAACTGGGGCAAAAATAGGAAAATAGTTTGAGAATGAGCTTTTCAGCGAATAAAAAAAGCCCCGCTCGAAACGGGGCTTTTCTGTAGAGAAAAAATTATTTTCCAAGTAGCTGGGTATATAATTGCAGATAATCCGCGAGGTCCTCATTGTCCTTTTTGTAAGGGAGAATGATCTTGCCTTTTTCCGCTTTCAGTTCATCCACTACTTTCTTTTCTGTCTTTTCACCTGCCAGTACCACAGCATCGGCATATTTACCGGCGCCTCTGTTCAGGGCACTGTTGGTACCTTCTTTATATAACTCCAGGTCTTTTTCTTTGATCTGGGTGCTGATAGTAGCCTTCTTCACAAAGCCGGCGCCCAGTTTTTCCTTAAAGGAATTAGGCTCCATGGAGTATACCACTTTGGAATGGGCAAATACCGGTTCTTTCTTGTAAGCAGTCTTCAGGTATAAAGGGATCAGTGAAGTCATCCATCCGCTACAGTGAATAATGTCCGGCGGCCAGCCAAACTTCTTTACTGTTTCCAGCGCTCCTTTACAGAAAAATACTGCACGGGCTGCATTATCGTCATAGAATTGCTCGTTTTCGTCCGTGAACAGTGTCTTACGCTTGAAGTAATCTTCATTGTCCAGGAAATAAACCTGCAAACGGGCATTGGGCAATGATGCCACCTTGATAATCAACGGATAATCGTCACCCTCTATCACAATGTTAATGCCAGACAGTCTTACCACCTCGTGTAACCGGTGCCTTCTCTCGTTGATAATGCCAAACCGGGGCATGATCACCCGCACTTCCAGCCCGGACTCATTGGACTTAATTGCCATTTTATTGACCATATTCGCATACTCTGTTAATTCCAGATAAGGCGACATTTCCTGAGCAATAAAAAGAATTCGTTTCTTTGTGGACATCTAATGCTGATATTAATGCAGTAATTTTAAATTTGGTTTGCAAAATTACGGATTTTTAACGGAAGAAAAGACAAATTGGCACTTTTAACATCCTTTTAAGCAATAAATTATGTATCTGTTCAAGCGGAAAGACGATCTCGAAAGGCACTTATCAACAGCACGGAAAGAGGGTAAACGTATTGGTTTTGTGCCAACTATGGGCGCATTGCATCAGGGCCATCTGTCCCTTATTGGAGCCGCAAAAGAAAACACCGACCTCGTCGTGTGCAGCATATTTGTCAACCCGACCCAGTTTAATGATCCGGCAGATTTTGAGAAATATCCCATTACAATAGACCAGGACATTCTGCAGCTTACCGGCGCCGGCAACGATGTACTGTTCCTGCCATCTGTGCAGGAAATGTACCCAACGGGGCTGGCCCCCGAAATGCACTATGACTTCGGTCCCCTCGAAACGGTACTGGAAGGCGCCCACCGCCCCGGACACTTCCAGGGTGTTGGCCAGGTGGTACATAAGCTGTTAAGCCTCGTTCAGCCCGACAAGCTCTTCATGGGACAGAAGGACTTTCAGCAGTGCCTGATAATCAACCGTCTGATCAAACTGTTACATTTAGACGTTGAGCTGGTCATCTGCCCTACCCTCCGTGAACAGGATGGGCTGGCCATGAGCAGCCGAAACCTCCGCCTCAATCCGGCAGAAAGACAGAACGCCCTGCACATTTCCCGTGCGCTATATTATATAAAAGATCATCTCACCCAGGCCCCCCTGACGGAAATAGCAGGCAAGGCCATTAACGAGCTGAAAGGTAATGGTTTCGATGTTGATTACCTCGATATGGTATCCATAGCGCCCGACGGGAACATCAATTTCCCCTCCGCTCCCGGTACAGATCCGCTTTATGCCGTCGTAGCCGCCAGGGAGATCAGCAGTAATGTCAGGCTGATCGACAATATGCAGGTAAACTGACCGGCAGGACCGTTTTTAACAACCGGTACTTCTCCCGGGGAGCACGCCGGGCGCTGCGGAGCACTGTATTATATTTTTTCCCTACTTTTGCCCTACACCAGACCCACAGTAGTGGGATATTTTTTATCATGCACATCGAAGTACTGAAAAGTAAAATACACAGAGCAGTTATCACCGAAGCGAACTTACAATACGTAGGAAGTATTACTATTGACGAAGATCTGCTGGAAGCTGCTAACCTTATCGAATACGAAAAAGTACAGGTAGTGAACGTAAATAACGGGGAACGCCTGGAAACCTATATCATCAAAGGAAAACGCGGTTCAGGTGTTGTTTGTATGAATGGCCCCGCTGCCCGCCTTTGCGCGGTTGGCGATATCGTTATCATCATCTCTTACGCATCTATGGACTTTGAGGAAGCTAAGAAGCATACCCCCATCGCCATATTCCCGAAAGAAAATAATAAATTGTAACCGCTGGATCCCAAAAAGACGATTACTATGCCCAAATTTTTGAAGTTCATCTGCTTTTTAGCCATTGGGCTAGGATTAGTCTGGCTTGTTACGCATAATCTTACAGATAAGGAGAAGGATGACATCTTCAACTCTTTAGAGCATGCTAATTACTGGCTGCTGATCCCTGTTATTATAGTCGGCATTGCCAGTCACTGGTACCGGGCTGTCCGCTGGAAGCTTATCATGGAGCCTATGGGCTATCATCCCGGTACACTGAATACATTCTTTGCCGTAATGGTAGGCTACCTGGCCAACCTGGCGGTGCCCCGCCTGGGAGAAGTGACCCGCTGCGGTATCGTAGCCCGTTATGAAAAGATCCCGGTAGATAAACTGGTAGGTACCATGATCGCGGAACGTGCTGTAGACATGCTGCTCCTGCTCATTCTCATGGTGATCACGATCGTTATTCAGATAGACGTGATCGGTGGACTGTTCATCGCAGAGATCTGGCATCCCATTGAGAATAAGCTGGGTAAAGCAGGCAGCGCCCGTTCACTGATCATCGTAGGCATCATCATCATACTTATATTACTCACTTATATTGTTTTCCGCCTCATTGCCCGTTCAAGGATAGGCATCAAGCTCCGTGCACTGGCCCATGGCGTATGGGACGGCATCCGTTCCATCGGTCAGATGGAAAAGAAAGGCTGGTTTATATTCTATTCAATACTGATCTGGATGATGTACTTCGCCATGATGTACCTGGGCTTTTATTGTATGCAGGAAACCCGTTACCTGGGACTGAAAGCCGCACTGGCAGTACTCATTATCGGCAGTGTAGGTATGATCGTAACACCCGGCGGTACCGGCGCTTACCAGTTCCTCGTACAAAGGACCCTCATGGTATATGGCGTGCTCGATACCACAGCTTATGCCTTCGGATGGATCGTATGGTCGGCCCAGACCCTGCTTGTACTCATCGTTGGCCTGGGTAGCCTGGTTGCCCTCCCCCTGCTGAACAAGTCACAGACTCCATCCGCAAAAGCCGGCCAGACAGTCTGAGACCGGCGCTAATGCCCTCCGGATCATCCCCCTATAAATGATATATACAAGTATATCTAAGAAATATACTATAGATTATTGCCTATGTGCTATTCACTGTGGCTTTATAATTCCTTATCTTTAAGAATGCGTATCAGAAATTTAACATAGGATCTATTCCAAAAATCTGTATTGTTGTGATTAGCAGTATTAAACCAGTATAACCACAACCGTTAAATATCTTCAGATGCGATTGTCAAACAGTGAGCCATTAGATATAAACATACAAGTTCCGGTGATGGAAAAGAAAAGCAATAGCAAAAAGATTGTGCCAATTAAGAAAGTTAAGATGATTCCCCGGGACATCAGCTGGCTGGCCTTTAACGCAAGAGTTTTACAGGAAGCAGCTGATAATACCGTACCCCTTCATGAACGCATCCGTTTCCTCGGTATTTTTTCGAACAACCTGGACGAATTTTTCCGCGTACGTGTTGCCACACTTAAAAGAATGCTGCTGGTTGGCAAGTCCACCCGTATGCATCTGGAAGAGAACCCCGATGAGATCCTGGACGAGATACAAAGCATGGTGATAGACCAGCAACGGGAGTTTGACCGCATCTGGGAAGGTATTGAAGACGAACTGAAGGACCATAAGATTTTCATTCGCACCGAAAAGCATCTCAATAAGGATCAGCAGAAATTCGTGCTCAACTACTTCAATGAAGAAGTACGTACCAATATTATTCCCCTGATGATCGAAAGTATCCAGCACTTTCCTTACCTCAGGGATAAATCCATTTATCTGGGCGTTGTACTGGCAAGGCAGGATAACTCCGTCAGGCAGAAGTTTGCGCTGATAGAGATTCCCACCTCCATCCTGCCCCGTTTCATCATCCTGCCTTCCAGGGAGGGTGAAGAAGATATCATCCTGCTGGAAGACGTGATCCGTTTCTGCCTGCCGCATATCTTCTCTTACTTCGGTTTTGACAAGTTCGCGGCGCATATCATCAAAGTAACAAGGGACGCGGAACTGGATATCGATAATGATATTTCCACAAGTCTGATACACCAGATCGAAAAAGGACTGAAGGACCGCCGTAAAGGGAAGCCGGTACGGTTTGTATACGATAAGGACATTGATCCGCTGCTGCTGGAATACCTCATGCGCCGCCTGGGTCTGTCCAGTAAGGACAACCTCATTCCGGGGTCCCGTATCCATAATTTCAAAGACTTTATGGATTTCCCTACCAGCGTATTTAAGGAAAGGTCCAATCCGCAGCGCAAGAGCTTCATCCATCCGCTGTTTGCCAACGCTTCCAGTGTGATGCACGTCATACAAATGCAGGATGTGATGCTGCATTTCCCCTACCACTCTTTTGATACCATCATAGACCTGCTCAGGGAAGCAGCTATTGATCCTAATGTGACCAGTATCAAGATCACGGCTTACAGGCTGGCCCGCAACTCCAAGATCGTCAATGCCCTGGTGAACGCCGTGCGCAATGGTAAACACGTGACTGTGGCCCTGGAACTAAGAGCCCGTTTTAATGAAGCTGACAACCTGGAATGGAAGACCCGCCTGGAAGATGAAGGGGTGAAAGTCCTGATTGGTATTCCCGGCCTGAAGATCCATGCCAAGCTGTGTGTTATCAAAAAACGCATCGGTACCAAGACCGTTCAATGTGGTTTTGTAAGCACCGGCAACCTGAATGAGAAAACGGCAAGGGTATATGGTGATCATTGCCTGCTCACAGCCAACAGGAACATCATGGCAGATATCAATCGCATTTTTGCCTACATGGAGAGCAGCAAGCATGATATCAAAATGCTGGAAGCCTGTCATACGCTTCCGGTAAGCCCTTATAGCATGCGTCCTTTCTTTATACGCCAGGTGGAAAAGGAGATCAAGAATACCCGTAATAAGAAAGGCGGTTCCATGATCATCAAAATGAACTCTCTCTCCGATCCGGAAATGATTGGCCTTTTATATGAAGCTGCAAAAGAAGGTGTGGACGTTAAGATGATCATTCGTGGTATCTGTTGCGCCTATACGGATAACAAGAAGTGGAAGAAGGATATCACAGCGGTCAGCATCGTGGACGAGTACCTGGAGCATGCCCGTGTATTTGTATTCGGTAAAGAAGGACAGGAAAAGGTGTTTATTGCCTCCTGCGACTGGATGCTGCGTAACCTCGACCACCGCGTGGAAGTGGCCATTCCTATTACAGACCCGGGTATCCAGCAGGAGCTGAAAGACATCCTGGCCATACAGCTGAGCGGTAACGTCAAGGCCCGTATCCTGGATAATGATCAGAAAAACGAATATAAACGTGATAACGGCAAGAAGATCAGGTCACAGATAGAGATTTTTAAATATCTCCACGAGAAACAATATAATAATTAGGAATTGGAGCGGGAATCAGGATTTGAGTATTGATTAATTCCTGATTCCTGATTCTAATAATTATATACATTTGCGCCCATGAAGCTTGCTGCCATTGATATCGGGTCCAACGCTGCCAGGCTGCTCATCTCTGAAGCGTCTCCCAACAGCCAGGGCCGGATGGATTTTACCAAAGTAAACCTGGTCAGGGTGCCTTTACGCCTCGGTCTTGATGTATTCACCGAAGGCGCTATTTCGGAAAAAAGAGCCGATCACCTGCTGAATACGATTAAAGCGTATAAGCTTTTACTGGAAGTGTATGAAGTCAGGTACCTGAAAGCCTGTGCTACATCAGCCATGCGCGATGCATCCAATTCCGGAGAGATCCTGCAGAACGTCCGGCAGCAGACCGGGATAGATATCAAAGTCATCTCCGGGCAGGAAGAAGCCTCTTTTCTGTACGAGAGCCATATAGCAGAAAACCTCGACAAGACCCGCTCTTACATGTATATCGATGTAGGGGGCGGTAGTACAGAGGTCACTCTCTTCAGTAACAACAGCCTGAAATATAAAGAGTCCTTCAATATCGGCACCATCCGCCTGATGCAGAACCAGGTGAAGGATGACCAGTGGCAGTATATGAAGGATGCCATCAAAGCCCGCCTCCGGGGCGTGAACAATGTCACAGCCATCGGTTCCGGCGGTAATATCAACAAGATCTTCTCCCTTTCCAAGCGTAAGGAAGGCAAACCGCTTACGCTGGACGTACTTAAAGACTACTACAAGGAATTCAACAGCTTTACCGTCGAAGAGCGTATCCATCTATATAATCTCCGGGAAGACCGTGCCGATGTGATCGTACCCGCCCTTCAGATCTACATTAACATTATGCGCTGGGCAGATGCCGAAGAGATATTTGTACCCAAGATCGGTCTGGCAGATGGTCTTATCCAGTCACTCTATGCAGAGATCAGCAGGTAATTTCCAAATATTGGTTACCTTACGCGCGCTTTTACTTATCACATATTAACAGTCATTAGGATGTCTACGCACAAAGAAGTTAAACGGATAACGACACATATACTGCAGAAAATGAAGGACGACGGAGAGAAGATCTCCATGATCACAGCTTATGACTATTCCATGGCCCGCATTTTTGATGATGCCGGTATGGATATCCTGCTGGTAGGCGATTCTGCATCTAATGTGATGGCCGGCTTTGAAACAACACTTCCCATAACGCTTGACCAGATGATCTACCACGGCGCTTCCGTGGTAAGGGCTATTAAACGGGCCTTTGTGGTGGTCGACCTTCCATTTGGTACATACCAGGGTAACTCCAAGGAAGCGCTGGCATCTACCATTCGTATTATGAAAGAAACCAGCGCCCATGGCGTAAAGATAGAAGGCGGTGAAGAGGTTATTGAATCGGTAAAACGCATTATCTCTGCCGGTGTGCCGGTAATGGGACACCTGGGACTCACCCCTCAGTCCATCAATAAGTTTGGTACCTATACCGTAAGGGCTACCGACGAGGCGGAAGCCCAGAAACTGATCAACGACGCCCGCCTGCTCCAGGATGCAGGCTGTTTTGCCATTGTATTGGAAAAAATCCCCGCCCAGCTGGGCAAACAGGTGTCGGAAGCCCTGCGGATCCCGACCATAGGCATAGGCGCCGGTAAGCATGTTGATGGCCAGGTACTGGTGATGCATGACATGCTGGGCATCAATAAGGACTTTAAACCACGTTTCCTGCGTCGCTATCTCAATTTATATGACGAAATTTACAAGGCATCGCAGCAATATATCCACGATGTGAAAGCCAAAGACTTTCCGAACGATAGCGAACAATATTAAAATTGTTTTATGTTAGACTATGTTCTTAGCGGTCTGATGCAGCGTTACCAGGCCCGGGTTCCCGACGTTGCAGCTATCATTGCCGCCATGATCAGTGAAAATCTGATCGAAGTTCCGGAAGACATTGAAAATGACCATATTGCCTTCCGTACAATAGGCGTACCCGAACTCGGGATACAATCGCTGGAGAAGATCTTCCTCCACTACGGTTACACCAGAAGGGATGCGTACCATTTCAAAGAAAAGAAACTGGACGCGTACTGGTATGCGCCCCCGCAACCTGGCTATCCCCGTATTTTTATCAGCGAGCTGAGGGTACAGGACCTGAGCCCTGCGGCCCAGCAGATCATTACCAGCTATACCAACGAGGTACTGGTAGACCCTGTCATGAACCTCAACCTGGACGATGGACCCGCAGTAGATGCCTTCCTGCACAGTTCACTGTGGCGTACACCTACCCTGCAGGACTACCAGGCACTGGCAGCCGAAAGCGAATATGCTGCCTGGGTGATCTACAACCGCTATTACCTGAACCATTTTACTATCAGTGTACAGAACCTTCCTGACGGTTACAATACGGTAGCAGACTTCAATAACTTCCTTGAAAAAGAGGGATTTGTGCTGAACAATGCCGGCGGCAAGATCAAGACCAGCCCTGATGGCCTGCTCCTGCAGAGTAGCACGGTGGCGAAGATGATCCCGGCAACCTTTGCCGGCGCTGAGGTTTATAAAATAGCAGGCTCCTACGTGGAATTCGCCGAGCGGAAGGTGTTGCCACAGTTTGCAGATCTTCCGGCAGATAAGATCACCCGTGCACACCGCCGGGAGGGATTTGAAGCCGGCAATGCAGACCGCATCTTTGAAAGCACTTACAGCTCACAGACAAACAAGCAATAATTACCGGTTGCCGGAGCCAACAGGATAGTCCTGCTACTCCGGCAACAGCCATATATTATCAACGTATTGCCGTTAACTCATACATACATCAAAACGCGCCGTGGCCCACACGGCATAAATAGTACAAAATGATCCAGGACATTCTGCAGCAATTACACATCAGCAACGTAAACAGTGGCGTCAGCACAGGTACTGCCTGGCTGGATGCAAAAGGAGAAAATATTCAGGCGTCCTCGCCCGTGGACGGGAAAGATATTGCCAGCGTCAAAGCGGCCAGCCATGCTGACTATGATGCAGTGATCGAAAAGGCGCAGGAAGCATTTAAGGAATGGCGTTTATGGCCCGCTCCCCGCCGTGGCGAGGTGGTGCGTCAGATGAGTGAAGCACTGCGGAAAAACAAGGAGGCGCTGGGCAAACTGGTGTCTTATGAAATGGGAAAAAGCCTGCAGGAAGGTTATGGAGAAGTGCAGGAAATGATCGACATCTGCGACTTTGCAGTAGGCCTCTCCCGTCAGTTGCACGGACTGAGCATGCATTCTGAACGTCCGGGACACAGGATGTACGAGCAATGGCATCCGCTGGGCGTTACAGGCATCATTTCAGCCTTTAATTTCCCCGTAGCAGTGTGGAGCTGGAATGCTATGCTTGCATGGGTTTGCGGCGACGTATGCGTCTGGAAACCATCAGAGAAAACACCTTTATCAGCTATTGCCTGTCAGCAGATTGTACAGGATGTGCTGAAAGCGAATAAAGTGCCGGAAGGCGTTTGCTGCCTGGTAACCGGCGGCCGTGAGGTAGGCGAATGGATGGCAGCAGATACCCGCATGCCACTGATCTCCGCTACCGGTTCCACCCGCATGGGTAAGGCCGTTGGCAGCATAGTAGGCGCACGTCTGGGACGCGCCCTGTTGGAACTGGGTGGTAATAATGCGATCATCATCACCGCCAATGCCGACCTCGATATGTCCCTCATCGGATGCGTATTCGGAGCAGTAGGCACCGCCGGCCAGCGTTGTACCAGTACCAGAAGGCTGATCATTCATGAAAGTGTATATGACGCATTTACACAGAAATTGGTGAAAGCATACCAGCAACTGCGCATTGGCAATCCACTGGATGAACATAACCACGTAGGACCCTTAATTGATAAGGACGCTGTTCGTCTTTACCAGGAATCCATCGAAAAGGTGAAAGCCCAGGGCGGCAGCTTCCTGGTGGAAGGAGGCGTGCTTTCTGGGGACGCTTATACATCCGGCTGTTATGTTAAACCTTGTATAGCCGCTGTGGAGAACGGCTATGCTATCGTACAGCATGAGACTTTTGCACCTATCCTGTATGTGATGAAATACAGCAATATAGAGGACGCCATCGCTATGCAGAATGGCGTGCCGCAGGGATTGTCGTCCGCTATTATGACGCTGAACCTGCGGGAAGCAGAATTGTTCCTGTCACAGTCAGGTTCCGACTGCGGTATTGCCAATGTCAATATCGGTACCTCCGGAGCGGAGATCGGCGGCGCATTTGGTGGAGAAAAGGAAACCGGCGGAGGCAGGGAAAGCGGTTCAGACGCCTGGAAGAATTACATGCGCAGGCAGACGAATACGATCAATTATTCTACGCAGCTCCCATTGGCTCAGGGTATCAGGTTTGATCTGTAAAAACTTTTTATTCCGCACACAATAACAGGAATGATAGGCCGTTTAATATGCGGATAACTTTTAAACTGATACTAATTACAATATATTATTAGCTTGTAGAAGCAGGTACCTTTCTTTCACAATTGCATGTGAGCGAACAATGTAGATCAAAAAGAATAGCGAGGTTAGAGAACCTCGCTTTTTCGTTAAACGGAAACCATGCTTATGAGAAAAGTAATCATAACTTTTTGGAAAGTTATCATGTACTCTTCCAGCTCTAAATATTACACTTTTTTCCGGAATTTCATATTCTACTTTTGTGGTATTTGCAACTATTTTTTGACGAACGGTCATTTTCAAAGGCCGATTTCAATGCAGCAGCGACTTCTGTGGCAACATTGTTCACTTTCCCAAAAAGAAAATTTCGCTCATATTCTTTTAATTGTTAAATTAACAGTACATGAGCGAATATAATTGAGTTACAGGTACTTCTATCTCAGCGGTTGTTGTTACGTGAACGGCTATCCAGATAATCAGCTACTGGCATATCGTATTACTCGCTCATCATTTAACGCAGGTGATTCCCTTGCATTTTGCGTACCTTTATTTTAATTTGGTTTTTGATTTTGGTTTTTGATTTTGTAAAGCTTATTGAGAAAAAAACAGACTGATGAAATCTAACAGAGCTATGGCAGTCATGGCTGGTGGTGTTGTGTTGATGACTGCTCTTACTACCGCTAACCCGACTTATGCACAATCTTCAGCAACTCCCAGGAACTGGCAACTATTGAACTATGCGCAGGATAGTGTGTTTGGTACTGGCGTTGAGAAAGCATATAATGAACTCCTGAAAGGAAGGAAAGGCAGCCCTATACTGGTAGCTGTGATAGATTCCGGTATTGATACGCTTCATGAAGATCTGAAATCCATCCTTTGGGTGAACCAGAAGGAGATTCCCGGCAACGGTATTGATGACGACGGAAATGGTTATATCGACGACATCCATGGATGGAATTTCCTGGGTGGTAAAGATGGCCGTAGCGTAAAGGAAGACAGTGACGAAGCGACCCGTGAATACTATCGCTATAAGAGCCTTTACGGCAATCCGGATTCTGCTCTCGACAAACAATCCAAGGAATATAGTTACTGGCAGAAACTGCAGGGTAAAGTATCCAGGCCTTCCGGTGAAAGCAAGGTTACTTATAAGACCATGCTGAAACTGCAGGAAAGCCTGCATAAGTGCGAAACACTCATTACGGGCTACCTGCACCAGAATGATTTCAACGCTGCAAAACTGGATAGTATACAAACTACCGACCAGGATGTAATGGTGGCCAAGAAGTTCCTGCTACGTATCTTCCAGAATACAGGCGAGGAAAACCTCACCTATTCCGAACTGAAATCAGAGTTCGATGAATACCTGGCTGACTTGAAAAAGAAAGCGGACCAGGCTGACAGTGAAGCGCCGGTTGATAAACGTGGAGACATTATCGGGGATAATGTGAACGACATCAACGATAAATACTATGGAAACAATGACGTAATGGGACAATTCGGTTTCCATGGTACGCACGTTTCCGGTATCATCGCTGCTGCAAGAAATAACGGCGTTGGTATTGACGGTATCAATGAGAATGTACGCATCATGATGGTGAAAGCTGTTCCTGATGGTGATGAACGTGACAAAGATGTGGCGCTCGCCATCCGCTATGCGGTAGACAATGGTGCCCGTGTTATCAATATGAGCTTCGGCAAAGGCTTCTCCCCTCACAAAGACTGGGTGGATGCGGCTGTAAAATATGCGGAAGAGAAAGGTGTGTTACTGGTACACGCTGCAGGTAATGACGGCAATGATAATGACGTAGTGGATAATTTCCCTAACCCTGATTTTGCTGATCATTCTGCGAGAGCCAATAACTACATTACTGTAGGCGCCAGCGGTAGCGGCAAAAACGGTAAAGTGGCCAGCTTCTCCAACTATGGTAAAAAGAATGTAGACATCTTCGCACCTGGTGTGCAGATCTATTCCACCGTTCCTGGCGGCAATAAATACGGCAACGCCAGCGGTACCAGTATGGCAGCTCCTGTTGTAGCAGGTGTAGCAGCGCTGGTGCTCTCTTATCATCCTGATCTTAACGCACAACAGTTAAAGTACGTCCTGGTGAAATCAGCCACTCCATTACCTGATGGCACTACGGAAGTGACCAAACCGGGCACGCCTGATGTGAAGGTTCCGTTTGCGGATCTGTCCATCTCCGGAGGGCTCGTAAATGCATATGAGGCGCTGAAACTGGCGGATAGTATCGATGCGAATAAAGACCTGAAATCAAAGAAGAAGAAGAAGGCAAAGATGGAGTCCCTTAAAAAAGGGTAACATCTACCAACGAATAAACACAACACAATTAACAAAACATAATAGGACTCCGCCAGGAGTCCTTTTGTTTGTAGCGCGGGGTGCAACCCCGGGTGTTTGTAGCGCGGGGTGTAACCCCGGGGGGCGCGGGGTACCCAGGGAACCATGAAAATGCGCAGGGTACAATCCCGGCGAATCATGAAATGATCGGGGTTTGCGGCAACAGTATCAACAATTAGAATTATTTTTGAGCTTTCCATTATTCGCATTGTGATGTCAGAAGACCAGGCTCATTTATCATTCTTTCTACAACAGAAATCCAGACTACACAGACTCGCCTATAAAATGACCGAAAGCGCAAGTGATGCTGAGGATGTCTTAAACGATGTATACATCTCTTTTTCGCGTCAGTCTTTTGACCAGATAAGGGATCCCGAAAGGTACCTGGTCCGTTCAGTGGTGCATGCATGCTTCGCTATTCTTGAAAAAAGAAAGAATGTAGTGTATCCAGGGATCAATCTTCCCGAGCCAATGGCCTATGAACGTTTTCCGGATCTGCAAAAAAATGATATTTCCTATGCATTGTTAGTGCTGTTGCAGAAACTCAATGCAGTGGAAAGAGCTGTCTTTTTATTGCGCGAAAGTTTTGACTACGATTATGATGAAGTAGCATCCCTGGTCGGGATCAGTGAGGCCAATTGCAGGCAACAATTACACCGGGCTAAAGAAAAGCTAAAAACAGGCAAAGTTAAATATAGCCCCACTACGCTGGAAAAGGAAGAAATGACCAGGGCATTTATTATGGCATGTTTAAACGGCGATGTCAAACAGCTGGAAACCTATCTGTCAAAAGAGATCACCCTCTTTATGGACGGTGGTGGCAAGGCATCTACTGCAACCAAGCCTATCTCTGGTCTGGATAATGTAATGTTGTATCTGACAAGGGGCGCCTTTAAATTTGGTAAGGACTTCTCATACAGGATAAAAGAAGTGAACACAGAAACCGGGGTTCTGTTTGAGAACATACTGACAGCCGATCTTGATACAATCCTGATACCAGTTTTTGATCAGAATGGACAGATCACTCAGTTGTTCGGCATCAGAAACCCCGATAAACTGAAATACCTCACCTGATATTAATATCCTTTACCAAAGTATTTCTCTATAAACGCGCGTTCTTTTGGAGGCGTTTCCCGCCATTGAAAGCAATTGGTATATCCTAAAATGATAAGCATTGCAACCAGGATACCGGTCCCTCCTATCAGGTAAGCCCCTCCTTTTGACCTGGTTTTCAAGTAATGTATAGACGCTATATGCAGACTTATAGCACAAACATCCAGGAAGTAATAGGGTATGAAGAAAAATGTAGCTGGATGCATATTGAACCCAGCTACCGTATAATAGAAATTGGTATCCAGATGCTCAAGCTGTCTGCTGGCGATAACAGCTCCCACATGACCTATCAGGAAAATCGAAAGATAAAGCCCTGAATATATCTGTATTTTTTCTGCCAATGTCTTTGCATTCCGGTTAAATAATAACCTGATACCTGATACAACCTGGACCAGCACCACCAGCAACAAAATGGTCTCAATCACCGGATGCCTATATACTTTTCTGAAGCGCTCCATCAGCGCAATATGCGCTTCTGGTCCGGCGAATGAAAACAAATGATTAAGCAGGTGAATACCAATAAATAAGGAAAGGGTGATGCCGGAAAAATAATGGAGTGTTTTAACTGTCTGTCGATTGCTTTCTTTTGTCATGAAATATGCTTTTGCAGATAGAGTGCATTAGCGGGATTTTGTGACAAAAATTTTCATAAAAGCAAAGGCCGACCGTCTGGTCAGCCTTTTTATAATAAAACTTAGTTTTCGTTACTTCACAATCCTCCAACTCACCGGATACTTGTACAACACCCCATTATGCGCCTTCGTAGCCGCAATTATGGAGAATATAATATTCACCAGGTATATAATGCCGCGTGTACCATGGAAAATGGATATATCCGTTACATACCAGTAGTGAAAGCCGGGTCTTCCCCAGGCCCAGTCCCAGTGGTTGACCATACCGATCAGGTTGAGAATAACGTTCACAATACTCAATGTGATCTGGAAATTGACGGCTTCTTTACCGTTGTGGTTCAGGAAGTCTGATTCGTTGCGTTTTACCAGCCAGAGGACCAGTGCAACGATGATATTGCCTGCAGGTGGAATGAACAGCATACCGGCAAGACCTCCCAGGTGCATGGCGAGCGCCCAGTTTCTTTCTTCTTGTTGTTGCATAGAGATTATATGATTTCGGGTTATGTTTTTTGTAGGGTCCCTCGTTTGGTTGATCAGCAAAAGCTAAAATAAAACTACAAACCTGTAAGCCGGATTCTGTTCCGCCATACGGCGGATGCTATCATTTATCTTCGATGCCGTTCACACGGCACCTGTATCTGCCTACCCTCGGTCATTGGACGAGCAGCCCTTAAGCGACCGTATACATGGCATTTCAGCACGCAAGGTTTACCCTCAGAGTACGTTACCATACTCCAACGTGGGCTCTTACCCCACATTTTCACCCTTACCCTGTGCCGCTTGCGCGGAACAAGGCGGTCATTTTCTGTGGCACTGTCTGTGCCATTCTTCGCTCTTTTAACGGAGAAAAGAACAGCCCCACCCGTTAGGTGGTGCGTTGCTCTATGCTGTCCGGACTTTCCTCATCCGCCTGCGGCGGAAGCGATAGCACGGTTTGTAGTTTCTGCAAATGTAATAGAAAAGACGGCATATGGGCTAGTACCGGAAAAATATCTCGGTAGCGCCATAGCCATAGCGGGGATGGTATTCATTCACGAACCGCTCCACATCAGGATTATCCCGCAGAATAGCGTGGATCTCCTCTTTCAGCTTGCCCTTCCCTACTCCATGGATGACGATCATGCTATGCTGGTGATGCACAATGGCCAGTTCCAGGTAGCGCACGAATTCATTCAGCTGTATAGCCAGTATCTCAATATTCTTAAGTCCGCGCCACTCTTTTACCAGCATTTCTATATGCAGGTCCAATTCATACTTAGGCTGTTCCGGGACCTCCGGTGCTGCAGGAACTGCCGGTGTAGTGCCTGCTGACAGTGAACCTATACTGCTGGCATCGAAATAGGGCTTATCGTTCTTGCTCTTTTCCGGGTATTTCTCGAACAGCAGTTGGCTGAGCGTAGCATCTCTCCTTTCCTGCAGTTCGGAAAGCTGCAGGAAAAGCTGTTTTACCTTCGGCTTCCATGTTTTCGGGAAGGAAGGCGCCAGTTTATCATTTTTTTCTTTCGGGAAGAAAACGAACTCCAGCCTGGGGCTGTCGTTCAGCGATTCAAACAAGAGATCAGACAGGTAAAAGTTACTAAATGGCTGAATCTCATTGCGGATCTCCAGTTCCATACTGTTCCGCAACCATACCTGGAAGTTAAAACGGTAGGCTTCGCTGGTTTCATTCAGCAGATGAAATTTGAGGGACTGGACGTGCTCTTCATAAGCGTCCATCCTGAAAACAGGTAATATAGATAGGAACATCCCCCGGCTCATCCGGATATTATCTTCATATTTCTTCTTCTCCGGCTTAATATCATAGCCCTGGATCCGTTGCGGCGGAGGAGCCGGCTTAGGCGTGGTAAAGCGATGAAAATACGGGAAATCTATCTGGTCAAGATACACCGGAAATGTAACCTTGCCCACCTCTACCATTACCATATCGGCATTGATGATATCGACAACTGTCCCTTCCTCTTTGGAATGTAGCAGTAATATTTTATCGCCAATCTCAAACTTCATACTTGCAGGCCCGCGATAGAAAATACAGTTTTAACGTGAACTGCCAATACAAAGCAGTCCGCATCGCGGAGGGCAAAGGTAAGACAATTATTCCTCAAGCCGGATGGCGGCGCATATAATCGTCAAATGAAATGGGGCCGCTGCCTTCTACCAGGAAGAAAACCAGAAGCAGCAGAACAAGGATAGAAAGGCCGGTCTCTGCATGTACATTAAATATCCCCGTAGCGTTTAACGCCGAAGAGGTATGTACAAAGAAGATTGCGCCTATAAGGATTGGAAGCTGGGCCAGAATGGCCACACGTGTAAGTAAACCGAAAACAATAAGAAGACCTCCGAGCAAATGAGCAAAGACGATATAATGAGCAAGCCAGAAGGACATTACTGTGAGAAACGGACTTTGGTCAATCACAGATTTGAGCACATCGATATTTTGTATGAAAACCACCCCTTTGTAGAATAAAAATACACCTAACAGGACGCGGATGCCATCAAGCCAGCGAGGATGATGGCGTTCGCCCCAACGGTCAATTCGTTCTAGCAGATTCATAACACATGATTTTAATGATCAAAGAGCTTAACCGAATATACGAAATAAAGTTGACCATAGCAACATTTAACTTGACGGCAGCAACAAATGACCTAAAACCATGATTTTCTTAAGCTTGTGCGAGCTTACTTCTTTTATAACCGTAACAGAAGTAAATGGTCAGACCGATCAGTAGCCAGATGAAAAATACCACCCAGTTCCTGAACCCGATCTCTGTCATCAGGTAGAAACAGCTCAGCAAACCCAGTACCGGGATCAGCGACAGCTTTTTAAGGAAGGAAAGTACGGTGAACAGCAAAGCCGCCACCGTGAAGAAGAAGAAGGGAATATTATGTTTCCACACTTCCCAGCCGCCTGCAAATGAAAATCGCTGCGGCAGTTCATTGCGGAACAGATAGGCAAAGAAGATGATAATGACAGGTACGATAAACTGCCCGTTGATATACGGCAGCCTGAAACGTTTTGAATGAGGATCTTTCTCCTGCGGTGGCAGTAACAATACCCCTCCGCACACCAGGATAAAGGCAAACAGGGTGCCTATACTGGTCAGGTCTGTCACAATGGTCAGGTTCAGGAACAAGGCCGGAATACCTACCAGGAAGCCCGTTATAATAGTGGCAAATGAAGGCGTTTTAAACTTAGGATGGATGATACTGAATTTCTTAGGCAACAGGCCATCACGGCTCATACTCATCCAGATACGGGGCTGCCCGATCTGGAATACCAGCAGCACACTGGTAGTGGCCACTACAGCACTTACTGATATCAGGAAGCTTACCTTCGGCAGATTTACCGCATTAAATACGAATGCCAGCGGGTCTTCTACCTTCAATTGGGAATAAGACACCATTCCTGTCAATACAAAAGCAATGAGGATATATAACACCGTACAGATGATCAGTGAATAGATCATCCCCTTGGGAAGATCGCGCTGCGGATTGGAACACTCTTCCGCCGTAGTACTGATGGCGTCAAAACCGATATAGGCAAAGAACACGGCAGACACGCCCTTTAAAACACCAGAAAACCCGTTAGGCATAAATGGCGACCAGTTGTCTACATTCACATAAAATGCGCCTACCACAATCACAAAGAGGATCACCAGTATCTTGAGCCCCACCATGAAATTGGCGCTCTTTTTACTTTCCCGGATGCCCACATAGGCCAGGTAAGTAACCAGGACCACGATAATAAATGCAGGCAGGTTCAGGATGATCGGGATACCCGCAATATGCGGCGCTGCGGCATATAACTCAGGCGATGCGCTGTCATAGTTGCTGGTCAGCCAGTCAGGAAATGATAGATTCAGCCCAACCGCACTACCGATACCTGCCAGCAGGTTATTGAAATACCCGCTCCAGGAAATGGCCACGGCTATATTCCCGATCGCATATTCCAGGATGAGCGCCCACCCGATCACCCAGGCGGCCAGCTCCCCGAAAGTCACGTAGGAATAAGTATATGCACTGCCGGATACCGGTACACGGGATGCAAACTCCGCATAGCAGAGCGCAGAGAACCCGCAGGTAACCGCAGTAATAATAAAAAGTAAGGAAACACCGGGACCTCCGTGATAAGAGGCTTCCCCAATGGTAGAAAAGATACCCGCGCCGATCACTGCGGCAATACCTAAAGCAGTCAGGTCCCGCACCCGTAACACCTTGTTTAACTCCCCTCCGCCATGCGCATCCGTCAAACCATCTTGACTATCTTTCAGTATAGTGATAATAGATTTCTTACGAAAAAGCGATTTAGACATGCAGGTATTTTGGTTACAGGTTTAGCTAATGCGCGAATATATATAAATTAAGCGATACACAAATTTGGAGGAAGCAGATAGTCTTCCTTTAGTGTTCCCTGTTCAACAGGTAGTTGGCCAGCTCCGTCAGTGGTTGTTTACGGTTAGAGATCACAGCAATACTCTCAAGATGTTCAAAAGCAAGCTGCTGGAAACGTTCCTTCTCTTTTTCCGCCCAGACATCCACCTTGCAGTCATGGAATAACTCCAGCACCTGCGCCACCTTATCATCGGGGCTGGTAGCCAGCAGTTCCTTCAGTTTTTGATGCTGGGTCGGATTGCACAGTTCCAGGGCTTTTAACAGCAGGAAGGTCTTTTTATTTACCAGGATATCCCCTCCCTGTTGTTTACCGAACTTCTCCGGGTCGCCGAATGCATCCAGATAGTCGTCCTGGATCTGGAAGGCGATCCCTATATTTTTACCGAATTCGTATAAATGTTGCTGGTTATACTCACTGCCACCGCCGATGATAGCCCCCATTTTCAGGCTGGCTGCCAGTAATACGGAGGTTTTCAGCGCGATCATATTCACATAGTCATCATAACATACCTGCTCCGGCTCCATCTCTTCAAAGTCCATATCCATCTGCTGCCCTTCGCATACCTCTGTGGCGGCCTTGTTGAAAGCGCTGATCAGTTTCTGCTTATAATGTGGCTGTACCCTGTTCAGGTATTCGTATACCTTGATCAGCATCACATCTCCCGCCAGTATTGCTGCGGTCTCGCCATACAGGGTATGTACGGTTGGCTGGTTACGGCGTAATGGTGCTTTGTCCATGATATCATCATGCACCAGTGTGAAGTTATGGAACAGTTCCACGGCGGTGCCCACCTCATATGCATCCGGGTGGATCTCGTCAAACAGTTCATTACCCATTATACTCAGCACTGGTCTGATACGCTTTCCGCCTATATTGAGGATATGGCTGGCAGCATTATACAGTTTCTTTGGATGCTCAGGGAATTGTTCTTTACTGAAATGTTCTCCGAACCGGATAGTCAGGTCTTTAAATGAATGCATGATGTGTTTTTCGAATAAGCGGCTGTAAGTTATATAAATTATGGCTTTTTACGGGAAGAGGAAGCCTGCTTCTTTGCAGAGGCAGGTTTCTTCTTACCGGTCGTATCTTTCTTTTTTCCTTTGGTCTTTGTTTCCTTTCTGTCAGCAGCCGCAGGTTTGCGCGCAGATCTTTCTGTAGCCGCCGGCTTACGTGCAGACCTTCCGGATGGCATAGGAGCGTCTCCGCCCTCTTCCACCAGGTCATAGTCCAGCTGTCGTTTCACCAGGTTGGCGGCAACCACCTGTATCCTTACTTTATCACCTATACGGATCTTCCTGCCGGTATACATACCAATCAGCGCATATTCGTTCTCATCGTATTTGAACTCGTCCTTGGTGGTCATGTTATGAATGCTCACCAGGCCTTCACACTTGGTGTCCACAGTTTCCACCCAGAAGCCGAAGTGGGCCACACCACTCACCACACCGTCAAATTCTTCGCCAATATACTGCTGCATATATTCCACCTGCTTGTATTTATTGGCGGCTCTTTCCGCTTCCATGGCCTTACGTTCCATTTCAGAGGAATGCTTGCACTTCTTCTCCATCTGTTTGTCAGGATGGATATCGTGCGTCAGGCATTGCTGCAGTACGCGGTGTACAAGTACATCCGGGTAACGGCGTATCGGTGAGGTAAAGTGACAATAGTGATCAAATCCCAGTCCGTAGTGACCAATATCCTCTACCGTATAGGCGGCTTTGGCCATGGTACGGATACCCAGGGTTTCCAGTACATGCTGTTCCGGCTTACCATGGGCCAGCTGCAGCATTTCATTGAAGGAACGGGCCAGTTTGTCCGGGTTATCTATTTCCAGCTTATGACCGAACTTACGGGCAAAGCCGGAGAAGACCTTCAGCTTTTCCTCATCAGGCGTGTCATGCACGCGGTACGGGAATGGCACATGCTGGTTGGTGCCGATGCGGATATTATATACATATTCCGCCACTGTCCTGTTGGCCAGCAACATCAGCTCTTCGATCAGCTGGTGGGCCTCCTTACTTTCCTTCACGATAATACCTACCGGCTTTGCATTTTCATCCAGCTGGAAGCGAACTTCCTGGGATGAAAAATTGATAGCGCCATTCTCAAAACGCTCCTTACGCAGCGTCTGTGCGATCTTGTTCAGCAACAGCACTTCATCCTGGTAAGGACCTTCGCCGGATTCAATGATGTCCTGCACATCTTCGTAGGTGAAGCGATGATTGGAATGTATCGCCGTTCTGCCCAGCCAGTGTTCTTTGATCTCCCCCTTATCATTCATCTTGAAAACGGCGGAGAAGGTCAGTTTGTCTTCATGCGGGCGCAGGGAGCACAGCTCATTGGAGATCTTTTCAGGCAACATCGGCAGTACGCGGTCTGGCAGATATACAGAAGTGGCGCGTTTGTCCGCTTCCTTATCCAGCGCAGTCTCGGGCAGTACGTAGTGACTAACGTCTGCAATATGCACGCCTACTTCGTACCAGGCCCCCCGCAGCTTACGGATGGAAATGGCGTCATCAAAATCCTTTGCGTCCACAGGGTCGATCGTGAACGTGAGGATCTTACGGAAGTCTTTTCTGTTCTTGATCTCTTCTGCGTCTATGTTCTCGCCGATACCACCCAGTTCTTTTATGACTTCGTCCGGGAAGCTGAGCGGGAATCCGCTTTCTATCAGGATCTCTTTCATCGCCAGGTCATTGGTATTGCTGGCGTCCAGCACTTCCATGATCTCGCCTACCGGCTTGCGGGTCTTTTCACCCCAGGCTACGACACGCACTACGGCTTTGTCCCCGTTCTTCGCATTTTTCATGGAATTGGCAGGGATATATATATCGGGCATGAACAGCCCTTTTTCCGGTACCAGGAAAGCGAAGCCTTTGTTGACCTGCAGGGTACCGGTGAATTCAATCTTTTTGCGTTTAACGATTTCCGTTATAACCCCTTCCATACGTCCTTCATTCTTGCCCTGTTTGATCACATCAACAAGCACATCGTCTCCATCAAGAGCGGTATTGAGGTTTTTCTGGCGGACCATGATGTCCTTCTCCTGTCCTTCAATAATAACAAAGGACATCCCGGAGCGGGTTATCTGTACAGTACCGCGGAAGGTTTTCTTCTGGCTGCTGTGTTTTTGAGGTTTCTTCTTTTTAGTCATTCTCGTAACGTTTAATCATGGTTACTTCCAAACTGATCCACGTAAGTAAAAATATAATTATTAAATGATTCTCCTTCCCTATAGAGGAAAGATATTTCAACCGGCATAACGGCTATGGGTATGTTCATTGGACGCAGGCGGTCTTCGAGCAGTTGTAGTCTTACTGCGTCCTTTTCCGTTGTTACCACCAGTTTGTGGTTGCCGGGAAGGTTGCTGAGTTCCCTGTTTATTTTCTCCAGATCAGGGACGGAATAGTAATAATGATCCGGAAAAGGCAGGAGGAACACGTTTTTATAGCTTTCCTTCAGTTGTTGTAAAAGCGGTTCCGGTCGGGCAATACCACACACGAGGAGTACGGTGGTATCTGCAGGCACGGTAACCGGGTTGCCGCTGAACATGTCATATAACTCGCCATATTTCAGAGAAGTAAAAAACAGTTGCTGATGTGGCAGGGGTTTGATTTCCTGCCTGATGGCGGCTTTTTCGGTGTCGGACAGTTGCGGCGGGCATTTGGACACAATGATACAGCTGGCCCTTTCATAGCCCTTGCGGCCTTCGCGCAGGCGGCCGAAAGGTACTACATGGTCTTTGGTGAAGCGGCGGTTGTATTCGGTGATGAGGATGTTCATGCCCGGTTTCACAGAGCGATGCTGGAAGGCGTCATCCAGCAGTATCACTTCTGTTTCGGGGCGTTCTCCCAGCAGCTGGGGTATGGCCAGCATGCGTTCTTCACCTACGCAAACCTCTATATCCGGAAATTTACGATGGAACTGCATCGGTTCATCGCCCAGTTGCGCCGCTGTACTGGCAGCATTTGCCAGCAGGTAGCCGCTGCTACGCCGGTTGTATCCCCGGCTGAGAGTAGCTACACGGTATCTATCTTTTAATATCCTGATGAGGTGTTCTACATGCGGGGTTTTGCCGGTACCTCCCACAGACAGGTTGCCTACGGCAATAACGGGCAGGTCAAACTCCACGGCAGTCAGTACATTGGTATCATAGAACCTGTTGCGGATCCACATTACGAGGCCGTACAACAGTGAAAAAGGGTATAATAAGATCTTCAGGTGTTTCAGCATTCGTTGCCTTTTTTGAAATCATAAATTGTTTGCGGTGTGATGACCATGTGCAGGGGAACATCGTTTTCGTTCACATCTGCGATGGCATCTACCGGTCCAAACAATGACAGTCCGATAGTGGTCACTGTTGGCAGGCATTCCTTCAGGAAACGGTCGTACATCCCTTTTCCGTATCCCACCCGCTGTCCGCTTTTATCAAATGCCAGCATAGGTACAAAAATCAGGTCCATCTCTGAGGCTAGTAAAGGTATCCCGCCGGCGGGTTCCGGTATGCCAAAGGCATTCCTGACCAGCACGGTTTCCGGCTTCCACAGATAGTGTTCCATAGTCGCATTGTGCATGTACGACCTTGACAGCGCCCATTGCAGTTTAGGATAGGCCTCCCGGGCCCAGTGCACCAGTGCGTATGTGTCCGCTTCTTTCTTTTCAGTAATAGGAAGAAAAATGTGTGCCATTCTGAAAGCGCTGTAGTCCAGCCGCCGGCATTGGTTCAGTAACTCCCCGTTCAGGGTGGCCATCACATCGTCCGGAAGGTTCAAACGTTTTTCCAGGTATTGCTTTCGTATATCCTTTTTTGTTAACAAGTGGATCTGTATTACCACAAAGATAGCTTTTCTGCCTGTTCCTTCACAAATGCCCTGTCAACCATTGCAGTGTGGGGTATCCTTCCCAGTAGCGGATAGCCGCTCCATCCTACCACTTCGGTTTCATTACTGTGGTATTCTCCGCTGAAGATCCAGCCCAGTACAGGGATAGCACGTTGTTTCAGCACCTGCGTGGTCAATAATGCATGGTTGATGCTACCCAGGTAGTTCTGGGCCACTATTATGACCTTAGCCTCCAGTTGCTGTATAAAATCGATGGTGAAAACCTGTTCCGTCAACGGAACCATCAGCCCCCCGGCGCCCTCTATGACCAGCGACCGGCCGGATGGCTGAATGCTGTGTGCCAGCTCAAGTATCCTTTTTACGTTTATGTTCACATCTTCCAGTCTGGCGGCCAGGTGTGGCGAGGCGGGCGCTTCCAGACAGTAGGCTTCCCGGTGGCATACCGACACCGGATTTGATATTAAACTTTTTACCGTATCTGTGTCCGTCCCCTCCGTTAATCCTGTCTGTACGGGTTTCCAGTAGTCCGCCCGCAGTGCTTCCACAACACAGGCAGAAGTGACTGTTTTCCCCACCCCGGTACCTATCCCGGTTATAAAAATCCGTTCACTCATGACATGCAAAGATAGTATAATAGGAATTACTTTGATAATCAATTCCTGTTAAGAAACCGTTAGCCTTTGTTTCCGTTCATGATCCGCTCTGGTATTGATCTGATCTTACTGCTTCTATATCGCTTCACCGGCATTTCCATATCACTTCACCGTCATTTCTATATCGAATGGATATACATATGACGATGAAACGATGTCCAGATGACGGTTAAGCGATATAGAGATATAGAGATCATGTAGAACCTATAAGGGACGCAGCGGAAAAACAGGAGAAAAACGGCTTAAGTTCACCTTAAAGGCATGGTAAAGGCATACCAAAGGCAAGGTAAAGGCGTGGTTACGTGTTTGTAGCCCGGGGTGCAACCCCGGGGATAGGGTGCAACCCCACGAATAGGGTGCAACCCCACGAATAGGGCGCACCCCCCGGAATTCCGGTAACCACAACAAAACACAATACAACCCCGTCAGGGGTTACGTGTTTGTAGCCCGGGGTACAACCCCGGGGATGGGG
>NZ_FRCN01000017.1:143957-221493 GCF_900142925.1 Chitinophaga sp. CF418
CCGGTAACCACAACAAAACACAATACAACCCCGTCAGGGGTTACGTGTTTGTAGCCCGGGGTGCAACCCCGGGGATAGGGCGCAACCCCGGAAATCCGGTAAACACAACAAAACATAATACCCCCGGGAACCGGTTGATCCTCCGGGAATGAAAAACACATTTTAGGCCCACCAGAGGCATCGGGCACGATGACTTAAAAAGCGGAAATTCCTTACTTTCGCCAGAGTCCAACAAGATTTATATGAAATTTTGCAATAGCATACTCGAAACAATCGGCAACACCCCCCTCGTTAAATTACACCGCGTTACCGCCGGCCTTCCATGTCCGGTACTGGCAAAAGTTGAATTCTTTAACCCCGGCAACTCTATCAAGGACCGCATGGCGGTTAAAATGGTCGAAGAGGCAGAGAAACAGGGGCTGCTAAAACCCGGCGGCACCATCATCGAAGGAACCTCCGGTAACACCGGTATGGGCCTGGCATTGGCTGCAGTGATCAAAGGATATAAATGCATCTTTACTACCACCGATAAGCAATCCAAGGAAAAAGTAGATATACTCAAAGCGGTAGGCGCAGAAGTGATCGTCTGTCCTACGAATGTGGAACCGGAAGATCCCCGTTCCTATTACTCAGTGGCTCGCAGGCTGGCGAAGGAAATTCCAAACGCGTTCTACGTGAACCAGTACGACAACCTGGCCAACAGGGATGCCCATTATGAACAGACAGGCCCGGAGATCTGGGAACAGACAGACGGAAAGATCACCCATCTGGTGGTAGCTACAGGTACCGGAGGTACTATTACGGGAGCTGGTAAGTTCCTGAAAGAGAAGAATCCGGACATACAGGTATGGGCAATAGACAGCTACGGCTCCCTGCTGAAGAAATACCATGAGACCGGCGAACTGGACATGACTGAGGTATATCCTTATATCACGGAGGGTATTGGCGAAGACTTCATACCGCAGAACTATGATATGAGCGTGATCGATCACTTTGAAAAGGTGACCGATAAGGACGGCGCCGTAATGGCCCGCCGCATTTCCAAGGAGGAAGGTATTTTTGTAGGATATTCCGCCGGATCAGCTATATCGGGTTTATTACAGCTGAAAAGCAGGCTGAAACCGACTGACCTGGTAGTAGTGATCTTCCATGACCATGGCAGCCGTTATGTAGGGAAGGTTTATAATGATCAGTGGATGATGGAACGCGGATTCCTGGATGTGAAGACCGTCAAGGATGTAGTGAATGGCCGCCGCAACCAGCCGCTGGTGACTATTGACCAGGAGGAGAAAGTGAGTGAGGCTATTGTGAAGATGAAGAAGTACGACATTGAACACCTGCCGGTACTGCATAATAACCAGATCGTTGGGGCTATTTCCGAAGGAGGGCTTTTCAATCGCCTCATAGATGATGTAAACCTGAAAGATGCGCAGATCAAGCAGGTCATGCAGGCTGCTTTCCCGGAAGTGAGCATGGATACGCCGATAGAGAAACTAAGCGTTTATATCAACAAAGAGAACGGGGCAGTGATCACCAAGGATGATGGCGGCAAGCCGCATATTGTAACGAAATACGACATCATCCAGGCCCTGGGAAGCTGATATTCGCGCCATAGCGGTTAATAACCTACTAAAAACAACAGGCAGCTGATGCCGTTAATAAATATTTACAAAGACCAGCTGGGGCGGGAAGTGAGCATCCCTTACCCGCCCCGCCGGATCATCTCACTGGTCCCTTCGCAGACAGAATTACTGTACGACCTGGGACTGGATGAAGAAGTGATCGGCATTACAAAATTCTGTATCCATCCAGCCGAATGGTTCCGGCATAAGACACGTATAGGAGGAACCAAACAACTGCACCTGGAACAGATAGTCGCCCTACAACCCGATCTCGTTATTGCCAACAAGGAGGAAAATACAGCAGAACAGGTGCAATACCTGATGCAACATGTGCCTGTCTGGGTCAGCGATATCCACTGTCTGAATGATGCGCAGGACATGATCAGGAGTATCGGCAACATGACCGGCAAAAGTGAACACGCAGGCCGGATAGCAGACAATATCTCGCTCGGTTTCAGGCATATGGAAGAAACAATGCAGGGCCGGACACCGCTCCGCACGGCTTATTTCATCTGGCGGGAACCGTGGATGGTGGCGGGCGGAGATACTTTTATTCATACCATGTTAAACTATTGCCGGTTTGAGAATCTTTTTACCGGAACGCCCCGTTACCCGGTTATTGACCTTGGCCAACTGAAAAGCAGCGATTGTCAGCTGGTGCTACTTTCTTCGGAGCCTTACCCCTTTAAAGAAAAGCATATCGCGGAATTACAGGGGCTATTGCCAGGGGTACGTATTGAACTGGTGGATGGGGAAATGTTTTCCTGGTATGGCAGCCGGCTGGAGAAGGCGGCGGTGTATTTACGGGAATTCAGGGAGAGATTGGGAGAATTACCACATCTGATACGCTGACAGGCAATATATGAAAAGATCAACCTTAGACAACCGGAAGAGAGAGTGGGATGCATCGGACAATATCGAATCAGAAGGGCCAAATCTATGACCAGCAACAATAATTTGCCCGAAAAAATGACGAATTCCTATAAAAATCACTCATTTTTTTGTGATTCACACAATTCTAAATCAGAAATCTACTATAATAGTTAATCTTTAGTACTTATATTTGCTGTCCTTAAATGTAAAACAATCCGAAAGCTATGGGAAAATACAGAGCTGGCGTGTTATTCGGCGAAGAGCTGGATGCGCTGTACAATGATGCCAAGAATAACGCATGGGCAATGCCTGCTGTTAACGTAGTAGGTACCAATTCCGTAAACGCAGTACTGGAAACCGCTGCCAAAGTAAATTCACCTGTAATTATTCAGTTTTCCAATGGTGGCGCGCAGTTCTTTGCCGGTAAAGGAATGCCGAACGACAAACTGCAGGCAAATATTGCCGGTGGTATCTCCGGTGCAAAACATGTACACGAGGTGGCAAAATACTACGGTGTTCCTGTAGTACTGCACACTGACCACGCCGCTAAGAAATGGCTGCCATGGATCGATGGTTTGCTGGATGCCGGTGAAGTTTTCATGAAACAGACCGGTCAGCCACTGTACAGCTCCCACATGCTGGACCTCTCTGAAGAGCCACTGCACGAGAACATAGAAACTTCCCTGAAATATTTCGAGAGAATGAACAAGCTGGGTATGTCCATCGAGATCGAGCTGGGCGTAACTGGTGGTGAAGAAGATGGTGTGGACAACTCCGGCGTTGAGAACCACAAACTGTATACGCAGCCTGAAGAAGTAGCTTACGCTTACGAAACACTGTCTAAAGTAGGCCCTCGTTTCACTGTAGCTGCTGCTTTCGGTAACGTACACGGTGTTTACTCTCCAGGTAACGTAGAACTGCGTCCTGTGATCCTGCACAACAGCCAGGAATTCATCCAGAAGAAACATGGTACTGCTCCTAAACCAGTATACTACGTATTCCATGGTGGTTCCGGTTCACCTAAACACCAGATCAACGAAGCGCTGGGTTACGGTGTAATCAAAATGAACATCGATACCGATATGCAGTGGGCATTCTGGGAAGGTGTACATGATTTCTACGAAGCGAAGAGAGATTATCTGCAGGCACAGCTGGGTAACCCGGAAGGTGCAGATAAGCCAAATAAAAAATACTATGACCCACGCGTATGGCTGCGTAAAGGCGAAGAAACTTTCGTTAAACGTCTGGAAGAAGCCTTTGTGGACCTGAACTGTGTGAACAGGAACGCATAATCCGCGAAGCGGTATAATTTATAGATCCTCAGGAAGTCATTCCTGAGGATTTTTTTGTAAATACGTTTTTATTATACCACTTATATATATATCTTTCCAATCAAATTATTGGTTGCCAGGTACTTTAAGTATAAATCTCGGGGTAGAATACTTTGGAAGTTAATATAATTTGTATCTTGCACAACTATTTTGTAACCTAATAGCACAATATGTCAAGCTGGTTTAAGCGCATTAAACAAGGCATTCAAACGTCTACAAGTGAAAAGAAAGAGGCGCCGGATGGGTTGTGGCACAAATGTCCTAACTGCAAAAAAACCTCTACAGTAAAGGATCTGAAGGAGCACTATTATGTATGCGACAAGTGTAATTACCACAATCGCATCAATTCGGCTGAGTATTTCGAAATCTTATTTGACGATAATCAGTTCGAAGAACTTTTTGATAACATCTATCCGAAAGACTTCCTCGGATTTAAAGACCTCAAGCCTTATGGCGCGAGACTGATAGACGCACAGAAGAAATCAGGACTGAAAGATGCAATGCGGGTAGGTGTTGGTAAGGTACAGGACAACGACCTGGTGATAGCCTGTATGGACTTTGCCTTCATTGGTGGCTCTATGGGTTCCGTAGTAGGTGAAAAGATCGCCCGTTCCATCGATTATTGCATTGCGAACAAAATGCCGTTGATGATCATCTCCAAATCAGGAGGCGCCCGTATGATGGAAAGTGCCTTCTCCCTGATGCAGATGGCAAAAACGTCCGCAAAACTGACACAGCTGGCAGAAGCAAAGCTGCCTTATATTTCCCTGATGACAGACCCTACCACCGGTGGTGTGACTGCGTCTTTCGCGATGCTGGGCGACCTGAATGTTGCCGAGCCTAAAGCACTGATCGGGTTTGCCGGTCCGCGTGTTATCAAGGAAACGATCAAAAAAGACCTGCCGGAAGGTTTCCAGAGCGCAGAATTCCTGCTGGAGCATGGCTTCCTGGACCTGATCATCGACCGTAAGGAGATGAAACAACGTCTGGCAGTGTTATTGGAATTATTTAAACACTAAGCACCAAAACTGAAGAAATCAGGAATTAGGAATTAAGGATTGGAATTAGGGAAGCGCTTCCGGATTTCAATCTTTAATTCCTAATTTTTAGCTCCAAATTATTAAAGAAGATGGCAGAACTCAAGAACAGATCGGCATATTTCGAGTACGCAATAGAGGATAAGTATATTGCCGGCATGGTGTTGACAGGCACAGAGATCAAGTCCATCCGTGGGAGCAGGGTAAGCTTCAACGACTCATTCTGCTATTTCTCAAAAGGAGAATTGTTTGTTAAAAGCCTGCATATCGCCGAGTACTCACACGGCACTTATGCAAATCATGATCCCCTGCGTGAACGTAAGCTACTGCTGACCAAGCGGGAACTGCGGAAACTTGAAAATAAGATAAAAGAAAAAGGCTATAGCATTATTCCGCTTCGCATCTTCATTACCGACAAAAGCCTGGCAAAGATAGAGATCGGCCTGGGTAAAGGTAAAAAGCTGCATGATAAACGCGAAAGCATCAAACAGCGTGAAACGGACAGGGAGATCAGAAGATTCCTGAAATAAGAAAATTTATATTCGAGCATATGCAAAACCGTTTCTGGTGGCTGATTGCCCCTATCCTACTGATACTGTCCTGTAAATCAGGTGAAAAACTGTACAATAAAGGCCGCTATGATGAAGCGGTAATGGCGTTCGTAAAAAAATTACAGAAAAAACCAGAACACACTGTTTCACTACAACTGCTTCCTCAGGCCTATACACAGGCTCAACGTTCCCACGAAGACAAAGTCAATGGTTACATGCTCTCCAACGACCCTTTAAAATGGGAATACATCCGCACGGAATACCGCGCACTCCAGCGTCTGTATGATGGCATTCACGCCTCTCCTGCAGCCCTGGCCATTGTGAAACCTAAAGATTATCGTAATGCTATTACCGGCGCCCAGGAGAATGCGGCCCAGGTAAGGTATGACAGAGGCGTGTCCCTGCTGGAACAGGGCGATAAAGCCGCTGCAAGGCAGGCCTTCGATGAATTCCAGGCAGCCCTCGGTCTGATCCCTAATTACCGCAATTCCGCACAACTCATGGACGAATCTTTCCAGAGAGGTCTTGTGAATGTGGTGATAAGACACGTAGACGTTCGCTCCCCCTACTATCAGTTCAGCGCCGACCAGTTCAGGGATGTGCTGATCCGTAACCTGCAGCAGCGGAACATCAACCGTTTTGTGAAATTTACTGACGAACGCATCGCCCGTGCCAATAAAATACAACCTGACCAGTTCCTGGAAATGAGTTTCAACGATTTCATAGTAGGACAAACCTACGTGGACCGCTCAGAAAGAGAAGTCTCCAAAGAGATCGTTGTAGCTACCGTAAAAGACAGTACAGGTAAGGCTACCATCAATCGCTATGGTACCGTAAAAGCGAAAGTATATGTTGTAAAGGCTACCGTTGTTTCCAAAGGTCTGCTGGACTACCAGCTGATCGATGTGGCGACTAACAATATCATCCGGACCGACAGGCTCCCGGGTAGCTATACCTGGTTGAATCAGTATGGATACTATAAAGGCGATGAACGTGCGCTCAGCGACGAAGACAAGGCCCTGATGGTTGGAGAAGATATAGCGCCCCCTCCTCCACAGGAATTATTCCTGCAGTTCACCAAACCGATCTATGATCAGCTGACCCGTGATATGCAGAACATTTACAACAACATGTAAGAACAGATATTATCATCAGTATAAGAAAGAGCCTGTCCGCCCGTTGGTCGACAGGCTTTTTTTATCCGGGTACCTGAGGGCTTTAAGCAATTTTCAGGAAACTCCTTTATACATCTCCTTTTCTGTTCCGGGGGTATATAACCATTAAATTAATATGTATATTTGCAGACGTAAACAGGTCTGCATCAGCCTGTTACCACAATAACACATACTGCAAACCATAGATCTATGAAGAAACTCGCATTGTTCCTGCTTGCGACAGGCATTTTTGCCAGCGCATGCAAGAAAGACGGGCAAGGGGAAAAGGGGAATGAACTTAAACCAACAGGCGGGGAATTTACGATAGAAGGGAAATCTTACCTGTCAGACTATACTTACTGGACAGGTACAGATGGATTAGTGCTCACCAATCTTCCACAGGCGCCTGAGTATATAGAAAACGCTGTACAGATCTTTGTCGACAGCCTCTATTTCTCCCATACATATACGTACATGGATCGTAACAACGCTGCTTACGACAGGAAGAAGCATTTTTCCAATGCAGTAGTAAAGTATACACCCAGCGGCATATATGGTAACGGACAAGAGATTACGGGTGTAACAGGAGGCACCATGAATGTCAGCAATAACGGAGAAACTTTTACAATAGATTTCAACATTACTGTAGCCGGCAGACAAATGCAGGGTACTTATGTAGGAAAAGTTGCAGGGAAGAAATTTTAATCCGATAACTGTCAGTTCTTTATAAAGGCATACTGCACTTTCTTATACTGCGCCTTGTTGATCTGGTTTTTCAGTTTTCTGAAAGACTCCATAGGGCCTTTGGTTGCAAACAGGTTCACCAGCCATGCAGGAATACTGCCACCAGGATCAGCTTCCAGCGTATACTCAATGTTCACCATGTTATTCTCTGCCGGTGTAATGATCCATTTCCCGGAGGAACGTGTTACACGTACAATACCGTTTTTCTCCGGCATATAGTCCGGCACTACGGGACCATCAATAGTCACTACTTTGGTATGCGGGTCCTGCCTCGCCGTCAGATGACAAACGAAATCCCTGTTACTCAACGGCCAGGGCAATCCAACTTCAGAATAGTAGTAAACCTCTGCGGGAGATACCTGTTTCAGTAAAGAGCTTGATTTAGTGCTGTATAGCCATTCAGTGGCCGTGTTAACATCCAGAATCACTGCTACAAACTGGGATAAGGTAGCTGGTAAAGAACACTTTACCCTGATGCCCTTGTAATTAGAGTTTTCTATAGTCTTGGTATAGATGGCGATACCATCCTTGTTGGTCTTTAAGGTCCAGTTCTCCTGTCCGTAACTTATCAGGCTGAAAAGCAAGGCCAGGCTAATGATCGATAGATGTTTCATGTTCGTCTATAGGTTGAAATCCGTTACAAAACTACCGAACTACAGCGATACTTTTTAAAAGTGAACAGATATTGTACTAAAAACGGACATTTTGGTCCTTACCCCTATTAGTACATTACTGATTATTAACGATTTAATAATCCGGCACTTACTTGGATGATCCTTAGTATATTCCATCATTGTATGTTACAGAGTTACCTTAAAATAGCCTTACGCAATCTCTGGAAGAATAAAATCTTCACCGCCATCAATATAGCCGGTCTGGCACTGGGAATGGCCTGTGCCCTGCTCATCATCTTCCATGTAAAACAGGAGCTGAGTTATGACAAGGGCTATTCCAAAGCAAACCGCATTTTCCGTGTTACCTTACTGGGTAAGGGAGAAAACGCCCGTCACTGGGCTGCCACATCTTTTCCTACCGGCCCCGCCCTACAGGAAGCTTTTCCTGAAGTGGTCAATACCGTTCGCTTTCACAGGCCCTATCCTTACCAGGTATTCAGTTATACTGGTCCCGGTGGCGCCATTAACAAGTTTGAGGAGAAAAACGGCTACTTTGCTGACCCCACGGTAACGAGCGTATTTGATCTTGATTTTGTAGCCGGAGATAAGGCCAGGGCGCTGCTGGAGCCTGATAACATCGTTATTACCGAAAAGATGGCACAGCGATATTTTGGCGGGGCCGATCCTATTGGCAAAGTGCTGCAGGATGCTGTGAACGGCGCTCCTTTAAAGGTAACAGGCGTTATCCGTGAGCATACTTACCCTTCCCATCTGCAGTTCGATTACCTGCTGTCTATGGCTACCATTCACCACCAGCAGAATGACCAGTCGCTATCCAACAGGACCTGGAACGGCTTTTACACCTATATAGAGCTGGACAAAGCCACTTCCTTTGAAAAGTTAAGATCGCGGCTGAATGATTTTACAGTGAAATATTACCTACCAACGGGTGAGACCCGTGAAGAGATATTGGCAGATAGGGAGATCGGCCTGCAACCCATCACCGGCATCCATCTCCACTCCAAACTGGAAAAAGAAATGGCGCCTAACAGTGATATTACCTATGTCAGGATTTTCTCCCTGGCGGCCTTATTCATATTGCTCGTCGCTGCGGTCAATTTCATTAACCTGTATACAGCGCAGGCTTTTGGCAGGATGAAGGAAATCGGCATGCGCAAAGTGGTAGGCGCAACCCAAAAGCAGTTGATCATACAGTTCCTGGCAGAATCGCTGATCACTACCCTGGTCGCCAGTGCATTAGCATTGCTATTATTCAAAACAGCGATTCCTTCCTACAATGAAATAGCATCCCGCTCATTTTATGTGTCTGAGTTGCTTACCTTGCCCAACCTGGGTATCATCGCATTACTGATCATCTTCATCGGCTTGCTGGCGGGTAGTTATCCTGCGTGGAGCGTGGCGCACTTCCACCCTGTCACAGCACTCAAAGGCAAGGGCACGCCGGGATCGTCTGTGAATGCTGTCAGGAAAGGACTGGTTATTTTTCAGTTCGTTGTGTCAGTGTTTATGATCATCAGTACAATAGTGATCTACCGGCAGATCAGGTTTTTCCATGATAAAGACCTTGGATTCGACCGCACACAACTTGCTGGTGTAACTATCTACGGACCGATGTGGCAAAAGTTCGGTTCATTGATCAATGATATCAGCCAAAGCCCTGATATTGCTGACTTCTCCATCGTTTCTACGCTTCCCGGCGACAGATTCAGTTCACAGTCTTTCACACCATTGTCGGCAGATCCTACACAGGAATTTGACAACAGCCGTATCATGTGGTCGGACGAAAGGCTTTTACCCACCTTACAGATCCCTTTGCTGGAAGGCAGGAACTTCTTCAACCAGATGCCGGCTGTAAAGCACAAAGAGTATATCATCAATGAATCAGCCGTGAAGACCTATCACCTGAAATCGCCTGTCGGTGAGCGGTTCATCCTTGATGGAGATACCGGTACGGTGGTGGGGGTAGTGAAGAATTTTAACTTTGCGTCCCTGCATACGCCTGTAGATCCACTTGTTATCAAATACGACCCTTACAGAGCCAATTACCTGTTACTGAAAATAAAGCCCGGACGGATAAAAGCGGCCCTAGCCTTCATGGAAGCGAAAATAAAGGCGTTGACACCAACAGGTACATTCACCTATACTTTCATTGATGATAAACTTAACCGGCTCTATGCATCTGAAAATCAGATGAGCATTATATTCAAAGCCTTCGCCGCCTTTGCAATATTTATATCCTGCATGGGGCTGTTCGGACTATCGGCTTATTCCGCGCAATTGCGTATCAAAGAGGTGAGTATACGGAAAGTACTGGGCGCTTCCTCTTCCTATATTGCATTATTACTTTCGAGGGATTTTGTGAAACTGGTATTCATAGCTATTCTTTTGTCCTGTCCTATAGCCTGGTGGGCGATGGATAAATGGCTCAATAACTTTGCCTACCGCATTCCGATCAATGTATGGATGTTTGTACTGGCGGGCGTATTTGCATTGGTAGTAGCGATACTGACAGTGAGTTATCAGGCGCTGAAAGTAGCGCTGACAAATCCGGTGAAGTATTTGAAAGCAGATTAGTAAGTAGTCTTACCGACTAGTTTGTATTTTTCCGGGATAAGCAGTTTTGATAGTGTTAAATCCTTTTGAAAAAGGATTTAACACTATACCTCAGGCCTGAGGTTCGGGTCCTTTCTGGAACAGCCACTTTAAGTGTCGTTTTAGCGACGCGAACCTGATGAACCAAGACCACTTCGTTTATTTATTCACCAAAGGCTTGAGCTTCGTCCCTATCAACTCAATTGCATGCATCAGTTTATCATGTGACACTTCCGCAGAGTCCATCTGGAAAGTCAGCCTGGATATACCTCCCAAAGCATTCGCATGACGTAATACCTTTTCCGCAATCTCTTCCACGCCGCCGACTAATAACGCACCTGTCGGTCCCATCTGGCTCATAAAACGATCTTTCGTCATCGGAGGCCAGCCACGTTCCTTTCCTACTTTGGTCATACTGGCAGCATATCCGGGGTAGAAATCTTCGATGGCCTGTTCCGTAGTCTCTGCAAGATATCCCAGGGAGTGCAGACCTACCGTCAGTTTCTCCGGTGCATGTCCTGCCCTTCTTCCTGCTTCACGATACAGATCTACCAGCGGACGGAAATGGTGCGTCTCTCCGCCAATGATCGCCACCATCAGTGGCAAGCCCAGTGCTCCTGCACGAACAAACGATTGTGGTGTTCCTCCCACTCCCAGCCAGATAGGCAGCTGTTCCTGGATAGGTCTTGGATAGACGGGCTGATTCTTTAAAGCAGGCCTGAATTTACCCGACCAGGTCACAAATTCATTGTCCCTTATTTCCAGTAAGAGGTCCAGCTTCTCTGCAAAGAGATCGTCATAATCATCCAGGTTGTAACCGAACAAGGGGAAAGCATCGGTGAAAGAGCCTCTACCCACCACCATTTCAGCCCGGCCGCCGGAGATCAGATCTAATGTGGCGAAGTTCTGAAACGCCCTTACCGGGTCTATGGCACTTAATACTGTCACCGCACTGGCCAGCTTTATACGCTTTGTACGGGAGGCTGCCGCTGCCAGGATATGTGTAGGAGCTGCATCCAGGAAGCCTTTCCGGTGATGCTCGCCAATACCAAATACATCCAGGCCAGATTTATCTGCGTGTTCCATCCTTTCCAGCAGTTGGAACATCGCATCTTTGTCACTCAATGCTGCCGCTGCATTGTCGCTGAACCTGGCGGCAAAACTGTCTATTCCTATTTCTATCATATTCTTTATTCAGAGCATTTCTTTCTATCAGTAACTCCTTATTGGGCTGCTGCAACCAATACCGGTTCAGTTACTTTTACCAGCTGGATCTCCATATGCAGCTTCACCTCATCACTCAGTACAATACTTCCTGCTTCAGTGGCCGCATTCCAGCGCAGGCCATAGTCGGCGCGGTGCAGGCGTCCCTTGATGGAAAATCCTTCTTTTTCCTGACCATAAGGATCTGTCACAACACCATTGCGCACTACCTCCAGCTCTATGGCATGCGTATGCCCTTTGATGGTCAGATCTCCTATCACCTTATAGTCTTCCTCAGTAATCTTTTTGATTTTTTTAGATACGAAAGCGATCTTGGGATGATGTGCAGTATCGAAGAAATCGCTGCCTTTCAAATGTTCGTCCCTTTGTTTATTCAGGGTGCTGATACTGGCCGTAGCCGCTTCAAAAGTAATTCTTGCGTCGTGGAAATCCTCGCTGTCGGTCTCAATACTTCCGGTGAAGTCTGTGAAATAGCCACTCACGTTAGTGATCATCAGGTGCTTTACTTTGAATCCAATTTCGCTGTGTGATTCATCAATCTTCCAGTGTGTCATAACTTAGTCGTTTAAGGCATTGATTTAATACCCTAAAAGTAAGCAGCGATATTCTTTCAGTGGTTGCACAGAATTTTGTTAATGGTGGACAAATTTCGAAAAATCATTAAATAAATGTTAAAGTGCAGCAGTAGCCTGGCTGCATTGAGCCCGCCGGTGGTGTGGTGGTGTGTTTGCAGCCCCGGGGGGCAACTCCGGGAGATACAAAAAGGGCCATCCACCATGGCGGACAGCCCTTCAATATCAGAAATGTCTATAATCAATAGATAATTTATCCCTCGAAACCAACATCTTCCAGCCAGTTACCACTGTCTGCGGCCTGTGTGGCCAGTTCATCACAACGGTTGTTCATGGGATTTGTGGAGTGTCCTTTTACCCAATGGAACTTCACCTGATGCTTCTTGAAAGCAGGAATGAAACGTTGCCAGAGATCCTTGTTCTTTTTGTCTTTAAACCCGGTCTTCACCCAGCTCCATAGCCAGCCTTTCTCAACGCTATTGACCACATACTGGCTGTCTGTAAAGATCTTCACAGGCAGTCCATCTCTCTTCAGGGTTTCCAGGCCTACGATCACGGCCATCAGTTCCATCCTGTTGTTGGTGGTGAGACGGTATCCCTGCGATAATTCCTTGCGGACATTGTTCCACATCAGGATAACACCATAGCCACCAGGGCCAGGGTTACCACGGGAGGAACCATCCGTGTAAATAATAACTTCCGACATAGCGGGCAAAGATAAGGATTAAGCGCTATGCTTTTACACCTGGAAAACACCGAGGCTGAATGTATCTTCCACAGGTGCATTATTTGCCGCTGCAATGCTTTCGGAGAGTATTTTACGTGTATCCAGCGGGTCTATGATCTCATCTACCCACATACGCGCCGCGGCATAATAGGGAGTGGTCTGGCTGTTATAACGTGCGGTGATCTCATTCAACAGACTTTTTTCCTGTTCCGGCGTGATCTCCTCACCTTTCGCTTTCAGCGATGCTACCTGTATCTGCAGCAGTGTCTTCGCGGCCTGTTCGCCTCCCATTACGGCGATCTTCGCATTAGGCCATGCAAAGATGAACCGGGGATCATAAGCTTTACCACACATGGCATAGTTACCCGCTCCATAGGAATTACCCACTATCACGGTGAATTTGGGCACTACAGAATTAGCCACTGCATTCACCAGTTTGGCGCCGTCTTTAATAATGCCGGCATGCTCACTGCGACTGCCAACCATAAAGCCAGTCACATCCTGCAGGAATACCAGCGGTATCTTCTTCTGGTTACAGTTCATGATAAAACGGGCCGCTTTATCAGCGCTATCATTATAGATCACACCTCCCATCTGCATTTCGCCCTTTTTACTTTTGACCATCTTACGCTGGTTGGCCACAATACCCACTGCCCAGCCGTCAATGCGGGCATAACCACAGAGGATGGTCTTGCCGTAATCTTCTTTATACTGATCAAACTCAGAACGGTCCACCAGGCGGTGGATGATTTCCAGCATATCGTAAGGGCGGGTACTGTCTTCCGGGATCACGCTATATAATTCCGCAGGATCTTTCTCCGGCAGAGCAGGTGTAGCGCGATTGAAACCTGCGCTGACAGGATCTCCTATCTTACTCACGATCTTTTTGATATGATCGAGACATTCTTCGTCTGAATCAAACTTGTAGTCGGCAATACCGGAGATTTCCGTATGGGTCACTGCGCCACCTAAAGTTTCAGCATCGACAGTCTCTCCGATAGCGGCCTTTACCAGGTAAGGGCCTGCCAGGAAGATAGAGCCGTTCCCTTCCACCATCAGCACTTCATCGCTCATAATAGGCAGGTAAGCCCCGCCGGCTACACAGCTGCCCATTACCGCAGCGATCTGGGTAATGCCCATAGCGCTCATGCGTGCATTGTTGCGGAAAATGCGGCCGAAATGTTCTTTATCAGGGAATATCTCATCCTGCATGGGCAGGTATACGCCTGCGCTGTCTACCAGGTAAATGACCGGCAACCTGTTTTCCATCGCGATCTCCTGGAGACGCAGGTTTTTCTTTCCCGTCATGGGAAACCAGGCGCCTGCCTTTACGGTCATATCATTTGCCACGATCATACACTGGCGGCCGCTGATATAGCCAACACCGCCTACTGTACCGGCTGCAGGGCAACCGCCATGTTCGGGATACATTTCATAGGCTGCAAAGGCGCCTATTTCGTTAAATGGAGTGTCTTTGTCCAGGAGATAGGCAATACGTTCACGCGGGGTTAATTTGCCTTTCTGACGGATTTTTTCGAGGTTCTTTTTGCCTCCTCCCTGTTCTATGACGGAGAGGCGCTGTTTTAACGCGCTGAGAGATCTGCGCATCGCATCTTCGTTCCGGTTCATGTCCAGTTGCTGTGCATCCATATGATTGTTTTTGGTTCATGACCTTTTATCGGCCATGACTAAAAATAAGGAAAAACAGCATGTCATCTGCACATTCGGGGAGCTGGCTTAGGTGTCTTTTGATAAAATATTTTAATAATCGCTCGTATTACCCTCTTCCATCGGCGGCACTACCATGTTGGTAGAATCCACCTGGATCACCCTGCGGGCAGCGATAAGACGTTTCTTGTAGTATTCGCTGTTTGTAATATCGACGATATTCACGCCCTGGTTGCTGGAATGGATCATCAGTACCTTCCCGTTCTCTACTTTGTAGACACAGCCTACGTGTGCGATCCTTTTTTCTTTGGATTTGGTGCTTCTCCTTCCCGCAAAGAACAGCAGATCGCCGGGACTCCAGTCTGAAGGCGTAATGATATTCCCCAGGGAGCTCATATCAGCCGCTGTACGGGGTAAGGTCATGCCGATAACGGAGAAACCGAACTTCATTAATCCACTGCAATCAAAGGCGAAAGGCCCGATAGCGCCGCGGATATATGGTTTGCCCAGCTCTGACTCCAGTACGGCCAGGAGCTGTTTGATATTACTTCTGAGGCCAGAAGTATCGTATGTATTGAGGGTGATGTCGGAATTAGGAAAATATAAACTATCAGGAAGCGGTGGTGGCGTCACCACTTTTTTATGGACAACCGCCTTGTGGGCAGTTGTTTTTTTATGATAGGCAGTATGCTTCTTTACTGGTGCGTGTTTAACTGGTTTCTTCTTTACTTGTGCGCCTGCAGTGGCAATGCTGGCGACGGATATGATTATTGGCAATAACTTCTTCACAATAACAAGGTTTTAATCAAATGTCCCCGCCTCCACCTCCGAGTATTTGAAGTCCTCTACAGATAAAGAACGGATCATTTTGAAAGCTCTCAATGTTGTATCCGGTTTAGGTATGCCCTCCCCCTCTTGCAGGAAAGAAAACACTTTATGCTCCACCAGGTTTCCTTCGCTGGTGATTTTGACCTGCAGCAAAGGTGCAATATTATTGGGATATTTTAAATTGAATTGATGATAAGTTGCAAAATTTCCTAAGCTGTAAGCTATTAATTTTCCTTTATATGTCTCCATTCCCCTTACTACATGCGGTCCGGAGCCTATTACAAGGTCTGCTCCCTCCTGGATACACATATGCGAAAAATGCCTTACATCTCCCCTGTTCTGTCCATAGAAGAACTCCCTTCCTTTAGGAGTATGCATGCGGCCTGAGCCTTCCCCGCCACCGTGGAAGAACACTACCAACAGCTGACAAAGGGGGCGTACCTCAGCAATAGTCGCCTTTACGAGAGAGTCATCGTTCATGTCCAGACAATTGCTGTGAGGGGCAAAGGATACAAAACCTATTCTGGTATTTTTGACGGTCAGGGTATCAAAACGGTGTTGCGGTACACCACTGGTCTTAATATTATTGCTGTCGAGGAATGCCAGGGTATGTTTCACTCCTGACATGCCGAAGTCAAAAGAGTGGTTATTGGCCATGTTCAGGTATTCAAAACCGGCCTCTTTATACCACATAGCACATTTATAAGGTGTGCGGAAGGCGAAGCACTGGCTGGGGTTGGGACCACAGTTCTTATACACTTTAGCGCTGTCTGATACGGCGCTCTCCAGGTTGCCGATACGCAGATCTGTTTGTTGTAAAAGCGGCATCGCATATTGCAGGATATTTCCTTCTTCTGCTGGTGGCAGAAAAAAAGCGGAGGGATAGGAAGAACCTACCATCATATCTCCCACTATAGAAAAACTGATCGTATCAGGTAATGTATCTGTAATGTTACGGGTAGCGAAAACTTTATTGCCTGCCAGTGAATATCCATTTGTTGCCCCTAAGCCTCCGGTATCAACTACCTGTCTGAGGAAATTGGACTTAAACCACGGCATATCCTTTCTATCTCCGGACAACATATATGCCATTGAAAAGAAGATGACAACATTGAAAGAAAATAAATAAATACTCTTTTTGGCACGCTTTGGCATACAGTAGATGATATATTAAAATTGAAATTCAGTCGCTTAATCAACAACAATGTTATCCAAGGGGAACAATAAGATATTCAGAACATCCTCTTTTTACATTCACGAACCGTCCCTTAGGGGTTTACGGTTGCAAATATATACTAATCCGTCTATAATTTACAATAAGCATGCCGGTCCTTCCTCATCAGAACCGGCATGTAGTTTAATAGTTGCTTCTGTTACAAGCAGTTATTTCACAAAAGAAAGTGTGATCTTTTTCCCGTTTTTCACTATCGTGATCCAATATACGCCCGATGGCAGACCGGAAACGTTAATACTGTTACCTGACAGGCGGTTCCTGAGTCTCATCCTGCCCGTCATATCTGTCACCATTATATCTGACCCGCTGAGATCATCCGCTGTTTTTACAAACAGCGTATTGCCTACAGGGTTAGGATATAATATCAATCCTTTTATCGTATTCTTTGCAGGAGCGGTCTGCGCTATCGTTGATGCTGCAGGCGCTGCACCTGTTGCAATGATGCGTAAAGAACTTGTCAGGTCATTGAAATTCTGACTTACCAGACAGTTAAGATCCGTGGAGGTAGTTACAGTAGTTCCTCCGAAATTGTCGTGTTCATAAAGCATCACCTGGTAACCGCTGCTAACTTTCAGGGAAGATATCGCATCATTCGATATCCCCCTTGCCTGCAGCTGCGTCAACGTATAATCTCCTGCCTCCAGGCTTATTACCTCACCGGTATAGTTGCAATCTTTAAAGAAGCTGGCGCCGGCTGTGTAATTAACAATAAGAGAAGAAACACTATCATTCCAGGCGCCGCCAATCCAGGCACTGTTGCCGGAAACAGTCCAACTTTCACCCTGGTAATTATCATTCTTAAACAATCTTACCTGGTAGCCTGCGGGAATGGCAAAACCGGTAATATCATTATTGAGAATACCTTTTGCAACCAGGGCATCTGTATTATAGCTGCCCACATTCAGTCCCCAGTAACTGCCGCCGTAATTAATATCCTTATAGAAGAATGATTGATCCAGCATAGCTGCTGCTTCTATTACTTTCACGCCACTCAGCTGTGTAGCGTAATCTGTACTGCCTGATGGCTGTTGGGACCATACAGTGCCTACCAGGTTGGTAGAAGGATTGATACCACTGGTCTTTAATGTCTGTGCATTAAAGCGGATGGCTTCATTATAACGCGCTCTTGTCTCCGCAGGTATATTTCCTTCGCGTGCCAATTGAGCAAGATAACGGATGAAGATCCCTTTAAAAAGACCACCATCACCACCACCTGTTTCATTGGCAAAGAACATACCGTTGGTACGTCTGCTGTTCATCGCATATTCCGCAGTCTTTACCGCATCATTGAGATAGTTGACATCACCGGTCACTTTATACAGCTCCCAGCCTGCGCCGATGAAAGTGCCGACATTGTAAGAGAAGATCCAATCCTTGTTGGTAACACCGGTATTCAGATTGATATTATCCCACACAGCCCCTGTTACAGGATCTACCAGGTGGGCCTTCATAAAAGTGTAGATATCTTTTATTAATTGCAGGTCCGCTGCGGAGTTGGTAACGCGGTACATCCTTGCTCCAAGGATGATTGCCGGAGCGTTGGCACAGGAATTCTTACATCCGGCACAGCCCTTGTTCCAGTCTATAGCGCCGTTGCTGTAACCGCCTTTAATATCTGTCCAGAGCGTACTGGCCACGTTGTAATAGTCAGCATCGCCCGTTTCATACCAGGCCCGTAAAGTGGCTATACCCATCCAATCCATATCGTCGTAGAAATAATTGATGTACGTGTTGCCGTTAAAACTCTTAACGCCCAGCAGTAATGATTTCATACGTGTTTTATAGGTCTCGGAACGCGTACGCATGTAGCCATCCAGTAATGCATCCACACCATGGGCACACCACCAGTAGTTCTCATTGGGTACGCCGAAATTGTTGTACATGCTGGTCTGTAATGCTTCTGCTGTTGCATTGAAATTGGCAAGCTGGCCTGTGCTGTTGAATTGTAAGCACAGCACCAGTACGGCCACCTGTAAAAGTGTTTTCATGTTTAAATGGTTTTGAATTTTGAAGGATGAGGAATAATGTGAAAGTTGTTTTGATAAGGTTGAAGGTGATCTGTTACGTGGTCGTCAGGCATGTATGCTCCCATACAAGCGATATCAGGTTTCTCCGAACTGATATGCGCCGGCATGACAGCAATGGCCCTGCAGGTCGGTTACTTCTACAGTGACAACCCCTGACAGAGAAAAACAGGCATGGTCGTATCTGCCTGTGAAGGCCGGCTAAAGGTACAGAGACGCCATTGCCCCTACAGGCTACGGACCATAATTGACTGACTGATTGTAAATGGAGGGGAAAAGAGACCTTGCTAAGGGATGTGTCTTTACACAAATCATAGCCGTTTTGCATAGCAAAACTGACATATGGGTTAGCAGATGTTTCATTTTAAGGGTTTTATGTAATAAATACAATGAACCCTGGATGAACTACAGCGAACTAAAAATATCTAAATGTTTTAAATAAAGCAAGGGGGTTAACAATAAAAGTATGTCTTGCTTAAATTAAGTCTATCTCATAACGTTCTTCCGTCAGCTGCAATCCCCACATCGGCATATGTTTCTCTCCTGACTTACGGAAGCCATTCTTTTTAAACAATGTCGTTGCGGCCACCTGCTGGGCGGTGGTAATGAGATAGATTTTCTGGAACAGCTTCTCCTTCGCAGCATTGACGGCTTCTGTCAGCAGGCGTTGTCCAATACCCAATCCACGGTAATCAGGATGCACCAGGAACCAGCGCATCTGTGTAGCATAACGGGAGTGCCCCAGTACAGCTATGGAACCGATGATCTGGTTGCCATGCATAGCCAGGAACACCTGATCCTTGGAGGAATTATAAGCTTCCAGGAACTCGTAGAAGGTTTTGCAGATGTGCGTCTCATATTCGAGGTTATACCCTGCTTCCTTCGCATACAGAGAGCCGTGCATATGCATGATAAACCCGGCATCCCCCGGCTGGAGGTCGCGTCTGAAGGTAATATCATCCGCAGAAATCTTCGCATCATCAGAGAGGATATGCCTTACCGTCTTCATGGCTCCCGCCAGTGCCAGTTGCTGCTCTGAGCCCAGTGGTTCCAGCAATTGGGAAACCTGCTGCGCGGATCCTTCTTCCAGGATCTCCAGCAACTTACGTCCTTTGGGGGTCAGCTGAAGATACCAGGTACGGCCATCCATCGTGGATTTACGCTTGGAAATAAGCTGATTCGTTTCAAAGGTCTTCAGGATGCGGCTGAGGTATCCGCCGTCTATACCAAGGTTCGCAATCAGTTTACCCGCAGTGCATTGATCTTCTTCGTCCCTTAACTTTACCAGTACACGTAATGCCGATAATGATAGATTATTGTCCGCTAAGTGCCTGTTTAACAATTCCGCCAGGCTGTTGTAATAATTATTGAATTCACTAACCTCCCGCACCACTTCTGGATTCACTGACATGTCCCTTAAATTTTCCGCAAATGTTAGAAATCTGTTTGACAAAAGCAATTAAAAAACAGCGGCATTTACCCACACTGGATAAATGCCGCTGTTAAAGTATTCACATTCTTTATTTTATAGTAGCGCGTACCGCGGTCACTTCAGCCGCGGAAACGGTGCTGGCCTTATTGCCGAAGCTATTCCTGACATAAGACAGTATATCGGCGATCTCCTGGTCTTTCAGGGCCGCCTGCGAAGGCATCGGATTGGAGTAATAATCCCCGTTGATCTCTACGTCTTCGTTTAGTCCGTTCAGTAATATCCCGATCAATCTTGTCTTGTCGCCCAGCACATACTCCGTCTTTACCAGCGGCGGATTCATACGGGGTACTCCCGTTCCGTTTTCCTGGTGACAGGAGATGCAGTACTGCTTATAAAGTATCTTACCCTTTGCTATCTGCGCTGTTGCTCCGCCGCCCTGTTTGGCTGTTGCCTGTCTGGCGGCTGCCGGTTTTGCCGGAGCGGGTTTCTTCACCTGCGCACTTGCCGCCAGTGCGCCAATCATCAGTGGCATCGCTGCCAGTATCCATTTTCTCATGCCTATTTAGTCTTATATACGATCCTGTAAACTGTTCCTTTCACATCATCGGTTACATACAGTGAACCATCCGGTCCCTGTGCCAGTCCGCATGGACGGTGTAGGGCATCGCCGGGCGATTTTACCGGGCCGGGGCCTGCGAATCCGTCAGCAAATACTTCCCATTTACCGGAAGGTTTGCCATCTTTAAAAGGCACGAACACTACATAAAAACCGGCCTGGTTCTCAGGAGAGCGGTTCCATGACCCGTGGAAGGCAATAAAAGCTCCATTACGGTATCTTTCAGGGAACTGGTTACCAGTATAGAACAACAAGCCGTTAGGCGCCATATGGGCAGGAAAAGCCACTACAGGCTCCTCTACATTGTCGCCACCAGTCTTTTTACCGTCGCCACCATACTCCGGCGCCAGCATTTTCTTATGCTGGAACGGATCATAGTAGATATAAGGCCAGCCACAATCAGCCCCCTTTTTCAGGGCATACATACATTCTGCCGGCAGGTCGGCCGACTGTTTCTCCGTATAAAGACCTGGGAACAGATCGTGCAGCTGGTCACGGCCGTGCTGCATCACGAACAGCTGGTTGAGCGACTTATTCCAGTCAAGGCCAACCACGTTCCGCAGACCGGTAGCATAGCGTACGCCATCTCCATAAGTCTGATTCTGTTTATCTGCCCTGAACTGCCAGATACCAGCGGCAGAATCCAGGATCGGACAAGGCTGCATACCCATGGAACCAGCTGTCCTGTCTTTTGTCTGGCAGGAGTTGGAGTAGGCACCGATATTGACATAGATATTTCCGTTGTCATCCAGCACGATCGACTTTGACTCATGCTGTCTGCGGTTGATCAGCCCGCTCACTACTGTTTCCGGATGTTCAGGATCAATCACCTGTTGTTGTGCATCCAGTTTATAGCGGTAGATATCTTCGTTGGAAGTGGCATACAGGTAATCGCCTTTCACATAGATCCCTGTACCGCCATAGGCGCCGAAGCCGGTCTTCTTATCAATTTTACCGTCTCCGTTGGCGTCCTGGAGATAAAGAATGCCATTATTGTTCTTTGCCCTGTCCAGTTTGATATAGATACCACCGTTGCTGGTTACGGCGATATGGCGGGTCCTGCCCAGGCTGTCTGCCACTTTTAAGGCGCCGAAACCGGCAGGTAATTTCAATCCGGCATTGTTGGCGTCCGGTTTAACGTCGGTGGCGCCCGGTTTGCCCGGACCGCCCGCAAATACGGAAGTGGTGATGGCTGTCATTGCCATGGCAACGATCAGACACACCTTTGTCTTTTGCATCAGCATATGGTAATTGGGTTTTATGAATAAAGCCACGGGGAAATTACGAAAACTGACAGCTTTACCTTACTATTTTTTAAGATGGTTGCTATATTTGTTTCCGAAGAAACCAGTCTTATGAGTGCTACGCCACCACTATCAGATCTGCATCAGCTTATTGTAACACACGTTCAGAAACGGATCAGTCTTTCTAAGGAAGAACAGGAACATTTTTGCAGCTTCCTTACTTTACGCAAGCTGCTGCCCAGGCAGTACCTCCTGCCACAGGGGGAAATATGCAAGCATGAGAGTTACGTCTGCTCGGGTTTCCTCCGCTCCTTTTATGTAGATGATAATGGTGATGAACATACCCTCCACTTCGCCATGGAAGACTGGTGGATCAGTGATTCCAGCAGCTTTATACCGCAGGTCCCTTCCAGGATCAATATCGTTGCACAGGAAGCGACTGTTGTGCTGCAGATAGATAGAAAGGGACTGGATCAGCTTTTCACAGATATCCCTGCTTTTGAAAAGTTCTGGCGGATATTGAATCAGCAGGCTATGATCTCTCAGGATCAGCGTATTTTAAACTCAATTTCAATGACGGGCGCTGAGCGTTATGAGGCGTTGATAAAGAAATATCCGACATTGGAACAGCGGATGCCGCAGAAGCATATAGCGTCGTTTTTAGGGATTACGCCGGTGTTTTTGAGTCAGATCAGGAGCGGGAAGAGGTGAAGGGGCAGGAAATTCACAAACTGGCGCTGAGAACTGCCGAAAATAATCTTGTTGAAGCCGTAGGGGTTGCAACCAGTATCAAAAATGGATGGTTGAAGAATACTACGCTATTGCTGCCGCCAGAGGAAAAAAGGGTGCTATCGGCCATAAGTTGCTACCAGGATTTTTATCTAATTATTTTCAGAAAAAAGCGTCCGGTAGATATCAGATCTACCGGACGCTCCTATAAATAACACTTGCTTTCTTATCTCGCTATGATCACCTTCTGGGCATCAAAGGTTTTTCCATTCCCCGTTTGCAGGATGTAAACATCCGGTTTCAGCCCTTCCACATTAATCGTGGCGCGGGAAGTACCGGCAGGGAACAACTGTTTGCGCAGCAAATTCCCCATTTTATCGCTGAGCCTCAATTCGCGGATATCCCATACATCGCTGGCAGCTTGTTTTTTCGCAGCGCCAGATGTAGATGCTGTACTTACTACCAGTGTACTGGACGCCGGGTTAGGCGATACCACTACTTTGGCGGTGCCTGATAAATCCGTAGCACACCGTATTATGTGAAAGTCCGTGCTACTGCTTTCCGAACCACAGCTATTGGAGGTGGTAGCCATGATCGTATATGACCCAACGCCGAATTTATGGGAGATCTCTGCCGTTGTAGCCGAAATGGTACGCCAGATTCCATCGCCCGATGTAAAGGTCCAGGTATAGGGCTCGCCACTGTTCGGAATTGCAGTGAAAGTACTTGGCTGAACAATGTTGCCCGGCTGGCAGAATACTTCCTCATCAATACCGAAAGGAACAGGCGCTGTTCCGCTATACCCAATAGCTTTGCTAACCGTCAGGCTCCCACAGGGCGCGCTGATATGAGCCGTAAGCGTTACATTTCCATTCACCGTAAGCGTAGTAGCATCGCCGGTAGTACTCCCCAGGCTTCCATTGTCCCCGGCATTAAGGCTCCAGGTAACGGTGGCGCCACAAGGTAAAGCCCCATTAAAGCTATAGTTGCCAACCACGCCGCCGCACAATTGTGCAGGACCTCCAATAGTGGCAGAAAGCGGAGACACATTAACAATAGCGGTATCCGTTTCATAACTCAATGCATCCCTGTATACCGTTACGCTTACAGGAGAGGGTGCTACACTACTACAGGGATCGGCCGAAAGGGTAATGGCGGTAAGGTTTGTTACAGTGATAGATTCCGGCGCAGGTTGGCCGTTATACAACCAACCGTTAGGCACAGGTCCTAAATGCCATACATAAGACGTGATGCCACCAACGGAATTTACATCTGTGACTTGAAACAGTCGTGAAAGTCCCTGGCCACATTCTTTTGTCAGACTGGTAGGCGACAGCGTAAACCGGGGCGCTATTTCCGTAATAGTGATCTCGCCGATGGCTGTCAGGGTGTACATATTACCGGCGCCTCCCCAGGACAGTACGCCTAAATAACTGAAATCCTGGTCTGCATTAAATTCGCAAAATATCTGCTCATCCTGCGAGTCATTCAGAGAAACCGTACTCCTGGAATCAAGTAGCATCGATCCCCAAAACGACTGCCTGATCGCATCACAAGCGGTGGGCATGCCGCTTACCGGCGTGGGTAAAGTGGTAAAGGTAGTAAATGAAAGTTGCGGAATACCAGTAGTGGCCTGGTTCGCCGCTTTCCAGGCACGCCCGCTGATCTTATACAGGTAACCGCTTTTAAAAGGATATTCAATAGCATACGCGGCGCCTAACTTGGTCGCGGAGGTGCTACCATTCTGACATTTCAGTAAGAGTGTGTTATTAAATATGCCAGCGCCGCCGTACACCGGATAATGTTTATATCCATCTATCGATACCGGTGTGCTGGTATTAAATACATTGCAATCATTAGTTAAACCAGTATTGGTATAATGAATGGTCTGGGCGAAGGTATGTAACGACAGTAACATACCTCCCACAAGGGAAAGGAACTTGGTTCTCATAATAATACAGGGTTTTGGATTAAATTGTGTACTGCATGATATGCCGTTGGATAAAGTGTCTGTTAATGTTATGCATAACGGGTAACATTCCAAATGTAGGACTAAATTTAATACATTGCAAGGGGCCGGTGAACGCACAAATATATCAAACACTAAGACAATCACTTAATGTAGAAAATATTTTTATAACTATCATTTGGTTCGGAAACGCTTCGCTACTGCGTACAAAAAAGCAAAGTCTGTGGCTAAGCTGAAAGTCAAATACCTTATATTCATATTATTTATTATTCGCCCAAAACGTACCTGACGCCATGAATATTCAGCGTGACGAAGTGTGGAAACTGTTATATCCCAGGGTTATCAGCACCCTATCCAAAGGCTATTGTAACGGCTTATTTAACCCGCAAAATGATAAACTCTTTGCGGCCACTTTTGTAACTGACTTTCCAACTGCTGATGACCTGGAATTTTTGAAGTCGCAATTTGATGGTGGGTACTCCATCATCAGTAGTCCATCGGGATCTTCTGGACAGGAAGGATGGCGATCCTTACCTCCAGGAACCGGTTTGCAGCCTGCTGAATGCAAAGCTTATAGTGTCAGTTTTCATGGAGCCTGTTATGAAGGTGAATGGTTCATTATGCCATGGCTGACATTCTTTGAAACTGCAGATGAAGAATTGGCAAAAAATAGTGTTTTCCCTGCTGATGTTTTCAATAATACTATTTATTTACCATACCAGGCACGTTCACCATCATATATTAATGTCCAAATGTTGGAATTTTCAACGGCCCCCTATCTGGTAGCCATTGTCAAACAAACTAAAAAGGAAAAGATAAACCAGGCATTCAGGTATTACCTGGAAATTACCGTATTGCAGCCATTAGCAGAAAAACTGCGAATACACTATTCCTATAAGTATGATAGTATGGTAGGCATGTATGGAACCGAACATTTTTCCAGCATATTCCCGGTAAACAAACGTTCTGTTCTGCTTGTGACCGGGGCAAAGGGCCTGGCAGAAAACGGCTATACCGTCAGGTATCTCTTGTATATGCCGGAGGAAGGAAGCATTTACGAGTGGGAATACTTTCCTACTCGTAACACCAGCTTTCATGATGCAGAATCTGTCATTGACCAGCTAAAGACTGTTACATACTGGGATAATCCCGGTTACCTTCATTCTTCCTGCACGCTGGACGATGATCGCTTTTGGGAGCAACACGTTTTCCTGCAGGAAAATGGAGAATACAAGTATTTACGTGAATTGACATTTAACGGCAACAGTCTTTCATTACAGCTATGAAATTAGAATATCATTCCCCTCCATTCGAGCTCTCTACGCAAGACTCGCTTGCGATGGTTGACTAGACCTTGTCGAACAGGATTGGCTACCTGTCGGGTAATTTCGAGGTGTTCATCCAAAAATCCCCACCTCACGGACTTTGCACAGTGCAATCGAAAATGTTCCACTACTGGGCACATAAAAATACAAGACCCACTCTAAGAGCGGGTCCTGCATTTTATGCTATTTCACGTTATCCTGTAAGTATTTCATATTCAATCCCAAATCGATTCGATGAATAAGCAATGAACCAAAATAATTTTCCTATGATATACTGCCGTTGGGGCTAATTGATAACTAATTGTCGGAGCAAATCGGATCCATTACACTTAATTGCAAAAAGGATAAAGAGGGCAGAGTTTCAACTTAGCTTTTTTGATAGATTCGACGCTAACTTCATACTCTTCGGTATTGTTGGTTTTAGGCGTCTGTGCACCTTTGATTTCTGTTAACAATGTCCGGTAGCGTTCAAGGATCTTAGCCAGATTTTTACTTGATCCATCTTGCTGGTACGCCTCTGTTGCTTTTTGCGTTAAGACATCAAACGCCTTATTCGCGTTGTCGTTAATAACGACATTCGCCAATATCTCACGTTTGGCTTCAGCCAGCTTTACATTTAATGAATCTTTGGATTGTGCTTTGGTTTGCAGGCAGAAAAGCAGTAGGAATCCACATAATAGTTTGTACATCTTCATAAGATTTCGTTAAAGAGGAATTAAATGAGTGCTGTGCAAGCAGACTAAATAGTAGTGTCTGGTGTTTTGCTTTTGCCAAGCATTTAATCCCCGAAGTTGCAAAAATACCAACTACCTGGTAGTTTTACAAACTCCTTTTCAATATATCCATGTAACCCATTCCTATTTCAAGAAAGACTGGAGGACTATTTTTCAGATTATTATTACCACAATCTATTTAAAATCAGTATCAACTGGTTTGAATATGTTCCGCTACTGGGCACAAAGGCGGAAAGGTCGGAGAATCCTCCGACCTTCCCTTGTTTTAGGCCGTCCAGGTTCGCTCTGGGCCTGGTTATTCCACGGGAGTTTTTGTAATATTGTGATATGTTCGAATTCTTCCGCAAATATCTCGAAGATAAGATTAGCATTGCTGAGGCCGATTATCAACTGATTGAGTCGGTCTGTATTTTTAAAAAACTCCGGAAGCATCAATTTCTACTGAACGAAGGAGATGTTTGTACCCATAGCGGCTTTGTGTGTAAAGGATTTCTACGCAAGTATAGCGTAGACGATAAAGGTATTGAACACACGGTATATTTTGCGACTGAGAATTGGTGGATTTCCGATCGGCAAAGTTTAATGAATTGTACACCTTCCAGTTACAATATTGATGCAATTGAGGATGCAGTTGTTCTACTCATCAGTAAATCAAATATTGAAATGCTGAGTGAAAAGATCCCTGCCTTTAAGGATATGGTAAACCTGATCTTACAACGTAGTTTAAATGCTACTCAGGAACGAATTAATTACGCTCTCCGGTCAACGGCTGAAGAAAGATATAGCCAATTTTTAAAATCATTTCCATCCCTGGTTCACCGGGCGCCCCGCCATATGGTGGCATCCTATCTGGGTATTACTCCCGAAACTTTAAGTCGCATCCGAAAGCAGATCTCCTCTAAATAATCCATTTCTCTTGATATTTATCAAGAATTTTCGAAGCAAATATCAATTTTATTCTGAATCGTGTGGCGGAACTTTGTTGCAGCGTTTAAAAGTCATGCCATCGATGCAATGCTCTCAACAAAAAGTAGAAACATCCTGGCATTACAGAAATAAGGCTGTGCTGACATGGGACGGTCTGGAGATCTAATCACAATTATATCTAATCAAAATGGAATTATCAACACAAAGTCAGGAGACAAAATTGGTGCTGGACGGCTTTTTTCAGGGCACGAGTAACAATGATACGGATGCTATTTCGGCTTTTTTAGCCGAAGATATAAGCTTTTATATAGCTGAATCCCCTTATATGCCCTGGACAGGAAAGAAAAATGGTAAACAGCAAGTTATTACAGCTTTACAACAACTGATTGCAGCTCATAAAACTGAAGATGACGATTTTGAAATGGATCATATATTTATTGATGAAACAGAAGCTGCTGTTTTTGGAAAGGCAGGCAGAACAGTCAGGGCAACGGGCAAAAAATTTAAAGAACCATTCGTGATGCGGTTTACTGTGAAAGATCGGTTAATTACTAAATTCCTGATGCTGGAAGATTCACATAAGATAGAAAAAGCTTTTATTCAATAATTAATGTAACCTGAGTACGGGCACCATCAGCTGACAGCTGTTCGCGACAGCCGGATCTGTCGCTATTTTGATTGCTTATAACGGTACGTTTCCAATCGGGGTTAAAGCAGCCCTGGCCAACCCGGTCAAAAAGCCGTCGGTCCGAGTAACTATACAGGGCTATATCCGCTCTGTCAGCTGATGTATTTCTGTTAGCTTAATCAGCCTTCTTTCCAAACTATTATTTCTATTGCCCGGCATTGGGAAAATAGGATCACAACATTTCATGATCAAATCGTAATATACCTTGCTACGGCCTTTGTCTAATCTTTTACTTTGCCATGGTATTCCAGCTGTACCTCTAACGTCAGGGCCTGGTAATGTGGCGATATTCCGTGTTATGCCAGATTCACTAGTTGTATGCAGTTTTTTTGTAAGTCATTTGAGAGTACATCCTTCCCATTGTATGAATCTCATGTTTTCGTCAATTGCATATGCGTAAGTTGTTTTCTCGCCATTTTCAGTTCTATTGCTGATCCTTACCACATAGCACGTTTTCCCATTCTCATTCCATTTACTTTCTAATTCAATTGTATCCCCTTCAAAATTTAGTTTCTTAGAAAGGGTCACTTTCTTTTTAGTTTGAAACATCTTTTCTGTGAAAATCAACTTGGGGATATAAACAGCTTGCTTTTTTTCAATCTCGTGAAGGCTGTCCAAACGAGCTTCAAAGGTCTTCTTGTCTATTTGTTTTTTAAAAAAATATTGGCCAAATAGTTGAGTTAATGGTTCTGATAGTGTTGGATTCGAGTTTCTAATTTCAAAAAGCGAATCATTGCGATAGATAAACTCTGTTTGATGATAGGTAGAAACGTAGATTCGTCCATCATTGTCAATACTCTTTACAAACTGAGTCATACCAAAGTTTTGATTTTTAATGATGTCTTTGAACTGGTCAAGACTTTGATACCAATCACTGCCAGATGTCCATATTTTTATTGTGTCCCCGAAATTGCCTCTCATAAAAAGTAGTGAGTCACAATTATAATAGACATTGAAGCCAGGAGGAGGAATCACTGTATTTAATTTGATTCCTCGCTGTCGAAAGAAATTTATTGTCGAGTCAAACGCTGTACTATTTTGCGAGTATAAGAGTACTGGTGTAAGTATGGATAATATCAGGAGTCGAATTTTCATAAAAATTTGATACAACGGAAAACGGCTTTACGATGTGGCGGCATTCCGTGTTACTTAAGTTTAAACAAAGATATGCGGTGAAATTAAAAAAACAAATGACGACTGCCTTCCGTGAGCCGCCATATTGGAAAAACGATGTTAGCGGTAGTTGTTTTGTTCGTTAGAATTTACCATTATTGTTTTCGCGTAGTTTGCTTTAAAAAATGACGCCAGTAAGCTCACCAGAATACTAATACTGAAATAACCTCACTCCATTTAAAACGTAGTCCGACTGATGTTCTGCCTTAACATCCTTCCGGTCTTTCGATTTTCCCATTGCTGTAATCTCTACAAGTGTATATTCACTTACAAAGTCGAAAGTCACATTACTATCGATACATTTTATAATATTTTCGTCACAGCCCTCATAAGCTGGGACTATTGTGAATGGAATATTCTCCTGATTCAAATATTCTTCAACTTGTCTAAACGTCACGTTTTGATTCTCTTTTAAAAACCATTTATCAATTGTACAGAACCTATTCTTAAAGTTAATCATTCCACTATGATTGATACAATCGGCTTGCAAATGGTCATTTTGAATCCCAAAGATCTTTTCATTCTCAGTCCAGTAGAAAAATTCATACCACCCATACTTAATTATTTGCGTTTCTCCACAATCAGCAAAATCATATTTCCTTCCAAATACACTTAAAATCTCACCCTTCGTTGATCCAATTGTTAGGGGGCCAAATTTGCCTGTTTTTATAAAATTTTTTAGTTGTATTGTTGTCATATAGTATTTGCTACATTTATAATGAGTTTCTTTATGCTATCTATATTTTCCCGAAGTATATTAGCTGTCATATGGTGTTTCTGAGTCAGATAATGAAGGGCGGAAGAATTGAGGTTATCACCCGTTCCCGGAGTATCATCCCACGTTACCAACACGCGGCTCCTACCGGAGCCGGTCACGGCGAATGATACCGTTTGTTCCCCGGGGTTAAAACCCCGCGCTACAAACACTAGGAATCCCAACGGAGTCGAATGCAGCGGATGATGGCCCAGTTTTAAATATATGAATATTAAACAATTTTAACCCCAAATATTAAACTAGTTATACGTCCATCTCCCCACCTCCATCTCATCTTTGTGTTCTAATCAAATGATCTATGAACACAAATACAGACATACTATTTCAGCCAATAAAACTAGGAACCCATACATTAAAAAACAGATTCATCGTCGCGCCCATGACACGCAGAAGCGCATCGGCGAATGGCGCTCCCACAACAGAAATGGCAGACTATTACGCCGCTTTCGCCCAGGGAGGCTTCAATATTATCATCACCGAAGGTACTTATACAGACAATCTCTTCAGCAAGACCGACAACCATCAACCGGGCCTTGTCACCCATGAGCAGTCAGAAGGCTGGAAAAGGGTAACAGAGAAAGTACATCAGGCAGCCCCTTATGCGCTTATTATCCTCCAATTAATGCACGGAGGTGCACTATCTCAGCATACTGATAAAACAATCGCTCCTTCCGCCATACAGCCCAAAGGCCTCCGGAACACAGAACCTGGAGGTCTGACGGGCCCCTTCCCTCTTCCTTCCGCCATGAGTAAAAAAGATTTACAGGAAGCAAAAGACGGTTTTGTACAAACGGCCATCAGGGCCTTAATAGCCGGATTTGACGGTGTAGAAATACACGCGGCCAATGGTTATCTGTTAGATCAGTTTATCACTCCTCATACGAATGTAAGAGAGGACGAATACGGTGGCAGTTATCAAAGCAGATTAAGATTTCCGATAGAAGTATTTACAGCGATAAAAGCTGCAGTCCCTAAAGATTTCATTGTTGGTATACGCCTGTCGGAAAGCAAGGTGAACGACCTTACCTACAGATGGCCTGGTGGCTCAGAGATAGCAAAGGAAATATTCAACACAATAAAGAACCTGGACTTTAGCTATATCCACATCGCATCCGAAGGCGGGAACTGGGCAAGAGAATCATTATATGATGACGGTACATCCTCCAACAGTATAGCAAAGAAGATCACCGGAAAACCTATCATTGTAAACGGTGGCATGCATGACACAACACTCGCAACAAAACTGATATCCAACCAGGAAGCAGACCTGATCTCTATCGGCAGAGCAGCTATCACCAATCCCGATCTCCCGGAAAAAATAAAGAATGGAGCACCATTGGCCCCATTCTTTAAAGAATTAATTAAAGATAGCCTGACACTCGCACACACTAAAGAAATGTTAAAAGCGAGGGCCATGACGTCAACGGCGTCGACGGCGACAATAATCTAAACCCGGCTACCGCCCATTGGGTAGGCGTAGCAGGAAGTACTAAACTGTGCCTTCAAGACGCGTGATACGATTGACAAAGCCCAATAGCAATCCGACCTTCATACGCACCACACCGCTACATCGACATTCTAAAGAGCGTTTTGCAGCACAGTATAGTACTTCCTGCGGATGCCGCCCCGGCGAAACTTTCCGCACTAAACAAGCAACATGAGGCAAGCTATTGAATGCCGCCCCGGCGAAGCTCTCCGCGCTAAACAAACAACACGGGGCAAGCTATTAGTAACCCGGATTTTGCACCAGCTTATTATTCCTATTCATTTCATCCCGCTGCAACGGCATAAAATACATCTTATCCAACCATATCCTGTTCTCATTCACTAACGTCACCGGCGTATAAGTATAATCATAATTATTCTCATCATGCTGATACAACGTTACCTTGACATTCGCCTTCAGCTTCCCTACCACATTAATCCCCCTGAGCGCACGTCCGACCGTCGCCGGCGCCACCATCCAACGGCGCACATCAAAGAACCGCTGCTCCTCAAACACCATCTCTATCTCCTTCTCTCTCTGTAAACGAGCTTTCAGCGCCGCTCCCGACTCAGTAATCGCCGGCATACCCGCACGTGTACGAATTTCACTCAGATACTTCCGCGTCTCATCCTCTTCCCCCAGCTCCATACACGCCTCCGCATAGTTGAACAACACCTCGGTATAACGGAAGAAAGGATAAGGTACCTCCTGCCGGAAATACTGTGCATCCACAGCAGGATCGATAAACTTCTTCATATAATACCCGGTAAAACTACCATTCCAGTTTTCAATCGGTCCCTGTCTGGTATCCAGTCCCGGAGAATTGATAGTCTGCGAATGCTCAGCATCCCACACTTCATAAATCCCCGTCTGTGCCTGATTAGCCGGATCTTTCGGTGCAACATCAGAAGGACGTGCACGCCAGTTAGCCCCATCATACAGGATGCTTGCATAGAAACGTGGATCACGGTTCAGGTAAGGCCGCGCCTTATGCGTAGGCGTATTCCAGTTAAAAGGTGTACCATCCGCCATTTCATAGTCGTCTATCAGCAGCTGGGTAGGCGTATTCCCAGACCAGTTATGATATCCGTTCAAGCCGTTATATAGTCCGATCTGCCCGCCAGCCTCTGACTTGGCATTCAGAAAATAACGCGAGAAGATGCTTTCAGAATTATCCTTCAGGAACATCTGCTGATAATTAGTGCTCGCCTCTTCAGGTGACGCAGGCGTAGGAAATGCCAGCGAATAACGGTTGAGGTCCATCACTGCCAGAGCAGCAGCCTTAGCGCGTCTCCAGCGTGCAGCGCGATCACCGCTGGTATAACCTAATACATCATGTGTTGCAACAGTCGCTATCACCGGCGATTTTGCACTCGCTGTAGGAAAATCATACAGATCACTTGCCGCATAGATCAGCATACGCGATTTCAGCGCAAGCGCCGCTCCCTCCGTAGCCCGGCCTTTTACAGTAATGCTTTCTTTACCCTGTAGTAAACGGGCAGCAGAATCACAGTCCCTCACAATATGCTCCACACAATCAGAGAAAGAGTTACGGGCGATAGTATAATCTTTATCAGCTAAAGTATACACAGTATCTATCAGCGGCACACCACCATAAGCCCGCACCAGCTGATGATAAAAGTATGCACGGAGGAAGTATACCTCTCCCTTCAGCCGCTCCCCTGTCGCTACTTTATCAAAAGGCACTTTCTGTATATTCTGGAAAAACACGTTACATGCACGGATGCGTTTATACATATCATCCCACTGAAAAGTACCACGGGTGTTCACGTACTCAGCATCTGTAGGACTGATAGTCGCCTCTCCCATGTTCTTCATGCCGTAGTTGTGCGTGAACATTGTTTCGTCAGTGGCGGAAGATAACATGGTTTCCAGGAAACCACCACTGCTCAGGCCATTATAAATTTCATTTACGAAAGCTTCCGTCAATGCCTGGTCCTGCCACACATCATCTTTGGTAGCTTCCCCTAAAGGTCTTGTATTCAGGAAATCGGTATTACACGCAGCAACCGTCAAAGCGCCCGCCATACCAATACCGATGTATATTTTCTTAAGTAGTTGTTTCATGATACTGCTGATTAAAAAGTTAAATTGAAACCTGCATTCAATACCCTTGACTGCGGATAATACTGACCATTACCACTCACAGATTCCGGGTCAAGGATCTTCAGATTGTCCAGGGTGAACAGGTTCAGACAGTTAGCATATAATCTCAGCGTGGAAATACCGCTTCTCTTCTTCAGGAAATCAGGTATGCTGTAACCGATCTCCAGGTTCTTCAGACGTACATAATTAGTACTGCGGATCCAATAAGTGTTACCCGTTGCCCAATAGGTATCATTACGGTCATTTACACGTGGGTGTTCGCCATTAGGATTGTCAGGGCTCCAGCGATGATCATAGTAATCTTTGGTAAAGTTGCCGATCTCACCGGATTCAGTATTGATATGTAACGCACCGCCAGTAGCTCCCTGTACGAGAATGGCCATATCAAAGTTGCCGTATTGCATATTGACGTTCAAACCGCCCGTAAATGTTGGCTGATTGCTCTTTCCATAGCGGATCTTGTCATCACCATTAATCTTTCCATTACCATCAATGTCTTTAAACTTCATATCGCCAGGACGTAGATTGTTTGTCAGCGCAGTATAGTCTATGGCATTCTTATCTATTTCAGCGTAGTCTTTGAATACACCATCATATTCATAATACAGGTTAGTATTCATTGGCTTACCGGTAGAACGTTGCCAGGCGGGCGCTCCAGGTGCTTCATCCCAGAACACGATCTTATTCTTCGAATAACCACCGTTCACACTAACATCGTAACGGAATTTGCTGCCGACATTATCATTGTAGCCAACGCGGAATTCAAAACCTTTGTTATCTACTTTACCGATGTTCTCCGCAGGCAGCGTCATACCTGTTGTTTGCGGTACGGATGCATTCCTTCTTACCAGGATGCCGGAACGTTTGTTCATGAACGCGTCCAGTTCGAAATAGATCTTACCATTCAGCAGGGCGCCATCCAGACCTACGTTGTAATTGTTGGCTACCTCCCAGGTAATGTATGGGTTAGGTATACGTGCTTCATAGAGTGATTTTACCACATTGCCTCCCAGGATGTAACTACCGAAGCCATAAGTGGAATAATACTGATATTCCTGCAGGGTGAGCGTACCATCTCCGTTATCATCAAAGTATACCTGGTCATTACCCAGTTTACCCCATGATGCACGCAGTTTCAGATAACTCATAAATTTCACGTTCTCTTTAAAGAAGCTCTCTTCAGATACGCGCCAGCCCAACATCAGACCGGGGAAGAAACCAAAACGGGAATTGCTGGGGAACATGTAAGATCCATCATTCCTCCATACAAATTCCGCCAGGTATTTCTCTTTATAGTTGTAAGCCACACGACCGAAATAGTTCAAACGGGCACGATCCCAGGCGCTACCACCATTATCTTTCTCCGCATCGCCACCGGCAAACAGCTGGTCGATCAGTGGAGAAATGAAGTACCTGCGGAAAGCGTTGAAAGACTCAGAATTGACAGTTTCCCTTTCCACACCAAACACAAAGTTCACCGTATGGTTTTTATTGAAAGTACGGTCGTAGGTCAGCAAACCACGTAATAACAGGTTGCTCTGATCTTCATCCCCCTGATTGAGGGTAGCCTGATCAGTACCACGTTTACCTTTTACGAGCAACGGAGTCTTACCATCCTGCTGATAGGTTTTTTTGTCCCATGTATACAGGTACCAGGGCGTCATAAAGCGCTTAGTACTTTTGATGTACTTATCGAATGCCACGTTACCGCTCAGCTTTAGACCAGTCACACCAGGGATCGATACATCGAGTTTGGCATTGGTCTGTACATAATAGCGTTTATCCTTATCGTATCCTGTCTGGTCGGTAGTGATCACCACGGGATTGTTACCGTATTCGATGTCCGGACCAGGCAGGCCATTAGGCCAGAAGGCAGGCTCAGTAGGTTTACCGCGCATCAGCATACGGAAGATATCACTGGCGCTACGGGTAGGATAATTACGTTCTTCCTGGCGACCTAACATGTCTACACTGACATTCACGTACTTATTGATCCTGCCGTCGAGATTCACACGCAGACTGTACTGGTCGTAACCAGTAGCCGACTTTTTATAATAGGCATCCTGCGACTGATACCCGAAGGATGTCAGATATCGCATATTCTCATTACCACCAGACACCTGTACGCTATGATTTGATTGCGGCGCCCATGTCTTAAAAGTGGATTTATACCAGTCTGTATTCGGATACAACCAGGGATCTGTACTGTTACGGTACTTCTCTATCTCTGTCTGACCGAAAGCCACATCCCATTTCTTGTTGGTAGTGGGAGACGTATAGGTACCGCCTTGTTTATATACACCCCAGGCAGTGGCCCACTCTCTTCCCGGTACATCACGGTAAAGGCTCAGCTCATCCCTCAGTTGCGCATACTCTGCGGCACTGGACATTTCAGGAATGTGCGTGGGTTGCGACCAGCCCTGGTTAAAGGAATAAGACAGCTGAGGTTTACCACTCTTACCACGTTTGGTCGTTACGAGAATAACGCCATTGGCAGCACGGGCGCCATAAATAGCGGCAGAAGCATCTTTCAGTACAGAAATACTTTCAATGTCCTGTGGGTTCAGGCGTTCCAGGCCACCGGTACGGCCAGCCACACCGTCTATTACTACCAGCGGGTCATTGTTACCCAGGGTGTTGGAACCACGGATGCGGAGAGAAGAACCGTCAGCACCGGGCTCACCACTGTTCTGCATGGCAGTCACACCTGGCATACGTCCGGCAATGGAGTTGGACAGGTTGGTAGCTGGTGACTTGACAAGATCAGCACCCTTTACTGTTGCAATAGAGCCTGATACGGCCTCTCTTTTCTGCGCACCGTAACCTACCACCACTACCTCACTGAGGCCTTTGGTGTCGGCATCCAGCGTCACATTCAATGGAGCATTGCCATTGACAGTAAGCGTTTGGGGCAGGAAACCGATTGCACTAATGGTCACCTGAGCGCCATTTGCGACGCTCAGTGAAAAAGAGCCATCGGGTAATGTGGTTGTTCCTTTTGAAGTCCCCACCACTTTGATAGTGGCGCCGATCACCGGTTCCTTATTTTTATCGACGATCTTTCCCTTTAATATAATATCCTGTCGGATTGAAAATGAGTTTGAATAGCCATCCGCAACAGCCATAAGCGGATATAAAGCGGGCAAAAAAAGCAGCAGAGTAAATTTCATGCGCAATAGTGTTGACTGCCAGGCATGAGGGGGCCTGACCTTCAACAGGTCTACATTTTTCATACGTTTAAATTGTGTGATTAAAAGAAAGGCGAACTCCTATCGCTGGATTTTGGTTTACGACGGGAAATGCAATAACATATCCGTCCTTAGACGCTATTGGTTGTCATCATCATTAAAATGTGGTTTTTTGCTAGTTAAAGAATACATGGTAGCGGGTCAATAGCACAGTACAACTACATAGGTTTTCTATTACATAGTGTGCAGCCTGATTTTCATAACGATTTCTTTGATTACTTTCCTCAACGTGTCGATTTCACACCTAAAATAGAAAAAATATTCAAGATTTATATTTCTTTTAACATACTGCGATAATATCGGAGTGAAAATATGCTTATCAAGTCCCGGATTAACCTACAGAAAATGCCCGTTTACCGTTAAGTAGAGCGACTGCCAGGGCGGGCTGGCGTGAAAACGCTAATTTAGATATATTAAATGCTGAACAATGGAAAAAGTACTCGTAAAACTTTCTTTCAGACAGATCATCGATATGCATGCCCGGACTTCTTTTGAAACGGATGTGTTTCACGAAAGCTATAATGAGTTCCTCATGCAGGTACAGGCCTATAACCGGGAGCAGCAGTTCACCACCTGGGAACAGGTACGGGCCGCCAATCCGAAAGCAGGGTCCCTCAATTATAAGGTAGGATTCTCCATAGGATTGTTTGTGAAAGGATTGCAGCAACAGATCCCGGGCCTGACCGACAACCTGGGGAATCCTGTTCCTTTTGAAAGTCACCGGTTTGAGATCATTACCTCTGATATTACCAACAAGGCCGCCCATAAAGTAGGGATCGTTTATACAACTGGTACGCTTACACTGCTTGGCGTTCTGGGCGAATATATGCTGCTGGCAGCGGGCGATCAGCTAAACAACCCGGATCAGCCCGAAATACCAACATTCATGCTGAAACTGCAGCCACAATTGTCTGTGTCGGCTTACGCCTTACAAGGATTACCTCAGTAATCCGGAACGAAGTACCAACATTCATACTGAAACTGCAGCCACAATTGTCTGTGTCGGCTTACGCATTGCAGAGATTACCTCAGTAGTTCGGAACGAAGTACCAACATTCATGCTGAAACTGCAGCTGCAATTGTCTATATACTTATTGAGTTCCTTGTTATAGCTTATGTGCCGTAGTACATGTCTTCGTGATTGGCGATACCTCGGTTTCAGGCTGGGATCACTGGTTGTAGTTCTTTGAAGCTGCGTGTTATTAAGCATTTGGAATCGTATAAGCGATAGAATAAGTATTAAACCCCTATCAATCGTACGAGCGTGCTTCAAATAACTAAGACCAGTGATTCCCACCTGAAACCATTATACTCATTGACTTCCGCTTATAATCAGGAAATTGTAAGACATTGAGAAACGTCTGTCATCATCGTCCTGATAAGCAGCACTCAATATATTATCGTTGGGAGAGCGGAAGTAGCAACGGTTTCAGATGGGAATGTCGGGCCTTCGGCTCTCGGGTGACACGACCGATGCTGCTCAATCTATATTCAAAATCCCATTCGATTGACAACGCCCAATAGCCATTCAGAGAGGCGCCGACCGACATCCCATACTGAAACCGAAGCTACTTAGCGTAAATAAGAGACAACGCCCAATAGCCATCCATCCCATACTGAAACCGACGCTACTTAGCGTGAATAGCCTAAAATGCTATCAAAAATGTCGAGTGTTGCTTATACATTACAGGAACGTACGTCAGTAGTCCTGCACAAAGGTGATGGAAGTAATACTGAAGGGATTGCCTTTGGCTACAAGATAAAGATCGTGTATCCCATAGGAGTATTTGGGATTGCCCGTCAACTTTAGGGCATAAGTCGTATCTCCCGTAAAAGGGATCTTCAGCGTACCGATACGCCTGCTTTTCTTTCCTTTGGGACGGTCAATGCGGAATTCAAGACGGCCGTTCTTCTTCTCCTTATTCTGGCAGAATACAACCACCTTAAACCCTATTTCCCCCATACCGAGATTCACCTGTCCGAAGCCCAGGTAACTTCCCGATTTCATTTTAAATTCTGTTTCAAAATTGCCTTTTTTCACCGGGCCTGCTGGCGCCACTGTGCCTGCCGGAGCTACTGTCCCCGCTGGAGGCGGCTCTGTAGACGGAGGTGCAGTTGCCGTCTGTCCCCGGGCGATCATCTGCACAATTAAGAAAAAAAGACATAGGATAGGCCTCATAACAAATATGGTAGGTCGGCGTCTCTTTACAAGCAGCCCAACCAGTGTCTAAAATACTAATTAGCTCGAAAAATTACACAAATTTATATTAAAAATTACAATAATAATAAACTCTGATTCCCAATATGTTAAACCCGGGCTGTTTGCATAATGCTGGAAATAGTAATGGCCCCCGGGGGGAGCCATTTCTGTGGGTATATTACGCTGGAAAAGCTATTTTATTGTGTAGTTACTGCTGTGTTTCCGGAATAATAACATGGAAGGCCGCCCCCTGGTGTTCCACTCCAAACGCCTGGATATCCCCGTTATGGATATCCATGATCTTCCGGCAAAGCGCCAGACCGATACCCGTCCCTTCAAACTTCTCCTTCTGGTTCAGCCGCTGGAAGATAACAAACAGCTTATCAGCATAGGCCTGGTTGAATCCAATGCCATTGTCGGCCACGATTATCCGGTAATAGGCCGGCCCCACCGCTAACGAAGGCAGGTCTTTCATTTCTGCATCTGAGATCTTATGGGCGGTAATCGTCACCCGGCTGTCGCCATTGGTACCGGAAAACTTGAGGGCGTTACCGATCAGGTTATAAAATAACTGGTTCATCTGTAATGGCACGGCATCTATCACCGGCAGCTCGTCCACCTCGATCGTTGCATTCTTGTCTTTTATCAGCAGTTCGAAATCTTCTATGACGTTCGTTACGATCTGGTTCAGATCCACCGGCATGAAAGCATTCTCACCCAGCTCCAGCCTGGAATATGCTATCAGGTCCCTGATCAGGTCAGACATACGGATAGCCGATTGTTTCACCTTACGCAGGTAAAGTGCCGTATCTATCTTACCGGTACCAGGCTTTACGCTTTCCAGCATGTCGGCAAACAGCCGGATCTTCCGCAATGGTTCCTGGAGATCATGAGACGTAATGAAAACAAACTGTTCCAGTTCATGGTTCCGCTTCGACAGGTTGGCATTGGCGTCTTCGAGGGCAATGGTTCTTTCCCTGACCTTTCTTTCCAATGCATCCTCCACCATCTTCTGATCATCAATGTCTGTACAGGCCCCGATAAAGCCTACAAATTCATCCTGTGAATTAAAACGCGGTATACCTGAACAGGCCAGCCAGTGGTAACTACCGTCATAGCGCTTCAGGCGGAACTCTGCATAGAAATTCTTCCTGTCGCGGGATGACCGGCTGAAACTGATCTTCCATTTATCGATATCCTCGGGGTGCATAATGTCATACCAGCCAGTGTCCTTATTCTGATCCAGCGTACGTCCTGTATATTTCTGCCAGGCTTTATTGAAGAAGGAGAAAGACCCCTCTTTTTCTGCGATCCAGATCATCGCCGGCGCTGTATCTGCAATCATACGGAAGTAGGCCTCACTTTGCTGTAAATGCAGCTGGGCCTGTTTTCTTTCTGTGATATCCAGCGCTACTCCTATCACCCTTTTCGCGGTACCATCTTCTTCATAGACGCCTTGTCCGGTGGCTGCTATCCAGCGAATGGAATTGTCCGGCCATTTAATCCGGTATTCATCTACATAAAGTACCCGGTTGTTCAATGCATCCTGCAATGCCTCATCTGCATATTGCGCATCTTCCGGCACTATCAGTGACAATAGCTTTTCATATGTCAGCTGGGCCTGGGAAGACAATCCGAGATTACTCCTGAACTGTTCATTACAATGTAGAACACCGGTAGACAGTTCCAGTTCCCAGGAGCCCAGTCTGCCGGTCTGCAGTGCGAAGTTCAGTTTGTTGTTCACCTCCTGCAGATGTTTTTCAAACTGCTTGCTTTCGGTAATGTCGGTCACCACACCCAGTACACGTGCCGCCGCGCCATTCCCGTCGTAGGAAACCTGCGCCTTGCAGGATATCCAGACCACTTTGTCTTCTGCAAGATTGATCCGGAAATCAAGATGGATATATCCATTGTCTTTACCTGCCAGGGCTGCAGTTATGCGCCCCTGTACACCCGGAGCATCTGCCGGGTGAATGGCTTTAATAAAACTGTCAAATTCCAGTGGTGCGGAAGATGTGATACCAAAGAGTTCCCTGCTCCTGTCAGACAGTAACAGCTCTCTGGACAGCGGGTTAAAATCCCAGGTACCTGTCCTGGTGCCCTCCAGTGCAAGGCGAAGTCTTTCCTCGTTGTTGCGCACTATTTCCTGTTTAAGGGCAATGCGTTCCCTGGCCTCCCTTACCTCGGTGATATCTTCTATAGCGATGAGGATCAATTCTTCTTTCAGGTCCTGCGAGGTAATTAACTGACCATTCATCTTGATGGTTCTCAAGCCATTGGCCGAAGTCTTATGCGTTAATTCGTAATTGGCGAACGGCGTCCTGGAAGTCATCAGGTTTTCCATCAGCGAACGCAGCTCTGAAGTATTCCATTGCTTGTTTCCCAGTTCATACAGCAGCTTTCCTTCCGTCTCTTTCCGTTCCATCTTGAAGGTACGGTAGAAAGAGGCATTAGCGCTTACCACGCGGATATTCGTATCGAGGATCAGCAGGGACTCATGTACGGTATTCACGATGGATTCGGCATACAGCCTGGCATTGTTCAGCTGATTATTCCTCTCCAACAGGTCATTGTTACGGGTACTGAGTTCATCATTGATGACCTGCAGTTCCTCCTGCGATACTTCCAGTTCCTCATTCAGGCTTTTCAGTTCTTCATTGGCAGACTGCAACTCCTCGTTGGTAGCTTCGTAAGCTTCCGCAACGGCGCGTAACTCTTCTTTATAGCGTTGTACTTCTTTTTCCAGGTGCAGGATGCGCAGGTTCTTTTCATCGGTCGTTTCGGGCATCTCAGGTTTTCTTACAACGGACTCCCCGGTGGCCGGCTCCTGCTGTTGCTGATGATTGAAGATCACCAGGTAGTAGCTGTCATGCAGGTTGCTGATAGGTACTACTTCGAATGAAACATTAAGCGTTGCGCCCCCTGTAGTGATCGTCAGTCCCTCCTTTCGTACATTCCTCCTGACGGATTGCGCATGGTTGAGCGCACTCCGGAGACTATGTACCAGGTCCCTGTGGGCAAGCTTGAAGATGTTCAGACTGGCTCTACCCGGCCCGTGTTCAAAAAACTGCATGGTAACACCTCTGAACTCAATAATATCGAATTTCTCATTGAGCAGTACTGCCGACGGCGCATACATTGAAAGTATAATACTGTCGGCCGCTTTCTGAGCATCAATATTCTCTTCCCTCTCCTGGTCAAAGCCTGGTGTCATATGCTTTATTTTTTTATTGGTAGGGAACGCATTTCTCAGCGTCCATTTAGCTACATTCTTTTTAAGGTAGATCTTCGTTTTCTTTGACGGCATATCAAAGAGGTCGGGAGATCTGTTTGTCTCTGATTTGCCCAGCCAGAGAAAACCACGGTCTGTCAGCGCATAATTGAATATGCTCAGCATTTTTTTCTGCAGTACCGGCTGCATGTAAATAAGCACGTTACGGCAACTGATCAGGTGCAGGTTGGCAAAGGGAGGATCTGTTAGCATATTATGGCTGGCAAACACACATGCATCCCTGATGATGGCCGATATTTCGTAACCTTGTTCCCCTTCTGCAAAAAATTGCGCCAGCCGTTTTGCTGATACTCCTGCTACCTGTGTCTTTGTATAAACAGCTTTACGCGCTGCAGCAATAACGGATTCCGAAAGATCTGTCGCAAAGATCTTCACCTTGCTGGAGAAGTGCTCATCTCCCATTAATTCATAAAGGCAGATGGCGATGGAATAGGCTTCTTCACCCGTAGCACATCCCGCTACCCATACACGTACCTGTTCTTTCTTTTCACGGGCCTGCTTTACTACCTGTGGCAGTACGCACCGCAACAGGTATTCAAAACTGCCTTCATCGCGAAAAAAGGAGGATACGTGGATCAGCAGGTCAGCATAAACTATATTTTGTTCGTCTTCATTGTTTTTTATAAACGTAAGATATTCTTCAAACCCCTGAATACTCAAAAGCGACATTCTCCGCTGCAGTCTCCTGGTGATCGTGGAAAGCTTATATTGCAGAAAGTCCACGCCCGAAGATTCCGAAAGGATCGCTAAAATACTTTTCAATGCTATATTGGGTACCGAACCAGATCGCCTCTTGTTCACTTCCCCTTCAGCATGTGTATCCAACATACAAACAGCTTTACTTTGTGCCTGGTCTTTTTTAACCAATATTTTATAGAACAACTAAAGATATATAAAAAAACAGATCACCTCAATTCTGGCTGTTGCTGAGCTTCAGGTACTTTAGGAGGAAACGGGCAATGCCTGCCGGAGGCAGGATCGCATGCGGATCGTCTTTGCTAATGGCAGCCTGCGGCAGGATATTAAAATCGGTCGTATCCGGGTCCTGCACAATGACCAGCCCATGAGAATCTTCAATCACCCTGATACCTTCAATGCCATCGGTACCCATACCTGACAGTATTACCCCGATACTATTTTCCCGGTAGGCCTTCGCCATGGATTTAAAGAAGATATCGATCGATTTGTTAATGATCTCCCTGGAATAACGCTTCCGTACTTTCAGATACCCATCTTCCACTATCATCATCCTGTCTTCTGAGAGCACATATACATGGTCCGTTTCCAACTTTATGTTATCCTCCACCCGGTGTACCGGCATATTGGTACACTTTTCTAAAATAGTACTGAATTTGCTCTTGTGTTCTCTTCCGAGGTGGGGAATCACAACAAATGCGGCACCTGTTTTTTCCACGACCTGTTGAAAAAACGCACATGCCGGTTCCAGTCCCCCGGCCGAGCACCCGATCCCGATACAGAACTTTGGCTGCTGCCCCGCTATTTCCATATGATATGATTTTAAATTCGGATCGTATTAAACACCAAACTCGTCAAATATCAGGCCACCGGAATGCCGGAAAATAAGCTGCCGGGTATGGGGTATAATAGAAAAGAGGCTGCCAAAAGTATTGAGCAGCCTCTTTTAATCAGGTATCTGATGGTATCAGATAATCACTTTAGCGAATCCTCAGGACGTTCTTTTATTTTTGGTACGTCCCCGCTCACTCATATCTTTTGTTACTTAGATTCTTTCAGTACCATATCAATCGTGATAGCACCTGCAACGATCGCCATCTTATTGATATCTTCCGGACACTCCTTTGCAATGGTAACACGGTATTTATCTGCAGTAGTGAATACCTCCTTGAAAGCGCCCGCCCACTTTTTAGTGATAGCACCCAGTTCTCTTTCAGCCGTATCAACGATCTGGAAATTCCATGCTTTCCAGTCGCCCTTGATCTCGGCCAGTACTGCGCCATTTGCGTCGAGGATGTGAAACAGCGGTTTCATAAATTTGAACTTCTGTTTGATACCGCCCACTACCACACCGTTCATATCACGGATCTCGATCTTCGACATCCAGAATGTCCAGCCGCGGTGAATAGAAGCCACCACCTGCTCATTTGCATCCACAATATTCAGTGTAAACGGGAAGATCCTTTTATCAAGCAGAAGACGCAGGAATTTGTGCAGCAGGGGTACTTCCTGGCGGATATTTCCAATCTGCTGACCGTCCTGGTTAAAGACTTTATAAGCATTCGCGAATTTCAACAGGCCTACCTTCTCATCAATAAAATAGTCATCACAGTGAAAGAATTCGGGTAATTTCGTTTGTCCCATGAGGTTTTATCAAGTTGGTTATAGAATGGGCACAAATATATACAAATATTCATGAATATCAGGATGTTTTGCTATTTTTCCTTTCTTATTTTTGTACAATAGCTACAATCCTTAAATTGCAGGGTATCGCCATTCATGTTAACGTATATGGAACAACAAACTAAACCCGCTACCAGGAAGAACTTTGTTAAATGGATCAAGCGTATCGGCTTCTGGGGTTTCATCTTCTTCCTCCTCAAAGGCCTTCTGTGGCTGGCTTTAGGCTACTATGTCTTCAAATAAGGATTTTCACTTGACAAGTATATAGTAACCTGATAAGGATACACCAACCCGATAAGTACGCGGCAACCCGCTACATGACAGGTATGCTGAAATAAGACTCCGGATAGAACTTCAGTTCATGCAGTAATGTATCTAACAAGGTCTGTTGACTCACATCTTTCGCCGCACCATAATTCTTCTCCCAGTAAAGGTTTGACGCCGGACTGATAGTCATCACGATACGACTACCCTTTTTCAGCTGTTTACAGATCCAGGGGGTATTATCCAGTGTGATATGATGCACTTCATGTTCCTTCCAGTAAACAGGTTTTGTCTTGTCGATACTTAAAGACAACCGTTGCGCAATATGCGCGAGTGGCCATTTCCTGCCGTTCGCATCTATCTCCCACCAGGTGATCATAATATCTGCGTCGGGTGTTCCTGACGACATCCAAAGGTCCGCCGTGATGGATCCGTTCAATATCATATCTTCCTTCAGAGGGGCAGTGCTCAAGGTCTCCAGGTACTTCTTCCTGAAAATGCCTTCCGTAATAATAGAACTGGCGCCGTCATAGATCACAATAGTATCATCGATGGGATCTGCAGCATCATAGTGGAACAATAACGGTTTCCCACCTCTTTTTCTCGTGTGTAAAGTTTCTTCCGGCTTTGCTGGCAGATAGAACTGTAGCGTATCCCGGTTCATTTTTTCTATCGAAGGAAAGTAATGCCACTTGTTCTCTCCCATCGCAAATACCGCAATCCTGTCCTGCAGGAAATCCGGCTTCTTCCCTCCTTTCAGCGTATAATTGAACCAGTCCAGCACCAGCTGTTTCTGGTCTACCATAGCAACAGTATCGATTGGGTAAGGGGGGATTAGATTCCTCCGCGGGCCTCCCTGGCCACCGACATGATCAAAAGGCCCGATGAAAAGATAGTGCTGGCTCACGCCCCCCTTCGGCCCATACTGATTATGCATATTGTAGTAGTGCATAGCACCCCGCTGGTCATCGTCAAAGAAACCAGTCGTAGTGAGGATAGGAATACCGATCCGGGAGAACTCTTCTGCTGTGGGCGTCATCCGCTGCCAGAAATCGTCGTAGCCGGGATGCGTGATCCAACGCTGAAAAACAGTGTCCATGCCATCGCCTTCCAGGGAATCCAGCTTATTGAACGGCAAGCCCCGCAACAGGTATTCAGTATTAAGCGCTTTCCATTTCTTTTCGTCCTGGAACGTGGACAAGTCCATATAGTGATTATTCCTGACCAGCTTCAGCCATTGCAGACTATAGGTCAGAAATATACCTCCCGGATTAGGGTAATCGATGCCCGGTCCTACAGCCACCTGCGGCACAATGGTCTTCAGGGCAGGATGTATTTTCTTCATCGTGGCCCATTGCGTAAATCCCAGGTAGGAGCCCCCGTACATACCCACCTTCCCGTTACACCAGGACTGTTTACTGATCCAGTCAATAATCTCATAATTATCCGCCGCATCATTCTCCATAGGATAAAAACTCCCCCCTGAACGGGCCTTTCCCCTGTTGTACACAAAAACGCCTGCATAGCCGCTATCTGCCACGAACTGGGCCCGGGTGGTATCAGCACCCATCGGATAACAACTAATCCTTAAAACAGCCGGTAAAGGCCATTTAGCGTCCTTCTGATATACCAGCATGCAGCTTAATACAGTTCCGTCCCTTAACGGCACCTGCAAACTACTGTCAGTGACATACTGTTTGGTTTGCGCGGAAAGTGGGGCACAAGGAAAGATAAAGAGGGATAAGGATATGAACAACAAACATTTACGCATAGTTCCGATTTGGTTGATCAACAGGAGTAGGTGTTATCTGTGTTGAATATAGTGAAAAGATGATAAAAAGCAAGGGAGCGGCCTTTTTTTGGACGAACGGGTAACTAATCCGGTTCTACTGTACTGGAGATTCTATAGAGGCTATAGCCTACAGGCTCTATACTATAGCATTATAGGCACTGTTCTATAGCGTTGGCTATAGAACAGTGCCTATAATGCTGGACTACAGCCCTTATAGCTATAGAGGTCGAGCGAAGCTCTAGCGAACCTCTAGCGAAGCCGGAGAAACCGCATTTTTAAAAACCTGGTCTGGTCTAAACAACTGTACCTTTTAGCAAGTGAAAAGCAGCTGGACGAATCCGTCCAGCTGCTAATATTTACACAACTGTCAGCACATTACAGAGCTATTACAGATTAACTAACTTCTTCGACCGTCTCTGCAATTATTTTCATAATGCCACCAGTAGAATTTGTCTCAATCAGATAGCCATTTAATTCAGTATAATTTTTTTTCGTTTTGTTATAAAAATCAACCAGGTCAGGATCATCTGACGGTAAAATTTCTGCATTAAGAATTGATTCTGCCGCGATTATCCCAAAATTCATTCTCGCCTTAAATAAATAAACCCCTTTAAATATAATCTTTGATTCAGGTCTATCATACCAATCTATATTCATCTCTATTGTATCCATATACCCCGGATTGCTACGATCGATATAAATGCTCTTAAGTATAGAATCATGCCAATAACAATTGTCAAAATCAAAACTCATAAAAATAATCTTAGTTGTTATGTGTTATCTACCTATATTCATCCACCATGGCCATTTATTCGGATCCATAATATGCTCTTTCCCTTGATCTAAATGAAAGTGACTATCATTGGGACCTTTTTTTCCAGTTGGAGTACCCGGATCGATACGAACTTTTTCTTGGTACTTTCCTGACTCATCTCTTGTTCCGTAGTTACCTGGTCGATGCTCGTGTCTATCTGCAATTTTTAAACTATTGTCGATATCCCGGCTTGTGTACAAATATCCAAAAGGATAACGCTTAGATAACGCTTAGATAACGCTAATGCTACGTTAATCTTACGTTCATGAACGTAGCATTAACGTAGCATTAGCGTTATCTAAGCGTTATCTAAGCGAACGGAAACCGGGAATCAGGTACAAAATGTCTTAGTACAGAAAAACCAGGGACAACATTCGGTAGAGGTTCGGTGAAGGTAGCCTAAAATGGATACAACCATGGAAACAATAATGCAATGCCCTATGGGTTCCCCAATAGATTCCCCGGTAATACGCAATAAAAAAGGGAGCGCCCCTTTTACGGAAGCGCCCCCTGTTGCATTCATCTATCGAATTAATACCCTGTATTCTGATACATTTTTACAGGATCAAGTTTATACTCATCAAACGGGATCGGATAATACCTGTCTTTCGTTGAGAAATTGCTCAGCTTCGCAATACCAAAAGACGCCTGGTCTTTCGCGTGGAAATAATCTACCAGCTCCTGTGCGGTGAACGTACGTAACAGGTCAAACCAGCGGTGATTCTCGAAGGCCAGCTCAACGCGGCGCTCATGCAGGATAGCCAGTTTCAGTGTAGGGAATTTTGCGTTATAGGCCGCATCCTGCATAGCAGTTGCGTAAGCCGGCATTCCTGCCCTTTCGCGCACCATGTCCAGGAACTGGATGGCAGTGGCGTTATCGCCCAGGTACATGTTCACCTCCGCCAGCATTAGGATCACATCTGCGTAACGGATCAGGACGAAGTCGTTGCCACCATAACCGTTCTTGCCGGCAGCATCGCTGACATCACGGAATTTAGTGATGTACCAGTCTTTCACGTTGCTGGCATTTGCGTAGTGCACAGAGAAATCCTTTCTCAGATCGCTGGCTTCATATTCGTTGATCAGATCACCGGTTACGTTACCGCCTACGCCACTGGCAGTTTTCTGTGAATTGATGGTTTCACCGTTAGCCTGGTTATTGGCTGCAATTTTGGAGGCATAGGTCGCATCACCCTGTTTGTAAACGATCTGCAGGATCAGCTCAGGGCAAGTACCTTTCTTGTCCACGCTGAAAACATCTGTGTAAGGAATGTCTTTCAGTGCGCCAAACTTACGCATGTCGTAACATGCCTGCAGGTATTGTTTTGCCTTTGCCAGATTTTCATCGCGCTTGCCGTTAGCGATGGTAGTCGCCATAGTCAGGTATACCTGTCCCAGCAATGCGTTGCCTGCCGCTTTGGATACCCTGCCGATATTAGCGCCTGTCTGGAAATCAGGCAGCGGACTATTCACCACATCCAGCAGGTCAGCTACGATCTGGCTGTATACGGCTGTATCTTTCGAACGGAAGGTATTCGCTTTCACCTCGTCGAGGCTCAATTGTTTTGTTACCAAAGGTACATCTCCCCATTTACGCACCATGTGGAAATAGATCAGTGCACGCATGAACTTCGCCTCTGCCGCATAACCTTTCTTTGTGTCCTCTTTGGCGAAAGTAACCTTGTCGATATTGGACAAAACGATGTTAGCCCTGGAGATAATCTGGTACATAGCCACCCAGTGTGATTTCAGATAGGTATTACTTGGCAGCAGGGAGAAATCACCGAACTGGAAAGGCTCGCCGGCGTTCGACTGATTGTCATTACGGCCGGTATTGTCAGAACGTTCTTCGCTGAACAATCCACTGCTTTCCCCCAGCGCATTGTCGCTTCTCAGGGACTGATATACACCATTTACGGCTGTTAGTACATCATTCTCGGTCTGGAAATAATTATCGACCGTCTGACTATTGGGATCTGTCTGGTTCAGGAAATCCTTGTTACAGGCGGATGTTGCCAGCACAGCTGCAAAACCCAGTATAATTGATATGCGATTCTTCATTTTTTTCAGTGTTTAAGCGTCAATAGATCAGAAACCAAGTTTAACACCGGCATTGTAAGCACGAACCAGCGGATACATACCATAGTCAACTCCTGGCGCCAGGTTCGGATTAGGACGGTTCCCGTTAAAATCTACTTCCGGATTATACCCTTTGTATTTGGTGATGGTGAATGCATTGTCTACACTCGCAAATAATGTTGCTTTTGATACACCCAGTTTTTCCTGTAATGCGCGGAACTTAAAGTTGTAGCCCAGTACAATATTGGTACATCTGAAATAAGATGCATCCTGCAGGTAGAAGGTAGACAGACGGGTACTGTTACTCTGTGTACCAGCGCGGGAAGCACGGTATACTTTACCATTGCCCGGCTGCGCAACAGAACGAAAGCGGTTCACCACATCAGCATACTGGTTGCCGGAACCTTCCATATTGTACAGGTAATAATCCTGTCCATCCAGCACCTGGTTGCCATAAGAGCCATTGAAGGAAGAAGAGAAATAAAAGTCTTTATAAGTGGCAGACAGGTTAAAACCGTAAGTGAACTTCGGATAAGGATTGCCGATCACATCTTTGTCAGCATCGTTCACTACATGATCGCCATTCTTGTCATAGAAGTACAGATCTCCCGGATGTAAAGGGTTAGAGCTGGACGCTGAGGGAGCCAGTGTTTTATAATTAGCTTCAGTAGCAACGCCCAGTACCCTGAAACCGTAGAACATACCTACGGGCTGTCCTGCCTGTGTAATATGTGTCAGGTAGGAACGCTCTGCCCCCGCTGTCAGGATCGTATTAGCACCTCCCATATCCAGCACCTTGTTACGGTTCACAGAGATATTACCCGCGAAGTTCAGGTGAAAATCCTTTCCGTCTATCACTCTTGCATCCAGCTGTAAGTCAATACCCCTGTTACGGATCTTGGAATCACGCAGGTTGGTCAGCACTGTTGTAACACCCGAAATAGCGGATACCGGTCGATTGAACAAAAGGTTATAAGAATAACTGAGATAGTAGTTGGCGATCACATTCAGACGGCCGTTAAACAATCCGATATCCAGGCCACCGTTGTACTGTGAGGTAGACTCCCAGCCAATCTTCGGATCTTTGATACCACCGGCGGAGGTACCTGTATTTACAGCACCGTTACCCAGCGGCACACCTGTAGGAGCGCTCATTACCTGGATAGAGTTATAGTTACCGATGTTGTTGTTACCACTTAAACCCCAGCTGGCACGCAGCTTCAGTGTAGAATGCTGTCCTAACCAATCGTGGTAGAATGATTCATTGGAGATGTTCCAGCCTGCTGCTACTGAAGGAAAATTACCCCAGCGGTTCTCACGGCCGAAACGGGAAGATGCATCTGTACGGAAAGAAACGGTCAGATAATAACGGCTGTCGTAATTGTAGTTGATACGTCCCAGGTAAGATACCAGTGTATAGGTATACTTGGAGGCAGTTGTCAACGTGAAGAGTGCAGCATCTGCACCTTTGGCGTTTAACTCCTGGATACGGTCATCCTGGAATCCCTGGGCTTTTACTTCCAGGGTATCACCTGTTGTTTTCTGTACACTATAACCACCCAGCACATCTAATTTATGCCTGTTGAACTGTTTGCTATAGTTAGCGGTGAACTCGCCCAACTGGTCTGTCATACTGATGTTCCTCGCTTTAGCATTGGCAGCGGCCTTGGCATCTGCAGAATAAGGCGCATTCACACCGCTACTCAGACTGGTTGGATAATAGTAGTCGTACTTCTCTGCATAGTTGGACATACCCAGGTTTGCCTTTACTGACAACTCAGGCAGCAGCTGATAAACAGCATATCCATTGTAAGTACCGCGATTGCCTTTACGACGGATGTTGATCTCCTGCGCTATTGCGAGCGGGTTTTCGAAGCTGTTATATCCATAAGTAGCAGACAGCGCAGCCACTTCATTCTTCACAATCTTACCATTGTCGTCAAAGGCGCGGTAAGTAGGCAGCATCAGCAAAGCAGCCATAATGGGATTGTGGTCCCAGCGGCCTTCTTCTGTTTCCTTGTTCTGGTTGTTGGTATAGGAAACGTTCATACCGGCTCTCAGCCTGGAGTTGATCTGACCGTCAATATTTGAGCGGAAGTTGATCTTCTTAACACCGGTGTTCAGGATAATACCATCCTGGTTCTGATAACCACCGCTGATATAATATTTCACTTCTTTGCTGCCACCGGAGAATGACAGGTTATGACGGCTGAATATCGCATTGCGGTACAGCAGGTCCTGCCAGTCTGTGTTATATTTCGGCTTGATCACCTTCTGACTGGCGAAATCATAAAAAGCAGGATCGATCTGAACGGAGTTAGCATTACCCACTTTCGCAACACGTGTAGCGTTGTCGTCAGAGAACATCGCATCAGTCCACTGGAGACCTTTGTTTACCACCAGGTCCTGATAGGAATTGTTCCTGCCGTCGATCATCAGCTGTGCAAAGCCGTCCGCGTCAAGCAGCTTCACTTTCTTAGCCAGCTGGTTCACACCCGACTGAATATCATACTCAAACTTACCTTTACCTTCCTTACCACGTTTGGTAGTGATCAGTACCACACCACTGGCAGCACGGGAACCATAGATCGCTGCAGAAGCCGCATCTTTCAGGATGTCGATAGACTCAATATCCTCGGGGTTGATATAAATATCATTGTCCATAGGATAACCATCCACTACATACAGAGGACTGGAACCGGCATTGATGGAACCGATACCACGTACACGGATCTTGGTGCTGGCATAGGGAGCACCGCTTACCTGCGATACCTGTACACCTGCCACCTTACCTACCAGCGCCTGTCCTACGGAAGGAGATGTCAGGTTCAATTCGCTCGCTTTCACACTGGAAATAGCACCGGTTACATCACTCTTCCTGATGGACTGGTAACCAATGGCTACTATCTCTTTCAACTGGCTGTTCTGCACCTTCAACTGCACGTTGATCATGTTTTCAGCGCCTACAGTTATTTCCTGCGGTGCATAACCGATAAAGTTGTATACCAGCACATCACCCGTATTGACGGTAATGGTGTATTTACCACTTGCATCGGTCGTTGCATTTTTCTTAGTATTCTTCTCATGAATGCTTACTCCGGGCACCGGCTGATTGTTCTCGTCAGTCACTGTACCGGAGATCACGATCGGAGTAGCAGCAACGGCAGCTACAACGGGCAGCACCGCTTTCTCCGCCTTCCTCTTTTCCACTTTCAAAAAGATGTGGTTTTCATCTACCTGCTTTACCGTACCCTGATAATCTTTCAGCAGGTCCTGGAATACGGTGGCCAGCATTTCATCATCAGCCTTATAGTTCACAGGTTCCATTGCATTGATCGCGGTAGCACTGTAGCCAACGGAAAGGCCTGTTTTCTGCTCGATGAGCAGGAATACATTTTTAAGCGGCTGATTCTTTACGTTTAAACTGATACGCGCTTTGCGTACCGTAACAGTCACATACTGGTTCTGCACATCATTTGCAAAACAGATCACGTGAGCAAAAAGAAATAAGACGAGCAGTCGTAACTGTCTCCTTGTTGTTGGCGCATTACATTTTATTCGCATGACGCAATATTGATTTTTATTTCATTGTTGTTTACGATGTAAGAGATCCCCGACAGCTGTTGTAGCAGCAGTAAAGCCTTGTCCAGCGGCTCATTCTTCAATTGTATAGTGTAGCGGCAGTTGTGCTTCGCCTTACCGGCGAGTGTAATATGTGTATTGTATTGTCTCTCGAGTACCTGTGCGATCTCTTCCAGTGAAGCCTGATCAAAGAATAACCTGTTCTGCTGCCAGCCTGCAATTTCATCTGCTTTACAGGGCTTCAGTTCGTGCTTACCAGATTGCGCTTCATAGGTCAGCAGCTGGTTTTTAGTTACACCAGTCGCCAGTACTTCCGTATGGCCCTGCTCCTCTTTTTCGATGCGCACCTTACCATTCAGTACAGCCACCTGCAATGCTTTATCGCCCGGGTATGCCTTCACATCAAAAGCAGTACCCAGCACTACGGTGCGAACATCTCCGGTATGTACTATAAATGGTTGTTTACTATTCTGTCTAATATCAAAGGTTCCCTGACCTGTAAATACCAGCTCTCTGGCGCTATCGCCAAAATTAGAAGGAATACTGAGCGTACTGCCTGCGTTCATGGTTAGTGTACTACCATCTGGCAGGGTCAGTTTCTTACGCTCCCCCTTTCCGGTTGTAACCGATGAATAAATAACGGGAACCGGCGCCTTCATATAGAACCTGTATATGAAGAGCAGACTGGTAAGGGCTACTACCAATATAGCGGCAGCACTGAGCATAATGTACCTTACAGATCCTCCCCTGCGTGGGAAGAGGGTGTGCATGGTATTGGCCACTGCCTCATCGGCGGCGGTTCTCATTTCTCCGGTATCGGGCAATTCTTCAAAACTGTCGAACCATTGCTGTATACGGGCTGTTTCCTCCGGCGTACACTGACCGGAGCGGTATTTTTCTAAAAGCGCTAACAGCGCTGCTTTGTCTGATGATGATGTTCCCATTCATCAGTAAAGTCCTCAAAAGTGAAAAGTGGTACCGTTAAGGAATTGTAAACTCAATGTTACCAACATGTAAACAAGCATCAGGAAGAAAGTGTAAAGGGACGCCGTTAGGGAATTGTATATTCCACGCTGCCAGGATGTAGACAAGCATCAGGAAGAAAGCGGCCAGGCGCAAGCGGATGCGTTTGAGTGCAAGGGAGAGATTATTCTTGACTGTTTGCTCGGAAAGCCCGTATTCAAGGGCGATTTCAGGGATAGATTTAGATTCCCAGCGACTGGATACAAATATCTTGCGCATGGTTTCATTCATCTTTGAGATCTCTGTTTCTACTTCTTCCCTGATCTCCAGGGATATCAGCTGGTCTTCTACAGGGTATGTGGTGGGTTCGTCTTTTTCCAGTAAAATGGTTTGTCGGGCCAGTACTTTTTTATTTTCTATCTGCCAGTCTATGATTGCATAATGTACAGACCTTTTCAGGTAAGCCGTTATATTATTAATAGTATGCCGGTTCTTCCAGCAGGAAATAAATACCTCCTGTAACAGATCTTTTGCATCATGTTCACTACGGATGCGCGTGTAGATATACTTGTACAGCTGTACATTATATCTATACATGATCGCTTCAAATGCTTTCTCATCGCCAGTTTGTGAAAGTGATAATAAATCCGCGTCTGTCAGGTTCTCTATCATAATAGTTGGCAGATATGCAGCACGAAATTATAAAGCGACCTCTTACTTATATGTTATGTTTACGTTAACAGGGTAAAAACAATAAGGGGCCGGCCTAAAGACCAACCCCGTTCCTTCATCATCTCTGTCAGGTTACAAGGGGAATTCATCATGGAAATTTCCTCCTTTTTCCATTGTTCCAAGTTCTGCTTCATTGCACAGACAATCCTCCAGTTCCCTTATAATAGTATCTTTATCCAGCCCTCTGCCAATGATCACAATTTCATTGTGCCGGTCACCGAAACGTTTATCCCATCTGTCTTCGATCTCGTCTTCATTGTCCAGAAATGATGCAAAACTTATCCTGTCCTGATAAGGCATACTACACCACCATACACCCGCACGTTCTGCACGCAGGCTGCCACCTGCCTGACTCCAGTTCAGGGCGTCATCTTTACGCGAAGCCAGCCAGAAGAGGCCTTTACTACGGATGATATTGGAATGCCAGTCGTTGTTCAGATAATGCCAGAAGCGTTCCGGATGAAATGGTTTCCTGCTGCGGTACACAAAACTGCTGATGCCGTATTCTTCTGTCTCAGGCGTATGATGCGACTTGTTCAGCTCTTCGATCCAGCCGGCACTCTGACTGGTTTCTTCAAAATCAAAAAGACCAGTGTTCAGTATATTTTGCAGCTCGATCTTACCAAAAGAGGAAGGTATAATGCGTGCATTGGCATTCATCTTCCTGATCACAGCCTGTAGCATACCCAGGTCTTCCGCAGTAACAAGATCCGTTTTATTCAGGATGATGACATTGGCAAACTCTATCTGGTCGGTCAGCAGGTTCACGATAGTCCTGTAGTCGCCTTCCATATCTGTGACCTGCCTGTCCTGCAGCGTTTCAATGCTGCTGAAATCACGGAGGAAATTAAAACAGTCTACCACTGTAACAAGGGTATCCAGTCTTGATAGCTGGCTCAGATCAATGGCATTGATTTCATCCTGGTAGGTGAATGTCTGTGCTACGGGCAGCGGTTCACTGATGCCGGAGCTTTCTATCAGCAGGTAATCAAACCGCCCCTCCTTCGCCAGCTTCTCTACTTCTATCAGCAGGTCTTCCCGCAGGGTACAACAGATACAGCCGTTGCTCATCTCCACCAGCTTCTCTTCCGTCCGGCTCAGTGTTTGTTCATTCTTTACCAGTTGTGCATCGATATTCACCTCGCTCATGTCGTTCACAATAACAGCTACTTTCAGCCCCTCCTTATTGTGCAGGACATGATTGAGCAAAGTAGTCTTACCGGCGCCGAGAAAGCCACTCAGCACCGTAACAGGTAGTCTGTTCGGGATCATATGTTATAGTTATTAAAATAGAAGGTCCGTACCGGGATAGTAGGCACCGGCAAGGTCTGTACAGTACTACAGTACTGCACTTCATAGCATTTGCATCTTTGTTGCAAATGTATACTATTTAGCATTAAAACCAAATCCTTCTTAAAATGATTTTTTGATATGATCAGTGAAATAGTACTTACGATCTATTTGCGCCAATAGGGCCAACAATAACCTGTACTTGACTTTTTGTCTATGACCAGGCCATTGTACCACTTAATTCCGGCCTTTGTTTATATTTTAAAATGCCCATATAGGAGCAATAAAACCCTAAAGACGGGCTAAAAACTTTCGTATATTTATCGGTTAGGCACAATTAAAACCGATACAATTGAGATACAAACACTTCCGCAACCTGTTCCGGCTATTTTCTCTTTTGATAATTTTTAGTGGATGTTCAAATTTAAAACAATCATCCGCCGGCAGTCAGCAACGTGAAGATATTTCGCAGGAAGGCATATATGCTGTCACAAATGTGAACATCATTCCGATGACGACGGATGCCACAATTATAAAGAATGCTACCGTCATCATTAAAGACAGGAAAATTGTATCCATCAATCAAACAATTCCCGCTAATGCTAAATTGATAGATGGAAGCAATAAATGGCTCATGCCCGGTCTTATCGATATGCATGTGCACAATGTGACAGATATTAGTTTCGGTTCAAACTATCCGACAAGAGGAGCTACCTTTTTTATAAACACGCAGGATTTTATGCTGCCTTATATCGCAAACGGTGTTACTACCACATTAGAATTAAGCGGCAGACCTGAACATTTTGGTCAGAGAAATGAAATTGTAAAAGGTAAAGTATTTGGTCCACGCATTGCATTGGCATTATTAATAAATGGTGGCGATGCAGGCATCGTTGCCAACACCCCTGCTGATGGCCGCCAGACTGTTCGCATTGCCAAGGCGGAAGGATATGATTTCATCAAGGTATATTCCAAACTTAATATTGAAACATACAAAGCGATAATTGATGAAGCCAGCAAACAGGGAATGAAAGTGGTAGGGCATATACCGAATGCATTTAAGGGAAGAACGGAAGAAGCTTTTGTGCCTGGCTTTGATATGGTGGCACATGCAGAGGAATTTTCCAAACAGACGGACGACTTCTCTGATGAGCAGGCCAAACGTTTTGCACAACTTGCCAAAAGGAACGGCACATGGCTATCGCCTACCTTAATTACCATGGTCAGCATTGCGGAACAGGCTCGTTCACTCGATTCAATTCGTAATCTGCCTGGCCTGAAATATGTGCATCCGCTGATACAAAGCAAATGGCTGACTGCCAATAACTATAACAAGGACACAAGTCCTGAGCGTGTCGCTTATTTCGAAAAACTAATTGCGTTTCATATCCGGTTGGTAAAAGCTTTCAAAGAAGCCGGTGTTCCGATGGTTGCGGGTACAGACGCGGGAACTTCAGGAGTTGTATGGGGCTTTTCACTTCACGACGAAATAGCACTTTTAGTTCAGGCAGGGCTAAGTCCGCAGGAAGCATTGGCTTCAGCTACCCGTTTACCTGCAACCTGGCTGGGAATTGAAGACAAAGTAGGAACGGTAGAACCAGGCAAATATGCCGACCTCATTCTGCTTGATGCAAACCCATTAGAAAATATAAGCAACACGAGAAAAATTGCCGGGGTCTTTGTAAATGGCAGATGGGTGAGTAAAGAAAATATAGATGCCTTGCTTGCTGATCTGGAAAAGAGGAATATTGCTGATAAGGATAAATATGATTGGAAGAAAAGAAATGAATACTGATACGACAACGGCTTTACGGGACAAAGAAGACCAGCAGCTACTAAATTTCCCCTCATTTGAGGAACATAGTGTAAAGCCCAAACCTTGCCCTCCATGTTCGTTCATAGGAATAGGTATTTAGGTAAAAAAAGTAAATTTGAGCGTATTGCTACGCAACATCGACAGTAGTAACGCTATCAGCTTTACCTATGAAGTTTGAACAAGAAGACAATCCCCACTAAAACAGCCGTGAGGCCGATGGCTACCATCTTAAAATGCCGCCAGGGCTTTGATTTATTTTTTAATTTGAGCGCCAGCCATACCCATAAGAGTCCTCCAAGTATAAGCACCAAACCTGTCCATCGATCGTCGTCCATAGGAATAGGTAGTTAGTTAAAGTAAGTAAAGTTACCGGCGCAATATATAAAATAAACACAATAAGTAGTTACTCTTGAAGTTGCGGAGGTTTACTATCTCCAGCTGCATCCGGTTAAAAAGTCAACGACCTGCTCCTACCGGGAAACGTGATATCCCAACAATTTTTCGTAAATTAATAGATAAGAACCCAACGCTTCAACAGCCACGTTATCTATCAGTCAGGATTGTTAATCAACTAAAACGTAACAGATGAGAACCCCTTATTTTCTAATGGTGGGCGTAGTCGTTATACTGTCCACTTCCTGTCGTAAAACAGATACCCTTCCATTTACACCTCCCCGGCAGAACCCGCAGGAGATCATTCCCAAATCAGCTATCAATGCATTTGTCAACCAGCAACTGGAAACACATGGTTATTTCGATTGGAAAATGGCCAGTGATACAATGGTCTGGAGCGCGCTGCTGCATGGGGATAGTATTTTATCCGTAGGATATTCCACGGCATCCGGCGCAGCCGAAATATTACAACTAATCGGAGAAAAGGAAGACATTACTTCGGGAAAAGACCAACGTACTTCCACTGCCGACAAACTACGTTTTCTGAACGTACGCGTCAGTCATTTTGAAACGGTCAGGGCATTGCGTGCCTCCCCCAGGGTGCGTTATGCAGAACCCATCGGATATGGCGCATTTATGCGCGATATAAGCCCCAGAGACGCCGCAGCAGCATCAGATATCCTTGCCTCCGGTTGCGGCTATAATTCGGCTAAAACCGACCTTGTAGCGGGTGCTGATTACACAGTGACATCCCCCGCAGCGAAACTCTCCTGGAATTATCCCTATCACCGGATAGAACAGGCCTGGCAGCGGTCCACCGGACAGCATATCAAAGTGATGATCATCGATACCGGTGTGAGTCCGCAGCAGGAAAACCTGGGCAATATGTTCAACCAGGGCTTGTCTGCCGGCAGGACCATACAAAAACTGGGCACTTACTACAATGGTAGCCCTGACGATCCCTGCGGACACGGCACCAGCATGGCCGGTGTACTGGCAGGCCCCAGAGGCACTGATGGCAACACGGTGGGTATCGCCTACAACTGCGATCTCATTACTGTACATGCAGCGGAGAATGTAGTACTCCTCTCTACAGACGCCATCAACGGCGTTACCAATGCCTATGTGCTGGGAGCCGACGATCCCGCAGTGAAGATCATCAGTATGAGTATGGGTACTATCTTCAGTTCCGGCCAGATCAAAGATGCCCTCAGTTATGCATACAGTAAACAGAAACTGATGTTTTGTGCTGCGGGTACTTCCACCTCTTTCTTTGCCAGTTTTGTCGGCGTGATCTTCCCTGCTAATCAGCCACAGGTGATTGCAGTGACAGGTATGAAAGATAATCTGAAAGACAGGTGTGATGATTGCCACACCGGCAGTAAAGTGGACTTCGCTATCGTCATGCAGAAATCTTCTACAGGCAGGAACCCGCTGAGCATAGCCATGACCGGGGATGTGCCTTCTACTGTTGGCGGCTCTTCTGTGGCAACGGCCAGCTGTTCGGCTATAGCAGCGCTTATATGGAGTAAGTATCCAGGCTACCCGCGTGACAGTATCATTGCGAGGATGGCAAGGGCATCCAGCTTTGCCAATAGCAGGAGCAGTAAATTCGGCTGGGGAATTATTAATGCGGATGCAGCTGTTGGCCTATGATCATCTTTTGAGGATCTTGTCCTGCAGGATGCGCTGCATGATCTCTTCTTTCTGGTAACGGGACACTGGTACCTGGTAGCCAGAAATCCCGAGCGTATTGCCTTCTATGGCATCAATCTTGTCGATAGCGACAAGATAAGACTTGTGCGGCTGTACAAATTTATCAGCCGGCAGGCGTTCCTGCAACATCTTCAAAGTAAGGTGCGTGATCAGCTTTTTATCTTTTGTGTAGATGACGATGTAGTTCTCCATACCCTCCGCAAATAGTATATCTGCTATCACCACCTTCTCCAGCTTGTTGTCTACCTTGACGAAGAAGTACTCCTGCTGCGGTTTCACCTGCTGCTGCAGGCTGAAATAGTCGAAGGCCTTATTGGCTGCACGCAGAAAACGATCGAAGGAAACAGGCTTCAGCAGGTAGTCCAGGACTTCCAGTTCATAGCCCTGCACAGCGTACTTTTCGTATGCCGTGGTAAAGATCACTTTAGGCGGATTCGCCAGTGTCTTCAGGAGATCGATACCTGAGAGGTAAGGCATTTCTATGTCCAGGAACAACAGGTCTACCTGTTCCTGTTTAAGGAAGGTGTTTAACTCTACGGCACTCTCGCATACAGCTACAAGTTCCAGGAAATCTATCTGTCCTATATAGCCTTGTAATCCTTTTCTTGCATAGGGCTCATCATCCGTGATGACGCATCTGATCTTCATCTTCTTCAGTTATTATTGTCTGGTAAACGACAGGTTCAGGTTCTATGGACAACGCGACGCTGAAAGTACGCGCTGTTTTGTTGATCTCAAATGTATGTTTTCCCGGGTATAAAAGCTCCAGCCTGCGTTTCAGGTTCTCCAGCCCTATACCGCCGGCCTTTACAGGCATGGTGATCTTGGGAATAGCATTCTCTACTATAAAGTGTATGCGCTCATGTTCCAGTGAGGCTTTGATATTGATCCAATACTCTCCGCCTACATACTTGAACGCATTTTCCACCAGGGGGAAAAGCAATAAGGGATATACCTGCTGGTCGTAGAGGTCCGGGTCCAGGTGAAGGTTCAATACCAGCTTGTCTGAAGCCCTTACTTTCTGCAGATTGATGAAACTATGCAGGTACTGTATTTCATGCCGGATAGAGACGGTTTGCTGCTGATCGTATAACTGGTAACGCAGCAACTCCGAGAACTGTTCTACACTTTTCTTGGCAGCGTTGACGTCTTCATCCATCTGGAAATAAATGGTATTAAGCGCATTAAAGATAAAGTGAGGATGCAGCTGGGCCTTCAGGAACTTAAGCTCTGCCTGCAGCTGGTTATTCGTGACTTCCTGCAGCTTCACCTTATTGCTGACATAGGCCTGCAGAAAAGTATTGCTCCGGCTTACGCCATAATAGATCAGTGAATATAACAGAGGGATAAGATTAATATCTGCCACATCATACCATTGCGCACCATCATCTGTAAAAGCGGCCATCGGCAGGATGATGAGGTTCTGGAACAGCACTGTCATCATAAGGATGGCGCCCAATTCCTTCAGTACTCTCTTCCTGTAATCATCCATATCCGCCCAGTGCGTATCAAAGTAGCGATACATGTAATGATGGGCGCCTATCAGGAGATAGCCAAAAAAGATGCAGGCGGTGATCTCAAACAGGTTCAGGCCTAATGGTCTTTCCCAGAATTTCATACCAGTAACAGTATCCAGCAAAAGCCGGATACTGAAATAGGTGATAAGGCCATAAAAGGCCGGTAAATAATATCTGCGAAAATTACTCATGCGATTCGCTTGTTTTATGATGATACCGGTAATAGTATACCCTCTTCTGTTGCTTCTCGTTGCCCCTGCTGTTGTTTCCTCTCCTTAGCTTTTGCCAGCGGCTTCATGCCGAATAAAAAGCGGCAAACGGGATAAGGCCGTATCAGCAAATGAAAAATACCCATCGACAGGATAAAGGTGCATATTACGATGAACAGGTATTTGGTCCCGATCGTATCCGACGTTTGCACAACATAATATGCAAGGATAACAATAATTGTCTGATGTAAGATATAAAAAGGGTAAACTGCCTGGTTCAGATAGTTCAGTGACGGATGTGGTTTATCGAGGTATTTCTTACCATAACCGATAGCGGTGAGCACCCATCCCCAGGCACATATTGCCCTCAGTGCAAGATACGCATAAGTACGCGGATCATGTTCCCAGTTGATCAGTGTATCCCATGGCTCCAGATCATTCCAGCGCAGGTAATTGATCGTTATAATAGACAGCAGGGCAACCAGGAAGGAAGTACGCCGGTTATTTTCCAGGCTGTTCATCAGCGTAGGTTGTGCAATGCAGATAAAACCCGGCAGCAGGAAACATAACCAGTAGAAGAAATAACACCCGTCATGCACGAGGTCGTTCGTTTCAGGATATTGTCTTGCCAGCGCCGCGTAGAGCACAATACCAGGCACTGCGAGCAGGTATACCCGTTTCCCCTTATCCAGCCATTGCAAAGCGCTGCGGAAGGCCGCTCCTTTGGCAGAGACAATCCAGACGAATACAGGTGCAAAAAGAATATCATAGATCAGGAGGTAGACTACAAACCAAAGGTGATGCCAGCTGAGGTTTCCTTTAGGATATGCTCCCGTTGTGAACATATGACCATAAAACTGCCAGAAATTACCTTTAAAACCCTGTGTGACACGTTCCAGGTAGACTTGCGGAGGAACAATGACGAGGATACCAAGGATCACGGGAATGAGCAGCCTTCTGACACGCAGGCCAATAAAGCCACCGCCTGTCCGGTGTTGCAGCATGAAGTAACTGACAGTACCGGAAATGAAGAACAGTAATGGCATCCGGAACAGGTGCATCCAGTGTATCATTTCCAGGAAAATATTACTGGTTTCCTTGTTCCGGATATGCCAATCCAGTTCGGCTCCAAAGGGCATGGCAGAATGAAAGATCAGTACGCCAAAGATGGCCAGTATACGCAGCCAGTCGAGATAGGCTTGCCTGGTAGTAGTATGAATTTGCATAGCAGGGTATTTTAATGCTAAAGTATCCCTGCCGGCAAACCTGGTAAACTTTCTTTGACATGTGGCAGGCTTCCCGGGGTCAATAGCAATATTTACCCAGGAGAAGAGTATATATCCGCCGCATTCAGCTCCGTCAGGAGCGTTGTGTTTGTAGCGCGGGGTTTCAACCCCGGGGACAACCCGGGAACGGATTATTATAGAGATAAATTCCTCATGAGGGAATAGATTATAAAATCAAATAAGGTTTTTATAGGATAAAACTACTCTGTGAAGGCGATGGTTATGAAGTCAGCGGCTATGAAAAGTAACAACGGTGGTGTACAGGGAGTGAGGAGATTGTGCGTATATGCGACAACCATTTAGCAGATCAAATATAGGGGAAAAGAGTTGAAAAATTGCATCGGCCAGCTATCTTTTAATCTGAAATAAAACAAAATATTATCATGCGCATTTTTTAATAATCCCACAAGATGCCCATTTACCCCGACATTTCCCAATCAGATAAAGATCCCAAAGAATATGTAATTTTGCCGGCAAATGATCTTATGACCGGAACTGTCCTTATAATAGATGATGAAGAGAAACTGCGCAGCCTGATGAAAAGGATTATTGCATTGGAAGGCTTTAACGTAGTGGAAGCCGGCAATATTAAAAGTGCTCAGAAAATAATCGACAAGGAAGAAATTGACGTAGTACTTTGTGATGTAAAACTACCCGATGGTACCGGCGTCGACTTCTCTAAAACGCTGAAAGAGAAATATCCTTCTATAGAAATCATCCTGCTGACGGCCTACGGCAATATCCCCGACGGCGTACAGGCAATCAAGAACGGCGCGTTCGACTACCTCACCAAGGGTGATGACAACAACCGCATTATCCCGCTGCTGAACAGGGCTATTGAAAAGGTCCAGTTACAGAAACGCATTGAGAAACTGGAAAGCCAGGTAGGCAAAAAGTACAGTTTTGACAGCATCCTCGGTACCTCCCGGCCTATCCGCGACGCCATCGAGCAGGCCAATAAAGTAGCTCCTGCCGATACGACCGTCCTGTTGCTGGGTGAAACCGGTACCGGTAAAGAAGTATTTGCTCAGGCTATTCATAATAATAGTAAGAGAGCCGGTAAACCATTCGTGGCACTGAACTGTAGCGCCTTTAGCCGGGAATTGCTGGAAAGTGAGCTTTTCGGTTATAAAGCGGGCGCCTTTACCAATGCCAACCGCGATAAAAAAGGCCTGATCGAAGAGGCCAATACCGGCACCATCTTCCTGGACGAGATCGGGGAAATGCCAGCCGATCTGCAAAGCAAGCTGCTCAGGGTACTGGAAACCAGTGAATTCATCAAAGTAGGCGATACGAAGCCCACCAAGGTCAATGTAAGGATCATTGCAGCTACTAACCGCGATCTGAAAGAAGAGGCCGAAAAGGGGCATTTCCGTGAAGATCTGTACTATCGTCTGAACGTCTTTGCCATCACCCTGCCTCCTCTGAGAGAGAGAAAGAAAGATATCCCTGCCCTGACGGATTTTTTTGTCGGCTTCTTCTCTGCCAAGATCAACCAGCGCAGACCACAGGTCACTCCTGCTTTCGTCGAAAAGCTCCAGCTCCATGAATGGAAAGGTAATATCCGTGAGCTGAAGAACGTTCTCGAAAGAGCCGTGATCCTTGCCGGAGGCGATGATCTATCCGTAGAACATCTCCCGCTGGATCTCCAGATAGCAGATAAATCCATTACCGGACTTTCTTCCTTTGATCTTGCCAGCGTAGAAAAGCTGCATATTATCAAGGTATTACATCATACCAAAAACAACAAGACTGAAGCCGCCCGCCTGCTTAATATCGGCCTGGCTACCCTCTATCGTAAGATCGAGGAATACGGGATCAATACTCAGTTATAAACTACGCGCAGCGTAGTCCTTCTGTTCTCCCGGTGTTCAGCCTCCGGACAAGGCACATCATTTCCGCAAGGATTGACAAGTTCACTTTCTCCCAGGTTCTCATAATAGAGCCTGCGTGGTGACACCCCTTTTTTGATAAGGTAATCTATCACAGCATAACAACGCAGGGCCGACAGCTTGATATTGTATTCGTCCGTACCACGGCTATCCGCATAGGAACGTATCATCAGTTTCCAGTGAGGATACTGCTGTAACACTACTGCCACCCTGTCCAGCGTTTCCCTGGATTCAGTCAACAGTATGGCGCTGTTATAATCGTAGTGAAAACGCAGTTCCTGCAACTTATGTATCACGGCACTGTCAGTCGGACTGAGCGTTGGCTTACGGGGCGTATTGTCGGCAACCGTCTTTTCAGACGCTTTAGTAGTATTATCAGGAGCCGGCGCTGGTGGTTTACCCGCAGAAGGGTCGGTCAGCTTTTCTGTAAAATGCGTTTCCAGGAAATGATATATATCGTCCCCTCCTCCACCGCCGTGACGATTGGAAGCAAAATAGCCTTCATAGTTATTACCTTTCATAATAAAGCCCAGATCATCCCCACCCGAGTTAAAGGGACTACGGAGATTGCGGGGCTGACTCCATGCGCCACTGCTTCCCTCTGACCGGAAAACGTCAAAGCCACCCATTCCGGGATGGCCTTTGCTGGAGAAGTAAAGTACGTCCTGCTCGTTGATAGTAGGAAAAGTCTCATCATAGCGGGTATTGATCACAGGGCCACAGTTGACAGGTACTCCCCATTGGTTATTGGCCTGCCGCTCACTATACCAGATATCCATTTTACCTATACTTCCCGGCCTGTCGGACACAAAATAGATGACGCTGCCTATACTATTCAATACCGCATTACCGGTATAACTACCGGCAGCATTCAGCGTTGTGACAGGCGCCAGCGGAGACCACTTGTCCCCTTTCTTGAAAGACCAGTAAAGCGACATTAAACGGCGGCCGTTCACAGGCCCTTTCTTTTTCTTATCCGCCATGTCTTTACCATCTGCATTGAGAGTGACGTATACCGTGTCCTCCCTGTTATTAAAGCATACCGGACCTACATGGTAAGGTAGTTTACCCAGCAGGTCCGGTAGTATTTCTTCCAAAAAGGTATTTGCCCTGCTACCCTTGGCATATTCTCTGAAAAGATATGGTTTAAAATAAGGCTGATTGACCCGGGGATCCATATCAGGATTTCTTTCTGACCCTGTCGTCAGGGCCATTTTACGATACCCGTTGGATTCCAGCAACAGGCCCCCTTTCATTACCCCACTTACCCAGTCATCGCCCACGGTACTCAGTTCCTTGATATTTTCCAGCGCATAGGTTGCCACAGTATCTTTCTTCCAGACCAGCGCACTGTCGCAACCCGCAATAGCCATATTTTTCCATTGGACCTCATCTGCATTGGCCGGATTAAAACGGGACAGGTATAACCTGGCGGTATCATACTCTCCCAGGTTCTTCTGTATCTCGCCATATGCGGCCATAATGGATGACGGACAACCGGGATGCTCGATCATACGCATATACCAATACCCGGCCTCTGCAAACCGGGCCATTTCCCGGTAGCACTGCGCCGTCTTTTCCAGTAGCTTAAGCGGCGCTTTCCTGCCCTTCTTATTTGCCAGCCTGCCATATAGATTGGCAGCAACGGCATATTCTTCACGAACAAATGCTTCATCCCCCAATTCCATCAGGCTTTTCTCTTCCTGCCCATATAAGAGCACGGGGCAACAAAGTAAAATAATCAATTTAACGAACCAGCAACGTAACATATTAATCCCCCTTTTAAAAATAACGTGGACTCGATGTACTGAACTTCTTCTGCGGGAATAAAATACCTAGTGATATCTCGTGCGATCCACCCTGTGTTCCCGCAAGTTCATTGATATTTAAATCATACGCATAACCTATGCGCCATTTTCCTCCAATATAGTATTCGACAATGGCACTGGCAGCATTCAGCGATTCCAGCCCATTGGGCAATTGTTTCTTCCAGACAGGTACTGCCGTGCGGAAAGAACCGCCGATCCAGAATACCCTGTCGATCAGCAACATGGCATTTACATCCAGGTTAGTCGGTCCCTTAAAATCATCCTTGATCATGAGGGACGGTTTCAGCTGCAGATGTTCAGACAGTGGCAGCATCACACCTGCCGTCAGGTAGATATGCTGCGACTTCCGGATATTCTGATAGTTATATCCTTTCCAGGCATACTTAGTGCTGGTATACCTGCTGAACAGATCCATCACTGAGAGACCTGCATAAAACGAAGGTGAGCTATAATAGACGCCAAACCTGGCATCGGGCGTATAGGCGTTTACCCCGCCTCCGGGGAAAACAGGATCGTCGCCATCAAAGTATGCCAGCGTATTCCCTTCCAGGTGATACTGCGTCACCCCTACTCCCAGCCCGAAGCTTAAACGGCGTGTCTGTTCCGCATCCAGGGGAATGCGGTAGGCATAAGAAGCATAAAGAGAATAAGACTTCTGCGGCCCCACCATATCTGCCATCAGCTGTACCCCGAGTCCAATACCGGCTCCTGTTTTGAGCGGGCGAAACGGACCATCATAAGATACTCCCGCCGTGATCGGTGCCCCGGGAAAACCAGTCCATTGCTGCCGGTAGATATTATTAAGATACCAGGCATCTTTGTATCCCGCATAGGCAGGATTTACACTCAAGCCGTTAAATACGTACTGGCTGAATTGTACGTTCTGCTGGGCACCAGCCCGCAACCCGGCGATGATCAGTAACCCCGTATACAGTCCTTTTCTTAAGCACATAACCGTTTGTTTTGTAAAACAAAAAATGTCCTTATTCATCAGTTTCGTTTTATCACAATCCATCCCTTGTATAATTTTATTCCTCCCGGTAGTTTCAATTCCAGTTTATAATAGTACGTGCCTTCACTTAAGCCCTTGGCAGACCAGTCGTTCTGATATGCCTTCGACTGGTATACCATACTTCCCCAGCGATTGAACACGTATAAAGCAGCAGGCGGATATTTCTCCAGTCCTTTTATCACGAAATATTCATTCTTACCGTCGCCATTAGGGCTCATAGCGTTCGCAAACTGAAGATCCCCACCCGGCACTGTTCCTATAACAGTACCCGGCGTACCACTACAATTCGCTGAATGAGGGTCGCAACCCCAGGTAGGTATATCTATCTTCCCGTCAGACGCCACGGCGGTATTTGTAATAACAGCTCCGGAATCCAGATTATCATCCACCTTCACTTTAAACGTAAGGTCGGCAACAGCACCTACAGCAATATCCCTGACTTCCCAGGTAACTGTATTGCTGCCCGCATTGAAAAGACCATTCTCTTCGGCACTCTGGAAAGTGGTGAGTGCTGGCACCGGATCAGTCACGGTAATGAGCGGCAGTTTAACGTTGCCTGTATTGCGTACATGGATGGTATAGGTCAATATTTCCCCGGGACTAGCCTTGTCTGCACCACTTGCCGTAACGACTCCCTTCCAGGCTTCAAATCGCACCAGTGTATCCACCTTCACATCTGTAGCAGGACCAGGAGGAGGATTTGTCATCGGGTTATTCGGATCATTAGGATCAGCAGGATGGGTAGGATCATTTCCTTTACCATTGCCATTATCTACATCCGCAGTATTAGTAATACTCAAAGCGCCTGTAAGATCCTCGACAACCTTCACGGTGAATGAACGTGTAACGTCAGCACCGCCAACAGGTATATCTGCAATAGTCCAGGTCAGTTTACCTGCGGATGGAGTAATATTTCCCTCTGCACTTACGAATTCCGTATAGGCCGGAATCTCATCGCTGATCACAACATTCGTCAGGGTAGCATTGCCACTGTTCCTTACGTGAATGGTATAAGTGATCAGATCTCCGGTTGTAACACCTCCGTTGGCGCCTGTTCCTGTATAGCTGGCGCTTTTCCAGTTGTCGGAATGTTTCCCATTATCTACAGGCACTTCCGTAGAAGGATCATCCGGATCAGGATTTGGGTGCGGATTATTCGGATCATTCGGATCCGGTGGTGTGGTAGGATGACCGCCAGTACCATCACCGTTATCTACATCCGCAGTATTGGTGATATATCCTGCACCGGTGAGATCGGTCACTACTTTTACCTTAAAGCTGCGCACAGCATCCGCCCCTAATAAAATTTCGGGGATCGTCCAGGTTAATTTACCGGCGGCGTCAGGTGTAATGCCATCGTCTGCACTAACGAACGTTGTATAGGCAGGAATAAGGTCGCTGACAACTACATTATCCAGTTTCACGTTACCGGTATTACGGACGTGAATGGTGTAAGTGATCTCATCACCTGCCTTCACCATACCATTTACACCTGTACCGGTGTAGGCCGCACTTTTCCAGTTAACGGAACTTTTATCCTGTTCAACCGGCACTTCGGTGGAAGGATCGTTCGGATCAGGATTCGGATGTGGATTATTTGGATCATTAGGATCCGGCGGAGTACTTGGATGTTCGCCAGAGCCGTCTCCGTTATCTATACCGGCAGTATTAATAATGCTGGTAGCACCCGTGAGATCACTTGCCACTCTCACTACAAAACTGCGGATTACATCAGCGCCACCTACCGGGATGTTTGTAAGGGTCCAGATGAGTTTACCTGTGGCATCAGGTACAATGCCACCATCGGCACTAACAAATTCCGTATAAGCAGGAATCATATCTGTAACAATGACACTTGCCAGCGTGATATGGCCTGTATTACGGACATGCACAGTATAAGTGATAATATCTCCCGTTTTCACTTTTCCATTTGCGCCTGAGCCTGTGTAGCTGGCACTTTTCCAGTTAACAGACTTATTGCCGCCATCATCTGCAGGTATATCTGTAGATGGATCATTCGGGTCAGGATTAGGATGCGGATTATTAGGATCATTCGGATCTGGTGGTGTAGTAGGATGATCGCCCGTGCCATCACCATTGTCTACATAGCCAGTATTAACGATACTCACAATCCCGGTCAGGTCATTCACCACTTTCACTTTGAAGCTACGCACTACATCCGGTGCACCCACGGCTATATTCGGGATCGTCCAGGTTAATTTACCTGCTCCATCCGGCACAATGCCACCATCGGCGCTGATAAAGGAGGTATACTCAGGTATTACATCGCTGATCGTCACATTGGTGAGCGCTTCGTTGCCCGTATTGCGAACATGTATAAAGTAGGTGATCTCATCACCTGACTTTACCTTTCCACTAGCGCCGGTGCCTGTATAGGTCGCACTCTTCCAGTTGGCAGAGTTCTTATTATTATCAACCGGCACCTCGGTAGAAGGATCGTTCGGATCAGGGTTCGGATGCGGGTTGTTAGGATCGTTTGGATCAGGTGGAGTAGTGGGATGACCGCCTGTACCATCGCCATTATCTACATCTGCAGTGTTCACAATAGTGGTAGCTCCTGTAAGATCGCTTGCCACCTTTACTTTGAAGCTGCGGACTGCATCTGCTGCTCCCACCGCAATGCTCGGGATGGTCCAGCTCAGTTTTCCTGTAGCATCCGGCACGATACCACCATCGGCGCTTACAAAGGTGGTATAAGCAGGCATCATATCGCTGATCAACACATTTGTCAACGTTACATTGCCTGTATTGCGGACGTGAATGGTGTATGTAATCTCATCACCTGTCTTCACCTTTCCATTCGTACCTGAACCTGTATAGCTCGCGCTTTTCCAGTTAGCAGATTTCCTGATCTGATCAACCGGTACCTCTGTGGAAGGGTCGTTCGGATCAGGGCTCGGATGCGGATTATTTGGATTATTCGGATCAGGCGGTGTTGTAGGATGTTCGCCGGTGCCATCACCATTATCTACACCTGCAGTATTGATAATGCTGGTAGCCCCTGTAAGATCAGTAGCCACTCTTACCACAAAACTGCGGGTCACATCAGCGCCACCTACCGGGATGTTTGTAAGGGTCCAGGTGAGTTTACCTGTAGCATCAGGTACGATACCACCATCAGCGCTTACAAATACGGTATAGGCAGGTATATTATCATTGACAACAACACTCGGTATCGTTATATGACCGGTGTTGCGGACATGTATAGTATAAGTAATAAGATCACCTGACTTTACTTTGCCACTTGCCCCGGAACCGGTGTAGCTGGCGCTCTTCCAGTTAGCAGACTTATTGCCGCCTCCATCTGCTGGTATATCTGTAGATGGATCATTCGGATCAGGAGTAGGATCTGGATTGTTAGGATCATTAGGATCTGGCGGCGTAGTAGGATGATCTCCCGTACCATCACCATTGTCTACATCAGCTGTATTAAGGATACTGGTAGCGCCGGTCAGGTCGTTCACCACTTTTACTTTGAAACTACGTACTACATCTGCTGCCCCCACGGCTATATTCGGGATCGTCCAGGTTAATTTACCTGTACCATCCGGCACAATGCCACCGTCTGCACTGATAAAGGAAGTATAAGTGGGGATCACATCGCTGACCTTCACATTGGTGAGTGTTACATTACCCGTATTCCGGATATGTATAAAGTACGTGATCTCATCACCTGCCTTCACTTTTCCACCAGCGCCGGTGCCTGTATAGGTCGCGCTCTTCCAGTTGGCTGAGCTTTTATTATTATCAACCGGCACCTCGGTAGAAGGATCATTCGGATCTGGGTTCGGATGCGGATTGTTTGGATCATTAGGATCAGGCGGTGTTGTAGGATGACCACCTGTACCATCACCATTATCTACATCTGCAGTATTGACAATAGTGGTAGCACCTGTAAGATCAGCCGCCACTTTTACCTTGAAGCTGCGTACTACATCTGCAGCTCCCACCGCAATGCCCGGGATGGTCCAGCTCAGTTTCCCGGTAGCATCCGGCACAATACCACCATCGGCACTTACAAAGGTGGTATAAGCAGGCATCATATCGCTGATCAAAACATTTGTCAGCGTGACATTACCCGTATTACGGATATGGATGGTGTATGTGATCTCATCGCCTGTCTTCACCTTTCCACTCGTACCGGAACCCGTGTAGCTGGCGCTTTTCCAGTTAGCAGATTTTTTGATCTGATCAACCGGCACTTCCGTGGAAGGATCGTTCGGATCAGGGCTCGGGTCCGGATTGTTAGGATTATTAGGATCAGGCGGCGTAGTGGGATGTTCACCTGTGCCATCACCATTGTCTACACCAGCTGTATTGATAATGCTGGTCGCTCCCGTAAGATCAGTTGCCACTCTCACCACAAAACTGCGGGTCACATCAGCGCCACCTACCGGGATGTTTGTAAGGGTCCAGGTGAGTTTACCGGTACCATCAGGAACAATACCACCATCTGCGCTTACAAATACGGTATAGGCAGGTATATTGTCATTGATAACAACACTGGGTATCGTTATATGACCGGTGTTGCGGACATGTATCGTATAAATAATAAGATCGCCTGATTTTACTTTCCCGCTTGCCCCTGAACCGGTGTAGCTGGCACTCTTCCAGTTAGCGGATTGATTGCCACCTCCATCAACAGGTATATCAGTAGATGGATCATTGGGATCAGGAGTAGGATGCGGATTATCCGGGTTGTTCGGATCAGGCTGCGTTGTAGGATGATCGCCGGTACCATCACCATTGTCCACTGATGCGGTATTGGTAATATTGGTAACACCGGTCAGATCATTCGCCACTCTTACCGTAAAACGGCGTATCTCATTTGTTACGCCTACTGCTATAGTAGGGATTGTCCAGGTTAGTTTACCTGTAGCATCTGGTACGATGCCGCCATCTGCGCTTACAAACTGTGTATTAGCTGGAATATTATCAGTGATGATTACGCCGGTAAGATTTACGTTGCCGGTATTGCGAACATGTACAGTATAGGTGATCAGCTCTCCTGCCTTCACCGGACCTCCGGTAGCTGCACCAGGATAGCTGGCGCTTTTCCATTGCTGCGAAGATTTCACGTCATTATCCGCAATAGTAACGGTACCTGGATTATTACTGCTGCCTATTGTCAGCCCTGACAAACCAGTTAAGGTGGTAATGGTCAGAATCACGGTTTCCGGTCCCTCTATGGTCGCATCATCCTTTACTGTTACTGGTATTGTTACATTGCTGGTACCTGCAGGAATTGTTTTCGTCAGCGTGATCGTATTATAGTCCGCACCATTTGTTGCCGTACCTGTTATTGTATATCTTACAAGAACACTTACGGCAGCAGAATATCCATTGGGCCAGCCAACTGTAAAACTACCGTCATTACCCGTACCTCCGGGTTCCTTCCCGTTAACAGTACTCTGCACACCAATAGGAATATTTATATCATCATCTTCAATGATAACTGTAGCTGTCTTCTTAGCCGGGTTATAAGAGAATTTTATACTGGATACCGCCGATAAGCTATTGTCCTTTATCGTCATCTCCACAATTTCATTTCCTTCCACCAGCTGGTCATCGTTCACTTTGATCGGTAGCGTCAGGCTGTTGGTATTGGCAGGCAATACTATATCTCCGGTCAGTGTGGTATTATTATAGTCATATGTTGCGCCCGGACCACCAGTAGCGGTAGTGGTACCACCTATGGCATATTTTACATGGATATCTTCATTGAATGTAAGAGATGGCGGTAAACTGATGAGGAAGTTTCCATCACTTGCAGTACCACCGCCCAATTCCTTTCCGTTGTTCACTCTCTCAATGCTGATACGGTTATCATTATCTATTACGGTGGTAGTAAGTCCCCTGTGAGGCGTCAGGTAATCAACGCCATCTGTGCCTAAAGCAGATGTCATTGTAATCTCAAGATTCTCATCACCTTCAATAAATGAATCATCTATTGCAGCAATATCCAGCAGGACTTCTGTTTGTCCTGCAGGCAGTGTAATGCTGGTCGGCAAGGTCAAAATATCCACACCATTGCCGGCAGCATTTGTTACCGTGGCATTTATTGTATAGTTGATCACTATATCTACCGGAGCAACTGCTCCGCTCACCATTCTAAAGGCGATAGTACCATGACCGCCGGCTTCCTCTGCCTGTGCCACATCAAATATATCCACGCCATCAGCCATTTTATGAGGATTGTTGGCGACAGGTTGTTTCATCTTCCGGGTATCGGGCAAACGATTCATGGCTAATAGCCATCCGCCGAAAAGCATACTTAGCGCAAGGAACAATGCAGCGCTATGCCATTTCTTTATAAAAAGGGGAAGCCTCTGCCGTGATTTTACAGGCAGGTAAGTGTTGTTAGAACCAGATATCTGATACATAAGGCAACAGCAGTTTAACGTATAGCATGCAGCATACATTCCTGATCAGGCAGGATGATGATCAACATCTATCACGTAACAGAATATACGTAGTATTAATATTTTCTTCAGACAAACATTGGGTATTATATGGTTTGTCTATAAAACGCTAAACTTACCTGGTAGCAGGCAAGTCAACAGGATACAGGTACTAGTAAAGTTGTGCATAGATTAAGGGTATTATAGGTGTAAAATTGATAATTAATCACTGTTGTTATTATATAAAAATAATATAATTACTTAACAATAAGAAATAAAACTCATCTGTAAATGCTATTATGGACAAATTTCCTACATGCCCCAAACGCTCTCCTGAAAAGGAAAGCGTCCGAAGCATGTAAGAAAATAAATATCCAACTGTTATAATCTTATCTTACGAGTAACAGCTTGCTCGTATATGTTCTTCCGTTAGCTTTTATGACACAGAAGTGTGCACCTGCTGGCAGCGTTCCGGCGTCAAGTGTTAACTTGTACGTTTCTCCTGAATGTACCTGCTGATTGAATAACAGCTTCTCCATATGTCCCTGCAGGGCGTTATAGATCTCCACTGTCACTTTTCCACTTACCGGTGATTTGAACGTGATGAACGTCTTATCGACAAACGGGTTAGGATAAGTCTTGTATTCCACTGGTGCTGTCGCCGCTAACGCCATAGTAGTGGTAGCAGGTGTTGCCGTCAATATCAATCGTGCGGTGTTCTGACATCCATTGCCTCTATCTGTTACAATGAGATCAAATGTGCCCTTCACACCTGCATTACCCGACTGGTATATCAGTGTTGCGGTTTTATCACCATCTATCATCTGCCAGCTGCCATCAGGCGAAGTCAATGTCCATGCATAAGTTGCGTTAACAACTGTTTGTGCGGTGATCACGTCTTCACTCAGCGGTTCAGGCATTGCTGCTGGTGCGTTGATAATTGCATCCGGTAGTTTCTTATCCTCTTTTACTTCTGTTTTCGTAGAGACGAAGCAACCATTGCCCGGGTTTGTTACTGATAGGGTATATGTACCGGGTTTTGTAACAAAAATGGTTGCTGTCGCTTCGTTATTGATTCCAGGTCCGCTCCATTGGTATGTAGCGCCTCCGAGATCGGATCTACCTTGCAGCGTAACGATATCATTATCACAGGTCAGCGGACCATCGTTAGTTACCTGTACGTTTGCAGGAGGTGTAATGTTCTGATCTACTGTTGTAGACGTAGTAACATAACATCCATTCGCGTTGTTGGTAACTCTTAATGAATAGGTGCCTTTCGTATTTACATTCGCATCTTTGGTAATTGCACTGAAGTTACTCGGTCCCGTCCACTGGTAAGAAACATTTCCTGTAGTAGTGTTACCTGTAATTTTCACCATCGTCTTCGTACAAACCAGCGGTCCGTCGTTGCTTGCCTGTACATCGGCAGGAAGCGTAATGTTCTGTATTACTGTTACGCTATCCTTTTTAAAGCAACCGTTCGCGGATGTGGCAGTTACATAATATTTACCATAAGTATTTACGCTTACCGGATTCTGACCAGTTGCAAATCCTGTCCACGTGATGGTTGTGTTTGGAGTACCGGATGACGCTGTTAAGTCTACACTTTTCAGGTCACATGTCAGTATCTGAGGCACGGTGATTGTCAGGCTTGGTTTATTGATATCCTGAACCACCGTTACGCTGTCTATACTAGAACAACCATTCGCTGTTGTCGCTGTCACGTAGTACTTACCAGGTGCTGTTACGCTGATCGGGTTCTGACCCGCAGTTCTACCAGTCCATGTGAACGCGGTATTTGCTGTACCAGAGGATGCCGTTAAGTTGATGCTTGTCCTGTCACAGGTCAGTACCTGTGGTGTAGCGATTGTCAGGCTTGGTTTGTTGATATCCTGAGTGACAGTTACACTATCTATAGTAGAACAACCATTCGCAGTTGTCGCCGTTACATAATATTTACCAGGTGCTGTTACACTGATCGGGTTCTGGCCTGCAGTTCTACCGGTCCAGGTGAACGTAGTATTTGCTGTACCAGAGGATGCCGTTAAGTTGATGCTCGTTCTGTCACAAGTCAGTACCTGCGGTGTAGCGATTGTCAGGCTCGGTTTATTGATATCCTGAGTCACGGTCACACTATCTGTATTGATACAACCATTAGCAGAAGTAGCAGTTACATAATATTTACCAGGAGCAGTCACACTGATCGGATTCTGGCCTGCAGTTCTACCAGTCCAGGTGAACGTGGTATTTGCTGTACCAGAGGACGCCGTTAAGTTGATGCTGGTTCTGTCACAAGTCAGTACCTGTGGTGTAGCGATTGTCAGGCTCGGTTTGTTGATATCCTGAGCTACGGTCACACTGTCTATAGTAGAACAACCATTAGCTGTTGTTGCTGTTACATAGTACTTACCAGGAGCTGTCACACTGATCGGGTTCTGGCCTGCAGTTCTACCAGTCCAGTTGAACGTGGTATTGGCTGTACCAGATGATGCTGTTAAGTTGATGCTGGTTCTGTCACAAGTCAGTACCTGTGGTGTAGCGATCGTCAGGCTTGGTTTATTGATATCCTGAGTTACAGTTACGCTGTCTATGGTAGAACAACCATTCGCTGTTGTTGCTGTTACATAGTACTTACCAGGTGCAGTTACACTGATCGGGTTCTGGCCTGCAGTTCTACCAGTCCAGGTGAACGTAGTATTAGCCGTACCAGAGGATGCCGTTAAGTTGATGCTTGTTCTGTCACAAGTCAGTACCTGTGGTGTAGCGAT
>NZ_FRCN01000018.1 GCF_900142925.1 Chitinophaga sp. CF418
ACAAAACCCCAGGGCGTATCGGTGTATCAATGTAACTATTGCATATGGTGCCTAACGATACATTTAATCTGTAATGATATCTCGCATATCAGTGCACATCAATGTGGGATGATACGCCACGATGTTTATAAAACACAAACGCCGTCCCTATAGAGACGGCGCTTTATATCTTGCTCAATGAATTCAGAATTTATTTAGAATTCAGCACTCTTCGGTGTTCTTGGGAATGGAATTACATCTCTGATGTTACCCATGCCGGTTACGAACAACACGAGTCTTTCAAAACCAAGACCGAAACCTGCGTGAGGTGCAGTACCGAAGCGGCGGGTATCCAGGTACCAGCTCATTTCTTCAACAGGCAGCTGCATTTCCTGCATGCGGGTAACGAGTTTATCGTAGTTCTCTTCACGCTGTGAACCACCTACGATCTCACCGATGCCAGGGAAGAGAATATCCATTGCCCTTACGGTTTTACCGTCCTCGTTCTGTTTCATATAGAACGCTTTGATAGCCTTTGGATAATCCGTCAGGATCACTGGTTTCTTGAAATGTTTCTCTACCAGGTAACGTTCGTGTTCGCTCTGGAGGTCAGCGCCCCATTCTTCTATCAGGTAGTTGAATTTCTTGGTTTTGTTAGGTTTGCTGTTCTTCAGGATGTCGATGGCTTCGGTATAGGTAAGGCGCATGAATTCATTGTTCAGTACGAATTCGAGCTTTTCGATCAGTCCCATTTCACTGCGTTCCTGTTGTGGCTTCTGTTTTTCTTCTTCCGCCAGGCGTTGCGCCAGGAATTCAAGGTCTTCCTTGTTGTTTTCCAGTACATAGCCGATAACGGATTTAATGAAAGCCTCTGCCAGGTTCATGTTGTCTTCCAGATCATAAAATGCCATTTCCGGCTCTATCATCCAGAATTCCGCCAGGTGACGGGCTGTGTTGGAGTTCTCTGCACGGAAGGTAGGGCCGAAGGTATAAATATCACCAAAGGCCATAGCGCCGAGTTCTCCTTCCAGCTGACCAGATACGGTCAGGTTGGTGGCACGGCCGAAGAAGTCTTCTTTATAATCAATTTCACCGCTTTCTGTCAGTGGCGGATTTTTGATATCAAAGGAAGTTACATGGAACATTTCTCCCGCGCCTTCTGCATCAGAAGCCGTGATGATAGGCGTATGCAGATATACAAAGCCTCTCTCATTGAAGAACTTATGTACTGCAAAGGCCAGGGAATGGCGGAGACGGAAGATAGCGCCAAAAGTATTGGTGCGGAAACGGAGATGCGCTATTTCACGCAGATATTCCAGACTGGGGCGGTTTTTCAGCTGCAGCGGATATTTTTCCGGATCGCAGTCTCCCAGTATTTCCAGTTCTATTGCTTTTACTTCCACGCGCTGGCCCTTACCCAGAGAAGGAATCACCTGTCCGGATACGCTGATAGCGGCCCCGGTGGTCAGACGTTTTAATAGTTCCGGTGTAACGGAATCCATGTCCAGTACTACCTGAATATTATTATTGGTAGAGCCATCGTTCAACGCTATAAACTGATTGTTACGGAAAGACCGTATCCAACCCTTTACCACAACAGGATAATCTGTTTTTTCGTCCTGCAGTATCTGCTTGACTTTCACTCTTTGGCTCATATTAATATAAATTTTGGTGTGCAAATTTAAGAGATATAGAGCAGACTGCATAGGGAGAATTGAGGCACCGGGCCCGGGAGCCAATAAAATGTTAAATTAAATAGCCACCTGTTAGGCGCTGTTTGGCAGGAATGTTGATAGATATACAGCGTCAATACCATAGACAGGCTATGGGACAGGGTTCTATAAGGGGAAGTACTGCATGGAAGCTTATCTGGCTGCTGTTGTAAGGGGTTGGAGCAGTGCATTTTTTTTGGATAATAGCGAAACTTGTTTTAATCTTGCGTTATAATCTGCCTGATTAAGTTCTAATTTCCATCTTCATCGGCAGTCCTAAACTCAACATTCCCTATCAGATTTAATAACCAGATTAAATTTATTGGACTCAAAAAACAATTATTTGTAATTGGTGTATGTTGGTATGTAGTGGTACCCACCTCACAACACTTTTAAATTTGACAACACACGATGATGTACGACATCTTACAATTGAACGACATGCTCGTTCCTGAGCTGCTTGACATTGCAGAGAAACTTGATGTGCCAAACGCCAAAAAACTGAGCAAACAGGATCTTATCTACAAAATACTCGATAAGCAGGCAGTAATGGCCTCTGAAGGTAACCCGGCAAATGGAGAAGAAAAGAAAACACGTAAGCGGAAATCAAAGAAAGACGAAGAAGCTGAAGAAGCACATGTAGCAGAAACCACAGCTGCAGATGAAAAACCGAAACGCGGCAGGAAACCAGCTGCCAGCGGCGTAAAAACAAAAGAATCTGAACTCGAAGAACCTAAAGCACAGGAAACCAAACCAAAGAAAAAGAACTTCGATATAGACCTTGACATCCCCTCTCTTACTTTCGACGATGATGATGATGTGATCATTCCACAATTCACAGAAGATGCTGAAGAAGAAGAAGAAGAGGAAGATGTAATTACATCTTTACCAGTGGCTGAAGAAGAAGAAGAGGAGGAAGAAGAAGACGAAGACGATTTCGTGATACCGGAAGAACCGGTACTGGCGCAGAAACAGCGCTTTCCGACAAATAAGAAAGAACCTGCTTTTAATATAGAATTTGACGGTATAATTATCAGCGAAGGTGTACTCGAAATGATGCCTGATGGCTACGGCTTCCTGCGCTCCTCCGATTATAACTACCTCAGTTCACCAGATGATATCTACGTTTCTCCTTCCCAGATCAAATTGTTTGGACTGAAAACAGGTGATACTGTTAAAGGTTCTGTACGCCCTCCGAAAGAAGGCGAGAAATACTTTGCCCTGCTGAAAGTTGAGACTATCAATGGTAAATCTCCTGAAGAAGTTCGCGACCGTGTTCCGTTTGACTATCTGACGCCGTTATTCCCTTTCGAAAAATTACGCCTTACTACTACTTCAAATAACTACTCAACCCGTATCATGGACCTGTTTACCCCTATCGGTAAAGGTCAGCGTGGCTTGATCGTAGCACAGCCAAAAGTCGGTAAAACGATGTTGCTGAAAGAAGTAGCAAACGCTATCGCGACAAACCATCCTGAGGTATACCTCATGGTAGTACTGATCGATGAACGTCCGGAAGAGGTAACCGATATGGAACGTAGTGTAAAGGCAGAAGTGATTGCTTCTACATTTGACGAACCAGCTGAAAAACACGTAAAAGTATCTGCCATAGCACTGCAGAAGGCAAAACGCCTGGTAGAGTGTGGACACGATGTAGTGATCCTGCTGGATTCCATTACCCGTCTCGCCCGTGCGCATAACACCGTAGCTCCTGCTTCTGGTAAAGTATTGAGCGGTGGTGTGGAAGCAAACGCTATGCAGAAACCTAAACAGTTCTTTGGCGCCGCCCGTAAAATCGAAAACGGTGGCTCTTTAACAATACTTGCTACAGCATTGATCGATACAGGTTCCAAAATGGATGAGGTGATCTTTGAAGAGTTCAAAGGTACCGGTAACATGGAACTGCAACTGGACCGTAAACTGGCCAACAGACGTATCTTCCCTGCTATTGACGTATCTGCTTCCTCTACTCGTCGTGACGACTTGTTACTGGAAAAAGATATCCTGAAGCGCATCCACATCCTGCGCAATCACCTGGCAGACATGAATACAGAAGAATCTATGCACTTCATGCTGCAACACATGAGAGGAACCAAAAACAATGAGGAGTTCCTGATCTCCATGAATGGATAATATCTCCATCCACAGATAAAAGAAAAGGCCATGTCACTGACATGGCCTTTTCTTTTATCTATATTGCTATCTGTACTGTTTCCAGTGACTGACAAGATCCTTTTTCCTTCGATCGGCAACCTCCAGCTTTACACCGTTTTTCAGCAACACCTTGTTACCATCATTCTCAATATTACTGATCTGCGAAAGTTGCACCATCTGGTGATTGTTGATCTGATAAAAACGCAGCACGCCAAACAGATCTGTATAATAACGGAATGAACGCTCCGCCTGCAGCTGTTCCTTATCCACCAGGTGGATAGTACACTTTTCGGTATTCGCCTCCAGATAAGCGATCATATTCAGCGGGATGATCATATCCTCTTGCTGTGTAAGCGGGATCACCAGATCCATATTGATATTTTTGCCGCTGTTAAAATTCTCAAGGAGCACTTTATAGCGGGTAGTGCTGGCATGCGCATGAATACGGCTGGTGATCTTGTTGACGGCCATCATCAGGCTTTCCCTGTCAATGGGCTTCAGAATGATCTCCACTTCGCTGAAACGGATAGTGTGGAGGAATTTCTTTTCGAAAGCAGTCACAAACACTGCTTCAAAGGGGGGCGCGTCTTTAGTACCAAGTAGCACGTCAAAGCCGGTTCCATCCGGCATTTCAAGATCAAGGAATACCAGTTGGGGCTGATGTTCGTGAATGGTGGCAATGCCATCTGCGCAGTCAGATGCAGTAGCTGCGATCTGTACATCGGGGCAATATTTCTCCAGCATCAGGGATATGATGTCCCGGCTATTGCGCTCGTCATCTATAATAACAGCTTTTATCATAGTCCAATATGCTTGTATGGCTAGAGTTGGGGAATCAGGATCCTTACAATAGTACCACTTTCTGTATTATTATTTTCCGATTTGTCTATGATGTCGATATGTATGCCTGTATTGTACATTTTGTTCAGCAGTTCGGCCCGGTTAAAGCTGATCTCCATACCGGATGACTGATGATGTTTGGGCAGGGTACGCAATGTTTTGGAGCGGATAATACCGATACCATTGTCTTCTATCAGGCATTCCAGCATATCCGGATCTGTCTGATTGAACTGTATCAACAGCTTGCCGATCGGATGATTACTGTTGGTCATCCCATATTTGACTGCATTTTCCACATAAGGTTGCAGTAACATGGCAGGTACTTCCAGCTCTGAAGTGGCAATGGCCGGATCGACAATAATCTCGTATTCCATCTTATGCTCAAACCGCATCTTCTCCAACCCAAGATAAGTATTCAGATAGGCAATTTCATCTGCCAGGGAAATAAAATTGCGCCGGGAGAAGTCCAGTGTTTTACGGATCAGGTAAGAAAAGTCGGACAGATATTTCTGCGCATATTCAAAATCCCGCTGCATCACAAAGAGCTGAATGGAATTCAGACAGTTGAAAATAAAGTGGGGATTGATCTGTGCTCGGATAGCTTTCAGTTCTATCTCTGTCAGCTTTTTATCGTATTCAGTCTCCAGGTGCATTTTGCGTTGCTCTTCCAGCTCCTGTTTTTTGCGTAATATTTCTGTGGTCTGCTCTTTCACCAGTTCTTCCAGTTGCTCATTCAGCTTGTGTTGCAGCTCTTTATTCTTATTCAGCTGTTTGATGAGTAGTTCCTGCGTACGGGTCCTTTCATGGTGTACCAGTTTATTCCGGTAGCTAAGACCTGCCAGGAAAAACATGGATTGCAGTAATACACCTGCTACTATGAGTAGGGACGGGGCCGACATTTCTCCTAATGCATTGATCAGCCCCAGTGGACGGATAAGCATCAGGAAGGAACCAAAACTCGCCATGTAAAAGCAGAGGGAGCCAAACAGGAAAAAGCGCACCAGCGGATGATGCCGGGAACGTTTGGCCAGCGCTATGAAAACCACCAGGAACGGGAGCAAAGTAGAAATATATACATAGCTGTAGATCATTACCGGTACCTGGTATTGTTCCTGGGCAATACAATAGAAACAGATGATGATGATACCACCAATGATGGCAGCTACTGATGTAAATAGTTTCTCCATGAAAGGATACCGCTCCTGCAGGTTCAGGAAGGTATTTCCGAATGCCAGGTACATGAGATAAAAGCAGAACAACAGAGCCGGAACATCCCAATAATACTTAAGCATGGGCCAGCGATAGAAGACGGACAGCTGGTATGGCTGACTTTCCAGTCGCAGGGTAAAGAAAAAGATCAGGCCCAGCATGTATGCTGCAAAATACATGTATGATTTATCGGGCAGCTGTATATAGTTGATGACTGCAATAGCAAGACATACCAGCAGCATGCCCAGTAATACATGTATCAGGATACTCTCTCCCCGGAAATATTCAAATTGACTGCTGCGGAACTGGCTGTACTGAAGGGCATTAAAAAGCACGGGCATCAACCCGTTCTCGTTATAATATTTGTTACTGATATGAAGGAAGAAAGTACGGGTTTGTCCGGGAGGCACCACCACATTGAATCCGTAATGCTCCCAGCGACGCACGTCGCCGCGATCTTTCATCAGACCGGTCTGCATCAGCATGCGAGGACGACTTCCTGTGGTATCCTGCACATACCAGCTCATGTCATCATGCCAGCCGGTGAAGAGTGTCAGTGAAGAATCATGGCTGCCTGCATTTTTCACATGCAGTTTCAGCCAGCAATTATTGCCTTTTCCAATATGCTTTTTCTCTACATGGAATAGGTGATAGTTGTGGTTAAATGATGCCGAAACAATCTGTTGTGGTGTTAGTAATCCCCCTTTATCCTCCTGGCTCATAACGTACGGCCGCAAATCAATAGCTGAAGGCAGATGATCGAAATCTGCTACCAGGGTATCTTTTGCGGGTGTATTCGCCGAAGCATTGATGGAGTAACAAAACAACAGGAAAAGTAAATAAATACGAATCACTGTCTGCTAATATATTTTTACAACAAGCCATCTATGGCTTTCGCCAGCTTATGGTCTCTTTCGGTGATCACATCTCCCGCATCATGTGTACATAGGTATATTTCTACCTTATTATAAACATTTGTCCAGTTAGGGTGATGGTCCATCTTTTCAGCAACAAGGGCTACTTTTGTCATAAAGGCAAACGCTTCTCTGAAGTTTTTAAATTCGAAGGAACGATACAGTTGGTTCTTTTTTTCTTCCCACATAACAAAAGAATTTAATCATGAAACAAGCCTTGTTCACGGGTGCAATTCGGTGAAGGAACGACCGGGGTGTTACCGGTCAGAAGATGAGGTTCATCTTATTTTTAATCTCTCTAATATCCAATAAAGATACTAATTGTACAAGCTCTACGTGGCGTAATTGATCTATTAGTTTCTTAACGTCATCTAACTGATAATAATCTCCTTTGACCATCCACAGGTAGTCTACATTCTTCAGTTCAGGCAGCAGAAACTCTGCCTGACAGTGATTGTTATAGAAATAATGAACAGACGATTTTGTCGGTTCCTCAAACTCAAAAACGCTGAAATAGAATGCCCTGTTATTTTTGGCCAGGTTAATTTCCAGGGAATTATTTACCCGGAAATCAAGGTGCATGAAGTTATTAATCTGCCAGCACAGTTGATAGTCGCGGGCGGAAGACACAATACCAATAACGTGGGTTGATTCAAAGAAATCTTCCAGCAGTTGATCCTGGTCCAGCTTTAACTTTAATACCGACATATAATAATTTCTAATACAGTATGCGCCAGGGGCCTAGTTTTTAGTCTGTTTTACCTGTTGCTTTCCTGGAAGCCAAAGTACGGCTTTAAAATTTAATATTCCGTCATCCTTTATTTTTAGTGCCTCCGTACCGTCAATTCCTGCATCAGATATCCCGCTTTTCCTTGTCTCTGGCCTGCCGGCTGGCAAGGAGGGCGGTACGTGCAGGTTCTGGTACTTTCTCATATGCGTATGGGCAGTGCATGCAGCCATTACCACAACAATAGCCTCGTTCAAGGAGGAAATGTTCAGTGAACACCATGTAGCCGTGTTCATTGTAATAGAAATCAATCCCCTCCTTCAACGGCTTCGGCATCGGATGGTAATTTTATGGCGCGCCAGTCAAGCGGAGCTTCAGGCAGCCTGAATTTCAGGTACCTGATGGTACGGCCGTCTTCCAGATGCATGCCTTCGTAGAACGTCTTTATCTGTAATAGCGGCGGCACTTCCGTCATGGCATAAATGTCCGGAATATCCTCCACTAAGATACAGCCACTCGCTGCGATCACCTCCTGAGTGAAGGCATATAATTCAGCCGAGTCTGTTTTCAGGTTGATGGTCCCATCCTTAGCCAGCAGTGGTTGGTACAGCTGTAGGAACTTTGGGTGCGTCAGGCGCTTTTTAGATTTGGAATTGCGCAGGAACGGATCGGGAAAGGTGATCCAGATCTCATTTATCTCGCCGGGGGCGAAATAGTTGGCCAGTTTATCTATCTGGGTACGAAGGAAGCCGGCATTGGGTAATGGTTCCTCCAGGGCGGTCTTGGCGCCACGCCAGATGCGGTTGCCTTTCAGGTCCACTCCGAGGAAGTTCCTTTCAGGGTAGCGGCGGGCAAGTCCCAGTGTATAATCTCCTTTACCACAGGCCAGTTCCAGTGTCAGTGGATGGTTATTCTTGTAGAACGTATGCCATTTTCCAGGCATGCCTTCCGGGTATATTAATACATTCGGAAACGTCTCAATTTCTGCAAAGCGTTGTAATTTCTTTTGTCCCATCGCTGCAAAAATAATGTTTTCCCGGGACGCCCTAAAATCCCCGGGGTGTACCACCCGCCCCGGGGTTATCACCCCGGGCTACAAACACGAGGCTCCTGCCGGAGCCTATTATGTTTTGTTGAATGCGTTATTGTTCTCCTGGTCCCCGGGGTTATCACCCCGGGCTACAAACACGAGGCTCCTGCCGGAGCCTATTACGTTTTGTTGAATGCGTTATTGTTCTCCTGGTCCCCCGGGGTTATCACCCCGGGCTACAAACACGAGGCTCCTGCCGGAGCCTATTATGTTTTGTTGTTCCCAGGTTCCTCCGACTTCGCTTTAATATGCTTCTAAGTTTGGTTATATATCGGCGTTTTCTTTACTATAACTCATCTATAAACCATTATCCAACCATATATAACCCATATATAACCCATATCTCTTAAATATGGGTTATATATGGGTCATATATGGCTTATATATGGGTTATATATGGGTTATCTCAGGAAACACGCTATAGTAGCAGCTTTACAGAGACTGTATAAATACCTTATTATGTACTGTTTTATAGAAGAAGGATATTTATAGTGGATAAATATATTATATCAGGAATTTACCTGGATATTTTGAACCAGGTTGATGAATAGCCGGGAATAAAAAGGAGATCAAATTGAAAATCTGGGGGGAAGGTCGCGTAGATCAGCCTGCCAGGCGCGGCTGCGTGTTTGTAGCGCGAGGGTGACAACCCAGGGGCCAAAAACAAAAAAGCCTGCTCCGCTTTTAAACGGAACAGGCTTTTTTAAATCGCTGTAGGGGAAGGAGTCGAACCTCCACGAGGCAGTTAGCCGCAACACAAATAAGATTAGTGGTCAACCCATTATGTTGTGTTTATCCTGTGATCCCCACCCCCGAGACAAGAGGGCATGTCTGCCAGTTTCATCACCCCACAATTTAAAGAGCTAGTTATTCAATAATTTGCAGTGTTTTTTTAATTATATTCAGTTTTTTAGGCTGACTATTTGTTGAAAACCGCCGTTTGAAGAACTATTATGATGCAAATCTAAAGACATAACCCTTTTCTTGCAAATTTTTTAAGAAAAATTTTTGAATTTTCGAAATTTTTCAAATATTTGCATATAGGTTTAAAACATTCCAAAACAAATTGTAAAAATGAGCCACAATTTGAATATTGACAAACTAGATTTGCAGATCATCAGTGAAATGATGCATAATGCAGAAATCTCCTACGCTGACCTCGGGAAGAAGCTTTTCGTTTCCGGTGGCACGATCCACGTTAGAATGAAGAAATTGCAAGAACTGGGTATCGTTAAAGGTACAAAATTGCATGTAGATTTAAAAATGATTGGTTATGATGTCATTGCCTTCATTGGAATCTACCTCGAAAAAAGTTCCATGTATGACACTGTGGCCAAAGAATTGCGTAAGATTCCTGAAATGGTTCGTCTGAACTACACCACTGGTAGTTATAGTATGTTTGCAGAGATCATTTGTAAGGACATAACCCAGCTGAGAAGGATATTACATGATGAACTACAGAAAATAAAGGGTATAGAGAGGACTGAGACACTGATTTCACTGGAAGAAAGCTTTTACCGCACTATCAACGTTGTGGAATAAGGGGGACCCCCGCCACCCCTTCCTGTCTGCTTATCTTGTAGTGTAGCATCTGAATGATCTGGCAGCCGGGAAGGGATCACTAATTTTATTTATTATGGTTACAACAGAAATTGCCGATAAAATAAAGCGGCTGGAAGAGAAGTATGCCGCTATGGGTCAGGATCTTTCTTCTTATCTTGACGGGCTCCTGTACGCGGATTACCTTACCTATTGGGATTATATTCAACTGGATGTTTTATTAAACCTGCAGCATCCCCGCACGCCTATACCCGATGAGAACATTTTTATTATTTACCATCAGATCACTGAGCTATACTTCAAGCTGACATTACAGGCTATTGAGCAGGTATGTCAGGCGCCTGTACTAACGGCAGACCTGTTTAAGACGCAGCTGAAGCGTATTAATAACTACTTCCGCAACCTGATCAACTCTTTTGAGATCATGGTAGAAGGAATGGACAAACAGCAGTTCCTGCAGTTCAGGATGGCGCTGTTGCCAGCCAGTGGCTTCCAGAGCGGGCAATTCCGTAAGATAGAGATCTGTTCCACAGGCCTGGTAAACCTCGTGTATGAACAGCAGCGGGAGGGATTGAAAGGGAAAGAACTATCCGAAGTACTGGATAATATCTATTGGCGCAGCGGGGCTACGGAGCTGGCTACCGGTAAGAAAACGCTGACCCTGCGACAGTTCGAGCAGAAGTATATGCATGAATTCCTGTTCCTGGCAGAGCGCTACCGGGAGAATAACATGCAGCTGCGATATAAACAGTTACCTCCGGAAGTACAGCAGGAGGTAATGCCGCTGCTGAAGGAGTACGACCTGAATATTAACGTGAAGTGGCCGCTCATGCATTATAAGTCCGCTGTGAGATACCTGAACCGCAAGCCGGAGGATATTGCAGCGACCGGTGGTACCAACTGGCAACAGTACCTGCCTCCCCGTCATAAGCGAATTGTCTTCTTCCCTGAGATCTGGACAGAAGAAGAGCTCGAAAACTGGGGGAAACTGGCGTTCGAATAATTCTTAATTAGTATTATTTTTGGTATGTTTGCATAGAACGGTAGCTTTCACATTAAAAGTCATTCCGTCCTGGCAGAAGACCAGGTACAAAGATGTTCTCCAATCAGCTTTTTGTTGCTTTGTGAATGCGCAAGCAGATCTTACCTTTCAAAATTTACACTAAGATTATTTTTTAATTAGCCATATGGAATATAATACAACCCGTAACCATTTGATAATGAAGGAGTACGGAAGGAATATCCAGAAGATGATAGAATATGTGCTGAATATCGAGGATGCAGAGCACCGTCAGAGGAATGCTATGTCATTGATTGAGCTGATGGGTACGCTGAATCCTCATCTGCGTAATGTGGAGGACTTCAGGCATAAACTATGGGACCATTTGTTTTTAATATCCGACTTCAGACTGGACGTGGAATCTCCATATCCGATTCCTACAAGAGAGACTCTGAGGGCGAAACCGGAACGTTTAACATACCCTAAGAAGTATCCACGTAACCGTCACTTTGGTAAAAACCTGGAGATGGTGATCGACAAAGCGATCAGTGAGGATAATCCTGAAAAGAAAGAAGGGTTCACCCAATGTATAGGCAACTACATGAAACTGGCTTATAGCAACTGGCACAAGGAAAGTGTGCATGATGATGCTATCAAGGCAGAGTTAAACAGCATCACGGATGGCAAGCTGGAATTCCAGCCGGGTTATACGCCTCCTCCAAGTGCAGCTGCAATTGCCAACGCACCTAACTTCAATACAAGCGCTGAGTTCCTCCCACGTACAAGTGGCAGCAGTAGCGGCAGTGGAAGTAACAAACGTAAGAACTTCCAGCAGAACAAGTTCAAGAACAACAGCGGGAAAAGCAGTAACAAGCACAGTAACAACAAATACAATAAAAATAGGAACAAGTGAGTAGTGCTTTTGAAGTCAGAGGCGGCAACCGTCTGAAAGGGGAAATTGTGCCCCAGGGTGCCAAAAACGAAGCTTTACAGATCATAAGCGCTGTCCTCCTGACAGCCGAAAAAGTGACCATCAGCAACATTCCCGATATACTTGACGTGAATCTGCTCATCGAGTTGCTGGGAGACATGGGAGTGAAAATCAACAGGATCAGCCGTGATACGTGCGAGTTCCAGGCTGACCAGATCAATCTTCCTTACCTGGAGAGTGCAGAATTCAAAAAGAAATCAGGCAGGCTGAGAGGTTCGGTAATGATAGCCGGCCCTTTGCTGGCACGCTTTGGGAAAGCATATATTCCCAAACCGGGCGGCGATAAGATAGGACGTCGCAGACTGGATACCCATATTATCGGTTTTGAGAAGCTGGGTGTCAAATTTGTATACGATAATGATGATAATTACTTCCGCCTCGAAGCCGGAGATGGTGGGCTGAAAGGTGCTTATATGCTCCTGGACGAGCCTTCAGTAACAGGAACTGCCAACATTGTAATGGCGGCAGTGATGGCCAGCGGAGTGACCACTATTTATAATGCGGCATGCGAGCCTTACCTGCAGCAGTTGTGTAAAATGCTGAACAGCATGGGCGCCAACATTGCAGGAGTAGGTTCCAACCTGCTGACCATTCAGGGCGTACCTTCCCTGAAAGGATGCAGCCATGCCATGCTGCCGGATATGATCGAGATCGGTTCCTTCATCGGACTGGCTGCTATGACACAGTCCGAGATCACCATCAAGAACGCCGGAGTGCAACACCTGGGCATTATTCCTGAGAAATTCCGTCAGCTGGGTATTGAGCTGGAGATCAGGGATAATGATATTTACATCCCTGCACAGGACAAATATGAGATCCAGACTTTCCTGGATGGATCCATTCTCACCATATCCGACCATCCATGGCCCGGATTCACACCTGACCTGCTGAGTATTGTGCTGGTAGTGGCCACACAGGCAAAAGGCAGCGTGATGATCCACCAGAAGATGTTTGAAAGCAGGTTGTTCTTCGTGGACAAACTGATAGATATGGGAGCACAGATCGTATTGTGCGATCCGCATCGTGCCGTGGTGATAGGTCTGGGAAGACAGCATGCACTGAGGGGCATCACCATGTCATCACCGGATATCCGTGCGGGTGTATCTTTGCTGATCGCCGCACTGAGCGCAGAAGGAAAGAGCACTATTCAGAACATTGAACAGATAGACCGCGGTTATCAATACATCGATGAACGATTGAGAAAACTCGGTGCGGATATCAAAAGAGTCTGATATTATAAGGAATATTGCAAGCTGCAAGAGATTGGCGCGAACGATCATATTTCATATGGTACGATGCCCGCACCAGTCGCTTGCAGCTTGTGATTTATAGCGGAACCATGATAATTAGCAGTAGAACATGACCAATAAGATCATCATTATCACCGCCCCCTCCGGAGCAGGTAAAACCACCATTGTAAAGAAGCTGTTGTCTGAAATGCCACAGCTTGCATTTTCTATTTCAGCTACTACCCGTACGGCCAGGGAAACAGAGGTGCACGGGAAAGATTATTATTTCCTATCCCTGGACGATTTCCATCAGAAAATAGATGATAACGCTTTCGCGGAATATGAAATGGTATATGCGGGGAAATATTATGGTACCCTGAAAAGTGAGTTGCAACGCATATGGGACGACGGAAAAGTGCCGATGGTGGATATTGATGTGAAAGGCGCGCTGTCCATAAAAGCGAAATATCATACCGGTGTACTCACTATTTTCATTGCACCACCAACGTTGGAGACCCTACGGGTACGTCTCAGCGAACGCGGTACGGAAACACAGGCCTCCCTTGAGGAAAGGCTGGGGAAGGCCCGGTATGAGCTGTCATTCTCCCATGAATTTGATGAAATTGTAGTGAACGATGATCTGGAAACGGCATATGCAGCAGTAAAGGAGCTGGTGACCGGATTCCTGCAGTGACACATGATGTTCCGGTGCAATCTTTGTATAAGGAATGACCGTACTTATTATGTGGAATCTATAATTCCTTACTTTTGAACTATATTATGGATACTTATACACTCCTGATCCTGGCCATACTGGTATTGCTGGCGGGTTTCTTCGCCGGGTTGGAAACGGCTTTCGCCAATGTGAACAAGTTGAGCATTGAGCTGAAAAAGAAGCAGGGGCGGGCTACCGGTAAAATACTGGCCAGCTTTAATGACAACCCCTCCCGCTTTCTGGCAACCAGTTTGTTGGGATTAACTATTGTTGTGGTGATATTTGGGATCATGTTCCATAGCTTCCTGCAGCCCATATGGAACCTCATGTTGCCCCCCCAGCAGAACACTATCCAGCAGCCGATATTTCTGTTCATTGACGTTATATTCGGTACGCTGATCCTGCTGACCTTTGGCTTTTTTATTCCCCGTGCTATTTTCCGTTCCCGTCCGGAAGGATTACTAAGCTTTTTTGCCTTACCCGTTTCCGTGATCTCCAAACCACTGTATGTGATAGGCAGCCTGCTTGTGTCTATTTCCGAGTGGATCCTGAAATATCTGTTCAATGTGCGTATAGTGGAAACTGCTACTACTTTCCCCCGGGTGGATGTGGAGCATTTCATCCGTCAGTCACAACAACATGTAACGGAGAACCAGGAGCTGAATACCGAGTTGTTTGAAAATGCGTTGTCACTTGCGCATGTGAAGATCCGGGGTTGTCTGATACCCCGTAAGGAAATTGAAGCGCTGGAGATCAGTAGGCCGATTTCAGAGGCACAGCGAAAATTTATGGAGACGAAACTCTCCAAGATTATTATTTACGAAAACACGATAGATAATATCCTGGGATATATTCATCAGCTGGATATGTTCAAAAGTCCTGCGGAAATTTCCACTATTCTTCACCCGATCCTGGCGGTGCCTGAAACAATGAGCGCTATCGACCTCCTGGGCAAATTCAACAAAGAGCGCAGGAGCATTGCCTGGGTGGTGGATGAATTCGGTGGAACGGCTGGTATTGTGACTATTGAGGACGTATTGGAGGAGATCTTTGGAGAGATTAAGGATGAGCATGATGTGGAAGAATTCGTGGAAAAACAGATCGCAGAGAAGGAATATATTTTCTCCGGCAGGCTGGAGCTGGATTACCTGAATGAAAAATATGGATTTGATTTTCCGGAAGATGAAAGCGAGACTTTATCCGGTTACGTAATCAATCACCATGAAAAAATCCCCCGTCTGAAAGAAAGAATAATCATCGACGATTATGAGTTCGATGTGCTGAATGTGACGGAAACGAGGATAGAAATGGTGAAAATGAAGGTCCTCTAAGGAATTTCAGGATAAATTGATTTTTTTCATCTTTGTATCAAGTTTTTTAGTTGCTTAAATGTCAACTATTTAGGAGAACTTACTACTTTTTTATAAAAGAAAAGAAATCAAGAATTGATATTGTTATTATTTTTTTAATATATTTGCAGTGTGATTAAGCATCGAGCCTGCTAAAACGATTTAAAAAAAGTAGTAGGTAATTAACACGAATTTTATACATTTGCTGCAGATGATGTAACACAATGATTTGATTTTTGTTAAAAGGATGTAAAAAAAATTGTTACAACATTGATAATAACATATTTCTTTCTATTTTTGTGATAGAAATTTAAAAGTAACCAGAAACACAAACATCTTGAAAGCTTGCCATCAATCGGATGCAATGTGAATCTGGAAACTAAAGACATTCTCGAATTCAACTTTTTTGGGGTTAACAAACAATGGATGAAAGGCCGGCTCTTGATTCTTCTCGGGCTGGCTCTTTTTTTTGCCCTACCTCAAACAGATTGTTCCTTAATACATAATTATCGTCTGCTATTATCCCCTGGTTGGCACCGGGGCTACAAATGCACAATTCGCCTGGTGGCTAAATTAGTCTACGCGAGCTTCCCCCCAGGAATTTAACCTGATTCCCTTTATCCCCTGCATTTTCTCACTGATCTTCCTTAGCTACCGCTTACCTTTAATTTCCCTTAAAACTTTGTACTAATAGGGGTAGTTGCTCTGTTTTCTTGGAAGCAACAGCTATATTTGTGCTCCTTAGGATAAAACATTCACAGCCCGACTTAAGATATGTTCAAGAAAATTTTTGCAAATAATGAGGAGAAAGCAGAGATGTCTTTCTTTGACCACCTGGAAGACCTGCGCTGGCATATAGTGCGTTCGATCATTGCGCTGATAGTAGTGAGCATTTTCGGATTTGTGTATACCAAAGAAATACTGGACGATGTGATCTTTGGCCCAACAAACGCTAATTTCCCTTCATATGTGGCCTTATGTAAGCTGGGCCACCTGGTTGGATTAGGTGATAAATTATGTATCACACCTGTGCCCATCGTCTTTCAGAACCACATCCTGGTAGGTCAGGTGATGTTGCAGTTCAAACTCGCATTTATATTCGGCCTGGTAGTGGCGTTCCCCTATATTTTCTGGGAGTTCTGGAGCTTCATTAAACCAGCCCTGAAGGAGCGTGAATTAAAAGGTGCACGGGGTATCATTTTCTGGGTATCGTTCCAGTTCTTCCTGGGTATTGCCTTCAGTTATTTCCTGATGGCGCCTTTTACCATCAACTTCCTGGCGGGATATACTGTTACAGATAAGGCGGTCAACCAGTTTTTCATTGACGATTATTTTGGATTGATGACCCAGATCGTATTAGGGATGGGGGTGTTATTTGAGTTACCGATCCTGGTTTTCTTCCTGACAAAGATCGGTTTCATCACTCCGGCTTTCCTGCGTACTTACAGAAGGCATGCGATAGTAGTGATACTGGTACTGGCAGCCGTTATCACACCTCCGGATGTGATAGATCAGCTGATAGTATTTACGCCATTGTATCTTTTATACGAAATAAGTATTTATATTTCAGGTAGAGCGTTGAAAGGAATGGAGAAGGCAGAGAACGAAGTAGAAGAATGGTCTTAATCTGACGCGTGTTAATAAGGCATAACGCGGAATGTCCCTTGTGAAATCACATAGGATATTCCGCGTTGGGCTTTCTAAGTCTTTGCTTCACTTTTTAAATTTTTGTTTTATGTCATCACAACCATTATTTAATCTTACGCTGCCGGTAGCCGTAGGCTCTGACCATGCAGGATTTGAATATAAAGAAGAGATTATCTCTTACCTGGAAGGCAAGGGACTGAAAGTAAAGGATGTGGGTGCACATTCAAGCGATGCTGCAGATTATCCTGATTTTGCACATCCGGTAGCCACGTTGGTAGAAAGGGAGCAGGCAGCTTTTGGTATCCTGGTATGTGGTAGTGGTAACGGTGTTGCCATCACGGCAAACAAACATCAGGGCATACGGGCCGCTATCTGCTGGGGAGAGGAATTGTCGCGCCTGGCGCGTGCTCACAACAATGCGAACGTACTGTGTATTCCTGCACGTTTTGTAGATGATAGTGTTGCAAAACAAATTGTAGATGTATTCATTGATACACAATTTGAAGGTGGTCGTCATGAAAACAGAGTGAGAAAAATAGCCTGTTTGTAAGCATAACAAGGTCAGCCTTACATGATAACAAACGCTGATTACCGCTATATAGAAAAAGCGATAATCGGCGTTTATTATTTATATATTATAACCCCGCCTTTTTTTGGTAAATACAATTGCTTTCATTAAATTGTGTTAAGAGTCAGTCAGTTGGATGTTTTTAGTTCGTATTGCATTAGCATATTCAATGTGTGTGTTTAAGTATTTGATAGACCCAATAAAGTAAACTAAGAGATCATTTTTTGCACCTAACAAATCAGATACTTGAAAATCGGGAAAAGGAAATCAGTTAAGAAAAAATAAGAAAACAATTCAGGAACCGTAAGAGAGAGTCACAGTATTCCCCCAGTACACTAACCAAAAAAATAAAATTTTATGGAAGCACCTCTAGTAATTAGGTGGCGTAGTCCTGACTTTTCCGGAAAGTCTCAGGCAGGTCATGCCCGAACGCAGTTACAATCTATTTTCTGTATTACATAACATGTGGACAATGTAGCAAAGTGTACTATTAGTTTGAGAAAGCAGCCGTCAGTTATTATTCCCCCAAGTATCATTCGAATGTTCATTTCTGCGCACATGAATTGATAAACTGTTTGTACAATTTAACACCCTTACATATGATAATTGACATTTACAACAATAACTGTTTCCCTTAAAGCAGGTTTATCAGCTGAATCAACAATTATTTCAGATGCTTAAACTATCACCATTATGTCATCCACAGAATTTAATACGTTGCTGCTGGGAAATGCCGATTTTCTCAGACCGTATGCAGTTACCTTGACGAAAGATTCGGAATCTGCGAAAGACCTCTACCAGGAAACGCTGTTCCGGGCGCTGGCCAATCGGGATAAATACCTGGCAGGGACCAATATCAGGGCATGGCTGTATACAATTATGCGCAATATCTTCATCAACAATTACCGGCGTGGGAACAGGCAGTTCCGCTTGCTGGATAATTCCGCCGGAGAATATCTGCTGCATCAGCAACAACCCTGCATCGGTAATTCTGCAGAGACCAATCTGCGCATCAAAGATGTACATATGGCGGTTTATAACCTCCCCATAATATTTAAACAGCCTTTCATGCTTTATTTTGAAGGGTATAAGTATTACGAAATAGCAGCTATGTTAAATGAGCCTCTTGGGACAGTAAAAAGCCGCATTCATTTTGCCCGTAAAATGTTAAAATCACGTATTGCAAGATATTGACCCCTTCCGGAAAAGGGGAAAGGATATGCCCGCGGAAATCACGCGTGGCAGCAGGTCTGTGTCCTTTCTCCTTTTTCCTTTTCTCCCTTTATGCATTCTTTCGTAATTTTATGCCTTCCCTTTTAAATATTCAAACATCATTTCCCGGGTGAAAGACAGGGATTTTTAATAAATCGAATGAAGGCAAATTATTTAGATGAATTGAATGAGCGGCAACGCGAAGCAGCAGAACATATCAATGGACCGCTGATGATTGTGGCTGGCGCCGGCTCTGGTAAAACCAAAGTGCTGACTACCCGTATCGCACACCTGTTGCGCAACGGGGTAGACGCGTTTAATATCCTGTCGCTTACATTTACGAATAAGGCCGCCCGCGAAATGAAAGAGCGTGTGGAAAAGATCCTGGGAGGTACGGAAGCCCGTAACCTCTACATCGGTACTTTCCACTCGGTATTTGCCCGCCTGCTGAGAGCGGAGGCACATCGTCTCGGTTATCCGAACGACTTTACCATCTATGATTCAGATGATGCCAAAAGCGTGCTTAAAACCATCATAAACGAGCAGAATCTGGACGATAAGCACTATAAGCCTGCCTTAGTATATAACCGCATTTCTGCGGCTAAAAACAGCCTTATGGGGCCTGAGGAGTACCAGCATGACTATGCCGTTCAGCAGGAAGATATGCGGGCCAACAGACCGCTTACCGGAAAGCTGTACGATATGTACGCCAAACGTTGCTTTAAGAACGGCGCCATGGACTTTGACGACCTGCTGTTCAAAATGTATGTGTTGCTGAAAAGCTTCCCGGAAGTACTACATAAATACCAGCACAAGTTCAAATATATCATGATCGATGAGTACCAGGATACCAACCCTGCCCAGTACGAGATCATCAAGCTGTTAGGCGCTGCCCATGAAAATATTTGTGTGGTGGGAGACGATGCCCAGAGTATCTATTCCTTCCGCGGTGCTACCATCCAGAATATCCTCCAGTTTGAAAAGGACTATGGGGATGCAAAGGTGGTGAAACTGGAACAGAACTACCGTAGTACCAAATCCATCCTCAATGTAGCCAACGAGGTGATCGCCAATAACAAGGGCCAGATTGAAAAGAACCTCTGGACAGACAATGCCGACGGGGAAAAGATCAAACTGGTGCGCACCATGACCGACAATGAGGAAGGTAAGTTCGTGGCAGATACCATCGCCGAGCAGAAACTGCGCAATCATTACGCCAACAGGGACTTTGCCATCCTGTACCGTACGAATGCCCAGAGCCGTGCCTTTGAGGAAAACCTGCGCCGTAAAGCGATCCCTTACCGCATTTTCGGAGGCCTGTCCTTCTATCAGCGTAAGGAGATCAAGGACTTTATTGCTTACCTGCGTATCGTTACCAATCCGCAGGAAGAGGAAAGCCTGAAACGTATCATTAACTACCCGGTGCGTGGCATCGGTAAAACCACGGTAGATAAGGTATCTGTTCTGGCCAATGATCAGAATATCACTTTCTGGAATGTACTGGAAAGGGCGCAGGAGTTCGGGTTTAAATCCGGTACACTGGAAGCCATAGAGAGTTTCGTGATCATGGTTCGCAGCTTCCAGGCGATGCTGGGGAAACATAATGCTTATGACATTGCTTTACAGGTTGGTAAATCTACCAACATTGTAAAGGAACTGTTCAACGATAAAACGACAGAAGGCCTGGCCCGTTACGAGAACATCCAGGAATTGCTGAACTCCATCAAGGAATTTACCGAAACACCTACGGAAGACGGTGAGCTGGTGGAATCAGAGAAATCCCTGGGTAGCTACCTGCAGCAGATCACCCTGCTGACAGATGCAGATAAAGGGAATGATGAGGATAGCGATGTAGTGAAACTGATGACCATCCACGCAGCGAAGGGGCTGGAATTCCCGGTGGTATTCTCTGTAGGGCTGGAAGAAAACCTCTTCCCAAGCGGCCTGTCTATCAACTCCAGGGAAGAACTGGAGGAAGAGCGCCGTCTGTTCTATGTAGTGATCACCCGTGCGAAAGCCCGCCTGTTCCTGACTTATGCGAATAGCAGGTATCGTTTCGGACAGCTGGTAAACAATGAGTCCAGCCGTTTCCTGGAAGAGATGCCTGAAAAATACATCGACCGCAGTTATGCCGGCGGCGGAAATGTGAACCGTAGCCCAATCAATAGCGGCAACGGCTTATGGGGCAACAGTGGCGGTGGCAACATGTTTGACCGCATGCAGAAGAAATCGCCCCAGGCAGCACAGCAGCCAGCAGGTCCCCGTCCTGCGCCAAGACCTGTTCCAAACGCGGCCCCCGGCAACCATGTACCTTCTCCCAACTTTACCCCGGATGATCCGGCTATTATGGAGCCAGGCATGGAAGTGGAACACCAGAAGTTTGGTTTTGGCACCATCCATACCCTCGAAGGACCGATGAACAACCGTATTGCTACGGTGAACTTCCCTAAGGGTGGCGGCGAAAAGAAGATCATGCTGAACTACGCCCGCCTGATGATCGTTAAAAAATAACCGTACTATAACTGGCTGCAAGAGAAGGAAGCTCCGTCTCTTGCAGCTTTTATTTATACCGATATGTCCTCCGCCATACTGAAACTGCGTCATTATTGTGCTTACCAGGAGCGCTGCCACAGCGAGGTAAAATACAAGTGCATCGAGCTGGGGCTGCGTGGTGAAGAGATCGATGTAGCTATTGCTGACCTGATCTCGGAGAATTTCCTGAACGAAGAGCGCTTTGCCCGCGCCTTTGCCGGGGGAAAATTCCGTACAAAACAGTGGGGCCGGAAGAAGATAGTGGTAGAGCTGAAGCAGCGGCAGGTATCTGAATATTGTATCAGGAAGGGCATGGAGGAGATCGATGATGCAGACTATGACAAGACCTTAAGCAGCCTGGCAGCTAAGAAATATGCTTCTCTGAAGGGAGAACAGTATCTCAAAAGGAAGTATAAAACCATGCAATACCTGCTCCAGAAAGGGTACGAACCGGAGCTGATCCAGGACATCGTTGAACAAATCGCAAAAGAACCCGGATAGATAGCGGATAATTTTCATAGTTTTTAAACGAAGTCATCGTAATTTGCAAGAAGGAATTTAACAGAAAAATTATGTCAGATCTGAAGGTAACGCTTATACAGACCAACCTGCACTGGGAAAATATAGAGGAAAATCTTCGCATGTTCGATGACAAGATCAATGCTATTCAGGAACGGACGGAGATAGTGGTACTGCCGGAAATGTTCAGTACAGGCTTTAGTATGGCTCCTGAAAGGCTGGCACAGACCATGGACGGCAGTGCCGTACAGTGGATGAAGAAGAAGGCTGCTGAGAAGAATATTATTCTGACCGGAAGCCTGATCATTGAAGAGAACGGACATTACTGGAACCGCCTGCTCTGGATGCAGCCTAATGGTGTATACGGCACCTACGATAAACGTCATCTGTTTGGCTATGGCGGAGAGCATGAGCATTACCAGCCGGGGGACAAACGCCTGATTGCCCAGGTAAAGGGTTGGAAGATCTGCCTGAATGTTTGTTATGACCTGCGCTTCCCGGTATGGTCCAGGAATGCGATCGTTCCAGAAACCGGTGCTCCGGCTTACGATGTACTGATCAATGTGGCCAACTGGCCCGAGCGGAGAAGTACCCCATGGAAAACACTGATCCATGCCCGCGCTATTGAGAATCAATGTTATGCCATTGGTGTAAACAGGGTGGGTAACGACGGCAACAATATTTACCACAGCGGCGATTCCAGCCTGATCGATCCACTGGGAGAGATCCTTTACAGGAAATCGCACGATGAGGATATTTTTACTACTACACTAGAACGCTCCCGCCTGGACGAGGTAAGGAAGAACTTTCCTTTCCTGAAGGATGCAGATAAATTCCAGGTATTTTAATTAATGTTGAAGGCTATACATCATATTGCTATCATTTGCGCTGACTATGAGCGAAGTAAGCGTTTTTATACAGAAGTGCTCGGACTGAAGATCATCCGCGAAGTATACCGGCTGGAACGCCGGTCATACAAGCTGGACCTGGCTCTGAACGGGCACTATGTGATAGAATTGTTTTCCTTTCCTGACCCGCCGCCAAGAGTAAGCGGGCCGGAAGCCGTTGGATTGAGGCACCTGGCCTTTTCAGTGAATAATATTGAACAGGTGGTAGCCCATCTTAAAACCCATAATGTAACTCCCGAGCCTATACGCACAGATCCTTACACCGGCAGGCGGTTCACCTTTTTTACGGACCCTGACGGCCTGCCATTGGAATTATACGAAGTGTAACGCAGTTCATAGAATTTGCCGGCTGGTATTGACTATGACTGTTATCATAGATACTAAAAACATTGTCAATGCTTAGGGCCTACATTAATACGCGGATTTTCACAGGAGATTTATGGCTGGATGGCTATGCCGTTGTTACTGGCCAGGGACGCATACAGCAGGTATTGCCACAGGCGCAGATACCTGCAGATGCTGAGCTGACCGATCTGAAAGGGGCTATTCTGGCGCCGGGTTTCATTGATCTGCAGATCTATGGTGGTAACGGCAAGCTATTCCCTTTTACCCCGGATAGCGCTACTTTAAAAGCTACCTATGAATATTGTAGTGCCGGTGGCGCCGCTTTCTTTCTGCCTACCATTCCTACACATTCTTCTGAAGTGATAAGGAAGTCTATTGAAGCCGTAAGACAATACTGGGAGGAAGGCGGAAAAGGCGTATTGGGTCTTCACCTGGAAGGACCGTTCATTAATCCGGAGAAAAAAGGAGCACACCTTACCCAATATATCAAACAACCTACTGCTGCCGATATCAATGAATTGCTGGCTCTCGGGAAGGGCGTCATTAAAATGATGACCCTCGCGCCTGAACGCTGCGATCCTGCCCTGGTAAAGCAGTTACAGGATGCCGGTGTGGTGGTTTCCGCCGGGCATAGCAATGCCGATTATGCCACTGCCTACAAATCATTTGAAGATGGCATCACGACCACCACACATCTTTTCAATGCCATGTCTCCCTTGCAGAGCCGTGCCCCTGGCATGGTAGGCGCTATCTATGATCATCCTTCCGTACATGCCAGCATCGTAGCTGATGGCATACACGTAGACTTTAATGCAGTACGTATCAGTAAAAAAGTGATGGGCGAACGTCTGTTCCTGATAACAGATGCTGTAGTGGCCTGCGCTGAAGGAGACTATATATATGTGGAAGAGCCGGACCGTTATGTGAATGCCCAGGGAGTACTGGCAGGCTCCAGGCTTACCATGCATAAGGCCGTAAAGAACTGTATTACCAAGGTGGGGATCTTGCCTGAAGAAGCACTGCGTATGGCTTCTACCTACCCGGCTATTGTTGCCGGCGTATCCCATGAGCTGGGCAAAATAGCCCCCGGTTATCTGGACACTATGGTAGTTTTGGACACAGACTGGGAGTTGAAACATTTAATTGGGTTATCTTAGCGGTTTCAACCTGTAATTTTCATGGGCATCATACACTACTTTAAGAAAGACCAGTACAAGAACTTGTTTCTCCTGGTATGGCTTTTACTTGGACTGATACAGGCTGGGTTTACCGAGTTGATGGATGATGAGGCCTATTATTGGGTATACTCCCGTCACCTTGACTGGGGCTATTTTGATCATCCACCCATGGTGGCTTTGCTGATCAAAATTGGATATGGACTGTTCCATAATGAGTTTGGTGTTCGTTTATGCATGGTGATCCTTAGTCTTCTGACGCTGATTATTACCGACAAACTGATACCCCGCCGAGACAACCGGTTGTTCTACCTGTTACTCTGTGTCATGGCGGCCATGCAATTGGGTGGTATGCTGGCAGTACCGGATGTACCGCTGGTCTTTTTTGCCTCCCTCTATTTTCTCTTCTACCGCAATTTCCTGGAACGGCAGAGCTGGAAGAATACCCTGTTGCTGGCATTGAGTATGGCCCTGATGTTCTATAGCAAATACCATGGTATTCTGCTTGTAGCCTTCACAGTTATCTCCAACCTGAACCTGCTGCGGGTATTTAAGTTTTACATTGCCTGTATCATTACCGCTATACTATTCCTGCCACATCTTTACTGGCAGTATACACACGATTTCCCCTCATTGCAATACCACCTGGTGGAAAGGAATGCCAGCACTTATCAGTTTGGTTTTACCATCGAGTATATTCTGGGTCAGTTGGCTTTATTCGGTCCTGTTGCCGGATGGCTGGTGTTATACTATGCCTTTGTCTGTCCTATCCAGAGCGCGTTTGAAAGAGCATTGAAGTTTTGTTTGGTAGGTGTGCTGGGTTTCTTCCTGTTAAGTACTTTTAAGGGTAGGGTAGAATCCAACTGGACGGTAATGTTGTTTACTCCGGCAATGGTACTGGCGCATCAGTCGGTACGCCGTAAACGCTCATTGAAATGGTCTCTCAGGATATTGCCATACCTGGCTATATTCACGCTGATCCTGGTATTGGCTACCAGGGTCTATATGATATGGGACTTTATGCCAGGTGTGGAGATACGTCCGGAGATACATCACAATAAACCCTGGGCAGAAGAGATCAGGCAGCATGCTGCCGGTCGTCCGGTAGTGTTCATCAACAGTTATCAATGGCCTTCAAAGTATATGTTCTACAGTGGTGAGCAGGCGTATGTAGTCAACAACCGCTATACCCGCCGGAACCAGTATAACTATTGGGATACTGAAAAACAGCTGTGGGGCAAGCCTGTGATGATTGTTTTTACGCCTGACAACAAATTGCCGGTAACAGATAGTTTCAATACAGTTAAAGGCCCCTGGAGCGCTTACGATGAGGATCACCATTATTCCTATTCGCTGATCACACTGGTGCCTGCCTTGAAATATGTGAAGGTGAAACGGGGTGAACGTATGCCTTTCATCCTGCAGCTAAAGAATGGCTACAATGTACCGGTACCAGTGGATAAGGAGCATGAGGCTGTAATAGGATATGCGTTTGCCAGGAAGGAAGAAGTTTTGGGAGGAGTGAAATCAGACCTGACTTTAAGCCGGGCAATTGAGCGGCGTATCATCCGTATGGAAGTGATCATGCCGGATCAGCCGGGAACCTATCAATTGAAGTTCTGTGTATTTGCAGGAATATTTTTCCCGACACATAATAGCCAGACAGTAACAGTAGTAGTCGAATAAGACAATAAAAAAAAGGATCAGGGATTACATGAACGCGAATATCGCAGCATGCAATCCCTGATCCTTTTTCTTTTTATGCTTTACTGCTGGAAAGCATTCCAGCCTTGTGCTACCAGTTTGAATTTATTACCGCCTTTAGTCAGGATATGGGCGCCTTCACTGATGTCTGTCATATACCCGATCACACTGATCTGCTCAGATAAGACGATCTTATCATAATCCTCTTGTTTCATTGTAAAGAGCAGTTCATAATCCTCTCCTCCGCTAAGCGCTGCCGCTGTAGGATCGAGAGAGAATTTCAGTGCCATTTCCTTTGTTTCGTTGGCGATAGGGATCTTCTCTTCATATAACACTACTCCAAGGTTACTCTGCTTACAGATATGCAGGATCTCTGAGCTGAGGCCATCACTTACATCCATCATTGCGGTAGGCTGGATATCCTGTTCCTGCAGGAAATCGATGATATCACGACGGGCCTCCGGTTTCAGCTGACGCCCGATAATGTAAGTCTGGTCTTCCAGGTCGGGTTGCAGCTGCGGACTTTCCAGGTAGATCTGTTTCTCTCTTTCCAGGAGTGTGAGTCCGAGGTAAGCCGCACCCAGGTCGCCGGATACACAGAGCAGGTCTCCTTTCTGGGCTGTGGAGCGTTTTACGAATTTGTCGGGCGCTACTTCACCGATAGCCGTTACGCTGATCACGAAGCCTTTCTGGGAAGAGGAGGTGTCTCCACCTATCAGGTCTACACCATATTTTTCGCAGGCAGCATATACGCCTTCATAAAATTCATTGAGCGCATCTACAGAGAAGCGGTTGCTGAACGCAATACTCATGGTGATCTGAGTAGGGGTAGCGTTCATGGCATATATGTCGGAAAGGTTAACTACGACTGATTTATAGCCCAGGTGTTTCAGGGGTGTATACATCAGGTCAAAGTGGATGCCTTCTACCAGCATATCAGTGGATATAACCGTCTGACGGCCAAAATGATCAATAACAGCAGCATCATCACCTACCCCCAGAATGGTACTGGCCTGCTGGATCTCTATATTCTTCGTAAGCAATTCTATTAGTCCGAACTCGCCGAGCGAGTTTATCTCTGTTCTTTCGTCACTCATGGTGTATGATATTAGATCAGTATTTTCCGTTTACAATGTTGATCAATGGCTCATGAATAAGACCATTGGTAGCAATCAGCGTACGCTGGTAAGGAGAGTAGCGGTGACCTTTGAAGTCGGTAACCTTGCCCCCTGCTTCCTCTACGATAAGGAATCCCGCAGCAGCGTCCCAGGCATTGAGGCTATGCTCATAATATCCATCAAAGCGGCCGGCAGCTACCCAGCAGAGATCGATAGCAGCGGAACCCAGCCTGCGTACCGGTTGTCCCTGTTTTACGAAGTACTCAAACACATCAATCGGGCTGTGAGTATACTCCTTCCAGGTATATGGGAAGCCTGTTACCATGCAGGCCTTTTTCATTTCATCTTTGGTAGATACCCTGATGCGTTTGTCATTGAGGGTAGCGCCCTGTCCCTTTTCTGCAAAGAAGAACTCGTTCAGAAAAGGATTGTATACAGCCCCCATGATCATCTCTCCATCCTGCTCAATACCAATGGAAACACAACAGATCGGGATACCATGGGCGAAGTTCACCGTACCATCCAGGGGATCAATGATCCACTTGATGTTGGAATCTGAAGTGATCTCGCCAGACTCTTCACTGAGTATAAAGTGGTGGGGGAATGTTTCCCTGATCACACTGAAAATGGCAGTTTCTGCATTCTTATCAGCTTCTGTTACCAGATCATTCACGGAACTTTTGCTGGATATCTCGAAAGAGCCGTTAAAGTATTGCTTTAGAACATCTCCGCCGGCTTTTGTTGCGTTGAGTAGGGTAGCTTTTAACATGGGGCAAAGGTACGCGGGAATTTTTTTTCTAGCCATATCGTTTTTAGTAATATGTTTGTGTAAGATTGCCAGAGGTAAGATACCTGTAATTCAAAATCAAACCGTAGCAATCCGAAATTCGGCGTATTTTTGCAGTTAATAAATGAGAAGGTAAATTAATGGCCATTTTAGGAAATCTTATATCCAGGTCACTGCGCATCAGGAAGAAATTTACATTTAAGTTAGGGACACCTCGCCAATATCAGCTCCAGGTATTACACAGACTGCTGGCGAAGGCCAAGGACACTCAATTTGGACAGCATTATAAATTTCAAGAGCTCCTGAATAGTCCCAATGTAATGGCACAGTACCGTTCAACTGTACCTGTGCACAATTACAATAAGATGCATGCGGAATGGTGGCATAAGTGTCTGGAAGGGCAGGCGAATGTCAGCTGGCCTGAAAAGATAAAATACTTCGCGCTTAGCTCCGGTACATCGGAGTCGGCCAGTAAACACATACCTGTTACCCGGGATATGCTGAAAAACGTCAAGAAAGTGGGCGTAAAGCAGCTGTATTCCATGGCTAACTTCAATATTCCCCCCAAGTCCTTTACCAAAGGTATCCTGATGCTGGGTGGCACTACTGCCCTCTATGAGAAAGGAGACTACTATGAGGGTGATATGAGTGGTATCCAGGCGAAGAACATTCCCCGCTGGTTCAGACGTTTCTACAAACCCGGCGGTAATATCTCCAAAAAGCCAAACTGGGAACAGCGTATCAGGCTGATTGTCCGTAAGGCGCCACAGTGGGACGTAGGTACCGTATGTGGTGTGCCTGCCTGGGTACAGATCGTATTGGCCGAGATCATCAAATACCACGGGGTTAAAAATATTCATGAGATCTGGCCTAACCTGGCCGTATATATCCATGGTGGGGTGTCTTTCGAACCTTACCGGGAAAGTTTCCAGAAATTACTGGGCAAACCGATCAATTTCATTGAAACTTACATGGCTTCCGAAGGCTCTTTCGGCTTCCAGGCAAGACCTGGCGTAAGGGGCATCAAGCTGGTGCTGAACACCGGCATCTTCTATGAGTTCATTCCGTTCAATGAAGAAAACTTTACAGCAGACGGAGAGGTGAAGCCTAATCCGAAAGCGTATATGATCCATGAAGTGGTGGAAGATGTGGAATATGCTGTGATGCTTTCCACCTGTGCAGGGGCATGGCGTTACCTGATCGGGGATGTGGTGAAGTTCACCTCTGTAAAGGAACATGAGATCGTGATCGTTGGTCGTACCAAGCAGTTTCTGAGCCTTTGCGGGGAACACATGAGTATCGACAATATGAACAAGGCCATCGATATGGTGCAGAAGAAGATGGGCATCACCATCAAGGAGTTCACCGTAGCCGGTTTCCCTTATGAAAGCCTGTTTGCACACCGCTGGTATATTGGTACTGACGATGTGAATGTAGACGCTAACCGTGTCCGTGAGATCATCGATCAGACATTGGCCGATGTGAACGATGACTACGCAGTGGAAAGGACTTCAGCCCTGAAAGAATTGTTTGTGGAAGTATTGCCTAATGAGGTGTTCATTGATTACATGAGAGCGAAAGGAAAAGAAGGCGCCATGAACAAATTCCCACGTGTATTAAAAGGCGACAAGCTAAAAGACTGGGAACAGTTCCTGAGTGTAAAATCAGTCTGAGAAATTTAACGATTCTATAAATAAAAAGAGGGGTAACTTCAGCAATTAGGTTACCCTTTATTTTTTACATAAAGATAGCCGTAGCAGCGACGGCAATGGAATTTTGTAGCGCATGATAACAGCACTGGCACAGGGTATGGCGTTGGGCTTATTTCTATCAATTTCTGTAGGTCCCGTTATCTTCGCCATCATAAAGTACAGCATCAACAATGGATTTAAGGCAGGCGTCAGCTTCGCTTTAGGGGTATCATTCAGTGATATATTTTTTGTATTGACGGGAAACCTGGCAACAGCTTTCATTACCGGTCTGGAAGAATATAAAAAGTACATTGGCATCATTGGCGGTATCATGCTCGTATGTATGGGCATATACGGACTATTCTTTAAGAAGGTAATGATCAGTACCGGCGATGAACGACCGGAAATGTTCCGCACTCACGACTATCTGAAGATCTGGCTGGCCGGCTTCCTGATGAATACACTCAACCCGGGTGTGATCATCTTCTGGCTGGGAGTTTGTGTATCTTCCAGTTCTACTACGGTAGGGCATCGTATAATGATGTACACAACCGCTTTGATCTGGGTATTATCTACGGATATTCTGAAGGTATTTGTAGCTGATAAGATCAGGCACAAGCTGACCTTAAGCAATGTAGTATGGCTGAATAAGATTGCAGGCGCAAGCCTGATCCTGTTTGGGGTGATCCTGTTGTATAAGGTGCTGCTGGACCCGGGGAGCATCACACACTAATAAATAAAGCAATTGCCATAAAAAGAAAAGCCATTCATCGCGAATGGCTTTTTCTTTTTATTGGTGGTGATAAATTTCCTATTTGATAGTCCAGGTCTCTCTACCTGCCAGCAGTTTGTCCAGATCGCCGGGACCTTTCTGAGAGATGGCGCTCTCTACCTGGAAGTTCAGCTGCTCTTCATAAGTAGGACGGAAGGCCTGGTAGAACACGCCGAAAGGACGGGGAAGGTGACCTTCTATACGAGGATCGTCGAACATGCGGGTCAGGATCTGCGCTTTATAGAAGTCTTTCTCGTCATGGATCCAGAGGTCGCTGGCACTGTATTCTCCACCCAGTTCCACTACTACCGGCTTTAAGCCGTCCAGGCGGATACCTTTGTTCTTCTGGGCGCCGAATATCAGTGGCTGACCTTGTTCCAGGAACAGGGTTTCTTCCATTTTGCTGCCTTTCTCGGTAAAGATCTCGAATGCTCCATCGTTGAAGATGTTACAGTTCTGGTATATTTCCAGGAAGGAAGCTCCTTTATGTGCATGGCTGCGTTTCAGCAGTTCCTGCAGGTGTTTCGGATCGCGGTCCATACTGCGGGCAATGAAGGTAGCATCTGCACCTAATGCCAGCGCCAGCGGATTAAAAGGATGGTCGATGCTGCCGAAAGGAGTGGACTTGGTCACTTTGTTCTCTTCCGAAGTAGGAGAGTACTGACCCTTCGTCAAACCATAGATCTGGTTATTGAACAGCATGATATTGATGTCGAAGTTACGGCGCAGCAAATGGATGGTATGGTTACCACCAATGGAGAGCCCGTCACCGTCGCCGGTTACTACCCAAACGCTGAGTTCAGGGCGTACGGCTTTCAATCCGGAAGCAATAGCGGTAGCACGGCCATGGATCGAGTGCATACCGTAGGTGTTCATATAGTAAGGAAAACGCGATGAGCAACCGATACCGGATACGATCACGATATTTTCCTTTGGAATGCCCAGACCGGGCATGATAGTTTGTACTTGTTTTAAGATCGAATAATCTCCGCAACCCGGGCACCAGCGTACTTCCTGGTCCGTTGCAAAATCCTTCGCCGTTAACGCCTGCGGAGCTATAGTAGCTGTTGACATCTGAATGTTTTAAAGAAAAAGTGAAAAACGGTTGGCAAAGTTACGAATTGTTTATCCTCTGCGGTTTACGCAATAAGGAATACTTCTAACTATTCCCTTTTATGCCTGTTCCTGTTGTAGTAACGCCTCCCAGTATTCGGCTGCTCTCCTGGTATGTGGGATCACTATAGTACCGCCAACAATGTTGGCTACAGCAAAGATCTCATACATTTCTTCAGTGGTAATCCCCTGTTCATGGCATTTTCCAAGGTGGTATTTGATACAGTCATCGCAACGAAGTACCATCGATGAAACCAATCCCAGCATTTCCTTTACTTTGGTACTTAATGCGCCTTCTGCGTAGGTGTTTGTATCAAGATTAAATAAACGGTTAATGACCTTGTTCTGTTTACCCAGGATTACTTCGTTCATTTTGGCCCGGTAATCATTAAAAGCTTGTATCTCGTCTGCCATTTTATTGTTTGTTTACACACCTTAAAGCTATGAAACGATTCCCAAATATAAATCAATCTACTCGTTTAGTAGACTATGGCCCGGGGAGGCTAAAGTGGTGATTTATTTAGTGTCTGTATATTAATGAGTTACGTAGTATGGGATAACCCTGGGTTATTGCTCATAACAAGAAGTGATGAGAATTGCGGGTCTATGGTAGGATTTGAGGGCCTACCGGGACGTTCGGATTGCTGGCTCCGGTTAACAATAAGATAACATTAAACCCGTTCCTTTGCGCTTTACCTGCTGATTATGTTTGTAATGCGTTTCTTTTTACTGCTGATACTAAGCGGGCTGTTGTCCGGTGGGCTGTTTGCGCAAAACGACAAACTGACCAGATTACAGTTGCCTGACCAGGATGATTACGAGCAGATAACGCCGGATTCTACATTCCTGGCTTTAAAAGATGCCTACAACCGGGCGGTGGAGAAGAAAGAGCCCCTGGCAGCTGCCAGATGTCTCGCCCGGATGGGACAGATCTGTTTCCACCTGGGGCATTTTCCCCAGGCGCTGGACTATCACCTGCAGGCCAGCGACATCTTCCGGAAAGAAGGCGCACAACAACAGCTGGCTGGTAATCTGAACGATATTGGGATGTTATATTATTATAACAAACAACCAGAACTATCCCGCCGGCAATATGAAGAAGCGCTCGCTATCTTCCACCAGCTGAACAACAATACAGGAGTAGCGTTGACTTATGGAAAGATCGGCCACCTATACGAAAAGCAACAACGATACGACAGCGCCTTTCTATACCAGCGCCGTGCTCTGGCGGCCTACCTCTCAGTAGATGATAAACCAGGCATGTCTAAGATCTATGAGAATATTGGCAGTATTTATGAAGACCTCGCCCGGTATGATTCAGCATCTTTCTATTTCAACAGGGCCCTGGATCTGAGTATGCAGGGTGAGGATAAGATCGCCCGGATTGAGATCCTGAACAACCTGGGGGATGTGTGTCGTAAGACCGGGCAGTACGCTGAAGCCCTGGTCCAAACCCGCAGAGCTCTGCTGCTGGCGCTGGCGCTGCATGAACAGCGGCAACTAAGCGGTGCTTACCGTGATCTTGCTAAAGCGCATCACCTGGCAGGGAATAATGACAGTGCCTTTTATTATCTCGAGCTTGGCCGGCAATACCTGCTTGGGACATACTCTGATGAGAACAGCAAACAGGTGGCGTTGCTACAGACGGTCTATGACATTGAAAAGAAGAACAACGAGATAGAGCGCTTGCAGAACGCTCGCAAGACGAACCGGATTATTACTGCTGCCATCGTGATTGTTATCCTGTTATTAGTTGCTATGGGTGTTCTGATCATTAGTCGCCAGCGCCTGAAGCTGCGTAATGAGCAGATACTCCGGCATCAGCACCGCCAGATATTTGAAACCGAGAAGGAACTGATGGAGGCGGCTTTGCAAAATAAGCAGTTGCAGGAGGGAAAGCTGAAAGAAGAATTAGAGGTTCGTTCCAGGGAACTGACCACACATACCTTGCATCTTATTCAGAAAAACCAGTTGCTGGAAGAGCTGCGTGTCAGGCTGGATGAAATGGTAAAGGATGATAAACGTGATCAGAAGAAACAGCTGAAGCAACTGCTGGGACAGATTAATCATAGTTTCAATCATGACCAGTACTGGGTCGATTTCCGGAATATCTTCGAGCAGGTGCATCAGGCTTTCTTTGACAACCTGAAAAAGTATTGTGATACGCTTACTTCTAATGACCTCCGCTTAGTTGCGCTCCTGAAAATGAATATGGAATCTAATGATATAGCCACCTTGCTGGGGATTTCACAGGATAGTTTGCGTGTGGTGCGATATCGGCTTCGGAAGAAGCTGAATCTTCAGCAGGGGGAGAGTTTGACTGCGTTTATTCAGAGTTTGTAAGTTATTGATATACTGGTAAATAGATTGTGTAGAATGACTCTGTCAACTATGCGTTTGACTAAGTCAGATATTAAAATATCAGGTTATATCTTTTGAATGAGGCTAAAACCAGGACTAAATGGCGCCGGTTGATCTTGCATATGACAAGCATACAACTTCGTTTCTCCTATGTCCAACTTACGTTCATCTTACGTTCAAAGACCTAGGATGAACGTAAGATGGACATAGGAGAAACGAAGCTTGTACCTGCTTATATGCAGGATTCAACGAGCGCACCAACATGAGGAGAACAACTAACCAGCAATCACTTAACATTCCCTTAATGTTACGGTAATATTTTCTTAACTGACATTCTGTTACGTCAATCACTATTGATAATCATATTGTTATCTGCTATTTGTTTCACATGTTGCCTTGCTGTTCACGCCCATTGTAACGATGTATCCTTTTTGTATACCCCCTTAATTTGGCCTCAGCAACTCCCCAATGCACCTTTGCTGAACAAACGGATTAACTCTCAACCAATATGCGAACACTGTTATTCACTGTATTATTTTCCTGTTTAAGCATCCTGGGCTTCGGACAGGCTCCCGGACTGGTGACCGGAAACATCGTGGACAAAAATCAGCAATTATCGCTGCCGGGTGCGACACTTAAATTAAAACCCGGCAACCATTACACTGTCTCCAATCAACAGGGTAAGTTCGAATTCCTGAGTGTACCCGCTGGTACTTATACCCTGGAAGTAACTTACATCGGTTACCAGACCTTCACTCAGGAGGTGACCGTTGCGCCAGGTAAAGCAACTGACCTGAAGCTGAAGATGGAAGCCGGCGGCGTAGCCGGAAAAGAAGTGCTGGTAATCGGAGACCGCCTCCGCGGACAAGCAAAAGCCCTGAACCAGCAGCGGAACAATCCTAATATTACCAATATCGTATCGGCTGATCAGATTGGTCGTTTTCCGGATGCGAACGTGGGAGACGCGATCAAGCGTATACCTGGCATCACTATGCAGAACGATCAGGGTGAAGCCCGTAATATTATTATCCGCGGCCTGGCCCCTGAGCTGAACTCCGTAAGCCTGAACGGTGACCGCATCCCTTCTGCAGAAGGGGACAACCGTCGTGTACAGATGGACCTCATCCCTTCAGACATGGTGCAGACCATCGAGGTGAATAAAACCCTGACACCCGATATGGATGCAGATGCTATCGGCGGATCTGTAAACCTGGTAACACGTGCCGCTCCGAATGGTCCTCGTGTTTCCGCTACCCTCTCTGGTGGAGTGAACCCTATCCGTAATAAAGCATTGTATACCGGCAGCCTGGTACTTGCGAACCGTTTCTTTGATAGCAAACTGGGAGCGGTACTGAGTGCTTCCTATAATAATAATGACTATGGTTCCGATGATATGGAGGCTACCTGGAGCAAAGACGATTTCGGACATATCTATACTTCTGAATCAGAGGTACGTAAATATAATGTACAGCGTATCCGCAGGAGTGCATCTGCTGCATTGGATTATAAGATCAATGCAAAGAATACCCTCTATGCAAATGCCATGTACAACTGGCGCGATGACAGGGAAAACCGTTACCGCCTGCGTATTACAGATATAGAACCTGAGTACGATGATAATGACGCTATTACGGGATATGTGGGCTCCGTACGGCGCGAAACCAAAGGTGGTATCGACAACAGCCGTAACAAAAGCCGCAGGCTGGAAGATCAGCGTGTACAGAACTACTCCCTGCGTGGCGAACACCTGCTGGGTAGTAAAGTAGACCTGGATTGGTCGGCAAGCTTCTCTACCGCCAGCGAAGACAGACCTCATGAGCGTTATATTGAATACAGGGCTGATGATGGCCCGGTAAGCCTGGACCTGTCAGATACCCGCGTTCCCCTGGTGACTGCTAGCTCACTGACTGACCAGGATTTCGGTTTTAAATCACTGTCAGAGAATCATGACTATACCCGTGAAAATGAACTGGGCCTGAAACTGAACCTGCGTTTCCCTTTCAGCGTAATACCCGGCCAGAAAGGCCGTCTGCGTGTAGGTGGAAGACTGCGTCTGAAAGACAAGGAGCGGGTAAATAACTTCTTCGAATATGAGCCGATCACTGAATTCGGTAATCTGGCAGAGATCTCCAATATCAAGATCAGTGGGAAGGGATATCAGCCGGGCGAAAAATATACTCCTGGTACCTTCGTGATCAATACCTTCCTGGGCGGTCAGCAACTGGATGATGCTACCAAATTTGAAAAGAGCGATAACCCGGCTGAATACCTGGCCGTTAACTTCAATGCTAAGGAAAGGATCACCGCAGGATATATCCGCTGGGATCAGGACCTGACAAAACAGTTGTCAGTGATTGCCGGTGTGCGTATAGAGAATACACATATCGATTATGAAGGTAACATTGTAGCGGAAGAAGAAGACCTGGAAGGAACGCGTAAAGTAAAGAACAGTTATACCAATGTATTGCCTGGTATCACTTTCAAATACAACGTGAACAATGACCTGGTACTGCGTGCTGCTGTTACTACTTCTATTGCCCGTCCTAACTACTATGACATCGCTCCATATGTGAGCAGCGTCGCTGATGATGCAGAACTGAGCGCTGGTAATCCGGATCTGAAAGCTGCACGTGCGCTGAACTTTGACCTGATGGCAGAACAGTACTTTAAGTCAGTAGGTATCCTGTCGGGTGGTGTGTTCTATAAGAGCATCAGCGACTTTATCTACACTTACAGAGACAATGCTTATACTATGGAAAAATTCGCAGCAGATTATAAAGATGTAGCGACTAATCCTATTCCTGCAGGAGAAAAATGGACCTACAAACAGGCCCGTAATGGAGATAACGTAAAAGTATATGGGTTTGAAGTAGCCCTGCAACGTCAGCTGGATTTCCTGCCAGGCTTTCTGAAAGGCTTCGGTGTATATGTGAACTACACTTATACCAAATCTAAAGCAGATGGTATTTACAATGCTGATGGCGACAAACGTACTGACGTAACCTTGCCCGGAACAGCACCTCATATGTTTAACGCATCTCTTTCTTATGAAAGCAGCCGTTTCACTGCAAGATTGTCTGGTAACTATACCGCGTCTTACCTCGATGAACTGGGTGGCGATGATTTCGACGACCGCTTTTATGATAAGCAATTCTTCCTGGACCTGAATGCTTCCTTTAAGCTGACAAAACAGTTAAGGGTATTCGGTGAAGCAAATAATCTGACTAACCAGCCACTACGTTATTATCAGGGTATTTCTTCAAGAACGATGCAGGCAGAATACTATCGTCCGAGATATAACTTTGGTTTGAAGTTCGATTTGTAATCGTCAGTGGTTTGTTGTTTATAAAAGGATAAATACATGTTAAAAAATATATTGGCGCCTTTAAGTGGTCTGATGTTACTCGGGGCCTGTCAGGTAAATTCGGCAAAGACTGTAGCAAGGCAGGATGGCTTAAAGCCTGTGATCGTTACACAGGAAACAGGGCACGATACGGATGATCCTGCCATCTGGATCAATAAAGCAGATACCTTAAAAAGTCTGGTCATTGGTACTGATAAGGATAGTGAAGGTGGATTGTATGCTTTTGACCTGGAAGGAAAGATCGTCAACAAAGTATTGGGTTTAAAACGCCCGAATAATGTGGACATCGCTTATGGGTTCAAATTAAATGGTCAGCCGGTGGATATTGCCGTGCTGACAGAAAGAGAAACAAACAGCATTCGGGTGTTTCGTCTTCCTGACCTTACACCGCTGGATAATGGTGGTATACCTGTATTCCTGGGAGAGAAGGAAAGAGCGCCTATGGGCATAGCCCTGTATACTCGTCCTGAAGATGCCGCCATTTTTGCCGTAGTAGGTCGTAAAAATGGTCCTGCAGATGGTTATCTCTGGCAATACCGGTTGGTAGATGAAGGTGGTGTAGTGAAAGGCCGCCTTGTCCGCAAGTTTGGCGCTTATAGCGGTAAGAAGGAAATAGAGTCTATTGCAGTGGATAATAAGCTGGGATATATCTATTATTCTGATGAAACAGTTGGTGTACGCAAGTATGTAGCCGATCCTTCCAAATGGGATAACAGGGAGTTGGCGCTGTTTGCAAAGGAAGGGTTCGTTTCAGATCATGAAGGCATTTCTATTTATCCGGCTACCGATTCCACTGGTTATATACTGGTGTCCAATCAGCAGGATAACTCTTTTATGGTGTATAGAAGAGAGGGGGAGAATGGTCATGCGAATGAACATATCCTTGTCGCTGAAGTACCGGTATCTACATTAGAAAGCGATGGCTCAGATGTGACGGCAGTGCCGCTTGGGAATAAATTTTCAAAAGGATTGTTTGTTGCGATGAGTAATGGGAAGGTTTTTCATTATTATTCCTGGGAAGATATTGCCGGGAAGATGGAGAAGAAATAGATAGGGGGAAATATAAACGAAGAGCCGTCTCAACAAATTTGAGGCGGCTTTTATTTTGTTCATAATTTATCAATGTTCATGATTCATGAACAATCAGATTTTTTGAACAAAGATGCATTCGCCAGTTTAGGGTCGAAAGAATATCGTCTAAAAGAAAACGCCGCCTCAATCATGTTGAGACGGCGTTTTGGTTTATATACCTGGTGAGGGAATTAGAATTTGAAAGCGATGCTTCCGGTAATGCTTCTTGTCTTCTGAGGATTCATGGTAGAATAACCGATCCAGTAATGTTTATCCGTCAGGTTATCTACTTTGGCGCCAATGCGGAATTTATTAGTATCGTAAGAGATACTTGCATTCAGCACTGTGTATTCAGGCAGCGTAAAAATGCCGGTGGAAGCAGAATTAACTACTTTGGTTTCGCTGGCGTAGTTACCACCGAAGCCGAAGTTCAGACCACGTGTAGCGCTGATAGGCAGGTGATAGCTCAACCATAGGTTCGCAAGAACCGGAGATCCTGCTGTAGTCGGACGACGGCCTTCCACATCTGAAGATGACTTTTCATATTTGGAATCATTATACGCGAAGCCCGCTATGATGTTCAGTCCCTGGATTGGGTTCGCTATGATCTGCGCTTCAAATCCTTTACTGAGCTGTGTACCATCCTGGATACTGCGGAGTGGATGCTCAGGATCTGTACGTACGATATCTTTTACCTTGATGTCGTAGTAGCTGAATGTACCGGTCAGTCTGCCATCGAAGAGGTCCATTTTCACACCACCTTCAATCTGGTTAGCCTGTTCAGGCGTAAAAGCCTTTTGCTTGCTGGAATCGTATCCTGCTACGTTTTTGAAGCCGTTCTGATAGTTGCCGAATACGGAGAACTTATCTTTTATGATCTGGTAAACAATACCAAATTTCGGAGATAAAGCTGTCTGTGTATAACCATCGGCTCCTGTCTTACCTGAGGTATTATCATAAGTCCCCTTACGATCGAAATAATCGACACGTAATGCTGCCTGTACCGCCAGTTTGTCTGTGATGTTCAGTACATCAGATGCATAAGCACTGTAAGTATAAGCTTTGTAGATGACAGGATATGTAAAGGTGTAACCGCCATTCTGATAGATCTTGTCCATATTGGCGCGGTTGAAACCATTGTAATCGGAAACAACACCATGAGAAGGAACGATGTCATAAGTACCACCGGAGTAGTATTCATCTTCATTCAGGAAGAAGAAATCCAGACCGCCTACAAAGCGATTCCTCATTTTACCGATCCTGAAGTCGCCGCTGAAGTTCTGCTGTATTTCGGTTACTCCTACTTTGCTGTTATCGGTGAACTGATCATTACGGGAAATGGAGTCGCCAGGCAGCAGGTAGAAATAAGGGCCTGCGCCATCGGAGTAACTGTTAGTATTGGTAAAGATTGTCTGAGATGTCCACTGATCAGAGAGCTTATAGTTCATGGTAGCAAAGAAGTTCATATTCCTGGACTTCTGTATAAGATCTTCATTGAAGAAAGAGCGTTTATAGTCGATGTTCAGCTTATCGGCGCTCTGCGCACTCAACCTGGACATGTTCAGCCCCCATGGGAAGAAGAAGATGGTATTACCTGTTCCTTCTCCGCTATAGTATTCAGCATCGAACTGGAAAGAGAGTTTGTCATTTACTTTATAGGAAACGCTTGGCGCGAAAGCAATGGTTTTATTGAAACCATTGTCCTGCCAGCTGTTTTCGTAAGTGTATGCAGTATTGAGGCGCAGGGCTACTTTGCCGGTGGAGTCAAGGGGAGTGTTGATATCTGCCTGCAGACGATTGTAGGAAAAACTACCGCCGGCGTAGGTGATCTCTCCACCAAAATGATCATATGGCTTTTTTGTTACACGGTTGATCAGACCACCATAAGAAGTGAGTGTGCTACCGAAGAGTGTAGCGGAAGGGCCTTTGATCACCTCAAGTCTTTCCAGGTTGGCAGCATCGATCTTGGTAGCCACATTACCTGCTACACCATTGCGCAACTGGCTCTGTACAATAAAACCGCGGGAGCTGTAATAGGATCCGCCATCACCGCTACGGCCGGTAGATTCCCACAGCCTGGCAATACCAGTAGCATTCCTCATCGCATCATCTACAGAATATACCAGCTGGTTAGCCATCAGGTCTTTGGTGATCGTAGTATATACCTGCGGGTTTTCGATATTGGCCAGTGGCAGTTTGGATACATACTCACTACTGCGTTTCACCAGCTTATTCTGTGTACCGGTGATCACCACCTCGTTCAGTTCTTTGCGGGAGATATCCAGCTGAAAATCTGCAGTAACAATCTGTCCTGATGCTACCGTAATATCTTTTATAACGTTGCTGAAGCCTGGCTGGGAAATAACGATCTGGTAATTGCCTGCCGGAATACCCCGGAAAGTAAAGCTACCTGCCCCGTCAGTAGTGGTAGCATGGGTAGTGCCCTGGAGGACCACTGGCACATCTGCAGCTGGTTTCCCATCTGAAGTTATTACCTTCCCTTTTATGATACCGTTGTTGTCTTCATTAAAAGAAGCCGCATTGGCTGCGGTAAAGAAAGAGAGCAAAACGACAAAAAATAGTAAAGCTGCTCTTGTATAATGGCCTGTAAACTTCATCATAGTGTTTGCTGTAGTTGAAAATCAGGCGCAAATTTGACGTAGTCAGCTTTACTTGTGATGTCGCATCGGGAAAAGTTTTTACTCAAAAGGGAAAAATTACCTGTTGTTACCTGCCTGCTTCCTGGAGGAAGTCTTTGATACCCTGCACGATCTTGTCTGCCAGTACCAGCCGGAAGTTCTCATCCAGTATCCGGATCTCGTCTTCCGGGTAGCTGAGGAAAAGTGTTTCTATGAGGGCTGTTGGCATCTCTGTGGGCATGTTCAGTATGAAGTTGAAATTGGCGTTGTTTTTAAAGTCCGCCAGTCCCGTTTCGAGGAGCCGGTTGTGAAGGTTCCGGTTCAGTGGTTCACAGAAGGGATATTTGTAGTAGTTGGCGGTGCCTTTCACATCTACCGGGTTGATGGATGAATTCATGTGAATGCTCAGTAGCAGGTCGGGCGCCAGCTGGCGATAGTTATACAAACGGTCCTGGTTGTCGACAAATACATCGCTTACCCTTGTGGTAATGACGTGGGCGCCTTCTTTCTCGAGGGCTACCTTTACCAGCATGGCCATGATCAGGGTCAACTGTTTTTCAGCTACGCCCATAGCGCCGGCAGTGCCAATATTACCACCTCCATGACCGGCATCTACCGCGATAGTCAGGTCTTTTAACTGAAGGCTGGCGGGCTGGTGTTTGATACGGATGGTGAGCCGGTTGCTATCGGTATAAAATATCTTATAGCCCCAGGGCTGGTTGTGTGTCAGTGAAACTGCTATGCGGAATACGTCTGGGCCAACCTGTTTCCAGTCTATCCGGCTGATTTCTCCGGTACTTTGCGTCTCCGGCAGAAAGCCCGGTTCTGATATAGCGCCGTGGATGTCTACGATGAGCTTACCTGGATTGATTTCCTGTGTGGAAAGATAAGGTAGTTTGTCGGCCAGCCCCACGGAGATATAGTCGAATTGTTTATCACTCCATACCCGGGCCTCATTCACAATGCTCTGGGGAGCAGGTTCTGTTTCGGTCATCGTATCTACCAGGCTTTCCGGAATATAGGCAAACTGGTTGGCGCTGAGTTTTACCCGATAGTGACTGCCTTCCCTGCCAGTCACATGCAGCCGTACATCCCCATCCAGGTAGCCCATTTTTTCAGGGCCTAACCTGTCTCCCTCGGGGGAGATGGTCAGGTAGGTCTGGTCGTCAATGGTGCGGGCTGTCAGTTGTGTACTGCGTTGAAAGGTATAACGGAATGTGCCGGGCAATACCGCTGTTTGTCCCTTATATTTCAGGTATACATTGATCTTGCCATCCAGCAGGGAATCTTCCTCTGTCAGCACATAATACCCCTGGTAGAAGCCTGCGATCCCACTGGTCTGTGCGGCGGGTAGTTCCGGGATAGGTGTACCGTCAAACCAGCTGGCCTGTCCTCCGGGATAGCCCTTCATACGTACCCGTAAGGTGTCGCCTACGGAAAGGGTCGTATTGGATTTAGGCGATATTGTTACATAGTCGATACGGAAAGAAGGTGTCACCCGCAATGGTGGTGGCGGATTATAGTAGAAATGGTAAGTGCGCGATACGAATTTCCCCAAGCTGTCCGTAGCCGAAAGCACCATCGTCGTTTTTCCTGGTTTCAGGTCACGCTTCAGCGCAAATACACCGTTGGGGTATACGTAAATGCTGTCATTGTTCAGCAATACCTTACAGCCCTCACACGTGCGGCCTGAGAAATATTGTCTGGCGCTGCTGGTATTGATCTCAGTCCTGAGTGGCTGTGCCATTTTCAGGAATGCCTGTGCATGCAGTTGTAGACCTGTATACGCTGTTTGTATCAGTATTAATAGTGCGAATCTCCTCATAGTCCCACGACAAAGTAAACAAAAAAAATGCCACCCGCTCTTACGGATGGCACTCGAAAATATTGAAAAATTGCGATGGCGAAGCTTACCAGGCGTATTTATTTTCTGCGATCAGTTTATCAGCGATGCGTCTGCGTGCATCCCTGGTGTTAAAAGGTGCGGTTTTGGTGAAGCGTTTGATACCGAGTAGCATCATACGTTGATCATCACCGCTGGCGAATGAATTGATAGCATCTTTAGCGTACTTGTTGATACGGTCAGCAGTATCGTTGATATAAGTACGAACAATATCTGCCTGAATAGCATTGGCACTTTCACCTTCCAGTTCTATTCTTTTCAGCAGACGCAGGAGTGCACTTTCGGCGGTGAATGTTTCGATGGCCATATCAGCAATGTTCATGAGGATTTCCTGCTCGTTCTGCAGTTCCTGCATCAGTTTCTGAACAGCGCCACCTGCCACCAGCAGAATAGCTTTCTTGAAGTTGCCGACAGCTTTTTTCTCAGCGCTGAAAGGTGTTTCGTCGTCATTGCCGAAATCAGGAATACTCATCAGCTCTTTCATCACATTCATGGCAGGCGTCATGAGGTCCAGGCGGCCTTTCAATGCACGTTTCAGTGTCATATCCAGGGCCAGCAGACGGTTGATCTCATTGGTACCTTCAAATATGCGGTTGATGCGGCTGTCGCGGTAAGATTTGGAGATAACGTATTCATCACTGAAGCCATTCCCACCATGTATCTGTACGCCTTCATCCACGGAGAAATCCAGTGCTTCAGAACCGTTCACTTTCAGGATGGCGCATTCCACGGCATATTCCTCTGCAGCGCCCAGCAGGGCTTCTGCAAATGGTTTGCCGGCTGCAACCAGTTCTTTTTCTTTTTCGTCAATGAGCTGGGCGGTGCGGTACAGGGCTGATTCACATACCCAGTTCCGGATCACCATTTCACCCAGTTTATGTTTGATAGCGCCGAAATTGGCGATAGGTTGTTTGAACTGTTCGCGGGTATTGGCATACTGTACCGTGATGGTGGTGACGGCCTTCGCTGCACCAATAGCGGCTGCACACAGTTTCAGACGGCCAATGTTGAGGATGTTGAAGGCAATGAGATGACCTTTGCCGATCTCTCCCAGCACATTTTCCACAGGTACTTTGGCATCCTGGAAATAGATCTGCCTGGTGGAGGATCCTTTGATCCCCATTTTATGCTCTTCCGCTCCCAGTGTGAAGCCCGGAGTGTCTTTATCTACGATGAACGCGGTGAAATGTTCACCGTCAATTTTGGCGAATACAGTAAATACATCCGCAAAACCGGAATTGGTGATCCAGCATTTCTGCCCGTTCAGCAGGTAGAACTTGCCGTCGTCCGACAGTTTCGCAGTGGTTTTAGCGCTCAGCGCATCTGAACCGGAGTTTGGCTCCGTCAGCGCATAGGCGCCTTTCATTGCTCCACTGGCAAGGGAAGGGATGTATTTTTGTTTCTGTGCCTCTGTACCGAAGTACAGGATAGGTAAGGAACCGATACCGGTATGCGCGGCCATGGCAACGGAGAAAGAGTGGCCGGCGCCGAGTGCTTCATTGATCAGTGTAGCGGTAACAAAATCTTTTCCGAGTCCGCCGTATTCTTCCGGAAAAGCAGCGCCCAGCAGCCCCAGTTCACCTGCCTTGTTCAGCAGGGAGGGCATCAGGCCTTCTTCCAGTTTGTCAATACGGTCAAGTACCGGGGTAACTTCTTTGGTTACAAACTGCTCCGCCATTTCTCTGATCATACGTTGCTCTTCGTTGAAATCTTCGGGTGTAAAGACTTCGTTGGCAGGGGTTTCTTTAACGAGGAATTCCACGCCTTTCAGTGCGTGTTTGTTATCAACTGTAGCGTCCATCCTGAATTTTTTTGGTCCTATTGTAATTTACTTAGTTTAGGCCAAACGGCAAAAGTTGATACATTTGTGTCATGTCCTCCTTTTTTTTCCCATATCGGAAAAGCCTTTTCCATGCCGTCAGCGATGGAACAGGGGAGGAATTGCTCATCTGTTTGCATGGTTTTGGCGAAAATGCCGGCAGCTTTAGTCGCCTGCATTACATGCTGGGACAACATTTCACTATTGTAGCGCTGGATATGCCCCTGCACGGACTAACGGAGTGGAATGAAGAACGGGCATTCGAAATGGAAGACCTGAAAGCAGTAATATTACTCATTCTGGAGCATTACGGTTTTTCCACTTTTTCCCTGATGGGGTACAGTATGGGAGGCCGGGTGTCTTTATGCATTGTACAGCTGCTGGCAGAGAAGGTTGACCGTCTATACCTGCTGGCGCCGGATGGGCTGAAAGATAATGGCTGGCATATGTTTGCCACACAGACACGTACCGGCAATAAACTGTTCAAATACTGCACCTACCATCCGCAGTTGTTTTTCGGATTGCTGCACACCTGGCGCGGACTGCGTTTTATCAGCAGGGGACTGCACAAATTCACTTTCAACAGTATGAACACTTTAGAGAAGCGGGAACGGGTGTATTTCGTGTGGACCTGTATGGGTAAAATGATGCCGGACAGAAAGCTCTGCAAGCAGCTGTTGAAGAAGTATAAGATACAGACACTCCTGCTGTTCGGGAAGTATGACCGCGTCATACCTCCAGTGCTGGGCGTACGTTTTATGGATGGTAGCTTCCCTTGTGAAATGCTGGTACTGGAAAAGGGACATCACCTGATTGGTGACGATGCAGCAGAAGCTATTATAAACCATAGTTTTTAAGAAATTAACAACAACATACAATCATCTGCAGATACATGATTCTGCAGACTATCGTCTTGGCTATGTATATTATTCTATCGATCCTGTTCAGCTTAGGTCTTGTTTACGGTTATTTAATGTTTCGTTATGGACAGGGATGGAAAAGTTTGCCCGCTTTCAAACCTGTAAAACCAATAAGTGGCCATACGAAGGTGACGGTGATCATTCCCGCCAGAGATGAAGAAGCGAATCTGCCTCCGCTTTTGCAGGCATTAAAGGCGCAGACCTATCCCGCACATTTATTCGAGGTGATTGTGATCGATGATTTTTCTACGGATGCTACTGCAGATGTAGTAAGGAACTTTCCTGCATCCAATGTGCAGCTGTTACAGCTGAGTCAACATCTGAGCGCAGAACAGCGGTTGAACTCCTACAAAAAGAAAGCGATAGAAATAGCCGTAGAACGGGCTACCGGCCATATTATCATGACCACTGACGCTGATTGTGTAATGGGCCCTGAATGGATCACGCGGATGGTGCAATTCTATGAAACCTATCAACCGAAATTCATTGCCGCGCCGGTTAGTTTTTACCAGGAGCACAACTTCTTCAAAGTCTTGCAGTCACTGGATTTTATGACGATGCAGGGTATTACGGGCGCACTGGCAGCATTGAAGTCGGGTACTATGTGCAATGGCGCCAACCTGGCTTATGAACGTAAAGTGTTTTATGAAGTAGGTGGTTTTAAAGGAATAGACAATATTGCCTCCGGCGATGATATGTTGCTGATGTTCAAGATCTACCGCGCCTATCCCGCTGGTGTTTTGTACATGAAAAGCGAAGAGGCGATTGTACGCACATTGCCGGTAGATACGTTTAAAGCATTTATGCATCAGCGTATCCGCTGGTCTTCCAAAGCAGATAAATACGATGATAAACGACTGACCTCGGTGCTGGCGCTGGTATATTTCTGGAATGCAGGCATGCTGCTGGCCGGGATAGCGGCCCTGTTCCTACCGGCATGGCGGATATGGTTCGTTGGGTTGCTGATCTATAAGATCCTGGTGGAGTTTTATTTTATGGTACCCGTCGCGCGTTTCTTTGATAAAACCGCTTTATTATCAAGGTTTATTCCCGGACAGTTCTTCCATATTCCTTACATTGTAGTGGCAGGTTGGTTGGGTAAGTTTGGTTCTTACCAGTGGAAAGGACGAAAAGTCAAATAAACATAATGTCTGACAACAACAGCAGGTCCTCATTTGGCAGCAATGCCTGGAAAAGGTTGCGGCGTAATACAGGCGCTGTAGCGGGCATGTTGTTGATTATTGTGGCGGTGATTGTCAGTATACTGGCTTACCTGCTGGCGCCCGACGGTACACCCTATGCCAACAGGATGATGCTGGAGACCGGAGGACAAAAGCCGGGATTCCGCATTCATGTACTGGCCATGCAGCAGGAGCGGCAGGTGGGCCGGGTAGGCTTTTTCTCCCGGTTGATAAGTGGACAACCCGATACGGTTACCTATATCCCTGTCCGTAACTGGCGCTTTGCCGGCACCGACATTATCATCGCAAGATACCTGGATGAAGAAGAAACAGTGACAGAGCGGTATAGCCTGAGTAAAGTATTGTTTGCACAGGAAATAGCTCCTGGTGGCAGGTTAAAGCAATGGCAGCAGGAGATTACCACTAACAGGCTCAAAGAACGCAGCTACTGGCTGGGAACAGATAAATTCGGAAGGGATATTCTGAGTCGTCTGCTGGTAGGAACGAGGGTAAGCCTGAGTGTGGGTTGCATTGCGGTGATCATTTCCCTGACCATTGGTATTCTGCTGGGAGCAGTGGCCGGTTATTTCCGGGGAGTGACAGATGATATGATCATGTGGCTGGTGAATGTGATCTGGTCTGTGCCTACCTTACTACTGGTTTTTGCCATTACGCTGGCGCTGGGTAAGGGTTTCTGGCAGGTATTCATCGCTGTGGGACTGACCATGTGGGTGAATGTGGCCAGGATTATCCGGGGACAGGTACTGGCATTGCGGGAACTGCCTTTTATAGAAGCTACCAGGGCCCTGGGCTTTGGTCATACGCGTACGATATTCAGGCATATACTGCCCAATATCCTGGGACCGGTGATGGTGGTAGCTGCTGGTAATTTTGCCACCGCTATTGTGGTGGAGGCCGGTCTGAGTTTCCTGGGGGTAGGCGTGCAACCTCCACAGCCTTCCTGGGGCCTGATGATCAAGGAGAACTATAATTTTATCATTACTCACAATCCGATGTTAGCGTTAATCCCGGGATTGGCTATTATGGTGATGGTATTGGCCTTTAATCTGTTAGGAAACGGGCTGCGGGATGCCATGGATGTGCGGCAGTAAACACTTGGATCGCATTAAAAAAACGACTAATTTTACTCTTATCCATAATTCTTTACTATGCCTTTGAAATCATATCTTTTTACAACCTTAGCCCTTCTCGCACTCACATTTTCCGCCTGCAAAAAGAAAGGCGCTATTGAGCCTAAACCCGAAGAGGAAGGCCTGAAGGTGACCTTAGAAAATGTAACGGAAGGACAATATACCGCCTCCCCCGGCAGCAGCTATACATTCCAGGTGAAGATCAATTCTGTTATGCCAGCTGAAGGTGTAAACATAAAAGTGGACGCTATCACTGATCCGGGTGGTATCGTATTCCCCCAGAACCCGGTGGCGCCTTCCAAAGACAGTGTTATTAATGTCACCCTGGTGGGACTGGAAGCACCCCGTACTGTAAAGGTGACGATCACCATTACTTCCGCCGGTAACGAGAATAACACGATCACGAAGACTTTCTGGATCACAAATAAATCAGAATAATAAAGGTAAAATAGTATCACTTTGTGATATTGCCTTCAATCATATTTTAAAGCCAGATCCTTTATCAGTAAGGGTTTGGCTTTTTTTATGGGGGTAAGGGAGAACTGAGAGAGACCAGGCATAGAACAAGCAGAGAAGAAGCGACGAAGAAGCATTGAAGAAACAATAACATGGGAGACAGGCTTTTTTAATAGTATTTTAACCGTGTATTCTGCTAAATCATCCCCCGTAATTCTTATTTCTCCATAGCTTTGCATCTGCAGAATAAGCAGCTAAACTATGCGTATAGGAGTGAATGCCTCCTGTGTATTGCAGGATACGCCTGCGGATACAGGTAATATCATCAGCGATCTACTGGCAGGATTAAGCCGGTCACACCCGGAGCACCAATTCATTTTCTTTTTTGATCAGGCGCCGCCGGCAGCTTTGCAATGGCCGGAGAATGTAACGACAGTAGTGGTGCCGCGTAACGGGCATCGTAACTGGCAACAGTATCTGTGGCTGGAATGGAAGCTGGTCAGCGCCATCAAAAAGCAACAGCTGGACCTTTTCCTGGGGATGGATGGACAAATACCTTTACGCAGTAAGGTGCCTGCTCACCTGGTGATCGGTGATTTGGGCTTTCTGCATGGAGTAGCCGGTATTTCTGCATCCAGGCAACGGTTGTTGAAAAAGAACCTGGTCAGGTATATCGGACAGGCAAAAAAGGTGATTGTGCTGTCGCATACATTGGAGGGGGATGTATTGCAGTATGTTCCTGATGCAGCTGGCAAACTGCGTGTATTGCTGCCTGCTATTGACAGTAGTTATCAGCCTTTGCAATGGGAGGACCGGGAAGAAGTGAAGAGCACTTTTGCCGGTAGCGTGGAGTATTTTGTAGCAGTAGGCAGTATCCACCGAACGAATAACCTGATGCCACTGCTCAAGGCATTTTCTGCATTGAAGCGCAGGTTGCATTCCAATATGAAATTGTTGCTGGTGGGCTCGGAAACAGCAGAGGGAGCGGAAATTACCGGGTCTTTACCGTCCTATAAATACCGGAATGATGTTGTGTTGATACCGGATGCCGATCAGGCAACTCTGGCGGGGATAGTTGCCGGGGCTTATGCATTGGTGTATACAACCCGTTTTGCAGGAGTTGCCACGCCGGTGTATGCCGCTATGCAGTGCGATGTACCGGTCATTGCCCTGGAAAGCGCCGCTGCGAAGGAAGCAGGAGAAGATGCGGTATTGTATGCCGATCCGGAAAACCTGGAAGATCTGGCAGATAAAATGTGCCTGCTGTACAAAGACGAGGACCTGAGAAGCCGCTTGCTGGGTAAGATAAAGAAAGCGGGCCGGACTGGGGCGTTTGATGCACTGATTATAGATTAGCCAATTAATACTAAATTTGCGGTTCTTAAAAATTGGGAACAAACAATATCATGGAAAAGACATCTACTATACAAATTCAGGTGGGACTGGATAGCGACAGGATACCTGAGAAGATAGAGTGGAGGGCTACCGATAGCTCTGAATCAGATCGTTTCCAGCAGGCAAAAGCCATGCTGATCGCCTTTTGGGATGGTGGAGACAAAACCGCCCTGCGTATAGATTTATGGACGAAACAAATGATGGTGGATGAAATGGCTGATTTCTTTTTCCAGACATTAATGACCATGGCTGATACTTATCAGCGTGCTACGCCATACAAGGACCAGGCGGATGATCTCCGCGCTTTTGCTAAAGATTTCTACAAGAAATTCGAAGAAAAGCAGAAGCAGGAACAATAAGCCATAACCTTAAAACAACCACATATGTCATTAGAATTAAATGTTAACGCCGCTATCAAAGCAGCGATGCTGGCAAAAAAAGAAGCTGAACTGCGTGCCCTGCGCGCTATCAAAGCTGCTGTATTGCTGGCCAAAACAGCAGAAGGTGGTGGAGCAGAGCTGACTGAGGATGATGAAACAAAACTCCTGCAGAAGCTGGCTAAACAAAGGAAAGACTCCCTGGAGATATTCCGTAAACAGAATCGTGAAGACCTCGCCGTAAAAGAAGAAGAGGAACTGGTAGTAATTGAAAAATATCTGCCAAAACAGATGGATGAGGCGGAACTGAGAGCTGCTATTACTGAAATCATTGCTGCAACAGGCGCCAGTTCTCCTGCCGATATGGGTAAGGTAATGGGTGTAGCTACCAAACAATTGGCTGGCAAGGCCGATGGTAAGGCTATTTCCGGACTGGTAAAAGAGCTGTTGGCTAAATAATCTGCTACCGGATAACTGAACAGATGTTGCATCTGCCGGTTATCCGGTATCTCCCTTTTATCCTATTGAAATCATGGGCATAGATATAGTTTTCGCCATCCTGATCGTATTAGCCATATATAAAGGATACAGCCGGGGGTTTATCGTAGCCGTTTTCTCCTTTATTGCAGTCACCCTTGGACTCGCAGCCGCGTTGAAACTATCCACAGTGACTGCCCTGTATGCACAGGAGCACTGGGGGATTCATACCCGTTGGTTACCAGTATTAAGCTTTATTGCGCTTTTTGTAGGAGTGGTATTTGCCGTCAGGTTCGGGGCTACCCTTATCCAGAAGATGGTGGAGGCTGCAATGCTGGGCTGGTTAAACAAATTAGGTGGAATTATATTATATAGTGCTATCTTTATCACTGTTTACAGCGTCCTTTTATGGATCGCCAATCAACTGTACTGGTTAAGTCCGGAACTCAAGATGCAGTCGGTAGTCTATCCCTACATAGAACATCTGGGACCGGTAGTTATGAATTTATGGGGTAAAATAGTTCCTGTTTTTAAGGATATGTTTGAAAATCTACAGTCATTTTTTGACAACGCAGCGAAACAAATACAATCTACTTAGCTCGCTTCAAAGATTATTTGAATTAATAAAAAGAATTATTTTAGCGCAAAATTGACTTTCAAGCTTTGGCAATGGTTTACGAAATTAAAACACAGGGAAAGTTTAAATTTATTGAGGAAGGAGAGGGGGAGCCATTAGTACTGTTGCATGGGTTATTCGGTGCGATGAGCAACTTCGGTGGTTTGATTGAACATTTCCGTCAATATAACAAAGTGGTGGTTCCGCTTTTACCTCTGTTTGATCTGAATATACTGGATACATCTGTCTCTGGACTGGCAAAATACGTACATAAGTTTATCGAAACGATGGGATATACCAACGTGCACATCCTGGGTAATTCCCTGGGAGGGCACGTGGGCCTTGTATACCTGCTGAAACATCCTGAAGCGCCTGTTAAATCATTGATACTCACAGGTAGTTCAGGCCTTTTTGAGAATGGAATGGGAGAGACTTACCCTAAGCGGGGAGATTACGACTACATCCGTAAGAAAACAGAACTTACCTTCTACGATCCGGCAATGGCTACCAAAGAACTGGTAGACGAAGTGTTCGATATTACCACCAACCGCCTCAAGGTGATTAAGATCATCACCCTGGCAAAATCCGCTATTCGCCACAACCTGGGCGAAGAACTGCGTGATATTAAAATACCTACGCTGCTTGTTTGGGGACTAAATGATACTGTTACGCCACCAATGGTAGGCGAGGAGTTCAAGAAGCTCATACCTAATTCGGAACTGCATTTCATTGATAAGTGCGGCCATGCACCGATGATGGAGCGGCCGGAAGAATTTAACAAAATCCTGCATCCTTTTCTTGACAAGTTGAAACAGCAATAAAAGGCCGGATAACTATACAACAGACGTTATAAACCTTGGCGAATAAAGATTTTAGAGAGGCTGTTTCCGTAACGGAGGCAGCCTCTTTGTTTGATAAAAAGATTCCCGGTCTCTCATGTAACAAACCATAATATACCGGCGTTTCGTATATATAAACAGTGTACCCGCTTATCATAAATCTTTCGCGTAAAGGCACTGTTCGCGATTCTTTTCTTATTATTGTATCATAATAGCGCAATACACAATGCTGGCAAGAGATCTAATATCAACGGTTGTTCCTATTCTGCATCCTCTGGATCCAGGATCTAGGGCGCTGCGCCTGATGAATGAATATCATCTTACGCAATTGCCGCTGGTATTGGAAAACAAGTACCTGGCACTAGTGGAGGAAGATGATATACTGGACCTGGAAGATCCGGAAATAGCGCTGGAGAATATGGAATATAATGGCCCTAAACCGGCTATTGCAGAGAATGCGCATTTCTTTGAAGCAATACGTCTCTTCCATGAAATGAAACTTACCGTACTGCCTGTTATCAGCCATGAAAAAGAATATATCGGCGTTCTTACCAAAGACAGTCTGCTGGCTGCCCTGGCACAATACAACGGTGTAAAGGAACATGGAGGTATACTCGTGCTGGACCTCGATCCGCGTGATTATAGCCTCAGTGAGATTGCCCGTATCGCAGAATCGAACGATGTAACGCTGCTAAGCGTGAATACGCTTACTAACCCAGCGTCCGGTAGATTCGAAGTGCTCCTGAAGACCAACAGGCAGGAATTGCAGGGATTGGTGGCTACTTTTGAACGCTTTAATTATATTATTAAATATACCATTACTGAAGAGCAGGAAGAAGAACTGCTGAAAAAGAATTATGACCTGTTGATGAATTACATCAGTATGTAATAGTTAGTCAGGTTAGATGAGAGAAGCGAAACACATGCGTGTTTCGCTTTTTTGTTTTTTGGGGAAAAACGCGCATGAACGCCTGGGGTTAATATATATGCAAACACCCCGGGCATAAAACGTGCATAAATCCCCGGGGGATGATTTAATATCCCGGGGTTGCATCGCGGGAAACAAACGCGGGTTTCCGTGGGGGCAACCCGCGCTACAAACACGGGTTCCCCGTGGGGGCAACCCGCGCCACAAACGCGGGTTTCCGTGGGTTGCATCGCGCGCTACAAACACGGGTTGCCGTGGGTTGCACCCCGCGCAACAAACACGGGTTCCCCGGGGCTAAAGCCCCGGGCTACAAACACGGGACTCCTGCCGGAGTCGTATTGTGTTTTGTTAATGGGATTTGTTGTAAACACCGGATCCCGGGGTTGACCTTAATTTTGTTCTATCACATATTACCATTACATTGACTCCCTGTAACCGACAACTGTTTCTGCTGTTCTCAATGAAGTTTATCCGATATTGTTTAATATTCACCGTTATCATTCTCACCACAACGCTCTCCTGTATGGGACAGGAGCCTGTAATGGTTACCAAATCGCTGGACAGCGCTTATCTGGTGATCCGCCAGGTGGCGGTGCAGGGAAACAACAGAACCCGCACAAATGTCATCCTGCGTGAACTCGGGCTTGCACCGGGAGATACGATCCGCCTCCGGAGTTTATCGACGGAACTGGAGGCCAGACGGAAACAACTGATAAATACCTCACTCTTCCTGAGTGTCAGTGTAAATGTGATGAACTGGCAGGCCGATTATGCAGATATAGTGATCACAGTGACAGAACGGTGGTATACGTTCCCTATTCCCATTTTCAGACTGGCAGACAGGAATTTCAACCAGTGGTGGGTGGAGCAGCGGCGTAGCCTGAACAGGGTGAATCTGGGCGTCCGTTTGTTCCAGGATAATCTCACTGGCCGTAATGACGAAGTCCGGGCAGAATTCCAGCTGGGATACACACAAAGGGTGGCCCTGAATTATGACCTGCCCTATATTGACAAGGCTTTCAGACACGGCGTAGGACTGGTCTTCTCCTATAGTCGTAATCGTGAAATCAATGATAGCACAGCAGCGAATAAACAACACTTCTTCCGGCAGGATAAATTTCTGAGGCAGGTCTATACCGCCGGATTAAGCTACAGTTACCGGAAAGCGATCAATACCCGGCATCAGGTGTTCCTGACCTTCAATGCTGAAAAGGTAGGCGATTCCGTTGCCATTCTGAATCCTGCTTATCTGGGCCATGGACGTACGGAAGTAAGGTATCTTAATCTGATGTACAGATTGAGCTATACAAAAGCTGATAGCTGGACATATCCCCTGAAAGGAGTGCTGCTGCAGGCGGAAGCAGAGAAAATGGGCATAGGCCCGCTGAATGATATTGACCATGTGAGACTGCGGTTGAGGATAGCGCGTTACTGGCATCTTTTCTACAAAACATATGGCTCGCTGGGACTGCGTACACAGGCAAAACTGCCTGCAGATCAGCCTTACCTGGACCAGAAAGCAATGGGATACCAGGAAGATTATCTCCGGGGACTGGAATATTTTGTAGTAGATGGCACCAGTTTTTTGATTGTCAGGTCTACGGTGAAAAGAGAGGTCATGAATTTTAATGTACATCTGCCACTGGTCCCTGCCAAATTCAGTTCTGTACCTTTCCGTGTCATGCTGAAAGTGTATGGGGATGCCGGTTATTCCTACAGCAGGCAGTATGGGCATGGTATGCTTAACAATCGGTTGTTGTATACCGGGGGAGTTGGGATGGATATTGTTTCTTTTTATGATTCCTGTCTGCGTGTAGAGTACAGTATAAACCAGTTAGGGCAAAAAGGGCTATTTTTGCACACTAAACTGGACATGTAATAGCTGCTTTACCTGCAGCGCTATTAAGAACGATTATGCAAATTGCTATTTACAGCCGAGGATTTGTACCTGAAGACCTGCCCATCATTCAGCTATTGCTGGATGAGTTAGCGCGGGAGGAAATGGAGCCTGTCATTTATCAACCTTTCTGCGAAGCGCTGCAACCACACATCCGGTACAGCAAGCCACCTGCTACATTTTGTTGTGCAGAAGATCTGCACGGGCAGGCAGATATCCTGGTAAGTCTGGGAGGTGATGGTACCCTGCTGGATACCGTATGTTATGTGCGGGATACGAATGTACCGGTGCTTGGTATCAATTTCGGAAGACTGGGATTCCTGGCCAGCATCGGCAAAGATGCGATCAACGCAGTGGTGCAGGCATTAAAGGAACGTACCTATGTGGTGGATAAACGTGCCTTGCTGCACCTGGACTCCAATGTGGGGCTTTTCGGGGAAGTACCTTATGCGCTCAATGACTTTACCATACACAAAAAGGATACCTCCAACATGGTGAAGATCCATACTTACCTGAATGGGGAATTCCTGAACACTTACTGGGCAGATGGCCTGATAGTAGCTACTCCTACCGGCTCCACCGGGTATTCGCTCAGTTGCGGCGGGCCAGTGGTATTCCCGGACGCAGGCAGTTTGGTGATCACCCCTGTGGCGCCACACAACCTCAATGTAAGGCCTATCATAGTGCCTGATAATCATGTGATTTCGTTCGAAGTGGAGGGGCGTAGCGACCAGTTCCTGTGTACCCTGGACTCCAGGATGGAAACGATTGACAATACCGTACAACTGGCCATTAAGAAAGAAGAGTTCACTATCAGTCTTTTACGTCTTGATGATAGCAATTTTCTGCATACCTTGCGAAACAAGTTACTATGGGGTATTGACACAAGGAACAGATTAAAATAAACAATCTGCTCAGTTTATTGTTAATTAGCACATTAAGTTTTTTCATTACATTTGTTTGATTTATTTAATACCAAAAGCAGGGATAATCGCGTTTAAGGAATTATCGTCGCGTTAAGCAGTACCGATCTATGGGCAAACCTTACCTTTTTTTCAAGTGTTTCTTAAAGTCCGGCCTCGTAGCAGTGATATCCCTGTTCCTGACGCCCGCTTTTGCACAGAATGAGCTGACATATACCGGGGAACTGGGTTTTTCAGTAGGCGCGGCTCATTATTTTGGTGATCTCAATACCAGAGGCGCCCTTAATGCTCCAAAGCCATCCATTGGCGTCTATTACCGGAAGTACATGAATGACTATGTGGGTATAAGGGTCCACGGTCGTTTCATGCAGCTGGGATATTCTGATATTTACAATAACAATGACTTTCAGCGCAGGAGGAACCTGAGTTTCAATACTAACCTGTTTGAGCTGGGAGTACAGGGTGATTTCAACTTTTTCCGGTTTGAGCCGGGATCTCAATATTACCGTTTTACGCCTTACTTCACCGGCGGAGGGTCTCTCTTCTACTTTAACCCTTACGCTTATCTGAACGGCCAGAAATACCGTTTGCAACCGCTTCGTACAGAAGGGCAGGGTAGCGCTATGTACCCGGACAGGAAACCTTACAGCCTGACCTCTTTTGCATTTACGCTGGGAGGTGGTTTTAAGTACAATCTGTCCCGCAAGGTGAACCTGGGTCTGGAGGTACTGTACCGCTTTACACAAACAGACTACCTGGATGATGTGAGCACCACTTATGCAGGTTCGGCCGTCTTTCCGCCTGATGCTCAGGGACATAGTACTGTGGCCTACCTGTTGCAGGACCGTTCTTATGCTACCGGCGATCGTATCGGGGTAGCCGGCAGGCAACGGGGAAACAGCCGTGATAAGGACCAGTTTGTTACCGCAGAATTAACCATCGCTATTTTATTCACCTCTTACAGATGTAAATTCTAGTTTCGCAGTCATGGACAGCCTGTTTGCAGTTCAATAACGGCAATTTGCCTATTTTGTGAATTTTCTATAACAGGTTTTTAGCGTCAAACTGCGATCAGTAAAGGATTTCGCTGTTAAAACTACGTTAAAACCCCCCATCCCCCTTTGCCGGGAAAGGCATAATTCTATTTTTGTATCTTTGCAAACTTTACTAAAAATCTGTATCGATATATAATCCGCCGGAGATACTCATGAGTTTGAAGGACAAATTAGACTTGCAACGGTTACCACGACATATTGCCATCATTATGGATGGAAATGGCCGGTGGGCGAAAGAGCGTGGCCAGGACAGACTTTTCGGACACCATGAGGGGGTCGAAAGTGTCCGTAATATTACCGAGGCCTGTGCTGAATTAGGTATTGGGTATCTTACCTTGTATGCTTTTTCTACAGAGAACTGGGACCGGCCCGTTTACGAGGTGAACGGGATCATGGAATTACTCGTAAATACGATTCGCAGTGAGGTAGCTACACTCATGAAGAATAATATCAGGCTGCATGTGATCGGGGACATGAACATGCTGCCGGGTAACTGTAAAACAGAAATGGAGGAGGCAATGACCATGACAGCCCAGAATACAGGGCTGAATCTTGTCATGGCGCTCAGTTACAGCGCCCGCTGGGAAATTGTGAATGCGGCAAAGAATATTGCTCAGGATGTAAAAGACGGCAAACTTGCACCGGAGGCGGTAACCCCAGAAATGTGGCAGCAATATCTGTGCACTGCCGCACTGCCTGACCCGGAATTAATGATCAGGACCAGCGGAGAATGCAGGATCAGTAACTTCCTATTATACCAGCTGGCCTATGCGGAGCTCTATTTTACGGACACTCGTTGGCCGGATTTCCGCAAAGAACATCTTTACGAAGCCATCCTAAATTATCAGAACAGAGAAAGGCGCTTTGGCAAAACAAGCGAACAAATACAGCAGAATGAAGAAATTATTTCCTAAGAGCCTACTGGCCATAGTATTATGTTGCAGTGCCGGCATTCGTGTGTCCGCTCAAAACAAGGACACCATTGCCCCTGCGCCTGACCAGCAACCGGCGGCGGGATTAAGTTTACCATTGGGAAATTCGCAACCACAGCCATATGAAATAGCTGACATCTCCATCACCGGTACCCAATACCTGGATAAGTCGTTGCTGGTGTCCCTGTCTGGTCTGAACGTTGGTGACAAGATCGTTTATCCCGGCGGTGACCAGTTTGCAAAAGCCATCCAGGCACTCTGGGGGCAGCGTTTGTTTGCTAACGTAGCCATTTATGTTACTAAAATAGAAGACGGAAAGATCTGGCTGGAAATAGACCTGCAGGAGCGTCCCCGTCTGAATAACTTCATCTTCAGAGGCGTTAAGAAATCCGAAACAGAAGAGCTGATAAAAAAAGCATCCCTGCGTAAAGGTTCCGTTGTAACTGAAAGTATGAAGCAGAACGCCATCGGCGTGATCTCCAAACACTACGCTGATAAAGGTTTCCGCAATGCTGTGGTGACCATTACCGAAAGAGTGGACACCGCTCAGGTGAATGCTGCTGATCTCGTGATCACCGTGGTAAAGGGCGGTAAGGCGAAAGTGAATGATATCTTCATCATAGGGAATAATAATATCGCCGATTCAAAAGTGAAGAAGAAGATGAAAGGTACCAAAGAGCGTACCCGCATCACGCTTTATCCGGATTCTGAACCTGTATGGAGCGATTCAAGCGACCTGCAGGAGAATTACTGGAAAACATTTGGTTTCCTGTACCCTTCCCGTACACTCGATCAGTTAGATCCTTATTTCCGTTTCAAACTGTTCTCTTCCGCGAAATTCAACGAAGGAAAGTATACAGAAGACAAAGAGAAAGTAATTGCTTATTATAATACACAGGGTTATCGTGACGCTGTGATGGTAAGAGATACTACCTACACGTCCCGCAATGGTGGTGTGAACGTGAGCATGGAGATCAATGAAGGTAAAAAATATTACTTCGGCAACATTACCTGGAAAGGTAACTCCCGTTACAACGACTCCCTGTTGACCCGCGTATTGGGTATCAAGAAAGGAGATGTCTACAACCAGGAGATGCTGTCGAAACGTCTATTATCTTCCGAAGGTGGCGACATCGGCGGTATGTATATGGACTTCGGTTACCTGTTCTTCCGTGCTGACCCTGTGGAGATCGGTATCCATGGTGATACCATCGACTACGAGATTAGAATTTCTGAAGGTCCGCAGGCAACTATCAAGGAAGTACGCATTGCCGGTAACGAAAAGACCAATGAGCACGTAATCCGTCGTGAGCTGCGTACCCTGCCCGGCGAGAAATTCAGCCGTACAGACCTGATCCGTTCCAACAGGGAAATCGCGAACCTCGGTTTCTTCAATCCTGAGAAGATAGGTATGGACCCTGTGCCTAACATCCAGGATGGTACCGTGGATATCAACTATACCGTAGAAGAAAAAGCAAACGACCAGCTGGAACTTTCTGCGGGCTGGGGTGGTTACATCGGTCTGACCGGTACACTGGGTGTAACGTTCAACAACTTCTCCCTGCGTAACATTTTTAGAAAAGAAACATGGGATCCATTACCGAGTGGTGATGGTCAGAAATTATCAGTACGTGTGTCTTCCAATGGTAAGGCATACCGCTCTTATAACTTCTCCTTCACGGAACCATGGCTGGGCGGTAAAAAGCGTAACCAGTTTTCTGTAAGCTTCTATAGCAGCTACCAGAACCCGAACGCTTACTCAGCATATATATATGGTAGCACCCTTTCCAACAATGCTTATTTTAAAGTATTGGGAGGATCCGTATCCCTGGGTAAACAGCTGAAATGGCCGGATGACTATTTCACCCTGATCTACTCGCTGAACTATCAGCAGTACAAACTGAAGAATTATAACTACTTCAATATCCCTGGTTTCAGCAACGGTACTTCCAACAACGTCAACATAAAACTGACACTGGCCCGTTCATCTGTAAACCAGCAGATCTATCCGAGCAGTGGTTCCAACTTCATGGTGTCCGGACAGTTCACACCTCCTTACTCTGTGTTCAATCCGTCCAGAGATTACAAACTGGAGGCTATCAGCAACCAGTTCAATTTCATTGAATACCAGAAATACCGCTTCAATGCAGAATGGTATGTACCATTGAGCAGGCCGAAAGGTTCTGACAACAAGGTATTCGTAATGAAGGTGGCGGCTAAATTCGGTTATATCGGCCGTTATGACAATCGTACAACATTATCACCGTTCGGCCGTTTTGAGCTGGGTGGCGATGGTCTGAGTAACTTTGCTATCTACGATCGTGATATCATCTCCCAGAGAGGTTATCCGGTATATTATACATCCGATCCCAAGCAGAACCAGGAATCAGGTCAGCCAACAGGTTACGAAGGCTTCACTGTTTTCAACAAGTATGTGATGGAGTTGCGTTATCCTTTCAGCCTGAACCCAAGCTCTACCATCTTTGGTCTGGCGTTCCTGGAAGCGGCTAACGGCTACAGGGATGTAAAAGACTACAACCCATTCAGGTTACGCCGCTCTGCAGGTCTGGGTATGCGTTTCTACCTGCCGATGTTTGGTCTGCTTGGATTTGACTACGGTATCGGTTTCGACCGTATCAGGTCTGGCAATGGTCTGAAAGATGCTGCGAAGTTCACCTTCATGCTTGGCTTCGAACCGGAATAATAGATACCAGGTCAGCCGGTATTACTGCCGCGTGTTGATGAATAATTGGTAGTCAATGCGTAAGAAGAGGATGAGAAGTGCAGATATATGGACATAAAGTAGTAGCCGGGAATAGTGTTTGAATAAATTTTAAATTATATATTGCAAATTCGAACATTGGTTCCAAATTGGCAGGTAATTTGAAAAACGAGACATATGAAAAAAATATCCCTCATAGCCGCCGTTCTGTTCTGTAGTACAATCACGGCTTTTGCACAGCGTTACTGTGTAATAGATACGAAATACATTCTGGACAATGTGCCTGACTACAAGGAGGCCCAGACTAAACTGGATGCAGTAGCAGAACAATGGCAGAAAGAAATAGATGCTAAGTTCCTGGAAGTGGATAAGATGTACAAGTCTTACCAGGCGGAACAGGTGATGCTGACAGAAGAGCTGAAGCACAAACGTGAAGACGAAATAGTGGCAAAGGAGAAGGAAGCAAAGGACCTTCAGAAGAAAAGGTTCGGATATGAAGGGGATCTTTTCAAGAAGAGAGAGGAACTGGTAAAACCCATTCAGGATAAAGTCTATAATGCAGTACAAAAACTGGCTGCATCAAGAATGTATGATTTTGTGCTGGATAAGTCGGGAGGTATTACCGTAATTTTCTCTGATCCTAAACTGGATAAGAGCGATGACATTTTACGTTCCCTGGGTATAAAGAAGGGCACAACAGGTGAGTAAATCTTTTAAACCATTTTATAACCTTAGTTTTAGTAACAAAAGTTTTTTAAACACAGACAACATCATGAAGAAGTATGTAATTATTGCTTTCGTGGCAGTTTCAGGATTGTTCAGCGTAAATGCAATGGCTCAGTCCAAAGTTGGACATATTAACGCACAAGCGCTGATCGAGGCTATGCCGGAAGCGCAGACTGCACAGAAAACACTGCAGCAGTTTGCAGAGGAACTGGATAAAGATGGTAAAGGGCTGATTGAAGAATACCAGAAGAAACTGACTGAATTTGATAAAGGTGCGGCAACAATGACCGATAACATCAAGGAGATCAAAACTAAAGAGATCCAGACTGCACAGAAAAATATCCAGGACTACCAGGAATCTGCACAGCAGAAGATCGAAGCAAAACGTGCTGAAATCCTGAAACCAATCTACGATAAAGCACGTAAGGCAATCGAAGATGTAGCAAAAGAAAAAGGTTACGGCTACGTACTGGACAGCTCAGCAGGCGTATTGCTGGTATCACCTGCAAGTGATGACCTGGCGCCAGCTGTTAAGACCAAACTGGGTATCAAATAATTGAATTATACCACGGTATTAAGTTAATACGTCTGCCCCGGAAGCTCCGGGGCAGATTTTTTTAGAAAACATTTTACTATTTGATATTTTTCCCTACCTTTGCCTTCCGTTTTAAAAAACAGGATTCCGCAATCCGGGAGAGTGTTTAGTATAGTACAGGTAAAAACAAAATATTAAAATGAAACGTACTTTTCAACCGCATAACAGACGCAGAAAGAGCGTTCATGGCTTCAGAAAGAGAATGGAAACTGCTAACGGCCGTAAAGTATTAGCTTCCCGCAGAGCCAAAGGCCGTAAGAAATTAACTGTTTCTGACGAGCGGAAGCTGAAATAAGAGTTAGCCGCTGCGTAACTGCATAGCATCTGTGCTCGCAGGCTTTAAGGCTGGTTCTTGATAGAACAGAATTGTATCGCTATTGGGATGATAAATCAGACTTGCCATAAAAACTTATTCTTTTAACAAGGAAGAAAGGTTAAAAAGCAGAAAACTCATTGAAACGCTTTTTCGGGAAGGAAAAGCGTTTTCTGTTTTTCCCTACCGGGTACTTTATATGCCGGTAGACCAGTCCTTGAATAAATACCCCGTACAGGCTGGTTTTAGCGCCTCTACCAGGCGATTCCCCCATGCGGTGGACCGCAATCGTGTGAAACGTCTTACACGCGAATGCTGGCGTCTGCAAAAGCAGGGGCTATATGATGTTCTCCAGCAACACTCCAAACAGCTGGTCCTCTTCTTTATCTATACCGATAAGAAAATAGCTCCCTATGCTACCCTGCACCACAAAATTTCGGTAATTTTAAAGAAGCTGGAAAAAGAGGTTGTTGAATAATGAAAGTCTTCCAATATTTAAGTTACCCGTTTATCTGGATCATCAGGATCTACCAATGGGGTATCTCCCCGCTGCTGGGCGCTAAATGCCGCTATACCCCCACCTGCTCACAATATGGTGTGGAAGCTCTGCAGAAACATGGGCTCATCAAAGGTGGCTACCTGACCATTAAACGGATATTGTCCTGCCACCCCTGGGGCGGACACGGACACGATCCCGTACCTTAAGGGCCGCGAGATGGAATACCGTCATTTATTAAGATAGATCCCAATGTTTAACAGTTTATGTGTAATAGATTAAGTAAATTTCACACCAGAAGATTATTCTCACTCTAACTGAATGACCTATGCGTGCATTTTTTCGCAGAAAAAGAGGAATAGTGTTGGTATTGGTGCTGCTGATGGCCGGCGGTATGAGTATCATGGCTTATTATAACGAGAAGGACAAATACTTCGAAATAGCCAAGAACCTCGACATTTTCGCCGCCTTTTACCGGGAGCTGAATACCTACTACGTGGATGAACTGCCCCCGGAAAAACTCATGTATAAGGGCATCGACGCCATGCTGGAAGAAACAGATCCTTATACAGACTTTGTTCCGGAAGAGAACCTGGACGAGCTGAAATTCATGGCTACCGGCAGGTACGGAGGGGTAGGGGTTTCTGTCAACACAGACAGTGAACGTACCGTCATCACCGACGTGTATGAAGGCAGTCCGATGGATAAAGCTGGTGTAAAGCCAGGAGACATTATCCTGTCCCTGGATGGCAAGCCCACCAAAGGCATGGAACAGGATGAGATCAGCCGTATACTGAAAGGCGCTCCCGGTTCTACGCTGGCAATGGTGACCAAACATCCCGTTACAGGTGCTGAAAGCAATAAAAAGATCGTCAGGGAAGAAATAAATGTAAAAGCCGTGAGCTTTTCAGGTGTTACGGGCACTGATATCGGCTATATACGGATGACCCAGTTCACAGAGAACAGTGGCCAGCTGGTACAGAGCGCTTTTGAGGAACTGAAGAAACAGTACCCGACCATGAAAGGCCTGATCCTCGATCTGAGAGGTAATCCCGGTGGTCTGCTGGATGAAGCCGTATCCGTTGCTAATATTTTCGTGGATAAAAATAAACTGATCGTCAGCACCAAAGGAAAGGTGAAAAGCTGGGACAGGGAGTATAAAACAGAAGAACCTGCTGTGGATGCGCGCATCCCACTGGTTGTACTGACCAACCGCTCTTCTGCATCGGCTTCCGAGATTGTGGCAGGCGCTATCCAGGACCTGGACAGAGGCGTTATTATCGGTCAGCGTTCTTTTGGTAAGGGATTGGTACAGACTACCCGTCCGCTGCCTTATAACGCGAAACTGAAGGTAACCACTGCTAAATATTATACCCCCAGCGGACGTTGTATACAGGCCATCGATTATTCACATCGGAACAGCGATGGGGAAGTGGAATCCATGCCCGACTCCCTCCGCCGTTCTTTCAGCACCACAGCTGGCCGTAAAGTAAAAGACGGAGGTGGTATTGAGCCGGATGATGCAGTAGAACCTACCATGCTCAGCCAGGTGGCTATTACGCTGTTGCGCAAACAATACATTTTCGACTACGCTACCCAGTATTATTACAGCCATCCGAAAGTATCGCCGGCCAATACATTTGTGCTCAGCGAAGATGACTTTGCAGATTTTCTGAAATACCTGGATGGCCGGAACTACAGTTACAAGACACGCAGCGAAGAAGCGCTGGAAAGCTTCCAGGCTACCGCCAGGAAAGAAAAGTACTACGATGCAGTGGCTAAGGAATTTGAGGCATTACAGGTAAAAATGAAACATGATAAGAAACAGGACCTGCTTAAAAATAAACTGGAGGTGAAACGCTTGCTGGAAGAAGAGATTGCGAACCGGTATTATATGCAGCGTGGACGTATAGAAAAATCATTATCCAGCGATAATGAAGTGAAAGAAGCGATCGCTGTATTGCACACACCGGAACGTTATCAGCAGTTATTGAAGTAACAGATCAATCTGGATAATATATTGAATAGTCCATGGACAGCCGCTCCCGGCGCTTGTCTATGGACTATTCTCATTTATAGATTCTCCATATTCCTGTGGAAAATTATGATTTCCCGCTTTTTAATTATAAATTATACTTCTCTTACGCTTCAACACACGTTATTGTAAAACCAAACTAAAGCACATGCCTGAAAATTCTAACAACAACTCACGCCGGGGATTTATTACTAAGCTGGCTAAGAGTGTCGTAGGGGCGTCTTTGTTGCCCAACATCATCACTGCTGCTGACAGGCGGCGTAACATTCAGTCACTATATCGCGCCAACGAAAAGTACAGCGCCAACGATCAGATACAGATCGCATTGATTGGTGCTGGTGGTATGGGTACAGCAGATACCAATACGGCCATTACAGTACCGGGTGTCAAACTGATTGCTGCCTGCGATCTGTATGACGGCCGGCTGGCAGATGCAAAGAAGAAATGGGGTAATGATATTGCCACTACCCGCGACTACCGGGAGATCCTGGAGCGGAAAGATGTGGATGCAGTGATCATTGCTACACCTGACTTCTGGCATAAAGACATTTCTGTAGCGGCCATGAATAAAGGCAAGTCTGTTTATTGTGAGAAGCCCATGGTGCACGATATCACTGAAGGCCCTGCTGTTGTAGAAGCACAGCAGAAGAATGGTAAGGTAGTATACCAGGTGGGCAGTCAGGGTATGAGTTCCCTGGGAAATGAAAAGGCAAAACAATTGTTAAAGGAAGGCGCTATTGGCAAACTCAATTATGCAGAAGGTTTCTGGGCACGTATGTCTCCGTTTGGCGCATGGCAATATCCTATTCCGGCAGATGCTTCACCAAAGACGGTTGACTGGACAGCCTATCTGGAACATGCTCCCAAGCGGGATTTTGATCCGTTAAGATTCTTCCGCTGGCGTAATTACAGGGATTATGGAACGGGCGTATCCGGTGACCTGTTTGTACACCTGTTCTCCAGTCTTCACTTTGTAACAGGCTCTGTTGGTCCTGAGAAAGTAATGGCTACGGGTGGCCTGCGTTACTGGAAAGACGGACGTGAAGTACCTGATATTATGTTAGGCATGTTTGATTATCCTGAAACGGAAGTACATCCTGCATTTAATCTGTCACTCCGTGTAAACTTTGTTGATGGTACCGGTGGTACCAACTATCTGCGCATGGTAGGTAGCGAAGGATCTATGACAGTGGAATGGGATAAGGTGACATTGTTACGTAACAAGAGCAATGTAGATGCATCTGATCCATTAACGCAGGGTAAAAAAGATACGGACCGGGGCAAAGAATATGTCTATCATCGTAAGGATATGTTGCCACCGGAAAAGCTGGAATATGCAGCAGAAGAAGGATATAAAGGCGCGCACTTTGATCATTTTTATAACCTGTTCAACGCGATGCGTACAGGTGGTAAGGTGAATGAAGACGCATTATTTGGCTATCGCGCAGCTGCACCTGCATTGTTATGCAACGACAGCTATTTTCAGAACCGTATTATTCATTGGGATCCTAAGGCCCTCAAATTGATAAACAAATAAAAAAGAAATCATGATGAAGAAATTATTTGTTCCCGCATTGTCGGTAATGACTATCAGTGTAATGGCATGTAATGGTGGAAGCAGTACTGCAAGCAAAGATTCCACGACTGTATCTGCAGATACCAGTGCACTGGCCGCACCAGTAACAGATACTGCACAGAATGTATTGTCAGACACAGAAAAATCAGAAGGCTGGAAGCTGCTCTTCAATGGTCAGAACCTGGACGGATGGCACATCTACAAAGGCAAAGAATCTAACAGCTGGGTAGTAGATAACGGAGAATTACATTGCCTCGGTAGTGAGAAAGATAAGAGCGATAAACGTGCAGACCTGACAAGTAATGATACATATGAAAACTTTGAATTCCGGACAGACTGGAAGCTGGCTCCTAAGGGTAACAGCGGTATTATTTACCTCGCATCTGAAGACAATGATGCTGCATACCTGAGTGGTCCGGAATATCAGTTAATAGATGATGAGAACTTTCCTGAGAAACTGGAAGAGTGGCAGAAAACAGGCGCCAACTATGCAATGGGTGCACCTTTGGTAAAAGCAGCTAAACCAATAGGTGAATGGAATCACACACGTATTGTGGTGAATAACGGACACGTGGAGCATTGGCTGAATGGTCAGAAAACAGCAGACTACCAGATCGGTTCACCTGAATGGAAGAAAGCGAAAGCAGAAGGCAAGTGGAAAGATGCAAAGAATTATGGAGAAACAAAGAAAGGACACATTGATCTGCAGGACCACGGAAGTGAAGTATGGTTCAAAAATGTAAAGATCAAACAGCTGTAATTGTAGCAAAAGTTTTTCTAATACTACTTTCACGGGTAGTCTATACGAAAGAGGCCGCATCATAAGTATGATGCGGCCTCTATAGCTTTATAGCAATGTGTTATATTAGATTGCAGCTTCGTAGTTCTTAGCAACTGCATCCCAGTTTACAACGTTCCAGAAAGCTTTCAGGTACTCAGGACGACGGTTCTGATACTTCAGGTAGTAAGCGTGTTCCCAAACGTCAATACCCAGTACCGGCATACCTTTTACTTCGGCAACATCCATCAGCGGATTGTCCTGGTTAGGAGTGGAAGTGATTTCCAGTTTACCGTCCTTAACGATCAGCCATGCCCAACCTGAACCGAAACGGGTAGCTCCTGCATTTGCAAATTTCTCCTGGAATTCAGCGAAAGAACCGAAAGTGCTCTTGATAGCATCAGCCAGTTTGCCTTTAGGTTCGCCGCCAGCGTTAGGGCCGATTACTTTCCAGAAGAAGCTGTGGTTCCAGTGACCACCACCATTGTTCCTCACAGCAGGGCTTATTTTACCTGCGCTTGCTACCAGCTCTTCCAGGGATTTATTTTCATTTTCAGTACCGGCAATTGCTTTGTTCAGGTTGTCTACATAAGCCTGATGATGCTTACCGTGGTGAATTTCCATTGTCAGTTTGTCGATATGCGGTTCCAGTGCGTCGTGTGCGTACGGTAAGCTCGGAAGTGTGAATGCCATAACTTAATGTTTTATTGCGTTAATGAATATGTGTCTCAAAAAAAGAGTCTCCAAATTTACTGCCTAATATCAGAAATAGCAAAATGTGTCATCTGGGGTTTATTGTACATATCATGGACGGACTAGGTAGTTCCGCCCAATTCGCATACCAATTGTGTTGGATATATGCTTTTTTATTTTATATTTACGTTAAGCGTTGTAACAAATTTTCGTATTACATTCCTGTTCGTATAAACGTGAAAGTTACAATACTATACAAATCCTACGCTGATGTATGGGAGGTGAGGATTATTGCGCCATTCTTGACCTATCGGTTTCAGCTATTGTTTGTATAAAACTTAATGTATGTTGACAGACTCGGACATGGGCCACGACTATTCCCTCAACGCCTTGCAGAAGGAAAATGAACTATTAAAGACACGGATCCAATCGCTGGAAGGTCTTTTGAACAATGTACCCGCCATGCTATATACACACCAGAACAGTACAAAGACGGTCAACTGGTGTAACCGCTATATGGAAGATGTAACAGGATACACTATGGCGGAGATGAATAGTATGGGATTGGATTTCTTTAAGGATATCATGCATCCGGATGATTTTGAACTGGCTGTCATAGCCCAACAGTCGTTCAAAGAGAATAAAAATGTTTTCGGGGGAGTATTAAGATTTCGTAAACGGGGTACCGACAACTGGTGCTGGCTGGCGGGGATTGCTATTCCGTATACCCGCGATGAATACGGAAATGTGCAGGAAGTGATCTGTGCTTTTGTGGATATGACCATGGCCATGGATACCAATGATCAGCTGGCAGAAGCGATGCTGGACGTTATGCGGCGTAAGCATGAAGACCTGATCATCAAACTGACGCCCCGTGAGAAGGAGATCCTGAAACTAACCGTTAAAGGACTGAATAATAAAGAGATAGCCGAAGCACTGAGCCTGAGCCGGTACACCATTGAGACCCACCGGAAGAATATCAGGATCAAACTGAAAGTACGTAATACCACCGAACTGATAGCCCTGGCAAGAAAGGTTGGTTATCAGTGATTTGTGTAATATTTGATGCCACCTGTCCATAGGAAGGTGGTACAAAAATACCCAAGCTTGGGTATTTGAAGCCAAAACAAACTCGACTAATTTAGTGGCATTAACCGAAACAGATTTAAAACGTTAGAAAGACATTTCTGAAACCCCTATTGCCATGATTACAAAGGAAAATGCGTTGAGTATACTGCAGCTTGACGGTTCAGCAACAGCGGAGGAGATTACTGCAAGATATGAGGCGTTAAAATTTCAATATAAAAAGATTAAAGACGAGACGGGAGATCTTAAGACCCGTCTGGCCTATCAACTGAAGCAGATTGAGCTTGATGATGTCTACATTTATTTCAGAAGACAACAAAGGATATAGTAAAGCGATTATTTCTTCATTCGTTGTGTTTTTGACCCGGCTTTCGTCCGTTGTTTGTATCTTCTTCAAATATTAACTTTCTCATCCAAAGTCATTTCCATATTGTCGTCTTTTATCATACATTTATACCCATAAACTCCAATATATGGGTACTGTATACATTATCATCGCCGTATTGGTTGTACTGATCATTCTTTCCAGCTTCGTGACAGTACAGCAGGGTACAATCGGCATCACCACAATTTTCGGAAAATACAACAGAGTGTTATTCCCCGGACTAAATTTTAAAGTTCCCCTGATCGAAAAGGTATTTAAACGTATCTCTATCCAGAACCGTTCTGTAGAACTGGAATTCCAGGCTATTACTATCGATCAGGCGAATGTTTATTTCAAGGCCATGCTGCTGTATTCCGTGTGGAACCAGGATGAACAGACGCTTAAGAACGTTGCCTTCAAATTCGTAGACGAGCGTAGTTTTATGCAGGCATTGATCCGTACCATTGAAGGATCGATCCGCGGTTTTGTTGCGACTAAACGCCAGTCGGAAGTACTGGGACTGCGTCGTGATATTACTGAGCACGTAAAAGAGCAGATTGACAAGACCCTGGAAGACTGGGGATATCACTTGCAGGATTTACAGATGAACGACATCACCTTTGATGACGCCATCATGAAATCCATGGCGCAGGTGGTGGCTTCCAACAACCTGAAGGCGGCAGCTGAGAATGAAGGTCAGGCATTGCTGATCACCAAAACCAAGGCTGCGGAAGCAGATGGTAACGCTATCAAGATCGCTGCCGAGGCAGAGCGTCAGGCAGCGCAGTTACGTGGTATGGGTGTGGCCCTGTTCCGTGAAGAGGTAGCTAAAGGTATGACTATGGCGGCCAAGGAAATGCAGCAGGCTAACCTGGATACTTCCGTGATCCTCTTTTCCATGTGGACAGAAGCGATCAAACACTTTGCGGAAAACTCCAAGGGTAATGTAATCTTCCTGGATGGTTCATCTGAAGGAATGGATCATACCATGCAGCAGATGATGGCCATGAATAAGCTGATGGAAAACAGAAGCCATAAATGATCTTCTGATAAATAACGGAAACCGGCGTTGTCTTCAAGAGGCAACGCCGGTTTTATTTTATAGTCTTCTTTGTGCAAAGAATGTTTTGACAAGCTGAAGGCTTTCCTCTTCGCAGGGGCCTTGTTCTAATTTTGTTTTGGGATGGAAGGGAGAAGTATTGCCTGCTACTTTACGGTAGCTGTGTTTATCATCTCTTGCCGCATATACGATACGCCCTATCTTGCTCCAGTAAAGGGCGCCAGCGCACATCAGGCAGGGCTCCAGCGTAACATACAGCGTAGCCTCCATCAGGTATTTGCTGCCCAGGTAATTGAAGGCAGATGTTAAGGCGATCATCTCCGCATGCGCAGTACAATCGTTCAGTCTTTCCACCTGGTTATAACCTTTCCCTATTATTTTATCGCTCATGACTACGATAGCGCCAACAGGAACTTCTCCGTCATCAAAAGCTTTCCTGGCCTCCCGGAGTGCTTGCTGCATATAGTATTTATCGTCCATATTCCTGTTTATTGTGGGGTAGCGGGCGTTTGGATCAGGTTCAGGAAATCATCTTCACTCAGTATTCTGATGGTATTGATCTTTTTCGCTTTTTCCAGTTTGCTGCCGGCATCGTCACCTACTATAAGGAAGTTCAGTTTACTGCTTACGCCACTTAGTATCTTCCCCCCCTGTTCTTCTACCATAGCTTCCGCATCACTGCGTTTCAGCTTGTTCAGTGTACCGGTGAACAAGAAGGTCTGCCCATCCAGGCTGCCGCCTGTAGGATGGTCTGTCCGGGTGCTTTTCAGGTTGACGCCCAGTGTTTCCAGTTCCTGCAGCATATGTATATTATCGGGTGTCTGGAAGAACTGTTTTATACTGCCGGCTACCTTTGGACCAATATCTTCCAGTGCCAGGAGTTGTTCCTCTGTCCAGTCTTTGAAGTCCAATAAGTGATTTACTGCATTCGCCAGTGTTTTGGCCGTAGTCTCTCCCACATAACGTATGCCCAACCCAAACACCAGCCGATGCAGGGGCTGCGCTTTAGATTGTTCGATGGCGGTTTGCAGATTGGTGAGCGATTTCTTTCCAAAACCTTCAAGTTGTTCCAGTTTACTGAAATCTATCTTATAAATACCCGGGATGTCTTTCATCAGGCCCAGGCTGTAGAACTTGCGTACATTGCTTTCACCCAGGCTGCGGATGTCCATGGCGTCTTTGCTGACGAAATGGATCATTCTTTCTACTACCTGCGCCTCACAGTTCAGATTGATACAGCGCCATACACTTTCTCCTTCCGGTTTGAACAGCGGTTCGTTGCAAACAGGGCATTCAGTAGGGAATTTGATATCTTCTTCTGAGCCATCCCGCATGTCAGCCAGCGATTTCACGATGTAAGGAATTACGTCGCCAGCCCTTTCCACCAGCACTGTATCTCCAATCTTGAGGTCTTTTTCGCGGACTACATCTTCGTTAAAAAGGGAAATGGAACCAACTGTAACTCCCCCGATAGGAACTGGGTCAATCTTGGCCACAGGCGTAACGGAACCCGTTCTTCCCACCTGGAATTCCACTTTTCTGAGCTTACCGGTAGCCTGCCTTGCCTTAAACTTGTATGCCATGGCCCAGCGGGGGTGGTGAGTGGTCATACCCAGCCGGTCCTGCAGGGCATAGTCATTCACTTTGATCACCATACCGTCTATCTCATATGGCAGGCTGTCTCTTTCCTTTTCGAATTCCAGCACATAATCGATCACGGCCTGAATGCCTTTCACGACTTTCATTTCCTTTGCAGGAGAGCGGAAACCCACCTGTGATAGCATTTTTAGCGTATTGCTATGTGTTCTGATCTCTTCCGGTTCGGCCTTCCCGTCTGTCATGGTATGATAGCTCATATGATACAGGAAAGCTTCCAGGCCGCGTTTGGCCACCTCGCGGGGATCCACCATGCGGAGGGACCCCGAGGCTGCATTACGTGGATTGGCCAGTGGAGGCAGGTTATCTGCCGCCCGCTGTTCATTATAGGCTTTGAAGGTATTTTTATTGATCAGTACTTCCCCCCTTATTTCAATGGTCTGGATGCCATGGGTAGCGAAGCTGGCGCCCAGAGGAATAGAGCGGATCTGCCGGATATTGGTGGTGATATCTTCGCCGGATACGCCGTCTCCACGGGTGGCGCCCCTTGTGAGTTTATCGTTCTCATATATCAGGGAGATGCTGGCGCCGTCAAATTTGGGCTCAATACAATATTCTATTTCACTCAGACCACTGATTTCCCTGGCTTTGCGGTCCCAGTCGTTCAGGTCGTCCGCATCATAAGAGTTTTCCAGGCTCAGCATAGGCACCAGGTGCTGCACAGTAGGGAAAGCCTTTGTAAGTCCCTGTGCCACGCGCTGGGTGGGGGAGTCTGCGCTGACCTTGTCCGGATTGGCGGTTTCCAGTTCTTTTAACCAGGCATACAACTGATCATATTCGTAATCACTTAAAACGGGTTCGCTTTGCACATAATAGCGCCAGTCATTATATATAATAACCCGGCGCAGGCCATCCAGGGTTTCATCCAGATCCTGAATGGTTTCTTTTTGCTGCAATTTCCTTAACAGGTCCTTTGCTAATTGTAGCAAAGTGATTTCTATTTCTTTCGTATACATATGAAAATACTATCAGAATGTAAAATACAAATACTTTGAACGTTATGTGGGAAAAATGATTGAAATCCTTTGTGATAGCTGATTCCAATAAAATTATGTACTTCTTACGGTTATTTTTTTTCAGAAAAAGATGTTAAAAAAGTTTTTTATTAACAAAAATTTAATTAAGATTGTGTAACGAAACGAAAGTATCTGAAAGGACCAAAATTTAAATCGGAATTTCTGAGGTAGCAAGTGCCAATTTGAAAACCCGCTACACTGAAATCCAAAAGAACGAAGAAATGTAGATTTTTGACCGTATTGCTTTTATATTATTTCCATGTTACGTTAAAAATGCTTTTATAAATTTCCATGTTAGAGCTTTTATAATTCTACGTTAATGCTTTTATGTAATTCCATGTTAGAATATTAGCCTTTATAGGTTCCACGTTTTATAGATTCCACGTAAAATATTATCTAATTCCACGTCAATGAAATCTCGCAGTGTGTAATGAAGCCGTGAGATTTTCTTCCCCTGCATAAATCATTTATGCAGGGGCATTTTGTTTTAGGGGTTGCGTGTCTCCGGTGCCAACCGTGTTTTCCCTCTATAATAGCATTCATCTTCCATCCGACTATGCTCTACTAAACCTCTACCGAACCTCAGGCGAATCAACTCCCCTGGTTTCTGTTTAGTACCAGGAAGATTGGTTCATGTCCAACTTAAAGGCATGGTAAAGACATGTGAAAGGCATAGTATAATACGGCGCATAAAATAGCCCGTACAAAGTATTACCAATGTACGGGCGTTGTTCTGGTATAACCATGGGAAATTTCCCGCTATAAATGCTTACATATTCCTTCTGTACTGACCTCCGACTTCATACAGGGCGTGGGTAATTTGTCCCAGGGAACAGTGTTTCACTGTCTCCATCAGGGCCTCGAACAGGTTCCCGTTATTGATCGCCACTTCCTGCAGTTGCCTGAGGGCTGCCGCGCTGCGGTGTTCGTGCCGCTTGTGGAAGGCCGCCAGGGTATTGATCTGGAACTCTTTCTCTTCCTGCGTGGAGCGGATCACTTCCCCCGGGATGACGGTAGGAGAGCCTTTCTTGTTCAGGAAGGTGTTCACACCCACGATGGGATATTCGCCGGTATGTTTCAGCATTTCGTAATGGAGGCTTTCTTCCTGGATCTTGTTCCGCTGATACATCCTCTCCATCGCGCCTAATACACCGCCTCTTTCGGTAAGCCGGTTGAACTCAGCCAGTACGGCTTCTTCCACCAGGTCGGTCAGGTCTTCTATGAAGAAGGAACCTTGTACCGGGTTCTCATTTTTGGCGGTACCCAGTTCCCGGTTGATGATCAGCTGGATAGCCATTGCCCTGCGCACGCTTTCTTCTGTAGGCGTGGTGATGGCCTCATCGTAGGCGTTGGTATGCAGAGAGTTACAGTTGTCGTAGATGGCGTATAATGCCTGGAGCGTAGTCCGGATATCATTGAAGTCTATCTCCTGGGCATGCAGACTACGTCCTGAAGTCTGAATGTGGTATTTCAGTTTTTGAGAACGGTCATTGCCCTTGTATTTGTACTTGATGGCTTTTGCCCAGATGCGTCTTGCCACACGGCCTATAACGGCATATTCCGGGTCCATACCGTTACTGAAGAAGAAGGAGAGGTTAGGAGCAAAATCATCTATGTGCATGCCCCGGCTCAGGTAATATTCCACATAAGTGAAACCATTTGCCAGTGTAAAGGCCAGTTGTGTAATAGGGTTGGCCCCTGCTTCCGCAATGTGGTAACCGGATATGCTGACAGAATAGAAGTTGCGTACTTTCTGTGTGATGAAATACTCCTGTACATCTCCCATTAGTTTGAGGGCAAATTCTGTGGAGAAGATACAGGTATTCTGTGCCTGGTCTTCTTTCAGGATATCTGCCTGTACAGTGCCCCGGGCGGTGCTGAGGGCATGTGCCTTTATCTTTTGATAGACGTCCCGTTCCAGTACTTCATCACCGGAAATACCCAGCAACTGCAGGCCCAGGCCTTTGTTGCCAGCCGGTAAGTCTCCGTTATAGTGTGGTAGTGGATGGTCTTTGAATTTTTCTTTGATGATGGCATTGACCTTGTCCGTCAATCCATGTTGCGCAATGTACTTTTCACATTGCTGATCGATGGCGGCATTCATAAAGAAGGCCAGTAGTATCGGTGCAGGACCGTTGATGGTCATGGATACGGATGTCTTCGGATCGCACAGATCAAAGCCGCTGTATAGTTTTTTTGCATCATCCACGGTGGCGATGCTTACGCCGGAGTTGCCCACTTTACCATAGATGTCCGGCCGGTGGGCAGGATCTTCCCCGTACAGGGTCACACTGTCGAACGCAGTGCTGAGGCGTTTGGCCGGCTGGTCTATCGATACATAGTGAAAGCGTTTGTTGGTACGTTCAGGACCGCCTTCTCCGGCAAACATACGGGTTGGATCTTCTCCTTCGCGTTTCAGGGGGAATACGCCCGCCGCATAGGGGAACTCTCCGGGTACATTTTCGGTCAGCTGCCAGCGCAGGATATCGCCCCAGTCCTTATAGCGCGGAAGGCTGATCTTAGGAATGGGGGACTGTGACAGGCTCTCGCTGTAAAGCGGCTGTTTGATCACTTTGTCTCTTACCTGGTACTCATAAAATTCAGCGCTGTACTGCTTTTGGAGATTTGGCCAATTGTCTACGAGTTGTTGGCATTCCGGATGCAGTTGTGGACGCAGCTGGTTAGCGATGTCTGCCAGGGCCGCCTGTTGCGACTCATTTAACAGGGCAGCGGCTCCCTGCAGCTGGTATAAACGGGAGGCGATACCACATTGTTCTTCCACCCATTTACTGTAGTCCACAATGGTTTCGCTGATCTCTGCCAGGTAGCGGGTGCGGGCTGGCGGGATGATCTGGGATTTGGTAGTGGTAGCATCAGGTGTTTCATGCGTAACGTTGCCAAAGCGGGTGCCCGTCCTTTCCCCGATCACGGCCAGCAGTTTTTCGAACAGTTGGTTGATGCCATGATCATTGAACTGGGAGGCAATGGTACCGATGACGGGCAGCTGGTCATCGGCCGCAGTCCACAATCCGTGGTTACGTTTATATTGTTTGCGTACATCATGCAGCGCATCCAGTGCGCCGGCTTTGTCGAATTTGTTGATTGCGATGACATCGGCATAATCCAGCATATTGATCTTTTCCAGCTGGGAGGCAGCGCCGTATTCCGGTGTCATGACGTAGAGCGCCACATTACAATAGTCGGTAATAGCGGTATCACTCTGGCCAATGCCGGAAGTTTCCAGAATGATCAGGTCAAAGCCGGCGGTTTTACAGATATCGATCGCTTCCTGTACATGCGCGCTGACGGCCTTATCGCTTTCACGCGTGGCTAGAGAGCGCATGTAGGCCCGGGGATGGTGGATGGCATTCATCCGGATACGGTCGCCCAGCAAGGCGCCACCTGTCTTCTTTTTGGAAGGATCGACGGAAATGACAGCAATCGTCTTGTTGTCGAAATAGTGCAGGAAACGGCGTACAATTTCATCGGTCACACTGCTTTTACCTGCCCCACCGGTACCGGTGATGCCCAGTACCACGCCCTTGCCTGTTTCAGCAGGAGGGAGAGGGGTAGCCAGATGATCATTCTCTGCAACAGTAATAGCCTGCGCGATTAGTTTGTCACTACGGGAAGGCAGTTCATGCAAATGCCCGTTCAGGCCAGTGGTGGTAGGAAAATCACACTGGCGGATCACATCTTCTATCATGCCTTCCAGGCCCATATGGCGGCCATCGTCGGGGGAATAGAGGCGGGTGATGCCGTAGCGATGTAATTCTTCGATCTCAGAAGGAAGTATCGTACCTCCGCCTCCGCCGAATATCTTGATATGACCGCAGCCCTTCTCGTGAAGGAGATCATACATGTACTTGAAAAATTCAAGGTGGCCACCCTGATAAGAAGTGATGGCAATACCCTGGGCATCTTCCTGGATGGCGCAGTCCACAATCTCTGCTGCCGAACGGTTATGTCCCAGGTGGATCACTTCCGCTCCTTTTGTCTGCATAATGCGCCGCATAATGTTGATAGCTGCATCATGGCCGTCAAAAAGAGAAGCCGCCGTAACGATACGGATCTTATGAGATGAATTGTCAGTCATATTGTTCTGGTGTTTGAACGTATTAAGGCAACGTGGAGCCGAATAAGTCTGTAATTTACGAAAATCGTAACTGTGGAATATTCACACATTTTTTTATTTTACACCCTATTATTCACGTTTATGAGTTGCATTTCGTAGAAACAAACGCAATCGTAATAGAAAATCTATATCAGAAATGGTGGCAAGACGAGATTTTATCAGGAACAGCAGTTTGCTGGCAGGCGCTGTGGCGCTGGGTTTTCCTAAATCGGTACTGAGTATGGCAACAGGGTATGTGTCCCAGCGTCCGCCGCTGGAGAAACGTAAATTTACCAGCCAGGCCGTAGAAAATGCAATCGCTGCAATTAAAAAGGAGATCGCAGATCCCAAACTGGCCTGGATGTTTGAAAACTGTTTCCCAAACACACTTGACACTACGGTACAGTTCAAAGTGGAAAAAGGTCGTCCGGACACCTTCGTGCTGACAGGCGATATCCACGCGATGTGGCTGCGTGACTCCACTGCACAGGTATGGCCTTACCTGTCCCTGATAAAGGAGGACGATAAACTGAAACAACTGATTGCGGGGGTGGTGAACAGGCAGACTAAATGCATCCTGATCGACCCTTATGCGAATGCCTTTAACGAAGGGCCTACCGGTAGTGAATGGGATTCCGACCTGACAGAAATGAAGCCGGAGCTGCACGAGCGTAAATGGGAAATAGACTCCCTCTGTTATACTGTCCGTCTGGCTTATAACTACTGGAAAGAAAGTGGTGATGCCAGCGTGCTGGACGACAACTATAAGAAAGCAGCTAGGCTGATCGTGAAAACCTTCAAGGAACAACAGCGTAAGGAAGGTAAGGGTCCTTACAAGTTCCAGCGTAAAACGCCGGTTCAGTCTGACACTGTTCCAAATAGTGGATGGGGCGCACCTATGCAGCCGGTGGGACTGATCGTGTCCATCTTCCGTCCTTCTGACGATGCAACCGTGTTCCCTTTCCTGATCCCTTCCAATATGTTTGCCGTAGTATCCCTGCGTCAGCTGAGCGAGATCAGTGAAGTAGTGTTCAAAGACGCTGTATTTGCAAAAGAGTGCCGCGACCTGGCTGACGAAGTGGACAGGGCAATCAAGGCATACGCTATTGTAGAGCATCCGCAGCTGGGGCATATGTATCCGCTGGAAGTGGATGGTTATGGTAACCGCCTGTTCCTGGACGATACCAACGTACCAAGCCTGCTGTCTATTCCTTACCTGGGGTATACAACAGTGGATGATCCTTTATACCAGAATGCCCGTCATTTTGTATGGAGCACTTTCCATTGCTGGTTCTACAAGGGTAAATACGGCGATGGTGTAGGTAGTCCGCATACCGGACCTGATTTTATCTGGCCAATGAGTATCATCATGAAGGCGCTGACCAGCAGCAATCCGGAAGAAATTGCGGAGTGTCTGAAAACACTGCGTAATACCGATGGTGAGACTGGTTTTATCCATGAATCTTATCATAAGGATGATCCGACCAAATATACCCGTAAATGGTTTGCGTGGGCGAACACATTGTTTGGGGAACTGCTGATGAAAGTGAGCAAAGATCATCCGGAACTGCTGAAAAGGCAATATGCTTAATTGATTCTATTTCTATAATAACTTTACTGCTCATCCTTCGTATTCATGCGAAGGATGAGTATTTTTAGGACCGTTTTAACCTTAATGCGATAACCCATGTCCCCTATAGCTAATTACGAGCAGCAGATTAATGATTATAAGGCAGAAATATCACAGGTACAGCAGCGATTGAGCATGCTGGGCTGGATAAGGTTGCTATGTTTTGCAGGTGTCTTATGCTGCGGATATGCATTCTTCCGCAACAATTTTGATGCTATCTGGTTGCTGGCGGGATTAGCTCCGCTGGCGGCATTTGTCGTTGTGCTGGTGCGTTACCTTTCACAGCAGGAGAAACTTAACCTGCTTAAAACATTGCTGGAGCTGAACGAGAAGGAATGGCGGCTGGCGGCTACGGGACAATCAGGTTTTGATGATGGTAACCGCTTTGTGGATGAACAGCATCCTTATACCGGCGATCTTGATGTATTCGGTCAGGCATCGCTTTATGCGCATATGAACCGTACCGGTACCCTGATGGGCGCTAAAGCTTTGGCAGAGACGTTGAAGCAGCCGCTGATGGATGCAGTACAGATCAGGCAACAGCAGGAGGTAGTGCGTGAGCTGGCGTCCCGGTTTAAATTCCGCCAGTTATTTGCCGCCCATGCTTCTCTGATAGGAGAGCAGCCTGATGATATACCCGGATTACATAAATGGTTATCTATGCCGTTGGAATTCCTGAACAGTAAATGGGTAAACATTGCGCGGTGGCTAATGCCGCTATTGTTGTTGGGAGGAGCTGTATACTATTTTGTGACAGATGAATATTACCTGTTCACTTTCTTCCTCTGTGTGAACTGGGGCATACTGGGCTCACAGATAAAGAAAGTGAATGCACAGCACCAGCTGATTTCCAATAAAGAGAAGATATTTGGCAAGCTGGCATGGCTGCTGCAGCTAATAAGCGTGGAAAAGGCTGAACATGTAGCGCTGTGGAAAACACAGCATGAGCAGGCTGTCGCAGCGAAAACGTCGCTTAGCCAGCTGGCGAAGATCAGTAGCGCACTGGATCAGCGTCTGAATCTGCTGATAGGAGTTTTCCTGAATTCACTGGTGTTATATGATCTGCATTGTATAATGGCCCTTGAGAAATGGAAATCACGTTATAAGAATGAATTGCCTGGCTGGCTGGATGTGATTGAGAAGATGGAGGTCTGGAACAGTATGGCCACCTTTGCTTATAATCATCCGGAATATATTTATCCCTCAATTAATGAGAATGATACCCAGCTTGTAGCTACAGGTGTAGGGCATCCGCTCATCCCGGCAGAGGAATGCGTACGTAATGATATCGGCATCGGGGCGCCGCAACAGTTCCTGATCATTACCGGGTCTAATATGAGTGGAAAGAGCACTTTCCTGCGTAGCGTAGGCAGCAACCTGCTGCTGGGCCTGCGGGGTATGCCGGTGTGTGCTGTCAGTTTTAGCTGCAGCCCCGTGCAGATCATGACCTCTATGCGTATCAAGGATTCTATTGCCAGGCATACATCTTATTTCCAGGCGGAACTATTACGCCTGCAGCAGATAGTGGCGGTACTGAAGAGTGGGGAACAGGTGTTTATCCTGCTGGACGAAATACTGAAAGGCACTAACTCTGAAGATAAGCTGGCAGGTTCCCGCCGGCTGATAGAACATTTCCTGCAATATCACTGCCTGGGAATGATTGCCACGCACGACCTGGAGCTGGGACATATGGAGGATACCTATCCACAACGTATCCGCAACTATTGTTTTGAAAGCACTATTAAGGACGATCAGCTCTTCTTCGATTACCGCATCCGCGAAGGAGTGGCGCGTAATAAGAATGCGACTTTCCTTATGCAAAAGATGGAAATAATATGATTTGGTAGATAGCTAATTAATTTAGTATTTTTACTAAAAATATTAGCTGTATGACCTTGCCATTTCAGGAGGGGATTCCTGAGAATCCCTATTACAAAGGACGTGGAGCCCAGTTAAATCCAAAGAACAAGTATCTCCGGAATGAGTATGCGCAGGAACATGTAGAAGGTATCGATGAATGGTGGCAGGCAGATGTGCCTACCCAGATACTGGAAGAGCATGCAAAAACGCTGGTCAATAAAGTGGACAGCCCGGATGTGGGTATGTGGTATTCCATGAATCCTTACCAGGGCTGTGAACATGGCTGTATCTATTGCTATGCGCGTAATGCGCATCAGTTCTGGGGTATGAGCGCCGGACTTGATTTTGAGCGGAAGATTGTGGTGAAGCGGAATGCACCGGAGTTGTTGAAGAAATTCCTCGATAATAAGAACTGGGTTCCCAAGCCGATTTCCCTTTCCGGCAACACGGACTGTTATCAGCCGCTGGAAAGGAAGATGTTCCTGACCCGCCAGCTGCTGGCCATAGCGCTGGATTATAAGCAGCCTATCGGTATCATCACAAAGAACTCACTGGTGCTGAGAGATAAATACATCCTGCAGCAGATGGCGCAGCATAACCTGGTATGTGTTTACGTATCCATTACTACTATGCAGGAGGACCTGCGGCAGAAGATGGAGCCACGCACTACCACCGCCGCGCAGCGCCTGAAGATTGTAAAGGAACTGAGTGACCTGGGTATTCCGGTAGGTGTGATGACCGCACCGATGATACCGGGACTGAATGATCATGAAATGCCAGCTTTATTAGAAGCAGCTGCAGCAAATGGTGCGAAGTTTGCAGGGTATACGGTCGTTCGGCTAAATGATGCGGTAAAGATCATATTCAACGACTGGTTGTATAAGAATTTTCCGGACAGGGCTGACAAGGTATGGCATCAGATAGAGAATATGCATGGCGGCCAGGTGAATGACAGTGATTTCGGCAAGAGAATGAGGGGAGTGGGGAATATTGCAGATATGATCCGTCAGCAGTTCAAGGTACATACGAAAAGACTGGGACTGAACCAGGAGCGCTTTGAGTTCAATACGTCGCTGTTTGAGCGTCCGCAGGTGCAGTTGAAATTGTTCTGAGGAACCTTTCGCACATACTAAAAAGTTTATTGCAACACAGGATATATATATGATGGAATCAATTTTTTGCCAGGAAGCGTCAGGAATGGAGCTTTATGGAAATCAGTGAGTATACTGTTTTAAGGGTATACCTGCCTGTTAACAAAAAATTGATGTGGATATAGAAAAAGTTTATTAGTTAAAATGCGGAAATAAAAAAAATAAAAAATACCTTTGTGTTAGCAATAAAAAAAATGAAACGCAATCCAGAATATACTATTTCGGCGGTGTCCTGTAAGCAAAAGCAGGCCAGAAGTAGGTTGCGGGTATGTTGCACCAATTGTTAACGAATTTCAAGTTATCAAATGATATAACAAAAGTCCCGCAGAGATTGCGGGACTTTTTGCTTTAGAAGAATCTAAACGATGAATGAGCAAGACAACTGTGAGATAACTGTAAGGTATATATATCGTCAGGTAAAGCCGGCGGTCATAGTACGAAAGGATGGTTTCGCCTTAAGGAAACCTAATGGGTATGGTATGTAGCCAACATAGAACTTATGTATATGCTACCCGGCCCATTTGATGGAGCCGGGTTTTTTTATAAATATTCAATAAATACTGTTATGTGCCAGAGCCGTACAGAAAGTGGAGCTGGTCAGGTGCATAACCCCAAACCGATAGATCATGAGAAACGTAATTCAATCAGTAAGAGAGGCTTTGCTTACCAACTTCAGGGAGTTAGACACCTGGTTCGAAAAAGATTTCGACCTGTTACACTTTAAACCGGATACTAACCAGTGGAATATCCGGGAGGTGCTGGAGCATATCAGCCTGACCAACTATTTTCTGTTGCTTATTATTAATAAGAGCACCCGCAGAGCGCTGGAACGTAAACGTTCCACAAATGCCATTATCTTACCGGCAGACTACCAGGACAAGTTCGATAAGATAGACGTGATTGGTAGCCGGTCATTCGGCTGGATCAGGCCTGAACACCTGGAACCAAGTGGACTGCAGGATATGAGAGATGTAAGGGTATTGCTTAAACAACAGTTCGCGCAGTGTATGTATAATCTTAGTTTGCTGAAGAACGGCGAAGGTATGCTGGTATTGACCAACATGTCTGTAAACCATTTAGGTAAACTGGATATCTATCAATATATCTATTTCCTTACCAAACACATTGAGCGGCACATCCGCCAGATGCAACGTTTGGCAAAGCAATATGAAGGAGCAGCAGCGGAAGATGATGCGGTTGTTAATAATACAGTGAATGCTGCTGATGAAGAAGCAGAAAGCATGTTATTGATATAATAGGTCGACCTCTCATCGTCTGTTGTTTTGTGGTACCCTTCTGAATAAAGTAAATGCCGGTGGCTATCAGCCGCCGGTATTTTTATGCTGCGGATCGAAATAGTGATAGAAAAACTTTAAATAAAAAAGTGCAAAAAATTTGTTAAAGTTCCAATAATCGATATATATTTGCACTATCATTAACGAATAAACTATTTAACAACATGCTCAATACACAAATTCACATGAACACAACGCCAGCATCCTTTGAGAAGGGTGGTTGCAGCGGGTTCCGGGCATGTTATAGGTTTAAATGAGAATAACTTATTAGCATATATAACGCCCCGGGACTAACACCCCGGGGCTTTTTTTTTCAGCTAAACTGAATGAAAGGCAAACGGATAATAAGACATAGTAACCAGGGCCAGTCTGCGGATTGGAACATAGTACTGATAACACCAGGACTAATCAGACCAGGTATGCGACGATGTAGTATATACGTCGACGTTATTGACCCGGTCTGTGTAAACTGACCGGGTTTTTTTATGATATTTTGGATTGAGTAGGTACAATTAGTTAACGTAAAGCGGGGTATTCTTACCCCGCTTAAATTGAACCTTCATCAATCATAAACATATTGTTTTCGTCTTAATTTGCATTAACCCCACGTTGTCATTGCCGGACGCCAGGAGAGCGTTCCGGTATATGATAACCAACATGTACATTTGCATACTTATTTGAACAGCATGGAGAATATTTTACAGCAGCGGGTGATTGGAGGAGATAATATTTTCGGGAACGGATTAATGGAAAGCAAATCCTTGTACCTGTATTATTTTAATGCGCTACCTAATGTCAGTTTTATTTATACTATAAATGGAGAGAAGTCGCTGGACGCATTTAAAAAAGCATTCGCAGACCGTATCGTAAAAATTTACATCAGGGAAGAGATCGGAGATAAAGACAAAGAGTATAAACATGATCTTGCCCTGATAGTACTGAATAATGAAAGTGTGATCGAATTCGGAGATGACTATTGTGAGATCCTGCACAATGGAAGTGCTCCGGAGTTTATAGCAGAAATAACTGCTCTGGTACGTAAATACCGTACCCGCGAGAAACGTAAGAAGTATGAGATCAATCTCATCACCATGGGAGAACGTGGACTGACACTGAAAGCCATGGAATTTAAAAGAACAAAGCTGGACCTGGCTTTATATTATGAGGATGATTTCTCCGCCATCGATCAGCTGATCTATAAACGGCTGAATACGAATGATGACAAGGGTATTGTGCTATTACACGGATTGCCGGGCACAGGTAAGACCACTTACCTGCGCTACCTGATCGGACGCTTAAAGAAACGCGTACTGTTCCTGTCGCCCGCTGTGGCAGCGAATATTATGTCGCCTGACTTTATAGATCTCTTGATCGACAATCCCAATACGATTCTCGTCATCGAAGATGCGGAGAACATCATCATGGACAGAAAGACAACAGGTAATTCATCTGTATCCAACCTGTTGAATCTGTCGGACGGCTTGCTGGCAGACTGTATGAACGTACAGGTAGTATGTACCTTCAACAGTGATCTTTCCCAGATAGATGGAGCTTTGATGCGTAAAGGCAGGCTGATCGCCAAATATGAATTTGGTAAACTGTCTGTTTCCAAAGCACAGCAATTGTCTGGCAAACAAGGATTTAATACTGTTATCAAGAACCCTATGACCATTGCAGAGGTCATGAACCAGCATGAGCCCTCTTTCGAAAAGAAAGAAATACCAATCGGTTTTCGCGCCCAATTCTAATACCTGATACCAATTGCAGACGTGTGATTTATTTGCACGTTTGTAATTGGTTTTTATTTGTCCACAAAAATGATAGACTAATATCTGAGAAAAATTGTAATATTGTTTTGATTTCGCTCCATTGGCCACCAAGCAATAGAGATTACCCGTAATTCGAAACTATATCACGTGCATTTAAACCACATGGCTTGGGCCGTCCCGCTATTCCTTGGATTGATGGGGGGAGAATACCTGGTGGCGCGGAAAACCGGGAAGAACTATTTCGGCTTCAGCAGTTCCGTCAGCAACATTAACATTGGTATCGCAGAAAGGTTGCTGGATACCTTTACAGTAGGTGTATTCTATTTTATCTATGATTACCTGTATCACCATTTCGGCGTATTTAACATCAGATCCAGCGTCCTGCTTTGGGTAGCCCTGCTTATTCTCACAGATTTTATCTGGTACTGGTACCATCGCCTGGCGCATGAAGTGAACCTGCTCTGGGCCGCTCATGTGGTACATCATCAGAGTGAAGATTTCAATTATACCGTGTCGGCACGTATCACTGTATTCCAGGCCTTTTTCAGAATGTGCTTCTGGTCTGTGCTGCCGGTGATCGGTTTCCCTGCAGTGATGATCATCAGCGTACAGTTGGTACATGGCATTTATCCGTTCTTTATTCATACCAGGACCATCGGTAAACTGGGTATTCTTGAATACATCTTTGTAACACCTTCCCATCACAGGGTGCATCATGCATCCAATGACAAGTACCTGGATAAGAATTATGGGGATGTCTTCATTATATGGGACAAACTGTTCGGCACATTTGCCCTGGAAGAGGAAGAGCCGGAGTATGGGCTGACGAAGCCATTGGACAGTCATAGCTTTCTCTGGCAGCATTTTCATTTCATCCTGGAAATATTCTATACTTTAAAACAGACCAAAGGTTTCAGGGCCCGATGGAAAGTAGTGTTCGGCAAGCCGGATCATATAGATCCTGACATCCGTCCGAAGCTGGAAGAGCGTTTCCTGTTCCGTAATACAACTGTGGGGGCTTCAAGAAAACTACAGCAATACGTGATCTGGCAGATGGGAGCCATCCTCCTGGTACTGTTCCTCTTCCTGTTATTTGAAAACTATGTGCCTGTTTTTGCACAGGTATGCATTACCCTGGTCATTTTAGTGACATTGGTGAACAGTGGCGCTATTATGGAACAGCGGCGCTGGGTGTTTTACCTGGAATATGCCAGGCTGGCGATCACATTTACAGCCCTATTCTATATCTGGCCACATCCATTGTTGCTGCTGGTTTTTGCCATTGTACAGCTTCCCTTCTACCTGTACAGGTCGAGTATTGAACGGCGATACCTGCAGCTGGTATATGGAGGAAAGCGCTAGTGGCGGGACATAGTAGTGCATAACAGCTTGCGGGCCAGGTGTATCCTGCTTTTGACTGTGCCCATAGGCTCATGCAGCATTTCTGCGATCTCATGATATTTGAAGCCGTCGCAATACAGGAGGAGCGGCTTCTTAAAGGATAAAGGGAGCTTGTACAGGGTTCCCTTTATTTCTTTTGTACGAAGCATATTTTCTGCATTCACATCAGCCAGTGTATTGTTGGTGATATTGGGAGTCAGCTCTATAGAACTGGAATATTTTGCAGCCCTCCTGTAGTCGTTGATAAAGAGATTGCGCATAATGGTATATAACCAGGCTCTGATATTACTCCCTTCGAGATACTTGTCTTTGTTTTTCAGTGCTTTATATAGGGTCTCCTGGTAGAGGTCCTTTGCCGCCTCAGGGTCTTTGGTCAATGCCATTGCTACTGGCTTGAGGAATTCGGCGTTTTCTAATAATTGTGCATGGAATGTGTGAAAGCTCATGGCCTTGGGGATGTTAGTTGTAGATTTGGGATTGATGTATTGTCGCTCAGGCACCCGGGGCCTGTATATTTTAATGATACAAACGTAGAAACAGCCGGGACTGGATTGAGTCGGGGGAAAAAAATAGCATATTCGCACTATTGTGGATCAATATGGCTGGTTTTCATTATGTTAATATTTATATGTTATTTTTAATAGCTTTGCAGCCGGATATTTAAGACTGTAGTTCATTAGCACCGTCAGATGATAAATTTTTTCAAACCAGGCCTATACCAACAAGATTTAATGCAGCTTAGTGATATTCAAAGTAGAATGTAACGCTTATACGGCTGCTGTTTACACAATAAATTTCCATAGAGACAGATAGTCCCTCTGTACATTGCAGTAGCAGGACACAAAACTGAATGAATGACTGAATTTGATGTTTTAATTGTGGGGAGTGGATTGTTCGGGGCGGTATTTGCGCACGAATGCAGAAAGGCAGGAAAAAAGGTGCTGGTGATAGACCGGCGTCTGCATAGTGGCGGCAACGTCTACTGTGAGGATGTCAATGGTATTAATGTACATAAGTATGGCGCTCATATCTTCCATACCAATGATAAGCCCATCTGGGATTATGTCAATTCCTTCGCAGAGTTCAATAATTATGTTAATTCGCCACTGGCAGTATATAAGGACGAGTTGTACAACTTGCCGTTCAACATGAACACTTTCCACCAGCTGTGGAAAGTGAAAACCCCACAGGAGGCGAAGGCTATCATTGACAGGCAGGTGGCGGAGCTGAAAATCAGGGAACCGCAGAATCTGGAAGAGCAGGCACTTTCTCTGGTAGGGGTGGACATCTATGAGAAACTGATCAAAGGATATACGGAGAAACAGTGGGGTAGGAAAGCCAGTGAATTGCCGGCATTTATTATTAAACGCCTCCCTTTACGGTTCACTTATAACAATAATTACTTCAACGACAAGTACCAGGGTATCCCTATCGGTGGATATAACAAGCTGACACAAGGTTTGCTGGAGGGCATAGAGGTAAGACTGGGCATTGATTTCTTCTCAGCAAGGGAGGAACTGTCAGCCCTGGCGGAAACAGTGGTATTTACCGGCCAGCTTGACGAGTTCTACGATTACCGGCATGGTATGTTGCAATACAGGAGCCTGCGTTTTGAGCATGAGCAACTGGCTATTGACAATTACCAGGGAAATGCGGTGGTGAACTATACCGAACGAGAAGTGCCTTATACCAGGATCATCGAGCACAAACACTTTGAGTTTGGGCAGCAGTCGCATACCGTTATCACCAGAGAGTATCCGCAGGAGTGGAGCCGGGGCCTGGAACCATACTATCCTATTAACGACGATACGAACGCCAGGGTCTACAAGCTGTACAAAATGCTGGCAGACCAGGAGACAAATGTCATATTTGGAGGCCGTCTGGCGGAATACCGCTATTATGATATGCACCAGGTAGTAGGATCGGCGCTTAGCCAGGTAAGGCAGTACTTAAAAACATCTAAATAACCGAAAAGGGAAATGTCTGACATGATCCAGATCCATGAAAATACCAGGATATATATAATGTGCCCTCCACGGATAGCTTCCGGAGGCCCCGAACTACTTCATCAGCTGGCGTATAAGTTGGGAAAAAGAGGCTTTGATGTTGCCATGTACTACTACCCCAATAATGTGGAGCAGCCCGTTAGTGAGAACTATGTTAAATACAATTGTAAGTATGTGAGGGAAGTAGAAGACCGGGAGGAAAACCTGGTCATCATCCCTGAGCTATATTTTTACTTTGCCGATCAGTTCAAAAAGATACGGAAATGTGCCTGGTGGCTGAGTGTCGACAATCTGTTTAAAGCTATTGAGGCACCGAAACATTACCGGATGGTCCGGAAGCTGAAGATAAAATGGTTGCACAGGGCGGTTACGATCAATGGTAAAGTGAGAGGGAAGTTTAACTATCACCTTGCGCAATCTGAATATGCAGTTGACTTTTTAAGGCAATGGAAAATAGACTCCATCTACCTGTCTGACTATCTGAATGCAGATTTTCTGAAAGCATCCCGGGAGGTAGATGTGAGGGCCAAAAAGCCACAGATACTTTATAATCCGCTGAAGGGGTTCCGCTTTACAAAAAAGATCATGGCGGCAATGCCCGAAGCCAGGTGGATACCATTACAGAAGCTGACACCAGCCCAGGTAGGAGATCTCTTAAAGGAGTCCATGTTATACATTGACTTTGGTCACCATCCTGGTAAAGACCGCTTCCCCAGGGAAGCCGCCATTTACAAGTGTTGCGTGATCACAGGAAAAAGAGGTTCCGCTGCTTATCATGAAGACGTACCTTTGCCGGAGCAGTACAAGATAGCGGACAGGATGAGCAATATTCCCGCGATAGTGAAACTGATCAATTCCTGCCTGACAGACTTTGACAAGCATATTGATAATTTTGCTGCTTACAGGGAGTGGATCTATAAAGAGGAGGAGGCGTTTGAAAAGGATATAGCACAAATCTTTGTGAAGGCATAATAGCCTGTAAATAAATTGAATATGATGCCGTGGCACGGTTTCTGAATAACTGAAGGGATCTTTAACAGAGATCCCTTTTCTATTAACATAGGGGCTGAAAAATCCTCTGTTGTAACTGTTAAAAGTGGAAGTTCGTTACATATATATGTAAACGATTGCTAATTGTTGATGATTGAATATAAGGTATTAACAGGTGCATTTGCTATTTTAGAGCCATGTTTTCCCTTCATATGATAATTATTTAATTGGTTTCCACTATGTTAATATTTATATGTTATTTTTAATAGATTTGCACCTGATTTTTCTGAAGAGAAAATTCTCGGCAATTGAGGGGAGATGGTTGATATTATATTAATCCGAATATTTGTTATCCGATAAATTCATGTTTAAAAAAGTATTACTGCTGCAACTGTTACTGATGACCTTTGGTTATTGTGTTCGTGCGCAGGTAGGCGTGTCGCCGTCGCAAATTAGCCAGATAAAGGTGGATAATCTTTCAGATGATCAGATCAGACAGCTGGTGGCGCAGATGAAGCAAAATAATATCAGTTATTCTCAGATAGATGACTATGCAGCTCAAAGAGGTATTCCCGATGCTGAAGTGGCGAAACTGAAGGCGCGTATCATGCAGTTAAATCTTGATAAGGAGTTTTCTGGTGCAAAGAGCAATAATAATGATATTTTCAACCAGGATACATCTGGCAGACGATACAATGATCAGTCAGACACTATTTATTACTGGCAGGAAAAGTATAGAAAGATCAAAGACAAAGAGGCGTTTGAAAAAGAGCAACGCCGCAGAAAGATATTCGGTACAGAATTGTTTAGTAACCAGAACCTTACCTTCGAGCCTAACTTACGTATGGCCACCCCTTCCAACTATAAGATTGCAGCCGATGATGAACTGATCATAGACGTCTATGGCTACTCAGAAGTGCAGCATACACTAAAGGTAAGTCCTGAAGGATATATCAGGATCCCTTACCTGGGGCCGGTTTATGTAAATGGTTTGACAATAGAAGAGGCAAGGACACGTATCACTAAGCAGCTGAGTACTATCTATGGTGGTATTAAAACAGGTAATACATCTGTTCAGGTATCCCTGGGCAATATCCGCAGTATCAAGGTGACGCTTATTGGAGAGATCACCCGTCCCGGTACTTATACATTACCTTCACTGGCAACGGTGGCGAATGCCTTGTATGTGTCTGGCGGCCCTAATGAAAACGGTTCCTTCAGAAGCATAGATGTGATCCGCAACGGAAAGGCAATTGCCACCTTTGACCTGTATGACTTCCTCCTGCACGGAGATCTTACCAATAATGTGGTATTACAGGATCAGGACATTGTGAAGGTAAATCCTTATAAAATGAGGGTGGAGCTTTTGGGAGAAATCAAGCGTCCGGCTATTTTTGAGACAAAAGAAAAAGAAACCCTGCAACAGGTCATCGACTTTGCCGGTGGATATACTGACAATTCTTTCCGCGACGTGATCCGTGCATTACGTGTTACCAGCAAGGCAAGGGAATTTGTGAATATACCGGCAGATTCTGTAGCGCTTTTCCGTTTGAAATCGGGCGACAGGTTCTATGTTGATTCAATTATAAACCGCTATACTAACCGCGTAACTATTTCGGGTGCAGTATTCCATCCAGGTGAATACGCGCTGGAGGATAAAATGACGGTGGCAGATCTCATTAAACGTGCTGACGGCATACAGGAAGTGGCGGCTACCTCCCGCGGTGTGATACGCAGATTACAGGAAGATTTTACGCCGGCCATTATCAACTTTAACGTACTGGATGCGATAGCAGGTAAAAGTAACCCCCAATTACAGCGTGAAGACAGCGTGGTGATATTTTCCAGGCTGGCCATCAGGGAACCCTACCTGGTGAAGATTGATGGGGAAGTTAATCAGCCGGGATATTTTAGTTATGGCGACAGTATGCACCTGGAAGATCTTATCCTGATGGCAGGTGGGCTTAAGGATGCAGCGAGTCTTAAACATGTGGAAATAGCCCGTCGTATCCGTACAGGGGGGATTTACGATTCCACTGACATCAGGATGGCCATTACCGACCAGTTTGATATTAATGCAGACCTGTCTGGTAATCCTGTAGTGACATCTTATGTGTTGCAGCCATTTGATGAGGTAATGGTGCGCAGGTCACCATCTTATAGTCAGCAGGCCAATGTATTGGTGGATGGTGAGATTGTTTATCCGGGTCTATACGCTATCAATACCAAGAAAGAACGTATTTCCGACGTCATCAAAAGAGCCGGTGGTTTACGTCCGGAAGCTTCCGCAGAAGGCGCGCTGTTATTGCGCAGGACTTTCATCAATGAACAAGACAGCACTTTCCTGCTGAGCAAGCTGGAAGTATTCAATAATAAAGTGAAGGATAGCATCGACGTTGCCAGAACCCGTGCAACAGTGGAACGTAACCAGCAGTTGCTGGGTATACAGCTGGACGAGATTCTGGAACATCCTGGGTCCAAATACGACCTGTTCCTGGAAGAGGGAGATATAATCAGGATCCCTAAGAAATTACAGACAGTACAACTATTTGGAGAAGTGTATTTCCCGAAGAAAGTACGGTTTGACAATAGTTTTTCCTTCAGAAGTTATGTGCGTGGCGCTGGTGGATTTACTTCCCAGGCATTGAGGAGAAGAAGTTATATAGTATATGCGAATGGTGAAGTGAAAAGCACGAGGAAGATGTTATTCTTTAACAGCTATCCGAAAGTAAAACCAGGAGCGGAAATATATGTACCTGCCAAACCTGAACGGAAAGGACTGACAGCCGCAGCGACTGTAGGCTTGGCCAGTGCATTGGCGTCTCTCGCATTGATAGTGGTTACAATTATCAATTCAACAAAGTAGTGAATCAATGCATCTGATATGGATCATATATTCTTAATGCATTTAACTGTATGGAAATAACGAATGAGGCCGCGAAGAAAAGCGACGAAATATCTTTAAAGGAACTTGTATTAAAACTACGGGACTGGTGGAAATATCTGCTCAGTAAGTGGCTGATTATTTTGATCATCGGATTGGCCGGCGCCGGACTTGGGTTGGTATTCTCAATGTTGAGCAAAGAGCGTTACATTGGAGAATTAACTTTTGTATTGGAGGAGAATAAGCCAGGAGGTCTGGCCGCTTATTCAGGCCTGGCCAGCCAGTTCGGGATTGATCTCGGTGGCGGCTCCGGCAGCGGCTTGTTTGAAGGTGATAATATCATGGAGTTTCTCCGCTCAAGGTTTATTATTGAGAAGACTTTGCTAACGCCGATTAATGCGAATGGCAAAAAAATGACCCTGGTGACCTGGTATATCAATACTTCTGACTGGAGGGAAAAACTGGACAAAACCCCGGTGATGAAGGCGATAACCTATCCCATAGGGCAGGATCGCAAGACATTTACCCTGCTTCAGGACAGTTTGTTAAACAAAATCTATAAACATCTGCTGGAGAAAGACCTGGAAATTACTAAACCGGATAAGAAGCTGAGCTTTATAAAGGTGACCACCACAACAGAGAACGAATTGTTCTCTAAGTTTTTCACAGAACGCCTGGTCGATGAGGCTGCGGCTTTTTATACCTATACGAAGACCAAGCGATCAAAGGTCAATGTGGACAAATTGCAATCCATGGCAGATTCTCTGCAGGACCAGCTGAACAAAAAGACCTATACACTGGCAGCTGTACAGGATGTGAACCTTAACCCGGTAAGACAAGTGTCTTCCGTAAAAGGTGAGCTGATATCGAGGGATAAGATAGTATTACAAACGATGTACGGTGAAGTGATTAAAAATCTTGAACTGAGCAAGCTGACAATGGCGCAGGAAACACCCGTTGTGCAAGTGGTGGATACGCCTATTCTACCCCTGGAAAAGAAGCGGTTTGGGAAGTTGAAAGGCCTGGTGCTGGGAGGCTTTCTGGGAGGTTTTCTGATAGTATTTATTTTGGTATTCAGAAGGATATACAGAGAAATGCTCGCCAGCTGATTTAATGACGTGATCTATAATTTTCAAAGCGAAAGCATAGTATAATTACAACATCAATGGAACTGAAGAATAAAAAAGTTTTAATTACCGGTGCTGATGGATTTATAGGGAGCCACCTGGTAGAACGTCTTTTACAGGAGGGCTGTAATGTCAGGGCTTTTGTGAATTATAATTCATTCAATAGCTGGGGATGGTTAGATACTTTTTCAAAAGACACCCTGGGAAAACTGGATGTGTTTTCCGGTGATGTCAGAGATCCGAACGGTGTGAGAACGGCGATGAAAGGAGTTGATGTGGTATTTCATCTTGCAGCGTTGATCGCTATTCCTTTCAGTTATCATTCACCCGACTCGTACATTGATACCAATATCAAAGGCACGCTCAACATTGTACAGGCAGCAAAAGACCTGGGTATAGAGAGAGTGCTTGTTACATCAACATCTGAGGTATATGGTACCGCTACCTACATCCCTATTGATGAGAAACATCCGCGTCAGCCGCAATCACCATATTCTGCTTCCAAGATAGGCGCGGATTGTATTGCAGAATCTTTTTACCGCAGCTTTAACGTACCGGTTACCATTGTCCGTCCGTTCAATACTTATGGTCCAAGGCAGTCGGCAAGAGCTATTATTCCTACTGTGATCACGCAGTTGCTGAATGGCAAAACGGAGATCCAGCTGGGAGATCTTACGCCAACCAGGGACCTGGTATATGTGAAGGATACTGTAAATGGCTTCGTGGAGATCGCCAAGTCTGATGCATTGATTGGTCAGGATTGTAATATCGCGACAGAATCAGAGATCAGTATTGGCGAATTGGCCGGTTTGCTGATCGATATTATCAATCTGGAGGCCAGGGTTGTTGAGGATGCAGCCAGGCTTCGCCCGGAAAAGAGTGAAGTATTCCGTTTGTATGGATCCAAGGAAAAAATCAGTAAGTATACTTCCTGGAAACCACAATATACCTTCCGGGATGGACTAAAGGAAACGATAGAGTGGTTCAGATCAGCAGAGAACTTAAAGAGCTATAAAGCGGATATTTATAATATTTAGTACTTAATGGAAACTTCACATATACTAGACTTTATCAGACGTACTTTTAATGATCCGGAAGGATTCATTCCGCTGCATGCACCGTTTTTTGGCGGGAAGGAAAAGGAATACGTTGCTGATACGATCGATTCTACCTTTGTTTCTTCTGTAGGCGCTTATGTTACACGCTTTGAAGAAATGATGACAGAGATCACCGGCGCTAAATATGCTATTGCTACTGTAAATGGTACAACAGCTTTACATCTGGCACTTGTATTAGCCGGAGTGAAATATGGTGAGGAAGTGATTACGCAGCCGCTTACATTCGTAGCTACTGCCAACGCTATTGCACATGCCGGAGCCATACCCGTTTTTACGGATGTTGATAAAGATACTATGGGATTATCCCCTGCCGCACTGCAGGCATTTCTGGAAGAACATGCAACAGTCAATGCAGGTGGGGAATGTATAAACAAAACAACCGGGCGGCGGATAGCAGCTTGTGTTCCTATGCATACATTCGGTTTCCCGGCAAGGATCAGGGAAATTGCTGCAGTTTGCAGTAAATATAATATCCCGCTTGTGGAAGACGCTGCGGAATCATTGGGGAGCTATGTAGGGGACAGGCATACAGGTACCTTTGGGAAAGTTGGTATTTTTAGCTTTAATGGAAATAAGACAGTGACATGTGGGGGCGGCGGAGCTATCGTCACCGATGACGAGGCAACTGCAAAGAGAGCGAAACATTTGTCCACAACAGCGAAGATTCCGCATGCTTACGAATTTGTACACGACGATATAGCATATAATTATCGTATGCCTAACCTGAATGCAGCCCTGGCCTGTGCTCAGCTGGAACAACTGGGTAGTATGCTGGTAAACAAACGTGAGCTGGCGGAAATGTATAGTAACTTCTTTCAGGGGTCATCCGTTTCTTATGTGAAAGAAATGGAAGGCACAAAAGCGAATTACTGGCTGAACACGGTCATTTTCCAGGATCGTCAGCAGCAACAGGCTTTTCTGAAAGAAAGTAACGATAGCAAGGTAATGACACGTCCAATCTGGCGTTTAATGAACAGGTTGCCTATGTACGCCAACTGCCAGCACGGAGATCTCAGTAATGCAGAATGGCTGGAAGACCGGGTAGTGAATATACCCAGTAGCGTAAGAAAGTGATAACAGTAACTGTAATCAAATTCAGAAGATGTCCCGCGAAACGATCAGAAAAATATTTCTTTACGGCGCAGGCGGTCATGCAAAGGTGATACTGGAATTGCTGGAGCTAAACGGTCAGCATTGTGCCGGTATCTACGACGAGCATGGCGCTTCAACGGATTTGTTTGGCTATCCCATATCTGGTAGTTTGAATGGTGAATATAAAGAGGCCAACTCAGCTATGATTATTGCGGTAGGGAATAATCTTGTCCGCAAAAAACTGGCGGGAAAGCTGTCAGCTAAATGGGCTACCATTATCCATCCATCGGCCAATATATCTTCCCGTTCAACCATAGGTAGCGGAACGGTAGTGATGGCCGGGGTGAGTATTAACAGTGGGGTAAAGGCGGGTGATCATGTTATTATTAATACCAATTGTTCTGTTGACCATGATTGTGTGTTGGCAGACTATGTACATATTTCTCCCAATGTTGCACTGGCGGGCAATGTCCAGGTAGGCGAGGGAACACATGTAGGCATTGGGACAGCAGTGATACAGGGTATTAAGATAGGAAAATGGGCGACTATCGGTGCAGGATCGGTTATTATAAGAGATGTACCTGATTATGCAGTGGTGGTGGGAAACCCCGGAAGGATCCTCCGGATGAATGAACCAGATGGCGCGCCGGAAGATAAATAAAAGAGGATCAAAATTAACTGGAACTAACATGGAGAAAATATTCATAATAGCAGAGGCAGGGGTGAATCATAATGGTGATATGGCGCTTGCAAAACAGCTGATCGATATTGCTGTGGATGCAAAAGCAGATGCAGTAAAGTTTCAGACATTCATAGCTGAAAAGCTGGTGTCGAAATTTGCAGAAAAGGCGGCATATCAAAAAGTCAGTACTGATGCAGCGGAGAATCAGCTGAATATGATTAAGAAACTGGAGCTGAAGTTTGATCAGTTTGAGGAGTTAAGGAATTACGCTGACAGTAAGAATATCATGTTTCTTTCAACGCCATTCGATTTTCCAAGTATCGATTTTCTGAAATCCCTGGGCATGACGCATGGCAAGATTCCTTCGGGAGAACTGACCAACATGCCGTACCTGATAAAGATGGCAAAGAGTTTTGAACAGCTCATTGTCTCAACCGGTATGTCTGAGATGGCTGAAATTCATGCTGCATTAAAGGTGTTGCAGGATCATGGCGCAAAGAAGGAGAATATTGTAGTGTTGCATTGTAACACAGAATATCCCACTCCTTTTGAAGATGCGAATCTCAGGGCAATGCAGAGCATTGAAAAGGAGTTCAATATCAAAGTAGGATATTCTGATCATACACCTGGTATTGAAGCGCCGGTAGCAGCGGTGGCATTGGGTGCTACTGTGATAGAGAAGCACTACACAATAGATAAAACAATGGAGGGGCCTGACCATGCCGCGTCGCTTGATCCGCAGGAATTGAAAGCAATGGTAAGCGCTATCCGGAATATTGAAAAGGCCTTGGGTAGCGGTGAAAAGGCGCCATCAAAATCAGAAACGAAGAATAAAACGATTGCCAGGAAAAGCATTGTGGCAGCAAGAGATATAAAAGCCGGAGAGATATTGACAGAAGACAATATTACGGTAAAGAGACCTGGAAACGGTATCAGCCCGATGTTATGGTATGATGTATTAGGCAAAAAGGCTGTCAGGGATTTTCAGACTGATGAGTTGATAGAACTATGATAAGAAAGATCTGTATAGTTACGGGTACCCGCGCTGAATATGGGCTACTGTTACCTTTGATGAAAGCCATCAGGGAACGGGAGGATCTCCAATTGCAGTTGCTGGTGACGGGGATGCATCTTTCTCCGGAATTTGGACTTACATATAAGCAGATCGAAGCAGATGGGTTTCACATCGATGTGAAGGTAGATATGCTGTTATCGAGCGATACTGCGGCAGGTGTTACAAAGTCAACCGGATTGGGAATGATTGGTTTTGCAGATGCCTTTAACGCCCTGCAACCTGATTGGGTAGTGATACTTGGCGACAGGTTTGAAGCTTTCGCTGCAGCAGGCGCCGCATATATTGCACAGATTCCTATCATTCATCTGAATGGTGGGGAAACTACAGAAGGAGCTATGGATGAAGCTTTTCGTCATGCTATCACCAAAATGTCCTATCTGCATTTCACCGCAACGGAAGCCTACAGAAAGAGAGTGATACAACTCGGGGAAGCGCCGGAAAGAGTGTTTAACGTTGGAGCCATCGGGATAGACAGTATCATGCATCTGCCCCGGATGACCAAACAGGAGCTGGAGGAAAATCTGGGTATAGATCTGTCCTTACCTACGGTGCTGGTAACGTATCATCCGGTTACACTGGAGAAGAATAGTGCGGCTGAGCAGTTTTCTGCGCTGATCCGTGCATTGATTGCAAGCGAGGGACTTCAGATTGTGATCACATATCCCAATGCGGATACAGACGGAAGAGTGATCATTGATCTGATAAAGGACCTGGAGAAACAATACCGGGGCCGTATTTACGCTTTCCCTTCGCTCGGCCAGAAGCGTTATTTGTCATTGATACCATACGTAAAGGCGGTAGTGGGCAATTCTTCAAGTGGCATTATCGAAGTGCCTTCTTTCAGAATCCCTACTTTGAACATAGGCGATAGACAGGGCGGACGTATGGCAGCAGAAAGTGTTATCCAGGTAGCGCCAGACGAAGCTTCTATAAAACAAGGATTGAAAAAGGCACTGTCTTCCGAATTCCGGGAGTTCTGCCAGCAGGTGAATAATCCTTACGGGGATGGACAGACAACTGGTAAGATTATTGATAAGCTGTACCAGTTTATCGAAACCAAAAACATTAAGAAGAAATTTTACGATCTGTAAATGAAGAATTGGGAACGTTATATCATTAATAGCAATGCTAATATCAAAGATGCCTTAAAGCAGCTGGACCAACTCGGCCTTGTGAACGGTGTGTTGTTCATTGTTGACGAAAAAGGTTGTTTATTGGGCTCTATCACGGATGGAGATATCAGAAGAGGGTTGCTGAAAGATGTTAATGTAAATGATTCCATCGATAAGGCAGGTCACTATCCCTGCAAGTTTGTTTTCTCATTTCAGCCCACTCCCGGGGAATTGAAAGCATTCAAGGCGCGTAACCTGCGTTTTATTCCGGTAGTGAACGAAGGAATGAGCATGCTGGGTATCCTGGACCTGGAGCAGTTGCGAAGAATAATACCGGTAGAAGCAGTATTAATGGCCGGAGGGAGAGGCCAGCGACTGCTTCCCCTGACAGAACATACACCTAAGCCATTGCTGAAAGTAGGGCCGAAGCCAATAATAGAGCACAACATAGATCGCCTTATTAACCATGGTGTTGATAGTATATATCTAAGTATCAACTACCTGGGACATAAGATCAGGGATTATTTTGGGGATGGAGATACTAAAGGTGCTACTATCAATTATATAGAAGAAGACTTCCCGATGGGTACAATCGGGGCAGCAAAGAAGGTTAAGAACTATAGTAAGGAGCATCTGTTGATCATGAACTCGGATATTCTGACGGATATTGACTTTCATGAATTTTACAATGACTTTGTTGAGCAGGGCGCAGATATGTCTGTGGCCGCTGTCAGTTACCATGTTGACATTCCGTATGCGGTTATGGAAACAGATGAACACAACAGGATCACTTCATTAAAGGAAAAACCAAGGTATACGTATTATTCAAATGCCGGTATTTACCTGATGAAGAGTGAAATGCTGGAACATGTTCCGTATAATGAGTTTTTCAATGTGACAGACTTAATTGAAGGCCTGATAGAAAAGGGTAAAAAACTGATCACCTTTCCTATTCTGGGCTATTGGTTGGACATTGGAAGAATGGATGATTATAAAAAGGCGCAGGAGGATATTAAGCACTTAAATCTATGATGTTTATCCAATGAAAACATTATTTCTTATTCCAGCGCGAGGAGGATCTAAAGGGGTGCCTGGAAAGAATATTAAATCTTTAGGGGGGAAACCTCTCATTAACTATGCCATAGATGCTGTGAAGCCTTTAACAGCAATAGAAAACATCTGCGTCTCTACTGATGCGGAAGACATTAAAGCAGTAGTGGAAGCTAATGGGGTAAATGTTCCATTTATACGCCCGGCTTACCTGGCAGAAGACAATTCGGGCACTTATGAGGTATGTCTTCATGCCATAGAGTTTTACGAAAAACAGGGACGTTTTTTTGATGTACTTGTTATACTGCAGCCAACAAGCCCTTTCAGAACTACAGAAAACATACGTGAGGCTCTTCAGTCTTATAGCAAGGAGCTGGACATGGTCGTTTCTGTAAAAGAAACAAAATCGAACCCCTATACAGTTTTATTTGAGGAGAACAATGAAGGATTTCTTGTTAAATCAAAACAGGGAAATTTTATAAGAAGACAGGATTGTCCTCAGGTATGGGAATATAACGGTGCAATATATGTAATAAATATAGAGTCATTGAAACGCAGTCCACTCAATCAGTTCAAAAAAATAAAGAAGTACATAATGAGCGAGGCGGCGTCAGTAGACATAGATACTCCATTGGATTGGGAATTCACAGAGTTTTTATTAAGCAAAAAAACGTTCCTATAAATTGCCATCTTTTATACTATGAAACTTAGAAGCCTTTTACCTTCGATCAACAGGTCTATTCCTCTTACCTGCCAGGCATTGCTATTTATAACTGTACTGACATTGTTCACAGCATGCGCCAAAGAGAACAATCAAAAGTTCTATGAGGATATCCAGGATTCTCCGCTGTTTGATTCAGACATTAAGCTTATTGGAGGTGTTACAGAAATGCCTGTTAAAAGCCAGGCGCTGTTTGTACCGGACAATGTAAAATCCGGCGGATATGCATATGCGACAGTAGTCAGGATGAATGACAGCTCATTGATGATTGCATGCACACGCTATAAACCCAACGGGTTTGATGACTTTATGCATTCAGATATTGTGGCAAGGAAGAGTACGGACAATGGTAAGACATGGTCTCCTGAATTTGTGTTGCAGGAGAATATAGCTACAATCAACACGATGAACCCTAATTTATTAAGGGTCGGTGCTAAGAAGCTGCTGTTGATCTTTACTGTGAAGCACAGCGATGCAAAAATTGATCTTTATGTTAAGGAATCTGCGGATAACGGCGAAACCTGGGGCGATCCAAGAACGATTAATACCACCCAGGGATATCACATTTTAAATAATGATAGGGCTATTCTTAATAATAAGAGAATTATTCTGCCTGTTGCCTATGCAAAAAATATCTCTAAAGAGTACGATCAGCAGGTGATATTTTGTTATTATTCGGATGATATGGGCAAGACCTGGTTGAAATCCAAATATTTAAAAACTTATTTTGCTCTTATGGAGCCGGGTGTGACTCCTATTGATAAAAAAGGAACACTCAAAATGAATATACGTACCAGGCAAGGGTTTATTTATTTTTCCAAAAGCACCGATAATGGCGCTACATGGAGTGGCCTCTATAGGTCCGGAATCAATACTCCGGAGTCTCCCCAGGTAGTAAAAAGCTTAAACTGTTCAGACTCTCTCATCATGATCTGGAACAATGCTGTTTATACACCGGGTTACAATAACAGGAATCCACTTACATTTGCGTACAGCGTAACAGGTGGCAATGAGTGGATAAATCCTACTAATCTACGTAGTAACAGGGACCTGAACTATTTATATCCTACTATATACAATGATCGTAATGACACTGTTTTTGTGACTTATGCAATAAGAGATAATTCTTATAAACCGATGGTTTATCTTGACAAATTGTCTTTGAAGAACCTGATAAAATAGTTGTGTGCATGAAATTGTTCAGTAAGAATATAATTAAGCATCCTTTATTTCAGAAAAGTATTATTTATACGATTACTGACGCAATTAATAAGGCAATTCCTTTTTTACTACTTCCTTTTTTAACGCATTATTTGTCGCCGGCTGACTATGGTGTTGTATCGAACTACAATGTCTATATTTCAATCCTGCTCATTTTTGTCGGCCTGAATTTAAATGGTGCGATGGCGGCAAATTTCTATCATTACTCAAAGGAAGAAATAGCTGAATATATCAGCAGCATATTTATCGTTATCTTTTGTGCTACAATCCTTGTTGGATTGGTAATGGCCGCCGTTGCAGGCTATGTCTCTTCTCTAACGTCTATAGTGCCATTTTTCCTGTTCATAGGTGTCTTTGTTGCAGCGAGCCAGGGTGGAACTGCTATCAATCTGGATCTTTGGAGGCTGGAAGAGAAACCACTGGCTTTTGGCGGATACCAGATAGCACAAAGTGTTGTTAATATTTGCCTCACTGTCTTTTTCCTGGCATCCATGCGGATGGGTGCGGATGGCCGTATCGGAGCAATGATTATTACGTCCGTGCTGTTTTTTATAGTGAGCTTGTTTGTGTTGTTCAAACGTGGCTATTTAAAATTCAGAATCAACAGGAAGTATATAAAAGATGCATTGGCCTTCGGCTTACCAATGATCCCACATACATTGGGAATATGGATCCGCACGGGTATTGACAGGATATACATTACCAGGTTTTATGGAGTAGCTGAAGCCGGTCTTTACTCAACAGGATTTCAGTTTGGTTTGTTACTGTCATTTCTTGTAATGGCATTCCACAATGCGTACGTTCCCTACGTCTATAAATTACTGGCAGGTAATCAGCCGGAGCAAAAAGGTAAACTTGTTAAGTTTACCTACATATATATGGGGGTAATTCTGGTGCTGGCAGTAGTATTCTCGTTCATATCCTATTTTATTGTTTATCATTTCCTCTCAGTACGTTACCTTGAGTCAGCCAAATACATAGGTTGGGCCATGTTTACACAGGCTTTCCAGGGAATGTACTTAATAGTGGGGATATATATATTTTACTCTAAGAAGACAGCGAAGCTGGCAATAGTCACCTCTTCATTGTCTATTCTGCAACTGATATTGTCTTATGTGCTGGTGAAATACATTGGTCCGATAGGAGCAGCCTATTCAAGTTTCGTGGTATGCGTGATAAATTTCATTGTCGTGTGGTATCTGAGCATCCATGTTTATGCCATGCCCTGGTTTAATTTCAACAAAGTTAAAGGATGAAGAAAATCATTTTCATAAGCCACGACCCGCTTACGGATACTATTAAAAAGAATTACTATCTGGAAAGGTTTCGTGGGGATGGCATTGAGATAGAATACTGGTGTGTAAGGCGTATGGTTAAATATGCAAACATTGCAGTATTGAATAATGAAATCAGGGAAGATTACTTTGAAGAGATTACACATTTAGATCAATTAAAAAGACTATTAGAGGAGCGGGCAAAAGATGCATGGATTTGTATAGAGCTGTGGTTTAACTGGGATACAATACCTGTTTTTCTGTTATTGAAGCAGTATAGGAAGCAACTGTTTACCATTGACTGGTATAGTAATGTTCCTGTTATCTCGGTACGAAAGAAGTTACTTGATGACATCAAAACGTTTAGTTTTCTGAAGCTCTATAAGGCAGGTGTTAGAGTGGTTAGCAGGAAAGTTTTTAATATCTATGCGAAATGGCTCGACATTTGCCCCCCTGCCATTTTGTTTGTTGCCGGCGATAAACAGGCGGGCGGTGAACGGCGGGTGATTTCCCTGAATCATCACGATTTTGACATTTTCCAGGAGGGCGGTTTATCTCAGGATGCCGCGGTTGGAGAGCAAAAGTACGCAGTGTTTTTAGATGTAATGCTTCCTTATCATCCGGATTTTAAGCGGCTACATTCTGATATGCTGAATGCTGAGGTGTACTATCAGAAACTGAATAAGTTCTTCGATAAGGCAGAGGCAAAACTCGGAATGCCAGTCATTATAGCGGCACATCCTAAATCCTCTTATAAGGATGAGTTTAATGGCCGGACAGTTATAAAGGGGAAAACAAATGCGTTGGTAGCCAGGAGTACCGTTGTATTTACACATCAAAGCATTTCAATGTTTTATGCCATACTGTATAGAAAGCAACTGGCATTATTGACAATGAATGACTTTAAGTTTGCCGGGGCCAACTCTTTTGCAGTGCAGATCATTCATTATATGATGGAATTATATGCTCAGATACTTGATTGCAGCCTGATAAACATTGATGAAGAGAAGGAACTGGTGTTGCGTGAAGTGGATACAGCGCGTTACGAACGTTTTGAGAAGACATATATAAGAGGCAAGTCTGATAAGCAGAACTATGATGTAATTAAAGATACCCTGCAACTGAACTGATCCGTTCCGGGGAGATCTCTGATTGCAATGAAATTAGGTTTTTATGAAGAAGATAGGTTTTTTTATTAATACATTATCGAAATCTGGTGGTACGGAACGCGTAACCAGTGTATTGGCAAATGCGCTGGCAGACGTTGATTACGAGGTGGAAGTACTGTGTATGTTTAAGAGCGGAGAGAGCTTTTACAAACTGGACAGCAGGGTGGTAGTCAGATATCTTACAAACAAGCCTGATGGAACATTAAAGGATTATTTCAGTGTGCTGCGGTCTCTGATAAAGAATACAAAACATCTTGATTATATAATCGGGGTGGGGATGGACCTGTGTATTTTTACCATTCCCCTGAAACTGTTCAACAAGGTAAGGGTAATAGGATGGGAACATTTTAATCTGGCTGTAAAAGGGCCGGTTGTGAGTTTAGCGAGACATCTGGGCATATGGTTTGCTGACAGGATCGTTACCTTAACCCAGAAGGACCTCAGCGACTATAAAAAGAAGACAGATAAGGTGGTATGCATCTATAATCCGACCACGATTGATATGGCGCCGGTCACTACCTATAGTAATAAAGTGCTGCTGGGCGTAGGTCGTCTGACTTATCAGAAAGGGTTTGATATGATGCTCGATATCTGGGCAGAAGTATATAAAAGATATCATGACTGGAAACTGATAATTGTTGGCAACGGGGAAGATGAAGGGCAACTCAAAGATCAGGCAGAGAGATTGGCAATTGCGGATAGTGTTGAGTTTGTAAAAGCAACGAAGGAAATAACGAAGTATTATGAGTCCGCTTCTGTATACGCAATGAGTTCAAGATATGAAGGCTTGCCACTGGTACTAATAGAGGCACAATCTGCAGGCTTACCACTGATCGCTTTTAACTGTGAGACGGGGCCCAAAGAAGTGGTCGAAGATGGATATAATGGATTTTTAATTCCTGCTTTTGATAAAGCTGCCTTTGGCGAAAAATTGCAGCAGCTGATGTCTGACGAGTCTTTGAGAGAAAGAATGGGCAAGCAATCGATTATTAATTCCGGCAAATTTTCAAGAAACAGCATTGTTGAGAAATGGACTGAAATTCTTGTATAATGATTTATTACTTAATTACGATAGCTCTTTCCGGGTTCAGTTTTATTGAAAGTCTGCATGTCGACCTGCAGAAGTTGCAGCGGGCATTTTATATTTTCATTCTGATCTTTCTTGCCTTCTTTGCAGGGACAAGAATGATGGGATTTGATTATGACACTTATAAAGATATATTTTCCTACGCATCCTCTGGCAATCTGAAAGATGTGCAGATAGAGATCGGCTGGGCTTTGATTTGTTATTGGTTTAGCGGAATCGGGTTTAATGCATTTCTCTTATTTGTTGCATGTTGTTCCATTGTTCTGTACGGAATTTTCTTCAGGAAATATTCACCCTATGTATTTCTGTCATTACTGATCTATTACTCATCTTATTTCATAGTAAAGGAAATGGGGCAAATGAGGCAGGGCCTTGCGATAGGCATAACAACGCTTGCATTTACCGCTTCTATGGAAAAAAAGAAAGGACAGTTTATATTGCTTTTTTTACTGGCCTTCTGTATCCACTACTCTGCAATTGTTACTCTCCCTGTATATTATTTTTGCAACCACCACTGGAAAACCACCACAATCATTGCATTTACCGCTTTCGGATTGTGTTTTACCTTTGTAGATCTTGGAATCGTTATTACAAAGGTCATTTCTGTACTTCCTATTTCCGGCGCCCAGGATAAAGTAGCTAATATCCTTTTGTCAGATGCATCTGCGAAGAAATTAGGCATTAACTCGTCTATTATACTCAGAATAATTACAATAGGACTTGCTTTGGCATACAGGAAACCATTAAGGGAAAGATTTGCCTTTTATGAGCCTTTTATAATGCTCTATTTCTATGGCCTGATGTTGTACCTGGTATTTAATTCGGTGTCAGAGTTTGCACAGAGAACATCCGCATATTTCCGCATACTGGAAGCCATTATTTTACCATGTATACTGTCGCTCATGGCCAGGCGGAAGGAACGGCTTATAGTAGTTGGACTGCTTGTTATCAATGCCGTTGTGTCTATCAATAGACTGTTTGGCCCCAAACAGTCCTATGAGGCGTATAATCCATATAAAACATATTTACTGAACTGATTATGGGAGTTAGAGTCTGCTTTGAACCACACCTGGAAAGTATAAACAACGCTTTTATCAGATATTTTTCAGACCATGAGGAGGAAGAGATTGATTTTGTTCTACTGGATAAACCAATGAGGAAAAAAGGCGGACCCTTCTTTGTATTACAGGCGATCTGGTATCGCATCAGGTCAGTGGTTGCTTTCGTCAGGGACTATGACATCGTTCACGTTAACTCAGCGAAATTCGGCATAGCTGCATATGTTGCGAGCTTTTTCGGATGTAAATATATTTATACAATCCACTTTGCTTCAACCGAAGAGAAAAAGGGCAGCTTGATGAGCTGGATCTATTATATACTGGAGGTGGGATTATTGAGACTTGTGGCGGGTAGAGCGGCTTGTGTTACTACTGTTTCAGAATATTGCCGGCAGGAGATATCCCGGCGTTTTAAGGTTAATCCGCTGGTAGTACATAACGGCTATGATGAAATACAGTTTAACATTACCAACAGAGGCCCGGTCAAAGTGAAGGAAGAACTAATGTTGGGCAAGGAGCTTGTCTACATCAGTGTCGGTAGAATGATCGACTATAAAAAACCTTTAAATGTGATCAGGTTTTTTGCAGAGATAAAAAAAAGGTCTGCAAACAGCAAACTCATTTTCATTGGCGATGGTGACTTGTATGAGGTAGTTAAAAATGAAATTGCCTCATTAAAACTGACTGAGAGTGTCATCCTGATCAAACAGGTCGACTTTAAAGATATACCTGAATATTACCGAGCGGCTGATTATTTCATTAGCGCCTGCGAAACGGAAGCTTTTGGGCTTGTTTGTCTGGAAGCCTTAGCTTGTGGTGCAGCGCCTCTTGTGCCCTGGAAAGGGGCATTTCCTGAGATATTTTTGGACAGGATATTTTCTTATGATATTGACAAGATCACCGATATACCAGACCGACATCAACTTTTATCACACAGGGAGGGCATATTGAGTAGATTCAGATGGGCTGATAAAATAGCGTTATACCATCGGTTATATGTAGAGAAAGCCAAATAAATATTAATATTGCCAGATGAATAATACCAGACCTAAAGCCTTTATAGTAACTAATATAGACGTTTTTTTCCTTACGAATCGTAAGGAACAGGCGCAAATTATGCAGGAAAAGGGATTTGAGATTCATGTATTAGCTGCTGATACAGGGCGTTCGGAAGAGATTCGTCAACTGGGCTTCATTTTTCATGCCCTGCCAATGGGAAGATTTGGCTTGGGCCCTCTGCAGGTGTTAAAGAATATATGGCAAATCGGTAACATTTATAAAAAGGAAGCCCCGGCGGTGATCCATCAGCTCGGCCTGAAGATAATTATGTTAGGCACATTAGCCGGCCTCAGGACCAAAGCTGTTATTTTCAATACTTACACAGGTTTAGGTTATTTATTTACGGTAGATAATTATAAGACAAAGATTCTGAGAGGGCTACTACTGTTGCTATCAAGGTGGATCTACAAGAACAAGCGGGTTATTGCCATCTTTCAGAATACAACTGATTATGCATTATTTAAACAACACAAAATTGTAGACGAAACAAATGGCTATGTGATTAAGGGGTGTGGCGTTAAATTAAACGACTTCGATTTTACACCTTTACCGGCAGGTGATGTACTGAGGATTGTGTTGCCAGGTAAGATGCTCTCTTCAAAAGGTATATATGATTTTGTTGAGGTTGCAAAGAATATAAAGGAGGATAAGACCATAAACCATCAGGTAGAATTTCAGCTTTGTGGAGGTATCGATGAAGGACATCCTTTTGCGATAAAGAAAGAAGAAATAGAAAAATGGCAGGAAAGCGGTTGGGTGAAGTGGCTGGGTAATCAGTCGAGTATGGCAAACGTTTATAAACAGGCGGATATTGTAATGCTGCCATCCTGGAGAGAAGGACTGCCCAAGTCACTATTGGAGGCAGGAGCGGTAGGCAGGCCGATTATCACTTATAATGTAGCAGGATGCAGTGAAGTAGTGGTGGATGGAGTAACGGGATATGTAGTGCCATTTGGGGATATCAGTAAAATGACCGCATACACGAAGCAACTGATCAATGACAGGGCTCTCCGGGAGAAGATGGGCGCCAATGGTTGCAACTACATTAAAGAGCACTTTGAACTGTATAAAATAATTGATGAGAACATGACGCTTTACAGTAAGCTGGTATAGTTATCTCATCATAAACATAAAGGAATTGAAATCTAAGAAACGAATTGCAATTATTGGTACTGTAGGGATCCCCGCGAGATATGGCGGATTTGAGACATTGGCAGAACAGCTGGTCGCAAGACTGTCACACGAATTCAGCTTTACTGTTTTTTGCAGCAAAAAGGCGTATTCGAAATCCGAGCGTGAAAAAGATACCGGTAACGTAAGAAAAATATATCTTCCTCTTGCTGCAAATGGATTGCAAAGTATCCTGTATGATATGGTTTCAGTTATATGGGGATTGTTCATTTCAGATGTGTTACTGGTATTAGGCGTCTCAGGAGCATTTATCCTTCCGGTAGTAAAATTATTCAGCCGGAAAAAAATCATACTGCATATTGATGGGCTTGAGTGGAAAAGAGCAAAATGGAACGGCCTGGCAAGGAAATATCTTAAAGCCTCAGAAGCCGTTGGGGTGAAATTTGCCGATGTTGTGATTGCTGATAACGAAGAGATAGGGAATCATCTGAGAAATAGTTACCAATGTGAGGGGGTATTGATCGAATATGGAGGTGATCATGTAATAACCGGGGAGATGAACAGGCCGCTGCCCACAATGGAAGAAGGATACGCTTTTTCCGTATGCCGTATAGAACCCGAGAATAATATTGAAATGATCCTTCAGGCATTTTCAACAATGCCCGACAGGCAGCTGATATTAGTAGGGAACTGGTTCAACAGTCCTTACTCCAGGTCGTTGCATGAAAAGTACAGGCAGTACCCCAATTTACGCCTTACTCCTCCTATCTATGATATAAAAGCATTGAATGAACTGCGGCAGAATTGTTATATGTATGTTCACGGGCATTCAGCCGGAGGTACCAATCCCTCACTCGTAGAGGCTATGTGCCTTGAATTGCCGGTATTGGCTTATTCTGTTAATTATAATATATATTCTACCCAGAATAAAGCTTTATATTTTTCTTCAGCGCATGAATTAGTAGATGTTTATCAATCAGTTAGTGCGGAAAAAAGAGCGGAAATAGCGCTTGACATGAAAAGACTTGCAGACGAGCGCTATAAATGGAGCATAATTATTGCTAAGTACAGAAATGTATTCTGCTTATAAATCATTTGTCATGAAGAATGTTATTTCGCTGATAATCATATTGTTAAGCTGTTATCAGCTGTCTGCGCAAAAAAAAGAATATTATCTGACTGATTATGGGGCAAAGGGCGACGGGGTAACGGATGATAAAGCGGCTATCCAGAGTTGCATCAAGGATGCTTACGCCAATAACGGGGTTGCCGTGCTGACGCCCGGGAAGTACAGGGTCAATAAGGCCATCTATTTTTATTTAAAAGACAATAATTTACTGTCGGTTAAAGGACAGCCGGATGCAAAAGGGAATTATCCTGTAATTATTACAGATAAGCTCGAAAGTATTTTTGTGTTTGAATCAGATCCTAATAAGCCAGCCGGTAATGTGCAATTGAGCCAACTGGAACTGGTGGGAAACAATGTTCCTTATTCGCCCAGCCATCCTTATTTTGGAAAGCATGATGTGTATGCAAGCGGTGTGGCCTGCTTTAACCTGAGGTCTGTCGCTGTGAGCAATCTTACGGTGAGAAATATATATGGCGAAGGGATTAATGTACGTAATTGGAATTATCAGAAGAATCCGGTCGATAACAGATTTACCAGTGTTAAAATAACCGACAATAAAATTCTTAATTGCTGGGGCGCGAATCCACCTACGGCAAAAGGCGGACCTTCTGATGAATATGGAGATGGTGTCTATGTCAACAACGCGACAAATATCTCAATACTCAGGAACCAGATCATTAATGACCTGGCAGTCACTAAACAGTTTGGCCGTGCAGGCATTGTGATCGAATATAACTGTGATAACGCAACTATCGAAAAGAATACCGTGAGCGGTTATGACAGAGATATTCACCTGGAGGGCGATTTCGGTGGACACATGATCAGAAATAACAAACTGATAGGATCTGATTTTTCAATCTGTGTGTATGGAAACCTGCATACAGGGGCACAAAAGCCAATATCTATCGTCAATAACTACCTGAGTAATGAAGGCATTCCTGACAACCCACAATTGATAAGGGTAAGAAGTAAGGACGAAAGATCACTGATCTCCTTCTATTCAGAAAATGATACCAGAAAGAACTCTATTATTTCCGGCAATACATTTAATATGACACCCAATTCGGGTATTATCGGCAATTCTTTTCTGAGAGTATTTGAAGATGATCTGCAGGTTAGCGATAATACATTCAACAACCTGACGAAAAGTAAAGTGGGTATCTACTATGATAAGAAGCCCCAGAAAGTCACCAATGAAGTATATAAGAATGTCAATCTCTATTTTAATAAGAACATAAAGGGGGATTTTATAAAATCTAACAATAAGCTCTCGAACAGTAATGCAAATCTGGCTTTGTAAATAGCTATATTTGTTTGATAACTGAACTCCAAATATGAAGACTGCTTTAATTACCGGCATTACAGGCCAGGATGGAGCTTATTTAAGTGAATTGTTACTTGCTCAGGGCTACGACGTTCACGGTATAAAACGGCGTAGTTCCCTGTTCAACACCGACCGTATCGATCACCTCTACCAGAACCCCCAGGATGAGGATGTGCGTTTCAGATTGCATTATGGCGATCTTACAGACTCAACGAACCTGATCCGCATCATTCAGCAGGTGCAGCCGGATGAAATATACAATCTCGGCGCCATGAGTCATGTGCAGGTGAGCTTTGAAACACCTGAATATACCGCCAATGCTGATGGTATAGGTACACTGAGAATACTTGAAGCAGTACGTTTACTGGGATTGACCCAGAAAACCAGGATATACCAGGCATCTACTTCTGAGTTGTATGGCTTGGTACAGGAAGTTCCGCAGTCTGAAAGAACCCCCTTCTATCCACGTTCTCCTTACGCTGTTGCCAAAATGTATGCATACTGGATCACGGTCAACTACCGTGAGGCTTATAATATGTACGCCTGTAATGGGATCCTGTTCAATCACGAAAGCCCGCTGCGCGGAGAGACTTTCGTAACCAGGAAGATCACCCGTGGTGTAGCGCAGATAGCCCTGGGTATGCAGGACAAATTATATATGGGAAACCTGAATGCACAGCGTGACTGGGGACATGCGAAGGACTATGTAGAAGCGATGTGGCGTATACTCCAACAGGACCAGCCGGAAGATTATGTGATAGCTACCGGTATTACTACTCCTGTAAGGGATTTCATCAGAATGGCCTTTGAGGAGGCCGGAATAGAGGTGGAATTCAAAGGTGAGGGTGTTCATGAAAAGGGTATTATCAGAAGTGTAGAAGGACACCTGACGGCTGTACAACCAGGACAGGAGGTAGTCGCTATCGATCCAAGATATTTCAGGCCGACGGAAGTGGATCTTTTAATTGGCGATCCTACAAAGGCTCAGACGAAGCTGGGATGGCAACCCAAATATGATCTGCCAGCCCTGGTTAAAGAGATGGTGCATGCAGATCTGGAATTGTTCCGCCGCGAGAAATTACTCAAAGAAGCAGGATTTAAGATATTTAGTCAATACGAATAATCTATGAAACAAACGGATAAGATCTATGTAGCAGGGCATAGGGGAATGGTAGGCTCCGCTATTGTAAGGCGCTTACAGAAGGATGGCTTTAATAATATCGTGACCAGAACTTCCGCACAGCTGGACCTGCGTAACCAGGATGCCACAGCGGCATTCTTTGCCGAAGAACGTCCGGACTATGTTTTCCTGGCAGCGGCCAAGGTCGGGGGGATCGTTGCGAATAACACCTTCAGGGCGGAATTCATTTATGAGAACATCATGATACAAAACAACGTTATCCATCATGCATATCTGAATAATGTAAAGAAACTGATGTTCCTGGGATCTTCCTGCATATATCCTAAACTGGCGCCCCAGCCACTGAAGGAGGAATACCTGCTGACAGGTTTACTGGAGCCCACAAATGAACCATACGCCATTGCAAAGATCGCAGGTATCAAGATGTGCGATGCATACAGGGCGCAATACGGGTGTAACTTTGTATCGGTAATGCCTACTAATCTGTATGGCCCCAACGATAACTATGATTTGAAAAACTCACATGTACTCCCGGCATTGTTGCGGAAATTTCACGAGGCGAAGAAGAACAATGCAGCAGAAGTGGTAGTCTGGGGTACAGGTACGCCTTTACGTGAATTCCTGCATGCTGATGATATGGCGGATGCATGTTTCTACCTCATGCAACAATATAATGAAGAAGGATTGGTGAACATCGGTGTGGGAGAAGATATCAGTATCAAAGACCTGGCATTGCTGGTGAAAAAAATAACAGGTTATGAAGGAGCACTGGTATTTGATACTACTAAACCAGACGGCACACCCAGGAAACTGATGGATGTAGGCAAGCTGCATGGTTTTGGATGGAAGGCCACCATAAAGTTGGAAGAAGGTATCGCCAGGGTATATGCTGATATTAAAGACACTGTGTTTTGATATTAATTCCCCTGGGTTCTTATGATTGGTTTCATCTTTGGCTTTAATGATATATGAAGCTTAACTATAAAGTATGAAAGAAAGGAATTGATCTATAGAATATAGTACTATGGCCAAAACTGCTAAACGCTTATATTTGCAGCGGCAAGCAAATTCTTCCTTTATGTTCAAGAAATGTATCACCCCTGTGTTTGTTCTGGTTTGCTTAAGTATCCCTTTTAGCTATACTGCACATGCACAAAGCATCGGGCGCCAGTATTCACTGGGCTTCTACCAATCCGGATCAGACAATGGTTATCACTCGTCACTGAGAGATTACTCTATTGAGCCAAGCTTCGATCTTCCCACAGGAGACACTACCCGTAAGCAAAGCTGGCTGTACCGAAAACTATTCCGTGAGCATCTGCTGGAGGTTCACGAAGACGACTACACATTTTACGCCAGCATCCTGCCTGACCTTATTGTAGGTCACAGCAATGATAATGGTACCACATGGGTAAATACCCGTGGTGTGATTGCTGGTGGTACTATCGGTAAGAACCTGACGTTCCGGGCAGAGTTTTATGAGAACCAGGCAAAGTTACCAGCCTACCTGGATGCGTATGCCAGGGCAAACAAGATCATACCGGGTCAGGGCGAATGGAAGGGTTATTCCAACAATACGGCATTTGACTATGCATATTCTTCCGCACTGATTGACTACAAAGCCGGAAAACATTTCGTGTTCCAGCTGGGATATGACAAGAATTTCATCGGAGACGGTTACCGCTCTATGTTACTGTCTGACGCTTCTTTCAACTATCCTTTCCTGAAAATTATCGCTAATCTGGGTCGGGTACAGTATACCACTATGTGGGCCCAATTTATAGATATGCAATATCCCAAAGCATCCTACGATAATGGCTACAGGAAGAAATGGGGCGTATTCAATTACCTGGACTGGAATGTAAGTAAGAAGATCTCCATCGGTCTATTTGAAGCGGTGATCTGGCAGGATTCCGATTCCACAGGCAAACGTGGTTTTGATGTCAGTTACCTCAACCCGATCGTTTTCCTCCGCCCTGTAGAATTCTCTGTAGGATCTCCTGACAACGCTGTCTTAGGCCTGAATGCGAAATATGCGCCATCCCGGAACAGTACCTTCTACGGACAGTTTATCCTGGATGAATTCAAGTTCAGTGAAATCACAGCCGGTAAGGGCTGGTGGGCCAACAAATATGGTGGCCAGGTAGGTTTCCGTTCCAACAACCTCTTTAAGGTCCGTAATCTGAACATCCTGACAGAGGTAAACGCCGCCAGACCATATACATACTCTCAGCGTACCACGCTGAATAACTATGGTCATTATAACCAGCCACTGGCTCACCCGATGGGGGCTAACTTTATAGAGTGGGTGAATATTGCAGACTATAGGTATAAGCGCCTCTTCCTCCGTGGACAGATCACGCTGGCGAAGTACGGACTGGATACTGCAGGTGTGAACTATGGTAAAGACATTAATAAATCTTACACCACCCGTACGGTGGATTTTGGCAATCACATAGGCCAGGGGCTTAAGACCAATCTGTTATATGTGCAGGGAACAGCAGCTTACCTGTTGAACCCGAAATATAATCTGAGAGTGGAGGCCTCCATTACCGCCAGAAGGGAAAGCAATAATCAGTGGAAGAACAATGAGCTGATTTTCCAGGTGGGTCTGAGAAGTTCCTTCCGTCAATTGTATTATGATCTATAAGTAATTGATAAATAAATTATTTAAAGCCTCCTGGTCAACCGGGAGGCTTTTTTATTTCCGGCAGCGAGGCATCCTGACATTTTACTAACTTCGCGCCATGCATTACGTTACGGTAGAAGGACTCACAAAAACTTTCGGCGCAGGGCCGCTTTTTAAGGACATTTCTTTCCATATAGAAGAAGGAGATAAGATCGCACTGGTTGCCCTCAATGGCGCCGGTAAATCTACATTACTCCGCATCCTGTGTGGACAGGAATCGCCGGATGCCGGTACAGTCTGGATCCACAAGGGGGTGACGGTGGTAATGCTGGAGCAGCAATCTGCTTTTGAACCGGGAAAATCCATTTCTGAGCATTTGTTCTCCCAGTCCCACCCGGTACTGGCCGCTATCAGGGACTATGAAATACTGACGGACGACGAGGAAGGAGAGCCGGACATCGATAAGCTGACCCAAGCCATTGAGCGTATGGATGAGCTGAACGCCTGGCATTTTGATTCCAAAGTGAAGCAGATACTCGGGAAACTGAATATTCACCACCTGGACCAGAAAATGGGCAACCTTTCCGGAGGACAGCTGAAACGTGTAGCGCTAGCCAAAGTGTTGATAGATATAGGGTTTGAACACCGCCATACCCTCCTGATCATGGACGAACCTACCAACCACCTGGATGTTAGTATGATCGAATGGCTGGAAAATTACCTCGACCAGGAGAATGTGACCCTGTTGCTGGTAACGCACGACCGTTACTTCCTGGACAGCGTCTGCAACGAGATCATGGAAATTGACCAGCAGCAACTGTTTATTTATAAAGGAGACTACGAGAATTACCTGGAAAAGAAAGCAACCCGTGAAGAACAGGACAGGGCAAGTGTAGAGAAGGCCAGGAATGTATTCCGTAAAGAGCTGGAATGGATCAGGAAACAGCCCAAGGCCCGTACTACAAAATCCAAATCCCGCATAGACGCTTTTGAAGACGTAAAGGAAAGGGCCAGTGTACGGCTGGAAAAACAGCAGCTGGAACTGAATGTGAAAATGACCCGTCTGGGCGGAAAGATCATTGAACTAAAAAAAGTATATAAATCCTTCGGTGACCTGAAGATCCTGAAGGGCTTTGATTACACGTTCAAAAAAGGCGAACGGGTAGGGGTGGTAGGCAAGAACGGGGTAGGGAAGTCTACCTTTGTGAATATGCTGCTTGGACTGGAACAGCCCGATTCCGGTAAGATCAATACCGGTGAAACTGTCGTGTTTGGTAACTATGACCAGCGTGGATTGATCGTTAAAGAAGACATGCGGGTAATAGAGTTCGTGAAGAATATTGCCGAAAACTTCCCCCTGGCAGATGGTACAAAAGTCAGCGCAGCACAGTTCCTGCAGTTGTTCCTCTTCACGCCCGAGAAGCAGTATACCTACATTTCCAAGCTGAGCGGAGGAGAGAAAAGAAGATTACACCTGTTGAGCATCCTGTTCCGCAATCCGAACTTTCTGGTATTGGATGAACCTACGAATGACCTTGACCTGCCGACGCTGAGCATCCTCGAGGAGTTCCTGTTGTCTTACCAGGGCTGTATCATTATCGTAAGCCACGACAGGTACTTTATGGATAAGCTGGTGGATCACTTGTTTGTGTTTGAAGGAGATGGAGAAATACGCGACTTCCCCGGAAACTATACACAATACAGGGAATGGGAGAAAGACCGTTCCGAAAAGGATAAGGAAGAGGCCCGTAATGAAAATAAGGCTCCTGAGAAGCCGGTACCGGTGGCTGCTCCTGTCGTAGAGGCAAAAAAAATGTCCTTTAAGGAGAAACGTGAACTGGAGCTGCTGGAGAAAGACATTGCAGCGCTGGAGGCAGAAAAGAAAGAGATAGATGCAAAGATGGGTGCAGGAGAGCTGCCTTATGAACAATTGGAACCATTATCCCGCCGTGTCGGGGAAATTCTCCAGCTGCTGGATGAAAAAGGTCTGCGCTGGTTGGAGCTTAGTGAGATGAGTTAATTGTCCTGATAATAAAAATAGTAAAGGACGTCTTTGCAGGCGTCCCTTACTATTTTTATCACTATTCTTTCTTATCATGTATCTGAGATGCCTTCAGATAGATCTTTTTGCCCTTGTCATCCACATAGTATTTTCTGTCTTTTTTGTCGATATAGACAGTTTCCCCATTGGGGCCTTCCTTGCCTTTATATGTCTTATCAGTGACCTTCATGGCCCCTTTCACGGCCACAGAAGCAGTTTTGTTGGCGGTTTTATTAGCTACTGCAGCGGTCTTCTTGCCTATTTTTTTTGCTGTACTGTCTATGCCCTGGGCTATACTTTGCTGACCAAAGAAAAGCGCTGACGCTGTAATGGTGGCAGCTAACATTCCCTGGCGTAATGTTTTTGAGTTCATAAGAACAGATTTTAAGGTTGTGTAAAGTCAATATGAATGTTATTATTCAATTTTGATGCCAGCAACATCTTCCATATTTTTAGAGGCCACCATATATGATAATTTAAAAGGTAATAGTTGGAGGAGATCTGGTACACCGACCTTTCAGATCAGGAGCTTTGGAGCAGGCTGATAAATGGGGATGAGGGCGCTTTGGCCTTCATTTATAATACATGGTTCCCATCATTATATAAGTATGGGATGAAGTTACATGCGGATAGCAGCCGGATAAAAGACTGCATACACGACCTCTTTGCAACGCTGTGGCATAGCCGTGCTAATCTGTCCGTTACAGACAATATCAGGTTTTACCTGTTCGCCAGTCTTAAAAGGAATATCATAAAACACAGCCGGAGAGAAGGAATATTCAGGCTATTCGGTACTTTAGGTACTGATAACCATTCCTATATGCCTTCACATGAACAAAAAATAATAGACGATCAGTCTCATGATGAGCGCAAACAGAAACTAAGCCGGGTGATCGACAAATTGCCAAAACGCCAGAAAGAAATCCTCTACCTCCGATATTATGAAGGACTGTCTACCGAGGAAACCGCCGAAATTATGTCACTAAGTGTTAACTCCACATATGTATTGTTATCAAAAGCATTGAATTATCTCAAAAATCATAGTGGAGAATTGATGGTTTTGATAATTTCCTGGGGAGATCAACACAACAGTTTCTAAATATTTTATAGAATTTTTAAAAAAAGATCGAAAAAGACGCTAAGATTTTTCGATCCTGTTGCTTTACTACTTAAAGCTTAGCTGAGTAGCGCCCGATTATGGATTACAAAGATTACACAGTAAGGGATTTTCTGCATGATGAATTGTTTCGTAAATGGATCAGCCATCCGGACCGCGATACTGAGCTTTTCTGGGAAACCTGGATGCGTGAAAACCCTGATCAACGTAATATAGTGAAGGAGGCCCGCGACGTACTGTTGATGATAGGAACTGAGGAATATACACCTACAGCTGAAGATCAGGCAGAAGTCTGGAGCAGGATCGCCTATACTATCCGGGAAACTCCTCAGAAAACGTCCATCTTTGCAATGTGGCGCTATGCTGCAGTTTTCCTCGGAGTACTTGCTGTTGCAGCTGCTGGCTGGCTTTTCCTGCATCGGGGAAAAACAGTAGAAGTGACCTATGCTACTACTTATGGCGAGACTAAGAAGATAGTATTGCCGGATAGTTCAATGGTAAGGCTAAACGCTAATTCTACACTCAGATGTAGCATCAGTAGGAATGGGAAGCGTGAAATATGGCTGAACGGGGAAGGCTTTTTCTCTGTTGTGCATGACAATAACAATGCTCCTTTCCTGGTACATACATCAGATGTAGACGTGCAGGTAATAGGTACCGAATTTAACGTAAACACAAGAAGAATAATGACGCGTGTGGTATTAAATAATGGAGCTGTAAAATTAAAACTGAATGGAGATGGTCAGGAGGACATTAAAATGAAGCCGGGTGAAATGGTAAGTTATTCTACTACTACCCAGCAGCTGTCCCGCAGGAATGTAAATCCTGCAGACTACAATGCATGGCTTGACAACATGTTTGTTTTTAATGAAACGCCTATTGCGGAAGTCGCTGCAGTGCTACAGGAAAATCTGGGAATTAATTTAAATATAGAAGATCAGGAATTACAGAAAGAATTATTTACAGGTAGCATACCAATGTCGGATGTAGAAATATTTTTCAGGACTTTGTCTCGTTCCTTACATGTGGTTATCGAAAAAAAGGGCAATAACAGTTATAGTATCAGGAGAAAAAAAACCTAGTCGAGTTTAGTTTATAAATCAACCAACCTTAATCTATTTGCTTATGCCTGGAAATTACTTTAGGTGTATGGGGAGTCGTGCTGCCCTGTTGTTACTATTGCCTGCCATGGGATATGCAGCGGATAGGAGCCATTATACTCAACAGCAACAGCTGTTTGCATCAACCAGTACTACACAACATGATGCCGGACGGCAATCACTGAAAGATGTCCTTGTTTCATTGGAGTCTAAGTACAAAGTAAGAATTAACTATATCGGTCAGAGTATCGGAAGCATTCAGACGGAACCACCTGCAGCGAAAGCAGCATCTGAAAAATTCGTACAGTACCTGAACCGGTTCCTGAAGCCACTTAAATTAGAAGCAGAAGAAGCAGGAACAAATGTGTACATCATATACAAACAGGAAGCTCCTGCTCCCAAACCTGTGCCATCTGTCGAAAAAAAAGAGGCAGAAGAACAGCAAAAACCGGTAACAGTCACCATTAGCGGAACCGTTACAGATGATGCAGGTGTATCGCTGCCCGGCGTAACTGTTGTAGTAAAAGGAACTTCCAATGGTGTACATACGAGCAATGACGGTAAATATGAACTGAAGAATGTTCCGGAAAATGCACATATACTTTTCAGCTTCATCGGTTTTAAATCGCAGGAAATAGTCTTGAAGGGACAGACAGTATTGAACGTCAGGTTGAAAACAGATGTACAGGCTGTAAAAGATGTGGTGGTAACAGGGTACTATGAAATTAAAAAGGAGAGCTTTACAGGTATTGCCACTGTACTAACTGCTGATGATGTGAAAAGAGTGAATCCTCAGAATGTACTTAGCAGCCTCCAGGCCTATGACCCTTCCTTTAAACTTGTAGAAAATAATATCCTCGGATCTAATCCTAACAGGATACCCAATATCAATGTAAGAGGTACCACGGCTCTTCCCAGTGCCGATGTTTCCAAGTTAACCAGGAACAGTATGCTGACAGGAGTTACCAATCAGCCTACTTTTATATTGGATGGTTATGAAGTGAATGTTCAGACCATCTTTGATCTTGATCCGAACAGGATCGCTTCCCTTACTTTATTAAAGGATGCTGCCGCAACTGCTATCTATGGTTCCAGAGCGGCGAATGGCGTTGTCGTGATTCGTACCAAAACACCGAAAGAAGGTAAGCTGACGGTGAACTATGGTTATGAAATGACGCTAAATGCGCCTGATCTTTCTGATTATCATGTACTGAATGCAGCTGACAAACTGGAGTATGAGCGATTGGCGGAATTGTATGTGGCTGATCAGGTAAGTAATCCAATCGATCTGGAGATGCGGTACTATCAGAAAAAGAAAAATGTACTGAGCGGTGTGAATACCTATTGGTTATCGCAACCACTGCAGGTAGATCTGGGGCATAAGCATTCCCTCTATCTTGAAGGAGGAACGCCGGTTGTGAAATATGGTATTGATGTACGTTACCAAACCAACAATGGTGTAATGAAAGGCTCCTACAGAAAGCGCTACGGGCTGGCCGCTTCTCTGTCTTATAATGTACAGAATAAGATCCAGTTCAGGAATCAGATCTCTATATCACAGGTGGATGGAAGGGAATCTCCTTACCGGGAGTTTTCAAACTATGTAAAAATGAATCCCTACTATCCAATGACAGATTCTACCGGCCGGCTGTTACGTGAAGTAGATAAGTGGAGTTACCGGACTGGTGCTGCTGCTTCACCCACAACTGACGCTGTGTTAAATCCGTTGTATGAGGCTACTACAGGAAGCGTGGAGAAGTCTGAATATGTGGAATTCATGGATGCATTTTCCGGTGAGTGGACCATTGATCCCGCATTAAGATTAAGAGGACAGATCAGTCTCACAAAAAGAAGATCTACGGCCGATAAATTTGTGTCTCCCCTCAGTAACGATTTCTATAATGTAACCGGAGACGCGCTGAAAGATCGCGGCAGGTATACTTTTTCTGATGAAGATTTCTGGCAGGCCGATGGTAGCGTGACGCTGAGTTATTCAAAACAGATCCGTCACAGTTTCCTTAACCTTTCACTGGTCACCAATATCCAGAACAGGACTAATGACAGGAAAACATTTGTAGCGCAAGGGTTCTCCAACGACAGGTTTTCCCAGATAGGATTTGCGCGCCGCTATGAAATAGATGGCTCTCCCGATGGAGAATATGCCCAGGACAGGTTAGTAGGTTCTTTCCTTAATATCAACTATTCCTATAAGAACAAAATCCTGATGGATGGCACTATTCGTCTGGATGGCTCTTCCAAGTTCGGTACCGATTCCAGGATGGCTACCTTTTGGTCTTACGGTGTAGGTTATAATGTTCATAATGAAAAGTTCATTCCACATAATGTGATTTCCCAGCTTACCCTGAGGGCTACTACCGGTTTGACTGGCGATGTGTCTTTCCCGTCCTATTTATCCAATACCACCTATCAGTATTACAGTAACGACTGGTATTCCACAGGCGTTGGCGCTATATTCAAGGCTTATGGTAACGCTGCATTGAAGTGGCAGCGTACAAAGAACTATGACGCCAGTGTTGAAATGGACCTGTTTAACGGAAGATTTTATATCAATCCACGTTACTACTATAAATTAACCAAAGACCTGCTGGCGGATATCATTGTGCCTCCATCCGCTGGTTTTACAGAGTACAAAGCCAACCTGGGTGAAATGATCAACAGGGGCTTCGAATTGACTGTCCGCAGTACTGTGCTGCGCGGAAAAGACTGGTCTTTCAACATGTTTGCTAACCTGGTAACCAATAAAAATAAGATCACCAAGATCTCTAATGCGCTGAAGAGTTACAACGATAAAGTAGATGACAAACAGGAATCTGATCCTAACCTGAATTCCGTTCCGCTGCTGCGTTTTAAAGAAGGAGAATCTCTCAACACCATTTATGCGGTAAGATCAATGGGAATTGATCCGGAGAATGGGAAGGAAATTTTTGTAAAAAAAGATGGGACCTATACACATACCTACAGTGTGAAAGACATGGTGCCCGTGGGAGACATGACGACGAAAGTAGAAGGAACATTCGGCGCTGGTATGTACTACAAAAACTGGATCGCTGAAGTGAGATTCTATGGCAAGGGCGGTGGAGACCTTTACAATCAAACCCTGGTAGACCGTGTGGAGAATGCGGATCCGCGGTATAACGTAGACCAGCGTGTGCTGGATTCCCGCTGGAAAAATCCCGGCGATCATGCTTTATACAAAGATATAGCAGATCATGGGTCTACCCGTACTTCTTCCCGTTTTGTACAGCGTGACAATGTGATAGAACTGAGATCAGTTTATCTCTCTTACAACATTCCTGCAACAGTAGCCAGACGTTATAGGATGAACAATCTGCGTTGCGCACTGAATCTGAATGACGTATGGCGTACATCCACCATCCAGGCGGAAAGAGGTATTGATTATCCGTTTGCGAGAACATTCACATTCTCATTATCTACTCAGTTCTAAAAAGAAGCAAGATGAAGAAATATTATCTACTCATAATATTGATAGCGGGCCTGGTATCATGTAAGAAATGGCTGGATGTAACACCGCAATCTGAAATAGCGCAGGGAGTACTGTTCAGTACACAGGCAGGTTTCGAAGAAGCGTTAAATGGTGTGTACAGCCGTTGTGCCCAGGAAGATAGTTATGGTAAGGAGATCACTTGTGGCTTCCTGGATGTGCTGGCACAGAATTATGTTATTACAAACCTGGATCCGCAGGGATACAGGCAAACAGCGCTGTATAATTATAATGAGGAACGTTTCATGAGCAGAAGGGATGATGCATGGAAAGCATTGTACGCTGCCATCGCCAACAGCAATCTTATACTACATCATATAGACGCTAAAAAGGATGTTTTCACAGGCAGGGAATATGAACTGATAAAGGGAGAGGCGCTGGCATTGCGGGCATATCTTCATTTTGACCTGCTGCGTTTATTTGGTCCTGCCTATATAAGTGATCCTGGTGCGCTGGCTATTCCCTATGTAATGGACTTTACCAATAAAGTAACACCGATGTCTACTGTAGCGGGTGTGCTGGACACAGCGATCCTGGACCTTACTGCTGCCAAAGAGTTATTAAAGGTATCTGATCCTATTCTGGACGCGGGTTATAAGGTAGGATATCCCCTGAAAGATTCCAGTACAGAACAAACAGGACCACTGTTCCTGCAGAATCGTCGCCATCGTATAAATTATTATGCAGTGTGTGGAGAACTGGCCCGCATATATCTGTACAAAGGCGATAAAGCAAAAGCACTTGCCAATGCATTGGAAGTGATCAACTCAAATAAATTTCCATGGACACGCCAGAATGATTTCCTGAATCCTGATGATGAGAAGAAGGATCGCATCCTGTACAGAGAGTTGTTGTTTGGGTGGTATGTTCCCAATACATCCGGCGCCTTGAATAGCCGTTTCCGTGATGGAGAGAATGCACTGTTCATTACCTCCAGTGAAGGGCAGAATCTTTATGAAACAGGCAGTGTTGGCGGTGATGATTTTCGTTACAAGCAATGGTTCAGCGAAAAAAGTGGTGGATTGGGAACCCGTATGCAGCTTGAGAAATACTACAGGGACGGTGACGCAAACATTCATTACCAGATGGCTCCTGCACTGCGCCTGAGTGAGATGTATTATATCGCTGCCGAATGCACTTTTGATAATGACCCGGCAAAGGCATGGGGGTACTTTAACACTGTTAGGTTTTACAGGGGTATTGGTATCGGCGCCACCAACGAGGCCTCTAAGGATGTATTTATGACGGAGCTGGTGAAAGAATGCCGCAAAGAATTTTATGGAGAAGGGCAGATCTTTTACATGTACAAGCGTCTGAACAAACCAGTTGTTGGATTGGCTGGCGCCAGCTATCCTGCAACTAACAAGATGTTCGTACTGCCATTGCCAGACGATGAAATCCAATTTGGTAACAGATAATTAAACCTACGGCCAGATGAAAAAATATCTTTTATTCAGTGTCCTTTGCTGTATGGTATGTCTTGCCTGCAAGAAGGAAGAAACACCTCTATTCAATACTACAGAGAATGTCTATTTTGATTTTATGCCCGATGAAGACGATGATAAAACAGATAGCCTTCTTTATTCTTTTGCCTATTTCCCTGACAAAGGTGAAGACACTGTATTCATTCCGGTGAAGATCTCCGGTTTCCGCGAAAGCAGGGAAAGAACCTTCATATTAACAACAGTAGATAGCAGTACGACTGCAATTGCCGCTGTTCACTATGTTCCCTTAAAGGATAAATACATTATGGCGGCAGATTCCGGCATATGTATGGTGCCACTGATTCTGCTGAACAAAGACACACTGCTGAAAACAAAAACGCTGACCATCGGACTTACCCTGAAGCCTACAGCAGATTTCGGAGTAGCGTTCACCTTGCAGAATAAAGGTATTGTGAAGTTTTCCAACAGGCTGGAGAAGCCGGGCTGGTGGAATGCCTGGGCAGGCGAGCTGGGTGAATATTCCAGGGTAAAACATGAGTTATTTATCAGGGTATCGGGTACTACTGAACTCGGCACTAATTTCCAGGACTTTAACACGATACCTAAAGCCCTGTATCATACAAGGCGATTCAAGTCTTTTTTGCTGGATCCGTTTAAATGGGTGGAGCAATATGCGGAAGAAGGTTATGTGATCACAATGGAAGCTGACGGGTATTATTATTTCTACAATAGTAAGAATCCTGGTACAAAATACCGCCTGGAAAAGAATCCTGATGATGGCCGATATTATTTCAGAGATGAAAATGGTAAGCGTGTCTAAGTTAAATACTATACAATGAAAAGAACATTTCTATATATACTGATAGCCTTGCTCGCTCCCTTTCTTTCTGCTTGCTTCAAAGACAAGGGGAACTATGACTATATAAAACTGGGAGAACCGGTTGTATCCAATCTGGACACACTTTATACTGTATTTACAGGAGATAGCCTGGTTATATCTCCTAAAATTGTGTTGCCTGAGGGCAGGACTGATCTGACCTGTTACTGGAAGATCGACATTCCCGAAGAAGCGCGTTCTGATGATCATGAAGGATTAGAACTGAGAATACTTTATGGCCTGGGTGCAAAAAGGTATAGTGCTTTGCTGATCGTGAGGGATAACGGTACCGGAATGCAGTATTACTACAAATTTGTTATTAATGGTAGAACTGCATTTACGACGGGAACGCTCGTATTGACAGATGAAGGCGGGCTGGCAAAACTATCATTTATTAAACCGGATGGTACAGTACAGTCTGATCTTTATCCCTCCATCAACGGCGAAAGCATTGGAACAAATCCCCTGCAGATTATTCCCCTAAGGAACACCAGTTATATGAACGTTAATTTCGCTTATTGGATCGTATGTGGTGATGTTGCAAATCCCGCAGTGGAAATTAATAGTGACGATCTGAAGCGGATAAAGTACCTGAAAGAGAACTTTTACGATCCTCCGGGTGAGCTTCTCCCGAATTATTTCCAGCGCTTAACGAACGGCACTACTACTGCGGTGATGAATGAAAAACTGTATATAGGTACCACAGAGACTGCTCCTTTCGGCACCTATTATGGTTATTTCAGCAGTCCGATACCAGGCAGTTACAATCTGGCCTCCGACCTTGTTTATGCTTACACGAATGGCGGGGCTTATTATCTCGGCTTTGATAAAGTGAAAAAGTGTTTCCTGCGTTTTGATCCGACCACTTATTTCGGCACAGATTACATCCAGGAAGATTCACTTTTTAATCCAAAGAATCTGAAGATGGATCTATTGGAAATGGAGAAGATTACAGAGAATGATGTGTATGCATTTTGTGACAGCAGTGGACAGACTTATGAACTGAAGTTCAGTCTGAATTTCCTGGATGGTAATTCCCGTTTCAAAACAGGTTATAAGCGGAAATTTAAAGGCGATAGCCTGCTAACCGCTCAAACCAAATGGCAGTCTTCTCCTGTCGGTGCATTTTACTTCACTTCAAATGACAAGATTTACCGTTACAACCCGATTAACCAGGAATTGAGACAGCTGGACGCCAATTTCGGCGGAAAGCAGGTAACTATGATAAAGATGCAGGAGGATGGCAATAAGCTTGTTGCAGGCACACAAAACAGTATTTACACACTTGATATAAGTACCGGTAAGTATGGCAATATACTCAGCCAGGTGGATGGCCTGCCGGGAAATGTAGTTGATATTTTCGTCAGACAATGACGCCTGTTATGTAATCCTATCCTGAATAAACCTATTTAACCAACCATTAACCCTACAACAAAAAGCCCCGCGATACTTTTCGCGGGGCTCTGTTATACTGCCGTTTGCTATTATTTGCAAGCGCCTTTTACAAAAGGAGCATCTTCAAACTTTAGCTTGCTCTGATCTTTGTCAAATACAGGATTTCCCTGGGCATCAAGAGAAGAAGGTATCGCTTCAAATACCTGGTCGTTTTCCACCTTAAATACTACAGGTCTTTTGCTAATAGTACCTTCGCTCATAAAGCTGTACTCAGCCTTGATAATATTATTGGCAATGGTACCTGTAATAATGCCCTCGTTTTTATCTTTTTCGAAGAGATGATATTCCAGCTGCCCGTTTACCACTTTATTATCAGTTTCAAATTGCAGATAGGAGGTATCTTTTCCGGAGATCTTAGTATAACACTGTTGAGCAGGTGTCGATGCCGGCGCTGTAACAGTTATAGTACTGGTGTCCTGCTCCTCTGTTTCAGGTGTATTACTGGCAGGCTGCTGGCAGCTAAACATCGTTAATAAGGCTGCAGCTACAAAATAAGGTTTCATGTAACAAGTTTTGCCTTATAGAACGAATAGCGTGCCAGTAAGTTACCTGCCCCAGAAATTATCTTCCTGTGTTATATCAGAGGAATAGATCCTGGCCTTCACGATCCGGCCTCCTGTTACTGTATACACGTCGGTGTTATCCACATCCAGTTGCTGTCCTCCGGGTTTTTGCGCCGTCCACCGAATGAGGCAGGCCACACTGTTGCCATTGGTTGTGACTGATTTGATCTCTGCCAGTCTGAGCGTGTTGCCGGTCACTTCAAACATACCACCCACCATCTGAAAGACTTCCGTAACATTGCTCTTTACTCCTGAGAAGCGGTTGTTGCCGGGTTGGTCCCATTCGATAGCGGTGTCCAGTAATGCCGCGAGTGTCTGGTTATCGCCTGTTTGTACTGCGGTCAGAAATTGGGTAACTACTTGTTTAGCCTGATTTTCCATATTGTTTGTTTTTAATTGAGTGATTTGATATTGCAAAACTATTTCCTGTACGCCCGGGCATTATTATCTTTATACGACAAACAATTACCATTTGACGACATGTTATGGAGAATAGCCGGAGACATTTTGTGTTGAACCTGATAGCTTATGCCGCCTTGCGTGACATTCCCGCCACGCAGCTTTGTCGCTTGTCAGGAATAGACCTGGCTGCGTTAAAAGCAGATACCGGCTACACCGTTAGTAAGCAGCAGCTGGATGCAATATGGCAACAGGCCAGCCAGCTCTCAGACGATCCTTTATTCGGATTGCACTTCGGGGAGTCCTTACAACTGTCGGCCCTTGGTATAGTAGGAGAAATTATCAGGACAAGTGATACGGTGGGAATGGCGGTGGAGAAGGCTGCATCATTATCACATCTTTTGACGGATCTGTTCAGGATAGTGGTGGAATCTTCGGGCAAGGTCTTTACCATTCGCTTCTTGCCCCAGACGGAGAGGCCGGATGCTTTTTCCTTTCGTCAGACGCTGGAGTTATTCATGGTCTTTGTGGTGCATGAACTGGATGGTTTGTTATTGCGGAAAATAAAACCTGTAGCTGTACGCTTGCCTTACCGCCTGGAAAATGCGGAAGAATACGAAAGAGTGTTTCGGTGTATGGTAGAAAAGAGTGCTGCTGAATATGCGCTTGTATTTGACAGGGAATATCAGCAGGAACCACTGCTTACGGCAAACTATGATATGCAGCAAGCCTTGTTGCGAAGGGTGAATGAAAGTATAAATGTAACGGGAGGGGCATTAGGAGACAAGATCCGTCATTACCTGTTGACAAATGCTTATCTTGGAATACCTTCGTTGAATGAAATTGCTGCTAATTTTAATGTCAGTGCCAGAACATTACAACGTAAGCTAAAGGAGGAAGGTATCAGCTATCAGGATGTAGCCGATGAGGTCAGGAAATCGCTGGCTATTCATTATCTCGAAGAGGGCGGTTATCCGGTAAAGGAGATATCGTATATGCTGGGTTATAATGAGCTAAGTGCTTTTACAAGGGCATTTAAAAGATGGACAGGCAGGACGCCTGTCAGTTTTCAGAAAGAATAATACAACGCTATAACTATGGAAGCTAATAAGCCTATTGGCTGGTACCTCAAAGAGGCTGACCAGCAAATCACATCTTACATGAATGATGTTTTCAAAGACCTCTCTATCACACGTTTTCACTGGATGGTGATACGGAATATAGCAGAGCGTGGACGCATCAACACCTGGCAGTTTTTCCAGGAAGTAAAGAACTTCGTTACCGTACAGGAATTTGGAGAAATTATACAGTCGTTCGCAGACCGTGGCTGGGTAGTGATGGGTGCAGAAGATACCTGTTCGCTTACTGCGGCAGGGGAGGAAGCATATAAAAATCTTGCAACACTGCAGCAGGAAAGAGCTGCACATATGATGCGTGGAATCAGTGATGATGAGTATAAACTGACCCTCAGTGTACTGAACAGGATCATAGAAAATATTGTTCATCAATAGCCGGCTGGTGGCCAGCTCTGTTTCGATGTAAATGCCGCTGCAGTTGTGGTAAGTTTGCAGGAAAAATGGGGGTATAAAAAGGAAAACTGTTTTTGTGGTGTAAATGATTTATCTATACTTTTGTCTGGTCTTTAAATCGTGGTTATTATCAATAAAAATATATTAATATGGCAAAGTTACCCAAGTTTATGATTGCAGATGATCCAGTTACGGATCCTGACAATGAATATATCTTTCATACCGAGCAGCCACGTTTCTTCGCTAAACGGGTAGAAGAAGACGAGGAGAAAGCTTATATTGATATTGTGGCAGAGGTTGATAATGTGGATGAGTTTTTCAAAAATGCTCCCGGTAAGAAAGAAGAACTGCTCGACCAGCTGGAAGAGTGGTATTATTCCTATCTGGAATGGCTGGAAGAAGATGAGTATGACGACGAAGACGAAGAATAACTGATCAGTTAAAAAATTATTAAGAAAGTCAGCATATGCTGGCTTTCGCTGTTTAGACACCATGCTTTTGATATGACCGAACTTAACTTATACCAGGTAGATGCTTTTACAAACCATGTTTTTGGTGGTAACCCGGCCTGTGTTGTACCCCTGGAAACCTGGCTGCCTGATGAGCAGTTGTTGCTGCTGGCAAGGGAAAATGCGGTAGCGGAAACTGCTTTTTTCATTCCCGGAGGGGAGGGTTTCGCTTTACGCTGGTTCACCCCTGAAATAGAAATGGACCTCTGTGGGCATGCTACATTGGCAACAGCGCATGTGATAAAAACAATCCTTGGTTATAAGAAGGATAAAATACTGTTTAGCTCCGCCAGTGGACAGCTGGAGGTTAGTTTTAAGGATGACCTGTATGTGCTGGATTTCCCTTCCCGGAAACCGGTGAAAGCGGTCCTGCCGGATATTATTAGCAACGCCCTTGACAGGCAGCCGCTGGCTGTCTTAAAGGCCAGGGATTATGTGCTGGTCTATGGCGCTGAAAGCGACATACGGGATATCAGGATCGACAGGCAGGTCCTGGACCAGATCAACCTGGACCCCGGAGGGGTAATTGTTACTGCACAGGGGAGCGACTGCGATTTCGTGTCCCGCTATTTTACGCCACAGGCTTCTATACTGGAAGACCCTGTTACCGGATCGGCTCATTGTTCACTGATACCTTATTGGAGTGAGCGTTTACAGAAGAAGGAATTAAGCGCCCGGCAATTGTCCGAAAGGGTAGGAACACTCTATTGCACGGATATGGGGGAACGTGTGCTGATAGCTGGCAATGCGCGTACTTATTCGGCAGGAAAATGCTGGATATGACATTTTATAAAATAAACAGATTTAAAAAAGGGGCTATATTTTGAGCCCCTTTTTTATTGGTTCAAGCTTGCATATGAGTTGCATATGACCAGGATATTCCTCCGTTCTTCCTCCGTTCTTCCTCCGTTTTTCCTCCGTTTTTAACGGAAGAAGAACGGAAGAATATCCTGGTCATATGCAACTTGTATCCAGCTTAAATGGGCATGCTGACTTTGCCATAATAACCACGAAAGGGTCTTATAACTGGATTAAGGGCCTTTATGTCAGGATTAAGGGCTTTCGTATACATTGTTTTAAACCGGGTTGAGATCTTTCCTAACATTGCACCGTGAATCACGGTTGTGCATACCCTTCTACCACCAGATGACAATGCATGTAAGGCCTAAATCAATGATTTTTTACAATTCCGGCGCCCCTGCCCCCGGTAACTTTGTAAAAACAAAAATCAATGAAAAGCTTACTATACCTGGTATCAGCGATGTTGTTATCCCAGATGACCATCGCCCAGGTTGCAAACAAAAAGGAGGTTAATATGCAAAACAAAGAAGTAATCAGCAGACTCTATGACGAGGCAATGAACAAAAGAAATACAGCGTTACTGCCTGAGTTAATATCTGCCGCTTATGACGGCCCCAATTTTAAACAGGTGGTTACCGGATTAATTGAAGCTTTCCCGGACGCACAGTGGGTAGTGAAAGATGTGGTTGCTGAAGGTAATAAGGTGGTTGTATTTCAGCAATTCCAGGGTACACACCGTGGTACATTCCAACATATCCCGGCTACCGGAAGAAGAGTAGCAAGTGATGGTGTGGTGGCATATGAATTGAAGGATGGCAAAGTCATTCATAGCGAAACACTTACCAATCGCTTAGGTTTTTTACAGGAACTGGGAGTACTGCCTAAAGAGCTCATTGGTACTCCGGACAATGTGATTTTCATCGATAAATTCATTGTTCCTGCTACGGCCACAAATGAGTTCCTGGAGAGAGTAAAGATTAACCGCGATCTTATCAAAACACTGCCCGGTTTCATCAGGGATGCTGCGTACTCTCGTACAGATAATGAAGGTAACCTGATTTTTGTAACAGTAGCTGTATGGGCCAATAAGGCTGCATTCGAGCAGGCGAGGGAAACAGTGCAGGTAGCGTATAAGAAGGAAGGATTTGACATGCCGGAGATGTTAAAGCGCCTGGACATAACTATTGACAGGGGAGTTTATAAGGAGCTTTTAGCCCAATAAAGGCAGAGATGGAGGGGCGGCAATATAGGCTGTTTACGACATCAGGATGTTATGCAGCACATGCTATGTGATGATGTAAAGGCAGTGATATTTGGCTGATAAGATTAACTTTGCATCTTACAAAGCCCTGCATATGAAAATTGCTTTAGCTTCCCCTCCCTTTCCAAAGTCCATCAGTGACGGGCTATTCTGGCTCGAAAAATTAGTAAAAGATGCAGCCGTTGCGCAGGCGGAGATTATCTGCTTTCCTGAATCATATCTTCCTGGTTATCCGGGCATGGGATATGAAGCCGATGATCGCAAACAGGAAAGATTGCAGGCAGCATTGGATAAAGTATGTGCAATTGCTTCCGAAAATTCAATTGCTATTATAGTCCCAATGGATTGGCATTATGAAGGAAAATTGCTGAATGTAGCTTTTGTGATTTCTGCCAGCGGGGAAGTGTTAGGTTTCCAATCCAAGAACCAGTTAGATCCTACAGAAGATAATATGTGGGAGGCAGGTACCGGGCGGCAGCTCTTTGAAATCAATGGTGTGAAATTCGGTATTACCATTTGTCATGAAGGGTTCCGTTATCCTGAATCTGTCAGATGGTCCGCGCAGCGGGATGCTAAGATTGTATTTTTTCCTCACTTTGGAGGAAGTAATACGGCCGGTGTGCTGCCTAAGGTGTGGGGTAGTAAAGAGAATCCTTACTATGAAAAAGCAATCATGCTGAGAGCAATGGAAAACACCATTTATATGGCAAGCTCCAATTATGCGTCTCTTTATCCTGATGCTGCGTCTTCAGTAGTGGCGCCTGATGGAACCTGTATCAAACATGAAGCTTATGGCAGAACTGGTGTGATAGTTGTTGATATTGATCCTTCCCGGGCGACGGGGTTGCTGGCGAAGCGATTCAAGAATACACTTTACAATTGATAGTATATAATCATTAAAAGCTCAGGAAAATGGACACAAATAATCAGCACACAGCACTGTTAGTAATGGATATGCAGACGGCAGTTATCAGCTCCCTGCCGGATTACAATGAGATCACTGGTAACGTAGCAAAGGCAATTGCATTTGCCCGTTCCAAAAATATTCCTGTTCTGTTTGCGGTTGTTAGTTTCCGGCCTGGCATGCCTGAAGTCAGTATGAACAACAAGCTTTTTGCTGCGAGTAAAGAAAGGGCGAAAAATATGAAGGGAGGAAGTATGCTGAATATTGATGAAGCAGTCGTTCCATTGCCGGATGAAATTGTTGTTGAGAAACGCCGCATCAGTGCATTTACAGGAAGTGATCTTGAAGTAGTGCTCCGTGCGCAGGGTATCCAGCATCTTGTGCTTACTGGTGTATCAACGAGTGGAGTGGTATTATCCACTTTGCGTGAAGCTGCTGATAAGGATTATCGTATTACTGTATTGTCAGACTGTTGTACTGACAGGGATAGGGAGGTGCATACGGTGCTTGTGAATAAGGTGTTTCAGTCTAATGCAACGGTCGTTACACTGGAGGAATGGAGCCGTAGCTAATAGTTACAGCATTTTCCCGACCCATTTCTTTGTCTCATCTATCAGCAGTGACATCACGTCTTTTTTACCCGCTTTAAAAGAATGATCTGCTCCTTCCAATTTTACCAGCGTCGCTTTCCGCAGAGAGGCGCATACGGTTTCAATCAGGTCCCAGGTGGCCAGTGTATCTTTTGAGCCCTGTAGGAAAAGCATGGGTATCTTTATCTCTTTCAGATGATCGGCACGCTCTATAGAGGGTTTACCAGCCGGATGGAGCGGAAAACCATAGAAGACGAGCCCCGCAACTTTACTGTCCGGATGGGCTGCCAGGTATTGTGAGCTCATTCTTCCACCGAAAGATTTGCCGGAGGCGAACAAGGGTAGTTTAGGCGCTAATTCATGCGCTTTCTTGATAGCAGCCTCTATTGTTGCATGCGCAACCGCTGGTGAATCAGGTCTGCCTTTTTTATTCTCAGTAAAGGGGAAATTGAATCGTAAAGTGGCGATGCCTGCTTCTGAAAGAGCATTGGCCAATGTTTCCATGAAGATATGGTCCATACCGGCTCCTGCTCCATGCGCCAGTGTGAAGATACATTCAGGCCTGGCCGGAGCGATGTACCTGGCGGAGACTGTGCCTATAGCAGGAGATACGTCTAGTTTGAATGATTGTGTACTCATGGTGGGACAAAGTTAAAAGATATTGAGGTTATACATGATGATTGGTGGTCTTCATAATGCGGAATTATACTTGTCCGGTAATACTAAAATAACTGGTTTGTATACAAACAAAAAAGCCAGCAAATTTGCTGACTTTTCTTCGTAGCCCGGACAAGAATCGAACTTGTATCTAAAGTTTAGGAAACTTCTATTCTATCCATTGAACTACCGGGCCATAGGGCAGAACCCTAAAGTGGAGTGCAAAAGTAAACGTTTTTTACATATTTCGAGCACCCAGCCCAAAATTTGCCTCTCTTACACTGCTAATTATAAATTTTCTCAATCTGTTGATCGTATTTCTGCGTGATCACTTTCCGCTTTACTTTAAGAGTAGGGGAAAGCTCTCCGTTGGCGATCGTCCATTCCTTCGGCAGCAGTTCGAACTTCTTGATCTGCTCTATATGGCTGAAATATTGGTTATATTTCTCAACAACCTGTTGGTAAAGTTGTTGAATGTCATTGTTTTGGAGTAATTCTCCAGGAGAAGAAAAATGGAGCCCTTTTTTAGCTGCCCAGCTCTCCAGTTGTGGGAAAGAGGGAACGATCAGGGCGCCGGTAAATTTACGGCCTTCACCTACCACCATGATCTGCTCAATGAAAGGCGATTCCTTGAATTTATTCTCTATAGGCTGCGGAGCCACGAACTTGCCTCCGGAGGTCTTGAAGAGCTCCTTTTTGCGGTCTGTGATCTTCAGGAACTGATTGTTGACGAGTACGCCGATATCGCCGGTATGGAACCAGCCGTTTGTAATAGCGTCGGCGGTCAGGTCGGGGCGTTTGTAGTATCCGAGTGTAATGTTAGGCCCTTTGCACAGGATCTCGCCGTCTTCCGCTAATTTGACTTCCACATTGCTGATGAGCGGGCCTACTGTACCAAACATGCGGTCTTTCACATCTACACGGTTAACGCTGATCACGGGAGATGTTTCGGTAAGACCATAGCCCTCAAGAATGGGAATATTGGCAGCGGTGAATATTTTCAATAGCCTTACCTGACAGGCCGCAGAACCCACAACAACCGCGGCGATATTACCTCCCAGGGCTTCCCGCCATTTCTTGAATACAAGTTTATTGGCGATGGACAACTGGAAGTTATACCACCAGCCTAATGATTTATTGATCTCATATTTCTTGCCCAGTTCTACCGACCAGAAGAAAAGCGCACGTTTGATACCCTTTAGCTCCAGCCCTTTGGACATGATCTTTTCATATACTTTTTCGAGCAGCCGCGGTACGGTAGTAAAGATGCTTGGTTTAACCTCGCGCAGGTTGTCGGCGATGGTATCCATGCTTTCTGCATAGTAGATAGGTACTCCTGCAGTAAGGTATACATAAGTCACCATACGTTCGAAAACGTGATTGAGCGGCAGGAAACTGAGCGCTCTGGCTTCCTGGCTTACCGGCAGATAAGGGATACATGCCATCACATTGCTCATAATATTCCTGTGATTCAGCATGACACCTTTAGGCGTACCTGTAGTACCCGAAGTATAGATGATAGTGGCCAGTTGCTCAGGATCTATCTTTTCCCTGATAGCTTTTATCTTTTCAATATCCTCCTGTTTAGCCATATCAGGGATCTCACTCCAGTGGCGGCAGCCTGCTATTTTGGTAAAGGAGAAGATCTCTTTGAGATGGGATAATTTATGACGTATAGGTGTGATCTTGTCAAACATGTCCTGCCCGCTCACGAACAGAATAGAAGCACCCGAATCATTCAGGATGAACTCTGTCTCATGCTCGCTGATTGTTGGATACAATGGCGCCAATACCGCACCAGCCTGTTGACAGGCAAGGTCTGTCAGCATCCATTCAGGACGGTTAGGGGATACTATGGCAATCTTGTCCGAGCCTTCAGGAGTTGCGTCTCCCTTGCCTATGCCAAGCTGCAACAGCCCTGCGCTAAAACGGAGCGTAATATCGGCTACTTCCTGTGTGCTGTACTTTTTCCAGACATTGTTTTCTTTTCCTACCAGCATGTCTGACTTGGGGAAATTTTTTAGCTGGTGCTCAATGACATCAAATAATCTGCGTGGCTGCTCCATATTGTAGATCTGGCTTACGTTAAGTACCTTTTATCAAGGTAGTGGAATTTATAAGGGAGGAGGGGTTTTTATATGCCCCTGCGTTGCTTTTCCTCCTGCAATTTTTCATATTCTCTTGCTGCATCTCCGAATGGATCGCGATGCCAGGCTTTAAAGTACTGGAATGCCAATGCAAGTCCCCAGCCAATTCCAGGCCATACAGGCCACGGCGTACCGCCATATTGATAGGCGTTTGTCGCCAGCCAGACTGCCCACAAAAATGCATTCGTAACGAGGTAGATAATAAGCGAAGTTTTGAACTTCGCCCTCAATTGAGCGATTTTCCAAAGTTGTTGGTCGCGTTGAGAATTTGGTTCCATATGTATAAGATTTAAGCCCCGATTAAATGTAGTAATTTTTCCTGAATAGTACCAGCTGGCAGAGGGATAGCAATAAAAAAGAGGTAAAAACATTGTCCAGCCTGGAACTGCAATGCTATTTCAGCAGCAATATATAATTTTGGTTAACGACCTGACGGACAGACTGCATAACGCGATACAAAATATTTTTCCCGGCATTCCACGAATCACACATAAACATATTGGTTAAACTTCATTGCATATACATACTAAAGATTGTGTCTTAATGGTTATTTAATTGATGAAACCCAGAGCGTTTTATCTAATAATGCACTCACCAGTCCCTGGTGACAAGATCCGTTTTGCCAACAGGGACCAGTGAGCTGGTTTTATTTTGATTTACCTGTACGTTCCACGTTGGGAAGCAGGCCAGTAAGCAGACCTATTAAGGGCAGATAAGCACATACGTCAAATACGTGGGCTATGCTGGTTCTGTCGGCCAGTTTCCCTAATAATGCAGACCCGATACCACCCATGCCAAATGCAAGCCCGAAGAACAGTCCGGCTATCATGCCCACCTTACCTGGCACCAATTCCTGTGCATAAACCAGAATAGCAGAAAAAGCAGATGACAGGATCACGCCAATAAATACACTGAGCACGGAGGTCCACAACAAATTAGCGTGTGGCAGTAAGAGTGAGAACGGCGCCACACCCAATATGGATATCCAGATCACATACTTACGTCCTATACGGTCGCCTACCGGGCCGCCGATGAAAGTACCAGCAGCAATGGCAAACAGGAAGATAAAGAGATACACCTGCGCACTTGAAACAGACACATGAAACTTATCAATGAGGTAGAATGTATAGTAGGTGGTCATACTGGCCATGTAGAAGTATTTGGAGAAGATCAGCACCAGCAATATGCTCAGTGCAAAAATGACTTTTCCCCTGGGCAATTGTACATGTACTGATGCGTCCATACCTTTCGATTTACTACGAATGCGATTTGTATTGTTTTTATACCAGGATCCGATATTGATCATCACCACAATGGCCAGCAGAGCGGCCAGTGAGAACCAGCTAATGCTGGACTGTCCTTTCGGTACAATGATCATTGCTGCGAGCAGTGGGCCCAGAGAGCTACCGGCATTTCCTCCCAGCTGAAAAAGCGATTGCGCCATACCATGTCTGCCACCGGATGCCATATGCGCCAGACGGGAAGCCTCAGGATGGAAGATGGAAGAGCCTACGCCCACCAATGCTACAGACAACAGCACCAGGTAAAAATGGTGTGCCTGGGAGAGGCTGACCAGTCCCACTAAGGTAAAGCCCATACCAATGGCAAGTGAATACGGCTTTGGATTTTTGTCTGTATAAAGTCCTACCAGTGGCTGCAGCAGTGAGGCTGTGAGCTGATAGGAGAGTGTAATCAGCCCTATCTGGCTGAAAGAAAGTCGAAGTGAGTCTTTAACGATCGGATAGATGGCAGGTATCAGTGACTGTATGGTGTCATTGATCATGTGGGAGAAGCTGAGCGCGATCAGAATAGAAAATACGGTATTCTGCGCGGCCTGCTGTGCCTGCGCCTTTGCGGTTTCCTGTAATGTTTTTTCCATGATGTTTACTTTGCTGGCTCGTCGTTACTGTGTTGGGTAATACGTTGGGCCCATTGCCAGGCTTTCTGGGCATCCTGGGCAATGATGCTGTTTAAAAGGTTCTTATGCAGATGCTGGCTATCTCTAAAGCTTTCAGCATTTTTGAACTGTGCTATAAAGTGATTTTTCAGGTGATGCGCCACTGTTTTATAGAGGTCGGTCAGGATACTGTTGCCGGACGCCTCCGCAATGGCAACGTGGAAACTGATATCAGCTTCAATAGCGCCGGCTGTGTCATCAGCGATGCCTGCTTCCTTCCTCTTCTTCAGATATGCCTCCATTTTATCAATGTCTTCCGCCGTTCTGTTGACTGCGGCCTTCTGCGCTATCTTCATTTCCAGGAGTAGCCGTACTTCATCCAGGTCATCTACACCTGCCCGCTTTATCCTTTGAGGGAAAGGCTCTTCAATACCGGTGCTGGCTTCCACAAAGGTGCCCAGTCCCTGTTGCACGCGTAGTACGCCACTGTTGGCCAGGATGCGTACTGCTTCGCGTATGGATGACCGGCCCACGCCGTATGCCTGCATTAAAGCTGGTTCTGTAGGTAACTTCTCGCCCGGCTTGTAGGTGCCGAGGGATATCTGCTCCTGTAACCGCTGGGCCACTTCGTCGGCAAGGCTATTTCTCTTTATCGATGTCATAAACTAATCATCATATCATCTGATGATTCAAAGGTAAGGAATCTCCGGATTTCTCACATCTTTTTTTATTTATCTTTGCGCCTCTTATTAGAAATAAGCTATAAAACGTGCAACTTTGTAAGGGGTTCCACCTGATTTTAAAACAAGACTAACAAATGAAAGCATTTAACTTTTTTATTCTATATCGTCTGCCATTGGGTATTATCTTCCTGTTAGGTGGTGTTGCACTGGGAATTACCATAGGTTGGTGGGAAGCTACTATCCTGCTGTTGATTGGTGTGGTATGCCTCGTTACACACTTCATGTTCGGGCCTATGAGGCTGGTACAGGAAGCGGTGGAAGGCGGTGATATTGATAAGGCGATGGGAATGATGAACAAGATCGCTTTCCCTAAACTGCTGTATAAACCGATCCGCTCTGTGTATTACTTCATGCAGAGTAATATGGCGATGTACAATAAAGACCTGGATAAAGCAGAAGCGACTATCCGCCAGAGTATTAAATCCGGTAGTCCGATGAAGGAATACGAAGGCATGCAATATTTTCAGCTGGGTACCATCGCTTACCAGAAAAACGACATGAAGGAAGCTGACCAGAACCTGAAGAAAGCGGTTAGAATGGGGCTGCCTGACAAAGAAAATACTGCTGCAGCACTGCTTACCCTTGCCTCCATTGCCATGAGCCGCAGGGACTTTAAAACAGCAAAAGATTACTTCCGCAGGGCTAAGGCGCAAAAGCCTACTACCGCGCAGATAGTAAGCCAGATAAAAGAAATGGACAAATACATCTCCCGTATGCCCGGTTGATGGACCTGCTTATACCAGAAAGGCGTCCTGTTTCAAGCAGGGCGCCTTTTTTATTGCTGCAATTATTCGTATCTATGATACTATATTCAAATATGTAATAATCAATTAAACCTTATTTTTGTCTAAAATACACTCATCCTATGTTCGGTTTGTTCAGTTTTGACCAGATTCTGGCTATTACCTTCACTCTTTTTGCAGTCATTGATATTGTGGGATCCATTCCCGTACTGATCTCCCTGAAGGAAAAGCTGGGTCATATCGACTCAGGAAAGGCCACCATTGCCTCGGGCTTCCTGATGATATTATTCCTGCTGGTCGGTGAGCCATTCCTGAACCTGCTGAGCGTGGATGTTCACTCTTTTGCGGTGGCCGGTTCTATTGTGATCTTTGTAATCGGTCTGGAAATGATCCTGGGGGTGGAGTTTTTCAAAAGCGAGCAGGATACTAAAACAGGTAGCCTGATCCCTATTGCCTTCCCGCTGATAGCCGGCTCCGGTACGCTGACCACCATTATGTCGCTCAAAGCCAACTATGAAGAAACGAACATCCTGGCGGGCATTCTTCTGAACCTGGTGATCATCTACATCGTACTGCGCTCTTTGGCCTGGATAGAACGCATCCTGGGTAAGGCGGGGTTGATGGTGGTACGTAAGTTCTTTGGCGTGATCCTGCTGGCTATTGCTGTGAAGATCTTCAAGAGCAACCTGAAAATGTGATTGAAAATAAGTAGAGGGGCTTTTGTAATTGATCGCTAAATACATTAGTTTTGCCTTCCTTTCCTGGTAAACAGGATGGCTTCTGGCCTCGTAGTACAATGGATAGTATAAGAGTTTCCGAAGCTCCAGATACAGGTTCGATTCCTGTCGAGGCTACATAGAGCCGAAATTAGCATAAAGCTGATTTCGGCTTTTTTTATGCAGATCAGTTGATTACAGTTATTCCCAAAGTAAAAAATCTTTTAGTTTTCTTTTCGCCGGATAAAATGTAAACATTTACACTTGATAGTATCATTTGATACTATCAAGTGTAGCCAGAAATGAACCCACCATACCAGATTACCGATCGAATACTTCAGTTAACTGGCTGTTTTCTTTTATGGTGTTGTGTGATCGTTTCTTTACTTACAGAGGTTGATTCAGTGTATACCAGAAGTCAGCACTATAAGCAGCAACGGCTAAGGTCTGCAACATGATATCTTTATCGGGATAGTCATCCGGAAATCCCAGGGCAACCTGCTGTGTAACCATAACAATATACTCCTCAACTTCTTCGATTGTTTCTAATTGCTCTATTGTGTTAAACAGGCTAAGATACACGGTCTTTGATGTCGATAAAAAGGGACCATGGCTGGATACACTGTTGATCATGGCAGTATAATAGGCTTCATCCGTATCATAGGCAAATATATCCACGAAACGCGTAGCAACCCTATATTGGTTTAAGGTATAAGGACGCCCCATTGCGATGAGTTCCTCGTTATACGGTTTAAAATACTCATCATTGCTGAGTGCTGTTGCCAGCATACTCTGGTTATAACTATCGTGGTATTTTGCCTGGTCCGGCCCCGTCACTCCGTCGGGAATGGTCACATTAGGTGTTAGCAACGCCAGTTTGGCATTATGAAACTCCCCGAAATAATGAAAGGGGTTTATTTCACTGATAACGGGAGGGACGTGCGTATTTAAATGCAGGGAAGCAGCCAGCTTAAGATTTGCTTTTAAAGTAGACGTGGCATCCACCGTTGCGACGTATCCTTCAGCAGCTTTTATGGACGCAGCAGCTGCACCTGCCACTCCTCCTATAATACCACCGGCAGTAGTGCCGCCAGTCAATTCAAGACCACCCAGCGCACCGGTTATGCCTCCTCCAATATCGGAGGCAATTATCTTAATGATCTTCCAGAATCTTCCTCTGCCTCCCTGATGAGAACTTTTCCGGATAGCATTCGCCGAAATCTCCTCTACTTTTTTGAGGAACGCCGCTTCATCAAATGCTTGAGGAGTGGAGTTGACTACTGAAGTTTCATTTTTGCTACACCCAAATAATAGGGATAAGGCCAGTAGGAATAATAGTGCTTTTTTCATGGTTAAAAGGGTTTAACTGGTGAGTTATGGGCTAATAAACTTATCAGAATAAATATAAATTAAAATAAACCATGATGCAATGGTAAAAAGTAGAATTGGGTGAAAGTCCCTAGTTAAAATGAGTATTCCTGAGTAGTTAGGCCGGCTTATCGTCTTATCAAAATGAAAAGGACGGTTTAGTTCTACTACCGTCCATTCATTATTTTATATAAGCCTATGCCAGACAGCTTAGTCGTTTTTTGTGTACTGCTTCCATTCAATGAACCGTCCGCAGAAGTAACTACGCATGCGGCCTCATTTTGAAGAACATCTTTACACAAAAGAGGAACTTCCTGAACGCATTCCGTTTCTTCATCCCCAGAAAATAACGCTGATGTTTGAAGAATAACTGCATACGTTTAAAGTTGTTCGCAAGGGAATAACTTTCATAGCTGTCATACAGCTCCTGGAAGATCTTTCTCTCCTTATCCAATGCCGCCGGACAGGCATCGCGGAACAGGCGGAATATTGTCCTCGTATTCTGCAGCTTTGCTTTCAGATCAAACTTTCCGCCTGTAATATTGGAGTTGTGTTGCCTCCATTGTACAAATGCAGTATTGATGTATCTGATCTCGCCATAGAATGTGGCAAAGAATGGCAGCCAGAGGTCATAGGCCGCCTCCGTTGGATAAGGCATGGCTGCAACAGCGATAGCCCGTTTCATGATGAGTGAATGACCTGCCACACAATTATCCGTAGCAAAATACAGGCAGCTGTCAAAAGGCGTCTGGTTCTTAAGGTCTGAATGTTTCCACAGCGGCTGAAGATCCTCAGACACCAGCTGGGAATCGCTATAGATCATAGGAGCATCTCCTATGGCATTCATTAACAATGTCGTCTTTTCAGGCGCCCATATGTCGTCCTGGTCGGAGAAGGAAATGAATTCCCCCGTGGCGAGGCTAACTGCTTTTTCGAAGTTTTTAGTATAACCAAGATTGGAAGCATTCCGGAATACACGGATATGGCTATGCCTGGCAGCATATCTTTCGAGGATCTCAACGGTATTGTCTTTACTGCAGTCATCTACAGCTACAATCTCAATATTGGGATAGGTTTGTTTCAGCAGCGAATCCATTTGTGCTTCCAGAAACTTCGCTCCATTATAGGTAGCCATCACGATCGATACAAGAGGAAGCTGTTTTATTTCGCCAAACATAGAAAAAGTAAAGTACTGTTAAAAAAGCCGGTATCCGGTTCAGCGCGTAAAAGTATTGATATTATTCATATTTGCATAGGATCGGCGATAAACCACTGTTTAGACAGTCTCGTCCATATATTTGAAATAAAAAGGCGCTGAAGATAGATCCTGCTATCCTCGGCGCCCTTATTCAGTTCGCTAAATTATTTCTCTAAGTTCGATTTCAGGTTTTTAAGTCCGGTCTGCAGATCATCCCCGATCATTTTTTCAAAATCCATGAATAACAACATCAGGTTCATGGGATAATTCATATGCCCGTCAAATCCCCATTTTACTTTGGTTTCCGTAGGTGAAACGGCTTCAGTCTGCATATACGCCTGTTCGGTAGATTCAAAGGGTTTAATGAACCGCAATTCAAAATCAACTCTCTCGCCCTCAGCGATCTTTTTGATCTCCTGTTCGCCTTTACCTACGTCTTTTTTGTCGCTGTCCCAGGCGGAAACAAAACCAACAGTACCATCTGTACCTGTATAGGTCTTTTTCATTGCAGGGTCCATCATGGCCCATTTACTGTAGTTGTCCTGGTTTTTCAGGAATTTGATGTAGTCAAAAACTTGCTGTTTCGGTTTATTGATCACTATCTCCCTTTCAACGGCATAGCGTTTTTTAGTAAAGGCGGCAAGGATCAGTACGATAGCGATCAGAACGACGATGACCAGCAGGATTTTCTTTAATGCTTTCATGTATGTAGGTTTAAGTTACGTGAAATGGTTTTTCCAGGTCTTTTTGATTTGTATCAACAACGTAAAGTAGGAATTGTTTTTGGTACGGTTAGTCTTAGTCCTGCCATCTTATGCACCTGATAGTATAAGGATATGTGGCACAGACCGGTTGACTATCTTGCCTTGCCGGCTTCCAGCCCTTCATTTTCAGGAATTCATCGCAGAGGTGCTGACGGAGACTACCTCTGACCCGGTCATCCGGAATATCGACATCCACAACAGTGCCCCGTTTGTTTATGTACAGCGTTGCCCACAGGCTGGTTATCCAGTTGCCGGGATCCAGATCTACATTTTTGTAAAAAGCACTTACCAGCGGGAGGATCTTGTCCTGTGCATGCTTCATAATGCCCATTTCCTCGCCCGGATACTTCGGAGGGACTTCGGTAAAATTATAATAAGTCGCACACCCGGACTGGCAGAAGGCCCCCATTTGAATTCCTAATAGTAGTAAGCAAGCGGTAAGTAATGATTTCATAGTCAGCGGATACGCCAAATTACGACTTTCCATTATCCACATCCGTTCTCAAATCCATTTTTTTTCTCCAACTTACAGGCCTTTGGGGATTTTTATGAATAAAGACGATCTATATTGGTTAATATCCACCTCGCCAGCTATACAGATGTTGCGGCTGCGTAATACGCACTGGATCTTACCCTTCTTATATGGTGTTTTTAAAGAGGAGAACAGATTTTCTATTTCTGAGGTACAGCTGGTACGCCTGCTGGCCGAAACCCTGAGCCAACAGGACGATGGGACCGAAGACCTGGAAGAAGCAAAGATCAACTTTGGAGAAGATGAGGAAAGCCGCAGTCGTAAATATATCCTGAACTGGGTGCAGAAAAGACTCTTGCAGGACCTTCCGGATGCAGAAGGAAATACCCAGTACCAGCTCAGCGCCTACACAGAGAAGGTATTTCAGTGGATGCAGACCTTACAACTACGCCAGCACGTGGGTACGGAAAGCCGTTTTAAACTGTTATTCAACTCCTTACGGGATATCGTAGAGAATACAGAAGACGACAGGGCCAAAAAACTTGAAATACTGAAAAATAAACGGGCCGAGATCGATAAAGAGATCAAAGCCCTGGAACTGGGTATTGTGCCTGACAGGTACAATAACGCCCAGGTGGAAGAACGCCTGGAACTGTTCACTCGCCTATGTTATGAGCTGATCAGCGACTTCCGGGAGGTGGAAGACAATTTCAAAGCCATCCACCGCACTATTGTAGAGCAGCACACCAAGGCGGAACAGAGCAAAGGTGCCATTATCGGGTTTGCATTCGAAGCGTACGACTCTCTGCGTAATAGTAACCAGGGAAAGAGCTTCTATGCTTTCTGGGACTTCCTGATCTCCCGTGCAGGACAGGAAGAATGGCGGGAGCTAACAGACCAACTATTGCATACCATCTCGGAAAGAAAGATCAGCGGCGATGATCAATTCCTGCAGAATATCAAGTCCATGCTGCTGCAGCAGGGGAAAACGGTGTATGATGCCAACGATAAAATGGCTGAAAAGCTCAGTCGTATTATCTCCGAAAAAGAAATAGCCAGGCATAGACGCCTGCGTAAGCAGATCAACAACATCAAGGAATTTGTGTTCGACCTGATCGAAGAAGACGACAATATTGATTGTGGCATTACGTTGGATGATAGTCTCGGCGTCAGGATGGTAATGGAAAAGAAACTGGCGCTGGAACAAAAGAAAACAACTGTCGAAGTAAAACAGCCGGCAAATGCTACTGAGCAGATAGAAGATATCACGAGGTTCAGCAGGTTACTGAATACTTCCTTTATCAGCCGGAAACAGTTATGGGAGAAAGTAGAACATGCACTGAAGGATAAACAGACGGCTACGCTGAAAGAGGTGCTGGAACATTCTCCACTGGAGAATGGCCTGGCAGAGATCATCAGTTATTATGATTTCCTGCGTGAAAAAGCCAGTCGTGCATATATCGTGAAAAACACGACAGAGCTGATCCCACTGAATGCGGAACAAACAAAATTTGTGGAAGTTCCCTATTTATTATTTGGTAAATAACAGAGCCGACTATTATGAGCACATCTAAAATATTACCTTATGCATCAGTAGTAGTGAAACTGCTGAAAGGCCCGGTGGAATACGTGGAGAAAGGCGCCTGGGAGAAATTGCTGCAATACAAGGTTGAGTTGACAGGTTTCCTGCAACAACTGGGATTGCTCCTGGTACTGGATGAACAGGATGGTTACGCTTTTGTGAAACATGCACTTTCAGAAGATGATGAAGCATATGTAAGCTGGACACAAAGACGTTCTTTCAGTTACGAAGAGAGTATTATGCTGGTGCTGCTGCGGGAAATGATGGCTGAATTTGAGATCAGTGAATCCGCTTCCCGTGAACTCATCAAAAAACGCCGGGAAATAAAAGAATATGCGGAGCTTTTCTTCAAGGAAGGCGCCAGCCGTATCAAATTCCTGAAAGAGATAGACAGGTTAATAGATAAAGTAGAAGAAAGCGGTTTCCTCCATAAAATGGAAAACCATGAAGTAATAGACGAACAGAAGTTCAGGATCAGAAAGATCATCAAAGCAAAAGTTGACAGTGAAGCGCTGGAGAACTTTCAGCAGCAGCTGATGGCACATGCCGGAGGCGTTGTAGCAGCTGAATAACATACCTGTAAAAACCTTTTATTAGCACAATGCAGTTAAACGTTTTTAGTACTGATAATCATAAGAGTGGATTCCGCCTGCAATACCTGGAGGTATTCAACTGGGGTACATTTGATGAACATATACATAGTATCAAACCTAACGGCGATACCAGCCTGCTGACAGGCGCCAATGGTAGTGGGAAGACCACTTTCATTGATGCCTTGCTCACACTGATGGTGCCGGAAAAGAAATACCGTTTCTATAACCAGAGTAGTGGTAGTGAAAAGAAGGGCGACAGAACAGAGGATTCCTACGTACTGGGCGGATATGGCATGGTCAATAACGAAGCGACCGGCGTAACCAAAACCCTTTACCTGAGAGAGAATAAGGAAGATGCTTATAGCATCCTGCTGGCCAACTTTGCGAACGAGGCTGACCAGGCAGTGACGCTCTTCCAGGTGAGATATTTTGTGAACGGAGATATGCGTAAGATCTTCGGTGTGGCCCATCGTTCTATGCATATCGCTGATGATTTCAGCCCATTTGACCTGGGTGGTAACTGGAAACGTCGCATCGATCAGTTGTACAACAGGGGCGGCCGCAGACAGGTGGAATGGTTTGATGCCGCCAGTAAATATGCACAACGTATGGTGGATGCCCTGGGGATGCAAAGCATACAGGCATTACAGCTGTTCAACCAGACAGTAGGTATCAAGGTATTGGGGAACCTGGATGACTTCATCCGTACCAATATGCTGGAACCCCGCAATATGGAAGAACAGTTCCAGGAACTGAAGAAACACCTCACTACCTTGCTGGATGCCCAGCGTAACATAGAAAAGGCAGAAGAGCAGATCCGCCTGCTGGAGCCGGTAAAGGAACACTATGAGAACTTCTCTTCCTATCAGACCACTATCACCCAGCTAAAACAGGAGCTGAACACCGCTACTATCTGGAACAGCTTTACGCGGAACCAGCTGTTGACGCAGGCCCTGTTTGAACGCAGGCAGGAAGTGCAAGGGCTTCTTAAGAAAATAGAAGAAGCGAAGATCAATATGGCTGATCTGCTGGAGCAGGAACGTACTACCCTGAACCTGCTGGAACAGAATAAAGCCGGACAACGTTTACAGCAACTGGAAAAAGAGATCCAGGACCTGGAAAAGAAGCGCGTGGAGACAGAAGAGAATCTGAAAGAGTTTTCCGCATGGTGCGAAACTTTGCACCTGAAGGAAAATGATATGAACGACGAAGCAACCTATCAGCGGATACTGAAGGAAGTGCATCGTAGTTCCCTGAAACTGGAAACGGAACAACGCCTTAATGAAGAAGATGAATATAGCGCCAAAAGGGTAAAAGAACGTGCGGAGAGTGAAAAGGAAACCCTGGAGAAGGAGATCGAGATGCTGCACCAATCCCGTAACAATATTCCTTCCCACCTGGTAGCGCTACGTAAAGAGATATGCAATAACCTGAAGATCGATGTGGGCGAGATATTGTTTGCCGGTGAACTGATCCAGGTGAAAGCTGAGGAAATTGAATGGCAGCCTGCCCTGGAAAAACTACTGCATTCTTTCTCACTGCGCCTGTTGGTACCTGAGAAACACTATAAGAAGGTAACTTCCTACGTAAACAATAACAACCTGCGTACGCGCCTGATATATTATCAGATCAAGGAATCAGCATTGACCTTGTATCCTGAAGATGATACCGTATATCATAAACTTGATTTCCATCCCGATCATAAATTAAGTCCCTGGGTACAACAGCAGATCATCCAGCAGTTCAGCTACGTGTGTGTGAATGATGAGAAAGCGCTGCAACGTCACGATATGGCTATTACTGTGGAAGGCCTGATCAAGAACCGTGACAGGCATGAAAAGGATGACAGGAGCAACAGTAACGATGCTTCCCGTTATGTAATGGGATGGAACAACGAGCGCAAGAAAGATGCACTGATCTCTAAAAGGAACAAACTGAACGAAGCGATCACCTCTTCTAACGAGATCCTGCAAACCTGCAAGTCAAGATCCGGCCGCTTACAGAAACAGTTCTATGCAATAGGACGTCTGAAGGAACATAAAGGATTTGAGGAGATCAATGTCGCTAAGATCCAGAAGAATATCCGTAAGGCGCAGGAGCAGATAGGTTCACTGACGGATGAAAACCAGGAACTGGATGCACTGAAACAGCAATTACTGGACATCGAACGTCAGAAGGAAGATAACCAGGAAGCACAGGCAATGCTCATCAGGAATGAAGCATTGGAACAGCGTAACATCGCTGATATGGAGGAAGAGCAACAGGCCATGCAACACCTGTTACAGCACATTACAGAAGCTGATAAGGACGAGCTGCTGAACTTCCAGCAACAGCATAGTCACCTGTTAGGTAGTGTGACACTGGAAAATATCGCAGGCATCTATAAATCCCTCCGGGAGAACAAGGAACAGGATCTCAAGCTGGCAGAAGATGCCCGTCATAAAGAAGAGGTGATGCTGAACAGAAGTATCAACCGTCTGAAGAGCCCTTCAGCAGAAGTGATACAGAAGTTCCCTGACTGGATAGCTGATGTACAGGCCTTCTCTGATGATGGGGTGCACGCTACGGAATATATCGAATGGCTGGATAAGCTGACCACCGATAACTTACCGGGATTCAAGAAAGACTTCGAAAGCTATATCAACGTTACTATCACTTACAAGATCGGTGGGCTGAATGAGGAAATGGAGAAGTGGGAGCGTGATATCTCCAATACGATCCAGAAACTGAATCACTCCCTGAGTGGTATCAACTTCAACCGTCTTCCTGATACATATATCCAGCTGGTGAAAAAGCCGGTAGCTTCCGGTTCTGAAGCAAGAGAATTCAAAGGCCGTTTGCTGGATGCTTTACCTCAGGCAGCCAACTGGCAGCAGAGCAGTTTTGAAGAGAAAGCACAACATTTCCGCGAAAAGGTACAGCCCCTTATTGCTGCATTGGATGAGAGTGAAGCTTACCGCGCACGTGTGCTGGATGCCCGTAACTGGTTTGAGTTCTGGGCAGATGAACGTTTCAGGGAAACGAATGAGTCGAAGAAGATATACCGGCAGATGGGGCAGTTGTCAGGTGGTGAGAAAGCTCAGCTGACCTACACCATCTTGTGTAGCGCCATCGCTTACCAGTTTGGCATCACCAGGGAAGGAAAGAATGCGCGTAGCCTGCGGTTCATTGCAGTGGATGAGAGCTTCAGTAACCAGGATGAGGAAAAAGCAACTTACCTGATGGAGCTCTGTAAGCAGTTGCACCTGCAATTGCTGGTGGTAACACCGAGCGATAAGATCCAGATCGTGCAGCATTTCATTGCACATGTACACCTGGTGCAGCGTGTGAACGGGCGTCACAGTGTGTTGTATAATATGACGGTGAAAGAGTTGCAGGATAAAATGGAGGATACCGGAGTAGCAGTCTGATATACGGAACTATAAATCTTAACTCCGTCAGCCATCTTTTCAAAAGAGGTGCTGACGGAGTTTTTATTTTCATTAATAACTCATTTCCACGATCTTCTCAACATCGTCGGGAGTTAATGTCTTTCTTTCACCTAAGCCGTTCCAACCTCTTTCTGTGAATCTCCGGGAGATGATCTGAGCCGTTCCTTCATACGATCCGGTGTACTCGGACAGTCTTGTGTTTATATCCAGGGAATGAAAGAATTCCTCCGTCATCTTTATACCGGCGGTAGCCTGTTCTTCCAGGCTCATGGCTGTTACATTCCAGACGCGTTCAGCATATTGGGCCAGTTTCTCTTTTTTATCGTTGAAGTTGTAGCGGTAATGAGAGGGCGCAATAATAGCCAGTGTCCTGGCATGATCTATTCCGAACATGGCGGTCAATTCATGTCCCATGGCATGTATGGCCCAATCGGTAGGTACTCCTTTCTGTATCAGGCCATTGAGGGCCATGGTGCAACTCCACATAAAATTGCCCGCTGCATCGTAATCAGAAGGATCTTTTATGACTCTTGGGGCTACCTCTATGAGTGTCTGCATGATACTTTCCGCGATCCTGTCCTGCAGCATGGCGCCGGTAGGGTAGGTCATGTATTGTTCCAGTACATGTGTGAAAGCATCCGTAATACCATTGGCCAGCTGACGTTTAGGAATAGAAGCCACCACCTGTGGGTCCAGAACGGAAAACTGCGGAAATAAACCGGGGCCCCCCATGGAGAATTTCTCCTGTGTTTCCTTCCTGCTGATCACTGCCCCGGAGTTCATTTCTGAAGCTGTGGCCGGTAATGTGAGGACGGTGCCGAATGGCAATCCTTTTTTGGTAACGATCTTTTTGGAAAGTATATCCCAGGGATTGTCGCCTTCATAAAGGGCGGCAGACGAAAGGAATTTCACGCCGTCAATAACAGATCCACCGCCGACTGCCAGCATAAAGTCGATCTTTTCCTCTTTGATCACCTTAAGGGCTTTCAGTAATACCTCATATTCCGGATTGGCGGGAATGCCGCTGAATTCCAGTACGGTAAATCCCTGTAAGGCATCTTTTACCTGATCATAAATACCATTCTGTTTAATACTGCCGCCGCCATATAGCATCAATAGTTTTGCTCCGGCAGGGATTTCCTTTGGGAGATTGGCAATCTGTCCTTTGCCGAATAAGATCTTCGTTGGGTTCCTGAATTCAAAATTTAACATGTGGACGCTGTTTGTTAAGATATCTGTATAGCTCTTCCTGACACAAAGTAAATGTAAAACCGTGTGCATTATGATTAACATGCTACTATAATAAATAGTTGAAGACAGGTGAAAAATAGGGTAGGGGCCTGTTCAAAATATGACATATTGACGAGAAGTCTATGTTTGACATCGTCAATTATGCGTCTTGGAGTGCTGCTATATTACTTTGCTATTATTTGATTATTAATAAGATAAAATATTGACTTAATCAATTATGTGTCGATATGGGCATCTGTTGATGACCTTTCTTTCATTGAGCAGTTTTGGCAGTTTAAATACACTGAGAATGTTCCTGATTTTAGCAAAACTTTAGATTTAACAGTTCTATCTTGTGCATGAAAACAGGATACAAGGACTATGATCAGAGCATATAAACTATACACAGGCGAAGACGGACATTCTCATTTTACTGTAGGAACAGTAACGCACCGGGACGTAAAAGAAGCAGATTCTATCATGTTCAACGAAACAGCCCCGCGTTCTACCTATGACTGGCATCCTGCCCCAACCACTCAATATGTCATTACCTTATCCGGTACTTTATTGTTTGAGACCTATCTGGGGGAGCAGTTTACCCTGAGACCGGGAGAAGTGCTGATTGCTATGGATACTTATGGTACCGGCCATAAATGGGAGCTGATCGATGATCAGCCGTGGAGAAGAGTGTATGTGGCTTTTAAGGAGGGAGTGGATATTAATTTTGTGCCGGATGGGCAGTAGCTTTTAAACAGCAAGCTAGCAAATAAGCGATCATAGATGTTTATTAGTCAATACGGAATTCCTACATGTAAAATATATTAACGAAAGAGGTGCCTTACTTTGTATTTTAAGCGATACCACAACGGAGCTCTTCTTATTCCTCCCTTCTCTGTGGGCTCCATAGTAATACATAACATCGGGTCATCAGCAGTCTTCCGATCACTTGTCAATGAAATAATAAATTCCTGTGTCATAAAGCCGACATAATGTACTGTCAGCCTAACAGATTTTTCCGTGATGCCTGATGGCAGCTGTATTTCAAATCTTCCTGAAGTATCTGTAACGGCACTTATTGACAGCGTGTTTATCCTGATAACCGCCCCGATAAGAACCTCGTGTGTCCAATCGTTTACAATACCTGTAATACGCGATATGGTATCTGATTGTTGTGATACCATAACAGCATCATCGTTGTGAGGTGTTATTTGTATTTTTTCCGTTTTACTTTTCGCCTGTGCAGATGGAATAGCAACAGTCAATGCTGCCACAATCGCTGCAACAGATAATAAAGGCCGCCGGCGTGAGTTGGTAGGCATGCTAATCTCTCTGTTCAGCTGTGTCTGACGAAAGTTCCCACAGATATTACCTGGGGTTGTATTGAGGAAAGAAATGATCTCTTTATCGCTCATGCCTGAGAAATCTGTTACTGTCTTCTGACAACTTTGGCAGAATCTGCCTTTATCCGTAAGTGTCATTGCTTCCCATGATTCATGGCAAGGCGTAGGGATAGATATAATAAGCGGGATCTTTTTCATATAAGAAGTAACGGTCGGTAAAGCTAACTATTTATATAACAATTAGTGAATTGATTGCCGTATAAAATCATCAACGAAAGAGCTGACTATTAACTGAAAATACCTCTCACTGCACCACTGAATTTTTCCCATAAAGAGGGTTTTTCTTTATCATCGGTAATGAAGCGAATACCCACCCCGCCTAATGTGATCATCTCTTCTGTGAGGTGTATATTAATTGGCTTGATAGTCTTCTTCAAATTAACTCTAACAGTTTTCATTTCATACCCAATATATGTCACTTCAAGCATCATCACTTTTTTCTTAAAATCATTCGGTATTTGTAACCTGAATCTTCCGGATTGATCTGTCACTGTTCCTGTATTCGTACCTTTTATTTTTATAGTTACGCGATACAGCGGCAGGCTATCCCTATCTGCTTTTACTACACCTGAAATGAAGCCAGTTGAATCCTCCAACGCAACATCATATGTGGTTGGCTTGTCCTCTTTGTTTGCAGTTTGTTCTACTTTAGCTGTGAAAGCTTCGGCTTTCACAGAAGGCATTGTAATGCTCAGTGCTGCAACAACAGCTGCAATTGATGTAAAAGGTTTGCGGCGTTTCTCGGTAACTGGTGCATTAATCACTCTGTTTAGCTGGCTGGCAGCAAAGCGTCCACATGCACTTGCCTGTTTACTCTTCAATAATTCAATAAGCTGTGCGTCACTTAACGTTGAGAAGTCGGTCACTGTTTTCTGACAGCTCTGACAGAACCTGCCTTTGTCAACAGGTGTCATTTCATTCCATGATTCATGGCAGGGTTGGGGGATTGACAGGAAAATTGATGTTTGTGTTTTCATACAAATATTTTGGATGATAAGGACAGTGGTCTATACAGCTATAGGATGCAGGAAACTTTCAAATTGCATAAGAAAGCAAAAAAAAGTCCGGAGATTTTATCCCCGGACTTCCCAAATATCTGAACATTATCGTGTTACATTCCGCAGAAACCTATCCACCGCATAAGTAGACAGCTGTCCGCCCGGACCTTTCAGGTTATAATCAAATCCATGTGTGGCCCAGGGCAGGGAAAGGAAGAAATGTTTAACACCATTGCTGCTCAATCGTTTATTAAGCCGTATACTGTGCTCATAAGCCACCAGTACATCGTTCTCTCCATGTATAATAAGCGTAGGCACCGCATGTTGATCCGCAAATTCTATTGGTGAACTGGCGGCATAATTGTTCGGGACAGCACTGTAAGTACCTCCCAGGTAATTCTCCAGTACTTTACGCGAATCCATCACCAGGGGATTGGCCGGCAGGGAGTATCCCCACACCATATCCGCCGGGCCATAGAAATCTATGACGCCTTTTAGTCCTGGTACCTTTTGACGGTATGCCGACAGCAATGCGATCTGTGCTCCGGCGGAGCGGCCAAGGAGCACAAAGTTGCTGGTATCTATCTGAAGAACCGCCGCATGTTCGCGGAGGTAGTCCATGGCGGTGTATACATCTTCTATCGGGGTAGGACAACGATAAGCAGGCGCCAGCCTGTAATTGACGGATGCTACATGGTAGCCTGCCTGCGCCAGGTAATTATTCAGTTCTGGTAATTGTTTGCTGTCTCCACTGCTCCAGGAACCCCCATGTATCACGACTACACAGGGCCGCAGGCCTGGCCGTTGCGCCGGATAAAAATCCAGTGTGGAAGAAGGCAGGTCATCCTTACGGTAAGTAAGTGTCTTCGAAGGGACCGGTTGCTGCGGATAGTCTGTCAGCATGGTCAGGAGGCTGAATGGCGGTATGCCGCTGTTATGATCATTTTCTCCCAGGGCGGTATCCATTGCTGCAGGCAGCTCTTTAGCCATTACATAGGCCCTGAAAATGGGGGAAAGGAGTATAAAGAGGGTGATGATTCCCAGCAAGGTACCTGCCAGCTGATATTTCGTGGAAATGAACCCCGCCACCAGTAGTACAAAGGTGATCGTGATAAATACCCACGCAAATTCGGCCACACCAATTGCCAGCAGCCATAAATGATAGGTAGGCGCTCTAAAGACGGCTAAAAGGGATACCAGGAAAGCGATGAAAATTAATGTCAAACGGATCATATTCAATTTTTACTGCACAGATAATGCCTGCCTGCCATTCCTGCCGGAACAAGCGTATAAGGGCGGCTTTATTGTCAGATGGTTTGTTTTGCGTAAAGATACGAATGAAGCGTTTTCCAGCCGTCCAGCCATCCATCCAAAACCGCTTTGACTTCTAAGACAATCGCAGTAAATTGAGGGAATCGTATAAAAAAATGTGTGTATATGGCTGAAAGAAAAACGAATTCATCAAATTTCCAGAACCAGTCTTACCTGGAAAGTAAATGTCCGCTGAATGAGTTGCTCTTTACAATGAGCAGGCGGTGGACTACAGACGTCCTCTTTTGCATAGAGGAAGGTAATAACCGTTTTTCCGGTATCCGTGAAGAGCTGGCCTATATTACCGACCATATTTTATCAGACAGGCTGAAAACCCTGGAAAAAAGCGGATTAATTACCCGTCATCAGTTTCCGGGCATGCCCCCCAAAGTGACCTACGCACTGACCGAACATGGTGTAGAACTGTGTAATCTGTTAAGTAAACTATGTGATTTTTCAAGTCTGATTTACGAAGACAAGGCCCTCTCTGCCTGAGCAGTTGGCGTCCACGTTATGAAGAACTACGGATTTAAGTAATCTTTCGTTATTTTAGGCTAACTAAACATCCACAATGAAAAGAGTTAGCCTGTATCTAAGCCTCTTGCTGGCCTCTCTCTGCGCCAGCGCTCAAACTACTGATAAACAGCAGCAACAACGTTTTGCCGGTATAGACAAGATCGTGGAGAAGGTCTTACAGGACTGGCACGCCGCAGGTGTCGCCATCGCCGTCGTGGAGAAGGATAAGATCATCTATTCCAAAGGGTTTGGTTACCGGGATTATGAGAAAAAACTGCCCGTTACGCCCAACACCGTTTTTGCCATCGGCTCCTGTACCAAGGCTTTTACTTCCGGCCTGCTCGGCGTGTTAAGGCAGGAAGGTAAGCTGGATTTCGAAACCCCTGTACGTCAATATCTCCCGGAGCTTGTATTCAACAATGACGATCTGAATGCGCATGTCACCCTACGTGATATGATGAGCCACCGTACCGGCTTGTCCCGCTATGACCTGTCCTGGTATTATTTCGGCGCTACCACCAGGGACTCCCTTTTGTATCGCATCCGGTATATGGTGCCTAACGAACTATTACGGTATAAGTGGCAGTACAACAATTTTATGTTCATGGCACAGGGAGTTGTGGCTGAAAAGCTGACTGGCAGAAGCTGGGAGGAGAACATTAAGACGCGCATCTTCGATAGTCTGGGTATGTCCCACAGCACTACCTCCCTGGCAGGCTTTAAAATGGAAGATGCATCCTTAGGATATGATGTTGTAAAAGATAGTGTGATTAAAAAGGTACCGTATAAGAATATCACCGTTATAGGCCCTGCCGGCAGTATCAACAGCTGTGTGAATGATATGGCTAAATGGGTGATGGCCTGGATCAATGGGGGTAAGTTAGACGGAAAACAGGTACTGCCTGCGGTTTATGTGACAGAAGCCACCAGTGCGCAGATGCCAATCGGCGGTGGCAGGCCCGGTAAAGAGATGCCAGATATACATGGAGGCAGTTATGGCCTGGGGTGGATGTTGTCTACTTATCATGGACATTACCTGGTGGAACATGGCGGTAATATAGATGGATTTTCCGCCAGTACCTGCTTTTACCCTTCTGACAGCATCGGTATTATTATCCTGAGCAATCAAAGCGGTTCCCGGGTACCATCCCTTCTCAGAAACATATTCTCAGACAGATTATTAGGGGTGAAATACTATGCCTGGAATGATACTGCAGTGAAGAAGCTGAATGACATGAGAGCGAAACAAAAGGACGATAAAAAGAAAGATACAGCTATTGCCAGGGTGAAGGGTGCAGATGTGATCCGTAAAGATCTGAAGGATTATACCGGTAACTATACCAGTAATGCTTTTGGTAAGTTTGAAGTGATTATGGAGAACGACTCATTGTTTGTATTACTGCCGGAGAGCAAGGAGTATCTTAAACACGTCTCCTACGATGTTTTTCAGACATATACCGTAGATAAAGAAACGGGTATAGACAGTACGGAAGGTGGCACAAAGGTAAAGTTCAATCCCGATATCAACGGCGATATTGCCAGTGCAGAAGCAGACCTCAACGTAAAGGATCCTGTGATATTCAACAGAACAGTGAAAGCCCTGCCGCTTGGTAAAACAACATTACAGAAGTACATCGGTATATATATATTCGGTGGCATGGAAGCAACTGTTCATATCAAAGGAGATAGTCAGTTGATGCTGGATGTACCAGGACAAACAGACTATACGCTGGTGCCTGTTGAAAAAGATAAATTCAGCCTGAAAGATGTGAGCGGCTTTTCGATAGAATTCAGTGTAAATGAGAAAGGAGAAGTGACGGGGTTGACATCCATTCAGCCAAATGGAAGGTTCAAGGCAGAGAAGAAGAAATGATAAATAAAGTAGTTATAAATAGCAACGGCCGCGAAGATCTTCGCGGCCGTTGCTATTTATAACTACTTCATCTTATTTCATTGCTTTCAGCCTGAACTCAATATTCACAGCAGAATTGATCAGCTTATCCTGCATGGATTTGTCCGCTCTGTAGGTCATTCCCCAGAGGGTCCGGTCAATATTGAAGTTGGCCAGGGCTGTTATCACGCCGTTTTCAAACTTGATGATAGCAGGGAAGGAGATATTTTTAGTGATATTCTTGATGGTCAGATTACCTTGTACTGTATAATTTGCGTTCTTCATTAATACTTCATTCCCTACAGAAGGAGAAAAATCGGATACACTGGTGATTTCGAAGGTAGCTACCGGGAATTTGGTCACATCAAAGAACAGCGGACCTTTCAACTCGTTTTCCAGTTTACGCTTCAGGATAGTATCTGTTTTAGACAGGTCTATATTTTCGAGGGAATTCATTTTTATAATGATATTTCCGCCGGTAATAACCTTGTCTTTTACCAACAGCTTTCCTTCCTGTACCTTAAAAAGGCCAATATGTTTACCGGTAGGCTTGGTGCCGATCCACTGTATCTCGCTGTTAACGGTATCTACCTTGTATGGGCTGCCTTCGCTCTCTTTTACCGGATGAGCTTCTGTAATGGTTGCTTTATCAGCTTTGGGCGCCTGTTCGCAGGCAGCCACAAAAATGATCAGCATGATGGAAAGTATATATTTCATAAACAAATTATTCGGTCAGCTACCGGCCACTTCCCGGTTTCCTACCCACACAAATCTTCTTAGTATGAATTCCGGGTTGGTGAAGCTCGCATTTCCCGCAGGATTACCTCCCGTCACATGAAAATCAGAGAATGCCGCGTGTTGGTTTACCCAGATGAATCCGGTAAAGTTAAATGATACTGGTGTAAATACGTTATTCATCTCCTCAGTTATCTTTTCTTTCACTTCCGGGCTGGTTGTATAGGCAGCGCAGGTAATGGCTCCATGCTGCTGTGCCATCTGCCGGGCCAGCTGTATAGACTCATTGGTATCCTTTGTTTTTATCAGCAACAAAACCGGGCCAAATAATTCCTGTTCGAAGATATGTTTGTCCGCACTTCCTACTTCCAGTATGGCTGGCGTACAACCACGTGCATGGGTAAACTCTTCATTCACCAGCGGTTGTCCTTCGAGGATTACTTTTGCACCCAGTTTGCCGGCATTATGGGCCCTTTCCAGCGTGTTTTCGTTCTGTAAGGCTCCAAGTGTACCTGCGCCCATTTTAGGGTTGTTTACGAGGCTTACAACAGCATCTCTGAATTTCTGTACCACATCATCAAAGGAAAGTTTACCCCCGGCGGTGGTAATACCCGTTGCGGGGATGAAAAAGTTCTGTGGAGCGGTACACATTTGTCCGGAATAGAGAGACACGGAGAATGCCAGGTTCTGCATTACGGCATCAATATCTGCTACGCTGTCCAGTATAACGGAGTTGACTCCGGCCTTTTCTGTGAAAACGGTCTTGTTGGACAGTGATTCCACATAATTCCCAAACTGGCTGCTGCCAGTGTAGTCTATCAGCTGGATGCCGGGATGTTCACACAGCATCTTTGTGACAGGGGCAGCGGAAGTATCTGGCGCCAGCTGGCAGAGATTAGGACTAAAGCCCTTTTCCTGCAATACCTGCTGGATAGCGCTTACCACTATGGCAATAGGCAGGATGGCTTTAGGGTGTGGCTTTACGATCACCGGATTGCCCGTTACCAGGTCGGCATAAATGCCGGGTAGTGAATTCCATACCGGGAAGGTGGAACAGCCGATCACCAGTCCTACGCCCTTGGGAATAGCCCGGAAATTCTTTTTCAGTTGCAGGGAGGTCTTACCCATGGGTTTTTCCCAGAGCAGGGAAGCGGGGTAGCGGTTACCTTCATAGTACCCCATGGCGATCGCTTCCAGGGCCCTGTCATTGGCATGAGGGCCGGATGCCTGGAAACTCATCATGAAACTCTGGCCGGTGGTATGCATAGTGGCATAAGCGATATCAAAGAAGCGCTCTTTGATACTCTCCAGGGTTTCTACCAGGATATCGGCACGTACGTCTACCTGTGTGTTACGCCATTGCGGAGCTGCGGCTATCGCCCTGCTCACCAGCTCATCAGCGGTGAAAAGGGGATAGGTGATACCCAGGGATTCCTGGGTAAAAGGAGATACTTCTTCTCCCGCCCAGGTAGTTTCTCCTGTTTGCAGCAGTTGCTTATAAGGCTTCTGCAGCAGGTCCTTATAACGGGCTTCGCCTTGCTCTGCTGCATTTTCGCCATAGGCTTTAGGGTGTTCCGGGTACTGCGAATAGAAAGCCCGTTCATGATTCGCCTTTACGGCGCTTTCAATTGTGTTTTGGTGCTTGATGTTAAACATATGTGGAATTTGTGGATTGATTACCTGTTAAATGGTCCAATCACCTGGCCAATGAAAACTTGTTGTCATTGTAATATTCGTCCGGTCTTAGTTTCAATGGGTGATTACGTTGATATTGCAGAAAAGTGTCATATTCTGCTTTATGCATGGTGGTCCAGGCTCTATATGCCGGCTGATTGGCTACCGGGCCGAAGATCCACTGGTTATAGGCTTCAAACATACCCTGTTTCAACAGGCTACGCTGAAAGTCAAATAGTGCGTACGGGAACTTTACACCGGCAAAGTTGTACCAGTCCAGGAGGAAACGGGTACGCAGCATGATCAGTGTTTCCGGATCAATGCCTGACATCACCACACTGGCCTGTTTACCCATAGAAGCTTTGTAGGAATTGATGAAGTCAGGGCCTGATTTCTTTCTGCCTTTCTGATCGTTCTCTTCTTCTATTGCCTTCGCCAGCAGGGTAGGATCGTTGTACAAAGATTTATAAGCGTCCAGCAGGAGGTTCCTTACTTCTGCCGTACGGGCGGTGTAGCTTTCCAGGTTCACAAATATCTCCCCATAAATGATCACCCACACAGGATTGTTCATGTACGCATAAGCCTTGATGGCGTTGTAATAGTTACTGGAGAAATTAGGCGCTTTTTCTATGCCCTTCAGGTAACTGCCCATACCTCCTTCAAATACTTTCAGGAACATGAGCAACTGTCCGTTGTCATTATACAGTTCCCCGCTTTCCGGGAATTTACGCAAGGCCTTTTCATACAGCTTCTGGGCTGTTTTCCATTCCTGCCTGGATTGATAAATGTTCCCCGCTATCTGGAAAGTCTGTTCGTCAGCTTCTTTCTTGTTCAGCAGGGGTTCTATGATGTTCCTGGCTTTGTTCATATCTCCCTGGAGATAGTAGGCAAAGCCGAGTTGTTTCTTGAACTCAATGTTGTCCGGCTCCTGTTGTAATGCCTGGTTCAATACCAGGATAGCATTGGAATAGTCGCCGTCACGTATAAATCCTGTGGCTGTAGTATACAATTCCCGCGCATCCTGGGCGGACGCACTTATTACGGATGAAAATAATATGGCCGTAAATAAGCCCATTTTCAATAAAGATGCCCTCATATTCATGCCTGTCAGACGTTTGCTGTAAAAATAAAGAAAAAATGTGCCAAACACGCAGAAGGGCTGGGAGAAAGCCCTGTTTCTTCTCTGCGTCTTCTCTGCTTGTTCTCTGCTTGTTCTCTCAGGCATTCTGGTTAAAATGACTTCAAAGGGGCGGGCTTCGCCTGCGATTCGGTGGAGACTATAGCCTATAGGCTCTCTAGTCCTGCATTACAATGGCTTTTGTATAGCGTTGGCTATAGAACAGTGCCTATAAAGCTATAGTAAAGCGCCTATAGGCTATAGGTCCTATTGAATATCAAGGCCATCTTAAGGCGATTGATAGGGTACTAACAGGAACGCCTGCCAGGAAGTACGGGTACTTACCGGCAGGCGTTATAACGTATGGTAAAGAAATTTAAATCGTCTGGGAAATAAGCCCGTCGCGCAGTTTAGGTTCGAACCAGGTGCTTTTCGGAGGCATTACATTGCCACTGTCTGCAATGTCGAACAACTGCTGGATAGTAACCGGATAAAGGGCAAAAGCGACCTTCATTTCACCGCTGTCCACTCTTTTCACCAGCTCGTGCAAGCCACGGATACCGCCTACGAAGTCAATACGCTTGTCGGTGCGCTGGTCTTTAATACCCAGGATCTTGTCCAGGACATTATTGGAGAGAATGGTCACATCCAGGATACCGATAGGATCTGTGGTATAGGTGCCTTCTTTGGCTACCAGGCGGTACCAGGTGCCTTCCAGGTACATGCTGAACTCGTGCAGCATAGAGGGCTGTTGTGGCAGGTGACCGATAGATTCTACGGTAAAGTCATATTCCAGGCGGGAAAGCAGCGCATCTTTGGACAATCCGTTGAGGTCCTTTACCAGCCTGTTATAATCCAGGATCACCAGCTGGCTGGCAGGGAAGATGGTGGTCAGGAAGTAATTGGCAGAGTCATCCATAGAGATCATCTGTTTTTCTTCAAATTCCTTCTGTACCAGGGATGCAGACGCTGCACGGTGATGGCCGTCGGCAATATAAGTGTGAGGTACTTTGGAAGCGAAAAGAGAAGTGATCTCATTGATAGCGGCAGTTTCATTCACTACCCAAACGGTGTGCTGGATACCGTCTGCAGCGGTGAAGTCGTACGCTGGTGCGTGAGCATGTACCCAATGCTCTATGAGGGAGTTCACTTCAGGAACGTCGTTATAGGCCAGGAACACATTGCCTGTCTGTGCACGGGTGGTTTTAATATTGTTGATACGGTCCAGTTCTTTATCAGGACGCGTAAATTCATGTTTTTTAATAATACCCATGTTATAATCAGATACGGATGATGCACACACCAGCCCTGTCTGTGTACGCCCATTCATGATAAGGCGATAGATGTAATAGGCGGGAGCATTATCGTGGAACAGGGTTCCTTCTTTGATGAATTTCTGCAGATTCTCTGCGGCTTTATCATATACAGCCTGGCTGTGTACATCGATACCTTCCGGAAGGTCAATTTCCGATTTGGAAACATGGTAAAACGAGTACTGGTTACCGGCAGCTTCTGCTTTGGCCTCTGCTGCGCTAAGCACATCGTAAGGGCGTGCAGCTACTTTGTCTGCAAGTTCCGGAGTAGGTCTTAGTCCTCTGAACGGTCTGATGATTGCCATGATATTAAAATTGTTAGGCCGCAAAAGTAACTAATTAATTTTTCCCGTCTAAGTACTTGTCTGTGTTTAGATTGCTGAAAAAAGCAAAGGGCCCTGTGCTGAACAGGACCCTTTGTTTATATGATATTACTATCTACTAAATTACTATGCCTTTTTCAGGCTGAAGTACTTCATGGCTTCCACCAGTACTTCCACGCTTTCATAAGGCAGGGCATTATATAGAGAGGCGCGGAAGCCACCTACCAGGCGGTGTCCTTTGATGCCTACAATGTCTTCTTTCTTGCAGAATTTCAGGAATTCTTCCTCCAGGTCAGGTTTATCCATAATGAACGATACGTTCATACGGCTCCGGTCTTCCTTCTGTACGGTACCACGGAACAGCGGGTTCTGATCGATCTCGCTATAAAGCAGTGCTGCTTTCTTTTCGTTCTGTTTCTCCATAGCAGCCGCGCCACCCTGGTCTTTCAGCCAGCGGAGTGTGAGCATGGAGATGTAGATAGCAAATACGGGAGGGGTGTTTAACATTGAACCGTTCTCAATATGATTGCGGTAGTCCAGAATGGTAGGGATCTTACGGCTTACCTTACCCAGTATGCTTTTACGAACAGCAACGAGTGTGGTACCGGCAGCCCCCATGTTCTTCTGTGCACCTGCATAGATGAGAGAGAACTTGTTAAAGTCCATTGTACGGCTCAGAATATCACTACTCATGTCCGCTATCAGTGGAACAGTTGTTTCCGGGATCTTCTGCCACTGCGTACCATAGATGGTATTATTGGTGGTGATGTGCAGATAGGAAGATTGCGGGGAAATATTAAACTGTTTGGGGATGTGATTATAACTGCTTTCTTTAGAGCTGGCAGCTATATCCACGAAGCCATACAGTTTGGCTTCTTTGATTGCCTTATTGCTCCATACGCCGGTATCGATATAAGAAGCCGTACCATCATTTTCAAGGAGGTTCATGGGTATCTGCATGAACTGCGTACTCGCACCTCCGTGAAGATAAAGCACCTCGAAGTCATCATCGAGTTGCATCAGCTCTCTTACAAGATCCTTTGCCTCATCCAGTACAGCTTGAAACAGCGGTGTTCTATGCCCTATTTCTAAAATTGACATTCCTGAACCTTCAAAGTCAATCAAAGCTTTACTGGCCTTGTACAGCACTTCATTCGGCAATATGGAAGGCCCTGCGTTAAAATTGTGCACCTTCATAGGTCGTTCTAAGTTAAATAAATTGTTAGCTTGTTCCACTTTGTTTGGTTTTGTCAGAGGAATGGAAAAAAAAGTATGGCATTTCACTTATGATGCTGAACGCGTGTAGGATAAGGCTAAAAAGATAGTACTAACAAAGATAATTTATATTTTTTTAAAATCGAAATTAATTGAGAAGAGGTTTTTAGCCTTCCTGTCTGCCGATCATGTCTGTTACCTGTTGCTGAAGAGGCTCATCTGCTACGTTGCAGTGTTGTAGCTTATTTAAGGCTGGCATGCCGGCATTGACCCAGGCGGTGTACCAATAGCTGGCTGTAGTGCTGATTGCGTCCCTCATACGACGTTCTACCATGTCCCCCAACATAGCGTGATAATTCTTTACGTAAGCTGTTGCGTAATTTCGTATCAGTTTTCCATTGCGTTTTTCGTACGCAAATTTCCTGCCGGAGCTGCGCCTTTCGCTTAACATCTTTTCTACCTTCAACACAGTATCCGCTGCCATGGCGCTTTGCAAGACCATTTGCCATGTGTGGGCGCTGATATCCTTTATATAACCTGCCTTGCCTGTCCAGTACCGGAATGTTCTATCTGCCATCAATTCGGGGATTCGGGATTCCCACAAACCGTGGATACCCTGTTGTCCTGTCAGTTGCCCGTTATGATTGGAGCAGGCGTGTAATGGTACATGTGCATCGCCTACATAATGGCCTATATCGGCGCTGAGCTTTATGATCCGGTCAGCGTCACATTCCCGGAAGGCCTGTGTCAGCCTGGACATCATCTGTCCGATATACCAGGGCAGGATGCCATACCTGTTCAATGTATCTGCCGTAAAGCGCAGTACTGCCTCCTGCCAGGAACGCGGCAGTTCGGGGAAAGGCGTTTGCCCATAATGATCGATATCTATATAATGCCGCGGGCCTTCTTCCGGAATGATATATCTCCTTTTGTCTGCATCTGTGGCATGTGTGGCGAGATATTCCAGGTTGGGTTTGTAGAATACCAGCATATCCGGAGGTAATGTAAATACCGCCAGCCGGTTAATGCGCTGATGAGCAAAGAAACCCCAGCCATGGGCGGGAAGGGAAAGGATGGTTAACAGACTTATAGTCCAGCAGATTTGGTGCATGATTGTTTTTGAATATATGGCTAACAAAAAACGGAGCCTGTTGGCTCCGTTATAATATTAGATAAAAATGTTGATATTAAGCGTGTACTTCTTTTTTCTCATGCACCTCAATATTCGTCACACCGCCGCTCACGGCAAACTTCATGGCCTCACCGGCTGAAACATTTGTCAGCGGTCTTACCTTGCTGACAGGCACCATAAATACTTTCCCGGTGATGGCATACGCATGGGGTACATATACTGCGGTATATCCTTCCAGGCCCAGACTGGATACATCTGCCTGGGTAATGAAGCCCATTTCCCACACATCTACGCCATAGATCTGCACCAGCACGGGATGGTCGAATTTCTTTTTCTCGCCTACAAAGGCATCAAAGACATCCTTGACAGAGGTGTATATGTATTTAATGAAAGGTGTCCTTTCCAGCAGGTGGTCAAATAACGAAAAAATGCGGCTCACAATAAAGGATGAGCTCAGATAGCCGACCGTGATCACCAGTACCAGTACCAGCACAAAGCCTACCCCCTTATAACGGAGGTATCTCAGCGGAGTTTCCAGGGGTACGATGTCTCTGGGAATAATATTATCAATGGTGATGAAAACCCAGTATAGTGTCAGCGCGGTAACGCCAATGGGGGCCAATATCAATAAGCCCTGGAAGAAATACCGTAATATGCGGGCCGCCAGAAGCCTAAGACGTTTTTTAGGAGACATATTGTTTAAATGCAAATACCTGAATAATCCGGGAACCCCAGGAAATTGAATATCTGACGGCGTCAAAGTTACATCGTTTATTTTATCCTTTAGAATGGATCTATACAAACCTGTAAAACAATGCTTTATCAAATAAGGGGCAATGTACTGGATAACTATATTAAAAATAATTACGTTGGAAACTTTTGCGGTTTAAAAAGTTTCCATAGTTTTGTTCCAGCATCGCAAATCAGTTGGAGAACCACCAGAAAACTATGAAGCCAGGACGGAAAACCGCCGTTATTACAAGTATTTAAAAAAAACAAGAACGCACATACAATCACAAAATGGAAATACAGGAACGTATTCTGGATACTGCATTCAGTCTGTTCTGTCAATTCGGAACACGCTCGATCACAATGGATGATATTGCCCAGCGCATGGGAGTGTCCAAAAAGACCCTGTATGCACATTTTGCTGATAAGGATGAACTGGTGGTACATGCCATCAGTGGTTACCTCAACAGAATGGATAAGGAGTGTAATGAGAACCAGGAGAAGGCCTCAAACGCAATTGACGAACTGTTCCTGGTCATGAAAATGATAGACCAGAGCTTCCGTAACATGAACCCGATTATCCTGTTCGATCTTCAGAAGTACCATACCAAGGCCTACCAGGTGTTCCAGGAATATATGAACACCAATATGCAGAAAACCGTAAGACAGAATCTTGAGAGAGGGGTGCGAGAAGGATTGTACCGGTCAGACTTCGACATTGGAATTATGACACAGTTCCGCATGGCCACCTCCATGTTATGTTTTCAGCCGGAGTTTTTTCCCTATGGGAAATACGATATGAGCAAAGTGCAGTGCATCGTGCTGGAACATTTCCTGTATGGCCTGGTATCACCTGAAGGGTATAAACGCGTGGAAGAGAACAAACTACAACTACAGAAATAAACCAATGACCTTTATGCAACTTGACAAAAAGCACGCAGGATTGACCGGATTACTGCTGCTGCTGATTTTTCACTATGGGATGGCCCAGCAGCCCGCAAAACCACCGCTGCAGGACAATGTCCCACTGTCTGTAAAACAGGCAGTCGACTACGCGCTCGCCAATCAGGCCACTGTGCGTACCGCCAAACTGGATGAGCTCATCCAGCTGGCCAAGAACAAAGAAGTAAGCGGCCTGGCCCTACCCAACCTGGCTGGTTCAGGAACCTTTCAGCATAACCCGATTGTACAGAAGCAATTGATTGATGCATCCAACTTCAGCGACACTGTACCCAAAGGTACACTGGTGCCTTTCTCATTCGGACTGAAGTTCAATGTGATCGGTGAAATAACGCTGAAACAGGTGTTGTTCGATCCCAGCGTGCTTGTAGCCCTGCAGGCCCGGGAAACGTTGGAGCAGCTTGCTGCCAAGAGTGTACAGAAATCTGAGATCGATGTAAAGGTGAACGTGTATAAGGCATACTATAATGTGCTTTCCGCACGCCGTGCCATGGACATCCTTACCAATAACATCACCAACCTGGAAAAACTACTGGGTGAAACCAAAGAGATCTATAAGAACGGTCTTGTTGAAAAGCTGGATGTAGACAGGCTGGTAGTACAACTCACCAACCTCCGTACAGAAGAAACAAAGCTCCGTAATGTAACAGAAGTGGGGGTTGCTTCGTTGAAATATCAGATGGGGATGCCCATTCAACAACCCATCACCCTCACAGATACATTGACAACTGCAGAGATTAAATCTGCAGCGGCTGCAGAGCAGTTTGATTATTCACAGCGTATCGAATACCAGTTGCTGCAGGCACAACGGAAAGCATACGAATACGATCTGAAGCGCTATAAACTGGGAGTACTGCCTACGCTATCGCTGTTCAGTACAGCGGGTATGAGCCGTGCGAGTGATGAGTTCAACTATTTCAACCGTCAGACCTGGTATGGATATGTAGGATATGGTGTAAACCTGTCATTCACCATCTTCGGTGGTTTACAGCGCAGACGCAAAGAAGATCAGGCTTTCCTGCAGCTTAAGAAAGCTGAGATCAGCCTGGAGAATACTAAACTCGGTATTGATATGGAACAGGCACAATCCACTTCCAATCTCCGGAATAATATCCTGACACTGGAAGCGCAGGAAAGTAACATGCAGCTGGCACAGGAAGTATACAATACCACGCAGACCAAATATCGTGAAGGGGTAGGATCCAGTCTGGAAATGAGCACTGCAGAAAATGAATTGCTCACCGCACAGAACAATTATTTCAACGCATTGTACAATGCTGCGATCGCGAAAGTGGATTACCTCAAAGCATACGGAAAACTGTAAGCTAATACTACAACTAACTATTAACTCTTTATTATATGTCCAAGATATATCGTCCCGCTCTGTTGATCGTCGCTCTTATGGCCGCTTGCGGCGAGCCTTCGCCTGAGGCCAAACTGGCGGAACTTAAAAAGAAGGAGGCAGATCTGAAACAGCAGATTGCCACACTGGAGAAGAGTACTAAGAAAACGGATACTACTGAACAAAAAAAGAAATCAGTGGTAGTAACCGCCGTGGAAGATATCCTATTTGAACACTACATAGATGTACAGGGAAGCGTAGATGCAAGAGAGAACGTGAACGTGTCTTCCAAAGTGCCTGGCATTGTTACTGCCATACATGTAAAAGAAGGCCAGACTGTAAGCAAAGGACAGGCGCTGGCCCAGGTAGACGATCAGATACTGAGGGCCAATATGGCGGAACTGCATACTCAGCTGGACCTGGCCAATACCATGTTCCAGAAACAGCAGAACCTCTGGAATCAGAAGATCGGCTCCGAAGTACAGTACCTGAATGCAAAGAACCAGAAAGAATCACTCGAAAGGAGAATAGCTACCCTGCAGGACCAGATGGGACAGGCAAGGATCATATCTCCTATCAATGGTACCGTAGATGCGGTGATCATTAAGCTGGGTGATAATGCGGCTCCTGGTAGCGCTGCTTTCCGTGTGGTAAATGGCAGCAACCTGCGTGTAGTTGCAAATGTTGCTGAAGCCTACGCCAGTAAGGTGAAAACCGGCGATCAGGTGGTACTGGACTTCCCGGATATTGATAAGCAGATCCGTACAAAAATAGGCTTTGCTTCAAAAGTAATTGATCCGGTAAGCCGCACTATCAAAGTGGAAATACCTTTACAGAATGATCCTGCACTGCGCCCGAATATGATCGTACGTCTGAAGATCGTGGATTATGTAGCGCCCAAAGCAGTAGTAGTACCTGTGAACATTATCCAGTATTCCCTCGGTAAACCTTACGTGATTCTGGCCCAGAACCAGGGCGGTAAATTAATCGCTAAGAGAAGAGAGATCGAAATGGGACGCACTTATAATGATAAGGCTGAAATCAAGAACGGACTGCAGGCTGGTGAACAGATAGTGACTATCGGTTACCAGGGCTTGAACGATAATGACCTTATCCAGCTTTAATACTCTAAAACTGGTTTATGCAAGACAATCTGAATAAAGAATTTAAACCCACCAGCTGGTCGATAGATAATAAGGTGAGCATTTATGTTGCCACCTTTATCCTGGCCCTTGCAGGTATCCTGTCATATCAGAGCCTGCCGAAGGAACAGTTTCCGGAGGTAGTGTTCCCCCAGTTCTATATCAGTACCATTTATAGCGGTACTGCTCCTGAAGATATGGAGACACTGGTGACAAAACCCATCGAAAAACAACTGGGTGGTATCTCTGGTGTGAAATCTATCAAGAGTACTTCCATGCAGGATTACTCTGCCATCACCATTGAATTTGACGCCAGTGAGAATATGGAAACCGCCCGTCAGGAAGTGCGCGAGAAGGTGGATGATGCGAAGAAAGACCTGCCCAATAACCTTACACAGGAGCCACAGATCATCAAGATAGACGTATCGCAGATACCTATCATGAACGTGAACCTCTCCGGCGACTTTGACCTGCAGTCACTCAAAAAGTATGCAGACGAAATGCAGGACCGTATCGAGGCTTTGAACGAGATCACCCGTGTAGACATTGTCGGTGCATTGGAAAGAGAGATCCAGATCAATGTAGACAAATACAAAATGGATGCGGCCAGGATCAGCTTTGATGATGTGGCGAATGCCATCGCAATGGAGAACCGCACAATCTCTGGTGGTCTGGTATCCATGGATGGACAGAAGCGTACCCTGAGTGTAAAAGGTGAATACAAAGATGCATCCAAGATCCGTAATATCGTTATACGCAGTATGTCGGGCGCTGTGGTGTATCTGAAAGATATCGCCGAAGTGGTGGATGGTTTTGAGGAACAGGAAAGTTACGCGCGTCTGGATGGAAAGAATGTGATCACCCTGAACGTGATAAAACAAAGTGGTAAGAACCTGATCGATGCTTCTGACAAGATCCGTTTGATCATTGATGATATGAAGAAGGATTATCTGCCTAAAGGTCTTGATGTGACTATTACTGCAGATCAATCCAATTCAACACGTGTTACCCTGCATGATCTGATCAATACGATCATCATCGGCTTCCTGCTGGTAACGGTGATCCTGATGTTCTTCATGGGAGCAGTGAATGCGATATTCGTGGCATTGTCAGTGCCTATCTCTATGTTCATCGCTTTCCTGCTGATGCCTGCATATGGATTTACGCTGAACATGATGGTGTTGTTCTCCTTCCTGCTCGCATTGGGTATTGTGGTGGACGATGCGATCGTGGTGATCGAAAACGTGCATCGTATCTTCTACGAAAGAAAGGACCTGGGTATAGTGAGGGCAGCGAAAGTGGCTGCAGGAGAGGTGTTCCTGCCGGTATTCTCCGGAACGCTGACTGTATTGGCGCCGTTCTTCCCGTTGCTGTTCTGGCCGGGCATTATCGGTAGCTTTATGTTCTTCCTGCCGGTAACGCTGATCACTACACTCGGTGCATCACTGATCGTAGCTTATATTATCAATCCTGTGTTTGCGGTTGACTTCATGGATCGTCATGAGGGGGAGAATCATCCTAAGCCGACGTTTAACAAGAAGTTCGTGATACTTACCATCATATTTGCGGTTATCGCACTCATGGGGTATGCAGCCGGGAATTTCGGTATGGGCAACTTTACTGTATTCCTGTACCTGATGATCGTACTTGAGCGCTTCTGGCTGGGTGGTGTAGCCCGCCGTTTCCAGAGCAACGTATGGCCACGTGTGCAGGAGCGATACAAACGTATCCTTAAATGGTGTCTTGTAGGATGGCGTCCTATATGGATATTGGTGGGCACCTTCGGATTGCTGGTGTTCAGTATCATGCTGACTGTGATCCGTAGTCCCAAAGTAGTGTTCTTCCCACAGGCAGATCCGAACTTTATCTATACTTACATAGAGTTACCAATGGGTACTGACCAGAAGTACACAGACTCAGTCACACATATTATTGAACAGAAGATCACTGCCGTAGTAGGTCAGAAGAACCCGATCGTGGAGTCTATCATCTCCAACGTAGCAGTAGGTGCAGGCGATCCTTCCCAGATGGATATGAGTGTGCAGCCGCACAAGGGTAAGGTAACAGTAGCCTTTGTGGAATTTGGTAAACGTAACGGAAATTCAACCGTACAATACCTCGATAAGATCCGTAAGGCGGTGAGGGGTATTCCGGGTGTAGATATTACAGTAGAGCAGGAGCAGGGTGGTCCGCCAACCGGTAAGCCGATCAACATTGAGATTGCCGGTGACGAATTTGAAGAGCTGACTGCAGCTTCTGAAAAGATAAAACGTTACCTGGACTCTCTGCAGATTGGAGGGGTGGAAGAGTTGAAATCAGACTTCCAGAGCAACAAACCGGAGATATTGGTGAATATTGACCGTGAGCGTGCCAACAGAGAAGGTATTTCCACTACTACTATCGGTATGGCATTGCGTACGGCGTTGTATGGGCAGGAGGCATCCAAGTTCCGTGATCCGGAAGATGATTACAAGATCATGGTAAGGTTCAGGGAAGATCAGCGTAACAATATCAATACCCTGATGAACCTGAACATCGTATACCGCGACATGAATATGGCGGGAGCGATTCGTCAGGTGCCATTATCCGCGGTAGCAGATATCAAATACTCCAATACTTATGCGAGTATCAAACGTATCGATCAGAAGCGTGTTGTAACATTATATTCCAACGTACTGACCGGCTATAATACCAATGAGGTAGTACAGCAGATCCAGACAGCGTTGAACGACTTCCCGAAATCGCCGGGTATTACAGTGAAAATGACGGGTGAGCAGGAAGACCAGCAGGAGACTTCCAACTTCCTGGGGCTGGCGATGGTGGGCGCCTTTGGTCTGATTCTGATGATCATGGTGACGCAGTTCAACTCTATCGGACGTCCGCTTGTTATTTTCATGGAGATATTGTTCTCGATCATTGGTGTGTTCCTGGGCTTTGCCACCTTTGGAATGGATATTTCGATAGTAATGACCGGTGTGGGTATTATGGCGCTGGCGGGTATTGTGGTACGTAACGGTATAGTGTTGGTAGAGTTCACCGACCTGCTGGTGCAACAGAAGATGCCGGTATATGAAGCGGTAGTCGAGGCGGGAAGAACCCGTATGACGCCGGTATTGCTGACAGCGATTGCAGCGATCCTGGGTCTGATACCGCTGGCGGTAGGTTTTAATATTGACTTTGCCAGCTTATTCTCCTCATTTGAGCCACATATCTTCTTTGGAGGTGATAACGTAGCATTCTGGGGCCCGTTGGCCTGGACGATGGTGTACGGACTGGTTTTTGCCACTTTCCTGACCCTGATCCTGGTACCGGTGATGTACGCCATGAACAAGCGTTCCATTGATGTACTGGACCATTACAAAATGCCACGCGTCATGAAATATGTGCCTTTTCTGGTACTGGGGCTGAAACTGGCGATGAAGAAGGAAGACGTACGCAGGATGCATGATCCGGCATATGTATCGCCCAAACCTTATCATTTCTTCCCGAATGGGGAGGATGAGGTGGAAAAGCCGCATGTACAGAGGCATCATCAAGACAAGAAGATACACGAAAGAGTTTAGTTCACACTATATACAGTGTAACAGTTGTAGGTTTAACAGGTACCGTCCCGTATCCACGGGACGGTTTCTTTTTTTTACACCTTAACAAACTTTAACAATTGACTGCAATTCCAATTACTTATTTTTGATGTGCAAGAGCCATTATTGTTAACCTGATAAATTTATCAATACGCTATGCGACGCAACCATGAAATAGATTACCGTATCTATGGCGAAGAAATACAGATTGTCGAGATAGAACTGGACCCACAGGAGACTGCTATTGCTGAAAGCGGCAGCTTTATGATGATGGACCAGGATATTCAGATGCAAACAATGTTCGGGGATGGTTCACAATCTAATCAGGGGCTTTTAGGTAAATTAATGTCAGCCGGTAAACGGATATTGACAGGGGAGAGCTTGTTCATGACTGCATTTACCAATGTGGGCAATGGCAAGCAGAAGGTTAGTTTTGCGGCTCCTTATCCCGGTAAGATCATTCCGATGGACCTGGCCCAGATGGGCGGCAGGGTAATTTGTCAGAAGGATGCGTTCCTATGTGCAGCGAAAGGTGTTAGTATTGGCATAGAATGGCAGAGAAGGCTAGGAACCGGAATTTTTGGCGGGGAAGGCTTCATTATGGAAAAGCTGGAAGGAGATGGTATGGCATTTGTGCATGCTGGGGGGATGGTGATTGAGAAGCAGTTACTGCCCGGGCAGGTATTAAAAATTGATACGGGATGTGTGGTAGCGTATACTTCAGGTGTACAATTTGACGTTGAATTTGTAAAAGGAATCAGAAATATGGTTTTCGGTGGCGAGGGTTTGTTCTTTGCCACATTAAGAGGTCCGGGTACAGTCTGGATACAATCCTTACCTATCAGCAGAATGGCCGCGAGACTGGTTTCTTACGGTACCGGAAAGCGCAAGGAGGAAGGTAGTATATTGGGCGGGTTAGGCAATTTACTGGACGGAGATTGATTGGATACACGTTATAGCGGTTCCGTTTGCCCAGGCAGGGAAAAGTACTCATTTTTTTAAGTAGAGTACAGGAATAAACGGGATCGGGTAAGAGAAACCTGGAATTTTGAAATATGTTTGAACTATCAAGGCAGTTTGCTGAAGAGCAGGACCAATCGGACCCATTAAAGACGCACAGGGAACAATTTTATTTCCCTCAGAGACATGGAAAGGATGCGATTTATTTTTGCGGAAACTCTTTAGGATTACAGCCCAAAAAAGTAAGACCAGCCATAGAACAGGAATTGACTGATTGGCAGCATCATGCAGTAGAAGGATATTGGAATGCGGAGAATCCATGGCTTTATTATCAGCAATATTGCAGCAAGCCGTTAACAGGTATTGTCGGAGCCAGCCAGGAAGAGCTGACAGTAATGAATACGCTTACAGTAAATCTGCATTTGTTATTGATGAGCTTTTACCGGCCGACGAAGCAGCGGTTTAAGGTATTGATGGAGGCTGGGGCTTTTCCCAGCGACCAATATGCTGTTGAAACACAGGTACGGATGCATGGTTTTGATCCGGAAACAGCGATAATAGAAGTAGCTCCCCGGCCAGGTGAATATTTAATAAGAGAGGAAGATATTTTTGAGATTATTGCGCGGGAAAGTAGTAGCTTAGCAATAATATTATTGGGGGGAATAAACTATTATACCGGCCAATTGTTTAATATGCAGTCCATTACGGAAGCAGCCCATAGAGTTGGGGCTGTCGCTGGGTTCGACCTGGCACACGTAGTAGGAAACGTACCTTTGAAGTTACATGACTGGGAAGTAGATTTTGCCGTTTGGTGCTCTTATAAGTATTTAAATGGAGGCCCCGGCGCTGTAGGTGGAGCATTTATACATGAAAGACATGCCCGTGATACAAACCGGCAACGACTAGGTGGCTGGTGGGGCAACGAAGAAAGTACCCGTTTTAAAATGGAGAAGGGTTTTAAACCCAAAAGCCGTGCAGAAGGCTGGCAAATTAGCACGGCTCAGGTATTTAACATGGTAGCATTAAAAGCCTCACTGGAACTTTTTGAGTCCGCTGGGATGGCAGCTTTAAGAGATAAGAGCATTAAACTCACCAATTATCTTGAATTCCTGTTAAAACATATAGAAAACATAAAATTTGAAATAATTACGCCAAAAAATTGTAAGGAACGCGGTGCTCAATTATCTTTGCTTTTCCATGAAAAAGGGAGAGAAATCCAACAAAAGATGACTGACGCCGGTATAATCGTCGACTGGCGGGAACCCGGAGTAATTCGCATTTCACCGGCGCCCTTATATAACTCTTATGGAGACGTATTTCATTTTTATGAAATCATAGCTAATATTGATTCAAACGCTTAATTAAGTAAGATGACTTTTGAGAGAAACGAACGCCCCCGCAGGCCCTACTCTCCTCCTGGTGCAGACAAAGACCAAGATCCCAATAAGGAGAGACCAAGCGGTTACTTCAAACCCGATTTTAATAGTGAAAGAGAGGGTAGACCCGGCGGTTATAACCGGGACAATGACAGACCTTTTAACTCTGACCGTGAAGGCGGCGGCGGTTACAATCGTGGGGATCGTGATGGTGGCGGTGGCGGTGGATATCGTCCACGCGACAATGGAGGCTACGGTGGTGGCGGTGGCTACAACCGTGGAGATAATGATGGTGGCTATAATCGCGAAGGCGGTGGCGGCTATAACCGTGAAGGCGGTGGTGGTGGCTATAATCGTGGCGGCGGCGGCGGTTACGACCGTGGCGGCGGCGGTGGTGGTGGTTACGACCGCGGTGGCGGTGGTGGCGGCTACAATCGTGG
>NZ_FRCN01000019.1:0-55844 GCF_900142925.1 Chitinophaga sp. CF418
ATTCCGGTATATAAATGAAAATGGTTCCAGTTCTGGCTTTGCCTTCTTTATACCTAGGTATGATTACCTATTCAATGTTTTTTACAGGAACGGGGGGGATAAAGAATATTTTGTGCGAGTATCATCACCCATGAATAGTCTTGACTATGTGTGGGGCACAGCTGTTGGTTATAGCCGGGTAGAAGAAATATTGCCTGGTAACGGTAAAACCGTACACGAGTTCACCACCTATAAAGACGTTAACTATTTTCCATCACCGCCTCAATATCCTTTCGCAGCGGAACTGTATCCTTCCTGGGAATTGGGGTTGCCCAAAAAGGCGACGGTATTCGATCAATACAACCAGATAAAGAAAATCAACGAGAACAGGTACGATTTTACCGTAACTGTTTTGTCAGACACCGCTTTTAAGTCCATCAAGCTCCTAACGAACGCACAATATTACGGTAATACCTCTGCACTCTATCTCGGCCCGGGCTACGGAAGCGATACCTATTACGGGTTGACGGGTACTGCGCTATTGGATTCCACTGTAGAAAAGATCGTTTCCGGTGCCGATACCGTACTGCAAAGCGCCAGCTTTGTTTACGATAGTCTGAATAATTTGGCGTCCTTAAAAAAATGGGTGAGCAAGGATCTTCAAAAGTATATTCAAACCAATATTTACTATCCTTATAATTACTCCCTCACAGGTCCTGTAAAAACACTTAGGGATAGCGGAATAATAGTGAAAGTTGCGGAGGAGCAATGGGTGAAAACACCCACTTCGGAAAGTCTGATCAGTGCTACGATTACAGGTTACGAGGTCATTACTGGCAATAAGATAAAGCCCAAATATATCTATGGCCTGCAATCGGATAAACCTGTTCCATTGAGTACCATTGGCGCTTTCAACCGTTTCGTACTCAATCGCAACAGTTCCCTTATTCCATTGGTGACCACAATTGAACGGTATGATGCCAAACTCGTCTCTCTACAGGTGGCTAATAACCTAACCGGTAGCCGCCAGTCTGTGATCTGGGATGACGAACATCAGACATCAGTTAGTACCATTACAGATGCAGCCTATACCGAAGTCGCCTATACCAGCTTTGAAGGACCCAACAACGGTAATTGGACCGTTCCCTCCGGGCAATACAACTATTCCGACGCTATAACCGGAAACAGGTCCTTCAAGCTAAACGGCACCATTAGCGCTTCCGTTACGGTGGGCAGGGAATACGTAGTGACCTACTGGACCACAGGTGCCGGTTTAACAATAAACGGTGTTTCTCCCGAAAAACTAGCCGCTAAAAGAGCCTGGAACCTTTACCGGAATTTGCTCCCCTCCACCACCACCAGTATTTCACTCACAGGTTCAAATGTTGTTATTGATGAACTCAGAGCATATCCTGCTGATGCGATGATGAGTTCAAATACTGTCGATTTCTTTGGCAATCAGACCAGTGTTAATTCCGAAAATAATAAGGTGGCATATACGGAGTACGATGATCTGGGTAGGGTCCGGTTACGGGAGGATGTGGAAGGCAATATAATGGAAATGTCCTGCTATGGTCAGGCAGGTGAAAAGGTTAACTGCAACATCATTTATAAGAATAATGCCATCAGCCGGAAGTTCGTGCAAACCAATTGTACCGGGGGGAATGTTCCGGATACCCTATTATACACAGTTGCTTCGGGTATCTATACGTCTTCCATTAGTCAGTATAAGGCAGATAGCCTGGCCATGAACACCGTTATAGCCAACGGACAAAGCTATGCTAATGCGAATGGCGGATGCGGCATTGTGTATGCAAAATTAAGTTATGAAGATGTGGATATGGACCAAGGCGAGGATGTAGTAGTTAAATTCTACTACGATGCCGCCTGCACAAAACCCAGGTACGTTCAGAATTTACAAGTGGTGACAGGCGTGAATAATACCTGCGAGATTATTCCAGACGATATACATACCGCCAACGGAACCGAGGTGGTAATTGCGTATTCCGTAACACGCGATTATGTGAAGACGGACTGCGATCCACCCGGATTTCCCTGTTGGACATTCGATTGCCATGTCGACTATTTCCTGAAGCCGGGTGATTATGTCATCAAGTAATTAGTGCAGATACCCATTATTCTCCATAATAAAATCATTACCGTGAAAACGAATTATAAACTAACAGGAAAGCTATTAGGGCTGCTGTTGTCGTTTCTAATTCCTGTATGCCTTCAGGCACAACAGGCCAACGACACCCTGAATTTCGATCTAAACTTCTCCCGTTCTTGGCGCCCCATGATCCCATTAAAATCCGGGGCCTCCATAATCAGTCTTTCCCGCACCTCGGCGGAAGTGGCGCAAAGCACCGTTTTATACGATGCCTTTGGAAGGGTGGTGCAAACTGTACAAAAACGCTGGTCACCTTTGGGTAAGGATATTGTGAACTTCAATATCTATGATTCCATGGGAAGGACGAGGAACGATTATCTTCCTTACATAGCTACCACTACTACCGGGGATGCTCAAAACAGTCCTTTAACGGACCATGCCAATTTTTACAACATCTACTATAGCGGCGAACTGACGCCCTATACACAAAACGTTTATGAGCGTTCACCTATGGGCACAATGCAGAAAATGATGGCACCTGGACGAAGCTGGGGCGGTTCGTCGAGGGGGGTAACCAGCCAATATATGGTGAATGCCGTTTCCGACAGTGTACGCATTTGGATAATGAATGGTAACCTGCCTGCCTCCTCCAGCAGATATGCTGCAGGTGAACTATTGGAGGATACCCGCACCGATGAGAACAACCGCAAAGTGGTAACTTATACTGATAGGGAAGGACATGAGGTGTTAAGGAAAGTACAGGTAGCCGCAACACCGGGCACCGGCCACGTGGGCTGGCAGTGTACTTACCAGGTGTATGATGATATGGGCAATCTTCGCTTTGTGATCCCTCCACTGGTGGTGGCAAAGATCATGGGCAGCTGGAACTTGAGCCTCGTTTTAAATCTATGCGCCCAATACCAATACGACCAACGGCAAAGAGTGATAGTAAAAGAAACGCCGGATACAGATTCTACCGAATACGTGTACGACCGCAAAAACCGGCTCGTTTTCGTCCGGGATGGCAACCTGCGTGCTCAAAACAAATGGCAGGTGTCCTTCTATGACAGGCGAGACCGGAACATCATGACTGCGTTATATAACTCGGCCAGTACACGGGTTCAGCTGCAGACCAGCATGAATTCCGCTTCCGCGAGTCAGGCGTTATCTTACACTATTCCTGGTATAGAAGATATGGCCACAGCAGTTAACGACGCCAATCTGTACCAGGCTGGCAGCAGTATCACGTTTCTCAGTGGCTTTGCCTGTACCAATGGGCAGACAGTGGTTGCTGAAATAGTGCCGGTGTCGGGACAGGTAGTAAGTATTACTGCCGACAATCCACTGCCTGCAATACCTGCCAGCGCGCTTACCCCGCTTGTCTACAATTTCTACGACGACTATTCCTTTTCAGGTGCTCAAGCCGCCAATACTGCAGACTTTCAAAAGCCTAAGGCGGGTAGCGACCTATATCCTGAGCGTCCCACGGCAGTGAGCAAACTCACAGAGGGCCTGGTGACTGGTGGAAAGATCAGAATAATCGGTACAGATCAATGGCTGACATCAACCCTGTATTATGACGATAAAGGCCGGGTCATTCAAAGCATTGCTGATAACGAAACTGGCGGAACAGACGTTGTAACCAACCTTTACAATTTCGCCGGAAGATTAATCGGCAATTATCTGAGGCATGCTAATAAACGCAGCGGGTTTACGCCTACTACAACCGTATCCAACGCAATGACCTACAACCATAGGGGGGAGCTTATAAAAGCCACCAAAGAGGTGAATGATAACGGAGTTTCAAAAACCATTTCGCAACTTCGTTATAATGAACTGGGTCAGGTTAAAACAAGTGTTCTAGGGGCCGCGATTGACAGTCTTGAATATGACTACAACATCCGCGGCTGGTTAAAGAACATCAATAAAGGATATGCCGTAAATGGCGCGGCTGATGCTAAGAACCATCATTTCGGTGAACAACTGTTCTACGACAGTACCTATACGCCGCAATATACAGGCAATCTGGCCGGTAACAGATGGCGAGGGTTCAATGATAACGCCTTCCGTTCCTACGGATTTGGCTATGACCCCGCAGATCGCCTGCTTAAGGCCGACTTTACACAATTCACCTCCGGTAGCTGGAATACCAGTGCAGGTATTGATTTCAGTATGAAGGTAGGGGATGGTATCAATGCCGATTCAGCCTACGATGCCAATGGCAATATTCTTTCCATGAACCAGAAAGGATACCAGCCCGGTGGCAGCATTACGGTAGACAACCTTCGGTACACCTACGAAGCCAATAGCAATCGCTTGAAAGGGGTAAGAGATCTCGCCAATAATTCCGCTTCTACCCTGGGTGATTTTAAAGAGGTGAATGGAACCGGAGATAACGATTACAGTTACGATGCTTCCGGCAACTTTACCAGCGACAATAATAAGCGGATCACCAGCATATCCTACAACTATCTCAATCTACCCGAAACCATTAAAGTGTTTGGTAAAGGAACGGTGTCATATTTGTACGATGCTAATGGACAGCGGATCAGGAAAACTGTTATAGATAGCACATCCGATCCCGTTAGAACCATTATCACCGATTACATCGGCGGCTTTGTCTACCAGAACGATTCCCTTTCCTATTTCAATCATGAAGAAGGACGAGTGAGGATGGTGTATAATACCAATCAAGCTCCTCAGAGTACCTACGACTATTTTGTAAAAGACCACCTGGGTAATACCCGCAGTGTATTAACTGAACAAACCAATTTTACCATGTATGCGGCCACTATGGAGCCGGAGAACGCCCTCGTAGAAACTGCTACATTTAGTAATGTGGATGAAACCCGTGCTGCCAAGCCTGTAGGTTATCCAGAAGCTGATACTTCACAAGGCTCATTTGTTGCTAAACTAAATGCAAAATCCGATGGCAAAAAGATAGGTCCCTCCATTGTATTGCGTGTAATGGCCGGCGATACTATTAAGATCAGTGCCATGGCATTCTTCAAGTCTGACGGACCAGTGAATGACGATAAGGCAGTACCTGCGGAAGACATGATAGTATCTCTTGCCCAGGTATTTGGCGATGCTAATGCCATAGATGCTCTGCATGGCAACGGACAAGCAATTCAGCAACAAAGTTTTACCAGTAATTTTTATAACAATAACTATCAGCAATTAAAGCAAAAAGACCTTGGTCGAGGGGGAATCAATAAGCGTAAGTCCTATATCAACTTCGCTCTCTTCGATGATCAGTTCCAGCTGGTGGATGGAAACAGTGGTGTTAGGCAGGTGAAAAATACCCCTGACGAGCTACAGCATTTATTGGTTGATGGGATGGTGATGGAAAAGAGTGGTTTCCTCTATGTATTTCCCACCAATGAAACAGCGCAGGACGTCTATTTTGACGATATCGTAGTTACGGATATTACCGGACCCGTATTGGAAGAAACCCATTATTATCCTTATGGGCTTGTGATGGATGGTATCAGTAGCCGTACACCCCTGAGCCTTGAAAATAGGCAACTATTCCAGGGCAAAGAACTACAGAGGGGTGAATTCGCCGATGGAACTGGCTTAGAATGGTACAATTTCGAGGCACGCTACTATGATCCACAGTTAGGTCGGTGGTTCTCTACCGACCCTGCGGGGCAAGATTATAGTCCTTATATGGCTATGGGCAACAGGCCTATGATCGTTGTTGATCCTGATGGCAGATTCTGGCATATAATAATAGGCGGATTTATCGGTGGCGCTTTAAATGCCTATAGTATGGCATCGAAAGGCTATGCTTCCCGGCTAGATATTGTGAAATCATTTGGAATAGGATTCGTGGCGGGAGCTGCCGCAGCAGCAACAGGCGGCGCTGCTTTGGGCATTATAACCGGAGTAGGAGCAGGTGCGGGGATAACTGGTACCGGTATTGCTGTTGGTGCTGGTGGTTTTTGGGGAGGCTTAGGTGCTGGCGCCGTCGGTGGAGGGGTAGGTGGTATGATTCAGGGAACAGGGAATGCTGTAGCATTTGGAGATATGAGTATTGGCCAATCTCTTGGAGAAGGTGCCAAAGAAGGGCTGTTCGGAGCGATTGGGGGAGCAGTACTGGGAGGCGTGAGCAATGGCATTCTCGCTAAAATTGAGGGCAGGAATTTCTGGACGGGAAATTTGAAGTTGCAAAATATTGATCCAATTCCTACTATAAATGCTCCGGGTGTAACGCTTAGTGATGATGCCACTAAGATAGGAGAAGTAACAGAATGGAGTTTTCGAATGGATGCTGATGGTAACTATCCAAGTTCCACTATTACCGAATATCCAAGTTCTACCATCACCGAGTATCCTTCCTCTTACGTGGGAAGTAGCAACAATCCTAATTATCGGGATTACAGGCTGTCGTTCAAGACTTATACAGGAACCAATCCAGCGTCATCCGTAAATGCTCATCATAATTTACCCCAGGCATTCGAGGCACAGTTTAACGCAGCAGGATTAAACATCAACCATCCGCTGCATATGTCCTGGTGGCAAAGTCCTGCTCATCAGCAAAATGCCAGATTATTTAATGAGTATTGGAGAATATTTTTCCGAAACAATTCAAATCCTACGAGGCAGGAGATATTGACGGAAATGAATAGGATAAAAGCTATTTTTGGATTATAAACTCGGTTATATGAATTTTTTTCTTCTCGATAATAAATTTTTGAATGGAGCTCTTATCGTCAATCCAGATGCTCCGATCGATGGGTATAAGTTTTTAAGAGGAGAATTGGACTTGGATGCGCCTATTCATTTTTCTAAAAATATGGGAAAGAAAAAATATGATGCGATTCATGGGGGCGATGTGGGTGTCCAATTATTTCACAACAGACTATTTGAGGCATTCAAATCGGAAAATGTTACAGGTTATCATGCTATTCCGGCATTAATTAACTTGAAGGAGGGGGTACTGGAAGATTATTCATGTTTAGTAATAGCTGGTAGAGCGTCTGGCATAGATGATTATAAGGGAGAAATAGTCCGTAAAGGGCCTTTTGTTGCAGGTGGACAACCAGACTATTTTAAAAAAGGAATATACTTTGATGAAACCACTTGGGACGGATCCGATATTTTTTTGTTAGACGGCAAACTATTTATTGCCGTAACGCCGAAAGTTAAAGGTATTATTGAAAAGCTGCGAATGACGAACATCGATTTAAAAGGTATTGAAGAAGAGGAAATACCTGTTACAACGTTAGGTCTTCGTAGACCAGAACTGCTTGAATATTATCGCAAACAAATTGATAAGATGGAGGGAAGATAGCCCTTCAATCGTTTGAATTAGCTAACGATACTAGAAAAAAATAGCCAGGGTGTTCTTTAAGGAGCGCCCTTTTCTACGTTTCCTGCTCAAATGTTTATGATGTTGGTGATAAAAGTAAAAAAAGGAGAATACGGGAGGGCTTTACGAAATAACAAATGCTTTTCTAAAGGGGAAGCCCTGCCACCAAGCCACTGGTTATCCGGAAGCTTACACTTCGCAAGGCTCGTTTGTCGCGAATCGAAAGCGGCTTACTGTTGGAAAACGTTACAGTAGGTGTGCGATTTTGTCGAGAATTGATCGTTCTATGTATTCATCTATATCCAGGATCTCCTTCAGAGTAACACTACTTCGGAAAATTTAATTTTTAAATCATTTTTTTATATTTATAAAAAAATATATAGCCTCAATGATATATAATTGGAGTAAGTTAACTCAAACTGAAATTTACCGAGATATATTATCGCAATGGGAGTCTCTTGTGAATAACAAGGCTTTAAAGGAAAAGGATTACCAAGAATTTTTGCGAACACATCCTGCAATCTTTTTAACGATTATTGAATCTTATCTTGTTATTTCTAAGCTTAAGTTGGGTAGTGACTATGAGACCGACTTTGTTGTTGTCAGAGAAGGTTATAGCGACGGAACAATTTATGAGCTAATAGAAATTGAAAGCCCGCATACTAAATTATTTGATAGTTCAGGCAAACTATCTTCAAAATTTAATTCGGCTCTACAACAGATTAGAGACTGGAAAAGATGGTTAATAGATAACAAGAGCCAGTTTAAAAAAATACTACCCACAATAAATACAAAAGTCTTACAAAATAGTAGGCTTCAATTTAAAATTATTATCGGAAGAAGAACTGATGACCTATTGGAATTGGAAAAAAGAAGACAGATAGCCGAAACTGAAAAAATAGAAATTATATCTTTCGACAGATTGACAGATATTGCAAAAAGAAGAAGAAACTTTCAGAACGAATCGACTATTTCATCGGCTCAAATGCATTTTAATGTTACATATGAACAAGAGAATGAACTTGCTAATCCATTTTTTGAATGTATAACGGATTCGGAGTGGAGAAAAATGTGCTATAAAGGAGGAGCGCATTTTCATACAAATCAGCTGGAAAATATTCTGAGAACAAGAACTTATAATGAGCATTTTGATAAATTCAGGAATTTAATATTTTAAAGTTACTTGATTTGATCAGATTCGAATAAATAATAATTTCTTTAGTTTTTTATAATCTGGTGGCTGTTTCGCAAGGATATCACACATAATATTTGAGATTGATCTCAATGTCAATTTGAGAACAGATCTTATCAATAAGATGATTTCCTGGGTTGTTGCCCTATCCTTTCATTATAGTAGAGAAGCTTTTGAGTGTTCATGAACAGTTGTCCTAACATTACCATAGCCATGCGCTTGTGCCAGCTTTGAGCGCTTCGGGTCTGATACTCATTTAGTCCAAATTCCTTTTTACCTTCTCTAAAGGATTTTTCTATAAAGAACCGCTTGCACTGCATATAAGAATGATCGGAACCGAACCTCTATTCTCCTGGGATGATGATTTTAGATACGTAAAATATTATTCCAGCAAGGATTCCAGTATTAAAATAGAAGTTTGTGTGCGCTACGCTCAGCTTAATCAATTACAGGCGTACCAGGATCAGGAAGCTGCCCCTTTATTAAGTAGAATTGATGCTATAAATGAGCGGATCATTTCTAATGAATTTAAAGTAATCAGAGGCAAAAAGGTAATACTGGTTACATGCGACTATGAACAGCCAAAAAGAAAATTAAATAAAGGTCAGGCGATGCGTATCGTCTTCAATACGTCTGCTGGACTTACAAGTGTAATTGTGTCTCATAATTACAAAAATGAGTCGGATAAAGAAAATGGGAAAAAACTATTCAGTACTATTGTTGACAAGTTGGAAATGCATTGAATACTCCAAGAGTTCAACTTGATCCCACATTACCTGAAGCAGGTTTAGAAAGATAGATATAAAACAAAAGGGGCTGTATCAAAACTATGATGCAGCCTTTTTTTTCGGGTACCTGATGGAGACAGGTAGTCATTTAAGCGGCTTTCTGATACATCCCCTTTGCACATTTAAGTGCCCGATAGTGGTCGAAAAGGGTGATTGAGATGGATTCTACAAATACGTTGATGCCGCCATCAAAAGAAGGTAGTCTGACAGATTACTATTTTCCTTATTTTACTGTAACTTGTTCCGGCCTTACATGGTCGCAGGAATCTATTGTGGTAGCGGATAAACAGGGGATACATGTTGGCGTATGTTGTGCAGTCTAAGTCGTTTACATTATTCCTGTTGCCAGACAGGCCTCTAAACCTGAATAAACACATGTTACAAAAACTTGAGCACGACAGCTACGAAACTTGGGTAGAACAATTCCTGGACTCAGGAACAAAAGAATACGAGGTTACTGAAAATAATACACGCCACCATGTGTCAACACGCTTCACCGAAGAAGAACGTGCTTCCAACGAAAATACAATACTGCAGCTCGTTATTGCGCATGCTGAAAAAAAGGAATACCGTAGTCTCTGCATGATGGGTGAATATCTCCGGGCACATGGACATTTCTATTGGGACGCTACTCCCGTAATGTGCAAAACCCTGCAATTGCTGCTACAGCAGGCGAATGAGACAATCGATAACGAAGAGGTGTTCAAAGATCCTTATGTACTTTGTCTCGCCAATTCAGTGTATGATATCGTTTTTCATCAGATCCGGTTTGGAGAATATGGGCTGATCTGCGAGACGTTATACAATCAGCTGATAGCAAAGATCGAGGGCGAAAAATTTGTGCAGTCGTGGCAGGATGCGAAGAAAAACTTTGTTGGAGAATGGTTTCCGGACGGATATTATGAGCAATGTAACTATTTTATCAACTTTGGAAAAGGTGATGAAGAAGAAGATGATGATGACAGTGGTCTCGCTCGACCAGAATAACACAGGGAAAGTGGTCTAAACAACAACACTGCCACTCCCATTTTTCTATTCATACAACATTGCAAAACTATTTCCTATATTTGCCCCGTTGAGGACAATAACGTTTAATGGTCAGGTTTGCCCCTTTTAAGAAATTATCATAAACAAATCCCTTATCGAACTACAACCAATCATTACATGCTAAAAACTTTGTACATGATTGTACTGTTGCTGGGTGCATTGACCCTGAATGCAGCAGTCCCCACTAAAGATTCTACTGAGATCTACAGAGAACAAATGGAGCACTACGTCGATTCTGTCAGAAAAGCTCAGAAATTTGAAACCGGTCTAATCAACCTTCCAGGCGGTAAAGCCTCGGTTGACGTACCTAAAGGATTCAAATTCCTTAACCAGGAACAGAGTAAATGGGTATTGACAGAACTTTTGGGGTAATCCTCCTTCCGGTGCGAAGAACGTACTGGGTATGATATTTCTAGAAAACTCCGATCCTTTTACAGATGGCTCTTATGTTTTCGTTGTTGAATACGAAGACATGGGGTACGTAAAAGATGATGATGCGGAAAAGATCGACTACGACGACATGCTGAAGAACATGCAGGACGATGAAAAAGAAACCAACAAAGTGCGCGTAAAAGATGGTTATCCTACCCTGCATTTCGTTGGATGGGCACAGAAGCCCTATTATGACAAGGAAAAGAGAGTGCTGCACTGGGCTAAGGAAATCAAATTTGGCGACCAGGAAGGTGCCAATACGCTGAATTACGACGTACGTGTATTGGGGCGTCATGGTGTTCTTTCCCTGAAGGCCGTTTGTACTATGGATGAATTGCCACTTGTTAAAGCCAATATCGACAAGGTATTGAATATGTCATCCTTTACCAGTGGTAATGCCTATAGTGATTTTGATCCGAAGATCGATAAGATAGCGGTGTGGACCATCGGCGGACTGGTAGCAGGTAAGATACTTGCGAAGGCGGGTTTATTCGCTGTTTTACTGAAGTTCCTGGCTGCAGGCTGGAAATTCATCGCTATTGGTTTTGTTGCATTTATCGGCTTCCTGAAAAACCTTTTCTCCCGCAAGAAGAAAGAGAAAAATATTGACACCACTGACTTGAATCCCGTCGATGAACAGCAGGATACAGTCGCTGTGGAGGAAGAAGCACAGGCTGCGGAAGGGCTTGCAGCAGATCATACCCCTGCCCCGGAAGCCGGCAATAGTGATACGACATCTAACAACGTATAATTGAAATTAAACCTTATACAAGCCCTCATAAAGTTAGTTTTATGGGGGCTTGCGTAGCTTCCGTTTTGACGAGCCAGACAACAGAATATTTATAGCACACCTCCCCGGGGCCAATTTCTCCAATGAGTATTTGCTTCTTTACTTGGCCTATGTGATAATATATCACCAGTTGAGATAACTGAGGCCAGTTGTTGAAAGGTCTCATTTTCACTCGGTTTTTCGCCGACTGCAAGGTCCGGATGATGCCATTCCCTATCAAAGTCAAAGATCAGTAGGTGCCAGTGATTCATGATCTTCAGCATTACTATTCCAAATGCATCATGTCAGAGTACCCCGATAAAATTGTTAACTACGAATTTATGAGAGGACTAATTCCGGAATATTCGGATCTTAGGGGGAGGGAGGGGGGATGTAAAAAAATAGCAGGTAACAAATCGCGTTACCTGCTGTTCTATTGATAAGAAGTATTTAGTTATTTCCACTCTTCTAACCCGAACACAACGCTATTATCATCATTACGTCGCAATGCTGTGTCGTATATAAGCACGCACTTTTGTGCTGTATTACGTTGCAGCATATAGCTGCGCAGATCAGCAATGCTCTGGATATCCATTCCCGCTGAATTGATCAGGAACAGGTCATACCGATGATAATAGTACTCAAAGTTAAATATCTCATTGCAGAGCACTCCGCGTAGATCTTTGACAATGACATCATGAGGAAGATTAAAGAACTGAAAATAGACATCCACTATCTCCTTGTTCTTAATTCTTTTCTCAAGCAGCTGATACACACTTCTGAATCTGAACCATTTTATCACATTCGAATATGGAATATGATATGCTTTTCCGACTATATCATGATCACTGTGTTGCTTATCCATTAAAGATGTTGTCAGCACATCAATATTTGATTTCAGGAAATAGACTTTCCCTGTCTGCAGCTCAAATGGAGCGATCTTTTCCTGATAGACTAATAATTCCCGGTTGAGTTTATATGTATACGCCATCGGATTATTTTTTAGGTGCTCCTATAGGAGGAAACTTAACTGGACTTTTTGCTGGTGTTGAATTAGGAAAATACTTAGGATTTGTATTAAACTGTATCATCTGATCATTACCTGTCTTCAGGAAAAACAGGATTGACGCAGCTGTACGATGGTTACCGTCAGAAACAATTGTTTTATGATCATTTGTGAATCCGGCAGCAGGGCCAGGCATCGGCCCGCCATTAGGAGTACTGTCGGGTATATAATTCCCATCTAAAGATTATATTTTTGAGATCATCGCCCTTAAATTAGTCAGATGCGTATACAAGTTGGTCTCTTCGTTGCATCATTGGTTGATGCTACCTGACTTTTTCTCTTGCTTGCCGGGCGGCAGGATCAACTGTTCCTGCTCCTGTTAAGGCTGGTCATGAATGCCGACTTGTGGCTTTCGCCAATGGGCAGGTAATGATCACCGATCACAATGCGGTTCCGCTCAATAGCGTCAATTTTGTCGATAGCAGTGATGTAGGATTTGTGACTTCTGACAAACAGCGAAGCCGGCAATATTTCCTCAAGGTTACGGAGGCTGTCAAGCGTAACAACTTTATCCTTATCCGTGTGAATGATCACGTAATCCCGAGCTCCTTCCAGGAAAAGAATTTCGTCGAAGCGTACTTTCACCAGCTTCTGGTCTGTTTTGATGAAAATATGATTGGCTACCGGCGATGGTAGGGTGGGAGCAAACAGCTCCACCACTTTCTGCACTGCTTTGCAAAATCGCTCAAATGCCACTGGTTTCAGCAGGTAATCTACCACATTATGTTCAAAACCATGGATGGCATATTCCGAATAGGCGGAAGTGATCACCACCCTGCATTTGTTATTGATGGCCCGCATAAACTGTAACCCATCCAGCTCGGGCATCTGGATGTCGAGGAAAATAAGATCTGTTTTTTCGGGCGTGGCCAATGACAGGGCTTCCAGCGGTTTGTCGCATGCGGCCACCAGCTCCAGCTCTGGCAGCTTGGATACATAGCTGGCCATTAACTCCAGGGCCCAGGGTTCATCATCTACCAGCAGGCATCTAATCATGGCTTAGTTGTTTTGTGTGTAAGCACCAGGTGTACGGTAAATATATTTCCTTCTTCGCTGATCTTTAATTTATGCCGGCCTGCGTATTGCAATGCCAGCCGGCTCTGCACATTCTTCAATCCGATGCCAGACACCGGGTCCTTCGTATGCCGGTTGATCTTGTTCTGCACCGTGAAGCTGAGCTGACTGTCTGTCGTTTCCAGCTGAATGCAGACGGGATGCGCAGCGTCTGTCACTACGCCATGTTTAAAAACATTCTCCACAAAAGAAATCAGGATGAGCGGCGCAATGTATTTCCCTGCCGTATCGCCAGACAGGTCAAACCGGAGTGCTGTGTTGCGGCTGCGGTACTGTTGTAGCTCAATATAATCCTGCAGGTAACTGATCTCGTTGTTCAGCGGTATTTCCTCGGCGCTGCCGTCGGCTATGACGTACCGCATCATACCAGATAGTTTTTGGATGGCCGGCAGGGAATTTTCCGAATGATGGTATACCATCGAATAAATGTTGTTCAGGCTGTTGAAAAGGAAGTGGGGGCTCACCTGCGATTGCAGCAAGGCTCTTTCCGCTGCCACTTTTTCTTCCTGCAAGCGCAGGCGCTGGCGCTCAGACTTGAGCCAGTTATCTACAAACCAGATGATGGACCCCGGCAGTATGATGTAACTGAAACAAAGCATAGCATTGCCGAAAATGTAGGCACCGCCTTGCCGGGAATAATCCTCATAACAATAATTGCAAATGCCCCACCACTTCTGGAACAGGTGCTCCTGTACGAGGAAGCGGACGCCCACAAACAACCCGGACAGCACGAACCAGCTGGCCACCAGGGCCAGAAACTTTCGTTTCTTAAAAAAGACTGGTAGCAATATGCAGTAATTCAGGTAGAAGACGCCCGCGAAAAGAATGATGTTCGAAAAGAGGATCAAATTCGGGTCCGGGCGGACTATCTGGTTCCTATATGCCAGCTTGTTCAGAAACTCTACGAAGAACATTGTGTAGAGCCAGTAAATAACATGCACCCATATGCGTACTTTCGTTTTCATGCCGGTGCAAAGTACCGAAAAAAGAGAAAGTGGGCCGGACTTCATTGCAAACGCCGCTTTTCATCCGACAAACACCCCTGTCCCGACTGCAAGCCGGATTGTGCCCCCAAAAACGATTCCTGCATTGATAGTAGGAAATGAAGTGTTTGCAGAAAATCTATGGCAGCCGGCAGCCGTGCCGGTAGTTTTGCCCCATGCGAAATTTACTTCACTTTATTCTGTTATGTTGGGCCGCTGGCGCCCACGCAGGTACCATCCAGGTAACGGTATACACTGCTGGAAACTTGCCTATTCCCGGGGCCATTATTACCCTGCAAGGCGTACACCCTCCTGCAACTGCGACACACGGTATTACTGACTCAGCCGCCCGCCTCACCTTCCAGCCTGTTCAGGCCGGGGAATATATCATCACCGCAGCCGCGCCAGGCTTCAGCACTGTCAGCACGGGCCCATTTGTATGGCAGGGGCGCGATACGGCCATTACGCTGGTATTGCCTTCCAATGTCCGGGAACTAGCCGGTGTTACGATTACTGCCGGCAAACCGCTGGTGGAAGCCAATGGAGACAAGGTTATTTACAACACAGAAAACGATCCTTCGCTTGCAGGGCTGTCAGCCACAGAGGCGCTGGCCAGGACACCTTTTGTGAGTGTTGATGGCGAGGGCCATGTGCAATTGAAAGGAAAGGGCGGCTTCATCATCATGCTCAACGGCAAGCAAACATCCATGTTTGCCAATAATCCCGGCGAAGCGTTGAAAGCATTCCCCGCCAGCATCATCAGCAAAATTGAAGTAAATACCCAGCCGTCGGCCAAATATGAAGGAGAAGGGATCAATGGCATCATCAATATTATCACCAAAAAGAAAGTGGCGGGCTACAACATGCACACTTCGCTTACCTATAACACCATTGGCCAGGTGAACCCCAACATGGCCTTTAACCTGAAATATGGTAAGCTGGGTATTACCTCTTTCGTATATTTTGCCAACAGCATGAACTTTCATGCGCACGGCAAACAGGTCTACACCCCGCTCATCACCGCGCCGTTTGCAGAACGCCGCACGCTCGATACCACTACCACCAACGGGTATATGGCCGGCGGCAACCTTGAAGTAGCATACGACATCGACAGCCTGAGAACGCTCAGCCTCTATGGCCGTCTTGCCGCAGGTGGCAAGACACTGGAGCAGCAAAGCCTTATCAGCTCCTATGGCGCCGGGCAAGATCTGTTGCAGCAAAGCCGGCTGACATCCAAAGATGAATCGCATAGCCCTTCCGGCGAAGCTGGGTTCGACTATCAGCAGCAGTTCCGGCAACCGGGCCGCTCCCTTTTTGTGGGCGTGAATGTGCAGGCCAGCGGGCAAAAAAAAATATTGCAAAGCGGGCAAGTGTATGCCACCGGGGACGAGCGATTGCTCCACAACCAGTACCGCGGCAGCAACACGCAAACGAGTATCCAGGCAGATTATGCCCTGCCGCTCCACCCATCTGTCATCCTGGAAGTAGGCACAAAAGCTATCTTCCGGCAGGTTGGCTCTGTATATACCAGCCAGGTAAAGGACCAGGGCGCCGAACAATACCACTCCGACCTTGCGAACGACGACGAGCTGACCTATACACAAAATGTATGGGGCCTTTACAGCATGGGTACCTGGAAGATAAAACATAGCGGTATTACCTTCAAGGCGGGCGGGCGGTTAGAGAAAACCAAGGTACAAGGACATTTTATCCGTAAGCAAACGGATGTGGCACAGAATTATTACAACTTCCTCCCCAGCTTTTCGGGTACTAAAAACTGGGAAAGTGGCCGACGCCTTACTCTACAGTACAGCCGCACGCTGACTCGCCCCGGCCTCACCTTCCTTAATCCCTACACCGATAACCGCGACCCACTCCTCATTACCCGGGGCAACGAGCACCTGCAACCCGAGTTCACCAATAATGCAGAAGTATCTTTCTCCGATTTCAACAGTACATTCTCTTACAGCCTCGCCCTCAGCGGAGCCCTGACCCACGGCGGCATTCAGCGATACATCCATTTTGACGAGGCAACAGGCGTCAGCACCCAAACGTACAACAACATCGGCCGCAGTCTGGTGGCCGGCCTTAGCGGCTACCTTTCTGCCAATCCGGTGAAGCAGTTTTCTGCCACTCTCAATTTCAGTTGTTACTATGCAGACTTTAACAACACCGCCAATGCTACCGAAAAGGGAAGCGGGCTATACGGCTCCTTCAGCACAGCATTAACTTATCTGCCCAATGAAAAGTGGATGTTCTTCAATAATGTCAATTACACCATGCCCGCGTTACAGATTCAGGGGAGGAGCGGCGACTTCCTGTTTTACAACATCGGGGCCGGTTACTGGCTGTATAAAAAGAAATTAAGGCTTACTGCGGCCATGCTCAATTTCCTGGACAAATACTGGCGGGTAAATGATCGCTTCGAATCTCCGCAGGTACGGCAGCAAAGCACCAGCTTCAGGGCCGTCCGGACTTTCTCCGTAGGCCTTCGTTTCAACTTTGGTAGATTAAAAGAAAACACCTCCCGGAAAAGAGGGGTCAATATTGACGATGCCAAACAGGAGCCGCAGTAACGGGCACTTACATAGGTAGGGGAAAACTATAAAAACAAGAAAGCCGGGGATATTATCTCCGGCTTTCGCCAAGTGCCCCGTAGCGGAGCATTATCGATTGCGCTGATGCAAAGTCCGTGTAAAAGTCTTTCCTGATCATTGTACTTCCACTATTTTAGATCTTCTTATAATTGTTTGGCCTGAATATAGTAGTTTTTATCAACGGAAAGACTTCGGCTCCCACTTTCAGGGAAAGGCATTTCTTGCCATTTAGTAGTTGGATTAATCGACAGCGATATGCGATTGTCCAATGAGATTTTTAAAGGCATGTCGAACCCCTCAACGCAATTTGTCCATCTATAGTTTAATTTATCTTCATGAAAGGAATATTCCAGCGTGGGTATCCGGGTTGTTGTCAGATACTGAGCAAATACTTTGGTAAAATCCTTCTTAGTATATTGATTGAGTAGTTCCAACACCTGATCTGTAGAAACAGTCCGATGATATAGCTCCTTGTTCAAGAACTGTAACCATTCTCTGAAAATAGCATCACCTAAGATTTGTCTGATGGTATGTAGCATAGCACTCCCCTTATAGTATTTGTCGGATGTGTTTGAACCTATGATCGGTTCGTCATTTTTTATCCGCTTCCATGTACCGATAGTATATTCATTGCCGGCAGCATTACCGAAAACAAAGTCGGTGTAAAGCGTTTCCAGGTATTTTGTAAAGCCTTCATGGATCCAACTTTCACCCATGCCACAGGATGTGATGCTATTGCCAAACCATTCGTGGCCACTTTCATGAATAAGAATAAAATCCCACTTCAGTCCCCATCCCGTTCCGGAAATCTTGTCTGTTCCTCCGTAACCATTCCGGAATCCGTTACCATATGCTACAGCACTCTGATGCTCCATGCCAGGCATCGGTGCTTCCACCAGCTTGTAACTATCTTCATAAAAGGGGTATGGGCCTAACCAGTATTCAAAAGCATTTAACATAGTGTCAGCCTGCAGGAAATGTGATTCAGCCTTCTTCTTATTATAATCCAATACCCAGAAGTCGCAATCCAGCGAACCTTTTAATCCGTTATATTGTCTATGCCAGCCGACGTATTTTCCAATACAGGGGATGATATTGTAATTATTGATCGGATTGATTACAGTCCATGTGTATGTAATCCTGCCCTTCTTGCCGATTCTCTTCTTTTCTAATCTTCCATTAGCTACAGCTACCAAAGTATCCGGAACTGTGATGCTGATGGATGCACCATTGTCAGGTTCGTCATATAGAACCTCTTTGCAGGGCAACCAGATACTGGCACCTGACCCTTCGCAGGCAATGCTCATCCAGGGCCTGCCCTTTTCATCTTTGGCCCAGATCCAACCGGCATCAAATGGCGGTTTTACTGCCTCTTTCGGATGCCCTTTAAAAGCGACGGATATCATTTGCTTATCACCAGCCTTCAAATCTTGTGGGAAAGTGATCAGGTAAATGCTTTTTAATTTTTTTTCAAATAAGAGCCGTTTTTTCTTCCATGTAATAGAGGTAATTATCATAGGCTCCTGAAGGCTGATTTGCATCACCTTACCTGCATTTATTACCGCAAAACTGATGTTGTTGCTACCAGATATATATTTTTTCTCATAGTCAGGAGTAACGTCTATTGAGTAGTTCAACAAGTTCCACCACCGAAGTTCCTGAGGGGTGTTTGCAGGCATATTCTCTTTGTCGCCATTTGATACTCTCTGACTGTTGACAGGCAAAGTGCAGAGTGAAACGATCGCTGTAAGTAACAGGTACCTAACTTTCATAACGAAATATACTGATTCTTCATTGGAGTTTATATGCCCGGGACTCAGGCTGCCATTATGCTAATGAGTAAAGATATCGAAACTTTCCTTGAAGAGGTGTACCAATTGTATGACGATTATTGATAGGAGAGTGGGTCGTGAGGTGGAGATTTATATATGAAACACCTCTAAATTACCCGACAGGTAACCAATCCTGTCCGGCAAGGTCTAGTTAATCATCGGACGCAAGTCTTGCGTAGTTACCAGAAATGTTGGCACGAAGCATAGACAGCGACTGCTGAAGGTATGCCATTGAGCCTCGAAACTGTCCTGGACGTTGAAGCTTTAGTTGTTCAAAAGCTAAAGTAACATCAAACCCGCATTACTGAAGAGTGGGGACGATTCGACCGGGGGCTAAGAACATATCAAAGGCAGACTGTCGGATCAAATTGGAGCTATTACAGTTTAGTAGTAGTATCAATTTGATCAGACAGTCTGTTATCACGAAGACTTTGTAAATTCGTGGTCTATGATCCGACTATATGAAAACTTCAACCAGGGTAGGGCAAAGGTAGAGCTGTTGTATGCTGATAGTGTAATGAACATGGCTTTCTGCCAGTACCGCCGCTCTTCCGAGGATGCGTTCTTTATGCCTTACGCTGCACTTACTTACGTACGCGAAGGCCGGAAAGTGGTTTTCCTGAACGGTGAACGATATGATATGAAAGCTGGTGATGTGCTTTTCGTTCCGAAAAATTCCATTTTATATTCTGATATCATCGTGAAGCGGGAACCTTTCGTAAGCCTGAACCTACTGCTTGGCGATGCGGATACCTTGCTCAGTCCCATGGCCTGCCACATTGCAGACCGTATGCAGCTGCAATATTACGCCAGCGATCACAACATGAGTCTGAGCACTTTTAAACGATGGTTCAAAAAGAACGTGGGCTGTAGTCCTGGTCAATGGATGATCGAAAAACGATTACAACAAGCAAAATACCTTCTGCAACACAAGCGTCTATCCGTAAAAGAAGCCTGCTATAGGAGCGGGTTCGAAGATGTATCTTACTTTATCCGCAGGTATAAACAGGCCTACGGCCATACACCAGGTCAGGTAGAAATTTGACCTTTTTGTCCTATTCTCTCATATTCCTACGCTGTACTTTTACCAAAAACAAAATATGATCTCACGCGAACAAGCCCTGCAATTTGCGGACGAATGGGTAGCCGCATGGAACGCGCACGACCTTGATGCGGTACTCGAACATTACACGGAGGATTTTGAAATGAGCAGTCCCTTTATACTACAAATGGGTATCAGCCCGGATGGCCGTCTGAAAGGAAAGGAAAACGTGCGGAATTATTGGGAAAAGGCGTTGGTGAAATATCCCGATCTTCATTTCGAGCTGCATGAAGTTTTATCATGTATGAATACTGTTATTATTTATTACACGAGTGTTAAGGGAAAGAAAGCGGCGGAATTTTTTGTGTTCGATGAGGACAGGAACATATTCCTGGCGATGGGGCATTACAATTAAAAGGATCGCAGTAAGTTTGGGGTAAGCGATATTGTGTAGCCGGCCCCAAAATTAAGGCTGTTTGAAGGACGACAAAATCGTTAACTTTAAACAGTCAAGCATGAAAAAGAATCGATTTTCCGAAGCTCAGATTATTAAGGCCCTCAAAGACCAGGAGGCTGGCGGGGACACCACGGCGATTTGCCGGGAGATGGGTATTCACATAACAACGCTGTACAATTGAAAGAAGAAGTATGGGGGGATGGAAGTTAGTCAACTCACCCAGATGAAGGAGTTGCAGGAGGAGAACCGGAAGTTAAAGGCAATGTATGCTGACCTAGCCCTGGATCACCGGATCCTCAAAGAGATCGTTGCTGAAGTACATACAACCTGGGAAACCCATGCAAAATGGCTACATCGTGCGGTTTAACCGCTTCTATCGGGAAGATGTACTGGACGCCTATCTGTTTAAAAGCATCGACCAGTTACGGATACTCAGTGAGGAATGGACGGCGTTTTATAACAACAAGCACCCCCATGAGTCGCTGAACGACATGAGCCCGAGGGAATATTTAGATGCCGTTAATACGGGCAAAATAGCAACCCACAGGGCATCACGGGCATTTAAAACAGTTTAATTTCGATAGATTTCAGGCTATGAAAACAGAATTATATAAAGCGCTAAAAGGGATCAGCGTTGAAAGCCTTAGCGAAGAAGATAAAGAAGAATTGCTGCGATTTTTTGTCGTTGCCAAAACCGACGTCATTAGGAATCAAATTGCCTTCATTTTTTCTGACGCTAATTTTAATAAGGCGATCCCGTTTATAATCGATAAAATCAATGACAAAAACTTGTCCCATAACAATGGGTCGTTAGTATACGCGTTGGAGAATTTGGACGTTAAGGAATACTTTATCGATTTTATAAAGATGGTTTGCGAAATGGAGTATGAGCCAAGATACCAGGCCTACGAAATAGTACAGAAATTTGCACCTACGATTTCAAAGGAGGTACGAGAAAAAGCTTTGAAACTATTGGAAGAACGTCAGATGCTTTTACAAGCAAAGTCCGCTGATACGGAGTCAGACAGCCCGTTAAACTTTGTTGAGCAAACCATAGAATTGTTACAGAACCTACAACAACATTCGGAATAGTAGTAATGTTGAAAATCTGTCGCCCGTAACTCAGTCTTAAAAATGGGGTGGCTAGACGTTAGTAAGAAGGCGCTCATTAATATTGAGAGTCCTTTGGATGATTTGTGGCGTAGCGGAAAGGTTGAATGGTAATAATATTTTATTTTGTATTTGCGTCGTAACAATGAGAAAGGAGAATACTACTACTTTGATTATCAATGCTGTTTTTTAGGTTAAGTCCTGTTAACGGCATATATTTAAGTGTTAGCGGCAATGCAGTCGCCGGTCACAGTTTAAAACAAATCAAAACATGAAAAAGTTTACAATTTCAATTTTGGTTTTCATCGCTTGCTTCACCACATACGGGCAAGTAAAAGTTAATCCTAACGGAAAATTCTTTAATTATAACGGTGTCAAAATATATTATGAAGATACCGGTACCGGCGAACCTCTTTTGTTACTCCACCACTTTTTTTCAACTGCTGACGAATGGAAACCGTATGTGCAAGCTTACGCAAAGCAGTTCAGAACGATTGCCATTGACATGATGGGGCATGGACGATCTGATATTTATAAGGAAGACGATTTCAATTTTAAGCATGGAGACTATGCGAAAATTGTTCTTGCCTTGTTGGACTCGTTGAAACTAAACAAAGTGAATGCAATTGGCGCAAGCAGTGGAGGCATGACACTACTACATCTTAATACAATGCAGCCGGAAAGATTTAAATCTGTTATTGCAATCGGGGCACAAATTTATTTTAGTAAGTATGACAGAGATTTTATAACAAAAAGAGGACCGGATAGTGCCAATGTGAAATTTATGGAATGGGCAACCCAACAATACGGTGCAGAAAAAGCGATGCTTTTGGCAAGGCAGTTTTGGCATAACCTAACACTTTATGGAGATCCTTCTTTTACTCCGGATATATTGGCTACAATCAAGGCTAAGTGGTTAGTTGTACAGGGAGATAATGACGAGGCTGTTCCGTTGCAGCAAGCGTTAGAAATGCATCAATACATACCCAACAGCCGGCTTTGGATTGTTCCTAACGGAGGACATCTACCACACGAGAATGTCGATTTTCAATCTGATTTTTTAAAGGTCTCACTTGAGTTTTTAAATGGAAAGTGGGACAAGAAAGATTAATTGCACTGCCGCTAACAGCTAAGCTGTTTTTTCTGCCCTACATTTAAGTATATGCTTCTTTTCGCTTTCTGCCTGTCGTTATAAATGTGAGAATTTATTTAAAATAAAATCTTCATCATCTTTTGTAGTTTTCTTTTGCTTCGGATACAGAGGCGATAACTGCTGATAATTAAATGATTATCCAACGGAATGGAAAATTCACGCAAACTAAAAGCTTAAACCGGCTTTGGGTAGTCAACTTCACCGGTGCGTGCAATGAGACGGCCTTTTTTTAGCAGATATAGCGTCTACATTCAATACGAACGTCTGGCATAGGCTTATATCCTAAAAAAGAGCAGTTTTGGGGATTTTTCTTAAGAGTTAATTTCAAGCTTATATCCTTTGCCGCGTATAACAACAATTTTAATGTTAGGATCAAATTCCAGTTTTTTTCTAAGTTTTGAGATGAACATATCCAGACTGCGGCCTACTATAACACCTTCATCTTCCCATATCTCTTTTTGTAGCCGGCTTCGCTCTATAGCCTCGTTAGGAGACAAGGCGAAAATACTCAGCACACGGGTTTCCGTTCTGGTAAGGTCTATGGTCTTTCCATTTATCATGAGCTTACGGTTCTCCGTGTCGAACGACATTGACCCCAACGTGAACCTACCCGTAGGCTGACTTTCAGGTAAGGCACTGTCAGGTATAGACCTCCGCGGCTTAACAGATCTCAAAAAAACAAATCCACCAAATCCTAACAATAACAGGGCGCCCAAAAAGTATCCATTCTTTGCTGTAGTTATAGCCGTTGGTTTAAATTTAATGTTAATCATATAACATGCTATGGGTTGCCTTCTTCCTATACAGGTTACAATATCATCTTTCTTATTTTTTGATATCGCATATCCATAGGCTACACTGCCATCGGCACAGTTAAGTACGTTAACGACGTAATCACTTGCAAGCGGGTCTTTGGCTAACAAACGCTGGGTAGTATTTACTAAAAAGCCGGGTTGAAAAGTAAGCTCATGCTCAAACCTGATTTGATATTCATTTTCAGCGATCTTTTTTACGGGAAGAACCCTGGATGTACTGTCGCCCGACTGTAAAAGCAGTTCATGTCCGATCCTGCGGAGCAAAACTTCCCTTCTGGAGATATCAAAATCGTCACTGTCCTCCATACTGAAAGCCACGCAGATGACAGAGATAAATACGAATAGTATCAATCCGAACAGGTATTTGCGTTTTCCGGAGAGGAGATTTTGACTAAGACGCATATTGTCAAGTATTTATTTACAAAGTTTACAATTCTATTTACAATCCAAATTCCCGCACTGGAAGATATCAAAGTAATTTTGCTGAGTCAACTTTGATAGCATATGAAAAATAAAAGTATGTCCTATCCGATGACTTATCAAGAGAATCTATATGGAATTTAATAAACCCACAAAAATCATGAAAAAAGTAATTTATGCGCTGATGTTACCACTGGTTGTGGCGAGCGGACTAGTATTTGCTAATCTTGAAATCAAGAATGAAACTACTAAGAAGCCGTCCCCAAGGCCGCTTTCTGCTGCTGAAAGGAAAGCCGAATTGAAAAAATGGGAGGCTACCCCTGCTGGTATAATGTACAAAAAATGGGAAGCGTCTCCCGCAGGTAAAAAAGTGCATGCCGCTGAAGTTAAAATAAGGAAACACATTAAAGATTATGCCAATATGGAGGGAGCTGTAACCTCTCTTTCTCTTCCGCCAGGCTCAAGATTAGGTTTCGGAGTGATGGTCAGGATTAATGGTGACGATTATATTGTAAAATTTGAGCCGGAAAAGTCTCAACTTGAGCAATTGCATAGCCTGAAAGTTAACGACAAAATAATTATAAGAAGCCATAGCGTATCGCACGCGCCTAAGTATTCATATCCAATAGTATCGTGCGACTATGTAGAACGAGATGGTAAAGTAATTTTTAAACGTGTCCCCCGCAAAGGCGGTTGCTGAGTGAATAAATTATGAAATACATTCACGTATATGCTCTGTTCTTGATGCTTGTTTTTTGCACTTGCCGGTAACCTGGAAATTAATGGGAAGGTCTGGGCACTTTCCCGTTTTGATCAAAAGTCCCTATACGATAAAAGGCCCCCTGCAACCCAAATTATGTTGGGGGAGCAAATTCGCCGTTTTTTTGCTAATACCGGGATTTTAGAAGCTGACGATGGAAGTGTCTGGTTCGTAGGGGTTGGAACTACGGGCAAGCTGTATCGCTATGATGGAACGACCATCACGCGCTGCCCTACCTGCTACTTTCCGCTAATTATTAATCAATATGTTTTACTCTAAATTTAAAAAAAATGAAAAGATTATTTGTGTTTGTCCCGGCTATCCTCCTGGTATTATTTCTATTAAGTTCTTTTGTGCTAAAAGAAAAGGATGCGGGAGAGAAAACAACCAAAGGGACTAAATCATGGCCTGTAAACATCGTTTTCAAATCTACAGATGGCGGACAAACCTGGCAGGACATCAGCAAAGGGCTGCCCGAAAATTTGCGGAAAGATAGTATCAAGGGAAATAGCTTCTTTGCAAATGATAAAGGGCTGTTTATAAGGGTTGGAAACGGACTCTATCACAGTACACCAAATGCCACAGCTCCTTTTTGGACCAAAGAGATTTTCCCTGACGAACATAGCAGCATTGCCCCCGGTAAGTCCTGGATATTTGCCAACAATTACTGGGGTATAAATTTGAAAAAAACAAGCGGAACGAGTGTATGGTCGCCGATATTCGAAAATTTTCAGGAGCCACGAATACGCAGCGTTTTTGAGACTGCCGGAGGTACAATTTTTATCGGCACCGACAGAGGCTTTTTTAAAACTGCTAACAATGGAAAAACCTGGAAACATGTCCATACCGGAAGCTTGGTAGGGCATTTGGCAGAGTCGAATGGCGTACTGGTGGCGATTAGTATGAGAAAGATAATAAGATCGACCGACAATGGCGAAAACTGGGCGGTGGTGAGCAGTGAGGGGGGGGAGGCTTGGGATGTAAAACAGATCAAAGGTGGATTCGCTGCTATCACTTCTAGTTCAGCGTCTAATACCAGGGGGCTAAGGACATCCTACGACGGAGGTAAAACCTGGCAGCCCATTGATGCTGGCCTTCAGGGCAAAGATTTTATTGATTCAATATGGCGGACCTGGAATGATCGCCTTAGTTTGCAAGCCTTCATGACTTCAATTATCCAGGTTGGTGAAAACTTCTTTTGTACTCATCCTGCCGGCATTTTCAGATCATCAGACAAGGGAAAAACATGGAAATTATTACTTCCTTCTATAGAAAATAAGGTCTTCAATTTATTTGTTTCAGGCAACGTGATCTATGCCATACCCAGCAAGGGTGGATGTTAAAAACTCAGATTAACATTCATGCATTGTTTAAAATTACCGCAGGTGGCAGATATGATACCTTGCTCACGGTGGGGAGATCATGAAAAAAAGATAGCGGCCCGTTATATCGCAGCTTCCCCAATCGGCAAAAAACAAATCATCGGTTCGATCTTCGCAGAAAAGCTGATTTTTTCAGAAAACAAATTTCGAACCACAGCACCCAACATCATCCTCGAGCTAATAAGCAAGCCCTTAGCGACCTTAAAAACAATAACGCCGAAGATACAATCTCCGGCGTTAGGCAAGTAGAATTGACCAAACAAGCAAAACCTGCTCTAATAGCGGGTTTTGCATTTTATGTGCCCGGTAATGGTAAGTTATCGAACCAAATTAGATTGATATTCAAGTAGTTAATTTAATTTAACTGATCTAAGCAGCTTTAAATGTTGATCTGCATTTTTGCTTTGAGGATTTAGTTTCAATGACTGTTCATAATTTTTGATAGCTGGTTCTACATCACCTAAAATTTCATAGATCTCGCCCAGGCTATCATATGTATTGGCGCTGTCAGGATATAAATAAACATTCAATTTGAATATTTCCAGTGCATCTTTGACCCTTTTTTGTGAGAGCAGTTTATATCCCATGCCATTTATTTCTTTCTCTGTAGCGGTAAAGCCACTCTTTGTTTTCCTCAGTTTCTTTACTTCTTCTATTGCATTCTTATAACCCACCTTATCTAATGAAATTTTCAAATATTTCAGCGAAGAAGAAAGCCCGAAGCCATTCGCTTCTTTCATATCCGGAATGAACAGCCCTGCCAGTTCATCAATGAATACATCCGGCGAACCACCGGACAGATTTGTAAGCACAATAATAGAAAGGTCATCATTAGGGTATACAAATAAGGCCGAACGGTTACCACCAACAGGCGCAAGAGCAGGGTGGTCAGTTCTTTTTATAACGGGCCAGCCTGCAGCATAACCATTTAGTAAGCTGCTAAATCCACGTGTTTCGCCATTATTCAGTATAGCAGGTGTCCAAAGTGCGTTAAGGCTGGAGGGTTGTTTTAATAATCGCATGCTTTGTAAGGCTATAATCCAGTCTGCCAGTTCCTTTGCTGTTGAACTCATACCGGCAGCTGTCTGCAAAAATGGAGGAAGCGAAAAGAACATATTTGTTAGTTTTCCCTTTTGATACTGATAACCGCCGGCTGCATGGGCTACAATTTCTTTTGTGGCACCAAAACCTGCCTGTAAAGTCTTTGGCATACCTACTTTTTCCAATTGTTCTTTTCTGATAAACTCTTGGAACGACATGCCGCTTAATTTTTCGATTATACGGCCAAGCAGTAAATAATTGGTTTGGTTATAACTAAATTTTTCTCCGGATTTAAACTCATTGGGCATTTGAAGGATCTTCGTCCATGCTTCCTCAGGATCACTGGCTATTAAAACGGCTTCCTCTTCGTCCATAATATCCGGAATACCCGAAATATGTGATAAGAGTTGCTGAATGGTTACTGACTTCCACGTATCGGGTATGTCGGTGAGGTATTGGGAAATAGGTGCATCCAGTCTTATTTTCCCGGTTTCCAGCAATTGCACGATCGCAATGCCCGTAAATGCTTTGGTGATTGAATTAATGGTAAAAACAGTTTTATCACTTACTGGGATTGAATCCTGCAGGTTGGCCAATCCGTAATTGCCTGCTTTAATAATTTTCCCATGCCTTACAATTGCTAGTTGTAAGCCAGGGATTCTACGTTGCTGCATTTGGGTTTGCACAAAAACATCAATACTATCTGCCTGCCCAAAAGCACTGTTGGTAAAAAAGAGAATCATCAATGCGATAAGTCCTTTCTTCAAGAAAATGGTCATAGGTATCTTTTATATAAAGATCGCAAATGTTTGATAATATTTCTTGTTGCCTTTTCTATTTGAGTTGAGATCATATCGTTATGGCTGTTAGGTTATAGGAGATAGTGAGAAATGGATATGCCGTTCAATAAGGCTATGGCAATGCGCTGATAGTTTAAGGAGAGTTGTTATAGAATAGGGGAAAGAGGGATAAAAGAATTTTGCTTGTCAATTGACTCTCAATAATAACGTCCCGGAGCAGACCTTGACAACATAAAAAAACAAAAAGGTCAGAGATTCCCCCAAGAAGAAAGGTTTTTCTGTACTAAGACAGACTTTGTAAGTCCACCTATGCGTCGGGTATGCGTCGTATGGGAATCCCCCAAGAATTCGAATTGATCCATAATCAGGCCCATAGCGGGCTCGGAAGAAGATAAAAAAAGAAAGGTCGGAGATTTCTCCGACCTTTCCACTAGTGTGCCCAGTGGCGGTAAATTATCGAACCACATATTGTTGATTATTAAGTCTTTAATGAAATAGATGCGATATCAGATCAAATATCAGCCATTACATATTATATTATAACCCGTTTCAGATTTGATGATTAATTAGTTATGATTTGTTCTTTGTACATAGGAAAAATACAAACTAGTTGGTATTGTTAGCTGGACTTATTTTCATCAATTTTAGATTTCTGATTCCATAGCACACTATCTAGGCATGATATTCCCAAGCAATGGCTAATGTCACAAGAAATACCTTCGGTTAAGTATTGTTCTGTAATCTATTAGCGATAATGTTGTGTTAAGGATATCAATCTATTAGTCTTAACAGTGTCTTTAAATCTGTTTGAATAAAAATTTTCACAAAATTTTACAGTTGCCCAGATAAGAATCTTGTGGCGGAATTTGAATGAATTTACCAAACCATATCGAGTACCAATTTATACACAAATAGGGCGTAAATGGATTTTTTAATTGGCTTGTCAACTTTGATGGCCTTTGAGACTATTGATTGAAAGCGACAATTAATCAAATTATAATGAGTTTAAGAATTAACTTGGATTTGCAACAAAATAATGGACAAATTATTAAGCTGCTTGTTTTAAAATAGATTTTCCAAATTCTTCATGGGTTAAAAATCCTAGAATTGAATGTATGCGCTGCCTGTTGTACCATATTTCGATGAACTCAAATAGCTCTCTTTTTGCGATCTCGATAGAAGAATATACTGTGTTATACCCCGTCTCTGATTTGAGGATCTTGAAGAAATTCTCCATTACAGCGTTATCCCAGCAATTTCCTTTCCTACTCACACTTTGTTGTACTAGCTTGTCTTTAAGCAATTCTCGGAACTCCTGGCTAGCATACTGTACACCTCTATCGGAGTGAAAGAGAATGTTTCGGACCACCGATCTATTCCGGATTGCCATCTTCCAGGCCGCAACAACTGTTTCTCTTGCAGTCATACCGGTACTCATTGACCAGCCAACGATTCTTCTATCAAACAGATCCATAATAGCGGTAAGATAAAGCCAGCCTTCCTGGGTCCGGATATAAGTAATATCAGACACCCATTTTTCTGAAGGCCCCTTTGCATCAAATTCCCGTTCAAGGACATTATTAGCCACCTCAAGGCCATGATTTGACTCCGTTGTACAGACTTTAAATTTACCCGTAATAACGCTGCGAAGGCCCTTCTTTTTCATTATTCTGGCTACTCGTAGCCTAGATGCATCTATTCCCATAGATACTAGCTTCTTTGTAATCTTCGGACTCCCGTATCGCCCTTTGCTGCTATGGTAAATTTCTTCGACCTTTTTAGAAATTAGCTCATTGTTTATGGCAAGTTGCGATGGCCTCCTGGTAAGCCAGGTATAATACCCACTATGACTCATTTTGAAAACCCTACACATCTTCTCAACAAACAAATGAAAAGGATCAAAGAACTGTCCTGGCTGAAATGGTATGAGCTGGGATATCTTGGGTGGCTTCAGTTGGTGATAATTGTGAGTGGACACGGATGGCATGAAAATCTGATATGTGGTGTTGTTACGTACCTGATAGCAGGAGATAAAACATTGTAAATCAATCATAATGTTAGATTTTTTATGTTATATTTATAGTATGGCAAAATTCAAAGAGGTTATTGTAACGCTTTCAAAAAAGCATCCCCAAACCGGCGAACCCGCGCAGGCCGGACATTCCTTCGTTATTGGAACTTTAGGTAAGAAGACAGGCTTTTACGAGATTGAAACAGAACAATTGAATAAGTTAAAGAACGAAGATCTTCAGCAGGAGCTTTTCAAGTTGTTACACCCGCAGACTCATCACTAATTGATAAAATAGGGCTGTTTATACATTGTTGCCGTAATGAGGTATTACGGTATGGGATATTTATGTGGAAACAGCAACTCAGCTAATCCATTAACTGCTGAAAAGTTCCCAAGGGAGCTTTGACTGCATTTTGGATGTCTGGAAACCTGGCAGCATTCAAGGTTGAGCTATTTACTATTGATCTTATTGTCAGGCAAATGTCCGATCCTCGAAACTCCCGGAAATTTTGTAGATATTTGAAGAAATTTTGCTTCTCTAAAGGTGCATCACAATGGCTGGCATTTCTCAACTTCAGGATTTTCCGTCTCATATACCGGTGACTCATGATTATTTTCACAATTGGAATATTCGGGTAGTCAATGCGGAAACATTAACCTGCGAGAACTACATCTCTCCTAACAGAAGGGATTTCTATAAGGTATTGTTTATAAAAAATGGAGCGGGACTATTTTCATTGGGCATGAACAACTATAACATTAAGGATTCAACTATTCTGTTTCTACACCCCAATGAGATTATATCATGGCGAAGTTTATCGACCAGTATGGTCGGGTTCTATTGTTTGTTCAAAAAACGCTACGTTGATGCTCACCCTTTGCTAAAAGCCTCGCTGGAAAAACATAAATTATTCACTGATCTCAAAAGAAGTATCATTCGCCTGGAACAACCATCGATAGATACCATTAATGGCTTGTTTTCCCAAATGCATGAACAGGGCCAAATGGGCGGTAGTTTGGCAGAGGAGGCAATGCAGGCATACCTTCAACTGATCATTATTGAAAGTGTAAAATCAGTGGATTTTCCATCGCCGCAAAGCATTACAGAGGAATATCACCATATACATGAGTTTTTCCGACTCCTTGAAACTGAAACTTCAAAACTTAATAAGGATAACCCAATCCGTATAAAAACTGCAAAAGAATTCGCGGACGAGCTCGCACTATCTCCCAATTACTTAAATGCCCTATTAAAGAAACATACCGGTCAAAATATCAGCACTCACCTGAAAAACCGTCTATTGGAAGAAAGTAAAGCATTGCTTATTCAGACTGACTGGACATTAAATGAGATTGGATTAACAATTGGCTTTGCTGAACAGTCCAATTTCACGCTGTTTTTTAAAAAGAACCAGGGCATGACACCAAGCGAGTTCAGAAAGAGCTGCCCAGAGTACATCTGATCAAATAGTTGAAATTCATAAATAGTGCATTGATGCTGCGAAGGTGAACCATCTGCAGTTGTAAGACCTTTGATGTAAACTTCAAAGGATGAAAACAAAAGTATGGTTTATAACCGGAGCATCAAGAGGCTTCGGATTTGAAATCGCCAAAGCGGCACTGGCTAATGGCGATAAAGTGGTGGCCACTGTCCGCAGCCAGCCTGAAAAACTCTCCGGCACACTTAAACATGATAATCTTTTGGTGGTTACCCTGGATGTGACCAGCGAAACCCATGTACAAGCAGCAGTTCAAAAAGCGATAGCTCATTTCGGGAGGATCGATATCCTGGTCAACAATGCGGGCTTCGGACTACTGGGGGCTGTTGAGGAAGCAAGCGATAAGGAGGTCCGTGAATCATTTGAAACAAATGTATTCGGTTTACTGAATGTTACCCGGGGTGTATTACCTCACATGCGTTCGCAGCGATCAGGTCACATCATTAATCTATCATCAGTAGTGGGTCTTACTTCTCCTCCGGGTTGGGGAATCTACGCTGCTACAAAATTTGCCGTTGAAGGAATTAATGAAGGATTGGCAGCCGAATTAAAACCGCTTGGCATATCTGTGACTGCTGTTGAACCGGGCTTCTTTCGGACAAATTTTCTGGATGGATCTTCACTATCAACAACCCGCCAGGTAATTGATGACTACAAAGAAACCGCCGGATATATGCGTAGTGCTGCCACGCAACTCAATTACAATCAGCCCGGAGATCCGGTAAAGCTCGCAGCGGCTATTCTTACACTCGCGGATTCTTCTAATCCTCCCGTTCATCTGCCTCTCGGCAACGATACGCTTCATTATTTCAAACAAAAGATGGACAACCTCAATCAGGAGCTCCTTGCGTGGAATGATCTTAGCCGAAGCACTGACTTCAATGATAGTCAGGCCGGCAATCAATCACAATCTTCAACTAATGAATAAGTAGATAAAAAAATTATAACATATGGAAAAGCAATTCAAAGTTTTGATTACCGGCGGTGCCGGTAAAAGTGGCGGTGCGGCCGTAAATGAATTACTAAAATTGAATGTTTCGGTAAGAGCATTGGTCCACAGAGAAGATGAACGCTCAGCACAACTCAGGGCGCGCGGAGTTGAAGTAGTCGTTGGTGATCTTCTGAACTTCAATGATATTTCTGCCGCTATGAACGGTATCGATACTGCCTATTTTTGTTTCCCGATTTTAACTCCCGGGGTTCTGCAGGCGACTGCTTATTTTGCGCAGGCCGCGAAAGCATCAGGATTGAAAGCTATTGTCAATATGTCGCAGATTTCAGCGCGCAGGGAAGCAAAAAGTAATGCGGCACAAGATCACTGGGTAAGCGAACGGATTTTTGATATGTCAGGTATTCCTGTCACACATCTCAGACCCACCTTTTTCGATGACTGGTTCCTCTATGTCAGAGAAGATATCCAAAAACAAAACGCTATTGTATTGCCTTTTGGCAATGGACGCTGGGCACCAGTCGATTCAGCGGACCTGGGGCGTGTAGTCGCACATATTCTTGCTAAACCAGCGGGTTATCAGGGAAAAGTAATTAAACTTTTTGGCCCTGAGGAATATGATGTCTTTGAAATGAGTGGTATTCTTTCCAGGGTCTTAGGACGAAACATAACGTATCATCCTGTAAGTATTGAGCGTTTTACGGAACTGGATGAAGCAAAAGGCGCTCATCCTCATTTCGTACAACATGTCACACACGTAGCACAGGATTGTATAGATGGCATATTTGCGGGTACAAATACAGCGGTAGAGGAGATTACCGGGCAAAAAGCCACAACACTTGCTGCGTTTTTTGCAGACAAGAAAGAGGCATTTATGTAATGGATTCATCAGGGGCTTGCTAAATCTATAAAAGCAATGAAGCACAGAATTTTTAATAAGGAACTTTGGTATTCCTTTATCGCGATCGCCAAACACATTCCTAATGAATTGACGACACCACGGATAAATGGATCTGACTTCTATATACCGGAGGTAACTGCATCATTTGTTAAACGTATACAAGGTTTAAGTTCAGATGCCTCTCCCGTGTGGGGAACAATGTCTGTTGCACAAATGCTGCATCATTTGTCTTTATCACTTGGGGGTGCCTTAGGCTTTTATGCTCAGTCGGATGAGAGTTATTGGCTGAGTAGAACACTTTTTAAATGGATCCTGATAGACCTCTCTTCTGCACAACCCAAAGGGCTTCGCCTTCCATTAAATTTTGTTATTCTTTCGGAACAGAATTTTGACTTTGAAGAGGAAAAGAAGATCCTGTTAGCAATTATAAACAGGGCCTCGACAACGAAATCAAGCGAAGATTGGTCAAAACACCCTTTATTTGGAAAGATGACGAGTGAGCAATGGGGTAAGCTGGCCCAAATGCACATTGACTACCATTTAAGACAATTCAACGTGTAATCTGGTGCAATAGTTAGTGAGACATTTGACATAATCGCCACGAACATAATTTGAATGCGCATGAGGAGTATGGGAATTTACCATATCCCTCATGCGTTATTTACTATTGCCTGCATGTGCCCGCGGCGGCTATATAATTTACATAATGAAGAGAAGGATATAACGATTTGAGATGCAACTTTTATTAATCCAGTAGTCCATAGCTTCATTTACTACGCGCTGTGTTAGGCTTCCAGCAAGGACCTGGCAATTGCTTTATTCAATGTAGCAATACTTTTATCTCCTGTAGCATGCGCGACAACCATCGCACCAACGATTAAACTAAGCAGTTCCAGCAGAAGCGCTTTTGCTTTCGCAGGTTTTACCATTTGCGCCAGGCGCTCACCAATAAAATCTGCTGCTTTTTTAAAGTGCAGATTTACCTTATCGAGTAGTAGACTTGTGTCTTCTGATGTAAAGTCGCTTAGTCCGCGGGTGAAAGTGCATCCGTGGAAGTCGTTTTGCCCAATCCAATCTTTAAGGGCATCAAATACAGTCAAAATCTCTGTTTGCGGATCATGGACCTTCAATGAAGCAAGGTGTTTGGCCAGATTATCGAACCGGAACTCATCCCAGAATTCCAGATAAGATAATATAAGATCATTTTTTGAAGGATAATAGTTGTAAAAAGTGCGCTTTGATACATTACTTTCTTCAATTATCTGGTCAATACCAATGGTGTTGACGCCATATCTGTTAAAAAGTGTTATCGCCGTTTTTAAAATCCGTTCTCGCGGTTTTAAAGTTTCCAGATCTTCAAAACGTAGGTCCCGAAAGGCAGGCGCTGAATTTGACATATGATTCAATTTTCTACTCACATTATTAGCCTTACAAAAGTACGAAAAAAAAGTACACCGATCTGTCTACTTTTTCTTGGTAATGTAAACAGATCTGTCTACTTTTGTAATACTGGATTTCCCCAGTAAATAAAACAGAAGTTATATGGAAGCAAATAAAACGCTCGATTTGAGCCAATTTGAATTCAGGAATATTCCTGGATTCGATCAGGATAATTTTCAGGGTTTTGACCAGGCGATCCCACTTAAAACCATCGTTATATATTGTTTTGACCCACGGGCATCTGAAATTCCAAAGGCGGTAGCTGATTATTTAGGCGATGAAGTATATCCTGGAGAAAATATTACTAACGAAGATGGCGTTCGCGTTGGCCACACGCGTACGTTATTTGCGTTGTCGAATGGCGGTGGCCGTGCACTGCAGGCACTGCAAACTATAGCCACGATGGATTATCTGTTTCACTACAAGAACGTTGTTGTGGTTCACCATTCTTTTTGTGGCATGACCGCCTATACGCCAGATCATATGATTGAGAAGTTTCATGATCATCACCATGTTGATATTTCCGGTATGTGGGCGCATGAAGATATGGCGATTGTCGACTACGAGAAAACGATCAGACATGATGTCGAGTTATTGCGCAATAACGCTATTGTGCCTAAACACCTCAATATCTACGGCTTCTTTTACGAAATCAACTCCGGTCAGTTGACTGAAATCGTACGCGATTTAGCAGTAAAAGAATAGGTTTTTATCCTGTCGGGAAGTTTGTCAAACACAGGATTTTCGACAGGGTATTATAATTCATACTATTCATCATTATTAAAGTTTTTGAGATGATAGCAAATGTGAAAGTTCCGGATAGTTCCATAGTGAAGCAGGCAGAAGAATATGTGCGATCTGTTTCAGATGACATGCTTTTTAACCATGTGATGCGTTGTTATTATTTTTCCCAGTTGTTTGTAAAACATGAAAATAAAAAGGCGGACACTGAGTTAATGTTCCTCTCTACGGTGTTACACGATCTCGGTTTTACAGATGCGGGGAAAGGGCCTAACAGATTTGAAGTCGAAGGCGCACATGCTGCCCGAAAATTTCTGCTCGACAATGATGTGCCGGAGGACAGAGCCTGGAATGTCTGGCACAATATAGCGCTGCATGTCGGCGATCTTAATATGTTTAAAGACGACACTACCCGCTTGATGCAGATGGGGATTCTTTATGATTTGTCTGCGATGCCTTTCTCGCGGAGTCTTGATCCCCGGGATGTTTCGGCGGTTTTAGATCATTATCCGAGGTTAGGATTTAAAAAAGGATTTTTAGCCTTATTTGAGAATGAACTAGATCAAAAGCAGCCCTATCCACATCGATTCCATATGTGTACCTGCATTGAGCATCATCGGACAGGCTCTCTGGATATTCCGGTGCCAGATGCATTTTTTGCAAGTGCACCGTTTGAAGATTAGGACTTAACGTAACAATCGAAATATAACATCCTTTCCAAGTATTGTGTAATATGAATGATAATATCAGAAATTACAGGCCCTTAATATGGTCTTTAGCATTGAGCATCAATGCGCTTATTATATTCGCTATATTTTGTCCGGGTAAAGAACAGTTCAGTCAATATGATTTCAGTTTTCTTCCTTTATTAAATGCCATTCTCAACGGTACAACATTTGTATTACTTTCTCTGGGATTGTGGGCAATTCAAAGAAAGAAAATCAAGTTACATCGTCATCTGATTGTACTGGCATTTAGCTGTACTTCCGTTTTTCTATTATCATATTTATGTTACCATTTTACGACCCCATCTACAAAATATGGGGGAGTGGGATTTTTAAAATATCTCTATTTCATCATTTTAACCACACATATCATACTGGCTGTAATCATCGTTCCGCTGGCGCTGATTTCAATGGGCCGGGGATTGAACAGGGAGATTGATCTGCATAAAAAAATCACTCGCTGGTCGATGCCAATATGGCTTTATGTGAGTTTGACGGGGGTAATTGTTTACTTAATGATTGCTCCGTATTATAAATGATGTTTCCGTGAACAAGGGCGATGCTGTTATATAATAAAAATGGCTATGATAGTAAAGAAGGGGACGTTTCATGAATTTGAGACGTCCTCTTCCGCTTTTGTGCCCGGCAGTGGGGATCTGACTCGGATAGTGTTTTTATAATATGATGTATCTTTGTCGGCAAATGGCGGATTATATTAAACCTAGACCTTCTATGAAACCAGCATTTTACATGATGTTGACAGCAGTGTTGCTGCTCGCAGCCTGCAAGCATCCAAACACACCACTTCAGAAAGAATTCAAAGGTCTCTCCGGCAGATGGAAGTTTACCGCACTTTACCAGGGCTATAGTAGTGACTATGGTCTTAAGATCTGGAGAGCTGTGCTGGAGGATAAATATATACAGTTCAATATGGACGGCAGCATGACAGATGACCGGTATAATCACAATGCTTTTAAAGTTGTTGATTTCTATTCCGATGGACAACTCGACAAAGACAGCGTCATATTTACTTATAGAAAGGATAGTTTTCAAAGTGATACTATCAGGTATTCATATGAACTGTCATCTGATGAATTAATTCTTTATCCGCTTTTAACCGGCGTCGGAACGTATGCGCTGAAATATGTTCGCGTTACCGGTAAATAAATACTGGCGGAATAAAAGAGCATCCATGAATTTTAGCAGACGAAATACAAGTACTCACTCCGATTTTTGTCCATATGCGCTATTAAGTTCTTTTTTCATTTCGGTTTTCATAGCTCTTTCAAGTAAGGCCCCCGGGATTCTCAAAAGAAAGAATGTCTGAATTAGATGTGGCCAATAGGGCATTATTACTCTTCTCCCACAACCAACGGCTTTTAAAACATGTTTTGCATATGTCTCCGCACTTGGACGCATAAAGGACACCGGCTTTCTGTTGGATCCGGAATTCACGCTGCCTGTTAACAGGGAAATAACCCCCACGTTGCTTAGTTCCTGGGCTAACGATTGTGAAAAGGCATTATTATGGGCTTTTGTACCGGCATAAACGGCGAGATATGGTGGCGGTAAAAGCGCTGTATACGAGGAGACATTAAGAATCAATGCCGGAGAATGGAGATAAGGCAAAATTTGCCTTGTCAGCTTTGTCGGAAATATTGTGTTTAAGGCAATAGTGTCTTGTATTTGCTGGCCGGTCATAGCGTCGAAATGGCTGAAGGGTCCAATACCAGCATTGTTGATGCAAAGGGGCCTTCAGAAAAATGGGTGTCTGATATTTATCAATAATTCGCTAAAGAAAGATAACAAAGGAAGGGAGCAGGAGCTAAAAGAACACAGGCCGAAATAGACAAACTATATATAAGGATACAAAACGCCCGTTCTTTACGCTTAGACGATGAATTTACAGCAGAAGAGTTTAAAGAAATTAAGTCAGATCTAACTAAGAAGATAGAAGAACTGGAAAAGAAGAAAACAAAGCTATTATCTACCAACGACAACTACCACGAATACCTTTCCCAAGGCGGCGAAATCATGAAGAACATTGCCCATCGTTATGTTACAGCTTCCCCAATCGGCAAAAAACAAATCATTGGTTCGATCTTCGCAGAAAAGCTGATTTTTTCAGAAAACAAATTTCGAACCGCAGAACCAAGCGTTATCCTCGAGCTGATAAGCAGACCCAGAAAGGATCTTGACCACTATAAAAAGCAAAAGGTCGGAGACATCTCCGACCTTTCCGCTTTAGTGCCCAGAACTGGATTCGAACCAGCACACCCTTGCGAGCGCTGCGACCTGAACACAGTGCGTCTACCAATTTCGCCATCTGGGCAACTGATTCCGTGTTAAGGGATTGCAAAGGTAGACATTTCTCTCAATCTTCCAAATTTTTCTTTCAAATTTCTAAAACAACCACACCCCATTCATCATCGCCACTCCACAAGTCGTCTCAAAAGAGTTAACATAACTATCCGGTGTCCTACGCCACCACTGACCCCACATCAGACCATTGGAGTTGCGATATGTCCAGGCTTCGGACGCGTTATAATTTAGCCATCCGGCATAAGTACTCTGGAGGCCCTGATCGCGGACGAACTTACAAGCCCAGCGTGCGAAAATAGCCTTAAAACCCTGGCAGTCATCGCAATCATATTCATCCGGCAGCAGTCCCTGGGCATTGCACATATTCGCCTTCGTATAGTCCATTGCTTTAGCGGCCATAGATTTGTAGTTGCCGGAAGGGTAGGAGCTATGCAGCATACTACATGCACCGATAAAAGTACCTTGTGTATAGGTACGGGCGCCTTCTGTGATAGTACCCGCAGCATTCATAGCACCTTTCACTTCCCCGGAACTTGCTGAATAAAGTTTACTGACCATCCAGTCGATGATCATTTTGGCTTTGTTCCGGTAGTTCACATCACCTGTGGCCTGATACAGATACATAGCGCAGATAGCAGCAGGAGCATTGACACAGGCGTTTTTGGAATTATTGGCAGTGGTCCACCAAAGGCCGCCACCAAGATTCGTATCCCAGGCCCGGTTCCAGACAAGGTCGAAGTTGTTCTTCGCCATATCTTTCATCCCGCCGTCATTAGTGATCTGAAAGGCACGGATGCACATCAGCGCACCCCAGATCACATCGTCATTATAGATGTTAGAGCTCCATAGAAGGCCGTAGGCGTCCCGCATACCGTTATACAGGTAGACCATCTTATTCCTCAGATCTGCGTCGTTATTGGCTGTATAAGCGTCTATGAGCGCCTCAATAGCCTCTGCCTGCCGCCAGAAATCCATTCTGCCGGTATGAGTGACGTCTGAGTAGTAATAGGCCTTGTAAGAAGGTCCATAGGTGCCATACTGATTGTAGAATGCATTGTTGTAACACTGCATTGCCAGGAGCGCCTCCTGGCGGGTAGGTTGCGCGGCACTGATGGCGACTACCCCTTTAGTGACATCCGCAGGGGATAGCTTTTCCGCGTCTTTTAATTTCCCGCAGCTGGTCATAGCGAGGACAAAAAGCAATGTCATAAACAGTGGAATTCTCATGTTTTTCAGTTTTTATTGAGTGAAGGGTTTTTCTACGTGGTTCGTGGAACGGGTTTTCGATCTGCTACCCTAACAAGACAGCTGAGAGCGGGAAATTCCTTACAGAAAATAAAAAAAAGCCGCTCCCGTATGGAAGCGGCTTCAAAAAATATATGCAAATAGGCTTATACAGCTACATTGAATTCTCTCAGCGTGTCGTTCAGGCTGGTCTTCAGGTCTGTAGATGCTTTACGCTGACCGATGATCAGTGCACAAGGTACCTGGTATTCGCCGGCAGGGAACTTCTTGGTATAAGTACCGGGAATTACAACGCTGCGTGCTGGTACACGGCCTTTGTATTCAATTGGTTCCGGACCACTTACGTCGATGATCTTGGTGCTCTTGGTCAGTACCACGTTAGCGCCCAGTACCGCCTCTTTTTCTACGATCACGCCTTCCACCACGATGCAGCGGGAGCCGAGGAAACAGCCATCTTCAATGATCACAGGACCGGCCTGCAGTGGTTCCAGTACGCCGCCGATGCCCACGCCACCACTCAGGTGAACATGTTTACCGATCTGCGCACAAGAGCCTACGGTAGCCCAGGTATCCACCATGGTGCCTTCGTCAACATAAGCGCCGATGTTTACGTAAGATGGCATCAGGATAGCTCCCCTACCAATAAAAGCGCCATAACGGGCTATAGCATGAGGCACAACACGTACGCCCAGATCTTTGTAGCGGGACTTCAGTTTCATTTTATCATAGAACTCGAATGGTCCGAGGTCTATGGTTTCCATCGGCTGAATAGAGAAGTACATTAAAATGGCCTGTTTTACCCATTCATTTACCACCCATCCGTTCTCTCCGGGTTCTGCCACTCTGCTTTTGCCTTTGTCTACAGCTTCGATCACACATTTTACCGCATCACTGTACTGTGATTCCTGCAATAAAGCACGATTCTCCCAAGCCGCTTTTATTAGTTCTTTTAGCTCCATCGTTGAAATTTTTTACAAACATAAGGAAAACCTGTTAGTAGTTGCAAGCTGGGGGCGATTCCTTACCTTTACAGCCCTTTAAATGATGCTATGAATATCGCTTTTGACGCAAAACGGGCCTACCAGAATAATACAGGTTTGGGAAATTACAGCCGAACGCTGATTAGCTCACTGGCAACCTATTACCCTCAGCATAATTATTATCTCTATGCGCCTAAGCTGACAAACATGTACACAACGGATGTTTATCCGAACATGCAGCCGGTATTGCCTGAAAAACGGCTGCACCGCTGGTTCCGTGGTGCCTGGAGAAGCAAATATGTAGTGGGGGAACTGGCGGCAAAAGGTATCGATATATACCATGGACTCAGCCATGAGATCCCCTTCGGCATTCATGAAAGCGGTGTGAAGAGTGTAGTGACCATGCATGATCTTATCTTTGAACGTTACCCCGCGCAATACAATCCCATTGACGTACAGACCTACCGGCGCAAAGCGAAATACGCCTGCCGGTATGCAGATAAAGTGATCGCCATCAGCGAACAGACCAAACAGGATATCATTCAATATTATAAGACGCCGGCGGAAAAAATACAAGTAGTTTACCAGAGCTGTGATGAATCCTTTGCCGTTACGCACGACAAAACACGTATCGGACAGATGAAAGAACAGTACGGACTGCCGGCATCCTATTTTTTGTATGTTGGGTCTATTGTAGAAAGAAAGAACCTGCTGGGAATACTGCAGGCTATGCTACAGCTGAAAGGAGAGGTAGACCTTCCCCTGGTGGTCTTAGGGGGCGGGAGTAGTTATAAGAATAAAGTAAAGACCTTTGCGCAGAAACACGATCTTTCCGGACGGATCATCTGGCTCAATGAAAAGGCCAGGATAGCAGATGCCGATGTGCCATTATTATACCAGGGAGCGGAAGCATTATTATATCCCTCTATCTTTGAAGGGTTTGGTATTCCCATCCTGGAGGCGCTCTGGAGCCGTACACCGGTGATCACATCTGCCGGCTCCTGTTTCGGGGAAACGGGCGGTGATGCCGCTTTGTATGTCAATCCACTGCAGCCGGCCACGATTGCAGATGCGATGAAGAAAGTACTGAACGAAAAATCATTCGCAGAAGAAATGAGAACAAAAGGATGGGCGCATGCACAACTGTTCAGCCGGGACAAGTGCGCTGCGGCCGTGATGAAGGTCTACGAAAGTTTATAAATTATGATTGATTTTGAAAATGATGTAACGGCTTCCCTGCAGGCATTACGCACCGGTGGACTGATCCTCTATCCCACAGACACCATCTGGGGCATAGGTTGTGATGCGACAGACGAAGCTGCCGTTAGAAAAGTATTTGATCTGAAACAGCGGCCGGAGGCAAAAAGCCTGGTCATTCTCCTGGCAGAGGTGCGCGACCTGCTGAAGTATGTAGCACATACCCCTCCTGATATTGCGGATATTATCGCCGGGTTTGACCGTCCTACAACCGTCATCTATGAAGGAGCGCTTGACCTTGCTCCCAATGTGATCAACAGCGATGGTACCGTTGCTATCCGGATCGTGCAGGATACGTTCTGCCGCCACCTGATCAAGCGCCTACGTAAACCGCTGGTTTCTACTTCTGCGAATATCAGCGGGCACCCTTCACCGGCTTCCTTCAGGGATGTGGACGCAGCCATAAAAGAAGGGGTGGATTATGTTGTTAACTACCGGCAGGACGATATTAGTCCGGCAACGCCCTCCCGGATCATTAAGCTCCTGAAAGATGGCAGTGTTCAGGTGATCAGATAAAAACTTACTTTTGCCGTTTTATTCATTTATGATCAGCAGAAAGCCTATAGATATTCCCTGTACTTTACAGGAACGGAAAGTGTTGGAACAGATAGCGTTAGCGGCCCATGAACTGGGTACGCCCTGCTACCTGATCGGCGGCTTTGTGCGGGATAAAATACTGAACAGGCGTACCAAAGATATGGACGTCGTATGCGTGGGCGACGGTATCGCCCTTGCCCATAAGGTGGCCGAATATTTTGATAATGCGAAGGTTAGCTTCTTCAAAACCTATGGTACGGCACAGGTCAAATGGAACGACCTGGAAATCGAGTTTGTAGGTGCCAGAAAAGAAAGCTACCGCCATGACTCCCGGAACCCCGATGTGGAACCGGGTACCCTGAAAGATGACCAGCTTCGCCGCGACTTTACCATCAACGCGCTGGCTATTAGTCTCAATGAGGACGACTATGGCAGCCTGGTGGATCCTTTTGGCGGCATTGCCGACCTGGAAGCAAAGATCATCAGAACACCACTGGAGCCTGCACAGACCTTCATAGACGATCCCCTGCGTATGATGCGGGCAATACGCTTCGCGTCACAACTGCAATTCACTATCTCCGAAGAAGCTTTCAGAGGTATTAAGGAAAATGCAGAACGTATAAAGATCATCTCACAGGAGCGTATCACGGACGAATTGAATAAGATCATGCTGTCGCTGGTACCTTCCGTAGGCCTTGACCTGCTCTATAAGGCTGGTATTATGAAAATAATACTGCCGCAGATGGTAGACCTGGTAGGCGTGGAAATGGTGGAAGGAAAAGGGCACAAGGATAATTTCTATCATACCTTACAGGTGGTGGATAACATCGCCCGCAATACCAAAGACCTTTGGCTGCGCTGGGCCGCTTTGCTGCATGATATCGGCAAGCCCGCCACCAAACGCTTTGAGCAGGGACATGGCTGGACCTTCCATGGACATGATGCGGTGGGAGGGAAGATGGTGCCCCGTATCTTTACCAAACTGAAACTGCCGCTACATGAGAATATGCGGCTGGTAAAGAAGCTGGTAGAACTGCATCTGCGCCCTATCAGCGTAACAAAAGAGAATATAACCGACTCTGCTATACGCAGATTGCTGTTTGATGCAGGCGATGATATAGAGGGACTGATGATGCTTTGTGAGGCGGATATTACCTCAAAAAATAAAGTCAAAGTAAAACGCTATCTTGAAAACTTCGAACTGGTGCGCCAGCGCCTGAAAGAAGTGGAGGAAAGTGACCGTATCCGCAACTGGCAGCCACCCGTTACCGGAGAAATAATTATGGAAACTTTCGGCCTTTCGCCTTGCAGGGTAGTGGGAGATCTGAAAAATGCTATCCGTGAGGCTATCCTGGATGGGGTGATTCCCAATACCTACGAAGCAGCTTACGCATTCCTGCTCGAAAAGGCGAAAGAGATGGATTTGACACCAGTTAAATAAAAATGTTAATTTAGTAGTGTTAATTAATGTTAACGCTGCCTTTTTCAGGATCAGGTCTGATGTTTGCACATGCTAATTTGATCCTGGAAATACCAGATTATTAATAAAATCCTTTATTGTCATGCCTGTTTTGAAATTCAGAGTTTACTGGGAAGAAGATGAAAGTGTGTACAGGGATATTTCCATTAAACCGGACCAGACATTTTTACAATTTCATCAAACCATTTTACAGTCATTCGAATTTGACAATAAACATAAAGCGACTTTTTTCCGTAGCAATGATAACTGGCAACGGGGCAGAGAGATCATTCTTGAACAGGATGGCGCTGCACGTAAGGTAGAACCACTGTTAATGGAAGACACGCCTATTGCCGCAGCTGTAAAAACCCCCAATCAGAAGTTCATTTACCTCTATGACTATGCGAAAAACTGGACATTCCTGGTAGAACTGATCGGTGTATCAAAAGATGAAAATTCCAAAGTAGCATATCCTTTCTGTACAAGAAAAGAAGGATTGGCGCCCAGCCAGTACGGCACCAAAGGTCTCGTAGGAGATAAACTGGTGGAAATGGAAGAGAAATATGACCTTAATAAAGAAGGCATGAGTGAAGATGGCTTTGGGGAAGAAGGAGAGGAGGATACTAACGATTCAGATGAGGAAGCAGCTGAAGATAATAGCAACGAAGACATGTTTTAGTGAAGACCGTTATTATCATCGCAGGTCCCACGGCGGCGGGCAAAACGGCTAAAGCAATAGAAGTGGCCCAACACTTTGATACAGCCGTTATCTCTGCAGATTCCCGCCAGTGTTATCGTGAAATAAGTATAGGTACAGCAAAACCCAGTCAGCAGGAACTGCAGACTGTTACCCACTATTTTATTGATTCCCATTCCATAAAGGAGGAAGTTAATGCCGGTGTTTACGAAAGACTGGCATTAGACTATGCTGCCGAAGTCTGGAAAGACCGGGACGTAGTGGTGATGTGTGGAGGTACGGGGCTGTATATCAAGGCGTTCTGTGAAGGTATTGATAACATTCCCGCAGCTCCCGCAAGCGTCCGTTCCTCCATCCAGGAACGCTATGAAAAGGAAGGGTTGGCCTGGCTGCAACAGGAAGTACAGACTAAAGATCCTGCTTTTTATGCAGTGGCAGAGATCCAGAACCCGCACCGCCTCATGAGAGCTCTGGAAGTATTATATACTACTGGTCAGTCTATTACCAGTTTCAGAACAGGTAATACCGTTCAACGGGACTTTAATATCATCAAAACAGCCATTACCCTTCCCAAAGAACAGCTACACGCTAATATTGAGCGCCGCGTACACCAGATGGTGGCCGATGGCCTGCTGGAAGAGGTTCGGGCTGTATTGCCTTACCGTAATCATAACGCTTTGCAAACCGTTGGATATAAAGAGGTATTTGATTACCTGGATGGTAAACTATCCTGGGCAGAGGCCGTAGAACAGATCATTATTCATACCCGCCAATACGCCAAACGACAACTAACATGGTTTCGGAAAGACAAGGATTTTAGATGGTTTGAAGCCGGTAACGGATTGCTGGAAGAAGTAGACCAGCTGCTTAAAACCTGACGCCACAAGTCAGTACCGCTCTTGTTGTAGTACTGTTAACCTGCGCTGCCGGCGGATTCACATAGCCATAATTGTTTGGCAACACTTCATAAGGTACTTCCCGCCGCTGCTGTTTGCCTCCCGTAACTATGGAAAGATCCATATAATAGCCGCTGCCAGCCTTGTACCCCACACCACCACTGTAATAAGTCCGTGAGCCATCAATGTTGCTGTCTTTATAAGGACTGCCATAGCGGGCAAAACCGAGCCGTAAGGCATAAAGGAGATATTTTATTTCCGCACCCGCACGGAAATTACCGCTTGTCCGGTAGGAGGCCTTTACCTGCTCACTGTAATAGTGATTATCCGGTGTACTGCCATATTTCAGCTTCATGGAGCGATAGTCGTCCAGCTCATAATCAACGCTGATAAACCCATAGGGACGGTCAGGACTGCCCCCTGTATTCAACAATAGCACGGCGCTGGCGGTAGCCTTCCATGGCGTTCTGAAGCTGTAATTGAGATTATTTAACGCTGATTGAGTGGTGTCATCGATCATATAAACAGTAGATGCTGTTACCACACCGGCCGACTTGGTATCGGTAAGCATATCTGTCTGATAGTCCTTATTCACGCCATACCAGGTCGGAGATTGCAGGGTAAGGCCCAGGTTGAGCGGAACCACCGGTTTATAAATACCCCCTAATTTCAGATTGACACCGATGCCGTTTGTCGTAGTTGTTTGTTTTACCTGGTAATAATTCAGGTCAGCGTGTACCGGATTAATGTTCGTTTCCACCCAGATATCCTGCTGGCCCTCTTTGATAAAGTCAATATTCATACTGCCCCCGAAGAATAGCTTTTCGCTGTGTTGCTTTCCGAAAACGAGGGCCAGTTCGGTAGTACCTCCATGTGTGAGAATGTGTCGGGATTGCTGAACCAGTACGCTGTAGTCGTCCGCTTCCGCTGCAGAGGTGAACTTGTATTGATCGCCTTCCCGGTAGGCATTGATCAGGTAGGTCTGATAGGCAAGGGATGCGCCATGCCTGATCGCTACATCCTGTTTGGCAGATAATAAGGCGTCAGGGTTGCTTACATGGGCATTGTCTGCCTGGATGAAGTAATTGAGCGATTGGGAGGAATTGGCGATGTTTCCCTGATAGTACACATCCTCCCGGAAGTTATTCGTCCTGTTCACACCCATGGCAAATACCAGGGGGCGTTCTTTTGCCTTGCTCCGCATGAGTAGCGTAACATTGTCAAACTTCAGGGCGCCTCTTTTGGAATTGTCTTTATTGCCGAGATAATAGTTGCTGTTGTTAATGTGCTGATAGCCAATAGAAAAAGATAGATCGCTTCCACGGAAAAACCCAGTTGCCGCAGGATTCACATAGATCGCTGCTATTTCCCCTCCCAATGCGCCGGTAGCGCCACCGATGGCTTGTCCGCGGGCAGAACCGGCGGATATATCGCTGCTGAATTTTAAGACTTCCTGTACGGTTTGAGCCGCAACAGGATATGCAATTGCCGGCAAGGCAAAAGCCAGTAATAGTGACAGTTTGTAAGTCATAGGTTTGTATAGCCGGCGCAAAAATAGAGAAAAATGAATTGATCTCTCTTCCGCTTATAAAAAGGGCGTCCACTCAAAGCGGACGCCCTTTTTGAAAAATATGTTTGCTGACCGGATCAGAATTTCCAGCCAAAAGTAGCATTGATGTTAGCCTGTTTGCTGTCGATCTGGGCTGCAGCCGGTGTTGTATAGTGGTCCTCCGGAATAGCATTGGAAGACAGTACATAGGGCTGGCTGCTGATGGTATTGCTGCCATATACCACGCCAAAGTCCATATAGAAGCCACGGTTCCTGTAACCGATACCACCGCTGTAATACTCGCGTTTACCGTCAATAGCACCATTCTTATAAGGGTTGCCGTACAGGGCATAACCCAGTCTGAAAGCGATCACGTGCAGTTTTAGCTCACCACCCACGCGAATGTTGGATGCTCCCTGGTAAGTTGATTTAATAGCCTGGTTACGCTGGTCAGAGTCCTCTTTATCATAACTTTGGTCGTTCCGGAAACGCATCTTCATGGAAGCATAGTCCATGTATTCATAATCGAATGAGATGAAACCTGTCGGCTTCCTGGTGTCGGCGGAAGGAGCGAAAAGGAAGGCTGCGCTCAGTACACCTTTCCAGGGGGTTCTGATAGTATACTTTGACTCGTCCTCAAAACCATCAAGGGTCTCGGTAGAAGAGGCAGACAGCACGCCAAAGGTCTTGGTAGAAGTGGTCATATCTGTCCTGTAAGTATCTGTAAAGCTAATCCAGGAAGGAGAGTGAAAAGTAGCTCCCAGGCTTAAGGCTTTAACGGGTTTATAAATACCACCGATCTTAAGATTGATGCCAGTTCCTTCTGATCTGAGGGTTTCAGTAACATCAAAACTGTTCAGGTCTGTCGGCACTGTATTCTGGTTTGTTTCTTTCCATGTTCTTGAATTTTTGTAGGTCATGGTCGGAATATTCAGGCTACCACCGAGGTATAACTTATCATCATAATTAGCAGCAAAAGCGAATGCTACATCATAGGCGCCGCCTTTGGCGTCGACGATGTTCTCTTGTTTTACATTGATACTGCGGTCTTGTGCCTGTGCTGCAGAATAGAAGTTACCGTTAGGCACGCCATTATCCAGATAAGGAGAAATAAGTCCCGTCTTATAAGCCAGCGCAGATGTATGAGCCAGGGAGCCGATAGTCTGACTACCCCCCAGCTGTTCGTTCGGGTTGGTAACGCCTGCTGCTTCTGCGTCCAGGTAATAATTCAATGACAGGGATGAACTTGTATTAGTGCCTGTATAATAGATCCGCTGGTTATAGTTCTGTGTACGGTTCAGGCCCAGGCCAAAGCTGAAATTCTGCCATTTGCTGTCCGGCCTTTTCCTTCTGCCGCCAAAGATCATGGTGACATTGGAAATGAGTGGAATGAACTTATTATCATCACCCTTCTTATTCAGGTAAGTGCCCGTGTTGGAAATATTCTGGAAACCAACAGTAAAGGAGAAATCATTTGTTCTGAAAAAGCCGAGTCCCGCAGGGTTTACATACAGGGAAGAAGCTTCTCCTCCCAATGCGCCCAGGGCGCCGCCTACCGATTGTGCTCTTGTTGTACCTGAAGGTGAAGTCGTGCTGAATCGTAAAGCATCGTCTATCGTTTGTGCATGTAGGGATATACAGGTTCCCGTCAGTGCCAGGGCGAACACCATTCTTTTAATCATCATAGTAGAATTAAGGGTTAAAAAATACCCTGGCTTTTGACCAGGGTACATTTTTAGAATATCAATGATCAAATCATTTTAGTATTTAGTTCCTTGTTCTGCCTGCGCGACCACCACCGCCGCCACCGCCACCGATGGAACCACCACCACTGCCACCAGATCTGGGCGTATAGGATGGAGCCGGTGTATAGGAACGCTGTGGCTGCTGCATTGGCTGGAATGACCTGGTAGGAGGATTGTAAGAGCCACTGGTGCGGCCACCGCCATCGCTACCTACAGGACGTTCGCCTGAAGAAGGTGTAAATGCACGTCTTGGTGTGTAATAACCATCAGGATTGGTTCTGCCACCGGTAGTAGGACGTTCTACTACACGTCCGCCGGGATCAGTAGTACCGGAACCCCTTCTGGCAGGAACATAGTCTGTTCTGGTTGTACGTCCGCCAGGATTTGGCGTTGTACCGCCAACTACCCTGCCTGGGTAAGATGTACCGAAGCTACCGCGTGTACGGCGTCCTACAGAGGAATAACCATAGTAACCTCCGTGGCCACCGTAGTAGCCAGGATAATATCCTCCACCGTAGTAACCACCATAATATCCACCGTAGTACCATGGATTGTATGACCAGCTGCTGTACCATGGGCTATACCATGGATTGTAACCCCAGCCATAACCGAAGCCTATACTGATGGAAGGACCCCAGAAAGAGCTATAGTAAGGAGAACCCCAGCCATAACCAAAGCCACCTCCGTAGTAGCTGCTCATACCCCAGCCGCTGCCGTAGTAAGCGCTGCCGTAATAAGGACTACCGTAAGCACCGGAATACACATTCGGTGAATAGTAATCTGAGTAAGACCCCCTATAGTTGTTGTTGTTAAACATATCTATACGGCGTGAATAGTCCCCCTGATCTTCATCGTCATATGTAACATAGGTGCCGCCATCACCGTCAGCATCAGTCACAGTAACGTTATCGTTATTTTGATTATTGCTTGAAGCATAAGTGGGTTTAACTCTCGGAGAGTAGTACACATCGTCCGGTGTTTGTGTGGTTTTATATGCTGACGAACAACTGCTTAGAATAAACAGCGCTAGTGCAGCGAGGTAAGGAATTGATTTCATTTGTCGGAATTTTTAGCCTGATTTCTATAGTAAATTTACACTATTTTTAACGTAAAGAACGGTTAATGCTACAATAATATCTAGCCACTCATAATATTTTACCAAACTGTTTGCACGTTTCTGATTTTCATGTAGGTTTGTGACATTTTACCTTTTGGTAATATATCTAGTACAAATATTAAGCCAAATTCAGATTTGTTTTAAAATATATGTACTGGTCATGATTATTAATATTTCAACACTATATGAGTAAAGAGATCACAGCCCGTTCTGAAGATTATTCACAATGGTATAATGATTTGGTTCTGAAAGGAGGATTGGCAGATTATTCTGCGGTGAAGGGATGTATGGTGATCAAACCATACGGTTTTGCACTTTGGGAAGGCATGAGAGATGTGCTGGACAAAAAATTCAAAGACACCGGACACCAGAACGCTTACTTCCCCTTATTCATTCCAAAAAGCTTTCTGAGCAAAGAGGAAGATCATATTGAAGGTTTCGCTAAGGAATGCGCAGTTGTAACACACCACCGTCTGATGAAGAATCCGAACGGTAAAGGTGTTGTGGTAGATCCTACCGCCAAACTGGAAGAAGAACTGATCGTTCGCCCTACTTCCGAAACGATCATCTGGAATACATATAAAGACTGGATCCAGTCTTACCGCGACCTGCCGCTGCTGATCAACCAGTGGGCAAACGTAGTACGCTGGGAAATGCGTACCCGCCTGTTCCTGCGTACAGCTGAATTCCTCTGGCAGGAAGGTCATACCGCTCACGCTACCGCTGAAGAGGCGATTGCAGAAACCGAGCAGATGCTGGAAGTATATGCCGACTTTGCGGAGAACTATATGGCGATGCCGGTAGTGAGAGGGGTTAAATCTCCTGCTGAACGTTTTGCCGGTGCCATCGACACTTACTGTATCGAGGCGCTGATGCAGGATGGTAAAGCACTGCAGGCAGGTACTTCCCACTTCCTGGGACAAAACTTCGCCAAGGCCTTTGATGTACAGTTCTCCAACAAAGAGAACAAACTGGAATATGTGTGGGCTACCTCCTGGGGTGTATCCACCCGTCTGATCGGTGCGCTGGTAATGGCGCACAGTGATGATGATGGTCTGGTCCTGCCTCCCCGTATTGCTCCATTACAGGTGGTGATCGTGCCTATCTATAAAGGTGATGACCAGAAGGCAAAGATCGACGCAAAAGTTCACGAGATCATGGGCCAGCTGAAGAAAGCCGGTATCCGTGTGAAATACGATGATAATGACAATGCCCGTCCGGGATGGAAATTTGCGGAATATGAAATGAAAGGCGTGCCTGTACGTATCGCACTGGGCGCCCGTGACCTGGAAAACAATGTGGCTGAAGTAGCCCGCCGCGATACCAAAACCAAGGAAAGTCTGCCGCTGGATGGCCTGGCCGAACGTATCGGTACACTGCTGGAAGATATTCAGCAGCAGATGTACAATAAGGCGCTGACCTTCCGTGACGAACATATCACGCCTGCCGATACCATGGAGGAATTTGAACGCCTGCTCGAAGACAAAGGCGGATTCATTTATGCTCACTGGGATGGCACTACAGATACAGAAGAGAAGATCAAGGAGCGCACTAAAGCGACCATACGTTGCATTCCTTTAAACAATAAACAGGAGGCTGGTACCTGTATCCTTACAGGTAAACCTTCTACGCAAAGGGTATTATTTGCCCGTGCATATTAATAAAACTTACCGGTAGTGCCAGCTGAGCTGGTACTGCCGGTTTTATTATCAAAATCCGACCCGTCTTGATGCCTAAGGTCCGTTATATACTTTTATGGTGGATACTAATGGTTCTGAGCACTGTCAATAACGCAGCTGCCCAGGGGCTGATGATCCGTAATTACAACGTAAAAGACGGTCTTGCGAATGCTACGGTCTATGCTGCTGTTCAGGACAAAGAAGGATTTATCTGGTTTTCTACCCCCACCGGCGTCAGTAAATTCGACGGCAAACGCTTCCGTAACTATTCCAGGAAAGACGGACTTACCGACAATGATGTCGTAAAACTCTCAGCCGATTCAAAAGGACGTGTCTGGTTCTCTACCCTCAACGGCTTACCTTCCTTTTTCTGGAATTATACCATTCATACCGGCCAGAACGATTCTTCCCTGCATGTGGACGCCCGCGGACAATACATGCAGTATATGTTCGAAGACTACGCCGGTTTCATATGGTTTCTTAATACCAACAATCGCATCATTCAATACAGCGGTAAAAAAACAACCTACGACAAGCTGGGCGCCCTGAGTACCGATCTGTTCTACTTTCTCCGTAACGATACTATTTTTAAGCCCCTGCAGCCTTACTTCAACCTGAATGACCTGAAAGATGTCAATAACCCTGATCAGAAGATATCAAGTGTGTGTCCTTTCCCCCTTGATCAGGTTTCCATCCAGCGGGTACGAGAACACCCGGTGATCATTGTGGATAATAACCTGTATACCTACAGCAACAAGGAGGCCGTTTGTTTTTTCAGAGGAACTGACTGGGGTATAAGGGACGAGATCAGTAACATCTGTGTCGATAATGATAATCTGTGGATAGGCACCCCAAGGGCGCTCTATTATCTGAAAGGATTCTTCCGCGGTGAAAAGAAGTCCGCCAAATTGTTGCAGAACCATTACATCACATCGCTGCTTAAAGACAAGGATGGTAATATCTGGATCACAACATTTGGAGACGGCGTTTACAATATTCCCTACAAGAATTTTTACTTTAACTATCTCGACAATACGAACGGACTGTATTCACACTCCATCTTCAGCATCGGTAAAGATGAGAAGACCGGTACACTGCTGATAGGACAGAATGCCGGTGTATTGAATACAATGGATAGCAATAACAGGTTTCGTCAGTTCAACCTGGATACGACCAGTGGACGGAACAGCATCCTCAGTATCCTTCCGTACAAGCCTAATGAAATGCTGATCGGCTCTGACAATGGGCTGTTCACCTTTAATACTGTCTCGCAAAAGCCATTGTTGCTGAAGCGTGTTAAAACGCTGAAAGATGTGGATATCACTCCCAGTGGAAAAATACGGATAGCGACTAAAAACCAGGTGATCAGCGGAGATGATTATATTGTCCCGAAAGAAGATGAGCTGATCACTTCTATTGCCTGTATCAATGATTCTGCTTATTATGTCGGCACCAACGCCGGGTTGTTTTATGGCGATGATGTCTCACATACCTTGAAAATACGGACCACTAAACCTGCGCTGCATTTAAGCATCAAAGACCTGAAATGGATCGATGATGAGCTTTGGGTAGGTACCAGCGATCACGGGTTGTATGTGTTGAGGAAGGATAACAGCGTGGACACTCATCTGAGCACGGCAGACAAACTTGTCAGCGACATCTGTCAGCAGCTGTATTACGATGGAATAGGCCGCTTATACGTTGCTACCAATAAGGGCGTTTCCGTTATTGATGTAAAAACAAAGACACTCATCCGCAATATTACTTCCAATGATGGTCTGATGAGCGATGATGCCCGTAGTGTTTTTTATCAGCAGGGGATTTTATATATCGCAACTTCCAATGGCCTGAGTTATTTCAATGATGCGAAGATGCCGGTAGATACAGTGCCGCCGACTATTTATCTGAATCATGTGCGGTATGGCGACAGCACTTACCTGCCTGGCAAGGAGTTTGTGCTGATGTACCAGCGGAAGGCTTCTTTTGAGGTGGAATTTGGCGCCATTGCCTATGACCTGCCTGAGCTGGTGGAGTACCAGTATAACTTTTCCAGCGATACCTCAAGTGGATGGATCACGACAATGTCTAATATCGTACCTTTCCCGGACCTGCAGCCAGAGACCTATCAGCTGCAGATCAGGGCCAGAAAATACAGAAGTAACTGGAGCCAGCCGGTGGTCGTTACCGTTACCATCCTGCCACGCTGGTACCAGCAATGGTGGGCAAGGGGGATTGTGATACTGCTTGGGTTAATACTGGTAGCCTTCGTATTGAGGGACGTCATCAGAAGGATACAACAAGGGGAGATGAGAAAGACGGAGTACAACCGGAGGATAGCAGAACTGGAGGCAAAAGCGCTGACAAACCAGATGAATCCTCACTTCATCTTCAACTCGCTGAACTCAGTGCAGCACCTGATCATGGAAAAAGAGGAGAAACAGGCACTGAACTTCCTGGCGGATTTTGCTACCCTGATGCGGCAGATGCTGAACAACTCGCGGAAGTCATTTATATCGCTGGAAGAAGAGATAGCCTTCCTGACACGGTATATTGAACTGGAGAAGATCCGTTTTGCGAATGTGTTCACCTATCAGTTCGTGCTGCAGGATGACTTGAAAGACTATACAATCTACATACCACCCATGATAATACAACCGATTGTTGAAAATGCGATTAAACACGGACTGGCTCCGAAAAATGGCAGCGGCAGACTGGAAGTGAAACTGGTGCTCCGGGAAGATATGTTATACTGCTCCGTAGATGATGATGGGATCGGGTGGGAACGTGCGAATGAGATCAAAAGCGGGCGATTGGTAAAGCATGAATCCACCGCTCTGAGCGTGATTAGGGAAAGGTTGCAGATTATAAAATCTTTTAATGGAAATGTTGGAAAGTTAGAAATTATTGATAAATTTAAGTCTGGTTTCGGCAATAAGGAGGGTACCCTGGTTGAAATACTGATTCCCATTGTTAAGATGTTATGAGTAATATAAAAGCTGCGATCGTAGACGATGAAGTCCGCAACATCCATATTTTGCGAAATATTCTGGAGAATTACTGTAAAGATGTTACGGTAGCGGGTGAGGCGCAGAACATTCATGACGCGGCGGAAATGATCAAGAATACCCAGATTGACGTTTTGTTTCTGGATATTGAAATGCCGCCACATAATGGCTTCCAGTTACTGGAAATGTTCCCTGTGTTGAACTTCGAAGTAATCTTCATTACGGCCTTTCAGGAGTATGCATTGCAGGCGATCAAATTTGCTGCGTTGGATTATCTGCTCAAGCCTATCAAGGTGAGTGAGGTTGAAGATGCTTTGGAAAAAGTGAAGAAGAGCAAAAAAGGCCGCCTGAATGAACTGGCTTCTATCCTTAAGGACTACGTTAAGAACAATGATAATGCTTTCTCCAAGATAGTCATTCCTGTTAATGACGGTTACAACGTTATCGATCTGAAAGATATCATCTACTGTGAAGCATTTGACAGCTATACCAAAATACAGCTGATCAATAACGTATCGCATCTCATCTCCAAATCACTGAAGGAGTATGAAGAGATGCTGTCAGATAAAGGCTTCTACCGTGTACATAAATCTTTCCTGATCAATATTCACCATATCGTCAAGATCATAAAGGGGCTGGGCACCGCTGTAGTCATGAGCGACCAGAAAAACATCCCTATTTCTTCCCGTAAGAAAGATGAATTCTTCGCCCAGCTGAAAGGGGTGATCAATTTGTAAGCGATTATTATTTATGGTAATATAACTGCCGCCGCCGTAAGGGGGCTTCTGGTGTTTATAACCATTTCCCCGGGGGAAACCTGTTTCGTTCCGGGGTGTACGCCCGTTTGAATCCCCGGGTTGAAATCCGTTTCGTTTCCGGGGGGTATGTCCATTCGGAATCCCGGGGTTGAAATCCGTTTCGTTT
>NZ_FRCN01000019.1:56281-146181 GCF_900142925.1 Chitinophaga sp. CF418
ATCCCCGGGGTTGAAACCCGTTTCGTTCCGGGGTGTACGCCCATTCGGAATCCCGGGGTTGAAATCCGTTTCGTTTCCGGGTGTACGTCCGTTCGGAATCCCGGGGTTGAAATCCGTTTCGTTCCGGGGTGTACGCTCGTTCGGTATCCCTGGGGTTGAAATCCGTTTCGTTTCCGGGTGTACGCCCGTTCGGTATCCCCGGGGTTGAAACCCCGGGCTACAAACACGGCACTCCTGACGGAGTGCGTAGCTCCGCCTGACTCCTCCACATAGACGTCTTACTATATAAGCCTCCGACTATTATTTTGGAGGCCGTACGCAGCGAGCGGGCAGGTGGGAATCACTGGCCTTAGTTATTTGAAGTACGCTGATACGCCCCACCAGGGGTTCAATAGCATTTCCAAAGCCAATTCGTCTTCCCAAGCCCAATGTTAAGGAACTTCAAAGAACTACAGCCAGTGATCCCAGCCTGCACCGTGAGCAAGAAGGTCAACGCAATAATCACTGTCAGCCCAATAAGCATTCGCTGCATTCAGCCCGCCAATGGCGGCAACCGCGGCGGGATTAATACCCAACAAAATACAACCCGCATAAAAAAAGAAAGTCCCGGAATCTCCCCGGGACCTTCTCTCCTTAACCTATAAACCTATATGAAATCGTTAGAATTCTGCTCCATTAGCAAGGTCGATGTTATAGTAGTACACACCGTTCAGCTCAGGATACACCCCCTCCACCTGCACTTTCTTTTGTTTCTCCAACACCTTCCTCAGCTCTTCTACTGAACTCACCGGCTGCCCACCAGCTTTCAGAATAATGAAAGACCGTTTCATATTGGTCTGTTTCTTTAACGCACCACCGCTGATATTATCTACATACACCCCGCCACGTATACCCAGTTTGGAAGCGTCGGCCTTGTCGAGCGTTACCAGGTCAGCTCCTAATGCATCAAGTACGCTGGTCTTGATAATGTCGGTATTGCCGTCAGCATTTTTGAGTATGGTGCTGGTAGTATATTGTTTATCATCACGCGTGTAGGCGATGCTGATCTTGTCACCTGGTTTGTAACGGGCAATCTGTTCTGTCATCTGAGGAATAGAAGGAGTTTCTACGCCATTGATACCAGTGATCACGTCGCCTTTTTTGATGCCGGCAGCAGCAGCAGAACCGGTTTCTTGTACACCTGTTACGGTTACGCCGACGATATCCCTTCTGATGCCTGCTTCAGCCCATCTTTCCTCCGGAATACTATTCGGGTCCTGGTAATAGATACCCAGGTATGCACGCTGTACGTTACCATATTTCATCAGGTCATTCACCACTTTCTTCACCAGGTTTACCGGGATAGCGTAGGAATAACCAGCATATGCGCCAGTAGGAGAGGCGATGGCTGAGTTGATGCCGATCAGTTCACCGGCAGTGTTGATCAATGCGCCACCACTGTTACCCTGGTTCACCGCAGCATCTGTCTGGATGAATGATTCTATCGCATTTCTTCTTACCTGTTTATTGATACCGATAGTACGTGCTTTCGCACTTACGATACCCGCAGTTACAGTGGTTTCCAGGTTTAATGGATAACCAACAGCCAGTACCCATTGTCCTATTTCCACATCGTCGGAGTTGCCATACAGCAGGTAAGGAAGATTTTTTGCGTCAATCTTGATCACTGCCAGGTCAGTATTCGGGTCGGTACCGACTACTTTCGCCTTGTATGTTTTGTAGTTGTTGAGCGTTACGGCTATTTCATCCGCATCGTCCACTACGTGGTTGTTGGTAATGATATAACCGTCGTCAGAGATCAGCACCCCTGAACCGGAAGCCATCTGGCCTGGAACGTAGTATTTACGTCCGCCGCCTTCGCCCTGGAATTCATCACCGAAAAAGTCATCGCCGAAAAGGTCCTGTAAAACACTTCTCCTTCTCTGGAGGTTGTTGGTCACCTGACGGGGATTGATCTTTGTTTTGATATGTACCACTCCAGGTACCGCTATTTTAGCAGCCTGGCTAAAGTCAGTAGGAGGCGTTGCATTCTTTACTTCGGCGCCGGGCATGTAGCTGGCGTAATTTACCGGAATGTTTTCTGATCCATTTTGATAGGGGCCTGCCTGCCGGGGTTGATATCTGTTGTACGCGTAGATGCTGGCAACAGCAGTTGCCGCGCTGATTAGTACAGTTGCCGCAATTTGCCGGAATTTCATATGTTTCGTTGTTTAAAGTTTAAATTTTATAAGGAATGAATATCAATTTGCATGCCTTGCGATACAAATTTAAGGGGGCACGCCACTGAACATGAACCACTCCTGTTACTTTAACACATTTTTATATGAATAGTTAATATGATCTTAACGCCGGGACTGACAGATTGTTGTTTTTCATGACAAGATTGTAGCCATTTGCGTACCTGGACAGACATTGTTACAGCCTTTATAATCCTGTCAGGAACTGCATTGTGTCAACACCATCCGCATAGTCTGACAGGCTGGGTTGCTGCGCCATTCCAAAGGGCGTGAAGCCATGGCCTACAATGCACTGAAGATCATTATTCACCTTCAGCTCTTCGCCAAGTGAGGCGGCATCGGTATAGTAGCTGTAGTGCAGGACGCTGATAGGAGAAAAAACAGAAGATGATTCCTGCAAAATGATATTGTCGGCTGCAATGTGCACGGCCTTGCCCAGCAGCACCAGCGCCAGGTTATAATCGTAGTTGTTCTTGTATTTATGATGGTCTGCCAGACGGGCATACTTCCGGAGGCCCTTAAGCAGGGCTTCGAAATTGTAGTTTTCCGGAACGAAGATCTTGGTCACATTTCTGCAACCCAGGCCAAAGTAAAGCATTACATCATCTGCCAGGGCATCCAGTTCGGCAGGTGTTTCCGTTCCATCCAGGATGGCCACGGAAGTCCTGTTCCTGCGGATGATATGGGGATATTTAGCAAAATAATATTCAAAATAACGGGCGGAGTTGTTGCTGCCGGTAGCAATATAGGCGCCGCAATTCTTCAGCATATCCTGCACCTGGGTCTGCTCTTCGTAAGCAGGGTACCATTCCTTGACTTTGTCAATGACATGCTGCATAAGTATCGTATCTTTGGAGGAGAGCTTCAGACGTACCTGATGACCACTGAGGAAGCCGCAGAGCCAGTCATGGAAGCCTACCAGGGGAATGTTGCCCGCAGCAACGATACCTACCTGAAGGGGGGAGGATACAGGAGCAGAATAACCAGTCAGCCACTCGTTTAAACGGGATTCGTCCAGGTAATAACGGCAAATGTTCTTCAGGGAAAGATCAATAAACTCGGGAGTGAACCATCCGTTGGCCTGAAAGGCTCTCTCCTTCAATATCTGAAGGTCTGAATCATTGCCTGACAGGTACTGGCCTAAACGTACAAGGGCTGCTACTTTTGCTGAACTGCTCATGAATCTATATAAATAATTAACTTTTTAAACCTAGATATTATATTTTTGTCTGCAAAATTAATGGCTTACTACTTAAACAAAAAGTTTATACTATGGCAATAAAGATAACAGACGAATGTATTAATTGTGGTGCTTGTGAACCTGAGTGTCCAAATAACGCTATTTATGAGGGTGGTGTTGAATGGGCAATGGCAGATGGTACTACCATTAAAGGTCCATACGTACTGATGGATGGAACCACCATGGATGGTGATCAGCGTAATGCGCCAATTAGTGTAGACAGTTACTATATTGTTCCTAACAAGTGTACAGAATGCCAGGGCTTCCATGAAGAGCCACAGTGTGCGGCAGTTTGTCCGGTTGACTGCTGTGTTCCTGATGAAATGTACCAGGAAACAGTGGAAGAACTGCTCGCTAAGAAAGAAAGATTACACATCTAATATCATTATAAAGGAAGCATAAGGAACTACACCGGTAACTGGTCACCGATCACCATCGGAACGCATACCGGAGCCTAAAGGGAAGAAAGAACGTAAACTTTCTTCCCTTTTCTTTTGCAGTAAAAAAAGTTTACATCCACCATTTTTCTATTAACTTTATCCGCTTATTATTAAATTATATATGAAAAAGAACATCGCCCTGGTTGCCGGCGGATACTCCGGTGAATATGTGATTTCAGTACAGAGTGCCGCAGTGATCGAGAAGAATATTGACAGCAGCAAGTATAACGTATATAAGATCTCTGTTACCCGTGATGGTTGGAATTACATTGGGGCTGATGGCCAGGCGGTAGCAGTGGATAGGAACGATTTTACATTGAATATCAATGGTAATAAGATAAAATTCGACGCAGTATTTATCGGTATACATGGCACCCCAGGGGAAGATGGTCGTTTACAGGGTTATTTTGAAATGCTGGATATTCCTTTCACCAGCTGTGGGATGGTAACCTCTGCACTCACTTTCAACAAAAGCTATTGTAATAAAGTAGTAGCTTCTTTAGGTATTGTAAACGTTTCAAAATCAGTACATATTTTCCGCGATCAGCCTTTCGATACCAAAGATATACTCCGTGAACTGAAATTGCCGGTGTTCGTAAAACCGGCGGAAGGGGGTAGCAGCATCGGTATGTCCAAGGTAAATACTGCCGAAGAGCTGGTGCCGGCTATTGAAAAGGCCTTTAAAGAGGATGCACAGGTCCTGATAGAAGAATTTATCAAAGGCAGGGAGATCACCTGCGGTTTATATAAAGCCAATGGAGAATTGACTGTATTGCCGGTGACTGAGATCATCAGCAGCAAGGAATTCTTTGATTATGAGGCTAAATACACCCCGGGCGTAACAAGGGAGGTGACACCGGCAGAAGCTCCTTCTGAAGTCACCAACCTGATACAGGCAACGGCGAGGAAATTGTATGACAAGCTGAATTGCCGGGGAATAGTGAGAATGGATTTCATCTGGGAAGAAGCGAACAGCCGCCTGTTCTTCCTGGAAGTCAATACAATGCCGGGACAATCAGAAAACAGCCTTGTACCTCAGCAGGTAAGAGCTGCCGGTAAAACCCTGCAGGAGTTTTACGGCACATTAATTGAAGAGTGCCTGAGGAAGTAAACAGATCCGAGTTCATCCTTAACGTTAAAATATAATCTGTGTTCAATAAAATAACGAATCGCTCTTTCGGCTTTAACCTGCTGGTTGTTGTAGGGATTTTCGCCGTTCTGGGGCTGCTTTTCTTTTTACTGCTGGGAGTTATCACAAAACATGGGGACACCCTGACCGTTCCCGACGTTTACAAGAAAAATATACAGGAAGCTACCATGATCCTTGAAAAAGAAGGATTTAGCGTAGACGTAAGGGACTCTATTTACGTGGACAGTCTGCCCGGCCTCGCTGTATGGGAACAGACGCCTGCCAAGGGTTCAATTGTAAAGGTAGGACGTACTATCTACCTGACTATCAATAAAGTAATACCTCCTATGGTGCAAATGCCGGACCTGACAGGGCTGACCTTCCGCAGCGCGGAAATGACCCTGCACAGTCTCAGGTTGAACGTGGGAGATACCATCTATAAACCGGACTTTGCTACCAACACCGTATTACAGCAATTGCTGAACGGTAAAACCGTAAAACCAGGCAGGGACATCCCAGAGGGTAGCAACATCACCCTGGTACTGAGCAGTGGCACCGGCAATACCGAAAACCCTGCGCCAGACCTGGTTGGGCTTACTTTCCTGGAAGCAAAGGAAACACTGAGCGCCAGCAACCTGGGCCTGGGTACTGTCATTATCGATCCGTCCGTGACAGACACCGCCAATGCCTTTGTGATCAAACAGACACCGATGCGCCGTAACAGCCTGAATGAACTGAACATGGTAAGGGCAGGAGAGACCATCGATCTCTGGCTGTCGGCCAGCCGTCCGACAAAGGATAGTGGTGCAGCGCCTGCTCCTCCGGCGGAACAACCAGAATAATCATCACCAAAACCCGGCAATACTGTAATTTGCCGTAGATACACAAACACGTAAAATTAACAGTCATGGAAAATATAAGCGTAACGGAACTGAAAAAACGCATTGACAGCGGAGAAGATCTCAACATCGTGGATGTACGGGAGCCTCATGAGCATGCGGAATTCAATATCGGAGGCATCCTGGTGCCACTGGGTGAGATCCGTGCAATGCAGGTGGATGAACTGGAAGACCTGAAAGATCAGGAAGTGATCGTATACTGCCGCAGTGGTGGCCGTAGCGGACAGGCTGCTATGATCCTGGAAACGATGGGTTTCCAGAACGTAAAGAACCTGACCGGCGGTATGCTGGCCTGGCAGGAGCAGATTGGCAGGTAATTAATCAATATATCATTCTTAATAATGCCTTCCGGCGTGTATGATGTCTCCATTATCATACTGCTTGGAAGGCGTTTTTAATAGCATTCCCCATTGCCTGAAATGCACGATGATCTATATACAGAGAAAGCTATGCTGACCCGTATTGCTGATGGCGATGAGCGTGCGTTCGCGCAGTTCTTTAAAGCTATTTCCCCTGGGATAAGTAATGTAGTCAGAAAGGTCGTAAAACAGGAGGATGCCGTCCATGAAGTACTGCAGGAGTTCTTTATCAAATTATGGCTGCACCGGGATAAACTGCCTGCCGTTGAGCAGCTGAAGGCTTACCTGAAAAGAATGGCCCTGAACGAATGTTTTACCTGGTTGAACCGTCAGGCACTACTGCAGCAAAGACTGGCAGATATCAGGAGCGCCGGCCTGACCACTGTCAATGAAACCGAAGCCGGACTCTCTTACCGCGAAACCCAGCGCATCATTGCCACCGCTGTAAGCGCCCTGCCCACCCAACGCCGGCAGATCTATGAAATGAGTCGCCAGGAAGGGCTGAATGCCACCGAAATAGCCAATACCCTCCAGCTTTCCCCCAGCTATGTCCGGAATACCATTAGCGCCGCCCTGCAGTTTATCAGGGAACAGTTAAAACAGGCAGGCAAACTGTAATAAAAATTTTTTCCCCCGATAGGTACACCCACACTTTTTCTGTAGTCTATATATCTGGAAGATACTTTGGCGACACACCGGGTACTCCGCCAGACAAATGGACCAACAACGTATTCACTATCTGATCAGCGGTTTTCTGGAAGGAAACCTCTCAGCAGCTGAAAAGGCTGAACTGGACGATTTTCTGAAAGATCCGGCCAACAGGGAGACATTTGTTACTGCTGCCAGCCACTTGACCGAAGTGGAAGAACAGGACGCTTTTGATGAAAGCCTTGAACCGGTATTATCCCGCGTACTGGATGTGGACAGAACGCCTGTCACTCCGGCCAGGATAGTGCGCTTCCGCTTCCCTTACTGGCGGGTAGCTGCCATCGTTGTATTGGCTGCCGGTATCGGCAGTTACTTCTACTGGTCGCATAGAACATCGCAAACGCCTCCACTGGCCCAAAATGAATCAGCCACACCGGCTGTGATCCTGCCCGGCAGTAATAAGGCTACTTTAATCCTGGAAGATGGCACGACAGTACCGCTGGACAGCACTGGTCATCAAACCATCAGACAAGGCAATACCATCGTGCAGCGCAACAACGGACAGCTGTTGTATAGTGGCCAGCCTGCAGCCGCAAAACTGAGCTATAATATACTGGCTACGCCCAAAGGAGGGCAATACCAGGTGGTGCTGCCGGATGGTACGAAAGTATGGCTGAATGCCGCTTCCCGCCTGAAATATCCGGTTGCATTTGCCGGTAGTGAACGCCTGGTGGAACTGGAAGGTGAAGCCTATTTCGAAACTGTGAAAGATGCCCATAAACCGTTTAAAGTAAAAGCAGGAGACTTCGAAGTACAGGTGCTGGGCACCAGCTTCGATATCATGGCCTATAAAGATGAAAAGAATACCCATACCACATTGATCAGTGGCGCAGTGAAAGTAGCGTCAGAGAAAGAAAGCAGGCTGTTGCAACCAGGGCAGCAGGCTGTCGTGAATACCGATGCCGGTATTGGAGTGAACGTAGTAAATACCGATGAGGTCATTGCCTGGAAGAACGGTTATTTCTCCTTCAGGGATGCTGATATTGCTGCCGTCATGCGACAGCTGGAACGCTGGTATGATGTAACGGTATCTTATCCTTCAGGTATACCTAAAGGCACATTCTCCGGCGAAATGGGGAGGGGCCTGACACTTGCTGAAGCATTAAAAATATTGGAACAGACTAACGTAAATTTTAAAATAGAAGAAGGCAGACACATTGTTATACTGCCCTGAGTAATTAGCATTCTTTTATAGTCCCGTTATATAAAAACTTCCATGTTATGAAGCAGACCTTACTACTTCTACTGGCATTGCTATGTCTGAAAGTGCATGCCGCCGACACATCCACGCAGATCACCTATACAGGGAAAGATGTTCCGCTGAAAAAGATCTTTTCCGTTATTAAAGAACAAACAGGATATGTATTTTTTTATCGCAATGAAGACATTGCTGACGTCAGACCAGTCACTGTTTCATTTAATAAAACATCCCTGGAAGCTGTACTGAACACTGTCCTGAAAGGTCAGCAGTTACAGTATGCGATACAGGGCAATACCATCGTCATCAGCAGAAAAAAGAACCTTCAGTCTCCAACTATTGATGACGCGTCTCCTCCGGCTGATACCAGCATACAGGGTAGGGTCGTGAACACCAAGGGAGAACCACAGCCTGGCGCCACTGTCCTGATCAAAGGGACCAAACGCGGTACAACGGCCAATGAGAATGGTGTATTCACTTTGCGAAATGTTCCTGATAATGCTGTCTTGCTCATATCTGCCCTCGGACTGAAGGCAAGAGAAGTACTGGTAACAGGCGTTACAGGCCCGCTGACAGTAACACTGGAAAGCGGAACAGAAGCGCTGAGTGAAGTAGTGGTGGTGGGATATGGACAGGTAAAGAAGAGCGACCTGACCGGCGCTGTTGCTACCGTACCGGTGGGAGAGATCAAAAAAGTAGCAGTGACATCACTGGACCAGGCCATACAGGGACGTGTGGCGGGCGTACAGGTAACACAGAACTCCGGTTCACCCGGAGGCTCTACCACTATCCGCATCCGTGGTGGTAACTCTATCCAGGGCGATAATGAACCACTATATGTAATAGACGGTGTGCCCTTCAAGAATGGCGGCGCTGAAAGCGGCTCCAGCTTTAATGTGCTCAGTACCCTGAACCCGGGAGATATTGAGTCTATGACCATCCTGAAAGATGCTTCTTCCACCGCTATCTATGGTTCCCGTGGCTCCAACGGTGTAGTGATCATCACCACCAAGCGGGGCAAGGCAGGAAAAACGATCATCAGTTTTGATACCTACTACGGTACGCAGAATGTACGTCGCAAATACCCGGTGCTGAACGCAAAAGAATATGCTGCTTTTGTAAATGAAGCCAATACCAACGATGGTCTGCCGCCTGTTTATACACCCCAGCAGGTGGACGCTTTCGGCGAAGGCACCGACTGGCAGGATGAGATCTTCCGCAGGGCGCCTATCTCCAATTACCAGCTGTCTATGAGTGGTGGTGATGAGAAAACACAGTTTGCTGTATCTGCCGGTTATTTTACACAGAAAGGGATCGTGGAGCATTCTGATTTCAACAGGTATTCTTTCCGTGTCAACCTGGACAGGAAGATCAGCAATAAGATCAAGGTAGGGAACAGTCTCACCATCAATCGTACTGCTACTAACCAATCCCGCACAGACGGCGCCCTGGGTAGCGGCGGACTGGTCACCATGGCTGCATTACAGTTCCCTCCCTTGCTGAAGGTGCGTAATACAGACGGCTCTTACCTGATGACGGATCCTGCACTCAATTTTACGGCCGATAATCCTGTAGCCCTGGCATTCGACAGTAAGAACAAGAACACCGCCTACCGCTTTTTCGGGAACATTTTCGGCGAATACCAGATCATAGAGGGACTGACATTAAAGGTGTTGTTTGGCATTGACGGCATCCTGCAGAAACAGGACAGCTACCTGCCCAGAAGTGTGGCCAGCGGCCTTGCACAGGGCGGTGTAGGATCTATTTACAACGAACAGTCTGTTACCTGGTTGAATGAAAACCTGCTTACCTACTCCCGTATTTTCAATAAGGTGCATAGCTTTTCCGCACTGATAGGATATACACAACAGGAAAACCATACAGAGAACGACTATGCATCTTCCCGAAGTTTCGTGAATGATATTCTTGGTACAGGCAATCTGGGCACCGGCGCTGTGGCCATTACCCCGGGTTCAGGTGTTGGTGGCTGGGGATTGGTGTCCTACCTGGGAAGGATCAATTATGGTTATCGCGATAAATACCTGCTGACAGTCTCCTTTCGTGCAGATGGTTCTTCCCGTTTTGGCGTCAATAACCGCTTTGGTTTCTTCCCTTCAGGTGCGGTGGCATGGAAGGCATCGGAAGAACCTTTCCTGAGAAATAACAGGACCATCAGCGATCTGAAACTGCGTGCCACCTACGGTACTACAGGAAACCAGGATGGTATCGGTAATTACCCTGCTTACTCTTTACTGGGCACACAGAATTATGTACTGGGCAACAACATCTCCACAGGCCTGGGGCCCAGTCAGATCGCCAACCCTGACCTGTCATGGGAGAAAACGGCACAGGCGGATGCCGGTATTGATCTGGGGCTGTTCAACAACCGTGTTGTGATCACCGCAGATGCCTATTTGAAAAAGACGAGCGACCTGTTGCTCAATGTAACGATCCCCGGTTCTTCCGGTTATTCCAGCGCCATCAGGAACCTTGGTAAGGTACAGAACAAGGGCATTGAACTGAGCCTGTCTACTGTCAATATAGACGGTGCCTTCAGATGGACGACAGACATCAACTATGTAGCCAATCGTAATAAAGTGCTGAACATAGGGAAGACACCGCAGATCTTTGCCGGCCAGGTAGCTAATATCGCACAGAACGTGAATTCCGGTATCATCCGTGTAGGAGAGCCCCTGGGTACCTTCTACGGTTACGTGACCAATGGCCTGTACCAGTCAGAAGCAGAACTGGCGGGACTGGCGGATGCCAGCGCAAAGAAGATAGGCGACAGGAAGTATATGGACCTCAACGGCGACAAGAAGATCGACGATAAGGACAGGAAGATCATTGGCAGCGCACAACCGAAATTCAGCGGTGGTATCAGCAATACCTTCTCTTACAAAGGTATTGACCTCACCATTTTCCTGCAGGGAGTATACGGCAACAAGATTTTGAATGCAAACCGCTTTGAACTGGAATACCTGAACGGTACTACGAACCAGGACAGGGATATGCTGGACAGGTGGACACCCACACATACCAATACCGACATTCCCCGTGCAGCTACTACCAGGCCGGCTAACCGCATCTCTACCCGGCAGATCGAAGATGGTTCTTACCTGCGCCTAAAGAATGTCCGGCTGGGCTATAACCTGCCCGATGCCTGGCTGAAGGCGGCAAAGATCCACTCCGTACGCCTGTATGTTACTGCACAGAACCTTATCACCTGGACAAAGTACAGTGGGTACGATCCGGAAGTGAATCGCTTCGGACAGGATAGCCGCAGCCAGGGATTTGACTATGCCAGTTATCCTACCGCCAAAACATTGCTCTTCGGATTAAATATCACCTTGTAAGTATTTAACAGCACGTATATGAAAAAGCTATTTTTTCTACTGATCTGTACACAAATGTCCTGTAACCTGCTGGACCAGCAACTGGAATCCAGTTTCACGCCGGACAATTTCTATAAGAATGCCGACGATGCCAAAGCTGCTGTCAGCGCTGCCTATGACCCGATGAAAGGTCAGAATATGTATGACCAGGCCATGTGGGTATTGCAGGACCAGGCTACGGATGACGCAGAATGGGGCGGAGGCCGCTCTACTGCCAACCAGGCCAAGAATGATGTAGATAAGTATTCCTTTACACCGGCCACCACTACTTTTCAATCAATATGGACTGCTGCATACTCAGGTATCAACAAGGCAAATGCTGTGCTGGCGCGTGTACCGGGCATCAATATGGATACTGCCCTGAAAAGTCAGTACCTGGCGGAGGCTAAGTTTTTAAGAGGGTTTTATTATTTTACATTAGTGCGCATGTTTGGTGGAGTGCCCATGATCCTGCAGGAAACTACTTCCCTTGATAACCTGGATGTAGCGAGGGCCACAGCAGATGAAGTATACCAGCAGGTGATAAAAGACTTTGCTGAAGCAGCGACAGTACTGCCTGTTTCTTATACCGGCGCCAACCTGGGCCGGGCCACGAGAGGAGCTGCCATCGCTTTCCTGGCCAAGGTGTACTTGACCCGTGAAGACTGGCCCAACGCATCAGCAAAGTGTAAGGAAGTGATGGACCTCGGCGTATATGATATCTGGGATAAATTTGAAGATGCATTCCTGATCGCAAATAAGAATGGAAAAGAGGCCGTATTTGAAGTGCAGGCACTGGGTGGTGGTCTGGGAGAAGGAAGTTATATGCAGGGATATATGCGGCCTAACTTTGATAAGGTGAATGGTATCGCGGGCTTTGGAGATGATCCGGTCACAAAGAACCTATATGATACCTACCGTGCTACAGATAAACGTCGTGATGTGACTATCAGGTTGTACGCTGCTACTTCTACGCCTCCGGCTCCTGCCAGCATCACGTTCCCGGCATACGTATATAAGTACCGGGATCCTGCCGCGACTGCCAATGGAGAAGGAAGTAACAATTTTCCGGTTATCCGTTATGCAGATGTTTTACTGATGTACGCGGAAGCACTGAACGAACAGGCTGGCGGTAATCCTGATGCTTTTAATGCCGTCAACCGCCTTCGCAGGCGCGCCGGTATTCCAGCGCTGGAATCTACATTAGGACAGGCGCAGTTCCGAGATAGTGTGCTACTGGAAAGAAGACTGGAGCTGGCCTTTGAAGGGCACCGCTGGTATGACCTGGTGCGCACCAAACGGCTGATCAGCGCCATGAAAGCACAGAACCCATCCATCGTTGTGAGTGAAAGACATTATTTGTACCCGATCCCCCAGACAGAGATCGATGTAAATACCAGGCTGAAACAAAACCCGGATTATTGAGCGTATTTAACGCCGGGTTTATGACAGGATAACCGGAGCCGTGTAACGGGAGACTGTTACGCATGGTTCTAACAGCATTCCGGACCGGGATGTCCGGGTTTACTTACTGAGCAGAAACACGATTATATGCAAAGACGAACATTTTTACAGGCAGGATTACTCGCCACTTCTTTTTCACTTCCGGGGAAATATGCACTTGCTTCCCTTCCTCCGCAGGCTGCATCGCAGTCCGCGGGAAATGCTGAACCCTCATTGGTGATCAATTCCGGCATCGGCGGAAACAATACAGTAGAGATGCTGGCAAGGATAGACAAGGATTGCCTGTCCCACCACCCGGACCTTACTGTACTCATGGCCGGCACCAATGATATGAACAGTATGAAACATGTGCCGCTGAAAGACTATGAAAAGAACATGCGTGATATGGTGGAGATGATCACTAAGACCGGTAGTAAAGTATTACTGATGACCATCCTGCCTGCTTATGAGCCTTATCTGTATACCCGCCATCCGAAGGCGTTTTATGATCCGGAAGGGTATGTGGCAAGGAGGAACGCTGTAAATGAGGTGATCGCTAAAATAGCTGCGGACACCGGTCAGACCTTGCTTGACATGGGACATGTATTTGAACGTGCAGGCAATATTGGCAAAGAAAAGGACAGTCTCATCCAGAATGAACTGAACAGCGGAAAAACAGATGGTGTTCATCCCACACCGGAAGGCTACCGCCTGATGGGCGTGGTGGTGTATGATTGTATCATCCAGCGGCAACTACCGCATAAAAGAATAGTATGCTTCGGAGACAGCATCACCCACGGTGACGGTGGTACTGAAGGGCATAGTTATCCGGCATATCTTAAAAAGTTACTGGTTCCATAAAACAGATTTAAACCCACAGTTATGAAGCATCTAGTTACAGTATTATTCTTTTGTTTGTTATACCTTATGCAGGCCCGGGCACAGACGCCGGTGGAGGCCGACGTCGTGATCTATGGTGGTACTTCCGCCGCCATTACAGCAGCAGTACAGGTGAAGAAGATGAACAGATCAGTCGTGATAGTATCGCCGGATAAACACCTGGGCGGTTTATCTTCCGGAGGACTGGGCTTTACCGATACAGGGAATAAATCAGTCATCGGTGGCCTTGCACGTGAATTCTATCACCGTGTATACCTGCATTATCAACAGCCTTCCGCATGGAACTGGCAGCCACAATCCGAATACGGCAACAAAGGACAGGGCACGCCTGCGATGGACGGATCCGAACGTACCATGTGGATCTTCGAACCACATGTGGCCGAGCAGGTGTTTGAAGATTTTGTCAAAGAGAACAACATCAAGATATACCGGGACGAATGGCTGGACCGTGATAAAGGAGTAACTAAAAAAGGACAAAAGATCATTGCCATCAAAACACTGAGCGGTAAAACATTCCGCGGTAAGATGTTCATTGATGCTACCTATGAAGGCGATCTGATGGCAGCTGCCAAAGTATCCTACCGTGTAGGAAGAGAAGCTAACAGCGAGTATAATGAAACCTGGAATGGTGTGCAGACAGGCGTGTTTCACCATGGTCATTATTTTAAGAAACCTGTTAGCGCGTATAAGGTGCCGGGGGATGCTAACAGTGGTTTATTGCCACTTATTTCATCACAGCCGCCGGGAGAAAAGGGCAGTGGCGACAAGCGGATACAGGCCTATTGCTTCCGTATGTGCCTGACCGATCTTCCTGCTAACCGTATTCCCTTTGTACGTCCGGAAGGATATGATTCCACACAGTATGAATTGCTGGTGAGAGTGTTTAAGAACGGCTGGGAAGAAGCGTTCAATAAATACGATCCTATTCCTAACCATAAGACAGACGTTAATAACCACGGGCCATTCAGCACCGATTATATCGGTATGAACTATGATTACCCGGATGCATCTTATGAAAAGAGAAAAGAGATCATTGCAGCACATGCCACTTATCAGAAAGGGCTGTTATACTTTATGGCTACTGATCCACGGGTACCGGATGATATCCGTACACATATGAATAAATGGGGATTGTCAGGGGATGAATTCAAAGATAACGGCAACTGGCCGCACCAGTTATATATCCGGGAAGCCCGTCGTATGGCAGGTATGGAAACAATGACAGAACATGAAGTGCTGGGTAAGAAACAGGCCGCTAATCCTGTTGGTATGGGCTCTTATACACTGGATTCGCATAACACACAACGATATGTACAGGAAGATGGCACTGTACAGAATGAAGGAGATGTCGGCATACATGTACCTGAGCCTTACCGTATCAGTTATGGAGCTATTGTACCGAAGAAAGGGGAATGTGAGAACCTGCTGGTACCAGTATGTGTGTCCTGTACGCATATTGCCTATGGCAGTATCAGGATGGAGCCGGTGTTCATGATATTGGGCCAGAGCGCTGCCACAGCTGCCATTCAGGCGATTGATGCAAAGAAAGCTGTGCAGGATATTAATTACGGGCAGCTGAAGGCACAGCTGCTGAAAGATAAACAGCGGCTGTAAAAGCTAAGTTCAATATCAGTGAAGATATAGCTGCCGGAACATTACAGGGCCTGTTCAAAGAAGGCGCAGCTTCCGCCAGTCCAGTTCTGTGGCTTACCTTGTGATACACCGATCATTTTGCTCTTGCTGATCCTGGCAAGATTATGCACAAGTAAAGGTGCAGGACTGCTGTCCGGCCATATGTACATCATGCGTATCTCACAATAGGCAGGGCCTTCCGGTGTTTCCACGGCGGGAGCATATTGCACTTTATGTTGCAGGATCCAGTTCTCCGGGTCGGAGATCTTATCCAGGTCTTCCTGTGTTACATCTATCAGCACGCCTTGTCCTGCAAAAGAGAAAAGCGGCTTGAGTACATAGTTTTCCAGGTCGGTAGGTATGACAGGCAGTTCATGCAGGAACCAGCTTTTAGGGGCATATTCACTGTGAATGAATGGCAATATATATTTACTGATGCGGTAGAACCAGTTAGGATGTGTGATCCATTCTACCTCCAGATCCTGGAAGAGATGTACATGTTTACCCAGTAATTCCTGATGCCGGCGCAAGTCGTCAAATATGATGCGGTTATAGATACGTTTGATCTGTATACGTTTACCATCCAGCTCATAGTATAGTTTCTTACCCTCCTGGATCAGTTCTGTGACACAGACAGTTTTGATACCCAGCTTATGTTCGGTATAATAGAAGTCTATCCTTGTTTTTTGTTCCCGTGGTTTCACCTCCAGGAGCACTACTTCTTCCGGCTCACAGGGTCCGATAATAACCTCTTTCAGCAATTCAAAATAGGACCTTGCATTCAGGCCGTTGAAGAAATTGCAGAGTGTATCAGGAATGGTAAAGTGTGTCCTGAACTGACGCGCCATCAGTTCCTGGAAGGCATATAAAGAGGGAAATCCCTGGAGCTCTATCAGTTTGGGTGTCAGGTTGCCCTCTTCATCACGGCATACGGCAAAATCAATGACCATGAAGTGGGGATGGTCATTTTCATGTGGTACTTTCAGTTCAGGGGGAATGGCATCCCTCGTTTGCTGTTTGAAATCCGGATGGAGGATGACAGCAACAATTTCATCACAGGCTTGCTGTATTCTGGCTGTCAGTTGCGCAGGAATGAATACAGGTGTCTCAGCCACTTTAAAGGCGGGTGCTTCTCCTGCCTCCGCTGCAATACCTGAAAGGAACTTCAGGTACTGGCGTTGTGTGAACTGATGATTGTATGTGGTACGTATTGAGGGGATCATTGTTATAAAGAGCGTTTAAAAATAGCATTATCAAGAAAAGCCGGTATAAAAGCATCATGGGTCAGCATGATCTTATCCGGGTCAGAAAGGTGCGCCAGCATGCCGTAGTATTTTTCCGCGCCGTAGTTAGTAATAACCTGGTTCTTCTTTTCCTGTTGCAACAGGTACATGCGCATGCCTGCTGCATCTGCTTCAGGATGGAATTGTGTACCCAGGCAGTAATCGCTGAAACGGATGGCCATGGTAGCGCGTTCCAGTGGTACATGCGGACGTTCTTTCTCAATAGCCAGCACCTGTGCACCGATAGCTTCCATCTTTTGTTGATTCAGCTCGATGACCTGCCAGTTGCGGCTATCAACGATATAATAAGGCTCAGGCAGTTCGCTGAATACCAGTTCCTGCTCACCGGCAGCTGTTTTGTGCACAGGAAAGACGCCAAATGCCGGAGACCTGCGGCGGCATACATTGCCTAATCCGAGATAGCGGCACATCAGCTGAAAACTGTGGCAGATCAGTAATACCTGTTTTTTATCATTAGAGGTTGCATTCCATTCCCTGATGCCTTCCATGAGGTGGAAGTAATGTTGTTCCCATTCACTGCCTTCGCTATCCAGCGGACTACCAGGACCGCCGGTAGAGATGTAGATGTCGTAGTTTAGATCTGGCACCTGTTGCTGCACCCTCACCTCATATTCATGAAATTCAAGTTGCAGCGCATGTCTTTCAGCATAGCTGGTCAATATTTCCCTGATGCAGCGCATGCCTTCATTAGGGACCTGTTCATACATATCCAGAACTGCTACTTTCCAGTGCTGCTTATTCGGAATCATACTGCAAAGTTACGGGTTTAGCAGTCTTTCAGGAACTGATTGGTGATGAAGTCGGTCACAGATATCAGATCTTTGGTCTCTGCATAGACTTTCAGCTGCTGATCGGCGCCGGTACCGTTTTCAAGGATATGACGGGTGTGTTCTATATAGTGACGGCTGCCCAGACCATCTACCACATCATCCACAAAGTCCAGCAGCTCATAGATGAGCAACCGTGCATTCACTTCTTCTTCCTTACCGAAATCGATCAGGCTACCATCTATGCCATAGCGGGAAGCACGCCACTTGTTCTCATTGACCAGGGCGCGGTTGTAAATGATGAAGTTCAGGTTCTGCATACGCAGTTTGTAGATCTTGGCGCAGACAGCCTGAAAGAGGGCCGCGATGGTACAGCTATCTGTGACTGTAAGCGGTACGTCGCAGATGCGGAATTCCACAGTATCAAAGAATGGATGCACCCGCAGGTCCCACCATATCTTTTTCGCATTGTCTATACAATTCGTCTTCACCAGCAGGTGGATGTACCGGTCGTATTCTTCTATACTGGCAAAATAGTCGGGAATACCGGTGCGGGGAAACTTATCGAATACTTTTGTACGGTAGGATTTAAAGCCGGTATTACGGCCTTCCCAGAAAGGGGAATTGGTACTTAAGGCAAATACGTGCGGCAGAAAATAACGCACGGAATTGGCGATATGCAGGGCCATTTCCCTGCTTTCCATACCCACATGTACATGTAGTCCGAAAATGAGATTGGAACGGGCGGCATCCTGCATTTCGTTCACGATCTCGAAATAGCGGGGATGGTCGGTGATAAGCTGCATTTCCCAGTTAGAGAAAGGATGAGTACCAGAAGCACCGATGCTGAAACCCAGGTCGCCGGCTATCTGGGCGATGGTGCGGCGCAGCATGGAAACGTCTTCACGGGCTTCGTCTATGTTGGCGCATACCTGGGTACCTACTTCGACTACCGCCTGGTGAAATTCCGCTTTTACCTTATCGCGGAGCACCCTGTGCGCCTGTTCTACTATCTTTTGTTCATGGGACCGGAGTTCACGGGTCGCCGGATCCATGACCATATATTCCTCTTCAATACCGAGGGTGAAATTCTTGAGCATGTGGTGTTGGTGTACAATCAGTTACAAATGACGAATGACGGATCACGGATCGTGATCCGTCATTTCTGGACACCAAAGTTATTCTTTCTTTTTAGTCTTTTTTGCGGGTGTTTTTTTTGCAGGAGTTTCTTTTTCTGACAGCGCGTCTACCAGTTCCCTCGCTTCTTTAGGTGCCTTAGCAGGTGTTACAGCGGCAGATTTCCTGGCTGCGACCTTTTTGGCGCCGGGTACGATAGCCGTTTGCTGACCCTGTACGGCCTGTTGCAGGAAATTGCCCCAGGTAAGATTGTCAGTACCAGGCGTTTGCTGTTGTGCGCGTTGGATGGCGTAAGTGGCAGCCGTTTCCACCACCCATTCAAAATTGTCAGGACCGATCACCTTTTCATTGGTCTCCGGTGCAGGGTTCCAGAAGTCGATCACATAAGGCACGCCATCGCGCACGGCAATTTCCACGGAATTGAAGTCGTATCCCAGGTATTGGTTCAACCTCGCCACCTGGTCGGCAATGGTGATCAGCAGATCGCTGTCTCCATTATCTTCCGTCAGGTAACGCTGATTTTCAGGCTGATACGGATCGTAGGGGATCACCCGCACATGCCGGCCACCGATGCAGTAACAACGATAGTAGGATTCGTATTTTATCTCCTCCTGGAGCATCATTACCAACTGTCCGGTGCGGGCATGTTGTGCAAAGAACTCCTCACGGTCATGTATTTTATACACATGTTTCCATCCGCCGCCATTGAATGGCTTCATGTAAGCAGGGAAACCGATATAGTCAAAAATGGAATCCCAGTCAAAAGGATAGACCAGGTTCCTGAATGACTGGTCAGTGGTGTTCGGGGGAAGTTCCCTCGAAGGAATCAGGGCCGTTTTAGGCACCTGTACGCCGGTTCTCTGGGCCAGTTCATTGTTGACGAATTTGTCGTCAGCACTCCACCAGAAAGGATTGTTGATAACGGCTGCACCATCCAGGGCAGCCTGTTTGAGCCAGGCGCGGTAGAAAGGAACATCCTGCGAAATACGGTCAAGAAGCACCGCATATCCGGAAGGAACGCCCTGTATAGCTTTATCGATAGATACTGCTTCTGCAGTAATACCATCTACCTGTTTCTCATTCACACGATCAATAAATGCCTGGGGAAAGCCATTTTCCTGGCCAAAGAGGAGTCCTATTTTTTTCATCTGTAAAGAGTTTTACTGTTTGGATATCCTTCGTTTACAACAGCAGCGTTTGAGAATCAATATTTGCGCCAACGGCAGGATTTTCATTGCCCGTACTGATTATAACAACTGTGTTATACGTTGGTTGTCTTTGTACAAAAAGTATTGCGCCAGTCAGCGCCGTTTGTCCCTATTTAATGAGTGACAGATAGTATGGCAGCAATTCCAGCCAGGTGGGCCAGTCGTGCGTCCTGTTGGGCCTTACGTCCAGCCAGTGCATAATGCCTTTGTTGTTAAGAATGCCCGACATGGTTTCATTCTGATTGCGGGTGATGTCTTTTTCGGCTACGCCCAATATGATACCCATCCGCCACAGGGCCTCATGAGGATTATCAGGCATAAAGTCCACCGGGTTATGGAAATACACGTTGTCGTCAAAATGGCCATTAAGCCTTGGTTTCAGGTCGAAAACGCCGCTAAGGCTAAACAGGTAGGATACCATCTCGGGGTAGCGGAACGCGAAATTAGCGGCATGATATCCGCCAAAACTGCAACCAGCTACCGCCACACGGTGAATGCCTGTTTCCATTGTCACTTTTTCCAGTACTTCATGGCGAAGCATATTGTCATACCTGATATGATTCAGCGCTCTCTGCGCCGGAGATATATGAGGATTATACCAGCTATCGCTGTCTATACTATCCGGACAATAGATCCTGATCAGCTGATTATCAACAAACCATTGCAGGGCCTCGATCAGTCCTCTGTCCTTATGTTCGTGATGCCGCCCCATAGATGTCGGGAAGAGTATCAGCGGATAACCCTCTTCTCCGTACACCAGCATTTCAAATTCATGGCCCAGGTGTGGGGAATGCCATTTGTGATGTTGTTCCTGCATCATTATAAATATAAAGAAAAAAGTCTAACAGCTGGTGCAGGAAAGATGAAGTAATGAGTATTATTTCACTTACATAAAAAAAGGGTTGTCCGCCGTAGCTGAACAACCCTTTTTTCTATGAAAAGTGTGCTGTTTATCTGAATGTATAGCGGAAGCCAAGCTGTGCCTGCCAACGAGCTGACTGTACACCGAAATCGTCGATGGTTGCAACAGTCTTGTTATCGTTTTTAACAGGATTCTTGAAGTTGAACTGTGGTGTAGTACCATCAGCTGCAAAACCCACAAGGTTGATCAGGCCATAGTTGTTATAGTTCATACCAGTACGGGTTGAGTACATGCGACCCCAGTTGTTGTTCAGCATATTACCCAGGTTGAATATATCGAAGGTAACCTGTACAGTGTGACGTTTGCCGTTCTTCTGTCCTACAAAGAGATCCTGTGCTAAGTGCAGGTCGAAGATGTGTGTGAATGGAACACGGGCGCCATTCTTTTCAGCATATTGACCTCTGCGTTTGCTCAGGTATTTATCGCTGTTGATGAATGCGTCCAGGGCAGCCCACTGTTGCTCTGGAGTAACAGGAGTAGTGGAACCAGTTGGCGTATAAGCTACCAGGTTGATCTCTGCTGCAGTTCTTGGTACATAGATCAGGTTCAGGCCCCTGTCGCTGCTGGTAGTGTAATCTTTCACGATATTGGTAGACGGATCGATGTATCCGTAAGAATATCTGTCGCCGGACTGACCAGTGTAATACAAGGATATCTGAGTAGCCAGGTGTTTCAGGTACTCTTTTTTGTAGGTTACGGAAGCAACGATCCTTGAGCCTACGTCGAAGATAGAATAACCCAGGTCTACATCGTTACGACCTCTCACGTTTGGCACTCTCCATTGAGAAGAGTTCTGGGAAGACTGACCGTCGTTGATAGATTTAGAACGGCCAAAGGTATAAGATGCAGTACCACTGAAGCCATTATCGAATGATTTCTGTAACTGTGCAGTGATGTTGTATGAATAGCCCTTGCTGGTGTTCTGAGCATACATGATATCGGTATAGTTACCACGTACAGCTGAACCTACGTTCTTCCATATTGGACGGTTGTCGTTACCATTACCGGTTACAGTTGTACCGCTTGGAATATATGACAGGTTGTAGTAAACTACGTTATTGATATTTTTGGTATAGATACCTTCCAGACTACCGATCATACCCCATGGTAAACGCTGATCTATAGCCAGGCTGGTCCTGAATACCTGCGGGAATTTGAAGTCTTTCGCAAACAGGTCGATCTGTCCTGATGGCGCTACAGTAATGCTAGGCTGGTTGAACGGATCGGAGATGAAAGGGATCTTCGGGTTGGTCGCACTTTCCGGTTTGGTAGGATCATAACGCAGGGTCATACCACCCAGGGTCACACCGTTGTTGTTGTACATACCACCCAGCCATACGAACGGAATGCGGCTGGTGAAAATACCAGCGCCACCGCGGATCTGGGTAGTCTGGTCACCTTTAACATCCCAGTTGAAGGCGATACGCGGAGACAGCAGGATCCTGGCATCAGGTTTAGTACCTGTTTTAGCGCCTTTGATATCCCATTTACCTGCAGCTACAACAGCTGGTAATACGGTGTTATTAAAGTCATTGTTCGTAGCAGGATCAGTTAGCAACACCGGCAGGTCAGCACGTATACCCAGAGACACGCGTAAGCGGTCATTGACCTGGTAGTCGTCCTGTGCATAGATACCCAGTTGCAGCGCCTTGAACTTGGCAGCGCCATTTGTGTTATCTCCGGTAGTTTTATCTACAGCAGAGAATGAACGCTGGTATTGAACAGGAGAAGCATTATTCATGAAATCATCCAGGCTTGCGAAAGTATAAGAACCATAGTTCTGACGGATAAATACATTCGTCATATTATAGAACTCATTACTTGTACCCAGGGAGATAGTATGTTTACCTCTGTACAGTTCCAGGTTGTCAGTCAGGGTGAATACATTCTGTTTCAACAGGTTCGCAACAGAGAATTCCTCTGTACCGAAGCTGACAGACTCTTTGGTAATGAATACGGAAGTATATGGTGAACCCATGATTCCGCGGTCATCCCTTACGATGTTGGCACCTACCAGCAGGGAGTTGGAGGCCCTGTTTCCGAACTGGCTTTTCAGCTCGGCGGTAGTAGCATTGGTCGTAGAAGGGAAGAGGACACCTTTGTTGGCAAAAGTGATAGTATTAGCGCTGGATTTACCCGGGCTTACACTTTCGCCATGCACATAGCTGTGACGAATAGTGAACTTGTGGGCATCGCTGATGTTCCAGTCGAGTCTTGCGAAGAATTTACGACCATCCAGTGAGTTTTCTACTGTTTCATAACCACCCGGATCGTAACCTGATGCTTTCAGCTTGGCTGTGAGATCAGCCAGCTGTTGCTGTGTAGCATGAGCACTACCAGGACCGTTCGCATATGTTGAATAGGTAAATGGCTGTGGACGGGTTTCTTTCTGCCACTCAGCGTTCACGAAGTAGAACAGTTTGTTCTTGATGATCGCACCGCCTAAACGTGCACCATAAGTTTTAGAAGAGAAGTCAGCCAGCTTGGCCCTCTTGCTCTCATCCTTGTTAGGAGTTTTACCTGCCAGGCTCTCATTACGGACGAAGTAGTAAGCAGAACCCTCGATATCGTTGGTACCTCTTCTGGTCACCGCGTTGATAGCACCACCGGCAAAACCACCCTGTTTTACGTCGAATGGAGATACATTTATGTTAAACTGGTCGATGATATCAATACTGAACGGAGAGATACCGATCTGACCACCATTGGTACCGTTTTCTGCGAGACCGAATACGTCGTTCTGTACAGCACCATCCACGAAAGTAGCGTTGTACTTGTTGTTGGTACCTGCGATGGAGATAGTCTGGTTTCCGCTACCATCTTTGGTCAGTTTTGCCTGAGGGGTCAGACGTACGAAGTCTGTCAGGTTTCTTCCCACAGTAGGCAGCGCGTCTATCTGAGAACGGTTCAGTACAGTCTGCGCACCTTTACGGCTGGAGTTAAACACACCACCGCTTCTCTGTGCTACCACCTGTACTTCCTTGATATCCTGGGCTTTTTCTCCCAGGTTCATGTTCAGTCTGAATGGTTGACCAAGGGCGAGGAAAATATCTCCCTGGCTGAATTCCGTGTAGCCGATATAGGACGCGGTCACCTTGTACGGTCCGCCAACATTCATGTTAGGGATCCTGTAAAAACCCTCAGCATCGGTAGTAGTACCATATTTGGTGCCTGAAGGTACATGGATTACAACAACGGTAGCGCCAGGCAAAGCCTCCTTGGCAGGGCCGGTAATTTTACCGAGCATGCTACTGGTAGTTACCTGGGCATAGGAATGAAAAGCGATAAACAGTACAATGAATGTAGATAGTAGTCTTTTAAATCCCATAAATGAGCGATTTGATTTATGACGCAAAGGTGGCGAATAAAAATTTACAGATTTTAACTATAAATTAACAAATTGTTAAGCCATTGAGGTTATTAGCTTTACTGGATATAATTTTGGATAGCCGTTAGGTAAAACAGGTATTTCATCGAGTTTGTTCAAGAATTTGTCCCAGAAATTCTAAAAAATCGAATAGGACATCTTTAAAATACTTAGAATATTGTAGCGCATGGTATTAAATCATATACTTATCTCCCCGAATATTTATATGGTTTATTGCTACATATGTGCAGTGATATTTAGGTAAGCAGATAGGATAGGGTATGGTGCTTTTTTTAGCATAACTTTGCAAATTAACTTTAATAAAGCGCTATGCTAGATACAATAGAATCAGCCATAGAAGATATCAGGAATGGTAAGCTGGTAATAGTCGTAGACGACGAGGACAGGGAAAATGAGGGAGATTTCGTCACAGCAGCAAGGAACGTAACACCGGAGATCATCAACTTTATGAGCCGTTACGGCCGTGGTTTAATATGTGCACCGCTGGTGGAAGAGCGCTGTGATGAACTGAAGCTGGAAATGATGGTGCGTGACAACACCGCCCTGCACCAAACACCTTTTACCGTATCGGTGGACCTTTTGGGCCACGGATGCACCACAGGCATATCAGCGCACGATCGTGCCAAGACAGTACAGGCCCTGATAGATCCTAATACACGCCCTGAGGAACTCGGGAAACCGGGACACATTTTCCCCTTAAAGGCAAAAACCGGCGGCGTATTACGTCGTACCGGCCATACGGAAGCAACCATCGACCTGGCCAGGCTGGCTGGTTTTGAACCTGCCGGCGTACTGGTAGAGATCATGAACGAGGACGGCTCCATGGCCCGACTGCCACAGCTGAAGGAAATAGCAGATAAATTTGATCTGAAGCTCATTTCCATCAAAGACCTGATCGAATACCGCCTCGAAAAGGAAACCCTGATCGAAGAACAGGTAACTGTACATATGCCTACCGCATATGGCGACTTCGAACTGGTGGCTTTCAAACAACTGAACTCCGGCGACCTGCACATGGCCCTGAAAAAAGGTACCTGGGAAAAAGGTGAACCGGTGCTGGTACGTATCCACTCCTCCTGCGCCACAGGCGATGTCCTGCACTCCCTCCGCTGCGATTGCGGCGAACAGCTGCACAAGGCCATGGAAATGGTAGAACGTGCCGGTAAAGGCCTGATACTGTATATGAACCAGGAAGGCCGTGGTATTGGACTGCTGAATAAACTGAAAGCCTACAAGCTGCAGGAAGAAGGCCGGGACACCGTACAGGCAAACCTCGAACTGGGCTTTAAAATGGACGAACGCGACTATGGGGTAGGAGCACAGATCCTCCGTCATATGAATATTACCAAAATGCGCCTGATCACCAATAATCCCCGTAAACGGGCAGGATTGAAAGGATATGGCCTTGAAATAGTGGAAAATGTACCCATTGAAGTACATCCGAATCCACATAACGAATTCTATCTCAAGACCAAACGCGACAAGCTGGGTCATGAGATCCTGAAGGGATAATATTGCAGACTGTCAAATAAAAAAGGAATCAGCGTAAACTGATTCCTTTTTTATTTGACAAACATGCCAACCCCTAACGGGGTTTATTGTGTTTTGTTATGGTTACCGGATTCCCCGGGGTTAATTCCCTCCTCTTTTCTTTAAGCTATCCTCTTTTTCACGCTGTTTTTCAATCTCTTCCTGCCGGATGGCTTCCGCCCTCCTGAGGGAGTCAATAAAACGACGCCTGTTCCGCTCATTGAACAGCTCTGAGAACTTATTATACTCACGTATATAAGAAATACCCAGACCCGCCTTGTTACGGTTCACCAGGTTATATACGTCATAGTCCGATTTACTGAAGGCATTGATACGGATACGGCCTTCCGGTGTCAGGAGGTACTCTGCCCTGAAGTCACCGGCAAAACGGTTGGCATTGGCAGAGGTGCTGGCCTTACCCCAGTCATAGTCCCCGCCCACATACAACCTGATCCTGTTATTATAGAGGTTACTGGTTACCCCGGCGCTCACCTGGTTACGGTCGAGAGACGCATTGTCCTGACTACCAATGTTATAAGCCCTGTAGTTTACATTGATACCGATACCGCTGTTCTTCAGCAGGGTGCCGGTAATATTGTTCAGAATAGCAGATGCCTGTGCACTTAATGCCTGGCCCACACTGTTCTTACCCGTTGTAGCCACGCTGGCGCCCCCGGCTGAGTTAGGATCTTCCGGCAGGAACTGGTTGAACAGCAGGAGACCGGCCATCTGTTGCAGGGCCTTGTTCTGGTCCTGGTTGATCTCCCTCAGTTTGGCCGCTACACCACTTTCGTAGGCAACCGAACCTACTTCCGGCAGATTGATCTCATAAGTGATATCAGGCTTCATCAGCTCATTCCGGAGATTGATCAGGATGTCGACCCTTTCTGTACGGGTAGCCAGCTTATCACCGGCGGTGGATGAGTTACCCACCAGGTTATAAAGACTTACTTTAGGCAGGGTATATTTCGCATGGATATCCACCTTGGCTTCTGTGGGATCCCCATTCCAGGTGATGGAACTGCTTTTATCAATGTCAAACTTCCAGCTGGTCAGTCTTTGCAGGGTAAAATTGTAAGATCCATTATTGATCTCATAGTTACCGAACATGGTGAAATCCCCTTCGGTATTCACGTTGATCTGCAGGTTACCAGTACCGTTTGCTGAGATCATATCACCGGAAGCAGCATCCATGATCACATCGATCTGAGCATCAGGCGTAGCAGAAATGTCCAGTTTTACGCTCAGTTTTACGTTGTCTTTCTTCTTTTTCTTTTCTTCCTTTATCTCCGTTCCGTAAGACTTGAACGTGATGTAATCTGAACGGCCGATGTCCTTACTGTCTGAGAGGGGCAGATAGAAGTGAGTGGTCCTGCCAGGTCTTGCCTGTATACGCAGCTGCAGATCGTTCAGCGGCCCCGAGAAATAGACCTTACCGTCCGCAATTACGTTTCCGTAGAAGAGATCACTGTCTGCCGCCCCTGTATTCAGGAATACGAAGTTGCGGGCAGTAACATCAAAGTCGAAGTTCAGGTTATTGAAATGATCATGTGAAATATAACCGCTGGCAGTGGCCTTGCTGTTATTCTTATCTATTATGAAGAAGTTCCCGAATTCAATCAGGTTATCGTCTATGTTCACATTGAGGCGGGGGATGGTATAGTAGGTGCCCAGGTATAATACCTTCACACCCGCACTGTCCACACGCAGGTTACCATGTACTGATGGCTGCTGGGTAGTACCCGTTATGGCCAGTTTGCCGGAGGCCATCCCTTTCAGGTCTGTCACATATTCATTCACAAAGCGGTCCAGGATACTGAGGGAAGTTCCGTTCAGCTCCACATTTGCCTGTAGTCTGTTGTTGGTGGAAGATACACCTGCCAGCCCTTCTGCAAAGAAATTCTTGCCCTTATTCTCTGACCTGACGGAGAAGGTGACATCACCCGTTTCCTGTCTGTAGCCGCCTTCAAAGGCTACCAGGCCAATAGAGTCGTTGTCAATACGGAGCTCACTGGTAGTGATCAGGGCATCGACGTCGAGGTTGCGGGTAGGATCGGAAATATTGATGGTCCCATTTGCCAAACCCTCTATACGCATGCTGGTCAGCTGGTAGGGGATTACATCCGACAGGTTCAGGTTCTTGAGGTTCACGATAAATTTGGACTCGTCCGGATTGTATTCGTTGGTTTCTACCGTGATGCTCTGTTCGTTCCTCGTTACCTGCAGGTTATGAATGGTCAGGAAATCCTTGCTCCAATATATCTCATTACCCGGGGTGACGTTCCATTGTCGCTCGTTGACGGTAAAGGCACTGTTGAGGAAACTCACCTTCACGCCTTCCGCCACTGTAATGACCCTGGCATAGAAGCCATCCATGGAGGATGAGTCAGCCGCCTGCAGGTCCACCTTAATGTAGGAAGTATCCCTGCCGGAATTGGCCAGGATCAGCGGATGCTGCAACCATACCTTGTCGCCGGATGATACCTTCCCTATACTGGTGCTGATATCTATCTTGTCGAAGGTACCAGTGCTTTTCAGCTGGAGATTTTCAAAGTGATAGTTCCTGTAAGAAGCCAGCGGTACATTGACATTCAGCGCCAGGTTGCCCTTAATGGTATTCAGGTTGCCTTCTATGGTGGAGTTGTCAAAGCCGGAAATATCTTTTGAAAAGCCGCGTATCAGTTTATCTACCTGTCCCAGCTGGAAGGCGAAAGAGAAATCCTGCTGGATATTGTCTTTGGGCGCAGTAGGGAAGTAGCTGGGGTAATATTTATTCAGCAGCAGGCGGAAAGCATCCGGCAGCAGCATGAAGCTGTAATTCCCTTTTACATATCCGCCTATCTCACTACCCTGGATGGCCAGTACTTTCACATTATTTTCCAGGTGGGTGGATACATTGAGGGAGTCAAACTCCAGTCTGCGCTGATCTTTGAACAGGGATACATTGTATACCCTGGCAGAACCATTGAAGTTATCTATGTTATCACCGGCAAAGTTGAGGGCCAGTTTAGCCTGCAGCACGATAGAATCGCCCGTCAGTTTTAAAGCTCTCAGGTTGCCATGGCGGATGTCGGAATCAAAATCGAATACTGGTACATTGCCGTTGAAATCAATAGTACCGGAAAAATCCATGTCCAGGTTGGGATCATTGACCGTCAGGGAGCCGTTGAAGAATTTACGGTTCATTTCCCCCTTGGTCTTGATATTACTGTAACTGTAGCCGTTCAGTGTGATCTGCTGTACATCAGCGTCTACTGCCGCCTTCAGGGTCCTGAAGTTGAAACCTTCCCCGTTCAGCTTCGCACTAAGGGAGACGGTGCCTATTTCAGGCTCGTCTACCAGGGCGCCTACGTTGAAAGCATCTGTGGTCAGGCTTCCTGAATATACCGGCACATCCCTGTTCGTTTTGAAGTTAAGGTCGGAATTCAGGTTGCCGAGATTGGTCTGGAATTTACCGTATGCCACGAAGTCATTTACGAATCCTGTAAAACTACCGGCAAAACGGATATTGTTCAGCCGCTCCAGTTTCACGGGATCGATGTTCCGCAGATCAGCAGCTATGCTGGTAATGTCAGCCCCGGTGGTCAGCAGTTCTTCCGCGTTAAAGTCAATGTAGGTATTGTTGATGTCCGGAAGGCCACGCATTTCCAGTCCTCCTTTCAGGCGGGTGGTAGTGCCGGCTTCCAGCCGGATATTGGATGCTTTCAGGTTGCTGACCGGGCCACGGGCGTCTCCGCTCAGGGAGATCTCCTTTTTCCAGTCGGATAGTTCTGGCGCAAAGTAGGCGATATCGTCAGAATGCAGGGTACTGTTCACAATATGCGCACGCATGTATACCTCATCCACGTAATGGTTCATGTCACTGATATCAGCATACTGCATGGTATAGTAATCCCGCAGGTGACTGCGGTTGGTGAACAGGTCCATGTGGGAGAACTCCATCTCTACCGGCGACATCTTGAACTTTGCCGTCAGCTTTTTTACCTCAAAACCACTCCGCTCTTTTGTGCTCATGGTCAGGTCTCCGAGTATGCTGTCTTTTACCAGGCTGGTATTGGTCAGCGACAGGTTGATTTTGTCGAAGCGGATATGATTGGGCGCAAAATAACCTGTTTTCACCGGGGTAGCATCTTCCAGGTCATCTACCCCTAAGGTACCGTCCTTGATGGAGATCTCTTTCACCAGCAGCTTCCAGTTGGCGCTGTTCCAGCGAAGTGCGGGAATAGCTGCTGTATCTGTCAGTGGTGCTGCCGGTGGCAAACGGCGTTTCTTACGGAGGGGAGAAGCCGGGTACCGGGAAATGATAAACGTAGGTTTATCCAGGGTCAGCTCCTGTATATCAATGTTATGCAGGTTAAGGTCAATATTCTTGGCATCTACGTAAATGCGTTTAGCCGCCACACGCATGTCTTCTCCAATCCAGGCATCTATCTGGTTAATGCGGACGTTGCGCAGATCTGTCTTACGCAGGTCCAGCGAAATACCTCCGCTGCCTTTACGGGGTTTAAGGGTCGTATCCGGCGGAGCGCTGAATTCATCGATGATGAACTGGTAGTTCCACACAGAATCATTCCTCAGGCGTATCAGGTTCACATCAGCATCTTCCAGGCCGATAAACTTTATAACGGGTTTGTCCTGGAAAAAGAACCAGTCTGTAATACGCAATTGCAGTACGCGGGCATAGAGCAGGGTATCTTTATGACGGTCTTCTATCAGTGTGCCTTCCAGGCGAAAGCTATTAAACAGGCGAAGGTTGACATGCTCGATCTCTACTCTGGTCCTCAGTTGTTCTGACAGGCGTTGGGTGACTTGATGCACCAGGAAGTTCTGTACCACCGGAATGTTTACCAGTACGCCGATCAGGATGATCAGGCCCAGGATACTCAGGAAGATAACAGATAATATTTTACGTACTTTTTTCAGGCGGCGATATTTAATCCGGCAAAAATAGTTGAATTACTTGATAGAACTATAAGAGAACGCAGAAGTGCCGGCTATCGTCTGTGAGTATTGTATGAGTATTGTAGTTATAACACTGGTTTAACAGTATATCCTTCTTTCCGCAACAGTTCAATCACCCCCATGTTACCACCCAGGTGACCAGCACCTACGGCAAAGAAGGTGGAGGCCTTCCCTGCTTCACTGCTGATGGTACCTATCCAGTTACGGTTACGCCTGTCCAGCAGCAGGTCCTTATACCTGAGCATATCTTCTGTTTCGATGATCTGGTTGTACAATGACTGTATATCACCTTTCTTGTATGCCGTCATCATATGGTGGTATACTTCTCTGGATTTCGCCGTATCGGTAATGGTTTTGAGCATCATTGCGGCTTCTTCCGTATCGGGAATGCTATCAAAAATGGCCAGCTGGTCCATTATTGTTTCCAGTCCTTTGACAGGCAGCTGCTGTGCTTTGGCCAGTTTGATAAACTCCGCCTCTGTAGATGCCGGTTCGGCGCAGGTAGTGGTAAAGAACTTCTGAATCATGAGGGAATATATGACCAATGGCTTCAGCTTATCCAGCTGTGACAGTTCGATGTTCAGGGTATCATGGAACCATGTAGACAATTTTACATAATCATCCGCTGCCAACAGGGCCTTGAAGGAATAGGGCGCCGGCATCAGCACGGCCGTTCGTAAACGGCTTGTTTCCTGTATATCGTCGATGTTCACTTCCAGGTACAGCGATTTGGATTGCTTCAGGGCGTTGAGTGTAGCGGGAGAGAAACGATGGTCCTCAGGACAGATAGCGTGAATGGTGCCATATAACCAGGAAGGGCTCTGCAGGCCTTTACCGGATATTTCCCAGAGTAGCGAAGACTTTTCCAGGGATGGCCGCTGGCCTTTGGCGGTTAACAACAACAAGCTGCAGGAAAGCAGCAAGGAGAGCTTTTTGAATAGCATGTCTATCTGTTTATGAGTAATTTATGGAGTATATACAGATCCTCCTCCGAATGCTGGGCAGAAACAATGATCCTGTTTACAGGCGGGCTATCCGGATTAGGATAACCAAATGAGGATATCATGATATCATGCTCCAGCAGGTATTTTTCGATACCGGCATTATCCTTCAGCAGGAATACCGGCAGGTGGAAGGGGTTATGCAAATATCTGATATTTCCCGTCAGGGATTCAAAATAACCAATCCGCTGCCGTAACAGCGTTCTTTGTTCGCTATGCAGTGAAAAGCTTTGCAGGAAAGCCCAGGCATTGGCAGGCATCATGGGCGTGGCGCCGGTGAACAGCGGTAGCTTTTTAATGGCGGCAATATCTGCTGCATGCCCAGATACCACTCCTCCCTGGGCGCTGTAAGCTTTGGCGAGGGAAGCTGCCAGCAGGTAACGTACAGGAGGATGCTGTGGCAGGGTATCTATGATGCCATTACCATCTGCACCGATCACTCCAATGCCATGCGCATCATCGATGAGTACCAGCACCTGCCGCCGCAGTTGTTGCAACCAGGAAAAATCATTGATGGTACTGGTGAGTGGATTCACACTATCTGCCACAATCACGAAGTAGTCATCCGGATGCGCATTGACCTTATCTACCGTTGCTGCTGCCCAGGCAGACCAGTCCTGTAAAGGAATAAGCGGCTGTCCTTTCCATAAAGCCGGATGGGCCGATGGCGCATACAATAACTCTCCCTTTGTAGCGGCATATTGTACTGCCGCCTGGGATGCCAGGTAACCCGAAGAAAAAGCAGCAGCTGCCTGTTGTTGCTGCAACACGGCCAGGGCATGCTCCAGCTCATCATACAGGTGCAGTCTCGTATTGGCGATACGGGAGGAAATAAAAGTGGTCCCATATTCATCGATACCCTGTTTCAGCAGCTCCTTAAAAGCAGGAAGCGCATGTAAGCCCAGATAAGAAAATCCGGAAAAGAAGAGATATTCTTTTCCGGAAATGCTTGTTTTGCTCGTAGGCGTTGTATGTGTGAATTGTGCCTGCATGTCGTGTGTCTTTTAATTCGCTGCCTGCCACATGGCAACAGCCCACTATTCGGCTTTCGTTTTCAATATGAAATAGTAATCCCCCGATTTCACCTTCATATCAAAATGCGTCTCATCAAGGGTTACAACGGTCACGAGGTTCTCTGCTGACCGCAGGCCATTGGACGCCGTTACAGAAATAACCTTACCGTCGCTCAGCAGTTTATATTTGCCGGAATCAGGTTTATTATCGATGGTGGCGATGAACAGGTTATCGTCAAGGAACTGGTAGAACACGTTCGTGTAATATCCTCTCTTCAGTTCAGTGGCCTGGTTGATCTGTGTAATATCGTAGGCCGATCCCGGTGGAATGACCACATCATACACCCGCCATTTCTTGTGCAACAGCAGTGTGTTCGTACGGCCGCTGTTACACGCACTGAATACAAGGGCAAGTATCACTGCGGACAGGATGGCCTGTAATCTGATCTTCATGGTATACTATTATTGTTTTTTTCCGAACATGTCCTGGTTAAATGTCTGCGATTGCCCTTTAGGAATAGACAGGCTTTTCCAGTCAGACTTTTTGATCATTTTACCAATGTACACAATTTGCCCTACATGGTAGGGGATATGGCTTAGCTGCCTGTTGATGGCATCCAGCACAATATGTGGCTCACTGCGAATGTAGACGGTCTTTTCCAGGTCTTCCGGCTGTAAGGCACCGATAGCATCCAGCATACATTTCCAGCCGGCTTCCCATAGTTTAATGATGTCTTCTGCGGATGCATTGTCATCTTCAAATTCCACGTCCCTGTTGCGCCAGGGTTTTTCGCCATCGGAGTGCAGGAAATCCGTCCAGCGGGAATGCATATTACCGCTTACATGTTTTATGATCAGGTAGATGCTGTTAGGTTCCCCTTCCGGCTGCCAGTGCAGCTGTTCGCCGGTAAGTGCGGCGAGTGTCTGGTCCCCGAGGGATTTATAGTATGCGAATCTTTTCAGCACACTATCCAGGAAGATTTGTCCTATCATAAAAAGTAGTTTAGATGTGATCAATAACCGGCCACGCTGTCATCACCTCTTTTATCGCCGGCTGCTTCCAGCTGTCCTTTGCCATTCACTTTAATGACCTCTGTACGGCCAATAGGGCCACGGGATATTACCTTATATCCCATCTCCTTTAAGTACTGTAAAGGTGTCTCATCAAAGTCTTCCTCTACATCCACCTGGTCGGGCAGCCACTGGTGATGGAATTTGGGCGCATCTACTGCCTGTTGGGTAGGCAGGTTGAATTCAATGATATTGAGCAGGGTCTGAAACACAGAAGTGATGATGGTAGAACCTCCGGGCGTACCCGCTACAATATAAGGTTTATCTTTCTTCAGCACGATGGTAGGCGTCATGGAGCTTAACATACGTTTGCCGGGAGCTACCGCATTTGCCTCTGTTCCCACCAGGCCATACATGTTAGGCGTACCGGGTTTTACACTGAAATCGTCCATTTCGTTGTTCAGGAAAAAGCCTGCGCCGCCTACTACCACTTTGGAACCATAGCCGCCATTCAGGGTGGTGGTCACTGATACGGCATTGCCCTCGCTGTCCATTACAGAAAGGTGCGTGGTCTCATCGCTTTCATAATAAACAGTTCCCGCGTGGGTCTGTTTACTGGAGCCGGCATGGTGTGGATCAAAATCTTCCATACGGGTGTGCAGGTATTCGGGAGAAGTGAGTTGTTTTACCGGTACTTTCACAAAATCAGGGTCTCCCAGGTATTGCGCACGGTCTGCATAGGCGCGGCGTTCCGCTTCTATCATGAGGTGCATGGCGTTGACAGAATGAAAGCCCCAGGCCGCCAGCGGATATTTTTCCACCATGCCCATCATCTGCTGGAGTGCAACGCCGCCGCTGGAAGGTAATGGCATGGTGACAATACGGTAATTTTTATAGTAGAAGGAAACAGCTGTCCGTTCTTTGGCCTCATAAGCTTTCAGGTCTGCTGCCGTGATCAAGCCCTTACCACGTTTCATTTCAGCAATGATGAGTGCAGCGGTCTCCCCTTCATAGAAGCCTGCCCGGCCATTGACACTGATCCTTTTCAATGTGGCGGCAAGATCTTTCTGCAAGAGGGTATCTCCCGCTTTCCAGGTCTTTTTTCTCACAAAAGCGTTGGGCTGTGTATTGAGCTTACTGAACAGTTCCTGCTGACTATTCAGGCTGTTGGCTTCCCTCCCGGTAATAGCGAAGCCTTTTTCAGCCAGCGTAATGGCAGGAGCGATGAGCTGCTGAATGGTCAGCTTTGCATAGGGCAGGGATGCAAAGATACCGGCTATGGTACCCGGTACTCCCGATGCCAGGTGTCCTTCCTGGCTGAGGCCTGTGTTGGCATTGCCGGAAGCGTCGATGTACATATCGCGGGAGGCGCCGGCTGGCGCTTTTTCCCTGTAGTCGATGGCCAGGTCTTTTCCGTTTTTCAGGTGTGCAACCAGGAAACCTCCGCCTCCCAGGTTACCTGCAGCGGGATATACCACAGCCAGCGCCAGTTGGGTGGCAATGGCTGCATCTACCGCATTACCACCCTGTTGTAACATCAGCAGGCCTGCCTGACTGGCCAGCGGATGTGCTGAAACAACAGCGCCATGACTGGCGGTGACACTTTTTTTAACTAGATAATGATAGGCATTAATCTGAGCTGGTTGCTGTGCATAAGCTGTGCTGGCAAGGATTATAGCCAGTAAAACCGAAATCGTGCGCATGCGTTTATGAGTTTAATCCTGGATTGAATATTTACAAGTTGTTCTAAATGCGCTGTCAAATTAGTATTTTAGATAATAGACAGATCAATTCGTTCTTGTAGCAATAACATAACCAAAAGAACAACTCAAAATCTAAAAACCCAAATCTAAATCGAATCTTATGTTACATCCGGTAGCCCAACTGAGAGGCCTTGTGCTTCTTATTATACTTACTTTATGTGTATCAGCCTCCTCGTATGGCCAGACCGGCACCATTACGGGGACCGTCACGGATGGCAAAGGACCGCTGGCCAATGCCACTGTACATATCGAGCATACCAATAAAGGCGGATATACCAACGCCCAGGGGCGCTTTACCCTGGAAATAGTACCCGGCAATCATACAGTGCTGATCAGTTACGTGGGCTATGCCGCCCAGCGTAAGACAGTGACCGTCAGCGCCGGACAAACCACTACGCTGGATGTGACACTCGAGGCAAGCACTACCATGAATGAACTGGTGGTATTAGGCTCCCGCAGCCTGCCACGTACACAAACGGAAACGCCTGTACCGGTAGACGTCATTGACATCAAACGTATTGCTGCCGATGCCCCGCAGGTGTCTATCAACCAGATCCTGAACTATGTGGCTCCGTCCTTCAGCTCTGGTACACAAACAGTTGCAGATGGTACTGACCATATTGATCCTGCTTCCCTGCGTGGTCTGGGGCCTGATCAGGTACTGGTGCTGGTGAACGGTAAGCGCCGGTACAATACCGCCCTGGTGAATGTAAACGGTAGTTTCGGCCGTGGCGCGGTAGGTACCGATATGAATGCCATTCCCACATCTGCCATTGACCGTATTGAAATACTGCGTGATGGCGCCGCCGCTCAGTATGGTTCTGATGCCATCGCCGGTGTGATCAACATCATCCTGAAAAGTACGGTGAACCGCCTGAACGTAAATGTAACCACAGGCGCCAACGTTACCTCGCAGGCAGACGATAATATAGACGGCCAGACGGTGCAGACCGGCGTTAACTACGGTATTCCTGTGGGCACAAAAGGAGGGTACATCAACTTCGGTGGTTCTTACGATTACCGTAACTATACCAACCGTTCCGGGTCATGGACAGGCGCTATTTACCGCACCTATCCCGGTGGCGTGGATAAAACGGATTCTTTCCTGGTGGCCAACAACATCACCCGTAATGACATCCGGATGCGCGCCGGCCAGTCGAAACTGCGCAGCGCACAGCTGTTTGTAAATGCCAGCATTCCGCTGGAAAACAATGCGGAAGTTTATTTCTTCGGAGGTATCGGTTACCGTAACGGAGAGGCTGCCGGGGTATACCGCTTGCCCCACGACAGCAGGAATATACTGGAGATCTATCCACTGGGTTTCCTGCCGGAAATACACAGCGATATTTATGACCGTTCTTTTGCAGTGGGTATACGTGGTAACCTGGGCGACTGGAAAGTGGATTTCAGCAATGCCTATGGCCGTAATGAATTTGGTTTCAAAGTGGAAAATTCACTGAACGCATCTCTGGGCAAAGCGTCTCCCACAAGCTTTACCTGTGGCGGACCTGTCTTCACCCAGAACACCACCAACGTGGATTTCTCCCGCCGTTTTAACGTACTGGAAGGATTGGATGTAGCCTTTGGAGCAGAGCACCGCTTCGAGCAATATCAGCTGATAGCCGGGGCAGAGAACTCTTACACCGATTATGGACGCGCTAGGAAGATTGGTGTGGACGCTAATGGCAAAGACATCCTCATACCAGACCCGCAGGGATCTGTCAATACTGTATTCGGGCCTGATGGTACACCCAGGGCCGGCGGTGCACAGGTATTCCCCGGCTTCCGTCCTGAGAATGCGATCAGGGCCACCCGCAGCGCTATTGCCGGTTATGTGGACGTAGAAGCCAATTTCTCATCCGCATTCCTGCTGGGAGGCGCCTTGCGTTTTGAGAACTATAACGATTTCGGCAGTACGCTGAATGGTAAGCTGACAGCCCGTTATAAGCTGAGTGAGAAAACTGCGCTCAGGGCATCTGCCAGTACCGGGTTCAGGGCGCCATCCCTGCATCAGCGCTTTTACTCTTCTACCTCCACTTTGTTTGTAGATGGTGTGCCTTATGAAGTGGGTACTTTCACCAACGACAGCCGCCCTGCACAACTGCTGGGCATTCCACAGCTGAAACCTGAAAAGTCCAAAAGTATCAGCGCCGGGTTTACCAGCACTTTCGGTAAGTTCAATCTGACCCTGGACGGTTACTTTACGCATATCAACGACCGCATCGTATATACTGACCAGTTCTCCGGCAATAATGCCGATACAGCGTCTGCCGTCGACAAGGAAATATACCAGCTGTTGTCGCTCGCCAATGCCAACAGGGCGGCGTTCTTTGCCAACGCGATCAATTCCGAGACCAAGGGCCTGGACCTGGTACTGACCTACAGTACAAAGCTGGGCAGGGGAACACTGCGTGCAGACCTTTCCGGTACCTATAGCTATACACAGCGTGTTGGTCAGATCAAGGCTTCTGAAAAACTGAAAGGCAAAGAGAATATCTATTTCAGCCGCGCCAGCAGGATCTACCTGGAAAGAACGGTGCCACGTGAGAAAGTGAACCTGACATTATCTTACAACATCGGTAAGTTCAATGCCTTCCTGCGTAACGTTCACTTCGGATCTGTGGAGGAAGCAACCAACGATCCTGCTTTCTTCCAGACCTATTCTGCCAAAGTGGTAACGGATGTGGCGGTGGGATATAAGCTGACGCCTGCCCTGAAACTGAGCATCGGTTCCAACAATGTGTTTGACGTGTATCCGGACCTGGTAGCCAATCCTGCCAATACCACCAACAACCAGTTCAGGTATAGCAGAAGGGTGACACAGTTCGGTTATAATGGCCGTTTCCTGTTTGCAAGGCTGGAGCTGAACCTGTAAATATTTACTGTAACTGAATAAATATCAATGGAATGAATGCAGTTGGCCGTTCATTCCATTGATACATTAATTTTTCCTGCTATTTATATTATTATATTTTGCTATATTGAGTATGCCTTTTCAAGATATTTATCCGCATCAGCATGTCCGGTGAACGAACTTCTATAAACATATACAGCACATTGCTCCCAGGATTTCTTCTGTTACTGTTTGCCATCAGTGGATCAGGCTGTGTTTCCGCAGAGGAACATAACAGTGAACTGTTACGCCAGGTAATGCGGGAAGAGAACGGGCATATCCGCTGGAAGGTATATGGCTTTACTGACGATCCCTACAAAGAAAAGGTGGAGATCTACTATGAAAATGGTAAGCTGAAAGAAGTGTATTACCGGAGGGCCGGAAGAATGGAAGGCGTCAGGAATGTTTTCTTCGATAATGGTAAACTATCGGAAACAGGTCACTGGCATGAAGATAACAGGCTGGGGGAGTTCCGTTACTACCGGCAGGACGGGCATCTTGAATGTGTACAGTATTTCGGGCTGATAGGTGAAAGTGTGGAATAAAACCTGTCAATTGTTTATCTTAGGTAAACAAATTGAAGGATCAATATGCGCAAATTGCTGTTATCGTCCCTTATACTGCTCATGGTGCAGACAGGGTTTTCACAGAGCCTGCTTACACCTGATCAGTTCCTCGGTTATGCGCCCGGAACCCAGTTCACGCCCTATCACCGCGTACTTGACTACTTCAGAGCCGTTGCCGCTGTTACGTCCAATATGCAGCTGATCCAATACGGCACTACTTATGAAGGCCGTCCCCTGATGCTGGCCCTGATCTCTTCCCCTGAAAATATCAACAAAACTGAACAGATAAGACAACACAACCTGGAACTGGCCAGTGGCAATGGCAAGCCTGCCGCCGGCGATCCCGTGATTGTCTGGCTTAGTTATAACGTACATGGCAATGAAGCTGTTTCTACCGAAGCCGCCATGGTTACCCTGTACATGCTTGCCAACAAAGAGAATAAAGAACAACAGGAATGGCTGAAGAATACGGTTGTGATCATTGATCCCTGCTTAAATCCCGACGGAAGGGAACGCTACGTGAACTTCTACAACCAGGTGCATACCCGTTATGCAGACCCTTTATTGTTTGCCAGGGAGCACAATGAACCATGGCCGGGAGGGAGGGCGAACCACTACTATTTTGACCTGAACCGTGACTGGGCCTGGCAAACGCAGGTGGAATCGCAGCAAAGGGTTATCCAGTACAATCGCTGGATGCCACAGGTGCATGTTGATTTTCATGAGCAGTCCATCGATGCCCCTTATTACTTTGCGCCCGCTGCAGAGCCGTTCCATGATATTATCAAACCCTGGCAGCGTAGTATGCAGATGCTGATCGGTAAGAACAATGCACGGTACTTTGACAAAGAAGGCTGGTTGTATTTCACCAAGGAATTCTTTGATATGTTTTACCCCAGTTATGGAGATACCTATCCTACCTATAATGGCGGCATCGGAATGACCTACGAGCAGGGAGGAGGAGGACGTGCAGGGCTGGCCGGTTTGAAACAGGACGGCGATACCCTGACACTGACAGAACGTATTGCCCATCACCGCACTACCGGACTGTCAACCATAGAAATAGCTTCACAACAGGCCGCACAAATGCTGAAGGAATTCTCCCGGTATTTCTATGAAGCCGTTCATACACCTGATGGCCCTTATCAGTCTTATGTGGTAAAGGCTAACGGTAATAGTGAGAAACTGGCCTCCCTGGGCACCTTGCTCAACAGGAACGGCATCCGTTTCGGTTACGGCTCGGCAGTGAATAAAGCCAGCGGATTTAATTACTTCAATGGCAAAACGGAGAACTTCAGTATAGAGAAGGAAGACATGGTGATCAGCGCTGCACAGGCCAGGTCCAACCTGCTGAAAGTATTGATAGAGCCCGATTCCCGTTTATCCGATTCCGTCACTTATGATATTACGGCCTGGTCCCTGCCTTACGCCTATGGCCTGCAAACCTATGGTGTGCGTCAGCCGCTGACGCCGGCAAAGGACAGTCTGCAGAATACCGTGAACGCTAATCTGGCGGCCGCCAGACCCTACGCCTACCTGGCCCGCTGGAACAGTATCAAGGACGTACGCTTCCTCTCGGCATTGCTGCAGAAACACATCCGTGTAAGATTTGCGGAAGGCGATTTTATTGCCGGAGGTAAATCCTTTCCCGCAGGTACACTCATCATTACCAGGTCTGGCAATGAGGCCACAGGTGCACAATTTGACGAACAGGTCATTGCACTGGCCAATACCTATAAAGCCGGACTGGATGAGGTGAATACCGGCTTTGTAGAGAAAGGCGTGGACTTTGGCTCGGAGAAAGTGCGGTTTATTAAACCTATCAGGGTGGCTGTTGTAATGGGTGAAGGTGTTTCCTCCCTTGCTGCGGGAGAGGTATGGCATTTCTTCGAACAGCAGATAGGTTACCCGCTCACGATCGTAGATGAAAAGCAATTGTCCCGGGTGAACTGGAAAGACCTCGATGTACTGATCCTCCCGGATGGCAATTATAAATTTTTGTCAGAGAAAGACAATGCTAATAAGCTGCGGGACTGGATCACCGGTGGTGGTAAACTGATTGCCCTGCAGGGAGCACTGGCGCAGATAGCCTCCCTCGACTGGGGCATTCACCAGAAAAAGGAAGACGAAGAAAAAGAGGAGAAGAAAGATGAATACGCCCAGCTGAAGCCTTATGCCAACCGTGAAAGAGAAGGCGTCAAGCAACTCATTCCCGGCGCTATTTACAAGGTACAGCTGGACAACAGCCATCCGCTGGCCTTCGGATTTCCGTCAGTCTACTATACCCTCAAACAGGACAGCAGGATATACGACTACCTGGACGATGGCGGCTGGAATGTTGGCATACTGAAGAAAGACAACTACCTCAGCGGTTTTGTTGGTATGGAAACACGCAAGAAACTCAGAGACGGCCTACTCTTCGGCGTAAAGGAAATGGGAGACGGCAAGATTGTGCTGATGGCCGACGACCCGCTGTTCCGCAGTTTCTGGGAAAACGGGAAACTGATGTTCGGCAACGCACTGTTTATGGTGTGGTAGTGCTTAACATCTTATCTGACTACGCTGCAATAGATTTAAGCCGTTTGGTGCGGTAGTGCTTAACATCTTATCTGACTATAATGCATAGCTTTAAGCCGTTTGGTGCGGTAGTGCTTAACATCTTATCTGACTATAATGCATAGCTTTAAGCCGTTTGCTGCGGTTGTGCTTAACATCTTATCTGACTATAATGCAATAGCTTTAAACCGTTTGGTGCGGTTGTGCTTAACATCTTATCTGACTATAATGCAATAGCTTTAAGCCGTTTGGCGCGGTTGTGCTTAACATCTTATCTGACCATAATGTATAGCTTTAAGCCGTTTGGCAGGTAGTTCTTAAAATCTTTTAATATTACATCCCAGGGCCTGTGTGGAGTTCACCCGCACAGCTTTGCCTGCCAGCAGATCATTGATGGCGTTACTCAGGTGTCGCATTTTGACAGCTTCCGCATTGCCCGGATTATCATCAATAGCCCCCTTATAAACGAGTTTTGCCTGCTGGTTGAATAGATAACATTCAGGCATATGATTGGCCTCAAAAGCGTCTGCTAATTCAGTTTTTTTATCTGCCACGTAATACCAGTTGTATTGTTGACCGGTGGCATAAGTCTTCATGGCTGCCAGCACTGTTTTTTCATCTGCACCGGCGGTGTTTGAATTGATCAGTACCACACCGATATTATTGCTGAGTGCATATTTACAGATCTCCTGCGTACGGGCCTGGTTCCTTTCAATATAAGGGCAGGTATTGCCGGAAAATATCACCAGTAATCCGTTACTTAATCTTGCTTTATTGAGTGTGATTTCTTTACCGGAAAAATCCTGGAGTACAACGTCTGCTTTAGGTAAAGGCGCTCCTATTTCCAATGGAAGAGTGACGGCCGGTTGCATGGCCACCAGCCAGGAGTATAGGATCAATAGACAGTATACGTTTCTCATAAATATAGGTTTCAGGTTAACGCTAATCCCTTGCTCATCTTTCGCTTAGGATTGTACAATGAGGAAATCCGACCCGGGATCCCATTATAAAGATACAAATATGTGTGATTTTTATCTAATTTATCAGGAGAGGCCGCGCACCTCTTCAGGGAGGTTTTCCCGGCGGGTTTCTGCTGTTTCCTTCAGTATCCGGATGCTGGCATTCAGCTCAAAACCGATCAGCAGAATGAAGGAATAGAGGTAAATGGACAACATGAGGATGAGGATAGTGCCCACGGAGCCGTATATCTTGTTGTAGTTGGCGAAATTGTTGACAAAGAAGGAAAAGAGGATGGTTACCACGATCATCATAATAGTGGCGAAAGTAGATCCTGCGGTAATGAACTTCCATCGCTTGGTCGTGGCCGGAACGAAGCGGTAGATCACGGAAAGCATGGAGAAGAACAGTAAAGCGATCAGTATCCAGCGGGTCATATCGGCCAGGGATAGTATGCGGGTATCGGTAATGCCCAGGTATTTGAAAATGAAACTCAGTACGGTACCCTGCGCAATGATCAGTATGATGGTCAGCAGCAGGAGAAAGATCAGTATGAGTGTCAGCTTCAGGGCCATGAGCCTTTTCTGCCACCATTTTCTGCGGCGGAAGCCGGGCGACTTTTTATTAAAAGAGCGGGCCAGTCCCATCACCGCATTGGAGGATGCAAAAAATCCCGTCAGGAAGGCGATAGACAGCAATCCGTTACGGTGGGTATACAGGAAGTCATGGATCATGTCCCGTATGATAATGTAGGTATTGTAGTTGGGGGTAACATCTTCCGCCAGTTCATACAGGGTAGCCTCCACATTTTTCATGGGGATGTAGGGCACGAGGGTGAACAGGAAGATGAAGAATGGGGGAATGGCCAGCAGGAAGTTGAATGAGATAGCTGCTGCCCGTTCCCCCAGGCTCCGGTTCCCCATTTCCTTCAGAAAGAACTTGATCACATCGTACAGGGGCACTCCTTCAAAACCGGGCAGCACCAGTGTTTTACTGATGTTTACCAGTTTACGGAAGGGCCTGGATGTAAGAATGATCTTTTCTGGTCTGAACGGCATTGTAGTTTAAGTTATATCCCTCTCGCATTTAATGCAGCATGGAATGCCTGGGCATTTTTCATGTGCTCTGCGTAGGTAGCGGCAAAGGCATGATATCCGGAGAAATCAGCTTTAGCGCAAAAATAGATATAATCAGTTTCCGGCGTATTCAGTACTGCTTCAATAGTTTTAATGGAAGGAGTACAGATAGGGCCCGGAGGCAGGCCGGCATTCTGATAGGTATTGTAAGGCGATGAGAAGGCAATATGTCCTTCCCTGATCCTGCGGATGGAAAAGTCCTGCAGGGCGAATTTCACCGTAGGGTCTGCCTGCAGGCGCATGCCTTTGCGGAAGCGGTTGATGTATACGCTGGAGATCAGTGGCTTCTCGTCATTTTTATTGGTTTCTTCTTCCACGATAGAAGCGATGATCATCACCTGTACCGTGCTGAGGTCCAGACGGCGGGCAGCTGCCTTGCGGTCGTCTGTCCAGAAAGCGGCGGTTTCCTTTTCGATCTTTTTGAAGGCGGCTTCTGCGTTGGTATTCCAGTAGAACTGGTAACTGTTTGGAATGAAGGCGCACATCACGGTATTGGTGTCCAGTCCGAACTGGCGGAGGTATACCTGGTCCCTGAGCAATGCGAGGAAGGTAGCAGAATCGGCTTCCAGGTTGGAGCATATCTTCCTGACAAGGTCCTGTTTGGTGCGCAGTTTGGTGATGGTCAGGTTCACCGGTGTCTGGCGGCCGGCGCGTAGCAGCTTCACAATATCGAAGTTGCTCATACCGCGGCTGATCTTGTATTTGCCGGCTTTCACCCTTTTTGGATACCCGAGTTCGCGGGCTACCCAATCGAAGCTGGTACGGCTGCGGATGATCTGTTGTTCTTCCAGGCCATCCAGTACATCGGCATAAGTGGCGCCGGTACGTACATAGAAAAATTTACTATCCCCAAAAGCTTTGGTATTGGGGCCAAATACACGATACCCTATGTATACGAGCAGCCCTGCCAGGATAGCGCAGGCAACTACCAGCATACGTTTAATCCATAGATTCTTCTTTTGACTTTTTTTTGCTTTGCTTGTCTTTGCCATAGGATGGTATTCAATAAAAAACCTCGCTTGTGACGGCGAGGTTCTGAAATAGCTTTAACAGCCGGAATATTATGGTTTTGCCGGAGTCTGGGACGGAGCTGGCGCCGGATTTACCGGTGTAGCTGGTACCTGAGCGGGAGCTGTAGGGACGGTAACATTTTGTTCCATAACGCCTTTTCTCAAATCAGGAGCCTGACCTTTGCTTACAAACAAAGAGGAGGTGAGGCACAGCACGGCAATGATGGCAGACAGGATCCAGGTACCTTTTTCAAGCACATCTGTAGTCTGGCGTACACCCATCACCTGGTTACCAAAGCCACCAAAGCTACCGGATAAACCACCACCTTTCGGGTTTTGTATCAGTACGAAAAAGCCCAATAACACACAGGCCAGGATGATTAATATGCCGAAAATCAATAACATAGTATATAAGTTAACTTTTTTCTGTTAGTAACTGAAGTTCCTTAATCTTTTGCGCAAAATAAGCGCTTTTGTTGGGATTAAGCAAACTTAATTTTTGATATATGTGGATAGCTGTCTGGTACTGATGCTGGCGTGCCCAGATCTCAGCAAGCGTCTCCGAAACGATGTCGTCATTCAGTGTGATGGAGTCCATAGCCATCTTTTCCACAGCTTCTGATACTTCCGGATCCGGATCTTCGTAGCTGAGGTGCATTTGCTGATGATACCATTGTTTGCTGGCTTTTTCGGCGAAGGTATGCTTCATCTCTCTAAGCCAGGATGTAAAGCTTTTCATTTCTGCTGCTGCTTTTGCACTGAGCTGCTCTGCCTGCTCAGGTTCTTTCAAACGTTTGTATGCGAAATAATCATCGGTATACAATGGTTGGAAAGTCAGAGACGTTTCGGTCTCAGAAGTATCCAGCGGGAATATTTTAATAGGCTCTGCTTCTGCCGGTGCGGTAACCGGAGGTTTTGCTTCCAGTGGCTCCGGCGTTTGTACGGATGCTACCGGTTGTGCTTCCCGGGGCGTTTCGGTAATTGCCGGTGCTGCCTGGGATGTTGGTGTTGCGGCTGGTGTTGCTACAACATCATTCGCAGTAACGGTCAATTCTTCTTCTATATTGTATGCCGGAGCAGTAGCATTCGTTGCTGGCATAACAGATTGCTCTGTTGCAGGTACTTTAGGTACGGTTACATGGATCTTGGATTCCTGTGCAGGTTGCGGTGCTGCAGGTGCAGGAGCCGCTGTTTCCGGCTCTCCGGGAAACACACTGGCAGGCGCTTCCTGTACGGGGGCAGGAGCTGGTGCTACCTCTACTGGCGCTACTACTTCAGGAGCAATGCTTTCTACCGGCGCCACTACTTCAGGAGCTGGTGCTACCTCTACCGGCGCCACTACTTCAGGAGCAACACTTTTCTCCTCGGTGGTCACGAAACGGTAGAAATAATGCATATTGGTACTGTACTGCTGTGCCTTCTTTACCGCCGGCGCCAGCAGGTTCTTTTGCACACTGTATTGCTTGCGCGCCAGCAGCAGGCGGGCCGCCGTAAAGTAGGGGTATGACGTTACCAGCCGTTCCAGTGCTGCTTCATCAACCTGTTTAATATCAGGCTGTTGGAAGATATGTTGAATGATCCTGTTTGCGGTCATGCTGCTAAAGTATGAAAAAAAATTAAATACGAAAGCTTTTGTAATACTTACCAGTTAGCGAACGCTTTATTAAAAATATCATCCACTATTTGTGGCAGAATAGTGTTCTCCAGCAGGCCATTTTCTACCGCACTTGGCAACTGGGAAGCCGGGAAGTCGGCAGAACGGGTGAATGACTGCGTATACCCTTTTTTATCGCCTATTCTTTTCACGAACGTAATATTGATGGTAACGGTCAGCCTCGATGAAGCGGCCTGGTCCACATTGGTCACGGCGGCATTACTGAAGGAATAACCTGTTACATTGCCTTTGAATTCATAATCGGCCCCTTCTTCATTGATCTGTACCAGTTTAGTCTGCGATTGCACTTTATTACGCAGTCTTTCGGTAAGGTTCTGGCTCAGCGTCGGGTTGTTGATAGGCGCTCTGTTATCAATGAAACGCACATTCACGGTCTTTGCGCCCGGTTCAATACTGGCGCCGGTGGCGGAATAATGAACGGAACAGCCGCCCAATACCAGCAGTAAGCTGACGGTTATTATCCCCTGGAGTAATCTGATCATCTTAAAAGTGTTAAGGCAGCCTGCCGGGAGCGGAATCATCCCGGCAGGGGCCTGCTATTCATTAATGTTATATTCTTTTAATTTCCTGTATAAGGTCCGCTCGGAAATGCCCAGGTCCAGCGCTGCGTCTTTTCTTTTGCCTTTATGTTTTTTCAGGGCCTTGACGATCAGTTCTTTCTCCTTGTCGGCTATAGACAATGTTTCTTCTACTTCTTCGTGGTGGTCGATCTTGCTGCTATCCTGTAAGATGATCGGCTGCGGAGAGGAAATGGCTGAAGGAACGGGGCTGGCGTTCACACTTACCTCCGGTTGCGGATGGAAGCTGTGCATCAGGTGACTGTCCTGGAAATTGCCGGCATGGGCAATATTAGGGTTCTGCAGGATGTCGAAGAACATCTTTTTCAGTTCTGTCACATCCTTCTTCATATCGAAGAACAGTTTATACAGTATATCCCTCTCGTTGGAAAAGTCCCCGTTAGGCTTCGCCTGCGGCGCAGCGATCATCGGCAGCCTGGAAGGCTCGTTCACTTCCGGCAGGAAACGTCTCAGCTCATGTGCTGTGATCAGTTTATCCTGCGCCAGTACGGAGATCTGCTCTGCCATATTCTTCAGTTCACGCACGTTACCTCTCCAGGGATAGTTGACCAGGATATTACGGGCCTCATCATCCAGCTGGATGCTCGGGGTTTTATAACGCTCCGAGAAATCCACGCAGAATTTACGGAACAATAATGGAATATCCTCTTTCCTGTCGCGCAGGGAAGGTACCCTGATGGGAACGGTATTCAGACGGTAGTAAAGGTCTTCTCTGAATTTCCCCTGCTGGGTATGATCGAGCAGGTCCCTGTTGGTTGCTGTGATCACCCGCACATCTGTTTTCTGTACTTTGGAAGATCCGACCCTGATAAATTCGCCGGTTTCCAGCACACGCAACAGGCGGGCCTGTGTGCCCAGTGGCATTTCCCCGATCTCGTCCAGGAAAATGGTACCTCCGTTCACGGTTTCAAAATATCCTTTACGGCTATCCACCGCGCCGGTAAATGACCCTTTTTCGTGGCCAAAAAGTTCTGAATCTATCGTCCCTTCCGGGATAGCGCCGCAGTTTACGGCAATGAATGGGTTGTGTTTACGGGCACTAAGTGAATGGATAATATTGGAAAACACTTCCTTACCAACGCCGCTTTCCCCAACTATCAACACGGTCAGATCCGTGTTGGCCACCTGTATGGCCACCTGCAATGCATAATTCAATGCAGGCGAGTTTCCGATAATGCCAAACCTGTTTTTAATGGACTGTATGTTATCCATATCCTCAATTTACCCCCTTACCGGCCGTGTGGGACCTGTAAAAGGTGCTGTGATCCAATAATTTGTCTTTTATGCTCTCCCTGTCGAAGTTCCCAATAAAGTGCCGGCAGTACAATCATCCACCTTCACCCATACATATTCACCTTTGCGGTAATCTTCTTTAGGGAAAATTACCACTTTGTTCTGATCTGTTCTGCCGAAGAGATGGTCTTCAGAGCGTTTGGAGGTGCCTTCTATCAGCACTTTAAACGTTTTGCCTACATCCTGCTGCATACTTCTGAGTGATTGTCCGCGGTGCAGTTCCACCACTTCGGCCAGCCTCCGTTTTTTCACTTCTTCCGGTACGTCATCCTGGTAACGGCGTGCAGCCAGTGTACCGGGGCGTTCGGAGTAGAAGAACATGTAGGCGAGGTCGTACCTGGCATAGTCCATCAGGCTCATAGTATCCTGGTGATCCTCTTCTGTTTCTGTACAGAAGCCGGTAATAACATCCGTGGACAGGGCACAGTCAGGTAATATTTCACGGATGCGATCAACTTTTTTAATGTACCATTCCCTGGTATAGGTACGGTTCATCAGCTGCAGTATACGGGTGCTGCCGCTTTGCATAGGCAGGTGAATGTATTTGCAGATGTTCTCATACTTCGCCATGGTGAACAGTACGTCGTCGGTAATGTCTTTCGGATGGGAGGTGCTGAAACGTACCCTGAGCAATGGGCTGATAAGAGCTACCTGCTCCAGCAGATTGGCAAAGGTGGTGACAACAGCTGCATCCTGCGGGTCAACCCAATAATAGGAATCCACGTTCTGGCCCAGGAGGGTCACCTCGCGGTAGCCCCTGTTGAACATGTCTGTGGCTTCCTGGAGGATAGATGCTACATCTCTGCTGCGCTCACGTCCGCGGGTGAACGGCACCACGCAGAAAGAGCACATGTTGTTACAACCCCGCATGATGGAAACAAAAGCGGTTACGCCGTTGCTGTCCAGCCTTACCGGGCTGATGTCGCCATAAGTTTCTTCACGGCTGAGCATTACGTTTACTGCCTTCTGGCCGGTTTCTGCCTCTTCGATAAGCGCAGGCAGGGTCCTGTAAGCATCAGGGCCCACCACCATGTCCACCAGTTTTTCCTCTTCCAGCAGTTTGGCTTTCAGCCGCTCAGCCATGCACCCGAGCACGCCGACCAGCAGCTCCGGGTTACGTTGTTTTATTTTTTTGAATTCTGTTAGTCGTTTACGTACGGTTGTTTCCGCTTTCTCCCTGATCGAGCAGGTATTGAGCAGCACCAGGCTGGCCTCTTCCACATTGCGGGTAGGGCCAAAACCTTCTTCTTTGAGAATGGAGGCCACGATCTCACTATCGTTAAAATTCATCTGGCAACCGTAGCTCTCTATATAGAATTTCTTGGTATAAGTCTGTGTTTCTCCTTCCAGGGGGGAGTAAGCTTCACCCTGGCGACTTTCGTCATGCACTTTTGTAACCTGTTCCAGCATCCTTTGCAAGTAATTTTAGGAAAGCAAAACTACACAATAAAATCCGAAAATGACAGAATGGCATGGTAGGTAATATAGCCGGTAGTTACAGGCCCTTTTCCAGGAGAAAACGCGTAAGGGCAGCGGGACTTTTGAGCTGGAGTTTCTGCATAATGTTCTTCCGGTGGGTTTCCACGGTGTAGATGCTCAGGTAAAGATGGGTGGCTATCTGCTGGTTTGTAAGCTGCTGATTGATCAGCTGGAGGATTTCCGTTTCCCGCCGGGTCAGGTTGAACTCCCTGAAAGGGGGCGTTTCAGTTTCCTGCTGGTAAATGCGGGCCATAGGAGGAAAGCATTGCTTTCCCTTGCTCACCTGCCGGATGGTTTGCAGCAGTTCTTCCTTATTGCAGGTTTTCAGCAGGTAGCCATCGGCCCCGTAGGTGCTGGCCAGGGAAATAAGATGGGGATCATTATAACTGGAGAGGATGATGGTCCGGGTACGAGGAAAATCCTGGCGGATGAGCTTTGTAGCTTCCAGCCCGTTCAACACAGGCATATTGATATCCAGGATGACAATATCGGGCTGGTGGCGGGGCAGGAGCTCCATCAGTTCCTGCCCGTTGGCGGCGATGGCAAGAACGGTCACGTTTGGGACCTGTTGCAGGATGGAATGGATACCGTCGGCAAAGAGTGTGTGGTCATCAGCAAGGATGACACTAACAGGTAGCTGCATGTTGTGGAATTACGGGAATGTGAATGATAAAAGTGGTACCGGAAATGCCCGAATCGACGTGTAATTTCCCGCCTAACGATCTTACCCGGCTCCGTACGCCCGATAGTCCTATGCCCTGTGCCCTGCCGGGAGAGACCGGTAGCCCGATCCCATCATCTTCCACCACTATTTCCAGGTAATCCGGGTAATATAACAGCTGGACAGTGGCGGCGGAGGCTTTTGCATGCCTGATAATATTACTGGTCAGTTCCATGATGATACGGTATAGTATCAGTTCCTGCCGGGGATCAAAGCAGGATTGGTATTTGTTGCTGCAGAAATGGAACAGGATACTGGATGATTTGAGCAGCGAAAAGTAAGATTGTAGTATATCAGTAAGTGGAATATTGCCAAAAAGGGGAGGAACCAGGTTATGTGCGGCCCTGCGCACATTCTGGCTGGTCTGGTCTACCAGTTGCAGGAGATTGCTGGCTTTCTGCTGATCCTGCTTTGTCCTGAAATGCAGGTTCTGCAGGTTTACCCGGATAGCGGCCAGGTTGCCGCCTATCTCGTCATGTATATCCGCCGCAATACGTTTGCGCTCGGCCTCCTGGATGTCCAGCTCCTGGTTGGTCATCATCGCCTGTTGCTCCTGTAATTTCAGCAACAGCTCCCGTTGTCTTTTCTTATAGGCGTCCAGCCTGCGCACCATGACCAGTATCCACACGGCCACACTCCATATGCATGTAAGGGGTAAAATACCGGAAGACACAAGATAAGCGGTAACGTTGTAGGTAAACTGTAAAGAATAACTATGCACCGGCCCTAAAATGGCTGGCGCAGAAGGGATTAAATGCATGAACAGTTCCTCGGTCATAATAGTACAGAGAATAAGGGGTATGAATCGTATAACTGACAGATTAGCTATTGGGGTAGTGCTGAAAAAATTGTCCCTGAATTACACTACAAGTCTACAAAAAAAAGTGTTGCCATGGTGAAAGTGAGGGGAGTTTGTTAAAAAAATTAACAAGTGGTATGGGGAGTGGTATGGGGTACTTCAGGTTTGTCTGAGTTGCGCCCTTAAAGGAGGGGATTTCTCTTGTTTCGGATATTTGCCTGGGATACGGGCATGAGCATAGTAAAGGCATGGTAAAGGCATGTATAGGCATGTATAGGCCTGAGGTAAGGTTCAAGTGCCACTTGTCTAAGGATACAACAATGTTTCTCCTATGTTCATCTTACGTTCATCTTAGGTCTTTGAACGTAGGATGAACGTAAGTTGGACATAGGTGAAACATTGTTTGTACCTGATTAAAGCGAATCTGTATTAATCCCGGATCAGGTTCCCCCACGCTACAAACGCGCAGCGGGGAATGCGTATTGGGCTGACAGTGATTATTGCGCTGACCTTCTTGCTCACGGTGCAGGCTGGGATCACTGGCTGTAGTTTTTTGAAGTTCCTTACTATGGAGCTGTGGAGGGCGGGTTGGCTTTTGAATATTTATTAAACCCCTGGTGAGGCGCATGAGCGTACTTCAAATAACTAATGCCAGTGATTCCCACCTGCCCGCTCGCTGCGTACGGTCTCAAAAATAATAGTAGGAAGCCTATACAGTAAGACCTCTATGCGGAGGAAAGCATTGACAGCATAGTATTAATGGATACCATGTTTTGTGAGTCGAACTTTTATGACAATCCCGACCGGACCTTTCCATCCGCACCCCAAGGGGCAGACTTCGCTTAAGATGGCCTTGAGATTCGGTGGAGACTATAGCCTATAGGCTCTCTACTATAGCATTATAGGCACTGTTCTATAGCCAACGCTATACAAAAGCCGGTGTAATGCAGGACTAGAGAGCCTATAGGCTATAGGCTCCACCGAATCTTAAGCGAATACATACACTTGGGATACTTTCCGGGGGCGCATAACCGGATCATTCGCTGCAATCGGCTCCGTAGGTGCCGTGTGTTTGTAGCCCGGGGTTTCAACCCCGGGATTCTGAACAGGCGTACACCCGGGAACGAAACGGATGATAACCCCGGGATTCTGAACGTGCGTACACACGGGAACGACCCGGGTAATACCCCCCGGGATTCTAAACAGGCGTACACCCGGGAACGAAACGGATGATAACCCCGGGATTCTGAACAGGCGTACACCCTGGAACGAAACGGGTGATAACCCCCTGGATTCTGAACGGGCGTATACCCGGGTACGAAAACGGGTTTCAACCTGGAAATAAAATGAGGAAATAAAATAGAAAATGGGGGGAATAAAACCTACACCTCACTCAAATGTGCCGTACAATTGTACAGCTCACATTCCCATTGGTCATCATTCACCGTAAAACGGGTAACGGAAGTATTTTTAAGGTTTGACTCCTGTACAAGGGTGGGCGCGAGTTTACGAAGCAGGTAACGGATAAAACTGCCGTGGCTCACCAGGAGGATATGTTTTCCGGCATGTTCCTTCAGCAGCTCATCCAGGAAGTCCATGCCACGGCCCAATATGGACTGTTCCGTTTCCATGCCCAGTTCCAGCTGCCGCCAGCCTGCGCCCCACCGGGCAATCCTGTCGGCTTCGGTAGTGCCTTCGGTTTGTCCGCCGGATACTTCCATCAGGCGTCTGTCCTGGCGTACATCAGCAATACCCAGCCCGGCAGCGATGATCTCGCCGGTTTGCCGTGCACGTGATAAATGACTGGTGTAGATCAGGTCCCAATGTTCATCGGAGAGGCGGATAGCCAGTTTGCGGGCCTGTTCAAGCCCTTCTGTATCCAGGGGAATATCTGTGCTGCCCTGCATTTTTCCTTCTTTATTCCATGCAGTACTTCCGTGACGGATCAGGGCTATACGTGTCATAGGCACTCTTATCTGTTGGTTGCCGCAAATATACGCACAGATTGCCAGTAATGAAAGCGTTAAAGCAGTTCAGCCTCGCTGATCAGATTGTTTTTCAATGCAAACACCACTACACCGGCTGTATTTTTCACATTCATTTTTTCCAGTATACGGGTGCGGTGCCCTTCGACGGTACGCTTGCTCAGGAAGATCTTTTCGCCTATTTCCTGGGCGGTAAACTGCTGGCAAATGAGGCGGATGATCTCTTTCTCACGGTCGGTGAATGTAACAGGGGCATTGTCCCGGGAAGGGTTGAAACGGCTTCTGACAATCATTGAAGCCAGCCTGGCAGAGGTTTGTTTACAGTAAAAGATGTTGTCTTCATATACACTGTTAATGGCCTCAATGATCTCCTGTTTGTCTGCATTCTTTAACAGGTAACCTTTGGCGCCGGCTTCCAGCATTTCCACGATCAGCTCTTCTTCATCGAACATGGAAAGGGCGATGATCCTGATATGAGGTAATCGCTGTAAGAGGGTACGGGTGGCCGTAATGCCGTCCATTAAAGGCATCTTCAGATCTGTCATGACTACATCTGCTTCGACAGTTTCAAGTAGTTCCAGTAATTCCCTGCCATTGTTGGCTTGTCCCACAAGGGTAATGTCAGGTTGCCTCGAAAGCATTAGTGCGAGTCCGTCACGGAAAATTTCATGATCGTCAGCTATCACTAATCGGATGTCGTGATTCATTTGAATGTAAGAATTGGGGTACGGAGTTGTCTCTCTGAAATCTCAGTGCATGTAAAGTTACATTATCCCACGGGAATTTTTACGAAATAGTTGGTACCCTGACCGGGCACGGAATCAATGGATAATGAGCCTCCTAAAATATCTGTGCGGATAGCCAGGCTTTTCATTCCCAGTCCGGACGATTCTGATCTGGCTTTTTTGACATCAAATCCGATCCCGTTCTCCCTGATCAGCACCAGGTAAAAACCTTGCTCTCTGGTAAGTGCAATCTGCAGCTGTGTGGCTTTTGCATGCTTCAGCGTATTGTGGGTGATCTCCTGGATGATGCGGAAAATATGGATTTCTTTTTCAGGTGGAATATTTATCTGTCCTGAGGTGTGGAACTTTATTTCCAGCGGCTGCTTATCGGATAACTGTCGTATGAATTCATGCAGTGCTTCCGTCAGTCCTTTGCGTTCCAGCGTGGCCGGCAGGAGATTGTGCGAGATCTGCCGGAGGCCGCGGATCACTTCATCAATGTAACCGGACGATTTTGCAATGATTGTCCCGTCCCGTTCATCGGCTACTGCAATACTGTGAATGTTCAGTTTGATGGTGGAAAGCAAGGGCCCCATACTGTCATGCAGGTCTGCTGCGATCCTTTTCCGCTCATTCTCCAGGATGGTGATCTCGGCTGTAATACGCTCCCGCTGCAGCTGTATATAACGGCGGTGATACAACACGATGGATACCACGAAGAACAGGATAATCACAGCTATCAGCACTGAAATAAATATCGTGATATAGAATATTTTATCGTCCATGGGGCATTATCATTTTGAGGCATCAGGTGCCGGCATGCTATGCATCAAAATGTTTGTTAAAGTAGTAGGATGATTTAACAGGTATGCATAGAACTGCTATAGCATAGATCAAATTTACAAAAGCGTTGATATAATTAAACATAAAAATGACGCGTAAGGACAGCACCGTGTCCGACCCGATGAACAGGGACGCCTCATAGATAATCTGGTAAATGAAGATGATGATAAATCCCATGCACACCAGGAAACGCGCATTCCGGAAGAGCGACTTGTTATCTTTTACGATCAGGTAGTTGATTTCGTTGATGCTGAGCAGCACCGTTACAAAAGCGTAGGTGACGCGGAAATAGGGACTGAAGGTTTCGATCTTGTTGAAGATGATATTTTCTGTGGTCCAGACAGCGGCAAAACCGAATAATAATCCGATAAAGAGCAGCCGTTTTCGTTTCAGCGCTCCCCATACAAAGAACTGGTACAAGATCACGACAGATTCGGCCAGCCCGTAGAGGTTCGACGGAACGGCATTGCTGGTTTCCAGTAGGCTGATGCAAATGAAACTGATCGTCTCCGAAAGGAAGGCCAGTGAGAGCAGCAGGAGAAAGGGCTGAAAGCTTGCAACGGTCCTGTTGAAGCGGATCAGCCCTATCACTAAAGGAATAATAACCAGCTGGCTTACCAGAAAAGCGCCTAAATTATTCATCAGGAACAGGATGATAACAGTAATTATAATACGGCTTTGCAGAGTGGCGGACAGCGCTGGCCGCTTTCCATTGCCTGTTCCATAGTGGACGCTTTAGCCGGTTGTATGCCTGGTATATTGGCCGCTTTATCGCGCGATACCAGTGTGGTAAGAATGTCGGTTCCGGAAGAATCAACGGGCAGTAATACCATCCTTATCTGTCCTTTTTCATCCTTACCCATATAAATGCGGAGTCCCGTTGCGCCTTTGGCATTGAGGATGGCGGCAATCGCGTGACGGTTAAAAGTTTCCCCATCAGGAATGTTAAATGCGCTATCAAGATAGTTGCCTGGTAATTTGCTCTGGAGTTCTTTTCTTCCGGCAAGGAAACCCTGACGCAGGCGGCGGGCTTCATCGATCGGAATCACATGTTCAATGGCCTTAGCCTTATCTAGCGGAATGTCTCGCTGTTCCTCATGACGGGTGGTACATTTTGTAAATGCTGCAAGGAGAACGGCAGCAGAAAAGAAACGTAGGAAATTACGATGCTTCATACATAGCGGTTTTATGATGATTGAATATGTAAACTACCTGATACGACCGGAAATGAGCCGGGTAGAAATGCTGAAAATAAAACGTATAAATACCTGATATATAGTCGTGCTTGTGACAGTGCGTGAAATCATCGTGATGTAATGGGGTATCGTTAATGTAGCTAAAGATAAATCAAAAAAACGTATCACCGGAACCGGGCCAGAATATTGAAAAAATTCTAATATCTGGTACTTATACAAGTAGTGGAGACGAGCTATTTTTGCGCTCCTTTTTACATTGACAATGAAAAAAACATCAGGGTTCAGTCCTGAGCAACAACTGACCTCGCTTGATGCGCGGTTGTTATTATCCTTACAAAGGCTCAGCGACATGCTAAAGGCTATCCAGTGGGAACAGGCAAGGATCCTGGGAATCACCCCTTTACAATTACAGATATTGCTTTTCACCGGGCATCATACGGCAGCAGTCAACAAAGTAGCTTACATCGCTATGGAACTGCAACTAAGCCGTCCTACCGTCAGCGATGCTGCTGCGGCGCTGGTAAGCAAAGGACTGTTGCGCATGGAAGATGACCTGAGAGACAGGCGTAGTTATTCTTTCCTCCTTACAAATACTGGTCTGGAAGTACTGGAGCAGGCTGAGAAGTATACAGCAGAACTATATGCTATCGTGGGGAAAAGACCCTCGCGGGAAAAAATGAACCTGTACCAGTCTGTCTTTACGATCATCGCCGGACTAAGTAACGAGAAAGGAGGGATGCAGCGGATGTGCTATAACTGCTCCCACTATGAAGGAAATAAGAAAAGACAACATGGATGCCGCCTGCTTCAGAAGAAATTGACATCAGCAGAATTGCAGATCGACTGCATGCATCATTCTACTTTATCGTAGCCATAAAAAAGAGCAATATCATATCAATATCAGATAGAGGATATTTATAACTGTTGTATCACCTTTGCCAGTTTTCCAAGCCCTTTAATGATCATGGGCTCTTCCAGTGAGGCATAGCCTAGTCTCAGACCGGGTGCACTACTGTATTGTGGTGTATAATAACTCAGCGGATTGACCAGATTCATACCGGCAGATTGCACTTTCCGGAGCAGCTGTTCGGCTTCCACCTCTTTGTGTAATTGCAGCCAGATGGCCAGCCCTCCCTGCGGACGCGTATAATGCGCCTGTCCTGCAAAGATGGAATGTACGATACTGTTAGCCAGTTCCAGTCTTTTCATATATACGTACCTGGTATTGTGGATATGCCTGCGGATATCGCCTGCGGCCATGAGATTGGCGATAGCTTGTTGCAGTACAGGATCTCCTTCATGATTCACGATACTACGGTATGCCGACAGGGAGTTGATAAAGGCAGCTGGTCCGCATACAAAGCTGACAGGCAGTGTATGCATGACAGAGCCTATATAGATAACATTGTCTGCATGCTCCATACCCGCGAGGGGAATATGATGTGTATGGAAGTGGTACTCGTGGTCATAATCATCTTCTATGATCACAAAGTTGTATTGTTTGCTCAATGCCAGTAGCTGCATCCGCTTTTCTACCGATAGGGTAGTGGTGGTAGGATACTGATGATGCGGCGTGATGTACAGCGCTTTTAAAGGTGTGATGCGGCAGCGTGCTTCCAGCTCGTCCATATTAATCCCATACTGACCGGAAGGAATGTAATGCAGCTGTGCGCCGGCTACCTTAAAGGCCTGCCAGGCAGGCTGATATCCCGGATGTTCAACAGCAACATGATCTCCCGGCAATAACAATGTTTGTGCGGTCAGGTATAGGGCCATCTGCATGCCGTGGGTAATGCAGATATTCTCCGTAGTAACTGCCAGTCCCCGGTCATTGTTCAGCATTGTATTCACCTCCTGCAACAACAGCTCATTTCCTCTTTCGGTGTTATTACTGAATATCTGCCGCTGGTTTTCCTGCTGGAACAACCGCCGGCATTCCCGGCTGATCTCTGCAACAGGGATCAGGCTCAGGTCGGGACGACCATCGTCAAATATGATATCGTAATTACCGCTGGGATTGGATGGAGAAAGGGAGATGTTCACATGACGGAAAGGGATATGTAAAGAGGGCTTCGGAGGAGCTTCCTGTCCTGGCGGCCCTTTTTGTCCTGCCGGCATACTGTCGCTTACACGGGTGCCACTCTTGTATTGAGAGGTGAGCCATCCGGCAGCGGTTAGCTGGTCATATGCAAGAATAACGGTATTCCTGTTCACTTTTAATTGCTGGGCCAGCACCCGTGAACCCGGCAGTAATGCACCCGGAAGCAGCCTTCCCCGCATTATTTCATTGATAATATACGCTTTGATCTGTTGATATATTGGCTCTTTGCTGTTAAACGACAGCTGGATCTGCACGTGTCTGTAACTCTTCATGGCTGGCAATAAGGTATCTTGTCATATACGCAGGGGTTGCCGTAGACGGTTGTTAATTTTTGTTAATGAAAAAAAATAATTATAAGTATGAGTTCGCTAACAGCGCCCGGTAATTTTCGCAGACATTGAAAAATATCTATTTTTACAAAATGGATGCAGTTACGATAGAGAAAGCAGCAAACGCTATAGCTGATAAGCACCGGTTATCCATTATACTGGCGGCGTCCCGGCAAAACGCCATTCAGTGCTGTGAAATTACAGAACTCACTGGTTTGTCTCAACCCACTGTGTCTCACCATATTAAGATCCTGGTAGATAGTGGGCTACTCATATATGATAAGACCGGCCGGAATGTTCAGTTAACCATTAATAAGGAGATGATGAGGTTCCTTTCTTCCTTTTTCGGACAGCTAAGCTGATTTTATTTTTGTTTTGGTAGATTGATATCTCCCTATTACCTTTGTTTAACCAGATGGTTAAATCATGTAGTTTAAATGGCACAAGAAAGAAATACGGAGGAATTGATCATAGAAGCAGCCAAGAAGATCTTTGTAAAACGTGGCCTGGCTGGCGCACGTATGCAGGACATTGCAGATGAAGCGGGTATTAACAAGGCCATGCTGCATTATTACTACCGGAGTAAGGAAAAGCTGTTTGAGATAGTGTTCAATGAGGCATTCTCAAAGGTATTAGGCCGGTTGGGCAATATCCTGAACCAGCCGATGCCATTGGAGGAGAAGATCAGAACGCTGGTGGAAAATTATATCGCCAACATTGCCGAAACGCCGTATCTGCCCATCTTTGTATTGAATGAAATAAATCAGCAGCCGGAGATGATGGTGAAAAGAGTCAGCTCGCAGCCTGCATTTCCCGACATGATGCTCTTTATGAAGGAAATAATCGAAGCGGGTAAAAAAGGGATCATCAGAGAGGTCAGTCCGGTGCAGTTATTCCTGAATATAGTATCCATGTGCATCTTTCCTTTTGTGGCAAGGCCGCTGATACAGGGCATTTTCCTGCAGGACAATGTACAGTTTGATATGCTGATAGAAGAACGTAAGAAACTGGTGGGGGATGTCATTATCTCCTGGTTAAAGCCTTAGGGGCTTTTTTTTGATCTGTAATTAACCAGATGGTTAAAATAAATAGTTAGCAAATGATGAAGTATCTCGTATGGGCCATACTGTTATGCACTAGGCCCGTCATGGCGCAAACAACGCTGACATTGGAGGATTGTTACCAGCTGGCACAGAAGAACTACCCGCTTATTAAACAGCGGGAGCTGATCAGCAGTACGGGCAATTACACAGTGGCCAACGCAGCCAAAGGGTATCTGCCGCAACTCACCTTTTCCGGACAGGCCACTTACCAGTCGCAGGTGGTGGAGATCCCTGTTCCCGGCGCTCCTCAGTTAAGTAAGGACCAGTATAAGCTACAGGCGGAAGTAACGCAGACTATTTTCGACGGAGGGAATATCCATTACCAGAAAGAGCTGAGTAAGGCCAATACCGCCATCCAGCAGCAACAGCTGGAGGTGAGCCTCTACAACATCAGGGACAGGGTGAGCCAGCTCTTTTTCGGCATCCTTCTTATAGACGAGCAACTGCGGCAGAACGAGTTGCGGATGGAAGACATCCGGAGCGGGATACATAAAACTGAGGGAGCGGTGAATAATGGCACAGCCCTCCGCAGCAATCTGGATGAACTGAAAGCGGAATTGCTGAACACCGAGCAGTTGCGTGTTCAGCTAAAAGCCAGCCGGCAGGCCTACCTGCAGGTACTGGCACTGTTCATCAACCAACCCTTGGACGATCAGACCCGGCTTACGAGACCTGCGCCTACGACTATGCCTGCAGAGATCCGCCGGCCTGAACTTCTCCTGTACGACTACCAGCAGCGTAGTTATGATGTGCAGGAAAAACAGCTTAAAGTGAGCTACCTGCCTAAAGTCAGCGCCTTTGTACAGGGTAGTTACGGACGGCCAACGCTGAACTTTGTAAGTAACGATTTTGGTTTCTATGGCCTGGGAGGTATCCGCTTCAGCTGGGGATTAGGCAGTCTTTATACCAATAAGAACAGCCGGCAGATACTGCACATCAGCAAGCAGGACGTGGATGTAAGGAAAGAGACATTCCTGTTCGATACCCGCCTGACCATGACGCGTCAGCAGATAGAAGCTACCCAGTATAACGATCTTATCCAGCAGGATGAAGAGATCATTGCACTGCGTACTTCCGTAAAAAAGGCCGCTGTAGCGCAACTGGAGAATGGTGTGATCACCTCACATGATTATATCAGTCATGTGAACGCTGAGAGTCAGGCCAGGCAAAACCTCATACTGCATGAGATCCAGCTGTTGCAGGTACAATACAATAACAGAAACACATCCGGTAACTAATAAATCGTCGTTTGATATATGAAATACTTATCTATTTCCGTGCTCATTTGTTTGTTGGCTGCCTGCTCAGGCAGGGAAACAGAGGCAGACGCTTCGGGCAACTTTGAGGCAGATGAAGTGATCGTGTCTGCACAACAGAACGGACAGCTCCTGTCATTTAACGTACAGGAAGGAGATACTTTGCGTGAAGGGGCCGTAGTGGGACAGATAGATGTCAACGGGCTGACCTTACAGAAAGAACAGGCAGAGGCGACTATCAATGCTTTAAGGGAGAAGACCACAGATCCGCAGCCACAACTGGCGTTGGTACGCAAACAGCTGGCAGTACAGGAGTCGCAGTTGAAGCAGTTATTGCATGAACAACAACGTACTGAGAACCTGGTAAAGGCAGATGCTGCTACGCCCAAGCAACTGGATGATATCAACGCAGCCGTAGACCAGTTACAGAAACAGCTGGTCGTGACCCGTCAGCAACTGACAGTAAATGAAACCAATGTTGCCGACAAGAACAGGAGTGTGCTGAGTGAAAAAGGACCATTGCAGAAATCACTGGCCCGCTATGATGATGAGATCAGGAAAGGAGTTGTTATCAATCCGGTGAAAGGCACTGTCCTGGCAAGATACGCATTACAGGGAGAGATGGCGGTAATAGGAAAGGCATTGTACAAGATAGCGGATACAGATACGCTGTTGCTGAAAGCATATATCACCGGTACGCAATTGCCGGAGATCAAACTGGGACAGGCGGTGAAGGTATTGATCGATGCGGGAGAGAAGGATTATAAAACCTATCCTGGTGTGATCTCTTATGTTTCCAGCAAGTCAGAGTTTACGCCTAAAACCATCCAGACAAAAGAAGAACGCGCTAATCTTGTATATGCCATCAAGATCCGTGTTCCCAATGATGGTTATCTGAAAATAGGCATGTTCGCTATCACTCAATTCCATTGATCATGGATACTGTTATACTTCAGCATGTGAGTAAATCATACGTCAAAGAGGGACCACCTGCTTTACAGGATGTATCGTTCTCTGTGAAAAAAGGAGAGCTGTTTGGGCTGATAGGTCCTGATGGTGCGGGTAAGTCAACCATCTTCCGCATCCTTACTACATTGCTGCTGTCAGATAAAGGAAGCGCTACTGTGGCAGGATATGATGTGGTGAAGAATTACCACGAAATCCGCAGCTGCGTGGGTTATATGCCGGGGAAGTTCTCACTCTACCAGGACTTGACGATCGAGGAGAATCTGCATTTTTTTGCCACACTGTTTGGCACTACGGTGGAAGCCAACTATGCACTGATCAAAGATATTTATGAGCAGATCGCTCCTTTCAAAAAGAGACGTGCCGGGAAGTTGTCGGGCGGTATGAAACAAAAGCTGGCGCTCTGCTGTGCATTGATACACCGGCCTGAAGTGCTCTTCCTCGATGAACCTACTACCGGTGTAGACGCTGTATCCCGCAAGGAATTCTGGGAGATGCTGCAACGCCTGAAAGCGGAGGGTATTACGATAGTTGTGTCTACTCCCTACATGGACGAAGCCAGTCTCTGTGAAAGGATTGCGCTGATACAAACCGGTCAGATACTTTCTATCAACACACCTGCCAATATCATCAAAGCGTATCCGGGCAAGTTGTATGCACTGATGGCTACAAAAGTACACCTGCTCCTGAAAGATACACGGCAGTATGCAGGCATCAATCTATGTTATGCAGCAGGAGATAAATTGCACCTGTCATTCAAAGATGATGGAAAGCATCATCCGGCCGGGTTGTTATCCTGGCTTGAAAGTAAGGGGCAGCAGGGTGTTCGTATTGAAGAGATCACACCAGATATAGAAGACTGTTTTATTGCTAAAACAAGCATCCATGAGTGAAAAGGCAATCGTCTGTAAAGACCTGACAAAGCGTTTCGGCGATTTCGTTGCGGTGAACCATATTTCGTTTGACGTTGACCAGGGAGAGATCTTTGGATTCCTGGGCGCCAACGGTGCCGGGAAAACAACCGCTATGCGTATGTTGTGTGGCTTGTCTTATCCTACTTCGGGAGAGGCTGCTGTAGCGGGGTATAATGTGTTCAAACAACAGGAGGAGATCAAACGTAACATCGGTTATATGAGTCAGAAATTCTCTTTATATGAGACGCTGACGGTGAAAGAGAACATCCGTTTTTATGGTGGTGTATATGGTTTGTCAGACAAGCAGCTGAAAGAGAAGGGCGATGAGCTGATCACAAAACTGGGTTTGGAGAAAGAAGCAAAAATGATGGTGGGCAGTCTGCCTTTAGGATGGAAGCAGAAGCTGGCATTCTCTGTAGCAATCATCCATCAGCCCAGGATTGTGTTCCTTGATGAACCTACCGGTGGTGTAGACCCTGTAACACGCCGGCAATTCTGGGACCTGATATACGATGCGGCCGGCAGTGGCATTACTGTCTTTGTGACAACACACTATATGGATGAAGCGGAATACTGTAACCGTATTTCCGTAATGGTAGATGGACGTATCGACGCACTGGACACACCTGCCAATCTCAAGAAGCAGTTTGATGCCACCTCTATGAATGAAGTATTTTATGCACTGGCCAGAACCGCAAAACGTTCTGCCGATTAAACAACATATACATGAAACAGTTCATGGTATTTGTCAGAAAAGAATTTTACCACGTATTCAGAGACAGGCGCACGTTGCTGATCCTGTTCGGATTGCCGGTAATGCAGATCCTGCTGTTCGGCTATGCGCTGACAACAGAAATAAAGAATGCGGAGATCATCGTGGTGGATCATGCTGGTGACGCCGCTTCGCAACAGCTCACTACAATGATTGCCGCCAGTAAATATTTTGATATCAATGCCAGCGTGACTTCTGATGAAGATATCTATAAGGCTTTCAAAAAAGGAAAGGTGAAATGTGCGGTAGTCTTTCCGATAGGATTCGGTAATGACCTGCTGCATGGACAGACCGCGCAGGTGCAGATCATTGCGGATGCTGCTGATCCTAATACAGCGAAGACGTTGACCAATTACCTCACGGCTATCATCGGCGACTATCAGCAGCAGATCAATCCCACCGCGAATATTCCCATGCGTATATCACCTGTCACCCGTATGCTGTACAATCCTGAGCTGAATGGTTCGATGAACTTTGTGCCTGGTGTGATGGCGCTGGTGCTGATGATCATTTGTACCACGCTGACGTCGGTGTCTATAGTGCGGGAGAAGGAGATGGGTACTATGGAAATATTGCTGGTATCTCCTTTTAAGCCTACCTACGTGGTATTGGCAAAAGCGGTGCCCTATCTGGCATTATCGCTGATAGATCTTATTATCATCCTGTTGCTGAGTGTATTTCTGCTGGATATGCCCATCAGGGGAAATATCGTACTGCTGTTCCTCGAAAGCACACTGTTTATCATCTGTTGTTTGTCGCTGGGGCTACTCATTTCCAGTGTTACCCGCACACAACAAATTGCGATGATGGTATCCATGATGGGAATGATGCTGCCGACTATCTTATTTACCGGCTTCATTTTTCCGCTGGAGAATATGCCATGGCCGTTGCGGGTCATCTCCAACCTGGTGCCCTCCCGCTGGTTCTATGTGATCATCAAGGCTGTCATGCTACGCGGGCTGGGGATAGGGGTGATATGGAAGGAGACGCTGGTATTGGCAGGGATGACCACTGCTTTGCTGATGATCAGTATTAAGAGCTTTAAAACACGTCTGTCATGAGAACACTGCGACTATTACTCGAAAAGGAATTCAGGCAGATATTCCGGGATAAGGGGCTTTTACCCATTCTATTTATCATGCCGATGGTGCAGTTGCTGATCATGCCACTGGCGGCCAATTTTGATGTGAAGAATATCAACCTGGTGGTAGTGGACAGGGATCATTCCACCTACACACAACAGATGGTGACGAAAATAGCTTCCTCCGGATATTTTCATATTGCTGGTTATTATAGCGACTATGCTCCGGCCTTGCATGAAATAGAAAGAGAAAATGCAGACATCATCCTGGAGATCCCCGCACACTTCGAAACGGACCTGGTGCGGGAGAGCAGGGCTGACGTCTATCTTGCCGCTGATGCTATCAACGGTACGAAGGCTGGACTGGGTACTGCTTATCTCAATACCATCCTGGGGGACTTCAACAACGAGATCCGTATGAGATGGTTACCGGCAAAGACGGCTGCAGTTGGTACGGTAGATGTGACTTATTCCAACTGGTTCAATCCGGAGATGAATTATCATCTCTACATGGTGCCGGGTATTCTGGTATTACTGGTGACAATGGTAGGCGGTTTTATTGCTGCGTTGAACATTGTAAAGGAAAAGGAGGTCGGTACGATAGAACAGATCAATGTAACACCTATTAAGAAATGGCAATTCATCATCGGAAAGATGATCCCTTTCTGGACGATCGGTATGGTGGATTTTACCCTGGGACTGTTGCTGGCGAGGTTTGTATATGGCGTTATTCCGCTGGGTAGCTTGTTGTTGTTATACAGTTTCCTGGCGATATATCTTGTGGCGCTGCTGGGGTTTGGTTTGTTGATATCTACGTACAGCGATAATCAGTTACAAGCTATGTTCGTAGCTTTCTTCTTCATCATGATCTTTATGCTGATGAGTGGATTGTTCATTTCAGTGGATAATATGCCGCCATGGGCGAAGATAATTACGAAGTTAACGCCGGTTACGCATTTTATTGATGTGGTGAGGATGATTGTACTGAAAGGTAGTCGTTTCAGTGATATTAAGATGCAGTTCCTGTATGAGATAGCGTTCGCTGTAGCGCTGAATGGCTGGGCAATCTGGAACTACCGTAAAACAGCATAAATCTTTTAGTATATACAGTTGTAGGTTTACGCAGGTGGCCGGGATAGTCTTATCCCGGCCTTACTATTTACGACATCTTCCGGATCAGTCGTCCTAATGTCTTTAAACCTTCATCTATCTGTTTGCTCCATGGATTGCTGAAGCTGATCCGCATACAGTTATTATAGCGTTCCTGCAGGGAGAAGATCCTGCCTGGCGCGAAGGATACTTTATGTTTTATGGCCTGTTCGTACAGTTCGTAAGTATTCACTTTGGGATGAAGTTCTACCCACAGTACAAAACCTCCCTGCGGACGGGACACACAGCAGTCTTCCGGGAAGTACTCCCTGATAGCTTGCAGGTGACGCATATATTGTGTATGCAGGGATTTTCTCATGCCCCTGAGGTGGTGCTCGTACCGGTCATTCTCCAGGAAGCACGCAATAGCGGCGCTGGGCAGGGATGGGGAAGAGATAGAGTGATGCCTTTTCAGGTTCAGTACTTTCTCTTTATATCTGCCAGGCACGGTCCATCCTACGCGGTATCCTGGCGCGAGTGATTTGGAGAATGAGTTGCAGAGCAGTACCAGTCCGTTGGTGTCGAATGTCTGGCAGACGCCGGGGCGTTCTTTGCCGAAGTACATGTCGCCGTAGATATCATCTTCGATGAGCGGGATGTCGTACTTTTCTAATAGTCTGACGAGTTCCTGTTTGTTGCAGTCAGGCATACAGGCTCCCAGTGGATTGGTGAAATTGGTGACGAACAGGCAGGCTTTGATTTTAAATTTCGGGATCGCTTTGTCGAGGTATTCCAGGTCTATGCCGGTACTGGGATGAGTGGGGACTTCCAGTACTTTTAATCCCAGGCTTTCTGCGAGCTGGAGCGAACCGTAATATGCGGGGCTTTCCAGTGCGATGGTGTCGCCTGGTTGTGTTACTGCGGAGAGGCAGAGTGTCAGGGCGTCCATACAACCATTGGTTGTTACAATATCATCTTCGCTGATAGCGCCGCCCCAGAGAATTGAGTTCCGGGCGATCTGTCTGCGGAGGTCGGCGTTGCCTTGCACTGGTTCGTATGCGATGCCGGCGTTGGGGGATTTGCGTAGTGCCTGTATCAGTGCTTTAGATATTTTAGCTGCGGGCAATAACGCTTCCGGTGGTGCGGCAGAGGCGAACCTGGTGATATTCTGCAGGCTCATATCCTGGGATACCTGTGTGATCATTTCATGCAGCGTCACTTCTGAAGGCTTTTTTACCGCTTCACATGCTTTAGGCATTTCCGGCATTCTGCGAGGGCTGAAGATCACGTAATAGCCTGATTTCGGGCGGGATTCTATCAGTCCTTTTGCTTCCAGGTGGTAATAGGCCTGGAAGGCTGTGCTCATACTCACGCCTTGTTCTTCGCTCATGGTGCGAACGGAGGGGAGTTTGTCTCCGATCTTCAAGACATCTTTGGAAATGAGTTGTTCCAGTTTGTCGGCGATCTGGAGGTAGAGATGTTCGGCTGTTTTTAGCATGATTGATCTGATATGGTTCAAAAGTAATGAAAATGCATCTGATATGGTTTGTTTTTTTTGGAGCTTGTGGTGATGGCCTGTTGTTAAGAAAATTGCGCTTGCGGTTGCAGGTGGGACCACGGGCTGTATCCCTTTTCGAGTCCTTGCTATTGGGCTTTATCAAGCGTGGTTGGCTTTGGGATCTTTATTAAACTCCCGTCAAGCGTATCAGCGCTCTCCAAGGGATAAGGCCCGTTGGTCTCCACCTGCAACCGTCCGCTACTTTGGAGTTGCGGTGGAGGAATGAACTGTTTTGAGGTTTTTATATTATGCATTATTGACGACGACTCCGTTTTCTTGCTAAGTTTCCTTATCAAGTGAAGATTTATTTTGCGCAACTGGAAAATTGCATAACTTTATGCAACTAAAAAATTGCATAATGGATGAACTATTTAAAGGCGTAGCTGATCCGGTACGCAGGGAGATCCTTTCCCTGTTACGTTTGCAGCCATTAAATGTGAATCAGATAAATGAACATTTTGGCGATATCAGCCGGCAGGCTGTATCCAAGCATCTGCAGTTTCTGGAGGATAGCGGCTGGATAAAGATCTATCAGGCAGGTAGGGAACGATACGGATATCTCAATAAGACTGCTTTCTATTCCCTTAAGGAATGGCTGGATGCTTATCTTCAATGGGGCCAGCAATCACTGAAGAATGATCATGGCGTTTTCCTGGAACCGACGGCTTATGAGAAAGGTGCTCCCCTGACACAGCCTGTAATGTTGCAGGCTATGCTGAGTAAGGATAAGGATTTTGATGGCCTGTTCTATAATGCTGTACGCACAACAGGTATCTTCTGCAAGCCGTCCTGTTCAGCAAATCCACGGCCTGATAACGTGACTTTTTATCTTACAAGAGAAGAAGCGCTGAAGAACGGTTATCGCGCCTGCAAACGGTGTAAACCGTAAAGCAGATGAGTGGTGGCGCCATGTTTTGAATATCATATGTTTGAGATAATACTTTCGAATGCCATAGGATGAGCTGTGTTGAATATGATGTTCGTGTGATCTTGGGGGCGTTCTGTATTATATCCGCTTTGGGTTACCGGTTGTTTAAATACCTAATTATTAATAACAATTCATGAGTCAGCAGACAGTTGTCAACATACCAATTACTGATCACGATAATTTTTCTTTTGCAGAATGTCTGGTCTTCCTGGGACGTTCGGAAAAGGAGTGCCTGCATTATGTAGAGGGAGGCGTGGTACAGAAAATGATCGTATCGAATGGTCAGCCGGTATTGGTAGAGATCAGTGATGACGCCGCATCAAAGGCTTTGCGCGTGACAGTCAGAAGTACGGGCGATAGGGCAAATGATTTGAATGGCTCAAATAGACTGAAGGAATTGAAGGGGCCGAGGGGCTTGAAAGGCTTGAATGACTTGAGTGGGGCAAATGAGTTGAGTGGATCAAATGATTTGAATGGCTCAAATAGACTGAAGGAATTGAAGGGGCCGAGGGGCTTGCAAGGCTTGAATGACTCGAATGACTCAATGAGCATCGATGAGGTATACATCCGCCGTTATATCAGTCATTGGTTGCACCTGGATGCGGATCTGCGATCATTCTATGACTTTGCAGCAAAAGATACTGTACTGGCTTCACTGGCAGCACGTTATAAGGGATTGAGGCTGATAGGCATTCCGGACCTGTTTGAAGCCCTGACATGGAGCATTACCGGACAGCAGATCACATTGGGTTTTGCCTATACACTACGCCAACGATTTATTCAGGCTTTTGGGCATCACGCTGTCATTGATGGGAAAGACCATTATGTTTATCCTCACCCTTCTGTAATTGCGGCATTAGAACCTGCATCACTGATCAGTATGCAGTTTTCCCGCAGTAAGGCAGATTACATCATCCGGTTGGCTCAATCCATGACAGACGGACACCTGACGGCAGAACAGCTGGAGAATATGGACTATCAGCAGGCCAGAGAGCATCTGATATCGTTCCGTGGTATCGGAAACTGGTCGGCTAATTATGTGTTAATGAAATACCATCGCCATTACCAGGCATTGCCGTTGGAAGATGCCGGTTTACATAATGCATTGAAATATCAGCTGCAACTGTCTTCAAAGCCCTCTCTGGCAGATGTAAAGACATATACACAACATTGGAAAGAGCATGCAGCATATGCCACGTTTTATTTATGGCGGTCACTTTACTAAATAGTGTATACTGAAATGATGTAGCTGAAACGAGACGCTTAAGTCATATGACCATGTAACTGAAGCCATAGGACTGAAATGATATAACAGCAATCATATGACTGAAACTACTTTACTGAAACCATATAACTGAACATATAATCCATAATACTGAACAACATGATAACGTCTCACATACCACCAAAGATGCCATCAGATGCGGGATTAGAGATGCCATCACATATACATACTCTTGCAACTCCGGTAGGACCACTTACTATTATTGGTGATGCGCATGCTATCAATACATTGACTTTCAAAGAGGGAATATCAATTACCCATGATCCATTGCCGGATACATTGTTACAGTGCATAGAAGAGCTGGAAGCATATTTCGCAGGAAGTCTGCAACAATTCACTTTTCCCATTGCGCAGCCTGGAACGGAGTTTCAACAAACAGTGTGGCAACAACTGACGATGATCCCATATGGTCAGACTATATCATACCTGCAGTTGGCGAAACGGATCAACAATCCCAAAAGCATCCGGGCAGTAGGTACTACAAATGGTAAGAACAGGATAGCGATCGTAGTACCGTGTCATAGGGTGATAGGCAGTGACGGTTCTCTCACCGGTTATGCCGGAGGGATCTGGCGTAAGAAATGGTTGTTGGAGCATGAGATGAAGCAGAAGTTTGGATCATTGGAGTTATTCTGATATGGGAGATAGAGATATGGAAAACAAATAATGACCTGCAGAATAACGCATCAAAGAGGGTTGTTGCAGAAGTTTTATTATTAAGAGGAACACAGTGCAGCGAAGGGTTTCAGATGGAGATGAAGGGCATTAGCCCTTGGAGAGCCTTGATACGCCTGACGGGAGTTTAATAGAAATTACAAAGCCAACCACGCTTGATAATGCTCAATAGTAAGGGCTCGGAAAGGGGTACAGCCCGGAATCTCTCATCTGAAACCAAAGCGGCACGGTCAAACCGCATCATTAACCAGCAAAAAAGTCGCACAAAGAAAACCACATTTACCGCCTCCAAAGCAAACCGTAAGAAAACAAAACAGCCAAACAAAATAAATCAAAACATTACGAAACGCTAAACTAATCAAGCTGCTAAATTCCCAATCTGATCTGGTCAAAAATCACAAAACTGAATCTGTTTTATATCCCGAATTTATTTCAATTTTGAAGTCTCATTCCCATAATAGTTAAATCAACCTCGGATGAATCAGTTATTACGCCAGGATCTAAACCAAGTTGACGCCTTCCTTCAAGAAGTAAAAGACTACAGCGTATCTTTTTTATCAAAGATAGACGCACTGCCGGTGAAATCCGCCAGCGCCGCATTTGAGCGTTTAGAACTACCACGAAAGGGAATGGGAGCGAAGAACACATTGTTACAATTCAACGAACGGTATGGACAACACCTTACCGGCAATAGCGGCGCACGCAACTGGGGATTTGTAACAGGTGGCGCAACAGTACCGGCAATAGCCGGCGACTGGCTCACAGCAGTTTTCGATATGAATGCCGCGGATAAGGATACGGCACCATTACAGATAGAAACGGAAACCATTGCAATGCTCCGGCAACTGTTCGGGTTGCCGGAAGCATTTTCCGGATGCTTCGTGACAGGAGCTACCATGGCTAATTTCGCAGGCCTCGCCATCGCAAGGCAATGGCTTGGAATACAACTGGGAGTAGACGTGGCCCAGGAAGGAATGGCCGCTTTGGCAAATGTGAAGATCATCTCCTGCACACCACATTCCAGTACGATAAAATCCCTGGCAATGTTGGGATTCGGAAGAAATGCCATACTGAAGTTATCCAGTCTGCCGGAAAGAGAAGCGATTGATATAACGGTATTGGAGAATTATCTGAAAGCACACAAAGGCGAACCACTGATCGTTGTAGCCAGCGCAGGTACTGTCAATACCGTAGACTTTGATGATCTCGAAGCCATTGCCAGACTAAAAAAGGAATACGGCTTCTGGTTGCATATAGATGCTGCATTCGGCGCCTTCGCCGCCTGTGTGCCGGAGTACAGTCATCTGCTAAACGGTTGGGAAGCGGCAGACAGTATTACGATCGACGCACATAAATGGCTAAACGTTCCTTATGATGCCGCGATGATCTTCACCCGCCATCCACAGCTGCAGCTCGATACATTTAAGAATGCTGGCGCTGCTTACCTGGGAGATCCGGCTAAGGACTTTAAATATAGTAACTACACACCTGAAAACTCGCGACGACTGCGTGCACTGCCCGCCTGGTATTCGCTGATGGCCTATGGAGCGGACGGTTATGCTGATATCGTGAGTAATAATATACAGTTAGCACGGCAGCTGGGAGCACTGATACAAGAGAACGACGCATTCCGTTTACTGGCGCCTGTCAGATTATGTGTGGTCTGTTTCACGTTGAATGTGGCCGACGAAGAGAAGCAGGCGGCTACAGATGCCTTGCTGAAGGCCCTGGATGATAGCGGACAAGTGATGATGACGTCTACAGTGTACCAGGGAGTGCCGGCCATCCGCGCAGCATTGGTAAACTGGCGTACTACAGAGAATGACCTCGCCATTGTGTGGGAGGAAATGAAACAGCAAACAGCAGCGCTGACAGTAAAATAACCTTCATAGGTATCGTTCACAACCAAAAACAACTTCGGAGTATGAAAAAGTCAAACACGAATGCCTATATGGCATTAGTGGTAGTCAGTATTTTCTGGGGTACCACTTACCTGGCCTCCAGGATCGGCGTACGCCACATGCATGGTCTTATGCTGGCGGGAATCAGGCAGACAATTGCAGGTATGCTTTTAACAAGTTTCTTTTTGCTGAAGGGATATAAGTTTCCGGAAAAGGTTGTCTTGTCGCGCCTCTTCGTGATCGGTGTGATGATGCTCTGTCTGAGCAATGGCCTGATCACATGGGCAATGCAGTATATACCCAGCGGACTTTGTGCGATCATTGTAGCAACAGTGCCGATCTGGATAACTATATTCAGTTACTTCCTGGTGCAACGTACGAAGTTCACGATCCTGCTGGTGGCAGGAATGCTGATCGGGTTATTGGGCGTAGGTGGTATCTTCTATGATTATCTTTCAAGTCTGACCAATCCGGAATTCCGCTTCGGGATCTTTCTGACACTGGTAGCCTGTATCAGCTGGGCGATAGGATCAGTGTTGACAGCACGCTGGGCGCTGAAGATCAACTTTCTTTATGGCGCGGGATTCCAGATGTTATTCAGTGGAATCGTTATGACGATTGTGGCAACAATGATGGGACAGTCGTTACCGTTAGACGGATTTAATATTGAGTTGTGGGGTAGTTTGCTATACCTGATCTTTATAGGATCGATATTGGGATATTCATCTTATGTGTTCGTGTTGAATAATCTGCCGCCTTCCCTTGCATCCGTATATGCTTATATCAATCCGATAGTAGCTGTATTGCTGGGATGGCTGATCCTGCAGGAGCACCTGAACTGGGTAACAGGTCTTTCCTGCATGGTAACGCTGGGAGGCGTGTACATGGTCAACAGAGCTGTCAATAAAAACAAACAACAATATGGCACCACTACAAAGTAATGAAGTAAAACTGGTTGACTATATACCGGCTTATCAGCCACATTTCGAGCGACTGAACAAGTGGTGGATAGAAAAGTATTTTACGGTAGAGCCGGTGGATGAGGACGTGCTTGGTAAGCCCGACCAGCATATCATTGCAAAGGGAGGAGATATCATTTTTGCGATGGTTGGTGAAACAATTGCAGGCACTGTAGCGTTAAAATCTATAGACGCAGAGACAGCAGAGATGACCAAGATGGCTGTTGATGAAGCATATCAGGGACACCGGATAGGTTGGAAACTAGCTGAGGGTATCCTGGAAGTGGCCAGGAAGAAGGGATTGAAAAAAGTTGTCTTGTACTCTAATACTAAACTGGTACCAGCACTGAACATGTATCAGAAACTGGGATTCCGGGAAATACCGGTGGAAGAAGGGCGCTACGAGCGCAGCACCATCAAAATGGAAATAGTATTTGGTGAAGAAAACAGGCATTATGCTATAGCTGATGGATTAATAGATGCAATAAATGCAGCGGTGCCGCTTTTAAAACAAATCCCTGAAACCGTAGCAGCAGAGCGGATTAGCAGAGGTAAGTGGAGTCCGAAAGAGATAATCGGACATCTTATTGATTCAGCAATTAATAATAATGTTCGTTTTATACGATCTCAACAGATATCTTTGTTGGAGATTCCTGGATATGCGCAGGATTTTTGGGTAAAGGGACAAGCCTGGCAGTTCAGCAGCTGGCAGGAATTGATTGAGTTATGGGCGGGAATGAATAAGCATCTGGCGTTGACTGTACGCGCCATACCCGCGAAGGCACTACAACATCTGATAAAGATTAATGAGAAAGAACCTGTCACACTGGAATATGTGGTGACGGATTATTTAGAGCATTTAAAACACCACCTAACGCAGGTGAAAATAATATTATAAAGATACGATTTAGATTTAGGTATGATGTTCAAAAGGTATTTACCGCCGACATCTGGTTGACACCGTCTCGTTTCCAACGAGGCGGTTTTTTTTTGCTTTCTTTGCTATATGGATACACAAGCAAATCCCTGGACGATCTTATCCAGTGAAAGAAAATATGATAACCCGTGGATAAGGATAACAGAACATCAGGTCCTGAATCCATCCGGAGGCAGAGGCATTTATGGCATAGTACACTTTAAGAATGCCGCTATTGGTGTGGTAGCCCTGGATGAGGATAACCATATCTACCTGGTGGGGCAATACCGTTTTGCATTGGAGCAGTTCACCTGGGAGATCCCCGAGGGTGGAGGACCGCTGGGTGGAGATCCGCTGGTGAGCGCTAAAAGGGAGCTACTGGAGGAAACCGGCCTGGTAGCCAGCGACTGGACACCCATTGTGAAGATGCACCTGTCCAACTCCGTTTGTGATGAAGCGGGTGTGGTGTACCTGGCCCGCGGACTGGAACAAAGGACGGCAGAACCCGAAGAAACGGAGCAGCTGTATGTTAAAAAGGTACCTTTTGAGACAGCCTACCAGATGGTCAAAAACTATGAAATCACCGACTCCCTGTCCATTGCCGCCATTCAGAAGATAAAGCTGATGATGCTGGAAGGAGAGATATGAGTTCCCCAATTGGCATTAAATTCCGTTCTTTGCAGATAATGGAACAAAGAAGATTTAAAAAGCCTGGTGGATTTCGCCAGCATGCCCCCAGACCAAAGGCATCGTCCATGGTGATTGGCAGGCAGCCGGTTGTGGAAGCGATCAATGCAGGAAAGGCAATAGAGCGTATTTACATGTTGCGTGGCGCAACCGGGGATATCATCCCCCAGATCAAAAAGTTAGCCGATCAGTACAACATCCCGGTGAACCTTGTTCCGGTGGAAAAACTGAATGGATTGACGTCATTTAATCACCAGGGTGTCATTGCCATTACAGGGCAGATCAATTATCTTGACCTGCAGGATGTGATATCACATGTGACCGAACAGGGAGAGACGCCATTGTTCCTCATTCTCGATGGGATCACTGACGTCCGTAATATTGGCGCTATCGCCCGTAGCGCTGTTTGCTGCGGCGCCCAGGCCATCATTATTCCCGACAGGGGAATAGCTGCGCTGAACGAGGAAGCCATCAAATCTTCCGCCGGCGCCCTGGAAAGGATCTCTGTATGCCGGGTGAACAGTCTGCTGAAAGCGATTGATACCCTTCACCTGAATGGCATTAAGGTGATTTCCAGCGAGATGGAGGCAGAAACCAAACTCTATGACTGCCAGTTGCAGGAACCGGTAGCTGTGATCATGGGATCGGAAGACAAGGGTGTATACCCGGCCCTCCTGAAGGCGTCAGATACCCTGTTCCACATTCCTATGGCCGGAAACTTCGAATCCTTCAACGTATCTGTTGCTGCAGGCATCATATTGTATGAAGCTATGAAGCAAAGAGGCGCATAAAAAATCACCAGTAAATGAAACTGATCGAATGTCCACGTGATGCCATGCAAGGCTGGCACAGGCTAATAAGCACGGATGAAAAGGTAGCATATCTGAATGCGCTGCTGAAAGTAGGGTTTGATACCCTCGATTGTGGCAGCTTCGTATCTCCTAAAACCATCCCCCAGATGGCAGATACCGCTGAGGTGATCTCCCGCCTGGATATGACCGGTACAAAAACTAAACTGCTGGCTATTGTGGCCAATCAGCGGGGTGCTGAAGAAGCTGTGGTGTTCGATGAGATTGCTTACCTGGGATATCCTTTTTCCATATCAGAAACTTTTCAGCTACGGAATACCAACAAGACCATCCTGGCCTCCATGGAGCTGGTAGAAACTCTCCAGGAACTGTGCATTAAAAACAGCAAACAGCTGGTGGTCTATATATCCATGGGATTTGGTAATCCTTATGGAGATCACTACGATGCCTCCATTGCCCTTCGCTGGGTGGATGAGCTGGTACAGCGGGATATTGCGATAATCTCCCTGGCTGATACAGTGGGTGTGGCCAATCCTGAGATCATTACCAAACTGTACTCAACCTTAATACCGGCCTACCCGTTGGTAGAGTTTGGCGCACATTTTCATTCTGCGCCTCAGCGTTGGGAGGAAAAAGTAGCGGCAGCCTACGATCAGGGTTGCAGACGTTTCGATAGTGCGATCAAGGGAATTGGTGGCTGTCCGATGGCACACAATGAACTGGTAGGGAACCTGGCAACCGAGCGTCTGCTGGATTTCAGTGTGGAACGACATGAACAGCTGGGCCTTGACATAACAGCACTCTGGGCTGCTCAGGAAATTGCGGACCGTATTTTTTATTAGTATCATGACAAACTTTCGCCTGACATTTCCTGTTTCTCCGATTGCAACACCTGTCCGGTATACTGATAAAATACTGATGATGGGATCCTGTTTTGCAGAGGAGATAGGGGAACGTTTACAACAATATCATTTTGATGCCCTGGTGAATCCCCATGGCATCTTATATAACCCGATCAGCATCACCCAGGCGCTGCACACCTATCTCGATGGGAAACAATATACTGTGGATGATCTCTTTTCTCACGGCGATTTATGGCATAGCTGGGACCATCACAGCCGTTTTTCCGGACTGGAGATGGAAGAGGTACTGGCAGGGATCAATGCAGCGCAGGAATCGGCCACTAAACGATTGGAAGAGGCTGACTGGCTGATCATTACGCTTGGATCGGCATACACCTATACGCTCGCTTCCGGCAATCAGATAGTAGGCAATTGCCATAAGGTACCTTCCTCTCATTTTCATAAGAGATTACTCTCCCCGCCAGATGCGATTTCTGCATTGGATAACCTGATGCATCGTCTTTTCTTCCGGAACAGGAACGTAAAGATCATGTTTACAATAAGTCCTGTGCGTTACGCCAGGGATGGGGTAGTGGAGAATAATCTCAGTAAAGCGGTATTGATACAAACAGTACATCACCTGGTCAATAAATTCGACAGGCTGTTTTATTTCCCCGCCTATGAACTGGTGATAGACGACTTGCGGGATTACCGTTTTTATAAAGAGGATCTGGTACATCCCAATGAACTGGCCGTCAATTACGTATGGGATCATTTTACGGCCAGCTGCGTATCAGAAGAGGGACGCCGGCTGTTACCGCTGGTTGCGGAGATCAACCGTGCCAGGCAACATAGGCCATTCAATCCGGCCAGCAGTCAGCATCAGCAATTTCTTCAGACTTATGCAGGGAAAACGAAGCAGTTAATGAAAGAATATCCATTTCTAAGGCTGGAAGAAATACTGGCTTATTTTGAAGCGGATTAAGGTATTGCTTTGGTTTCAGATGAGAGAGGCCGGGCTGTATCCCTTTTCGAGGTCCTTACCATTTAGCTTTATCAGTCGTGTGGGGCAATTGAATATTTATTAAACCCCTGGTCAAGCGTGTCGGCACTCTCAAAGGGATAAGGTCCATCTGAACCCGCCGCAGTTGAAGTGTTCCGCTAATAGTAGGACGTTTTGTAATCAGAAATACAAAAGAGGGATTTACGCTTATTACGCAAATCCCTCTTCTTTATAAGCAATAAAAGATGTCCTCTTTTATATTTCCTATTACCGTTCAGTCTTGCCATAGCCGAAATGCCTGATCTGCGGCGGTTTCAGATGGCGATGCAGGGCCTGGAAACCAACAGCCACAAAAACGATCTCAGTCCAAAGCAGCACTAATCCTGGTTAATCATATTCCCCTTGATCCCCACTATGCCCACTACAAAGCATATCAACGCAATAATGATCGGGTAGAACAACCCTGCCAGATGATGATGTGTTTGTGTCACGAGTAAGGTGGATACCGTCGGTAATAATCCTCCGAAAACCCCATTCCCGATATGATAAGGTAAGGACATGGAAGTATACCGGATACGGGTAGGGAAGAGCTCTACCAGGAAGGCCGCTATCGGACCGTATACCATGGTAACGAAAATAACCTGTATGAATACCAGCAGGATCAGCCACCAGAGTTGAGCATTGCTGACAATAACTTCTTTTACTACTTCAGATTTACCATCGGTAACGGTGACTGTCTCCCTGGCTTTTGACCCATCAGTAAAGGTCCTGATCTTCACGGATTTCTCGATATTCTGCATTTTGTCATTCCGGGAGATGGAATTTTCGATGCTGTATTTAGTAGTATCTTCTGTTTTGAGACTGAGATCCGCCACGCGGTCCATACCCGCATAGATGGGGAAGTAAGCCAGCGCAGCGATAAGCATACCCGTCATCATGATCTTCTTACGGCCGATTTTATCAGACAGTTTACCAAAGTAGATAAAGAACGGCGTACCCAGCACGAGTGCTACGGCGATAATGATATTGGACTGTACAAATTCTACCTGCATGGTTTTTTGCAGGAAAGAGAGGGCATAGAACTGGCCGGTATACCAGATCACACCTTGTCCCATAGCGGCGCCGAAAAGCGCCAGTAATACCAGCCGGAGATTCTCCTTTTTACCGAAGCTTTCCTTAATAGGATTAGTTGACGTTTTGCCCTCTGATTTCAGTTGCAGGAAAAGAGGGGATTCCTTGAGGCGTATGCGGATATAGTACGACATGATCACCAGTACGATGGACAGCCAGAACGGGATACGCCATCCCCAGCTGTTGAAATCTTCAGTCGTAAGACTGGTACGGGTGATCAGTATGACAGCGAGTGAAACAAACAGCCCCAGGGTTGCGGTCGTCTGGATAAAACTGGTGTAATATCCCCGCTGATGATGGGGCGAATGTTCGGCTACATAGGTAGCAGCGCCTCCGTATTCACCACCGAGGGCCAGGCCTTGTAATAGCCTTAATACCAATACGATAATCGGCGCCAGAATGCCTATACGCTGGTAACTGGGGATGAGGCCGATGGCAAAAGTGGAACCACCCATGATCATTAAGGTGAGCAGGAAGGTGTACTTACGTCCGACAATATCTCCAAGTCTGCCAAAAACAAGCGCTCCGAAAGGCCTTACGATGAATCCCACAGCAAAGGTTGCCAACGTGGCAATGTAGGCCAGATCAGGGTTGCTGGGCGGGAAGAACTTCTGGGAAATGATAGCGGAAAGACTTCCAAAAATGTAGAAATCGTACCACTCAATCAGTGTTCCTGCGGACGAGGCCAGTATTACCTGCCAGATGGATTGTGTAATTTTGCTGTTGTTCATACGTGGTTACTTGGTTAATACGAATGTATAATATAGGAAAATTGTTGTAATTGTTATAGCATTTACATATTTCTATGGGGGAAAGGGTGGAATAAGGCGTCTGATATTAGAAGTATTTCTATTAACTTTATTTGGGACTTCAGGATTGCACACCACAAGAACAAATATGCGTAAACGCCAGGCTTTAGTTTATTTCTTCATTATATTCCTTTTACCCGCAGTTGTTTTTGCGCAGGAGGGAGGGAAAAGGCCCAAGATCGGTCTTACCCTGAGTGGCGGTGGTGCTAGAGGACTGGCGCATATCGGTATTCTCCAGGCGCTTGACAGTGCCGGCCTGAAAGTGGATTACATTACCGGTACCAGTATGGGGAGTATCATTGGTTCCCTCTACGCCATGGGATATTCCGGTGATGCAATAGAAAAAATGGCTCATGAAATGGACTGGGACAACCTGTTCTCCAATCAGCCGGTACTGACCGACATTTCCTACGAAGAAAAGAGGGAGTACAACAAATATCTGATAGAAATACCTTTTGAATACGGAAAACCGAAACTGGCATCCGGGGTAATTGCGGGTGAACAGTTATGGCTGGAACTGGCCCGTTTGTGCTGGCCGGTGAATGGAGTGAGAGATTTCTCAAAGTTTAATATCCCCTTTAAATGTATTGCCACTGACGTTACTACCGGCGATATCGTCACCCTGGACACCGGTGATATTGTGACCGCTATCCGTGCCAGTATGGCTATTCCATCTGTATTTACCGCAGTAAAGATCGGCGATAAGAAGCTGGTGGATGGTGGCGTGGTGCGTAACTTTCCCGTGATCACTGCGAAAGAAATGGGAGCGGATCTTGTTATCGGCTCTAATGTGAGCGGTGGATTGCGGAAGGCTGACCAGCTGGTCACACCGCTGGATATTATTTACCAGCTGGGTTTTTACAAGGACGCTGACGACTTTAAACAGGCGAAGAAACTAACCGATATTTACATTCAGCATCACCTGGAGAACTATAGTGCCGCCAGCTTTGGCAGTGTGGATTCCCTGCTTGACCTCGGCAAAAGAAAAGGGGCGGAAATGTACCCGGTATTCAAGAGGATGGCGGATTCATTGAATGCATTATATCCACCGGAAGCGCCTTTTCATAAGAACCGTTTACCCTTTACGCCGGATATAGAGCTGGTGGACATCAAAGTAGCAGGACTGTTGCATTCTGATAAGAAGTTTTTCCTCGGAAGACTGGGACTGGTGAAAGATGGATGTTATACTCCTAACGATATCAAAGAGGCTGTGCTGAACGTATTTGGTACACGCTTTTATAAAATGATCACTTACGAGCTGGAGCCCAAAGGGGACAGTAAAAGTGAGATGAATATTTCAGTAGAGGAAAACCCGCTGACGTATGTGAAGTTCGCGCTGCAATACAATAGTTTCACGAATGCCAGCGCTATTGTGAATATTACGCAGCGCAACTTCGTTGTACCGAACTCCCGTGCATTTGTGAGTGTAGCAATAGGAGAGAACCCAAGGGTATTGGCGGAGTTCTTCAAATACCTGGGACCGAAAAGGAATTTCGGATTCGGGCTCGGCGCTTATTTTGAGGATGATGCACTGACCTTATACAAAGATTTCAAACGACAGATGGAATATCATCTGAAGTATCTGAATGGCGATATCCGTTTTCAGTATACACTGAATCGTATGATGGCCATTGGTGTAGGCAGCAGGTATGAATTCCTGAATATCAATCCCCGGTATGAATCTGTTGAAGTATTGAGAGGGAACGGGAACCAGATGAACAGTTATATATACTTCGGCATCAACTCTTTGGACCGGAAGATTTTTCCCCGCCGCGGGGTAGATCTGCAGCTTGAATCAGGCTGGGTATACCGTCAGCAGGAGGGGTACCACTTGTATAAGGATGGAGTGGAGGTATCGCCGGCAGACTATAATTATGGCTTCAACAACTATCAGCGTACGATCATGCAGATGAAGTACAATATTCCTTTCAATTATAATGGCACCTTACAGGTGCAGCTGGGAGGCGCTGCTAATTTCAATCACCGGCAGGGACCAGTTAACGCCTTCATATTGGGAGGATTGAACAACGTGATGCGCAATCAGCTGCCGATCGTAGGCATCAGGGAAGCGGAAATTACGACATCCAGTGCGGCTACTATCCAGTTGTCTTACCAGTATGAGCTGATGCGCAATATTTATGCTATTCCCCGTGCAGGTGTGGCCTTGTACGATTTCCTGGGAGATGTTTCCTCGAAATATAAATACATGAGTGGTTATGGTGTGACGGGCGGATATTCCTCTTTCCTCGGGCCTATAGAAGCATCCCTGATGTACTGTGATCAGGATGGGCGTTTACGGATGTATGTAAACATCGGCTTCAATTTTTAGTGCATCCGGTCGCCCCGTACTTCCAGGTTGTCAATGATCTCGGCCTCTATGGTCAGCCATTCCTGCCAGCGGGTCTTTACCTTGTCTTCCGGTACATACTCATTGGCCAGGTCTATAAAAAGGCGGTAGTGACCTGCTTCAGATATCATGAATTTACGGTAGAATTCACGCAGGTATTCATCTTCCAGGCCCTCGCTCAGTAAACGGAAACGCTCGCAGCTACGGGCCTCAATAAGGGCAAATATGAGCAGCCTGTCCAGCAGGACTGACTGAGGATCGCCGCCTTTCTCCTGGTGTGTCATCAGGGCATTCACATACATATCTTTCCGCTGTCTTCCGAGGGTATAACCGCGTTTACGCATCTCTGCCAGCACCTGGCGGAAATGTCCCCATTCTTCCGTTACAATAGGAGCCAGTTCCTGTACCAGTCTGTCCTTTTCGGGATAGCGTTGTATTAGTGATATGCAGGATGTCGCGGCTTTTTGTTCGCAGAAGGCATGATCTGTCAGAACTTCTTCCAGGGAAATAGCTGCCAGGTTTACCCAGCGGGGATCAGTCGGAAGGTGCAGACCTAAAATGGACACTTTACTCATAGGGCAAAGTTACTTAGCTTTGGGAGATGAAAGAAGATTTTCTTTTAAAGCAATTGGCGCAGCGGCAGGAGCAGCATGCGTTCCGGCAGCTGAGGCTCCCGGCCCCGGGTGCGGTGGATTTCTGTTCGAATGATTACCTGGGTCTGGCGCATAGCGCTGCGATGCAGGAAGGCGTGCATACTTTATTGCAGGCAAGGCCGTATATGCATGGCAGTACAGGCTCCCGTTTACTGGCGGGGAATTATGCCTGGATAGAGGAGGCGGAAAGCATGCTGGCAACATTCCATCAGAGTGGGGCGGGCCTGATCTATAATTCCGGTTATGATGCGAATCTGGGTTTATTTTCCTCCGTACCGCAGAAGGGGGATACCATCATTTATGATCAGCTGATCCATGCGTCTATCAGGGATGGTATCCGCTTGTCGAAGGCGCAGGCGTTTTCTTTTTTACATAATGACCTGGAGGATCTGGGGAAAAAGCTGCAGCATGCCGCCGGTAATATATTCGTAGCGGTAGAATCCGTCTATTCCATGGATGGAGATATGGCGCCGTTAAAGGAGATTGCAGCTATGTGTGAACAGTACAGTGCGCATCTCATTGTGGATGAGGCGCATGCAACAGGTGTAGTAGGAGGAAAAGGAGAGGGCCTGGTGCAACACCTGCAGCTGCAGCAGGCATGTTTTGCGCGTGTGAATACATTTGGTAAGGCAGTAGGCTGTCATGGGGCAGTAGTGCTGGGCAGTCCGCACCTGCGTGATTTTCTGATTAATTTTTCCAGATCATTTATTTATACCACTGCATTGCCAGCTACGGCTATTGCCGCTATTGTAGCCAGTTATGAGCTGTTCCCGTATATGCATTCGGCTCGTGAACATCTTGCAGCGTTAATTACTCATTTCAGGAAAGGAGTGGCCAGTCTCAGTACATTGTATAGCGAAACACCTATCCAGGTAGTATTGACGCCAGGTAATGAGGCCACGCGCAGTTTAGCCTCCAGTCTGCAGTCGGCCGGCCTGGATGTAAGGGCTATCCTGCATCCTACGGTTCCGAAGGGGAAGGAGCGTTTAAGGATTGTATTGCATAGTTTCAATACGATGGAGGAAGTGGACCGGTTGATAAAAGCATTGGTACAGTAGTGGTAATATCGCCGGTATATTTTATGTATATTAGCAGATAACCTAGCACGTATGAGATTTGTTCCCTTTACCGTTAGCGCGGTGATAACCATTACATTGATAGTATGTCTTGATCGTTCCTGGGGCTCGCTGCCACCGTTGGGCAGGTTGTTAAGTCCGCAGGAGGGCTTCTGGCAGAATGCCACATCTATCAGTAAAGACTACAATGAAGACCTGAAGGTACCCGGCTTGAAAGGGAAAGTAGAGGTTTGGCTGGACGATAGAATGGTGCCTCACATCTTTGCAGAGAATACAACAGACGCTTACTACGTAGAGGGATATATGCATGCCCGTGACCGTCTTTGGCAGATGGAGCTGCAGTCGTTTGCTGCTGCTGGTCGTTTGTCAGAGATCCTGGGAAGTAAAATGATCACTTATGACAGGCAGCAGCGCCGTCTGGGCATGTTATATGGTGCAGAGCAGGCGCTGAAAGCGATGGAAGATGATCCGGTAGCCGGAGCCGCTATTAATGCTTACTCCGATGGTGTTAATGCCTATATCAGTACGCTTACCAGAGCAACACTTCCACTGGAATATAAACTGCTGAACTATAAACCGGAGAAATGGACACCTTTGAACTCAGCCCTGTTGCTGAAAATGATGGCGGCAGATCTGGCAGGAGGGGCTAATGATCTCGTTTATACCAATGCCCGCCAGCTTTTCAGTAAAGAAGACTTTGCTAAAATGTACCCCGATTTCGGGGATAGCATTGATCCTATCATTCCGCGGGGTACACAATATCCTGCGCCCAGCGTAAAGGTAACTGTGCCGGCAGACAGTATTCTGAAAGCGGCGGGAGTAATACTACATTTCAAGGAAGACAAACCTGATCCTGATAATGGCAGTAATAACTGGGCGGTAGCCGGTTCCAAGACACGTTCCGGTGCGCCTATCCTCGCTAACGATCCTCACCTGGGCCTGAGCCTGCCTTCCCTCTGGTATGAAGCGCAGATCCATACACCTGAGATGAATGTCTATGGTGCGACGCTGCCGGGTGCGCCTGGTGTCATCATCGGTTTTAATGATCATATTGCCTGGGGCGTAACCAACGGGGCAGAGGATGTGAAAGACTTCTACCTGATGCAGTTCCGTAATGGTAAACAGCAATACCTGTTTAATGGCGCTTACCGTAATGCAGACCTGCATATAGAGAAGATCAATGTGAAAGGGGAGAAGCCTTACTATGATACGGTGGCATACACTGTATGGGGACCTGTGGTGTATGACAATGTATTTCCGGATACGGCTACGGGCCACCAGTTCCTCGCTATGCGCTGGAAAGCACTGGACCCTTCTAACGAGATCAGGACATTCCTGGAGCTTAATAAAGCTCATAATTACAACGATTATTTAGCTGCTTTAAAATATTATACCTGTCCTGCACAGAACTTCGCATTTGCCGCTAAAACGGGCGAAATAGCACTCTGGCATAACGGGCAATTCCCTTTACGCTTTAAGGATCAGGGTAAATGGATCATGCCGGGAAGCGACAGCACTTTCGCGTGGCAGGGATATGTGCCGCAGGAGGAGAATCCACATATCCTCAATCCTGCGCGTGGTTTTGTCAGCTCTGCCAACCAGCATCCGACTGACAGTACTTATCCTTACCGTTATGTAGCTGACTTTGATCTCTTCCGGGGAAAACGTATCAACGAAGTGCTGGCGGCAGACAGTCAAATCACTGTACAGCAGATGATGGATCTGCAGAATGATTTCCTGAATCCTTTTGCCCGCGCAGCCCTGCCGATGATCAGAGCTCATCTGCCTGTATCCCTGCTTACATCTGACCAGCGGACTTACTGGGAGCTCCTGGACAAATGGAACCTGCAGAGTAGTCCGGAGAGTAAGGCAGCTACTATCTTCAACATCTTCTGGGATAAGCTGCAATCTGCTATCTGGGATGATGATATTGTCCGCGAAAAGACGCCCTTGCAGCAGCCATGGGAAAAGACTACCCTGCTCTGGCTCATCCGCGATTCTTCCATGAAATTTATAGACAACATCCATACGCCGGAAAAAGAGACACTCTCTCAAACTATACTGACTGCTTTCGCCTTTGCTGCTGATAGTGCCAAAGTGTTAGACGGCGAACATAAATTAGAGTTTGGCCGTTTCCGTGGTACGAATATCCGTCACCTGACGCGGTCAATTATTCCGTTCAGTGCTATGAATCTTCGGACCGGAGGAGGACGTCATATTGTGAATGCCACCAAACAAATCCATGGGCCTTCGTGGAAGATGGTGGTAGAACTGAGTGCGAAGACAGTGGCATATGGTATCTATCCCGGTGGGCAAAGCGGTAACCCTGGTAGTCCGTTCTATGACAATGCTGTGCAGGATTGGGTGCAGGGGAAATATTATCTTCTGCATGTGTTCGATCCGAAGGAAGATACTGACCCTGCAGTGAAGTTTAAGGTGCGGTTTAGTAAAGGGTGAAAATTTTTCTAAAAAATATTTGGAAGGGAATATATAATTCCTATCTTTGCACTCCCAATCACGAAAAGAGGGAATGATTCCGTAGCTCAGTTGGTAGAGCAATACACTTTTAATGTATGGGTCCTGGGTTCGAGTCCCAGCGGGATCACGGAAATAAAGCGCTTCAGGTTCAAGGACTTGAAGCGTTTTTGTTTTTGGAGAGTTATACAATGCGTTTATTATCAACCACTAGCAAGTTCGAGTATCAAGTGTTTTCTGAAGTAATTGCTTTCTTGATATGACATTAAACATATGTCTCGATTTCCCTTGAAAACGTAATATTATGGCATTCATTTTTGCTGTAGCTATATCTTGCTCATACTCTTAAGCCCTAATAGCATGGAATACGTTCGTCTCTGAGAATGGGTATTGCTTAACTTGGCATTAACGAGTAATAAATCATTATTTCATACATTGATTTCAGTAGCTGATTAACAATTAGCCATATTCTTTAAATATAGCGTAACTGATTGCACGTGTTTTTAGATCAAAATCATATCGTATAAATATACAATCCCACACGATTAATTATGAAAAATTGGATATTAGTTTTTGGAGGTGGAACAATCATCGTTACATTACTAACTGCCCATTTTACCTATAAACACGATGATACTGCAGTATATATGTGTGCCGTTATTGCCTCAGCAATGTCGATTCTTACATTAATCACCGCTCAGAAGAAACAGGATGAAGATGAGCGGGAAAATAAGAGATTAACCAGTGTTCAAATCAATAATTTAGAGAATCTTAATGAAGCGACCGAGCGCGCCGAGAAAAGTGAAAAGGAATTCCGGCTGTATATGACTGGCGGGGGCGCAATTCCTAAACTTACAGTGAATGTAATACGTCGTATAGATATCGCAGCAATAGGGCCATTTGTTGAACTTCAACTTAATATTGAAAACCCTGGCGATTATCCATTACACCAGGTAAACATTCAAATATCTGATTTATTTGGGTATGAACTGTATAATCAGGTACGTATATATAGGAGTTTGACCAATGGATATACATTCAATTCAAAACCGAAGCACATTGACATTTCAGACTATAAATCTACACAAGAAGTACACCTACCGACAATACCAAAGAAATCAACCTTTATTCCGATTTACACAACTTGCTATAGACTAATAAAAGATCATGAAGTTGGACCAGTTGTTCATATAACCTGGAGTTCAGGTAGTCTTGTATTCTACCTTATATTTAGTAGAGATGAGACATCATTCGAATTTGTAAAATTGCCCGAAGTTGTATTAAATGGAGATACGTTGAAAGATGATGACGATAAGCATTTCACTTTTACCAAAAGAGAATTTAATGCATGATTATCATTTTTTATTTTTTGTTTCTTAATTTAGGAACGATCCAAATGTTGTTTGATATTTGAGTCGAGGATAAACCCAGTTAGGAAGAATTACTATTCTATTGATGAAATTATATATTTAGCTATATTTGGAAGCCTTATGATTGTTTTGGGGGACAGCTGATACCTGTAGTGCTATATGGCTCAAATCAAATTACACCAGTTAGTATGTCTAAAGCTTTTATTTCGCACAGTAGCGTACAAAAACCGTTGGTTGAAACGCTTATCAGAAGAATAGGTCGGGACAATTGCATTGTCGATAAGTACAACTTTGAGGCTGGGCAACCGACTTTAGATTTAATAATACAGGGAATTGAACGCACTGACCTATTTGTTTTGCTAATCTCAAACGAAGCCTTAAATTCGACTTGGGTGCAAGACGAAATTAAATTTGCAAGGAATCTCCGCGATAAGGATATCGCTAGGCAATTACTACTATTGAATATTGACCCGAATATAAGCCACATGGATGATAGAATACCCGATTGGCTAAGAAAGGAATATAACTTAAAACCTATTCCGCATCCTGCGCTGATTTATAAAAAGATTAGCTCTAAACTCAGGGATGTAACAATACATGCACACCCTCTTGTTGAAAAAATGGAGGAAATATTTATTGGTCGTCGTGACGTGATGGATGAATTTGATAGAAAGTATTTTAATATCAAATTGACCAAGCCAAGTGTAATCACAGCCTCAGGTTTCGAGGGAGTAGGTAGGCGGAAATTTTTGAACAACGCCCTAGATAAAGCAGGGCGCTTGAATAAATTTCATGAACCGCTGAGTATTGTGTTAGATACAAGAGATAGTATCGAAGATTTTATTCTAAGAATAGAAGATCAAAATGGAATCATAGCCGAAGAAGTACTAATGAGAATAAAAGATGCTACGCTTGAAGAAAAGTTGTTGTATGCCAAAAGACTGCTTTTATCTTTTCAGGAGCAAGACGAAATTCTGTACGTTATTGACAAAGGCTGTATAATTCAGCCAAATAAAGAAACTGCGTCATGGTTTGAAGATATAATTAAATCGCCTGACTTTAACAATAATACGATCGTATGTTTGATCACTAGTTTTAGGTCATATAATACACAACTCCACATGAGTGGAAAAGTTATTAGCTTTCACATTAATGAGTTAAATCCTAGTGATAGGCAGGTGCTTTTTGTAAAATATTGCGATCTTCTCGACTTAAAGCCTGCGGAAAGCAATATTGAAACGATATTACCCGCGCTGAATGGGATGCCCAAGCAAATCTTTTTCACGACATTACTAATCAAAGATCATGGCAGTGAATACGTAGCAAGGCATATTGACGAAATAAGAAAATATGAAGATTTCAAAGTTTTTAATATCATTGAACAGATTAAGGAAGAAAATGGGCTTGCGTATGATATATTAGTATTTGTTTCCCGGTTTGAGTTTGTGAGTTTTGACATGGTCTATAAAATATTCGGTCGAAACGATGATGTTGATTCTGCTTTGGAGAAGATATATATATATGGAGCCTATGATATGATAGGAACGGATAAAGAGTATATCAAAGTTCACCACGCGATAATGGACTACATTATGAGAGCTAGGATTGATTATTCTTTGGATGTTAAACGAAAATTGCGAAAAGAAATTAACACACTAATATCTAATCAACCCGATTTTCCCGACGTTTCGGAAATATTGGTTACGATAAGATCGATTATACAAGATGGCGGTAAAATTCCTGAAAACTATTTTATTCCATCTGTTGCGCTTCGTACTATTATTGACCATTATTATGCGCAAAATTTCGTGCAAGTTTATCAACTTGCTACGAGAATGTTAGCAAACCACTATAAATATCATGATGCGATCATAAGAGAGATCAAATACTGGCATTGCCTGGCATTGGCAAAACAAAGGAATGATGAGTTTTTCGATTATATTGGGACATTTCATGGCGTAGATCATCACTTTTTGCTTGGTTTTTTTCGCCGATGTCAAAAAAGATTTGGTGAAGCTGAAAAACATTTTTTAGCAGCATTACAAGCTGATCCCGATTCACAAAAAAGTAAAAGAGAACTGGTACTTGTCCTTTTAAGCCAAGGGAAATATGGTCTTGCACTTGATACAGCAAAGAAAAATTATGAAAAGAGGAAACTTAATGCATTTCATATCCAAGCATATTTCAACTGCTTATTACGCAAAAATAGCTGGTCGCCATCTGAGAAGCAGATTATCGATGAATTAATGACTAACATAAAGAAAAGTCATGACTTTCGCGCTAACGAAATTTTTCAGGTTATGAGTGGCGAGTACGAATATTATATCAACGGAAATTTTGAGCTGGCGGTTAAGCAGTTGAATGAAGGTAGGGAAAAAAGTGCGGCAAAAAACTACTTTAATAAAGCACTTTTTGAAATTTATAAGCGTCGCGGAATGACGGAGAAGGAAAATTATTATTCACGACTTATTAATGATGAAGATGAAGATTTTATCTGATTCTTAAAGTATTACATCTTGACTGTATAATCCCTAAGCACGAGACTATAAAATATATTGTGTAAACGATAAGGCAACTGTTTAGAGCCGACATCTGTTTTCAAAGATCGTTAAAAATTGATGGAGTATGAACCCCCAGTTATGGAGAGTCATACTCCATTTCTTTTCGATGTTCATTATAGCCAGGTATACCGCCTTTTGAGCCGCAGTATCGTCAGTAAACTGTACCTTCGTCTTTGTGTACTTCCTGATACCTCTGTTGAGATTTTCAATAGTGTTGGTGGTATACATGATCTTGCGGATCTCCAGGGGGAAGTCAAAATAGCTGGTAAGATTATCCCAGTTGTTCTCCCAGGACTGAATAGCGTGACGATATTTAGTCCCCCATTT
>NZ_FRCN01000020.1 GCF_900142925.1 Chitinophaga sp. CF418
GGGAAGCTGCCTGTAGGGAACAGCTATCTGGATTCATTGGGTAATTCCTTAAAGTTCCTGGAAGGGAAAGGTGAGCTGCTGGGTGCATCCAAAGGAAAGCTGGCAGGTGTTACGGGTAATATTGAATCGCTGCAGGGCAAATTGCAACAGGCGGAGCAGATTAAGGCGTATATCCGTGAGCATAAAAAGCAGCTGAAGGAACAGTTATCCCAATACACCGGTTTTACCAAAGACCTTCAGAAGATTAATAAAGAGGCTTATTACTATGGTCAGCAGATCAATGAGTACAAATCTGTACTGAAAGATAAAAAGAAAGCGGAGGCCAAGGCTATGGAGCTGCTGAAAAAAATGCCCGCGTATAATGATTTTCTCCGTAAAAACTCCCAGATAGCCAGTTTATTTAACCTCGGTGCTTCCGGGAATAATACTGCACAGAGCCTGGAGGGCTTGCAGACCCGTACACAACGATCCCCACTGTTTGGTGAAGCGCTTGCTCATGAGTTACTTGGTCATGCTTTAGGATGGGCTATGGGAACTCTTAATTTCCATGGAGAAAAGGCTATTCAGATGTCCAACGTTTATCTTAGATCTCAACGAATCGGTAAAGATCTGTATAGGAATGGTGCTCTGCATGGCGCGCACGGGTTTGTTGAGGAGAAGATGGCGAAAGATATTCCAGAATATTTAGAGTCTGCAAAACAGGCCTTAAATTTGATAAGATTTTTCAAGTAAAAAGTAATATTTATGCGAATAATGGTTCTCATTTTTTTTCTATTTATAACTACTAATACTATTGCCCAAAATACTTTGGGATGTAAATGTGACTATTCTTCTTCGTTTACAATTGAGAAATATTTGTTTTCTATTGACAGTATCTTCAGAAAAATAGATTGCAAAAAAGGCGAGAGTGTCCAGGTAGTTGGGGCCCGCGGGTTGGCGGCAGCATCATTTGTAATTATTCAGAAGATAGGAAATACAAATAAGGCTTATTACTACAATTTAAAAACAAAAGACTTTAAGACAATGACCGGCTCAAAAGTTAATACTTGGATAAATAGTATTATTCGAGATAGCTCTTTTATGTATGCTGTTAAGGCGGACCCCTTAAAGAAACCGAGCCACGATTTTAGCTTTTTTGTTTCATTTCATTATCCATATTTTAAACTAAAGGAGGTTTGTTATTCAGAGTTATTGAGTGATGTAAACCGACCATTTTCAGAGGGATTAATGGAGTCGATAACCTTATTTAATAAAAGGAACTAGTAATTTGAGAACTTTGTTTTCAGCTTGGTCTTTCAGCATATCATTAAGTGAGGAGCTGGGAGACCATTTTTTATTCTGAACTGAAGTATTAATATGAAGTCTTTGTCGACGGAGATTGCTGTTTTGCTGAAAATCGAGGTCTAAGGGGTTTGATTGAGGCTGAACCGGCTGATAGAAGAGCCGCTGACACAGGTATTCATTTGATAAATTTAAAAGTGATAGATTCAACGAATTGTATAATCCGGAGTAAACTGAACCACTAATTCCAGTCCAAACTGAACCAGTCATTCCGGGGTAAACTGAACCACCTATAACAGATTTATTTTGGTGATTATCCAGGATTCCGGAGCAAAGTGAACCACCCTGTATTGTAATTGTTCCTGCCATTCCGGCACAAAGTGAACCACTTACAAAGCGCATACAATAGCACATCTATTCAGTAATCCATTGCTTTGCGGTAAAATTACCGGATAGCAATGGCCAACAAGGTTATAGAGATGCATATTGTACGCAGTATTATCCAGCATTCATCACGTAATTCCTCTGAACGGCAGATTGCCCTTCAATTAAACATATCGCGCAACACAGTGCGTCATTATCTTCAACGGCTTAAAGCTACTAGCTATAGCTGGCAACAGTTATTGGCTATGGAAGATGGGGCTCTCAGTGAACTTATATACAACCCCGTAACGTTACCCGTCAAAGATGAGCGCAGGCAGGCGTTTGAAGATCGGGTCAGCTATTTTTTTATTGAACTTAGGCGTACCGGAGTTACCCGTCAACTGCTGTGGCAGGAGTATCTTCAACAGTATCCGGATGGCTATGGCTACTCACAGTTCTGTGATTTGTTAACCCGGCATAGTGGTATCAGGGATACTTCTATGCATTTCGAGCATCCACCTGGCCAGCTGATGATGGTTGATTTTGCAGGCGATAAACTCGCTTATACAGATCGCCAAACAGGTGAGATTATCTATTGCCCAGTGCTGGTTTGTGTATTGCCCTGTAGTGGCTATACCTACGTTGCACCTATGCCTGATGCCACTCTTCCTCAGTTAGCAAAGTCACTGAACAACTGTCTGCAATACTTTGAAGGTGTTCCATACAGCCTAAAGACAGATAACATGAAGCAGATAGTAAGTAAGAGTTGCCGTTATGAACCTGTATTCACAGATATGATACAGCAATGGGCGTTACATTACAATATCACGTTGCTGGCAACCCGGGTAGCCAAACCTAAAGATAAGGCGACAGTAGAAGGTGCTGTAAAACTAGCTTATCAGCGTATCTATGCACCATTACGCGATAAAGTATTCTTCTGCCTGGAAGAACTGAGAGCTGCCGTTACTGAACAGCTTAACCTTCACAATAGTCGTTCGATGCACAGGAAGGAATACAGTCGTCTGCAGTTATTTAAAGAACAAGAACAATCTCTGCTACAGCCTTTACCTGATCATCCATTTTCTCTTAAGCATACTGCTGAAGCAAAGGTGCAACGCAATTACCACATCGTATTAGGAGAGGACTGGCATTACTATAGCGTTCCCTGTTCTTATATCAGCAAAATAGTCAAGGCTGTATATGACACTGACATTGTAGAGATTTATCATGCGCATCAACGTATTGCATTGCATAAGCGAAGTTACAAGCGCCACGGTTATACTACCTGCAAAGAACATATGCCAGAGGCTCACCAGCACTACCTGCAAGGCTGGGATCCTGATTATTTTCGTAGGCAAGCTACCGCTATAGGGATCTTTACCAGCCAATATATAGACAAATTATTACTAAACAAGCAGTTCAGTGAACAGGCTTTCCTGGCTTGTAAAGGGCTACTGAGATTAGGGAAGAATTATGGTAACGAACGGCTGGAAGCTGCATGTAAGAGAGCTTTGCAAGGTGGTACCTATGCCTACAGGATTATTAACAATATACTTTCCAGCAATTTAGATCAGCAATCACTTCCTGATGATAGCAAAGTATCCTTTCAACTGCCATTACATGACAATCTAAGAGGGAAAGATGCTTTTTAGTAACGCGTCCCACACCCTATTTTATAATAATTATCAAAATTATAAAACAAAAGCAACATGAACACAGAACAAACAGTAGCCCAGCTACAGCAACTAAAACTGCATGGTATGGCCGGACGTTATGAAGCCCTGCTGGATCTTCCCATACATCAACAACCTGAATCTCATGCCCTACTTGCAATGCTTACGGAGGCTGAATTAGGATATCGTAGTCAGCAACGCACCGGATTATACATGCGCTTATCTAAATTACGTTACCAGGCAGTGTTGGAACAAATACACTGCTCCGCAGCAAGAGGGTTTACTGCGGAACAGCTACAATTACTTTGCGACGGTTCTTTTATTGAAAAAACTGAGAACATTGTAATCAGTGGTTCCACCGGTTGTGGCAAGAGTTATCTAGCCTGTGCATTGGGTCGTCAGGCCTGCACTCTTGGTTATCGTACACTGTATTACTCCATGAATAGATTTATTGAATCTCTGGCTACCGCCCGATTAGATGGGACCTATGTAAAATGGTTGAACCATCTCGCTAAAACACCTTTGTTGATATTAGATGACTTCGGCCTCCAGCCGCTCACTCATGATATGAAGCTTACCTTACTACAGATTATGGAAGACAGGTATGGTAGAGGAGCTATAATTATTGCGGCTCAGCTACCGCTGAGCAAATGGTATGATTACTTAAATGAACCTACCATCGCAGATGCTATTATGGACAGATTGACAGCTCGCATGCATAAAATAGATCTTAAGGGCGAATCTAAACGTAAAGCAAAAACTAATTAACTTTGATAACGCTATTGATGTGCTTTGTAAGTGGTTCACTTTGCACCGGAACGGTGGTTCACTTTGTCCGGAATATACAACGAATAAATATCCAATTGCTTTTTTTGATTATTATACAAAAGACGCCAACCATATTTATTATTCTGAAGACCTGATCTTTACAACAAATGGCTGTATTGTTAGTGTCACAATCTCTGCAACGGAGAATGAGAAAACATTTAGATGTTTGTCAAATTTGATAAGAGAAAGTCTTAAATACTAATATTATACTTTTAACCCTTGCTGTTTTATGCTTCGCATAGGAAAAAGAGCAAAAAGAAGTAATGGCAAATCAAGATGGACACATATACATTTATTACGGAATTTAGAGGTGGTACATATATTAGTCAGGTAAAAGCGGTTAATGTCAGCGCAGCAATCGGTTCGTGGAGTAAAAGTTTGGATTTGACACAGATAAAGTTTTTGGGAGAGAAAGGGAAGTTGGAATTACAAACGAAGTTTAATGATGAAAGTCCAACCAAAGTTAAGGGAGTTGAGAATGTTTGGTTCTTTTGTTTAAGAATAAAGCCAGGTCTTCTTATAGTCAATGTGATAAAGACGGCGGAATCATAAAAGACTTAATGTTTATTATAACCAATGGTTCGGTAACTTTTTAACAGCAGCTCTGTGGAGAAAGTTACAGAATTATGTGCGTCTAGCAAAGGTGGATATGTTCAATGGGAGCCAGCCCCATCAGAATAGTGATCAGAATTGCATTGGTGACATTGACGGGAATTGTTGCGAATGGCTATTCTTTTTAAGAAACGATCTTTCGAGATTGGCAAATGTTCCTATATCTGGTGTAATGAGTAGGGTATTAGATGATGAATATGGCATAAGAAGAGACACTGGGTTTTATTGCTGAAATTGCGATTATAAAATAGATATGGAGGTTAATTCAATCAAAATAAATTTTGCCACCTACCTACAAGTAGGTATATTTGCCTCATCAAAGCCCAACTTTACGATGAACACGGCACAGAACACCAAAGACAGAATAATTGAACTAGGCAGGAATTATATGCAAAGGATTGGTTACCACTCTTTTAATTATAAGCAGATCGCTTTGGAGCTGAACATTAAAAACGCATCCATCCATCATTACTTTCCATCCAAGGAAGACCTCGGCCTGGCTGTAATAGAAAAAGACCGGCAGGATTTCATCTATCTCACTCAAAAAGTCAAGAAGGCGAAAGCCATGGATAAGCTGGAGGCTTTAATAGCTAGTTATGAGTATTACTATAGAGAAGGGAAGAAGCTTTGTGTAATCAGTACTTTCAGTTCTTCTTATAATGAGATCACGGAAAGAATGCAGCTGGCGGCATCGCAATATGCCGAGTTGGTAACCGCCTGGCTGGCAGCTACGCTGAAAGAAGGACTCGAATCAGGCGAGTTCTCGTTTAAAGGATCCGTGGAAGACCTGGCTAATATCTGGATGGCCATGATGCCTGGCGCCTTACTGGTAGGCCGTACCGGTGGGCAGGCAGCCTTTGATAGGACCATCAATTCTCTCAGGCAAACAGTTAAATCCTCGTAGAGGGATTTTTTTTATCCATATAATCTACCTGTATGTAGGTAGTTGCTTTGGGACGAGCCTTTTCCGGGAAAGGCTTTTTTTAGAATCATTAAGCCTACCTGTGTGTAGGTAGATGTGTGATAACAAAACCATTTATTCAAACAAACAATTAATGACAATGAAACAGATCATTCTTACTGGAAGTGCCAGCGGATTCGGATTAAAGGCAGTGAAAACGCTTGCTTTAAAAGGACACACAGTATACGCCACCATGCGTAATGTAAACAGTGCTAATGGTGCAACAGCACGGGAATTAAAAGATTGGGCCCAAGTGCAGAACGTAAAGGTAGAAGTAGTAGAAATGGATGTAACAAGCACTGCTTCCGTAAACAACGCTATCGCTGAGATAGTAAAGAAATCGGGCGGAAGAATCGATGTACTGATCAACAATGCTGGTCTTGCTTATTATGGATTGGGAGAAGCGCTGACTATTGAACAGACGGAACAAATTTTCCAGGTAAACACACTCGGACCCGAACGTACGATGAAGGCAGTACTGCCTTACATGCATGCACAGAAAGAAGGCCTTATCATCAATATAACCAGTGTACAGAGCAGGAACCATATCCCAAGCCTCAGTACTTACAATGCCTCAAAAGCAGCCCTGGATGCAGCGTCCGTAGGGTATCATTACGAACTGAAATCTTCCGGTATTGATGTGGTGACTATCCAACCCGGTGCTTATCAAACTACCGATATTACCAATAAGCGGATAGTTGGAAAAAATGAGGAAGTAGAGGCGAAATACGGTGCAGACGCACTGGACTTCAAACGTGCATTAATGGAGTATTTCGTACCGACTCCCGAAAGTGGTGATCCGCAGGAAGTGGCTGATGCCATGCTGAAACTGGTAGAACAGCCTAAGGGTGAAAGACCGCTGTGGACGATCGTTGGCGGCGGACCAATGGCAGAAAAGTTCCAGGAAATCAATCAGGCTACAAGAGAGATCGTTGAGTTTAACATCGGCATTTTACCACAACTCTTTCCTGCTAAGTAAGCGTATTTTAAAAGCCGGTATCCTTTGATGATGAACCAAAAAGAAACCCTTTCCCGCAATGGAAAGGGCTTTTCTTTTATCAGATAATATGCTTTTACTGTGGAGAAAGTCCCAGTAACTCAAGATTCAGCAACGTTACAAACTCAGACCTGAAATTAGCAGCCTTACCACTCTTCAATGCCTGGATAGCCTCCAGTTGTCTCGTCTTTTCACGCTGATATAATGGATGTCCCTTTACATCTTCCTCAGATGGATACTCGTCATTGCCATGCTCAACACTATACTGTGTGCTGATCAGGATATCCAAAGTATTTGAAATGATGTCAGTGGTGTCCATCGCGGATCCAATAGGTTCTGTTGCTAATCCGCAGATAGCCAGCCATACACAGGTAGCCGCATTCTGCGTGGCAGAAGCCAAAGTAGTGCGCCAGGCAGATTCGAAGATTTCCATGAAATTGTCGAGATCAGGAATCTGTTCTTTGGCAGCAGTTTCCAGCTGATCGACAGTTGTATCTTTGAGTTGACCTGATACCAGTAACCAGGCTTTATCGAAAAGGTCTGAAGTAATATTAACGTCGCCCTTAAATTCTTTAGCGTAAGTATTCTTGAAGGTTAGCCACAGGGTCTCAGCACCTGCCAGGCTAAACCTGGAAACATCATTGGGATTCAGTTCCGAAAGGAGTTCTTCCAGATTTTCTATCATATCGTTGTATGCTACCGGTTTATACTTTACCTGCCTGAATTGAACATAACACAGGAAAGATGGATAACGGCTGCAATATAGGATTTTTAGACATGCAGTTCCACCTCAAAAGGTGTTCCCGGATTCAGTATAAAAAACTGCTCCTGTCCCAGTGTTTTCAGAATCATCTCAAAAGGCAGTTGTACCGCCAGCCGGCCTGTTGGTATGTCGCTTATTCCACTTTTAGCGATCATATCCTGGTTGCTGAATAATGGAATGAACTCACCTGTATCCCTGATGTAGGTCGCAAAGTTGAAGCGATCAGTTGGTTTTTCGTATTCATGTGCCAGTGTGAAGACCTGGGACGCTTTAAGCGTATCAATCAATTCCCGTTGATATTTCTTTACATCGAACCACTGCTTCATTACCTTTTGCTGCAATAGTGCTGAATTGTCTTTATGATAAAACGGGGGATTATGTTGACTGATGTATTCCAGCATGTCACTACTGCGGATAGGAGAAGCATACTGAATCTCCGTATCGCTCATATGCAGAGATTTGATCATCCAGGTAAGACTTGAAATAGCCTCAGCCTCTCCCTCATGATCTACCGCCAGGAACAAGTGATACTGCTTAACGGCGTTATTGTAGGCAAAGCCAAAATAAGCAGCGGTCACCTCCGGTTGGGAACTGAAATAACTCACCAGGTCATCTATAAAATTCCTCTCTCCCGTAGGCTGTAGCGCAGGCGCTGTGGCTGTTGCGGTTCTTTTGCTAAAGCGATCAAAAAGTTTCATAGGATGTAATACGGTATTTAGAATAGTTTGCTGGCATTATCGGCCATCAGTCATAGGATCGAACACTTGTCAGACAAATATAATATTTTTATATACATTGGACAATAGGTTATTTCTCCCTGAATTCAGATGGATTTATCCCGTGATAACCTTTGAAAAACTTATTGAAATGACTGAGATCGGTAAAGCCCAGTTCCCCGCTGATCTCTTTTAGGGATAAGGAGCTGTACTTCAGCCTGTTCTCAATAATATGAAGCTTGTATTGATGGATATAATCGCGTAGCGAAACCTGCATCTGCTCTTTAAAAAAAGCGCCTAAATGTTTCTTCGAAAAACCAAATAAAGTAGCCAGGTGTTCCTGTCTCGTATAGGCTGCATCATAAATATGCTGATGGATATAATGCAGGATCTGTGAGATCTTTTCCTGCTGTTTGACAGGCGCATCTGCCGGTTCATGCATATTACGCCGGATGATGGACATAACCGACTGCAGCAGGAAGAAAATAGTCTCACTCGTCTCGTTGGCCCGTTCCTTCCATTCAGCTACCAGCAGACGGAGCAGGGAGTCAATTTTATCTGCATCTGTGGGAGACCGGAGAATAGGTAACTGTTGCCGGCGACTGCAAACCAGCAGCTCATCCATATGCCGGTTCCAGTGATGTTCCGGGGGTAGATGGCCTACCTGTGTGATATAGGCGCTGGTGAACTTGATAAAGGTAAATGTAGTAGGAGTACCTATCTCAAAACTGTGGTAGTCCGCAGGATGAAGTAAGAACACCGCTCCGCCGTTGTAAGGATATTTTATGCCGGACAAACAATGGTAGCCGCTGCCCTGGTGAATAAAGATCAGTTCAAAATGATTATGGTTGTGCAAAGGATGTGGCCACTCTACACAGGTGAAATGGGACACTTTTAAAAACTCATGTTGAACATATCGCTGCATATGACCGCAAAATACAAATAATCCCAGCCAATGTACAAGTGCGAGGCTACGGCCGGCGGGTAATTTTGAGGCATAAAATCAACTGTATGAATGGACAACGTAAAGTAGCACTCATCGCCGGGGCACATGGCGTAATTGGGAGGAACCTGGCAGCACACCTGGCCACCCTGGGAGATTGGGAGATTATCGGATTGTCAAGAAGAGGGGGAAACGCGGAGGGGCGTACACGATATATCGCGGTAGATCTGCAGGATAGAGAGGACACTTTTAACAAGCTACATCATCTCAGGGAAATCACCCAGATTTTCTATGCAGCATATGTAGATGCCCCGACCTGGGCAGCGCTGGTACCACCCAACCTTGTTATGCTGAAAAACCTGGTAGAGGTGGTAGAGCCGGCCGCAAAGGATCTGCAGCATATCAGCCTGATGCAGGGGTATAAGGTATATGGCGCTCACCTGGGACCTTTCAAAACGCCGGCGAGAGAATCAGACGCCGGACATATGCCGCCGGAATTCAATGTAGACCAACAGGAATTCCTGGAACAGCAGCAGGCAGGTAAACGATGGACATGGTCGGCATTACGCCCCTCAGTAGTAGGTGGCTTTGCGCTGGGAAATCCGATGAATCTGGCGCTGGCTATCGCCCTGTATGCGGTTATTTCGAAGGAACTGGGTCTGCCGCTACGTTTCCCTGGTAAGCCTGGCGCCTATGATAAACTACTGGAGATGACAGATGCCGGTCTGCTTGCTAAGGCTACTACCTGGGCCGCAACAGCGGAAAAGGGGGCAAATGAGGCGTTTAATATCGTGAATGGAGACTTATTCCGCTGGAATGAGATGTGGCCGGAAATAGCCTCTTATTTCGATTTAGAGATAGCCCCGCCATTGCCTATGTCATTGGAAGTGATTATGGCTGATAAAGCCCCTTTATGGGAAAAAATGAAACAAAAGTACGGGCTGGCGGATATCCCATATGAAGAGCTGTCTTCCTGGCGTTTTGCCGATTTCGTGTTCAGCTGGGACTATGATATGTTTGGAGATGGTTCCAAAGCACGGAGGGCCGGCTTCCATGAATATGTGGAGACAAAGGAGATGTTCTTCCGGATCTTTGACGATTTCAGGGAACGTGGTATCATCCCGTAAGCGTTTTTTTGTGATCTTTGCAGGAATGCAAGTCATCAATCTTCCTCAGGACCTGAATCCGGCGCAATACCGTGAAGAGGATCACATCCTCATCAGACCATTTACCTCTCTTTGTAAAACGAAAAAGAACAGGGTCATCCTGCACAGGAATATGATCCACCTGTTGATTGAAGGCCGTAAGACGGTTATTTACGGCGGACAATCCACCACTGTCAGTGACGATGCATTCCTGTTCCTGGCGGCAGGGAGCTGCCTGACCACCAGCGTATTGTCTGACAAAGGCGACTACCAGGCTATCCTGCTTTATTTTAGTGACCATGCATTACTGGATTTCTACATGAAGTATGACCGCCTGGTGAAGCAATACCGCCAGGGAAAGCAGTTGCAGGAAGCCTCGTTCATCACTTTTGAAAAAGATATTTTCCTGCGTAACTACATAGAGTCCCTGCGACTGATGCTGCAACTGGGCCAGCCCTTGCCGCAGGAGGTCTGTATACTCAAGTTCGAAGAACTGTTGTTTTACCTTTTGCAGACAGCGCCGGATACCCTGCTGCAATTTAAAGTGAATAGTACTGGCAGTACACAGGATTTTGAGATCCGGAAAGCCGTGGAAGGTAATATTACCCGCCCTGTGACGGTGGAGGAGCTGGCTTTCCTGTGCAGTATGAGCCTGTCTACATTTAAACGCCGTTTTACAAAGATCTATGGTACGTCTCCCCAGCGATGGTTACTCGAACAGAAGATGCAGGTGGCAGCCCGCCTGCTGAGGGACAGGCAGACCAAACCAGGGGATGTGTACGATAGGGTGGGGTATGAAAGTCATTCCAGCTTCTCAAAATCATTCCGCCAGGTGTTTGGTGTTACGCCCTCGGCTTACCAGGAACAAAATATGAACGTCCAGGCACAGACTCTGAACGCGCAGGACTAACGTGTCCCTCATTGTGCGACCTAATTTTGCTGTATAAAATCACAAATCATGACAGCAATAATTGAACAGAACAAGGCCATCGTAAGACGTTTCAACAAAGAGATCATTGAGGAAGGTAACCCGCAAAGCTTTCAGGAAATAGTAGATCCTGCATTCATCAATCATACTGCAGCCAAGGGTATAGACAAAGGTCCGGCGGGCCTGATACATACTTTTGAGAACATGCTGCGACCCGCATTTTCCGATCTGAAAGTAACTATTTATGAACAGGTGGGAGAAGGTGATAAGGTCACCACCCGGAAGACGATCAGCGGTGTACATACCGGCGTCTTTATGGGAGTGCCGGCTACTCATCAGGCTGTAACTATTCAGGTAATGGATATGGTCACCATAAAGGACGGAAAGTACTATGAACACTGGGGTGTCAATACGATGATGGCCCTGGCTGCGGAACTAAAAGCACTACATACAGACGATAAATAGGACTTAAAGTATTTCTTTCAACAGCTGTGTTTTTTTAAGTAAAATTCATTATATTTGTTTCCCCCCTAAAAAATGCGGGGAGGTGAGCAGTAAGGCTGAATTTAGTGAAGTTGTGAATGCTGACAATGAGTTAATTTTAGAATTATATCGTTTACAGTAAGAGTTCAGGACGGGTACTATGTAAAAAGAAACATATTTCCCTTCCGGAACCGGAAAAAGCCTTCTGATGCTCAGGAGGCTTTTGCATTTTATGTACTAAAAAGATGCGGTATGTTAGAAATTGTAGAAGTAAAAAAAGATGATCTGAAATCGCTGGAGCAGGTAAAAGCACTCTTTCGCGAGTATGCCAACTGGTTGAGTGTAGACCTTAGTTTTCAACGGTTCGAAGAAGAACTAAGCAGTTTACCTAATCCCTATTATGTAGCGCCTGAAGGTGCTTTGTTTCTCGCTTTGGTTGACGGACGACCGGCAGGTTGCGTAGGCGTACGCAGTTTTGAGAACTCCACCTGCGAAATGAAAAGGCTTTTTGTGCGTGATGCTTATAAAGGTCACGGTGTTGGCAGAGCACTCGCCTCAAGAGCCGTAGAAGCAGGCAGGAAGCTGGGTTATAAACGTATGTTGCTTGATACCCTTGCTCATATGCGTCCGGCGATTGAATTATATACAAGCCTGGGTTTCCAGCCCATAGCAGCATATTACGATAACCCGATCAGTGATGCCGTATACCTGTCTATGATGCTGGAACAGGAAAATGAAAATGCAGGTACGGCTATCTGAGTGTTGCCGTTTTAACATTTTTTTGTACTGCGGCTGATGGCAATCAGCCATAAATATTGATAAATTGTGCTGAAGGATGAGCTAAACGTCCTATGTGCAATTTATGGTGCGAATACGCGGTCTTTTTCTCTTTTACCGTTCATTTTTCCTCAAACCTGGATTACTGCTGACAACAATAGGATGTTGCCTGTATTACAAAAACGCGAAGTATGCCCTTAGCGTAGGGCCACCTGTGTTCCTACTGAAAGCAATTGTTTTTGCAACGACCGCTTATATAGTATACAGGAGTAAAAAACTTTACTATTATTATAACCTGCAACTGTCCTATTTTACACTCGTCCTGACAGCTTTTGTCCTTGATTTCTTTTTATTCTTCACCTGTCTTAAAATGACCAAATACCTGCTTTCATGAATATTCTGGAAACAGACAGTGTAACGCTTTCCTATGGTACCAGGACTGTTATCAGTGGTGGTTATATGAAACTGGAAGGTGGGCGTATCCACGCATTGATAGGCCGGAATGGATACGGTAAGTCCAGCCTGATGAAAGTCGTATTTGGTACACAACCGGCGGAGTTCAGTTTTACCAGGTACAATGGGAAACGCTTACAGCATCCGTATAAAGAGCAGGGACTGATCCGCTACCTGCCTCAGTTCGATTTCCTGCCGCGCAGCATACGGTTGCAATCTTTCGCCGATGCTTATGGCGTGCCATGGGAGAAAGTGATATCCTGTCTCTCGTCGCTGGAAGGCAGGGCGAAACAATATGTCGGATCCCTGTCCGGTGGAGAGAGCAGGATGCTGGCTACAGTAGTGATGATCTGTTCTCCGGTGAAGTTTGTGTTGCTGGACGAACCTTTCACACATATCATGCCCCTGCATATCGATAGTATCAAAGACCTGATTCGCAGGGAGGCGGAAGCAGGGAAAGGGTTTATGATCACAGATCATATGTACGATCATGTACTGGACCTGGCGGATAAGTTTTATTATATGGAATGGGGCGTAACGAGAGAGATAAGCAGGGAGGAACTACTGGAAAAGGATTATTTTCTGAGAATGAAATAAGGGGAACACCTCGTCCACACCGGAATTGCATGAAGCGGCTGAGAATTAATAAGAAGGTAATATATCCCGCATTTACATATTTATAACTTTGCCCGGTCCCATGATGTAAGGGATAGGTCATGAACCATACAATTGAAGTACAGCGTCTCAGACAGGGTAATGAGAAGGCCTTCGTTGAAATGTATCATTATTTTAACGGTAAGGTCTTCAACTTTTTAGTGAAGAAGGTCCGCGATCCCGAAGCTGCCAAGGAGCTGACGCAACAATGTTTTATCCGTATCTACCAATACCGCGAAAGCCTGTCAGACGGGCACCCGCTGGAGAAACAGGTGTTTATTACCGCTAAATCAGTATTACTGAACCATCTCAGGATGGAAGACAGGAAGAAGGAACGGGAGCTGAAGTATACCCAGGAACAATTCCCCGAAGGGGTATCTACAGCAACAACTACTGTAAACAGCTTTGAAACAAATGATTTCCTGGAAAAAGTACTGCTGCATTTATCCCCTGTCCGTAAACAGGTGGTGCTGTTGAAACTCCACAGAGGTCTATCCAACAAAGAAATTGCAGAAGAACTGTCTATCTCTATAAAGACAGTTGAAAATCACATCACAAAGGCACATCACCACCTGCGGGAGATCGCTGCCGGCCATTTCCTTTTATTATTATTGCTGCTTCACGTATAAGCGGCTATTGTTAAGAAATTGTTACCGGTAGGGGCATACATACCTTCGCGGTGTACATATATACGATACACAAGAAAACAAGCGCAGTGCATGAAGCCTGATAAAGCATTGATAGAAAAATTTAATAACGGCGACTGTACGCCGGAAGAGATAAAGGTGGTAATGAACTGGCTGCTGGAAAACGAAGAGGATGAGGAAGCTGTAGCAGAATGGGAAAAGGCCTCCTGGAAAGGAAATTATCCTGAAGGATATAGCGAAGAGATGTTGTCCTGCGTTCAGGCGAATACTTTTGGAGAAAAAAACAGCATAAGAAGACTGCCCTGGCGCAGCCTGGCAATTGCAGCAAGTATATTGCTTGTAACAGGTATGTTCCTCTGGCAATATTTTTTACCTGGATCGGGCAAAAAGGCTGCAGGTATTGCACTGCTACAGGGTGATCATTCCGGAGCAGATACGTCCTGGCTTGTATACAACGCGGTTACTCAACCGGTTTATTTTAAACTGCCGGATGGCTCTGTAGCAAGACTATTCCCGGGAACAGAGATCCGTTTCGATTCATCCGCCTATAATGTGAGCAGCCGTACCATCTATCTGAAAGGAACTGCGGAATTTGATGTAGCGGCTGTAGCTGGTAAGCCATTCAGTGTTGCTGCCGGCGGATTTACTACTACCGCGCTCGGCACAAGGTTTATGGTAGCTGGAGGGAAAGGCAAACAATTGCTCGTGAGATTATACTCGGGTAAAGTTGTGGTGAAGAAAACAGATAATCAGTTGTATGCTATGAATGATGTATACCTGGATCCGGGAGATGAATGGAGATATTATAAGGATACACATAAACATATACTGAGTCATGCCGGAGAAAAGAATATGACACCGCAGCAGCATATCAATTCATCAACGATACAAGTGAATGAAGACAATATTGTGTTTGAGAATGCGCCTTTAAATGAGGTGATCGATTTTCTGCAACAGCAGTATCATGTGACTATACACTATCAGCAGAAAGATTTTAAGGACGTTTATTTTTCAGGGAAGATGTTTCCGGGAGATTCTCTGAAGATGGTACTGGGCAACATTGCGAGGGTAAATGAACTGACGCTGACAGCCGACGAAGGAGGGTTCATCATCCGTTAATTTCAAAACACTTATTCCAAAAGTTCTTCCCGTGAAGAACATCTGTTGTCTGCATAGCAAGTGCAGATACAGGGAAGCTATATCTGTAGTAAAAAAATTAAATCTTAATCAAAAATGGGAAAAGCAAAAACGCTGTTCAGGGGCATCTCATGCCTGCTGCTCATGATGCTGATGAAACAGGAGATCCGGGCGCAGGAGGGCAGCTCTGATGTACACGGTACTGTAGTCAGCACTAAAGGAACTGCATTGCCCGGCGTGACCGTACAGGCGGTGGAAAAGAGCGCCGGCACAAAGTTCAATACCCTTACCGATGCCAATGGAGACTTTGTATTCAAGAGATTTAAAGTAGGTAGTCAGTATGATTTCCAATTCTCCATGCTGGGATATGAGAAAGGAGAATATCCCGGTTTTACGGTGAAGAATAATGGCAAAAATGTATTGCTGATCCGTTTGAACGAGAAAAGTATAGGTCTGGGTGATGTTGTGGTGGTAGGATATGGTACTCAGAAGAAAGTCAACCTCACCGGTGCGGTGAGTCAGGTAGGCGGCGAAGTGTTTGCCGACAGACCAGTGAGCAGTCCTGCACAGGCCCTGCAAGGTGCCGTGCCTAACCTGAACATCAATTTTGGTGATGGGCATCCCGGTAGTACCGGTACATTGAATATACGTGGATATGCGTCCATTCAGAATACCAGCGGGTCACCACTGATCCTGATAGATGGCGCTCCGGGTAATATCGACATGCTCAATCCGCAGGATATAGAAAGTCTTTCTGTACTGAAAGATGCGGCATCTTCCGCGATCTATGGTTCCAGGGCAGCTTTCGGGGTGATCCTTATTACGACAAAGAAAGCAAAGAAGGGATCGCTGAATGTGAACTATGGCGCCAGTTATAGTTTGCAAAGTATGACCACCCGTACGGATTTTATTACGGATGGTTTTACGCAGGACTCCCTGGTGGATGCTGCCTTCTCCCGCAATGTAGGCAATAGCTATACAGGTTTTAACGCAGATGATTATGCTGAACTGAAACGCCGGCAGACTGACAAATCATTACCGTCTGTAGTGTTGCAGAACCGTAATGGACAGCAGCAATATGTTTATTATGGTAGTACCGACTGGTGGCATTTCCTCTTCAGAAAAAGTCAGCCGGGTATGGAGCATCACTTCAATATGACAGGTGGTAATGATAAGGTGGATTTTATGATGTCAGGACGGTACTATCAGCAGAAAGGAATGTACCAGCGCTACCTGCGGCAGGATGTCTACAATGCTTATAACTTCCGGGCAAAGATCAATGCGCATGTAACAGACTGGCTGACTATCTACAGTAACACCCAGTTTGGCGCCAACGACTATACATGGCCGGGCTATGGGGCTAATCTGACAGGTCTGTACAATCATGCTATGGCGTCATATGTTCCTAAAAATCCGGACGGCACTTTTACTTTCCGTACCAATCTCAATAACTACGGCGCTTACGAATATGCGGACCTGCAACACCGGAAGTCGCATGGTGGTAATAAAAAGTATAACCTGACCAATATGGTAGGTTTTGAAACACATTTCCGTGGTGGATTATCGCTGGCTGGTAACTACAGTTATGAGCTGGCGCCTTATTCCGATTATCAGCGTAATACACTTATTCCGTGGTCAGTAAATCCGGGTATCATCAACACAGCAGGTTACGATCAGTATAATGAAAATACTTACCTGGATCAGCATCATTCCGTGAACCTGTATGGTACGTACGAGAAAAGTATCGGCAAGCATAATATGAAAGTGACTGCAGGTTACAACCAGGAGTTGCAGAAGTATAAAGCCAATATGGGAATGCGTACAAATCTGCTGTCGGAAGACCTGAACCAGATAGATCTTGGTACCGGTGCACAGCAGTCAGGCGGTAATGCCCGTGAATGGGCTTTGCTGGGATATTTTGCCCGCGTGAACTATGATTATAAAAGCAAATACCTGCTGGAAGTGAATGGCCGGTATGACGGTAGTTCCCGCTTTCCGAAAGAAGAGCGTTTCGGATTCTTCCCTTCCGTTTCCGGAGGATGGAGAGTGAGTGAGGAGCCCTTCTTCGAAGGCGCTAAAAATATATTGCCGGAGTTGAAATTAAGAGCATCTTATGGCTCGCTGGGTAACCAGGATGTGGGCAGTGGTAACCTGTATCCCTATATTCCTGTCATGAGCAGTGGCTTATCCAAATGGATCGCAGGTGGTAATCAGGCACAGTACCTAAGTGCTCCTGATCCGGTCACACCTGATTTTACCTGGGAAAAATCAGCTTCATTGGATGGTGGTATTGATGCTGGATTCTTCAGGAATAAATTACAGATCAGCTATGACTGGTACCGCCGTACTACTAAGGATATGCTGATTCCCGGTAAGACGATGCCAGGTGTATTTGGAGCACCTTCACCTACGCAAAACGCCGGTGATCTGGTAACTAAAGGTTTTGACCTTTCCGTGAGATGGCAGGATAATGGTAAGCTGGCAGGCAAGCCGTTTACGTATAATGTAGGTTTTGTCCTTTCTGATTATAAGGCAAAGATCACCCGCTTTGACAACCCCAATAAATTACTCAGCAACTACTATGAGGGTCAGGAACTGGGCGAAATGTGGGGATACAGTATAGACGGATATTTCAGATCTGAAGACGAGGCGAAGACCTGGGCGGTGAACCAGGATTATGTGGACAGGGACCAACGTGTGACCTCTCCTGGCGAATGGAGCAAGCTGCATGCTGGTGATATGAAATTCATCGATCTGAATGGGGATAAAGTGATCAATGATGGTAAGAATACTTTATCTGAACATGGTGATCTGCGCAAGATCGGTAACTCGTTGCCCCGCTATTCTTTTGGTATCACTGCAGGATTTAACTGGAACAATTTCGACCTGTCTGCCTTCTTCCAGGGCATTGGTAAACAGAACTGGTATCCTGATGTGGAAGCAGCCAAGTTCTGGGGTGTATATGGCAGACCTTATACTTCCTTTCTACCGAAAGATTTTGTCAGCAAAGTATGGAGCCCTGAAAACCCGAATGCTTATTTCCCATTGCTGAGAGGATATGCTGCTTATCCGGGTGGAGAGCTGGCAGTGAAGAACGACAAGTATCTGCAAGACCTGGCTTATGTGCGTTTAAAGAACCTGACAATAGGATATAATCTGCCTGCATCTCTGGTGAAGCGCTGGAAGATACAACGCCTGCGTGTCTACTTTACCGGTCAGAACCTCTTCACTTTCACGAAGATGGACAACAAATATATAGATCCTGAACAGGTAGGTCCTTACAGCAGTGATATCGGCGGCAGGAACTATCCTTTCTTCAGACAATACACTTTCGGTTTTGACACTACTTTCTAAATGCTAAACTGTTTAATGAAATGAAAAGAATATTAGGGTTTGTAGCAGCTGGTCTGATAGTATTATCAGGGTGTTCGGATTTCCTGGACAGGGAGCCGCTTTCCCAGATCTCTCCTGTGAACGGCTTCAATTCGGAAAGCGAGTTGAGATTGTATGTGCGTTCTTTCTACGATAAAATGCTGCCGAATGCAGACAATGAGGATAATGGCTTTACCAGCCTGTATACGGAGACTGCCAATAATATAGTGGTGAACAGCCTGTCGCCACAGATTGCAGGTAACCGTACGGTGCCTGTAGCCGGCGGTGGTTGGGACTGGACAGACCTGCGCAATGTAAATTATTTCCTGCAGAACTATATGCGTGGTAATCTTGATACAACTATCACCTATAAGTATGTGGCTGTTGCAAAATTCTTCCGCGCGTACTTCTATTTCAATATGGTGGCACACTTTGGCGATGTGCCCTGGTATTCCCGGCCTATTGAAGCCAATGATACTGCCAGTCTGAATAAGAAAAGAGACCCGCGGACGCTGGTGATGGATTCCGTGGTGAATGATATTGATTTTGCCATTGCACACCTGGGGGCAGGGAAAGATGTAGCCGAGGTAACAAAGTGGACGGCACTGGCATTAAAGTCCCGCATCTGTTTGTTTGAAGGGACCTTCAGAAAGTATCATGACGAGTTTGAACTGAAAAATGCTGACCGTTTCCTGCAAATGGCGGCTGATGCTGCGGGGGAAGTGATCAGGGGAGGTGCGTACACAATCTATAAAAGCTCGCCTGGTAATGCTTACAGGGACCTGTTCTCTTCGCTGAGCGTTATTCCGGAAGAGATCATCCTGGCAAGGCAATACAGCGGTAACCTGCAGATCTTCCATAATGTGAACTATTACACCACAGCGCCATCTTTTGGTAAACCAGGGTTGGAGAAAAGCCTTGTGAACAGCTACCTGATGAAAGATGGTTCCAGATTTACCGACAAGCCAGGTTACGATAAGATGCAGTTCTTTGAGGAGATGCAGAACAGGGACCCACGCTTAGCACAAACTGTTCGTGCTCCGGGGTATAAACGTATTGATGGTAATACTGTACTGCCGCCTTCTTATGCGGGTACGGTAACCGGTTATCAGCTGACGAAGTATGTTACTGCTGCGGCGAATGACGCATTGGCTAAGTCTCCCAATCCCTTGCCAATTTTCCGCTATGCGGAAGTGTTGCTGAACTACGCAGAAGCCAAAGCTGAACTGGGTACTATTACACAGGCAGACCTTGATCAATCTGTCAAATTGCTGAGAGATAGGGTAGGTATGCCAGCGATGGATCTGATAGCTGTGAATGCCTCTCCGGACAATTATCTCGCAGCGCAATATACTCATGTAAGCGGCGCTAATAAGGGTATTATACTCGATATACGCAGGGAAAGGAGGGTGGAACTGGTGATGGAAGGATTTATGTGGAATGACCTGATGCGCTGGAAAGAGGGACATTTGCTGGCGGTACAGTTTAAGGGCGCTTATTTCCCCGGAGCGGGTAATTACGACCTGGATGGTGATGGCACGCCGGATCTGGCTATTTATACCACTACTCCGCCTGCTATTCCGAATATCCAGCTGCTGAAGCTTGGAACGGATGTAGTACTGGAGAATGGCGCGTCAGGTGGCAATATCATCATCAACGGCACTATTCCAAAAGCGTTCCGTGAAGACAGAGATTACCTGTTCCCTATACCGGCACAGGAGCTGTTGCTAAATCCGGCACTAAAACAAAACCCTAACTGGTAAGGTTTATTTTACAATACTGCAAGACGAACATATTGTTAAATCTGTTGCAGGCGCTGGCATCCACAGGATTAATTTGTTACTTTAACCGTTGCTATCCGTACCTTCTTACAGGTACGGATAGTTTTTTATTGTCAAAAAAAGAATGTTTATGCAAAGAAGATCATTGTTCAAAAAGCTCGGTGGATTGTTACTGGCTCCGGCTATTCCATTCGGCACTATTGCAGCAGCTCCCCGCAATGACAAGCCGGTGTTACGGATCGCTCATCTTACGGATGTACATCTGTACGACAAGGCGGGTGCTCCTGATCATTTCAGGAAATGTTTGCATCATGTGCAATCGCAGGAGCCTAAAGTGGATATGATCCTGAATGGTGGAGATATTGTGTTTGATATGAACAAGGAGAATCTGTCCACTATTGATGCGCAGTGGAAACTGCTACATACTATTATGAAGAACGAGTGTAGTCTGCCGGTATATTATACACTGGGTAATCATGACATCTGGTGGCATGAGGACAGCAAAGGGCAGGCGGCATATGGTAAGAAATATTCCATGGGGCAGCTGCAGTTGTCATTGCCTTATTACAGCTTTGTAAAAGGTGGATGGAAGTTCATCATCCTGGATAGTGTTCACCTGGATATTGATGATACCTGGTATATCGGTAAGCTGGGGGATGAGCAGATGCATTGGCTGGAAGGGGAATTGAAGTCGACAGACCCGGCGATGCCGGTATGTGTGCTATCACATATTCCGATACTGACAGCTACACTGATGGTGGAAGATAACGTGGTAAACCGCTGGCAGATGCTGGGAGGAGAAATGCATACAGATGTGGCGAAGATCATCCGCTTATTCTATCAGCATCCGAATGTGAAGTTATGTCTAAGCGGGCATATTCATCTGAAAGATAAAGTAGTGTATAATAATGTGACCTATCTGTGTAATGGCGCCGTAAGCGGAGCGTGGTGGAAAGGCAACAACCGGGAGACGGCGCCTGGATATGGTTTGATAGAATTATTCGCCAACGGCGATTTTACAGAAAGATATGTTAACTATCAGGTATAGTGAATGTTTTCGAAAGAAGTAAAGCATAATAAAAAGAAAAGGGGCATTGTGTACGCCCCTTTTTCTTTTATAAGTTAAGCTTTTGGCAGCTTGTAACCATTATGATATTCTGCAGCCAGGAGCTTATTGGCGGCAGCATCATCGAATTGCTCTTTGGCGCCATTCCAGTTGAGTTTCCGGCCTGTTTTATATGCGATGTTCCCCAGTTGCGCTACCCTTGCAACGTGTGCACCTGCCTGAACGGGAGTGTTGAGGTCTTCCAGTTTACGGGACTTGATCACATCCAGGAAATTAATGGCATGGTTGTCCAGGCCATTGTCTACGGATTTAGTGCGGGGTACTGCCTCCATCTTTCCTTTTTCAGGGATCACTTCCCAGCCGCCGCGGTCTAATACCAGCGTACCGTTGTTGCCGATGAATGCAATACCATGATCACGGCCATAAGGGCCGCCGTCGATGCCGATAGCGTGTTCCCATTGAATGTTGAAGCCGTCGAACTGGTATACTGTGGTGAGCGTATCTGGTGTTTCAGCTGCATCATCAGGATAGGCGAATTTGCCACCTGCCGCCATAACAGACACAGGGTGCTGTGCCTTCATACCCAGCAGTGCATAATCCAGCAGGTGTACACCCCAGTCGGTCATCAGGCCGCCTGCATAATCCCAGTACCAGCGGAAGTTGAAGTGAAAGCGGTTAGGGTTGAATGGTCTCTTTTCAGCAGGGCCCAGCCATGCGGCGTAATCCACGCCTGCGGGCGGGGTGCCATCTGGTTGTCTGGGGATGGAATGCATCCAGCCCATATAGGCCCAGGCTTTTACCAGGCGTACCTGGCCCAGTTTGCCGGAATGTACGAAGGCTACTGCATCTTTGAAGTGTTGTTGGCTGCGCTGCCACTGGCCTACCTGTACTACCCGTTTGGTGCGTTCCTGTGCGGCTACCATAGCATTGATTTCCGCAATGGAATTTCCGATGGGTTTTTCCACATACACATCTTTTCCTGCGGATACTGCATCTGTCATCTGGAGGCAATGCCAGTGGTCTGGTGTGCCGATGATAACGGCATCAATAGTTTTATCTTCCAGCAGCTTGCGGTAGTCGCCATAGGTTTTCACTTTCTGGCCTTTCTGGGCCAGTTCCCCGGCTCTTTTATCCAGCACGTTCTTATCGACATCGCAGAGGGCTATGCATTGAGCATAAGGGCTTTTCAGAATGGCGTTGAGATCCGCCCATCCCATACCGTTAATACCGATGGCTGCAATATTGATCTTGTCACTGGGGGCAATAGCGCGTAAAGAAGAGGGTAACGCGCTGACCAATCCGGCTCCTGCCATCAATGTGGAGGCAGAGCGGATAAAGTGTCTTCTTGAGTTGTTCATAACTGTGAGTTAATATAGTGTTTTTCAATGAGCGTGAAGCATGAAATGCAAAACGCGGAATACTGAAAGATATATACTTCAATTGTAAGATGCAACCCCCAATTTAAGCAGATATCTTCCGGTATTCCGCGTTATTTACGAAAAGTATGTTTTAGAATTCCTCGTTCTCTTCTTCGGTGCTGTTACCAAAGTTCATCATGGTACCCAGCAGGTCGCTGAAGCGGGTCTCATTTTCCACTACCTTTTTACTGATCAGGGAGTAGGAAGCCAGGCCATGCAACACGAATTCCATCAGCAGTAATTGTTCCTTGGCATTGGCATGCGGGAATTTGCCCTTTATAAGCTCTTTAAGGCCCTCTACTTTCAGCAGTGAAGTCTCGTATTGTTTATCGTTCACATCCTGTAATAACTGCACCGCATTGCCTTTATCGAACCATTGTATTACCGCCCTGTAAGGATTCTCTGCAGCAGCGCTTTGTTTACGCTTCTTGAAGGAATCAGGGTTAGGGAAGTATTGGGAGAAGACACTGCGGATAGATTTATCCAGCAGGTTAACAGCTACCTGTAATGGTCCTTCCTGTTCGCCTTCGTATACCAGTTCTATCTTACCGGTGATGGCGGGGATGATACCCTGCAGGTCAGCTATGCGGATGTAGGTACTTTTTTCCTTGTTGATGATTGCCCTGCGTTCACCAGCGCTCACCGCATTTTCGTAAGCGGCAATAGTGAGACGGGCGGAAACGCCGCTTTTCTTGTCTACATATTCGCTGTTACGCGCTTCAAAGGCCACTTGTTCAATCAGGCGTTTGATCATATCACTGATGTGTACATGTTGCTGGTCTTCATGTACATTGGCTTCCTGTTCGGTAATAAGCAGGGAGTTCTCCACGTTCTTTGGATAGTGGGTGATGATCTGGCTTTCGATACGGTCTTTCAGCGGCGTAACGATGGAACCACGGTTGGTATAGTCCTCCGGATTGGCGGTGAACACAAACAGGATATCCAGCGGCATACGTACTTTGAAACCACGGATCTGGATATCACCTTCCTGCAGTATGTTGAACAGTGATACCTGGATACGGGCCTGCAGGTCGGGCAATTCGTTGATCACGAAGATGCCCCTGTTGGAACGGGGAATGATACCAAAGTGGATCACTCTTTCGTCCGCATAGTTCAGCTTCATATTCGCCGCTTTGATAGGATCGATATCGCCTACCAGGTCGGCAACGGAAACGTCTGGCGTAGCCAGTTTCTCACTGTAGCGCTGTTCGCGGGAAACCCAGGAGATAGGCGTCGCGTCGCCCAGTTCAGACACCATATCGCGCGCATAGCGGGACAGGGGGTCGAAAGGGCTATCGTTAACCTCGGAGCCTTCTACGATGGGAATGTACTCGTCCAGCAGGGAGATCATCTGCCGGGCCATACGTGTTTTAGCCTGTCCGCGGAGACCGAGGAAGAGGATATTATGACGGGAGAGCAGGGCTCTTTCTGTATCTGGAATAACGGTATCTTCATAACCGATGATACCTGGAAATGCATTCTCTTTATGCTGCAGTTTGCGGATCAGGTTTTGTCTGATCTCTTCTTTAACAGATTTGGGTTTATATCCACTCTTCTTTAATTCACCTAACGTACTAATATTAATATTCATGTTGTATTAATGGATTATCGATGATATGATGGTGCGATGCATTTAAAGCAATTTTCTTTTTCCATTCTCAAAGTCGAAGAACAGGAATTGTCCCAGTTTATCCAGACCGGAGAAGAAGGCTTTCCCGTTGTTGGTTTCAGTAAACTCTGTTACGAATTTTTGCAACCACGGGTCGGTAGCTACCATAAATGTAGTGATTGGAATCTTTAATTTCTTGCACTGAGCAGCGAGATTGAGTGTACGGTTGAGGATCTTGCGATCCAGGCCGAAGCTGTTCTTATAATACTCTTTCCCGTTCTTAAGGCAGGTGGGCTTACCGTCAGTGATCATAAAGATCTGTTTGTTCGGATTGCGCCTGCGGCGGAGTATATCCATTGCCAGTTCAAGTCCTGCTACGGTATTGGTGTGGAAGGGGCCTACCTGGAGATATGGGAGATCTTTGATCTCTATCTGCCAGGCGTCGTTGCCGAACACAATAATATCGAGCGTGTCTTTCGGGTAGCGGGTGGTGATCAGTTCACTGAGCGCCATCGCCACTTTTTTGGCTGGTGTGATACGGTCTTCGCCATAGAGTACCATGGAGTGGGAGATGTCGATCATCAGGGCGGTGGACGTCTGGGTTTTGAAGTCCGTTTCCTGGATCTCAAGGTCATCCTGCTGGATGGAAAAGCTGTCAATGCCGTGATTGATCTGGGCGTTGCGGATGGAAGCAGTCATATCGATCTGCTCCAGTGCATCCCCGAATTGGAATGGACGGCTATCTGCGTTTAGTTCGTCTCCCTGGCCTGATTTGCGGGTATTGTGGTTACCAACCTGGCTGGATTTTTTAAGTTTACCGAAGATCTCTTCCAGTGCGCGTTTGCGGATGTTCTGTTCGGTCTTGCCGGTTATCTGGATGGTTCCGTTCTCTTCGTTTTCACGGATGTATCCTTTGTCCCTCAGCTCCTGTATAAAATCTCCGATGCCATAATCCTCATTTGTAAGTTGGTACTCTTTGTCCAGTTCGGTCAGCCATTGCAGTGCTTCACTAACATCTCCGCTGGTATAAGTCAGCAGTTGGGTGAACACATCCAGTAGCTTCTCAAAGGGCGATTTTCCCTGCTGCTCATCGGGTTCAAATTTGGAAAAATGTATGCCTCTCATAATAATTCTAAAATTAGCGAATTTAGTTGGATGATGTGAGCACATAGTCCACAGACGGCAATCTGTACAAAATGTAACGAAAAATATCGATAGGATATAGGCTATTATGCATATGTCATATTTTAATGTGTGTATAGTTGTCAGATTTTTAACAGTGTTTAGATACTTTGATACCGTTATTTACCGGGAAACAGATCCCTTTGCTTGTAGTATATGACCAGTTAACCATGCATAGCTTGTTTTCTTCAGGGAAAGCTGTTATTTTTCGCGAAGGTCTTTACTGATTATCAAATTAAAATTATAGCAGATGATTAAAAAATTGAGCAGCGTACTGTTACTGGCTGGTATGCTGGCCGGTACGACGATGACATCCACGTTAAGCTTTGCACAGGGGAAAGCAGATAAACTGGGCTGGAAATTAGGTGCACAGGCATATACCTTTAACCGTTTTACCCTGGCACAGGCGCTGGACAAGATGGACAGCGTTGGCGTGCAATATGTTGAATGCTATAATGGCCAGACCATTGGTAACGGCATTGAAGGCAAATTTGACTGGAGAATGGATGCTGCAAAGCAGGCACAGGTAAAAGCACTGCTGAAAGCAAAGAAGAAGAAACTGGTAGCTTATGGGGTGGTAGCGCCGGGTAGCGAGCAGGAATGGCAGGATGTATTCAAATTTGCCAAAGCGATGGGGATCCAGGTGATCACCGCAGAGCCTAAACGCGAGCATTGGGACGCGATTTCCCGCCTGTGTGATAAATATCAGATCAAAGTGGCCATCCATGACCATCCGAAACCAAGCCATTACTGGCACCCGGATAGCGTACTGGTTGCTATCAAAGGCCGCAGCAAGCTATTTGGCGCCTGTGCAGATATCGGTCACTGGGTGCGTTCCGGTATGGAGCCTGTAGAGTGTATTAAACAGCTGAAAGGCCATGTATTGCACCTGCACTTTAAAGACCTGAATGAAAAGTCACCTGATGCGCACGATGTTATCTGGGGTAACGGTGTTTGTAACATGCCGGCTGTACTGGCTGAGCTGAAGGCACAGAACTTCAAAGGCATGTTCTCGGTTGAATATGAATACAACTGGGATAACAGTGTTCCTGATGTGAAAGAGTGTGTGAAGTTCTGGTGGCAGGAAGTAGGTAAATTATAATAGTGTGTTATGTTTGATAGGAACTCCCGTGAAAGCGGGAGTTTTTTTTTGCTAATATCCTATGATAATCCTGGCTCTTGAGGATAAATGATATGATGGACGGAGGGATTTCTGATAATTAAAATATTTCACTATATTTAATATATCCCTGTTTCCGGTAGTCATCTTATTGACTATCACTCATATAATTCTGTCCTATGTTCATCTATCAAATCCTGTTTCACAAAGCGGACTGGCCTGCCTCCGAGATGGAGTCCTTCCTGCATGACGCCGATTTTTTCGTCAGATCTTTACGTTCCAATGGGCAGCTGGTCTCCCTGAATGAGGTATTCCTCTTCCAGGAAAACACGGTATGGCTGCATGTGCAATGCCTCAAAAAAGACTCGTTGGACGAGCGCTATAACAGCGATTATGTCAACCAGTGGACTTCCATTCTCATGGAACGTTATGAGGTGACTGTTTCCTACAAATATGTAGGAGAGCACCTGGTTTCTGTTCCCACAGCTGATATTGAGTCTTCGAGTTCGCTGATATTATATTGGGGAGGGGCTTCGCCTATAAGGTCGGGTGACAGTTTTGCTCCTATTCCCTTGTATAATTTTCCCTATACACATACAGTGCATCGGAACTATGAGGATATTAACTCATGGTCAAGGAGTTATGAGGAGATTGACGGACTCTGGTTCAGAGGATCGATGGGGGAAAAGAAGTTTCACAATTATTTGTCAGATATCGGAAGCCCCCTGACAATGCAGGGAAGGGATATTTGCGGCAGATTGGAGCAGCTGACAGGCAAGCCAAGCTATTATTACCTGTTTAACTACGACAGCAGGAAAATGGAGCAAAGTTGCCCTTCCTGTGGGGGCCACTGGCAGCTGGAAAGTAAGCTATTGGAGAAATTTGATCTGAAATGTGATCATTGCCGGCTGGTGTCTGAGAAGGTGAAGGATTGAGGTATTTATATCCGGTAATGAAAATATACATGTTCCTGATGGGGTAAACCGTTCCGGGGGATATTTCTCGTACCCCGGGTTGCACGTGTACCCCGAGGGATATTCCTGGTACCCCGGGTTGCACGCCGTACCCCGAGGGGATATTCCTGGTACCCCGGGTTACACCCGGGGCTACAAACATGGGACTCCTGACGGAGTCCTATTGTGTTTTGTTGATTGCGTTGTTTGTAACCTGGTATCAGGTGTTACGCCCAGGGCAAAAAATGAAGATATATCAGAAATAGAGGAAGGTCCTGAACTTAAATGACTACCTAACAGTATCAGGTACCGAAATAAAAAAAGGCTGCTCAATACTTTTGAGACAGCCTTTTTTATATAAGTTATCAATTATTAGTGTTGCGGTGAATCAGTCGCCTGACCCTGGGAATCAACCTCAATATTTTGGTTGCCTTCCAGTCCTGGCTGACGGCGTTCAGGATGAGTGAAATCTTCCTTCATACGTTGCAGCAGGGAAATGAACTGTTCTGACATGTCCGTATCACGCTTGAGACCCTCTTGTCTGGACTCTGACAGACTGCGGTAGTATTGTATCTGTTGTGTACAATCCTTGATGATCTTCTGGGAGATCTCATCTGCTTTCTTCATATCACCTGCCAGGTAGTATGCATATACAGTCTGCATTGAACTGTAGTTATGCATCTGGCCCGGAGTGGTCATTGCATATGGGAAATTGCTTTCAAACAGGTTCTTGTCAGCCTTGTTGAGTACGGCCAGTGCAGAATCTTTCCTGCCATCCAATGCCAGGGCTGTACCCAGTCTGGTGTAGGAGTTTCTGATGTATTGCAGCAGTTTACGGTTAGGTTCATCGAAGTAAGTACCGTTCACGTTTGCACCGCCGAAAGCGAATTTCTTCATCAGGTTGTCGTACATCGCAGGAACGTTTACATTCTTCTCTGCACCCATCGGATCATTGCTTTCTTCTTTTTTCAGCGGTACCAGGCGGTAAGTCAGACCATCCATACGGAGGTAGTCATTCAGACCGAGGTCGGTAGGGCTGGTAAAGTAGATCGGACGTTTCCAGTCGTTGGCAGCGATGATATCATATACGGCCAGGTCGTTTTTCAGCAGGTACGTCTTATTGATCTGGAAAGGTAGCTGAGGCATAACCCTGGAGCTGTCGTGGATGTCAACAACACCGTTTTTGATCACTTCAGCCACATTTACAGGTATAAAGAGCTTTTTGGCAGGGAGGTAGTTGATCTGGGAACCATCTGTAGTAGACAGTTTCGCACGTGGATCATCAGATCCCATAAAGCCCATTACTTCTTTCAGGTTGTAGAATTTATCCTGCGGGAAGTTACCACCATCGTAATACTGGATGTAGTTACGGTTTTCACCCTGGTATTTGTCAGGTGTCCAGTTCATTGGAACAGCAGGGCTTTCGTTTACCCTATGACGCTGCTGATCGATATACCAATCCACCCCCAGGAGGCTGAGGTTGATTACACGGACATCAGGACGGATACCTTCTACTTCCTGTGCGTACCACAGCGGGTAAGTATCGTTATCACCTACAGTAAAGAGGATAGCCTCTTTAGCGCATGAATTGAGATAGTCAGCAGCTACGTCGCGGGCAATGGTTTTGGTAGAACGGTCATGATCATCCCATTCCTGGAAGCCCATCAGTACCGGCACAGCCAGCAGGCAGACAACGGTCGCTACCGGAGCTGAGATAGCTGATTTGGTTTTGGTTTTCAGGAACTCGTAGATGGACAGTACGCCCAAACCGATCCAGATCGCAAAAGCATAGAAGGAACCAACGTATGCGTAGTCACGTTCACGTGGCTGGTTACCGGCCTGGTTCAGATACAGGACGATAGCGAAACCGGTGAAGAAGAACAACAGACCTGCTACGAGGGCATCTCTGCGGTGGTTATTGTAGTGATAGATGAACCCGATCAGGCCCAGGATGAAGGGCAGCAGGAAAAGAGTGTTATGTGCCTTGTTATTTTTCAGGCTGTCTGGCATCGCAGACTGGTCGCCGTACATTATGTTATCAAGGACAGGAATACCTGTGATAAAGTTACCATCGCGGACGTTGCCATAACCCTGTGTATCGTTTTGTCTGCCGGAGAAGTTCCACATAAAATAGCGCAGGTACATGAAGCCTACCTGGTATTTTACGAAGAAGCGTACGTTATCGGCAAAGGAAGGTTTCTGTCCGTCATGGAGATTGAGGAAATCGCGATAGTAGTCTGCGTGCCCCTGATCGTTGCTGGCATCCCATACGCGGGGGAACAGCATTTTATCTTCCGGAGCATAAACAGGTACCTGTTTCTTACCAGCGATCAGGTATTTGTCTTTACCACGGGCGTAGATATTGCCGGCATCTTCGTAGCTGCTGGGACGGGCGGTAAATACCTGTCCGTAGATCAGCGGGAAGTCACCATACTGTTCACGGCCGAGGTAACCTACCAGCGAGATCGGATTGTCCACATTATACATATCTACGGATGGATTTGCTGTAGAGCGTACCATGGTAGTGATGTATGTGGAATAACCTAATAACAGGAAGAGGATGGAATAGATGGTCACTTTTGTAAAATGCCGGAAGCTGCCAGTGTTTACGTTTGTGCCAAATTGTTTGAGAAAGTAAGGTACTGCTACGATAGCTGCCGCAACGATAACCTTCAGGATCTTCACGCCTGTACCTGTAGCCTCGTTAAAGGAAGGGATGACGATAACGGAAGCCACCAGGATCAGTGGTGCATACAGTCCGAATTTAGGATTTTTCAGACCGTACAGCAGGATGGCAGCCAGTGCTATGAAATAGAAGGCGAAACCGGCATAAAAAGGAAGACCGAAGGAGTTTACGAAGAAAACGTCCATCAGACCGGAAGCCTTGATAGTATCCTGGATAACGAACTTCTGTACCATACCTGTAAGGGCGCAACCGACGATAAACGCCCAGAAAGTACCCATTGGGGTTACTTTATAGCGTTTAAAGTAGTAAACCATTACGATAGCAGGGATGGTAAGGAGGTTCAGCAGGTGGACACCGATAGAGAGACCCATCGTAAAGGCGATGAATACAATCCAGCGGTCAGCGTATGCTTCATCTGATTCGTGTTCCCATTTCAGGATAGCCCAGAAAACGATAGCAGTGAACAGGGAGGACATAGCGTATACCTCACCTTCCACAGCGGAGAACCAGAAAGAGTCGGAGAATGTGTAAGCCAGTGCACCTACTGCGCCAGCGCCCATGATAGCGATCATTTGTTCACGGGAGATAGGTTCCCCGTTTTTCACCATGAGGCGGCGTGCGAAGTGGGTAATAGTCCAGAAGAGGAACAGGATGGTAAAACCACTGGACAGGGCGGACATAAGGTTCACACCTAAGGCTGCGTTTGATGGGGACAGCGGGATAGTGAACAATCTACCTAAAAGCACAAATAAAGGAGCTCCAGGAGGGTGCGGAACCTGTACCTTGTAGGCACTGGAAATGAATTCGCCGCAGTCCCACAGGCTGCCGGTGGCCTCCATAGTCATAATGTAGACAGTGCAGGCAATGATACAGATAACCCAACCTACAATGTTGTTGGTCCTTTTAAAATTCATAAGGATGTTTTAGGTCCGACAAAAATAGAAAAAGTGGCAAATTATGATAATTAGCGATAACAGTTTTAACTTTTTCTTTAATAAGTAAAATTATTTGTAGATGGATGGCTGAAATGAGGGTCAGGATAGTAAATTGATTAGCAGAGGATAAGGGAAACCGGGGCAATGGGAGGGGGGCTTCGGCTGGTTTTAGCCGAAGATAATGCGGACGGTCTGGTAGAACGACAGTTTCTGATAGCCGGAAGTCAGCTGGTCGCGGGTAAAGCCCTGCAAACCAAAGAGGCCGGCAGCGTTTCCTTTGTTAATGGCTATTTCCAGATAGCCGGCGGCGTTGAAGAGGGCCAGTTTATGCCCTTCCGGTACATCTGCATAGGTTTCACAAAGTTGTGTAATCACTTCATCACGACGGAAATAGATAGAGAATGGCCTGTTCTGGCGGTGTTCATCAAACTGCTGACGGGTGATGTTCACGACTACGTTTTCGAAGTTGTCGATATGAATGATCTGTCCGTCGATATAATCCTGGCCAGTCATCGGCTGCAGGTTATTCTTGATGATATATCCGGTGGCGGGTTCTCCCAGTTCAGCCAGTGGTTTACCATTCTGCAATTCTCTGTAGGCTTCAGCAAAGCGTTGGAGAATAGAGAAGGTATCTCTGGATTGTGTCTTATGTAGAGGCAGTTTGATCACCTTTGCCGGAGTTCCTCCTGCAATCATTGTAATCAGTCCGTTATCAGCACAGGCTATATATTGTCCATTATGTTCTGCAAGCAGCACATGATCTGCTTTACGGTCGAACAGATTAATCAGTACAATATGGAATGTACGTGGTGGATAATACGCAAAGGAGCTCTTACAGATGTAAGTTGCCTGTGGCAGGTTAAAAGGAGATATCTGATGAGTAATGTCCATAACAGGAGCACCGGGACAGTGTTGCCACAGCTGCCCTTTGATGGCGCCTACCAGGTAGTCCTGTAAGCCTATATCTGATGTTAATGTTATTATGGACATGTTATCAATGAATACCAATTACCCAAAAAGAATGCCATTGGGGCATTGGCGTTGTTTAGTAATGCAAAGAAATATAAAATCTGCATGTTGCTGCGACTAAACAGCCAATTACTTGTTCAGATGTGAATAACTATAAAAGGGCCGGGGTCGGGGGTTTGGGGCGCTTATAAGCAAAAAAAAATAGAATAAAAAGTAAAAGATTAAAGTTAAGCCGTTCTTGCTAATTGCCTTGTTATCAGCCATTGGCGCAGAACAGCTTAACATCATTATTTAAGCGGCGAACCCGGTTCTTTCTTAAAATGATTATATACTATTCCATCCAGCAGCCCTGGAAACAGTTTGCTGAGCAATACTGTCATCTTTCCCTGGCCTGTGAGTACAAGTGTGCGTTTCCGTTTGGCGATTGCTTTCAGTACAGCATCAGCTACTGTTTCTGCACTCATCAGCTTTGCTTCATCCAATGGAGTTTCTGCCTGGCTGCGTCCTTCTTCATTTAATGCTGTGTTGCGTATGTTGGAACTGGTGAAGCCGGGGCATACCCACATTACGTTGATGCCTGTATGCAGATTCTCAGTACGTAATGATTCCAGGAAGCCCTGCATGGCAAACTTGGAGGATGAGTATCCGGTACGGCCAGGCAAGCCCCTGTAACCTGCTATAGAAGATACACCTACAACTGTCCCTTTGTTCGCCAATATAGATGGTAAAGCATATTTTGTACAATAAACAGTACCCCAGAAGTTGATGTCCATCACCTGTTTAAGGACATTGAGGTCTACATCGCGGAATAAGGCACGCATGGAGATCCCTGCATTATTGATCAGGATATCTATTTTACCCAGGCGGGCGATGACCTGTTCAATGAAGTTTTTACAGTCTTCTTCCTTACTTACATCGGCAGTATAGGTATAGAGCTTGCCGGATGCCAGTTCTTTTTCCAGCGTCTGCAGTGTTTCGGGCTTTCTGCCACAAACTGCTACTTTGGCGCCTGCATGGAGAAATGCTATTGTCAGAGCTTTGCCTATTCCGGAAGTACCTCCGGTGATAACTACGACCTTATCTTGCATTATGATTTTTTTTCAAATGCAAAAATAGGGGTAATTGGGATATGATGTTTTATTTTGTCTGTGGCGGGTTTTGTGAAATTGTTTGAAAAAAAGTTGCCAAAAAGTTGGAGGAAATAAAATATTTTATACCTTTGCAATCCCAATCACAAAAAAGGGAATGATTCCGTAGCTCAGTTGGTAGAGCAATACACTTTTAATGTATGGGTCCTGGGTTCGAGTCCCAGCGGGATCACACAACGTCTAAAGGCTTTCCTTGCGAAAGCCTTTTTTCATTCTAACCCCTGCTGGTATTCAATCTTCAGAAGCAGCCAAATTGCCGCAGTCTTCAACAAAATCACTGAAAACTGCGAAAAAACAAAGAAAACCAGCAAAAACAGTTGGCAAATTAGTTGGCAAAAATCCAGGCAGAAAATTGCCAACTCCCCGACCACAGCGATTTTTCGAAAAGTTATAAAGAACTGCAAAAAAAGGCATAAAAGCCCGATCCGGTCTATTCCATCACATTTCAACCCATTAAGAAATGAGCAGGACAGACAAGCAGCAACTCAACCTCATGTTTTTCTATCGTCAAGACCGGGCCGGCAAAAAGACGAATAAAAGCCCGCTACAATGCCGTATTAAAATAGGCACGGATCAAAAAGATATGCCTACCGATATACACATAGCCCCTGAGCAATGGGATACCGAAAAGAAGATACTCAAAGAAAACTGTCAAGATTACGAAACGCTGAAAAAGGATATTGAAAATGTTAGCGAGATCCTGAGAGCCTATTTCATTATACTTAGCCTTGAACTAGGAACCGTCAGCCCTGAAATGCTCAGGAACAAATTCAACGGCAAGGCCATCGACTACGATGCAAAAAAAGGAAACCCCGAATTACAAACCATCCTCAATATCCTGGATGAAAAGATAACCGACTTTGCCAACGAAGTAAAAGCTGCCAGAGAAAGAGAAGCGAAAGGGGAACCAGCAAAGAAGGGTAAAAAAGGCTGTTCACGCTATACCCTCACCCAATGGAAGACCACCAGGAACAAAATGATCGAATACCTGATGTATTTGAAAACAGGTAATATTATCATCACTGACCCTAAAATCCAGAAAACAGCAGAAGAAAAAGAAGACTATATAAAAGAAGGCAAAGCCTACGATATACCAGTTACCAGCATTACCCCCGCTTTTTCAGAGGACTTTCTATGTTACCTGATGGAAACCAGGCATGAACCTATAGGAATTGGTGCCGCCAGCAAACAGGTTAAGAATACCAAGCACGTACTTAAAATGGCCGTCAAGAAAAAATGGCTCACAGTAAACCCGCTTGAAGACTTTATAAGCGCCTACGAAGCAATCGACGTAATTCCACTAGAATATTGGCAGGTAGATATCCTATACGAAAAGAAAGGACTGATCGAGAGAATCGAAAGGGTACGCGATGGATACATCGCACAGATTTTCACTGGATTTGCCTGGCAGGACATACGCGCACTTACCCCGGAACATATCATCCAGGACGAAATAGGTGACTATTACCTTTGCAAAAAAAGGGGGAAAACTAGCGAATACGAAGTAGTACCAATCCTGCCCCCCGTGGCTGCACTTATTGAAAAATATAAAGACGATCCTTATTGTAAAAAAAGAGGTGTATTATTTCCAATAATCGCCAATACCAACTGTAATGCATATTTGAAAGAACTGGCGGCACTATGCGGTATTCAACGTGATCTCAATACACATCTTGCCCGTCACACCTTCGCCCACATCATGTTAAACTATGGTGTACCATTGGAAGTAGTCAGCAAAATGCTGGGACACAAGAGCATAAGAACTAGCCAACGTTATTGCAAAGTAAGCCTTCAGCTGATCCGGGATAAAGTGAAACCAGTGTTGACTAAAATGTTCACCAAATGCGGTAAACTGAAGGTGATCCTGCGCGGAGCGATGTTCAAACCAGCAGAATTTCACACCGAATATAAAGCAGCGATATAAAATAAGGTGTCCGGCATATGTCGGACACTTTTATATACACCATTTCATTAACATCCCCGTCGAATTTTGATAAGGAAGTAGCAAGCCTTTCCGTTCATTAAATTCTAACTTTAGATAGACTGTCCAATAAAGGACAAAAATAAATGTGAAAGAGATGGAGACGACGAATGAAAATGAAAAGCCCAAAATGTATATTATTACCGGCCACAAAGGCGCAGGTAAAACCAACCAGATTGCAGACTTGCTGCCTGATCATCCATTCGTACCAGATATATATCGATACAACGAAAAAACAAACGACCTTTGGGACAAATACCTATTTGACAAAGACTTACGGGGATTCCTCAAAGAAACTGATCAGGAAATGGATGCATTAGACTATTATATAAACAAACAAATAGCCAACCGCCAAAATATTTATATAGAAATGGACGTATCATTTGAAATAAAATATCTGGTGGGAAAGACCGACGGCAACTATGATATCAATATGATATACCTGGTTTGCAATTCATTGCAGCAGTCCATAGATGTAATGGAGGGCAAACGTATTCCATTCTTTGACCCGTTAGACGAAATTGCTCTGGCAGATAATTACAAGAAAGTAAACTTTTTTGTAAATGGCTGTGCATTTAATTACAAAGATCGCATCGAAATTTATCAGACACATGACCAACGGATCAACCCCCTAGTAACCATCGATCGAGGCAATATAGTTAAGGCTACAACGGACTTGCGAGAACAAAACTGGTTGTCAAAAAATGCTAAATCTTTATATAAAAAAATAGAAAGATTCAACCAAAGAAAAAAAAGCAGGCAGGCAATGGATGACCCCAAACGCCTATTCGCAGTACCACCAGCCACGAATAAGCGATCCAATCGATTAAAATTTTAAAAAGAAAGGGAACAGCAAAAATGTTCCCTTCACATATGATGCCGAAAAGTAAGTCAGGATAAATCAATAATCCCTAATCAGCCAGATCATTTCCTCCATTTTAGAAATTAATATTTCCTTATCGCGATCCTCCCCCTGATAAGACTTGACCCGCATATTACCAGGGCTAAGATCAGCGGTTCTTTCGGTTGAAATAAACGGTACTATCGCATTAAACAACGCGGTAACCGACCGAGACACAATGACCTTCATATCATTAGCCGCCCGCAGGAAAAGGCTGATCTGGTCAGCCGACAACGCACAGATCACCTTAAACATTGCAGCCTTATCCTTTTCCTGCTTATAGTCCTCATTCGGCAGGAAGCCAATCTTTTTATTTTCCAGGTAAGCAATCTCGTTGCTTATAAAATCAGTAAAATAAACCTTCAAAGAAGGATATTCCGAGTTGTATATATATCCAGGAAATTGCGGCAGAACGTTCACCTTTTTCAACTGTTCCCGCATATATTCCAGCCGCTCATCGATAGAACCCATATTGTTCATATAAAGTTCCATACCCAAAGAAAAATACCTGATACACATTTTGCTGTTCAGGTTCCAAAACAATAAAAGTTCGTGAAGAGACGGACAACTAGATAAGGCCGTCTCCTGACCTCCATAATTTTCAATATTATCCACGATCATTTTATAATAATCAGCCTCCTTTATCTGCATAACCTCACCAGCTGCCACACGAGTACAGAATTCGTCCAAAACATCCATCACAATATCACATGCCTCCTGCGGATTACTATTTTCCAGCAGCTTAGATAAGATGGCCTCTCGTTTCTGCAAGATCATCCCCCTCACCTCCAACAATTCAGTCACCGGCATAAGCAGATCCGAGGTCAATAACCTGGTATAATTCTGCCTAAAGAAATCATACAGTAAATGCAGTCCGCTCAATACTTCCTGCAAAGGAGCGGTTAAACCCAACCGTCCGGTATCCTCATGCTGCATAAATGAATACACGCGGTTAATGAGCAGTACCACCGCATCATTATGTTTACCGACAAGGGCCGCTCCCTTATCCTCACTGCTGATACTAAAAAATTGCTGTTTAAATTCAGTTTGAAGGTTTCGCAGTTCCAAATTAAACCGGGCAACAAGTCCATTAAAATCAACATTCGGACCAGCAGCAGATACTACCAGAGGATTCAGGTCAAAAGAAATGATGTTGTCAATTGTCTCAAAAAAATAGGGATTTTTAGTTTTCATCTTTTCAGGGATTTCAATTCACATGCAACAGAAACTACCACAAACCAATACCTAAACAAGGGCCAACAAGATCAGAGCAGAATCATATCACACTAATAAACAATAGGTTACATGCATACAAAAACGCATCCGTATCAAGAATGTTTTCTAAATTTTCAATTTCCACCCATCCCCAGTGATTTTTGATAGGGATGAAATATCCGGCAAACGCGCTTTGGGAGAGATGCCGTAGGCAGAGAGGGCAGGCACTTTGTTTTTTTCTTTTTTCCGCATATGCGGGATGGAGGTCGTGGCAATGCAATAAACTTTAACCCCTACCTCTAGAACAACCTTTCAGGCAAAACACATAATTCCCATTTCCCGCTTCGCGGAGTGCGAGATAGCTAAAGAATAACCTGTCTCCCAACAAGGGGTATAATCTTTTTTCCCCCTATCTGTCACTCCGTGCCACCGTTAACTCGAAGCATATATGGTTTGGCCTCGTTGCTCTCCCGTTGGTCGGGTCCCCTGCAAGGGAAAGGGTAAATTTCGATTCTCTCCCATCGGGAGAGATGGCCATAGGCCAGAGAGGGCAAGACAATCTAATGTCGAAATAAGTAAAAGGCATAAATTCGTGTAGTACTTGTAAACTACCAGTAAGAGAAAAACATGTTCGAAATCATCATAAACCAAAGCGTTGGCCCTTTTATGCTAGGCCAGCATATAGAAAATTACATAACGAACTATCATTTCGAATTTACGGCGAAGCAATCTGAACATGAAGACTGGGATTGTTATAGCTATGGAGAAGGGGTCATCTCCATTTACACCAAGCAAGGAATTATTGAATCTATTGCCTGCAGGACGGATTGCTATCTTAGCAATTATTTTCTCATCGATGCCGACATGGATGATTTCCTGTCAACTTTCAAGATTGATAAACAAGCACTACAAAAAGATACCGTATTTGTTTATGACGACATTTCCCAGGATGTTTATGAGGTCGATGAACTGGGCATGCAAATATGGGTTGATAATGACAATAAGATTGTAACGGTATTTGTTTCTCCCCAAGACCCGGAATAACGTTTCCCTCTCTCCCCCCAAGGGGGATATAATTCGAAGTGTATATTGATTTTTGCCACATTGAGCTCGCAAAGCTCGGTTCTCCCAGAGGAAGAGAGGAGCAACGCCCAGAGAGGACAGCGAAACAGATGAAATCTCTTATCTTACATACCCTTAACCAAACTTGCCAATAACGTATTGAACATGGACGTAGCCTTTACTTTTGAAACCTCTGTTGAATTAGAACACAAGCCTTTCAATAAAATCCCTAGTGAAGTTGATTCTGTGAAGCACTTTTTTAAAGAAAAATCTTTGGACAAGATATAAATCAGCTTATAATTAGCGTAGTATGCATGGCCCCTCGGTTCGAGCCATTTTTCAAACCCCGCAGGCCCAACATCGTACAGAAGAAAAAACGTACATGCATCGTGGCGTAGAACTAACCACACCCGCAATGTATCTCACATTCGATCTCAGGCTCGATTTCGAAAAATATCTGAACTCGCCAGAACCAAAGCCATTATTTGCACAAGACGCGCTGGCCTCCCTGGAAACCATCAGCAAAGTCAAAAAAATAAAAGATTTCGATTTGGTCCGGTTCAAAACAGACTTCCAGCAATTCTTCCAGGAAACCGGATGGCTATAATATTCGATTACTCGACGCTCACCTTTGAGGGCTTCATCGTCATCCCGCACTTGTTTCAGAATCTCATCTTTTTCCGCATACGCGGGATCGAACCACAGTCAGTATACCAAACCTGCAAAACTACCTCTAGAAATCCTAAAGAATAAAACACTTACTTCCATTACTCACTTCGCGTAGTCCAAGTTTCCTTCTATTTCTTTTTCTTTTTAGGCTTCTTAATTGGCTTCAATAATGCTTTTGGCGGAAGATTATCCGGAAGATCTACCAATTTATAGATCCCCCATATCAGTTCCCATACTGCTTCATTTAGATCAAGTACAATTTGCCTGGTAATCAATGGTTTTGGGAACTTATTATGGACTATTCCATTCCTCAAATCACGGAATTGCAAGACTTTATCCCAAATAGAGTCAAGAGAAGAAAAGTCTCCAAAGCGTTTAATTATCGAATAATAACTTTCGATTATGTTTGAACCGTATCTGGGAATATCCATATCATCGTCTGCCAGATATATCCCTTTACAAACATCTCGTAGCTGTTCCTCTAGCGATATATAAATCATTAGAAATGAAGAATCAAGCAATATTTGAGGATTAACATTTTCAAGAACATCTAATTTTCGCCTCTCATACTCGTTAACATCACCCAGCTCTGCAAACTCATCAGCACATACTTTGTCCAAGCGCTCCAGCTCCAATTTGGCAATGCCAGCCTTCTGCTTCATCCAGGTCTCTGATAACTCTAGGTACTCTTTGTAGTAGTCCTTACGATCACAAGAATCCTTCATGGTATATTCCAGCCAATCGCTGGCTTCCATCTGGTATTGTGTCAGTCTTTTTCCGCCTCCTAAGATCATCGCGAATTTAGTTTTAGGATAAAAGCTGCAATATTAATTCAATCATGCGCACTTTTTTTACGTACAAAAATATTTTAATGTAAAAAATCATTCCCCGTTAATCCTGCTTTTAACAAACTCGTGAAAATATTCAGTATCCAAATCATTCATCGTCCGCACATTTTTTGAGGATGAAACAAGTTGAGTACTTCCTTTTGTCAGCTCATCAACACCCATGATGGTTCTTGACTGAAGTGCAAATTTTAAATCCGCCGAAGAAAACTTTATAAAATCCTCTTTAGTCAACACATGTCCCTCATCACATTTTCCAATGAATTCCATCATCAGTGCATGTACAATGTTCAACGTTCTAAATAGCTCTACAGGGAAAATGGCAGCAGCTTGTTCTTTACTTACCGAATGATCTTTTATAACAATAGCTATATCTGTTAACGCTTCTTCCAAAAAATGCTTTTCAATGATCAATGTAGCAAACGTCTTGAATCGTCCATGGAGGTGGAACAACATAACTATTAGTTCAAGCTGTTTCAGATAGAGCTGCTCACGATAAGGACTTGATCTTGACTTTGCGGTGTAGTAGAATCCTATAACCGCGGTAATTAGGGTAGCTATAATCCCAGCCAAACCTACAATCAGAGTAACAGAATTCGCGTCCATATAATGCAATTTGGAAAAGCCAGTCGAGTTAATGAGAAAAACTTAAGGGGGCATCAAATTAACTCCAAAACTGGTTAACAAGCCTCACCATCTCTTCGGCACTACTTATCGAATACGTAGGTCGGGCACTTTTCAACGCGACAACATCAGCGGACCCCCACATACATGCAACAGAAAGCACATTAGCTCTATTCGAGGCTATTATGTCAATATCGCGGTCTCCGAATGATAATACTTTTTGAGCTGGATATTTTAGGAAATCTAAAGCCTTTAATATAGGGTCGGGAGCCGGTTTTCTTCTATCAGTATCGTGATAACATACTTTAAAATCGTAGGGTAATTTCCAGAAATCCAAAACCTGTTCACAATAATAACTAACACTAGTTGTGACAATACAGATTTTTATCCCTCGTTGATTGAACTGCTGTACTGCCTCAATAATACCCGGATATAAGGTAAATTGGCCAATTTTGCTACAGGCAATTTTCCAGTTCTTACCCCTATGGGGCTCAGCAGGAGAAGAGTCAATTAAAGTTTGATCAAGATCAAAAATTAGTCCCATAATTTTGACTGATTGTTGTTTTTGGGCGTTTTTTTTGAAGGCGGTGCTGCTTTTTCTGCCTTAGGCTCTTTTGCTATTTTTACTGATTTATCTTTATTTGTTCCTTTAGCTTTGCTCTCACTAAGAGTCGATGTAGATTTTTTACCAGTTTTTGAACTCAATTCGGCAGATGCTATTTCTTCCTCGTTTTTACTGTGTAGGTCCTTTGAATTTTCGTCTTTTACCGGTTCCAAAGAGCTAAATAAATCCGTACCACTAATTGCTACAGAAATGTCAATGTCTGCCTTTGGACTGACTGAAGTATCAATAGAAACACTGCCCCGAGCTCTGAATGATTCTTTTAATGAAATAATTAAATCGTCTACCTCTTCCTTTAAATAAATGGGCCGAGCCTTTCTTTCGCGGATAAGAAGTTGATTTCCTTGTGTTTTTGGCTCTTTAAGATACTCCGAAGGATGATTTAAAGTGGCCAATACCCTATTGTTCTCAAGCGTAAACTTCACGGTATGCATAGTTCCACCTTTCACGTCAGTTTCAACTACAATTGTACCCAAACTCAGCCCAGCTTGAATCCTATCCCGCTCAATAAAAAAATTCGCTAAAGCAGTCTGTTTCACAAAATATTCTGAAACTAATACACCACCTTTTTCCAAAATTTGATCAGCTAATGCTCGATTCTCTTTAGGATATATTTTATCAAGGCCATGAGCTAAAACGGCTGTAGTGGTGCCACTAACGTTAAGAGCCCCCCTATGACCAGCAGTGTCACAGCCGACAGCGAGGCCGCTAACGATATTAAAGCCATTACTGGCAAAAACTTCAGACAGTCTGGTGCCTAACTTCATGCCAAAATCCGTGGGTTCACGAGTACCGATGATCGCTACCGTCGGTTTTTCCGACAGTAAAGAAATATCACCTTTATAATTCAGAATAATTGGTAAATCGGTCGTTTTAGCTAATAAGCAAGGGTAATTGTCATCCTTGAATGAAATCATCCTAATCCCGAGATGTTCTGATTCGGTTATAATTGCTTCTGTTTTTCTGAAAGCGTAATCAAAGTCTTCTTGCGAAAAAAGAGGTAACTTAAACAACTTACCCTTTTCGTTCAGGAAATCCATTAAATCTCTATCGTCAGACAAACTATAAGAGATTTCATTAATGAGTTTATGTGCTGTCTTGCGCCCAACCTTGGGCATAGACATTATTTTGATTATTTGTTCAATAGATAGATTATGCATTCAATAAAGCGTTAAACTGTGCAATTGGAACCACGTCGTTCAGATAGTCGTCGTAAGCTGTTTTACCAAGACAGAAAATATAAAATCTGGCTCTGGGCCATTCCACTCGAAGCGCACGGAGCATTTCTCCTGTGGTTATTCTTGCTGTGGTAACGTCATCAAGTATAAGAATATTTTTGTTATTGAGGTCAAATTTCTTATCCGCGACGCAATAACTCATGTGCATTGCCTCAAATCTTTCAGGCCTTGTCCTCAAAGTATGCATAGGCGGAGTTGCTTTTGTTTTCATCAAGATCTCTGGGCAGTATATAGAGGCGCAATTTTTTTCTAAATGATGTCCAATTACATCTAAGCTTTTGCTTCTGGGCTGGGGGTGTAATTCGGAACTTCCCAAAGCCCTTATAACATAATCAAATTTAATGTTCAGGTTTCTAAGTTCAGTTACAGACCACCTGGTCCATGCCTTTATAGTCGCTAAATCGCTTTCCTTAAATTTGATAATATAGTTGGAAAAAGTGCCTTCAGTATTCCGAAATTTTGATAAATAATAAACCAAATGCCAGGCATTGTGTACATGTAGCTGGGAATAGTCATTGGTGATATCAATCATGAGCGTTGTTTGAGGGATATTACAATGAGGTTGTTGAAAATACAGGTGGGATTTTCAAATAAGAAATGGCTACTCTTTCAAGTTAACACTATTGGCGAGTCGAATAGTTAATAACGTGTTAATGGCTGAAATTTTTCTGATGAAGTGTAACGGGAAATTTCCCTTTAAAAAGATATAAAAATATCATATTTTTAATCACGAGGCTCAAAACCACTGTACGTTCTCATGCAATTCGTAGCCATAAATACAAAATATGTCACGCCCAAAGGTATTGCTACCTATAAAAATCATACGAGAAATGTCTCGCTAAACAAAAAAGGAAGGTCGATTACGACCTTCCTTTTTTGTTTAGCGAGACTAGATTCTCCAAGAGCCTACGCATACAATAGTCCAGTTCAATCATAACGGGCTTTTTGATTGCCTTGCTGTACACAATTCAAATTCTGTCTGAAATAAAGACCGTTCGATATAATCTCCTAATCAATAATTTATCTCCCAGTCGATTCCAGAGTTTGAAGAACTAAATCTGTCCCATAAACCGAATGAGGCCCTAAAATTTTGAGTTGACATCGCTTTAACTGGAACATAGTACTTTAACTCAACTTTGCGCGCAGTTGAGTTCCAGTTTACTGGACCAGAAGACAGAATTTCTGACCATTCGCCTTCAGTTTGTATATATAAATTAATAGATTGCATTGAACTTGCAACGCCATCTGGTGACTCTCTGACAAGATTAAAGAATACTCTAACTTCGGCTAAAACATCATTCTGCTTATCATTTAGGAATGTAATTACTTTATTAGTTTCTCCGACTGATCTGCCTTCACTTCGCCTTAACGAATTGACATCAAATTTGAAATTTGAAATAGGCCCCAACGTCTTTTGGAAGCCGGACCCAATTGTTGCATTTACAACAATTGTTAAAGGTTTGTTTGTAGTCCTTTTAAAAATTTGTCTCTGCAGGTTACCGCCGAAAACAAAGGTCGTATTAGCCTTTCCAATGTGATCAGTAAAGCTTCCATCACCTACTGCTTCAACCGGTTCAGAAAAAGATACATTCGTAAGCCTTGGGCTAGCATTTTCACCCCCATCACGATATACACCAGCCAAAATAAATGTATTTGGATCTAATTCTTGCTCCATCCAAACATGAAATCCGTCTTGGACTACGCATTTTTCCCAGGCTGCAATTGATTCTCGTGAAAGCTTTTCAGTTGTCTGATCTAAGAATTCGCTGTTGGTATCACTATTGAAACCATATGTGTATAGCCTATTTTGAAATCTCTTAAATCCCCCGCTGTTTTGTTCAAAGCCTAAACCAACCAATACGCCATCTATTGGAACTGTGGCATTAAACTTAGAATTTTTATAATCTTCGTATGTTTGAATATTTTCTTGGTTTAAAATGTTAATCACCATTGTAGCTCTATCCCTTCTTTGAACTATCTTGTCTTTATCGGGAATGAGTACGTCTTTGCAGGATTGAGAAAAAGATTGCTTGAATGATGCGATTGCGAGTAGAATTAAAATTATATTTCTCATAACTCAAATTTAATTTTCATTCTATTGTTACATTTGTGTAATGCCCCGTGTAAATAATATATCTCTGTTGAAATAAAATGCGCGCTTGATTTAAAGTTATCGTAAGTGACACTATGTATCAATACCAACTAGTTTGTATTTTTTGCTGAGCATCTTTCCCCCTTTCGTCATAAAATGGTCCACCCTAAAACAGAGGATGGCTAAAATCCCGAAACGGCATAACAATTTTACTGTATGGGGGATAACGACTACCGCATAGCATTTTCTCTTGTACAATAAATAAAGCCCCTGGCAAAGCCAGGGGCAGTCCTGGAGTTTCCATCCCATAAATTTTAAAGACCAGATTACTTTTTCGTCCCGTAAGGTGGTTTATTAGTCGGTTTCAATGAAATATCATTGTCAGAAGCAATGTTTCTTACTGATGTATCAGTTCTCCCTGTCTTATACGCAAAAATAGGCGTAGGCGTATTGTGTTTAGCCCAATTCTCTAGCTTTCTCTACCACTTTTGGAGTAATCGGTTTGTCATTGTTAAAAGGTGTTCAGACCAATGTCTTCCAATGTGATATATTATTATTTATAATCAATTGAAAAAACAAATATATTTCAACAGAAGAGTACCTGATAATCGCTTTTTGCATTAGTATGATCAAAAGGCAGAAAAAAAACAACTCATGTGAGTACTTAAGTTATTGAAATAACGACTGTAAAATCTGACCTAATATTATTAAACCAACTATAAATATAGAGTTTGATGGACCAAACTGTTATGCAAAAAATTCAACAAGTGAGCCAGATTTACACACCTGCCTCGCCTGTTGAAATAAAAGGATTATTTTCTGGTAGACATGTACAGCTTTCAAAGGTAGTATCCTTTATAAATCAAAAAGGTTACCATATTATAATATTCGGTGATCGTGGTGTTGGGAAAACCTCCTTTTCAAATATTATTAAAATACTGTTTGAAAAACCAATTAGTCCGGTATCGAAGATCAGCTGTAATTCCGACGACACGTATGCTACACTATGGCATAACGTGTTTTCCCAATTGTCCATCAAATATGAGGTTGCGCAAGAAGTGATTGGCTTTAACAGTCCAACTGTTCTGAAAGAACACAACATACCTTTATCAAAACTAATTTCAGAAGAAATAGTCGACATTAAGGTGGTACTCAACCTTCTTAAAACACTCGGCCAAGCCATAGTTATTTTAGATGAATTCGACCGGCTAGATTCAGATAAGTTTAATAAACGATTGTTTGCAGATACACTTAAAGCGATTTCAGATACACTACCAGGAATCACGCTCATCGTAGTTGGCGTGTCAGAAGATGTAAACTCGTTGATTCAAGAACATGAGTCAATAGAGCGAAACATCGGGCAGATACATATGCCCGCAATGTCACCCTTGGAGGTTGAAGAGATTATCAGAAAAGGGGAACAGCCATTAGATATGACCTTTCAGGAAGATGTAGTTCAGAAAATAATCGAGCTAAGTTCAGGCTATCCACATTTTACTCATGCGCTTTGTCACCATGCGGCGACCGAGGCTATTTTCAATAGCACCGATGTTATTGATATAAGTCATTTGAATGTAGCCATCAAGAAGACGATAGACAGTGCACATGAAAGTTTGACTAATAGTTACCGAATTGCTACACTCGCTACCAAGGCAAACATATTTGCTGATGTTTTAAACGCGGCATCGTTAGTTCAAACCGACGAATATGGATACTTTCAAGCGAACGATCTGGAGAAAATACTTTCCAGGCTTTTACGCAAACGAAAGAAGGTCAATAATTTCACCTTTCATTTAGGCAAATTTTGTATTGCTGAAAGGGGGGAGATTTTAAAAGTTACCGGATCTAAGAATCGGCATAGATATAAATTTAAAAATCCATTAATGCGTGCGTTTATTCGTCTGAAAATGGAGACAGTTCCAACTGGTAAGGGACAAAGCACATTAAAGCCAGCATAATCTTTTTAAACAACTTTAACAATAGGCGTCCTGTCACTATTACGCACTCGGCTCAACCGATCAGGTATTCCGTTACAAATTAGTGCATGATCCTCGATCATTGCAAATCTTACATCAAACCGGAAATCCTATTTCAATGCTAAACACTTCTGCGGTTTCACTAATCTTGAAATGGTGGTTCCTGCCATACATATTATGCAAGCGTTTCTGCACGCTATTGATGCCGTGTTTACCTGAAGGATGTTCCTGGATAGGATATTTGTAATTGGTCATTCTGACCGTGAGGAAGTGATCAGTTAAATTAAGCATAATAACCGCAGGTCTCAACGGGTCATCAACAATACCATATTTAAATACATTTTCGGCAAGGGTCACAATGATCTGTGGCGGAATGCGGTAATCGGTGATATCGCTAGGCAGCTCTTTATGAATCTGAATGTAGATCTTGCCGAAGCGAAGTTCATTAATTAGAAGTAAGGTTTCCAGCTGGTCCAATTCGCTAGTAAGTAATCCTTTTCCATCCTCTCCAAGTTCAGTCATGGCGTTCCTAGTATAACGTGAGAGCAGTTCTATTATTCTATCATTTTTCAATGGAACACTGCTTTCAATAGGAAGCATGTTGAGCGCATTGAACAATAAATGTGGGCTTATTCTTGAAAATAGAATGTTGGTTTCAAGAACCTGTTCTCGTTTTGCTGAGTTCTTTATTTCGTAAGCGCTCCATAGGAAAAGAGAAAACACCATTCTTTGCCACGCGTGGTAAAAGGGGTTAACTATAAATTTAGTCGCCAAGGTGGAAAGAAATAGCGAAGGCTCGCTGGCAAACAAGGTATACGTTAGCAAATGTAGTACTGTATACAGCAACATACAAAGAATTATGATAAGAACTATAGCTATAAGTGAATAAGATCTTGACGAAAGTTTAGGAAATATAAAATGGACGTATAGAAAAAAAGAAGCTGCATCAATACATAAGAATACTAAGAATTGTGGCGTCTTGTCAGTAATTCCATTCGCCAGCAGTAGCATATAATCCATAGCCCCCAAAACGAGCAGTAGGATGACCTGGAAATTAATCGTAGTTGTACGCAGGGCAAATCCTCTAAATACGGGGTTAATTCCTGTGAGCATTTTACGGTTATCACTTAAAAAATGCGGGATGTGTATTTTTGTTTGTGGGTTCATTACAATGTTTTTAGATTCACTAATAATTAATAGAATTGTTAACCGTTTAAAACAAATTTCAAAATGAAAGGAATCGCAAAAGCAAAAGCTGTAAGAAGAACACTGTTCTCTTTTGCACCAACAAATGGTACGAAGATGTCACCAACCCCTACAACCGTTACTTCAGTTCCTACTATGATCTGTGTCAAATAGCAGGACATTGCACATGGCAATCTAATTGCCATGTGCTTGTTTTATTTTTTCTTTCAACTTTTTCCTAAACGTTCTACCTACCTCCAGCTTTATTTTGTTTATCAATTGTACGATTCCATTTCCTTCATAAAACTCGATGTGTTGCATATTGATGATATAAGATTTATGGATTCTAGCAAAGCGCTCCTTTCTTAGCTGTGACAGTATTTGTTTAAGCGAAATATGCGGCATGATCTGTTGCTTGTTGGTAAAATAAACCTTGCAGTAATTCCCTATGCTTTGAATGTAGAGGATCTCGTCTTGGTTCACTTTTGTTGTTTGCCTAGAAAGCGAATCCTTTAAGAATAATAAACTGGTAGTATCCTTTGCAGCATGATCAACGGTTTCTTTGCGAAAGCGGCATTTGGCAACTGCTTCTAAAAAAAGTGGATAACTGATCGGCTTCATTAAATAGTCGATGGCATTCAACCTATATGCTTCTACGGCAAATTGACTGTGGCCGGTTGTAAACACTACAAGTACCTTGTCCATAACCATTTTGCCTAGTTTAAGGCCAAAGGGGCCTTTCATTTCGATATCGAGAAATAGAATGTCGGGAAGTGCCTTTTCATTGGAAAGCATAGCCTGGGCTTTCAGCGGGTCTTTTTCGGCTCCCATAAATTCCAGACCTTGTGTAATTTTAATGAATGATTCCAGTTTATTGATTGCAGCCTGTTCGTCGTCGATAACGAAACATTTCAACAAAGTTTTTCCAGCTTGTTGCTGCGCCTTTACATTTAACATATTTGTGTTGACGGTTAACGATAAAACTTATAGGATCGGTAATTTGCCGATATGGGCAACCTTATTCAGCTTTAATAGCGCAGTGTAACATTTTCCAAACTATGGAGAAACACAGAAAGGTAGTGGAATCAGTTTTTTAGTATTGCAAACAATGTACCTATCGGTGTAAACTGTCTATCATTGAATCAGTTGCATATGGTTCTTTGTCTGAAGCTTTGGCAAAATAAATATAGGGTAATTTTTCTAATAGCTTATATGGTTATAAAATATATTTATTGGATTTATTTGCCGGTTTTTTGGGTGGATTTATGATAGAAGGTGCGGAAGGTATATTCCATAAATAATAACATGCTCTTCATCATTATTTAATCCGTTTGGATTTGCACTTGCCTGAAATATTATTGAGATTTGCTGCGTTAAGATATACATATGCAGCACCTGAATCAGCCTGATGAACAAACGCTCTCACAAAGTTTGCATGACGGAGATTATCTGGCATTCGAGGCTATTTATGACCTTTACAAAAAGCCGCTGTCTGCCAGGCTGCTGAAGCTACTGAAATCCCCCGAACAGGTTGCAGAAACCATACAGGAACTGTTTTTAAAGCTTTGGGAGAACAGGTCGAATATCAATCCTGAAAAACCCATTAAAGGTTACCTCTACCGCATTGCTGAAAACCTGGTGTACGACTTCTTCCGCAAGGCAGCAACTGATAGCAGGTTAAAAACAACCTTGTTGCGTTATACAGACAGCGCTTACAACAACATAGAAAAAGTGCTGTATGAACAGGAAAGCAGAGAGCTTTTATACCGCATCATAGATCAGTTGCCGCCGCAAAGGAAGAGAGTTTTTATCCTCTGTAAACTGGAAGAAAAAAGCTACCGGGAAATCAGCGAAACCCTGGGCATTTCTACAGCAGCAGTAAACGATCATATTACGAAGGCCAATGCGTTTTTAAAAAAATACCTGGCAGCACATCCTAACTTAGCAATCCCACTTATTGTTGGGTTTATACTACAATCCATTTAATTTTATTAGACTAAACATCAGCAACTTAACAAACAAACACGCTTTTTCTTTCAGCAGGAGCTATTGGTTTTTCCGTCATCTACGTATTGCTGTAAAAAAAAGACCGTGAAACCATATACCTACCTTAAAACACTTTTTCAAAAGTACAATTCTGGGAACATCCGGCAGCATGAGCTGGAAGAACTGCTTTCCTATTTCGACACAGAAGACAATCATCCCATCCCGGGACGTTTGATCCATGAAGCCCTCAACGATGAACATCCGGACGAAGCAGACCCGCACATGGAAGAGTTATTGCAGCAGGTAAAGCTTAACCTGCGCCGAAAAATAGTGCCGCCAAAAAGAAAACTACGTCTATGGTACCCTGCAGCTATAGCTGCATCAATGCTGATTGCAATCGGCTCCCTGGTGTATCTAACTAGGTACCCGGCAACATATAGCTCAGACAATAAAGTTACGGCAGCAGACATTATGCCCGGAGGCAACAAGGCCACCCTAACCCTGGCCAACGGCACTGTGATTGATCTGTCAAAAGTAAACGATGGAACACTTTATCAAGATCAGGATGTACATATCGAGAAGAACCAAAGGGGAATGATCAGCTATGTGCAGGACAGTTCAGGATCAGCCAGGCAAACCCTGGCCTTCAACATCATCCATACACCCAATGGCGGGCGCTTCCAGGTTATACTGCCCGATGGTACCAAGGTTTGGCTCAATGCCGCCTCAACGCTGAAGTATCCTCAGCGTTTCAATGCCAATACCAGAACTGTAGAATTAACCGGTGAAGCTTACTTCCAGGTTACACCCAACAAAACCAAACCCTTTATTGTAAAAAGCAGCGACCAGGAAATCAAGGTGCTGGGAACACAATTCAACCTCAATGCTTATATGGATTCTCCCTTTACCTTCACCACACTTCAGGAAGGCAGTCTTTTGGTAACCAACATAAAAACCAAAACATCCCTCAAAATTGCACCGGGCCAGCAGGCTGTCTCAGGCCAGGATAAACTGGAATCCCTAAATGTTGATGCATCGGCTTTCAGCAGCTGGCGGGATGGTATCATCTTGCTGAACAATGCCACGCTGGACATGGCCATCCCACAAATTGAACGCTGGTACGATGTTGAATTTGTAATTGAACCAGGCTTATCAAAAGTAAAACTATCAGGAGAACTCCCTATCAATACCCGGCTCACCGAGCTGTTGGCTGCATTAAGTACCCATACCGGCATTACATTCCGGTTAGAAGGAAGGAGGATAATGGCAAAAAAATAACACCCATCTAAGTCTTGGCTTTGGCAAAAAAATAAAAAGCCGGAGGTGTGGGCAACACATCCGGCAATAGCTAGGCTTATCAAATAAAAACCGTTCAAAGCATATTATTTAAACCACCTAACCCAACAAAAATATGAATTCTAAAGTTCATACCGGCATCACGTTCCAATTAAATGGTACCAGGCGTTATACCGGTACCAGAACGTTCTCCTATATAATGTTTGCACTACTGCTTAGCGTCTGTTCAGTCTTTTCTGCAAGTGCGCAAAAGATTACCCTCACAGCAAAAGCACAGCCGCTTACAAATGTTTTGCAGGAAATTCGCAAACAGAGCAGCTATGCCTTTATTTATGATGCCGATGCAAAGACACTGGCACGTCCCGTTACGCTCAACGTAAGCCAGAAAGATATCATGGAAGTCTTACCCCTGCTTTTCCAAAACCAGCCGCTGGAGTACAAAATTAACGGGAAGATTATTTCCATAATGGTCAAAAAAAGCAGAACAAAAGGCAAACAGCAGCCAGTAAAGGGATATGTAATGGATTCCCTGGGCAGGCCAATCCAAAACGTATCGGTCCGTGTAAAAGGGACAAACCTGGTAACGGTAACAGACAACTTGGGTGCATTTTCCTTTTCGGAAGTACCTGAAGGAGCTTTACTTCAGTTTAGCCTCATCGGGTTTGGTTTTGCTGAAGTCGCAGCAAACTTTAATGAAATGAAAGTAACGCTCAGGCTTCAGCCAGAAACCCTGGCAGAAGTCAACATCAATGTCAGCACCGGTTATCAGCAGATACCCAAAGACAGGGCTACCGGTTCTTATGCATTGATCGACAACCAGCAGCTCAACCGCCGGGTCTCCACCGGGATCATTGACCGCCTGGAAGGTATCACCACCGGTATGCTGTTCAACAGCAATCCAGTTGGTGCTGGTGTGCGCTCCAACATCTCTATAAGAGGGACTAGTACCATCTTTGCGAACGACAAGCCACTCATCGTTCTGGATAATTTCGAATACAATGGGGATATCAATAACATCAACCCCAACGACATTGAAAACATTACTGTACTCAAAGATGCCGCAGCAGCTTCCATCTGGGGTGCCCGGTCTGGAAATGGGGTAATTGTGATCACCACAAAGAAAGGAAGCCTGCGCACTGCCCCTGCCATTAACCTCAACGCTAACCTAACTATCGGTAATAAGCCTGATCTGTTTTATTCCAGGGGGCTTGGGCCTGCCGATTACATCGAACTTGAACGTTTTCTATTTTCCAGAAATTTTTACGACAGTTCCATCAGCAGTGCGCAAATGCCAGCGTTAACACCTGCCGTAGAGCTCATGGTCCTCAACCGGGCAGGTAAACTCTCCAACGCAGACCTGGAAACGCAACTGAATGCATTAAAGGCACATGATGTAAGAAACGATATGCTGAAATACCTGTATCAGAACAGCAGTAACCAGCAATATGCGTTGAACATAAGTGGTGGAACCAACCAGCAACGCTATTACGTTTCTGGCGGTTATGACCGCAACCTGTCCAATTCGAAAGGAGACAAATACGAACGCATTACCCTGAATGCCAGCAATACCTATAATCTGCTGAAAGACCGGCTCAACCTGACTACTTCCGTTATTTATACCGGAACAAAAAACACTGCAAACAGTTCTGGTGTCTATTATTCAGACAAACTAATTTTATATCCATATGCTCGGCTGGCAGACGACCAGGGTAACAGCCTGGCTATTCCCAAACTGAGAACCCTGTTTACAGATACCGTTGGAAAAGGAAGACTCCTGGACTGGTTATACCGCCCAATAGATGAAATCAAACTGGCTGATAACACTTCCGATCAAACCAATTACCTGTTGAATGTCGAGGCGCGTTACAAAATCCTAAAAAGCTTATCGACAGAAGTGAAATACCAGTATGGCAAAACCGTTATCCTTGACAGAAACCTGCGCAGCCAGCAAACCTACTATACACGCGATCTGATCAATCGCTACAGCTCCATCAACCAGAGCACTGGTGCAGTTACACGTAGAATTCCACTGGGGGGCATCCTTGATCTGACCAGTGGTACTGCTAAAACACAGAACCTCAGGTTCCAGGCCAACTATGCAAACAATTGGGCAGCCAAGCATGAGCTCAATGCCATTGCAGGTTACGAGATCCGCGATTATGGTACCGATCGTAACGGCAATCGTTTTTATGGTTATAACGACGAATTCGCCACACAAACGGATGTAGATTACCTCACGTTTTTCCCGATCATTTACGGCACAGCTACTTTAAGAATCCCCTCTGGCAGGTTCCTATCAGCAACTTCCAATCGCAACAGGTCTTACTATGCGAATGCCTCTTATAGCTACCTGCAGCGTTATACACTAAGTGCAAGCGCACGTAAGGACGAAAGCAACCTCTTTGGGGTCAACACCAACCAGAAAGGCGTTCCGCTTTGGTCAACAGGGCTAAAATGGGATATAGAAAAAGAAAAGTTCTTTAAAGTCTCCTGGATATCACAGCTGCATTTGCGTGCAACCTATGGGTATAATGGAAACGTTGACCAGAACGTAACTGCTTATCTAACTGGCTTAAACCGAACAGATAATGGCTTGGGGAAAACTTATACAGATATTACCAATCCGCCCAATACAAACCTGCGCTGGGAGAAAATCCGAATGACCAACCTGGGCGTAGATTTCTCCGTACTGAACAAAAGATTAAGCGGCAGTATTGAATATTACGACAAAAAGGGAACAGATATCATGGGTGATGCCACCCTGGCGCCTTCGGCTGGACTGTCTACCTTTCGCGGGAACACGGCCAATATCAAAGGAAATGGTTGGGACCTCACGCTCAATTCAATCAATACCACCGGTCAACTCAAATGGAATACCATGTTCCTGTTCAGTTATGCCAAGACCTCAGTATCAAAATATTTGCGGCAAACTACAGCTTTGAGCAGCTATGTAACCGGAGGTGACGACAACCCGATTGAGGGGAGACCCCTATTTGCGATATACAGCTACCGTTGGGCAGGATTAAGCAATACCGGAGAACCACAAGGATACCTGGACGGCATACCAAGTACTGCTTACAACAGCATTGCCAATTCTACTGACTTGAGCAATATGGTTTATCATGGCCCGGCCAATCCCACAACCTTTGGTAGCCTGATGAATACGTTCAGCTGGAAACAACTTTCACTGTCCTTTAACCTGATCTATAAATTCGGTTTTTACTTCAAACGTCCATCACTCAATAGTTACGCCCTTATTAACGGGCTTTTTTCAACGGGAGATATCGAATACGCACAAAGGTGGCAGAAACCTGGGGATGAAGCCAGTACCAATGTACCGGCACTCCTTTATCCCACCAATCAAACCCGTGATGACTTTTATCAGAACACGGCGATCATCGTAGAAAAAGGGGACCACATTCGTTTTCAGGACCTGCAGCTGGGTTACCGCCTGGGCCGGGACATCCTGAGAAAACTGCCGGTAAGCAGTATTGAAGTTTACGGTTATATGAACAACATTGGTTTGTTGTGGCGCGCAAACAAATATGGGATTGATCCCGATGTCAGTGGCCTACCCAAACCACGAACCTACGCTTTCGGATTAAAAATTGGAATGTAGTACAGTTTACAAAAAGAAGATGAAAAACCTTATACACCTCATGTTGGCTATTTTACTAACCAGTACGGCCTCATGTACAAAAGAATTTCTGGAAAAAAAGCCCAATAAAATGTTGATCACACCATCTACACTTGCTGATTACTGGTCCCTGCTGGACAACAGGGAGATCATGAACCGGACACCTGGTATGGGACAGTTATCCAGCGATGATCAGTTTTTCCTGTATGCCAATTACCAAACCCAAACTTTGGCCATCAGGAACATATACACCTGGAACAAGGAAATATACGACAACACCGATCCGGGAAATGACTGGAGAACTGGCTACAACCGGGTATTTTATGCAAACTGTGTGCTGGAAGGCCTGCAAACAATTAACAGAACCGCCGGGAACCAAACAGAATGGGACAACATTAAAGGTGCAGCGCTCTTTTTCCGGGCGCAGTCCTTTTATGACCTGGTTGAGATTTTTGGCAAACCCTATTCACAGACTGCTGCTACGGATCTAGGGATACCTTTGCGCCTTAGTCCTAATCTTGAAGAGATTTCCAAACGCGCAACCTTACAACAGAGCTACGATCAGGTTATTTCAGACTTGAACAGCGCAAAGAATTTGGTCCCTGCTGTTTTGGACAGCTATACAGCAAGGCCTGCAAAACCTGCTGTATATGCATTATTGGCAAGAATTTACCTGAACATGGGTGATTATACCAAAGCAGAAAATTATGCAGACAGCTGTTTGGCGATATATAACAAGCTTTTGGATTACAATACGCTTACGCTCAGCTCCACTGCTCCATTTGGCACCATAGAGCATCCGGAAATTATTTTTCAAACAATGACCCCAAACTCTTTACCATTGATCAGCAGGGCAAATACCCTGATAGATACACTCTTGTTGAAGTCCTACCCCACCAATGACCTGAGACCAGCAGCATTTTTCAGAACCAATCCTGCTGGTGCTTATTATTTCAAGGGAAGCTATACCAAATTTTCAGCACCATTCAGCGGATTGGCTACAGACGAAATGTACCTGATCAGAGCAGAAGGAAGAGCACGCAGAGGAGAAACCAGCCTGGCCATGCAGGATATCAACCTGCTGCTTTCTTACCGGTTTAAGAAAAACACGAATGGAACCAGCACCTACGTAAACCAAACAGCCGCTACATCAAAACAAGCATTGGATATTATTTTGGCAGAACGCAGGAAAGAACTTGTGTTTCGCGGCCTGCGCTGGTTGGACCTTAGAAGGTTGAACAGGGAACCCGATCGCCAGGTTACTTTACGCAGGCTATTAAATGGAACGGAATATAAATTGGAACCAAATTCACCACTTTATGTTTTCCCAATACCGTCCTTAGAGATCAGCATTTCCGGTCTCCAGCAAAATGAACGATAAATTAGCATTAGATAGAAATAGATTATGAAGACAATGAAATTTAAAATTAAAACAACAACATTGTTTGTACTGACTGCACTGCTTCTCAGCAATCAATCCTATGCGCAAACAACCAGATCCAAGTTAAAAGAAACCCAAACGGCAAGTATTACAATTGCATTTCCAAAAGATTCCGGTTACGATAGCTTACAAGTTGAATTTTGGAAAGAATATTTATCACACGGCGAAAAACTTGTGCTTACAAAATCAGGTAGTCTTAGTCCTGGACAAAACGCTGTTATAAATATTTCGGAGATCAACAAAACAGGATATTTTATCATTCAAGCTTTTAAGGGCAAAGGGGACTACGACTACTTTTCCTATTTTCCCTTAAACCCAGGTGACCACGCCAGTATCCAGGTAAAGGATCATAAACTACTCTTTTCAGGCAAAGGTTCAGAAAAAATGAATATCGTATATGAACTAGCCTTACTCAAACAAAATCTCGACGAAAGTTACAAGCCAAGACTATCGAAACAGGGCGAGTACCGATATCCTAGCGAAACGCTAAAATGGACTTATAATTACCTAAATCAACCACTGGACTCCCTGCTAAACCTTAAATTACAACACCTGGAGAAAAAGCGCCAAGGAATAACCTTACAAGAATATAACACCCTGAAAGCAAATATTATAACTCTGGATTATTTCAATCGATTCAATAAGTTTGGAAAGTCCCTGCATTTATCTGCTTCACCCAAGCAAGATAGCCTTGTTGCTGCGCCTTTTTTCAAGGACCTATACAATACGTACCTGAAAAACCTATCATTTCCTGAATTACCGCAAGAAATAATAACCTATTGTCCATACTATTCAGACTATGTCTCATCCAGAATAATACTCGAAAAAAAGCTGGATACCAGCGTCCCCAATGAACGACTACAGTTTTTTTTATCCAAAGTCAAAGCGCTCGCTCCCCAGCTTCGCGACAAAATATTAACAGAAAATCTGCTGTATAGATTATACCGGACGCCCGACGGAATTGATAGTACATTTTATGCCCAGGCAACGCAAACCATTACTACACCAAAGTATCTAAAATTACTGGTAGCTCAGAGAAACAACGTTACAACAGGGAAACCGGCTTATGATTTTACGCTCGAAGACACACAAGGCAAGCTAGTCAAGCTAAGTGATTTTAAGAATAAGGTAGTATTCCTGGATTTCTGGTTTACAGGTTGTTTTGGCTGTAATTCGTACTACGAAAATACTTTATCAAAAATAGAGGAACATTATAAGGGAAGCCAGGATATTGTAATCATCTCCGTTTGTATAGATAAGGATAAGAAAAACTGGCTGACCAGTGTTGCACAAAATCGGTATGCCAGTCCGGATGGTATCAATCTATACACCCAGGGAAAAGGTTCCAGCCATGAGCTAATTCAGCATTATAACATTATGGGATATCCTACATTGATCATCATAGATAAAGAAGTGACAATCCGGAATATTAATGGGGATGTTAAAAAATGGTCCGTAGAAAAAACTATCGGTTACCTGGATGGCCTGATCAAAAAACGAAATTTAGGTCAACGTTAAGTTTAATTGATTAAGTAAACTGACTAAGGTGTCTGAACAGATCAGACACCTTAGTTTCTTTTTAGGGCTCAATTTCCGTATATACCCCTTCAATACGCAATCTGGAATGATTCGGCAATTCCAGGTAAGCACAAGTGAACTCTGGGATGTCAAGGCATGTCCAGTCCACCCCTTTTACACCAGGTATCGGAGTTGTATCTGTAGGAGTAAAATAATAATCTCCAGGAGCATGAGATGTGGCGGCTATTGAACCAACACCAATAACAGAAAATAGCGCAATTAATGCAAGTTTGATCTTTTTCATAAACTATGATTTAGAATAATAAATTACCGGTGGCTTTTTTGAAAGTACAGGAGCCGATAACAACCTGCGTAGGTGTTAACAGAGTAACTTAGATCTGGGAGCAATACACTCCCAGATCCATTTAATTAAAGGTCAATATAACCTCCTACTATACGTGTCCTTGGTCCACTTTGCTCTTCAAGATAAGCACATGTGGCGTTTTGGTTATCGCCACAAGTGAAATCTTCACCTTTAATACCAAGTGGAGAACCACCTGTTGGAGTTGCATAATAATCACCAGGTGCATGCGTCGTGGCAGCAATAGAGCCTACACCGATGACAGAAAATAGCGCAATGAATGCGAGCTTAATCTTTTTCATAAAATCTGTTTTATTAGTTTAAAAATTGAATACCAGTGGCTTTTTTCAGACAGGAGCCCCACAAACCTGTATCCACGTGAATAGCTTATTGAATATTCGATGCGAATAGGAATACTTTATATTAGCTTCCTGTATTTAGGATCGCCTCCCTGCCTTTTGTGTAATTGGCCTTTCCCAGCATCACGATCAGCCCCAGAATCCCGATAAATACAAAATAAAGGTTGAACCACAAGTGCTCCTGCCAATCCATCTTCCGGATTACACCACCGCATGCGCAGGGCACGGCGCCATAATAATTGGACAACACCAACTTGATATAAATAGTAAAGGCCACCATTAACACCAATGATAAAAGAAGCCCATACAATCGTGTAATCCTGAAAAGTAGCAGGCCGGCTGCAGTCAGCTCTATTGCTGGCAAGCCCCACACCAATAGCATCGTCCATTTGTCATCAAAGGGTTGTAGATTGATAGACCAGACGAATTTTTCAAAATCCAGGAGTTTACTGATTGCTGCATAGAAAAAAAGTGCAACAAAACTATAGCAGATGAGATCTAGCATCGTTTCTTTCCATTTCATAACGCGATGTATTTAAGGTTTTGGTAAGTTGTATTGCAGTGAAGCAATTTCTGTTGTCACTAAACTGCTGAACGTTTCAAGTGAAGGCCGTTTTTCTGCAGACCAATCAACGGCCTTTATAACAAGTCCTGTTAAGGACTGGCTTCTGGTTACCTGGCCCAGTATTTCTGCAGTTTCAGCTGGATCGTCCTTTATGGTTTCTATCGGATGCTTACCGGTAAGCATAAATACCAGCACCGCCCCCAAAGAGTATAGGTCATCACTGGCATCTGGAACTGCGTAGCAGCGTTGTTGTGGCGAAATATAACCGGCGATCCCTTGCCCGAATGGCGGTCCGCTTTGTTGCAGCCGCGTGGTATAGGCCAGTTCCAGATCAATTAAAAAAACCTTTTCATCTTCAGCAACAATGATATTGTCCACATTGAGGTCCCGGTGAAGAAAGCCTGCATTGTGCAGGCGCTGTATTGTCTGCAGTATTTTAAGAAAAATCACCAGCAAATGCGACCTGGATTGAGTAGAGAGATCCTTCCAGCAACAGTCTCTTTTTTCTTCGTAAATCTTTCTGCGCAAGCTACTGCCCTCCAGGTATTCCAGCACCAGGTAAGCGGATTCCTTTTTATAAATGAGATCAAGAGCCCGGTTGGATATCTTTAGTGGCGCAATTTCTTTTAGCACCCGGTACTGCCATTCTAACCTGTCGATCATGTCCCTGCCATAGAAATCGTCGAAAGCATGCCGTTTACCATGTTTAATGAGGCACGGGGTACAACTGAACCTGTGCATGTTTATGCCCCTGAAAGTATCGCCTTTAGGTAATCTCCTTAGTAGCTTAACCAGCACATATGACCAGTCAATCAGGCGTGGATGATTTGCTCTTTTAATGATACCAGGAGTATCCTTTGGCCTTAGTTTCATTTCTCCATTACTGTAAAATAGAGGCGAAACATAGCTGATCCGTCCTACCTGAAGCATCCCGGGAACCTCGGGCCCGTAAATCCCTGAAACGATACGTTCAATATCATCAAGAATGAGCTTTGTCTCTGATCTGCTTTTACAATAAATGGTAATAAACCTGCCTACATTTTCAAGACCTGCACCGTACCCGTTAAAAACACTGACCGTGTAATTGTCTTTCAGCACATCAAAGTCTACCCTGTGGCGCCACAAAAGCGGCAATACCCGGTCAAGTAACGGTCCTGCAGACAAAATACGTGTAGACAAATAGATGGTGTAGGGGCTTTCCTTTCCTGAACCTATGCGATACCACTTGCCTTGTTGTTGAAAAACAAAATCATGAAATCTAAGCACACTGCCAAAGTCTATAAGGGAAACGTCTCTGTTTACACTTTTAATTTCCGGGTCAACCATAAAAAATAAATTAGAAATGAGTGATAAGCGTAGAGCTATTTTTACCAAACTACTGTTTACTTCCTTTCGTTGACTCAAAACTAAATCAAGGGATTATTCTAAAATGGATAAATTCCAGAACCTGCTCATTTTTGGTGATAATGTGTAATTCCTGCTTAAAAATGACCCTATGTTAAAGCGCCTTTGCCAATGCACTTTGCCGTAGCAGCATTTTCTGGCAGAAATAATAGACCATCATTTCATGGCTCTGCTGATGAGCAGCAAACATCCTGTTCAGGTGCATATGAATTAGGTCGGCCACTAGTTTTACTTTTCGCTTAGCTGGGCAATGCCCCAGCAGCATCCTGGCAGAAATTTTACAAGCCACAAATGAAGCTGATAATACATCATTAACAGGCAAAAGAGTTTTGATGATGCGTTGAAAGTCCTTGTTCAACTTCTTAAATCCTTCGCCAGAAATCTGATATTCTTCGGAAAATGCCTCGCAAACCTTGTTAACATATACGGTGCCCTCTTTAGTCAAATCCCCCAGCTCGTCCAGCATTCCCATCAGCATCTCTGTGCAAAGTCTGTATTTCTCGTCATCACTGGCCTGGTGGGCCAGCACTTCCAATACATACAAACTATCCAGCCAGAAGTGTTCCTCTACCATTGCCATCAGGTCTTCCCCATATCTTTCGGTTTCCCTTTTATAGCTGCAAACTTTAATATCAGAAACAATACCATCCATCATGTATGTATACAAAGCCTTATTTAGCTGATGGATCATATACAAATGATCTGATGGGCTTTTAAGTTTAAGCCTTAACCGCAGATGCGATCCGTTCTCGCCATAGCGTATAAAAAACCAATAAGCTATTTTGTCGTTATTTTCAGCTAAAACAAGGCTAACAGGGCCGTTAAGCAGCAAATCAATCCTTAGGGGATGCGTGTAAATTTCAAAGTACAACCAATCCTCCGTGGGCAGGAAGATCTTTTTAACACCCTTTATACCAACTGGCGTATTGCTATTCAATTCAATGGTATCGTATTGTTTCTGCTCATTAATCAGGCTAAGCACAAACTGATGCGCATATCCGTTCCCTTCACTATCTTTTACTACAGGGCGTGTAGGAACAAAACCCTCTTCCAATATAAAAGAATCAAACTTGCCAAATACATGCAGCAGCTCTTTCAAATCAGCTTCATCTGCCAGGTCAAATACCATGGTCCGGTCTTCGGTACGGGTAACGGCATATTTTTCCAGTCCTACGCTTTTAAGATAATCGGCCAGGATGTGAATGTCTATTGCTCCGGCTATCTGGCGCTTCAAAGCAGCCACAGAAATCCGCCATTGAGCAGGCGATAAAATGATGTTCTTGAACTGCACCCTGGGATAAAAATCCTCACCCGGGAAATAATCAGTCAGCTTAAGGCTAAAGTTGGTTTTCAGACCATCGTGCTGCAGGTCATTTAAAAAACGGTATACCGCCAGGTTTGAACGTTTATAATTGTATCCGGAGCTTAATCTGGGAACTATACGTTTTTTCTTGTTTCGGTCATATAAAATCACCTGGGCCCCTGCAACCGTAATATCTATATCAGTCAAATTAACTGCACCCTCCATGTCATCGTAATTCAAGAGCGACAATTGATAGGGATAAATGCGTTTCCTACGGTTCACGTTGTCTACCGCAACTTCATCCGTATATCCAATATCAAAAAACAGCACATCAGGGTTGGCGGCCAATTCTTCATCCGCAATAGCAGCGCACATCTGCTCAACGTCTTTTCCAATCAGCGAAAACCTGCCCAGTATACGGTTAGAGCTTGGGCCTCCAATTTGTTCTATAATCAGCAAATCATCAACTACCGAACCCAATACCCCTAAAGATCCAGGTATAGCCTTATTTACTTTTCTCTGCTGAATATTCAGGTGCTCGAGCTGTATCACCCTACTACCAGAGGCTATTAGGGATTTAAAGAGCAGGTCAACCATCACCCTTTTATCGTTTACATCTTCGGTAACAGGCGGTTGTGCTATAGGAGCCTCCAGTCCAATTGCCAGGTCCAGGTTAGCATAACCCACACCCAATTCCGGGTCAAGGGCTACCATTAGTGGAACGGTACGTTGCTCAAATTTCTTGCGAAAGGCAGCTTTAAACCTTTCAAGATCTTCAAAAATGGGATCTGGAACAAAGTGGTGCATCAAACGGATCAGTTCAAATATATCCTTAAACGTTTCGGTAGAAAAGGTAGCCTCCTGAACTTTCCGCTCTGCAAGTACATATAAAGGATCATCAGTACCGGCAACATATCCCATGCGTTCGAAGTAATCTTCTCCAATAATATTTGGGGTATTGGAAGTCAGCAGCAGTTGCAAATCCACCATTTCCTGTATGTCTGCAAGGCTGCAGCCCTCGATATCTTTAAGCAACACAGAGGCAACAACAGGCACTTTGCAGCTATCCAGAACTTGCAAGTACAATTTAAGTGCATCGGTTTCAGCTATAACAAAGCTGTCTTCCTCACGGGCAATAAAACGGATCTGATTGCCTATTGTGTAATGGCTGGAATTGCTAAAAACAAGCGTATCGGCAGTAACTACAACTTCCTGCAAAGCCAGTTTGTTCATCAATGTCCAGCATGGGAATTGATGGAGTACCTGCGAATTTTCAACCACAATTTGATTGTCCTGCTGATTGGTTCCCATTGTGACCACTCCGCATCCCGCAAAGCTTCCATAAGGAGTAGCCCGGTACTGCGCCCGGTTAAAATACTTCCACACCGTGTGATAGACAGCCCTTGGCAGCTTGTCTAGTTCATCAGCTGAAATATTCTTTATCTGCTCATAAAAATCAGCTGAGGAGATACGTATCGATGCTTTGAGATTTTCCCACTCGGTATGTAATGAAGCGGTTAATTTTAACTGAGGTACCCTGATGAGTAGTTGGGGATAAATTTTCATATACGCCTGTAGTAAAATATCTTAAATATATCCTAAATACCGGGTACATGAAATGCTTCTTATACAATCTGTCTAAATAAAATGATAACCTGCATAATAAAAGGAAGCACAGATGTGCCTCCCCATTTAATAACCACATATAATCTTTCTTATGAAAGACAAACTTAAATAGCTTCGGCTCATTGGCCTTCTTTATCTCTTATAGGCACTGCAGTTTTATTCTTCTTAAACTGACGGCGGGTATATAGATGTAGCTGCAATGTACCCATGTCGGTAACGTAGACATTATCTTTGTCACTTAAAACGAACGACTTCCAACGGAAAAAGATATTATTGTAAATCATTCCTCCAATATCAGCAATCAAAGTACCTAAGGCCTCTTCTTTTCCGTGCTCATGGAAACCGGCACCAAACAAAGGTTTTTCCATTCTCGTAGAATCCAAAGATTCCATGTGGTATAGGTACACCTTTTTGTGCATCTTTATTTTAGATACAATTTCATCCCTGGCGTTAAAAGTGTACTCATAATCATTTCCAAACAACAGCGAGCGCCAATCGTTAGGTCGCCATACAATGTAAAATTTACGGCCCCAGGCCGTATTGATAGGAATACCCAAAATATGGGCATTATCAGTTTCCAATATAGTTTTATCGTTCTTTACATCCTGGATAACACCCTGGTACATTTTTACAATGCGTACCTCTTCGGGCTTTAAAGGCCGCAGGGCGGTATCTACAACTGCACTTTTACTGCTTACGTCACGGTTAAATGTAACAGTTCCGCAGGCAACCGGCGCAGCACTATCTTTCCAATAAACCAGCTTGTAATAATCTCCGTCGTGTATGGGAAATGCGCCCTGTATGTTATGATGAACTGTCGTATCCGGCACAAATGTTTGCCTGCCCCGGTAGGCAGTTGCTTCAATCAAGGCAAACTCCATGGCCTGTGCAAACACCCGGCGCATTTTAAGGTCTGTAAATTTTTGGCATTTCGCGGCAACAGAAGAAATCAAAAGAAAAAACAAGAGCATTTTTTTCATATCAATCAGCATTTGTATCACCAAATATTTTATCGTAGTTGGCATGTGTGTAAATGGATACTTTTACTTCACGTCCTAAATCCAGCATGTAAATGAAACGACGGTCTTTGATCAGGAAACGGTGGCCCATATAACGAGTGCTGTATAAAAATACAGTTGCCAGGTCGGCAACAGAAACCCCCTCAAGCGCATCGTATTCATGGCTATGAAACCATTTTCCGTATTTAGCTAATCCGGCTGTCCTATCTGCGAAAACAATTTCAGTACCTTTCTTATGTGCTTTTACTCTCGATATGATACGGTCCCCGTCATCAAAAGTATAAACCACATCATTTCCAAACAGCATACGGTCGGTTCTATCCGCTCTGTAATCCACATAAACCCGCTTGCCCTGCTTGCTAATTAAGGGAATAAAAGAAGTATATGTTGGCTTAGGGAATTGGCTAAGATCCATGTTGCGGCCAAAATCTATAAATGCAGCATCGCATATCCTAAATGCTGCAGCCTCTTCATCATTAAATTGCCTTACAGTTGTATCTAATACTGCAGTGGCTATGTCTGCAGGTTCAGTAAGCGAAACGGTTGCATAAATTTCCGGAACAGGATCGGCCCTCCAGTATATGCATTTATAGATTCCGCCTTCTTTTATTGGGAAGAAACCAGCTACATGATTCTGTGTATCGTCTATGCCACGGTAAAAAATTGTAGCATTTAGTTTTGTCACTTCCAGCTTCGATAGCAGGTAGGCATCTAATAGGTCTGCTTTAACCTGGTTGTCGCACTCATCTTGCGCTATGAGGCGCAAGGAAAAACAGACCATCAACAGCACGTTAGCAATAACTTTCATTGTTTATCATATTTAATAAATGCGCTACTATCTGTCCGCATAGTATCGCGGTTTTGAAAACTTGTATCTCTTTTTCGAATTGAATCTATCTCTCTATCGGCGTTTGGATCAGAGTCAACATATCGCCTTTTACAACCCGCACAAACAATTAAGGCAACCAACATTGCCCAAAACAAGCATCTCATCATTTCCATCATTTTTAGTTGTAATTATCTGGGGCGGATATTGAGCACCTTGTTATAAGTATCCAATGTAAAATCAAAGCTGCCAGAAGCAGTAAGTGCGGGCAGTTGCGCGGCTAAATTCTTACGTATATCTATATCCACATTGTACAATACGCTGTTCGTAAATTGCTCATCGAAGGCAACCCTCACGCCGTAAAGCCCCTCTATGGACTCACGCAGTTTGCCAAGGGTTATTTCATCATAGTACAAAAGCCTATCAGCCGAAATCATAAAGAAGGGGCGCCTGCCAGGCATAACCTTTCCGGCTTTGGTAATGTAGCATACGCCCTTACTTACCACAGTATCTGTGTTTTTGCCCTTAATCTTTACAAAGCCATCTTCCAAATCCAACACCGCATAATTGGGCTTACCAGCTTGTGCAGGGATATCCCACGCATAATATTCAATGGCCATTGCTGCGTTCCTGGTACTTAGTTCCATACCCGGCAGCGCTATTTTTACCAGACGGCCAGCACTTTCTATGCTATCTGCCTTCAGGTACAAGCCACCTGCTAGACTGATGGCAAAGCGGTTATAATCAAAATCGAAAGTGGTATAGTGATCAAGTACCACGCGTAGTCCTTGCGGCATATGCCACATGACGTAATAATATCCATCCGACCTTACGTGTATGGGGCCATCTTTCGGCTTCCCACAACAAAACAAGCTACAGCTTAGCGTATAGCCCATTAACCCTAGTAGCATTCGCTTCATTATGATTTGATGTTTTGGTGTATGAAGAATTCAGAGAAAATTGGGGGAACGGAAAAACACGTTCCCCCTGGCAAGCCAGTGGACTTCCTCAAAACCACTGTACCTGCCGGTCTGCCTGCTGATCTCTAAGAGTTGAGTATTATAAGATCCTGAAATCATTGCCTGAAAGCCTGAGCACCACTCCCAATCTCCCTGCTGTTATCATGGTGGTTATAAAGAGCAGCAGTACCGCAAGCATAATCGTATAGCAGGGAATTCTCAAATGCTTTTCTGGCAAACCCATTGCGGTAGACAATAAAAAGACTGCAAAGCCACCGAATATGAACAGCACAGCTGGCATATCAAATACATTGTTATCCGTGGCCAACAGGCAACAAACTACCAGGTACAGCCGCATGTAAAAGATAAAGTTTATCCCTACCATCATCTTGTTCATCGATAGTATAATTACTGCTGGTATGTATAGCAGCAGCAGGTTAATGGGCATTCCAAACACTACAACATAAATAACCACACCAATAGCTAATACCCACTCCATTACAAGCCTGTTTAGCAGATGGAACTTTTTAGAGAAAGGATTTAACCAGTTCCTGGCTATCATATAAAGGGAAAAAACATTTTCAAATGCAAACACATACCAATGCCTGGCAGTACCAATGTAGCACAACAGCAGGCCAATAAGCAATGTACCTGCAAGTGGCAGCAGCAGTTTATTGCGCCTGTACGCTTTACTGTTTAACGAAGCATATGGCATTATTTGCGTGGTGGTATAGAGCAAAAGCGGATAAGAAACAAGCAAATAATTGGCAAACTGATTTGTCGTATTCCAGAATCCACTCACTATCTGCGTGTTATTGTGCAAGATTCTTCCTGCAAAAAGCTGCTGATAGCCCATGCCTATCTGGATAAAAACAACAGCACTCAAAAACCAGAAGAAATATATAAGGGAATACCTTGACAGGTGATAGGAAAAAATGCATACAGCTATAAGGGTACATAAGCAGTTGGTGATTGTTTCATTGCCGAATAAATCCCGCCAAAATATCCATCCTAGGCACCCGGCAACTACTGCTGCCAGTGTGATAATGTGCCCCAGCGTCAGCTTCAGCGGCTGCTTTAGTAGCCCTGCAAATGTTAATATTGTGATTACGGCTAAACTAAGGGGCAGCATTATATACGGCAAGTACGCGGGTATATTATCGGCATCGGTTACGGGGTATTTCCAAATGCAATAGCCATAATATAAACAGCAAAACACGAGCGCAAGGCAGTCAGCAGCTTTATGGCACAAGGCGGCCTTGTCTGCCATCGTCTGCAGAGTAATCTCATTTTTCATAACAATACTGCGTCACAACACGCAGCTGCGTGCTGATTTTTTGGTAATGGGAAATATAGATCCTGCGGCCAGCAGAGGGCCGTTTACACGATCATTTCATTACATTATTTACAACGGAGATTATATGGGGCACGTAGCCGTTGGCGCTTAACTTGGAGGGGTAATCTGTATCATCTGTTTAGTTATTTTTAAAGGTCAAACATGAATTCCTTCCGATTGCCATCGAATTGAGTACAATATTAGCCCCCCTACAAACACTAAAGCGTTAATAGCATGTTAACAAGCAACAAAATTTAATCGATTACGCAAATCGTAACCGCAGGAAATCAATTAGATATGTTCTTTCATCCAGGTAGGCATAGGTGTTCCTTTCAGATAATGATCCAGGAACTGCCAAACTTTAGTATTATAGTCTAACTCTTTTTTCTCACTCCCTACACCATGTCCCTGTCCACGGTAATTCAGCCACCAGCAGGGTTTTTGCAAACTTCGCAGTACAATAAAGAACGCTCTTGTATGTTCAACATTCACATTATTATCGGCATCATTGTGCATAAAAAGCAATGGCGTTTTCAAGTTCTTTGCAGCCAATAAAGGCGAATTACGAATGTAAGTTTCAAGATCATCGCTTAATGCCTTACCCATCATCAGGTAAGAATGCTGTGCAAAAAACTGTTGCCCCTCACCATGTCCCCAGGTCCCGGTTGCAAAACGGATCATATCATGAACGCCAGCAGTAGGGCAAGCAGCCGCAAAAACATTTGTGTGGGTTACAATATAACTCGTTTCGAAACCTCCAAAACTATGACCAAGCAGCCCCATTTTTGTGGTATCGGCCCAACTATTTTTGCCAATAAAGTTCACGGCACTTAGTACACAGTTCAATGCCGCTTCGCCAGATAGCGTGACTTTTCCGCGAATGTCTGGTTGAAAAACAATATATCCATTGCTGGCAAGAATTGCAGGATTGATATTAATACCAGATAGACCAGGCATACAAAAGCTATTCAGCAGATTGCTTTCAGTTTCATAGATACTGAAAACAATGGGATACTTTTTACCTGGATCAAAGTTTTCCGGCTTATACATCAAACCCTGATATGAATTACCCTCTTTATCCTGGTAGTTACATAGTTCCGCTGAAAGCCAGTTAAAAGCCCTTTGCGGTTGAAAATCGGAGAGTTGTTTAAAGGTCTTCAGATCTTTGCTAAAAAAATAGTTTGGATACTGGTCTGCATTTTCCCAACGGACAAGATAACCTCCGTCCGTAGACATAAAATCGGGTTTATACAAAGCCGTGTAAATGTCATTGATCGATCCGGTATACCGCTTCCCATCTGAAATCAGTCGAAAATCTTCAGGGTTTTCTACATCAGCCTCATAAAATGCGAAATTTTTATTCTGTAAATTAAATGCAGACAAAAGTAACTTCCGTTTACGCTGAGGCCTCACCCCATTCGGTAGGAGGAAAAATACCATTTTATGCTTCGCGCCCATTCCCTTTGTAAAACAGACGGACTTACTGCGCCCTTTCGGATCAACCTGCCATATATCATACTCTGTTTGTATCAACATTGCACTATCACCATCCAGCCATCTGCAAACACCAATTACCGAATCATAAGGGTCGGGGTAATGCTCCACGTGCACCATCCCCAAATAGCCAGTAATATCAGTTCCTATTTTGACCTTTTTATTTCTTGCAATGTCGTAGCAACAATAGGCTTTGGTAAGTGGTTTGAAGTACACAAAATACCTACCCGTTGGTGAAAGATAGAATGTCATAATCCGATTTACCATACCCAATTCAACCGGCGTTTTATTGCCATTTTTTGAGTAGCAGATATAATAGTCAGATATGGAATTGATGTTCCAGGGTTCAGTCATCAAACCATTGGTATCTTCAATAGCGAAAATTGTATCGGTATCAAACTTCAGTGTATTTCGAATGACACGTTGGTTACCGGATGTCAATTGTAAAATCTTATGATCTGCAATAGTTATTGTTGCAAGATATTTTTTTTGCTTGATGTCCTTGCCTCTTGGACCATCATAATAGCTGCGCAAATAGGTGTCCTGATAGCTCCATGTTTCCAGATCAATATCTGCATCATGAACGTTAAGCAGCGGCGCATCTTGAAGCGAAAAGAATAAACGTTCTCCGTCTTTACTAAAAGACCAGTAATCGCCCTTGACAATCGAAACACCGGGGGTAATATCTTTTGCACAGTTATCTGTTAATAGAATTGCTCCGGTTGAACCAGACCTAAAATAGTATATCTCATTTGCACCAGCAGTTGTAGCCATAAAAGCCACCTGAGTGCCGCTCCCATCGAAAATTACATTGCTAATTGCAGTACCTGTGTATATCCGCTCTTTGTTACCTGAGATCGCGTCTGTCCAATAGGCAGTCACCTTTTGTTTAGATGATGTATCCTGTTCTATCAAAAGAAATGTTTTTCCATCCTTTGAAAACTTATAATCTTTAATACCCGAAAATTTCAACAATGTTTTTCCATTTGGCTCACAAAGAATTAGATTATCACGATATTTTAGCATCAAACGCTCAAGCCCTGCTATCTGCTGTAAGTCATAATCGCTTACCATTTTGACGAAAGCGCGTCTTCTGCTTCTTAAATCAAATATCATAAGGCTGTCACCGGGCAGCAATCCGTACAAATACCTGCTCCCTTCAGAAAATTGCGGATTTTTCAATCCGACCATGGAAAGAATTTCTTTTCCTGTTGTGGTTTTCAAAAAAAAAGTGTTTTTACCTACCGGCAAATTGAATACGATATAAAATGCATAATGCCCATCCGAACTTAACCCGCCCCCATCCACAACCGGCCATGATTTGTAGGTTTCAAGTGTTAGCGCAGGTTCCTGTCCCTTGCATATTCCGGCACCTAAGAGTGTTAAAAGAAAAATAAAAAATATCCTTGTCATGTGTGTTATAGTCAGCACTTAATTTATTCAATCTCGCTGCATCCAATATGCAGCACCTCTATACACGAACAAATGACTATAAAGTGGTACTCCTATACTATTTTTTTTCGTTAACCAATTATTAACGCTTTTCTTAAAAAGGTATCTTAACTTCAGATTCGGTTGGCATTTCCTCTGCCGGCCAAATATTCCTAACCAAAAAATATAATATATACCCCTGCCCGCAATCCCTAAATAGAACTTCGATACATCCATCTTAAACCTAAACATAGATGAAGCAATTTCACTTCATTTGGCTCTTGTGTATGGCCTTTACCCCAGGCGCATACGCACAGCACAGCCATGACAGTTTGGCTAGGCACCAAACCAACAATTACCTTAAGGTAACCGCAAAAAAATCTGCATTGGCCGGTAAAAAACTGATGCAGGGAAACACCAAAACTTTAGATGCCTATATCCTAAAGCTGCAACACCTGCACAAGAAAGTTGCCTTGGTTGACAGGCAAATTGCCGACCAGCTATTTCCGGGCTTGATGGCCAAAGCAACAGCCTTGCGAAACCAGCTGCAAAGTGCAGCCCAGGCACCTGCCGCCTACTTTGGTTACCTGGATACCCTGCAAGGCAGTATCAAATACATTGGCCAGCAAGCTGCCGCAGATCAGAACATTTATCTGCGTTCTAAAAAAGCCGTAGAATCCCTTCAAAACAGCCTGTCTGTTACCGAACAGACCAGCAACCTCATTGCCGATGGGAAAAGGGAAATTATGGCGGTTTTAGCGCCATTACAAAGTTTCTCTGCAGAACTGGGTGGCTTGGAGAAAGAAGTATATTACTATAAGCAGCAGATAGCAGATTACAAGGCGTTATTGACCGATCCGAAAAAGCGCGAAGAAAAGCTGCTAGCTATCCTCAGGAACAGACCGGAATTTCAAAACTTTATGGCACAAAACAGCCTCTTTGCCAGCCTGTTTAACCTGCCAGCAAACTACAATGCAGCCCGTTCATTAGAAGATCTGCAAACCCGTACGCAGGTAGAAAACGTATTGCAAAGGCGCATTGGCAGCGAAGCCGCAGGCAGGCAAATAGCCAGCCAGCAAATGGATGCGGCGCGTTCCCGGTTTGATAACTTCAAATCCAAATATGCATCAAACGGAAATGTAGATGAGGTACCTTCATTTAAACCAAACCCGCTGAAAACAAAGCGTTTTTTAAACCGCTTGGAGCCAGGCGGCAACATTCAGTTCCAGCGCGCTAACTATTATTTCCCCACCGTAGTCGATATCGATGCGCAGGTGGGCTACAAATTCCATAAAAGCGGTGTCGTGGGCGTTGGGCTGGCCTATAAACTGGGGCTTGGCCAGGGCTGGGCGCATATTGCTTTTAGCCATCAGGGTTTTGGCATCCGCAGTTTTTTAGACTGGAAATTGCGCGGCAGCATTTACATCAATGGTGGTTTAGAAGGAAATAAACCCGCAGGGTTTCACCGGATACGGGAACTGAAGAACTGGAACGGTTACCAAATGAGTGCCATGATAGGTTTATGCCACAAAGTAAAAGCTGGTGCTAAGAAAACCGCAACCACCACTCTTCTATACGATTTCCTTGCCGCCAGGCAGTTGCCCGGCTCGCAACCCTTTAAAATAAGATTTGGTTACACTTTTAAGTAATTTTTCCCCAAACAATATATACTTATGTTACGATTACCCCAACACATCAAAGGCTGGGCAATGCTTTTCATGCTGCTCATCCCTTATCATCTGCTTCTGGCGCAAAGCTCAACCACTTTCGATCTCACCTCGCCAGCAGCCATTTACGAACCGAGCAAAAAGGCTACAGAAATGGTACGTGTAGCCGATATCCCTGTTTCGTATTATACCGGAAAGCCCAACATCAGCTTTCCACTGTACGAGATCAAATGTGGAAGTTTGTCGCACAAAATTTCATTAAACTATTCCGGATCTGGAGGCATACCTGTAGAAAGCCAGGGCTCTTGGGCAGGTACGGGTTTCGATATTGCCGTTGGTGGTGCCATTGTGCGGACCCCGGTGGGCAGGCCAGATGAAATGACCACCATGGGTTATAACGATGCAGCAGGAAGCACTGGGCTGCCGCTATGGAGCACAGCAAACCCCACTTTTTGGCTAAATACCCTAAGCACCTGCGACAAGAAGAACATGGGCGATGACCGGCTGGATATGATTCCGGACATGTACTATGTTCATTTTGATGGGCAGAGCGCCAAGATGTTCTTTGACCGCACAGGTGCGGTATTCTTTACGCCTTATAAGCCCTGGAAATTGACAGGCAGTATGACTACCGGTTTTGCCATTACCATCGAGAATGGTACCAAGTATGAGTTTTTAGACATAGAAACGTCTACTTACGACGTGGAAACCTTACCGGGCGACGATGGCAGTAACTTTACCTGTAAAACGGCCTGGTTTCTTAGCCGTATCGTTTCGCCCAATAGAAAAGATACCTTGAAGTTTAACTACACGGCTGCATCGTTTGACAATTTTGACGACTTGCCAAGCGAAACAAAATATACCGCGGTGCCCGACCAGCCTGTTGGCTGTTTAAACCAGCAGCCACCCAGCGATAATGCTACCAAAACCTACAACCACCAAACCTCAAACTCTTTTACACTTACATCCATAGTTTACAGAAGCGGAAAGGTGGAATTTAATAGCATAAACGACCGTGCAGACATTAACACTGGCGATAAAGCCCGCTTAAAGGAAATTAGCTTTTACAGCGCAGCAGGACAAAGCTATACGCTCATTAAAAAAATAAAACTCAACCAGTTTTACGCTAACGCTGCCGCTACAGATGTGTTGAAGAAAAGGCTTTTCCTTAGCAATTTTGTAGAATTGGGTGGAACGGATTCTTTGCAAACCAGTTTCAGCTACATTAATCCCGACGGCTTACCCGGTAAAAATTCCTATAGTCAAGACCACTGGGGGTATTATAATGGGGCCTTCAACAGCAGCCTGATTCCGGTCCTAACAGATGGGTTTATAGACTATGCTGGTGCTAACCGCGAACTCGATTCAGCCGCTATGCAGTGCGGGTTGCTCAGCAGCATTATCCATCCTACGGGTGGTGTTACCACATTTGAATATGAACCCAATGCATATTCTTTTCTTAAAGGCGCTACCATCTATCGCGCACAACACTACGATTCAAGCGCGGTAAACGCAACGGCTACGGCAACTACCATGTCCGGCTCTTTGCCGTCCATTTACAGGGATACCGTGATGGTAAATCTTCCCAAAGTTCCGGGTGTGCTGTCTGTAACCTATTTCCTTACAGGTATTATCCCTACAGATCCGCAAGCAACTGTAGAGATATATGACGGTTCATTCAACCTGGTATGGGCAGCGGGTAACTCTAATGGTACAACCAGAACACAAAACATTTCATTAAATAAAGGGGCTACCTATTATTTGGTGGCAGAGCGTGTGGGCCTTAACGAAAAGTGTTTTATTACACTGAACTATAGGAACTGGAATTATTTTACCGCCCCTGCATTGTACAGCAAATTGGCCGGGGGCAACAGGTTAAAACGTGTAACCACTTTTGATGGTTTTAACCATGCCAATGATGAGGTGGTACGGTTCAAGTATCAGTTAAACGACAGTATCTCGTCGGGCTACCTGCTTGATGAGGCTAAGTATGCAGGCTATTCTTATGTGCCATATTACTGCACCGGTACCCCAGCCGCAAAAGGCGGCGACTGGATGATGTATAACCGCTATGGCAATAGCCTGGTGGCATTGGGCCGCACACAGGGAAGCCCTATTGGCTATTCGAGGGTTGTTGCACAATATGGCGAAAATGCAGAAAATGGAACTGAAGAATTTACCTATACACTGCCGGGCTTTATGGATACCGGCGGAAGCGGCTATCCATACATACCACGTACCAGTTACGATGAGCTGCGTGGCCTGCAAATTGCCAAGCGTGTTTACGACAGCAATGGCAGGCTGCTAAAGAGCAGCATTAACGAATGGAACTATAACCATATCGCCGGTTCGCCCAACCTGCGCTGGGTATGGGGGGCCAAATGTGGCGTGCAGCGGGTATCCAATACCTTTGACGGTGGCTGCCCTACCGGACCAGACTGGAGCTTCAATATTGGCATGTACAAAACTTTCCAGTTTTGGCCCACCCTAAAATCGACCACCGATAGCCTTTTCGATGTAAGCACTGGGGCCGGACTTGGCATCAAAATATCCTATAGCTATGATTCTGTTAACGCCCAGATCACTCAGAAAGATGTTATTGGAAGTGACAATATTATTGAATCTACGACATACAGCTATCCTGCTAATTTTACGGGTACTGCAATTTATGACACTATGGTGGCGAGAAACATGCTATCGGAAGTTATTGAACAGCGTATCACCAAAGGTGGCATACAGATTTATAAGGAGAAGAATAACTTTTCTTTCTATAATGGGATGATTGCTCCATTGAGCAAAGAGTTGATAAGAGCAGACCAGCCATTGGAAAACAGAATTAGCTTTTCAGCATACGACAGCCGGGGTAATCTTACAGAACAGGGCAAATCCAATGATTTGCGCGAGGTGTACCTGTGGGGATATAACGGTGAATACCCGGTAGCTAAAATTATAGGGGCAAGTTATTCAACCGTAAGCAGTTTGGTTATACCTGCCAACCTGGATGCACCTGCCGATGATCAGGCCATACGTACAGAGATCACCAAAGTACGCAACGCTTTGGCCGGTAAATCTGCACAGGTAATTACCCTAACCTATTCGCCCTATGGCAAAATTACCAGCGAAACCAACGCGGCGGGGCTAACTACCTTTTACACCTTTGATGGTCTGGGCAGGCAAACCAGTGTGCGAGACCACAATGGAATGATCATTAAACTGTTTGACCACAAAATAGCCGCAGGCATCAATCAATAACCCCAAATCGTTTTCAAATGATAAAGAAAGTTATGCTGCAAGTGCTGTTATTTACCATGTACGCACTTGTTATACAAGCACAGAATATCCCAAAACAAAAGTTCAGGCCAGCGGCAACACCTGCAACCATACCGGCCGCATATACCAATACATGGGTTAATTATATCCGCGCCTGGGAACCCAATGTACCCAGCAATGATACTGCATACCTGAAATCTGCAAGCAGGACCGGCACAGAGGTGCGGCAGCTTACTGAATATTACGATGGGCTTGGCCGGTTGATACAGCGTGTAGAAAAGGCAATTACACCTGCAGGGAAGGATTTTGTAAGCCCTTATGTGTACAACCAGTACGGGCAGGAGGTTTACAAATATTTGCCATATGCCCCCAAAACCGGCAATACCAGCGATGGTAAGTTTAAAACCGATCCATTTAACGGGCAAAGCGCATTTTATAAGGATACCGTACTCAATCCGGCAGCTGCAGGAGAAAGCATTTATTACGGCCGTATACAGTACGAAGCGGCACCGGACGGGAGGCCGGTAAAAGTGTTTGCACAAGGCAACAACTGGGCGCTGGAAGGTGGCAACAGACCGCAGGAAACACGCTATCAATTTAATACTGTAGCCGATTCAGTACGGCAGTACTCCGTATCGGGCATTACCGGAACCCCAACGTCTGGCGGTTTCTATCCACCAGGTACGCTATATAAACAAACCGGGGTTAATGAGGAAGGGATGCAGAGCATTGAGTTTACCGACAAAATGGGCCGCAGCATTTTGAAAAAAATGCAGAATGCCTACGCACCTGGTACCGGCCATGTAGGCTGGAACTGTACCTACCAGGTTTACAACAACAATGGAAAACTGGCCTTTATTTTAAGTCCAAAGCTCATTGACATCATCAAATCTCATTGGACCGTTACACCTTACCTTATTGCAGAACTGGGCTATATGTACCGTTACGACTACCGCGAACGGGTAATTGTAGAAAAGTCCCCTGGTGCAGATTCGGTTGAAATGGTGTACGATAGGCGCGACAGGCTGGTGATTACAAGAACAGGTAACCTGGCCACAATGGGCATGGCCAAAGCCATTCTTTACGATTCGCTGAACCGCATAACTGGCGAAAGTTTGTTCTATACCGGTTCTACACGAGAATACCTGCAGGCATTGATGGATACCTCATCTGTGGCCAACCCAGCGATAAGCGTACCATTCCTTACACCTGAAGTAATGGTGCCCCAGCATTACATTTTTTACGACAACTATAACTTTACTGGCGTTACAGCTTACGCAACTGCAGATTTGAGCAATACCCGCGTAGGCAGCAACCCCTATGCCGAAGGTATGCCAGCTGCACCCAGCACCAAAACAAAAGGACTAATAACAGGCAAACGCGTATGGGACAGCAGTAAAAACCGGTGGCTCACTACCACCATATACTATAACGACCGGCAGCGCGACATCCAGACGATAGAAGACAACTACGGTGGCGGCAAAGACATTACAAATAAGGTATATGACTTCTCTGGTAAAATATTGGCCACCTACCTCAGACATAACAATCCGCAATCAACCATCACCCCGCAAACTACCTTGCATACCCTGTACCATTACGATGATGGAGGCCGTTTGGATTCGCTGATTGTAACGCTGAATGATAATGCTGCATTGAAACGTACGCTTAGTGTAATGAGCTACAATGAACTGGGGCAGTTGCTAACCGAAAGGTTAAACCCCGGTGCCGCTACGCAGCTGGAAACCTTATCCTACGATTACAACATCCGTAAGTGGTTGCGTGCCGTTAACAAGGGCTATGTGAATACTGTAGGCAGCACTTCTAACTGGTTTGGCATGGAGTTGAGTTATGACCTTGGTTTTGACAGCAGCGAATACAGCGGAAACATAGCTGGTATCAAGTTTAAAGGACGTGGTGACGGGCTTGCACGGGCCAATGGCTATAGTTACGATCCCTGCCAGCGCCTTACTGCAGCCTATTACTCCCAGCAAAATAACGGCAACACCAATTGGACGCAAAACCTGATGGATTTTTCGGTTAGCGGCTTATCGTACGACAACAATGGTAACATCCAGTCCATGAAGCAAAGAGGCATGGATGGCTTGGTAAAAAAGACCATTGACAGCCTGGAATACGGCTACGTGCCTTATAGCAATAGGCTGTACTATGTTACAGACAAGGCCAATGACCCCAGTTCCAAACTGGGCGATTTTACCGAAATCTTTAACACTGTTTTCCAGGACTACTGGTTTGACCGGAACGGGAATATGGCTAAAGATAAAAACAAGGACATAGATACCGTCATTTATGACCACAACAATTTACCGGTTTATTATAAAGTAAAAGGCCATGGCGATGTTTACCTGGTGCGTGGTGGGGATGGGAAACAGCTGGCCAAAGTGGTAACGGATACCAGCAATACCTACCGTACGGTAGTTACCCAATATGCCAACGGTTTCATTTACCTTAATGGAAATGCCGATCCTAACCAGCCAGGTTACGATACCCTTCAAAGCATAGCCCATGAGCGGGGCCGAATCAGGGCAATTTACAAAAGCAGCCAGCCGGTGCAATTTGCTTTTGATTATTTTATAAAGAACCATACCGGTGGTATTGAAATGGTGTTAGGCACCCGGTCTGATACCGCCCTGTATGCTGCCACAATGGAAACTGCCGCAAGCGCCGCAGAGAATGCGTTGTTTGCCAATATTGATGCCACCCGGAGCGCCAAACCTGTTTCCTATCCCACAGATAACACCACCAACCCGAACGACTATGTAGCCAAAACCGGCACAAATGGTCAGAAAACAGGGCCTTCGCTGGTGTTAAGGGTAATGGCTGGCGATTCCATAACTATAACCTCAAAAGCCTTTTACCAAAGTGCTTCGGCAAACAGCGCTGTAAATACGGCGCAGGATATGGTCAGTTCCTTTTTGAATGCCATGAGCGGAGTAAGTTTAGCCGAGGGCATACATCAGGCAACGGGCAGCAACAGCCCGCTGGCGGGGTTTGATGGCAGCATATACTCCAGCGTAAAAAACCTTGACCCGAACCAAAACCAGGCGACCCAGCCCAAGGCCTACCTCAACTTTGTGCTATTTGACGATCAGTTTAACCTGGTAAACGAAAACTCGGGCGTACGGCAGGTACAGGGAAGCACAGGGCAGCTCATTAACCTGGTGGTGAATAAAATGGTTGTTAAGAAAACCGGTTTCCTGTATGTATATGAGAGCAATGAAAGTGCCGTTGATGTTTACTTTGATAACCTGATTGTAACCCACAATGCAGGGCCATTGCTGGAAGAGCACCATTACTACCCATTTGGCCTTGAAATGGCGGGCATAAGTGCCAAAGCTTTAAAAAAGAGTTATATTTCAAATAATTACCTATTTCATGGTAAGAAGTTTGAAACCGGCGAGTTTGGTGATGGGTGGAGTGCTAATTTGTATGATTTCGGAGCCCGGCTGTATGACCCGCAAATAGGCCGGTTTCACTCGCCGGATCCGCATGGGTTTAAGTACGCCTGGATATCACCCTATAGCTTTACTTTTGACAATCCGGTCTCATTCACAGATCCCGATGGTAGAGATGCCAAGCCCATTAATGGCGGTGTGAAGTTTACAGGTATTGACGCCATAGCCTTTTACAAAAAACTCAGGAAAGCACTTGCATCAGGCAACAAAGTGGCAATCCATTATGTTTACCAATCAAAAACCAAGGATATTTACCAAAATACAATAAACGCCATGACTAAAGGCCATCCAATATTACTCACCTATGCAGGACGCACCAGACTAGAGAAGGAAAGGGTAAGGAACATTGCATTAGGTGAATATAAAAAATCACCGCCGATCCCAAACTTCTCTTATGACGAGTATCCATATGCCATGACTGAGGAAGGTGGTGCCGGTGCTGAAGTCATGTCTGTTCCTGTTGATCAACAACAAACACAGGCAGGGGAACTGGGCGGGTTGGTTACAAGAAATAAGCTAAAAAAGGGTGATCTGATTTTCGTGATACCAATTGGTAACGGAAGTGACCCCGCAGCCGAGACCAAGGTGAAGGATGTGGTATTTCCGTTGTTGAAAATATTGATAAATACTTTACAGCGTTTTGCACCTCCGATAATATCACCTATTATTACACCCGAGCCGAGTCTCTTTAAACCAGAAATCATTTAAACAAAAAAAACATCCACATGAGCGTTACTCCAGTCTTAAAAAAACTCGAACAATTTTTTAGTGATCAGCAATCAATTGTCTATCCGCTCTTACTGGACGGAATTTCCAGAGCTGAAATAGATGAGAAAAAAAAGGCTTTAAACCTCAGTTTTCCGCCAGAGGTTTATGAGCTTTTTGAATGGAAGAATGGGATCAAAGATTCTGATAATTTGACTATAGGACAATGCCGTCTCTTTCCCTGGGGTATTCTGGAATCGTTTGACGGCCTTCTTGGTGTTTATAAATTTTCAACAACAAAGAAGTATTTTTCTGATATATATTTTCCAATTTTAACTAGTGGCGGAGGAGATTATATCCTGATTAACTGCAATGAGGATGATGAGTTCTATGGCTATGTATATTGGTACTCACCGGCCTTGTATGGAACCGAACTTGATCTTAGGTTTAATTCACTGCATACTTACCTTCAATGTGTGCTGGAGTGTTTTGAGGCCGGAGCTTATTTATTCGAAGGCGGTGTTTTTGAAGAACGCGCTGAGCTAGCAGATACCATCCTGACTAAGTATATGATCCCGGAAGTATAACATTGCAGATCGAACGATTTGAACACAATCATATAACCCGCACAGTAGTGCGGGTTATATGATTGTATTCAAATCCATCTAGAACTACGACCGGTTCTTAAATGCAGTTAATTCTTTTCTCCCAAAGGATGCCTTAAATACTTACCCAGCAATATCAACTATTTCGCTTGTATAATCTGTTCAACAGAAAGTTTGCCAACTTTGACAATGTCCTCTATTTTATAGCCGTGCTTTTTCATGGCTATAGCCGTTTCTACTTTACCTTCTACTTTACCTTCTTTAAAAAAAGGATCTTTTTCTTTCTTAAAAAAACTTGATATAGGCCCCATCTACTTCTTTAACTTAACCACATCATCTACTGAAAGTTCCGTGAGATCGGCGATTTCCTCAATAGAAAATTTCTTCCTTAGTAGTTTCTTCGCAAACTCAATAGCCTTACTATGTTTGCCATCCACATACCAAGGGTCATTTTCAATTTGTTTCCGGGTTAATTTTACTGTAAGCACTATTGTAACTGTTCTATTTCCCGGATAGGAAGCTCAGTAAGCTCAGCTATTTCATTCAAAGGGTATTTTCTGGTTAAAAGTTTTCTGGCAAACTCTATTGCCTTTTTTAGTTCACCTTTTTCAACACCTTCTTTATAAAACGGATCTTTCTCGATCTTGAAAAAACTTGATATCGGTCCCATACTTGTTATTAATTTAAAATCCTTTTCGAAATTACGCAATTGCGAAAGCACTTGCAATTGATTTGCATATTTATTGTTGGCAAGTTGTCCCCTGGCTACGGAATGTAACTTTAACATGATTTCGGCGAGTACATGTTTGGGGTCATTTCCTTTCAGATCACCGAGGATCGCCAGTATCTGATCTTCCGGGTTTTCAGAGTTAAGGAAGAGCTCATAATCTATTTCAGATATTTGAATCAGCTTATAATGATATTGTAATTCCTCGGAATTAATCGCTACCTGCATCTTCGCTTTACGTTTGCCGAAAAACAGAACATACTGCCTGATGGACTGCTTTGACTGAATTTTATAGGTGCGTCTAAGCATAACGTTATATTCTGCCATTCGGCATACCATCAATCTGTCGTTAGTGGTCTGATACTCTATGTGTAGCAAATACCCTTTTTTGTTTCCTGGCTTTATATGCCTCAATAAATCTGGCTTACGTTCCTTCGTATACTGAAGATCAGACGGCAAGTCGTGTCCGATGCCAATTTCTATGCCTACGGTGTTTTTCATAATAGTAGGCAAACTGACCTGCATATTCTCGCGAAATATCTTATCAAACTTATTTCCCTGAATCTTATTGCTATCCTTACTTTCCATCCTCTTTAGTAAGTCCCAAAAGAGCACATAATATTTTTATCACGCAAGAATAATTTCACTTTAATGACAATAAATAAATTTTACAGATAATCGTGAAAATTTTCAAATAATTGAAACGATAAACAGTGTTTTGGAAATTCGCTACCGGTATTGAACGAGCGTAAAACAATAAGCATGATTAAGGGAGTGTCTTTTTGCGTTAATCGTTAAAAATCCAATTCAACTTCGGGTTTTCAACTTCATTGTATTTTTTGATTTTTTGAAGCATTGATTTCCTGTGACCAGCACCTATAAAGAAGAGTCCTTGATGATAGTGGTGTTCTCTACTGTACTGATAAATGTTCCTGAGCATTTCTTCTTCGCGATTTTCTATTGTTTCCTTTTCTAATTTATGAATTTGAAACAAACGATCTTCATTGAGCTGATTTAGTATAGCCTCTTTTAGAATGTTGTATTTCTCCATTACTTCATCATTGTATTTGCTGTTTAGAAATGAAAATCCGTGTTGGTTGGCATATGCTATAAGCTGGTTTATCAAGTTTCTAAGGTTTCTGCTTTCGGCTAGTCTGATATCGCTAGTTATCCTGTCAAGCATGCGATTAAGGTTGTCTTCGTATGACTTTGGCAGTTCAAAAGTATCTACCGGTACATGGTCTGTGGAATGTCCCAGCAGGTACATTTTGATGGCATTTGTTTCCAGGGTGAACAGTTCCCCTTCCTGATATGATTTATGGAAATTCGAAATGGAGAGTTCTTCAAATATTACTTCAGGGTTTACTGATTTAATAATTTTATATAATTCCTCAGAATTGCAATTGCCACCTTCGAAATGTCTGGTAAAAATCAAATGGATATTATACATCGAGCTAAATTATAGATGTGGAGTGCGGTTCCTAAGCATCTACTCAGAATGCCTGACGCTGTTTAACACCACCCGAAGTAGTATCCAAGGTGGTAGGGAAATCGCCCCATAGTTCAGCTGGAATCAGCGGAAAGAATGTTTTCAGGTTGGAAACAGGCTTGAAGTTTTCATCCTTAATGCGCAAAGCAGTAACTTTAAAATCATCATCAACTGTCTTTCTTTCCAGCTCATAATCAATAAAGTATACCTGGTTGTTCCAGAACATTTTTACCTGATAAGTTACAAGCGGCATACTGGCTTCAACCTTTCCCTGATATACTGATCTAACGACATTTTTAGGTAAGTTGGTCAGATCTCCTTTAATCTCCCTCAATTCCACATGATGGTTATTATACTGGTTCAATTCCATAACCTGATCGGCAGACATCCTTTTAATGCTGTGCAGATGGTTTTCCTTAAGAAATTGGCAAGTGCCGGAATAGGTATCCGTTATTTCATAATAAATGTTTGACAGCGGGTACTTGCCTAAGTTCATAATGGAAAATGAGGAAGTGAAAAAGCCATCCTCTCCTTTATACAGGAAGACTTTCATAAAAGGTTTATTACCGTCCCCTCCACTGGCAAAGCCTGTGAGTAGTTCATTTACTCGCTCAATTTCCTGGTCGTCCTGGTTCTGTTTTATCTGAGTAGCAACCAAGGTAATCAAACTGACAACAGCAGCCAGTACCGCAGTTACATAAACAAGGGTTGCTTTGTTTTTAAACGTGTAGTAGGCAGTAGCTATCGCCAGCAATACGGCTATAATGCCAAGTACAAGGATAAACGTTTTCATCAATAAATTTTTGTCTGGATTAAATGGCGATTGTCGGCAAAGCTATTGGCGGGTTACTCTGTTTCTGATTTTAAAGGATAGTCTTTAATGAGAAGTTCTGCAGGTATGCGAAGTTTCTCACTAAAAAGTCTGATCATGTCAATAGACAGGCTACGATGATAATTCAGCACTTTACTGATATTTCCCTTGTTTCCGTAAAGTTTGGCTAGGTCGGCAGGCTTCATACCCATCTCATCCATCCGAATCTTAATCAATTCGATAGGATCCAATTCGGGTAAACTTATAGTCTTATTCTCATAATACGAAATAAGGTGCGCCAAAAGCAGTTTTTCCCTATGCTCAAGGGTGCCTTTTGGCGCACGCTTGACCTCCTCGTACCTCTTGGCCGCTTGGTCGTATTCCGCACCGTTTATAAGCAGATACCATTTTTGGTTATCACTCATTTTATCTAATACATACGATTTCTAGATATAACTTGCTAAATAGTTGCCGCATCTGTGCGGTTGTATTCAGTATGAGTACCTATAAATCTGATTTCAACAATTTCGTCGATGTAATCTACTTCGACGATCATTCTGAACTTTTTTCCGCAAATCTTAAATCTGGCCCTATCGGGCTGGATGATATTTGCAGATGGAAAGTCATGGAGCAAATCTAAGCTCTTTGTCCATTTAGCCTTTTCTACAGTCAGTATCCAGGCTCTCAACTGTTTTGCTGCATTTGCATGCTCTTTGGCAAAGGCCTCCACTTTCTTCAGATAAATAATCTCCATCTGTTAGTTTGTAGTTTTTAATGATTGGTTGGTCGCTCATTTTTATTTTTTTAACACCGTGATAAGTTGTTTACAAATAAATTGTCATAAACCCAGTCTAAGGCTCTATCGTCATAAAACCTGCTGGCACTACAAAGATATAAAAAGTAGTCATTTTGACAACTTTTTTGGCGCAAATATTTTTATTGTAATAAGAAGGACGTTGATCAGGACATAATCAAGGTAAGAATCCCTGGATACTGCAGCACAATAGGGCTATCGAGTATTACTTTAGTCATAATAAATATATATCAGGCTGGGTGCTATAAAGTTATGGAAAGCAAGGGTGTTACTTAACAAAGCGTCTGGTGGCTCTGATAAAATTATAAATACAGTATGATGTGATGATGCGCATGCCTAAATCAATAATTAATCCGCCGTTAATCGACTGGGCATCCAGTCTCTTGATTGGATTGATAAAATACAGAAAATGAGCGATGGTAATTAGGATTCTGTCCCAACTGAGATTAAAATCGGGAGCCAATTCCTTTATATACCCCCAGTAAACCATACCAGAGAAAGACAAGATGCCCAATAAAGCAAGTGTTATCAATGGAGCAAGAAAGCTCTGCCCGTAGTTACTGGTCAACCTGCTAACCCACAGGACCAATGATGTTTGCCGATGCATAGACCACTTCTTGAAAATATTTCGTCCAGGCTGGTTCCATCTCTTTTTTCGCAAATAATGCATTTGTGCATTCATTTCAAAACCATGAAATTTATGTTCTGTTATGGTATCGCCCTGCTTTGCATAAGAATACTTTAGTTGGCGAAACATTTCTCTGCGATCTAAGAGTTGTTCGTTGTTTAATTCGGGCAATGCTCCAAAGAACTTTGCCGGCCAGCCAAGATTAACGAATGTACATTCGATCAAGAAGCTGTTTGTAATTCCGAAACTTCCAATCTTGGCAATGTCAATGCTAAAAAATTCAGTTTTGGCAAGATTAGAGTTGTTTATGAATAAGGAGGTCTTTTGTTCGTTCTCGCTGAATGGAGATAAATCGAATAACCTTAACTTTCCGTTATTAAATAATTTATTGAGTTTCAAATTGGTAAAATGGCTATCCATTAGCGTAAACTCGACATCTTTATGGATAGTACCTGTTAGCTCAGCTTCTACTAACTTTATTCCGTTTAACGAAATGTTGCCAAATATACCGTTGAATTTTATCAATAGTTTCTGGATTGTAACAATTGTTTTTTCCTCAATATTTCTGATTGCAAGATCATTGAATTTCGCATTCGCGATATGGAGTTCCTCACAGTTCAAGGACAGCAGTAACCCACTAAAGATGCCACCGCTGATTTCCATCCGTTCCTTTACAGATCCGCCTTTAAAGGCAATATTTTTCTTAAAGTCCCCCCCTTTGAAAAGTACTTTTTTTTCAAAGATACAATCTGTAAAATCAATTGTCTCATACTCAATAGCGGAGAATATTACATCATCCGAGAATATGCAATTCTTAAATGAGATTCTAAGAATAGGTGATGAGGTAAGGTTACTTACGAACAATTTTCCTATGTGATAAACACCTTCCGAATTGATCTCTGTGAAATCTTGGTCAGGGAATTTGTGTATTTCTAAATACTCTATCCATTCCTCAACCACAGTGTCATTGTATTCGGCTCCATTAATTTCACGTTTAGGCATAAATAGCTTTTAATTTCACAATTTAACTTATTTTGGATATCCGGCCCCTTATTTTGGACATCCGGAATATTATTACGCGTGATAACACACATCAGTGGCCGCCGCTTAACTTTACTTCAGAATCCGGACAAAAGCATCCGGTAAATTATATCCCTATCGCCTGGACATTAAAGATCCATTGATCATCCTTTGATCGCCCATTGATCGGTTGCAAACGATCAACCTACGACCAACCTACGGTCAACCTATGGCTTACAGCCCTTCACATTTTAAACTTCATTTTATGGGAAAGTATTTTAAAGGCATTTTAGGCCCGTTTTCCGGCCTTGTCGGCACCGTTGTTGGTGCTGTTTGGAATGGTATAGCCGTAATGCGCAGCCGCCCTACTAAAAGTAATAGACCGGCAACCCAGGCGCAACTGAACACCCAGTTTAAACTGGCATTGGTAACCGGCTTTCTGAGGCGCATTAAATTGCTGATCAACAAGGGGTATCAGCAATTTAATAATGGCATAACCCCCATGAATGCTGCTACAGCCTACCACCTTAAAAACGCGGTAACGGGAACCAGCAGTCTAAACTATGCCATAGATTACGAAAAGGTAGTATTTAGTCAGGGTAACCTTTTACCCGCTGCCGGCGCTCAGGTACAGATCACTACCGCCGCCAGGCTAAATTTTAGCTGGTTAAACGATGCAACACTGGGCAGTACCGGCGGAACAGACCTGGCAACTTTTATGGTATACAACCTGGAAAAGGACAAGTTTGTTACCCTGGCTGGTGCTGTTGCCAGATCAGCAGCGGCATTTGTACTGCAAGTGCCACCCGATTTTTCGGGTGATGACGTACACTGCTGGATGGCCTTTGTGAGCTTTGACGGCAAAGAGGTTTCGGACAGCACTTATGTTGGCGAGTTTACGGTACTGTAATGAATAAACGGGGTGTTCCGTTTGGGCACCCCTCTTCAAATTAGGTATTTACATTAAAAAATTATTACAATGGCCAGATTAAAAAAGGGGCTTTTCGGTCCCATTTCCGGCACTCTCGGTACTGTAGAGGGATATGAACTGAATGGGCAGTTTATCCTCCGGTCCAAACGTGTTAAACCTGCCAAGCCGCCAACCGAAAAGCAGCTGGCATGCCGGGAAAAGATGAGGCTTATAAACTCAGCATTATCACATTGCAAGGCGTTTATTGAGCTGGGTTATGCCGAAGCAGTAAAGATCCAAACGTACAATGCCTACAATGCCGCCGTGGCCTACAACATGCAACACGCCATTACCGGTATTTACCCTAACTATGAAATAGCCTATAGCCAGCTAAAGTTGGCAATAGGAACAATAGATACGGAGGGGCTTGCCCCTTCCGTATCCCTACAGGGCAATACTTTATCCTTCACCTGGGTACCGGCAACCGTTTATCCACGCAGCACAGATCATGTAATGCTACTGGCATATGTGCCAGAGCTCAAACAGGCGGCATACAACTTATGCGGGGCGAAACGAAGAGAGGGAGAGGAGACCTTACCCCTACCCGGCAGCTGGCAAGGTATGCCGGTGCACTGCTACCTTGTGTTTAGAGTGGAAAGCGGCGCTGAATGTACAGATAGCATTTATCTGGGCGAAATTATTGATTAACTACTCTATCGTATATGAGCATACTAGCTAAACAGCGTAATAGAAAATTGATCGTGGAAATTATTTGCTGGGTGTGTTTTGGGCTGTTTGTATACGCAGCAATTTCTAAACTATTAGCGTTTGATAAGTTTAAGGTAACGATTGGGCAAAGCACCATGTTAACACCTTATGCGGGTGTATTAGCCTGGTTAGTGCCGGTTTTGGAGATTGTGATAGCGGTAATGGTACAGTTTAATAGGTTTCGTGCCTTGGGCTTGTATGCGTTTTTTAGCCTGATGACGATGTTTACCACTTACATATTTATAATACTTCAGTTTAACGATGACAAACCTTGTGCTTGTGGCGGTCTCATTGAGGCGATGGGATGGAGCGTACATTTCATCTTTAACATTTCATTCGTAGTGTTGGGGGTAATTGGAATCTGGTTGCAGGCCTCCTTACGTCATTGCGAGGGAGGGAACGAATGACCCGAAGCAACCGCCCAAGCGGCAGGGTGCCGCAGATAATACTCAGGGTAATTAACAGGTATGTTGTCGGCCCCCGAGGACCGGAACGAGGTTGCTTCGGCTCGCTCAAATGGCCGGGCCTCGCAATGACGTACTCTGGGACGACATAACGGCATAGCCTTCAAAAACATTCAATTGCGCAATGAATCAGGGATATCGCTGAAAACCCTGCAGAAAAGAGAGTAAGCATCAAACAAATAACAAAAACATGAAAAAGGTAATTTTTACTGCTATAGCTTTTGTAGCTCTAGCTGGTGGAGCTTTTGCCTTAAAAGGCAAACCGGTTACACAAAAAGGTGTAAATGAGTACACCTATTACAAACACGGTGAGTGTGATGTGCCAATAGTTTGCTCGGATGAGGGCACTGGCGCTTTGTGCTCAGAGTTTTATTCTGGAACAACTCTTTACTATCAACCGGGATGTAATGTAGCCCAGACCGTAGCTATCCCATTGGGCAGGCTGCCAAATTAATCAATTTTAAGGGGCTTCTTTTAGGGAGCCCCCTGCTTTTATTAGCCACATGGCTATAAAACACCACGTCATCCTGATGCAGATCAGGACCCCGGATTAAAAAGACCACCATGAAAATAGCATATAAAATATTAATCGTTTTCGTCTTAAGCATCAGCACAGTAGCCACCCTCTATTTTTTACAGGAGCCACCTGCAAAGAACGGTTTTAGCCGTGGCAGGGTTGATACAGTAAAACAGGTGGAAGTACTGAATTTGAAATACAATTCGTATTACATTGGTGGGCTAAGCAATGGTCGTATATATCTTGGAAACACCACTGCGCCGCGTGTTTTGCTGAGTTGCGATTACAACCTGAAGTACACCAAACGTGAAATCATCCCTTTTACTTTTGGCAATAGTATAAGCTGGAAGCTGGCCAGAATACAGGTGGATAGCCCGGCCGTTTATCTGTCAGAATATAAAACGCCCTCGTTCGTATCGGCAGAATTGCCCTTTAAAAGGGATAAGGAAGAATATTACAATTTAACCGGCTTACATTTGGATTTGATGGAGGTATTATCGTCAAACAGCTTAATCATAAACGGACACAACCCAGTATTGAGCCAGAAAGCACTCCAAAAAATCAGCTTAAACGCTGCGATAAATAGCGAGAAGGTTTACAAACATGAGATCCAGCAAAACAGCAATTTTACCATTGATGGGTTCATGAGCTTCAATAGGGAACAAGGAGCCATCCTTTTTACTTACTACTACCGCAACCAGTTCCTGGTATTGGATACCAATATGAACCTGCTGTACAAAGGAAAAACTATCGATACCAATACAGTCGCTAAAATAGAAGTTGGAGAATATCAATCGGGTGGTAAGCAGATCCGCACCATGTCCAAGCCTGCACTGCGTGTAAATAAGAGCAGTTACAGTAATGGGAACTTTATTTATATAGAAACAGCACTGGCTGCGGATAACGAAGACCTTCGGGTATTTAACAGGCACGTGGTGATAGATGTATATGTACTGAGCAACGGCAAGTATAGTCATAGCATTTACTTACCAAAGTATAATGGCGAAACGTTGACAGACTTTGCCGTCAAACATGATTTGCTGATCGCTTTGTATGAAAGGCATCTGGTTACTTACCAGTTGAAATTTGACAGACTCCCTCTTTAATTTCACGTTTATTATAATTATGTTTGTAATATCTGTTGTTACTAAGTAGTATGTACCTATGATTAAGCCCCAAGACCCACGTATAGCGATAACCGCTCAGATCATTAAAGAGTTGAGGATTAAGAAGCTCAATAATGGTCACTGCTTTCTGATATTTGACGACGAATTGCCAGAGGTACATTCCTATTATGAATATCCGGATGGCCGCATCCAGATAGAGGAGGTTGATATTACTAACATCTACAATCCCCGCGAAGTTATAAGGGTTTTGAGCGAAGACGAAGCTGACAGCGTTAGAGCAAGGCATGCCGTTTTCCATTAAACCGAAACTATTTATCGTTACCGGAAGTAACGGTGCTGGCAAATCTACATACAGGCAGTATTTATTACCTCCGGAGTTTAGTTATCTCGATGTGTTTGATGGGGATCTCTTTTACACCCGTAAGAGTATTGAGTTTTATAAGATACATGGATCGTCTAAAGAGGCTCGAAAACAGGCTGAAGAAGCACTCGAACAAGAGTTTTTAAGAATGGTTGATCATAGCGTCACGCAAAGGATTCATTTCGCCTATGAAGGGCATTTTACTGGTGCAGGTGCCTGGAAAATACCGCAAAGGTTTAAAGCCGAAGGTTTCGAGATCCACTTGATTTTCTGTGGTTTGAATACGGTAACCAAATCCATAAAAAGAGTTGATGAACGGGTTAAGGAAGGCGGCTTCCATGTCACGCCGTTAGCTATCCAAAACAATTTTTACGGTAATATGGAAATGCTGGAGAAAAATTACCAGATGTTTAATTCTGTAGAAATACTGGATACTTCTTCAGACCAGATACTGCAGGTTGCCAAACTGGAACATGGAAGGCCTATGTTCTCCCTGCCTGCAGATGAAATACCTGAATGGTTTAAGAATGGGATGCCAAAGCTGTATGATATAGTTTTAGCAATTGACAGTTGATTAGTATTCTTTTATCATCCTGTTATACAAAGCTCCATCTGCGTAGTACTCAATAATACAACTTCTCGTTCCGTTAATTAATTCAATATATACACCAAGCTTATATCCGCATACATGCTCAGGGTGGGAATCGTTTCCAATTATCCAGATGTCATCATAGGTTTGTTGTGTAAGGATCTGTAACCGAAGGCGGTCCTTGTCTTTTTCGTCACGAGGACGGTTGGATTTTTTCATTTCAATGACAATGAGGTTGTCATCTTGGATAAATTTACCCCTGCTATGCAAAATCAAATCTGGTCTTATCGGTATAATTTGATGATTGTTGCCCATCATAGTTTTTATCCTTCCTTCTTGCTTTCTGTTGTATTCAGGGTCTGCAAAGTACTCATTCAACTCAAACTGGCCACGCAAATCGCGTATACGCATGACTAAGCACCCTGTCAAATGTGTTTCTCCCAGGTTATTTTGAATACTTTCAGCTTCCTCTGAAAGGAAAGCTGTTAAACTAGCTTCAAATAGTGTTACTAATGTTTCCCTATTAATGGGCATGATGGATAACTTATTAATGTAGTGAATCTGGATTTTCTTACATTGCCTTTATAGAATTGAGCCATTGGTTTTGCTAATTCTCCTTTACTGTTTTAACTACATTTACAATTGAATCTGCAATATTCTTATTGTCTTTCTGTTCAATTTTCAGTAGTTCCAGTTTTTCTGTGCTCTGACCTTTCTGCAGAATAAAGTTCCTTTCAGTTGCTGCGAATTGCAGAATGATACTGGCCGTAGTTTCGTTATCTCCTAGTTGTATTGCAGATTTTAAAGCACAAAGTTTAAAATTCAAATTGGTGATCTCATTTTGAAAGTACTTGATCTCACTTAGATTATTTTTGTAAAGTCGTAGGAAAAAGAAGGAAAAGACCTCAATAAATATGACGGTAGAAACCCGAGGTATGAAATACTGTAGGAGATCAATGGTCGTAATCATTTTTTGCTGATAATAAATTGACAGTCCGAGCACTAAAATCGCCATAACTGTCGTCACAATACCAATGACAAGATTCAAATTTGAGTTCTTTATCAGACGGGATATTTGCCCCTTCAATTCTTGTTGTAGCTCAATTAAATGTCTGACGGTCCCAGCATACTTTTCGTCATGAATTAGCTGTTCGACAAAGCCATTTTCTAGGCATTCGATATGTTCTTTTGTCGGATACTTTCCATACGTTTCGTCATCTACTGCATCGAGGTTGTCCGCCAATTTCTTTTTTAGCAGATCGCAAAGTATATCTCCAATAGTTGCTAACTGCATATTAGAGTGCTGATCCTTGTTCTTTTCTTTTCGAAACTTAAAAATTAAGGCATCATTGTCCAAATACCCCAATATAAAGCTTGCTACAAGTATAAAAAATGATGGTAAGACAACGACTGTTGCCAGAAACATACGCAAATTTCTTCCATCAGTATTCTCGGCTAACCCTCTAATAATATAGGCTATTGTAAGTAAAACCAGAAGCCCTAAAACCCCTGTAAATATGAGTTTTATTTGTTTAGAAGTTTCTTTTTGAGACATTGCGTATTGAGTTTGAGCGATTGAATTTTTTGATTTAGGCCATTAAAGGAATGGTTGCGCTGAGGAACGAAACGTAATATAATGAGTAGCTGTTTTTTTTGCCTATGCGAGAAGAAAAATGAACGGAAAAAAATGCAAGATTTCTACTTCTCAACAATTTTAAAGGTGCCTTTTCCCCTCCTCACTCCCGGAAAAATCCCCTATTTTGTTAATAATTTGTCTATTCTAGCCGGATGAAGTAAATTAGTACAGAAGCTGTTTGTTAGCACGCATTGCTTATTTATAGCAGGGACAATTAGAATTTAAACAGAACTGGTCATTAACCCATTACAGCACAGTTGCGTATCCGCAACCCACTGCATTGAAATTTATATCGTCGCTATTCTCGGCTCTGCCTAACCTTATGATTATGAACGCAAGGACCCTAATTGCATGCTTTAGCTATGCACTGTTTTTCCTGTTTGTATACGCAGCCATGAATAAACTCATTTCATTTAATTACTATTTGTATGATCTGAAACGATCTCCATTGCTGCAACCTTATGCAACCCCAATAGCCTTTGTAGTTCCTATTGTTGAAATATTAGTGGCGGTACTGTTGTTGCCGGATAAAACCCGGCAATATGGCTTGTTTGGATCGCTAGTGCTGATGGCATTATTTACCCTATATGTCATCTATGTTCTTGGCTTCACAAAAGAACGACCTTGTACCTGCGGCGGCATTATCAGGGAATTGACCTGGCCTCAGCATTTGCTGTTTAACATTGGCTTTCTGGCCTTATCCGCGTTGGGGCTTCACTTGAAACGCAAAACGGTGACAAACGCGAGTAAAATTTACTAACCCAAACCTCAAAATAATCTTTCACCCTTAAACAAAATTTTATGAACAAGGCAAAGAAAATTCTAGTTTTTATTCTTGCATCTGCGGCCATTAGTGCTGCCTACGCCATGCGTGCAAGAGATTTTTTCGGTTATATAGGCCTCGGAGGAGGCTTATACTCGGCTGTATATGTCCCCTTCGACTGCCCGGAAGTTGGATGGGGATGTTTATATACAATAAATTCAAATACCTATCAAGTATATACTTTGTCAGGAATAAGGATGAACCCGGTTAAGCCGTAAAAACAGGGCCGGTAAATAACCGGCCCAATTATAATCTGTTAACGTACAAACTCAGAAATGTTTAGTATTGGTAGCCCTTACTCGGTTGTAAATTGCTATTCAGTAAGATTTCGGCTGCAGGGATGGGCCAGAATTTCATTTCTTGTTTCCAACTGCTCTTTTTTATGGCAGCTATTCTGCTCATTACTGAATCGCAACTCCCGGTACGCTTCAGGTCAAACCAGCGGTGTCCCAACTCTGCAAAGAATTCCCGCTGCCGCTCCTTCAAGATGGCTTGCATGATACCATTCCTGGTTATATCAGTATTCATTGAAGTTAGTGGAGCTATACCGGCTCTTTTTCTGATGACATTGATGTCTTGAAGTGCAGGAGTGTATCTGCCTTGCATTGCCCTGGCCTCGGCCCTGATGAGGTATTGTTCTGCTAACCTTAGCAAAATTGTATTTTCTTTAAGGTCGCTGTCAAAACGAACTTTATACTTAAAAGGATAATAATAGATTGTTGGATGGGTGCCAATCGTATCTACATATTCGCCAATCCAATTTAACTTTCTCAGGTCATTTTCATCAAAGCTGTTTACTAATTCTTGGTTCAGAAAGGGTTTCCCCATAGTAACGGGAGAATTCTGCAAGATGAATTCTGACCCGTCTACTGTGTTAACACCGGTATAATTGGGATATGATGGGCGAAGTGCCAATATGGTTTCGGTTGAGCCCTTTAGAAAAGTTTGAGCTGCGGGTACCATACTGTAGGCGTTATTGGCAATCAATGAACTGGAGAGTTCTTCTGCGCTAACCCATTTCCCGGTGTATAAATAAACGCGGGCCAATAAAGCGGTAGCTGCAGCTTTGTTAGGGCGCACACGTTCAGTAGTACCAGGCCAGCTGTCTTTGCCCACATACTCAGTGTTCAAATCTTGCTGTGCTGCCTTAAGGTCGTGGATGATCTGTTCATAAACCTTTTCTACCGGGCTACGTTCTAACGATCTGTTTACATGATATTCTGTAACCAATGCAATTGGAACGTCGCCATACAGGTTTACCAGATAGAAATATAAATAAGCCCTTGTAAATAGCGCTTCAGCCATTATTTGCTTTTTGACTTCAGGAGTAAGTGTTGTGGATACCGAACAACCTTCCAGAACTGAATTGAGCAAGTAAATGTAATTGTAGGTTCTGTCCCAATAGCTTTTGCAATAAATATTGCTTATCGGATCAATGGCGTTTGCATAGTATTCTGCAGCCGGAGGTATGCCCGGGTTCCTCAACTCATCTCCCTGAAGACTTGTTAACAATGTGACAATGTATGGAGATGCAGCCTCGGTAAAAATTTTTGCGTAAACTGTTGTAAGTGCAACGGTGGCCGTTTCGTCTTGCATAAACACCGCGCTGCCTTCGAGCTGGTTGTTACGGTTGTTAACCTCCATGAACTTTTTACAGCTGGTAATCAATGCAGATAATAGGATAAGGATGGTCAGTTTCTGATATGTCGTATTCATTTTTTTCGTTTTGAACGTTATAGTGAAATTTGCAATCCGATGTTGATTGTCTTTAATGGAGGTAAAGATGGCGTTTGCAGCGGCTTTGACGTTTCCGGGTCCATGCCATCAAACTTGGTAAGGGTAAAAAGATTTTGTCCTTGCACATAGATTTTTGCATCGCTTACTTTCAGCTTTTTTAAAGTGCTTTCACTAAGGGTGTAACTGATGCACAAGCTTTTCAACCTGAGGAATGAAGCATCACCCACCATTGCGGTACTATTAGTGTAACGTGTATTTGCGGCATTGGCGTCAACCGATGTGGAGGGCTTTTGATACGGAGCGTCGTCGCCCGGATACCTCCAATAATCCAGGTATTTAACTGGCTGGTTAGCCCCGCTGGATAAGAACATACCAACTGTGGCTGGGCCTGTTGCACGATACCCTTTTTGCTTTACAAAATAGACGAATACCTCGGCAGAGAACCTTCGATATTGAATTCTGTTATTCCAGCCGCCATAAAATGAGGGTGTAAATGATACAGGTACTTGGTCAAACTTATTCAAAACACCATCGTTTTTTCGTTGCGCAAATTGATACAGGCCAGTATTTTTATCAACACCGATATAAGAATAGAGAAATCTGCTATCCAATGATTGGCCAATAGCCAGCCGGAAGGCATAAGGCGAACTCTCCAGATCAGGATACGCTTTCAGTTTGGTTTTAGGAATTGTAATGTTGAAATCCGTTTTCCAAATCAGTTTGTTATTTTTTATTAGCGTATGACTAATGTCCAATTCGATACCGGTATTTTCAACTTTGGCTGGTATGTTGGCCGTGATGGACTGAAAACCTGTGCCTCCTGGCAAGGCCGATTGGACCAATTGGTTAGTACTGCAATTGCGGTATATGCTAAGGTTTGCCGTACTACCTTTATTTGTTTCAAGCTCTATGGCAATTTCAGATTTTATCGTTTTTTCCCAATCAATAGCGCTGTTAGTGAGCCCTTGTGCAGATAAGCCAGGTTCATCCCAATAACCCAGATCTGCGTCGTATACACTTTGGTAACGGCCACCTACGATTTGGTCGTTTCCTGTTGTTCCAAAGCTTCCCCGAAGTTTACCGTATCTGATAAACGACACATTATCTTGAAAGAAAGGCTCGTTGGAAAATATCCAGGCTGCACCGATGGCGCCAAATGTACCAAACATTTTATCAGGACCTAACCTACTGCTGCCATCACGTCGGGCGCTAAGGTTCAAAAAATACCTGCTTTTGAAATTGACGTTTATTCGGCTGAAGCCTGAAATATAATTGTATTTGATCCGTTCCAGGAATGGATCTACATGACTTGCGGTGCCTGGATTGCTAATCAGCTCATCGTTTTTAAAATTAGTGGATATGTAAAGCGAATTCCAGCCTTTGCTTTGCTGTAGGCTTGCACCAGTAATAACCTCAAATTTTGCATCGCCAATTCTAAAATCGGTGAATATTTGCGGCTCCCAAATGTAGTTTCTGGACACCTGAACACCGGTTCCATTTGTACGTTTAGCCGCTTTATCCTCTACATTAGGCATGTAGGAACTGGCTGGCGTAATGGCGATGTCTTCGAGTTGCGTTAATGTATAACCAAAGTTGCTTCTGAAGTCTACGTGAGGGAACAATTTATACGAGAAGTAAAGATCACTCAAAAGATGGTCTACAGTGGTTGTAGATGTTCTTAGCAGTTGCGCTAAGGGATTCAGGAAGGTGTTGTTCTGGAAATTGAGCTGCTTGCCCGGACCATAAATGGGTGGCGCAGCTGGAAAGCCAAACATTGCACGCATTGGTTCCTGCTGTGGACTGAAATTGGTTTTATAAGTATAGAACGCACCAAAATTGACTTGAAGACGCTGGTTTTGCGAGTGGTGGTTTACACTGCTCCTGAAAGATCTTGTACGGCTTAAAAATGATCCGGGGTAGACCATCGTTTCATGACGATACACACCACTTAACCTGAACTGGGTAAATTCTGTACCTCCAGATAAAGATACATTGGCATTGACTATTTTAGCAAAGCCCCCGATCATTTGCTGCTGCCAGTTTGTACGGCCAGAAGTATCCCAGGTACCGTTTATATCGTAATCGGCGGATGACGGCTGCAGATTGTCATTTTTTATAGCCTGGTGCCTCATCTGCAAATATTGCTCGGTATTCATCAAATCCATTTTCCTTGTGATTTTTCCCATGCCTCCATAAACATTTACCTGTAACTTAGTTAGCCCAGGTTTAGGGTGTTTGGTTGTAATAACAATAACTCCGTTTGCGGCCCGTGAGCCGTAAATGGCGGTGGCATTTGCATCTTTTAATACTGTGAATGATTCAATATCAGATAGGCTTATGTAAGAAAGCGGGTCAAAAATCATCAATACCGAAGGTGACAATGTTGAAAAAGGGACGATGTAAGGCACACCATCAATGATATAGAGTGGTTGCCGTCCATTGGCTATAGAATTTTTACCACGGACCACCACGTCAAGCGAGCCCCCGGGCATACCCGAGCTTTGATTGATAAATAATCCAGCCACTCTGCCTTGCAATGCGATTAAAGGATTGGATACTGGGGCCGGACTACTGTCATCTACCTTAACTACGGTAACGTTACCTACGCTTTCTTTACGTGTAGAAGAGGTGTATCCGTTATAGACAATTTCATCTAGTGCGTTGTTGCTTTCCTGTAAAACAATTGGTTTGGATATTTCCTGTTTATAGGGTATTGTGACTGGGTTGTAGGAAACATGGGTGACGACCAATGATCCGGACGGAGGGGCATTTTTAAACTCAAATTCACCATTGTCCCCACTGATTGTTTTCCTGCCATTTGATAAAGATACAGTGGCCCCAGCTACCGGGGTACATTTGGTGTTCACAATTTTTCCCTTTAATGTAACCGTCTTTTCTTCGCCCTGGTTGCTGCTTTTTCCTGGTTTTAGATTAATGAAAATGTTTTCGTCTGTAATGGAGAATTCAAGATCGTAAATTCTGGCTACCAATCTTACTGCATCGTATACGCCCGCCTTGTCGATACTGACTGTTACCAAGCCAAGTGGGGCTGTAATGCTCTCTACATAGCAACGCCCGCTTTGCCTGGCAATGTCGTGTATTACTTCGTGAAAGGGCTTTGCTACAACATTAACGTGTATGGTCTTGTCAATACTTGTTACAATTGTGTCTGATGACGGTTGGCGCTCATGAGCCTTGACTGTTAGACTAAAAATAACCAGTAAAATCATTAAAAAAACTCTGTACATAAATGGTTGGTTTGGTTTAATAATGGCATACCCATTGGCATGCAGATCCTAGTCCACCGGTCATTAAACAATGACCGGTGGTTTTTTATAACATAAAGAGAGTTGGTAGGATAGTTGTGGTTGGCTTTACAAGGAGGGAAAAGAATTGCAGGCACTAAAGCACAGTTATTTTTTTGTCCTCTACTAGTATGAGCTGCACACCTAATTTGTTATTTAGTGCTTGCAGAATCGATTTGAGCGGATGTGTTAGAAATAAAGTGGCATTTACTGTCCCATCTGGTATTTTACTATACTCTACTTCCACGTTATACCAGCGGGCAACCTCACTTAACACCTCCTTAACTGGTGTGTTTTTGAAAGTCAGGTATCCTTTGGTCCAATCACTCAAATCAACCACATTTAAACTTATAATTGATAACTTCTTTCCATCTGAAATAACCTGTTGTCCTGGTTGGAGTATTTTTCTGCGTACTGCTCCGGTATCTGTCGGGCTAACCGCAATGCTGCCATCATATAATGTGGTTACACCGGGTTTACCCTTATAACTGTTTACATTGAATTCTGTACCCAACACCTCAACAACTTCGTTTTGAGCGGTAACTTTAAATCGCTTGTTCGCATCCTTAGCTACCGTGAACTTAGCCAGCCCGTCTACTTCTACGGCCCTTTCATCGTTAAACTCGGGGTTAAAGGCCATTGTGCTGCCTGGCCCTACGTGTACCTTGGTACCATCTGTCAAAGCAACTTCGTAATCGCTGCCATTGGGCACCCTAAGCGTGTTTAGATGGCCAGGGATACGATTCGCAGTATTTGTCAAATGATAAACAAGTAGTCCGTTGCCTTCTTTTTTTATTTCTATGCCACCAGATCTAAACGTACTTCCAATTGGAAGATCTGAAAGGCTCACTGTTTTACCGCTACCTAATAGAAGGGTAGCTCTGTTGCTGGTATGTGAACCTGTAATACCGGCCAATACAGGTACTGCCTTATGGATGCCGGTTTGCGCTACAAAACGGAGCACACCGGCAATTCCGATTACCAGAACAATAGCTGCAGCAACAGCAGCGATTACTAGCTTATCAAGGCCTAAAATTTTGCCTTGGGGCTGTGGTGGTGCAATATTTCGCCAAACTTCATTTTTGATTGGCTTGGATTCATAACTTGATGGATTAATTGTGCTGTTAGCTACCATTTGGTTATAGGCATGTTCAACCAGAGCAGCGTCTTCTGGACTGCTCTGCTTGTTAAGGTATTGCTGCAACAGCTTTAGTGCTTCTTCGTTTTTGTAAGGGTACATGATTTGAGGGGTTGATATATTAATAGAACACGCAAATCACGTTGAAGTGGTAGACCATTTTTGAAAATTTTATTTTTTTAGCTGCTTAAGTAACTTAAATACGCTGAAATTCATGATCAGCGTGAGTTTTACCAGTTCCATGAAATTCTTTTCGGCCAGCCCCCCCGTTGTTTTTAGTAAAAAGGCCCCCAATAATGTAAACATAAGGGGCATTCCAGCCATAACGGCAATGAAACGGTACCAGTCCATATGGCTGGTTGCAAATGCCATCAGAATATGGGAGATGCCTAATAACAGGCCAACCCAAAAGCCACCAGTGGCGACTAGCAGGATGAGACTTTGAACTTGTTGGTTCTTTTTCATTTCTGTTTTGTTTTTGATGAGGAAATGTTGGTTCTTAGCATATATCATATGTGGTAGTAATGTGTCTGTAATTACCTTGGCCTGATGCGGCGACTGGGCATAAACCGTAAATGAAAACTGTGTCAAATCTACTTCTACCTTACAAGGGAAGCACGAAGCACTGTTTTCTGTGGCTACATCTTTAGGTTGCTCAATTGTTCCTTTATACACCGCTGGCAATGGAACTATGCCAGTATCCCTGTTACAAGAATTACATAAGATGCGGTTAGATGGTAATAAATTCATATACTCCTACCTTTTGATCTAATTTTTGTGGGATAACCTACAGCCATAGCATTACCTGTTCCCCTTTGGGGAGGTTTGTATTTGTGCTGTAGCAAACAGGAACATCAATATGGTTGGTGCTCTCTGGTCGGCAAAGAATGCGTCATCATTTTAATTGATGTACGCGCTCACATTATGTTGTTGGCCAGAGAATAATTGAGCGCGTACATATATAGAACACGTAGGAGAAGATGAAGTGGTAGATGTAATGAAAAATTAGTTGAACAATTTGTGAAGTATAAGAATAGCCAGCATAACAAACATAAAAAAGAAGCAAGAAAGTTTTGACCAAAGTCTTGCCAGCGCATACTGGATCTGTTTCTTGACCGTACCCTCTGTAACGCCCAGTTCAGAAGATATCTGCTTATGGGTTTTGTACTCTAACCGCGACATTTCAAATATCTTCCGCATTTTTGAAGGCAGGCTGGCAATCTCCATTTCAATTCGCTCTTCAAATTCCCTATCTACCAGCGTCTGATCGGGGCGTTGGTGGGCCGGTGTTTCGTCGCCAAGTGCATATGTAAGGTATTGCAGGTATTTTTGGGTTACCTTATAATTACGGGCTAAGTTGAGCATTCTGGAACGTACTGCTCTATATAGATAGCCTCCAAGGGAATCTGTAGATTCAAATGTACCTCGTTTGTTATACAAATCTAAAAATACATCTTGCAGAATATCCTTCGTTTCTTCCCGATCTGGTGCCATGGAACTTACACGGCGATAGAGCGGCTCCCAATAACGTTCGAAAATTACCTTATACGCTTTATCGTCTGATTGGTTAAGCAAATCAAACAATTCCTTATCACTGCGCTTTTCATACGGTATCATGGAATACTGTTTAATTTAATGGTTGGTATTAGCAAAAAGTACAACGGTACGTTTTTGCAACAAAGGTAATGCGCACACTTCTGAAAAAATCCCGACGAAACGCGTTTAACCATTGATTAACAATAATTTATATGAATCAACGTTTTAGCGTATACGTGATATCGATTGCAGATTATCTCTATTGCAAGATCACTTTCTTTATTCCCTACTGATATGACACCGTATAGGCTACCATTGTTTTGATTTGCATCTATATTTAGATGTTGCTATTTATGGGAATAGGTAACACTTATCGAGTGGATTTAACAAAAAATTGGCATTGATGGCCCGCTACAATTTATTTCGCTGATCTCCTAAATAATATGCGCGTCTCCTAAGAACGTTCATTGATTAGGTAGGTACCTTGCAGGTATGAAACGTTACTTTGGGATTTTGCTAATGGGAGTAGTATTAACCAACTGTGGGATTAAAGAGACTATACCTGATATTTCACTCCAACTGCCAGACAGTACCGGCTATTTTAACATTGCTAAGTTACCTAAGGGCAAACCGATACTACTAATTTACTACCAGCCATACTGCGAGGCTTGCCGGGCAGAATGGCAAGATATTGCGGCCAATATGGATAAACTAAAGGAGGTGCAGTTTTGCCTTATTACCGCCCATCCATACAGCGAGATGATGGCATTTTATAAGAACTACAATTTGGAAAGATACCCCAATGTAATAGTGGGGAGAGATTCTGGTTATGCTTTTAGGAGGCGCTACAATGTGAATGCAACGCCCTACAATGTATTTTTCGATAAGGACAAGCGGTACCGTGGCGGAGGTACGATGGTGCTTAATTTTCATCAGTTGGATTCATTGATCAACAAATTATAGATATTTAGAAATACAAATTTGCTTTTTTCATAACCAATCGCCGACTATGGAGACCCTAAATTCGTTTCCATTTTAACCAGATTTTTTTCGAGAAAAATAAAAAGGGAGTAGCTGAAAACCCTTGATCAGAGTAAGCACATCAACTTAACACAAATTATTTAATTATGAAACGTAAAGCCAGAATTATTATGGGCCTTGGAGCACTACTTGTAGTTGCAGGTACTGTTTTTGCATTCAAAGCAAGAAGCACCCAATTCGTTTATGTTCCTGCTTCAAACACGACAGATCCAGCAACAACAATTTGTACAAGTAAACTGACTGGATATACTACCCTGGCAGTAACAACAACTACTATATGGGCAACTACCAATTCTTTACAATCTTGTACTGAACTCGGTGTTCGTGAAGGTCTGTAAACAAAACAAGCATGTCCGATGGTGTCGGACATGCTTGCATTTACTTTAGCAGACTATTTTTTCCTCTAAAATTTCTGGGAGTACATTGTTCTCTTTTTAAAAACTTCCTGTTGAAATAAGCCGGATCACTATATCCAAGTTCATAGGCAATTAATTTTATTGGCACAATAGTTCCTATCAACAGACTAATAGCCTCAGCATGAACTCTATTCTGAATATACTTATGAAGAGTTGTATTTTTATAAGTACGCAAAAATTTATTCAACACTTTAATGCTAATTCCTAACTGCTCGGAATAAAAAGCCTCTGCTTTATTCTCTTTAAAATGAATTTCAACCAGATGGTTTAATTTCCTTAGAATTTTCAGATCCGGATGTACAAAGCCGGATTGAAAGCCAACCATAGTCCCGCTGGTTATCTCTATCAATTCCATTTCCTTTACCTCCAAATCGGAATATCCTTGCTCATTTTATCAATCATTTCAGCAAAAAATTTTGCTATTGAATTATTATTCATTTCGGTAGCAAGGTTAAGCGCGCGCTTTTCCATTTCGATAGCCTTTTGTTTGTGCCCTGCCTTATAGAGAATACTTGCATAGGTATCAAGTCGTTCTGGATCAGAAAATTTATCTTGTTTTACTACCTTGCCCATTACACGGACCGCAGTTTTTAGAATTGCCGTATCTGTAACATTTTTAAATACTACTTCATAAATTAAGTTATTGACCCTGACCAGCCCAAAGCCAGTTGTGTCCATCCCATATTTCTCCATCCGTTCAAATTCAAGCATTGCATACTTGTCCAGTCTCTTCAAGTGGTAATATCTGTCTACTTTTGCATCAAGAATCAGGCGCTCTCCTATTTTTTGATCAAACTTTTTGGCAATGCTGTTTTCTATTGTTTTCCAGTCCGGCTCAGTGTTAGTATAAGTTCCATTTTGACTAATTTTACTAACTATGAACTCATTCCTTATGACGTAATCTGTAATATTTTTCGAATAGCCAGGATAACGTTTAAAAATTGAATCTGTTTGTTTTTGATGGGCATACATGTAAGGGATTATCTTGTCCCGGAACGTAAAAATTTCATAAAATGTCGCAATAAATCGGTCAGCTTCAAGATTGAACATTGAATCCAATGGTAAATGATCTAAGTAGCGTTTTTTATACTGCTTGGCAATTTTAAAACAAACACTATCTCTATTTTTATTTGACCAATAAGCTAGTTCAAGAAGTTGTTCTCTATTTAAGGTTCCTTGTTCAAATGATGCGATCTGCGCTGCGTAGCTGCCCTTTGGATCAATAGCTTTTTGGAGCAAGGTTAAGAATACTTCCGGTTTCCTAAACCCTTCTTCTTTGCCGGAGTACTTACCGTCTGCGGTAAAAAACAAATAGCAGGGATAACCAGTACTTACATAGCGCTTAAATTTTGCTGCGTCAGGATACCAGTTTTTGATATATTCGTTATCGTTTTTGCTGCTGTCCATTTGTACCATCACGGAAATGAAATTCTTATTGGCGTATTCAGCAACCTTTTTATCTGCAAAGACTTCACGTTTCATTTGTCGGCAATAGGTACACCAGGTTGTATATAAGTCTACGAAAATAGGTTTGTTTGTAGCTTTAGCTTCAGCAAGCACTTCCTCCCAGCTTTTTGCTGTGCTAAATTTGATCTCCTCATTATTCTGTGATCTGACAAAGAGAGGTATAATTGTTAAAAGTATTATGACAATCTTATTCATGGTTTCATTATGTTAGGTATTGGCATTCAGCAGGCCAGACGGTTGCTGAATGCCATATAGTTAAAATTTACTTGGCGTATCCATCATTCTGGCTTAATGCGCCATTGTATTGAATTTCTAAAGCCGGCACCGGAAACAGTGCCTTGTACGATTGCCAAACACCGCCCTTTTCAGATGTTGTTATCTGCATTACTGCATCTATCTGCCCACTTCTTCTTAAATCATACCAACGGTGGCCCCACTCACAAAACAGCTCCACACGCCTTTCATAATTTAATGCGGCAAGGGCTTCCACTTTAGACAAAGAGGTAGCCAGTAACTTTAGCCGCAGGTTTAAATCGGGTTCGGATATATTGATGGCACGTTCTCTCAAAACGTTAAGATCAGCTATTCCTTCAGTCACTTTGTTCTGTTGTATCCTGGCTTCGGACCGAATGAGATATAATTCTGCCAGACGGAGGACTATTGAATATTCACTAACGGCAGCGACACCTGCATCAACTTTGTATTTGAAGGCATAATAGTAAGGCAGGCCAGCTTTTGTAACTGAATTAATCCACTTTAGCCTTCTCTGATCACCCGTTTGAAAATATTCTACAAATTTAGGCGAAAGATAAACGGCCTGATCCCGGGAACTACTTGGCCCTCCATTTCTTAATATGAAAAAATCTCCTTCATCAGCGTTCACATTTGCACGCACTTGCTGTAAAGCCCAAATTGTCTCTTTACTGTTTTTTAAAAAAGCCTGATCAAGAGACAAAATACCATACTGACTAGTTTTATTAATCACTTCTGTAGCTGCTGCTTCTGCATTTGCCCAGTCTCTTTGATATAAATAAACCCTTGCCAGTATCGCAGTGCAAGCCGACTTGTTTGGACGAACCCTTTCAGGATTATCACCGCCATAAGGTGTGTTTGCGTCTTTTTGAAGATAACTGTCCCCCAAAAGGGATTGTGCCATTTTCAGATCAGCTACGGCCTGTGCATAAACAGCTGTCACAGCAGACCGGGACAGTTTATTGTTGACCCCATAGTTTGTGGTAAGTGCCAAAGGTGCGTCACCGTACAAGCTGGCAATGTGATGATAAAAGAACCCTCTAAGGAAATATGCCTCGCCCAGCAGGTTTTGCTTAACTGACGGCGTTAAAGTAGTTGTTTTTGTAAGACCTTCTATTGCCGCGTTTACTTGATAGATGTATGGATAAATGGAATTCCAAAAAATCGGAATACCACCATCACCAGCCTGCAAAGAGTTAGTAAAATATGTCGTGTAGTCGGTAAAACCAGTAGTAAATATTTTTAGGTTATCGGCGGCAAGTTCAGGATAGACAGTCATATTCAAGGCAAATCTGGTATTGACCATTTGCGCATAAATACTTGTAATCGCTGCCGCTGCCGTGGCATCCCCCAAAAAAACGTTACCATCTGTCACGCTTGTCACAGGCGGGTCTACTTCAATAAATTTCTTGCAGGATGTAAACTGAAACGAGTAGCACAACGCAATTAGAATGAGCCATCTGCTACTGCTATAATATATTTTTTTCATCGATTTTGGATTAATGGTACATTAAAAAGTGAGTTGCGTGCCTATAGTGAATGTTCGTAATGCCCCTAAACTTCCGGCGCTCTGTGTTTCTGGATCTACACCTCCAAAATAATTGGTGATCGTTAATAGGTTCTGGCCTTGCACAAATATTCTGGCATTGGAAATATGTGCCTTTTTAATAAACCCGGCGTTGAACCTGTACGATAAGGAGACGTTTTTCAGGCGTACATAAGTGGCATCACCATATGCCGCATCGCTACTTCCTGCAGCATTGAGCGGGTCGAAATATTCAGCAAAATTTGTTGTCACTTTTTGAATTTCTGCCACATCACCAGCTTTACGCCAGCGATTCAAGACAATCTTTGGCTGCTGACCAATGTTTGCCCCTGGATAGTTACCAAACCTAGCTATGGCTGCCTTTTGCTTCGAAAACTGAAAAAACATATCCAGATCGAATCCCTTAAATGAAACGGTATTGCTAAAGCCACCATACCATTTTGGATCTAGGTTAAGAAACCTAATTTTATCTGTTGGATCTACAGGGGCAGAAGTTAATTCGCCTTTAACAGTAACAAACTCATAAAGACCTGTTATCGGATTCACGCCTTCATATTGAAATACCTTAACAATACCAATCGATTCGCCTATAATAAATCTGTTGTTATCGCTGCTTTCAGCTAGTCCATCATAACGTATCAGCTTATTTTGGGGAATGGTGATGTTGGCAGATCCCGACCATGTAAAATTGCTCCCTTTAACTGGTGTGTAATCCAGTGTAAATTCCCAGCCAGTATTTTGAACTAAAGCAGGCAAGTTTCTGCGGATACCGTTAAATCCAGTAACGAGACTCAAATTTTTCCCAAGAAGTTGATTTGAAGATCTGTTCCTAAAATAATCGGCCCTTATCATTATCCTGCTGTCAAAGAAACCAAGATCAACACCAAAATTCAGTTTCCTGGTTTCCTCCCATTGCAAGAACGGATTTGCTAGGCCTCTCGGATTAAGACCTACTACGCCTTGATAAGGAACAGGTACGCTGTAATTTCCATACAAGCTGTAAAAACTATAATCACCTATCTGATCGTTTCCGGTTGTACCGTATGTCGCACGCAATTTGCCAAAGTTGGCTAGTGGAAGTAGTTTCTTAAAAAGATCTTCTTCCGAGAAGATCCACGCACCTCCTACACTATAAAAATTATGAAACAGGTTTTCCGAGCCAAACCTACTGCTGCCGTCTCTTCGAGCACTGAAGTTTAATATATAACGGTCTTTATATCGGTAGCTTAAACGGCCAAATATTGCGCTATACTTGTATTTTGCTTGTGTGGAATTGATTATGGTTTTTGTCCCGGCGGCGTTTAGATCTGGAAGCTGTGCGTCGCTGTTGTAGTTCATACCTTCCTGCATCAGTACATAGTTGTCGGTATTTTGAAAAGTTGAACCAATAATGCCATCAATAGTTCCAAAAGAATAGGATTTATAAAAGGTAAGCTGAGGCTCTATAATCCATGTAGTAACGCTTTTATTTCCATATTTCCCATTTCCATTAAAAAATGGGCGTTGATCAGGACTAACTGCAATCTTTGGTATGGTAGCCAATTCATTATTTTCAAGCCTGTTGTAGCCAAAGCTGGATTTTAGGGCTAGACCTGGCAAAAGCTCATACGATAGGTTTGAATTGGCTACTAAATTGTTGCTCTTGTCCCGGTATGTCTGCAGCAGACCTGAAACCGGGTTATCCCAAAATCTAGATGTGATGTTGTCAACCGGATCGATATCCCAGTTTACTGTACCATCGGGATTATACAGTTTAGGCGCATTAGGTGCTAGCATAACAGCGTTGGTTGTCAGGTCTGCTTGCGGAAGTCTATTCAATCCGGACAGATAATTGCCGGATATAAAGTATCTAAACTTTCCATTGGGAGAAATATTATTGATATTAAAGTTTACAGTACCTCTTATGTTAGAGAAATCACCACTGAAAACTGTTGTTTCACGAATGTATCCAGCACCTACTAAAAATTGCGTGCGGTCTGTGCCACCACTAATGGATGCTTGCAAATTTTGAAATTGTGCAGTACCCCCGATCAGTTCTTTTTGCCAGTCGTTGTCCCGGTTTAAGTCCCAGGCCCCGTTTACATCATAGTCAATAACATCAGGAGTAGCATTGTCATTATTTCTGAATGCCTCCCTTCTCATTTCCAGATACTCAGCACTATTCAGCAATTTTTGCTTTTTAGCCACTTTTGACCAACCGGTCTGCATATTCAGATTGACCTTTGTCTGGCCTGGTTTGCCTTTCTTGGTGGTGATCAAAATTGCGCCATTGGCAGCACGGGAACCATAAATAGCGGTCGCATCTGCATCTTTAAGTATAGTGATACTCTCTATGTCAGAGGGACTGATAAAATTCAGGTTGCTTGTCGGCCCCAATAATACACCAACATTCAGCGAACGAATAGAATTGGGCGTGTACGGTACTCCATCAATCACATAGAAAGGTGTATTACCTGAAGATATACTGTTTTTTCCCTGTACCGTCACATTGATGGAACCTGTGCTTAACCCTGATGATTGTTGGATAAACAGACCAGGCGTACGCCCTTGCAAGGCCATTAGCGCGTTAGTAACAGGCTGGCGTGAAATCACTTCGCCACTGACAGAACCAATATTGCTTGTGGCGAACTTCTTTTCTACTTCACCATAAGCAATAATCTGCACCTCTTTTAACGCTGCATTTACCTCTAATAAGACTATCGGTGCAATCAGATTACTTTTATAGTTAACCTGCCTGGTTTCCCGGCCTATCATCGTTATAACCAATGTTCCGTTTGCCGGAGCTCCGGTTATCTTGAATCGGCCATTGGCATCTGTTACAGCACCCAGGCTGCCATCTTTAACGGAAACGGTTGCTCCCGCAAGTGGCTTACCGTCTTTATCGGTAACCTGCCCAGTTACTTCTCCGTCCTTTTCTATTTTTACAGGAGTGATAGCAGCTGTTTCAGTCTGTTTACGAGTGATCTTGATCACTTTTCCATCAATCTTATAATTGAACGGCTGGTTGGAGAACAGACTTTGTAAAGTTTCTTCGATAGTAGCGTTTTTGAGGTTTAGTGTAACAGGCTTTGCGTATTTAACCTCGGCCCCATCCATGCTATAGCCGTAGCCGGTTTGCATTTGAATAGACCGCAAAACCTTTGTTATAGGTGCATTTTTAAAATTGAGCGTAACTTGTTGCGCGAGGGCCAGTGCCGATGCCTGAAACGTGATAAGTAGTATAAGTATCAATTTCATTACCCTGGTACATTGATGTATTGAATATCGGCATTTTCGCATAATTATGCGCATAGCACTGGCTGTATGAATTAAATAATTCATATGTTTGTGATTTAGTTGTTGGTTGGTTAGTATTTAGCTGTCTTGAACGGTAAAATAACTGCAAACAACTTTTGCCGATCCTGATGCAACAGGGTCGGTTTGTTTTTATAGGTTATTTACCAAATTTTGGTTGTTGTATTATTGTCCCTTTTTACGTACGTATTCTAGCCTCCTTTCGTTATTGATTTTGTATTCGTAATCATTACTGAATTGTATAGCATCTAAAACCTGTGCTAAAGTAAGCTTGCGCGATAATACGGCCTGCAGTTGCACATTGGGCAAACTTTGATAGTTAACCTCAATATCATACCACCTGGCTATTTGCTGCATTGCTTCCTTTATAGGGGTGTTTGAAAAAATAAACATTCCATCAATCCATGCTATTTCATCAGAGGCTATTACTTCCTTTACATTAAATCCGCGTGATATAAGCTCGGCTTGTTGCCCCGGGTTTAATGGTTGGCTTTCGCCTGTAGAGGGTTGGGTTAATTTTATGCGGCCTTGCGTAAGTGTAGTTTTAGTGGGTTGCTGCGGGTATGCGCTTACATTAAAATGGGTACCAAGAACAGCAACCTGCTGGTCGGCTGTATTTACCCGGAAGGGATGACGGGGATCGTGCGCTACTTCAAAATAAGCTTCCCCTATAAGGGTTATTTCTCGTGTACTGCCAACAAAACGGGAAGGGAATGTAATTTGGGTTAATGCGTTTAGGATAACGTTAGTCCCATCGGGTAATTGCAGTTTATACTGCCCCCCGGTTGGCGTGTTGATTGTGTTGGAACTGTTTGTCTCTCTGTTGGCTCCTTCCGTTTTGCGGTTTTGATACTTAAAGGTAACGATACCGCTAGCGGTATCGTTAGAGATCAGTACGCCCAAAGCCGGGTCGATGGCAATCGTGTCGTTCTGGGCGTTTAAACTGACCTTTTTACCGTTTGCCAGGGTGAGTGTTGCCTTATTACCACCCGGCAAAATTTCTTGAGCGGTTAATGTTTTATGAATGGAATTATTGTTATGATTAATATAAAACCAGGTAATACCCCCAATAACTATTAAGGCTGCGGCTGCGTAACGAACAACAGCGAATAGCTTAACCACAGGTTTATGCCTTACGCCAATGCTCTGCCAAATGCGGTTGCGTGCGGCAACAATATCTGTAAGGTCTGCCTCGGCAGTTGCTTTAGCTGTATACTGGTTAAACCAGGCTTCAACCGCTGCAGCTTCTTCAGGGCTACTTTCGCCTTTGCTGTACCTCTCCAGCATTAATATGATTTCGTTATCAGTCATTTCTAAAAACTATGGGGTGGTTAAATAGATACACGAATGGGGACAAGAAAAGTGGTACTCTATGTTAAATTTATTTTAAATCTATTTAACATGGTCTTAACTTATATAGAACATAATTGGAAACTGGGTTATAGGCTGCGGTTAATCCAAACAGTAATGATGATGATATTGAGCCAAAACTTGCGGCCTAAACCGCTACGCAGCTTGTGTATACCGCGGTACAGCTGCTTTTTTACAGATTCTTCAGTAATGTTAAGTTGTTCGGCAATTTCTACATTACTCATGAACTTTTTCTTGCTCATTTCATAGATCTTGCGCATTTGGGGCGGCAGGCTATTAATCTCTTCTTCGATTAACCGTTCTAGTTCGTTGTAGTGTACCTGGTTGTCGGTATCATAAACACCTTTCTCATAATATTCGCGGAAACTACCAATAACTTCTTCCTTGCGTTTACCGCGCCGGAACAGATCAATAATGGTTCTACGTAGTGATTCGTAAAGGTAAGGCACCAAAGACTGTTCTGCATGAACACTGGGCAGTTTCTGGAATAGCTTCATGAATGCTTCCTGTACTACATCTTCTGCTTCTTCTTTGGTATTGAGCCGTTTTTTAGCAAATAGATACAATTTTAGCCAGTGGCGGTTGTAGAATTCTTCAAAGGCATGGGTATCGTTCTGAACTACCAATTCGGAGAGCTGAATATCATTATATTGTTTATACCGTGAACTCATTTGAAATACACCCTCGTAGTGTTGATCGTAAATATTATAATTTGCCTTTATATTTTAACTCTAAGTTATAAAGTTAATTGTTGATTTACAACTTATGCATAGTTAAAATGATGATACGACAATCAATAAGATAATAGCTGTATTTGCACTCTTTTGCAAATCTCCAGCAATCCGTTGACTAAAAAGACAACCGAGAAGTTAATGCGTTGTTAATGCAGTGCATTTACGTTCTATAAGAGAAAGGTTTTTAGGGCTGGAATTGGCTTAGCTATTGTAATGAACAAAATGCCTTGAAAAAAAAGTTACAGATTAAATAAATAGGCAGGTTAATGTCACGTGTTTTATAAGGTTATTACAAACCTCTAGAGTTGGGGACTGGCTCTAGCAAAGCAAGCGGGTGTACAACGCTTGTCTTATTATCTTTTCCACTAAACAATTTCTTGTATGACAGTTATTTTCGCTAAGGGCGATTATAGTGTATCGTTCACTATATCGCCCATCTTGCCAATTTGTTGGATGATAGTTCATTTGATCGCGTCCTGAAACATGAACCAAGGCGGAGCAGATGGCTTCGCCTTGGTTAAATTGTTTTACCAACAATAAAAATGTTGTCGATCCTTTATTTCAGGCGATTAACAAGGCATTAACCAGGGGGCTTTTTAAATTTGGTACATTCCCTCTCTTTGTTGACTTGCTAATAAGATAATGTTCTTATAGCTTATGAGCACGATGCAAATAAACTACTTGGTTTGTTTGGAGAAAGTTTAAAAATTACAGATGAGATGAAATTTTTTGAGCAAGAACTTAATTTTACTCTTCTTAAGGAAAACACAAAGGCGCTTATTGTGGTCCCCACGGTAGTTGGTGGTATATGGCAAATGATGGAGCTGCTAAGTATTGGTACATCCTTTTTAAGATTTTTTTCTATTACACAATTAGTATCTGATGGATTGCTGATCTTATTTATACTTTCACTATGTGGATTTATATGTTGGTTGCTATACTTGTCCTATTTGATTTTATCCTATGATAATTCTATGCTTGACGGCACTAAATTTCCAGAAATTGTAGCGATACTAAATGGCGATAAAACAGAAAATAAGATATTTTACGTATCTAGAATTCGGCAGACACTTAGAGTGAAAATATATTCTTATTTGAAACTGGCTGCTCTGATAGGGCTTATTATCTTTGCGTTTTATTGCCTTATATGGCCAATAATGTCGAGGAATATTTCCGGAAAGACGCTAACTGCGATAGATTATGTGGTTTGGGTGACGGGCTTGGGATTGATCAGCGTAGCATTTATTGGAACAATTAATGCAGTTTTTTTTATCCAGGGATGGGCATTGAATGTCATTAATGATTATGTAGTGGTCATCAAAGAAACACTTAAGTGCCTTGTATTGGGGGGAATTGTCGGATTTGTCATCTTCATTGCGCCGATTTTTCACGAATCTTTTTTGCTCCCAACCGATTTGAAAAACAATGATTATATTATTCAGCAAGTCCATGCCCGTAACCCTAAAGTAGAAACCTGGTATGTTGAGTACTTTAATGATAAGTATATTTTTATCAATGTCACTGATTCAATCGGTAATCGTATTGAAGTGATGCGGTTTGATATAATATTTCCTGTTGAAAAGCCTTGAGAATAATAACCGTACTTTTGGGGATTACCAGATTAGGTGATCTGCGTACGGCTCCCCGTAGTAATCGAGAAAGTCTCTATCCTTGATGTATTCCTGCGTATTGATGTTTAAGGTATAAATGGCTGATGTTGCTGTCCAGGGAACTGTAAGGATTTCCTTTAAATTGCCTGGCATACGGCAACGGTTATTGCTTTCTAATTGTTCAATTCAGAATACGATTATGTTTAAAAGTCCGTTTTCTTTTAAAGACAGAATTGGCAGGCCTGAGTATGCCATTACTTGGTTGGTTTTTATGGCTATTAACCTTATAATGTCAAGAGTTGGTATTGATCCCGGCTCTTTATGGGCGGTTAGTCATATTATCCCTTGCTACTGGCTTTTACTGGCACAGGGGGCCAAACGCTGCCACGACTTTGAGAAAAGTGGCTGGTGGCAGCTTATTCCTTTTTACGTGCTTAAAATGCTGTCTCAAGAGGGATTTCCGACTGCTAATAAATACGGGATGCCGAATTCTCAACCGAAGAATGGTCCGGTAGTTTCGTTAAATGAGGAAATAGATTCCATAGGAAAAAAAGACATTAGATAGTATCTCCATTTCACTTTCCAGCTAGTAATATCCTGTCTTTGATAAGAAACTGTTTCACATATGGGCCAGTATCACCAAATGATATCTTCTGTGTATTCGCGCTCCCTGTACTCTGGAAAGTCTTTCATCTTCTCAAACAGTCTGGTTTGAACATCAAAACTCCAAATTGCTGAATCTTCGGTCCAAGGGTCGGTTAGAATTAACACTTTACCTGGGTTATCGAGCTTCATTTGATGTGCATTGTTGAACGACAAAGGTATTACTTCATCATTGCGCCATAGCACAAAAAGGTCCGTTCCCGCTATTGTTGCCCATTGGTTTTGCGGATCTATGATACCGCAGGTGGGATCACCGTAAAACCAACCGAGTGCGTAGGCCAGTTTATTTACTTTATTAAGCAGGAATCCTTTCTCGTGTTGGTGCACCAGCTGCAGCTTGTCAGTCTCTGCAATGATCCGATATTCGCCTGTTTGGATTAGCAAGAATAGTTCGCGATCTATTTCCATGCCTTGTCGCTTTATGTAAAGTTACGGGAAATGGTATTATTCGATTCCGTAAGTGCCAAAATAATGATATATACACAATTTGTCTTAAGGGCATGAAAACATTTGACGTGGGTGATCAATTTATTGTTGATCAATAATAGCTTGTATGCTTACCTGATGTTCTGCCGAGATTCTATCCATAAGCAGGGTATCTACTTTGGAATCGGTCATGAACAGCGATAGCACTTCTCTGCCATTAAGGCTATCGACCTTCCCATATATTGAGAATTCTTCATAGGACTTCAGCAATACCTTTCTTTGATATTCTTTCATTTCGGCACGTTTTAAGGCCCCGGTAAATCTCCCTACTGCCAAGGACAAGATGCAACTCGAAGAAGTGACCATAAGTAAAGGACCAAACCACTTACCAAGAGTAACTACCAACCATTCCAGTATGCTTTTCGGCATATTTTCTTTTCCCATTTTCATTCCCGTGAGGAAAGCGACTGTACCATAAATCAATACCAGAAAGAGGGGAATAAAGAAAATATCGAACATTGATCTATAGAATAAAACAACTCCGGAACATAAGATAAGAAGAAGAATATTTATGCCGATGAGCTTGAGCCATTATTTGCCTTTACGTATGGTGGTAAAGGTATTTTTAGCAATTTCCACTATAGTAAACAGGAATATAACTACAACCAGAAATATGAAGATGTAATAGCTATTGTTTTGCAGTTCTACTCTGATCAATTGAAGCGGGATATTCAATACGTGAAAGTACCCGATCTCAAAGAAGTTGATTGCCAGCAGTGAATACAGATACAGGAAGGGCAAGAGTAGTCCCAATTGAATGAAATCATTTTTCCGCTCTTTCGTTGGCATCTTATTCGGTTTTTTAATGTGGTATAGACTTGCAGATCTGCTTCCTATCATTAGTATTCCTTTATTTTTTTGATTATCAACTCCAATTTAGAAATTAGAACGTTTTGATCATTGCGTTCGCATGCATATGATTTTCTGCGTGCGTTTTCCCATGAAATGTCATTTCTGTTTGGTGTAGATATCTGCGGAATCATTTCTTTAAATACTTTGCTTAAGGATTTTCCTATGATGAGTTCCGTTTCTACTCCTGCACGGATAAAAATGCCTATTTGATCTACTGATAGTGTACAAGTGACTTTATCCCTGGGAACCGGCGTGTTGTTGCCTGAACTGTTGTCTGTCTGGATCAGGGCAGAAAACCGACCTGTGATAAATGATGAAAGTTCTTCCAAACCAACAATAATTTTGTTATAAAAGGATGGTAATGCCTCATTTTGTAGGGAAAGTGTAATGGTATTTGTATGTTCTGCAGCCGTGATTAACAAGTATTCTAAAGAAGATCGGTACATTTTTATCAGTAGGCCTAAATGTTCTTTGCTCTTTAGTCGAAAGATCTGGTTGAATATGAGAAATTTAATCTTCTCAATTTCGACTGGAATTTGTGAACAAAGGAGTTCAATCTGTTGGGGCGGTATTGATGAAAGATCAGCTTTACTGGGATTGAGTTCATTTGTTATTAAGGAGTCGATCCATTTTAGATGGTATACTTGTTTCATTGACGGAAATTTAAGAAGGCTAGATGACACCGTATGCCGCCTTGCATAGCCTAATAGCCATTTTCTGATTCGCAGTGTTTGTTTGGTAATGATTACCCTGCGAAGTTAAGTATCTGAATATATGCAGCTGTTAATGTGCTGTTAATACGCGCTCAGAAAATGACGATCGTATTATTAGCCTTGCCTTCCGAATGATGCTCAATCCCAATCCTTCCGATATAGCCCATCGCTTGTTTTATCTCTATGGTGCCAGATGCAGGATTGCCATAAAACCAACCCAGGGCTGTTGCTTTCTCTTCTTTATTGCGTGTCAAATAGCCGTGCTCGTAGTGGTAGACGAGTTTGAGTTTATCTGTTTCTGCCAGGGTGTGTAAGTTTGTTGCTTGCGTAGGTATTTGTCATATCTCATGGCCGTTGATGTCATTGGTCATGGGAATGGTCGTTAGCTTCTATCTATAGTCATCCGGCCTTAACAGTGTATTTTCTTTTGAAAGCAATTTTGGCAACCTCACGACCATATCTAAGATCAGCCCAAGTATCATAAATCCATTAAGATTTTTGAGGATAAAGTTATCAGTAAATATATTAACCAGCAAAGGATAAACTACTGAAAAGGTCATCATTGCAGATGTAATAACAAGAAGGTAAACAATTAAGTAGGGCAACTTCGCTTCGTTCAATTTTGTAAGATGGTAGAGATCCAGGATGACTTTGTTTTGAACATCGGAAGCGATACCTAATAGCAATTCCTCCGAAAATTTTTCCTTTTTACCTATCGAGTTGTAACGTGTAGCGGCATCCTCAATAGGATCGATGTGAAATCTGTTGTGTTGATAATTGAAGCGAATCTTATTATTGTCAATGCAATTCCAAAACTCATTATAATCTAGAAATGTCGTATATCTGCTAATCTGATCGTGACTGTAAATGATAAAAGGTGGGTAAGTTCTCCAAGAAAGGTTCGGATCGTTGTCGAATTCCTCGTCTGCAAACATAGCGAGTTGTAAATAAAACAAGATAATCCTAGTATCATGTCGTTCATTCACAATTAGCGATCGATAATGTGCATACTTAGCCTCGTTGTCGTAATCAGGAAACTGCGCATCTTCATATGATATTTGGTCGGAAACTGACTTTGCATAGCGATAACTCTCAGAATCGTCCCAGAACTGGTTATCTGTACGCAGATGATAGCATATTCTCCTGAAACAAGTTAACTTGTAGCATAGATCCCTGATTGCTGGAACACGGGAAAGCTTCTCCTGCTTTACAGCTATGATCTTACTTGCTACATATGATAATGCGAAAGCGCCCATGATGCCCGCAAAAATATTGACCTGAGATATGCCGTTTTCAAAATTTGCCTGCTTACCTGGGTTGTTATTGAGAAATATGAAAGAAATAACCGCCAATGGTATTGTAACAATAACCACGGTACAGATTTCCCAGTGCTTCTTAGCCCAAGCCAGGATAAAATTATCCTCCTTTATTGGCTGCCCAATTTTCTGCTGAGTATAAAAAAGTTGAATGGTTTCGGAGCGATTATTATCAGAATTGGCTGTTCTAATATCAATTGTCAAGTTTTTAAACTTAACTGTGTAATATAAGGAAAGTGGTTTTTCCTTGAATAAGGCCGCTAAATTGTTACGAATTTTATTGATTAAACTTTTGGCGTCCTGGTCCCAGTCTTCGATAACAGGAAGGTCGATTTGTATATAGTTTATATTCCCTTCCTCTCTGGCAGAAACTGACCCAGCGACTTCAATATTGTTGAATGTATTTACCAGAAAGTCTTCAATAAGTTCACCAAATGTTTCAATGTTAATAGAATATGCCATCGCGCAGTTGTTTTTTTATCTGGTTTGTACAAATTCAATAACTCTCTTCGGAATTTCTTGTTCGTCAATCTGATATCGTTTAAAAGCTTTAACCAAAACCACCATTCCGTCTCTCAGCTTCAAGTCGTAATACAACCTTAGTTTTGAGTTGATTAATTGTTTAATGTCTACTTTTAAATTAGCGACATTGATTCGGTTTTCAACAATTAAATATGACTCTATAATTAGCATTAACTGCATTGCCTCAAAGATATGATCAAAGCGTCGTTCTCCCGCAGAGAGTGGTTCACCCCAGCCAGTATCGCTATTGCAAGAGAGGCAAAAGTTATGTAAGCCTACAAACCCGGTATCGCTTTCTTTTGCACGCACACCATTACTAGTGCGATTTATGGAAAAAGTAAACGAGTTAATTTCGCTTTCTAATTGATTAATCAGCAGAAATATAATATCACTTTCATTTTTTAACATTTGTTCGTTATTTGACTCTGTCTGTTTGCTTAACGCTAGGTAAAGTAGAACAGTAGAGATAAGCCCTATTACCGGGGCTGTTAACCCACTTATCGCTGTTCCGACTTTGTCCTTCTCCGTTAGATTAAGACTGGCAATAAATGCTGGTTTAAGAAAGAAGTATACGCCTACAGTGATAACAATGCCAGAGATGGCTGAGATAAATAGTATTCGTAAAAGATCGCGTTTCATGGTGGTGATTATTACAGCAAAATACTGTTTTTTCTATTTATTTTGGGCTGCTTGTTTTTTCTTGAGGTCGGCTTTCCTTTCTATGTAGCCACCGTTGCGACGCTCCGTTCTTCTTTCTCTTTTCTATTTGTCATTTCTTATCGTTTGTCCTTTACAGTTGCAGCCCGTTCGCAAAAGCGAGACGGGCTTTCTTTATTCGTCCCGCCTTCAATTCAGGGCGCGTTTTTCTTTGAAGGCGGGCAGCGTGGTGCAGCCGCGAGGCGGCGGCCGCTGCATTTGGGAAAACTATGTTTTCCCACCAACCGGGTGATTAAGAACATCGAAGGAACGACACTTTCCTGGCTGAAAAAAGCTCCATTACATCTTTGATTTTTTTTCGGGCATGGACTTTTTCCGGCGACCGGAAAAAGCATGCTTTTTATTTACCAGGAAAGTGTCGTTCCTCAAAAGATGTCTTAATCACCCGTTCGGCGGGAAAAACATGACAGGAACGGAGCGAGTGTTAGGACAAATTGATTTGAAAAATTTATTCACCTAATCTTTTAAATGTTTTGATCATGGCACACAATCTCAATTTTAACGAACTGACAGGCGAATACAGCTTTTTTTCTACCAGGCAAAAAGCATGGCACGGACTAGGAAAGATCGTAGCTGATTACCCCACAAGCGCGGAAGCTCTGGTTTTTGCTGGTCTTGATTTCGACGTAGTGAAATCTGCATTATTTACGCAGGTTAACGGGATGGTGTCTACCCCTGACGGCATCAATTACCGGAACATCAGCTTAGACATTCCTGATACGTTTGCGACTGTACGAACTGATACCAATCAGGTATTGGGCGTAGTGGGTAAGGATTATGAGATCATACAGAACCGGGATGCATTCTCTTTTTTTGACAGTATAATAGGCGGGGATGGTATTTTATATGAGACTGCCGGAGCGCTGGGAAACGGTGAACGTATTTTTATTACTGCCAAACTTCCGGGTTATATCCGTGTGGGCAATGATGACCTGATAGACAAATATCTTTTTTTAACCACAAGTCATGATGGCAGTGGCAGTATAATGGCAGCTTTTACCCCTGTGCGCATTGTGTGCAATAATACACTCAATGCCGCGCTGAAGAATATGACCAACTGTATAAAGATCCGTCATACGCAAGGCGCTAAGGATCGTTTAGAACAGGCGCACAAATTAATGGGTATTACCAACACTTTAGCGGATTCTATGCAGGATCGGTTCAATGCGTGGTCAAAATATCGGGTTACTGACAGACAGACTGAAATGCTCATTCAGCGGGCTATGGCACCTAAAGACACATTGCAGTTAATTAAAGCTGGAAAGACTAGTGAACTCTCCACCGCTTTTAAAAATGTATGCAATGATGTGAATAGGTATGCCCGTGTTGATGGCACTCAAACTATGGAAACCACAGAGGGCACTTTGTTTGGGCTGTATAATGCTGTTACTGGTTATTACCAGAATGTAAAGAAGTATAAGGACAATGAAAGCAAAGTTGATTCCATCTTGTATGATGGAACAGCCCAAAAACGCGCCCAGGCTGCTTTTGATATCTGTAACAATGTTTTTAATTCCGGCGTTGATGCCGTGTTGTCATGATTCTATATCCCGGCGGGGTGTATAGCCCCGCCTTTCTTCTCATCTTTTAAAATCAATGTTATGTCTGTTCTATGTGTTGAAGAAGCGGTATATGACCGGGTTGCTTATATGCTATTTCTGGAATCTGGTGATCATGCAGTTAAATACAGTCGGTTTAAATGCTTTCGCGGCATGAGCTTTCAGGCTATTGATGTAATGGTAAATAACTGGTATGGTTTAAACCAGTTGACTTACTTCGTTGCTTACAAAAAAGATTGTCATTTAAGCCGCTGTACGATGAAGCGCTGCAATGGTGGTGACAATTTCACAACTGTAGTTTTTCTTAAATGGCTGCAGTGCATCAGACAAAATATTTCAATTCCTAACCTAGAGAAGGCAAGATTGCCTATTAATGATGAATTGAAAGAATCTGTAAAGTTATTAGACAGGTTAATAACTGATGTATTAACGTCCATAGTTGAAAGTACACCGGAATACCAGGCGGCACCGTGGGGAGAATTGCCGAATAATAATGATGAGCAGGAATTGCAGCCTGTTTTTGAATTCAGTTATTCACTGAATTGATGGGTCTTTTTATCCCTTCCTTTTTCTTGAATTTTTAAAATCAAGGTTATGTCGATAAAGATCGTGAATAAGGATGTTTTGCGCCATGTTGCCAGCAAAATGTATCTGGCAAGCCGCAACAACATTGTAAACGATAATTTTTATGAATGTTGCTTGAAGCTATCGGAAACGGCAATAGAACAGTATGTGACCCGCTGGGAGATTCTGAATTATAGAACATATGTAAGCCATTGGGCAGATCGGGAAAATATATCGCCGGGTGAATTTCCTAAATGCCAAGTTACCTTTCTTGACCTGGTAACTTTTAACATTCCTGCTGCCCAGTTCTTAAAATGGTTGCTTTTTATACGCGAGGGTATTAATGTGGATTGCATCATCCGCGCAGGAAATCCCATATATGCCGTGGATGAGGACGCGGTGAAGTTTCTAAATAAATTAATTGCTCAGGTTCAGATGGCTATCATTAATGAGTTGCCAGATTTTCAGAAGGCTAAAGTTAACGAGGTACCGCCGTTGTAATCAGCTATTTAAATGCTTTTTCCCGGTTACCCCTATCCGTTTATTCCTTCAATTTTTTAACTTCTAAATCATTATAAAATGAAACACAATTTTCAAGAACGTAAAGAGAACCGTATCAATTATGCTTTAGAAATGGCTGAAAAAAGTCAGCATCAATCTAACATGTTATATACGGAATCAGCAAGAATGTATGCCTGTATCCCTCCGGGACAGCCTATTTTAATCGGTCACTATTCCGAAAAATCTGACCGTAATTTTCGCAACAAAGCTTGGAATAAATTGGGCCAGTCTGTCCAGAAACAGGAAGCCGCCAAATATTATGCTGATAAAGCAGAAATGATAGCGAACAACAATAGTATTTTTTCTGATGATCCAGAGGCGCTTGTAAAGCTAAGGGATAAACTGTCTGGTTTAGAGCGCAATCAGGACTTTATGAAGAAGGCCAACGTTTTTTTAAAAAAGAGAGATAAAGCAGGTTTTCTGACTTTACCAACTGCAACCCCTGAGTTATGGGATGAGATATCAAGTCTGTCCCGGTTTGGCGGTCCAGGCTATGCGCGTTTTGAATTGAGCAATAATAATTCAGAGATCCGCAGAGTAAAGCAGCGAATTGCAGACATGGAAAGAATGGAAGCTACGCCGCCAAGGGACGAGATAGTAAAGGAGATCAGGATTTTAGAAAACCGGGAGGCTAACCGCTTACAAATATTTTTTGGCTCAAAACCTCCTGAAGAGGTACGCCAGCAGCTAAAAAAGCGCGGTTTTAAATATGCCCCTTCACAAAACGCCTGGCAAAGGCATCTAAATAATTCGTCTTTCTTTTTAGGTAAAGAGATTGTACAAAGTTTGCCGGATGATGTTGCAGAGAAATTGAAAACGCCAGCAAGTTTATTGGAAGACAATAACGATATCATCTATTTACCTGCCGCCTAATTCTATATTGGGGCAGCTTGCCTGCCCCTGCTTTTAAATATTCCCAATCTAATTATCAGGAATTTTCAAAATCAATTTCTTATGAAAGCACTAAGAAATTTCTCAAACGAGGATAAGGGGACATTGCTGTTTAATCTGTTCCCTGATCTAATGCCGGAACTGTTGCAAAAGTTGGCCCTGCATTGTCAGGACATTATTGAACGTCAAGAGGAACTATCTATTAGCTGGAAGTTTCCGGACTATATACCCTTTTATTATTGGCTTGGATTGGCCTATGATGTTGCTATCCTCATAGAGGAAAGACATGTGAGGCTGGAAAATCTAGTGCAAGAATTTGCTGCCGGGTTGTTCAATGAGCGGCTATATATGTTCGTTGCTGATTTTATTCAGCGGTTAAGCATTGCTTTATTGGACTTATGGAACTATCCGCAATACAATGTGGCAGTCAAGCTGCTTTTTTATCAAAAGATTTTACCCTGGTAGTGGCTGGAATTTTTTTATTTTTTCATCTTTTAAAATTTATAGGTATGATTTTAAAATATCATTTTGAAGATGGCACTGCTGCTAATGTTATACCGGATAAGTGGGATAGTAAGGGTTTTCCTATGGTTATGTACAAGGGTAATGTCTTTAGCCTTGTAAGCGATACACTACAGATGGAGGTCTTTATAGATCTTGGCGAAAAATTGTTATTCGCTGAAGGTTCTATTGATCTGATCGCAGGCCGGGAAGTAATGCTGTATTGGCGGTATGGTTCGGAACACAATGCAGCGGAACTAGATGCCGAGTGCATTTTAAAGGATCATCCAAATTGTGAAACACTTGCTTTTGGTGCTCATCATGCGGTCGCTTTTACATTAGAAACCGAGGGTTTTGTCACACAGTTAGATGATGGTCAAAAAGTAGTAAAGCAAACTATTGGTGAGATGCGCGATTATCTGGATAGCTTTTTTTAATTATTGATCTTTTAAATTCTTTTTTATGCAAACGATGATTTTGGAAAATGATCATGAGGCAAAATGCATAGATGAAAATACTGTGTTTTATAATGGTTTGAACTGTGATCTTCTTACTGTGGGTGACGGTTCTTATACTCTGAAAGTGGAGCAGGAAATATTACGGGTCATTGGCTGCACTGATGTTGTTGATGGTTATGGTATTAAGATGTACTGGAATACCATTCACGGTTATGATCTGCTGTTGCCTTATGTGAGACTTGCAATCCGAAAGCATTTGCTGGAAAATGCGGTTGCTTTTCATTGCTATAGTGGGACGTGTTTTATTGAATTGAAAAAAGATTTTTGGTTGATCTCTGAAGATGGTGAACTCACAAGTCTGCCAACTGCTGAAGACATGAGGGCATTTATACGGGAGCGGGAAGCGTACTGAATATCTGTTTTCGATCGTGATTTATGCCGCTATTTCGTAACTGATAAATCTAACATGATGAAGGTAGAACGATTTCTTTTTCAGAACAGGAATTTTGCTGATGTATTGGATGAAGATTCTAAAGACGGAGAGCCGATTGTTTTATATAGACGTAGAAAGTATGTGGTTAAAGATGACAGGGACGGGCATGTATATATACAGATTGGTAAGCGTAAGTTAAGGTGCATCGGCAGTATTATTTCCATTGGCTATAACGCCATAAAACTTTATTGGGATACTATTGATGAGTATGAACAGTGTGGGAATGCCGCTATTCAGGCTTTACGGGATGAAAAGGATTGTAAAACGATCGCTTTCGGGATCTATAAAGGTGTAATGTTTACGGAGGATGAAGCGGGCTTTTGTCTTATAGATAAGTTTATAGATCAATATAGGTTTGGCAGTATGACTGAGCTAAAAGAGCATATAGACCGCAGTCAAAAATAGTTGTGCCGTGAATGCTGCTTTTGATTACTGATTTTCTCAATCTTAAAAATTTACTGAAATGATTTTAAAATATTTAATGGAGGATGGAAGTACCGCTGATCATATTGATGATGGGATGAACAGTCAAACTTTAGCAAGGTATAAAGGTGAAGTGTATCTCATTGAACACGAAAATCCCATGTCAGCGGAACCTTACATAATGTATGGGGGTCAATGCCTGGACATTGTTGGCTCTGTGGAACTGATAGCGGGCCGGGAGGTTAACTTGTATTACAACTTAGTTCAAGACTATGATCTTGCTTTATCTGTTGCTGAGGCAGTTATTGAAGGAGACACGCAGGGTAGAATTATTGGTTTTGGATTGTATGATGACAAGTTTTTCACTGAGGAAAAGGACGGTTTTAAAGTGGACACTGACCCCGACAATCCTAATCAAATAACTTTTGATACGCTGATAGAAGTAAAAAGGCATATAGATATGCATTTCTAATCCAACTTATTTTTCATCATTAAATTTTATTGACACAAAAACTCCAACGCGCTGGTAGTGGCGCCTGGCAGTGCTTTGCACATTACCACGAATCATTTTTTTAAATCTCAAAATTTTAATAACATGAAACGTTCTAACAAAAATTCCGCTGCTCAAAGTCTGTTACATTTTCCAAACATGACACATGATGCACCACGTTTGGCCGCAACTGTTAACCGGTATATGCGGAGTGGGACTGCTTACAGTACTGTTAGTAAGTCAGGAACGGTATTTTCCGTCATCCGCAAACCGCAAAGTGGTGTATCAAGGGGCAAGCTCATTCTGAGCAAAAACCCTCTGATCGTTAAAAGGTATACGCTATCTGACAACCCTGCTGATGAACGTTTTTACCCGGCTTTTATGACCGACAGCGTAAAGGTTAGGCTGTTGGCTATTGAGTTTAGAAAGGAGTTGCCTTTCCTGGTGGCCAGACTGACGGAATATTGCACTGCGATAATTGAAAAGGAAGAAGCGATAAAACTTGCGTGGCCTGCCAGGTATATACACCGTTTTTGCAAGTGGGTGAAGTTGGTTAAAAAGTTATATGCAAAGATTGCGGATCATAGCGAGATAGTAACCGACCCGGCTAAATTTGCGCGGGTGCTGATGCGCGGAAAGGCTCAGTCGGTTGTGATTGATTTTATCATGAAATACGAGGCCCGCAGTAACAGCAAGAAATTTTCCAACCTGGTTAAGCAGTTTTTCATGTAATGCTGTCAATTCATTTTTTTAATCTGAAAAATTATAAATCCATGCTAGATAAAAAGTCTATTGAAATAATGCGCAAGTATGCACGTAAAATGTTCAAGGAACTTGCAAGGTATCATAACAAAAAAGCCAATAGATATTTGAGAATATTCTGGCACAAAATAAAAGCCTCTCCAAATGACAGGAGCTAGTATTAATCAATATTTAAACTGTTTTTTATGTGGAATGAAAACCTAAGTAAAGAGAAAAGGAAACTGGTTCTGAATGCTTGCCAAGGTCTGACAACTCAGTATCTAATTGCAGCATTTAGCGAGTACTGCGTTACGAATGGTATGGAGCCAACGGTAACAGCTTTGGATGTTGTGTCCCGTGACAGGCTGATAGACCTGGTTTACAAAATGATTTTTGTAACTAGAGTACATGATCAAGAGGAAACTAATTTTTGGATCGATAAGAATGGCCGCTATTTCGTTGAGTTAAATAAACAGACAAATGGATAGTCGGTTGATTCATGATTTGCAAAGCATGCCGGTAAAGGTGACGGATTTACAGGCTGCTGTTATCCTGGCTGACGATGGTAGAAAATCAGGTGTTTATTTTCAATTTTAAAATTATTGGTTATGCTATTGTTATTGATGAGCGCAAAGGCGCTGCAATGTTTGGGAATTATTTTAATTGTTGTGGGGTTCTTACTCCGGGATATGCCGGGTAATGGTGCTTCACGCAGCGGTTGCCTCTTGCGTATTCTTTTAATCGGAATTGGTATAATTGTGTTTCTATATAATGCGCATTGCTAGTATGGATGAGGCCGGATTTTCGTTGGCGCAGCCGATGGCACAGACGCTTTTGCCTGTGGGCATGTTTGTGATTGTCTGTACCATCGGCTGCTGATCTTTTTGTCTTTGCCTTTAGCGATTGTTAGAAATTGGTTTGAGCATATATATATTATGGAGTGGTATCGGGAGGAATAAAAAAGGGATAAAGTTTTTTTGCTTTATCCCTTGCCGTTGGTTTTACTTGGTGCTGAATGATTTCAGCTTTTCATTGAGATCTGTCAACCCTGATTTTTGCAGGATCTCTGCCGCCAGTTCGGACAATTGTTCCTCAGCATCTTTGGGGATGTTATCCAGCAGTCCGGGCGAGTTTTTGGGGTCAATTCCTTTGCCAATAATATTACCCAGCAGAAGGGCATTTTTCCGGCTTACTTTCAGGTCAATTTTTACTGTTTCATTCATACCTGGGCTGCTCAACACTGTGTCGAGCAATACAGCCCCTAATTCTTTGTCATTCATTCATTTTCACATTACGTTTTCACTGAATCAAATATGGGAATGAATGAGCTATTAATCCCTATAAAAAACTAAGGGGGATTGCAACCTCAGTTTACCGCGTGTAACTTTGGTAACAGATACTTAAATGTGTAGTAAAGATGAAGAGAGCAGGAAGTATATATTTCGCCGGTCCCGCAGGCCCGGTTTTGCTGGCCAGCGGTCAATGCCCGCTGGCTAATTACGCTGACCACGCCAGGCATGGTCAGCCCGGCATCGGTCAATGCCTTTTATTTTATGACCCTGATTGCTCCCGGCACACCGGCAGCAATCAGGGCATAATGTTGCCAAGTATAGTGTTAAGTCGTAGGCGGGCAAGATGCCAAGCCCGCCTGAACTCCCATTTTCTTGACATCAAATGGCAAGATGTCAGTCGGTTAAACCCCGACTATACTTTCCTGCTCACTCCAAAGTCGTGACCCGGCGGGAGGATAAAATTACGCCCCCCTTTATGTATTCTTTGCTTTTGAAAGGCCATTCCCTACCGTTAATTTATTTAACTACAGAGGTGTGTTTGAAATAAATGTTATAATTTTGGAAGGTAAACTATACCGGATTAAGGTCTTTATTTAATCGATAATCGTTATATGGCATTTTAGTTGGCATTTTTATTTTGCCTTCTGAAACTGGCCACCAGTAAGGTTATTTCCCATCTTGGCAAGTCCCAGCGGGATCACCAAACCCGACTTCTTGAGAATAGTCTCAAAAGGTCGGGTTTCTTCTTTGTATGAAGTGCCCGTCAGGTCTGCAACGAGGGCGAATAATGGATTTATTTTTGCGGTTCGAGGTTGATCATTTTCCTTGTTATAATGGATTCCCTCCGGAAAGATCATTTTCTGCATTCTTTGCTTTTCCTTATAGTTGCTGTGATCCCACACCAGCGCGGGTTTTGTAACGCGATCGGTAGCGAAATCGATATATTTTTCGAGGTTCGAGGCGTTTATCGGGGATGGTTGTAGTTCTTCCAACAATTCTTTCCTTTCGACATTGTATTTAATTATGAATTTTTCATAAAGCTCTTCCTTGACCTTTCCCTCGACATATCGTTCCTCCAGATTTTCGATCTTTTGTTCCAGTTCCGTTAGTTTAGTTCTAAATTCCTTTGCTGTTTCCTCTTTGCCCTCATTTACTGTGGTAAATAGCTTTCTCAGTTGCAGCTGAAAGAGGGGTATATATTTTTCAGGAAGAGTTACCTCACTTAGGATAGTCATAAACCGTTCGTGCAATTTATTAGCGCTTATATGACAGGAGCATTTGCTACCGTTGTCACACTTATAATAGTATAGGTTTTTCCGTTTAACCAGATATCCTCTCAGATACATGTCGCAGGCTTCGCACTTTATAAAAGAGCTTTAATGGCAATGCCTCATTAAGCGGATTCTGTACAAAGCCGTGTGTTACCTTATTCTTTTCTTCATTGGCTGCTAGAAAAATATCCCTGCTAACCAGTTTCTCGTGCTTTCCCTCTACCAGTTCTCCATTTAACAAAGAATGTGACAATATGCCGCAATAGAAAGGATTTACGTATGCACTCGAGATAGAGCGTCTTGGAGGTAAACCAATAAAACTATAGTGCTTGCAAAATTGATGTCATGATTTCCAGTTGTGTGGCAGGAGTTCATTAAGCCTATTAACTGGATGATTATTTATTCTATCGAAGACATCTTTTAGCCATTCAAAAGGATTTACATTGTTCATAGCGCACGTTCCAATGAGGCTGTATAACATCGCAAGGCGTTGTGCTCCCTTCTCGCTTCCAGCGAACAAAAAATTTTTACGCCCCAGGGCCACTGGACGGATATTCCTCTCGCACGGATTATTATCCGGATGTAGCATACCATCGTTGACATAATAGGACAATT
>NZ_FRCN01000021.1 GCF_900142925.1 Chitinophaga sp. CF418
ATTACTCCTCGTACACAATTGGTAACTTTTACTATTCTTCTCATTCTTAGCCTCTTTTAAAGGTATGGAGTGCTTGATATCTATAATATCATCGCCAACCACAACTTCCTTTACCAGTAGTCTTAGAATCTTCTTTTTCTCCTTTATGTCCAATTGTTTTACATTCAATCCTAACTGACTGGTAAAACTTTCCGCATCCAGCAATTGAAGCCGCTGATCCAATGCCAGTTCATGATTTTTTAGGCTCTCCAGCTCCTTATCTATCGTATTTATCCGCTTTTGTAAATCAGGCATCCTTTTTCGCAGCTGAACAATTGTAATAAGACCTTCCTGGTAGGCATCCAACAACTTATCCATCGACTGCAATAATTTGGTACGCTGCTTCACTATGATTTCCTTTTGTTTTATTACAGGACTCGCTTTTTTGGTCTCCTCTACACGTTTTTCCACTTCTCTTTGGATCAGCTTTGGTTCTTCCAGCAACGCCACTAGTTGTTGCCATACAATATTGTCCAGGTAATCCTGCCTAATTGGTTTGCAATTGCACTTACGCACTCCTTCAAAACGGTAAGCATCTGAACCAAAGCACCGATAATAGTATATCTTCTTTTTTGCTGATGTGGTTGTATGCGTCCTGTATAAAGAATAACCACATTCGCTGCACACCATCATTCCCTGAAGCAATGTTTCCACTTTTGTGTTCCGCTGGGAATGAAGCTTATTATTCTTTAGTCTTTCCTGCGCAATATCAAACGTCTCCTGGCTGATTATCGCAGGGACAGCTATCTCAATCCATTCTTCCCTCGGTTTCTCTCTGTTACAACCACTTTGAGCCACAAAACCTCCTTGGGCCCTCAATGGTTTGGTGATCCGCTGCCGTTCAGCATGTTCTGTTTTACCATAGCATGCCTTTCCACAGTAAGCCGGATTTCGTAACATTGCCCAGATAACGGACCGTTCCCATTTGCCTATATTCTTCCTTGTTGGTATTTTCTCCGAAGTAAATTTTCTTGCAACTGTACCTATACCACAAAAATCTTCTGTATACATCCGAAACATTTCTCTTACAACCGAAGCTTCCTGCTCATTAATTTCATAGTATGCGGATGTATCATCTGTCTTCTTGATATAATTATAGCCATACGGCGCTCCGCACAATACACTCACCACACCCGATTTTGCTTTAAATCGTTTCCCCCTGCGTGATCGCTCTTTAATAATAGCCCGTTCGTATTCGGCTATCATGCCCTGGAATTGCAACAATAAGGCTTCCTCTGGGGTATCTGCTTTCGGTGAGTTGATAAATAATACTTCTGTACCGCATGACGCAAATTCATCCATGAGTACTACCTGGTATGCATAATTACGGCTTAATCTGTCTGGACTGTATATTAATACTGCCTGTATCTGCCCCTCAGCACTTAGATCTCTTACTCTTTCAAGACCGGGGCGAACCAATATGGCTCCGCTGTACCCTTCATCTCTAAATATATATTCCTCTGGTACAAGATAGCCCTGTTCCTGGGCAAAATGCAATAATTCATCCACCTGGCTACCTATCGTCTTTTTATCCTTTTGCTGATCGGACGATACTCTCGTATAAATCGCTGCTGTTTTCATATACTGAAGTTTGTTCAGTTAATTCATCAGGATTTTGTTCACTGAAAACAACCGGCCTACCTGCCGGAACAAGGAGATGATATACCTGTGAGAGCTTTTGCTCCCACAACCGATCATAGTTAAATGATTCCTTAACTTGTCTCTCCTTCTTTGACATGCTCCTTCTTTGCTAAAAATTCTTCCAGCGCAGTATGGACCACTCTGCTGATCGACAAACCTTTGGATTCGGATAGCTTCTTTATTCGTCTGATCAGTGTCGGTGGCAATTTGACCGTAAATACTACGGAACTCTCCGGTATGGCCATCTTCTCGTTGATCTCTCTGGCTAATTGAATATAACGATATGCCTGAATTTGGGACACTCCATATTTCTTCATCAACAGCTCCACTATATGTGGCTGAGGTTTGTTCTTCTGAAGCAAAGAAAATGCCTGGTTGATGCGTTTGACCAACTCGGAATTCTGCGATCTTTCCATTTATCATAAATGTAATACTTTTTATGATATACATAAACTTAAAACTTCCCCCTTTTAATAGGTATTCTCCTTAAAAACTCAATGTTTGTGGGTGTGTACGTGGAGCTAATACTCCTCCTTGAGGAGTACCATTTAATCTTTTACCAACCACCTCATTTCCATCCATAGTGCCAATTTCCAACCATCTTCTGATATAAAGCAGTATCCATTTTTCTCTAGTATAATGTTCCACTGCCTTCATCATTAGATTATGATCGATTGTGTCAAAGAAACTCTTGATGTCAAGATCTAGTACCCAAGGATATGCATTCGAACATCTCTTTTCAACCATATTCAGGGCTTGTTGAGCGTTCTTAGCCGGACGATAACCATAGCTGTCATCATGGAATGTTCCGTCCACCTTAGGTTCCAGATAAGCTTTGACAACCTGTTGGGCAATGCGATCCTCTACAGTAGGAATGCCAAGTATTCTTTTCCCGCCTGAACTCTTGGGTATAGCTACGCGCTTCACCAATGAAGGCTGATAGCTTCCTGATGTCATTCGGTTCCACAACTTGTACAAATTTTGTGGTAGATTCTTCCCATAGTCTTCCAGACTTTGTTCATCAACACCAGCACTTCCCTTATTCGACTTTACTTTCTTGTAAGCGTCCAATACCATTCTCTTCGTTATTGGATGCGCCTTTGTTTCGTAATAATCAATCATCCCTTTTACAGTTGTTGTTATACAAAACTAATCTGGTTCGGCCCTTCGCTCCTTCTTGCTTTCGTAAGAGATCAACACTACTACGGCCGAATCCGTCCCTGCATGAACATCGGTATTAGCCTCACAGGATCACTGCTTGTGCGTTCCCTACTTATATCCACATGCAGGTTCCCTTGTTCCGGTAAAGCGCCTGACTTAGATTCCTGCCGCCTCTGCACCGTCTGTCACTTGACCAACACCAGGTTACTGCCGTCAAGTTTTGTCGGATAGAGCCGCATAGCTCTTCTTTTTGACAGAACCTCGAGCTAACGATACGTTAACGGCGATTCAATTTTGTTCAGCTCTCTAAGCCGTACCTGACGGATTACATTCCGCCTTTTAGCTCTGTCGCTCAGCACCTCACTCTTTCGACATGAAGCACCACAGAGTGGTTTGTAGGATTTGCCTGTCACACCCTACGGTGGGCCTACCACCATCGCCTTAGCAGCATGCTCACTATTTAAAAGAGCTTCAAGGCACACATGCACTTGCCCGTAGGGATACAAAGCCCTTACTAATGACTGTCCGCAGGTGGGTCAACATGCCAGAATGGCAATCCGAGCTGTGAATCCAACACAGCAACCCAAGGTAATGATTCGGTCCTGACCATTCCAGAATTATACTGAAATCTTCAGACTTTTGCAAAAACAGATTTATGCAAAAGACCGTTGTTAGGACCAATGAGCATGCTGCCAGCAAAGCAGACAGAATGAAGGAAATTGTCAGTAACTACCCTGGTTCTGGCAAGACAGTTAAACAGTACTGTGCTGCCAATAAAATCAAAGAGAAAACCTTCTATTATTGGCTTCGCAAGTATCGGGATACAAAAGTTCCGATATTAACCAAACCCAATATTTTACCCGTAAACCTTGATTTGATCAGTGTACCCGGCGATTGTCAGCCGCTATTTGCAGAGTTGCTAGGCATAAAGATTTATCAGCCTGTTGCAGCAGAATATTTACTCGCGCTGATAAATCGTTGATCAATGTTATCACTAGCAGGTTATAATTTTTACTTGTATACGCATAACACTGATATGCGAATGGGCATAAATGGTTTATCCGGAATAGTGCGTAATATAATGGATCAGGATCCATTAAACCGCGGGGTAATTTATCTTTTCTTCAACGGTCGCCGTACCCAGGTCAAGATGCTGGTGTTTGAAGGTGATGGTCATGCCCTTTACCATAAAAGATTGGCTCAGGGCACATTTGGCACGCCGGTGTATGATCAGGCCACTCAATCAGTAACACTGAACAAGAAAGATGTTATGCTGATCCTGGAGGGAGTCGAAATCAGGTACAGGAAAAGATATGAGCGAAAAAGTCAGGCATAATCAAACCATTATAATACCTGCTGCGTTTATATAGCCGTAACCACGACAACAACGCAGTGCGCCCCGAATTACTCACATCCATAACAGACGCTTTACAACAGATCTCCACGCTAACAGTCGCCAATGCGGACCTGTCAGAATCCCTGTCCAGGGAGCGGATTACGTTTGGGAAAATCATCTACGACCTGAATAACCAGCTGGAAGCGAAGACAGAAGAATGTGCCAAATTGAACAGGTATCTGCATCAGGCCCATGAAATTATGCTGGACAGGGAGCAAATGATTAAAGACCTAGAAGAGCGGATTCTGATCCTTGAAAAGGCGAATGCTGAAATGAGAGAGAAGGCTGAATCAGGCTTACGGAAGGAAGTGCAGCTACGGGAATTCTGTGATATGCTGATGGGCAAGAAATCTGAAAAATTTATACCCGGATCAGCACTTGTCGATGTTGCCATTCAGCAAACATTGGGCGCTGAATTTGATACGCGGGAAATCGAAGAGATCATCAGTATAGCAGTTACTTCTGCTGGTTTACAACAGGCAAACCAGGAAATATTAAAAGGCAACCGGAAGAAGAAAAGATACCAGGCACATAAGGGCAGAAGAGTCCAGCCATCATGGCTGGAGGTTCAAACTGAGACTATTGATATCAGTATTGATAAAACAGGTCTCAAACCGATAGGCAAAAAAGTGACAACCTATTATGATTATCAACCCGGCAAGATCATCAAAGTACAGCAGGAGCACCTTCAATATATCAATGAGGAGAAGAAGATCATCTGTGAGCCTGTAAAGCCTCGCATGGTAGAAAAAGGCACTGTAGGAAACAGATTACTTGCCCATCTGCATAGTCGCCGTTTTGGATACGGAGATCCTTATTATCGTCAGCTGAGGTTTATTAAAAACACTACCGGTGTAGACTTTGCAGCATCGACAGTAGATGGGTGGGAAGAAGTCACTTATAGAAAACTTCAACGGTTGTTGCGATGCCTGCGCAAGGTTATCATACGATCAAAATATATCAAGGCGGATGAGACAAAGCTGAAATATCTCAGTGATGTGGGCAAAGGGAAGCCTTCTAACGGCTGGCTTTGGGTGTTCCTCTCGCCAGAGCAGAAGTTGGTCTTGTTTGAATTTAACCCTTCAAGAAGCCAATATATACCGGGCGAAGTATTGAAAGATTTTAAAGGTATACTCCAGACTGACGGTCTTGGGTCATATACTGCTGCCTTTAAGAATAATGATCAGGTTACGATGATGAGTTGCTTGGTACACATCCGTCGTGGGTTCAAGAAAGCAGAAAAGTATGACAGGAAACTTGTAGCAGAGGTGCTGACACTCTTTAATGTTATTTACCGGATAGAAGCCTATGCTGATAAGAATAAATTTACTCCGGATCAACGGTTACAACTTCGTCAGAAATATACTGTTCAGTTCCTGGATAAAATCAAATCATGGTTACTGGACCAGCAAAATCAGGATCACCTGCCAGGCACACCTATCGCCAAAGCCATCAATTATGCACTAGGCCAATGGCCACGCCTAAAAGCATTTACAGAAAACGGATATGTGGACCCTGACAACAACGGCGCTGAGAGGGTAATCCGACCTGTTACTATCTTCCGTAAGAACTCAATGTTCGCAGGCAATGAACATGGAGCCGAGCGGGTAGCTTTGTTTTACTCCCTGATTGAATCCTGCCATCTCAACGAGATCGATCCGTTTACATACCTCTGTGATATCTATGATCGTCTGCATGACTGCCCTGCTAATCAGCTGATCAATTTATTACCTCACAACTGGAAGAAGAAAGGATAACCAATGCAAAGGTAATGCCCCGAGCGATTAGTTTCTCAATGCCGAGGACCGAATCATTACAACCCAAGGTGGGTCAACATCCCAGAATTATTCGACAATTAGCTATTTATTAATAATTATGGGTGGGTCAGCATCCCAGAATGGTGGGTCAACATAAATCGGAACGGTGGGGCAACATGGTCCAGAATCTACATTATAGGATTTGCCTGCCACATTCTACAATGGGCCCACCGCCATTGTTCAGACAGCACGCTCAGTATTTAAAAGAACACAGAACACATATGCACTCCCTCTGAAGAGATACAGTTTATACACTGAACGGATACCTATGACAACAAACAATACCAGATCTATAAAGTTCCCCCTCACACTCCTAAATATTTTATCAGGAAATCAGGCGAAGTTTGAAGCGAGTAAATAATCTAGATCTCATCTCATTGCCTAAAATTCGATAAATACCCAAATGAAAGATAGAATAAAACAACAACACAATATTTCTCAAAGACTTACTTATGGTTATTGTCTACCTCCATCAAGCAAGTTTAACAAGAGTAGGCAGAATAATCATTAATGGTTAGCTTTTCTCCTCAAAAAAGTATTTTTTATGAAAAAGGCCAAAATCATCCTATCTGTTATTACAGTACTCGCAATCGTTGCAGGAGCTTACGCTTTCAAAGCTGCCAGATCACAATTTTTTGGATATAAAACAACAACAGTATATTACATTGGTACTGATTCTTATATAACACTACTTCCGTTTTGTACCTCTACAATCACGCTTCTAACTTTTGGACCATCTGCTACCGTAATTCTGTATACAACAACAACAACAACTGCTACATCGACCCGGCAGGTCCATAATGGAATGACAGCCTTTACTATCACTGTATCAGGTTGTACTAGTAGCTTTTCAACGTCAACTACCAACATAGAAGGGTAAAAGAAAATCACTAAAAGTAAGAAGTAATCTCATTGCTCTACGTACTTATCACGGGGATAGATTTTTCTTTTGGGTCGAGGAACTTATCATCTCTTTTTTTTGCAATTTATGAATACTTTTTATATACAGGTACCTATAAAAATAAATACCAGATCTATAATTTTTTACCTCACACTCCTAAATATTTTATCAAGAAACTAAGCGAAGTTTGAGGAGAGTAAATAATTCAGAATTCATCTTATTCTCTCCAAATTCAACAAATACTCAACTGAAAGATAGAATAAAACAACAATACAATATTTGATCAAATACTTGCTTATGGTTATTGTCTACCTCCATTAAGTAAGTTTAATAAGAGTAGACAGAATAATTATTAATGGTTAGCTTTTCCCCGCAAAAAGCATTTTTTTTATGAAAAAGGCAAAAATTATCCTTTCTGCTATTGCAGTACTCGCAATCGTTGGTGGAGCTTACGCTTTCAAAGCTAGCAGATCACAATTTGTTGGATGGAAAACAACAACAGTATATTACATTGGTACTAATTCTTATGTAACGGCAGTTCCGTTCTGTACCTCAACTGAACCTCTGACAACTGTTGGAGTTGCTAACACAACCCTATATAGCTCAACAACGACGACATCTCCAGCTACCAGAACGGTTGGTAATGGAATAACAACCTTTACTATCGCTGTACCAGGTTGTACTAATAGCTTTACCACAAGAACTACCCTTATAGAAGGATAAAAGAAAATCACCAAAAGTAAGAAGCAACCTTATTGCTCTACTTACTTATCAGGAGGATAGGTTACTCGATCCAATAGAGGCACCTATCCTCCTTTCTTTCACACCCTCCCCCTTTTATCTGGAGGCATCTTTCTTGAATCATAGTCTTTACATTAAGCTATAAAGAGCTACGATTTCTATTAGCAAGATCGCTTACTTTTGTTATTTCATAGCAAAAACATTGTATCTCGTTGTCGCTAATTGTTGAGTACCAATACGACATACCATCACAAAATTAAAACCAACTGTTATAACTTTAACCACTTAGGCATTTCCCCATCTCTTAAATAATAATCAAAAAATTCTCGCGTGCGAACAGTAAAATCAAGGGCTGCTCCAAATTGGTCATTTAGGACATGCTCTTGACCCTCATATTCTAAAAGCCATACCGGTTTTTTCTCTCTTCTCAGGGCCAGATACAACTCAATGGCCTGCTCAAACGGCACCGCCCTATCCATTTTATTATGCATCATTAAAAGAGGAGTAGAGACATTTTTAACACCAAAAATCGGAGAATTATTTATATAAACAAGCGGCCCTTCCCAAGGAGTCGTCCCCAAATTTCCTTGCGCCCTTTCATAAGTGGACATTCTAGCCCCCCCTGAACCATCTAATTGACCAAAACTGCTGATGAGATCCGCACTACCGGCTGCAGTACATGCTGCTGCAAATCGATTCGAATGAGTTACTATATAGTTTGTTTCATAGCCTCCAAAGCTATGCCCTTGAAGTCCTATTTTATTTGGATCAACCCATGGATACCGCCTAGCTAAATAATCGGCCGCTGAAACAACTGTGTTGAGAGCATTGTCACCTATACATCCTACACTCTGTATTATATCCGGCACAAACACTAAGTATCCATTGCTAACATATGATGGGATATCTATATTTCCCCTTGTTAAATCTACGTCCAAAAACTTATTCAATTCATTACTACGATACTCATAGTAGTTAAAAATTACTGGATACTTTTTTTTCGAGTCAAAATTCTCTGGCTTATACAAAAGGCCCATTCTTTTCTGCCCCGGTTTGACATTCCACTTTACAAGCTCAACAGACAGCCAATTATATTCTGCTTGAGGATGAATATCGGATAATTTTAAAAAAGAGCGAAAATCCGATGTAATAACTAGATTTGGAGCTTCAATAGCGCTTTGCCTTTGCAATAAAAAGCGTTTCGCATCAGAAGCCTTTAAAGGTGAGGCCAAATACCCCTTAAAACCTGTAGGTAAATAATATAAACAATTATCCATACTTCTCTTTAACAATACACTTGATCCAATTTTTGTCTCAAAAAAACCATTTCGCTTTGTATCCTCCTCTAAAGCAGCCAATATAATATTATCCCCTAGATGCAGTTGAGTTATCTCTGTTTCATTATATATCAGCCTAAAAATGGTTCTACTTTTACGCCCCTCTAAATTTGTAAGACATATTGGCTCTTGTATGGCTGATGGATCCACTAACCATACATCATACTTATCATAAAGTACTAGTCTTTTGTCTTCTGCTAACCAACCTGCGACCATCAGATGAGAAGCCGCCCCGCCAACAGAACTATCTCGACGTAAGTTAACAATTGGCATTTTGACATTTCTAGTTACACCCGAAGATATGTCATATGAATAAATATCATCATTTTCAAGATCTTGCCAAATAACAAATTTTTCAGCTTTCGAAACTGTTATATACTCAATTTTTTGCGATAAATGAACAATCGGCCGACGGCTCCCATCAATGCATGAAATCAAAAAATAATCTCCTATAGGTTTATTCCAGTAAGCCTCTCTTTCATTATAGATGGGCGCGCCAATTGTAAATGAATTCCCTAATAATCCATGTAAAATAAAATTACTACTATCCAATTGAATTACCTTTCCACTCTTCAGATCTACGTGCGCTGTCAAGCGCTCATTTTTATACAACTCTGGAGTTTTAATTAACACTGATTGCAAAAAAGCATCCTGATAATGCCATAAAGTCACTTTGGGACGCATCTTCTCAGGATTCACATTAAATACGGATTTTTCTTGCAATGTGAACAAAACTCCGCTTCCGTCCTGACTGAAGCGAATATTATCATTGACAATAGTATATCCATTTTGGATTCCAGGAGTCTTATCAGTAACTAAAGTCACGGCTCTGTCGTAACCAGGATTAAAGTAGAAAATACTAAACTTTCCACTCGAATCTCGAGGAGAAGCCAAGAATGCTAGTTGTTCATTCACTGAGGAGAAGTACACATTTTCAACCAACTGCCCAGTTAAAATTGTTTTCTCATGATTTTCAGCCACGTTGACCCAATGCAATGTATCGTTGGTTTGGACCGCCCAAATGGTGCCTTTTTCGTTAGTCCAACAATTTACTGCACCGGGATAAATTTTCATTTTTCCGGTAAAAATGTTTCTTAAATAAATCCAACCACCTAAATTATAACTTATCCATTGGCCATTTTTATCTGAGGCAGCTGTTAGGTTATTAGCCTTAGGAATGCTTTCGATCCTCTTATTCTTCAAGGACATAATTTCCAATCCAATTGAATCGCAGAATATCAAATATTTCCCGCCAAAGACAAATTGAGCATTATAAACATTATGAATTTCCTTCCGCCAGTTTCCGTCAAAAGATACAATAACAACGTTTCGTTTTTCATTTCTTGCACCATATGAATACCAAACATACTTGCCATCAGCAGATATGTCATACCCACCTAAAGTAGTCCAAGATTTATAAGTTTCGTCATTTATCACCCGCTTTTGGGGAAAAAGGATGGAAGTATAAAAAAACGATAATGCAGTAATAAAAATAAATTTCATTATTAAAATCCTTTATTATTAACATCAAACTATTTCTAAAAAGATACGTCCATTACGTGATCCGCCCAAGACGAATTCAAGAATATTCCCTTAAGATCTATGAACTTTCTCTTTGAAAATACATCACATATCAATAAGCTGTACTAAAGTATGTGTCTTTTGTTAAAAGTAAGCGTGGTTGGTGCAGTCAATTTTCAGTTCAACCATCTATAGAGTAGATTTACAAAATCTAAACCTAGAATAGAATTTTTCGATAATTACCGCAATTATTTATGAGCTTGGATATCCTTCATTCTGTACTAAGTTAGGATTATAAAGTAAATCTCTTAATGGAACTGGATACCATTGCATATATAGCTTCCAGGAATTAGGTTTCACTTCAATCATCACTTTATCAAGTTTCCTTAGGCGTTTCAAATCCAACCATCTATGTCCCCATTCGGCGAAAAACTCACTGTTTCTTTCTATGATAATGGCGTTCAAAAGGGATTCCTTTGACAGGCCAGATAATTTATCCAACCCAGCCCTTTGCCTAATAGTGTTTAAATCATCCTCTGCCCCATTCAAATTCCCTAGCTCTGTTCTTGCTTCAGCTCTGATCAAATATTGTTCGGCTAATCTTAACACCATAATATATTCTACCTGAGGAGTATTAGGAAGATAATTTTTATATTTATAAGGGTAATAATATGTAACGCCTGTGGAAGAGTCCACACTCATCCAGTTTAGCTTGCGACGATCTCCACTCTCAAAAGAGGCAACAAATTCACTTCGCAACCATACAGGATTTACAAAAAAGTCGGGAGCCCCATTTGATAATATAAACAGATTTGCATCTAACGTGTTCAAAAATTGACCATCATCAGAAATCGGTTGTATTTGCCAAATTGCTTCTGAACTGTTTTTGAGAAATACACCATCCGTTTCACATAAAGCAAATGTAGCGCCTTGATCAATTACAGAATCAGCCTGTGTCTCTGCAGCTTTCCAGTTATTGGTATAAAGATAGACTCTGGCTAACAAAGCTAAGGCAGCCCACTTGTTTGGCCTAATACGTTCGTCCGAAATAGAAAGAGCGTCATTACCAACAAATTTCGAATTCAGCAATGACTTCGCATTCATTAAATCCGAGATTATTAACTCATAAACTTGTCCAGAATTAGAGGTTGAAACAAGAGAATTCTTTTTATAATCGGTCGTCGTAACAATTGGAATATTTCCATATAAATTCAGCAGATAAAAATAAAAGAACCCTCGCATAAAAAAGGCTTCGCCCAACAACTGTTTTTTTACATCACTTGATATAGTACTGGATGAGCTAAGACCTTCAATTGCTGCGTTAATGCGGTAAATATAATTATAGAACGGTGTCCAATAATCCCAGTGATCATAATTATTATATGCATTTTCATATATGCTTGATGGTACTACATTGAATTCATCAGCCGACAAACCGCAGTAGAACGAGAGTCCACTCCGACCCTGCGCAAATCCACTGTATTCCCTTTGCATATCAAAGTATATACCCGTTAATACTGATGGGGCAGTTGTGTTTTTACTGTATACGAAATCGGCGGCGACTTTATCTAAAGGACTTCCGACATCCACCATCTTCTCACACGAACAAATAAACACTGAAAAAATTACTGACAAAAATAACTTGTATGTTTTTAACACAATCATTTTTATTCCTTTTTTAAATTGACAATTGAATACCCACAGTAGCAACACGGATGGGGGGAATAACACTTATGGACTGCGTTTCCGGATCCCAGCCCCGATAGCCAGTAATAGTAAATAAATTCTGACCATTTAAATATAAGCGACCATTACTAATATGCATTCTCTTACACCATTTTATCGGCAGTTGCCATGAGAAAGCAATATTCTTGCACCTTATAAAAGATGCATCTCCATATGATTTATCGCTTTCCAACCAGCTACTATAGTCCAAGTTAAGCAAACCATTTTGGCTGAATTTTGCAATTTCTGCCACATCACCTTTTGCACGCCACCTCTTCAATACCTCTACAGACTGATTCCTCCTAGTTCCTGGAACCCTCCCGGTTGCGAATAGTCCATTAAATCCATTCTGTTTTGTAAACTGAAAAAAGATGTCCAACTGAAAACCCTTGTAACTAAAGCTATTGTTCATACCACCATATAAAGTCGGTGACGTATTAATTGATGCGCCCCCCAAATACGCTTGCCCGCTGCCGATTGGCTTGCCTTCCTTATCTGCAAAAAAATAACTACCAGTTTCTGGATCTACGGACAATATTTTAAATAAATACTTTTCAGATAAAGGTTTCCCTTCTCTATAAGCGGTTCCCAAGTCGCGTTCATTATAAGAGACAAGCTTATTTTTAGGTAGCGATAGATTAATCGTTGAGCTCCACCTAAAATCACGCATATTTATATTGTTTGAATTAAAACTAAATTCCCATCCCGAATTCTTAATTGAAGCAGGCAGATTTGTCAGAACAGCTAGGCTACCTGTTGTTGACGGTAATGGCGAAAAAAGTAGCTGATTCGTTGAATAAGTACTGTAATAATTGGTTATTAATAAAAATCTGTTCTTTAAAAACCCCATTTCCAGCCCTATCTCAGTTTTCCGTGTTTTCTCCCAGGCATAATAAGGGTTAAATACTCCTTGTCCCCTAACGCCCTTCGCTCCCTGATATGATTGTTCAACAAAGCTGTATTGGTCCAAATATTGATAATCTCCAATTTGATCATTACCGGTTATCCCATAACTGGCACGTATTTTACCAAAACTTAAGAAAGGTACTACATTATGAAGCACCTCTTCTTGTGAAAATATCCAGCCAGTACCGATTGACCAAAAATTTGCAAACTTTTTACTTGGGCCAAATCGACTGCTTCCATCTCTTCTCAAAGAAAAGTTAAATAAGTACTTTTCTTTTATATTATACCCTATCCTTCCAAACACTGCAGCATACTTATATTTAGTACCCTCCCCCAGTGCTGAGTATGTAGTGGCCGCACTTGGAAATTTAATTAATGCATCTTCCAAGATACCCGAAGTAAGGACAAACTGGCCTTCTGTCTTACTCGCAAGGATCGTAGCACCAGCAAGAACGTCTATAGAACTATTTCCAAAAGTATTACTGTAGGTCAGCTGCGGTTCGGTTATCCAAGAGTTTATTTTACTATTCATATAGTATCCACTGGCTGTGGTTGTAGCTATAAAAGCTGGATCCGTTCCCTCAATTGTTGCACCTTTAAAAGTATTATTCCGCAATTCATTATACCCAACATTTACTTTAAATATCGTGTTCTTAAATACTTTATAAGCAACATCTATATTCGTAACAATATTGTTGGTATTGGCCTCAACAACATTCCTAACGAGTGAAGCCAACGGATTAACCCAAGTAGATTTTTCCCAATTAAGATTTCCATCAAGATTATAAAGTTGAGGAGCATCAGGAGGTAACGTTATGTTCGTTGCAAAATCCCCGCCTGGGAAATTAGTTTTACTGATGTTATAACTCCCTGTCAAGCCGATTACAAATTTCTGATTTGACGATGTTCCACCGATACTAAAATGTGCTCCACCTCGTTGACTATTGAATTTTCCCGGAAAAATAGTAGTTTCCTTATGGTAATTACCTCCAATTAAATATTGAATGGATGGGTTTCCCCCAGAAACAGACGCTTGTGCATCCGTATACCTGCCTGTATTCCCTACAAGTGCCTTCTGCCAATCAGTATACCTGGTTGTATCCCACATTAATAAGTCAGGGGCATTTTGAGTTGTAGGTAAGACGTTATCGTTATTAAGTGCCTCTCTTCGCATATTCAAATATTCTTTGGTATCCAATAACTCAACTCTCCGTGCAATTTTTTTCCATCCACTATTTACACTCACACTAATCTTGGAATCTCCAATTTTTCCTTTTTTCGTTGATATTAGAATAACTCCATTGGCTCCTCTTGATCCATAAATAGCTGTGGCATCTGCATCCTTTAATACTTCTATACTTTCAATGTCTGAAGAATTTAAAAAACTCAACGCAGACACCACTGATCCAACTGCTCCATAATCAATACCAACTGAAGTTAGATTCGGCTGATAAGGCACACCATCAACTATAAATAAAGGTTGCGTTCCACTTCGTATACTATTACGCCCTCTGATTTGTACATTTACTTTTCCACCCTCCATTCCAGTAGTTTGAGTAACTATCATGCCAGGCACTCTACCTTGTAACGCTAAAAGTGGGTCTAACACCGGTTGCTTTTCAATATCTCTTCCTTTCACAGAAACTATACTTCCTGTATTAAACCGCTGTGTAGTCGTTCCATATCCTCTTATAATCGTCTCGTCCAAACTTGCGACTACTTCCTTCATCTTTATTATTAAAAACCTATCCTCTACTTTTATCAATTTTGTTTCAAAACCAATTGAGCTAATCAACAGTTCGTCGCCTATTTGAACATCTACCAACGAAAATTTCCCATCTACATCGGTCTTCGTTCCCTTCTTGCTTTTATTTAACAAAATAGTGGCTCCCGGAACTGGATTTCCGTTGGCATCAATTATTCTTCCAGTAAGTGTAAAAGGGCTGATAACATTTGCCTGTACAAAGTGGTCATGCATTATTCTCAACGATATCACCCCATCCCTATACCCCCATTCAATCCCCTTCTTCCCCAACAAACTCCCCAACACCTCATCCAACGCCACCTTCTCAAACACCACAGTCACCTTCTCCTTTACATCCACCGCCTCCACCGAATACATAAACCTCAACCCTGTCTGTTTCTCTATCTGCCTAAACACTGTCTCCAATGTCACATCATTACCAACCACGGTAACCTTCTGTTTTCCTGTCTGATCAGAGGAAGCATACAAAGAATTACAACACAATAAAAACAAGGAAAGAAACCTGACCACCAGGTTGCTTCGAGGCGTAGAGATGTCCATAACAGTTGGATTGATTTTGGTTTTAAAGCATCGCAATAAGCATCGTTGAAACAAAAACAGAAACAGACGTGCACACACAGCCCTCACCACATGACATAGTTAAATGAATAGCGCTAGTCGAAAAAATGAATAATGGTTGGTTTTTAGCTACAAGTTTTCCAATCTCGTTGTAATAGTAATGTCTTGGTTAGTCAATTTGAATGAGTCAGTTCCCAGTCAGTTGGTCGAGCACTAAAACAAAAAGTACTCTAAAATTTAACAAAAACTTAAACCCATTCATGTGGGAAAAATCTTCCGCCATTAACACCGCATTAACTTCTCGCAAATTGAGATTCAGTAGCTTAGCAAGTGTACAAACTACGTTCATTGTTCTACCCCAGATGTCTTTTTATTGTCCCTTGAGGCCCATGGAAACAGTTCATTGTATCACTATATTTCTGTTGAAGTATGCATCTAGACGGTTACAACGACGAACATCTCTTCAAGCTACTGAAAGACGGTAGCGAAACAGCCTTCAATGCCATCTTTAACCGTTATAGCAAACGTTTATATGTGGAAGCCTATAACCGTTTACAAGACGCAGATGAAGGGAATGATATTGTGCAGGAAGTGTTCTTCTGGTTATGGGAAAGAAAGAGTTCCCTGGAAGTGCCGCAATGCCTGAAAGCTTACCTGGTGCAGGTAGTAAGGAATAAATGCGTAGACCTGATCCGTAAAAAGACCAGTACACGCGGTAAAAAACAGCAATACACCTGGCTGGCCGACACCTACACTACCGCATCCCCGATAGAAAATAAAGAACTTGGCAGGCAGCTGGCAGCAGCCATTAATAATATCACGCCCGCCAGCAGGCAGGCCTTTGAGCAGTTATACTTGCATAAAAAAAGCCTGAAAGAGATCGCTGACGAAATGGACATCAACGTCCAGTCGGTAAAGAACCACATTCACCGCGCACTGAAAGTGCTGCGCGAAAATCTGAAACATAGCCTGTCATAAGTACCTTTTAGCGGTTTTCCCGACTGTAAGGGTACTATGAATATAGACGAAACCCAACTCGAACAATTGGTACTGGACGAACTGGGAGGGATCATTACCCCCGAAGACAGTGCCACCCTCAAAAAACTGCTCGAAGAAGAGCCGGAAGCACTTATTATCCGAAATGCCATCTACGAACAGTTTTCGGGACCTGAGGAACAGGCCTTTCTGGCCTTGTTACCCGAACATTTGCCCATCGAAAAAGTATGGGCTAAGATCCGTAAAAGAAAATGGATCAGGGTCATCGTACGCTCATCGCTTAGTCTAGCCTTTCTGGCCTCAGTGGCCTCCGGCATCTACATATCATTCAAGCCAAAGCAACTACAGCCTAAGGCAGTTGTCCATGGATTGTCTCCCCTGAAAAGTGTTGCACTGCAGCTGCCCAATGGTGAAGTTGTCAACCTGGGCAGCACGCAGCAACATGTTACCGTAGGAGATGTGACCCTAAACGCCGGACAAAAAGAGGTAGCCCTTAAAGGAGAAAATAATAAGGGCATGGCCATGATCACCGTACCCGCCGGCCAGGACTATAAAATAAAACTCCCCGATGGTACAGAAGTACAACTGAACGCCGCTTCAAAGATGGCCTTCCCCGTGGCATTTACCGGCACTACCCGTGAAGTGACCATACAGGGAGAAGCTTACCTGAAAGTAGCCACAGACCCCAAAAGGCCATTCATTGTACACCTCCCTAACAGCACCGTACAGGTCCTCGGCACAGAATTCAACGTCAACACCTACGACAACGCCCATGAAGAGATAGCCCTTATAAAAGGCGCTATCAAACTGAAAGCTGATTCTACCACGCTCATGTTGAAACCAGGATATGCAGTACGATACCAGAAAGGTCAACGTATGCAGGCTGTACGTTTTGATGCGGAAGAATTATTAGCATGGCGGGAGGGTACTTATGTATTTCATGCGACGACTATAGACGAAATGTGCAGTGTTTTGAAAAGATGGTACGGAATAAATATCATTTATGATAACGCCAACACTGGCCAACGCCGTTTTACCGGCTATATCGACAAATCCAGGCCTATGCAGCATTTCCTGGATGATTTAAAATTTACAGGACACTTTGATTATTACTTTGATAATGACAGTGTCTTACACATAAGATAACGTTACAGGGGCTTTAAATTTTGTCATGCAGTTTTGAATGTAAAATGATGTTATTTCACGAGGAAGAACTATTATTGTCTGTGAAAAGAGGCGATGCATCAGCTTTCGCTACACTCTACCAACGGTACCGTCCGCAACTGCTGATGGAAGCATACCAGAAGGTGCGCAACCAACAAGAGGCGGAAGACATCGTACAGGAGATCTTTACATCTTTGTGGCAACGGCGCAGGGAGCTTTCTATCAACATCTCCCTGAAGCATTATCTGTACAGGGCAGTACATTTACAATATGCATACAAATGCCGGCGCAATGAGGTAGCCCGCAGGTTTGTATCACATGCCTACTACACCTCCCCGGAAAGCGCCGTGCCCCGGAACCTGGAGAACAAAGAACTGGGACAACAGATCCGGGAAGCTGCCAGACATGTGTCCGCCCCGGCATGCAGGAAAGTATTCGAACTGCTCTACCTGCAGGACTGGAGCCATAAAGAGATTGCACAGGATATGAACATCCAGCCACAGGTAGTAAAAAACCAGGTGAGCCGTGCACTGAAAGTGATCCGTACCCGTTTACGCGAAGTGGAAGTTGTATAAAGCATTCCGTCTATTTACAGGCATTAAATAACCAAACCATGTATACCTCACCATCCGGCGTAAATAAGCTGCTGCTCCTTGAAAAACTAAACCCCAATTATGTTTCTTCCACAAGCATTCCGGAGGAATACCAGTCACTACTGATACCTGCTGCTGGTCACTGTTACCGGGAAGATGCAGAAGCTGATATCTTATCCCAGCATATTGACTTCGGTCCATTCTCACTATGGACACATGATATCTGGGCGAAGAAAGACTTTGTGCTTTGTCCTTCCATACCTGAACACATGTGGTGTTTACATGGTTTATATGAAGATAGTCTTCACTTTGAAGATCCGGCTGCCCCCAGTTACCTGCTGGAAGAAAAAGAATTCAATCTCTTTAATCTACCTAAAGGTCTACACAGGATCCCCATTACCGAAGGAAAGAAAGTCCTCTCCTTCCATATCAATATCGAACAGGACGTACTGAAAGACATGGTAGAAGAATTTCCCAGCCTGGAGATCCTGGCAAACAGGACACCGGCCGAAGCTGGCGCCATCAATACATATCCATACCATAGCAACCTTGTATGTGACTTCCTGGTAGAGAAAATACTGTCCTGCCAATATGAACCTAAAAGGGCATACCCTTTTCTGTTCCGTGCCTGTATAGATCTGCTGAGAAACATTGCCGCCCAGGAAACCCTGGCTAGTCAGCCATTGATGTCAGAGAGTGTCCTGAATGCGGATAAGATCCACCGGCTGGCCAACTACCTGCGGGAACATCCCTTTATAAAACATACACTTGTTCAGCTAGGATATATATTCAAGGCTAGTGGCAAACAACTGGCGTTTGAGTTCAAACAACATTTTGCACTCAGCATTCATGAATTTATGCATATGTGCAGGATGATGCACATATATGATGTGATGCAGAAAGCGAATACGCCTACGGAAAAAATAGCCGCCATCAGCGAGTATCCGAATGTAACAAATATGCTCATCCAGTTAAAGGACTACTACGCCTGCATGAGAAGCACTACTTATCAATGATCGCCCGAACGGTGTCCAAAGGCAGTGAACCGTAATTCGCCCGTTTGATCTGTCTGTTCTTGTCATAGAACACCAGCAAGGGATATGCCTGCCCTCCATAATATCTGAAAAAAGTGTTATCATAATCCAACCCCAGTTTCACGTTAGGAAATTTCTCTACATTATATTTTTCCTGGTAGCGCTTCACTTCATGAAAGCTTCCGGCACTAATGAAAACAATATTGATATCTTTCAACGTATCCATTCCAGCTACCATTTTTTGGGACATGGTATCGCATGGCTTACAGGCAGGACCATAAAAGTATAACAAAGTAGGATGCCCTTTAGCAAGACTGTCTGTACTGAACTTCGATACAGTATCTCCCTTCAGCAATACAATCGGTGGCAATGCTTTCGGATCTTTAGGCATATTGTCAATATGAGGAGCTTGGGTACAGCTGGCCAGACCCAGGGCAAACAAAAGGAGTAGCTGTTTCATATCGTATAGATGGTTAACCAAAGTAATATAACTTGTTTAACCCGGATAATAGTTAGGAGATAGCGTATTACTACCTGCTATCATTCCAGCAAATGTGTCACGCCAAATATGAGGCCCGCCAGCAGCAAAATACAAACGATCGGCACAACCACTTCATAAAGAAAAGCTTTCATCTGCTCTTCCCGCTGCTTTCTTACCTGCAGAAATAAACGATGTATACGCTGATCACGTGCCAGCCGGTCCTGTCTTTTCCTCCAGGTCTTCAGCGTGATCTGCACTAAGGGTTCATTATCAAAAATATCCTTATTGGGTGAAGTGCCGGCATATCTTTCCAACTCCCGGACCAGCTCCTCATTACTTAATTCATAGTATGTACCTGCCGGTGTCTCATGTCGAAGAATGAAATCATTGATGAGCAACAGCTGGATGGTAGCAGGGCTTAAATACTCCTTCATCGTGTCGTGGTCCACAGCAGTGCTCTGAGAGTCTGCAATCAATAGTTTCTCCAGTACATAACGTACTGACAACCGGTCCTGGTAAGAGGTTATTTTTTTAAGCAAATCCGTATAAAGACCGGCCTTTGCATTAGGGATGTTCAGCATATCTTTTGAATTCATTATCCCTGTCGGATAAATAACTATTTGGTACTCATCACCAACTCATTGTTTAACAGATTTTAACGCAGCCATCATAAAAACTCCCATGCTACGCAGCAACACAAATTCTCCCTATCTCCTAACTATTCCTCCCTGTATACCGCATAACTTTAAAAAACCCGTTAACCACAATCAAGCTCCCCATGAGTAACCCGAGCCTCAAAGAATATATTTTCAAAGACCCCAATAACCGCCCTTACGTCTGGACAGCCATTATCGGCATCATTCTCCAGTTAATGTTCTTCAAATACCTCTATCCCTTTGCCAGTTACATTAACGGAGATTCCTATGCCTACATGGAAACAGCGCACCAGAACCTGGCTATCAATACCTACCCGGTGGGCTACTCTATGTTCATACGCCTGTTCAGCGTATTTACACATTCAGATACTGCCCTGGTGGTATTCCAATATCTAATGCTGCAGGCCAGCCTGCTGTCACTGGTATTTACACTATTTTATTTCTATAATCCACACCGCTATACCAGGATCGGATTGTTCGGTTTTATGCTGTTTAATCCCGTATTCCTGTACCTGGCGAACTATGTATCCAGCGATACACTGTTCCTATCATTAAGCATCACCTGGTTCACTATATTGCTATGGATCATTTACCGCCCTTCCCGCAAGCTGATGATCTATCATGCGCTGGTATTGTTCCTGGCATTCACAGTGAGATATAATGCGCTTTATTATCCATTGATTGCAGGTATCGCGTTTTTACTCTCTAAACAAAGCATCCTGCAAAAAGTATTGGGATTAGCCATCTGTATAATATTATTAGGAAGCTTTATTGAATACAACAAGAGTAAATACTACGAGATAAGCAAGAAGCGCATCTTCACACCATTTACCGGCTGGCAGATGGCGAACAACGCCATGTACGCATATAAATTCGTTCCTAAAGATCAACGGAAGCCTGTACCCAAGAAGTACCAGGTACTGGATAAAATGATACGGGAGTATTTTGACAGTACGTTCAATAATCCGAAATACCCGTTTGAAATGATGATGGCCAGTACCGTCTACATGTGGACACCCGGCCTGCCCCTGCGTAAATATATGCACGATCAGTTCAAGAAAGACTCCACGGCTCCCGAACTCAAACGCTGGGCCAGCGTATCTCCTTTGTACGAAGAATACGGCAAATATATCATCAAACAATATCCCATGACATTCGCCAGGTACTATCTCCTGCCGAATGCCCTGAAGTACTACGCCCCTCCCATCGAGTTCCTGGAATATTACAGTACCGGCGTAGACAGTGTACATCCCATTGCCCAGATGTGGTTCGAATATAAAAGCAATAAGATCACCACGAAGTTCAAAGACTTCAAAGTAGATATATTAAACTTCTATCCCATCCTGGTGGGTACGATGAACGTGATCTTTTTCCTGGGAATGATCGGGTTTGTTTTACTACAGGGTTACAAACAGCAGCCGCTGATGGGTAAAGGGTTATTGCTCGTGGTCTGCCTCTGGCTAACAAACTTCGGGTTCAGTATATTTGCCTCACCCATTGCGTTACGGTTTCAGCTATTCCCTATACTGGTCATGACTTCTTTTGCTTTCCTGTTCATGGAATACCTCATAAAAGAAGCGACCAAAAAAGAATGATCACTGACCTTCATCGTCATATACCAGGGTGCTCGTCCAGGGTAAGCCTAAAGCGGCATCATAGGTATAAGGAACGCCACCTATGGTTACCCAGGTCAGGGTCACACTGGTGTACAGCGGCCTGCCTGCATTCACCGTAGGTTGTGTAGGACTGGTCGGAAAGTTACGGTATGGAGACATGTCGGCCAGCGTGATCCAGCGGCTTATTCCATTAATTGTTACCCGCGTGCTTACCGTCATGTATAAATTATTAAATCCCCGCAGGGATTTGGATGCAGTGATCCCTGCCGTTACTGCCGACAGTACAATGATAAACAGTATTGTCCTTGCCAGTTTCATAGTTATAAAGTTTTTGTCTAAAGTTATAGCTAGAATAGACAAGCGTGCATACTACACTCCGCCAGAACTTTAGAGACAAGTCCTAATATCCTTCATTCTGTTTCAATTTGGGATTCAACATAATGTCGCCATGAGGAATGGGGAACAATTGTTTATAGTCCATCCAGGCGATGCCTTTTTCAGTTGCTGTTGCATACATCACTTCTCTTGCGCTGTCATACCGTTTCAGATCCAGCCAGCGATGTCCCCATTCTGTAAAAAGCTCTACCCTCCTTTCCTGTTCAATCGCTTTTAACAAGGCAGTACGGTTCATTGCTACTGTATAACCTATTCCTGCCCTTCGCCGTAATTTATCCAGGTCAGACCTGGCTCCCGAAAAATCATTTATGTACACCTTGGCCTCCGCTCTGATCAGGAAGACTTCTGCCAATCGCAATACAGCCAGGTAAGGCGTAGGCGATTTTCCACCTTCCGCTAACCTGTATTTATGTGGATAATAATAGGTATTGCCACTTGTCGTATCTTCTCCTATCCATGTTGTAAGACGCTGGTCGCCCCGCTCAAAAGCCTTCAGCAGCCGCTTATTCACATACAAGGGCTGTTCTTCCCTATCAGGCCCCTGCTGCAATACCAGCAACGCTGCATCTTCATTTACACCGGTAGCATTGGTATTCTCCAAAGCCCAGATGAATTCTCTGCTATATTGCCCAAAGGCCTCCGGCAATGCAGGAATAGCATACAACCCATTACGTGTTATTACATCTGTCGCCTCCTGTTCTGCTGCTACCCAATTTTTCATATACAAGTGCACCCGGGCCAGCAAAGCAACAGCAGCCCATTTATTAGGCCGCAACCGCTCAGGAACTATCGTCTGTACATCCCCACCCAGATATTCTTCTCTTAACAGGGATACGGCTTTCTTCAGATCATCCTCAATCTGGTTATATACCTTTTCAACACTGCTGCGGCCTGCGGTGGTATTGGTATTCAGATCTGTGGTAGTGAGCAGTGGTACATCGCCAAAGAAATTGACAAGATAGAAATAACAAAAAGCCCGGATGAATTTCGCTTCCCCGGTGAGTTGTTGTTTCACGGCGGGCGTTAAAGCCTTTGATCCCTCAAGTCCTTTGAGCAACATGTTACATTGCTGTATGCAATTATAGAGTGGCGCCCAGAATGGGCTATCATCGGCAGTTAATGTATTCTCATAACAACGCTGAAACTCGCTGTTCCCTTCCATTAAGCCCAGTTCATCACAGTACAATCCACAGAAAACAGAGATCCCTTTGCCGCCTGTCGACAAGCCACTACTATTAATAATAGAATAGATACCCGCCATAACTGCAATTGCGCCGCTATCTGAACTATACACCTCTTCAGGCGCCATTTTATCAGAGGGCTCCCCTATATCAATTATTTTCCTGCATGACAGGCAAGTGTAAGATAGCAGGCAGCATAAAAACAATACTCGCATATGATGTCATTAAAAATGATATTGTAACCCGATTTTGACAGTGCGTAAAAATGGTAAAGCCGTCCTGCTAAGGGTTTCGGGGTCCAATGATTGATAATTGGTAAATGTGAACAGATTGCTGACGTTGCAATAAACCCTGTATTTCCTGAACTGCCGGGCAACAGTAATATTATTCATCCGTATGTACCAGACATCCGTAAAGACAGCTGTACTGTTCAGGTACTTTTTATAATCCGCTTCAGCCGACGATGCCTGAGTAGCCCTTTGTACCAGTGCATTATCACCTATCGTTCTCCAGCGATCGGCAACATAAACATGCTGATTCCACATCGTACCAACCATATGCTGTTTGTCAATAATGGCATTCTCCCCCATACGCTTCATATATTGCCCGGAAAAGGCCAGCTCAAAACCATAGCATGTACATGTCAATCCAAAGCCACCATAGAACTGAGGAGAAGTGTTGATGGCCACTGTCCTGTCATTTTCATTCAGGGCCGCGGCGTTCACTGTCTCTCCTTCCCTGTTCCTGTAGATATACTTCCCTGTCTTGGGATCAACACCGAGGAAATCATAGTAAAACAACTCTCTTAAAGGGCGTTTTAACTGTGTCTGACCTGAAGGCGCAGCTGTCAGACCTGGGAAAGAAAGCAGCATATTAGTACCTCTTGCCGCATTAAAACGTATTGCCATGTTCCAGTGCTTACGCTGTACAAGCTTTGCATTCAGTGTTAGTTCTACGCCGTTGTTCTGTATAGTCACAGGCATATTCCGCTGCATGGTCCCGCCACCAGCCATTTCAGGTAATGGATATTCCACCAGCTGATGTTTTGACCGGTTACGATAGTATGCTGCCTCAATCTCCCATCTGTTATCGAAGAAACCAAGATTAACAGTAACATCCTTCTTGTAGGTCATTCCACCCGTTAAAGCACTATTCTGCTGCTTGGCCGCCATTAGTCCGTCTACAGACTGATAACTACCTGCCGGCTGATAGCTTCCCGCATACTGATAATCTGCTATCTGATCATTCCCTGTAGCGGACCAGCCCAGCTGCACTTTTCCATAACTGAGGCCTGGCAGCGCATGCCGTACAAACGCCTCTCTTCCAAACTCCCAGCCTATTGCGCCACCACCGAACCAATTCACCTGTTCATCTTTCCCGAAGCGGCTACTGCCATCTCTGCGTAAGATGAGCTCCAGTGTATATTTCTCTTTCCAATCATAGTTTATGTGACTATATACTCCGGCATATTTGTAACGGCTGGAGAACGGAATACGCTTTACTGTCTGTATTGTCTCATAATGCAGAATGTCCTGATCCCGTAGGAATCCGGCAGCATCAATCGTTGTATTGTTTGAATAGATACTGTTGTAAGCCCCACCCAGTTTCAGCACTATCCGATGCGAATCACAGCGCAGCTTAAATTGTACAGAAGGCTCAAAAGCAAACGTGTGGGAGAGGTAATTGTTTTCAGTCGAAGAAGCAGTTAAATTACCTCCTTCCTCTCCCCTCTTTGCAATGGTCGTGATGGAGGTAGTGTGTCCTCCCATATGATGATATCCTGCCATTAGCATAAAACTCAACCAGGACCTGACATGGTAAGCGATATTGGTAGTAGCCAGTATATTGGATATGCGGCCATAAAAATCCGGCATGGAAGTAATTGAATTATTCAATGCATAGTTGACCTTTCCGTTCTTAAACAATGGAGGCGCATTGGGAGGTAGCGCAATACCTGCAGTATAGTCTGCACCAGGCAGGCTCGTTTCATTAATATTTGCCAGTACTGTTGATGAGATAAGAAGGCGGTTATCCATCAGTTTCATATTAGCGCTGCCATGCAGGCCATACTTATGATCTCCGTAATTATTGCCTTCCCGCATAAATGGAGTAGAATTCTCCCCATAGCTTCCACTTATCCGGTACTGGACTGCTTCCTTCTCTCCGTAAACTGTAACGATAGCATCCCTGTAATGAGCGGTATTACCTATTAACACCTTCTGCCAGTCAGTATATCCGCGAGGATCCCAGCTAAGCATATCCTGTGCTTTCCCATTGGTTGGCCGCAACCCGTCATTGTTCCATGCATCCCAACGCAGTTGAAGGTATTCGGTCGTTTTTAACAACTGCTCCCGGCGTGGCACCTTGCCCCAACTATAGGAAACATCAGCCATAACATGTGTTTTGTCAGTATGAGCGGCTCTCTTAGTGTAGATCAATACTACGCCATTAGCACCCCGGGCGCCGTATAACGCAGTCGCAACTGCACTTTTCAATACGATGATAGTATCTATATCTGCGGTTGAAAGATATGACAGTGTAGAACTGGATTGGCTCATAGTGCCTTCTCCCCCTTTGAATTCCGGAGCTAGTATCACGTCATCAACAAGATATAAGGCCTGGCTGTTTCTGTCCAAACTGGTAAGGCCTCTTATTTCTGTATTTCTGCTGGACGCAGATCTTCCGTTGGTACGCTGTAACAGGACTCCCGGAATCTTCCCGCTAAGGTCATCTGCTATATTGGTCTGCGCGCTCATTGTAATAGCCCTCATCTCCGGGAAATGGTATTCACTGTCCCTCTGACGGGGCTTCTTTGGCTTTTCTCGCTTCTTTGCCTCCTCTGGCATCTTTGTTTTTTTGCCTTTTGCCTCGTATGGCCCTATGTTATTGGTCTGTTCTTCCAGTCTAATATTTAATATAGTATCCCTCGGCACCGTGGCATCATAAGTAGCTAGACCTACACAGCTCACACTGATGGCTGTCCCCACCTTTACATTGTACAACCAGAAATTTCCATAAGCATCTGTCGTCTTCCCACTTTTGGCATTATTCAGCCTTACAGACGCCTTATCTATGGGATGTCCGTTTTTATCAGTAACCACCCCATGGAACATCTTGATGGTATCTGCCATTTCTGGGCCTGACGCTGCTGACTTTATGCGAAAGCCAATGTGTGAACCACTGATCGTGCATTCGATAGGCTTATCCTTGAATAGCATTACCAGGAACTTGCTCAACTGTACTTTCCTGCATTTTACATGTACGGTATCCCTCAGGTCGACGCTATTGTTGATCTCAAGAACATATCCTTTTTTCCTGAGGACTTCAAACACGTCTTTCAGCACCATACTTTTCCGTGAGATTGTCACAAGAGAATCCAGCTCCTGTACCTGGGCACTGGATGTACCTACCGCACAGCAACAAATCAACATTACGACAATGCCTCCAACAAGCTGGCAGCAGGTATTGGTAGATTTGGTCATTCTCTAAATTTTGTTTGTTAAATAAAATACCGACCAAAAGGATCGACATAGGAGTAAGTACAGGTATTTAAATACCCGCATTGCTTCAGCGCATGAATATGAAATTATCCTCGCCGTTTTATACTAGTATCATAAACTTCCTTATTCTTCGTGCCTGTTTAGCTATTTTTTTTATTAACTACTTATTAACCTACCCGTGAAAAATCATTCAATAATTTGCCGATCAACCAACCATGTTTAATTTTAAATTGATACAAGATGAATCTAAACGAGAATGCAATAACCGATCTGCAGCTAGTCGAGCAGATAAGAAACGGGGACATGCAGGCCCTTGCCCTATTGTACACACGTCACTACACGCCGCTGCTGCTGATTGCCCGTACCAAATCGCCACACAGAGATGCAGCAGATGAAGCAGTTACCGATGTCTTCCTCTCACTCTTAAACAGAGAGAATGAACTGACCATTACAACAAGTGTAAAAGCATATCTGGACCAGTCAGTTCGCTACCGCTGCATGACCATGTATTCGATAGCAACAAGGAAAGATGAACTTCGCAAAAAGTACGGGATGCATTTAGCAGATGAGGAACCTGCTACCAATCGCATGGAAATGGCTGAATTGCGGACTGCATTATACGCTGCACTACGTTTACTGCCCGATCAGTTGAAAAGGGCTATAGAACTTTCTTATTTTGAAGAAAAAGAGAAAGAGGATGTTGCTACAGCGCTGGGAGTATCTCCTGCGACGGTAACAAAATACATCCTGGAAGCGCGCAAACGCCTTCGCAAATGTCATTCTCTTAAAACATTTCTGTCATAGTATTGATCTGATAAGGAAGCTTTACATTCTAATATACATAACCATTGGACAAGGAACAGATAACCCAGTTAGTAATCGATGAACTGGTGGGCGATATTACACCAGAGGATGCGGCCATGCTCAAAAAGATCCTGGCAGAAGAGCCTGATGCTGTCACTCTTCGCCAGGACATTATCAGGTTACTGACGGAAGGGGATATGAAGGGAGCACTGGACGAAGAAATATCTGTAGAAAGAGCACTCACAAAGCTGGAAAAACAAAAAGGTAAAACAAGGAAGGGCTTTTTTCGCGGCCCCGGCACCTTTATCATCATATTAATTATCCTTGCCGCAACGCTTCTCTTTTATAAACAATGGCAACAAACAACCATATCAAAAACCTCAGCGGATCTGCAGGCCACTATGTATAAATACCCGTTGCTCATGTTCACAGACGGCAGCTTTATCAGGCTGGATAAAATAAATGACAATAAGATCGCCAATCTTACATCCGGCAAACAGCACAATACCGCCTTCATTCACGGTGCTATAAACCAGTTTGAGAAGGCGACACTCATTACCGCACGGGGTGAAAATTATCAGCTTGTACTGTCTGATGGAAGCACACTCTATGTTGGCCCGAAAACCTCTGTAACATTTTTCCTTGGCCATACTGGCCCTCGCCGTGAAATTGCTGTTAGCGGACAAGCATTCGTAGAAGTAGCACACGATCCGCAAAGGCCGTTTATTGTAGATTTGCCACAAGAGGGTAAAATTCAGGTACTGGGAACATCATTCAATATAAATACCGAACACCAGGGAGGTATACAGGTAGCGCTAAAAGGAGGTAGTGTCAAAGTGGAAAACGGACAAGGATCTACCCTCCTGACACCAGGTTATGCTGCCAGTTGGCAAAAAGGAACAACCATTGATACAGTAAAATTTGACGACAAAGTGGTGCTGTCCTGGCAGCAGGGCAGGTATACCTGCTCCAAAGCTACATTGCGGGACCTGGCCCGGGTAATGGAATGCTGCTACCGTTATCCTGTCAGCATCGATGTCCCGGCTTCAGTAGATACATCGCGCTTCATCGATGGGGAATTGGTCAGAGGTACTTCCATTATAGATTTTCTCAATACCGCAGTCATTTTCCCATCACACGACAAGTTTAAATATTATTTTGACAAGGATAGTACATTACATATTTCTCTCAACCATGTCCCATAAATTAACCATCGCTGAAGAAAGACTATTGCTAATCAAAATCCGTAAAGGCGATATAGAAGCATTGGAAATATTGTTCATGTCTTATCGCCAGAGAGTATTCTTGGATGCCTACCTGCGTCTGAAAGACCAGGCAGCGGCATGGTCAGTCACCACTGAGATCTATTCCTGGATTTGGCAATATAAACCTGGCCTTTCCCCATTTACTTCCATCAAATTAATGCTGCAGGAAGAGGTGAAAAAACGAACCATTGTTCAACCCTAACTGTTATTATACTCCAAACCCTCATCATAATGTCACCGTTAACACAAGGAGATGCCAAATTACTGCCGTTGGAAGGTAAGCGCACCTCAGATACAAATGCCGCCCGGATACCGGAGGAATATCTTCAGTTATTACTACCCTACGCCGGGATCCATTGCTGGCAGCAGGCTAACGTCCAGGTTCTTTCCCAGCATCTGCAACTAGGTAAGTTTTCTCTGTGGGTGCATGATATCATGGCCTACCGCGACCAGGTGATCTGTCCATTTGTACCATTTCCCCTGTATACCTTACACTATCTGTATGAAAGTAGTCTTAACATCAGAATGCCCCATTCACTCCCCTTCCAGCTGGAGGAAGACACCTGCAATCTCTTTCACCTCCGGCCAGGAGTAAGTTATCTTCCCCTGGAAGCTGGCACTAAAGCCGTGTCTCTCAACATTAACATACTTCCCGAACACATGCCCCAACTGGCAAAGGGTCACCCGGTCTTGTACCAACGGCTTAGTAAAGTTTCTGCCGGCAACCGGGTTGTCAACAAGCACCCATACACTATTAATGCCGTCAGCAACCTACTTGTCACAAAGATACTAACCTGCCGCTACCTCCGGCAGGAGGCGGCCTTATACCTGGAGCGCTGCTGCACTGACCTTTTCAACATCTTCTGCCGCCAGTATACTATCGAAGATAAATCCATGTTCATTGACGATGTAGACACCTATGACGTTTACCATAGGATCTTCGAGTATATGAAGACACATACAAACATCTATTACGATATCCACAAGATATCCTGGATGTATGAGATCCCCGAAGTGGAATTAACAACCGGCTTTTTGAACACTTTTGCGATCACTATTGAGGAATGTATCCATATGTTAAAAATGATGAAGGCCTTCGACCTGCTGATGCAGCAAGACCATGACTTCAGTGAGATAGCCGCGGCAGTGGCCCTGGATACAGAGACCATGATCGCCAGCGTGGAGGAATATTACAATTTTAATATATCCGTTCAACGGAATTAGGCATCCTCATTCTCTTCATCATCAGATAATAGCCGTTTTTTCACCTGATTCCATGCGGCAATAACCTCATCATCGTCCATTACCATACCGGAGTCATCTGCCCCTTGTGCACCTTTCTCCTTTTTCCTTACATAGAAAAACAGCAGCAGCAACAGGGTAGCACTGCCCACAGGAATAAGTTTATCCTTTACCGTCAGGTTGATGGTCAGCGGTGGCGTATCCAGGCCGCCCGTCCGTTGCTTTTCGAAAATGATCCTGACAGATCCCTGCTGACGGGATACCGGCTTGTGCAGGAACGGGATAAGCAATAATGTAATTATCAATATCATATTCGAAGTGCCATGCTGGGCTCGCTTCTTCCTGTCTAAAACGGGGTTCAATTTCTTTTTCATATAGTTGGTTTTGTCCTCCCACTATATATAGTCTATACTTAGGGGTAAAAAAGGATGAAAAGAAAGAAGTTTTTTTTTAAAAAAAAAGAAGTCCCCCACAAATATGGGGGACCTTCCAGTCAGAATGATAATGACTGCGTAGTTACAGCACTACTTCCTTCGGTGTCTCATTACCGGGAGTATCTACTGCAATAGCAGTGATCACTGTACCGGCCAATGCGGCATTTGCGACAGTAGCGGTATACAACCAATCCAGCGCGTTAGACTGCAGTACAGCATTGCCTTGTTCTACGATTGCTCCAGCAGCAGTGCGGATGGAGACGTTAACAGCGGTGACTTTAAAGTCATCCAGTGCTCTGATGAGCAAGGTGTCACCTACTGCGCCCTGGTAGTTTTTAGTCGTGATGCTTTCAACCACAGGTGGTTTAAAGGCGTCTTTGACAGCCATATTGTAGGCGCTTTGGTCAGGACCAGCGAATGCCTGATACGCTGCCTTCACAACAGGATCCAGAATTGCCGCCTTTGCGTATTGCATTGCGCGTTTAAATCTGCGCTGGATACCCAATTGTTCCTCGGATGGGGGAACGGAACTTGCACCCCGTTTCTTTCCGAGAATGATAGCGCCGGAACGCTTCTTTGTTAAAGTGAGCATATCAGCAATAGTACCTGATGCTCCTTTCAACACGATATTATCAGTTGATTTTGCCATAATGTTTAAAATTTTTAATGTTTAGAAATCTTTTTTGACACTTCGCTTGGCCGTCGCTTCTTCGATGCTTCTTCGTCGCTTGTTCGTCCAAAGAAGTATTTGTCTTTTTGCCAACCTGCCAGTTGAGTGGAACAAAAGGCGTCTCTCTCTTGTCCCGGACGCGGCCTCAGTTACCGGCGATTGACAGTGCAATATTACGCCGCCTGAAAGCCGCTACCACACGAATTTAGACGGCATTCGAACAACCCATATTTGCGATGGGGTGAAAATTTGATGAACGGTTACGGATAATTCTTTTGAAAAAAATTTTATCAAAATGAATTTTTGAATTTATTTTTTTTCTTAACTTAGTAGGATATAAAGCATCACTTGCTTTAAGTCATGAATAGATTCAATCTACATACCATCCTTTCAGTCCTACGACTACGACTATGTCTAGGACTATCCCTACGACTAGGTCTACTATAAGACAACAGTCGTGCAGGTGAACAGCACCTGCTCATGACATAAAGGTCCTCCTACCCAAATCAATTTTCACTACACAAATGCGGAATCCCTAAACATCTATGCAGATGTTGGCATTCTAATTATTCATAATCTCAAAATTTCCATTTTATAAATGAATTATATCACTCATCTTAATTCATTCTTCGAGAGAGCCGAAAACCAGGATTGGCTTACTCCGCACCACCAAAGTTTATATCTTACGCTGTTCAGGATCTGGAATCAGACGATGTTCAGGCAAACATTTACGATCTATCGCGATAAGGTCATGGGAAAAGCCAAAATCGGCTCCAAGACTACATATTACCGATGTTTGCGCGAACTTGAAAACGCAGGATATTTCAAATATCATCGGCCACGAACGAAATACGAAGCAGGCGCAATTACAATGACTATCTTCTCCTGTCCCAGAAATGAACCTATACAAATCCCGGAAATGAACCACGGTAGTCCCACATCTGGGACAGCAGATGTCCCACAAATGGGACACTTTCCTAAACAAGACACTGAAAATTTATTAAACGCTAATTCAAACGCACGGTCAATACCTACTCAGGACGAAGTACATCAATTCTTCCGTGAGCACCAATACCCGCTATTTAAGGCTGTCTCCTTCTGGTATCAGCATGAAAGTAAGAACTGGCATTCCGGCGATTCGCCCATCAGAGACTGGCAGGCACTCGCGCATAAATGGATGGCTGATAAAAATGCGGCAAACCCTAAAACTAACAAAAATGCATCCTATAGTGACAAAACAGATCAGGACTATCAGGAGCCTTTTTGATTACCGGCAGATACTGCGGGAGCTGCAGCAGAAAGGGAAACAGCTTTTCGGAGATCATTTTATGCTCTATAAGGAAGATCTGCACGTTTTGGTGCCAATCATAGCATGGATGTTACGCGATGAAGATGTGGCAGCACAATGCAGCATAGACCTGAAAAAAGGGATCTTTCTTTCAGGGCCTATTGGTGTAGGGAAAACACAGATCATGCAATTGATGCGTTATCTCACCCATCCCACTGAAGAATATAAAATAATAAGCTGTACAAAGCTGGCACTGGATTTTGGAAGGAAAGGACCGGACACCATACACGAGTATACGTACGGTAATTTCAAACCGGACGGCATTCCGCAAACCTACTGTTTCGATGACCTGGGTAAAGAAATTATCGTTAAACACTACGGAACATCCTGCCAGATCATGCAACAGATCTTTCATGCCAGGTATGAGCTTTTTATTCAGTGCGGAATGATCACACATGCTACTTCCAGTCTGCACACCCTGCAGATCGAAGAACGATATGGAGCCGAAATAAGAAGCCGCCTGCGGGAAATGTTTAACAGAATAGGCTTTAATAAAGGAGCAAGCGACAAAAGAAGAAGTAACTAAAATTTTTAATCTAAAACTATCATAATTATGAAAAAAAACAACACGAGCAGACACAAGCTCAAACGCCTTCGTGGCCATTCTGCAGAACGTCTTCACAACGATCCTGCTTTTGAGAACGTTCGCAAAAACTGGCAGGACTTTACCACCGCTGCCAGATCAGCAAAATTGCTGCGCACTGTTATGGAAAACATTATGGAGCCGGTACATGACAGAAGCCGTCAATGGCGGTTAACCAAAGCAATGTCGCAGGTACTCAGATCTGACAAATCAAATCCCCGGGGAGAGTATAAGCCAGCAGACGGTGACCTTAAATTGCTGATAAATGTCGAGTTGAATACAGGTTTTCCTTTTTGTGAAGTATTTCCTGAGAGCTTGCTTAATTTCAGGATAGACAAAAAGAAGGTCAGGTTGAACATATGGCCTATCATACATGATTCTCCGCAGCAACATCCCTTGGCAGCTACTGCAACCGACCTGGAGATCAGGTTAGCTGTTGCAGATATTAATTTTTCACAACAGTCATTTAACATCAAATGGGCATCTTCCGGTATGTTGCCTTTTTCTGATCCCGGATTAGAACATAAACAGCTGACAGTAAAGCTGGACAAAAGCAGCAGATTGCCGTTATTTTTGTTTCTTGCTATTAACTTCTATAACGAAGGCTTTAAAGAGAGGATAAATGCGATAAAGCTTGTGCATGTATATACAGCCGAAGATGAGTGCGAAGACAGCGCCCCAGACACTGACTTAAAAAATCTAAACTTTTGATATTCTCTTAACCCCAGTATCCACTACTATTTCCATGTTTGTTTGTGAGCCTTTTTCTGATTGATTGATCAGATGAAGGGATTATTTGCCCGCGCATGAACAACATGGAAATAGTTTTTTCATTTATTAATTAAGCTTCAGTCAAGCTAAAAGTCGATATATTTGCATACAATGCTAATTTATATGAATAAAAAGGCAATTAATCGACTAAAGGCTGTCCTGGCTGAAAATGGGAAAACCAATAAATGGCTGGCCGAGCAACTAGGCAAGAATGAAACTACAGTTTCGCGTTGGTGTACAAATGAGGTACAGCCTTCTATGGACAATTTCATCGCCATAGCAGCGTTGCTGGAGGTTGATGTCCTGGAATTAATTAACTCCACCAAAAGCACCAGCTAATGACATTTACGCTTATCTCAGCTAATAAGATCAATTCCAGTACCAACAGCAGGAATATTCAGCCAGAGCTATCAGAAAAAGAGCTATTGATCGGACAATTTATTAATAAGCTTGTTTATCAGTATGGCTATACGCCGGATCAGATCAGACGCGACGTAGTCATTCGAATTCCACTCACTAATAGTGCGAAGTATGCTGTGGCTGATATAGCTATATGGGATGATATTAGCATTCTCCAGGAAAAAGCACCAACGATTGTTATCGAATTCAGGACTGAAAAAACAGATATTCTCACCGAGGATTACTTCAGAGGTATTGAATTCGCAAAATATGCCAACGCAATTTTTTTTATTGCAGCTAACCTGAGATATATCAAGGTCTTTAAAGTAAATACGACTGTTCAAGGTGAGCCGGGAGAAGAAATTTCCGATATTCCCAAGCCCGTTCCTTTACTATCAACATATCGGGATACACCTGAACCGACGCCATATGTGACAAGTGAAGAACTAAGCACACTTTTTTTCCGGTGTCATACCATGCTGCGAAATAATGAAAGGCTCACTCCCGAGGCCGCATTTGAGGAAATGACCAAAGTACTTCTCATTAAGCATTATTATGAAAGCAACCATCCTGGCGAAATATTGTCTCCCAATACGATTGGCGGCATGGATCCCTGGGAGACCATCTGGGTAACAAACGATGAAATCAATTCCGTAACCCACAAGATGGAATATTTATTTGATGAAGTGAAAAAACATTCCGGGAAAAATGCACTGTTTGATTGGGACGATAAATTGAAAATATCTCCTGATAGTTTCATTCGCCTATCAATAGAACTTCGACGTTATAATTCATTTGCAGTTTCAGATCACATACAGGGCGAAGCATTTGAGAAATTTATCTCAAACACATTCAAGGGAAGACTTGGTGAATTTTTCACGCCAAGGCTCATTGTAGATCACATGATTGACATACTCTCCCCACAGGAAGGTGAAACTATATGCGACCCCTGCTGTGGCAGCGGAGGGTTTCTAATCCAGTCACATGAGTATATCTGCCAAAAGATCAAAATTGATATCAACCACGTAAAGAAAGATATAAAAGAACATTATCATGATGATCACTATCTTCATGCATCCCGCGAGGAAAGCTTCAAAATTGACCAAACAATAAGTGATCAATTTTCATTCTTAAATGCCGAGTTAAATACCGGCAATCCTAAAAGCCGGCTGCACAAATTATCATTTGATACGCTGACAGGTGTTGAAGTAAGCACAAAAATGGCGCAAGTTGCAAGGATCAATATGGTTATGCACGGATGTGATCCCCGTCGGATCTATAACCATAATGGTTTATGGGTCAGGAATGAAATACCAGAGGGTGAATTTGACATTGTGTTTGCCAATCCACCAATGGGAGTTCTTTCTTCCCATAGTCCGGAGAGCCTACTATATCAACCAAACGGATTTAAAATATTATCGCAATACCGTGTTGGTGAATATGCATCTACCCTCGAGGTCCTTTTCATCGAAAGGTGTCTTAATTTATTAAAACCTGGCGGCAGAATGGGAATCATTCTCAGTGAGAAAATATTAAATGACAGCAAACTACAGAAGGCCAGGGAGTTTATCGAAAGTAAGGCTAAAATACTTGGTATCACGGCACTTCCTAAAGGAACGTTGTCCCTGACATCAATGAAGCCTAACCTAGTATTTCTCAAAAAATTTACAGTTGAAGAAAAAGAAAATTATGCTAGGGTAAAGGATGCTGTTACTAATAAGATCGCCCCCCAATATGATGAGCAACTGAATGAAATAGGTACCAGGCTCAATAGCCGTAATGTAAACAAAGAGGAGCGAAAAGAACTAAGAAACAAACAAAAACAGCTTTTGCAGGAAATAAATGACGCCATCAATTCCGGGATTAAAGATGAATTTGATTATTCAATTTTAATATCTAACATAACAGCAGATCAGTCGTCGTCCAATACCGCAATGCCGATAGAAGCACAACTATCTGAAATAGCGAAAATATTCAAAGAGCATCGCATCAAAAACAATCTGTGGACCGAACGGAATGAGAAGATACGATATGATATTTTCAACAATGCCTTTCAACGGGTAACAGCAGTAGGTGAACCAGAAATATTTTATGGCAAAGACTCCGGCAGCATTTAACAATCATACAGACATAAAGTTTGTCGCATTCCGTGATCTCGTATCATGGAGAGGGAGACAACTCTTGTCATCCGACATCCGATCAACCTATCCAATTGTAAGATTGGGCGATTATATCCGGGAAGAATCCCTGCGGGTCCACCTCTCAGCATCTCCCGAACAGGAATTTGGGATATTAGGCATCAATAATAAGGAAGGCCTATTTGACAATTATTCAGATAAGGGCGCAAATTTCAATCAACCTTATAAGAAAGTGGAGCTGGGCTGGGTCGCTTATAATCCTTACCGGCTCAATGTAGGAAGTATTGGCTTAAAGAAAGAACTCCATAAAAACGATTACATCAGCCCCGCGTATGTTGTATTCAGTTGTAAAGAACCCTTGCTGGCGGATTTCCTGATCAGGATATTGAGAACCAGCTCGATTATCAACATACTAAACCAAAATACAACGGGTACAGTACGGGCAAGTATTCCATTTTACATCTTAAAGATGTTATATGTTCCGCTTCCCCCTATAGATGTGCAGGTACAATTATTAAACACCCACGACCGCCGCATTGCTAAGGCCGAAAAGGAAGAAAAAGAGGCAACACACCTATTTAACCAGTCCAGACAATTTTTCTTAAATCAGTTGGGAATACAGGAAGGATGCAAAGAAGCCATTTCTTCATCTCATACATTCATACAGTATAAACGGCTATCCACCTGGGCATCTTCTTCCATAACGGATCAGACTTCCTTCAATTTTACGCATACAAAATTTGATATACAACCATTAAAAAGAGTTATTACTACTTTTGAAGGAGGTAAAACTCCTGCCACCTCAAATAGTCACTACTGGAATGGGGATATCCCATGGATATCGCCAAAAGACTTCAAAAGCCTTTATATCAGTAACAGCGAGGATAGTGTCTCAGAAACAGCTGTCAGCAACGGATTGAAAATCCATCCTCCCGGAACTGTACTAGGCGTATTCAGAAGCAGTATACTCAGACATTCCTTTCCGGTTGCCATGGCACAAATAGCAACTACCATTAATCAGGATGTGAAGGCGATGAAAATAAAAGAAGGAATAGTTACAAATCATTATTTTCTGTTTTATTTATGCTACCTTCAGAACCTGGTTTTGGAAATGGCCAGCAGAAAAGGCGTTACTGTGGGAAGTATTGATTCAGACAAGTTCCTGAATATACCAGTAATACTTCCTTCCATACCTGTACAAAAAGAAATAACCAGACAAATTGTTGCCCAACATAGTAAAATAAATGCGCTTAATGAAAGTGCAGAAGCGCATCGATCAGCAGCCGAAAGGGAATTCATGCAGGCAATTTTTAACACTGAAAGATGAAACTGGACTCACTGTACATTAAAAACTATAAGATTCTAAACGAATTTTCAATAGATTTCAACAAAGAGATCTCTATTTTGATTGGCATCAATGGTTCCGGAAAATCCAGTATCCTGGAGGCTATCGCACATATCTTTAGTTATGCCCTGTTAGGCAACAAGTCTAAATTTGGATTCAAATTAAACTATAAACTGCGGCTGGAAGAGATGATCAGTACTACGTCTACTACCGGCCACTTCAAAACAGACTATGTAGACGTTGAAATAGCGGCACCAGACGAAGGATCAGGGCTTACATACAAGGTTAGTTTTGTTGATAGCGCATCCAACATGGTCATTACGCTGGAAGAAAGAGGAGAGATCGAACAACGATTTCACAAATTTGAAAATATTCTGCCCAGCAATGTGGTCGTTTACTATTCAGGGCTGTCTGAAACTATGAAGGATATAGTAGCGCCTCACAATAGAGAATTGTCAAAACGATATAGGGATGGCAATACAACAGGCGCCACTCCACTCTTATATTTCGAACCTGCGATCTTCGACCTGATTCTAATCAGCTTGCTGTCTTTTGAATTTGGAGACATCCCCATATTCCTGTTAGAAAAAGCCAAGATAGGCCGTGCCCTAAGTATACAAATCAAATTAAAACGGCCTAAATGGGCACAAAAACGGAAAATTGACAACTGGTGGGGTGCAGAAGGCGAAATAAAAGCATTCCTGGACTACCTCAATGATCAGGCTTCGTCGTCATCTGACATTCCCTCTGATGCAGCAGAAGGGGATATTGTTATAGAGACCGTAGGCAATGAGGCACTAATTATATCTATCATAGGTCAGGAAAAATTATTTCAGATCCGCGACTATCTTGGGGAAGAAAAAAGACTATTTAAGATCCTGTATATACTCTACGTGGATGGCTTCTGGGACAATGCTTCTTTTTCACTACAAAATACTGATAACAATTCATTTACCGTGTTCAGCGAAGGTGAGCAGCAGGCGATCATTGTAAAAGGACTCACGGAATTGGTTGCAGGCCAGAATACTTTATTCCTTTTTGACGAACCAGACACTTATTTACACCCGGCATGGCAAAGAATGTTTATTGAGAGTATTATACATTTTAATGAACAAGGTGGTCTTTCCAGCAGCCAGTTTGTAATCGCTACACACTCTCCTCAATTGCTCGGAAACGCAAATCCTATAAAAGCAGAGGTCCAGATAATGGAAGATGCAAAAATAGTAAAATTCACACCTAGACATTATGGACGAGACATCAGTACCATTTTATATGAAATGATGGGCGTGGAAGGAAGGAATATAGATATTGCAAAGGACCTAAGTATACTGTTCAATCTCATAGAAGATGAAGACAAGGAGGCTGCAAAAAGAAAATTTGCAGAGATGGCTGCACTATTAGGAGATGATGATCCGGTAATTGTCAGAGCAAAAGTACAACTTGATTTTTTAGACGAGATCAATGAAACTGATAACTAAAAGCAAGGAGCCTAATTCATTAACGAAACATAGGGCGAACAGACCTGGGGCAAACTTTGACAACATATTGCTAGTAGACAAAAATGAGCTACGTGGTTCTTTACTAGCGGAACAGGGACACATATGTTGTTATTGTATGAAACGTATTGTCGTTAATGCAAACAATGATGGAAGTTCAAGCTATCAGATGAAAGTGGAGCATTACAAATGCCAGGAAAACTATCCGGAACTTCAGCTCATATACACAAACCTGTTTGGTGCCTGTATGGGAAATGAAGGGCATCCTGGGAAGCTTCAGACATGCGATACGAAAAAAGCATATTTTGATCTGACCATAAACCCTCTGTCGTTAAGTCCCAATTGTGAATCCCTTTTTAAATACAATGCAGAAGGTGAAATAAGTTCCGTCAATAACGATAACGAGATTAACCGCCAGATAAATGAGATTCTGAACCTGAACATGCAAACACTAAAAGACGGCAGAAGGGAAGTCTATCTGGAAGTACAAAAGAGAGTAGAAGCAGAAAGCAGAAAGCTGACCCAAAAGCAGTTAAAACTTAAATTTTTCGAGCAGGAAAGAGTGCAGTGGCTTACCAAGAAAGATGGTAAATATCGCCCATATTGTATGGTGGCCGTATATTATTTAACAAAGAAAATCCGCCAGCATCATTCCTAACCCACAATAGGCGCCATCAGAAGCCATGTGTTTATAGCCCAGGGTTGCCAACCCGGGAGCCACGTGTTTTGCTGGCGGAAAAAACAACTCCCCATAGCAACACGCCAAACACCACACCCAATATCATATTAAACAATTGATATCGTAACACCACCGGTGAAGCGAGTACGCTGAACCCATAGTGTACGATCCAGTAAAAGGTGCCTATTCTTAGCGCACTCCGGAATTTTATGTCCGCAAAAGAAGGGCCGGATACCCGGTAATATGCGATCCATCCGGAAATGAACAACAGGATAATGAAGACCATCAATGCAGGGTAATAGTCGAACAGGATCAGCTCCCGTTTATTGGAGACGGTATAGATCTTATTGGAAGGATAATGGAACCAGGTCTGTGCAATGGGCCACACCGTGTCACGTCCGTCGTTGTACAGACCGAGGTTTTCAACCGGAGGATACGCATACTGGAAAAAATTCGGCAGCAGAAAATACCGGAAATATGGTAGGGGATATTGGCTGATCAGGTATTTGCCATAATCATTGTACAATGGCGCCACAGCTGCCATCTGGCGGAGGTGCGCGGCATTGTCTGCAATGTTCACAGCACCGGGTGAAGGTTGTAAAGGAGATGTTGCATCCCATAGATAAAAAGCCATCAAAGGCCCATCGGGACGTTGGGACATAGGAATGTGCTGCAGCGAATCTATATACGCATTTACCTTACTATGTACGGCTGCAAATTGCGCGGGTACCTGCAAGGGAGGCCGCTCCGGCATATGTGCATAGGCATGTACGGCATTATTGGCCATCTGCCATCCACTGAAGGCGGAGAACTGCCGGGTGCCCATCACCTTCTCAGACTGATAAGTGGTGTATAACATAAAGCCGCCGATCATACCGACCATGATCAAGCCGCTTGCTATCTTAACACGTACGGTAAAGGAACAAAAGACGATCACGGTTATACTGACCAGCGGATAGATCAATGCATGGTACCTGACAGTATAAGCCAGCAGCAATACCAGCAAATGGACGGCTAGCAACAACTTTGAAGGCTGGTACACCAGCCGGAACAACTGGGATATCCAGATAAGGCTGATACCGATAAAATAGACATCGCTGATTACATAATTACTCAGGTAAAGGATAGCAGGGTTTAAGAACAGAAAGGCAAAGATCAATCTGCGGGCCCATTTCCCAACTGTAGTCAGATCAAGCACCGTAAAAAAGAAATACAGTGCGCAGATGTGATAAAAGCAGTATTGCATGAAGATCAGTGCCGTATCCCAGTGTGTAAAGAAGCCAGCAAAGCGGATCAGTTTTGCATAGCCTACCGGCCACATATTCGCATCTGCATTGGTATAGGCACTGCGGAGATAATTGTAGGAATCCTGCATGAAGTTAGGAAACGGATAGAAATACTTGAAGACAACAAACTGCAGCAGCATGGTGAACATCGCCAGGTATACATATCTCTTAAAACGCATTCTCATAATATGCAGGAATTTAAAGGGCCGGGCCAATAGCTAAGTTTGGAGATAGAGAATATTTTTAAAGGTGGTTAAAATTACTGGTTAAATGCTAATTTAAACCGGATTTAAAGCACATCCATGTTAACCGCCAAACCCATATCGATCCCTCTCCTGCTCTGCTGCTGTCATCTCATGACGTGGGCTCAAAAACCGGTTGTTACAAATGACAGTTACCGTACCTGGACAAGACTGTCCTCTACCTACGGCATACGGGACGATGGACGGTATATATGGTACCAGTATGGCTCACCAGCAACAGGGGACATATTGGTATTACACTCGAGGGATAACAAACTGCAGCGGGAATTTCCCCGCGGGTTCAATCCTGCCTTTTCGGACGACCGTTTTCTATTCCAGCTACCGGGCGATACCCTGGCCATCTTCTCATCAGATAGTGTAAGCTACTTGCCGGATGTGAGCTACTATACGATTGAGCAACAGCAGCTCATACTGCAAAAACCTAATGCACTTATCTGGATGGACCTCAATACCGGTCGCAGTAAAACAATCCATGAAGGGCCGGTCAGCCAGATAACATTCAAGGGGCAACAGCTGGCTTTTATCACCGACCGTACGCTCAGGTATTATCAGCGGGATGTGGACACGATCAGGATATTGCACGACAGCTGTACAGGTCCATTACAGTTTTCCCGGGATGGTAAGCGGATCACCTGTCAGTTATTGCCTGCTAAACTGCCCCCACCGGAACAGATCCGAGTCTGGAATTACCAGGATAACTATCTGCAAACGCCTCAGCCTATCCCAACCACGGTCGTCATCCGGCTGGAAGACGCGCAGGCACTGCCTGTCAATACGCCCGGTACACAGATCGCTTACCAGAACGGCGGGCGGTATATCATTACCCAAAACAGTCTCAACTACCAGGAATACTATTGGAACAAAGCCGTGATCTCTACTCTCTATCTGGTAGATACTCAAACCGGCGAAAGAAAAACGATCGCTGCGAATAAAGAAAACTTGCTCGTTCAGCCAGCCATTTCTCCGGGCGAAAAATTTATGACCTGGCTGGATCCGTCCAGCCATTACATCCGCTGTTATGAGATTGCCACGGGTTATACACGCGATTTGCTAAAGGGGATTGAGGTGGCACAATGGACAGCGGGCGATAGCGCCCTTTTTATACATACGGCTAACGACATCTGGCAGGTGGATCCAACAGGACGTAAACCTGCCGTGAACATAACAGGAGGCAAACAAGGGCATACCATTTTCCGCTTGCTGTTCCCCGGCATATTCGCCGCCTTTGATACAAAAACAAAAGAAAATGGTTTCTGGAGATGCTACAACAACAGTTTAGCTCCCTGTACGATGGATGACTGCTTATATTACTGGCCACAATATCCGCTGGATCAATACAAGCCCCTTAAAGCAAAGGACACCACTGTCTACCTGCTGCAGCACATGCGGGCTACAGCAGCTCCGAATCTGTTACTGACGGATGATTTTATCCGCTTTACACCTGTTACTAACATCCGGCCGGAGGCAGATTACAACTGGCTGACAGTGGAATTAACAAAGGAAGGGCTGTTATACAAACCAGCGAATTTTGATCCGCAGCAAAAATACCCGGTCATATTTCACTACTATGAACGCAGCAAGGATTACCTGCACAGATACCTGCCGCCTGCGTTAAGCGAAGGCAATCTGAATGTGCCGTCATATGTCAGCAATGGGTATATTGTATTCATCCCTGACATCCGCACAAAAAAGAGACATCCCGGTAAAAGCACTGCCAAAGCGGTATTACGGGCAGCAAAGTACCTGTCCGCCCATCCCTGGGTAGACAGGCAGAAAATGGGCTTGCAGGGACATAGTTTCGGTGGATATATCACCAACTACATCATCACACACAGCGATCTGTTTGCCGCTGCGCAGGCCAGTGCCGGCCCTGTTAATTTTTTCAGCGGGTATGGGGCTATCAGGAAGATCACAGGTACTGCCATGCAGCAGTTATACGAACAAGGACAAAATAATATGGGCGTTACACCCTGGGACAGACCCGGACTATACCTCAAAAACTCCCCCGTCATCCGTGCAAACAAGGTACATACGCCCCTGTTGCTGATGCATAACGACAACGACAATGCCGTACCTTTCGCACAAGGCATGGAGCTGTTCACCGCTTTAAGACGGCTACAACGGCCCGTATGGCTGATTCAGTACAGGAATGAAGGACATCAGTTATTCCGCGATCCGCAGAAACTGGATTTCACCGTCCGGCAGCAACAGTTCTTCGATCATTATCTGAAAGGTAAACCGGCGCCGGACTGGATGAAGGCTCACTGACCGTTATCATCATAAACACCCAGCCAGGTAGGCCATGGAGAGCCCGTTACTACCGTAATAAAATAAAAAGCCCCACCTACGGTAGTAGTAGATTGGGTAGTGCCTGTATACAAAGGGGAAGGGAAAGGAGCACTAACCGGAAGCTCCCAGGTATCCGTACGGAAAGTACGATATGGCGCTTCTGCGGCATAGGTAAGGTTCCTTGAGGCTCCGTTCTGAGAGAAATTACCTGTAGTTGCATAAAACAGGTTAGTGAGTCCCCGCCGTTTGGCTCTGAATGACATTGTCCCCACCAAAACTGCAGACAAGGCGATCATTGTTAGAATAATCCTGGCCTTTTTCATAACATAAAGCGTTTGAATTAAAGGTAGGAAGACTAAAATGGAAAAGAATTAGGAACAAAAAACAGGACTTTGGAGACAGCGTTTATTCTTGGTACCCCTCGTTTTGCGTAAGGTTCGGGTTTAACAGCATCTCGCTTCTCGGAATAGGATACCATTGCTGATATGCTTTCCAGTTGCCACCTTTAGCAGCTGTGGCTGCCTTCATCACATTATTAACCTTATGGGTTCGTTTGAGATCTAACCAGCGGTGGCCCCATTCGGAGAACAATTCCACCTGTCTTTCATGTTGGATAGCATCGTCTATCGGGCCGGCACCATTGATCCTGGGCACAGGTAAACCAGCCCGCTGCCGCACCACCATAAGATCTTTCAGGGCGCCATCCTTGTCTGCCGAGTGTAATCTGGCTTCTGCCCTGATCAGGTACTGCTCTGCCAGACGCAATACCATGAGGTACTCTGTTACTGGCTTTGTTGCATCTGCTGCTTTGTATTTGTAAGGATAACGATCACTCACGCCAGCCAACCAATATTGCTTACGCAGATCATCTTTTTCGAATATCTGCATGAAGGTCTGCGCTGCGAAAACAGGAAGTTGTTGTATGAACAGCATGGCGTCTTCTGTAAAAGTCTTATTCACCGGTTGTATTTGCCAGATAGCTTCTTTGCTGTTTTTCAGGAAAACCTTTGATAATGGAACAGTATCGTATACAGCTTTATTGTCAATAATGGCTGTTGCGGCTGTGATAGCCGCCTGCCAGTTATTCCGGTATAGATGCACCCGGGCCAGTAAAGCAGTAGCCGCCCATTTGTTGGGCCGTACGCGCTCGGGTGTGGTAGATAATATGTCTGCCTGCACATAGTCCGTCCGCAGCAGCGTTACAGCATCTTCCAGGTCTTGTTGGATCCGTTCATAAACTTTCACAACCGGCGTGCGGCGCATGGTGGCATTTACCTTATAGTCAGTGCCGGTCACCAATGGCACTTCATCAAACAGGTTCACCAGGTAGAAATAACAGAAAGCCCTGACAAACATTGCCTCTCCTGTTAATTGCTGCCTGATGGCAGGCGTAAGGCGGGTAGAAGCCGTTAGTCCCTCGATAGCGGCATTAGCCTGATAGATGTATTTGTATAGCAATCTCCATATCGGTACAGTATTAGGCGTTACCTGGTTTTTATACATATCGAGGGACAATTCATCCTCCTGTTGTAACAGGAACTCATCGGCAGAGAGCCCACAGAGATAGGAAAGACCTTCTGCTCCCATGAATGCCCCATCGTTGCTCATATTATAGAACAATCCCGTCAGTACTGCAGCCGCACTAGCATCAGACTGATATACGGTACCAGAAGTGCCTCCATCCACCGGATCTCCGGGATCCAGCAATTTGCGACAGCTACCGCAAAATAGCAGGAAGAAGAGCAATAATATTATCCATCGCATTCCCAAACAGTTTAAAGCGATATTTTCAGTCCGGCAGATAACACCCTCAAAGGAGGAATGGCTGTCCTTGACTGCGTTTCAGGGTCCAGGCCCTTATAGCTGGTCAGGGTGAACAGGTTCTGCGCCTGTATATACACCCTGCTGTCATGCAAGTGTAGTCTGTCCTGCATTTTCCTCGGCAATAACCAGGCGGCTTCCATATAACGGCAGCGTACAAATGAGGCATCCTCATATCCCAGGTCGCTTTTCATTGCCTTTTTGTACCCTTCCCGCAAGCTACCACTCTGGGTATACCGCTGACGGTCGGTAACATCACCCGGCTTTTGCCACCTGGATAACACCACTGCATATTGATTTTGCTGGAATCCCGGCATAAAGCTGGGATCAAAAGTGGTATTGATCCCTTGCTGCTTTGTAAACTGCAGCAGGATTTCCAGCTGGAATCGTCCTATCCGCACACTATTTTGCCAGCCGCCGAAGCAAACCGGCACACTGTTCACCGACAGGCTTTCTACCGCTTTTTCTGCCGGTACCGGATGATTGTTTGCATCCGCAAAAAGGTAAGTCCCCGTAGCAGGATCTACACCCATGGAGGTAGCCACATAACGCTGCGACAAAGGTTCTCCTTCCACAAATCCGGTAGCACCCAGGATGGAAATAGTAGGATCCGGGTAGTGGACCAGCTTATTGCGGCCAAAGGAAATATTGAACGAGGAGGCCCACTCCAACTTTTTATTCCGGATGTACCGGGTAGACAATGTAAACTCCCAACCTGTGTTCCGGATCACGGCAGGCAGGTTACCTATAATGCTACCGGCGCCGGTAATATCCGGTAAAGGGTAAGAGACCAGCTGATTGGAAGACCGGTAGATAAAATGACTGGCAGAGAAGAGGATCTTATCCTTCAGAAAACCCAGTTCCAGCCCGGCTTCTGACTTCTGTGTCAGCTCCCAGGCGAAATCCGCATTGAACAAACGGCTGGGCTTCAGGCCTATTACACCCTGATAAGATCCGCTCACGTCGTTATACTGGTCCAGGTACTGGTAATCCCCTATCTGGTCATTGCCGGTGGTGCCGTAGCTCAGTCTCAGTTTACCGAAACTCAGTACCCGACGCAGGTGACACATAAAAGGTTCTTCAGAAAAGATCCATCCCGCACCGGCAGCGGCAAAGATGGCGAACTGCTTCCGCGGACCAAACCGGCTGCTGCCATCCCGGCGTACACTGAGATTCAGCAGGTAGCGGTTCTTCCAGTTCAGTCCTGTTCTGCCGAACAGGGCCACATAACGGTAGGAAGCGCCTTCTGTTTTACCATATACCGTATCTGCATAACGGATATTCCGGATCAGCAGATCATTTTTGAACCCATCTGCGTTGATGTTCTCACGGGTTTCGTTATATCCCTGTATGGTGCCCCCTACGACCGTTTCCAGCCGCAATGCTCCTGCCTGGTATACATGGCTTAGCTGGGGCTCAATAATGCGGGAAATGGCCTCATAATCGTATTTATGCAGGGAGCCTGTTCTGCCATTCCGCAGCGCAGGTGCATACATTTCAATAGGGAGGATAGTTTCCGATTTACCGGTCAGCCAGTTATAGCCCATGGTGGTCTTGAGTACAAGACCAGGCAGCAGCCGGTATTGCAGTCCGACGTTTCCCAGCACATTTTTCACATTAGCATCAAAAAGAGGTCCTATCAGGGCAATATATGGATTCAGCCAGGCGTAATTCAGGCTGCCATCTTCCAGGTACACCGGCGGTGCATTGGGCGGCAGCATAATCTGGCTGGTGAAATCAAGACCAGGTAAGGAAGTTTTATCTGCCAGGAAACTGCCGGTAAAGGTAGCATTGAAGCGCTGGTCGGTTGATGAGCTGCTGGCACTGAAATGTATCCCTCCGCGGGTATCCCCGAACTTGCCGGGGAAGACGGTGTTTTCCTTGCGGTAATGACCGCTCAGGAGGTATTGGAAACTCTTATTTCCGCCAGATACAGATGCCTGGGCATTGGTTACCGAGGCCGTCCCTCCCGTCAATTGCTTTTGCCAGTCGGTATAACGGGTGGTATCCCATTTCAGCAGATCAACGGCGTTCCTTTCTGTAGGCGTGACACCGTCGTTCCTGAATGCCTCCCGGCGCATGGTTAAGTATTGTTGGGTGTTCAGCAATTTTACTTTCCGGGATGTTTGTCCGAAGCCCCGGTTCACGTTGACCGTAAATTGTGTTTTCCCGGGCTGGCCTTTACGGGTGGAGATGAGCACCACACCATTGGCGCCCCGGGAACCATAAATGGCGGTAGCATCTGCATCCTTCAGCACTTCTATGCTTTCCACATCTTCCGCGTTAATGAAGTTAAAGGCAGAAGCCTTATCTCCCCAGATCTGTGAACCCAAACCGCCGGTCAGGGTAGGATTATAAGGGATGCCATCGATGATGAAGAGGGGCTGTGTACCGTTCACCAGGCTATTTTGTCCGCGGATCTGCACTTTCATCGCCATACCCGGCACACCACCAGTTTGGGTGATCAACATACCGGGCACCCTGCCCTGCAGGGCCATTAAGAGGTTGGTACCAGACTGGCCGGCAATGAAGTCTCCTTTGACAGTGGTAACGTTCCCGGTATTAAACCGCTGAGTTGTGGTGCCATAGCCGATAATGACCGTTTCATCCAGCACCTTGCCTATGATCAGTTTTGGCGTATCGGATATGTCTAATGGCTGAAGTGAGGGTCCCATTGGCAGCGGGGCCTTCTGCACATTGATAGAGCGGTCATCAAACTTCCAGGTATAACTGTCTTTCAGCACCGCATTGAGCACGTCGGGCAAAGCCGCTTTTCTGAAGCGGACATCCAGCGTACGGTTTACATCCACTTCCGGGGGATAGCTGAAGTAATACTTGGTCTGTGCCTCTATCTGCGAAAAAATGTATTTAAGCGTAACATGCCTACCCACGATGGTCACTTTTTCCCGGGCATAGGACTGCCCTGCCACCTGGTACAAACAACAGGTATGCAATAGCAGGAGGAGCGTGCAGAATGTGGCAGGTTTGGGCATCCCCATAAAAAGCATGTTGCGGCTATTATCATATAAGTAGCGTTGAATAACAAAAAGTACTCACGCGGATTATTTTTAGCCCTTAACAAGCTATTAACTCATGCCCGTTTCAAAATTGATACATTTACTCATAAAGAAAATAGAGTCTTTGTTATGAATTCATTGATTAATAACTATTCAGAAGACGAGCTATTTCAACTCATTCAACAGGGAAGCGAGGCTGCTTTTGCTGTCCTGTACCAACGTTATCTTGATTTGCTGTTTTCCAGGGCCTACACTATCCTGCAGAACGAAGATGAAGCCAAAGATGTGATCCAGGAAGTGCTGATCTGGCTATGGGACCACCGGGCCTCCGTGCAGATCAATACTAACCTGAAGACTTATCTGACCGGCGCTGTACAACTACGCTGTGCCGATGTGATCAGGAAGAAGGCCAACCGCAATAGCCGCCAGCAGATCTATGCCTCCCTGAGTACAACCATCACGGGTACTCCTTCCCTGGAGACAAAAGAGCTCGGTAATCAGCTGCATGCCGCGATGGCGCTGATCAGCCCTACGAGCAGGAAAGTGTTCATCCTGTCATATATCGAAAAAAAGCCATTGAAAGAGATCGCAGCCACCATGAACATGAAGGTGCAGACTGCGAAAAACCATATGCAGCAAGCATTAAAGACACTCCGCCAACATCTTCAAAAAAATTAAGCTTTTCACCCAGTACTTTTTTACAACCGGCGACTACTATATAGTGAATCAGATTTTCACCAGGATTATCATGCCGGTAGATCCAGAATATATCGAACAACTGGTACTGGAAGAAATAACAGGCACCATCTCACCTGAAGACAGTATCGCCCTCAAAAGACTCCTGGAACAGGAACCGGAGGCATATGCCATCTGGCAGCGGATGCATCGGCAACTGACAGGCGGTTATATACAATCCGTCCGTGAAAGTCTGCATGATACGCTGGGTGTGGAGCAGGTATTTGCTACCGCCAGAAGGCGTAAACGGCGTAAAATATTCATAGGGACTACCCTGGGTGTAGCGGCTTCGCTGCTGGTACTCTCAGTAGTCTACAAGATAATGATACCGGCATACCAACCCGTTTTGCCGGCGCCGATCTCCTCTTTCACCCTCAAATCTGTTGCGTTGCAGCTGCCCGATGGACAATTACTCCATCTGGGCAGCGGGCAGCAGCAGGAAGTGAATGGGATCATTTTCCGGGAAGAGGCCGGAAGATTGTCCTGGTCTGGCGCCAACAGTTCACAGATGGCCAGGTTAATTGTTCCCCCGGGGAAAGATTATTCCGTTCGTCTCCCGGACGGTACGGATGTTATGCTCAACGCAGCTACCACACTGGAAATGCCCCTTGCATTCGACGATAGCCGGGAAGTGACCGTGAATGGGGAAGCCTATTTCACAGTAGCTAAAAATGAGGAAAAGCCCTTTCGGGTGCATTTACCGAAGAGTGCCGTACAGGTATTAGGCACTTCGTTCAATGTAAACACCTACGATAGCGGCCAGGTGAGAGTAGCACTGGAATCGGGCGCTGTTAAGATGCTCACTAATGATGGGGACGTCTTATTACAGCCAGGGAAGGCGGTCCACTACCAGCCCGGAGTAAGACCAATCGCTGCAGCCTTTGATGCCCATGCAGTACTTTCCTGGAAAAGTGGCTACTATGTATTTGAGAATACCCCTGTTTCAACTATTGGTGATGTGATTGAACGAACTTATCGTGTGAGGGTGATCATTGACTCAAAGGCGACTGCTGAGAAAACATATTCATCCAGGCTGGAAAAAGGGATGCCCCTGGAAAAGTTCCTGGAACGATTAAAGACACTTAACAACATAGATTATCGATTTGAAAACGGAAACACTATAGTGCATTTGTTATACCGAACGTAAACAACCTTGCTATGCAATCCACATTATTTAAAGCTAATAAACTATTACTAATCGAAAAGGACAAACAGTCTTACATTTCTGCCAACTGCCTGCCGCTGGAGTACATGAAACTCATTATCCCCTATGCAGGTTTGTATTTCCGGGAAGATGAGGAGTGTGAGATGCTTTCCCAGCACATCAGCGCAGGCCCATTTTCACTATGGATGCACGACATTTTTGCGAAGGACAGGATAACATTGTTGCCATACACGCCGTATCATATCTGGACGCTGCATTTTATGTATGAAGACAGTCTGGTGATCGAAGGTAAAGAGAATCCCCCTTATCTGCTCGAAGAACGGGAATGCAATCTGTTCAACCTGCACCCGGGGCTACATCCTGTTCCCATGGAAGCCAACAGGAAAGTATTGTCGGTACACGTCAACATTCGTCCTGAGTTCTTCCCAAAACTCGTGGAGAAGTATCCTGCGCTCAGGGAGTTACTGAGCCGGCCCATTCCTGCAGCAAGCAGTGTGCTCAATGATCATCCTCATCCCATCAGTGCTGTTTGTGACCTGCTCATACAACGGATCCTGACTTGCCGTTATACAGGCAGGAAGGCACATACATTCATCTATCGTTGCATTCTTGACCTGCTGCTGAATTATGCCCAAAGGGAAGCGCAAGCACATGAGCCATTCCTGTTCAGTAGTCTTGAGCATCGTGAAACTTACCGGCAGATCTTCAGATTCCTGGTAGAGAATCCGTACAAGACATATTCACTGGCAGAATTGGCACTGATGTATGACTTACCTGTGGCAGAATTATCACAGGGATTCCTGCAGCATTATGCTATCTCCATTGAAGATTTCACTCACATGATAAGAATGACGGCAACTTATCATCTGTTGCATAAAAAGAACTGTTCACTACCTGTTATAGCTGAAGCGGCTGGTTTCAAAACTACAGATGAGATGGTAAACCAACTCGAAACATATTATGAATTCAAAATAAAAAAATGAGGATCAATATCTGGTAGCACTGTTACCATTCATCTCTTACTGCAACTAATTATGTCCTAAGGCCTGCATAATGTCAGACTGTCGAGGCCGGGTTAACATAATTATCTACAGCTTAAAAACCAACCATGAAGAGATTGAATGCAGCAGCGGCTGCCATTGCATTGTTATGTGCCTCATACGAACATATCTACGCACAAACACCAACCAATACCGCATCCTGGCAGATGCAACCTGTCAATATTCAGACAAGATGGGCTAAAGAAGTAAATCCCAAAAACGTTCTGCCAGCGTATCCACGGCCACAGATGGTCAGGAATGAATGGCAGAACTTAAATGGACTGTGGCAATACGCTATCACATCCAAAGATGCTGCCAGGCCTGCACAGTTCGAAGGACAGATCCTGGTACCATTCCCATTGGAATCAGCCCTGTCCGGTGTTAAAAAAGCCTTGCAGCCTACGCAGCGTTTGTGGTATAAACGTTCCATCACCAAACCTGACATTACAGGCGATAAACGGGTGCTGCTTCACTTTGGCGCTGTAGACTGGCAGGCCACTGTCTATATCAATGGTAAAGAAATAGGTGGCCATACCGGTGGTTACCAAAACTTCTCGTTTGACATTACCGATGCATTGAAAGAAGGTGATAACGAACTGGAGGTATCCGTATTTGACCCCACTGATCAGGGTATCAATCCTCATGGCAAGCAGGTATTGACCCCGCAGAATATAATGTATACCGCCAGCAGCGGTATCTGGCAGACGGTATGGATGGAAACCGTACCGGCTGCTTACATTAACAACATCCGCATTACGCCGGATATTGACAAAGGCAACCTGAAACTGGAAGTGATCACCGCCGGTAAGGAAGGCGATTATGCTGTAGAAGCTGTAGCTTCCAATGGCAAAAAAGTTAAAGGCAAGCCTAATACGCAGTTATTACTGCCAGTACCCAATGCAAAGCTATGGAGCCCTGACCAGCCGTATTTGTACAACCTGAATGTAAAACTGCTGTATAAAGGTAAAGTAGTGGATACCATCGGTAGCTACTTCGGCATGCGTAAAATAGAAGTGAAGAAAGACGAGAAAGGAGTAGAACGCCTCTTCCTGAATAACAAATACACCTACCACCTGGGCGTATTAGACCAGGGTTTCTGGCCGGAAGGATTATACACCGCTCCGACAGATGAGGCCTTGAAATTTGATATCATGGCTATCAGGAATATGGGGTATAACACCATCCGTAAACATATCAAATTAGAGCCTGCCCGCTGGTATTATCATGCTGACCGAGCCGGTATACTGGTATGGCAGGATATGGTGACTTGTGCGAATGACAAACCAGCAGCTAAGGCTGAATTCGAAAAAGAAAATAAAGAAAACATTGCCCAGCTATATAACTATCCAAGTATTGTCATCTGGGTACTGTTTAACGAAGGTTGGGCACGCTATGACCAGAAACGCCTGACAGAATGGATGAAACAAACAGATCCATCCCGCATAGTGAATGGTCATACCGGTGAGAACTATGACCGCGATGCACCAGAAGCTCCATCTCAGAAATGGGCAAGCAGTGATCTAACTGATATTCATGACTATCCAGGACCGGGCATGCCTCCACCATTGCCAGGAAAGGCACGTGTACTAGGTGAATGGGGAGGTGTAAGAGTAGCTACACTGAGGCATCAATGGAATGACACAGAAGGGTGGGGATATGTTCAGGTGCCATCTGCTGCATTTAAAGCGAAATACGACTCCATGGTTAAACGCTTAAAAACACTCGAGGAGAGTGGATTATCCGGGTCAATTTACACCGAACCTTTTGACGTAGAAACAGAAGAAAATGGTATTATGACATATGATCGTGAAGTCATCAAAATACCCTCTGAGGACCTTAGAAAGATACATCGCCAGGTATTAACGCAAGCGGAAAGTTATGCCGCAGCTCCAGGTATATTCCAGGCTATAGTAGCTGATACTGCGAACCATGATCTGAAATATGCGTCGTTGTTGGAACAATTCCGCAACGGAAAGAAAGATCCTGAGTTTCTAAGAGCACTTACACTCATGGCATCTCGTTTGAAAGACAATAAAAATATTCCGGAATTAAGTGCAGCCTATATCAATAGCATTTCTGATCCGTTGACACTCAGAAATATGACATTCATTCAACTCTTTACCCAATCAACAAAAGACCCCGGATTCATCATTATTCTAAAAAATCAGAGAAAAGCTGAAGAGCTTATTGGTGTTGAAAAAGTCAACAGCACTTTGCAAACAGCGATTTTCAATGACGAAATAAAAGCGTATGTAGCGGGCAAGGCTGCCAACCCTAACTGGAACGAACTTGAGAAAAAGATTATTCCTCTATATGGCGCCGTTGGTGAGGAAATATTGTTACGTGCTAAAGCAATTCATTTCTACAACCGAAAGGACTGGACTAATTTTGTTCCGTCTGCTTCACAATTAATAAATAAATATCGACATAGTGTATCCAGCATGATGTTAAATAATTTCGCGTGGGCTGTATTTGAAAATGTTTCTGACACTACTTTACTTAAGATGGCCTTAACTTGGAGTAAATACAGTATGGAGGAAGGAATATCCCCTCAGTCAATCGATACTTATGCAAATCTTTTGCACAAACTCGGCAATCAAAAGGAAGCCATTGAGTGGCAACAAAAAGCTATAGAATTGGTACCAACAGAATCAAGTTTCAAAGACACTCTCGAAAAAATGAAAAAAGGTGAAAAAACCTGGAACTAAATAATCCCAAGCGAGGCGCGCATCTCTTTATCAGATGCGCTCCTCGCACATTAACTTCATATTAACTCCTTTTTATTTTTCATTTATTAGTTTAGCAGTGAACCAACTTTTATCTCCCTCTTATGATCAATCGCTATACCGAACTACTCGATACTTTTGACAAAACACCTATTGAGGATTGGGGTTTCTACTTCCACGATAATGCCGAAAGAATTGATACGCTGATCAAGTTCTACGAAGCATACAACAAGCGTATCATGAATGCGCAGGCAAAACGCATTCACGAGATCAAAAAAAGTATCGTTCGTATTACGGGGGATAATCGCTGGTCGGATATAGAAGGATTGGAATTAATCTATCATGTATTTGAACCATCCTTATATATCCGTGGGAGTTTTACTTCCGCAGCAGAAGATCCATTAGGAACTTTCAACATTCATATTCTCACCCCTACCGTACAAGCCTGGAATCATTATGAAGATCAGCTGCTCAGTCATTATACAGCACAGGAACCCTTAATAGCAGGCAACAAGACAATTTTACAAGTAGCCACCATCCCCGGACTGCAGGAAGAACAGGTCCTGAAAGCCTTGCAGGAAGTGTATTTGTTCGTATCCAGCCTCACTTTGAAGAATTTTTTGCACCCGTTAACATCTCATTAACGAACTTCACTTCCCAATTTATTAGCTTAGCTGATATATAGCGATTGTCGTTCTACGATTCCCATTGGAATACACCAACGAAACCGGCTTAACGATAAAGCATTGTTCCCATTGCCAGCCCCCATGCAAGCCAATAGCGGGTTGCAATCTGGCTTACTTATAGTTCATGTGTACATCAAAATAGACCGTTAAAACGCGATTATGTACCCTACATTATACGAAGAGAATAAACTACTATTAATTGATCGCCTGGATCAGGCCTATTTTCCCGCTGCGAATATACCCACCGAGTATCTGCCCCTTATCATACCCTATGCAGGCTTATATTATGAGCAGGATGACGATTATAATATGCTGTCACAGCATATCCAGCTAGGCCCTTTCTCCTTATGGCTGCATGATGTATTTGCCCGTAAGGATATTGTACTGCGCCCCTATGCGCCATTCCACCTGTGGGCGCTGCATTTCATGTATGAAGATACCCTGCGCGCCGTGTCATCTAAAACGGACGTATTCACCCTGGAGGAAAGACAGTGTAACCTGTTCAACCTCTATTCCCACATGCATCGCGTACCCATGCCCGCAGGCAAGAAAGTGCTTTCATTCCATATCAATATACTGCCATCAGACTTGATGTTGCTCGTACAACATTATCCGGGTCTTTATTATCTCGCCAACAAAAGGGTGCAAAGGACATCCAGCGTTATTAACGAAAAGCCATACCGTATTAATGCTGTTTGTAATATGCTGATCCAGAGCATCCTGTCCTGCAGGTACGTAGAGGCGCCCGCCGCCTACTTCCTGCAGCGCTGCTGCCTGGACCTTTTCCTCAATTTCGCACAGCAGGATGCTATCTCTGACGAGATCAGGCCTCCTACTGAGGCGCAAACGGTCCTTTTTAACCAGATATTCACCTACCTGACCGAACATCCGCACATCAACCATACGGTGCAGGAAATTGCCAAAATGTTCGATATGCCGGGTGTGAAACTGGCGCAGGGATTCCGGGCGCAGTTCAGCGTTGGTATCACGCCATTCCTGCACATGCTGAAAATGACGATGATCTATCATACGCTCATGCAAAAGGCATGTACCCTGCGGGACGTGGCCCTCGTGGCTGGCTATCAGCACACAGAAGAGATGGTAAGGGACCTGGAAAAGCATTACGGCTGCAATCTCGCTGCATTGCGCAGAAGCATGTAAATTTCATTTTGCATTGTTTACCATGAAGCTCCGCCAGGAGCTTTTTTTGTGCCCCTTATACCCGTCCCTCCAAAGTTTTTCTCCTCATCTCCTAAGTTCTCTTCTCACCAGCACGCCTACCTTTGGAAAGAACGAAAACTGTATACTACCATTTTAGAGTTTCTCCAAAAGTTAGCCCATGGATCAACCCATTTTAATACCACAAACAGATAGCCAGGTTCCGGTAAAAAGAAAAGCCATTATTATTGGAGCCGGCCCCGCCGGATTAACGGCCGCATACGAATTGTTGAAGAGATCCGACATCATTCCGGTCATCCTGGAAAAATCAGGAGACATTGGTGGTATCTCAAAGACCATTAATTATAAAGGTAACCGCATGGACATTGGCGGTCACCGCTTCTTTTCGAAGTCAGACCGTGTCATGAACTGGTGGCTGAACATCCTTCCTGCCCAGGAAACTGGCAATGAACAGTTCACCATCAGTTATCAGAACAAATCCAGGCAGGTAGCGCCCGGCGAAAGCGTCACCTCCGGGAACAGCGATAAAGTAATGCTGGTCAGGGAACGCCTCTCCCGTATCTACTTCCTGCGCAGGTTCTTTACTTATCCGATACAGCTTTCTATCGATACACTAAGGAAACTGGGAATAGGCACCACCATCTCTATCCTGGTTTCCTATTTACAAGCCCAGATATCTCCCCGTAAACCGGAGAATAGCCTGGAAGACTTTATGATCAATCGCTTTGGCAAAACACTGTACAAACTGTTCTTCAGGGACTATACTGAAAAAGTATGGGGGGTACCCTGCCACGAAATTCCGGCAGAATGGGGTGCACAACGTATCAAAGGCGTAAGCATCCGCAAGGCTATCCAACACGCCGTTCAGTCGGCCGTGAAGAAGAAGAAAAAGAAAACAGGAGACATCGCCCAGAAAGATACCGAAACCAGCCTGATAGAGCAGTTCCTCTATCCTAAACTTGGCCCTGGCCAACTTTGGGAAGAAGTGGCCCGCCAGGTACAGGAAATGGGCGGTACGATATTGATGCACCACGACGTGATCTCTGTCAATACACAGGACGGTAAGGTTACCGCCGTAGAGGCCTTTAACAAACAAGACCTCCAGACCGTAGAATTAAAAGGGGACTTTTTCTTTAGCACCATGCCTATAAAAGAGCTGATTGCCAGCATGGATGCCGACATACCACAAAACGTGCGGGAAGTAGCGGCAGGACTCCAGTACCGCGATTTCATCACCGTAGGCATCCTGCTCCAGAACCTCTCTGAACAGGACAAGCGAACCGGTAAATGGAAGCCATTGCAGCTGAAAGATACCTGGATCTACATACAGGAAAAAGATGTAAAAGTAGGCCGCCTGCAGCTGTTCAACAACTGGAGCCCTTACCTGGTGAAAGATCCTAATACAGCCTGGGTAGGCATGGAATTCTTCTGTAATGAAACAGACGATTTCTGGAAGCTGCCCGATGAAAAGATAGCCGCTCTCGCCATCCGCGAACTGCAGAAGATAGGATTGGCCAATACCAATGATGTGCTGGATTCTACCGTTCTGCGTGTAGAGAAAACCTACCCTGCCTATTTCGGCGCCTATGAGCGTTTTGATGAAGTGAAACAATATGTGAATACTTATCCGAACCTCTTCCTCGTAGGAAGGAATGGTATGCACAAGTATAACAACGCCGACCACTCCATGCTCACAGCTATGGTGGCGGTAGATAATATCATTGCTGGTGAAACTGGGAAAGATAACATCTGGTCCATCAATACGGAACAGGAGTATCACGAAGAAAAAACAGGACAGCATGCCTGATCAGCTGTACATGAAATTAGCCGGACAGGATTGCCCGGCTACATGTATACAGACTAAAAAATTCAATCAGGATGTAATGATACACCTTTCAACATTGAAATAAGTTAATGCGAGGTTAACAGAATTAAATTTCCCTTTTTTAACCACAAAGTTCATCCGGCGCTTCATGCCACTGTTTCCTCAGCGTCGCGATTACGCTGATCGTTGACCCGGCTGTAGGACTATTGGCCTGGTAGCGGCATACACCACACCCGGGCCATTTTCCTGCAACAGCGAGATATGACGAATCAGGAATTAAGTATTGGGAATGATGCTTAATTCGTAGACGTAATTCCTGATTCCAGATTTCTAATCCCTAATTTCTTTTACATGCGAACGCCATTGTTACCATTGCAGCAACTGCTGGACAGTATGCAGCACCCGCCACGCCCGAACGATCCTTCCGCCTATGAAATAGCCAGTTCCATGCATAAACAATCTCTGGCCGCCATAGAAGATATTACCCTGGCATTTGAAGAATGCCTGGCCGCAGGCGTCAGCGAACAAACCCTCCATAAATATGTGAGCACCTGCCAGGAAAAGCTCACCGCTCTTTGCAACGACGTGCCTTTCAGCTGGCTAGAAGTGGAAACATCGGCCCCGGTGGAATATGACGAATGGCGCTACCTCTGTAATGACATCTGCCACCAGTTGGAAGATCTCATTCTTTACCTCATGTTTACCTATGCCAAGTATTATAACAAAATGGCGGTTACGCCAAATGTGTACCGGGAACTGATGCGGCAACGCATCGCTCCCGGTCTTTCTGTGATCCGCAGCTGGTTCAATGAAACTGACGAAAGCTGCCGGGAACTGCAAGTGATGATCCTCAGCTTGTACGATGCTTTCCTTCCTGAAGTGCCCAATAAGATGAACCATTATCAGCTGGACTTCCTCCGCGAACTGCAACAGGCATTGCTCAAATACTGGTCGCAGGAAGACAATACACTGGAACATGGGTTATTACAGCAATTACTCTTCTCCCTCAACTTCAACAGCACGGATTATTATCATTATTGCACGTCCTATATCAGCCAGCAATTGGCAGAACTACCGGATACGCATACCCAATTGGACCTGCTGTCCTTTATTCATAAAACACTCTGCCAGATACCCGTAAAACAAGGCCTGGCCTATAGTCACGACGCACCGTCCATTATCGCATTACTGAAGGAATGGCTGCAGGTAGAAAGTAAATACCGGCAGTCAGGGATGAAACGTCATTCATCCAAAGATGTGAAGCAATTCAAAACCCTGCCTGAAAATTTCAAGCTGCAAACCAATCTGACACTGCAGGAGCTGGCAGCGTTTTTCAAGATCTTAAAAGAAGCGGGTATTATCGAAAACAGAAATATGCAGGATGTATTCCGCCTGTTGGCACTCTGCTTCTCTATTCAGAAAAAGGAAGCATTCGAAGGAAGTCTGTTTCAGTCACATTACTATCACATCTCCCAGGAAACATTAAAAAAGATGGAGGACCTGGCACATTCACTTGTCAGGAAAGCCTATCAGCTGAAAAAAGGGTTGTAAGCCACTATACATGGCTTACTTTTTCTTCTTTTTCTTTTTCTTCAGCATTTCCTGCTGCTTGTTATGCTCATCCAGCAGCAGCTGCCAGTTGTCATTCGGGATATCTTCAGAGAAACTGATCGTTTCCCTGTAATCATTCTTGTTTATTTTCATGACGGTGATCTCCTTACCGATGTAAGTCTGGATCGCTTCCAGCACCGGCTTTTCTTCCTCGCTGCAAAAAGAGACAGCCTGTCCCTTCTTTACGCCACGGCCCGTACGTCCCACACGGTGCACATAGTTTTCCGGCACATCCGGCAGGTCATAATTCACCACATAATCCACATCAGGAATATCAATACCACGGGCATTCACATCGGTGGTGATCAGCAGTTTGATATCTCCCTTTTTGAACTCATCCATCACCTGCAGGCGGTCATCCTGCTCCTTGCCACCGTGCATGGCTAAAGACTTGATCCCCACACGTTCCATGGCAGCCACCACCCTTTCTACGCGCACTTTCGTCCGTGCAAACACCAGGATCTTATTCTCAGGGAACTCTTTCACCAGCCTTTCCAGAAAGAAACGCTTATCATCCATCTCCACATAGGCCACGGCATGCTGTACATTTTTAGACACAGGGTCCTGCGGAGAGACCTGGATCCTGATAGGGTTCCTTACTACAGAATAGGCCAGGTCTTTGATCTCTTCATCGATGGTAGCAGAGAAAAACAGGGTCTGGTGATTACGGGGAAGGTGTTTCAGCACATCCCGGATATCCCGGATGAACCCCAGGTCCAGCATATGGTCTGCCTCATCCAGGATCAGGATGCCTGTCTGGCTGAGGTCAATAAAACCCTGGCTGATCAGGTCAAACATACGTCCCGGTGTTGCAATCAGCACATCCACACCCTGGGCCAGCTTCTTCAGCTGTGGCGCCTGGTCCACGCCCCCATGCAGCCCTAATATGTTCAGTTTTGTGTATTTACCTACGTTTGCAAACACCTCCGAGATCTGGACTGCCAGCTCACGGGTCGGTACCATTACCACGCATCTCACTTCCCCCTTCGCTTTCCGGGGATGGTATCTTTGCAGCATGTGCAGCACAGGAATAGCAAAAGCGGCTGTTTTACCCGTTCCTGTCTGCGCAATGGCCAATACGTCATCCCCCTTCAGGATGGAAGGAATTGCTTTAAACTGAATATCCGTAGGACGTTTAAAACCCAACTCGGCTAAACTTCTCTTAATTTCCTCGGAAATATGGTACTGCTCAAACTTCATGCGGCAAAGATAAGGCTAGCAACTGACATTGGCGAGAGGAGGGCATATTGGAGCCGCACCTACTGATTAAGAGTCAGTAAGCCCGGGTGTTGGCGTACAAATTGTAATGGCTATCTTTAGAGATAATTCGATTCCATGAGAGGCAAATTCTTTGTCAGATTGCACCCGATACACCGCATATTGATCAGCGCAGGTATGGCGGGCCTGGTATTCCTGCTTATACAGGCGGCATCCTTAACCCCGCTTATCCGTATAGTATTGTTGTGGGATGTATTTGCACTTGCCTATAACATCACCTGCTGGTTCGTGTTTTTTAACCGCAGTGTGGAAGAGATCCGGAAATATGCCAGGAAAGAAGATGGCAGCCGGATATTTGTGTTCATAGTGATCCTGCTGGCCTGCTTTGCCAGTATGCTGATGGTAACGCTGCTCATGATATCCAACGAGTCCAGAGAAACAGATAAACTACTCTATGTACCCGTAGCCATAGCCGGCATCCTGTTTTCCTGGGGCATGGTGCATACCATGTTTGCCTTCCACTATGCCCATATTTACTATGATGACGATGAGGATAAACTGGCAAAACAGGCAGGAGGCCTGGAATTCCCGGAAGAACCGGAGCCTGACTACGTGGATTTTGCCTATTTTTCTTTTGTAGTCGGGATGACCTTCCAGGTATCAGACGTACAGATCAGCGACCGCAAGCTGCGCCGTATAGCGCTAATGCACGGCCTCCTGGCGTTTATACTAAATACCTTCGTGGTAGCGCTGACTATCAACCTGGTGGCAGGACTGAGGGGTTAACTATTCCAATGGATGCAGACCTGCTATTCAAAATAGTTCCAGAATGCCTGTGTAGCCAACTGTCCGGCTCTCCGCAGGCGTCTCCTTTCCCGCAAGGGCTGTACAACTGAGCGATAAGTCTGTTGCAGGTAAGGCCAGCCAAAGGCGGCGGTATTGAAAATGATCATGATAGAGGAGAATAGTTGCAATCCCATAAAGACCGCAATGCCCAGGTGCATCAGCACAATGGCCAGATAGCCATACGGGCGGCTGCGGCGCCACCAGATAAAGAAAGGATACCCCATCTCCAATACCAGCGTTCCCCATCCGATCAATTTGGCCAGCAGCGGGTAATTGGCCATCCAGCGCATATCAAAACGGGCAAACTGTCCCTGCATCAGGGTCTGCCAGATGGCTTCTCCATTCCACCATTGTATACCCATGGCCTTTTCAACACCGGAAGCAATATATACAACACAGAGGTGCAGCTGTAACACCCGGATCGACAATGTATTCCATTCACTTGCCACAGGTTGGGTATGCCGGGAAAAAGTATCCCAGGAATACACCTCTCCCACGGGCATGATAATACAATAGAACAGGGCGATATGCATAAACGTTTCTACACCATATGCGGCCATGAAACCGGTATTAATAAATGTAAACTGTAATGCCCATGCAATAAATGCCGCATACCGGGCGAATTTCCCCAACAGTAATAGCGTCAGGCTGCATAAGTAGATCCCCATCAGCATATATACCCATGTATCTGCCGCCATGCCTGTCACATTGGCCAATGGCTGCAACCAGGATAACTGGGGCATATAAGGGTCCACAATGCCACTGCTGATAGACCAGGGTACCAGTCCGTCGGCGCCGTACAACAGGGTAATGCTGCCTGCCAACCAGCCGCCCTGGACTAATCCCAGCAGGGCAATAGCTATTCTGAAAAATGCCAGTGGCTCACCCGTGGAAGGAGCCAGGAAGAAACGTTTAAGATTGGTAAGCATAGTAGAAACGTTTTAAATCTTTGTTCCTGTTTTTCTAAAATCTTTCACCAGGAATGGCTCCCACTTTGGCGTGGCGCCGGCGCGGAATGCAGCCATATCCGGTACCCTCTTGCCGATGACGGTTACCCGGACCATCTGGCTGGAAGGATTTTGACGTAACATATAAGCAGCACAACTCTTTGCCAGCAATGACTGGGCTTCGTCTATGCTGAAAAAATTATAGATGGTTTGTATACGGCGGTTGCATTCAGTATTGTCGCTTTCCAGCCGGGTTACCCGCTGCGCTGTTCCATCTGCAAGGGTGTATACCACCGCTATTTCATTGCCGATGCGGGGTGCAAAAAAGCTGAAGATATTTCCGCTGCCGGTATAATCGCCATAGGCTGTGATCTGCTTCAACAACCAGGATTTATGCGTTGTCCATTCTTCCAGGTGAGCGGCATGTAAAGCTGCTACCGTCAGGTGGAAGATGGCGATGCCTATCCAGCAGAGATGTTTGGTTGTGATCATATGAATAAACGTTGTTTATCTAATGATGAATATGACGTGTTGTCGTTCGCCGATTCCGTCGGGTCGGGTTTACATTCGGGTTACGGTTTCATTCGCCGGTTCCCGTCCATTGTTCCGGTTTTCCGATTTCCATTCCCCCCCGTTAAAACGGGGGGCTACAAACACGGCGCCCCTGACGGAGCGATATGTGTAGCATTGTCGTAAAACAGTTTTATAGCGTTTCGGGATCAGGAGACAGGAAGAGCACCGGCAATAATATTATTCCGATGCCCTTCTCTATTTCTGATGCATAACCATGTTAGAACCCAATTACGGCTCCACCAGCTACTTCTTCTACGTTCAGTTTTTCGAAGCGGGTATCCAGGCGGGCGAAATTGGCGCGGATATCTTTCAGGATTTCAGGATCGAAACAACCGATCAGGTTGGGGAACCTTTTTCTGAGGATATCTTCCCATCTCAGACCGTTGTAGATGGTCAGGCGGGCGCCGGTGGTAGGCACCTGGGTAATATCGGCGGTGCCATAGAAACCACGGGTAAAGTAAGGCATTATACCAGCAGGTATTGACAAACGGAATTTAGCCAGCGTTGCTTGTCCGATCACTTTCTGGTCCACTACGTCGGGCACTAAACGTGCGCCGGCAGCCAGGAAAGATTTGGTGGCAAGCAGTTGCTGTTCTTTACCTACTTCATATACGCCCAGGTCAAAGAACTGTCTGGGGTCCACTTTCTGTGCCAATGCTGCTGCGCGGGAAGCGATGTCCAGGTAGGGGATCATGGTAGGACAGGTTTTGATCCAGATCTTCCGGAAGGGGATCTTTTCATAACCGATCTTAGCCAGCTCCGGGAATGGCGGACGGCCACCGGGACCAAAGAACTGAGTTTCTTCAGACAGACTGCCATAACGGGCTTTGGTAATGTAATCGTTGGTTGGTAATCCATCAAAAGCCAACAGGTAGGTGTCCGGTGAAAGGTCTTTCAGGATTGCATCCAGTTCATCGGTACCATCCAATCTGGCACCGGTTTCTGTCGTGGAACCAATAGATGACTGAGGGGTAGCCTGCTGGTCTTTCTTGCAGGAAAACAATGACAGGGTAGCTATAGCAGCCACGCCTGTAAACAAGAGATGTTTACGCATTTTCTTTGGGGTTTGTGGTTAATGAATAATTCGATGACACAAATTTCAATCAATTAACCTCACCCGTCAAGTGCAAAAACTCCTGTTTTACTACGTATAAATACGTAAACAATGGAAAAACCAACAGATGAGCCGCATATCCGCAGCTCATCTGTTCATAATTTACTTCAACTGCTCTATCGCAGGAACAGGATCTTACCAGCCTCACTTGATTTGTAAGTGCCGGTAGCGCTGTCAAACGTATAGGTACAGGTACCGAAATGGTCCCAAGCACATACGTAGTCATAATCCTTAATGCCTGCTACTGCAAACTCGCCGGTACTGGTTTTGTAGTACTTGGTTTCAGCACGTTCAGCCTTGTTCTGCAAATTGGTGGCTACCGCTGTTCCGGCGGCAAGAGTAACGGCCACTGCCATTAACGCGAATCTTACATTTTTCATTTTTGTGGTTTGATTTTGTAGGTGAAGGGGGCAACAACAGGATGACTATCTTAACAGCATAAACGCTGTCAATGTCTTAGTATCGGTTTCCTTGCGATGATCTTTTATGCTTATCGAAGTTTGCCAGTGTTAACAATGAGAACTTTACTTTTTTACTCTTCATGGGTTTACATTTTGTGTCGTGACGGGGTTAACATTTAATAGGGTACCGAAATTTTCATGGATGATAAAAGGCCGTCTTTCCTCTATTGTAGTCACGAAGATATAATAGTCTGCTGCTACGCGACAGCAGTTGTGAAATTGATAATAGAATATTTACTATCTTTGCGTCAGATTAACACAAAGAGTAAATGAAACCCTTTCATAGTTATCAGAACCCCTCCCTTGCAGTGGACCTGGCCGTATTTGGTTACAGTAAGCAAACCCTGTCCGTTTTACTCCTGAACAGAAAGGAAGAGCCGTTCAAAGACCGCTGGGTGCTTCCCGGCGCCTTCCTGCAAATGGAAGAACGTTTCAAGGATACCTGTTCAAGGGTGCTGAAAACCAAGCTGGGTATGGATGATGTCTACTTGGAACAGTTATACTCTTTCGATGAACCAGACCGCGATCCCCGCGGCCGGGCGATATCAGTCGCCCACTATGCACTCGTCAATCCCGCCAGGGTGGCGATTGCCGCCGGCAGCATGGCCAATGACGTCAGCTGGTTCAACATCAATGAGTTACCTGCATTGGGATTTGACCATGACATTATATTCCAGCAGGCACTCCAGCGCTTACGTTCTAAGATCACCTATTTCCCTGTGGGGTTTGAGTTACTGGATGATCTGTTCACGATGCCGGAGTTGCATGAACTATATGAGTGCATACTGGATACGAGCATTGACCGCCGCAATTTCAGAAGGAAGATCCTCGACTCGGAATATATTATTAACACCGGCAAGAAAAGGGAAGGTTCCCAGAACAGGCACCCCGATCTCTATAAATTCAATAAAAAACTAAAGAAGAATAGCTTCCAGATAAACATCTAAACCATGAAATACAATAACGAATGGCTGATTAAACGATATCAGGCCAAGGAAAAGTTAACCTACACTTTCTTCTGGGGACATAAAGGAGAACCCGGCAATGTCACTAAAAGCTGTTTCAGCCAGTGGTGGCCGGCCGCCTTTAAAGACGAACAACATGTTTACCCCACAGCAGAACATTGGATGATGGCTGAAAAAGCAAGACTGTTCAACGACGCTGCCTCAGAAGAAAAAATACTCAAGGCACCCTCACCCGCAGCTGCCAAAAAGCTGGGCAGGCTTGTGCAGCGTTTTGATCCCGTCGCCTGGGATGCAAAGAAATTCAATATCGTGGTGAACGGAAATCTGCTCAAATTCTCTCAATATCCCAAAATGAAAGAATTCCTGATCAGTACCGGAGACACCATCATCGTAGAAGCAAGCCCGCTGGACCGCATCTGGGGAATAGGTATGGGGGCTAATCATGAACACGCAGAGAATCCAACCCTATGGCGGGGACATAATCTCCTCGGATATGCCCTGATGGAAGTCAGGGACCAACTAAAACAATAAATACAATGAACGACAAACAAAGGAAAGGTATCAGCAAGTTTCTGAGCCTGATCCTACGACATCAGCCTGAAGTGATCGGCATCACACTCGATGAGAATGGCTGGACAGATGTAGATGAACTGATCGCTAAAATGAATGCCAACGGGCATCGCATCTCTTTCGAGGAACTGGAAGAAGTAGTGGAGACTGATGACAAGCAACGTTATTCCTTCAGTGAAGACGGCGTTAAAATACGCGCCAGCCAGGGACATTCCGTGAATATTTCCCTGGGACTGGATCCGCAGGAACCACCGGCATACCTTTATCATGGAACAGTGTCAAAGTTCCTGGATAGCATCCGCAAAGAAGGGCTGCAAAGGATGAGCCGCCAGCACCTGCACCTCAGCCGTGACAGGGAAACTGCCGTTAAAGTCGGCAGCCGCCGCGGCGCTCCTGTGATCCTTAATATCAGCAGTGGGGAAATGCATAGGGACGGGTTTCTTTTCTACCTGTCGGACAATGGTGTCTGGCTGACAGATCATGTGCCGGCGAAGTATATAAATTTCTAAATAAGACTAATGGCTAACAGAAATTTTATTAAAGATGCTCTATTGGGAGTGGCCACCGGCGATGCATTGGGCGTGCCAGTGGAATTCCGCTCCAGGAGCTCTCTACTTCGCGATCCAGTCACCACGATGAGAGGTTACGGTACACATCATCAACCACCAGGCACCTGGTCCGATGACAGCTCTCTTACCTTTTGTCTCGCGGAGATGTTATGCAAAGGGTATGATCTGCAAAACCTGGCTAACCGCTTTGTTAACTGGAAGAATTACAGTTACTGGACACCCCATGGAGATGTATTCGATATTGGCATCGCCACAGCAGAAGCCATTACACGGTTGCAAACCGGTACCTCTCCCACCCTTGCCGGTGGCATAACAGAAGGCAGCAATGGTAACGGTTCCCTGATGCGCATCCTGCCATTGCTTTTTTATATAAAAGACATGCCCATAGAGGAACGCTTCAAACATGTACAGGAAGTATCATCCCTTACACATGCCCATCTGCGGTCTGTCAACGCCTGCTTTATTTACCTGGAACTGGCCCTGGCTATCCTGAAGGGGCAGTCTAAAGCAGCCGCATATGAGACGGTCTGTTTCACGTTGCCGGATTTTCTGCAGAACGGGGAAGCATCTTATTTCAGTGATATACTTTCCGGGCATCTGCCACAGTTCCCCATAGAAAAAATTCATGGCTCCGGATATGTACTACGTACACTGGAAGCTGCTATCTGGTGCCTGCTTAATACCAACTCCTACAGCGAAGCTGTACTACAGGCTGTAAACCTCGGAGATGATACGGACACGACAGCAGCCGTGACCGGCGGATTGGCAGGATTGCTCTACGGTTGGGAAACAATTCCGGCTGACTGGCTAAATGTTTTGGCCAAAAGAGATGCAATTGAACAGTTGATTGTTAACTTGCAGGCCAAAATTTACAGGTAATGGCGCGGACGTTTGTAATTGGGGATATACATGGCGCACTGAAAGCATTGGAACAGGTGCTTGAAAGGGTCAAGCTGAAAGCGGATGATCAGCTCATTTTCCTGGGCGACTATGTGGATGGCTGGTCACAATCTGCACAGGTCATCGATTACCTCATGCAACTGGAAAAACAATACCATTGCATATTCATCAAAGGTAATCATGATGCCTGGTGCGAGTCATGGTTAATGGGAGGATTCCCTGATCAGACCTGGCAGTTCAATGGAGGAAGAGAAACGGTGGCCAGCTATGAAGGTTATAGCCAATCTCAGAAGAATGGTCATATCATCTTTTATAACCGGATGAAAGATTATGTCATCGATTCGGAAAACAGGTTGTTCATACATGCGGGCTTTACTTCCATGCATGGCCCTGCTATGGAGAGATATGACACGAGTTATCACTGGGACAGGACCCTTTGGGAAATGGCTATCACGATGGATAAACGTATCAAAAGAGACTCCAAGTTATTCCCTAAAAGATTGTTAGTCTTCAATGAGATCTTTATTGGTCATACTCCTACCATCAACTATGATGTAGATGTACCAATGAATGGTTGTAATGTGTGGAATGTAGATACGGGTGCGGCCTTTTATGGCAAGCTGACGGCAATGGATATTAGTACAAAAAAGTATTGGCAGAGTGATCCTGTACAGCAATTATATCCAAACGAAAAAGGAAGGAACCGTTAAGCAATTATTTCAATAAGGTTAATTCTTTTTTCACCAATGGGAGATCCTTATCATTGATGTCAGTTTCATAATAGTAAAGCACACCGTCTTCCATTTCGATCCTGTGCTCAAGGTCTTCATCACTAAGATAGTCGCAGGCAGTGGGGATATCCCAGTAATCGGTGATTCTCGTCCATCTGCCTGCCATATAAGACCATGTGCTGGCTGTATACATGCAGGCGTGCATAGATTGTACGAAGATCGAGATATCATCTTCCCCATCCCCATTCAGATCTCCTTCATTCACCAATCTGATATGCCTGCCTATTACTACCGGCATTGGTCTTATCTTGTTATCCTGGAACCGGACAATATACTGTGTTTCGCTTGTTACTTCCGCCCCTTCCTCATGCGGTTTGTCACTATTGATCCTGCCGAAAAACACACCATACCCAACGTCCCGGCTGGTGTTTTCATCGAAATGCCCTTCTACACGGACAGTATCGGGAATGATCTGCGCGTCCTCCGGCGGAGACGAAAGTATCATGACACCGGTATCGATGGCAGGTTCTACTGTATTATTCATGCCAGTGGTTGCTTCTTTTTCTTTAGGAGACTCTATAGTGGAATAGCATGCCGGCAACAAAAAGAGACATAAGGCATAAAGGGACTTTTGCATCTCACATGAATTCTTGATACTAAAGTATTACTTTATTTACGCTTTCTCAAACAATTACTATAGTTCTCAATGTTTTAGTGATCATTTGTGCATTACCAACTTGTCTCCCGGGGAATCGTCATTTTCATAAAAGTAAGGAGTGCTATCTTTTAAAATAATCTTTCCTTCAGCTTCAATGCGGTCTAAAGCAGCATAGTACCCCCCAAATTCAAAGGTTGCAATTTCCTCCCATTTACCATTCTGATAGGTGTAGCTGTTAAGTACTCCCATTCCTGTCAGCAAATATTGGTGGATAACAGAGATCTCATCTTTCCCATCATGATTAATATCTCCCTCATTGATAAGCGTTACAGCCGCTCCTCCCAGATCAGATAATGTCCCAAGCTTTTCGCCCCTGAAACAAAATTTATAATCATAGGTAACACTATCCATGTGATTATCCTCTCCATGCTCATAATCTTTAGGATCAAATTGCTGTATATGCTTATCTACTACTACAAAGTATCCTGAGTCGGGAATATTATCTCCGTCAAAGTTGCCGGTAATGAGCGTAGAATCACCTGCTTCAATGGAGCTTTCTGCTGTTGCTTCGTAGCTGCTTTGAGCCGGCGGATAATGGCCGGGAGCTATCGTATCATAATTAGCCGTGGAAGTATCCTGAACGGTCGTTTGCTGATTCTTTTCTATTGCACTGCATGATGCAGTTAAAACCAGTAATAGGGCGTGTAGGGCTTTGTACATAAAACTAAAGTATAAATTTTTGTCCAATTTAGAGTGGGAACGTTTGCGTAAATATTTACGCCGCCTTCTGATCGCTCACGTATCAAATCCTGTAATTTCAGTAACAAATAAATCCCCCGTTATGAAAACACTAATACTACTGGCATGTACATGCCTTCTGGGAGGAGGTATGTCTTATGCACAAACCCCGCTGTATGTGGCCCCTGGCGGCTCAGCGTCTAACCCAGGTACAAATATCAATGCTCCCACAACACTCGCCAATGCACTGGCTACAATTCCTGCAGGCGGCACTATTTATCTGAGAGGAGGCACTTACAGTTTTTCTGCATCTGTTATCATTACGGCTACCAACAATGGCACTTCGTCAGCCAACAAGAACGTTGTAGCGTATAGCAGTGAAGTACCTGTGCTTGACTTTTCCGGACAGGCCGTTGCAGACGCAAACCGCGGACTGGTGCTGGATGGCGACTACTGGCATTTCACCGGTATTACCATCACAGGTGCTGGTGATAATGGAATGTTACTGGCAGGCAATAACAACATCATCGAAAAATGCATTTTCAGCAAAAACCATGACAGCGGCCTGCAGCTTAGCCGTTATGTAACATCCAACACTACTATCAGTTCCTGGCCGTCCAACAATCTTATCCTGAACTGTGAGGCATTTGACAACCAGGATCCGGATAATGAAGATGCTGACGGATTTGCGGCTAAACTCACCTGCGGCACAGGGAATGTATTCAGAGGTTGTATTTCCCACAACAACATTGATGACGGATGGGATCTTTATGCCAAAACTGATACAGGCCCTATTGGCGTCGTGACACTGGAAAACTGCGTATCATATGGTAATGGTACACTCAGCAGCGGCAGTACTTCCGGTAATGGCGACAAGAATGGCTTTAAACTGGGCGGTTCAGGCATTGCTGTCAATCACATTATACGTCGCTGCGTGGCTTTCAACAACGGCCATCATGGTATTACTGACAACAACAACCCCGGTAATATTGAAGTATCCAACAACACCAGTTACAACAACGCAGCATCCAATTTCAATTTCAGGGATGGTAGTACTGCTACTTACAGGAATAACCTGTCTTTTAACGCCGGTTCCAGCGACAAATCCATCGGTACTGAAGTTGGCTCCAGCAATGTATGGTGGAAGAACAACGTCAGCACCAACAGCGGCAGCCTGGTAGTCAGCAGTGCAGACTTTATTTCCACGACGCCCAATGTTGGTAAGAACGCTGACGGTAGCCCTAATCTGGGTAACTTCCTGGCCCTGGCAAGCGGCAGTGATCTGATTAACACCGGTGTAACAGCTCCCGGCATCACTTATACAGGCTCCGCTCCTGACATAGGCGCACGTGAATCAGGCAGCACCAGTAATCCGAGCACATATACACTTAGCATCACGGCGTCGCCGGCTGCTGGTGGCACTGTAACTGCGAATCCCAATGCATCTTCTTACAACGCAGGTACCGCAGTCACGCTGACAGCAAGTCCTGCCAGCGGTTATACCTTCTCAGGATGGAGTGGTGCAGCCAGTGGCACATCTACCACTACTACTGTTACGGTTAATTCCAATATCGCTGTTACGGCCAGCTTTACTGCTAACAATGGCGGTGGCGGTGGTAATACACTTCGCATAGACGATGCAGCTACAGCCAGCAGCGGTTATTGCAGCGCAGATGGCAGTCGCCAGAACAGTTATAGTGGTGCAGATGGTGGATATTATATCAACCTGTCCAATGCTACTGCGAAAGGCGTGAATTATAGTATTACTGTACCATCAGCAGGAACATATTCTTTTGTATGGAGATATTCCAATGGTGGTTCCACTGTTTCTACTACTGCACGCCTGCTGGTGAACGGCAGCACAGCGGTATCGAGTGTATCATTCCCCAAGACAAGTTCCTGGACTACATGGACAACTACAGCTGCAGTGACTGCAACGCTTGCTGCAGGTACCAATACCGTGCGGATTGAGACTACTTCTTCTACTGAATTTGCAATTATAGACTGGCTGGAAGTGACCGGCAACAGTCCTTCTGCGGGTACATGTAGCGCCAGTGCCCTCAGTACAGTCGCTTATAAAGGAGAAGATACCTACACAGCAGTGAATGAAGCAGCACGTGTTTATCCTAATCCTGTAGTGAACACATCTACTATCAGCTTTTATAATAAACAGGAAACAAGAGTAGCTGTCCGGTTATTTGATGCGAATGGTGCGCTTGTGAATACTGTAGCTAATAAAATCTATCCGGCAGGACAGCATCAGCTGACGGTCGATTGCACCAAACTGGTAAAGGCGGTGTATTTTATCAGCGTGGAAAGGGATGGTAAGAATGAAACGTTAAGGATCATCAAACAATAAACTATAGTTGCTCACCCGGCTTCAATGCTCTTCCCCGTTGTTGCTCGGCAACGGCGAAAGCCTCATCCGAAAGCGCCTGAAATCCTTTAGGCGCTTTCGATGCCGGGCCTTTATAAATGCCTACAAAAGGCTTCGAAAATGTTTTACGGGTTACAGGATCTGTCATCCTGAAATATTGCGGATACCAACCCTGCACAATACGATGATCAGGCGCTGCCTTCTGTGCAGCTTTAGCCCTGTTCTCCAGGATTTTTTCCAACGTGATCTTATCAACATCCGCTTCTTTGAAGAAGTAAACGCGACGGCCTTTTAATCCATTGCCACTTTTGAATACCCCTGCATGATGCCATTCCGAAGCAAAAGGCTCAATTTCCTTTGCACTGATCTTAGTACTGAATTTCCTCGATAGCAAAGTGGCCACTTCACCTGCCTTCAACAGTTGTTTGTCTTCAGCATCCTGGTAATTTTCAGACTTTCCTTCCTGCAGATATTTACGCATCTTCATGAGGGAAAGTTACGATAATTCATTTATCGTGTATGATTCTGCTGTCCTCCGGCGCCTCCGATCTTTTTCACTGGGGGACACATAACACGTTACCCGGGGTTGCATGAGATATGTTCCCGTGGGAATATGATATATTCCCCGGGGTTGCACCCCGCGCTACAAACACGGGCGCTCCTGGCGGAGCGGCACAACAGACACCCAATTGGATTTATGAATTAAAATATTCAGGAATCAATCGTGATATATAATGTATTTAACAAAATGCCGATAGGCTCCGGAGGAGCCTTGTGTTTGTAGCCCCGGGTGCAACCCGGGGTACGGTGGCCTGGTAACACCCCTAGGCCCCTCGCAAATGACGTGCGGATAAATCCGGCACATATGGTACGATGGCCTGTATGGTACGGTGGCCCGGTAACACCCTAGGCCCCCAAAATATCGTTGTTTATGTTCTCACACCGTCCAGTGTTCACGGCGGATAATATCCTCAAGGCGGGCTTTATCTGCTCCCATCTGGGGTTCCAATCCTAATTGTTGCATCAGGCTATAGCTGTTGATCACACCGTCTTTGAACCAGGGCATTTCCTTGCTCAGTACCATCAGCTTCGCGAACCCTTTCATGTGTTCGCCTTTCTGGATCAGATAATAGGCATGTGCGGCCCTGAAATGCGGGTAATGATAGAACTCTCCCGCGATGGTGTCCCAGGTGGCTTCGGTAATAGCGGGTTCTGATTTTAGCAACGCGATGGCATATACGGGAGAATGCAACAGGTCATGTTCGAAGTTGACCAGCTCTGAAATGCTCAGCGACTTCCGGTTATCATTAAAAAGCCTGATACGCAGTACATCGTTATATAATTCGTGTGCGCGTTCCTCTTTATGTGTATAATGCCAGATATCCCCCAGCAGGATCTTTGCTTTCAGATGATTAGGTACCAGGTGCAGGGCTTTCTCGGCACGCTCTTCCGCCTCTTTGTATTTGGTGAGGATAAAATAAGACCTGGCCACTGCCATATGAAAATTGGCATCGGTAAGATCTGGCCCCGTAGCATGTTCGGCGGCAATCTTTAAAGCATGCTCAGGATAACGGTCTATGTTGTAACGCTCTATTACCTGCCAGAGTTTCATGGATTCACCGATGGAATTATCCAGGATCTTATATATGATCCCTCTTCTGTCCCATATGGACTTTACTTCTTTCCAGGTTTCAAAGTCCTCAGGAAACGCGATGGCAAAAGGGATCACTTCATTAGTTTCTTCCGAGCGGACCCTCATACTCATCTCTTCTTTGGGTCTGCTGGTATAACGTGCAGCTGCTGCCAGGAATTCTTTATCAAATAATTCGATGTCTGTCAATGCCGGAGCAGGAGCGGCCTGCCCATTCTTATTGTTTCTAAGGCCAAATAAATTAGCGAAAAAGCCCATATCCGAAAAACTGATTGTTCCGCAAGATATACAAATTATATACATATTATTTATAATACCATTTGAATAAATTACAGGGAACAGTCGCCAATTATTTCTAATTTACAATAGGAAGCGAAGTATTCAGGATTTATTATATATCAACCAAATGTCAATTTCAAGAAGAGCATTCTTATCCCAGACGGGGAAAGTGGCTGCTGCCTATCCCGCTATGCTTGCCCTGGGAATGTTACAACGAGCCCCCGCCCATGCCTTCGACCTGCAGGGTAACGGAAACGGTAAACGTATCATTATTCTCGGTGCAGGACTGGCAGGCCTGACAGCCGCTTACGAGTTAACAAAGCTTGGATATCAGTGTACCATCCTGGAGGCACGTAACAGAGCCGGTGGAAGATGTTGGAGTATCCGTAAGGGTACCGTTCATCATGAAACAGATATCGTTCCGCAGACGGCCGCTTTCGACAATGACCAGTACTTCAATGCAGGCCCGTCCCGCATTCCGCATCATCATGAGCTGACCATGCACTATTGCCGGGAACTGGGTGTGCCCATACAGGTATACAATAATGTAAACGAGGCTACTTATTTCTTCAGTGAAGGCAAGGGGCCTCTTTCCAATAAAAAGATCAGGGCCAGAGAGGTCCATAATGACATGCGTGGCTATACGAGCGAATTGCTGGCCAAAGCCATTGATCAACAGAAGATTGATACTGCCCTGACTAAAGAAGATACACAGAAGATACTGGAGTATCTCAGGGCAGAAGGCGGGTTGGATATTGACAAGCTGTATAAAGCATCTGACAGACGTGGATTTGTTGAATCCCCCGGAGCTGGTGATAAACCAGGTAAGATAGGCGATCCTCACCGGCTGGCAGATATCATTTCCTCCGGCCTGGCAGATCCCGACTTCTACAATGTGGCGGAATATACGTATGAGTTACAGATGACCATGTTCCAGGCCATCGGCGGTATGGACAACATTGCAAAAGCTTTTGAACAACGGGTAGGTAAGATGATCCGCTTCGGATGTGAGGTAACGGATATTCTCAATCAGCCGGAAGGCGTGAAGGTCATCTATAAAGACAAGAAGGGCAGCAATGAGCTGCAGGCCGACCTTTGCATTTGTACGTTGCCATTGCCTGTATTGAGCAATATCCAGCATAACTTCTCTTCCGATGTGAGCCGCGCCATTGACAATGTACCTTATATGATCACGGGAAAGATCGGTTTACAGTTTAAGAGAAGGTTTTGGGAAGAAGATGAGCAGATCTTTGGCGGCATCACCCATACCAATAACGAGCTGACACAGATCTTCTATCCTTCTTACGACTATCTCAGTAAAAAAGGTATCCTGCTGGGCTATTACAATTTTAATGAGAAAGCGAAACGGACAGGCAATCTTACACATGCAGAACGGGAGAAACTGGCGCTGGAGAAAGGCAGCCTGATACATCCGCAATATATGAAGGAGTTTGAAACATCTTTCTCCGTGAGCTGGCATAAGACGCCATACAGCATGGGAGGCTGGGGATTGTACACAGGCGCCACCAGGCAGACATTCTACAAGCGTTTATTACAACCAGACAAACAGGTATACTTCGCGGGTGAACATACTACCTACCTGAATGCCTGGATGGCCGGCGCTTTTGAATCGGCAAGAAGAACGGTAGCTGACATTCATGCCAGGGTAACAGATCAACATATCACTTATCCCACTGCCACAGGCAGTTAATGCAATAGACATTTTTTACAACCAAAACGAATTGCTATGAGTACCACCAACTCCATGAACAGGCGCAACTGGCTGAAGACCACAGCCCTGTTTACCGGAGGACTGACAATGCTTCCTCCGGCCCTCAGTCGCCTGCAGGCAGCACCTGTCGTTCCTGTCGCCAGCAATAGCACTGCCTACGCCAATGACCTTGCTATCGGCCCAAAACTGCCTGTCAACTTAAAAGCCAGACTGTTTGCCAACGAGAATCCTTTCGGCCCTTCCGCTAATGCAAAAAAGGCCATTATGGATAGCATGCTGACCAGCTACCAGTACCCCATCAGATTGATACCGGAACTGGAAGAGAAGATCTGCGCGTATGAGGGTATCACGCCTGAAATGCTGATGATCAGTTCAGGATCTTCTCCCCTGCTATTAGGCACCGCCGTGAGCCTGTGCAAGGAGGGGGGTAATATTGTTACTGCAGATCCTACCTACGACGACCTCCCGAACCGCTGCGAAAAGGTGAGCGCCAAATGGATCAAAGTCCCCCTGACCAAAGAATACACACATGACCTGGATGCTATGGAAAAAGCGATCACGCCGGAAACCAAACTGGTGTACATCTGCAATCCCAACAATCCGACAGGCACAATTGTAGATAAAGACAAGCTGAAAGCATTCTGTGAAAGAGTGTCGCAGAAAGTGACAGTATTTGTGGACGAGGCATACATTGATTATCTGCCGGATGCTGCAGCTACTACATTGATCAGTAGTGTGAAGAAAGGACAGAACATCATTGTAGCACGTACCTTTTCAAAAGTATACGGACTGGCAGGCCTGCGCATAGGTTATATTGTGGCGCAGCCGGCAACTATAGCGAAGCTGCAGCCGCATACATCCTGTAGCTGGGCTGCGCTCTCAGCCCCAGCTATCAGCGGTGCACTGGCCAGTTACCAGGATCAACCCTATATGCAGGAAATAGTGAAGAAGACAATGGAGAGTAAACAGTTCCTGTATGACACGCTGAAAGCGGAAGGCTACAGCTATATTCCGTCTTACACAAACTTCGTTATGTTCCCGCTAAAAATGGATGGAGAACGCTTTACTGAAGAGATGTTGAAACGGAGTGTAGGCTTGCGTAACTGGAAAATGAACAACCAGGACTGGTGCAGGATCAGCATCGGACGTATGGATGAAATGCAGGCATTCGCTGCTGCATTCAAGGAATTATCTTAACTAACAGACTGTATGAAAAAATATCTGCTGACATTACTATCTGCTGTTTGCATATTGCAGGTGATGGCGCAATCGCGCCCGATCACCACTGCGGAATATGTAAAAGCCAAGACCTTTACAGTGAAAGACCTGGACAATGACACCTACGTAAAGTTCAACAATGCTTATATACTGGACCGCTATGAAATGCGGAAGCCATATTTCATTACCGGCGATGATGGTCAGAAAAAAAGAATAGACCTCTACCGGCTGGTAGCAAAAGACAGTATGCAGGACATTGCCACTGTGATCTTTTACACAAATGAGAGCGGCAAGCTGTATACAGCTGTGATGCCGCTGTTCAACAGCAATGCCGATATCTGGAACCAATACTTTGAAGATATTCATGCCATTGATAAAGTAGAGAAGAACTATGTGCTGAAACTATCCTATGTATTATCAAAAGAATTCAGCTACCAGTTATACAGGGCCATGAATGCAGGCAAGAATGTGAAAGAAGAAGCCGGCACTTATGGTACGGATATCTGTTTCCCGGGCGACCAGCTGGTGACATTGGCCAATGGTACACAGAAGGAATTGCGTGATATCCATCCGGGTGATGAGATCATCAGTCCCGATGCAGCTACTCACCAGACCAGTACCATTCGCGTAAAAGAGCTGGTAAAACATACTGCTGAGAACTATGCCATTACCCGCTTGCTGGTGATGCACGCCACAGAACAGGAAGAGGCAGGCACACATGTGGTGACCTTATCGGGTAAGGTATTACAGGCAACGCCGAATCATCCGGTGCTGACCATTGCAGGTAAAAAGCAGATGGGTACCGTTATAGCAGGCGATCAGCTGCTTTGCATGGATGAACACACCAAAACACTCGTCACATATACTGTTGTAAATAAAACCGAAGCTGCCGGAGGTAAGCAGGCCGTCTACAACATCGTAGCAGAAGGCGGAGACGCCTTTATGATGAACAATATCATGGTATTACAGAAATAGGAAAAGGGGGCGATTGCCCCCTTCTTTCTTTATTAGTGTTCCACCAGCACTTTACTGGCGATACTGTTAGGCACCAGCTGATAATCCTGGAAGGTGACAGATGCAGCAGCTCTTCCCGAAGAAAGGGTGCGTAATGTAGTCACATATCCAAACAGATCTGACAAGGGTACTTCCGCCCTGATATACTGGGCACTTGCCTTCATTTCCATTCCTCTGATCACACCACGGCGCCGGTTCAGGTCGCCCGTAATAGCGCCGGTATGTTCTTCCGGCAAGGTCACTTCCACACTCATGAAAGGTTCCAGTAAACGGGGAGCCGCTTTCGCAGCTGCCACACGGAATCCCATTAGGGCAGCATGTTCAAAGTCCAGCGCATGAGAGTCTTTCTCGTGAATGTCGCCATCCAATAAACGCACCCGCATGGATTGCACAGGATAACCAGCCAGTACTCCATTCTGCATCGCTTCTTCAAAACCTTTCTTCACAGAAGGGATGAACTCACGAGGGATGGCGCCACCGGTTACTTCATTGACAAACTCCAGACCGGGCTGGCCGTCTTCACGCGGAGACAGTTCAAACACGATCTCAGCAAAGTTACCTGACCCACCATTCTGTTTCTTATACACTTCTTTGTGTTGCACAGCTTTGGTGAATACTTCCTTGTAAGCGATCTGTGGTTGTCCTTTATTGATCTCCAACTGGTAATTCGTGGCCAGTTTCTCCATTACAACTTCCAGATGTAGCTCACCCATTCCTTTGAGGATGGTCTGGCCGGAGGCAGCATCCACCGTTACAGACAAGGTCGGATCTTCTTCGACCAGCTTTGCGAGTGCTTCACCCAGTCTGTTCACATCCTTGGCCACCTTCGCCTCGATGGCATAACCCATCATCGGTTCAGGGAAGCTGATCTTTTCAAGCAATACAGGTCTGTCCGGGTCGGACAGCGTATCGCCGGTACGCACATCCTTCAATCCAACCACAGCGCCGATATCGCCAGCGGTGATCACATCTGCGGTTTCATATTTGTCAGACATGATACGCATCAGACGACTGATACGTACCTTCTTACCGGTACGGCCATTCCATACGGCATCACCCGTACGTAAAGCACCGGCATATACTCTAACAAAGGTCAGCTTACCTGCGTAATCGTCAGAGATGATCTTGAAGGCCAGCGCAGCAAACGGACTTTCCTCCGTAGTGGCGATCTGCAGACTTTCTTCTGTTTCCGCATTGGTTGCATGTATTTCCTGCACATCAATTGGAGCAGGCAGATAGCGTACTACAGCATCCAGCAAAGGCTGTACACCTTTATTGCGGTAAGCAGCGCCTGCAAGCACAGGGACGACCTGCATCTGTAAGGTTGCATTACGCAAGGCACGGTAGATCTCTTCTGCAGCTACTGTAGCAGGATCAGTGGTATAGCTTTCAAAAATGCCCTCATCATATAATGACAGTTCTTCCAGCAGGTTAATACGCGCCTGTACCGCTTCCACCAGCATATCCGCAGGAATATCAGTAACAGTATATGTTTTACCATCCTGACTATCCCATACATAAGCCTTCATCGTGATCAGGTCAATCACACCGGAGAAGGCATCTTCCGCACCAATAGGCAATTGCACGGGCACCGCATTCGTATGTAATACATCACGGATCTCTTTCACCACACGGCGGAAGTCAGCACCTTGTCTGTCCATCTTATTGATCATTACAATACGTGGCACATGATAACGGTTGGCTTGTTGCCACACCGTTTCAGACTGCGGCTGTACACCCGACTTCGCGCAGAATACCGCGATAGCGCCGTCCAGCACACGCAGGGAACGTTCTACTTCCGCAGTGAAATCTACGTGTCCCGGCGTATCTATAATATTCACCTGGTATTTATTACTATCGAGTTGCCACCAGGTAGTGATAGCCGCAGAGGAGATGGTGATACCACGTTTTTCTTCCTGCGGATCGCTATCCATGACGGTATTTCCTTCATCAACACTACCTAACTTATGTGTAAGTCCTGTATAATAAAGCATGCGTTCTGTAACGGTGGTTTTACCGGCATCCACATGCGCCATGATCCCTATATTTCTGAATTGTTCCTGTCGTTTCATTTCTAATGATTTTAAAGCAATAAAAAAGCCTTCCGCTCTGGTAACGGAAGGCTCGCTGCAATATGCATAGCACTATACGTTACCGGACATGCCGTGTAAAGAATATTGTCAATGTTTTGATAATAGCTATCATATTGCCTGTTATAAATGTTATTATAAAATTTAGTTGAAATACAATGTTGCTTAGTTAGTTGATATACGTATCCCATGTAGCAGTTTTATGTAACTGCAGAAGGCATATAACTAAACGTTCTTGATTGAAGATGCGGGGGGAGACAAATAAAAAGGCCCCTTCGGATGAAGAGGCCTCTGAAGAATATCCAGACACAATAATTAACCTCTCATATCCGGGCAAGGATCTGCCTCCCCGTCTTTAATTAAGACAATGCAGGTGCTTGCAATTACTGCCCTGATAGCAGCACTTGCGTTGAACGCTGATTGATATGAAAGAATGTTTGTCATTGTGATTAATGCTTTTAAAATTCGCATACAAATGTACGAAGAATTTCGATATAAAAAACAACCCGCATATCGCTGTACTAAGCTTCAATTACATTTGAATGATTGTAAGAATATCTCTGCTCATCGGATCCCTGCTGTCTGCAACTGTAATTTGAAGAATTACAAGAACATCTCCGTTCACCGGATTGATTCCTGATACCTACAACTGTAATTGACAATCAACAATATTTAACCTTCTGTCCTTTTCATTATGGATGATCCATGCCCCCAGATTAAACCATGCCGCACATTCATCCAATATCCAGGCATCTGAACTGCAAACTATTTTATCTCCGCCTATCAGGAATTTATCGGGAGAATTTTCAAGATATATCTCCCAGGAGAATTGATGTTTTTCCGCCAGTTCATAACAAAAGCTTTTCAACTTTCCGCTGTTGGAAATGGGCGCATCGAAGATCCAGATCACTTTTTCCACTTCCAGCCTGCGCAGCACATCACCTATCGACACCAGTACCTCTCCGGTTTGATTCATCATTTTATAGGTTCCATGAACGGATGAGATATCACGATAACATCCGTCCAATCCTTTAAATACAAAACCACCGGAATGGACTGTTTCCAACAGTATCAACAGGTTAAAGCCGTCTATATAGATCGTCTTGTTTTTTAACGCCTCAGGAAGCAGTTCCTTATTTTTCCGCTGCTGAAACTGTTGACTGGAGCAGCTCATTCCCTGCAAAGCCAGCAATTGCCGTTTGATCAGATTATATCTGTTGCCCACCAGGGCCAGTGAAGCCTTAGGTGGATAGTCCCTGCTGAGAAGATAAAACATATCTTCCAGGCCCTGCCGTAGGGTATCTTTTGCAGCAGTGGTCCCGAATAATGTATTGTCTTCCGGATGTTTTTCCTGATTTCTTTCCGTTTGCAGATCGTTATTGTCCATAGCAGGGAGTAATAATTTAAGGCGCCAGATAAGGCATTTTCCTCAAATTTATAGCCTACATAGTTAACTAACGTAATAAACAGGTTTTCCTGGCTCAGATATACGGAATGTGAGGTTGATACGCGCCCCGATCTTTCTGGAAGTTTTAGGGATATGATGTTCGTAAAGGTCCTGCATGGTTTCTCCCATTAACAGGAAACTGCCATGGGTTAAGGGGATGTCCAGGAGGGCAACTCCTACATGGTTCCTGGGTCTTACCTTAAAGAGCCTGGTTTCTCCGAAGGTAACAGAGCCGATAGGATGGTGCCTGCCATCTGCGGGTAAAGTATCGCTATGCCAGGACACGGAATCATTTCCATCCCGGTAATAGTTCAGCAATACCCTGTCAAATTCGATACCGCACCCGGCTTCTACTTTGGCCTTGATTGCCAACAGGTCGGCAGTCCATTCCAGGCCTTTCGTTCCTCCGTAATAGGCGGTTAAACGGGGATCCGGCAGGATCCTGTCATACATTTTCCGGGTTCGCTGTTGCCAGGGGGTGGTGTCTTTGAGTATTTTGAAGTATCTATCTGATTCCGCTTTAGTGAAAAATTGTTCCCAAAGCCTCAGCTCTGTACCTGGTAGGTGAAAATCTACATAACGCCTTGTCCCCTCATCAAACAGGTCACAATCATCAAAAAGTTGCATAGAGCACAAAGATAGCAAACAAGGCTGAAATACTAAAATTTTTAGCATTTCAATATCAGTCATGCTGAAATAAGCAAACTTTTATGCCAGTTTGACACTATCTATTTCGCCGTCGCTTTGCCGTCGGAGATTCGTCGCTTCTTCGTCCCTTGTTCGTCCGCTGGTATCGGCCTGGAATATCTAAAAAGTGCCAGTTTTACAGGTAACTTATAACCATATCAGCGGATGCCGCACGGGGAGATTACGTACCACTTCTGCATTGGAAGGCTGATGATCCAGTCTCTTCCAGGTGTCAAACCATTCCTGTTGCTGACAGGCCTCTGCGCCAAACACCAGGAAGGGATGCGCCACCGGCCATTCATCCCAATACATTACATCCTTTTTATAGGGCCATTTTCCCTTATCCGCCACATAGGGATACAGGAAAGCGATCCCTTTTTTAATGCTACGGCCGTCCGGCAACTGGTAAGTCCACAGGTCGTTTTCCTTGTCGGAAAGGATCTGGCAGATAGTGACCATGGCATCCAGGTTAAACAGGGAGTACCCATAAGGTTTCGTTCTGGCCAATTCCAGGGGAAAACTGCCATCGGCAGCCATCTGGTTAGGTAGCAGCACCTGTTTGTACCTGTCGCGGCAAAAGCGCAATAAAGCGGTGTCGTTGGTCAAGCGGGCAAAGCAGGCAGTCTGCATCACCCAGCAGGTACCGTGGTTGTTCTTCGCGCTCATTTCGTCCTTACCATACTGATGTGCTGTCAGCCACTGCAGATAATCTGCAAACCATCCCCGGATACCTTTCAGCAATCCCTTATCAAAGCCTGGGGCGTTCTGCATGATCATTACGCCCTGCGCCACTTCCATTAGATGAATAGCGTCGATAATACCAATACCCCTGCCGGTAAATCTTCCTTTAATAGCCTGCGCATATTGCAGGTTTGGATGCATTAGCGTAGCGGTATCGGTAAACCATGCACGCAAATGCGGGAGCGCCTCACGAACATAAGCTGTATTGCCTGTAATACGGTAGGCTGATGCCAGTGCACCTATAATCCGGCTGAAACGTATCATAGCATGACGATGCGCAACAAAGTTGTCGGGATTAGTCATACCGTCCCGCTGAATATATGGGCTATCCGGATGGGCAGGATTGGGCCACCAATAATCGCCTTCAGAGTAAAAATCATGCTTGCCTCCTGCACTACGTGTACAGGTTTGCGTGGTCACAGTTACAGGCGCCTGTTGCTTCGCCCAGGCGGCTTCTTTGAGTACCTGCTCACGCAGTACATTGACGATTGCTTTATCCGGTGGATTAAATGCGCTACATAACAGTAGTATCAGTAAAATCGTAACGTGTTTCATGGGTTATCAACATTGTTCTACATAATACAAAACTCCTGTGATAATTTTTCCTAAATTGCCCGGATGATGAAAGGACTACCTATATTTATCCTGACTGCCTGCATATTATGTTTTTCATCCTCCGCACAGGTACTCAAGCCGCTTGAGGTGGCAAAAGCGATCTTCGACCCAAAGGTCTCTCCTGATTTTATTGGCAAACATACTACCGGTGATTATAACGGCCATCCGAACGGACAGGACTTCCCTACTGAGATAAATACTTCTTTCCTGATCATCCATCAGTCAGCGAAAAAGGCGGTCGTTGCAATGACTATTGCAGATAACAAGGTCAAAGCAAGAGACAAATATCTTTATTTCACAAAAGACAGTGCCCGGTGGAAAATGTATGCATTGGCAACGCCTACACTTGCACGTATGCACGAGCGTATGAAGAATGAAATGGAAGCGATTACCGCAGATGAGTTGGATAGTCTTATTGCCATATACCAACACCAGGAATATGCTCCGTATAAAAGTAAAGAGGAATTCTTTTTCATATTGAACAGCTTGAGGCTGAAATTAGCGCCAGACGACAGCCTTGTGGCACATTTCCAGCAACATAAAGCAACATTTAACCAACTGTTGAAGGAAGTAAATAAGACGTCCAAATCTCCCGAAACAGAAACGCCAACATTAGTAAATACACGAACACCAGCATACAGCCCTTTACTGATCAGCAATGTCACCACCGGTGGTTTCCTGCCTGCCAAATGCATCGATTTTCATATACTGAACGACCAGGTAGGATATCTTTATACATCTCACAAAAAATATCTGCCTGAATTAAGCCCGGACAAGGTCATGATGTTAAGAGCACTTGGCGGCGGATGGTATCTGTATAAGGTACAGATCTATTTGTAGCGTTTTATTTTCTCCTGGTATCAAAGTATGGTTTACCGGTGTTGTCTAATTCTTAAACACTATTCGGAAACCCAAAAAGATAACCATGAGAAAAACTCACCTGTTATTCTGTTGCCTGCTGGCTATTGCAGGCATTACTGCCTGTTCAAAAAAGAATGACGAACGGCCCACATCACAACATAAAGCGGATCTCGCAGCAGCGGCTGAGCCACCTACAGTGCAGGTACCAGGCCTCTGCGAATATGATCTGGACGAAGCTGCATTAAAAGCGCAAGGTTATACGAAAGTATTTGAAGACAACTTCAGCATTCTAGATACAACCAAATGGGATCGTTGGAACAGCGGCGCTTACAATAATGAGCTGCAAATGTACACCCCACGCAATCTCCACATCATCGATGGTAAACTGGTGATCAAGCCGGTAAAGGAAAGAGTTACCGGCCCCACCGATCCTGACAACTCCACGAAGAAGGTATTTGATTTCACTTCCGGCAGAATTGAATCCCATTACAACTTTAAAGCATCCACAACTACCCCGAAAGTACGTATCTCAGCCCGTATAAAACAACCGCTGGGCCTGGGCATGTGGCCTGCATTCTGGTCATATGGCGGTGAATGGCCTACAAATGGTGAATTGGATATACTGGAAGGATTTGGAGAAAGGAATCTCTATAACACTAATATCTGGTATGGTAGTCAGGCTGGCACCCCGGATCACGATTACACGCTTTCCATGACCTATGTAAAGTCACAGTCCGATCAGACCAGCTGCTATCATGTATATGAAGCAATCTGGCAGAAAGATACTGTTACCTTCCTGTTTGATGGCAGTATTGTAAGGAAACTTGTATCGTCCACGGCGGCGGGGCAATTCATTCCAAAGTTCTTTAACAGAGCACAGCACATTACGTTGAATGCAGCTATTGGCGGCGACCAGTTTGGAACAATTGATCCCTCCGAAATTGTACTGGGAGATACCTACGTAGACTGGGTGAGAATATACACTGCTAAATAATTAATACAAGACAGCCGGCCTGGTGGTTGCCGGCTGTCTTCTCAGAATTCCCTACTTTTGTTATGAGCTCCCTATACCCATAACCTGGCTCATAAGATATGCATATAGAATTAAAACTGCCCTGCGGATGCAAGCCTATAGACCTTGACCCCACTAAACATAACGCTGACATAGTTGCTATGCCTGCCTTCTGGTGGGAAAGCTATGATGTGGAGTGTACGTTATGCTCGCCACCTGTTCCCGGAGAAACATATAAGGTTCAATTACATAGCCCACTCAGCATTGACCTCTATCAAAAAAGATGGCTTTATTATGAAGGACCTAATGCACACTATAACGGTTTCGATACAGCTGAGGACATCGAAAGCATCCGATTCTGCTATGGTCAGATCAGTGCGATCCTCGATATTGCAGAGCACCATGTATTGATAGAATTTAAAGTGGAGGAGTCCCTGTCACATAAAGATATTCTAAACACCCACAGTACAACTACACGGCCCGTGGATTGGTCGGGTACATTCTCTGCCGACAACAAACATAACACAAGGGGCTCTAAATTAGGACCTTATTATGTGTTCTACTTCAGCGCTCAGGGAGACCTGGGAACAACTGTTATTGCGGTAGAAGAGGATAATAAAATGTACGTCCTTTTTTTATATAATTGGGTGATGCATGAAAGGGCGTATTATGCGGGGAAATATCTTGCAGATGATACATTAAGAGCTTTCTCGATGGAACACTGTGAATAAAACTACGGTGCTAAACTGATCGGGACGACTCCCGGCTAAGAACTAAAATATAACTAATTTCCTGCTTCTCAGCGCAGAAATTTATGGTCGGTTAATGCTTCCTATGGCTTCATTAAATAAAAGATAAATACAAATCCCCAAATCCGGGGCCCTCATCGGCTATCCGTTCCCATGAGGTCCTCAAATGTAAAGAGGTTGTATCGTATTAATGATACAACCTCTTCCGATTATCAAAGTGAAATATTATTCCGTTACAGTGAACGTTACTTCATTTACTTTGGTAAGACCACTCATACCGCTGTCCTGGTAGATCACTTTATACTTTCCCGGAGCGGTGATCCTGTAACCTGTCAGCAGGTCGATCTCGGCAGATACCTTGTTTTTTGCAGGCACCTTGATGTAGGCGTCTGCAGGAGGAGGCATGATCCTTTTTGCCATAATACCCTTGTACTGAACAGGTTCACCCTTACTGTCCTGGATGTCGAAGTAAGAGTTCATGAACTTTTCAAATGGAGTATGCCATTTACAGAACTGCAATTCCTTTCCGGAATTATTGCTTACGGTAAATTTCAGCATAACAGGGCTACCCACTTTTACTTTTTCAGGTACAGACATAGTGGTAACAAGTTCCTCTGCTGTTGACGGTGCAGTTGTGGTAGATGCTGCTTTCTGCGCATGTTTGCAGGCAGTGAATGAAAAAACGGACAGACAGGCTGCCAATGTGATAAGCTGGTTTCGCATTTAAATAAATTGAGAGGCGAAAATTAAATGAAATATTTTAATTATTCTTATCTAGCCGACAGGTTTAGCGTTAAGGCTTCGTGAAAATTGAAGTTTCTTACACCCAGTTTAAAGAAAGGAAATGACGATTTTTGACATGGAACCCAATACAATCATCTTGACATGCAGGAAATCTTAGAGAAAATACAACAAAGAACAGGCATCGATCTTGTTAGCGTCCTGGCGGAAGAGCTCTCGGGATCGGAACTGAACTCACTGTTACTGGAAGTATTTGACCGGAAGGCTGGCCAGCTGAAACCCGCACAGCTATTACAGCAGTACCGCATGAACAGGTTTGTACAGCCGGCTGCCGTCGATGTAATGCAACTCCGGGCTAAGGAGTTGAGCACTCTGCAATGGCTGCAGCAATGTGGTTTTGTACCCTTAGAGCTATCTCCTGTTTCTCTATTAGGCATCTGTGCCGCTGTTGCGCCTGTCAGCCAGAAGAAAATTATCAGTGCTACCAGGGGCACAGAAGTATTGTCAGATGCTACCAATGCCATAGCCCTGCATATAGCTGATCAGAAGAAGAAGAAGAAAAAAGGAGATGTAGATCTTCTGAAATATTGTACCACCCACCGGCACGTACGTACGCCACCGGTAAAGGTTAAAGGGCATAGTCCACATTTTACCATTGCCTGTTTTGTTAGTGCCGGCATGGATACCGGCAGTTTGGCTTTCGAAACACATGCTATCAGGGAACATTTTCTCGCTTTACAAGCGGTGCTGATGCAGGTCTTCCAGATCGAAATACAATACTTTAAACTGCAGCCAAGGGCAGGATATAAACAAGGATATCAGCTGGCCGACAGGATCTTTAATGAGATCAGGAATAACTTTCCTGTTGTGGTAGATAAAGCTGCGGCCCCGAATGATTATTACCAGGGAATACAATACAAAGCCGTCATCAATGTACATGGAGAAGAAATAGAAATTGCAGATGGAGGATTTGTAAACTGGACACAACAGTTATTGGAGAATAAAAAGGAACGGTGTTTTATTTCCGGTTTGGGTATCGACTACCTTAGTCAAATAATGTAAGTATGCTAAAGAGAGGCCAGCTGGGTCAGCTATGCGTCTGCCAGAAGAGATTTTCTGCAATACATTGGATTTACACCTAAATATTGCCAACGGATCAGCAGGCTAAAACATGCATTAAAAGAATATAAAAAGCATGGCTATCATTTTTATTATGAGGATTTCGGTTACACTGATTTCTCCCATTTCGCCAAAGATAGCAGACAAATAACGGGGCGTCCTCCATCCCTCCTGGTATAAAATACCGCTGATGAAAAATATTTTTATGAATTCGAAATATACCTTAACTTAACCACACAACTGCGAATTGCTTCATTCGAATTACACCTCAGAGAGACCTTAAATAACACGTTACTATCAACGTTCACCAGCGCATCATTTTTTTAACCGCTTATTTTTACATAAAACGTATAACGCGTCAGGCATATCCTTGAACTCATTGTCCGGTATATACTAACCGGAAGGGAAGTATTTTTTCTCACGCTTTGTCAGATCATATCCAACCACCTTAATTCCTTGAATGATGAACAACTCCATTATCAACACCCCGGATCAACATGGGTTTATATTGAATGGCACAGAGGCATTATACATATGCCATCTGCCTATGTTCAATATGGAGAACCACATGTACCAGGTAACACTGGAAGTCACTATTTCACCTGAAGCAAAAGCAGCCTATCTGAAAGACCGGCAAACCAATCCCGGCAACTATTATGTATTAGGCAACTTACAAACCGACCTGTTCACTATTCCTGATGTCATGTTGGGCAAAACAAAGAACTTCCAGGCAGACATTTTCAGGGGCATGCCTGCAGATCCCAACAAGGACGAGCCGCTTATTCACAATGTAACAACAACGATCACAAGAATCGTATATGCGCGCCATTTCGACTACTCGATTTCGTATCCTGATGATATGACCTATATCATTTTCGGAAATGAGAAAGAAGCTTTTATAGACCACTACCTGACAGCAGAGGAAGACTTCCTGAGCATTATGGCACTGACCAAAGTTCCTGACTGGTTGCCTGTTGATCAGCTGGCCATCTCAGCCAATGTAGGTTTCATCGGCATACCATCTACTCCTATGCCGGAAAATCCACCATTGGCTGCAGGCAGTTACAAAGTAACATTCCAGGGGCAGGAAGATCTGTATGAATTACAGGTAGGAGAAGATATTTTCTTCGACACGGAAATCGTGAACATGCCTGCCGAACAACCAGTCGCGAAAGGCTTTTATGTATAATAAGAAAGACCCATTATCACACATTCACACCCAATCAAACGTTACCGTCATGAAACAGCCATTAACCTCACAGCAACGCTTTGCGCGTAACCTCACGCAGCAACATGAGGAAATCTTATCAAAGCTTAAAGTAAAAGGAACCGGCTCCGACGACCTTGCCGGCTGGTTCCTGGGGCCTAAAGCAGAAAATACCCAGCTCTTGCAGGAGCTGATCCGTCAGGCGCTGGACAATCACTGCAATGACCGTAAAAACCTGTATCCCAACGATCCGGTATATGTGACAGAAGAAATGAAACAAACACCGGAATACCAGCAAACGGTAAAAATATTAAAAGACAAACTGGACGTACTGCTGGAGCAGTTGAAAGGCTCTGTACCTTTCTGGAGCTACCGCTGGCAGTCACATATGAACTGGGATACCACCCTGCCCAGTATGGCCGGCTATTTCGGTACCATGTTGTACAACCCCAACAATGTTGCTGCGGAAGCATCTCCTGTTACGACCGTACTCGAAATGATCGTTGGCGACGAGCTATGCAAGATGTTGGGATATAATATCTCAGAGGAATCGCAGACACAGGGTCCTAAAGCCTGGGGACATATTACCTGCGACGGCTCTATTGCCAACAATGAAGCCATGTGGGCTGCACGTAATCTGAAGTATTATTCTATCAGCCTGGCTGCCGCGATCAAAAACGAGCCATTACTGCAGAAAGCCGGCGCCTTGAAAATAAGTCTGGCGAACGGCACGGTTACCACTATTTCCCAGGCCAGCAGCTGGGATCTGCTGAACTTATCTGTTGATGAAGTACTGAGCCTGCCTGACAGATTAAACTCAGAATTTCATATCAACCTGGATCTGCTCAACGATATCATGGAGAACTACAGCATCCAGAATATCGGGTTTGATGGTGTCAATAAGTACCTCGACAGCGACATCAAGTCACCTGTACTCATGGCGGCATCCACCTGTCACTATTCATGGCCTAAATCGGCCGCAGTACTGGGCATTGGCGCCAACAGCCTGATCAAGGTTTATGTGGACGAAAATGCACGGCTGCATATAGGCCGTTTAAAGGAAGAACTGCAAAATGCCCTGGACAACCGCATGCCTGTACTGATGGTAGTGGCTGTGATAGGCACCACGGAAGAAAGTGCAGTAGATCCATTGAAAGATATCATACAGGTACGTGAAGAGTTCAGGAAACAGGGATTGAACTTCGTTATCCATTCTGACGCAGCCTGGGGCGGCTATTTCACTGCCATTCTCCGGCAACCGGAACGCCAGGTGTCCAACAGGTTTGTATTGTATACCCCTACGCTGACCATGAATGCGTATGTGACAGAGCAGTATGCGCATATTCATCAGTCAGATTCTATTACCATTGATCCGCATAAAGCAGGATACATTCCTTATCCGGCTGGTGGTCTTTGTTATAAGAACGGCGCTATGCGTAACCTTGTAGCATTCGCAGCACCGGTGGTATATCACGGTGGTGTAGATCCAACAGTGGGCATCTACGGACTGGAAGGTTCCAAACCAGGCGCCGCGGCAGCCGCTGCTTATATGAGCCACCAGGTAATTCCGCTGGACCAGAGTGGTTATGGCCAGATCCTTGGCAAATGTCTCTTCAACAGCAAACGCCTGTACAGCGCCTTCATTACTATGGCAGAACCGGATGATCCGTTCACCATTGTGCCATTCCAACGGCTGCCGGCAGAGAAAAACGGAGAAGGGCCAGATAAGATAAAGCAACAATACGAGTTCATCAAAGAAGAGATCGTACCGAAAACCAATGAAGAGATCATGGCCGACCCGCAGGCAGTGGCATTACTGCCGGAACTGGGCAGTGATCAGATCATTATTACCTACACCTTCAACTTCAAGGAAAACGGAGTGCTTAACAAGAGTGTGGATAAACTGAATGAACTAAACCTGAATATCTTCCAGGCATTGAGTCTTTCTCCGGGCGAGCATGATCATCCGTCCAAAACACCGATGTATCTGACGCAATCGCAGTTTGATAATGAATCATACGGTAAGTCATTTGTAGATGACTATAAAAAACGGCTGGGCCTATCCATCGATAACGATGAACCGGTGAATATCCTGATCTCTACCACCATGAATCCATGGCTGACAGATACTTCCGAAGGCAACTTCATCCCCGAGCTGGTGAAGGTTTTACGTCAGACAGTACTGGAGCAGGTAGAAAAACTGGTAGGCGCGCTGGAAGAAGCATAAGGATCGGTTAACAAGGGTGTCATAAAAACAAAAAGCCACATCGTTTTTGATGTGGCTTTTCTCTTGTTGTGCTGATGCAAAGATTCAAATAAAAGATAGTTGAGGTTGTCATCGAAGCTGGGGAGATAACCTCCCCGAATGCGGATAGGGATATTGATAAGGCTATTGTTCATTATAATACGGCCATTACATTGACTAAATCGGCGGCGGAGAAGAAGACGCTGATAAAGGAGATAAAGCGGTTGAAATCTTCTTCTACCTAAGCGATCGATATAAAATAGTCAGAAACATTGCTTATGATGCTTTCAATATTCCCTTTATAGAAACCAGCACCATTCATACAACCACATTCTACAATAAGGTATTCATCACCACACAAGCAAACATCCATTACGAATACATTATGGGGAGTATACTCCAGGCATCTCTTTTCTGCAAAAGCAACCACGGCTGAAGGGCAGCCTTCTTCCTTCCTCAGTTTAAAGTACTCCCTATACTTAGATGCAGCGACAACTTTCTTATTAACAATCGAAAGTCGCCATTCATATTGAATATTATATGGCTCTGATACAACTATCTTACTTTCAGAAGACAAAGTACTATTCTCAACCTCTATAAGCATATTGAACCATCCTTCTATTTCATCAAACCGCTTTGTCTCACCAGCAAACGATTTACTGTCATCATCCGGACGAATAAACAGCAGTTTATCACCAGGATATTGTCTGTTTTCCATGAGCTCCCTAAAAGTACAGATGCCGGCCTCATAGTTCAGCATATGCCGTCCCCACTGGCCATTATAATTCTCAATTGAAAACTTTTGTGTATCAAAGAAGATTCCTTCGCGCAGGGATTCATCCTCATAGGCTAATGCATTAAAAGTAGTAGAACCGTAAATGATTGACCTGCGGCTTCTGTCAAATTGAGGGAGTTCCGAAGTAAAAGGAATAATATCTAATGCGATAAAAGGAACGCCGATCTTTTCACAGGCATTCTTCATGCCTTCAAAATCTGCCTGGCTGGTCAGATTCCGCTGTACAACCCATTGAATATGCTTATACTTTTCCATAGGGGGATTTGACAGCGAAAATAAAACACTTTTTCTATGATATGTATGAAGCGATCCTGTCTGCAGGAGAGTTTCCATTATCATCTTTACTGCAGGCAAATACACAGGTACACATCACTAATAAAATCAACAACTTTCTCATGGTTTGATTGGCTTTAACTTGAATTTGTTTAAGGTGAATTGGCGAATATTTTACAGTAAGACAGGAAATATTTAAAAACTCCTACGCGGCTACAGATCTTTTTTCAAAAAAGTTCAACAAGATAATTATAGGGCTGTTTGGGTATTACTATCTATGTAATAAAAGAAAAGGACAGAATAGCACTAGTCTATCCTGTCCTTTCTGTTCATCTGATCAATATAACTATTCTACCACCAGTTTATAGTTGGATTTAAATCCTTTGTTACCTATTACGGTTACATAATATAATCCTGGTTTTCTGTTACTTAGATTTAAGACCACTTTCTGCGCGCCTCCGGCAACAGATCTGATAATACCTGGATTATCTACCATACGGCCTTGTGCATCGTATATCTTTATAGCGGCCTGCTCATTTTTACCCAATGTCACATTTATAGTCGCATTACCACTGGTGGGGTTAGGATAGATACCTGTAGATTCCTCTGCTCCAATCGTATTACCCGGCAGCAACATGGCAGTGGTGACAGCGGCAGCCGTTGTAGCAGTACAATTTGCAGCTGACGGTGCATTTCCTGTTATTTCAATCCAGTCAATATCAGCAGTCGCACTCGATGCAACTGATTGCAGACGGATAGTGTTAACACCCGCATTTAATGATACTGTCGCCGTAGCGTTCGCAAACACAGTACTGCTACTCGTCTTAGGGAATGACTGTGCGCTGTTAACGGTAGTACCATTGATTATCAGCGCCATAGTATAGGCGTTGCTGCTGCTACTGTTCACATAGCGCCAGTTAAGCGCATAAGTACCGGCGGCGGGCGCATTCACCTTCCAGTCCACTCCTTTACCGGAAGAATTGGTCAGGTTAATTACCTTACCATTGCTGGCGCCACTATTGCTACTGATGGAGCCTTCATATGCACAAAGGCCCTGGGCAGTGGTTGCATTATCTTCTATTCTGATAGTGCCGGAACCGCCTGGGTCCTGCGCCTGGAAATTAGCGGTAACAGATTTGTTGCCATTCATTGTTATGCTTACTGAGCTGGAAGTACCTGAAGCAGCGCCGCTCCATGCTGTAAAAGTATATCCTGATGCAGGGCTTGCAGTTACAGTTACCACTGTCCCGGAATCATACGTTCCAGCTCCTGTTATGGTACCACCGGCAGTTGGTACCGCAGTGGCACTAAGCGTATAGGTGGTGGGATTAGGGTTAGGATCAGTACCACCACAGGAATTACTTGTCAGTGTAGCACCAGCACTGGCTGTAACCAGGCTTTTTACCTGTGCAACGGATGTTACAGTCAGGGAATAAGGAGGTGTAAATGCCGTGCCGCTACCTGCAGTGTTGCCCGACGTATTGGTAAAAGTATTATTCCTGGAAGTGATGGCAGTAAATGTATTATCCATCAGGTCAATGGGGCTGGTAACATTTTCAAATACATTGCTTTCAACCAGCAGATCTGCTTCAAAACCAGCCATCACACATTGCGATGCAACAGTACTGTTGAAGACATTATTGACCACATGTACCTTTCCAAACCGCACGCGTGGCATACGGGCCTTACAGCCCTGTGCCCACCAGCAATGCTGCATGGTGATACGGAGCTTTCCCCTGTCGCCGGTAGCGCCATCGCTGGATCCGAAGAGATTAGAGAACCTGTGATCGTCTGAACCACCTGAGCCGCCAGGTATGGGAGCTTTGTTATAGATGAACTTACACCATGTTACCGTAATATAATCCGAAGCGTTTTTAATGTCGAGGTTACCATCCATTCCATCCTGGAATTCGCAATGATCCACCCAGATATTAGTACTGGCGTCCATGGTTACATTATCCCAGCCATCAGTGTCATAAGCTCCGGGGCCTTCAAATGTAATGTTACGGAAAATGATATTCGAACATCTCTTTACGCTTAATATACCCGAGCCATCTTTTGTCTGGTCACTTGATACCAATCTGGAACCTGGTAAACCATAAATCGTCTTTCCTGACTGATCCTGAAAACTGATACGTCCTCCGGCAGGGAAAGTAATGGTTCCCGATATATGGACAACCTTTACAGCAGCAGAAGTAACAGCAGTTTTAAAATCGTTGTAGTTTGTAACAACTGTGGCAGTGGCGGTTCCGCCGCCTGTTACACCACCATTCTGGCTCGCCCAGCCAACTACAGTACATTGTTGACTACGCGCAGATAAACTGGCAAGGCATATGATAGCACTTAACGCCAGTGAGCGTAAACGTTTTGATTGCATAGGGTTTGTTTTATGATATTGGTTAAAAAAAACTCATAAAGTGGAACGGCAGTTAAAATGCCAAAGCGCCAGGCCAACGTAATTGTTCACGGCGTCAAGTTCCTTATTTTTTGCTATTTTTTCTTCTCCTGATGATTATTTATTTACGCAATCGTTGCCGGAATTATCCAGGTAAATACGGGCTTTAAAGAGTATATGACAACAATACATATAAAAAAGAAACAGCCCGGAAACGGGCCGTAACTTCTCCTTTCATTTTTTACCCTCCTATTATTATTTCTTCTTTTTTTGCTGCGTTGAATTTTCAGATGATTGTTTACACGAATCGACGACTGTTTTAGTCGCTTTGCTGCGAGTCATTATTGATCCCAGATAAACGACCAATAGAACAATAACGGCTATCGGCCATATTCTCTGTTTTAGGATTTCGTTCATTGTTACAGGATGATTTTTGCTATCATGATGTGAAAGGTGAAAACAGGGCAATAGCATCACAGGGCAGACATTATTCCTGCCGCATCGGTTTAATTAGTGACTACGATATTTTAAAGCCCCTGGCTATTGCTGTGCAGTTATAAAATAAGGTTTCGTTAGAAAATGGTATTCAAGGTTGATTAATCGGTGTACAATAACTATGGTTTTCTGAGTGTTTATTTTTTGAGGTCAGTCTGAGATTAAATATACTGATAATTTGCACACGGAATGAAAATTTGGAACATAATTATATTAAAATGAATCAGTTAGTATTAGCGCATTTTATCAAATGCAGGAGAAATTTAATTTATGGCATAATCTTACTTTCGCACTAACATCAAAAAACGCGGATTACATTTGTTCCCGGTCAAAGTAGATGGAGAAAAAAACTTATTTTGAATATCTTTAAAAGAAATTCCGCTTTGATTGACAGGAAAGAAAAAGCAGATCAATTTGAATGGCGGATAACGTAAAGTATCTGACGGATGCTAACAATATCGTAGACGGAATGACAACCTAATATATAATTTCTAATTTAAATTGAAATACATGAAGCAAACAGTACCTGCTTTTATCCTGCTGCTTACACTGGCCGCATGTGGCGGCGCCTCAACTGATCAGGCGAAAACAGAAGAAAAGAAAGAAGCTGCAGCGACCACTGGCGTCGCTTACAGCATTGACACAACAACCACTTCTGTTAAGTGGCGTGCTACTCACAAAGGTGGATTTGCGCCACGCTTTGGAAGCATCAAAGTTGTAGATGGTAGCCTCAATGTTGAAAACGGAACTGTCACCGGTGGCAGCTTTGACGTAAACATGAACACACTGACTACAGATCCCGCATCTGTTACAGAGCCTGACAAAAAATCAACTGATCTGGATGGCCATCTGAAAAGTCCTGACTTCTTCGATGCGGCTAGCCATCCAACAGCTAAATTCGTTATTACAGGTGTTACTCCGTACGACAGCACCAAAGAGAAAAGCCTCCTTCCCGGCGCTACCAATCTTATCAGCGGTAACCTGACCCTGAAAGATAGTACACTGAACATCACGTTCCCTGCGCAAATCACCGTTGGTGAAAACGACGTTACTGCTAACGCAAAATTTGTGATAGACAGAACTGCATGGGGTATTAACTATAAAACAGAAGGCAGCCCTGAAAACTGGGTGATCAGCAAGGATGTTGAAATTGGCTTCAGCCTCAAGGCTGCGAAAAAATAATTTTCTGAAGGACTTCGGATAAAATAGCCCGACGTTAAACCCGGGCTATTTTTTATCCCTTATTTTAATGTTAACAGCGATACAGGCGATGCTATCAGGTTGGTCAAAAAGTCCGTTAATGAAGACCCTTATTATCTACTTTCTGTCTGACGATAGTTACTCCGTAACTTCATAAATCAATCCTAATTCTTCCACAAATTCCTTTTCGGCTTTCATAATTTCATATTTCCTTGCATTCAATAGTGCATCTCTATCATGGTTCTCAAGATATTGGTCTTTCATCCAGGAAGTAATAAAATATTGGTCAAGGTCCCAATTACCAGCGAATAATTCAGAATAAATAGAAACATCAGCATGACAAGTGCCCTGTAGATTGTGATCAAGAACCAACACTATATTTTCAGTTCGCCATTTGTTCTCTACATCAGTGAATAGAAAAAACAATCTATAATTTGACTGTAGAAGATAATGCAGCCGGGATGTGTTATTAAACATAAAAAGTATTAATACCCTTTCTCTGATAGTATTTTTTGCAAGTTCCTTAGGGAACGAAGAAATTTTAATTCTGGCATCCTGAGGACTATTTTTAGATTCCTTACTTTTATTGAATTCTTCTGAATAAGAAGTCACCCAAAACCATCTTTTAAGCTCGTCCCTTTCGTGCCCCAAAAGTTCGGCTCTTGTGGAGAGTTGGCTGGTTATGTAGACCAACTGTTCATCATAAGGCAAGAACTTATAGTTTAGAACATACAATTCATCATAAAGAAATTGTACAGCTTTTTTTATGTTATAGAGAGTATTTCTTGTAATATCAACAAAATCATCACGACGAGCCAAATCTGCTAATTGAGCAGGATTAAAACGGATAGTAAATTCCTTTCGTAAAGCATTGAGAATACATAGAAGCACGGTCCTTTTATTTAATCCCTTGAAATGATACTGAGCCAATTCCTTTCGTAATTGATCTATCTCTTCTTCCAAAGAGAATTGTCTTTCCGGGTTTAAAGATAAAGCGGAAACCTTCCACACATCAGTGACATTTGCTGCAGGTAGATTTATACGGGAAAATATTTCAATCGCCTGGGTAATATCACCACCTGAAACTTCGAGACAAGGGATTTGACATTCACCAAATCTGGCACTTAAATTTTCATATTGTCTCGTATAATTAAATATCTTGTCATTAGATAAATTTGATAATTCCATTTGCCTGCGAAAGGCATAAAATTCCCTACCGTCAAGAAACTTATAAACAGGAATTTTATAAATCTCTAAGACTTTTTCTTCTGTGCTAAATTCGAAACATTCTTTTTGTAAATCATAAATGACATTAAATTTAACCTTCCACTCTTTTTCGTCCCGTTTAAGATATGTTCTCACAGGATTAATAAGACAACTCAATAACGTAGATATTCTTTGATAGCCGTCTATAATATAATAAAAATTATCCACCCTTAGAGGGACAAAGTAAGTGCCGATTTTTTTTTGTGAATTAAATTTAAAGCCATGGGGGTCGGAATAAATATATTGGAATATAAACATCCCGATTGGGTAACCATTTTTAATACTATCCAATAAACCCAATCTTTGTTGCTGATCCCAAACAAAACCTCTATGATAGGCAGGGACCTGGATCATTCCTTCATGAAAATCATCTATCAGCTGAGACAGCTTCCTAACCCTGAGTTGAGCTTTTATATCGGGATTCATGTCAGGCTTTTAATCTTATCTAAAATAATTTCTAATTCATTAGAACCGGCCCTGTCTCTAAGTGTCTTCTTATTTACCAATGCATTATTGAATAATTTCGGAAATTCATCTTTGAATCTCGGGTATTCAATGCCTTTATGCAATATTTCAAGATTGGCCTGTGAAAGCACATAAACTGCGGCTATCAGTGGGGGCAGGAAGATTTTTCCGTCCTCCCCCCTCGAAAAATCTGTATTGTAGCTGAGAAAGTCCTTCTGGTCTACTGTAAGGTACTTGTAAACATTTATCCAGGACTGATTTGCCTTACCATTCAATTCCTTAATTATCACGTCATCTGGTATATAATTCTCCATTGCCCGTTTTTCCAGAATATGATAATTGGTGACACTTATCCCCTGCAAATATTTTTCCAATGCATCATATTCATGTTTTTGAGGTTGTCCTGGATAGTGCTTATCGCTGTCTAATACCACGATGCACCGTAGATAGTGATGATTTGGCCTATTGTTTCTTTGTGCTAGATTATTAAATGACTGCAGTTTACCTTCTATAAAATTTTTCACGTTACCACATCCACCTGCATTTTCAAACTGTATCCAGCCATTATTAATATATTCTTTTAACAATTGCCGCCCATTCTCTATTTTACCGTCAAAATGATGGATTATTGCCTCAATAAACAACGCATCGTTTTTGCTATTCTCTAAAATTATTGAAGCAGGTTGTATAAAAAATCTGATACTTTCTTCAAGATTAAAAGTATTGGGGGTTTTATTATCATTTGTAACATAGTAACGTGTCTTCCCTCCTGTCATAACAAAATTGTCAAACTCCGCGGCTATTAACTCCTTATCAAAAGGTGAAATTTGTTTATAGCTATCAAATTGTCCAACTTTATCAAAATCAATCAATACCTGGTATCTTTGCACAGATCCATCCGGTGTCCACGTAAGTAGCTGCAACAGAAAATTTAAACTTTTAAAATCACTCAGATTTTCAAAAATATCTTTCTTAATCTCAATCCACATCTTGTAACCCTTTTAACTGAGCATCACGAATTGCCCTTGTCTCCGTCAATGTTTCAGAAAACATGCCATCTGGCCACCATTCTACACCACCATCTGGCGTTAGATTGATTCGCTTTATAGAACTTTCATTTATTTCCTCATCAAAGTCTACATAGTATATTGCTAGATCTTTTATATCAAGTTTTTTATCCGCAACTAACCGGCGCAAACGCAGCACAAAGTTCTGGGAATGCGTTTCTATTAGATAGCTTTTATTACAATCAGAAAGGAAAGAATCCACGAAACGCTCAGCAAGATTTCCGTGTGCAGCGGGATGTAAATGTGTTTCTGGTTCTTCAATAATGATACGGACGTTTTCCTTATCTTGCATAAAAGAACGTACAATCAGCGGTAATGCTTGGGTCATTCCCTGCCCAACATTAACAATATTGACTTGACTGATTTTTTTGTTTGAAAGAACTATTTGGAATGTGGGTTGGGGCGCTAAAATTGAAAAGATATCAACTAACCAGCCTTCAAAATTTTGCCTGTACCAATCGCTTACCTGATTGATCAACAATTTCTTATCACTCCAATCCTGTATCAGGATTGGATAAGAATTTGCCCCATCCACTCCAATGGTTGTAAATGTCTCAAAACTATTCGCGTAGTTAGCCTCTGGTACTTTTCTGATAGGTCCTATATAGTCATAGCGAAGCTGGAGATTCTTAAAGGGAACATGATCAATGGCAAATCCTTTAAATAACGTTTCTTTTGAACTAACTTCTTTATCATTTAATTTCCATTCGAGAATCTCCGGTTTATCCTTTGAGTCAATATTTACAACAATCTTCAGCTCTTCCTCTTCAGCTGCAATTTCAAACTCCAATAAATTGGCAGCTGTATTTCTGTTGTAAACAAGATCACTATTAGATAACCCTAATCGAACTCCCTTATTCTCCCATTTCAGGGGAGGATCAAATTCTCCGCTCAAGCTTCCAGATAATAGGGTTAATAATCTAGAAATAGCACTTTTACCTGAACTGTTTTTACCTATTAACACAGTAATTGGTTTTAACTCAAGTTCTTGCCTTTCTTTAAATGACTTATAATTCTTAAAGGATATCTTATTTACCATTTCTTATTCCTTATTTATCAAATTGCTGTTGAAAGTATTTCCTTCAGCTTCGTTCGTCGTATCTATTCCCTTGTTTTATTAGAATACCAAAATTCGACTCTGTTCTTGCGCCTGTTTTTCAATACCTGATTCATAAGCATATGCCACAAAGTCAAAAATAATTATTAATTCGATTAGGTAGCGTTTATACATTGGAAGCTATTCATTAAAAGATCAATAAGACTGGCAGGAATGAAAAGGAGAAGTTATATTTAATAGAAAAAGCCTGCTGTAACAGCAGGCTTTCTTTTTTCCAGTCGGGGCGGCAGGATTCGAACCTGCGACCTCCTGCTCCCAAAGCAGGCGCGATACCGGGCTACGCTACGCCCCGAACCCATTAAACATCTCGCTTTGTTGCCATCGCTTTCGATGTTTGGGATTGCAAAGGTAGATGTTTTTTTGATATAACCAAAAATGATTCAAAAAAAATATCAGAATTTTTAAAATAACTTTCGGTCGCGGTCAGTGAGACGCATTCCCAAAAAGGGGAAACACACGTCCACACTGGAAAAATGAAGAAGACTATGAGCCTTGCTAAACTATTCTGGCTGGGTAGCCTGGCGCTCGCCCTGCAATCCTATGGACAAACAAAAAAACTTCCGCTGGTAAGAGAACAGCTTTTCGACGACAACTGGCGGTTCAAAAAAGACAGCCTGACCGGAGCGGAGCAAGCCGACTATCCTGACGCCGGCTGGCGGACGCTGCACCTTCCGCATGACTGGGCTATAGAAGATCTCCCCGGACAGAACGACAGCACTATCATCGGTCCTTTCTACAAGTACAGTCTGGCGCAGGAACACGGCGGCTACGTTGTGGGTGGCACGGCCTGGTACCGGAAGCAGTTCACCTTACCGTCCCTCCCGGCAGGACAAACCATTGCCATCCGCTTTGACGGTGTATACATGGACAGCGACGTCTGGATAAATGGACACCACCTGGGTAACCACCCCTATGGGTATACGCCCTTCACCTATGACCTGACGCCTTACCTGGCAGCTCCGGGACAAAAAAACGTACTGGCCGTCCGGGTAAAAAATGAAGGGCTTAATTCACGCTGGTATACCGGAGCAGGTATTTACCGGCATGTATACCTGCTGATGCCTCCCCCCATACACCTGATTAAAGAAGGCATCTTTATCACAAGCCAGGAGGCCGGAAAACAAAAAGCCATCGTTCAAATAACCACGGCAATGACAGGCAGTACGACAGGTAGCGCCCTGCGCATGCTGCAGATCCGGCTGAAAGACAGTACCGGCCAGGTAGTTGCATATGCATCCCAGCCGGTCAGCATTACACCAGGCGACACTACCACTATCATCAAACAACTTATGGTGAACAACCCGGCCTTATGGTCGCCGGGAAGACCCTACCTGTATACCACAGAAATCAGACTGCTGGACACAATCAACACAAAGCACACCACCGCCGCAGACCAGCTTCAAATCAAAACCGGTATCCGGAAGATCAGTATAAACGCATCCAGAGGACTGACTATCAACGGAGAGAGAGTCCTGCTGAAAGGTGGTTGCCTTCATCATGACAATGGCCTGCTGGGAGCTGCCGCCTTTGACCGGGCGGAAGAAAGGAAAGTAGAACTGATGAAGGCCTATGGGTTCAATGCCATCCGTACCAGTCATAACCCTCCCTCTGAAAAATTCCTGGAGACCTGTGACAGGCTCGGTATGCTGGTGATAGACGAGGCTTTTGATATGTGGGTAGACCAGAAACATCCGCAGGACTATCACCGGTTCTTTAAAGCATGGTGGCAACGCGATCTTCAAAGTATGATACTGCGCGACAGGAACCATCCAAGCATCATTATGTGGAGCATCGGGAATGAGATACCCGAACGGGCTGATACGGCAGGACTAGAGATCACCCGGCAGACGGTGAAAGAAATACGCCGACTGGATAGTACCCGCGCTATTACAGAAGCAGAGAATGATTTCTGGGAAAGACCCTATAAATGGACAGCCACAGATGCATCCTTTGCATTGCTGGATGTAGCAGGATATAACTATCAGTGGCGTAATTACGCGATAGATGAAAGACGTGTGCCTGGCCGTGTGATGTATGGATCAGAAACCGTCCCGGCAGAATTGTATCATGCCTGGAACCAGGTACGGGGCCTCCCCTTCGTGATCGGCGATTTCGTCTGGACAGCGATGGACTACCTGGGAGAAGCAGGCATCGGGCATAACACATACACCGGCAATGGTTCCGGAAGACTCACCTTTCCCTGGTTCAATGCCTGGTGTGGCGACATAGACCTGATCGGCAATAAAAAACCACAATCCTATTTCCGGGATGTAGTGTGGGGAAGAAGCACCGTAGAAATGCTGGTGCATACACCCATCCCCGAAGGGAAAAAAGAAAAAGTGAGCTGGTGGGGCTGGCCCGACGAAGTACCTTCCTGGACATGGCCAGGCATGAACGACAAAAATATGCAGGTAAGGGTCTTTACAAAAGGACAGAAAGTTGAACTTGTATTGAACGACTTCCGGGTGGCGACAAAAACAGTATCAGACAGCACACCACTCACCGCGACCTTTGACATACCCTATACTCCCGGCGTACTGACGGCCTTTGTATATGACAGCAAAGGCAATGAGATCGGCGTCAAAACGCTTGCGCTGGCCAATCCGCCGCAAGCCATCAAACTAACGGCCGACCGTACACAGATTACTGCTGACGCTAACGAACTGGTATATGTGAATGTGGATATTGTAGATAATCTGGGAAGAATTGTACCCAATGCAAATTTACCATTAAAGATCAGCGTCAGCGGACAAGCCACCCTGGCAGCCGCCGGTAGCGCCTGTCCAAATTGTCCCGCCAGTTTCCAACAACCGGCACTGACTACCTTCAGAGGGCGCGGATTAGCCATTTTAAGAGCAAATGGACGGCAGGGCAATATAATACTCCAGATCGAAGGTCAGGGGCTTAAAACGGCTAAAATCAACATCCAGGCAAAATAAGCATGCTTGTTCTCTCCGTCTTCTCTGCTTCTTCTCTGCTTGTTCTCTCATGGTTCAGGTAGTCAATATCCGGAGCCTGACTGTCAAAATTGACATAAATCTGACCATTATGCCAGTTGAATTTCCGTTCAACTGGCATAATTTTAACGTACTCTCTCAGGTAATCCACCACTTCCTTACACGGTGTAACAATACCGGGTATATGTCATAAAGGAGGATAGTAAGCAACACTAAAGGGATCACAAAAAAAGTAGCTATCCCTATCAGGTTAAACAGGCAACCGCCCAATATCCCCCCTATAATGAAAAATGCCAGCACCGTAATACGGATATAGATCTTCTCTCTCAATGCACGGGTATTCTCCACCTGCGGATGTAAAAGATCAGACAATTCACCCGCCAGATCTGTAATCAGGCCAGTAAGGTGGGATGTTTTGATCAATCCCCCGGAAATCCTCGATACCAGGCCATTCTGCAAGCCCATACAAAACAGCACGGCTCCCGTGATCGTCTCCCGCTGTATATCACTGCCATTGTACACATCATTGCCATAGACGGCCACTCCCAGCAGAATACAGATCTCCAGTACGATCGGCGTGGCATGTGCAACATAAGCGCTTCTATAGTCCAGGGATTTGACAATGAAGTTGGAGATGAAAGCGCCGAAGAAGAACATGAATAGCCAGTACAACACCGTGTATATTTCTGCCAGATCCCGCTCCGTAATTTTTCCGGCCAGGGTAGCAACATGGCCTGTGATATTGGATACAAAAGATAAGAAGGCCATTACACCGACTACATTGGTCATACCAGCAACAGATGCCGTAGAGGAAGCCAATAGCAGATTCTTTTTTAGGCTGCGTTGCCCGGGTATATCACGAAGCATAAAAGAAGTTGGTTAATGCGATGATGCGTCCGACAAGAGTAATGCCAGTATTTCCTCCTGTTTTACGTCTCTCATCCTGTCTTGAAATAGATAGATTGAGATTTCTCGATATGTTTAAATAATTTTGCACTCTTAAATACGAATAATGGAAGCTAATATGACGACCCGACAGTATTGGTCGCTGATACTTATACTAGGAACAATGACAGCCCTTGGGCCATTTTCAATCGATATGTACCTTTCCGGTTATCAGGCCATTGCAGAAGACCTGCATACAACCACAGCCAGGATTGGGCTTTCACTGGCCAGTTATTTCATCGGTATATCTGCCGGACAATTACTATACGGTCCGTTGCTGGACCGTTTCGGCAGAAAGAAACCACTTTATGCAGGATTGACGGTTTACATCCTGGCATCCGCCGGCTGTATCGTTGCCAGATCACTCGATTTCTTCGTTGCGATACGTTTTATCCAGGCCATCGGTAGCTGTGCTGCCGCCGTGGCTTCAGTAGCGATGGTACGCGACTTCTTCCCGATAAAAGACAGTGCAAAAGTATTTGCTTTGCTCATGCTGGTAGTCGGCGCATCTCCTATGCTGGCACCAACCATTGGCGGATACATTACGGCAGCCTGGGGCTGGCAGGTGATATTTGTCGTACTGGGACTCATGGGTTTTCTCCTGATGCTGGCCTGCTTTTTCTTCCTGCCGGAAAGCCATCAGCCGGATACATCTATGTCACTGAAACCGGGCCCTATTATTAATGGGTTCTGGTCGGTAATGCGGGAGCCCCAGTTTTATACTTATGCATTAACAGGTGCACTTGCCTTCTCAGGATTATTTGTGTATGTATCCTCTTCTCCCGTAGTGTTCATGGATATTTTCCATGTATCTGAACAGCACTTCGGCTGGATCTTCGCAGGCCTGTCTGTCGGATTTATTGGCTCCAGCCAGTTGAACAGTCTGACCCTACGTTATTTCCGCAGTGAGCAGATCATCCGTATTGCCCTGCTTGGACAGACAATTGTCGGTATCGTTTTCTGTATAGGCACCTATATGGGATGGCTGGGATTAGGTTCTACCATTTTCATCCTGTTCCTCTTCCTGAGCTGCCTGGGATTTGTAAATCCGAATGCCTCTGCACTCAGTATTGCACCTTTTAAAAAGAATGCAGGAAGTGCCGCTGCGCTGATGGGCGCTCTGCAGATGGGTATCGGCGGGCTCGCCTCTACGATAAGCAGTCTGTTTGATATGACCACCGCTGTGCCCATGACCCTTATCATGGCCGCTACTGCTGTATTGTCGTTAACAATGCTGCTGGTAGGACGTACACGCATCACCAACCCTGTTTTATTACATGAAGGTAGTGAGGCTGTGGCCATTCATTAAAAGATGCTATCTTGCAGTCAGCCATATATCCTATGAAAAAGACTTTCTTATTTCTGCTTGCCCTATTGAGCTTTCAATGTAACAGGCATTCTGCCAATAAGAACTTCGATCTGAAGATCAATGTAGATATTGGCAATTACAGGTATACGCGTCATCCCATCACGGAAGCTGAGTTCCATGTATTGAAGAGTAATATCGCCAAAACATGGCCTCAGCAGATACTGACCTCCGGCAGAAGTACAACGGAAAGCGATCATGAAGCAACACCGGTGTTGAAGTCGGGGTATACCGTACAGGAGTACATCCGTATTGCCAATGATATGGAAACCTTCAAAAAGGAGCTCCATGCTCCCGGTGAATATCTGAAAAGTACTGCGGCTTCTCCGGAAATAGCTGTGCTGGAATATAACAAAGTCTTTGCGCCTCTATCTGACGAATGCATCGCCGAACCTGTTAACTATAGTGATCTGATCACTACTGCCATGCAGGGCATTCTGGCCGACAACAATATCAAACTGGAGGTCTGTTATGGTTTCAAACAGATCTCCACCTTTGAGACCAAGTATACGATCTACGCCAAACTAGACAACACGCTGCATACGGTTACGTTCTCCAACACCAAAGGCTGCACACCAGACAACACCGCTATTTACCTCTTACTGAATAAAGTACTGATGAGCACTGATATAAAAGAGCGGCTGGTGAGGTACAGTGATCATAACAGCCTGATATTTGTGCAGCCGGCCAGGTATGAGAGGCTGACAAGAAGACTTGCACAACCCTGATACCGCCGCTCCCACTGCTGCCAGGTGAATGTAAAATTTTATACATTCACGTTATAAACACGTTAGAAAAAAATGACCATGTCAATAACCGGGACCCCAGTCGCCCTGCTCTATCAGGCGCAGCAGCCACCTGCCAGGAATGGCATTCTCAAGCCTATGAAACCCGGAGGCTATTCAGATAGTGGTGCAGATATTGCCTATGCGCTACGTGAAAAACAAGTGCTGGTTAGTACCCCTGTGATCCATCCTCAACTTTCTATTGACCTGGATTGGGTATTCCCCGACACTGAAGCCGGCATACTGCATGCCCTGGCTAAAGGCGCGCAGGTACTGTGGCTGAATACAATCTTGTATAACGGACATCCCGTGGAAGCATTTCTGAAAAAGGGCATTGCCGCCGTAGGACAACTGCCCCACAATACAGATCTGTACGACGACAAATGGGCGACCAACAAGCTACTACAAAAGAACAATCTCCCTATTCCTCCCGCCGTTCTGATCAGCCAGGACAACCTGTCCGATTATCAGCTGACCTTTTCCTTTCCGGTGGTGGCCAAACCCATACGCGGCAGGGGAAGTGAGGGCGTACGCGTTGCCAATACACAAGAGGAACTGGATACGATACTGCAGGAGATGCTAAGTGCTGAAAAATACGGTAGCGCTGTTTATGTAGAAAAATTCCTGCAGGGACAGGAAGTGACTATTACGGTAATGCCACCTGGTAAATATGAGATCAAAGGCGTTTGCCAGGAAAGGATCAACTACTGGAGCCTGCCAGCCGTAGAACGGTTTAATCACCAGAACGGCGTAGCTCCTTACAACGGAACTATTGCCGTTGTCCATAACAGCAGGGTGCTGGACGATGCCCAGCTACAATCACAAAAGATCATTGCTATCTGTAAACAGTGCGAATCTGCTGCAGCTTTGGTAGGAGCGAAAGCGCCTGTGAGAATAGATTGCCGGCAGGATGAGCAGGGCAATTACTTCATCTTCGATCTGAATATGAAACCCAATATGACCGGAGCCGCCCGTCCTCACAGACGGGACCAGGACAGTCTATCTGCATTGGCAGCAAGGAAAATAGGCTGGAGCTTTCCAGACCTGCTGGTAAATATGCTGCGGCAGCAATGGCGGTTGTAATATCGGAAGCTATTTCATCTTCAGTTTTTCCAGCATTTCTCTGGTAAAAGTATCAGAGGCAGCGCCATACCCCGTTACAAGTATACCTTTTATACCATTGGTAGATTCAATGGCATAAACTGCTGCCTCATCAGACGGATCAGTATTGCCCTCATAACGATATACATCCACAATGTTAAAATCATTTACCTCTATTTTATTCTCTGCATTTACCAGGTAATTTCCTTCCAGGTTAAAATCAACGGTGTATCCCTGCCGCTTCAGAGCGTTAATGGCGTTGGAAACGGTGTCATAATGGTGTTCCATATCTGTTATTTTGAATGATAGAAATAATTATTTGTAGCCCGCCGGACTTTTCTTCCATATTGCCTGTATTTTCAACAGCTTGATCAGATAAATGATCAACAAAACAAGTTCCAGTCTGAAAGAAGCAATATAGCTGCCGGTGCCGAACATGGTATACAAACCCACAAACAGGCATACAAGAATCCCCACTGCTGCATCGACCAACCCTACTTCAATGGCCCAGTCCTTTTCAAGGAGTAAACCATAAGCAGCAGCTCCTTTAAGGAGAAACAATACTACTACAGCCAACGTGATGAAAGAACTCCGGTCCGAACTTTCCAATCCATACAAAGCCACCCTATAGTCGTTTCCCATCAGGAACATCAAAGGGTACAGTCCTACAGCAGCTATTCCCGCGAACAAAAAGAAATAACTGAATATCTTCAACCACCAGGTTAACAGTGTCCTTCTTCTTGGCAGCAACAATTCTTCCAGGTCATCGAGCTTGTCGGCAATAATAGATTTATCTTCCATATATTCAGGTGTTAAGGGCTACTCCAGGCAAATATACGAACTACCCCTGCAGCCTGCCGTAAAAAAAGGACCGTTCCTGGAGAGAAACGGCCATTAACAATCAAGCTCCACTGTATGAATAAAAGGAAGGATATACTTTGAAAATAATGCCGCAGCTCACCACATTCCGCGCGGCACTCCATAGTCGATAGACTAATAGTCCATAGTAAAACACCGGTTAATATTCCTGGCTATTTAACTATGTCTGATTGGGCTATTGTTCATTTCTAAGCGCTATCTTCTATGAACTATTGCCTATCGTCTACAGATTGCTCACTATCCTTATAAGCTACCCATTGACTCCCGTCACACACTGCCAACCCACTTGTTCATCTTCTTTACCTATTTGTTTCCTGTCCGTTAATCCCTGTCTTTACTGTTTGTTGATTTCTCTACAAAACTACCCTCATAGCGCCTGAATGTCAATTGCCTAATTACCTGTTCTGTTGTACTTTTTATGGAGACACTATAGAGTATGTCTCTTCACAATACCAAGTTTCTTCATTTTTGAGGCCAGTGTAGAAGGCGGCAGATTCAGTAATTCTGCAGCGCCACCCGGGCCAGATATTTTGTGATTGCACTTTTTCAGTACAGTAAGTATATGTTCTCTTTCTAATTCTACAATTGTCTTAATATCTGTGTCAGCAGCCACCACTACTGTTTCTTTTTTGGAAGGTACCGGCAATGATACTTCCCTGATAATACTTTCACGCGCCAGCAGTACACTTCTTTCTATGAGGTTCTGCAGCTCACGTACATTGCCCGGCCAGCTGTAGTCCATCAGTTGCTTTAATGCAGCCGGAGCAACGCCTTCCACCATTTTTCCTGTAGCGGCAGCATATAAGCGTATAAAATGGTTTATGAGTAAAGGAATATCTTCCCGGCGCTCACGCAGGGCTGACAACATAATGGGGAACACGTGCAATCTGTAATACAGATCCAGACGGAAGCGCCCTTCAGCGATCTCCTTTTCCAGATTACGGTTGGTAGCCGCAATAATACGTACGTTGACTTTCAGGGTGCCATTGCCACCGATCCTTTCAATTTCCTTTTCCTGCAATACACGCAATAGTTTTACCTGCAGATCTGCCGGCATATCTCCTATTTCATCCAGGAAAATAGTGCCTCCATCTGCTCTTTCAAACTTTCCGATCCTCTTTTCCAATGCCCCGGTAAAAGCGCCTTTCTCATGACCAAAAAGTTCTGATTCTATGAGGTGCGTAGGCAGGGCGGCACAGTTCACTTTGACGAACGGCTTTGCTTTGCGTGGAGACAACTTATGAATACAGTTCGCCACTCCTTCCTTGCCGGTACCGGTTTCTCCCAAAATCAGTACAGAAGTATCCAGTGGGGCCACCTGACGGATCAGTTCAAATACTCGTAACATGGGAGCGCTTTGCCCGATGATGCCTTCAAAATTGGGAATAAGCGGCAGGGCGTCATGTTGCGCTTCCACAACCTTATCAGGATGGAATGCCGGCAGGCGCGGAGGTTCTGCCTGCTGTCCATTACCCGGCTGTACTTTTAGCGCACGGTTGTGCTCATAACGGTAGCGGGCAATATCCAGCGTCACCAGCAGGTCTTTCTCCCTGAAAGGTTTCACTATAAAACCATAGGGCTGTGTCACTTTTGCAGCTTCCAGCACCTGACGGTTGCAATTGGCAGAGAGGTATACAAAAGGTATGTTTACTTTATTCAGTTCAACGGCCAGGTCTATGCCTGTCTGGTCACCCTTCAGGTAGATATCCAGCAATACGAGGTCTGGTTTTTCCGTTTCTATGATCTCCAGGGCTCTGTGTACAGAACGGGCCACGCCTGAGACCTTATAGCCAGCTCGCTCCAGTGTTAAACGTATATCGCCCGCAACAATCAGCTCGTCTTCTACGATCATAATTTTTTCTTCCATACTAAGCAGTTTTGTTTACTAATTTCAGTAAGCCGGGAACTTTTTCCCTATTGTGTTGTGGTTTAAATATCAGAAAGACGGACACTCCATCCTTATTCTTAACGGATAGTTTTCCCTCCAGCTGCTCACTTAATGTTTCCATGAGGATGATCCCCATGGAGGCATGTCTTCTTTTTTCAAAATCCACTGGTAGTCCATTCCCATTGTCTTTCACAGATAGCAGCACATCATCTTCCGAGATATACTGCAGGTTAACTGTTATGGTACCTTCACCACCGGCCGGGAACGCGTATTTGAATGAATTCGTAATGGCCTCATTTAAGATCAGTCCGATTGGTACCGCCTGACAAACTTCGAGATATACATCTGCTATCTGCAAATCAAAAGAAATCTGCTGTAATCCGGCAAAACTATCTTCAAAATATGCAACAAGTTCCCTGATATATATATCCATCTCAACGACGGCCATACTCTCTGACGAATATAATTTCTGGTGAATAAGGGAAATAGCCTGCATACGGTGCCGGCTTTCATGGATAGCAGCCAGCGCATTTTCATCGTCCAGGTGGGCTGCCTGTGCGTTCAGCAGCCGCATAATGATTTGCAGGTTATCCTTCACCCGGTGATGGATCTCTTTTACCAGCCATTCCTTCTCTGCCACCAGTTTACGTTGTGTATAGAGCAATACATGCAGGGAGTTATGCTGCTCACGGATCTCCCGCTGCTGTAAATGCAATTGCCGGTTGATGTTCTGTTTCAGCTGATAACGGTTGTAGCCCAGTACCAGCAATATCACCAGCATCAAGGTGCCTCCAATGATCACATTTCCTTCCAGGCGGGCCCGTTGCAGATCGCTCTTTTGAAGCAGCCCCTTGCGGGTCAGCAATTGTATACTCTGTTCCTTCATGAGCAGATCCTGATCTTTTCTTTCCATGTCATATTGCATCTGCAGCTGCGCGATCTCCCTTGTTTTCTCTTCGCCGTAAAGGGAATCCTGTAGTAATTTATATTGCTGATAATAGACAATAGCATCAGGATAATTTCCAAGGGCAGAATCTGCCCGAAAAAGGCTCCTGTAGTCATTTAACAGCTCTGGGGCATATCCTCCTTTTTTACAATAGACTTCATAATTCTTACCATACAATTTTACATTCTGGTAATCTTTTATGGCCAGGAAGTAATTGATCATAGCAGCATATATTCCATCCTGCATATAATGGAATGCGCCGAACTTCCTGGATAAGCATTTTAACTTCTTCACACGAACATACGCTTCTTCATACCGCCCCAGACTGGTATAACTGGTGGCCAGCCCTGCAGACAAAGTAACCTTGTCTTCGTCGGAAGTAATGTGATAGCGTTTCTCCATATCCTCCAGTATGTGGATGGCCTCTTCCGGCCTTTCAAGACGTTGCAGTGTGCTGGCTACATTCGGGAGCAGGGTAAGAATGGAAGTCGTATCATTCCATTTTCTTGCTACACCCAATGATTTTTTAAAATATGTCAGCGCCTGTATATAATCTGCCAGGTGATAGAACGTAAGTCCCAGCCGGTTGTAAATGGTGCAAAGCGTCAGGGAAGTATCCTGTTGCTTTTCTGCTGTCCTTACTGCCATAAAGCCGTTCATTAGTGCAATTTCGTAATTGCCCATCTGGCTGTTCACATTTCCCAGCAGATCATAAATACCCTGCAGTGAGGGGTACTGAATCTCCTTATACACGGCCAATGCCTTTTCCGATGCTGACAGCGCTGGCGGCAGCACCCCCTGGTGATTGTAACAGTCGCCCAGCATTTGTAATGCCATTGCCTGTTTGAGTTTGTTGGCAGCCATTTTATACAGCGGAATGGCCAATTCATAACAGGCAATTTTTTGCGTCAGCTCATTTTCTGAATAGGTATCATACCCTCTTGCAACTTCCATCCAGGCATCTCCGACACCTTCCGGAACAGGATACTGCACCTTCTGCCGGGAAGAAAGTGATTGTATTAAACTAAATTGCGCTGTTACCACAGTGGGCCATGAACATAATATCACAAAATAGAGCCACCGTACCCATTTATAGTAAGTGCTAATATGATCCCCATATTTTTCAGGCATAGTTCGTGATTTCCTCCTCAAATTCTACCGGTCCGGTAAAAGCTTGTTTTTCCTGGTATTTAAAGTTGACAGTAATAATTACACCATTATGGCTCTGTATGTTCAAAGTTCCCTCCAATTGTTCAGTTAATGTTTTTATCAGCATCATTCCCATCGACTTCTTATGAGGCGTTCCCCCCTCAACCGGAAGTCCTTTCCCGTTATCAGCAACAATCAGCGTCAGCTGCTGGTCCCCTGTCTGTTGCAGGGAAACCAGGATGGTTCCATTACTGGTAAAGGCGTATTTAATGGCATTGGTAATCGCTTCATTCAGGATCAGCCCCACAGGCACGGACTGCGATACATCCAGCTTGATGGGAGCGATCTGCAGGTCAAAATTGATCCTGTTGATGCCGGTGAATCCATCTTTGAGGTATATCAACAGGTCGTGGATGTAGGTATGCATGTCTATCAGGGCCATATTCTCCGACTGGTATAGCTTCTGATGGATCAATGAGATGGCATGCATCCTGCATCTGCTTTCTTTGATGGCATTCAGGGCATCTTTATCATCCAGGAAGGCGGCTTGTGTATTCAACAGGCTCATAACAATCTGTAGGTTGTTCTTCACCCGGTGGTGGATCTCTTTCAGCAGCCATTCCTTTTCTTCCAGCAGTTTATCCTGAGTGCTGATCAGGTCCTGCAGGGAGAGGTTCTGTTTATAAATCTCGTCCTGTTGCTCTTTCATCTGCCTGTTGCTGCGCAGTTTCAACTGATACCGGTTAAATCCCAGCAGGAGCAGCAGCAGCAACATACCAGCCCCTCCAAAGATCACATTCCTGATAAACCAGGCCCTTTGCAGTTTGGCATCCTGCAGCTGTGCCTCGCGGGTCAGCAGCTCAATATTCTGTTGTTTCAGTTTCAGTGCCTGGTCTTTCTGTTCCGTTTTAAACTGGATCTCCAACTGGTTCAGTTGCTGGCGTTTCATTATATTAAACAATGAATCATGTGATGATTTATACAACTGGTAATGCCGTATGGCATCCTGGTAGCGGCCCATTGCGGAATCGGCCTTAAACCAGCAGGCATAACTCCGGGCAAGCACTTCCAGCCGTCCATCCCGTTGTGCCGCTACCGCCAGTGCAGCAGCATACTGCCGGACAGTTTCGTATTGCTTTTTGTCCAGATAATACCTGATCAATGATGTATACATGGTTATGCTATCAGTGCCTCCCCATTCCATTCCCATAAAAGGTGCATAGCGGATATTCGCCCTCACCAACATAAATTTGTCCCCTGTATCCGGAGCTTCATCCAACAGCCTTTGCAACATTACTTCTGACGGGAATAGTTTATCCTGTGCCACACACTGAAACAAGTAACCAATCATACAACAGGAAAGCAACAGTAGCCTATTCATAAGTTAATATTTAAATACATCTCTACTATGACCGGTTGTTTTCTGCTATTTGCGCTAATTGTTCTTGTTTTATACTGAGACGGCTAGTTGGCATTATATTTTAAAGATTGGCTCGAATCCTGAGGGACAGGAAAAGTACAACATTTTTTACGTCCAGGCAATGTATTATGCACCCCGTTTTATCCTATTTGTTGTTTAAATGACACGATCACTGACACGCCCTGCTCCTCCCGGATGCTGATAGTGCCCTCCAGTTGTTCCGCAAGCGTTTCCATAAGACGGGTGCCCATAGAACCTTGTGTAAACACATCAAATCCTGGCGGGAAACCATGTCCGTTGTCAGAAACACTGAGTATTAACTGACTGTCTAATGTGCATTGTAATGATACAGTAACAATCCCCTTCTCGTTTTTCCAGAAAGCATACTTAACGGCATTGGTAAGTGCTTCATTGAGTATGAGACCGACCGGCACCGCCAGGGACACATCCAGCTGCACCGGGGCAATCTGCAGATCAAAATAAATCCGCTGTACACCTTCAATACTATCTTTCAGATAACCGATCAACTCACGGGTATAGGTCGGCATATCTATCAGCGCCATATTTTCTGACTGATATAATTTCTGATGGATCAGGGAAATAGCCTGCATACGGTGCTTACTTTCCTTAATGGCCTCCAGGGCATCAGCATCATGCAGGTAGGCGGCCTGGGTATTCAACAGGCTCATAACGATCTGTAAATTATTCTTCACCCGGTGGTGGATCTCTTTTACCAGCCATTCTTTCTCCTCCAGCAGTTTATCCTGGGTATTGATCAGCTGTTGCAGGGAGAGGTTCTGTTTATAAATTTCATCCTGTTTCTGCTGCAGTTGCTTATTGTTCTTCTGTTTTGTCAGGTAGCGGCTAAAACCCGCCAGCAACAGCAGCAATAGCAGAGTGGCTCCGAGGATGATCACATTACGGGTAAGCCTGGCTTGTTTCAGCGCGGACTGTTGCAATAATCCCTGCCGGGTCAGCAGCTCAATATTCTGTTGTTGCAGCCTGATGTTCTTGTCCTTTTTGTCTATGTCAAACTGCACCTGTAACCTGGCGATCTGGCCGGCTTTCGCTACTTGGAATAATGAGTCATTCATTATCTTATACTCCTGGTAATGTTTGATAGCGGCGGGATAATTCTTTAGCGCGGAATCTGCCTGAAACCAGCGTAAATAATTATCGGACAGCACATTGACCAATCCTATCTTTTTACATACGTCGTCCTGCAGTGAGCAATAGTAAGACGCGTCCACGTATTGCCGGGTGGCCAGGTAATATTTGATCAGGGCATCATAGATCATCGTCTGATAATAATTATATGCCGACATCTCCCGCGAGTGGCTTAGCAGCCATGGAATAAACACTTTGGCTCTATCATACTGGTGCATTTCCGTATAACATTTCACCAAATTGGCAGAGATCCAGATACGGTCTTTAAAGATGGGTTGCCGGTATATTCCTACAATATTGTTCAACAAAGCGATGGCTGCTTCCGGCTGCCCTATTTTGAGATAGGCACCGACAATATTTGTGCTCACCACCAGTATAGATGCTGTGTCTTTGTAGCGGTTGGCAATTTTCAGCGCCTTGCGCAGGCTCTCCAGCGCCTGTTTATAGTCGCCCAGCTGAAAATAGGTAATACCCAGTCTATTGTAAATAGTACAGAGCTGCAGGCTGCTGTCATGTTGTTCTTCCGCCGTTTTTAGGGCCATCAGCCCATAAGTCATGCCCAGGCTGTAGTCGCCGGTACCTGTTGCTATAATACCCAGCAGATCGTACAATCCCTGAACATCTTTTCTTCCCGTTTCTTTATAGAGCGCGAGCGCCTTATTTAACATCTCCACGGCTTCCCTGAATTTGCCCCAGCAATGGTAGCAATCGCCGGTCATTCTTATGGCATAGGCTTCCTTTCTTTTATCGCCGGCCTTGTGGTACTGAACACGCGCCTCCTCATATAAGCGGATCTTTTCTTCCAGCTGTGGTTCTGCATCAATTGTGTAATAATTGCCATTCTCCATCAATACATCACCAAGATCTTCGGGCTGGTCTGCGGTCTGCAAGATAGCCCTGGCTTTCAGGATGGCGGCTTCCCCTTCGGCAAGCATTTTTTTCTCCCGGTAGGCTTTGGAGTAGGAATAAAAGCATCTGGCCTCCCAATGAGGATCTTTCACATGTGCATTGATCCGGGCGGCCTGTCCTATATATAATAACCCGCTGTCCAGATCGGCTGTATTTTCACCTACCCTGTTCACGTAGACATTACCAAGTTGCAACAATATGTTAATCCTTTGAGTATCAGTAGTGGATTTCAGCAATTGGCGCTGTAATGCAGGGACAGAGGTTTCAGGCTGGCCCATACACGGTAGTATGCCCAAAAGCATGATATGGAAGACCAGCGGTAGCCTATACATAAATTAACTAGTTTTTGTCCCTGCAGCTGTAGGCAGCTACAATAATCCGATATTGTTTTTAATAATTCTTTCTATTCGATAATATGTACAAGAGAATCGATAAAACAGCAATTGCCGGGCGCGGCTATATTCAATAGTTGCGAAGGAATTCGAGGAGTAATTTATCCTTCAACATACCGGTATAAAAGGCTTTCATTCGATAAGATGTGTCCAGCACAATCCAGGCCGGATAAGCGGTATGATGCCGCATCAGCTTCGCTGCCAGGGCATGCATACCTTGTGTGCCGTAGGGTATAAAGGAATAGGTTGTATCATTAAAAACAATGGGCTGACGGCTTTCTGCATTCAGGGTCACATAGTAATAATCTTCTGACAGCAGTTGCTGTAGCGTAGGGGAACGTTTGATCTGCATGTCCTGCATTTTACAATAACTGCACCAGTCGGTATAGATCTTAATGACAATAGGTTTCGGATGTACTACCATACTATCCTGCAGGTGGGCAAAGGTAACCGGTCCCTGTTGTGCAAGGACCGGTGCTGTTAGCAGTATGCTATATATTATGCAGATGAAAATCTTATGGATCATTTTATTTAAACAGATTATATCTCACTCCCAGAAATCCTCTCACCCCTTGTAATGGCGCATAGTTGTATTCGGTATCGAATGTATATCCATTAGGATTATTTACCGGATCGTTTACATGCTTATCGAAAGGATCAAAAGGTCTCATTAATGCATATTTAGGTATATAGTTCAGCAGATTCTTGACGCCACCATATACCTCCCAACCTTTAGCAAACTTCTTTGTAACCTGTGCATTAGCCAGCAGGAACCAGGGCGAATATTCGGGCCTGTAGTCTTTAGGTTGTATGGGCAGCCGCATCGGACCAGTCCAGTTACCGGTAAGATCTACCCCGAAGCCGGCAGGCAGGCTATAGCTGACAGTAAAAGTACCGGCCCATTTAGGCGCATCTATTTGTCTGCTTTTCAGCGGAATGCCCGCTGCATTTTCATCTATCTGGTATACGTCCATGTAGGTGACACCGGCAAGGACTTTCAACGGGAAAGCAAAAGCGGCATCCACATTCAGCGAGATACCCTGTGATACTGCATGTCCCCGCAGATTATCATAGATGATCTTATTGGGATCAGTATCAAAATCGCCGTTGATCTTATTAGTGAAATAAGAATAGAAGCCGGTAGCGTCAAGATTAATGAAGGCTGTATTCATTGGGATCTTCAACACATAGTTCAGGTTTGCGTTGTAAGACTTTTCCGGTTTCAGCGCTTCAGCTATCACCACCTGCCGGGAACCGGTCAATGCGGCATGATCTTCCGTAAACAGGTTTACTACGCGGAAACCAGTACCCAGGCTCGCCCTGACTGTATTATTCTCATCAGGCGTCCACTTGTAAGCGATACGGGGAGAATGGATACTACCGTGATTTTTGTCATGGTCGTAGCGATAGCCCAGCAGGAGTTTATGTTTCCTGGCAAATGACCATTCATCCTGTATGAAGACGCCAGGCAAAGGCGTTTTAGCAGGCATATTGATCTTGCCATCCTCCGAAAGTGTACCGGGAGTATTGTCATCATACCAGGTATAGCGGTAAGATATACCGGTCAGCAGGTTATGCTTTTCCCCCAGTTGTTTATCCCAATAGAGCTGTGCAAATCCCACATGTTGTGTAGCCATGTAGGGCATCTTACCATAGTAAGAGTTTTGCTCATGTCTGTTGTAAGAGTATTGCAGCATGATCTTTTCTTTTACAGGAAGCTGGTACATGCCGATCAGCTCTACCCTTTTGGTATAGATACTTTCTCCGTAGATGCTGTCGCTACCGCGCCATGCTTTACTCCATCTCATATCTCCACCCCAACGGTTCTCATATACATATCTGGCAGCAATACTAGCCTGCCGGTTATCCTTCCGCCGGAAGGTCCATTTATTAAAGACGGAGATACGGTTTTGTAAGGTCAGGTCGGTAAACCCGTCCCCGTTATTATCTTTCGGGTGCTGGTAGTTAAACCAGCTGACGCCAAACAGTCCGGATGCATTGCCTGCCTTAACCTTCATGGCGGCATCTATATTATACTCTCCCCAGCTGGAACTAAATACGTCGGCACTGATGAGTGGGGCATTTAAGGGATTTCTCGTGATCACATTTACGATACCTCCCATCGCTTCAGAGCCGTATAAAGAGGAGCCGGGGCCTTTTACCACCTCTATGCGTTCCACCATACTCATGGGAATGCCACTCAGCCCATATACAGTAGACAGGGCGCTCACAATAGGCATACCGTCTATCAGGATCAGCGTATATGCACCTTCCATCCCGTTGATGTGAATGTCTCCTGTGTTACAAACGTTGCAGTTCAGCTGGGGCCTTACACCATTCACCATACCGATGGATTCCAACAGGGAGGGAGAAGGATTTTTCTGAAAATATTTTGGAGTGTACACTTCCACTGGTACGGGGCTTTCTGCCCTGCTAACCGGCTTCAGGGTACCGGTAACTACCACGTCATTCAGTTTGGTTACGTCCTGTTGTAGCTTGATCTGCAGGGAAATCTTTCCGCCTGCGGTAACGGTCACTTTCCTGGAATGGGAGGTAAAGCCTGTCGCTGAGGTTCTCAGGGTATAAGTTCCTGCTTTTACATTGTTCAACCGGAAAAAGCCGGTAGAATCGGTGGCCACGCCGGCTTTATTCTCCGCCAGGTATACATTGGCCAGGTATACCGGTTGTCCCTCAGACAGCACATTCCCGCTGATAGTACCGGTAGCCGATTGCGCTGTGCCTGCCGAGGGAAACCCCAGGCAAACAACAGATATCAATAAAGATATTTTTAAATATACAAAAGTACAAGTACGGATCATTTCTCAATATTATTTAGCCTTATCTAAATTATTATTTTAGACAAATCTAATTATTTATTCAGAAAGTTGTACTCCTTAAGTCAATAGTCTGGTAATTTCAGGAGAAAGTAAATTGAATATCAATCCGTACCGGTGTAAAAACACCAGCAACGAACAAGGCATTTAAAACGGAATTTATTATTTCCGGCTAAGCAATTCCTGGACTACCGGGATGTAGCCACTCTTAGGGAAGTTGGTTTTGAAGTAATAAAAAAGCTCTATCTGAGCACCATTTCCCTTATTGCGGTCAGGGATATTGGCCAGGAACTCGTTACCTGCCATCATTTCATGCAGGTTGATGGGGGCGTAGGCGTAAAGCCTGTATGACTCATCAAAGTGCTGCCAGAATTCGACCATGGAAGCGCCGCCTCTGATATATCCTTTTTTAATGAGGTAGCACTTTTTAGCGACCAGCAGGTCCACACCGGGGCTGGCAACATATTTAGTATCAAATGGATCATACAGGTCTGAGGCGTCCTGAACAACCTGTTTCAGTTCTTTTTCGTTCAGGGCATTGTTTTTCCGGTCGCCAGGATTTTCCAGGCGTTTGCCGGCGCTGTTCAGCAGGTAGTATATCAGGCGACTTTCCAAGGTGGTTACCATACTTTCATAGAATCCCACGGAGATCTGGCCTTTTCTGAGGTGTACCAACAGAGGGGCTTTCAGGTCGAACAAGGTAGAGCGCATCCCCCAGAGGGCCCCATTGACAGATCTGGCGGTATCCATGACATAGTCCATGGCGCTGCTCAGGTGGTCGGAGGAAAGGGGGGTATCGTTATTGAACAGGTCATGCCCTGCGGCATTGCTGCCTGAATAGATCTTTTTACCCACGCTGCCTTCCCGGCTGATGCCAATGTCCACGGAATCGCCCGGTTCTACATAGAGGACAGACTTTACGTATTTGTTCTCTATGGTGATATAACCAGGTGCGTCCATTGGCACTTTCAACGTAAACTCGTGATTGATGACTTTTCCGGCGCTTTGTTTATAGAGTGAATTGAAATATGTTCCGATCGGCTTATAGACGAATACATCGATACTATCCGGTGCATCCGGTACTTTTCCTGTAATAACAACCTGTTGCGCGAATGCGGTGAATGGAATCAATAGGATAAATAGTACTTTTCTCATATCGTTTTCTAACTTATCAAATCGGACCCTCTTGAGCTGCCGGGTAACAATTTCAGTTGGCCCATTAATTTACACAAAAAAAAGAAATCCCCGGGATGAATATACCCGGGGAGCCTGCTTTTTTTGTTATCCTTCATCATTTTTCCGCCATGGGAACCTGCAAAGCGATGGATAATATCAGCAGGAAAGTATAGGGCATAGGATATAAAAGCTTTGTATTGAATGTGAATTAATTATAATACAAAGCTACGCCCCTGGTTACTTCCGGATACTGACAACCATCATCCCACGGCGTGATACTGGTCTGGTAAGTTGGCTCATCCCGGAGTAAATAAGACAGAAATAACTGGTTCAGGATTAACAGCCGGCAAGGGCTTCATGATAACTTTATGGTATAAAAGCAGTTAGATAAGTTTTGGGGAATGAGATCTGATGATGGAAGGCTGAAAAGGTAAAAGCACCCCTTTGTAAAGGAATGCTGTGTCAATTTTGAGTGTAGGGTGATTGACGAACACCTGTTCCCGAAATATATTGGAGATTAGTAGCTGGCCTGTCCTATATCCAGCCTGTGGATCTTTCCGGCGGCATTAAAATGGAACTTAAAATAGGCCTTGAAGTCGCCCCATTGGTCACTGTGAAACCTTCCATAGAGATCCAGTCCGTTGTTTTCTACTTTATCAATGCTGGTAAAGCGTTCATGCCCAAATGCTTTTTCGAAAAAGCTTCTGAAGTTCATTTTATTACCATCATCATACAAGGCAGCATCTGCTGTAAATAAATCGAACCAGGCTTTGCTATCGGCAGATTGCAATGCGTCGATCGCTTTTTTAACGGTTGTATTGGTCAGTTTATCAGTGTTCATTGTATCGGATTTACTTTGTCCTTTAGCAGTCAATGCGCATATCACTAATGCCATTGTATAGATGAAGATCCTCATTTAGTTGGTTTTAGCGAGTGGGTGCTGTAGAAAAATAGCGGTCAGATTCATCAGGAGGAAAGGTAGCTCTATAGCGGCGCCCTTGAGATCTTTTAAAGATAACTGCAAACACAGGATCAGTAAAATGGCAGCCGCTATGAGGAAGTTTCCAACTACAAAGGTTCTCGGAAATAAGATCAGCACTGCACTTAGCATTGTCACGATCCCATTGATCAATACAGCCGGCCTGTTGAAGCGAAAGCGGCCCAGCATTGCTGCCATTTCCGGTTTACCGGAGATCATTGCCCATCCCTGCTTCAGGCCCATAAACACAATCACCAGGACCAGTGCTGTACTTAATATTTTGACGAACATTGTTGCTATTTTTTCAGAGTGAATGGCAGGCGGAGGCTTAGTTTGTGGCTCCGCCGTTTACCAGTAAATGCTGACCTGATACGAAAGAAGAAAGATCACTTGCGAAGAATTCTGCAATATTTGCCACATCTTCTACTTCTGCCAGGCGGCCCATCGGACAGCTGTCCAGCAGTTGTTTTCTTAATTCAGGGTATGCCTCAGGATCTACGAAGATACCGGAGTGGTCTACAGCGAAAGGAATGATAGAGTTCACTGTAACGCCCCTGTGACCGATCTCTTTAGACAGGATATCTACCAGGTAGCGGGGAGTGGTTTTACTACCGCCATATACGGCCATACCAGGAACAGGGAAGGAAGTGGTGCTGGATGCGATGTAAATGATACGTCCATTATCTTCCACATGTTTTGCAGCCTGTTGCATAGTGAAGTAAGTACCTTTGGTGTTGATGGAGAACACACGGTCAAACTGCTCTTCTGTGAATTCTGTTACCGGCGTTTCTACCAGTTCTATACCTGCATTCGCTACTATGATATCGATCTTTCCAAAAGCGGCTTTTGCTTCGGCGAACAGACGTTCTATATCTTTTACTTTACTAACGTCTGCCTGTACTGCGATCACGTTAGCACCCATGGCTTTGATGTTACTTACTACTTCGTCTGCGGATGCTTTGTCCCTGGAGTAATTCACTACTATGTCTGCGCCCAGTGCAGCGTAGCGTTCTGCGATGGCTTTACCTAATCCTCTTGCTGATCCTGTAATGATTGCTACTTTACCTTTTAAGCTATTCATGATTGACATTTATTTTAATTGTTGTTGTTTGTACTTTAATTAAGCCATTCCACCGTTTACGCCGATGTTTTGTCCGGTAATCCAGCTAGCGGCATCACTTGCCAGGAATGCCACCACTTCTGCAATCTCTTCAGGCTTACCAAGACGGTTAAAAGCAGCCATAGATGCCAGGCGGTCTATCACTTCCTGTGATTTTCCGTTCATAAATAAATCGGTGCTGGTTGGGCCAGGAGAAACAGAGTTCACATTGATACCTCTGGCGCCCATTTCTTTTGCGAATACACGGGTAAATTGTTCTACTGCTGATTTTGTAGCTACATAGGTTGCGTAGGTAGGTATCATCACACGGTTCACGGTAGTAGAGAAGTTGATGATGGATCCTTTATCAGCCAGTCTGGTAGCTGCTTCGCGAAGCGTGTTAAAGGTGCCTTTTACGTTGATATCAAACTGGCGTTCGAAATCTTCATCTGTAGTGTCCTTGATTGGTTTAAGGATCATGATGCCGGCATTGTTCACCAATACATCGATCTTACCATAATGTGCGATAGCTGCATCGAACAGGTTCTTAACATCTGCACTCTTGCTGACGTCTGCCTGTACAGCGATTGCGTCGCCACCTTTTTCTTTGATGTCTGCTACAACCTGGTCAGCGGCATCTTTACCACCGGCATAGTTGACGATTATTTTCGCACCTTCTGATGAAAGTTTGCGGGCAATGGCAGCGCCGATACCTCTTGATGCGCCTGTTACTAAGATTACTTTGTTTGTTAGCGTGTTCATGTTTCGCTTGTTTTTGCTTGTCGTTATTGACATAACAAAGATGGAACATAAACACGCCCTAAAAGTGCAAGATTTACACTATTAGTTGTAAAAATCTAAGACACCCCTGTTCCGAGATGTTTTCTGTATAAAACGGGTGTGGTATCGGTATATTTCCTGAAATAATTGCTAAAATGCGCTGACTCTGCAAATCCAAGCTGGTCGGCAATCTGCTTGATAGGGGTGGCGGAATTCTGTAATAGTGATTTGGCTTCGGTAATAGTCTTATCGATGATCCAGGTGCTGACAGATTTACCCGTTTTGGCCTTGATCACATTGTTCAGATAGTTGGGATGCAGGTTTTGCTCATTGGCATAGTCCTGCGCTCTGAAAACCCGTTTAGCCTTTCCTGTGCTTAGCTCACGATAATGTTTTTCCAGGGTTCTTTTGAAGTTCTTAACGATCTGGGAGCTCCTGTTCCCTTCATAGATAGGGTTGTAATCTTCCCAGAAGTATTCTTTTATCTTTAGTAATAATACTACGAACAGGTTCCCTATCATCTTATTCTTATAAGGAGAGTTCGAGAAGTACTCTTTATATATCTGCAGGTACAATGGCTCAAATTCCGCAAACACCTCCGGCTCCAGTACCCTGGCAGGGACCGTTTCTGCCAGCAGAAAAGGGAATTCCTCGAATATATTCGCATGGACGTTCTCCTTCAGGAAAGACTCGCTCATCGTCACCAGGTAGACTTCCTTCAGGCAATGCCATTCGAAAGACTTATAATGCCCCGGATTGGTAAAATATATAGTATTGGGTTTCGTATTGAACTCCAGGTCGTCCGTGGTATATCTTCCCTCCCCGTCCTTTATAAACAGAAAAGAATAAAAATTCGCCCTGTATACGCAGGATTTAAAAGGCAGTTCCCCGTGGATATCCATGAGTTTATGGATCGTAAAGTCGTTTTTTGGGTCGATCAGGTCTACGGGCAAGCCGAGATACTCGTAATTCTCGATCAGATTGTTAAAAACGGGGGGCCTGTCGGTTGCTTTCTGCCTGGTCATGGTAACGGAGGAGGTTTAGATGGGGTTAAAGTTACAAAAGGTTCCGGCTTCCTTGTAACATATAACCCCTAATCATTATAAGACCTCTCTTGTGCTGGCTTCCAGGTTTAATATTTCGATTTGAGAAGGGGTTTCAAGGCCACTGTCGTCTCGTTGCTGTTGGAAGGCTTTGAAGGAGGGTGTATTGAGCACTGCAGCCTGGATTTCTTCGTTTTTGTAGTGGGAGAGGTGGGTAAAGGTGTTGCCGACGGTGTAGATGGTGTATAGGAATTCGGAGCCCATGGCTTTGAAGTCCTGCATGAAGGTGGCGATGTTTTCCAGGTTCTGGGCTACGAAGGACGGTTTTACTGTGTAAGTTACTTTTACTGTTATCATGGTTTTATACATTTTATATAGAGATAGACAGTCGGGGGTATAAAAACGTGACAGGCTTTCCTAAGTTTTATTGCTGTCTCCTAAGCAGGCTGCTTTATGAGTCATTTAAATTGCAGGTATGCTGCAGTAGGTCATCTGTAATCCACTATGATATTAGCAGCTTTTTTCATACCGAAAAGTTCTGTCCTTGCAAGCAGAACTTTTTTGGTAAATAAACGGTCCGGTATCTATTATTTTTTATCCGATCTCCAAAGTTTGAGGTTCCCATCCTAAGTAAAAGCACATATAGCAGTCTTATCTTTGGTTTAGAGATGTCAATGATCTCACCATTAAAACTAAATACATGTTTCCATTCCGAACGCTAAAGAGAATATTAATGAAAAACAAAATTGTTACCCGTAAACGATTTTCCGCATAATATATTTTTAATATCCAAGCCATAGGGAGAACCTGTGACGAGATGGCTTTGAGAAACCTGTAATCCGGTATTATGCTAGTAACTTACTCTGATAATTATTTAATATAAAATATTGTCCTGGCCAGGATAGGCCTCCTTGTGGGGTATTAAATGGGGTAGCCGAAAACCATTAGAAAAGAGTAGGCGTTAATCCAAAAAGCTAAGTTTAGCCTTTTGATTTATAAAGGCGCTTTGACCATGAAAAAAGCAAAAGTTATTCTTTCTGCGGTTGCAATTATGGCAGTAGTAGGTGGTGCATTTGCATTTAAAGCAACCAGGATTCCAACTAGGTTATACTATCCAACAGACGCTGCAAAACGTCTGTGTACTAACTCTAGCACTTTCCTGTTTACTACCACAGATGTACCTCAACCAATAGGTTTAGTTAACTATACAATTGCTCCAACCACAACAGGTTGTCCAACATACACAACCACTACTTTTTAATTCAGCTCAACTTCAATTAGAACTAAGCTCGTACTAGCTTATTTCAAATAGAGCTTTGTAAAATACAAGGGGCTGTCTCATAAATAAAAAATGAGACGGCCCTTTTTTTATTGTTGTGGAAAGTAGATCGTATCTTAATGTTATGGCAAGAGGAAAAAGTCTTACGGTAACATTTAAAGCTACTCACCAGAATCAGCTGTCGCTACTTCCGCTTGATTTAAATGATATGGTGGCATCCAATCATCCGGTGAGGATCGTGGCGGCCATTCTTGATAAAATTGATATTAGCAAGCTAATTGCTGAATACAAGACAGGCGGAGCCAGTAGCTACCATCCCAAAGTATTACTAAAGATTTT
>NZ_FRCN01000022.1 GCF_900142925.1 Chitinophaga sp. CF418
GGGAACAGCTGTTGAAGCAGGACCCGTCGAACGAAGACCTGAACGAACTAATAATCGCAGGAGTAATGACTCACGAGGCGTCTGGAATACTAAGGGAACGTTTCGGCGCTCAAATGGTAGACGAGCATGCGCTGATAAAAGAAATTGCCAACACGGTTATCGCTCAACCTGGCTGCTTAAAAATGTCTGATTGGCATTGCGGCACCTCGCATTGCCTTGCTGGATGGGCGACAATACTAAGTCCAATAGCCGGAGAAATAGAAAAGCGGTCAGACACAAAGACCGCAGGGTGTACGGTGTTGCCTTCATATGCTCCACTGTTTTTTAGTGACGATGAAACGGTGCTGAAGAAAATGCAGGAAATAGTTAATCAGCAATAGCATTAAAAATATTGCGTATAGAGGCTAATAAAGCGCTTAACGCATGTCTGGTTATCTACCACCTCGGTAAGTATTAAATAAGCGTTTTGCTGGCCAGACAAACATGATTTAAGCGCCTCCAGGTGGTAGCGACCGAAACGGCTAAAAGTTCTTACAGGCAGGATACCTTGATGGAGGTGCTTATGTTTTTTCATAACATGGAATTATTAACTACAGTCCAACCTTCTTTAAGGTTGGAATAACTAAGGAGTCATTTTTTCATTATAAAAACAAAAACAAACATTTCGCATGAACGAAAAAGCAACACAGGCGGCAGAAGCGCCGCAGGAAGTTTCAACCGAAGCAGCAACAGTTACAGAACAGGTACCCACTGGTGAATCATCTGTAGCTCTGACAGGAGTTCCTGAAGGCGCAGAAGCCCCCGCTGAGTAGAACGATACCTGGTTAGAGACATGCAAGCAGGCCCTGGGTAAAAGGGACAGGGCCTGCTTGCATGTCTAAAATCCTCATCCTTATGAATTCAGAACAATTAAAATTGGTGTTGTTTGAAAGGGCTAATGTCCTTACCAGTTTGGTAGATACCGCCATTGAGGCGGTTAAAAAGAACTGGGTGACGAGGGACGAGGTAATGAGGGATCTTCAGAATGAGAATGAAGGGGTAAAGAAGCTCCGTGCAGATTATATGAAGGCGCTCATGGAAGAACTCTCAACTATAAAAAAACAGTCACGTGTACTGTAAAAATAGCTACTGCATAGTAGGCAACAGGGGAGCGGCTCATAACCTTACTTCCCGACCAGAACGGGCGCCGTTACCACTAAGAAGGTCCAGCCAGGGAAAAGACGGCAACTTGGGCAGGCGGCGGTTATGGTAAACCGTATTGTGCTGCATGAAATCCGTAGCTACGTAGACTAAGCGATGTCTGAAATATAGACTACGTCAGTAAATGCAGGTGTGCCAATGTGAGTTGGTCGGCAGGTTCGAATCCTGCCCTGTCCACCGTTTCCCGGGTCCATAAATGCGCTAATCCGGGCATTTGGATAGTTAAAGTGAAACTATCCCCGCTCCGAAGAGGGCAAAATTCGGTGATGTCAGGTAACATAGCCTGAGTCTGATATACTGCTATCCTTCAGGCGTGCATGCCGCCTGTTGTTTTGATTCCGTAGCTCAGTTGGTTAGAGCAATACACCCATAATGTATGGGTCCTGGGTTCGAGTCCCAGCGGGATCACGATTTTGTTCCCGATTATGGAGCCAAGTAATGACGCATTGCGGTTTCGTCCCGCTTGAAGATGAACGGCCAGAACTAACAATGGGTGTAGTCTTATCGGGTAAGATGAACCCCTTAGCCGCAAAGTTCCGTTCGCGTTTGATGGGAAGAAAGGAAGCGGTAACCATCCGTAGTTGTTACGTCATCAACGCCGATCCAAGCATCTGGGTGTGTGGCCGGTAAACTGTCGGCTCGTGAGGAGCACACGTAAAAAATCGGGGGCAGTCCGATATCTGCAACGCGCTACAAAGGGGATCGCACAGTATGTAGTGGCTAAAGAATGCGACGTCTTGTTCCGCTGGTCGAAACGTAACGCGGTGACAGCCGGCAATAGACCGGCAAATAGCGGGATAGAGCAGAGGTAGCTCGCCGGGCTCATTACCCGGAGGTCGCAGGTTCGAATCCAGCTCCCGCTACTAATTCATAACCTATGTCATTTATCATTTATGCGCTGCTGTGTTTTTTCGCATCAATATTGTTGGGTAAGGCATTGCGTAAAAGAAGCATAGCAGCCATTAAAGCATTTAGAGATGCCCAAAACACTGCACCACGCGGCACAGCCAAACATCTTTGATCTTTTATCCAGCCGGATAGATCAGGACTTTGATAGCTACGATACCAGGCATCCAGAGGTATACAAGAGGTTTTGTGACCTGGCCTTTGGATTGATAAAAAAGGGCCATAAACACTACAGTGCGGATGCGCTTCTGCATGTGATCCGCTATGAATCATCAGTGAGAAAGGAGCCGCTGGAGCTGTTTAAGATCAACAACAATTTTTCGAGCCGGTATGCCCGGAAGTTCCTGGCCGAATTTCCGGAACATAAGACTTTTTTTGAAACCAGGGTTCTACGCCCATTATAACTACTGTTATGATACTCATACCAACATCAGAAGTAAAGACCTTCCTAAAAAGATCCAGCAAAATAAAGCCATCCGTGCTTATACCTGTCCTGGAGAATATCAAGCTGCAGTGCGTTGGTGATAGCGCAACCATGACGAAGTCAAATATAAATGCATGGTGTATCCATGAAATAGAGGCTGATTTTAAAGAAAATCAAACTTTGTTGCTAAATGAAGCTTTTCTTTCGGCATTTGTTGCCGGAGCAACTGAGGAGTTAATCTCCATCAAAAAGGAAGGTGATAACGTCGTTCTGTCGTGTGGTAAGTGTAATGCGTCTTTTGCCTGGGAGGATCCGGATGTATACCCCACGCCGCCGGAGGCAAATAAAGACAACGGCTCTACTCCTATTCCAGCTGAAGTGCTTTACTCAATCAGATCTGCACTTTCTATACTTGACACTAAGATCGATAATAGCTACTGTCGGTGTTACGTCAGTTTTCTTAATGGAAAAACGGAGGTGTTTTCCACATTTTCCGGCCATGCGTTCTACCTTAAGCGCATTGACAGCCGGTTTCCCCGACTTGTTTTGTCTCCTGAAGATGGCAGTATAATTACAATGTATGAGGAGGTTGTTCACTATCAGGCAAATAACTATGACTTCTTTGATTGTGGGAAAACCACATATGGTTTTATCCAGTCGACATACACAGCCCCTAATTACGCTCCCGCGTACAGGAACGTTGATAACAAATGCTTTTTTGAAGTCAACCGTACAGAAGTGGTTCAGTTTCTTGAATTGGTCTTAAAAACAACTCCCGTGCTGTATCCGGGCGTAAGGATTTGCGATAATGGCCTCTTAGGAGTACTGTTTGAGCACTCTGATGAGCATTACCGAATTTCTTTAAAGAGAGAGGTTGATTCGACGAAGGATTACGTCGTTGAAGGTGCACACTTCGATGCCAGGCTGCTTCTGTTAGTCCTCAAAGCAATGGATAGTGACACCATCAGGATATCGCCGGTCGGTAGTTCGTCAGTTTTCTGCGTCTGGACGCCAGGGAACGAGACTGTGCAATCACTTATCAAGACATATGCTCCTGCAACACCACTACAAAGCAAATAACATGGGAAAGAAAATGAATTCGAGTAACTCATTCGAAACGGCAGCCTCTCATCTTGTTGAAATTATATATGATTCACCAATGGATAAGGACGAGCAGGACAAAGCTATTGGGTTAATTGACGACATGCGGTCGTCATTTTCAGCAGCAGTCGATGATAAAGACAACCTTATCTATTCCCTGCAGGAATCGGTAGATGGTCTTGAGGGTACCATTGAAGACGACTGTATTGAAATCAAAATAGACACAGGTATCGGTGCTATCGGTTATAAAGCTAATAATCTGCAAGACAAGCAGCTCATGGAGCTGTTGTCGGATCTGCTAAAGAAGAACGGCACTTATAAGGTATTGCGTGCTTTAGAATCTCTAAACATATAACAATGAAGTTGCGTGAATTCGTGCCTACAAAAATTGAGAGGTCACCTCACCATGTTAAAGCATATATTCTTATCAATCTGAGGTATAGCTTAATACAGTTTTCTGGTGGTGCCGTGGACTTGATTGGGGTCAAACCCGATAGCCATGTATCTTTTCATCAGGATGAGGATGATCCTGAATCCTGGTACTTGGAGGTACTACCGGAAGGGAAAACTGGTTTCCCTCTTCGACAGAAGCCTAAGCTGGGGGTGAGGGGCGTCTTGTTCGCCTGTAAATCGCTTGTAAAGCGCATTGCTGATGCCGTTGGAATGGAAGGCCATAAAGGGAAGATCCTTGTGGGTAAGGAGTCAGTGACTATTAATGGTAAGACATTATGGCCGCTGGTCACTGCCTCATTAAAGCCTAAACGCCTGGATTAATGGAACTGGTGCTCCTGGATGACATTACTAGCTCTTTTCGGGTCCTTTATGGCCGGAAAGGAGAGAAAGTAACTCTCATCAGTGATCACGGTGATGTGCTGATCGTCCAGGGGCAAAATGGCCGGTTTCCGGTTCATATATCGCACACAGACAAACAGCAGGATCTTAACGGCAGGAAATACTCTAATGACCAGGTATGAACTACATCGAATTAATCAATCAATTTTGGCGACACAATGAGGAGCATTCATTTACTCCCAGCGAAGTAGCAGTGTATTTTTATTTGTTAAATACAGCGAACCGTCTGATGTGGAAGAATCCCTTTGGGCAGTCAAACGGATATATAACCAATGCGCTGGGCATATCCGAGCCAACATTGATAAGAGCGCGAAACAGTCTTAAGCAGTTCGGCCTTATTGATTTCAGAAGCGAGAAGGGTAGGAGACACCAGGTACAATACATACTTAAATACTTAAATAATTTAAGTATTTCCGTTAGTAATTACGTGGTAGGGGATAATAAAACCTTAAATAATTTAAGTATTTACGATAGTAATACCGTTAGTAATTCCGATAGTATTTCCGTTAGTATTTGTGATGAAAATAGTTTAGACAACTATAAACATAAACTAAACAAAACTAAACAAAACGATGAAGGAGGATCCGCCGCCGACATCGCCGGGAGTTCTGAAGAGGATCAGGTCAGAAGGTTTTTAGCGACGAAAGAAGCGAATGCACCTCCCCCTTCTCCCGCGCCGCCCCCCTCCGTGACGCAGTTGTTTATGCCAGTGGAGGACCTGAGAGAAAGGTGTATCCAGGACGCGGCGTTTTACGAGCCGTTGTGCATGCGATTACACTTGAGCATTGAATCGCTTAGCGGCTGGCTGGAAGCGTTTAACCGAGAATTGCTTTTCAAGAGCGAGAGCCGGAAGCTACCGAAGGACTATCGGAAACACTTTGCAGACTGGATAAAGTTCCGCGACGTGACTACGGATCCCGCAGAGTATTCACCCGTAAAAAAACAGGAAAATGGAAGTGGAAAAAAGAACATACAGAACCAACAGCCTACAGGAGTTGTTGTATCCGGCGCAAAAACCTATGGAAAGCTGTGAGCTTAGCGAGGATGAGAAGGCTGCAGCTATCGAAGAGGCAGCCCGGAAGAAGAGGGAGCTATTTAAGTACCAGCAGGATCAGGACCGCCGGAAACGATGGGAGCAGGAGTTGCAGCGCCGGTGGGGACCTGAAGAGTTGCTGACATACGTCACCTGGAAGGCGGATCAACACGGAGAACCGCTGGTCATTGATGATCAGAACCACAGCGTCGTAAAGGCCCTGTGCTACTACTTCGCTGATGATCCCAGGTTCGAAGAATTTACCCTGCAGAAGTTCGGCGAGAAGCTTTACCTGCACAAAGGCATCATGCTATGTGGCGGCGTGGGCGTAGGAAAGACGTTCCTGATGAACATCTTTAGAGCCAATCAACGCAGATCCTTCCAGGTAATTTCCTGCCGGGATATCGCTGACATCTTTGCGAAAGAAGGACACGAGATATTGCATTATTACTCCGAACCTGCTAAAGTTCCCACACACGCCAGTACGTTCTATCAGAACGCAATAGGTATGTGCTTCGATGATCTCGGAACAGAGGGTACGAAGCGGCACTATGGCGACCAAGTGAACGTCATGGCAGACGTGTTGCTGAATCGTTACGACAAAGCAGTGACGCCGTTCCATTATACACATGTGACGACGAACCTCAATGTAGACGAGATTGAGCAGTACTATGGCACACGCGTACGCAGCCGCATGCGGGAGATGTTCAACATGATAACATTAGATGGGGAGGATAGGCGAAAATGATAGTTTGGAAACATCACGTTTCAATAAATTTTGAAACTGGGCGATGTCCTTGTCGTAATAATGGTGCCGGAAAGGGAGCTACTGTCTTTACTAATTATGATAAAATGTTAGAATATCTCAGAAGGGACGGAAGAAGATGGCATGTGGCCAGGCTGCGTGTTAAGAAGGCGGAGCTGGAATATAATTTTGATTGTGATTATATGGCAACAATAAAAGTGGATAGATATAGCAGGGAAGGATTTAAACCTATTGAATTATGAGAAATAACAACGCCCCCCTTTTTTTGGTTGTAGACTTATTCTGTGGATTCGGTGGCACCACGATGGGATATGAGATGACAGAAGGGATTGCAAAGGTTATTGCATGTGTTAACCATGATGCTAAGGCGATAAAAAGCCACTGGCTGAATCATCCTGATGTTGAGCACTTCGAAGAGGATATGCGGACTTTGGACCTAACCAGGTTGACTGAGATAGTTACACACTATCGTCGCCTTTATCCAGGAGCCTATGTAGTTCTATGGGCATCACTGGAGTGTACCAACTTTAGCCGGGCGAAAGGCGGTCTGCCGCGGGATGCTGACAGCAGGACCCTGGCTGATCACTTGGAGCGATATGTGATAGCCCTGAACCCAGATTACATCAAGATAGAGAACGTGGTTGAGTTTATGTCGTGGGGGCCGCTTCGTATCAAGGCCAAAGCGATACATGCCGACCGTACAGATCTGTATGTTGCATGGAATAAGGCTACAGGTGAAATGCGTTATGGCTGGGAGCCTTTGAGCAAGAAACGAGGTCAGGACTGGTTGAGGTGGAGAAAGGAAATGTGTGCATTGGGCTATTACGATGAGTGGAAGGAGATGAACTCTGCGAACTTTGGTGCCTATACTAGTAGGAACAGGCTGTTTGGGGTTTTTGCACGTCCCGGATTGCCCATTACCTGGCCAGCGCCTACCCACAGTAAAAAGGCATCACATTATAGCATGCTGGAGTCAATGCAGCAGTGGAAGGCTGTTAAAGAGGTGCTTGATTTCAAAGATCACGGAAAAAGCATATTTGGTCGCAAAAAGCCGCTTTCTGAAAAGTCATTAGAAAGGGTCTATGCCGGTCTGATTAAGGAGGTGGCAGGTGGCAAAAAGTCCTTTATTGCCAAATACTACAGTGGCCGTCCTGCGGGTAAGGTTACATCCATTGAATCGCCTGCAGGTACTATCGCCTGTGCGGGAGGGCAGGCACTCGTTCAAACAGCCTTTCTGGCAAACTATTACAGTTCTGGCGGGGAGCTGAGTAGTATTGAAGCACCTGCGGGAACCATAACAACAAAAGACAGAATTTCCGTAGTACAGGCGGAGCGCTTCTTGCTACAAACAAGTTACTGTAATACTGGTTCGTCAATAGAGAAGCCAGCGCCCCCGTTACTTGCCAGCCGTCGACATCATTACCTGGTTAACCCCTCCTGGGGTGGATGTATTTCCTCCGTTGAGAATCCATGTCCCGTTATTGTGGCCAGGCAGGACAAAGCGCCAATGCACCTTGTTGTAACGGAAACCGGGCAATTAGCGATCGAAATATATGAGACGGATAGTCCTGCCACCAAGAAGATAAAAGCTTTTATGGCGGCCTACGGCATCGTGGATATTAAAATGAGAATGCTAAAGGTGTCGGAACTGCTTCAAATCCAAGGTTTCCCAAGGGAATATCAAATGCACGGCACTCAAACGGATCGTAAAAAGTTTATCGGCAATAGTGTAGTTCCTGTGGTGGTAAAGTCCTGGGTGCTCGCTTTAGCCGGATCATTATCACGAAATAATTTCAAAGTAGCATAAATATTAATGTCATGTTAAAAGCTCAAATCATCGGTCACATAGGTAATGACGCCTTTGTCCACACCAACGAAGCTGGAAGTGTTGCAAATTTCAGCGTAGCGCATTCTGAAAGATGGAAAGACAGCAAGGGCGTCCAGAAGGAGCGCACAACCTGGGTATCCTGCTCTCTTTTCGATAAAGAGAATGTTTATCCCTACCTAAAAAAGGGACAGCAGGTATATGTTGAGGGCTTCCCAGGGGCAAAACAGTACAAAGACCGGGAAGATAAGCTTATACCGCAGATGACCATTCGTGTTAACAGCATTCAACTGCTTGGCGGTGCAAAGTCCTCGGGTGCCGGTAATGACCAGGAGACAACCGCAGGCGCTACCGGTGCCGCGGCCGGCAACGACGTTACGGACGATCTGCCATTTTGATAACCCCTAAACTCTTTAATGCAGGAATTAACACAGCAACAGATCAAGAAGTATTCAGACAAATCAGTATCGCAGCTGATAAAGATCGCAGAACGGCATTTTAACGCCTATATACGCAAACGGGATGCAAACGGGGACTATTTCACCTGTATCAGTTGTAAGGTCACAAAACACGTCAGTATGATGCATGCCGGGCATTACCTGAGTGCCGGTCACAATGCAAAGGTCCGTTTTGATGAGCTTAACGTAAATGGCCAGTGCTCAGCATGCAATACACATCTTCACGGCAATCAAGCCCGGTACCGGGAAAGCTTAGTAAAAAAGATCGGTGCAGAAGCGGTGGAGATCTTGGAGGGTATTTCCCGTATGGTTCAAAAATGGGATCGCTTCTCACTCATATTTATCATTGAAACATATAAAGCAAAGTGTAAATGAGTGATCAGAAAGATCTGACCATCGAGGGGGTATTTGCTAAGCATCACAGGACGCCTCAGCGGCCGAATCCGTTCTTGTCTCCCTCAATGCAACGGGCAATGGAGGAATGGGCGGAGATACATGGTAAGGGGTTAGAGGCAAGGCAGAAACAACTGCAGGAGGCATGGGAAAAGGCATCTCCAGACGTCGCAAAGCACATGGCGGAAATTAAAACGCTCATGTTGGAGCTACGGGAAGCTTATACTGTACTTGACCTGGTTATCTACGGAGATGTTAACAAGTATCTCACATACCGGGAGCGTGCCCGCAGTTTCTTGCTTCGCATGTATGACAATTACCATGACAGGTTTCATGGTCTTGATTGATTATTAACAAAATGCACACAATATGCCGCACCAGCATAAATACCAGCTACAGGCAGAAAACGAGGAGCTAAAAAAACAGGTCGCCGCGCTCACGCAGGCGCTGGAGACCGAGAAAAGGGAGAACCAGCCGTATATCAAACAACTTAAGCTTGAGGCGGATACATACAGAATAGTTATTGAGCAAATTCTGTTGGAGATGGAATACGGACAATTTGTAAGGCAACTGCCACCACAATTTATGCAGGAGGTGGCTAAGATCGTCAATGACAGGAATATCCGCCTTGTAGTTTGTGCTCAAACAAGAGGACTGTCAGTTTACATTAACTGCGAAACCGCACCTGCTCCGGAACCAGGTAAAGAACAATGATCCAGACAATACAGGAAGCCGCTGAGCAGTATGTGTTCAACAGTAAGCATACTGGAGGCATACGAGTAATTGAAATTGAAAAGGCCGCCTTTACCGCTGGTGCCGAATGGGCCGCGCCAATGTGGATACCGGTAACTGAAAGGCTACCAGAGTTCAATACAGACGTACTCGTTTTGCGATACAATGAGTACAGCAAAAAGTACGACCGCCTAATTGGCCGTCTACATCCAGCAAAGGAAGACGGACAGTTGGGTGGTCATAGGAAGACGTATGATAAGTACTGGAGCCTGCCTGCTATTCAGTTATTGCATGAAATCCAATATTGGATGCCGATGCCCGCTATTCCTGACAGCCTTTTAAACTTCAAACCATGATAGCAGCAGCACTTTTCTATATCGGTTCCGCATTGTGGGCAATTGCATCAGGGCTCTTCACTATTGGGAAAAAGATGAAACCATAAACCACCCGGGCGCGGTACGCGGTAGTATGAACATAGAAAAGCAGAAACAGAAAGCGCAGAAAGCTGCTGATGAATTCAACAGTAAGTATTCAGTAGGAACTAAAATGCATCTGATCGACGATTTTGGGCAGGCCCATGTTATTGAGACATACGCAAAAGCGTCAGTAGTTAGTTGCCAAGCCGTAGGCTGGGCGACGAGCGACGAAAAGCATTGGGGATCTTATTTACTGGAACGATTCAAACCTATTTTATGAGTACACAAAAAGACCCGCACGAAGCGGAAGATAAATACGACCTGGAAGTTCGCCGGATAGCGGAGATAATAGCACGGACACCCTACAACCCGGAAAAATGGAATGATATAGAGGCATTTGGATCAGAAGTAAAAGAAAGGCTTATAGACGCAAAGATGTCTGAAGCCCGCGCAATGGTCGCTGAAATGAATACCAGTCACTATAAAGGCTATATCACTGGGCTGGCCGCAATGGAACAATTCTACGAAGATACCGAGACTAATATTGACCGCAGGACACAATACGCTCATGCGGCAGCTGTTAGGCTCGGATTGATACCATCACCAACAAAAACCGGCGAATAATGACATACGAGGAAAGGATACATGATGTTTCAAGGAAGCTGCATGAGCGAAGGCGACATTATGACTGCTCGTATCTCCGGCATCTGGCTATAAACATCCAAAACGGTAAAAAAGGGGAAAAATCCCCTGCTATACAGGTTTTTTCCGACGCATCTTCCAAGTAGTTTTGTATCCTAAAAATCAAACACTATGAGCACATTTGAAAAAATTAATTCCCTTGTATCAAGGGCAGACACGTTGGTTGATGATATTCATTGGGTACAGGGGTACCCCTCAAAGAAACTGGAGGCGGAAGAAATTCATGATCAATATTTGGCAACTACTGAAGAAATTAAATGTATAGTTGGTAATATACAGCGAGAAATAGATTTTGTCCTTTTAGATGGAAAGGTTAGCTTAATTGGAAGGTGTATGCATGTTATATTAATATTTATAGCAGTTGTCATCACTGCTGTTGTGATTGGTTTTATAGACGTGACCTTACAACCTTTTTCTTTGAAATTAATTAAGCCTGAATTGGCAATTCAATTTGTATTGAACAACACCTGTTCTTTAATAGCAGCGTACATTTCATATTTTTGGGGCATGAAGAATGGTCGTTTGCATATACTAGATATTTTCAATAATGATTTGGATTAATTCTGCGCCAATAATAAAGACCTTCCGGAGTGCGCAGCAGCAGTTAGGGGAACGAAAGTTCAACCAAGCAATTAGCAGAGGGCTGAATGAGGCGATTCTACAAGGTAGGACTGAAGCTCGCATGGCAGTCAAGGCGGTTTATAACATACCACAAAGATATGTTGGCGGGATAAATATCATTAAGGCAACGTCCTTGTCCCTGGAAGCTAAAATCTATGCGAGTACTAAACCCATCCCTATGGATGCTTTTTCGCCTACGTTCCAGCAGCATGGGAAAGCGCTTACTATTTCACGTAAGGGAGAGCAGAAAGAACGGGCAGTAAAAAGACGCGGAAACAATGCGGCTGGTGTTACAATAGAGGTCTTGAAGGGGAAAAAGGAAGTTGTACCGTTTGCATTTATGATACCTGGTGCGAAGCCACGAGTCTTTGCCCGGGGGGAGTATCGCAACTCATACGGATTTCATCGTCGCTCATCCCGCGTCAATAAGGAGGGCAATGATACTCCTGTAAAGCCCTTGTTGTCTGTTACTGTTCATGCAGCTGTGATTAATAAGAAGGCGATGGAAAAGATTGAAAGGAAGGTTTTGGATGTATATCCAAAGTCAGTTGCTAGGAATATTGAATATATGTTAAGCAACATGTCTTCTTGATAAGAAGAGGGGCGGGGCAGCATGGGCCAGTAGGGGGGGGGCGGTTTGGGTCCTTCCCCTACCCTTTGGCTTGCGGCTACCCCGAGCCGCAAAAAATCGCTAGCGAACAGAAAATTGTAAGTACGCATTAATGGGAAAAGGTACGCAGGAGAAAATAATATCAGTCAGGTCATTTGCAGTACAGATCGGCGTTTCCGAGGGAGCGGTACGCAAGGCAATTAAGTCATGGAAGTTTACAGTGGGCGTCCAGGAGGACGGGAAGATAAACGCGGTTGCCGCAATGGACGATGCATGGGTGAAGAAGCAACTGGTCGTTAAGGCGAAGGCCGGCGTGAGCAGAACCAAGGCGATTGAAAAGATAGATGCCAAAATAAAAGGGAAAGTATTTGAAAGCGCTGATGCTGATGAAGGTGAAGATATGGGAGAGCAGGGCGATGATGAAATTGATTTGGACGAGGATATTGCTGATAGTATAAAGGTCACTAAATCGTTGAAGGCAGCAGAGGCGATGAGGCGGCGGGAAATAGTTGCCTTGGCTCTTGATAAGAAGAAGCTTCAGGAGTTGGAGGGAATTCTCGTCCGGCGTGATGCGGTTGATAAGTCTTTATTCTTATTAGGTAGTCAGCTGAAGAAAGCTATACTAGATATTCCAGCGAGATGTGTCAGGGATATTATGTCGGCGGAAACAGAGGTGGAAGGCATCAAGGTTCTAACGGATGAAATAGTATTAGTATTGAACACATATGCTAATTTGAAAGCGGACATTAAATGATAGAGAAGCACGATCGGATAGACTTTTCTTTATTGGGTGGGTTCCAGGCAGGAATTACACCAGATCCCGATATGACTCCGCGAGAGTGGGCTGATACATTTAGAATTTTGCCCGATAGTTCTGCGCGGCCAGGTAAATTCAGTAGCGACTTCACTCCGTATGTTAAGGAGCCGATGGACCGGCTGTCGGTCAATGATCCTGCTCAAAAGGTAATTGTAAAGAAGTCATCTCAGGTGGGGTTTACAGAGGTTGGAAATAACTGGTTGGGTTATGTGATAGACAAGGCGCCAGCGGGAATGCTGTATGTTATGCCTACAGATACTATGATGAAAGATACCTCAAAGAACCGCATTGAGAAGATGATTGAATCCACGCCTGCTATATCAGACAAGATCGCTGCTAAGAGGTCTAAGGATAGTTCTAACACACTTATGTTCAAAGAGTTCAGGGGCGGATTCGTGAAAATGGTTGGGGCTAATTCTCCTGTCGGCCTGGCATCGACGGCTGTAAGGTTTGTTTACATGGATGAGATAGATAGGTATCCGCTAAGTGTGGGAGGAGAAGGATCTGCAGAAGGATTGGCAGAAACCCGTACAATTACGTTCGGTGCGCGGAAAAAGATATTACTCACCAGTACTCCAACAATAAAAGGGACCAGCGCCATTGATGCGAGATTTGAAACAACAGGGCAACGGTATTATCACGTGCCTTGTCCGTTTTGTAATGAGTACCAGGTCTTAAGTATTGATCAAATTGTATATGAACCCGGCAAATACAGCGAGGCGAAATATCGGTGCTGTTCTTGTCAAGCGCTAATTGACGAACGATTTAAGGCGAGAATGCTCAAGCAGGGCAAGTGGATCCCAAGGTATCCAGAACGAGAAGACGGACTTGTGTATGGGTATTTTATAAACGCTTTATACTCTCCGTCGAACTGGTATCCATGGTCACAATTAGTTAAAGAGCGGGATGAAGCTGAAAATAATATTCCAAAGAAGATTGTGTTTACCAATACAAAGCTGGGGGAAGCCTATGAGTCGGATGAGAAGGGGGATAAGCCAGATTGGGAGAGTCTTTACGATCGTTCAGTAGATTATCTGCCGGAACCATTTTCTTCAGTTACGTTTATTACTGCAGGAGTAGACGTCCAGGCGGACCGGTTAGAAGTGGAAATTGTAGGTTGGATTAAAGGGAAAATAAATCAGAGTATAGAATATTTGCAAATTATTGGAGATACTTCTCAAAGCGAAGTATGGGAGGAATTAGCGAAAATTCTAAATAAAACATGGGTTAGACAGGGAGATAATAGCATTCTTCCGTTGCGTTTGATGGCTTTAGACACTGGTTATAATACATTGAAATGTTATTAGTTTGCGCAGAAGCATGGCACCAGTAGGGTGATTCCGGTTAAGGGACGGGATAAGTTAGGAATGTTATTTTCAGCACCACAGATAACTGATATTGTGAAGGGAGGGCAAAAGGTAGGTAAGGTAAAAGTGTGGGGCGTTGGCGTTAGTCTTATAAAAACCGAAATTTACGGGTGTCTAAAAAAGAGAGTTGATCCTGACACTGGAGCAATACCCGATGGATATTGTCATTTTCCAAAGCGAGAGCCATCATATTTTCGAGGGCTCACGGCTGAGGAGGTTGTATTGGTCACAAACAAAAAGGGATTTGAAGAATATCAATGGCAAAAAAAATACAAACGAAATGAACCGCTAGACTGTAGAGTGTATGCACGAGCGGCGGCCGCCGTTGTAGGGATGGATCGGTGGTCTAATGAACGTTGGGATCGGGAGCGCGGAATGGAGTATCCAATTGCTGTTCCAAAAGCAAAGCAAACAACCAAAAAGAAAAACAATAATAATACGTCTAGTTTCTGGAACTAAAAGCCTTTAATGCCAAAAAACCAAAGCAGAGTTAATACCATATCTCCTGTTTATCGGGAAATGATAGAAAAAGTAACTGATGCCACTTGCCAATACTTTAGTGTAACTAAAGATCAGTTAACTTCTGAATATAAACTTTCCAACGCCCGCCACCTATGTTTCTATATTATAATGGAAAATGCGAAAGGAGTTTATGATTATGATATAGGGAAGTTCTTTAATAGAAAGAGGACAGCGGTTCAATACGGTATTGGCTGCGTATCCGCACATGTGAATATTTATAGGCAAACTTTAGGCGACCTTAACGCAATAGTGGGTATCGCAAATACCTTTGAAAAAAAATATGAATGGCATTTACAACCGATCAGTATACAGCGTTAGTCGCTGCGATTTCCCAAGGCGCGAACAGAGTTCGTTATGCAGATAAGGAGGTTCAGTATAACTCGCTTTCCGAGATGCTGAAGTTGAAAGATCTTATGGAGAAGGAGCTTGGTCTTAAAAAGTCTGGCATTAAAACCACATATGCCGGTTTTTCAAACGGTCTTAATAAGTGTTAATGCAAAAGAGTTTTTTTGACAGAGCGATTGAGTTTGTTTCCCCGAAGCTGGCATTGCAGCGCTATCAGGCCAGAGCCGTTTTGCATGTTGTCAATAAGAACTATGACAAGATACTTAAGGCGGAGCAGAGAAAGTATGATGCCGCGTCCAAAGGGCGCCACTACAGTGACTGGCATTCACCAAACCTCAGTGTTAACCAAGAGATTCTTCATGCGCTTTCTACGCTCAGGGAACGTAGCCGGGATCTATGCCGAAACAATGCATATGCAATAAATGCCGTGCGCGTACTCCGTAATAATGTTGTCGGTACCGGGATTATTCCAAATTTTAAGAAAGGACCGGGCATATCGGCATCAGCTCTGAATAAATTGAAAACTGCGTGGACAACCTGGGGCGGTAAGACGGGTTGTGATTATGATGACATGAACACGTTCTCCGGCTTGCAAAGCATGGTAATGCGCGTTGTTGCTGAATCAGGTGAATGCCTTGTGCGCCGGGTAAGGGGGACAAGTGAGGATGTGTTGCCGCTGCGCCTTCAGTTGCTGGAAGGAGATCGCATTGATGGCAGCCATCACACTGGTACCTGGGACAGAGAAAACACGATTACCTATTATGGGATAAAGTTTGATAAATCTGGCAGACGACTGGGTTATTGGATTTACAAGGGGCATCCCTCGGAGTATGGAGGAGAATCTGAATTTGTATCAGCAGATAATATAGTTCATATATATGAGGTTGAACGGCCTGGTCAAATTCGGGGCATTCCTTTGTCATGTGGAGTTATGTTACGGATGAAGGACCTGGAGGATTATGAATTTACTGAAAGAATACGGAGTAAAGTTGCTGCTGCTTTTGCGGTATTCGTTGTGGACAATTCTGTAGATGACGCTCCGACGCCTGGCAGTGCAGATGAAATAGAGCGCATTGAACCCGGGATGATCAAACATTTGGTGCCCGGTCAGGATATTAAGGTTGCTCAACCTCCTACCGTGCAAGGGTTTGGCGAGTTTGTGAAGAATAACCTTCGTGGAATTTCCGCCGGTTTTGGAACCTCATATGAATCTCTAACAAACGATTATAGTAATGTGAATTTTTCGAGCGGCAGAATGGGTTGGATTGAAATGGGTCGGAATGTCGAGCACTTTCAGTTTAATATGATGATCCCGCGGCTATGCGATAAAGTCCTTCCCTGGTTTATAGAGGCGTGTCAATTGAAGGGCATTATTGGATTTAACGTTGTAGTGGACGTATCCTGGACGCCACCACGCAGAGAAATGATTGATCCGTATAAGGAGATACAAGCCCTGAAAGAAGGAATCCGCGCCGGTATTTATAGCTGGCAGGACGTTGTCAGAATGTGCGGTTACATCCCTGAGGAACTGAAGGAGGAACTGAAGCAGGATGCGGAAATGTGGGATACTCTTAAGCTGAGACCCACTGTTGATCCGCGATTTGACGCAAACAGGCCCCCTGATGAATCGAACAAAATTGATGACTCTGAAAAAGCCCCCGAATAGGGGCTTTTTCACGCGCCTAAAGTTTGCCTAAAGTTTGCCTAAAGGCGGGTCCATGCTCCCGTTATTTTTGCTTTAACGAATAACAAACAATGCCAGGTAGTACACAAGAAAAGAGGCAACTGCCTAAATTATCCGCTCGTGCGCTTTTTCAGCCTGAGACTTATGATGCAGCTAACAACACAATTGAAGTGGTATTTGCAACAGAAACGCCTGTGTTAAGGAGTGTCTGGGGGGAACAATACTTTGAGGTATTAGTATGCGATGGGACCAGTGTGCGAATGGAGCGTATTAATCAGGGGGCACCGGTTCTCGATACTCATGATACCTGGAGTTTGCAATATCAATTTGGTGTCGTTGAGCGGGCCTGGGTGGACGCTCAAAAGAAAGTTTGCAGGGCGCTGGTAAGGCTATCAACAACAGAAAAGGATAAAGATATTGTGGAGAAGATTAAGACGGGGATTATCCGTAATGTGTCTGTTGGATATCGTGTTTATGCGTATGAAATGGACGACGCACCGGAGAATAAGATTCCTACGATGCGGTGCACTGATTGGGAGCCCGCAGAAATATCCTTTGTGCCTGTACCTGCTGATCACAATAGTGGCGCGAGATCTTCGGATAACTCAATGAATGAAGTAACAATTTTTAAAAAATCAAATAAAACAGAAATGCCGGGATCTAATCCAAACGCAGCTACCGGTAATGAGCGGGCTGCCGAATCAACAACAACAACACAAACGGTGCAGCCAGCCGTTGCGAATACTGCAGCAACTGTCAATGAGGAGCAGGTCCGTAGCTCTGGCGCTGAGGCTGAACGCACTCGGGCGAAAGAGATCCGCACAGCGGTGAGGTCGGTGAAACTTCCTGAATCTTTCGGCGATGACCTTATTGATAAGGGTACATCGCTTGAACAGGCCAGAAAGTTAATTATTGATGAATTAGCAAAATCGGAAACTGCAGCTCCTGCGGTGCAGGCTGGGGTGCGTGTCAATGTAGATGATGACGACAAGCGTCGTGCAGCCACTATTGACGGCCTTTCTCTTCGCAGCGGATTTGTTAAGGAGAAGGACCTCAAGCCGGAACAGATATCGGCAGCGAGGCAGTTCAGGTCCTTAACATTGCTTGAGCTTGCAAAAGAATCTCTTACCCGTGCTGGAATTGATTATCGTGATTTGGACAAAATGGGTATTGTTTCCCGTGCGTTTACTTCCTCATCCAGCGATTTCCCGGTGTTATTGGAGGGCACTACGCGAAGAGTATTGCTTTCTGCATATGCAGTAGTTGCTGACACCTGGCGCAAATGGTGTGCCGTAGGCAGCGTATCTAATTTTTTAGAACATAAACGCCTTCGGTTGGGCAGCTTGTCCAGATTGGATAAGGTGGAGGAGAACGGGGAGTTCAAAAACAAAAACATAACCGATGCTGAATCTGAGTCCGCAAGCATCGATACTTACGGTAACATCATTGGTATCACGAGGAAGATGATAGTGAATGATGATCTTGCCGGGTTTACACGAATTGCGCAGATGTTCGGTCGTGCAGCTGCCAGGTCAATTGAAATTGACGCCTACAAGCTTCTTGCATCCAACCCGACAATGAGTGATAACATTGCTTTGTTTCATGCAAGTCATGGCAATTTGGCCACAGGCGCTGCAATGACGGTTGATTCATTTGATGCGTTGAGGGTAAAAATGGCATCTCAAGAAGATAAGGATAGCAATGATATTCTTGATCTCCGTCCTAGCATTTTGCTTTGTAGTATTTCGCAAGGCGGCACGGCTAAAGTTATCAATGGCGCGGAGTTCGATCCCGATGCGGCAAATAAACTGCAGAAGCCGAACAAGTCTCGTGGATTGTTCGATACCATTGTAGATACTGCAAGAATTACAGGTAACGAATACTATGCTTTCGCAGATCCTTCTATTGAGCCGGTAATTGAAGTGAACTTCTTGGATGGAAATCAAACTCCATTTATGGACAGTGAAGATGGCTTCACTGTCGATGGTGTGAGATGGAAGGTTCGTCACGATTACGGTATTGATGCTATCGGCTGGCGTGGTGCGGTAAAGAACCCTGGCGCGTAAATCATATCCTCATAATTAGTTGGGTGAGCAATCGCCCACCACATTTCTTTAAAGCACAAAAATCAAATGGCACAAAATTATATTCAGCCTGGTAATGTGATCCCTATCGTTGCGCCTGCCGGCGGTTATGTCACAGAGCAGGTGGTAAAATCAGGATCTATTGTAGGCATTGCGCTTGGGTCTGCGCCTCAGGATAGTATCTGTGAGGTAGCCTTGGAGGGCGTTTGGCAGGTTGCAAAAGCAACAGGTGCTGCATGGGTTCCCGGAGACAAGCTTTATTGGGATGCGGCAGCATTAAACTTTACAAAGACGGCAACCAGCAACACCGCTGCTGGCTACGCATTTGCGTCAGCCGCCACGGGCGACACTACTGGTCAGATACTCCTAAGGCAAATTGCGTAATGAACCTGTTCGATGGACTGCAGGCTGCGGCTCAGAGTATTGTAAGCAGCACATTTGGCTATGACGCAACATGGACTCCGTCAACGGGAGGTGACACTTTATCTGCGCGGGTGCTGTTCATCTCACCAACCGACCTGGAGAAGGTTAGCGATCAGGAGTATGTTTCAGCAGGGCCTCGAATGGAATATTTCTCTGGCCAATTCCCTGGATTGTTGGATTTGGTTTTGGATCGAAGCCTGGAAGTTGTTACTGTTAATGGCATCCAATACCGTAGTGTTCATGGTAAGGCTGACTATGACGGCAAAACTATTAAGATTTATTTAGAACCAGCATGAACATCTACCCAATACAACAGAGCATAGTCCAGAAGCTACAATCTGTTTTTTCTGCGCTATCGCTACCCTTCGAAGGAAGAGATTTACCAGACACTAGCAAGGACTATGATACTGCGGTTGTAAGCCCCATTGTCTATGTTGTATATGCGGGTAGCACTGCGAGTCCATCGGTGACAGCCAACACTATTGCACAGGAGCGCCGACTCCGGTTTAATGCGGAAATCCATAGCCGACTGCTTTATAGAAGCAACGGCATGTTTGTCGCAAGAGATATGGTCGAGCAGGCGCTGATAGGATTCAAGCCTGCCAACTGTCAGAGACTTTACCTGCTGCAGGATGATATAGCACAATCCCCGGATGATCCAAAATTGTGGGTACACGCTATGCAGTTTGAGTGTGTGACAATGTTGGTTCAGAAGGATGAATCGGACCCAATTATTATTCCATCATTTCAGGAATTAATCGCAAAAGAACCATGAAGTCATTCAAATACATAGGTAGCCAGGCACATAATTCTACTATCCTCGTGGGTGATGAGGGTAACAAGACAACTGAAGACATTCGCCTTGCTCCAGGTGATACCGCAATCTTGCCGGAGGATCACCCTGTCATTCAGTCTTTGATTGCAGGCGGCCTGCTTCAGGAAATCAAAACAACAACTACTACAACAACATCAAATAAAAAATAATGGCAACAGATTACCTACACGGGGTCGAAACGATCGAGTTGGAAATTGGTGGTCAGACCTTGTCAGTTGTTAAATCATCTGTGATCGCTCTGCCGGGCATTGCGCCGGTGGGTGTAAAGAATGTACTCACGCTTTGCACTACAGCTACCGACGACGCACAGTTTGGTAAGCCGCTGCCAGGTTTCAATATCCCTAAAGCACTGCAGATTATCCGCTCTATTGCTGGCAGTACTCCTGTACTGGTTGTGAATACATTTGATGCGACCGCAAACACGGCTAGTGTGACCTCTGAATCTCAGACGGTCACTAATGGTGCGCTCAAGCTGGCATTTGCCCCTATTGGTGCGGTAACCATTAAGTTAAATGATGGTACCACAGATGCGCCGATTGTTAAGGGTACAGATTATACGCTCGACGAATACGGCAACTTCAAAGTGATCAGCGCCAATATTTATAACGGCACAGTGTACAAGTTCACCTACAAAAAGTTGGATGCGTCTACCGTAACGACCTCTCAGCTCATAGGGTCTGTTGATTCAAATAGCAACCGTACGGGGATGGCGCTTTACGATCTTGCCTTCAACCTGTTTGGTTTTACTCCCAAGGTTTTTGCCGCCCCAACTTATAGCAGCCTGTCTGCGATTGCTACGGCACTTAAGGCCGCAGCAGCAAAGTTCAGATCTGTATACTTGCTGGACGCACCATACGGCACGACGATCCCGGGAGCAATTGCGGGTCGTGGCGTCGCTGGTAGTCTAGTATTCAATACAAGTGACGAACGCGCCTATTTGCTTTATCCTTATTTAAAGACCTGGGACGACTATTCTCAGGCGGATCAGGATTACCCTTACTCCGCGTTCATGGCAGGATTGATCGCGAAAACCGACCGTGAGCGCGGTTACTGGTATTCTCCAAGCAACAAGGAAATCTCCGCCGCAACTGGAAGTGAACGGCCAATTCAATGGAGTATCAATGATGCGAACTGCGAGGCTAACCAGCTAAATGCTGCCGGTATTACTACCATTGCCGCCGGGTATGGTACTGGTATACGCGCCTGGGGAAACAGAGATGCGGCATTCCCGACATCCACATCGATCAAGAATTTTCTGGCAATTCGAAGAGCCGATGACATCGTGATAGAGTCGATGGAGCTGGCTGCGTTGCCATACGTTGACGAGCCAATGAACCAGGCATTAATCGATACAATAAGAGAAGCAGGTAATAATTTTATTAGAGTGCTGGTACAACGTGGGGCCTGCCTCCCAGGTAGTAGGGTTGAATATCACAAGGAAGACAATTCTGCATCCGAGCTGGCGGCAGGTAAGTTAACTCTACGCCGTGTATATATGTTCCCGCCTCCGTTGGAACGCCTGACTTATAAAGACATTCTGGACATCAGTCTCCTTAACCAATTTAATTAATTCAAATGGCAGAGATAAAGATTAATAGGCTGCTGAACGCTAACGTATACAGTGAAGGTCAGAGTCTCCTGGGTAAGGTGGAAGAGGTATCACTGCCTGCTATTACCGCTAATGACACAGATCTCAAAGTGCTTGGGTTGATGATGACCACCAAGATACCAGGTGGGCTTGAGGCGATGTCTGGTAAGATGAAATTCAACGCGGTATATCCTGAGATTATATCGCTGTTTGGTAATCCTTTTCAGGCGAGAAGGATTCAGGTTCGCGGTAACCTTCAAACGTATAATACTGATGGTCTGCAATCTGAAGTCCCCGCTGTTGCGTTTATGACCGTTCGATTTAAGCATGCATTGCCGGGGATAACCCTTAAGATGAACGACAATCCGGAGCAGGAGTCAGAATTCAACTGTTCTTACTACAGGCTAGAAGTGGACGGGGTAACGATGATAGAGGTCGACGCTTTTGCTAACATATTTTTCGTTTCTGGTATTGATGTTAATAGCCAATACCGGATTAACCTTGGATATTAACAAGTTCAAATAACACAAACGGGCTGTCTGTTTTATCGCAGTCAGCCCTTAAACTTTTCATTAAAAAATAAATGATGGAAAATTCAACCGAAACAAAAATAGTGGATCATGCCCCTGTGCTCGCTTATCCCACCACGACTGATGCTGACGGGTTCTTTTTTGCCGACGAAGCTGATGCCGAGATGAAAATATATACCAAGGTATATGACAACGGTAATAAGATCAAAAAGACAACTTTGCCCACTTCTGGTAAAATTGCCGTAGTTCGGGAGCTTATAGCAAAAGAGACCAAGGACGTAGCCCGATTCATGGATAAGGACGCTGAGAGGTACCAGATGGCTGGTGTTGCTGTGGCTACTACATTGGACGGATCTAGGGTGGCGTTTGAGGTCATTGAAATGCTTAAATGGAAGGATTACCAGCGACTTCTTGCGATGCATACAGACTTAAATTTTTAGTAAGCCGTAATACGATAGCCTATACGGCATCGTATTACGGGCTCAACCCCTTAGAGGTTGAAGGCTGGAAGTCATCTCAGGTGATTGAGTGGTTCAATGAGGCAATAGAGATTGAAGACCAGAAGGCAAAAGCGACTGAAAAAGCAATGAATAAAAATGGCTAAGGATATCAAATTTGCGCTTATTCTGGCCGCTACTGATAAAGCTAGTGCGGTTATAAAAAAGGCGTTTGCAAATGCCGAAAAACATGCAAAAGGGCTGTCTAATGTCGGCAATAGGATGCAAGAGATCGGCGAAAAGGGCATGGTAGCCGGTGGGATCATGACCGCTTTCTTTGGGAAAACTATTGCTGATGCCAGGGAGAGTGCAATTGCCCAGGCGAAAGTAATTCAGGGGTATGAGACCATGGGACGCACGGCCAAGGAGGCTCAAGAGTTAATCGACTTCGCCGGGAAAAAGCAATATGAATGGGGAATTGTTGATGAAAAAATAGTTGACGCTGGAGGTAAGTTAGGAACATTTTCCAACCTGTTTGTGGCGGCGGCGAAGAAGAATGATATATTTAACAGATCCCTACAAGCAGCATTTGATCTTCAAGCTAAGGGATTTGGAGACGCGTCCGCAAATGCAGTTCAACTTGGGAAGGCGATGCAGGATCCGGTAAGGGGCGCGGCCGCTTTGTCAAAAACTGGTACCCTGAATAAATCCGATATAGCTATAATCAAGCAGATAGCTGCGACGAAGGGACTCGGTGCAGCTCAGCTGTATATCATCAAGGCGATAGAGAAACAGGTTAAGGGCACGGCAGCCGCAGCGGCAGATCCATTGAAAGTGCTCGAGATAGGCGCTGGGGATACCAGCGAGGCGATCGGCAACGGGCTCTTGCCCCAGGTTAATAAATATGCTAAAAGCCTCGGACAGACTATGCCGAAGGTTATCGCCTTTGCAGACAAACATAGGCCATTGATACTAGCCATTGCCAAGGCATCTGTCGGACTGCTGGCCTTTAGTGCCGGTCTTAAGGTTGTGGGATTCGCTTTTTCAGGATTGAGCACTACAATTACGACGGCAAGTAAGATCGCAAAGTTTTCCCGAGAGATAGGTTTAGCCGGTAAGATCGCAGCGGGTGCGAAAAGTGGATTTGATGCGATGAAGTTTGGCGCATTCGCGATGCAGTATCATCTAAAATTTTCTGTAATACCTGCTTTAAAGGCCGCCGGAACGTCGGTAATTAAGTTCGGTGCAACTCTGCTTGCAAGCCCAATCACATGGTATGTGCTTGCCGCCGTGGCCCTTGCTGCAGTAGTTTACGTTGTCATTCGGAACTGGGATAAAATATCCGCTTTCTTCGCTCGATTATGGCAGGGGATTAAAAATCTATTCAGCAAATTTGTGCAGTGGGCGAAATTCTTGTTTATGAACTTCACACCATACGGGCTTATCATACAAGCATGGATGAAACTTGCGCCGCATTTTGGGGAGATATGGGAGAAAGTAAAAGATGTTTTTAAGAAGGCGTGGCAGTGGATTGCCAATCTGGGCGGAAAGTTTCTTGATGCCGGTAAGAATATTGTTTCCAGCATAGCAAAAGGTATGGTAGCAATGGCTCAGGCACCGGTTAAGGCAATAATGGCGATAGTGAAGAAGATACGTAATTTCCTTCCATTCAGTCCTGCCAAGGAGGGAGCATTAAGGGATATACATAAGGTAAAGCTCGTAGAAACAATCGCTCAGAGTATAACAGCTAAACCTCTTGTTTCCGCAATGGGCAAGGCTACTGATCAATTATACAATCAATTGAATAGCCCCCGACCTGTGTACAATGGATCTCGTAGTAACGTCACTCAAATTACCTTTTCTCCTACGATTCAACTATCAGGCACTGCCACTCAGTCAGATGCACAGATGATCTCCGACAATCTCAGGTCAGAGTTTAAGAAGATGTTGCGTGATTATGAAATGCAGAAAGGGCGTGTTGCATTCGGTTAAAAAAAATTGCTTATGTATTGCCAGTTGGGAACAACCCGTTTTGATGGAGCAAAATCATTTGTCACATTCAACAGTGATGAGGAGGCTATTATTGTTGAACATGCGATAATCGGCCGGCGTGCTAGGCTTCAGGGAGCGGGCCTTGGTTTGCGTAATATTAGTCTGTCATTGTTCTTGCATCAAGAGTTTTGCCAGGTTCTACATGAAGTTCGCATCCTGCGTCAGTCGAAGAATAGTTTTGAAATCCTCCCTCTGTTGTGGGGTAATGGTCATATTGAAGGTGAATTTGTTATTATGACCATGAGTGAGACAAAGATACAACAGGATGCAATCGGTAATACGGTGTCAACAACTGTTAATTTGACACTAAAAGAGTCTGTTGAGGAGGATAAGTTAGACAAGAAACAGGCAGAAGCGCAGGCTAGTGCCTTTGCTGTCGGTAGCAAAAAACCGGCAACCAAAAGTAACCGGGTTAACCAGAAGAACTGCGAACAGACCGTGAGTAGCCTGTGCTCTGGTGTCAAGGCAAACGGTAGTGTTTTGAATAAGTACTGCCAGGGTTACACGAATATTGGTGATACAAACTGGAGGATAAAGTTTGTTTTGAATAGAATAGACGAAGATGCAAAAAAGCTGGCGGATATGTCTGCCACATCATCGAGTTGCGCATATGGTATCCCCCTTCTCAATGACCACGCAAAGAATGTTCGTTCATGTGTTGCAACGCTGCTGCAGGATGTTGTGATCAATGAGACAACATATGCAAACCTCCTTTATACACCGATTACATTGAAGCTTAAAGATGACAATCAGAAGCTTCAGCGGGCAATACAGACGTTGGACACCACACTGGTAGCCAGCCCCCTCATAAAAGGTGCAATTACTATCAAATGACGATGGAATATATTACCCTGCCGGGTGACAGGTGGGATCTGATAGCCTACAAATCATACGGTACGGTTGGTCAGATTGCCCTGGAAGACGGGCAAATGGTCAATGCGATGAGCTACATTGTACAGGCGAATCCGGGATTGAAACTCGATTCGATTTTATCTGAAGGATTGCTTCTGCAGGTGCCGGTAATTCCGAGTGCTGCGGTAAAGACAGATCCTCAGTTATTGCCACCTTGGAAACGATAGCGAATGAATTTATCTATAGTTGACTATACGATTCTTTATAATCAAAAAGACATTAGCCGGGATGTATCTGCCCAGGTGTTGACCATCCAATATACGGACAAAGTAACTGGTGAGAGTGATTCGCTGGAAATATCAGTAGCGGACTATGACCAGCGCTGGCAAAACGATTGGTATCCAGCGAAGGGAGATACCTTGGAGTTAGTTATTCGGCAGGATAGTCAGCAGCTATCCTGTGGTAGGTTCGAGATCGATGAAAACGCATCATCTTCCAGTACAAGTGGGGATGTTTTTGTGATCAAGGGGCTGGCTGCAGGAATTAAGAAACAGCTTCGCACAAAGAAGAGCTATGCTCACGAGGATAAAAGCCTGCGAGAGATAGCAAATACGGTTGCCGCGGGTATGGGCCTAACGGTTGAGGGGGCCGTACCTGATATCCGAATCCGCAGGGTTAACCAATACCGTGAGACTAACCTTCAATTTCTGAACAGAATAGGGGCTGAATACGGCTGTATTTTCTCCGTCCGGGACTCTAAGCTGATTTTCATTTATTATAAGGATTTAGAGGGTAGGGCGTCCTCTTTTATCCTGACAAAACAGGATTTAATATCCTGGGATCTGCGGGATCAGTCCCACAAGACGTTTAAAAAGGCTAAGCTTCGACATCATGATCCGTACAAGAAAGAGACGGTCTCGTATTTTTCGAAGGACGACGACGAGGATTCGGACAGCGATTCGGCAGACGACATTGAAATTAGGTCCAATGTCGACAATAAGCAACAGGCAGAAGCTAAAAGTAAGTACGCTCTTTTTAAGAATAACACACAGGGGGTTGGCGGGGACATCGTCCTACCGGGGCATCTACTTTTTGTCAGCGGAAATAATTTCCAATTGCATGGTGCTGGTAATTTCTCTGGACTTTATCACATTTTAGAGGCCACACATTCCATCAGCCAGTCAGGAGCATACCAAACATCCGGCAATATAAAGCGACTGAAAACCATTGATTCTCAATTTCATAAGACGACATGAATTCGCAACTAAAATTCGGTACTATAAGTGAGGCGAAGCCTGGTTTTGCACGCGTCTATTTTGAAGAGGATGAAATTGTCAGCGACTTTTGGCCGGTTTTAGGCCGGACAAGCCTCATTGATAAAGAATCCTGGGTGCTCAATGTTGATGAGCATGTTGTATGCCTGTGTGATGAGCGCTGCGAATTGGGGGTGGTTCTGGGCGCCATAGCGAACGAGAAGGATCCTGTGGAACCCGGGGCCTCTGTTGGTAAGTTTAGGAAAGTCTTTTCTGATGGAACAATCATCGAGTACGATAAGGAGAGTCATAAATTAACTGCTGATGTGAAGGGGGCTGTGGATATTATCAGTACCACACAGCTTACAGCCAAAGCCATTGTAAAGGCTTCTGTTGAAGCCCCACAGATCGAGCTTAAGGGGACTGTAACCATACTGGGCGTGTTGACTGCCGCCGGCCTGAGTGTTACTGCGATGCCAGGGGTGCCGGGATCGGACGGAAAAATTACAGCTTCAGCAGACATTGAAACAACAGGGGACATAAAGGCTGGTACTGTATCGCTGAAAGCCCATGTTCATAGCGGTGTGGTGACAGGCCCTGGTACATCCGGCCCCCCGGTCGGTGCCTAAAGTTTGCCTAAAGTTTGCCTAAAACCGCGTTGTGCTATGCCCCAAATTTGTGCAGTACAATCAATCAAAAGTGGCAACCTTAGCGCAAATCAAATCACCTGTTTGGTCTTATGCGATCTCCGGCGGCGGAGCGATCGCTGAGGGCCTTGCTGCAATAAGGCAATGCATTGATATTATTATTCGTACGACGCCGGGTACGGATCCACTTCGCCCGTCTTTCGGCAGTGACGTTTGGCAGTGGGTTGATCAACCAGCAGATATTGGTATTCCAAACATAAAGAAGGCTATACTCGATGCTGTTGCCATATGGGAGCCACGCGTCACCATCACTTCAATTGCGCACAGGCTTGAAGTTTCTCATTTGTATTTAGATGTAACATACAGGTTGACTGATGGAACTATGTCCGATTTGCTGAGTATTATTATCAACAATGGTGGTGTTTCTTCAAACGTTTTGCCACGAAGGCTTGTGTTACAAGGTCTGTTTCCTCCCAATCCTAATAGCTATCAGTATACTATTGAATGTTCCCTGGACGGCGCGGCAATACTACCGCTGCCGCCTGATAATGGTTTTGCCACCCCTGACGACATGCTTCAATGGGTGCGCAGTAACTGGATCAATTACGGACAATGGTATTTAACAGCAGATTCAATAGTCGGTTACATAATCTCGGACTATCTAACGGGCACTCTCGCCGTTGGCTTACTTGCCGTTTTGCGCTTTAGCGGAGGTATACCGGGCCTGCCTATAGGCCGCACGTATCGTGTGGAAATTACTGTTGATGGTGTAATCTATTCCAGCAGTGAAAGTTTGTATAGTGCCGATCAGGTCAGGCAGTGGGCACAGGATAATATCGGTGACTTAGGTACCTGGGAGGTGGTTACGACACCAGGTAGCTTTAATGATGATTTTAATGACGATTTTGACACCTATCGCCAAGTCTTAGTTATTTATACAGATCAGGCAGAGGAGGTTAATATACAAATAACTACAGAGGCAGAATAATGGCAGATGCATTACCGACAATATTTGATGAGAGTGTAGAAACCAAAAAGGCAACTATACAAGCGCGTCTGGAAAAGGAGTTGAACAGGTCTTTGGCTCCCGGGGATGTTGAGATGTTAATTGCTAATGCGTTTATCTACGAATTACAATTGGTGTGCATTGCCGGTAATGAAGCAATGCGCCAGTGTGTTGTGTCATACGCCACCGGGGCGATGCTTGAGCGTCTTGGGGATCTTGTTGCAGTTTCCAGGCAACCAGCCACCGGGGCAGAATGTACTATCAGGTTCAATTTTGTAGCTGGTCACAATCCTGTCCAGCTACCTGCAGGCATACGGGTGCAAAGCATTGACGGCACCGTGATTTTCATTACCACTGCTTCCGCTGATATTGCTATCGGAGTTGAGTATGTAGATATAATAGCTATCTGCCTCACACCTGGTACAGTAGGAAACGGATACGATCCGGGTAAGATCAGTATTATTCTGGATCCTCAGCCCTTTCTTACATCTGCTGCAAATTTGAGTACAACAAACGGTGGTGCTGATGAAGAGTCCGATACAGAGTTGCGTAGCCGTATCAGCCTGGCGCCATCCCGTTTTAGCGTCGCCGGTCCGTCCGGTGCATATAAATTTTGGGCAATGTCGGCGCATCCTACAATTGTGGATGTAGCAGTGATCACGACAAACCCAGGAGAGGTTACGCTATACCCCTTGTGCGCTGGTGGAACATTACCGTCCTCTGAAATTCTGGCGAAGGTCCTTTCAGTTTGTGATGATGAGAAGATCCGTCCGCAGAATGACACCGTTTTGTCGGCTGCTCCGACAGTGTCTGACTATACAATCGACGTGCAATTGACGACTTACTCCGGTGCGATTAATTCAGAAGTTCTCGCTACGGTGAATGCTAACCTGAATTCATTTAAAGACGAACGGGAAAACAAATTGGGATTGGATGTGATCAGGAATCAGATCAATGCTTTATGCATGATCAAGGACAAGGTGTATAACGTGGATATTGTTTCGCCTTCTGCGGATATCGTGGCGGATGAAAAGACTTATCCTCGTTGCACATCAATATCAGTCACCATAACAGGTAGCAATAATGGGTAAAGTAGTGATGGCGGATAGTATCGCTCACCTGCCGGAATTCGCGGCGTGGTACAAGGTGATAAAAGATACTCTTGCAGATATCGATTTGGGAAAGCTTCTTATCTACATCATCGATACCGTAGACGCTAGCCTATTACCTGCGTTAGCCGAGCAGTTTGATGTTCTCGGTTATAAAGGATTCAAATTAGCGCAAACTGAATTCGATCAGCGGCAGATTATTAAGCGGGCTATTGAACTACATAAATACAAGGGCACAGAGTGGGCGATAAAGGAAGCGCTGAAAAGCATCGGATTTGCGGATATAGAGCTCATTAAGACCGGTTATGATCATTGGGCGAAGTTTGGTATTCGAATCACAAATGAGGCGCTACAATTGACTGATAATGCCTTTTTTGATATAACACAAATGGTCAAGGAATATAAGAGGGCAGTCTGTGTGCTGGAAGAAATCCGGGTTACCATTCAGGTCGAAGATGCATTATTTGTAGAAGATGTTTCTGCATCTGTGCTTGCTGCTATATCTGCCGAAGACACTATTAATCTGTCAGGTATTATAAAATATGATGGGCAAGAGGAGTTCGACGGCAGCCATGATTTCTCTTCTGACGAGGATGTCGCAACAATAAGTGAGATATAAATTAACAATGAATGATACTTAACGCAGGGATACCAAATGTGATTGATCTATTAAGGGGTGATGCGGCTGGCAAAAAAGTCGCGAAGCTTGTCGTTGGTACGGGTAATTCGCCGGTTACTGGTACCGAAACCTCACTGACTGGTCAGGTTGCTAAGGACGTACTGTCCACTAACCTTATTACTGGGGGGTATGTTCAATTCAATTCCGAATTAACAGCAGGAGATCCTGCAATGGTAATACAGGAAATGGGATTGTTGAATGATGCCGGTGTCCTGATTCACCGCCGGGTGATTGCGCCTATGAATAAAGTGGCCGGTGTGACCTATTCTATCAATTACAAAATACGTGTGCAATGACGGAATATCAGGCCCAAGACCTTTTTAATGATACGCAAATTTACGATTTGAGCGACTTGGTCAAAGGTGGCGCTAATGGAGATGCTAACACGCCTTTGAAGGTTTTAGCCGATAGAACCGAATGGCTACGCCGAAGGCTTGGGCGTATTGAGGTGAAAACGATAACCGGTAGTTATGTATTTGACGATGCCGACTTAGGCAAGGGCTTCTCCTTTCACATCAATGGCAACACATCATTTACGCTACCAGATGTAAGCAGCCTTACGCCTGGTACACCGATCCGGATTAATACTCGCATACCGGTAATTAAAGCGCTTACAATATTAACCGCCGGCGGCCAAAAGATCTACGATGGTTCAGACGATGTTACAGAGATGTACATGCATGATGCAGAGCGATTAGTGCTGATTGCTGTAGCTGAAGATAATGGGGATACTCCGGATCACTGGGAGATATTCGACGCCTTCGGCAACTTCCATGCAGCTGGTCAAAGTTTCGGTGTTCGCCTGCAGCCGCGGAATTCATTTATGAATGATGGAGCCCTGAAAACCCGAGCAGACACCCCGCGGCTGTGGGCGCAGATAAGTAAGATGGGGGCCGCTGTGGTTTCCGATACGGTATGGAACAGCGACCCCGGGGGGCAGCCAGTATATAGGGGGTGCTTCAGTACTGGCACTAGTTCGCTGAATTTTCGATTACCGGACGAGCGGGGGATGCACGACCGGTATTTGGAGATGGGGCGGAACGGCATTACCTCAGGACGTCTTTATGACAACCCTGGCGGCTATGGGCCAGATGCATTAAAGCAACATAATCACACCTCCGAGCAGATTAGTAAACGGGGCTACCCGGACGATTCAGCGGATCGGACCAATTCGGATTACTATTGGATATCTCCAGGGAATGATCCGGGCCACGCACAAAATATCGTCATTAATTCCGCCGGAACATCGCCTGAAAACAACGTAAAAACTATAGGTAAAATACCAGTAACACTATATTAATGAAGCTCAGATTATTAATCCTTTCTCTTTTTGTAGCATTATCATCCACAGCGCAAATCAACGATACTGCTGTTTTGCGCAACTATATCAATGCCAACGTCATTGAAAACGGCACCAGGTCCGTAACAGCAACTCAATTATACTACTCTTTGACCGGGTTGCTTAATGTAAGCAACAGATATAAGATTGATAGTATCAATCTCAAAAGCGACTCACTTATTTATTATACCGCCGGTAAGCGCCGGGCGTTAAAGTTCAATCAGCCTGGCGTTGATTCGGTCCGGCTATCAAGCGATAGTCTTTATTTTAGACGTATTCAGGGCGGGGAGATTCCTATAAGGCTGGACTATTATACGAGGTCACAAAGCGATAATAGGTACGTATTAAGCCCTTCGGGCAAACTTACCGCAAACTGGCTAACTGCTTGGGATTACGCTATATCTTCTGAAGCGCCTAACCTGACGAATTTAGAGGATCGGTACTTAGTGGTAAACGGTACTGCTGGAGATACTGCTTTTACGGTTTCAGGCGGTACCGGTATGGCGGACTTTGTTCCAAATTACGTAGCTGCTGCATACGCTAAAGCGGATGACAAGTATTTCAGTTTCTTCGTCGTGCGGCAGTCTGGCGGTACATATCATACCGACCGTCCATTAAAATATAGCCTTGTAAACGATACGGTCAAATTCATTTGGTCCAGCTACCAGGGCCAGCACCTCAGCGATTACGGATATCGCGGTTATGCTGACATGATTTATGACTACCATAAGTCGTTAGCACAGAAGGATTATAAATTGTATAGCTTCTTCCCCGAAGATGGCGGCACCATCCCTTTTGTTGCGATCAACGGCGCCACGCAGGGCGGCTTTATTCCCAGCACTTCTATTCCTCAGCTATACTCGCAGACTACTGCGACCATCAACTATTCACAGATAGCAGTCAACCATTTTGTCATACAGCAGGGAGGGGTTGCTGATCGTGGCGGTGAATGGAGCGTGAATTTGGGCAAAAAGCGCGGTTATTGCGAAACATGGGTAGGCATAAATCGCAACCTCCCCGGTTATGCGAAAATAAACTTTTACCTGGATGGGGTATTGAAGGAGACGAAATTCGTGCGTGGTGGCGTGCAGAAGCTGACATTCAATTATGCAAATGCATCCAGCGGGAAGCTGCAGATAGTAACAGCAGACGCGCAGAATACAGCAATCAGGGTCGGCAAAACAATTTGGTATCAGACCGATCTTGACACTATCCCGAAGGCTTACCAGGGAGGTAAAATAATGTTCGTCGGTGATTCCTGGACACAACATCGGTACACAGGCGGTAATTACCTCAAATCTTCGCCCGAGCGTTTCCGTGCTCGTTGGCAAGGGGACGGCGGTGATCCCGCGGATATAATCAATGTGGGCAGAGGTGGGATGACCAGTGCTTGGGGTAAATACTGGTTCAAATACTGGTTGAATTTATATCATCCAAAATACGTCTACATTGAATTTTATATCAACGATTCAAACAGCTCAGGGTTCGTTGGTGATGGCAGTACGACTACCTGGAATTTTGACAGCACTGATCCATATGGTGCCGGACTCGATGTTGATGGAAAGGTGACTCAACAGAATTGGTTGGACAATATCAAATGGATGAAAGATACAGCCTTGGCCTATGGTGCCACCCCTATTATCCTAATGCCTACTCCTACCGCGTCCGCTACTCAAACTCAGGCTATATCCGCGTGGAATAGTGCGCTTCGTCCCGCAACTCAATATTATGATATTGAGACATTTTTTTCTTCTGGCGTATATGGTGACAATAGTGCAAACGCTCCACTTATAAGTGCCGCTACTGGCAACATAGATACTGTTGCTACAAAGGAGATTAAAGGCGGTACGGCTTCCATTAGTGGCTCCATGCTGATTGAATTACAGGCCACGAATAGCTCGACTACCAAAGGAGGGATCACATATCCTAAAGTGAATTATACCGGTAGCAGTGGGCATATATGGGACTGGCAAAATTTGCCCACGCTTGGTAGTGGGGTTGTGGGCTATATCGCAAATAATGGACTTTGGTACGGTGCAGGAGGATTTACGACTCCGGGTGCCTATACTATTCCGCCATTTCAAATATCATATGCATCTGGGATCGCGCGCGCTTCAGCTACTAATAGCACTACCGTTCAAGATTGGTATTTAGGAGATAGTTTAACCGGTGTGCTACGCTTCAGAATACCTGCTGTTTTGGCTAACTACACAACAAGTACGCTCCCTGCATCTGGTATAAGGCGCGTTAAAGGGGCATTGGTATATGATACTGATGTAGAAAAACCAGCTGTGACAGATGGCTTTTCGTGGTCATATCTGGCAAAGGAATCGCTAGTGCTAGCAAGATTCGACTCGATAACTGCGAAGGATAGATTTATACAAAACATATCTATAGCCGGCACGGCTCAATCAGCATCATTCAATATTACAGGACAAGGGATGATAGCAGGTACAAATTCATATAAGCTATTTCTTAGCAGACCTGATATGACATCGAGTGCTGTACTTGCGTTTAAAACAGGCACCGATACCTCCGGTTATGTTGGCTTACCCTCATTACTTAATAGAGATGTTTCACTAGTAGGATTAAAAGGCAGCGCAGCAATAAGGACAAGCGACACGGCCAGAATAATCTTTGGTTCCCATAGTCCTGAGTATTCATATGTTGTTGGTAAAAAGGGTAAATGGCTTTTCGGAGACAGTGTGCAAAGAACACCTACAATACCCCTCGAGGTAGAATCAGCACAGGATACCAGCATTTTAACTGCACACAAAATAATAGGAAACGGCATTATCAGTAATAGCACTATTACAGTCAGTAGCGCACCGGCCTATGCCTCCGGCGGGATAACAACTGTGGGCAGGAATAATACGACTGGCCGCCTGGAGACATTCACACCAAATCTTTCACCTGTTGGTGTTGTATATGGAGATGGAACGCTTACTACCTTTCCAACCAATGTAGACTACCTGATCTTGCAACCTACAGGCAACAATACAATTGAACTATCATCTACCGCTACTTATACAGGTAGCGCAGGGAGAGTGGCAGTTATACTGAACACCACCAATTTCACCTACACAATTGCAGGAACTACAGTATCCAGTAAATATGTGTATGTCGCATGGTATGCTAACAACACACCTTCATTTATTAATCTGTAATTCAATGAACGAAGAGCAGCGCCTCATCAATCTTGAGGACAGAGTGAAAAATGTTGAGCGCGTACTTAACGATATTAAAGATGCACTGTTGGGAAACGAGTTTACCGGGTCTACCGGATTTATACACCGACATGCCGAAATGGAGAAGCGTCTTTCCCGGTTAGAAAAATTATGGGACCGGGGTAAGTGGTTTCTCATCGGATTGGGAGCAGCAGCAGGTTACGGGCTAAGTGACATCATAAAAAATATTTTATTGATAGTAAAAGCAAAATAATGGAAGAAGTAGTAAAGCAAATCCTTTCGAATATTGACTGGATTGTAATTGCCCTTGTTTTGTTGGGCGGTGAATTTTCTAAAAAATACCTAGTCAATTTAAACGTACCGGTGGCCGTCAAGACGCTTATCGTCGGCACATTGTTCGTTTGCCTGTATATAGGCATTCTTGCTATTGCTGGTGACCTGGACAGGAAGAGATTGCCGATAACATTCTTTTCCTACTGCGTAGCCACCAGCCTCTATGAGCTTGTGTTGAAATATGTCATTGATTCAGTTAAGAAAAAGCTCGGCATACAATGACAAAAGATCTATTTTTCAAGCTGTATTATCGAGGCGCACTGCAGTGCGAACGAGAGACGGGCGTGCCCGCGCTGGTGATCTTAGCACAGGCCGCCCTGGAGTCAGGGTGGGGGGAAGATGTACCAGGCAACATGTTCTTCGGTATAAAGGCAGATGCATCCTGGAAGGGTAAACGACAACTGTTGACAACGCGGGAGGTGCATTCAAGTAAAAGTGTACGGTATCCTGAGGTTATTTCTATCACGCGCCGGGATGACGGAAAGTACGACTACAGGGTTAAAGACTGGTTCCGCGCGTATGATACTGCCGCCGAATCATTCGCCGACCATGGTCGGTTTCTGAAGGAGAATCCGCGCTACAAGGCGGCATTTAACACAACAGATCCACGCAAGTTTGTTGACGCCATAGCGGCTGCAGGATATGCTACAGATCCTAATTACGGGAAGACATTGAAGAGCATTATTAAATCGCTTGAAAAGCTGTTGCCAGCATCCGCTGCCAGTTAGTTTCAGATTTTGGTTGATAACACTGAACGAGCCGGGTATTCCTACCTGGCTTTTTTATTACAATAATAAATATTTGTATCGAATGCGCTACAAATCAAAAATAGTTGTATCTTTGAATTGTTAATGAAAAACAAAAACCTCAAAACTGAAAATCATGAACAATCAAATCGCGATCCACGAGTCAGCAACATCTGAAAAGGTAGAAAAGTTTATTGATCTGGAATCTTTTACGCCCAGCTTTCAGCAGGCTTACAATGACAATCTGATAGATGGTTGTTATGTCAATGAAGACGGCAAGATCGTTGCACGTACAATCCATAACGATATTATCGTTGATGTAGTAAAAAATTAATTGCACCCCTCCGGGGGAATTTATTATAAATCAGGGAGCCGTCTGAATAATCACCGGTATGAAAACAACAACCAGGAAGAGAATTCAAGATTTATGAACGGGGCTTTGGCCCCTTTTTTATTACAATATGACAGAAGAAGAATTGCTTACTTGGTTCCGGGAGCGGGGCAAGTATTTTAACCTTGAGCGAATTGCGACCGAACTAAATATTCCCAGAAGCTCGCTAAGAGCTTGGGTGGCAGGCAAAAGGCCATTAGCTACTGATCATGTGCCGAAATTACTGGCGTGGATAAAGATATTCAGGGAATGAAGTTTTTTGTGCCTGCTAATGCAATAATCTTCTGTGCTGAAGTAGTTCTTATTTCGCGTATCTCGTCGATCTGTGGGTCGAGAATCCGGTGCATATCTTCAGATATCAATCTAACGCAGGCTGATGCTGCCCGCAATTTCTGCAGCTCTTGCGCCTCTTCGGGAGTGATCGAGCCGGTAATTTCAGCGATTATAAGTGCCTCAGCCTTCCCTTCTGCCGACCCGTCTTTGATGCTTTTGGTGCTTCCCATATGAGAAATTATTTTTTTAAGTTGATGAATACTTTTCCTATCTGCGCCCCCGTTTATTTTGGTCAAATGGCGTAAAGTATTGTACGATCAAGCGTTCTGCTTCACACAACCGCCCTTCAGGGGCGGCTCCATAGATCAGTTTAGGTGTGTCATTTTCAACAGCGAAAATTAGGCAGGCTGATCCTGCCATGACAACTATGATCGGCGTCATGGGTACTCTTTGCATCCGATAGTCGATGCCGTTTACTGTGAAATTTTGGGTTCGCATAATGACCAAGGCACCTGGCCTAAACAGACCAGGTCTTGAGGTTAATTTCTATTTTATAAACCATGTATGGTGTAAATATACAGCTTTTATATAATTATTGATCAATTGTGCATGCACAATCAGGTATGTTTAATTAGTCAATATTTATATACGTTTGCCTTCTCATGCAAAGCAAACCGGAAATATTAAAGCTGTTTGGTTCCAGATTGAAGAAGATCCGGGAGGAGAAGGGCCTTACTCAGATGGATGTTGCGTTTCATCTGAGTACCGGTACCGGATATATATCCCGCCTTGAGAATGGACGAACCGAGCCCGGAATAACTATGCTTTACGTCCTTGCGGAAGTGCTTGAATGCAATCCCAAAGATTTGTTATAGCCGATAGCCGATTCAAGTGTTTTAATTTCAACGTATTATTCCCTTTATAGTCAAACAAAAAGTCAAACAATTTTATCTATATTGCATGATATAGGATTGTCGTCGTTTTGTAACTACTTGCAAATCATTGCCATATATTTGTTAGCCACATAATGAACAATATTTATAATTATATGTATTTATGGGGTAATAAATTTTAGGAGAGCACTCCGCTTACTCAATTCATACCATGTTCCTGATGAAACGAATGAAAAAATTGGTGAATATCTTACGCCATTTTTTGTATACCTCAAGAAAAGCACAGCAAACAGACCTTCTACTATTAGGTACTCTTCTCGCCCGGCAGAATAGAGAGTTGCCGGTTCTTGATAATCTTTCATCCGCTGAGTTTAAAGTCTTTTCTCAAACGGGAGACGATGGCATTATTCAATACCTTATTAATAAGGTATATATCCCGGAGACAACATTTATTGAGTTTGGAGTGGAAAACTATGTTGAGTCAAATACACGTTTCCTTTTAAAATATAACAACTGGTCGGGCCTTGTAATAGATGGGTCGAAGAAAAGTATCCGTTATATCATGTCTGACGATATCTATTATCAGCATGACCTGAAAGCTATACAGGCATTCATTACAGCAGAGAATATCAATGACCTGATCGGTGCACAGGGATTGAAGGGAGAAATAGGACTACTGTCCGTCGATATTGACGGTAATGACTATTGGGTATGGAAAGCTATTAATATAGTTGATCCGGTGATAGTAGTGGCAGAATATAACAGTGTATTCGGTATTGACAGAGCACTGACCGTACCTTATAAACCAGATTTTATAAGAGAACATGCCCATTATAGTCACCTTTATTTTGGGGCATCCCTGAAAGCACTATGTATATTGGCTGAAGAAAAGGGCTATGCATTTGTAGGATCCAACTCAATAGGTAATAATGCTTATTTCGTAAAGAAGAATCGCCTGGGTGGACTCAGGGCGCTTAGTGCAGAAGAGGGCTATGTTTATTCCCGTTTCCGTGAAAGCCGTGACAGGAAAGGGAACCTCAATTATTTGCCGGGGTCTGAAAGATATGAATGTATAAAAGGATTGTCTGTATATAATGTTATGACAGGACAGGAAGAACAATTGTAACACCACCACAACAAAACTAATCTAATCAATGAATCCATTTACGAATGCCCTGAGAAAAGTGTACGTCTTCATTTTTGCACGGAAGGCGCTTTATCCCATTAACCTGCTCCTGTATAAATTGAGTATGAGGGGACTGGGTATCATGAATCATGAAAACGATCATATAAGTGGTGAGAATGCCTTCGTGAAATATATGATCTCTACGGGGAGATTCAGTAGGGGCGTGATCCTGGACGTGGGTGCGAATATTGGTCATTATTCTGTAATGCTGCGCCAAAGGAAGGTCTCTTTGCCTATATATGCGTTTGAGCCGCATCCCGTTGCTTACCATAAACTGGAAGAGGCCGCATCAATGCACCATTTTATTCCTGTGCAAAAGGGAGCGGGAGAAAGTGCCCTGACCACCTTTATTTACGATTATGTGGAGAACAAGGGATCGGAGCATGCCAGTATGTATAAAGAGGTGATCGCTGATTTCCGGAAAAGTGAAGTGGAAGAGATTGCCATTGACCTGACCACTATTGACGGGTTCATTGAAGATCATCAGCTGTCTGAGATAGCACTGCTGAAGGTGGATACAGAAGGAAATGAACTGAATGTATTAAAGGGCGCCCGCCGTGCCATTGCAAGCGGAATGATCAATGTTATCCAGATAGAGTTTAACGAGATGAATGTCATTTCCCGTACTTTCTTCAAGGATATCATAGATATATTGCCGGGATATGACTTTTACCGTCTGCTGCCGGACGGACTAAAAGCACTGGGAGAATATAATGTTGCCGCTTTCGAGATCTTTGCCTTTCAAAACATTGTTGCTGTAAGACGTTGAAAATAAATTTTTTAAAGAAATAATAAAAAGCACTGCAAAGTGCGCAAAAAAAGTGCGCACATAGTCCTGAATATTGCATTATTATTATAACCCTAATAAGAAATGCATATGAACAGCATTAATGGTAAAGATCTGCTGGCTGTCGGTTATCAGCAGGGCAAAATACTTGGTTTAGCACTTGAGGTACTGGAAAAGCATTATCAGGAGGCTGAACGTGAGACCGTGTTAGTAATGATGAAAGACCTGGTTGAAAGGCCGGAAGCTTTCCTGGATCATGAGATACTGGAAGACCTGGCTACTAAGATGATCGAAGATGCAAAGGAAACCGGGAATACAATTTTCCTGAACAGTACTACCAAAGAGTTCGCTGTATACGGATCTGACTATATTGCCACTGGCGCGGTGTCACAGATGGAAACAGCCATGCAACTGCCGGTTGCGGTAGCGGGTGCTTTGATGCCGGATGCGCATCAGGGATACGGTTTGCCGATAGGAGGGGTACTGGCTACAAAGAACGCGGTGATTCCTTATGGTGTGGGTGTAGATATAGGTTGCCGTATGGCACTGTCCATTTTTGATATTACTGAAGAAGACTTCATTCATAACCACGGTACCTATAAAAGAGAATTGATCGCACAGACCCGTTTCGGCGCCGGACATGGATACCAAGGTACGGATAGGTCAGAACACGCCGTACTGGACCGGAATGAATTCAATATGACACCTTTCATCAAAACCCTGAAAGATAAAGCCTACTCCCAATTGGGTACTTCCGGTGGAGGAAACCACTTTGTGGAGTGGGGAATCATTGAATTCGCTGAAGATGATCAGCCATTGAATATTCCTAAGGGGAAATACCTGGCGCTGTTGTCCCATTCTGGTTCCAGAGGTATAGGCGCCACTATTGCCGGTTATTATACCCGCTTGGCGAAAGAACTGTGTAAACTGCCCAGAGAAGCGGCTAATCTTGCCTATCTGGATATGAATAGCGAAGCTGGTCAGGAATACTGGCTGGCGATGAATCTGGCCGGTGACTATGCTTCCGCTTGCCATGAAGTGATCCATAATAAGCTGGCGAAAGCCATAGGAGGTAAACTGCTGGCTAAAGTGGAAAACCACCACAACTTTGCCTGGAAGGAAACCTGGAATGGGGAAGAGGTGATCGTGCATAGAAAAGGAGCTACTCCGGCAGGTAAAGGCGTAATGGGGATCATTCCGGGATCAATGACAGCTCCGGGATTCCTGGTGAGAGGAAAGGGAGAAGAAGCTGCCATTAATTCAGCTTCACATGGAGCCGGACGGCAGATGAGCCGTACCAGCGCTATGCAGAACATTACCCGGGAGGAAATGCATGCTATACTGAAAGCCAACGGTGTAACATTGATAGGCGCGGGTCTGGATGAAGCGCCTATGGCCTATAAGGATATCAATGTAGTGATGGATGCACAGAAAGAACTGGTGGATATTGTTGCTAAGTTCTCTCCAAAAATGGTGAGAATGGCAGATGACGGAAGTAAAGAAGACTGATTATGGTTGTGCCTGGCTGACTCAGCATGAGTTTTGAGATATAATAACCAGTGTTCATGTTAATTCCGTTAAATATGAAAAAGCAACAAGCACTGGTTAAAATAAAAGCATGCTCAACGCATGAGTGGTTTTATGTGGCTCCGGGAGTATGGGGTATTCGTGATAAGATCGTCAACATGTATTTCATACATGATGCTTCTACCAATCACTGGGTACTGCTGGATGGCGGGTTCTCTACTTCTGCCGCCAGGATCAAAAGAGTGGCGAAGCAGCTTTTCTGGCCCCAGGTTACGCCGGCTGCCATCATCCTCACACACGGACATTTTGATCATACCGGTGCAGTGAAACAGCTTGCAGATGAATGGGACGTACCGGTATATGCCCATTACCTTGAGGCGCCCTATCTGACAGGGCGCTCAGCTTATCCGCCGCCGGATCCTTTTGCCGGTGGCGGATTGTTTACCTATCTCTCCTTTTTGTACCCAAGGGGGCCCATTGACCTTGGGGGCCGTTTACTATTACTGCCCGAAGACGGGAATATACCCGGTCTGAAGGAGTGGCAATACTTCCATACACCTGGTCATACACCCGGACATATAAGCCTGTTCAGGGAACAGGATGGCGTACTGCTGGCAGGAGATGCCTTCGTGACTACACGACAGGAATCACTGTTGTCTGTCTTAAAACAGGAAAGGAAGCTCTCCGGTCCTCCACGTTATTTTACATATGACTGGGGAACAGCAGAAAAGTCTGTTCAGACGCTCGCATCTTTACAACCATCTATTGTAGCCACAGGACACGGTATGCCTATGGAAGGCGAAGCACTAAACGCCTTACAGCAGCTGGCGGATAACTTTAGAGAAAAAGCAGTACCTGCAAGTGGCCGTTATACACAGGATCCTGCTGTTGCCGGCATCAGTGGTGTAGAATATGTTCCTCCCTTAAATACAAAAAAAACATTGTTGAAAGCCGCGGCGGTCCTTGCATTAGTGGGAATTAGCGTATTGCTTGCAGGCGCAGTGAAAAAGAAATATAGCTCAAGAGCGGGTAGATTACTTCGTACATAGTAGCCGGTAATAAACGATATAACAACTTTGTTATTATTAAGAAATAATCATATATTGTGTATGATTATTTCTTAACCCGAATTACAGTTTTATCGTATGAAAAAAGTTTTCGCGGAACCCCCAACTCTACCAATATCTGGTAATGATAATTCCACTTTACAAGTTCCGCCCCATATATACGGAGCGAAACTTGCCAAAGTGAAATTCCTGTCCGATGAGTATGCAAATTACTCCCTTATAATGAGTTAAATAAGCGTAGTACTGCTGAAGATACTGCGTAGAAGTACGGATATTTCTGTTGTGCTATAAATCCGTACAAGCGGATAACAATAAAGGCTACATGTATTTTGATGGTCTGGAAGAGGAGCTGTATAAAGCTCCTCTTCCAGACCATTTATATTTTAAACAACAATACAAATTGTAACATCAAAATGACCAGATTAAAACAGCTCATTATGCAGAAAAGCAGCTATCATGAAATCGTATGGGCGCTGCTTGTGATTGCTCTTATATTATTCGCAGCATCCCGCCTTAAAAGATAAGATGACACTCACTTTGTTACCCTTTTTAATGTACCTTTATAACAGTAGCCCCCGGTGGTTCCCGTAACTACCGGGAGGCTATTTTGAATCTTATGCCAATAAGACATGGCAGCAGGACATTATCAGCCAGAAGCTTAAACTGATCGAAAACCGGCTGCAGTACAATAGTATGTATGTCGTAGAGATTGCCGACGAATTGGGGTTTACAGACAAGAAGTACTTTAACCGTATCATTAAAACACACAGAGGCGTGAGCCCTTCTGCATCCGGAAAGGGCGCTATGGTGGAAAAGCCGTGGGAAAACCCTCGTATATTAATCTATGACGTCATGACGCTATTTCGCTCATTGCTCCCTTGTCTATTCCTGGGGACGGCCTTCGTTGCCTGTTCGACCGTATATGAAAGCAGGGTAACATTCTTCAATTGTGGTACGCAACCGGATACCAACGTCGCTATCCTGAAAGGACATATATTTGAACAGAAGGTGCTGCCTGAAAAGAAGGATACCCTTGTACCTCTTGCCGGTGCAGTCATTACCCTGGAAGAGGGGAGAAAAACTGTTTCAGCTGACACTGCAGGCGCTTTTACCCTATACCTGGACCTGAAGAATACACACCCTTTTACGGTCACCAGACGGGGCTATCAACCACTGACAGTGGAAGGATTCTTTGCGGAAAAAGAAACGCTGGCAGAGATCAATATCGTACTGGCAAAGGGCACAACGGAAAGGACCGCGAGTATAACCGCCTGTAAAATAGCATATTGATCCTGCACCGGTAAATTATATAACATCCAGCCCGAATTATATAACAAGGGTGCCGGAAGTGGCTGTTATCTTTGTGTCACATGAACAAAAAGACTATCATATCACTCCGGGCACTCTTTCTGCTATTTGTATTCTTCCTGAATACAGGTATCGGTTTTGCCTGTGCCGTACAGCGTGATCTGTGGTCTGACGGGCATCATGACATGCATGGTATGCACCATGAGCACAAAAAAGCTCCCCACAAATGCTGTGGTGATGGCATGGTTAAATTTGAACAGCTGGACAAGAGCAAATCGCAACTGGATGAATCTGTGCAATTGTCTTTACAGGTATGCTTATATCCGGTATTATACCTTCCCGGCTTTTGTCAGGATGATTACGGTGTTCAGCACAAATATGTAGTACCACAGCAGCATCCTCCTCCCGTGGACATTCGTGTGTCCATTCAGTCCTTCCAGATTTGATTTTTTGTTTGAAAGTACAACTTGCCTTATATCCTGTAAGGCATGATTCCTGCTATTTATTATTCAAACAATTAAACAAATCATCATGAAAAGTCTTATCATAGCCACCACTATATTACTGGCTACTTTCTCCGTAAAAGCTGCCAATCCATCTCTTTCTCAATTACTGTCACTGTATTATGATGTGAAAAATGCACTGGTGAACAGTGACGCTGGTACCGCCAGCACAAAGGCTGCTGAATTTGTAAAGGTGATCAACAGTGTAGATATGCATGCACTGTCTGCTGAAGAACATAAAGCGTTTATGCCTTTATCCGAAAAGCTGGCTGCGGATGCAGCTGCTATTGCCAAGTCTTCAGACCTCAGCGCACAACGTGAAAAATTCAAGACATTCTCCGACAATATCTACACGCTCGCTAAAGCTGTGAAACTGTCCGATACGCCGGTATACCAGCAGTACTGCCCTATGCAGAAAAGCTACTGGTTAAGCGGAGAAGCTGCTGTTAAGAACCCTTATTACGGTAAACAAATGCTGACCTGCGGTAAAGTAACCGATACAATTAAGTAATCCGGAACAGTACAATATATCAGTGATGAAACGTTTTCTGTTAACAGTGATCGTATTACTGACGTATGGGGCTGCCTTTTCACAGGCGCCCCGTACTGTCCGTTATGATTTGTATGTATCAGATTCCATGATACATAGCAACGGTAAGATGAGACATGCTATGGTCATCAATGGAGGTATACCCGCACCTGTACTGTCTTTTACAGAGGGGGATACTGCAGAGATCTATGTGCATAACAAGATGGATATGGAAACCTCCATACACTGGCATGGGCTGCTGTTGCCCAACCGCTATGATGGAGTATCCTACCTTACTACAGCGCCCATTAAAGCTGGCGAAACTCATTTATACAAATTTCCGATTATACAGCATGGTACTTACTGGTACCATTCACATACCATGTTCCAGGAACAGAGTGGAATGTATGGCGCTTTCATTATCAGGAAGAGAGATGCACCTGATGTGAAAGAGCATACGCTGCTGTTAAGCGATTGGACAAATGAAAATCCTCACCAGGTAGACCGTTCGCTGCATACGGCTACAGATTGGTATGCTGTCAGGAAGAACAGTGTGCAGAGCTATGGTGAGGCAATTAAAGAGAAAAACTTCTCCACTAAGCTGAACAACGAATGGAAGCGCATGATGGCCATGGATGTCAGCGATGTGTATTATGATCAGTTGTTCAGTAATGGCAAACCCGTGGATGTGCAGCCACAATTCAAAGCAGGCGATAAAGTAAGGCTGCGTGTGATAAACGGCAGTTCATCTACCTATTTCTGGTTGACCTATGCTGGTGGCAAGATCACTGTTGTGGCGAATGATGGTATGGATGTGGCGCCCGTAGAAGTGGACAGGCTGATTGTAGGTGTAGCGGAGACATACGATGTGGTTGTAAGCCTTCCGGCAGATAGTAGTTATGAATTTCTCGCTACCGCGGAAGACCGTACCAAAGCCACCTCCCTGTTCCTTGGAAATGGCCCGCGGAAAGAGGCCACACGGCTGCCCCGCCTGAAATACTTTGAAGGTATGAAGATGATGAATGGCATGATGAAGATGAATGGACAGATGAATGGTATGGATATGCAGATGAGCCTTCAACAGATGGATATGAATGCCGTTATGTATAGTGAAGACCCGGGAGTAACGCTGAATTATGCGATGCTGCGATCTCCGGTAAAAACCAATCTGCCGGAGGCTCCTGTAAAGGAATTACACTTTAATCTCAGCGGCAATATGAACCGTTATGTGTGGAGCATTAATAACAAGACCGTATCTGAGTCAGATAAGATCCTCATCAAAAAGGGAGAGAATGTACGTATCATCCTGTATAATGGTACTATGATGCGCCATCCTATGCACCTGCACGGACATTTCTTCAGGGTGTTGAATGGGCAGGGAGATTATTCTCCGCTGAAGAACACACTGGACATTATGCCAATGGAAACAGATACCATAGAATTTGCCGCTACAGAAAGTGGCGACTGGTTCTTCCACTGTCACATACTGTATCACATGATGAGTGGTATGGGCCGCATCTTCAGTTATCAGGATTCTCCGCCCAATCCCGAAATACCTGATCCGGCGAAAGCCATCCGTAAGATATATGCAGATGACAGGAAGATCCATACCGCTGCGAAGATAGGGTTGGAAAGTAATGGCAGTGATGGTGACCTGACATTCTTCAATACCCGCTACAGATTACAAACGGAATGGAGAGTGGGATTGAATGGGGAGAATGGGTATGAAACAGAAAGTCATTTCGGTAGATATTTGGGTCAGACGCAATGGCTGCTCCCTTATATAGGCTGGGATGTACGCTACCGCAAAGGAGGTAAAGCAGAGAAGAACCTGTTTGGACAGTCCAATACAAAAGACTTCCGTAGTGTATTGCATGCGGGTGTGGAATATACACTTCCTTTGTTAATCATTGCAGATGCTTCTGTAGATACCGATGGCCGCCTGCGGTTCCAGTTAAGCCGTGAGGATGTACCTATTACCCGCCGCCTGCGGTTTAATTTTATGGCTAACACTGATAAGGAATATATGGCAGGTTTCAGGTACATTCTATCCAAATACATTTCTCTCTCTACACATTATGACAGCGACATGGGAGTAGGCGCTGGTATTACCGTTACTTATTAATGCGACAAGCCTGCCTGGAGCGGAAATTATAATAGATCAGTAATAGACAATCTGTAAAAAAATAAACGGGTGTATGATTACACCCGTTTCTACCTAAACCTACAACTGTTTATTACTGTAATTAATTTTCGTGTTTTGCGTCACAAATGTAGCATCTCTCAGGGGTATATGAAAAACCAATATCACGGTTTAAGAAACCAATTTTTCTGCTCGCCTAAAATTTTTATTACGATCAGAAAAATTGGTTTTTTTATCCGCCTTTTTGGGATTGATGAGCAACGTGTTGCGGCATAATTTTGTGTCATCAGATTTATACAGCAGCTGCGATAAATAGAAGAACAAAAGATTAACAGAACAAGATTAAAACGAAAGACGATGAAAAAGACTATTAAGACAGGCGTTGCGACATTAGCATTATTATTGGCAGTGGCAGTAGGAGTAAAGGCACAAACGAAAGGCAACAGTGAACCACAAAGACCTTCATTCTCCCTGAGTGTTGGTCCGGATGCAGGAATACCGGTTGGGAATTTCAGCGATTTTTATAAGTGGTCTTTAGGCGGTTCCGTACAGGCAGATTATGCTATCATTAAAAAGACATTATATGTAAACCTGAACGCAGGATTTGCTAATGTTTTTGCAGATGATATACCTGGTCTGGATGATTTACAGTGGATTCCCGTGAAAGCTGGTTTAAGGTATTATCCTTTCCAGAGCAATAATCTGTATGTACAGGGACAGGCCGGTGTGAACTTTATAACAAATGGTCCAACCGGTTATAAGACAGCGGCCTTCACCTATAGCCCACAGATCGGTTACCTGATCCCACTTGGCAAAGGCAGTTACCTGGATGCAGGTGTGAAGTTTGACGGTAACTCAAAATTTGTTGATGGTGGCGACGCGGCTAATCTGATAGGATTAAGAGTAGCATACACTTTCAAATTATAAGCATAAACATAGGATAGTATAGGATAGCATAGGACAACAATAGGACATAATTGTTAAGGGGTTTATAATCAAATAGAGTAGGGCCTTTCTTTTGAAAGGCCCTACTCTATTGTATATTATGCGATAGGAAAATATATTACGCTACAGACAATTTCTTAAAATCGGAAGGATTCTCATCTGCAAATTTTTTGAAGAACCGGCTGAAATGTGAGCTGGTATCAAAGTTCAGCTGATCAGATATTTCCTTCACGCTGAGAGAGGAAGTAGACAGCAGTAGTTTTGCTTCCAGGTATAAGCGGCTGTGAATGATCTGCAAAGCATTTTTGCCAGTTTCCTGTTTAACGATCTCGCTCAGATGTTTAGCAGTGATGTGTAGCATATCAGCATACTCCTGGACCGTCCTTTTATGCAGGAAATGCTCCTCCACAAGATCCCTGAAATTGACAAAAGTGGCATATTGCCTTGTGAGCTGATGATTGGGCCGGCTTTCCTGGCATTTCTCAAAAGCGCGGTTCACTTCATACAGCAATTCCACCACCTGTAAACGTACAATCTGCAGAAAGAAGGGGCTGCCTTCGCGGTATTCCCGGTCTATCCTTTCAAAGAGTTGTTTCGTTTTCAGAAAATGCGGATCTGACAATGTATATACCGGTGCACAGGAAGGATTGAGGTCTATCAGCGGATCAAGCGCGCTTTGCTTGATGAAAGTGTCTGTGATAAACTCCTTCTTGAACATCACCATGTACAGTAACAGGTCGTCGGAAGCATTATCGAAGGAAGTGATATGTTTAGGAGATACGATGTGCAGGGATTTCGGACCTACGTTAAAAGTAAAGGCGCCGATAGTTTTCTGGCAGGTGCCCCTGATACACAGAATAATTGCATAATGGTCAGTCCTGATGGGAGGACCACTCTTCACGCTTCCCTCGTTGCTCAGTACAGCAAAATTATTTGGTTGAAGCAGCTCATCGTACTTATCCATCCCGAAACTCTGTGTCACCTGTTTGTCAAGTGACAGGTAGTAACGGATTGTGGACGGAATATCGAATATTGGCAGGTTCGTGTTCATAATCAGGGTGCAAAATTACGTTAAAATTAGCGTAAAGAACTCCGCAAGAACCGGGTTTATGTCATAAACCAGAATGTCTATTTTTGTATTGTAAATGAAATAGATATGATTTCTCAGGAATTAACTAATTATGAACGGATTGCCAGGGCGATTGAATACCTGAAAATAAACTTTAAAAAGCAGCCCTCACTGGAGGAAGTGGCTGAAAATGTATACCTCAGTCCATTCCATTTTCAGCGCATGTTCACGGAGTGGGCAGGTGTAAGTCCCAAAAAATTTACACAGTACCTCAGTGTGGAATATGCCAAGTCGCTATTAAAAGAGAAACAGGCTTCCCTTTTTGATACCGCCCTGGAAACAGGTCTTTCCGGAACCGGTAGGTTACATGATCTTTTTATGAAAATTGAAGGCATGACACCTGGCGAATATAAAAACGGGGGAGAAGCCCTGTCCATCAATTACAGTTTTGCCGAAAGCCCGTTTGGCCCCCTCATCCTGGCCGCCACTCCCAAGGGGCTATGCTACCTGGCATTTGGAGAAGACCGGGAACAGGCTTTCCGGCATCTGCAGGAACAATTCCCCAATGCCCGTTTTCAGCAGATACTCGATATGATCCAGCAGAATGCGTTGTACTTTTTTACCCAGGACTGGAGTACGCTGGAGCAGGTGAAACTGCACCTGAAGGGTACGCCTTTTCAGCTCAAGGTCTGGGAGGCATTGCTACAGATACCCATGGGAGAATTGTCCAGTTACGGAAAAGTAGCCGCTGCGGCTCATGCAGAAAAAGCTTACCAGGCGGTTGGAACTGCGATAGGAAATAATCCGGTGGCTTTTCTCATTCCCTGCCACCGGGTGATCAGATCAAATGGTGAATTTGGTGAATATCACTGGGGGAGTACCCGTAAAATGGCTATGATAGGTTGGGAGGCATCAAGGACTAGGTAATGCTTTGGACACATTATATGCAGTTACATTTTACAACTGAAAATATCCCACTCTATAGGTAATTCTTCCTCGAGTAATCCCACCAGCCACTCGTTACCCGCCAGCACCCCGGTATTTGTCTCTATGGAGAAGGCTTCGCCTTCGATTGACTGCACTTTCCCTCCGGCTTCTTCCACCATCAGAGCACCCGCAAGCCAGTCATAGACATCATTTCCATATTCCCAGAACGCGTCCAGTCTGCCTGCAGCTACATAGGCAAGTTGCAGGGAAGAAGGGCCCAGCATCCTGACAGCGCCAGCCTTTGGGAGTATTCTTTCCAGGCTCGCCAGCAGGAGGGAAGTCTCTTTTTTCTCTCTCTGCGGCTGATTAGGATGAGCCGTAGCTAGAACAGCTTCCTGCACCGAATTGCGGAGGTTAACAGTGAGCTTTTCCCCATTGAGCCAGGCGCCCTGTCCCCTGAGGGCAGTGAACAGTTCATCCCTTACAGCATCATATACGATGGAAAAAACCGCTGTTCCATGCTCTATGAGCGCCAGGCTGATACACCAGGGAGAAAAGCCCTGCAGGAAGTGTATAGCCCCGTCTATCGGGTCGCATACCCAGTAAATGTGACCCAGGGCAGGATCTTTTTGCCGGGCAATGTCAAATTCTGCGTCTGACCAGGGAATATCGGGTGCGATGGTTAGCAGTCCTTCCCGGATAAGGCGGGCGGAAAATGAATTGACTGTCCGGAACTGCTGAACCAGCTCCTCTTTGCTCTCAATCCTTGTAAAAGGGACCTGTATGTTTTTTATCGCTTTTCCGGCCTCTTTTATGACTTCACAGCTCTTCTTGAGTAATGTTTCCATATCTGTCATTTTCCAGCAAAGAAAGGGCGGAAAACACGGCAATAATTGGAGGCAAACAGGAAGGTGTTGGACTATTCGTGGAATTTGGTCCGGAAAGCCCCGGGTGTTTCCCCTGTCAGTTTACGGAACAGGCGGGAAAAATAGGTATGATCTTCAAATCCCAGTTCCCACGCGATGGTCTTGACAGGTTTTTCTGTATAGTACAGCAATCTTTTAGCTACATGCAGCATTGCATACTGGCGCCAGTAGGTAACGGGGAAGCCGGTAGTTTCCCGCACACAGTCATTCAGGTGCGCAGTAGTGATGTGCATCTGCCGGGCGAAGTAAGCGGGTGTCTGACCGGTTGGTTGCTGTTGCAGCAGCTGCATGAACTGCCGGGTAATAATGGCTGGTTGCCCTTTCAGGTGTATCGTCTTATCCTGTGCCAATTCAAGCTCTGGCAGGATGCGGTGAAAGAAAGCCTCACTCAGTCCCTTCAGGATGGCAGGTTTATGCCTGTTGGGTGTACAGGAAGTTTTAAACGCCGTCAGCAAAACAGCTGCTATCTGAAAGAGGTCTTCAGCATTTGTCAGTGGTACATATTGCTGCCTGATGTCCAGGCCTGGCAGAATGGCGGCAAGTGCGTCAGGGATCAGGAAGGGAGCACAGGATACAGCCCAGCCTGCAGGGATGCCCGTCCGTGTTGAAAAATGAACCTGTAGCGGTTTGATCACGGCCAGCGCCGGAGCCTCACAATGAAAGGTTTCCTTTTCTATTTCCAGTATCACGTTTCCGGAGGTAAGTAACAGGATCAGGTAGTGATCATCCTGGTGAGGTTGGGTAGCCTCCGGAAAATCTATGGGCATTGCTTCAATAAACATTCCGCCAATGGCATAAGGTTCCAGCGAATAAAAGGGTATTGGATGCGATGTTTTTTTCACGTTAACAAATTGCAGATCACAAAATTACAAATAACAAACTATAAATCAATAAATAGTCGGGGGCCTATGGCTATAGTACAGATTCGGTGCGACTGTACTACGATCCTTAACCTATAGGCCCTGTAGTCCTACATTAGGCCTACCGTTCTATAGCGTTGGCTATAGAACAGTGCCTATAATGCTATAGTACGGAGCCTGTAGGTTATAGGTCGCACTATAGTCGTACTGAATACATACCCTACAAACACACGATCCTGACGGGGTGAATGACCAGGATGGGCACATCGGCCTCTATTCGCACATATCAATCACTTCAGGTAGCTCCGTTAGGAGCGTTAGTGTTTGTAGCCCCGGGTTGCAAACCCGGGGGATGGCATATTCCATATTCCCCAAAAACACCGGCCACGATCCCATACAAGAAATCGTGGCCGGCGTCCCCAAAAAATAAAATGAAGTTATCAAGGAACGATAATCGTCTTCCTCTCTACTGTCTGTGCACTGAAATACCCAATTGCATTCCCTGAAATATTACTCACAGGGTTCGCAGGGGTAGCGGACTCACTCTCACCGGTAGCACTGCTACTGAGACTAAAAAAATACTTATACACCGCAGCATCAATATTCAGCATCTCCACGGTGATCTCATCCCCGCTGTTGATGTCATACTCATGGTCGTCATCATCCTCACCAAGGATGTACAACCGTGCATTGATGTCATTACCATTGGTAAGATCATCATTACGCACATAGTACCGTTTTACTTTTGTTCCCCTGATGTACTGCTGGAAACGATAGTAGTTTGTTTCCCCGGCAGGGTCTTTAAAGCTGACATTGGTTACTTTGGTTATATCTCCGAAAAGATCTTCCTCCACGATAGACAAAGAGTCCATCGGTACTTTGGACGGCATATAAGACGTCGCTGTATATTGCTCATTGCCGAGTGTAACCAGCAAGCCATAGGTATTGCCACCGCTGCCGGATAGTTCCGGTGCAGCATACACACCCGTGGTGGTTGTTTCAGTCAGCAGCGTAGTGTCGCCGTTATGATAGATCTGCACCTTCGCGCCAGATACGCCTGCAAAGGAATTGTCTGCAGCAAAATCTTTGGTACGGCTGAGTTTTACAACACAGTCGCCTTTGGTATCTGTCAGCACAGCCTCGATCACTAACTTGTTATCATTGCCGTTCAGATTAAGATCGATCTCCTTTTCACAGGCGGTGCCGAGTAGCAGCGCCGAGCCTAGTATGGTATATATATAACTGTTGCGCATGGTAATTAGAACTTAAAGTTGTAAGAGATAGAAGGAATGAATTTGAACAGTGCAGTTTGTTTTGCTACTGTTTTATTCGGATCTTCCTTACTGTCTTCGAAGGTGATGGTGTATGCATTTTCCCTGCCATAAGCATTGTAGAGGCTGAAGGCCAGTTCTGATGACCAGCGTTTACGTTTCTTCAGCTGCAGCGTAGCGCCCAGGTCCAGGCGGTGATAATTGGGCATACGGTACGTATTACGGCCAGTGAAGTAGTATACGGTCTGACCATCTATCTGATATTTACCGGAAGGATAGGTTACCGCATCGCCGGTATAATAGATCCAGTTGGCAGACAATGTCCATTTCTTACTTACCTGGTACATGGCCACGATGGCTATATCATGTGTTCTGTCCTGGCGTGCATTATACCACTTGTTGTTGTTGATACCATCTATCTGTCTTTCTGTTTTTGAAAGTGTATAACTCAGCCATCCGCTGAATTTACCCACTCTCTTTTTGAACAACCACTCAATACCGTAAGCACGTCCTTTACCGAACAGCAGTTCCGACTCTATTGCGTTGCTCACAGTGTTGACATCAGCGCCATCGCGGTAATCGATCTGGTTTTGTAAAGACTTATAATAGGTTTCAACAGTCAGTTCATAGTCGCCGCCGAAAAGGTCTTTATAGTAACCAATAGAGTACTGGTCGGATATTTCAGGTTTAATGATATTGGTGCTGGCCACCCATTTATCAGTAGGACTGCTGGTAGTACTATTGGAGATCAGGTGAAGGTTCTGGGTATTGCGTACATAAGATGCCTTCAGTGAAGATGTGCTGTTCAGCTTATAGCTCAGCGCCAGTCTGGGCTCCAGGTTGACATAGGTCTTTACGAAATCCCCGCTTTTATAGTGAAGGGTATCGAGTATCTTACCATCCTTGTCCAGGTTGAAGAAATCACCTTTACCCAGGATGCTGAAGGAAGACAGACGGAGACCATAGGTCGCGCTCAACTTGTCAGACATTTTCCAGTTATCGGTAATATACAATGCATTCTCCCAGGAGTAACGGTCTTCCAGTGTCCTGGCGTTAATTTGTGAAGTTTCAGAAGTAGTGACCTGGCCTGGAGTGATGGTATGGTAAATGGAATTGATACCGAAACGAATATTATGACTGGAAGATGGATACCATTGTAACTCTTCCTTCAGATTGTAGTCCCTGATCTTTGAATAGATATCTGCATTTACAGAACCACTGTTAATGGAGATAGTATAGTCGTAATTACTATAGATGAGGGATGTATTGGAGAACAATTTGTTATTGAAGATGTGATTCCAGCGCAGGGTGGCAGTGGTATTACCCCATTGCAGACCGAACAGATCGCCTACGCCCAGTTTATCTTTACCGAAATAACCAGACAGGTATAGTTTATCTTTCTCACCCAGTTCATAATTCATCTTGGCATTGATATCATAGAAGTAGAGCGTATTATTATTTAGGCTGGAATCGCTGGATAGCTTGAGGAACATATCGGCGTATGTTCTGCGGCCTGTAACCAGGAAGGAAGATTTATCCTTCTGAATAGGACCTTCCACGTTCAGCTTGGCGGAAATAAGACCAATACCACCGCTAACGCCGAAGTCCTGGTTATTGCCGTCATTCATCTTGATGTCCAGCACGGAAGACAAACGTCCGCCATATTGTGCAGGCATACCTCCTTTGTATACGGCGATGTCTTTAATCGCATCAGAGTTGAAGGTAGAGAAGAAACCCAGCAGGTGAGAGGCATTGTATACAGGCGCTTCATCCAATAGTATCAGGTTCTGGTCAGCAGCACCGCCACGTACATACATACCGGCGTTACCATCTCCGGCCGACTTGATACCGGGTAGTAACTGGATAACTTTAATGGCATCTCTTTCTCCCAGTAATACGGGCACATTCTTCATCTCTTTGGTAGTCAGCTTTTCCAGTCCCATCTGAGGCGTACTGAGGCTTCTTTTGGTGCTGGTACCGGTAATGGTTACTGCTCCCAGGCTGACAGATTCATCTTCCAGGGAAATGTTGATAACGGTATCTTTCCGGAGCACAAACTCTGATTGATAGGCCTGAAGACCCATAGAGGAGAATTCCAGCTTGTGTTTGCCGTCTGTGAGGGTAATGGAATAGAATCCATATTCATTAGTTGTAGTACCACCGCCACCACTGACTCTTACAGTAGCGCCGATGAGGGTTTCGCCTTTGGCTTTGGATTTAATGGTTCCGCTAATTGTATGTTTTTGCTGTGCCATGGCTTTACCAGCCGTCAGCATAACAGCAATGAGCAACAATTTTGATTTCATCAGGTGTAAATTTAGTGCGAAACAAATAATAATTATCTGATATGCAAAAAGTGGCTGGGCCGAAACAGACAAAATTGCGGTTGAAATGGACAGCGAAAAGTTGATTGTACCCAAGCTTTGTACTTAACTTGCAGCCTGAAGCACATGAAAAGATTACCAGTAAAAAGTCTTGTACGCATAAGTTTTATCGCAGCGCTAAGTATCGCCATCCTGGTGGGACTGACCTCTTCTGCCAAAGAGTATTCCCTGAGCACGGTCCTGGCCAAATCAGTGGTTATCCTCGTGGGTATCCTGGTCCTCAGCCTGTATAATGTGGGCGTACAGTTGTGGCTTTCCAGGCGTTGGAATTATTCCTCCTGGCAATTCAAATTGTACAGGGCTATAGCCAGTTTTTCAGGAGCGTTACTTTTTAACTTCCTGTGTTTCAGGATGGTATTGTCTACTAACCTGCATACTTTTGTTATCCCTGACTGGTATGAACAGGTGAGGAATAAAACGGTATGGCCGCTGCTGTTTATGTTGCATGGCACTGTGTTTAACATCTTTGTACTGATGGTTCATAACTATATCATCCTCGTACATGCCAAAAATGATGCAGAACTGGAGAATGCCCGTTTGAAGTTTGCCAATACGGAAGCCATCAACCAGTTATTACGACAGCAGATCCATCCACATTTCCTTTTTAATGCGCTTAATACACTGAAGGCCCTCATCCGCCGTCATCCCGAAAAGGCGGAAGAATACCTGATCCATTTGTCAGACTTTCTGCGGGCCAGTATTTCAAAGGGACATAAGAACATCATTTCACTGAGAGATGAAATCAAGTTAAGTGTAGATTACCTGGAAATGCAGAAAATGCGTGCAGGAGAAGCCCTGAAATTCTCTATTGATATCGATCAGCAGGCATTAAGCAACCGCTGGCTGCCAGCTTTTTCATTGCAGCCCCTACTGGAAAATGCAATTAAACACAATGTGCTGACCAATGAAGATCCCTTGTACCTGGATGTGATCCAGGAGGGGGATTATCTGAAAGTGATGAATAATCTGCAGGTGAAGCATCAGACGGAAGCTTCTACAGGCAGCGGATTAATGAACCTGTCAGAACGTTATAAGATGCTGACAGGAGAAGATATTCTGATAGAAGACGATGGAAGAACATTCACCGTAAAAATAAAAATCTTGCAGCATGCGGGTAGTGATTATAGAGGATGAGGTATTGACAGCAGAAGATCTTAAAGAAAGTATCCAGCAACTGGATAATACTGTAGAAGTAGTGGCAGTGCTGCAATCAGTCAGGGAGGCAGTAGCTTATTTCCAGCAGAACGACATGCCTGACCTTATTTTCAGCGATATACAACTGGGAGATGGAGAGAGCTTTGATATCTATAGAACGGTAGAAGTATCAGCGCCTGTAATCTTCTGCACCGCATACGATGAATACGCCCTGCAGGCATTCAAGACCAATGGCATCGAGTATATACTGAAACCGTTCACCAATGCCTCCATTGCAGATGCGATCAAAAAGTATAATAATCTGCGCCGTCAGTTTACCGGCGCAGGCACAGATAATCGCGCCAATACGATCGCTGAAACAGTGCAGCAACATACACTCAAACCTGCGGCTATACTGGTGCATTATAAAGACAAAATAGTGCCGGTCAGGCTGGAGAATATCGTATTGTTCTATATTGAAAAGGAGACTTTGTACCTGATGACTTTTGACAGGCAACACTATTACCTGAAGAAATCACTGGAAGAAGCTGAACAGCTCTGTGGTAATGATTTCTTCCGGGTAAACAGACAATTCCTCGTTAACCGTAAGGCCATAAAAGACGCTTCCCACTATGTGTCCCGCAAGTTAAGCGTGAACCTGTCTGTGCCCTTTAAAGAGGTGATCACCATCAGTAAAGAAAAAGCACCTCAGTTCCTCGCCTGGCTGTCGGGGAAATAACTCCATTTGCTACACTCGCCGGGAACGACGTATTTGCAGGTCCTTACATTTCAATTAACCCATAATATCTAAGACTTCGCAGCAGCCTTCTTCTTCGGTGTAGCCCGTTTCTTTGCAGCTGCTTTTTTCTTTGGTGCTGCTCTCTTCTTCGCGGCAGCTTTCTTTCTGGGGGCGGCCTTTTTAGCTGCAGCCTTTTTCCTTGGAGCGGCTTTTTTAGCAGCTGCTTTCTTTGGTGTTGCTCTCTTCTTAGCAGCAGCCTTCTTTTTAGGCGCAGCTTTCTTCGCAGCTGCTTTTTTCTTCGGGGCGGCTTTCTTCGCCGCAGCTTTCTTTGGTACTTTGGCGCCTTCTTTCCTGGCTTCCGATAATCCTATGGCGATAGCCTGTTTGGGATTAGTGACTTTCTTGCCGCTTCTGCCGCTTTTCAGTTTACCTTCTTTCATCTCACGCATATTCTCTTCCACTTTGTCCTGGCTCCTTTTTGAATACTTTGCCATAATGTAGAATTTAAAGGTTAATAAATAAACTTCATCGTTGCATAGTACTTAGTATCTTCTTCATATCAATTCCTTTGCCGAGTACCGGCTTGAATATATCGCCCATTTCATTGATCCGGGCAACTGCATTGGTAATATTGAAGTCTTTCATCTTTAATCCCTTTTTTACTTCCTCCCAATGCAAAGGCATGGACACCGTAGCGCCCGGCTTTGGCCGTAATGAGTAGGGTGCTGCCAGTGTGGATTTGGGCCTGTTCTGTAGATAATCAACATATATTTTGCCCCTTCTGTTCTGTGTCATACGTTCTATACTGGTAAATGAAGGCAATGCAGCATGTACCTGTGTAGCGATCCATTTACCGAACAACTGGCATTCATCGTAAGTATATTTGGCGTTTAAAGGAATGTAGATATGTATGCCGGTGGAACCGGATGTTTTGCAATATCCCGGGGCTTTGATACTGTCAAGAACTTCTTTGGTGATAAGCGCTGTTTGTATTACCTGTTCAAAGGTATTCTTTTCTGTTGGATCCAGATCAATAATGCACCAATCCGGATGATCCGGCTTTTGTATCCTGCTGTTCCACGGGTTCATTTCAATGGCGCCCAGGTTAACCATATATAACAGGCTGGCTTCGTCTGTACCTACCATGAAGTTTTTGTCTTCCCCTTCACTGGTGTGATAAGGGAATTGTTTGATCCAGTCGGGTGCTTTCCCTGTTACATCTTTCTGATAGAAGCTCTTGCCTTTTATGCCGTTGGGGAATCTGTTCAGCGACTGGGGACGGTCTTTCAGATAAGGTACAATATAGGGGGCTACCTGGTAATAGTAGTTCAGCATGTCCCGCTTGGTATATTTTTCTTCCGGCCAGAATACTTTATTGAGATTGGAAAACTTCAGTTCATGTTTATTGATTTTCCTGACCTGGGTATCTTCAGATGGATTGAGTAATGTTTTACGGTTACCGCCTATCACAGGTGTTAGCATCTTTTGGGAGATAGCCGTACCTGTTTTCTTTGCTGCTTTTTGGACAGGCTGAGGCGCTTCTCTCGTGACGTCTTTTGCTGCCTTATCTTCCCGCATACCTTCGAAGGAGGGGTGGCGCATCACGCCATCCGAAGTGATCTCTGCATAACTTACTTCACATACCAGCTCCGGCTTTAGCCATGTGGCTACTGCCTTCGGTGGATTGGGCCTGAAGCGGGAAGGTTTATTAACATCTGGAACTGTTGTAAAGGGAGATCTTTTTACAGTCAGTGGTTTGAATAACTGCATCAGTTCCTTCTGCCTGGCGGTGGAAAAGCCGGTGCCTATCTTGCCGGTATATTGCAATTTGCCATCATCAAAAACACCCACCAGCAATGAGCTGAAAGGCTTGGAGGAATCTTCATTACGGGTATATCCGCCTATGACCACTTCATGTCTTTGATTAATCTTGATCTTTAACCATTCAGTAGTACGTACGCCTGGATAGTAGAGGCTATCTTCTTTTTTGGCGATGATACCTTCCAGGCCCAGTGATTTTGCAGCTGTCAGGAACGCTGAAGGAGATGTGTGAAAGCTGGCGCTAAGCCTTATAATATCCGGTGCGGGAAACAGTTGTTCCAGCAATTCCCTGCGCTGTACAAGGGGCAATTGTGTAATGTCATACCCATTCAGCCACAAAAGATCAAATACATAGTAGATCAATTCACCATCAGCTTCACTCCTCCAGTTTTGCAGATCCCCGAAGCTGGAAGTCCCGCTTTCATTGAGCACCACTATCTCCCCATCTGTTACTGCGTGGATGTTCCATGTTTTTAATGCATCGTGAATGGGATAAAATTTTTCATCGAATGATTTATTGTTACGCGAAATAAGGTGTATATCTCCCTTGTTCAGCAAGGCTATTGCGCGATACCCATCCCATTTTACCTCATACATCCAATCCGGCGCTTCAACTGGTTTATCAACCAGTGTGGCCAGCATGGGCGCTACAGTAGCGGGGAACTTAGCCCGCGTGCGTCCGGATATCCTGGGAGCTGAGGATTTTTTACGCATGTATAGATAAGATCAAAGATCTTACCAGTATGCATGACAGCAATCTCATGAGCATAACATACACCGTTACTGGTTATCCAATCCTCTCTTTCTTGCAATACGATAATAAGCAGCAGGTATCAGTATCCGCAACCAGTACAGCAGCCGTTCACTTCTGGCGATGATCACATGTTTTTTCTTCTGGCTGATGGCCTTCAATATCCTGTCAGCGCATTCGTCGACAGGAATACCATTCAGCTGGCCTTTATCCATCTTGTCGTAAGAGGTGCCATCTCCTGTTAGTGCAGACATGGATAACGCTGTTTTAATCCTGCCGGGACTTACAATGGTTACATAAAAGTTGTCCAGGGTATGTTCTACCTGCAGTGTTTCAAAATAACCTTTCAATGCATGTTTGGATGCAACATAACCACTGCGCATAGGGAAGCCCATAAGACCGGACATACTGCTGATGGCCACCACATGTCCATGGCCCTGCTTCCTGAAATGGGGCAGCAGGTATTGTGTGACAGCCAGAGGACCGAAGAAGTTAACCTCCATCAGCTGGTTATATACAGACAGCTCTGTATCGATCGCCAGCGAGCGTTGTCCAACACCGGCTGAATGAATAACGATGTCAATATGCCCATAGATGCCCATGGCACGCTCCACTACGTGTACTAATGCTAAGCGGTCGGTCATATTGGCCGGCAGTATTGTACAACCGGTATGACCGGCCAACTGTTGCTCCAGTGATCTTAATGTAGCATTATCGCGGGAAGAAATGATCAGGCGTGCCTTTTTTGCTGCAAATGCTTTCGCCAGACCAGCTCCGATACCGGAAGAGGCGCCAATGATCCAGACAACTTTATGCTCGAAATTCATATTACGGATGATTTGGAGGTGCCGCAAAGCTACACTTTTGCTTTGATCGCTGAAATGGGCCGTTGGCTGAAGGTTTGATCAGGTTCCATATATTTCGTATATTCCTGTTATGATCGTCGGAGTTATGGATGAGATAAATTACCACGGGAAAGAGCTGCTGCAAAGCATTGCCGATGGCAATGAAATTTCTTTTGCCCGCTTCTTCAGGGCTGCGGCTCCTTCGGTATATGCTGATCTTGCTGTTGTCCTGAAGGGAGATGCCCGATGCATCAACGCGGTGTTGCAGGAAACCTTCATAATCATCTGGCTGCACAGGGACAAATTGCCGCTTGTGAAAGACCTGGATGCCTATCTCCGCTCTGTAGCTTTGCAGGAATGTTATAGTTATCTGCAGGACTCATCATCTGAAGAACTGTTTCCCATACCATTCTATGAAGAGGAGATCCCTCCCGAAATACAGCATTACAAGGCTTACCAGTCTTTGATCCACGACGCGATCATGTCGATGCCGGAGCAGAGGAGACTGATCTATGAGCTGCACCGCCTGAAGGGGATGACTCCCGCCCAGATAGCAGCTGCTATGCAGTTGTCAGCAGACACTGTTACTTGCGCCATTAACGCCGTTCACCAGTCCGTAAGGCAATGCCTGAAGGATGTGGCGCATAGCAGTGTAACTTCACGTCACAATCAGTGGGTGGTGGAGAAAACAAAGGTGCTGGAGGAACGTCCTCCGGTTATTCCCCCCTTTGACGAGCATTGGATGCCCATAGTATCAAAAGCTACAGCTATAGACCGTCCTATACCGGCAGACAGCACCCGGATGATAAGGCGCATCTATTCCCATCGCCTCAATTACCTGTACGCCATTGCCGCGCTTTTATTCCTGATAGTGGGGCCGGGTATTTACCTGATCGTGATGCGCTCTGAGAAATCAGCATCTTTCAGGGCTATGTCGTCCGCCGGCCCGCATAAATCCAAAGATATCCTGCCCGATGGAACGGAAGTGTGGATGAATAGTGGTAGCGCCGTCAGGTATCCGGCTACATATAGTGTGGCCGGCAGGATAGTGGAAGTGGAGGGGGAGGCCAGTTTCCGGGTAGCTGGTAGCGCCAGCCAGCCATTTCATATCCGCGGTTATGAAATATATGCCGATGTAACAGGACCCCATTTTAATATACATGCCTATACCACCCCTTCACATATGGTCATTACCGCCCTGGGAAGCACCGTCAGGGTACAGACGGAAGGTAAAGACCTGTCCCTGCTGCCCGGTCAGCAGGCAGATATTAGCCAGGAAGGTACCATTAAAGTCACCCCTGCCGACACCTCCGCTATTGCTGCCTGGAAAGAAGGACTTAAATAAGTAATTTATTGCAACCCGCCCGGGAATAAGTGTAATTTTACGGTAGATAATGCCAGGGCCAGGAATAATTTTTTCGCCAAAAATTATTGATTTATAGTTGTTTATATAGCTGTGGGATTCTTATCTGGAAATTATTTTATACCTCAGGCAACCTTTCTTGAAGAGTTCCGTATTAAGTAGGTATAAAGGACAAACGTGAGCCTCTATTGATAAGCATTGGAACAACTGACTACCATAATACAGGGGTGCATTAATAAACAGCCCAGATGCCAAAAGTTATTGTATGAGCAATACTATGGCTATGCTTTTAAGATCGTATTCAGGTACATCTACCGGTATGAAAATGCCAAAGATGTTGTGAACGATGGCTTTGTGAAAGTATTTACCCGTTTTGACAAGTTCAGTTGCGAGGAATCAGAAGACCAGGAAAAGATGTTGATGGGATGGATCAGGAAGATCATGGTCAATACGGCAATTGATGAACTGAGACGGAAAAATATGATACCCGAGATCGGAGGTATACCGGAAGAGGTATGGGAAGTGCCGGATGTAGGACAATCAGCCGAACAGAAATTATATTACAAGGAGTTGATCGTACTGGTCAAAGAACTACCGCCGTCCTACCAGGTGGTATTCAATATGTATGTAATTGATGGATTCTCCCACCAGGAAATTGCTGATAAACTCAATGTCAGCATTGGTACCTCAAAGTCAAACCTGGCAAAAGCAAGGGCGTATTTACAAAAAAAATTAAACACAGATATACCTGAAATAGACGTATGCAGCTCCTAGACGACGATATGGACGAACTTTTCCGCAATGCGGCCTCAGATTATCCCCTGAACACTGGCGGGGGAGACTGGGAAGCTGTGCGGAACAAGTTGCAGCAGGCTGATAATAATCAGCAGGGGACAGCTACAGGCGGGCGTACAGGTCGCTGGTGGTTTAGATTCGGTCTCTTTGGGATCATGACTGCACTTCTTCTTGTTACAGCTGTTAAAGGCCTGTATGATGGGGAACGTCTTCCATCAGGAGATGAGGGCCGGGCATTGTATCATCCTAAGCTGCAGGTACCGGTTAACAGTCATACTACCGGTATACAGACAGCACAGGATGTAGTAAACAACAACGAAATTCAGGAAGATCAGCATAGTAAAGAAGCTATAAACGGAAACCAGTTCATTAAAGGAAAAGAAGTTGGTACCGGTAGCCGCGGTCATCAGGATGCGGATGAACATGTAGTCAGGAATGATAAGCAGAAGGTTACAGTAAGACCTGATCAATATACGGCCGGCCGGTTAACAACAGGGGACAGTGAACAATCCTCCGTGAACAGGAAGACAGGGAATACCAATGTACGCGCCAGCGTAATACAGGATGTTCCCATCAGCAGTTATCCTGCTGCCAGGCCGGGGATAACTGCTGTTAATAATACTCAACTAAGCCTTGATGGCATCAGGGGTACTGCTAACAGGGAGACGTATCCGGCAGTGAATATCCTGCATGCCAATAACAGGATACCAGTTCTTGCAAAGTCAGACAACAATGTTACGGTGCCGGCTAAAAAGGAGAAGCAGGAGCCAGCTTCTCTGAAAAAGGGATTGTATTATGGATTGATCGCAAGCCCGGATATTACTACGGTGAAATTTCAGCGTACTTCCAATGTGGGATATAATGTGGGACTATTAGCTGGTTACAGGTTCAGTAAAAGACTGGCAGTGGAAACCGGTGTGATATACGAACGCAAATATTATTATTCAGAAGGTAAATATTTCGAGACGAAGAAAACACCATGGCCAGATGGAATAAAGCTGATAGATGTGGATGGGTGGTGTAATATGTATGAAATACCACTGAATGTGCGGTATACTTTTGCGACAGGGGCTAAGAGCAGTTGGTATGTTAACGGTGGAATGTCATCGTACATCATGAAAAAACAGGGATATAATTATAGTTACGAATACTATGGAACCTATGGAGACCGGAATTGGGTGTATAAAAAAGCTACCAAAGACTGGTTCTCAAACATGCACCTGGGCGTAGGCTACGAGCGTCCGGTAGGTGTATTAGGAACCCTGCGGGTAGAACCATATGTAATGATACCTGTAAAAGGCATCGGCGTTGGTAATCTGCCCGTAACGAGTGTGGGCATGAACGTTGGCCTGACACGGCCATTACGGCTTAAATAAGAACCGTACTTAATAAGAATTATAACATGACGCGAAGAAAATTGATCATTCTCGCAGGGGCATTGCTTTGCCTTATAGCGGCGGGAACAGGATACTATTTGTATAATAAACCGAGAACTTCCGCAGCAGCGTCCCGCACAGATAAACATATCAGTGCGCAGAAACTGTATGAAGAATTTGCCAGTAATGAACAGCAGGCCAACACCAATTATGTGAACAAGGTGGTGGAAGTGAAAGGTACTATCACTGACATACAGAAAACAGGAACATCGGTATCCCTATTACTCGCAGGAGATGGAAATGGTGCAGGAGGAGTGAATTGCAGCATCGTGCCGGGAGAAGAGAAGCAGCTTCCTAAAGTGGGAGATTCAGTGCTGATCAAAGGACTGTGCACAGGTATGCTGATGGATGTAAGTATTGTCGACGCAACTATTATAAATAACAAGTAACAACTCAGATTATGAAAAAAGTACTGTTTCCTTTATTTGCAATTGCGATTGCATTCACAACAACCATCGTTTCGTGCTCGAAAGACAATGAACAGGATATCACCAACAATCCCAATCCTCCCGATGGTGGCGGTAATAACAGCTGTGATACCGCAAATATGAAATATACAGCCAACATATTGCCTATCATATCTGCCAGCTGCTATAGCTGTCATGGCAATGGTAATGTAAGCGGCGGTGTATCACTGGGTAATTATGCCGGCGTGAAAGCACAGGTTGATAATGGTAATCTCCTGCATGTGGTCAATCACGATGCTGGTTATCCTGCTATGCCACAGGGTGGTTCTAAATTGTCTGATTGTAATATCAATAAGATCAGATCCTGGATCAATCATGGTGCACTGAACAATTAAACTGTTGTAATGATGAGAACCATATGCTTTATTGTACTGGCTTGTCTGCTCTACCTGCCCATGCAGGCGCAGATATTTATGACCAGGAACGGGAATGTCAGCTTTTTCTCCAAAACACCTTTGGAAGATATCAAAGCTGAGAACAGCCAGGCTTTCGCCGCCGTAGATCTCACGAAGAAATCCGTAGCGTTTACATTGTTACAGCGGAATTTCCTGTTTCCTAAACAGCTGATGCAGGAACATTACAACGAGAACTACGTGGAAAGCGAGAAGTTTCCTAAAGCACAGTTCAGCGGTACTTTCACTGGTGATGTGCCTGCTAAACCTGGAACCTACAAGGTGCAGGTAACCGGACAGCTCACGCTGCACGGCGTTACACAGCAGATCACTGTGCCCGGAGAACTGGAAGTACAGGAAGGAAAACTGACAGCGAAATCTGCTTTTGCCGTAAAACCTTCCGACTTCAATATCAAAATACCGTCTCTGGTAAAAGATAAGATTGCGTCACAAATTAATATACAAATAGTCGCGGTGTGTCTGCCGGCAAAATAGTTTTGAATATGCAAAAGATAGCCTGTTATATCATATTGTGTTTATTACTTGGAAATGTAGCTGCCATTGCGCAGGATACGAGTCTGCTGAATATCTTGAACGATTCTGAGAATGCTGCTGATAAGGCGCATATTGTAACCGGAACGTTCAAAGCCACACAGCTGATCAATATGCCTACTGTAGAATCGCCCGGTAAACAAAACCTGCAGTTCCTCATTATGCACCGTTTCGGAAAGCTGAATGAAGGTGCTTATGAGCTGTTCGGACTGGACAATGCTTCTATCCGCTTTGGCCTGGATTATGGGTTAACTGACAGGTTATCTGTTGGCGTAGGCAGAAGCTCTGTTGACAAGGCATTTGATGGCAATATCAAGTACAAGATATTACGTCAATCAGAAGGCACAGGCGCCGTGCCTGTCTCGATCAGTCTTTATGAACTCGTGACTCACTATACACAGCGTTATACAGATAAGTCTTTTCTGAATACGCGTTTCCGTACCAGTTATACTTCCCAGTTACTCATAGCCAGGAAGTTTTCACGTAACCTTTCTCTGCAGCTGGCGCCATCATGGACGCATTATAACCTGGTAGCTACACCGCAGGATAATAATGACGTCTTTGCCATCAGTGCAGGCGGCAGAATGAAGTTCACCAAGAGGATGAGTTTTACTGCTGAATATAACTATCTGTTAGCTGACCCGGTAGTGTCAACTAAGGCATATAATTCGCTCTCCATGGGAATAGACATTGAGACAGGCGGACACGTATTTCAGCTGGTATTCACCAATTCCAATGGAATGGTCGGACCTTATTACCTGTCTAAAACAAATGGTAGCTGGGGTAAAGGGGATATCTTCTTCGGATTCAATATCTCGAGGAATTTCAACTTCAGAAAGTAACGAAAGGAATTGATCACTGCGCACAGCAGTTACGAAAAATAGAGCGTTCTAAGAGAAGAACCATTTACGGACAGGTAGAACAACAAACCTATGCCAACGGGGCGTTGGCCGGCAGGTTGAGGAAAGCGGTCGTTCATCAGGACGCCGCCTTCCCCGCCTGCCTGGCTTTTTTATAGTGGTTTAAGCTTTTGTCCATACAGTAGTGCGGCCCAGTAAGGGAATACCTACATAACCTTTGATCTGTAATATATTTCCCCTGAATCTCATCACGCAGCTATACGTCTTTCCACTTTTTGGATCATAGATCCTTCCACCTTCCCACTCGCCGTCATCATAGGTGAAATTGGTTAACAGTACCAGGTCCTGGAGCTTACGATTCCGCAGCTTCGGGTCAGGATTCTTGATATCTGTCCTGGAGCTTCCATCAGGTTCGTACATATTCTTACCCCAAACCAGTTTGCCAAAATATTTATTGCCGCTTTTATAGATCTCGATCTTACCATCTTTTTCTTCGTTCAGCCATGTACCAAGTATTTTATCTCCCGCATTTTGTGCAAAAATGTTGCCTGTAGCAACCAGTAATGTAAACAGGAGCAGAGTGAGTTTTGTCATTGTTGAATGTTTAAAAATGTTTCACGGGTATCCGGTCATACCGGTATGAATAAGCTGCAATATTCAGGCCGTTCCCGGTTATCTGCAGCCGAATGCTTTTTGTGAACATGTGCTATTGCAGAAAGTGATATAACTCAATGGTTTCGTGTATACTCTTCCTGTGATAGGTATGATAATTTTCATTCATATTATATTTATATCATAAATATCTCTATATTAGAAACCAGGTTGTGTATAGTTAGTGGATTACCATCAGAGGGATCCATCTAGTTCCCAGTTACTTATGAATCGAATTGCCATTGGATTATTGAAAACTTTGTCGCCGGTATTTTTTTTTGTATCAACAGCAATAGCACAAAAGGGATATATCTACGTACATGTCAGCGCACTAAATGAGGAATCATCTCCTGATTTTCAGTTCACTATGAACGGAGGCCCAACGGTTGTTCCTGACATCTACCTGAATGATCAGCCACTTGTGCCTGGGCGTACCTATGATATAGGGGCCAGTCATGGCATTACTGCTGGCGGAGTGGGAGATGGAGAGTTGTGGGCGTCTATGGAATCATCCGGACAAATTTATCACAGGACGGCTGGTAGCAGTCAGTGGACGGCCACTGGGCTGACTGGCACCTCGCTGGATGGCGCAGGACCGGGAGAGTTTGTTAATGTCGATGCTAACGGCGACGCATATTTCTTTGACGGTAGTAATCAACAGGTTATATATACAGCAGCTGCACATGGTGGGCTGAAAGCAACAGACATCACTTATGGTGGGGGGCGTATTGCAATTGTGACAGACGATGGCAGTATCTGGAAAAATGACGGGGTATCAGCTCCTTATACCGATGCCTGGACAATACTGGCTCCTGCAGGTGCTGCCAGCCGGCTGGATATGTTATCGTCCTCGGGACAGATCGTTTACTACAGCAATAGCGGAACAGTATTTACATTACCATTTATGGGAGGAACTGCTACCAATATTGGTAGTCCCGGCACTGCGGATGTTGCATTTGACGATGATGGCACCATCTATGCCAATGGTAGTAAATGGGGTGGAGGTACTACCTGGATATCCGATGCAACAGGCAATACATTCTTCAATCATATTACCGCCGGTCCTGCCGGGCAGGCATGGTGTACATCTGTTGCAACCAATGCCGCCGGAACAATCTATGCCCGTACGCCCGCTCAGGGTATCTGGATAGATGATGAAAGGCCGCGTCTTCCCTATAAAGGGAATGCTGTTATACTGCCCGTGGATGCAGGCAGTTATACATTGTCGGCGGTGATACCTGCGGGTTGGAACCTGGATGGTATTATACTGTACGATCCTACAGCCAATTCAACCGCATCTGTCAGCACGGCCGAGGCAACAATCAATGTGTCAGCAGGGGAAGTAGTGCATGTGGTAGTGCGTGAAGTATTGCCGTCGCCAATAGCCATATCGCAGGCATGTGGGGTGATATCAACAGAAGATTTTGGTACTGCATCAACAGCGCCTGTGGTGACCACATCTTATCATTATCAGAATAGCAACAATATCAGTGATGGTTACTACACCATCAATACAACAGACAATGCCGGAATACTGACAGATCATACTACCGGTACCGGTAATATGATGCTTATCAACGGTGCAGCCCAGAAGGAAGTTTTTTACCGGAAAAGGCTTACCAACCTACTTACGGGACAGCCTTATAAACTGAGCTTCTGGGTGGCGAATACCAATCCGGCTGCTCCTGTCAAACCGGATATCCTGGCAGGATTGACTGCTACGGACGGCGTTGTGATTTCTTCTTTCAGTACGGGAGCTGTTACAAGTAGCGGGTGGACAGCATATACATTTACATTTAATGCGCCTGGCAATACTGCTGATATCTTCCTGCAGAATAATGCCAACGGCAGTAACGGGAACGATCTCGCTTTGGATGACATAGCGATCATTCCTATGGCGGGTGTGTTACCATCCAGCACGCTGACACCTGCAACACCGGGCATATGTGCAGGAAATGCCTGTGTTATTGCCAATACTACCGGTGGGGGCGTATGGTCCACCAACAATGCTACGGCAGCTACAGTAGATGCCACAGGGAAAATATCCGCAGTAAGCGAAGGTTATGCGGATATCACTTATACAGTAACAGATGCTACAGGGTGCCAGGCTACTGCTATCACTACCATGACGATATACGGACGGCCAGCAGTTACTGCCACAGCAGGCAGCACCAGCATTTGTACAGGAGGTGCAGTAACATTGTCGGCAACAGCTGGCAATACCCTGCCGCCTTACACTTATCAGTGGTCGTCTTCACCCGCTGCCGGAGGCGCCATTACCAATGATCAGTTACAGAATACCACTGCTGCTCCTTCTTCCGCTGGCAGCAGTTATACATATATTGTCACTACTGTTGACGGACGCGGATGTACCTCTTCAGCAGCTACAACTGTTGTTACTGTTAATCCGCCGCCTGTTGCTACTATCAGCTATCCGGCAGATCTCTGTGCAGCAGGTATCGCTCCTGTGACCCAAACCGGTATTACAGGCGGTGTATACAGTGGTACTACCGGATTGATCATCGACGCAACTACGGGTACAATCGACCTGCAGAAAAGTACTACAGGTACACATACCGTCACCTATACATTTACCGACGGACAGTGTACAGCTACTATAACAGCTAATTTAAATATTCATGGTCTGCCGCTGATAGCCGCTATTTCCGGCGATTCTGCTGTGTGCGAAGGACAAAAGATCGGTCTGAACAACGCTACAGCTGCAGGTACCTGGAGCAGCGATAATACCGCCATTGCTACTGTAGATGCTGTGGGTACAGTAACAGGTATATCAGCAGGAACGGCTTCCATTGTTTATACTGTTACAGATAATTATGGCTGTACCAGTAGCGCAGATGCCAGCATCACGGTGAATGCACTCCCCACGGCAACTATTGCCTACGGACGTGCTGTATATTGTTTTACCGGTACTGCTGATGTAATGCAAACGGGTATTACCGGTGGCATATTCAGCACTACAGCCGGATTGGTGATTGATGCACAGACAGGAAGACTCGATCTCGGCGCGAGTGTACCTGGTGTATATACAGTAAACTATACTTTCAAAAATGGTATTTGCGCAAATAATACTACAACAACCGTGACGATAGAAGGCAAGCCTTTCGTTGCGCCCATTGCGGGGAACAATATGATATGTATTGACAACCTTGGCACTACCCTGAGCAGCGCTACCAGCGGAGGAAAATGGAGCAGCAGTGATAACAATGTACTGCTGGTAGACCCCACGGGACATGCAAGAGGAATAGCGCCCGGTACAGCTGTTGTTACTTATGAGATCACTACGGTCAGTGGTTGTACTAATACAACTGATTTTACAATGGTAATACCACCATTACCTACATTCAGCGCATCAACCACGCCCGCAACCTGCAGCAACAGCAGTGATGGCGGTATTACTGTACAGCCGCCCGGTAATGGTTATCAGTATGCTTTGAATGGTAACTGGGGAACGGTAAATACATTTTCCAACCTGAATGGAGGTGATTATAGTGTGCAGGTGATGAATGAAAAAGGTTGTATTTCAGCGCCGGATACCATCACTGTAGTAGCGCCAGGTCCTATTGGACTGATCGTAACACCGAAAGACATTACCTGTCATGGGGAAAGTACAGGTTCCCTCTCACTGACTGCTGTGGGTGGCACGCCGCCTTACCGTGTAGCATGGAGCACCGGCGCCACCAACAATAAGATCACTAATCTGCCGGCAGGAGACTATAGTGTGACAGTAACAGATAAGAATGGGTGTTCATCATCTATCAATGTAACACTGACAGAACTATTCCCGGTATTTGTAGTCAATGATCCTGTAAAGCAGGAGGGCGGTTTGCTGACTATTTCGGGAAAGGCAATGCCTCGTGCTGATATATTGGTTACTTATCCTGATGGTAGTATTACTACAACACATACTGATGCCAAAGGCAATTTCAGCACGCTTTCTCCTGACGTAGTTGGCACGGGAACGATCACAATCACTGTAACAGATCCTTACAGTAAAGGCAACTGTACCAAATACCTCAGTTACAATAATAGTACGGTTGCTGATCTGTCTATTATTAAAAGTATTACAGTTGCTGATGCACCGACAATAGGAGATGAAGCGACTTTCACCATCACGGTAAATAATAAGGGATTGGACCATGCTACACGTGTGATTGTAACAGATGATATTTCCAATATGCTGGAAGACGTCGTGAATATTACTACTACTGACGGTAATACCACCTTCAATACCCGTACGCGGCAGGTAGTGTGGACCATCGACACCGTCTATGTAAATAAACCTTTGCAGTTATCATTTACCACCCGTATTACCAGGGGAGGCTTGCTGGAGAATACGGCAGTTGTATCCGGCCAGGAACCAGATCCTGATGAGAGTAACAACACTGCCACCATCAAACCTGTGGAGATCTCTCCCGATCTCTATATTCCCAATGTAGTGACGGCTAATGGTGATGGTAAGAATGATTACTTCATCGTGAGGGGCATAGAGCAGTATCCGGGTTCTGTACTTGAAGTATATAACCGTTGGGGCAACCAGGTGTATTACTCCGGCAACTATGGTAACAATTGGGGAGGAGCAGGATTATCTGCAGGGATCTATTATTATGTACTAAAGATCAATTTGTCCCGTACTGTAAAGGTATATAAGGGATACATAGAGCTGATCCAAAAATAATATTATGAAAAGGGCTTGTTTACTGTTCATTGCTCTGTTACTGACCTGCATGGCGCAGGCGCAGCAGGATGTGCAGTTCAGTCAGTATGTGTTTAACGGTTTAAGTATAAATCCTGCTTATGCAGGATACAGGGAAGAGTTATATCTGCACAGCACTTACCGCCAGCAGTGGGCGGGTTTCCAGGGCGCACCGCAAACAGGCACCATTGCGATGGATGGCGTTACAGATGTATATACGAAAAGAGTAGGACTAGGTGGACAGGTAACGTGGGACCGTCTTGGTCCGCAGGAGTCCATTGCACTTTATGGTTCTTATGCTTACCGTATACCTTTGGCTAATGACAGCCGTTTGAGCATCGGTCTGGGCCTGGGTGTAACGCAATATGCAGTAGACGGCAGTTCCCGCAAATATGTTGATGCAGACGATCCTGCATTGACGCTTGGCAAACAAAGTACACTTGTGCCGGATGCCCGTTTCGGGATCTATTACAATACTTACAGAACCTTTATAGGCTTCTCTGTCATGGATCTGTTCTCTGCCTATACCGGCGGAAAAATGTACTTTGGTAACGGAACACTGTATTCTACTTTACGTAAATCCCGGCATATCTATCTCAGTGGGGGGACGGTGATATATCTCAACGATGATATCAAACTGAAGCCTTCTCTGATGATCAAGGATGATCTGAAAGGCCCCACTAATATCGACCTTAATGTTTTTGTATTGTTGCAGGAGCGCTTGTGGCTGGGAGCCTCTTACAGGGCGGGTGTAAACCTGTGGGGAAAAACAGCGTTAACTTCATCAGTCGATCCTGGCACAGCTATCAGTGTTATGACAGAAGTATTTGTATCAGATAATATGCGGCTGGGTTACTCTTATGATCTTTCCACGAATGGGATATCGCGTTACCAGAGAGGTTCACACGAGTTATCTATCGGTATTTTATTTCCACACAATAACAAGGTGGACAATACACGATGTGCGAGGTATTTCTGATAACCCTTGATTTGTCCTATAGAATCCGTACTTAATCCTATTGCAGCAAAATCCTTCATTCGTATTTTTATTGAATGAAGAATATACAGCAATTTGACGTCGCCATTATAGGTGGAGCATCCGCGGGACTTGCCGCTGCTTTAATACTTGGTCGTTCTATACGCAAAACAGTAGTATTCGACACAGGTGAACCACGTAACAAACCGGCAGCACATGCACATAATGTATTTACACGTGACGGGGTGTCACCGCTGGAGATCCTGGAAATAGGAAGGGAGCAACTGAAAGTATATCCTTCTGTCGCCATAGCGCAGGAGAGAGTGATAACAGCCGCGAAGGAAGCTGGCGGTTTCAGACTGGAAACGGCATCCGGGGGAATTTTTATTGTCCGGAAAGTTATTCTGGCTACAGGCGTAAAGGATATTTTACCGGAGATAGCAGGTATACAGGCTTTATGGGGAAGTAAGGTGATCCATTGTCCTTACTGCCATGGCTGGGAAGCAAGGAATACGTCCGTTGGCCTGATCGGTAATGATGATATGGCCTATCATCTGATTGCAATGATCTATAACCTGAATAAAGACCTGACTATTTTTACCAACGGGAAGTGTACATTTTCAGCCGAGCAGCAGGCAAAGTTACAGCAACTGGGCATCGGGCTGATAGAAACGCCAGTAACGGCAGTAGAAGATGAGGCAGATGGTATCAGGATCGTACTGGCAGATGGAATGGTACATCATAAGCATGCTACTTATGTCAGGGCTGCTCGTATAGAATATCATACGGAGCTGGCTGTTCAGCTGGGATGCGAACTGGATGAGGCGGGGTCCATTAAAGTGGATGAGTTCCAGCAAACAACCGTACCGGGTATCTTTGCCGCCGGAGATGTGGCCCATCCTATGTATCACCAGGTGATGGCTGCAGCCACAGGGGGCCTTAGGGCAGGTGGTATGTGCAATGGGCAGATGTCTGCGGAAGATTTTGAAAAATAGTTGTAGGTTTAACTATTTTAATGATTACTTTAGTGTGTGAAATCACCTGAAGATATTGTTCATATAAAGGCATTGGGAGAGGCTGTATCGGTCGTAAGAGACGCCATGCGGCATTTCGTACAACGCCGGCTGAGGGAACAGAATATTGATCTGACCTTTGAAATGCTACAGGTGATCAGCACATTGATGGAACGTGGTGAGATCAATCAGCAGGAGATTGCCAACCTCCTGAATAAGGATAAAACCAGCATTACCTATCTGCTGGACAATCTTACTAAAAGAGGCCTGGTAATGAGAGTGGAAGATCCCAACGACAGAAGGAATAAAATTATACATATGACGGAAGCAGGCCGGCGGGTAACCGACCTGCTCATCCCCATCATACACGAATTACATGCACAGGTCAGCAAAGGGCTGTCTGCAGATTACATTAAAAACGTAACCAGATCATTACTAGTCATTAAAAGCAATCTCGAAGAAGAGTAGCTTTTTTTTGATCTAATAGTTGAACGTTTAACTAATAATGATCTCAAGATTTTGTTACATACAGTGTAACAGTTGTAGGTTTTAAGTAGACACCGGAGTATTCTTATTCCGGTGTTTTCATTTAGAGAAAGTTCTGATATATGTGAAAATGAAATGGTTTTGATAAAAATCCGCGATTTGTCCAATAAAATCCAGCTTTCGTACAGCGGCTATACAAAAATGCTCTCTTACTTTTGTAGTAGAAAAATATTTGATTACAGATAATGTAACAGTTGTAGGTTTAAGCAGCACACCGGAATATTCCTATTCCGGTGTTTTCATTTTATACAGCATCTTCCCACTTCCAGTTTTTAATATCAGGCATATCTTCCAGGCATTCCCGGATATAGATACTATGCATGTGTAGTTTATCCTCAAAATGATTTATTACAATATCACCTTTTTCCAGCGCGCGTTCTGTTCTTTGAATAGCTGCAATAGCAAGATGAAAGCGGCTTATTTTGTTCAGTACTACCATATCGAATGGTGTTGTGGTAGTGCCTTCCTCTATAAACCCTCTTACATGGAAGCGGGCAGGATCAGGCCGTCCGTGTACGAGGTCGTGAATAATCCTTACATAGCCATGAAAGGCAAATATTACGGGCGCATCATCTGTAAACAGTTCTGTGAAAAGTGCAGCTTCCATTCCATGGGGATGATATTCCCGGGGAGAAAGTGCCATCAGGTCCACCACATTTACCACTCTCACCTTTAAGTCGGGAATATCCCTGCGAAGTAACCATGCCGCTGCAACAGTTTCCAGTGTGGGTACGTCGCCGGCGCATGCCAACACCACATCCGGTTTCTCCTTATTGTCATTGCCGGCCCATTCCCATACGGATGCTCCCTGTGCACAGTGCGCTGCTGCCTGGGCAATGTTCAGCCATTGTAATGCCGGTTGTTTGCCTGCTACAACGAGGTTGACATAGTTCTTACTTCTCAGGCAATGATCCATCACCGATAAGAGGCAATTGGCATCCGGGGGCAGGTAGATGCGAATGACGGAGCTTTTCTTGTTTACGACGGTATCAATGAATCCCGGTCCCTGGTGGCTATAACCATTATGGTCCTGCCGCCAGCTATGAGAGGTAAGCAGGTAGTTGAGGGAAGGCAGATCATTCCTCCAGGGGATTTCCAGGCATGTTTTCAGCCATTTCGCATGCTGGTTGAACATAGAGTCCACAATGGTGATAAAGGCCTCATAACAGGGGAAAATGCCATGTCTGCCGGTAAGCAGGTATCCTTCCAGCCATCCCTGGCAGAGGTGCTCGCTGAGTACTTCCATGACCCTGCCATCGGGAGAGAGGTGGTCATCGCTGTCCAGCATTGGTTCCATGAAACAGCGATTCGTTACTTCGAATACTGCATTCAGGCGGTTGGAGGTGGTTTCATCGGGACAGAACAGCCGGAAGATGCTGCTCTCATCATTCAGCTTGAAGATGTCTCGCAGCATCCTGCCCAGCTCTTTTGTACCTTCTGCAGTGGTAACACCCGGTTGTGTGACTTCAACTGCATAGTTTGTAAAATCGGGCATATCCAATGGCTGGACTGTCTTACCCCCATTGGCATAGGGATTTGCGCCCATGCGCTTATTGCCCGCCGGCGCCAGTTTGGCCAATGAAGGCAGTAGCTGGCCATCTTCCGTAAAGTGTTTTTCAGGTTTATAACTGCGCAGCCATTGTTCCAGTAACGCCAGCTGGTCCTGGTCTTCCTTTACATCAGCCAGTGGCACCTGGTGTGAGCGGAAGGTGCCTTCAAGGCGTTTTCCTTTCCACATGACAGGGCCTGTCCATCCTTTGGGAGAACGGAGTATGATTGCCGGCCAGAGAAGCTCTTCCGGACGTTTTTTACCACTTCTGGCATTGTCCTGTATCTCCCTGATCTGTTCATAGGCAGTGTCCAGCGCTACCGCCATTTCCTGGTGGATGGCATCAGTTTCTGCTGCTTTTACGAACAAGGTAACATAACCGTATCCGTTAAAAAGTGTCGCGAGTGTATTGTCTGACATACGTCCCATGACAGTGGGGCCGGATATCTTGTAACCGTTGAGGTGCAGGATAGGCAGGACAGCACCATCGCGTACAGGATTGAGAAAACAATTTTGTTTCCAGCTGCCTGCCAGCGGTCCTGTTTCAGCTTCTCCGTCGCCGACTACACAAGCCGCTATCAGATCAGGATTGTCCATTACAGCGCCGGCAGCATGGGCCAGAGAGTAGCCTAACTCCCCGCCTTCATGTATGGAACCGGGAGTGTGTGCGCTCACGTGACTGGGAATGCCGCCGGGGGTGGAGAATTGACGCAAGAAATGTTTCATGCCTTTCTCATCCTGTGTGATATCGGGATAGGTCTCTGTATAAGAGCCTTCCAGGTAAGTGCTGGCCAGTACAGCAGGAGCGCCATGTCCGGGGCCGCATACAAACAGGATATTGGCATTCGTGTCCCTGATCAGCCGGTTGAGATGTGTGTAGATAAAGTTGAGACCGGGAGAAGTGCCCCAGTGGCCGAGCAGGCGGGGCTTGATATGATCGGGTAACAAAGGCTCTTTCAGTAATGGGTTGGCTTGCAGGTAGATCTGGGCGGCGGCGAGATAATTGGATGCCTCCCAGTAGGCATGGATGTCGTGTAATTGTTCATGTGTGAGTGTTGCCATATTGTGTGGTTTTATGTGACTGCAGGCATTGTTGGGTATGCTGCGCAATAATGAGTTCTTCATTGGTCGCCATTACTCGGACGGTGACCCGGCTACCGGAGGGAGAGATAATGTCATTCTTATCATCATTCAGAAAAGGATCTACGGCGATGCCCATGTATTCAAGCCCATCGCAGATCCTTTCCCTGATAACCGGTGCATGTATCCCGATACCACCGGTAAATACCAGTGTATCTATGCCGCCTGCAGCAGCTGTTAATGCCCCGATATATTTCTTTGCCTGGTAACAAAACAGCTGGATGGCTTCAGCCGCTCTCGGGTCTTTGGCTTCTTGTTCAAGTAAGGTTTTGATGTCTGATGCTCCGTCGGAAATGCCTTTTAATCCGGATTGTTTGTTGAGCAGTTCATTCAGCGAACGTTCACTGATGAAATGTTTTTCCTTCAGCAGATAAAGGATCACGCCTGGATCCAGGTCGCCCGAGCGGGTACTCATGACCAGTCCGCCGGTAGGTGTAAGTCCCATCGTTGTATCCAGGCTTCTGCCATCTTTTACCACGGCCATACTGGCCCCATTACCGAGATGAGCAATAACAATTTTACCGCTGGCTTCCTGTGGTGCGAATTGCTTCAGTTGTTGATAAATATACTCATATGACAAGCCATGAAATCCGTATCTTATCACACCATCATTCCATAAATGCCTCGGAAGTGCGAAATGCCTGGCGGCGAAAGGCATGTCTTTGTGAAAAGCCGTATCGAAACAGGCCACCTGTGGCGTGCCGGGATAAGCATTTTGAAATGCGCGTATAGCCGTTATTTCTGCTGGTAAATGACCCGGCGCCAATGGAATCAATGTTTCGAATGTCTGCAGCAGGTTGGTTGTTATCAGTTCAGGCAGGTAGTGTTCTTTTCCTCCCTGTACAATTCTATGGCCGATAGCATGGATGGTATAAGGACTGTAGCTCTCTTTCAGCAGTTGAACCAGGAATTGTATGGCTGCATCGAGATCAGCGATGGGCTCGTCGACGCGTTCCTCATGACCGGCCGTATCCATCAGGCGGATGCTGCTTTCCCTGCCAATGTCCTGAATGTTTCCCTGACTGATCAGTTGTATGGACGATAGGTCGAAAAGTGCAAACTTGAGGCTGGAAGAGCCACAATTGATCGTTAAAATAACAGGTGCCGGAGTATTCATATCAGCTGTGTTTGTTCTGGCATAAAATTTTGATAGTATATAACCTTAAATCAATTGTATGCCAGATCACATTTCAGCACCGTTCATCCCGGTACAATACACGGGAGAGGAAACGGAAACGACCGCAGAAAGGCAGGCCGGCGATGACCAGGCCGCTATTGCAATTTTTGAGCGTGCTGTCAGGAGGCTGCAGAATATTAACGGGTGGGGAAAATTATGTGGAGCTTTATCTTCAGAATTTCAGCTGGTGGATAAATTGGGAGAAGAAGTAGAGGGTCCTGCCAGTGCCGGCTTATATATCCGTATTGACATACCTGGCCCCGGCAACAGTGTAGGTAAGGGCTATGACTGGGTATCAATAGAGCAAATGGAGGATGTACGACTAAACGACCGGCAACAGGTATTTTTCATAAGGGCAAGACCCACAGGTCATCCTTTACAGAAACATGCCGGTACGGCGCATTTTCTGAAGGAAGAGGCCACCAGCTCCTTTGTGATCACCAGGGATGAAGATGAGGTGACGGCTACAGTCTACGGCCGGAATGAAGTGCCCAATACGGCGGCGCAGGAAGCGACGGATAAGATCCGTAATGCTGTGATTGGTGTAGGAGGAGCGATAGGTATTTCAAAATTGCAGTGGAAGGCGCTGGTAAAATCGCTGCTGCAGGATTAGTATGGCATAGTACGGTGGCTTCAAAAATATACATTCAATACTTCGGAATAGCCTGATCTGTATCTGATATAATACTTTTATTTATTCTAAAAACTATTACTTAACAAAGTTATACGTAATCGAGTATTTGTATAATCTTGGTAAGGGCGCTATCATAGTGCTTTCTCGGAGATAACCCATATATAACCCATATATAAGCCATATATGACCCATATATAACCCATATTTAAAAGGTATGGGTTATATATGGGTTATATATGGCTTAAGAGTGGCTTTTTAATGGGATATAGAAAAGAAAGGGTAAAATATGAAGCTTTAAAGGACCGATGATCAAGGGTAAATGAAGCGGCTGTAAAATGAAAAAGCCGCCTCATTTTGCTGAGGCGGCTTTCTTGTATGTTCGTTGAAGCAACTATTCCTTATATCCCGGGATATAGATTTCGCCGCTTGTTTTATCCATATAACCTCTTGTGCCACTGGCTATCTGTACAAGTAATGCCTGTCGGTTCACGTCTTCATCAATTATACGTGCCAGGACAGGTTTTTTCAGCTCTTTCATTGATTCGGCGGGAATTACACCCACCCTGTTACCTACTTTAGTTTCTACGAAGGCATAGTGACCGATATTGTCTTCTCTGTAGGTTACATCATCATAGATCAGGGGGATAAGTACGTTACCTTTCATATCGATCACACCTGCCTTACCATTTTTCACTGCCTTGATCTTACCGGAATATTTAGCCAGACCAGCATGATAAGACATGTACTCGAGCTGCGTATATCCGTTTATGTCAATACTGTCCAGCACTTTCGGCTGCTGGAATATGCGTTCTTCCAGTGTGACCCTCCATTTCTCATTTGCCAGTTTATAGATATGCAGATCTTTTTTGGAATCATCTTTCAGGCTGCCCTGTGAGCTGGTTTTGTTCATATCATCTTCCACCTTTTTCGCTGCTTTGATCACTGCTGCTGATGCAGGTCTGCCACTGGCGTCAAAATAAACAACACGTTCATCTTCGGTGGTTGCTTTGATCAGGTCCTGTGTACCATCAGAGGCGCCCTTTATTTCGCTGTAGGTTGCAGGGATGATCTCTCTGCCGGTCAGGGCTTCCACTACGCCATATTTATCACTGATGTTGACGATCACATAATCCTTTAGTGATTTTTCATCAAAGAATTCTGCGTCATCGTATGGGAATTTTTTAGAGACAGGTTCACCGGTGGTCATATTTACAATTCCCACGCTGCCTTCTTTTTTAGCGAGCAGCAGGTTAGTTGTTTTTGACATGGGGTTCATCCCGGGCAACTCAAATACAAGCGTTCCTTTTTGTTTGCCGGTAGATGGATCCAGCAGGATATATCCTTTCTGCACTTTTGCAATGGCCATACCGTTGGGAGATACAAAAGGCATATCATTATATGAGCAGGGGTATACAATTCTGCCGGAAGAGTGGATCAGTCCCACTTTTTTATTATTCTCAACCCGGGCGTATTCACCTTCAAACAGGTGTATACTGTCGAACTGAGGTTCCATTACAACCGTATGCTTTTTATTGGTAAGCCCCCATTTGTTTTTTTCTGCATAAGGATAGAGGCCGTCCTGGGCATTGCACCATGCACTGATCAGGAGAACCGGCAGGAAGAATATGGTTTTCATAAAGTATAGGATTGGTGTTGTGGCAAATATAAAGATTTTGATCAATATATTCAGCTTCTCTTTAATATGTTGGTATGTTAAAGAGTAGAAGGTATATTTGCCGCCGAATTACAGCAAAGTGAAAATCTATCCGCTTTTATAGGATGGGTAAGCCAGGTAATAAAAACTGTACAAATGAGAATTAGCGAACAGGCGTTATTAGTAATTGACCAATTGAAGCAGGCCCTTAGCGATACAGAAGTAGAAAGCATCATATCTGCATTTGCAGAAAATACAGCAAACAACAGAATATATTCTGAGCGGCTGGAAAGCCTCATTGAGAATATTTCTCCCCTGGAATGCAATAGTCAGCAATGGCGTAATTTCAGGATTGCACGAATCTGTATAGGCCGGCTCTTCACGCTGGAAGCAGTAAGTGCCTGATGGCTCTTATTGCCTGAAGGCGGCCAGGATATGCTTGATCATATCATCCATGGATTTATTTTCTATCCATCTTACTACCGCAACAAGTTCATGACCTGGGTCTACGTAGATGAGATTTGTACCGTTACCGATATGTACAAATGCATCTGCAGGGGCGCTGGGAAGTAATTCTTTACCTGTATTCAGGAACCAGTTCATGTATCCATATGTTGGTTTTGCAATAGTAGGTGTAAGGGATTGCTTTACCCATTGCGCTGAGATGAGCTGTTTTCCGTTCCAGTTGCCCCTGTGCAATGTCAGCAGACCGAAACGGGCCATATCATAGGCATGGATGAACATACCACCTCCCCAATGTCCGCCGCCGCTGACGGATTGTACCACAGCGCCATCCAGCACTATCCAGGAATTGCGGTAGCCATTCCATCTCCAGGTATCAGAAGCGCCTATTTCGTCCATGATATTTGTTTTCAGCACCTGTGGCAATGGTTTACGCCATACGCTGGTAGCAGCAAGGGCCAGGGCGTTTACTCTTACGTCATTATACTTCCATACATCGCCAGGTGTATTCCGCTTGCGTGTCATCCACTCTGACGCATTTCCTTCCGGCCTGTCCGCCCAATCAGGTTTACCCCACAGTGTACCTTCCCAGTCGCTCGTTTGCCGTAACATGACATCCCAGGTCAGTATACTATTATGTGGGCCGGCAAAAGGATATAATAACTGAGGCTGTCCCAGTTGTTCTGCGCCTGGGCCTATGGCCGCAGGATTATATACTTCGATGGGTGGCACATAGTGTGACACCGGATCCTGTACGCTGCGGATAAGGCCTTTATCCACTGCCAATCCCACTACTACAGAGAGGAAACTTTTGGTAACGCTGTGTGTCATGTCCACGCGTGTCGGCTCACCCCATTCTGCCACGATATAGCCTTTATAAACAATCACGCCGGTGGCATCTCCTCTTGTGGAAAAAGGTCCGATACCCGTGCTGAAAGGCTCTTTCCCGAAACTGAGTGCCTGTGCGATCTCCATGTTACGGGGTGCTTTGGTCTCATTGTCTTTTGCAAATTGTATGGCAGCTGCCAGTTTTGCAGTATCCAATCCCATGTCGGCAGGGGAGCGATGTTGCCAGACATCTTTTGTGGGAAAATAAGCAACATTTTTATTGGTTTTTGTTTGTGCGGAAAGCAGTGTGGTGGCACTTAACAGCAATAAGGAGAGGAACAGGTGTTTCATACAGGTAAGATAATGATCTTTCTGATATGTTATATATCGTTAAATCACCAGAGGATTTGCGATATATGGTCATGGTGTCATCTTGGCATCGTTTCAACTTGTTATTAATCAAGTTGTTAATGAATGGAACGCTTTTAGTATAGAGAGACGGCCATGGCATCTGGCAGCTCTTTTTGCTTGTTTAGCAATTATTTGCCTGTTCAGCACAATTGCAGCTTACAGATGATGTGTCACTTAATTTTGGTTTATAAACAACAGATCAGTAAAAAGATTAACCGGCTAAGACTATGAAAAATGATCACATGCACGCGCTCATTCTGGAGAATTATGGCGACCCGTTTGTATATACACAGATAGACAGACCTAAACCAGATTATGGTGAAGTATTGGTAAGAATAAAGGCCAGTGGTTTAAATCCGCTGGACGCGAAAATTAAAGCAGGGCAGGCAGAATTAGTGAAGCAGCCTTTACCTGCTATTTTGGGAATTGATATGGCGGGCATCGTAGTGGAAGTCGGTGAAGGTGTGACAGGCTTTGCTCCCGGCGATAAGGTGTATGGCATGACCGGCGGAGTAGCCGGATTACAGGGTTCCCTGGCGGAATATGTTGCAGTGGATGCTGAGCTCATTGCCAGGAAACCGGTCAATCTTACTATGCGGGAAGCTGCAGCCATCCCATTGGGATTCATTACCGCCTGGGAAGGACTGGTAGATAAAGCGAAAGTATTTGCCGGACAGAAAGTGCTCATACATGGAGGTTCCGGAGGTGTTGGACAAATGGCTATACAGATCGCATGTGCCTTCGGCGCAGATGTATATGCTACGGATAATGATGGTAAGAAAGCGGTTGTTGAATGGCTGGGTGCAACACATATTGACTATGAAACAATGAGTGTGGCTGAATATGTGGACAAGTACACCCGTGGAGCGGGTTTTGACATTGTTTTTGATACAGTAGGTGGTACTACGCTGGATGCTTCTTTTGAGGCTGTAAAGCCCCAGGACGGACATGTGATCAGTTCCCTGGGATGGGGCTCACACAGCCTGGCGCCATTGTCTTCCAAAGGTGCGACGTATTCGGGAGTCTTTACATTACTGCCGATGATGACAGGAATGGGGAGGGAACATCACGTTGCAATCTTAAGAGAAGCCACGAGGATGGCGGAAGCAGGTCAGATATTGCCACTGCTGGATCCTCGTCATTTTCATCTGCAGACGGCAGAACAGGCACATACGCTTATCGTGAATCGCAGTGCGACAGGTAAGATTGTAGTGGAAATATAGATCTGTTCAGGAATTATTTAAAGGATCAGGCGCGATGCGAAAATGCCCGTGCCTGATCCTTTTTGGTTTTCCCCGGGTTTTCAATTTGATCCCGGTTTCACATTGTTTTCCTGCAGCAGGCATCCCATTCTGTATTTAGCTGAGTGCATCATGAAAAATGATGCCTAAAGTGTGCCTATGGCCACTATGCAAAGGGCTAACCCCATGTTTCATATTTACCCGGTAGTACCCGCGGCTGCCTTTTGCTGGTCTGAAGTTGGTAGTGAACAGCAGCATATCGCCTCTTTTCGGCTGTAGTACATTGGCTTTGGACTGTGCCCTGGGGATCTGTTCTGTCAATACAAATTCTCCACCTGTATAATCTTCTCCCGGTTCATTAAGAAAGAGTACTGCCTGCATGGGGAACCATACATCGCCATAGAGATCCTGGTGTAGGGTGTTAAATCCGCCGGAGCCATATTTTAATATCAGGATAGTAGGTTTATCCTGTCCCTTTTCCTGGCAGCGCTGTTTCAGTTCCTCGTGTGTGGCGGGGAACTGCTGTTCTATCTGTAATACTTCCATCCATTTATTGGCAATGGGCGCCAGATGGCTATATACGGTCTCTCTTATCTGTGTGATCAGCGCAGGCAGTGGATACCGGAAGTATTTATATTCTCCTGCACCGAAGCGGTAGCGCTCCATAGAGATCGTTTTACGATAAGTATTATCGGCATTGTATGCAGTGATCAATTCATCACATTCTTTTGGCGTCAGTACCCCGCTGACGAGCGCATATCCCTGCTCATGCATATTACTTGTTACCTGCTGCCAGTCCTTTCCCTGCAGGCGTTCCACTATATTTTTCATGGTCCTGTTTTTTGACAAAAGTAGGGCAGGAGGCAGGGCTGGAAAACCCGGAACTTGCTTTTCCGGGGAGGGAGGATCTGGTCATTGTTTGAATTTTACAATTATCAGTTTGTTTAGTGTAACAGCCGGGAGCAAGGGTAGAATTAAATTTGTAGAAGGACTGATGAAGATTTTAGCATGGAATTAACCCTTGTAGCACAGATCATTTTATTAAGTTAATAACGTAATTCATGCAAACAGAAACGTTGGAGGAATTTTACCAGAGCAAGACGATAGAAGTACCCGCTAATCTGAAGAAGGAGGTGGGGCATTTTAATGTATTTACTTTGGAGAATCATTTAGGGGATAATGCTCCCCGTTATAGTCGCAGGGCATTTTATAAAATTGGTCTTTCCCGGGGACGGGGTTTTTATCATTATGCAGATAAGACTACAGAAGTATCGGGCACTACACTGATGTTCTTTAATCCGCAGGTGCCCTATACCTGGCATCCCTTATCTAAAGATGCTACCGGCTTTTTCTGCATTTTTAAGGAGGGCTTTTTCTCAGAAAGAATGCGTGGGAGTATCAGCGAGTTCCCCATGTTTGCAAGAGATGGTAAGCCAGCTTATTTCCTGGATGAAAAACAGGATGCAGACGTAAGCGCCATCTTTAAGAAAATGCTGGAAGAGATCAGCTCTGATTATGTGTATAAGTATGATCTGCTGACAAATTATGTAGCGGAAGTCATTCATTATGCATTGAAATTATCTCCTTCGGAGAAATTGTATCATCACAGTGATGCAAAATCCCGTATTACATCTGTATTTACGGAGTTGCTGGAGCGGCAGTTCCCGATTGAGTCTACGAATCAGCGTTTTGAATTACGTTCTGCCAATGATTTTGCGCGGCAGTTATCTATTCATGTGAATCATCTGAACAGAGCTGTAAAAGAAACCACTGGCCGTACTACTACTGAACATATTTTTGAACGCCTGGCCAGTGAAGCCAAGACATTGCTGAAACATACGGACTGGAATATTTCAGAGATCAGCTATTGTCTTGGGTTTGAAGAGCCTGCACACTTCAATAAGTTTTTCAGGAGACTAGTGTCTACAACGCCATCTGCATACAGAACAGTAGGGTTATCACTAAATGTTTGAAAGGGATAAGTATCGCATTGAAAGGTATAATAAGCGCGCCTGTTAGTCGCAGTAACTTTGTGTCAAACAAAGAAAAAATCATGGAACAGAAAAAAGTTTGGTTTGTAACAGGCGCCTCTAAAGGATTAGGCCTTTCAATTGTAAAACAATTACTGGCACAGGGTTTTCCGGTAGCGGCAACTTCAAGAAGTATTGATGCCCTCAGTAAAGCAGTGGGCAGTGATGATAATTTCCTTCCGCTGAGTGTGGATCTTACTTCTGAGAAAAGTGTAGCTGATGCTGTTGATGCAACTGTGAAGAAGTTTGGTCGTATAGATGTAGTAGTAAATAATGCAGGCTATGGTTTAGTAGGCGCATTAGAGGAGCTGACAGATGAGGAAAGTCGTGAGAATTTTAATGTGAACGTTTTCGCTGTATTGAATGTGATCAGGAAAGCCTTGCCTCATCTGAGAAAACAGGGTTCCGGACATATCATCAATATTTCTTCCATTGCCGGTTTCGTTGGTACTTTCCCTGGTTTCGGCATTTATTGCGCTACCAAGTTTGCATTGGATGGCCTTACTGAAGCATTATCTGAAGAAGTGAAACCAATGGGCATACATACAACGATTGTAGGGCCTGGGTATTTCAGGACAAACTTCCTGGCTGCTGATTCATTGGTAACACCAAAGAATATCATTGAGGAATATACGACAGTCCGTGAAACGCAGCACGCGCACCAGCATTCATATAATGGTAATCAGGCTGGCGATCCTGAAAAAGGTGCAGCCGCTATTATCCGTATAGCAAGCGAGCAACAGCCGCCATTACATTTCTTCCTGGGAGAAGATGCATATAACCTGGCTTACAGTAAAATGGATGCGGTAAAGGCAGAACTGGAAAGCTGGAAAGAACTGACGGTGTCAACAGCTGTTGAAGCATAAAAACGCAAGGGCTTTCCTCTTATCATTTGTTGTTGTATAGCAGATAAGTGAGGGGGATATTAGATGCCGACAATCTGAAGAAGAGATGGGATATTTTAATGTAATAAGAGTGGAAGATGTGATGCGGCAGGAATCCCCGCATAGCAAGGCCGATTGCCGGAGATTTTATAAGATCGGTCTGATAAGAGGAAACAGCCTTTGGCGTTATACTGACAGGAGTATTAGTATTTCAGGAACGGTGTTGATATTTTTCAATCCGCAGTTGCCTTATATATGGGAGTCGTTGTCAGATAATCAGACAGGTTTCTTATGTGTTTTTGATGAAGTCTTTTTTACGAAGAAGATGAAAGAGAATATCGGTCAGCTGCCTATGTTCAGGGCTGGGGGAGAGCCGGTTTATTTTCTGACAGCCGGGCAGGATGGTGTGGTGAGTGGAATCTTTAACCGTATGCTGGATGAGCTGTCTTCTGATTATGTATATAAGTATGATCTGTTAAGAAATTATGTTACCGAGTTAATTCATTTCGCACTTAAAAAGAGGAGTACAATGGAAAATAATGACAAATACGTAGGGATGTGGGTTACTGCTGATGGTTACATTCGTCATGAACTGCTGCCGGGTGGGAGATATGATGAAGCAAGAGGTAACAGGAAGAGTGCATACCAGGGAAGTTACAAGCTTACCGGAGATCATATCGATTATAAAGATGACACTGGTTTTACAGCAGACGGTGATTTTCGTGACGGGGTACTTTATCATGCAGGTATGGTACTTTACAGAGAAGAAAAGAGATCTTAGCACAATAGAACAATCGACGATCGGGGCGGGTATCAGTTATATGATATCCGCCTTTTATTTTGGTGTACTTTTGTAGGACCCCAAAAAGGATCGTTTATGGAATGGAAAAATGAAATGACGGGAAGATCATTTATCCTGTTATACAAGCTCCAATGCTTGGCGTGACAACCCCTGAGATGGTAGCAGCTGTGGCGGAACAAGGGGGATTAGGCTCTTTGCCAGTCGGTGGTTTATCGCCTGACAGGACGAGGGCGCTCATTCAAAAGACAAAATCAATCACCGGAAAACCTTTCGCAGTAAATCTGTTTGTTAATGAGGTGCCGGAGTATAGCCGGCAGGATGCTGAAGCGATGCAGGATTTAAGGCTGCATTTCAGCTGGGCGCAAAGGCGGTGCAGGTAGGGACTGCCTTTATAGCAAGTAATGAGAGTCTGGCTTTTCCTTCTTATAAGACTGCTTTCCGCCCTATCCGATACAGAATATTCTTACGGCTGGGTTGAGGGTAAAAGCGCAGCAGGCGGACAGGAAAGAGTTCACCAATTTATGGGCAGGTCAGGCATCCGCAGGAGCAGAGATCCGTTCTTCAGCAGATATTTTTTCCCGGCTGATAGCGGAAACAGAAACCTTACACATTGTATAAATAAGTACTGAAATTCTTTAGAAATAAAAAAGCTTATTTATTTTGTACTAATTAGTACAGTATGTATCTTCGTACTGTAAATGATAGCAAAATGGCTGGAAGACCGAAAATATTTGACGAGAAGGAAGTAGTGGAAAAAGCGGTGAACGTATTCTGGACGAAGGGGTATGAGACTGCTTCTGCAGATGAATTGCTGGAAGCTATGGGAATAGGGAAGGGCAGCTTTTACCTGGCATTTAAGGGGGGAAAGAAGGAGTTGTATGAGAAATCATTGAGGCAATATGCCAACCGTTTTGACAAGCAATTATTGCATGATTTATCGGTCAGCGAGGATCCTATTCAGCTGATCAGGGACTTCTTTATGGCCCTGGCGGATGATCCCAAAAGCAAACAGATGAAGGGGTGTTATATAGGGAATGCGCTGGTCCAGTTATCGGACGGAGATGCAGACACCAAATTGATTGCGGCTGGGCTATTGGCATCGGTAGAAGGTATTTTCACGGATGTGATCAGGAAGGCGCAGGCGGAGAAGCGGCTGAAGAATAAAGCGAAGCCTGAAGTGCTTGGGAAATATCTGATCAATCTCTGGAATGGCGTGAATGTGACAAGGAGAAGTAATCCGGGGTATGAACATCTCAGGGAAGTGCTGGAGATGAGTCTGCAGGTACTCTCTTAAATTTTTTTATTCCTTTTTGTACTAATTGGTACATAATAATATAAACAATTAAAATCTATCACAATGACGCAGTCAACAACATTGCCAGCTACAAAGGGCATTGATATCAACCAGGTACAGTATAAAACACTGACCATTGAAGAACAGGAGATATTTTACCGTGAAGCAGGGTCTCCGGAGAGGCCTACCATCTTGCTGTTACATGGCTATCCGACCTCTTCGTTTATGTTCCGTAATCTGATGATTGCGCTGGGAGATAAGTATCACCTGGTAGCGCCGGATTATCCTGGTTTTGGTAACAGCAGCATGCCGCTGGTGAATGAGTTTGAATATACTTTCGACCATATGGCTGAAATAGTGGACCAGTTTATCGCAGCGAAAGGGCTGGAAAAATACAGTCTTTACCTGATGGACTATGGAGCGCCTGTAGGCTACCGTATTGCCACCAAACACCCTGAGAAAGTGCAGGCATTACTGGTGCAGAATGGTAATGCATATGAGGAGGGGTTATCCCCATTCTGGGAACCAATAAAAGCGTTCTGGGCTGACCCTGAGAATGAAGAAAAGAGAAAGGTGGTAGCAGGGATGCTTTCACTGGAGGGCACCAAATGGCAGTACCTGACAGGCGTCAGAGACACCACCAGGATCAGTCCTGACACCTGGGTGCATGATCAGAGTAAGCTGGACCGTCCGGGTAACGCGGATATACAGATGGCCATGTTTTATTCCTACAGAACGAATCTGGCCCATTATCCTGAATGGCACAGCTATTTCCGTACTTATCAGCCGCCAACCCTGATCACCTGGGGCGCAAATGATGAGATATTTCCTGCCAGTGGGGCAAAGGCTTATCTGAAAGATCTTCCTGATGCGGAGTTGCATATACTTGACACCGGGCATTTTGCTTTGGAAGAAGACGGGACAAAGATCGCTTCGCTGATAGACCAGTTTCTGACTGCGAATAACATCAGATAACTTATATTGTACCGGATGGTACACTACATCCTTCTTTCGTTTCTTTGCGGGAGAAGGATGTTTTTCCTTGCACTACATCTACGATTTTAAATAAATTTGAAAAAAAATGGATGGCTTCGTTGGTTATTTAAAAACAAATCCTATCTTTGCAATCCCAACGAAAAAACAACGGGTTTGATCAGCGGGAAAGTTCTTCAATACAAGCGGAAGTAGCTCATTTGGTAGAGCACGACCTTGCCAAGGTCGGGGTGGCCGGTTCGAGCCCGGTCTTCCGCTCAGTACAAAGCTTCCAAATTGCCAGGCAGTTTGGATTTTTTGTTTACGGGATACCCAGGTGGTGGAATTGGTAGACACGCCGGACTTAAAATCCTGTTCTCCGCAAGGGGAGTGACGGTTCAACTCCGTTCCTGGGTACGCAGTGAGATGTTGATATTTTTCAACATCTCAAAAGTTAAAGAGCTCATCATTTTGATGGGCTTTTTTATTGTATTACGGGTAGTTACAGGATTCAATCGTCTCCCATTATCCTAAAGTGTTCATTTGGAACTTTTATTGAACATATATCCTAACCTGCTAATTATCAGTTAAATATGATGGTTCAAGTCCTGTCGAGGGATCTAAATTCGTAAATTACTGATAATGAGAATGTTATCAAAACGAAGATAAAAGTGTATTCTTGAGATTGTTTGCTTAAGGTTTGGACAAAATGCGACAGATAATTTGCTTCACTAGTTGGGGATTATCTTGCAAGACCATCTTCATGATTAACCTCGTTCGTGTTTTGCTTCATTACCAAAGGACTCTAGCAATAAATAGGAAGGCTATTATTTGTTTCTGAATTTATCAGCATTTTTTATTATAGATCTTGCAGTTTTATTAAGTCTGTCAATTGATTGACAGAGGGACTAGAAAATTTTTATCTTTTTGACATTGTCGGTCGAGTCTCGTTTAACAATCGCTAAATACAAAAACAGAATCAATACTGTGAACCTATTTGCGCTATCCGCTATCCTTACCCTTGCTATGCTGTCTTGTAGTTCATCAGAAATCAACAATAACAACCAGCAGGCCGCCAGTCAAGAAGCACTTGTTGTAGAAGCCGGAGACACTATACCATCGGAAATTGACAAGAAATTCGAAAAAATCATGGATGAATACCAAGGAAAGATCAGCAACAATTTCTGGTCAGACAGGTATGCTAAAGGCAGGCATTTAGGAGGACATCCCCAAGAGATCATCTTTAACTTAGATACATTTGATGCATTCATGGCTAAAGAAAGGTTTTCCAAAGTGCCAAATACAACAATGGACTATATCGGGATAGTTGATGATATCATTGTAACCCTAACAGAAAATACTACCTTCAAAGAACACCGCAGCGGGTTATATACCTGGACAATCGAAACAGAAGCCATAACAAGCGAGGGATCATTTGCCAAACAGCGTAGATTTACGATTGAGGCAGATACAAAAAACTATAGAAATGGAAACAGAACAAGAACTGTATCAACTATTGCAAAAAGACCGATACCTGGTCATTAGAGAAACAGACATACTGCAGCTCGTTCACCAGCATGAGAAAGGGTTCCTGATGGATAAAGTAAACCAACTCGCTTATGCGCTTGGCTGGTACTATGGCGATCCATCCTGTGGCGCCATTGATATAAATAACAAATGGGCCATCCTTGGCGGTCTTGACCTCAGCGTACTTTGGAAAGACCGCGAGATTATCCCATTACCCTTTGACGACATGCACGACATCAGGCAAATAAACGAAAACCATGTCCAGATACTAACCGATCCCTGGACAACAACATCGGCCATTTATACCCTACCATCAACACACTCAATATACCAAGTAGAGGGACTTTCCAGATTATATAAGGCACAATCAAAGGAATGGTTTTACTAACTGATCAGTTATCTTGCGAAAAGATAGACTCAATCTCGATGTATTCAGGATTGCGGGAATCGACCATCCTTAAAAAAACGAACTTGTGGTTGAAAAAGGGGCTATGTACTCCTCACTTAACATCTATTAATCTTTTTTGAATATTTTTTATTACGTTGCGAATGTTCTCCGGCAACCCGTGATTGCATTTACAATCATCACAATATTCTACTACCAATGTATCAATGTCATTTCCCTTGATATTATTAGCAATCTTGTATAAGAACTGGTGCTTGACAAGGACCAGTAATATATCTTTATTTGCACATTTGCAGATCAACAATTTAGTTATCAATTCATCCATCAGGGTAAGTATGCTGAAGTATTCAGAAACAAATTGGTTCTCTTCGAGGACTTGTTGAGGACCGTGGAAATGGCAACGCATCTGCTGGGTAAGCTGCTCAAAAGCTTTACCCCCAGTAAGATTCTTATTAAAAATCAATGATTTCTTGTTTCTCAGGTATTCTTTAGGTAATGAGGAAAAATTGAAACTATTAATGTTTTCATCTAGATACCTATAAAGGAGGTGCAGATTTTCCGATTCGTCTTGCACTTCCTTAGTTTTTTTTTGATCTTCAATTTGACATTGTATTTGGTTATTCGCATCAACCTGTGCCTTCAGCGCATAAAAGACCAGAATAGAGCTGATCAAGTTGAGGACAGGTGCGGTTATCCCACCCATTGCATCACCAAACTGACCAATGCGTTCCATAGAACTATCTCCAGTAACCGCACCAAGATTAAATATAAATACGGCTGCTATTATTATACAACCCAAGAGCAAAAGCCATTTTGGAAAACTCAAAGATTTTCTAGATTCAGACATTTTTCCATTAGCATTTAAAACAGAGCAATCAACATATAAGATGTACAATCCCTTACTCGCATAGAATTGTCAACTCTTTTTCTTTGCATTTAAAGTAGGATAATCAATGATGTGCAAAAGCTCTTCAATCACAATACGTAAATCTCCCTTGATCTTATTAATCTCTACAGACTGTACAAAATATCTCCGATTATGAGCACTTTGATCTCCCATAGATTTCAAATTCGGAATACTCGTCCTAGCATTTCTCCCAACATTCCAGCAGTTTTTTTCAGCTAGTAATTCTGTAATGAGATCACTTAAGTAATAATAGTAACCGTTCGTTCCGGTGATCTTCGATGTAGTCCTGTGAGTCTCGAAAGCCTCTATGATCAGCACCTCAACTAATTTCCGCGTCATTACTGCACAAGCATCATACAACCCAGCATCATAACATGCACAGGCCTGCTTGGCAATCATCAGTAAGTAGCCACGAGTATTTTCGAAAAGAGACAAAGGAAAATAGTTATCGGTAGGTTTAACAACCGGATCCATAGAAATTTGCCGCTCAATTTCGGTCTTATAACTCCGTTCTAAATGATATAGCTGCTTATTAAGAATGAACTTAGCTTTTGTACCCTTACCTCTCTTAATGTTGCCCTTTAAGTACGCCGGTATATTAGAATACGGAGTAATTTTCAGTTCAGAAAAACATGATCGAATCATGCTTGCATCTGCTCCCGGTTCTCCCTTTACTTCGGTAAAATAATAAACAAAGAAATCTATTTTACCAGATAGGGGTAAGCTGTCTAAGTCGTTGATCTTTAAAACAAACGTTTCTAATGATATGTCTTTATGCATTTTTATTCCAGCCTCTTACCTGATTTCTTCCTTTTATGGTTAAAATAATGCCACTTTTCTTCAACTCTATCCAACCCTTCTGACTTGCACAGTTCCTGGTTATTTGTGGAACATTACTGGGGGTATGAATGTTCAAATCGTCAAAAGCGGTATATATATGGTCATAAGTAATTCCGTTCAGCTTTATTATTTCCTCCATATAGTAAACAAAGACCAAAATTCGCTCCAGATCGCTTTTAACAGGATACTTACTGATGAAGGCCTTAAGGCTGTCTTTCTCATCAGGATTAAAGTTGAGATCTGTCAGGCGTTTTACTCGAGTACTTGTCGCTGATGGCTTTTTTTTATCGGAAGGTGTATCTGCTTCACGATCGTTAGCATCCTTTCCCTTCTTTGCCTTTGAAACGAGCGCAGTTCCTTTTTTTCGAGAGAGTATTTCAGCAACGGCCGAAATTCCTTCATCTAATATAGAGAACTTGTCACCAAATGCATTTAAAAGGTGGGCTTGTACATTTCTTTGAATATTAACAGTTAAACCATTTGATTTTTGATTGTCCCATCTATTTGACTCTTTATATTTGTTTATAATATCATCTCGTGTAAATGGCTTAGTCCCATTTTCTGAAGCGTAGCAAGCATAGACAAGCACCCATTCTCGTTCGCTTGCTGGCAGGGCTCGCATAGCCACGGTCAAAAGCGGAAGCTGCTCTACTGGCTGATTGCCATTGTTTGAAGAATTAAATACTGACTGGCTACGGTCTGTGAATGAAGCCGTAGTCTGACTTTCCGGGTAATGCTCCGTAATTTCTTGATACACCGTTTCCTCGACTGTACTATTCCCGCTTTGTATAAAACCAGGTGGCGCAATGCCTACACGTTTAGCACTCATTGCGTCTCGCACAATCCCAGTCAATTCCTTACCAACGTTGTCACTAAAACTAGCCTGTATAGTTCTTTCATTTGCTGTTTCATGGATGCTTATGGTGTTAAAACTACTATTAGCTGAATGGCCATTACCCTTTTTTGAGACTATTGGCTCTCCACATTCAGTACAGCCAATAGCATACTTAATTAAAGGAGCGTTACAAACCTTACATCTAAATTGGGTTAAGCATCCGCCGCAAAAAAAAACCGTCTGTGGCAAGGGCTTCTCACAACTGAAGCAATTCTCTACATTAACATCACTCATATTATGAAATTTGGTTTACGATTTACATTATTAGCTCTGTAAGAGCTTCTGGTTGGAATAATATACCTATCGTCCTTCTAACGAAATAGAAAGATAAAAACCACTACTCATCGCGATCACAATACGCTTCCCCGTGCTTATAGATCGAACCTGTTCGCTAGCTAATAATACCTCGGCTAGATCTCTCGCTACTGCCGAACCATCAATATTATTTACTACCATGCCATCTGCAATTTCTAACCGAAATGCATAGCGTTTCCGATTACCCACAGCCTCAAAATCAGCCGCTGATAATTGTTTTCCTGATGAAGGAAAAAACTCAGTTAACGCCAAAATATCCTGGAATTCTTTTCTCCAGATGTCGGTATAAAGATGTTGACTTCCCATTACTACAATATATTAAGCCACCTGGGCCATTACATGAAAACGGTTGGATTTCTATTTCATGGCACAGATATGCAAATTAAAAAATCACTAACTGTTATCAGTTAATGCGATGTTAACAACAAACTAAGATGAATAAATAAGGTTACATAGGCAGGTAAACAATTTCAATCTGCTATCAGTAGATATACAGTTCCCAGTACTATAACCCAAAAACAACAAAAAGGTAATGTCCTGTTTTAAACTTTTTTCAAAACGTGTCAAAAACCTCCCAAAACATTTAGTTAAGAAAACGTTTTTTTCACTGCAGCTCGTTTTCACACATTAACCATTCGTTAACGATGTAGACGGCTACAGATAACCAATTACGCAAAAACAGTCCGATATTTACTTTTAGAAATATAAGTATATAACTTAGTCGTTATAAAAGGGGACAAACTAGCTTACTAAGGTCACTTACAACTCAAAATGAAGGGTAGATACAAATGGCCTCTTTAAGCAAGGGGTGGAGGAAATGCTGAAAGCAGAACTGGATGATCACCTCGGTTATGAGAAACATAGCCCTGAAGGCCGCAATTCAGGTAATAGTCGTAATGGCTCTTACAAAAAGAAAGTAAAAACTGAATCCCTCGGAGATCTCGCGCTTAATATCCCCCGTGACCGCAATAGTGAATTTGACCCGGTTCTTATACCCAAAGGGCAGCGGATGAGTGATAAACTGGAAGAGGCTATTATTGGCATGTATGGTCGGGGAATGACAACTTCTGATATTAGTGAACATGTTAAAGAAGTGTACGGGGTAGAGGTGAGTGAAGGCACTATCTCTAATGTTACTCATCGTATTACAGAACA
>NZ_FRCN01000023.1 GCF_900142925.1 Chitinophaga sp. CF418
ACCTGCGTGAACAACTTCAAGGTGATCCGCAAGTGGTGGGCTAAGGATGCATGTGGCAATACTTCTGACACTTTAACGCAGCTCATTACTGTCCACGACGACGTGAAGCCAGTGATCAGTGCAGACTTCGACAAGACTATCAGCCTACAGTGTCTGAAAGACATACCCGCTGCACCTAAACCGACTGCATCTGACAATTGTAACGGTGATATTACGCCTGTATACAGTGAAAAAGGCAGTGGCGTTGCATGTGACTCTACCATCACCCGCAAGTGGGTATTCGCAGATGCATGTGGTAATACTGACTCTGTAACACAGGTCATCAAGATCAAGGACAATATCAAACCTATACTGTCTGGCAGTGCGGGTAATGTGACCGTGGCATGCTACAAAGACATCCCGGCTGCAGCAGGCCTCAGTGCTACTGACAATTGTACTGTAAAACCAGCTATCTATTTCAGCCAGAAGGTGCTTGACAGTACTTGTGTCAATAAGCTCAAGGTTATCCGTAAATGGTGGGCTAAGGACGCATGTGGTAACACTTCTGATACGTTGACACAGCTTATTACTGTCTGCGACAATATTAAGCCGGTAATAACAGCTAATTTTTATAAGATAGTGTACGTACAGTGTCAGAAAGATATACCTGCTGTTCCATCAGCAACTGCAACAGATAATTGTACGGGTAATATTCAGCCGGTGTTTAGTCAAAAGGGTATCGGCAATTCATGTGATTCTTTGGTCACCCGCAAGTGGGTATTTACTGACGCATGTGGTAATAAAGACTCTGTAATGCAGCTTATCCTGATCAAGGATATTACCGCACCAGTAGTAACTTACAAGCCAGCGGATGCCACAATACCTTGTACATCACCAGTTGTATTTGGTAATCCTACCTTCTCAGATAATTGTGGAACTATAGCAGTAACCTACGCAGACAGGAAAGAAGGTACAACTTGTCCATTCAAATATATCCGCAAATGGACAGCGAAGGATAAATGTAACAATAGCGTATCAGTAGAACAGGCCATTACTGTTTCTTGCTGCCAGGGTAAATTCTGTACTTATACACAGGGCTTCTACGGCAACGTGAATGGTCTCGCCTGCACACCATCCGGTACTTCGCTCACTGCCAAACAGATCATGAGTGCTGCTGTCGATGCACAGGCCGGTGATTCCGTTATCTTTGGCCTGAAAGCCACCAGTAAGTACTTTACACTGTTCCTTGGTGATATCGCCAATGATAACATCTTCAAGATGTTGCCTGGAGGCGGTACTCCGCTGGCACTGAAAGGTTACGCAACCTTTAGTAAGAGCAACACATGGGCTAATGTACCGTTGCTGACAACTACCAGCAATTTTGGAAAGATCAATAATGTGTTGCTTGCTCAGACAATGTCAATGTTCTTTAATATGTCTGTAACGCCGACATTGAAGACCCTGACAATAGAAGGCGATACATTGCTGACATCAAAACTGACCGCATGTGGCAGCAATACAGCATCTACAACAGTTAATAAGTATGTTCTGCCACCTAGCGTAGTGATCTACCTGAAGTCAGTCGGCAAAGCCAATATAGCTGGCCTGTATGAACTGGCTAACATGTACCTCGGAGGACAGACAATACCAGGAGTGGCTATTGGAGACGTAAGCAAAGCCGTAGATGCAATTAATAATGGCTTTGATAAATGCGCAGTCCTTGTTGGCTGGACCAAATCATCTGCTTTAACTACCCTGAAAGTCTCCAACACAACAGTTTCCGTCAATGATCCAAAAGCAATGGAACCAATAGAAGAGCCTAAGTTGAATGTTACAGTATTCCCGAACCCATACAATGATAAGTTGATATTCCGCTTCGTTGCACCAGTCAGCGGGAAGGTTAAACTGGAAGTTTACAACCTCCTTGGTCAGCAAATTGGTCAGCTCAACTACGGTATGGTTGACAAGGGTACGCAGCACACAATTGAATACCATGTACCAGTTATTCATCGAGACGTACTAGTATACAGATTGAGTGTAGGCGAACTCTTTAAGACGGGTAAAGCGATACATGCCAAGGAATAAACGGTGACCCTTTTTCCAATATCGACCATATCTTCTGAGGGTGTCTCTTAGTGAGGCACCCTCTTGTTTTTACCAATCAGGGAGAGACGTTGGCCTGCAACCGATATACAATGTATTTTTCGATATCATTCCTATTCGTTAACAATTTTTTTTGGTTTTGGTACAAAACAATTCGACCTTTACACTAAGAACAGTGCTTCTCTTTTATCTAAGACGTCCAATACTCCAACTACTTTTCCAGAATTTTTTTAACCACGTACTATTAAAATACCGAAATCTGTCTGGTTGCCAACAAGCGGACGCGGGAGTGCTTTAAGCGATTAAAACCACCGTCACAAAGTGTCATTGTGTACGTACTCCGCCTATGCCTTTTCCTTTAGATCGTCACTTTTCCTGTAGCACGTCACGCCTTATTTAACTTAACGTCATTTTGCTTAACGCCACATGCCATTACGTATCAGCATACGTATTACGGACCGGCGCATTCATCAACCAAAACAAATCACGCCAACTATGAATGCAACACGTTTACTTCTTTGCATTTTAAGGGCCACTGTACAAAAATCGCGAGCGCGCATAGCGCTGGCCCTCGCGCTACTATTATTCAGTCAACTGACGACTCACGCACAGTCGGCGAACCTTGATCAGGGCGCCAATGAAAAGGCGACTACGCCACAAAGTCCTGTTGCCTGGGTCAATGGTAATCTTAACGCCCAGCAGGCACATTTCCTTGAAGGCTACTCGGTACCTTACCGGGCTATCCTTGAGGGCCTCGTTGTTAACCAGACATACACGCTGGTGATTGGATTCGATATCCGGAGTGGAGGAAAACAGGCGTTGGATTATCTGACGCATTTCCAAAGACTGGATCCTCACAACGTGTTTGGCCATGCTGCGGAAACGGTGAACCCATTGCTCAACGCTCCCCAGGCACCAGCCTACTTTACCACTACGGATGTCCTTGACATTCTCCCTCCATCCAGCGCGGGATCACCGGTAGCGGGGCAGCCTACTACCAGCTTTAATACGCTACCCAATGCTGAACGACAGCTTACAGGCTATAATATGGATCTGCTGAGTATGAGCTATGCTTCGCAGGGCAACCTGACTGCAACTGGTTCTGAAACCGTAGTCAATATTACTTTTAAAGCGCTCAAAGAAACCGCCATACTGGCCTGGGGCGGTCACATCGCCAGTATTGTAGACTGGGGACGAGACCCCGTTACGCACGAACCCAATTCTGCCAGTGCCATCAGTGGTTCTCCTTACCATATGAGCCTGAAGAAATGGATCATTAATGGATCAGATGTCAGCATCGGCAACCAGGACAGATCCCTGAAGACAGATGCTGTTTTCATTCCTCCTAAATGCGAAGTCACCGGGCCTGTCAATGCCTGTGTAGAGACCACAAAACTGACATATGTAGCAACGGTTGATGATTCAATCGGTCTTACCTATGCCTGGAGCATCATAGGCGCTAATACTGCCAATGCAAAGATTGTTAATCCGGCATTAGGCACTATAACAGTAGTACCAATAGGTGCTGCATTTACGCCAGGCTCTTTCAATCTCCGTTTGATTGTTACCCGGGAAGGCCTGAAAGATACCTGTTATCTCAATAGCCATACTAATCCTGGTGCACCCGTTATTGTTTCCCAGGTAATTGTTAATGCTGGCAGTGACCAGACTATTACCAATCTTGATGTTGCGAACCTCTCTGCCTCCGCCACAGGAGGTACCGGTACGTATACATTCACCTGGACGCCGATCACCGGCCTGAGTAATCCTAACATTGCTAATCCAGTCTTCACTCCACCTTCTACCGGTGTATTCCAGTTTGTTGTAAAGGCAGATGATGGCCAGTGTTCCGACCTTGATACGGTTGTTATCACCGTCAATGAACATCCAAAGGCTCCTTGCGGCATTGATGGACCGAGCCCTGTATGTCCTGGTTCACAGAATCAGTATACCGGACCGGATCCTTCTCTGGTAGGTTCTTACCTGTGGTCCGTGCTGACAGGAGATGGCACTATCAACGGCGTTAATAATACCCAGAAAGTGCTGATAGACGCCGCAGCCAAGTGTGGCGCATACCGGCTCCGGTTGATCGTTTCAACACCTGATGGAAAGCGTAAGGACACGTGCTACCTTGATGTAGATATCAAGGATACTATCAAACCGGTACTCTCCGGGGATGTTTCTGATGCAAATGTTACCTGTGCCAAAGATGTACCAGCCGCTCCTAAAGTTGGCGTAACTGACAACTGTACAGCCGAATTGAAGATTGAAACAAGCAGAGATGTTGTCGACAGCACCTGCGTCAATAAGTTTAAGATCATCCGTAAGTGGTGGGCTACAGACCTCTGTGGCAATACTTCTGACACCTTGAAACAGGTGATCACAGTAAATGACGATGTCAAACCGATAATAACAGCCGACTTTGACAAGACTGTCAATATACAGTGTCTGAAAGACATACCGGCTCCGCCTAAGCCAACTGCAACAGATAATTGCAACGGCGATGTTACACCAGTATACAGTGAAACCGGTAGCGGTTCAACCTGTGATTCTACTATCACCCGTAAGTGGGTATTCGCTGATGCTTGTGGCAATAGTGACTCCGTAACACAGGTTATCAATATCAAGGATGATATTAAACCTATACTGCACGGAACTGCTGATGATGCGAATGTAACATGCAGTAAAGATATACCTGCTAAGCCAGAGATCACCGCTACTGACAATTGTGATGAAAAGCCAGCTGTTTACTTCAGTAAGGAAACGGTTGACAGTACCTGCGTGAATAACTTCAAGGTGATCCGCAAGTGGTGGGCTAAGGATGCATGTGGCAATACTTCTGATACTTTAACTCAGGTGATCACCGTTCATGACGATGTGAAGCCGGTTATAATAGCAGACTTTGACAAGACTGTCAAAGTACAGTGTGTGAAAGACATACCTGCTCCGCCGAAACCGACTGCAACAGACAACTGTAACGGCGATATCGATCCTGTATACAGTGAAGAAGGCAGTGGCACTGCATGTGACTCTACAATCACCCGCAAGTGGGTATTCGCTGACGCATGTGGCAACAGTGACTCCGTAACGCAGGTTATCAATGTCAAAGATGATATCAGACCAATACTTTCCGGTACTGCTGATGATGTCAACGTAACCTGCAGTAAAGACATACCTGATGCTGCAAAGATCTCCGCTACTGACAATTGCGATGAAACACCAACTGTTTACTACAAACAGAAAGTAATAGACAGTACCTGCGTAAATAACTTCAAGGTGATCCGCAAGTGGTGGGCTAAGGATGCATGTGGCAATACTTCCGATACGCTAACTCAGGTGATCACCGTTCATGACGATGTGAAGCCGGTTATAATAGCAGACTTCGACAAGACTGTCAAAGTACAGTGTGTGAAAGACATACCTGCGCCGCCGAAACCGACTGCAACAGACAACTGTAACGGCGATATCGATCCTGTATACAGTGAAGAAGGCAGTGGTACTGCATGTGATTCTACTATCACCCGCAAATGGGTATTCACTGACGCATGTGGTAACAGTGACTCTGTAACGCAGATCATCTACATCAAGGATGACATCAGACCAATACTGTCTGGTACTGCTGATGACGTTAACGTAACCTGCAGTAAAGACATCCCTGACGCTGCAAAGATCTCCGCTACTGACAACTGTGGAACACCAACTGTTTATTTCAAACAGAAGACAATAGACAGTACCTGCGTGAATAATTTCAAGGTTATCCGCAAGTGGTGGGCAGAAGATGCATGTGGCAATACTTCCGATACACTGAAACAGCTGATCACCGTTCATGACGATGTGAAGCCGGTTATAACAGCAGACTTTGAAAAGACTGTCGACGTACAGTGTATCAAAGACATACCTGGTGTTCCTAAACCGACTGCAACAGACAACTGCAACGGCGATGTTACTCCTGTATACAGTGAAACCGGCAGTGGTACTGCATGTGATTCTACCATCAACAGGAAGTGGGTATTCACTGATGCCTGTGGCAATAGTGATTCCGTAGCACAGGTGATTAATATCAAGGATAATATTGCGCCTGTCGTAGTATTCAAACCAAATGATACAACCATACTGTGTATATCTCCTGTTGTATTTGGCAAACCTACTTTCTCAGATAATTGTGGTACTGTAATAGTTACTTACGAAGACAGGAAAGAAGGTACAACTTGTCCGTTCAGCTATATCCGCAAATGGACAGCGAAAGATAAATGTAACAATAGCGTATCAGTTGAACAGGTCGTTACTGTTCCATGCTGTCTGGGCAACTTCTGTAGCTATACACAGGGCTTCTATGGCAACACGGGCGGCTCTGCATGCACACCATCCGGTACATCAGCCACTGCTAAACAGCTGATGACTGCCGCAGTCGATGCACAGCCTGGTGACTCTGTTATCTTTGGTCTGAAATCCACCGGTAAGTTCTTTACGCTGTTCCTCGGTGATATCACCAACGACAATATCTTCAAGATGTTGCCTGGCGGCGGTACTCCTGCGGCACTGAAAGGTTACGCAACCTTTAGTAAGAGCAATACATGGGCGAATGTACCATTGCTGACAACTGCCCAGAATTTTGGAAAGATCAATAATGTACTGTTGGCTCAGACAATGTCACTGTTCTTTAATATGAGCCTGAATGTAACGCTGCAGGGCGTGACAATAGACGGTGACACATTACTGACAGCGAAACTGACCGCATGCGGCAGCAATACGCCAACTTCAACGATTAGCAAGTTCGCTCTGCCACCTAGCGTAGTGAACTATCTGAAGTCAGTAGGCAAGGCTAACATAGCTGGCCTGTATGAACTGGCCAACATGTACCTCGGCGGACAGACAGTACCAGGAGTAGCTATTGGAGACGTAAGCAAAGCTGTAGATGCGATTAACAACGCATTTGATAAATGTGCAGCCCTTGTTGGCTGGAAGAGCTCTTCAAGTATAACTACTGCGAGAGTATCCAATACAATAGCTGTAGCTCCTGCCACCGATCCGAAGGTAGCAGCTCAGGGTGATGATGTTACATTGAATGTGACAGTATTCCCGAACCCATACAATGATAAGTTGATATTCCGTTTCGTTGCACCAGTCACCGGACATGTTAAACTGGAAGTTTACAATGTCCTTGGTCAGAATATCGGTCAGCTGAACTATGGTATGGTTGATAAGGGTACCCAGCATACAATTGAATATCATGTACCTGCTCCTTACAGAGACGTATTACTGTACAGATTAAATGTAGGTGAACACTTCAAAACTGGTAAAGTAATACCTGCAAAGAAATAGTAGCCATTTAACCATTTCTAATAACCCTTCTCAGAGAGTGCTCCGGAACCGGAGCACTCTTTCTTTTATGCCCTACTCACCGGTAATATCTTCTTTCGGGAAACCTGGATTACACTTCGGGCAAGATGTGATACTCCCGGTGCTTCCTTCTACTCATCACTCTTTTCGACAACCAGGCTGTCATCTCTACCCGTTAACATCTTTTTTTTGGTTTTGGCATAAAACATTTAGACCTTTGTGCTGATACCTGTGTTTAGCTTTTATATACGGACGGTCCAATCGTCCATCTACTTCTCCACATTTTTAACCACATGCTATAAATACCTATTATTTGTCTGGCTGTCATCAAGGAGACGCGGGAGTGCTTTCAGCAATTAAAACCATCTGTTACAAAATGTCATTGCGTATGTACTTCTATGAGTTTTCCCGTAGCATGTTCCTCCATTAACGCCAACTGCCATTACGCACGTCCAAACACGCATCATCAAAAAGGCGCATCCATCAACCAAAACAAACCTTACCTGTCATGCACGCAGTACGTCTACTTCTTTGCATTCTAAGGGCCATTTTACAAACACCGCGGGCGCGCATAGCGCTGGCCCTTCCGCTATTATTATTCCTTCAACAAACGACTTACGCACAGTCGGCGAACCTTGACCAGGGGGCCAATGAAAAGGCGAGTGCGCCCGTAAGTCCTGTGGACTGGATTAATGGTAATCTTAATGCCCAGCAGGCACATTTCCTGGAAGGATATTCGGTGCCTTACCGGGCTATCCTTCAGGATCTCGTTGTTGACCAGGTATATACCCTGGTCATCGGATTCGATCTCAGGGACGGAGGCAAACAAGCGTTGGATTACATAACGCATTTTCAGAGACTGGAACCTCACAACGCGTTTGGCCATGCCGCCGAAACGGTGGATCCATTGCTAAACATCTCCGGCTTCCCTCCTTCCTACTTTACTACTACGGATGTCTATGCCATCCCGACACCCTCTGCTGCCGGATCGCCGGTGCCTGGGCAGCCTGTTACCAGTTTTACAGCATTACCCGGCGGCGAGAAGCTGTTTACAGGGTACAATGTGGATATAACGGATATAAGCTATGCTTCGCAGGGTAGTCTGACTGCTGCTCATTCAGAGACTGTGGTCAATATTACGTTTAAAGCGCTTAAGGCTACCGCTGTACTGGCCTGGGGTGGTCATATCGCCAGTATTGTAGACTGGGGAAAAGACAGCTCCGCCAGTGCGATCAGTGGTTCTCCCTACCATATGCGGTTGAAGAACTGGATCATTGATGGAGCAGTGGTCAGCATCGGTAACCAGGACAGGTCCCTGAAGACAGATGCTGTTTTCATTCCTCCTAAATGCGAAGTCACCGGCCCTGTTAATGCTTGTGTAGAGACAACTAAACTGACATATGTGGCAACGGTTGACGATCCAACCGGGCTTACCTATGCCTGGAGTATCATAGGACCTAATACAGCCAATGCAAAAATTGTAGATCCTACCCTGGGCACTATAGACGTAGTGCCAATAGGTGCTACATTTACAGCCGGCTCTTTCAGTCTGCAGTTGATTGTTACCCGGGAAGGCCTGACAGATACCTGTTATCTCAACAGCCATACTAATCCTGGCGCACCTGTCATTATCTCTCAGGTAATTGCTAATGCCGGCAGCGATCAGACCATTACCAATCTTGACGTTGCCCATCTGTCTGCCTCCGCTACAGGAGGTGACGGCACTTATACCTTTACCTGGACACCAACCACGGGCCTGAGCGATCCTAACATCGCCAATCCGGACTTCACACCACCATCTACCGGTGTATTCGAGTTTGTCGTGAAAGCAGATGATGGCCAGTGTTCCGACCTTGATACGGTTGTTATCACCGTCACCGAACATCCAAAGGCACCTTGTGGCATTGATGGCCCGAGCCCTGTATGTCCGGGTTCTCAGAATCAGTATACCGGCCCGGATCCTTCACTGGTAGGTTCTTACCTGTGGTCAGTGACGGGAGATGGTACCATCAACGGTGTTAATAATATCCAGAAAGTGTTGATAGACGCCGCAAACCATTGTGGCGCATATCAGCTCCGGCTGATCGTTTCAACACCTGACGGAAAACGTAAGGATACCTGCTACCTCGATGTACTGATCAAGGATACTATCAAACCAGTAGTCTCCGGAGACGTTGCTGATAAAAATGTCGCCTGTGCGAAAGATGTACCAGCCGCTCCTACCGTTGGAGTAACTGATAACTGTACAGCCGAACTGAAGATTGAAACAAGCAGAGATGTTGTCGACAGCACCTGTGTCAATAAGTTTAAGATCATCCGTAAGTGGTGGGCTACAGACCTCTGTGGCAATACTTCTGATACCCTGAAACAGGTGATCACAGTGAACGATGATGTCAAACCGGTAATAACTGCAGACTTCGACAAGACTGTCAATGTAGAATGTCTGAAAGATATACCAGCTCCACCTAAACCGACTGCAACAGATAATTGTGGCGGTAGTATTGAGCCGGTATATACCGAAATCGGTAGCGGCACTAAATGTGACTCTACCATTACCAGGAAGTGGGTATTTACGGATGCATGTGGTAATAGCGACTCAGTAACACAGGTCATCAATATCAAGGATGATATTAAACCAGTGCGCTCTAATAGTAAAGCTGATACCACTGTAACATGTGCCAAAGACATTCCTGCGATAGCAACCGTCACTGCCACTGATAACTGCGATCCGAACCCGACTGTTTATTTCAAACAGAAAGTAGTAGACAGTACATGTGTGAACAGGTTCAAGGTTATCCGCAAATGGTGGGCTAAGGATGCATGTGGCAATACTTCCGATACCATAACGCAGGTGATCACCGTTTACGACGATGTGAAGCCGGTTATAACAGCAGATTTTGACAAGACTGTCAATGTACAATGTCTGAAAGACATACCTGCTGTTCCTAAACCAACTGCAACAGACAATTGCAATGGTGATGTTACACCTGTATACAGTGAAAAAGGCAGTGGTACTGCATGTGATTCTACCATCAACAGGAAGTGGGTATTCACTGACGCATGTGGCAATAGTGACTCTGTAACTCAGGTTATCAATATCAAGGATGATATTAAACCTGTACTTTCCGGCACTGCAGATAACATCAATGTAAAATGCGCTAAAGACATACCTGCGGCAGCAAATATCACCGCTACTGACAACTGCGACCTGAAACCGACTGTTTATTTCAAACAGAAAGTAACAGACAGTACCTGTGTAAACAGGTTCAAGGTTACCCGCAAGTGGTGGGCAGTAGACGCATGTGGAAATAAGTCCGACACGCTGACTCAGCTGATCACCGTTTACGACGATGTGAAGCCGGTTATAACAGCAAACTTTGACAAGACTGTCAATATACAATGTCCGAAAGACATCCCGGCTGTTCCAACACCGACTGCAACAGACAATTGTAACGGCAATATCCAGCCTGTATACAGTGAAAAAGGCAGCGGTACTGCATGTGATTCTACCATCAACAGGAAGTGGGTATTCACCGACGCTTGTGGTAATAGTGACTCTGTAACGCAGGTTATCTATATCAAGGATAATACTGCTCCTGTAGTAGTGTACAAACCAGCAAACAAGATAATATCCTGTACGTCTCCTGTTGTATTTGATACTCCAACCTTCTCAGACAACTGTGGAAGTGTATCAACAACTTATGAAGATAGGAAAGAAGGTACAGCTTGTCCGTTCAAGTACTTCCGCAAATGGACAGCGAAGGATAAATGCAACAATAGTGTAACATTCGAGCAGACTATTACTGTTGCCTGCTGTGCACAATGTGGCTATACTCAGGGCTTCTACGGCAACCCGAATGGTCGTGCATGTACACCGTCTGGCACAACAATGACTGCTAAACAGATCATGAGTGCTGCCGTCGATGCACAGCCTGGCGATTCTGTTATCTTTGGTCTGAAATCCACTGGTAAGTTCTTTACATTGTTCCTCGGCGATATCACCAACGACAACATCTTCAAGATGCTGCCTGGAGGTGGTACTCCGCTGGCACTGAAAGGTTACGCAACCTTTAGTAAGACGAATACATGGGGTAATGTACCACTGCTGACAAATGCCAGCAATTATGGAAAGATCAATAATATTCTGCTGTCTCAGACAATGTCAATGTTCTTCAACTTGTACCTGACGCCAACACTGAAGGATCTGCAATTGAAGGGAGATACATTGCTGACAGTGAAACCAATCGCCTGCGGCAGCAATACGCTCAATCAGACAATTCAAAAGTTTGTAATACCGCCTAGTGTACTGAACTACCTGATTTCAGTCGGAAAAGCCAACGTGGCTGGCCTGTATGAACTGGCCAATATGTACCTCGGAGGACAGACAGTACCAGGAGTAACTATTGGAGACGTAAGCAAAGCTGTAGATGCTATTAACAGGGCATTCGATGGTTGCGCAGCCGTTGTTGGCTGGAGCAGCTCTTCAAGTGTAAATACTGCGAAGGTATCCAGTGTAACAACAGTAGCTCCTGCCACCGATCCTAAGGTAGCAGCACAGGCCAATGAGACTACATTGAATGTGACAGTATTCCCGAACCCATACAATGATAAGGTGATATTCCGTTTCGTTGCACCAACTACCGGACAGGTTAAACTGGAAGTTTATAATGTTCTTGGTCAGCAGATCGGTCAGCTCAACTACGGTATGGTAGACAAGGGTACTCAGCATACAATTGAATATCATGTACCATCTCCTTACAGAGACGTATTATTGTACAGATTAAATGTAGGTGAACACTTCAGAACTGGTAAAGTAATACCTGCAAAGAAATAGTAACCATTTAACCTTCATCTAATAACCCTTCATACAGAGTGCTCCGGTAACCGGAGCACTCTTTTTAATGCCTCCCCTCTCTGGTAACGAACAGTCTACTGATCAGCTGGCACTTTGCTGTATTGGGCCCTTATGGGGCTTCTTTCTACCTTATCGGTCCATTAGGCAACCAGGTTGCCAAACAGAAAGAAAAAAAGAATAAGGCCTGATAGCTGGCATACTCAACATATTGCGGAACCTCTCTTCTTATAGATGCAGCGTCCTTATTTTTTATCTCCGTTAACTATATTTTTGCCTGCCTTTTCGTACCTTTAATATACCAACTACGATCCAAGCCAAATCGAGCCAACTACATCGAAACATTACCTCAGGCTTTTCCTTTCCGGATACTTTGTGTACTGACATCACTTTCTTCATCTATTCAACTCCTTAACTATGCGAACAGCAATTCTACTCCTGTTTCTATCCATTTACAGCGCCTTTAGCTATGCGCAAATCTGCACCACGCCTTATCGTATTGCTGTCTTAGGCTCTTCTACGGCTGCCGGAATGGGAGCTACCCCTAATCACGGCTGGGTAGCTCTTTATACACAATACCTGAAAAGTATTAACATCAATTATCAGGTATACAACCTGGCCGTAGGCGGTTATTCTACCTACGAAGTTAATCCAACCGGCTATGTTCCACCAGCTAACCGGCCATATCCCGATACAGCGCATAACATCACCAAAGCTTTATCCTTCCAGCCAAATGCCATCATTATCAATCTGCCTACCAACGATGTAGGCCGGGGCTATACACTGGCAGAACAGCAAGCCAACTACCAGCGTATTGTCGCCGCAGCAACTGCACAGGGCGTGCAGGTCTGGGTATGCAGCACTCAGCCACGTAACGACTATACCGCATCGATGGTCGCTAATCTCAAAGCAATGCGCGATTGGACCTTCTCCTACTTTGGGAACAAGTCTATCGATTTCTGGACAGGCATGAACCAACCAAATGATTCAATTAAGTGGGCATACAGTTATGGAGATGGTATTCACTTTAATGACTCAGGACACTATATATTTTACAGCAGGATGGTTGCCAGGGGCATCCCGCAGACGCTCTGTAATGGCACTCCGCCACCGCCGCAGATACCCGTTGTGCTGAACAGCTTCACTGTTACAAACAGCACTAATAAACTGCAGCTGAACTGGAGCACAGCTTACGAAAAGAATGTGAAACGTTTCCTCGTACAGCGAAGTACAGACTCTGTTAATTTCAGTGCCCTCGCTACAGTCACCGCCACGGGAAATGACAGTACAGGACGCTCATACACTTATCTCGACACCGTACTCCGTAAAGTGAAACAGTTCTACAGGCTGGATGTTATCGTGGCAGACACGCATTATATCTATAGCGCCATTAAATCCGGCATGCCGGATACGGCCTATGGCACGCCACCGCCACCGCAGATACCTGTTGTGTTGAACAGCTTTACTGTTACGAACAATACCAATAAACTGCAGCTAAACTGGAGCACGGCTTACGAAAAGAATGTGAAACGTTTCCTCGTACAGCGAAGTACAGACTCTCTTAATTTCAGTGCCCTCGCTACAGTCACATCCACAGGGAATGATAGTACAGGACGTTCATACACATACCTGGACACTGTCATCCGTAAAGTGAAACAGTTCTACAGGCTGGATGTTATCGTGGCAGACACGCATTATATCTATAGTGCCATTAAATCCGGCATGCCGGATACGGCATATGGCACCAACACTTATTTCAATATCACCAATCTCCAGGTACAACCCAGCAAGGATAAACTGCAGATACTCTGGTATAGCAACAATGAAAAGAGCACCAAACAATTTATCATAGAACACAGCAGTGATTCACTGAACTGGAATGTTGTAGGTACATTGGCCGCGGCAGGCAACTACCCGGGTTCCCGCTTCTACAACTTCCTTGATCCTACTATCTATTACCGGCTGCAATACTACCGGCTGAACATGGTAACCACCAGCAACCTTCACTTCTTCAGCGCTGTTGTAAAAGGCATGCCTGATACCATGTATACCCAACCTTTCCGGATCGCCACTTTCACCGTTACGCTGCAGCAGACCAAAGCACAGCTCAACTGGACCACGAGTGCGGAGAAAAACACGAAGAACTTTACCATTGAACGCAGTAGAGACTCACTGACATGGCAAGCCATCGGTACTGTTAATGCGGCCAGCAATTCAAGCACTACCCGCTCCTACAGCTTCCGTGATACCGCTACGCTGACAGGCACTGTTTATTATCGCCTCAACATGCTGACACATGATAACAGGCGCTTCTTCAGTAAAGTGGTAAAATTCACTTTCCCCGGATCACTCACTATGGGTACCCGGCGGTCGCCTCTTCTCCCTTACACAGGCGTATCAGAACCGGTACGACTGGCGCCTAATCCTATACAGGAAAGCAGCCGGCTGCTCGGACTACCTCCAGGTAATCATGTTGTCAGGATCTTCGACTTCTCCGGCCGGCAGATCTATTTCAACCCACAGTTCCAGGCAGGAAAGACAATAGAAGCCCGTCGCTGGACACGCGGTGTCTATCTTATCATCATAGATGAAGGAACATACCGGTTAAGAATTATCAAACAGTAACAAATCCCTTTCGTAGGAAAAAGGCGTTCGCTCTGAACGCCTTTTTTGTTATTTTCACTCCTGACAAAGCTATAGGGGCTGGAGACATACTGCCACTGCAAAATTATGACCTTGGAAATCAAACTCGGATTAAAAGAGAACTGGAAGCAATTCTCCCTGCTGGTACTGATAAACATGTTCGTGGGTGGTATGGTAGGATTGGAAAGAACAGTAGTGCCATTGGTGGGGACAGAAGAGTTTAAGATAGGATCTGACCTGCTGATATTTTCGTTCATCATCGCTTTTGGCGTTGTAAAAGCCTTCACCAACCTGGTCTCAGGGGTCCTTGCCGACAGGTATACCCGTAAAAGGATATTGATCTTTGGATGGTTAGCCGGTCTTCCCGTTCCCTTTCTGCTGGCATGGGGACCGACCTGGAACTGGATCATTGCCGCCAACATATTATTAGGTATCAGCCAGGGACTGGCCTGGTCTATGACCGTGAATATGAAAATTGATCTTGTCGGTCCCCGGAAGAGAGGTCTTGCCATGGGGCTCAATGAAGCCGCCGGTTATGGCGCCGTTGGGCTGACCGCGCTGCTCACCGGTTATCTCGCTTCCCGTTATGGTCTTAGACCTCAGCCATTCTATATTGGTATTCTTTATACAGTTGCCGGCCTGGTGTTGTCTGTGTTTGTGGTCAGGGACACACGTAAACATGCACAATTGGAATCAGCGCTGCATCAAACAGTCTCTTCGGTTCACAAGCCTGATTTACTATGGGTATTTAAGGAAACTTCTTTCCGGAATAAGAATCTTTTTGCCGTTTCACAGGCGGGTCTGATCAACAACCTGAACGATGGTATGTCATGGGGTGTTTTCCCTTTGTTGTTTTTATCTGCCGGTGTTAGTCTGCAAGGTGTAGGATGGATAAAGGCCGTCTATCCCGTTGTCTGGGGGGTGGGTCAGATCATAACCGGCCCACTTGCGGATCGTATAGGGAGAAAGCCGCTTATCGTATGGGGGATGATCATACAGGCGTTGGGGCATGTGGTGATCGGTGTTGAAATGTTGCCGCCATTTGCTTCCGGCATATCAGGATCTATCCTGCTAGGCGCGGGAACCGCAATGGTATATCCATCCTTGTTGGCGGCAGTAAGCGATGTTGCCCATCCTTCATGGCGGGCCTCTTCATTAGGGGTATACCGCTTCTGGCGGGATATAGGTTACGCTGTGGGGGCTGTCATGTCGGGAGTTGTGGCGAATATGCTGGGTTTGATCTGGGCGGTACATGTAGCAGGGGCAATTACGTTTTTGTCCGGTATTTTTGTGTGGGTGCGGATGAAGGAGACGGTGAGATAACATGACCTGTTGCCATTAAAACAACTACGGGAGTATAAAATTATTCTTTCTCAGCATCCCGCAAAATCAGTTTATCTTATATCCCGTATTTTAAAGTTACCATGTTCTACCCAATGAGAAGACACCATTTCCACTTTATCCTTGCCATCATCCTCTTTTCCTGTAAGCAGCCATCAAAACAGCAGGAGAACCCTTTTACTTCTGCAACGTTCAAGTCTCTGCCTAAATACCCCTCAGAAGGGCTTCTAAGCGATTTCGACCTGCTTGTTAACAGCCTGAAAGAGGGACATACCGGCATATACTGGTATTCTTCCGCAAAATCGTTTGACAGCCTGGTAAGCGTTCAACGTGCAATGATAAAAGACAGTATGAACGGGTTTCAGTTTTATAACATCGTTGCCCCGATCGTAGCTTTTACGAAAGAAGACCATTGTGATATCAGCCTCTCTGATGAACTGAAAGCCTTTCAGCGGCAGCAAGGAAAGTTTCTGCCATTGTCTGTACTCAATTCCGGTGACGATGCCTTTATTTTAAGTGATACGGTATCCGGTCATGCCTTCAAAGGAGCACGTATTGTTGAGATCAACGGATTACCCATTAAAACGATCAAAGAAAAGATTTATAAGACATTCGGATCAGATGGTAATATTATGAGTTCGAAGATCGTCTTCCTGGATGGGATCCGCCTTGCTGTTGAATACGCAAAGGTAATGGGACAACCGGACAGCTTTAATATAACGGTAGTGTACCCGTCAAGCGAAAAGCAGGAAACAGTGTCAGTCAAGCCAGTAACATTTAAAACACTTAAGGCTATTGAAACAAGCGTGAATGTTGCTTATCATACGGATACAAGTAACCTACCTGCATCATTTAAGTGTCTTGATGGAAATACTGCGCAGCTTACCTTTAAAACCTTCAGCAACAGCAACTTTCGCAAGCATAGTATGAATTTCCGGCAGTTCACGGATTCCTGTTTTAATATCCTGCTAAATGCTGAAGTTGATATCCTGATTATTGATATGCGTGAAAATGGCGGCGGTTCTGAAGGAAATGAGGACTATCTCTTCTCCTGGCTCACTGACAAGCCATATATCAAATATGACAGTGTAGAATTATCCCGGTTTGCATTCAGTTTCATCAACTATACAGATTATGCCAAAGACAGCGACAGAATTGATCTATATAAAGAATTGCGTTATGAAAACGAATTGACTGGCAGTGGGAGAATATTACGCAGAAAAGGGATCTATACCCCGACACCTCCGAGAGCGCATCCGTTCAAAGGCCACCTGTATATTCTTACAAGTGGCTGGACATATTCCGGAGGGGCAGAATTCTGCAGCCTCGTGCGGGAACATACGAATGCCGTGTTTGTCGGCCAGGAAACCGGTGGCGGCTATTATGGCAATACCAGCGGCACTTTACTGGAGCTTACCCTCCCGGTGACAAAGCTCAGCATCTCCATCCCCATACTCAAATTTAACTTGGCTGTACATAAAGGTATTCCCGGTCATGGCGTGATTCCGGACTTTGAAGTCAAGCCCTCTTTTGAGGCTTTTAGTAAAGGTATTGATCAGGAATTAGAGCAGGCGCTCTCTGTGACGCCGGCGGTAGAAATCAAATGAGCGATTGTCATTCTGCTATTGTAGCCGGTTGATGCAAAATCGCATTTTCTCCCTTGTAAATTGTCAGCTCTGCGGGAGGATCGTCGTAATTTGCTCCCAGTAGCGTGACCGAACAACTATAAACATAGCCGTTATTTTTGAACTCATATCTGTGGTTACCTCCGGTACCTTCAAATATAACTTCTCCATTTTCTATGATGAGGTCCGGCTTATCGTTCTGTTTATTTTTTAAAGACCAGGAAGCGTACCGATAATGTCCATCGGCCATCTCATCAATCCTGATCCTGAATTTTCCTGTTTCCAGCAGACATACCGGCCGCTTGAAGTCCTTTATGGATGTGTGTACCAGGCTCCTTTCTTTATCTATCAGTAGGCCCTTCTTTTGGCTTTCAACCGCTGATTGATAATTCACCGCGATCAGCTTGCCTTCTTCATTCAGCCATAGCTGTCCGTTACGCAGCATTAATCCACGCCAGCCCATCTTTGACCAATCCTTGTCAGGGACAGACGTTACAATCGACTTTACCAGTGAGTCATCAAACACTTCATTATACCTGCTTAAAAGCTCCTGTTTGTTCTTTATCGGCGGAAGAGGGTATTGTCTTTTTAATGGAAAAACGATCTTCTTAGATAATCCGTCTTTATCCTGTTGCTTTATACAGGTGATAAAATCGGAAATAAGCTTTTGATACTCTACAGTCCCTGTCTGGCTAAAGGCAGGAAGGAAATATAGCGTTAACAGCAATATGACGATGAATGGCTTTTTCATTTGATTAGAATCGTTTGCAGGCAAAGATACCAAAACGCTAATGTCTTTACGCCGCGGGTATTTTTTTCCATTTTGTGCGTCCCAAAGACCTATTCATGCAGGATATTCTTTCTAAAGTAAGGCCTATTGAAAGATATAGGGTGCTTAGTAACACCTATCGGGGTGATAATTCACTGGGAGATTATTCGTACGAAATGGTACTTCTAACGTTCAAAGGGCCTGGTTACAGTCCGGTTTACTTTACCCGGCACCTTCTGTCGCCTCTTCCGATCAAGTCCAAGTCAAGTCCTATTGATGTTCTATTGAAATTCGATTATATCAGCTCACTTAAGGCTTATTATAAGGGCATAATAATAGCCTTAGAGGATATCGAAGTGCCCCTTTTATTCCTTTATAATGCCGATAAAGAATAGAATCTCGATCGAACAAAGAAGCTAACTATCAGCTTCTTAATGCCAATTTTTCCGTAAATTGAACAATAATCTATTGCATGTTATGGCCCAAAACTTCAACATTCTTACCCAGGGTCTTTCCGGTCATGTCGGAGACCTTATCTATTACGAGCGGAACGGCAAACAATTCTGCCGTAAGATGCCCCAGTATGGCCCGGATAGTATGTCCGCCGCCAGCAAACAAAGCAGCCGCGAATTTGCAAAGGCCAGTAAGGCCGCAAAATCGATCCGTTCTGCCCTGAACGGTATATGGCAGCCAGCCCAGGACGAAACGACTGTATACAGGCTAAATAAGGCCGTTTATGCGGCACTGAGAGAGGATGTCCTGCATCCACGGGGGAAACGCGTATTCACAGCTGCCGCATTACATCAGCATCTGAAAGATTTCCGGTATAACAAAAAAGCTGTCATGACCATTGGTGGAATAGATACCATACGTCAGGAGAATGGCAACGTGATATTAAAATTGCCCACTAACTGGCAAAACTGGCTGAAACCGCCTAAAGATGCCCGTTATATACAGCTCCAGGCAGTAGCACTGGATATGGACTTTGAGCAGCATACCTGCCCCGGTAGCACGACAGCCGCCAGCTGCGTGCCCTTGGGAGAAAAACAACATACCCTGTTGCTGCCAGTTACACCTGTCAGGGCAACCGCTACGATCGTTCTTTTACAGATCCGTTTTCTGCATACCAATACAGGTATTCAGGCCACCGGTACCGCCAGCAGTGAGCAGGCATTTGTAACAGCAGTACTGGAACCGGTATTACCATTGGTAGAAAAGACAAAGCATCCGCAGCAAGCTGCCAAAACATCCAGAATTGCAAAGAAAAGCCGCTCCGCAGCGGATATACTGCGAGTTGACAGCCGGCAACAGGAAAGACCTATGCTCACCTCTGGAGAGAAGGCCAAAGAACAGTTTATTCAAAAAGAATTGGCAAATGTGCATGAAGAGGGGCCTCCTCTAACAGTCTTTCATCAATATAACTGTGACCAGTTCCTGGTCTGATCAACTCAATTTTGTTTAGATACCTACAAAGGAAAAGCCGCTCTGAGAGCGGCCTTATAATTCTTTTGTGCCCCACCGAAGCTTTGAATTCCCCCGGCATCCGCTACAATAGCGGGTTTACTATTTTCCGTAACATGGTCCCTAATATGCAATTTAGAGATACACATACCCGTAATGCAATTGCTACTTCTTTTGCAGCTCATTCTTCACTGTCCTCACTACTAACCTTGTAATATTGCCAGCCCTCGGCTTCATATCATCCTTCACGGAAGACCTCACCAGCAATCCTGTTTTAATATCCACATTGATTGTTCCCTTCCTGGAATAAGAGGCCTGGATATCGTTATTTATAGCTGAAGCCGATGATACCGCTATCTCCATTTCATTCCCTTCCTCAGCCTTCACATTATATTCTACTCTCAATGGTCCTACATGGTGATTATCGTCTTTGATCCATTTATCACCTATTCCAACTTCTTCTTCCGGGATATAAGAAAACGCTGCATCAAAGATTTTCCTGATCTCTTCATTATTAACGGTAACCCGGGTTGTTTTTCCAAAGCTTTTAACAGCAGGATCGTCTTCTCCCATGCTTTCAAGCGCAACATTAATCAGTGTATCCACTCCTGTTACCTTTTCTACACGCCAGTCAGGGTTGATGTAAACAGTAAACGATTTTCCCAGTATCGCTTCTCCCAGTTTACGCAGCTGGTCATTCTGCGTGTGCAGCTCATCGCTGGTGCTCTTTACCACAAACTCATTAAAGTCGTCTGAGTTAAACCCGGTCAGGTCATGTGTAAACAGGTGTTCCGTCCGCTGGTTGATTTTCAGGTAAGTGGCCCTTATCATTAACTTCCCCTCGGCTGTCTTCCCTATTACACGGAGGAACCAGCTGGTTGAAAAATTCTGATTGATGGCACGTACTCCGTCCTCATGAATGTCGGAAATGGCTGTGTTTCTGAAAACGTATTGCTCCCCTGGCGTCAATACCGGAATAATTGTCCTCTTTACCTGTCCGGATAAGATTGCTGAAAAGAAGATAAGGCCCGTCAACAGGACAGTACTCTTAGTGGTCATAGGTATATGCGATTAGTTTAAGAAAACAAATATATTAAAATGAATATATAAAGTAAAGAAACATGTGACCACCGGTAATTCCGGCCTCTATGAGATCAGGTTAAAAGATACCAGCACAATTGTAACGCTTACACAGATGAGCGCCACCAGGAAAACGTAATCCGCTATCTTTTCCAGTCGCTCACTTCTACGCTCATCTTCCGCCCGCATAGATAGAAACGAGAGAAAACAGCTGGCCATTAAAAGCAGTGAGGCTATTCCGGTACTGTCGTCAATGAGTGTACCATTGTTAAAATGCATGACTTTGATGGAGGTCAGCACAATCAGACAAAACCCAAGCAGATTGGTAGAAGTATTGAGTATATGTGGTGATTTGCTTCCGTTAGCCATATTACGCGCAGATTTAAGGTCAAAAGTTAAGTAAAAGCTCGTTTTTAATAGATTTATCTGGAAAGTTATAAGGGAAATTTAACAAAGCCGGTGAGTGTTAGTACTTCCTGGGGCCGTTATTGCGGGATGACGGCGCAGACATTTATACAGCCCACCGTTCATTGCTTCTAATAGTCCTTTTGCAGAAATGGGCCTAAACTTGCCCGAATGGCGCACTTATTGTGTTTTCCATATTCCAGGCTACTTTCGTCGGTAGCTCCTTTTATTTCCTAACATTAACAACTAGTATGCAAGTTGCAATTAAAAGAGCTTATGACCCTGCCGATCCAAAGGATGGCTACCGTATCCTCGTCGATCGGCTATGGCCGAGGGGTATTAAAAAAGAAGATGCTGAGATTGATGAATGGCTTAAGGAAGTAGCTCCTTCCACAAAGCTGAGAACCTGGTTCGGGCATGATCCGGCGAAGTGGAAGGAGTTTAAAAAGAGGTACAAGGATGAGTTAAAGGATAATGAAACATGGGATGAACTACAGGCTTTAGCTAAGGAAAAGAAGAAGATCACGCTTGTGTATGCGGCGAAGGATGTGGAGCATAACCAGGCGGTAGTGTTGGAGGAGTTGTTGGATGGGAATGCTCAATAGATGCTACAAGCCTATTTCATCAAATAGGATACAAAGGACATCAGACATTCAGAGAAAGGCTGCCGTATGTTACTTAGGAGTACCGAATAGCATATTTCCTTTACCGGCACTAAAGGATATCGGAGCGAAACAAAATAAGCCCAGTCATGACTGGGCCTTATAAAAGGATCTGTATTAACAATATACCTGAAAGCACTATCCCGGGCCATACATTGTACCCACATATTGATGTGCGCCCCTGTCACAACCTTTAATTTCTTTGTTGTAAGACTATAATCAAAAGCCTTTGTTATATTATTTCTATTAACGACAACCACAAATTCTGCGGCCGCAAAGGCTCGATATCCAATTACCTGGACAATTTCATTTTTATCATTCCTTACTTTATTGACAATACTATCTATGGTTGATAGGTAGGATTTAAGCTCGAATGAAGAACGATAGTGGCATTCGCATTCAAATTTCAGTTGAGCGTGGATCTTGTTGTTAAAAAAGAATAGTACTATTAAAATAATTAAACGACGCATAGGCGGCTAGTTAAATTTTGCAGATTGAAAGCGTGGCATTCCAAACTTATAAACTGTTGCGGACTTTGCCTCTTTTTTGTGCATTAAACTCTATAGAAAGAACAGAAGTACCTGGGAGCGTAATTAAACTAGCAGAATCTCTTAGCTTACCACATACCGGTAGCACTCAGAGCTCTTGCTAGAACGGACCTCATAAGAGTATATCATCGCTGAAGCCGTTATGCACTGCCAAGCCCTTCGGCGTATTTAACATCGTCTTGATATTCAGAAAACGTATCCTGCCAGAACGAAACTTACAAAACGCTTCTGCGGCTAGCGAGATGTACTCATTCCTTTTTTTTATTCAAAACATCCGTTTGCGGAAAAATGCAAAGGCCTTTAAGGTTCCGGCATCTAAATAGATCCCAAATCACCCTGTCCCCCTCTAACGGTATAAGAACTCCATTAACTTTCATTCCTCCAATGCTTAACTTTCCTGCAACAAAATTCAGACGTGACTCCAAATCCAGATCATAGTATTGTCCTATTACAATAGGCTCGCAATTGCACACACTGTCCTTTGTCGAAGCAATCTTTACAATCGGATTGCCTTTCTGGGCGTAAATTATATATATCGATTCAACAGTATCAATACGGCAAATTTTATATTTACCTTCTATATTGATATTTTGATAAACAGGTGATTGAGAGAATCCACTTTGAAAATGTAAAATAATGATCGAAAAACAAACTAGAAGAAATTTCATTGTCATTTTTTTTCAAGCGAATTGGACAAGTAATGGGTTACATTCTTATTAAAATCCGCCGACTTACAATTTACAGGTAAATGTTCCGCATCTAATAGCAGTTGCTCGCAAATCATCCTCCAATAGCGTTGTTCGTTTTAAAAGCAATTTTGTTTCGTTCTAACCTAAATCTCGTCTTTGACAAACTAGATCAATTCAAAGTCGTCACTTTTCGCGCTGTAGGTCCGCAGTTTATCGAACTGCGATAAACTGCGGATCTACGAGGACGCAAATATTTTTCCGAGACTATTAAAAAAAATAGTCAAATAGCTACTTTTTTATTCGGCCCCGGGTAGCTAGCTCCTCTCTCCAAAGATAATCGGCCTGCATGGTAGGATTCCGTTACCTCATGAAGCATATCCTGCCACGGCTTACCATAGTATCTGTTTTCTTCACATTTAACTGATAATACACACCAACCTTCAATGGTATAACTATAAGCCACCTCACATATGCAAAGAGAACGCCCAGCAACATTGCAAGGCGCTCCATATAATTATCATTCTTATTTTTCTTTCAACTGGTCATACCGTTTCCTTATTAGTTGCCTGAAAGATCTATCTATCATAGGGATATCAAACTCAGACTCTTTTCTGTCCCCATAACTACATTTTTTGTCCAATCTATTATCGTCTGTATTCAAAATCCGTTTCAGAGCTGCTTTATTATTAACCTTTTTCAGGATCTTCCATCTTAAAGAAACCGGAGAATGAAGGTCGTGCCATAAACTGGCTTGTGTATCAAAACATTCATCAAACAAAAATACAGGAAGCGCTCCCTGCGTATAAGAATTGAGGCTGTCCGCATAAGTTAATATCTGTTCCTTTTTTTCCTTTAACCGATCTAAATGTAAGCCAGGGCTTACCGTTACAAATGTATCATTAACCTGAGCCAACAAACCGCTTACTTTAAAGAAAAAAACAATGAATAATATAACCCTTGTAATCATTTAGCTTTAAGTTTTTTACTATTAAATATTATATCAGTGCTTCCATTATTGTATTTAATAGTGCCATCGCCCAATGCATTCGAGGCTCTGACATTAGCATCAGCTTCTTTATTTTGGCTATTTTCAGCAGCTTTAATATTTTTTGACATCGCTTTTAAAGCGGGCATGCCAATTTTGTTATTAATAAAGTCACTTTTTTGAGCTGCATCCATCCCTGTTGCCGCCTGGGAATTATTAAATGCTTTTGTGGCATCTACCATAACGTTATCAGCGGTTCCTGTATATGTGGTTTTCTTTCCATCAATCTTTACTTTAATAGTAACAGGTGAATTGGCAGCATCCATTAACTGGTCCTTATGCCCTTCTTCATGTGCTTTAACTTCCCTTTCTAATCCGGGACTCTGTGTTTCTAGGATAAGCAACTATTGTGTAATCGGTCGGGAATATTGGTAATCAACTACTTTCAGCACTTGCCCATCATTGTCTCTTATCACTTTGAGACGCCCAAATCCGTCATATTCATAGTAAGTGATCCTGCCGACTGCGTCGGATTGGCTGGTCATTCCTACCAAGGGTTCATAACAGACACTTACCATCCGCGCAGCTGCCGGATAAACCCTTAATTCATCAATTGTGATTGCACCACTTACCGTTACAGTTGAAATCCCCGCATTTAGTCTATGTTCATAATAATTCCAACCTTTTTTAGTCGTAACCAGTGTACCACTTCCTCCGTTCACGCTTGCTGAACCGGATTTGCTCCAATAAGAAACTACAAAACTATTAGTCGTGGATAACCCCGATCTTGATACCGCTCCATTCCCTAAAGCATAACATTGATTGCCAGTAATTGCCTGTGTGGTATCTCTTACAGAAGATGGTATAGTCCAATAACCGGCAGCATCGGGCTCAAAGCTTGTATAGGCTATATCGGTCTGCGCGGCATTGCTTACAGTAGCGATCGGGTACAATGTATCATATCCCCAAACATAACTTTGCTTAATGTCATTCTCCTTCTGCTGTTCCTGTATATTACCGTACAGGTCAAACTTATTATAACGAATGCGTGTCTCTATAGGATTTGAGCCGATCTGCAGCTCTGTGTTCATGGGAAGTAATAATTTGCCGTCATTGTTCCAGTCAGTATAATTAGTGTTGGCCAACAGCACAGGTCTGCCTCCCTTTTGTCGTATATTCTTCACGACGTGTGAAAGTATGTTCCTGTTCACCATTTTTTGATACACGTTCCCGGAAGCTGCGAGCTTTGACGGATAAATGCTGGAATCACTGATTAACTCACCATCACTGGCCCATGAATTCTGCATGGTTGGTAACGTATGCAGCAGGTCATCATATTTATATTCGGTAAATGTGGATATCTTATTACCAGAATCATCCCAGGTCGTGTCAGACTGATTGGTCAGCAACATAACACCAGAACGATTCGGAAATGAAGTAAGCGCAAAATCCTCATTCGCATAAACCGTAGTACTGTTCACTTCCTGGCAACAGGTAGTCAGGTAAATATTCTTAATCTTCAACGAATTTTCCAGGGTTTCCCGGTACGGGCTATAGTTAAACCGTTTTGTGCTGATAAGTGAATAATTCCCCCCAACTCTTTTATAAGTATTCTCATAAGCCAGCTTATTATTCTTCCAGGAATTAGATGTGAGAAATATACCAATGGTATTAAATGTAACTGTCCTCACTACAGGCAGATTTGCAATCTCTGTCTGATCTGTATACACGTTGTACCCATACTCTGTTTTGCCATTGGTCACATCCAGGCTGTCCACCTCATACCTGGTCACCAGTGGATATAGCAGTGGACTTCCACTGAACTGTGATACCGGCAATACGCTATTGGCATGAAATATCAACGCGTCATTGGGAGGTACTGGAATAGTCATATAGAAGCAATTGGCCCCTGCCCCACGGGGCATTATCTGCTCATAATTCAAATCGCGGTAGTATTGATCTGTCAGCATAGTTCCTGGTGCATATTCATACTTCTCACGATCCAGGAATTTCCCATCTAAATCATAGTTGGTAATGGTCTTTACCCTCAGTCCTCCGGATCTTTCGGTAACAAGTACGTCTCCGAGATTTTTGGTATAAGAGATCACGCAGTTTGCAGAAACATCAGGGCTGGAACTATAGATATTTACAGTTAAATTATATGTATGTCCTGCAACCAGCGACAAGCCGACGTCATTAACCTGGTAGGAAGAACTTTCCTGCCCGACCGGAGTACTAATAAAGAAAATCTGCGAGCCAGTAGTCTGATCCGTAAGTATTATCCTTGGCCTGTCTGTTACCGGCTTACCAGCAAAAGCAGAGATATATGCAGAGTACTTAAAATCTTCATTGTCTGCATCCACCGTAAATATCTTTGTATTCGTAGACTGTACATTGCCAGTACAACTAGCTGATTGTGAAATATCCTGAACCTGCGTTTCATACTTTTGGAAGGCATGTGGTTCAAATTCAAATACGGTTTTACCTTTTGTCGGGTACTCTATTGATGTGATAGTTCCGGCTTTCATCCTATCGCTGTCCGGTTCTCTGTTAGCACTACCAATATTGTAGTAAGTGTTCCAGAAATAAATATTCTGAGCGGGGATCAGGGTAACATTCCCCCAGGCACCGTTGTTAAATCCCCAGCGGTCCTGCGCATAAGATTCACGGGGCGCCAGTTTGGAGGTGTCATAGGTCATCCGGTAACTTTGTGGAGACAGCGCACCACTGACAGACAACAATGCTACAGAATCCAGTCTGAGCCTCTTTTTCTGTTCCGCACTAGCTGCAGTGAAAACGTACTCTGAACCAATGCTATTAAAGTAGGATTGATACAGTTTCATCCGTTTTACCTGCTTCAAACGGCCATTCAGGTTGGAATAGACAATAATTTCGTTCAGGCGCATGCCTGATCCTGTTACGTCCTGTCTGTCACATGTATTGATGAATGAAATCCTTCCCCCTCTCCAATTAATTTCCTTTGGATATGCCTCATTCAATGTGATCATCTGTGTTTTAGTCTGTTGCTCATTCTTAAACTGCCAGTTCGGAGTAGGCCCACACTGAGTAAATGCATTTCCAACATAATGTGTAAAATTAGTACTCCACTGATAGGATGTGCTACAGGAATTCTCATAACTGAAATAAATTGTGTCTGCAGCATTGCTATCCACCATCTTTGTCAGTCGCCAGGAACTGATATAAGTATACAACCCGGAAGCCACTGACATATCGGTGGAGGTAGTCTTCTCAAACAGGTACACAATCCCATTCTCGTCAGTAATTTTGTAGAACAGTCCATTCGATCCCACACCAGTCTCTATCTTATTATTTGTTACCGGTATTTGCATGAAAGTACCATTCCTCCTGTAAAGAAACTTACCAGAAGGACCATTGATATTGTATGAATAAATATCCGGCTCCGCGTCCCGAAGCCCTTTCTGTACCTCATACAAATAAGTATAAAACGTTGAGGGGGAACCTGCCACTGAATCAGGAGATGGGGCGTTTCGAAACCCAAATTGATCTTCATCAGGAATTCCCACCATCTGTCTGCTGATAGAACCTATACCAGATAAAGCCCACCCCAGCCCCACGCTGGATGCCATTTCATCTATTCTTACGCCACCGGCATGATAGTCCAGCGATATGGGTATATTAATCTTTCCAATATTGATATTAAATACAGGCACCGTGATAGAAGGGACGCCTGTTGCGTAGCTTACAGGTATCTCACCAAATTTACCAAGGCTGGCAACTTCCGGCGATTTTGGGGAAACATCAATGATACTTTGAAAGGTAGTACCCGACCTTATCTGGCCATTCACAGTTATACCTGCTGTCAGACAAAGCAGCAAAAGAAATCGTCTCATAGGTAGAGAATGATTAATAACAAGTCATTTAATATATCATAAGAATTCCGGCATTAAACTATATTAAAGAGCCTTTCTTATGGATTAAGATCTAAATTGAGAAATGTGACTGCTCGAACAATGTATAGGAAGCCTGTCAAAGGATACAGGGCAACATCAAATTTCAATCAGCCGCAAAGGTGATGAAACCATGCGACAAAACACATAACACATTAGTTGTATGCATATTACATAATTATTTCTGAACGTATCATCGCAAAGAAAGCTGCTAATAACGCATTGTATGTGCGTTGAGAAGTTCTGATGCCAAGCATCCTCCTCACGAAATACCGTTGTCAGTATAATAACAGTTTTTTAATCTTTTTTGCATATTTTCACTATAATTTGAAACAGAATACTATATGAGAACATACGCAATACTTATTTTCTTGTTGTTTGCCGGAACTGCTTATTCGCAGAAAACCATCAACAATTACAAATATGTACTCGTACCGGACAGGTTCGATTTTTTTAAGATGGATAATCAATATGGATTGAATACGCTGACCAAATTCCTGTTACAGGAAAAAGGATTTACTGCTGTGATGGGTAGCGAGCCATTACCACCGGAAGTGGTTGCCAATCCCTGTAGTGCGCTCAAAACTGAGGTAGTAGAGAAAAAAGGATTATTCGTTACAAACCTTACGCTGCTATTGAAAGATTGCCAGGGTAATATCATCTTCAAAAGCAAGGAAGGTAAAAGCAGGGAGAAAGAATTTCAGGCTGCTTACGAATTTGCTTTAAGGGGTGCATTTTCATCGCTGAACGATGTACCTTATAAATATGACAGCGTCTCGTTAGCACCACCACAGCCGGTTGTTGCGGTGCAGCCTCCTATACCTTCCGCTCCTGTTCCCGCTCCGGCAGCGGCCCCCACATCAGTTGCGATCACCGAAAGCATGGGTACCTTATATGCGCAGGCAACGGCCAATGGATATCAGTTAATTGATACCACTCCGAAAAAGGTATTAACACTGCTCAAAACTTCTATGCCTGACTATTTCATAACTGAGGGCGGAGCATACAATGGTCTTGTCTTCAAAAACAATGGGGAGTGGTTTTATGAGTACTATAAAGACGGCAAACTCGTTTCTTTGAAACTGCAGATTAAGTTCTGATCGCTATCTGAAAAAATATACTTCTGATCTGTTCAGGAGATTGAAGCCGGGGCCACACACCCCGGCTTTCCTTTTATGCTTCTTCTGTTACTCTTGATGTTTTCGTCAATGGAGGTGCAACAAATACTGCCATCTTCGGGATCAGATAGCTCAGACAAACGCCGATATTAAAGGCCGCAGTGAAATTCTGTGCTTCTGTCTTCACATTACCGTTTGCATCTGTTCCATCCACGTCATCAGCAAAGTAACCTACCCTGTCAGTTATACCGGAGATAAAGAGGAACGGTGCGTCACACAACAAGCGTATTACGCCATGAGTCGTTTCTACGGAGCCTACCGGCAGTGTGTTACCGGTATCGGCGAGTGCCTTTAACCCACTCTCATCAGAATACTGGTAATCGGCATAGTTAGTGATATTCACAACGCTCACGCCGATGTAGTCTTTATCAGACAAGACACCGATATTACTTGAAGGATTCAGGTAAGGCTTCAACAAACGTTGTTCTATCAATTTGATTGTATCAGCATCCAGGCGATTGAAAATGTTTGCATTAACAGCTGAAGGAAGTACTTTTTCGAAATGTACAGGATCATCCCATTGACTTTGTGGGTTTTCACCGTTCGGATGATAATTATGAATGAAGATATTGCTGCCAAATACTACACAGCCGTTATTGTTACCACCGTCGAGCCCTAGTGCAGCTGTGCCTAACGCAACTACCAGGTCTGGTTTTTCAGTACGGTACTGGAGTATCTTGGGCAGACATTCATGTTTACCCTGCGAGCTGGAGGGATTCCATTTTGGATCCATGATGTCCTGCACGCACCACAGCTCAATCGTTATTTGCTCATATGAGTCCCATACGGCGCGGGGCTTTGCGGTGCCTTGTGAAAAAGTCCATGGATAGTTCAGTTGTGTGGGGTCTTTCAGCTCTTGAGGACGGATCCTCACGTTCAAGAGCGCATTTAAAATAGGTTCAACTTCCCAGGATTTGTTGCCTATTAATACAATCCTTTTCATAAAGTGGGTTTAAAGAGTGAATGAATGGGTGCTAAACAAGCGTATTAATGGTTATTCGGGTGTAATTCCAGATTAATAACACCGAACGGGGAAAAAGGTTAACTTTTTTAGAAATCCATTGGAAGGGAAGGAAGATGCAGAAGATTGAAAATTCCTAATGCCAGGAGTTATTACCTCACAAACCGCTGTATTACCCACGAGATCAATGTAAGGACTATACTAACCAGGATCATTGTTGTAATGGGAATATATATCCGATAGTTGCCCCGTTCAATTCTGATATCTCCCGGAAGATGTCCCAGAAAGCGCAGCTTATCGCCCAGGAACCATATGATTAGTCCGGCTATAAGTATCAGAACTCCAATAAGCACTATCGTTTTGCCAATACGTTCCATGTTTCCAAAGTTACGTTTTTCCCCTCAGCACCGCAGCCCCCCAAACATCTTCGTATGTGACTACCTGACAAAAAAACTGAACCGGCTAACGTTACCTTTTCCCCCCATATTTACCAAAACAATCTCTATATTGCGCCTCAAACATAAATCCCCTACTATGAACATAAAAACCGGATTCTTACTGTTCCTCGGATTATCTTTGACATATACCGCCTTCTCCCAGACACAAGCTAAGAAGAACCTCAAGCTCACCTTTACCCCAGGCGAAGAATTTGATTACAAGAGCAGCATGATCATTGATGTAACGCAGGCTAAACAACCTATGATACGCCAGGAACTTGCTTATACGCTTTTATGGAAGGTCATAGGTAAAGATGCGACCGGAAAAACAATGATCAGGGCAGCATATACCAGTCTCAGGCAAAAGAAAGAAGATAGATCGAAACAGGAGACTACTGGTTATGACTCTGACATGCCGGATCAGTTTATCAAAACAAGCAATGGTGAGAAGGAACAATTCCTCAATTTGCATTACCGCCAGTTCAATGATGCCCTGATTGGCCAGGCCTTCACCATTTATTTTGATGAATCCAACGCCGGTATTAAGGTTACCGGTGTTGATACCATAACAGACAATGCGCTCGATAAGGTACAGATAGATGATGCGGAATATAAGGAAGGCTTTAGACAAGGCGTAAAATCAATGTCAAATAATGAGGAAATTCAGAAACAACTGGAAGCCGCATTTGACTATCTGCCTGGAAAGCCAGTGGGTATTGGCGACGGCTGGACTAAAAACAAGCCTCTTGAAATGGCTACACTGAAATTAGGGTACGTTGTAAAATCAATTCAACCAGATAGTATGGCTGTTTTACTCATATCAAGCCCGGTGATAAATAATGATTATCAGATGAGTGTGGGTATGCAGGGTAATCTGACCATTGATGCCAAAACTGGTTTATTGATTCATTCTGCTACACGTCAGGAATCGAAATCGGTACCTGGTAGTCAGGAGCAGGTATCCATGATCACCACCGAAAAATTTGAGCTGATCAGGCGAAAGAAATAAAAGTAGTTTCGATACTAACAATATATATATCATAAAAGAGATAACAGAAAAGGGAATCAAATCAAGGTAATCAGCCTTGCGTTTGGTTCCCTTTGTATATGTATAAACTGGCAATCAGGCTCCTGATCGCATTATAGATTGCAATCAGGACAAGATAACATATCCTCAAACACGGCTGCATCTAAACGCAATATTCCTTCATGGAAAACCGTATCAGACAGATGTGTTACTATCCCTTTTTCCAGAACAGCCTGCATTACTAGTCAATACCTTATCGGCCTGTCCTTTACACTTGCCAGCCTTTTAAACTGTATCATCGACATTTTATATTTCCAAAATAATACCTTCGCAATGAAAAATGCGATGCATCCTCTTTCATTAAATAAACTGGATGGATGTATCGTTATCCTGATTATACCATATTGTTGTATGCTAATGAAAACCAGAAACAAAGTACTGTTTGCATTGCCCGTGGTGTTGAGCATTTTATCATGCTCCAAAACCGAAAACACCAATCCATCAAACGAACAGGAACAAGAAAAGCAGCAGGCCGCCGCTGCAACTGACTACAGGCAGGAGATGCGGAACTTTGTAATTGGCATCAGCCAGTATGCAAAGGCGCAGAATCCACAGTTTGCCATTATTCCGCAGAACGGAATAGAACTGATCACCACCAATGGAGAATCCGATGGTACCCTTGCACAGACCTATCTGAACGCTATTGACGGCGTAGGACAGGAAGACTTGTTCTTCGGTTATGAAGATGACAACAAGCCCACTCCTTCCGAAGATAACCTGTACCTGCGGGAATTCCTCAACCGGATCAAGACCACCAAAAAGGTAATGGTAACGGATTATTGTTCAGGTAAGACAAACATGGATAAGTCTTACAGCTCCAACAACACCAACGGCTATATTTCTTTTGCCGCGGATAAAAGAGAGCTGTATAACATTCCCGCTTACCCGGCCCAGCCTTATGGTGTGAACACCAACAACATTACCAGTCTTTCACAGGCAAAGAATTTCCTGTATCTGATCAATCCGGAGAAATTCTCCAGCAAAAAGCAGTTCATTGATTCTGTAAAGACAAAGAACTATGATGTGATCCTGATGGACCTGTTCCTGAATGAAACTGCTTTTACTGCAGCAGAGATTGATCAGCTTAAAACAAAGGCTAATGGTGGCAAACGCCTGGTGATCTGTTATATGTCCATCGGAGAGGCAGAAGATTATCGTTACTACTGGCAAAGTACCTGGAAAGTAGGTAACCCGCCGTTTATCGTAGCGGAAAATCCTGACTGGCCAGGCAACTATAAAGTACGGTACTGGAACACTGACTGGAAAAATGTCATTTTCGGTAATGATGCATCTTACACGAAGAAACTGATAAACAGTCACTTTGATGGTGCTTATCTCGATATTATTGACGGGTTCGAATATTTCGAGGGTAACTAAGCCCCATTATCTGTCATAGGTATAAAAAAAGATGCAGTACGCATAGCGATACTGCATCTTTTTTTATACCTATACCTACTTCTCCTGATTCGCCTGTAAAACAAAACAATAATTGTAGTTTACCGCGTCCAAAAGGTAGCGGTTGAAGTAACAGCCATGATCCGGGAAAAGGTCCTAATGCCCCTTCATTTTTTACTGACACCACCACGCACCTTGTTGATCTCTTCATAGGTAAATGCGCTGTCTTTCTGGTTAAAGCGCTTGTTGATATAAGTGAGTATAGAGGCTACAGCATAGTCATCCAGAAAATCGCCATGTGCAGGCATTACGCCGTTGTAGGTCTTACCGTTCACTTTGATCTCTCCCTGCAACCCATTCAACACTATTCTAATTAATCGCTCCCGGCTGCCACTGACAAATTCAGAACCTGTCAGGGGTGGATAGCGGTTATTATCTCCTTTACCATCGCGCTGATGGCAACTCGTGCAATACGTATTATACAACATATTCCCATGCATCTCCCCTCCCTTTCCCAGGTTATCCTTTACTTCGTCGGGTGTCTTTATGTAAGACCGCGATTTACGGGCTTCCATAGCGGCCAGCTGTGCCTCGCCAAACCGCGCTTTGCTTCCTTTATACATCACCCGCCATATCCTGCCCTTATTGGATTCTGAAATATAGAGTGAGCCATCTGGCCCTTCAGCGAGCCCCATAGGACGATATAATGCATCACTTGTATTCACCACAGTATCTACGCCGGTAAACCCGTCTGCAAACACTTCCCATTTACCCGTGGGCTTCCTGTTCTCAAACGGCACAAAACATACGATGTACCCTGCCTGAGGATAAGGCGATCTGTCTGTTGAGCCGTGGAAAGCAATGAAAACACCCTTCTTATACCGCTCAGGAAACTGACGACCACGGTAGAACAATAGCTCCATAGGCGCCCAATGACCGGGGAAGCCGATTACAGGTACATCAAACTTAGCAGCTCTGCCAATAATCTTCCCATCACCGCCATATCCGGGCTGCAGCATGTTCCTGCCCAGCATGTGATCGAAGTAGGCATAAGGCCATCCAAAATCCGATCCTTCCGTAACCTTCAAGAGCGGTTCTGAGGGTAGTACTGCTGCCTGCCAGGAGGTAAACACATCCGGATACCGGGTATGAAAATTATCTATCCCATTCATCACTGCATACAGACAGTCATCGTCCTGGTTCCAGGCTATGCCTAATACACTTCGGATGCCCGTGGAGTATTTATAGCCGTCTTTCTGTGTCTGACCTTCCTTGTCTGCATCAAAACGCCATATACCTCCATGCCATTTAAGGTCTGGAGCAGGATCAAGCCCCTTGCCTCCCGGCATTCCTCCGGGACCAGCTTTTTCAACATCCTGCGCGGCATCTGTAGGAGCACCAAAAGGCACATACATATTGCCGCGATTATCGAATGCAATGGGCTTGGCTGTATGCCAATGGCGCTCGATATACTCATCCTCATCGGTGAGGATAATCTCCTTTCTACTGTCGGGAATAAGCTGCCCCGCCTTTAGTTTGTTCCTGAACACCTGCCGGAGCGTAGAAGTATACAGGTAACCGTTATAGATCACCATACCTACTGGTAGCCCTCCTTCATCTTTATAATCACCGAAATAAGCAATAATATCTGCCTTACCATCATTGTCATTATCCCGGAGCCCTACTGTTCCTCCTCCTCCTTTCATGATATCGTTATACACAAGCTTTGCATAGATATCGCCGTTTTCATTTACAGCTATATGCCTGGCCCTGCCAATGCTATCTGCCACTACCACCGCTTCAAAATTACCCGGTAGTATAAGTCCTCCATTGTCCGGATCTCCCGGAGGCAGTACTGCAGGAGGTTTACTTTTACAATGAAATACAATAATAGCTATGCAAACGATCAAACACCATTTAATAAAGTGGGAACGGTATATTGCCGGGAAAGTAAAGGAGGATTTGCACATGATCATTACGTTTTGATATAAAATCAAAAAAAGGACCCTCATTTATACTAATATACGGAATCTGCCTGCTTTAATATGAATATCTAATTAATTAGTGAGCAGGCAATATTACAGCTGCTGGCCTGCCGGTCCAGATAGTCCGGAATTAAGGATGCGTTGTCCTGACGCTTATTGAAAAAGACAGCGATGGTAAGAATAAAGTTAAATTGTATTTCTTATCAGAACATGAAAAGATCGAATATATTAACCCTGTTTGATCAGATTTTAAATAATAATTTTGTCGCCTTATCCGGAGTACCTGCACTCCACTCTTCAATAAAAAACCAATTCAACGCTATGACCCAGGAATACATCGAAATACGTGGTGCACGGGAAAATAATTTAAAAAATGTAGATGTTCGTTTGCCCAAGAGGAAAATCAACATCTTTACCGGCGTATCCGGTTCAGGGAAGTCGTCTATTGTATTTGACACCATTGCCAATGAGGCGCAAAGACAATTGTATGAGAACTTCAGTATGTTTATCCGGAACCTGCTTCCGCGTTACCCTCAGCCCAATGCAGATGTTATAGAAAAACTGAGCATGGCAATTATCGTTGATCAGAAGCGGCTGGGTGGTGGTTCTCATTCTGTGATGGGTACTGTGACAGACATTTCACCTGTACTGCGCCTGCTTTTCTCCAGGATAGGAAAACCCTTTGTCGGATATTCAAATGTATTCTCCTTTAATGACGCACAAGGCATGTGCCCGGAATGTAACGGATTAGGGCAAAAGCTGGGATTTGACGGAACGAAGTTTTATGATCCTGATAAGTCTTTAAGGGAAGGAGCATTACAGGTACCTGGTTTCGCTGGTTGGGAAAAAGATATGTATGCCAACACCGGTTATTTTGATATAGATAAGAAGCTGCGTGATTATACTGATGAGGAAATGAATCTGCTGCTATATAGCCCTCCCACAAAGTTTAAGCTACAAATAGGTAATGGAACGATGAATGCCACCTATATGGGGATTATAGAAAAATTCAATCGTTCCTACATTAAACGGGACCTTAAAACTTTATCGGAACGTACACAGAAAATGGTGTCCGCTTACCTGCATTATGGGCCGTGTCCGTTATGTAAAGGCGCCCGCCTGAACCAGGAGGTGTTAACATGTAAAATAAATGGATATAATATTGCATCGCTGTCTGCAATGGAAGTAGAGGAGTTGATTCCCTTCCTGCAGAAAATAAGCGATCCCATAGCCCGACCAATGATAGAAGCACTTACTGAGCGTTTACAACACCTGGTTGACATGGGATTGGGCTATCTGAGCCTTGACAGGGCCACAGATACACTGTCAGGAGGAGAATCCCAAAGGGTAAAGATGGTAAAACATCTTGGCAGCAGCCTGATCGATGTATTATATATTTTTGACGAACCAAGTGTGGGATTACACCCCAGGGACGTCTACAGGCTTAATGCGCTGCTTACCAAGCTGAGAGATAAGGGAAATACGGTAATAGTAGTAGAACATGATCCTGATGTAATCAGGATTGCAGACCATATAGTAGACGTGGGCCCGATGGCTGGATCAAAAGGTGGGAGTATTATGTATGAAGGTAGTCTTGCTGGTTTACTCAAATCGGGCACCCTTACCGGAAAATATATGAACCATACTTTTACTATAAAAGAACAATACCGGAAAGCAAAGGGACAACTCTCTATCAATCACGCCACTAGTAACAATCTACAAAATGTATCCGTTAATATTCCTGTGGGCGTATTGACAGTAGTCACGGGTGTAGCCGGCTCAGGCAAAAGCTCTCTGATACATCATGCTTTTCTGTCAAAACATCCCGAGGCGGTTGTAGTGGATCAGTCAGCTGTGGGCACTTCTTCAAGATCCAATCCCGCAACTTATACCGGAGTGATGGACCTGATAAGAAAAGCATTTGCCAATGCCAATAATGTAAATGCATCACTTTTCTCGTTCAACTCAAAAGGAGCTTGTGAGAATTGTCAGGGTACAGGTGTCATCTACACAGATCTTGCCTTTTTAGAAGGTGTAAAAACACCTTGTGAGATATGTGAGGGAAAAAGATATAAGGAAGAAGTGCTTAGCTATAAACTGAACAGCAAAAACATTTCCGAGATTCTGGAGATGACCGTTAAAGAAGCCAATGACTTCTTTACCATAAAGGAAATCTCAAAGAAACTGCAAACATTGATGGAAGTGGGTCTGGAATACCTGACACTGGGACAACCATTGAGTACGCTCTCAGGAGGAGAATGCCAGCGTATCAAGCTAGCCAGTGAACTGCATAAAAAGGGCAGCATCTATGTTTTGGATGAACCAACTACAGGGCTGCACATGTCTGATACCGGCCGCCTGATCTCTTTGATGGATAGCCTGGTAGATGGCGGGAATACAGTAATTGTCATCGAGCATAATCTTGATGTTATAAAAAATGCAGACTGGATAATAGATATGGGGCCGGAAGGTGGCCATAAAGGAGGCCAGGTGATTTTTGAAGGAACACCGAAAGAACTGTGTAATCATACCAGTTCGTATACCGGTTATTACTTAAAACAGGCATTAGGTTAAATGCATTGTTCAATTTAAGCTGACACTTTATTAATGCTGATCTGATAAAAACAAAGAAGGGCTGTATCAAAAGTATGATGCAGCCCTTCGGATACCTGATGGCGACAGGTAGTTGTTTAATCGGTTTTCAGTGCCTTTGCTTATTATTGATACATCTTTTGTAAACAGGTCTTTTACGCTGGTAAAATCTCAATATACCCTTCTGTTCCATGCACCCGGATCCGTTGACCATCTTTTATCAGCTTAGTAGCATTCCCTACTCCGACAACTGCCGGCAGGCCATATTCACGAGCGATAACCGCTCCATGAGTCATCAGTCCGCCAACTTCTGTGACCAGGCCCTTTATGGATACAAACAATGGTGTCCAGCTGGGATCGGTGAAAGCGGTGACTAATATATCTCCCTCTTCCAGGTTAGCATCATCCATGTTTAAGATGACACGTGCTCTTCCCTCTATTAATCCAGACGATACAGGTAAGCCCACAATAGCCCCTGCCGGAAGATTTTCCCACTTGTACTCGCCTCTAATGACTTCACCATCTGATGTCATAACACGTGGTGGAGTAAGCTTTTCATGCAATTTATACTCTTCCTTCCGTTTACTGATGACCTGGTAATCCAGTTTATTGGTACGTACGACTTCACGAAGTTCTTCCAACGTAAGAAAATAGACGTCTTCCTTTTCATGAAGAATATTGGCTTGTACGAGCTGTCCGGCTTCTTTCAGTAAGGCTTGTCTGTAAATGAAGTAACGATTGACCAGATTGTATTTTGGATATTCACGATAACCCATGAAATTCCGGATCAAACCGATCATTCGTTTTGCCTCTCCGGCTTTTTGTTCACCATCCGGTAATTGCTTTATTCGCTCTAATAACTCTTGTTCCTTTTTCAGTGCCTCCTGTAGTCCCTGCTGAAATTTCCGGCTGCTGGCACCAGCTTCCAGGTTCTTTATGTTACTGAGGATCATAGGAACAAGTGTAGCCGGTTTCTCACTCCAACGCGTTCTGGTAATATCGATTTCCCCGCTGCATCGCATTCCATACTTGTTAAGATATGCATTGATAGCATTCCGCACCTCCTCTCCACCATTAAACTTAATCAGTTCATCCAAAAAGTCATCATCTTTTACATGCTGTAAATAGTTAATTATCTCCGGATAAGGGCGAATCACATCAGCGACATCCAATAGCGCCAGCCCCATTTCGGATGTAATATTGTTTGACACAGACAGAGAGAGCGTATCAGCTACATTTTTTTCACCTAACCACTCTTTCATCTTTTCATTTATCCATGATGAAGCATTCATCGCAGTCATAATCACACCAAAGCTTTCCCGATCTGGTGAATCTTTCACTTTCCGGATGTCTTCCAGAATAAAATCAATCCGATCCAATCCTGATTTCCCCTGGATGTTACGCTTCAACTCGTCTATCAATGCCTCCCTACGTTTTATCAACTCAGCAACGATTGCCGGATCATATTCCTTTAGCGTTAGAAAGTCTTCAGGCGATGTCCTCCCATTGCTTTTACCGGGATTTATTTCCTGCCCCTCATCAGATATCAATCTTATAAAATCTCCCCGCTCTAAGATAGTCGTCAGTGCGTCCCTTATGAGCGGATCAGATTTTCCCAGAACATTTACAATAATTTCTCTTCTGCCAGGCGACGCAAGATCAGGTGCGATATCGACAAACAGCCTTCCTCCTGCCGTATACATAGGTCGGCCAGCTGCTAACTGGAACAAAGATATTCCCAAAGGCTTCATCGGGTCAGTCATCATTTGTTGATGACCAACAGATACATAGACGTGGTTTTCCCGATCAGCCACTTCAGGGATCGGGTATAAAGTAGTGATTGGCCGGCTCTGGACAATATAAAATGTATCATTGTCCAGGCACCATTCGATATCCTGTGGACAGCCGAAATGTACTTCGATCTTCCGGCCCATTAGCTCAAGCTGCAGGATCTGGTTATCCGTTAGTACCTGCCTGTTCCGGCTACCGGGTTCAATCTCCTGTTCTTTCGTACCACCATCTTTTAAGGCATAAATACCCAGCTTCTTAGTGGATATCTTCTTATCGATGATTTTACCCTTACCCACTTTATAATTATCAGCATCCACCAGGCCGGAGACCAGGGATTCTCCCAATCCGAAGCTGGCATCAATGGATGACTCTTTCCTGTTAGAAGTGAGGGGATCGGCAGTAAACAGAATTCCTGCCGCCTGCGGGAAGACCATCTGCTGAACAACTACAGACAATTGAACTTTATTGTGGTCGAAGCCATTTTGAAGACGATAAATTACTGCCCGTTCGGTATATAACGATGCCCAACACCTGCTGATATGCTTTAGGATTGCCTCCTCTCCTATAATGTTCAGATATGTGTCCTGCTGGCCTGCAAAAGAGGCTGTTGGCAAATCCTCCGCAGTTGCACTGGATCTTACTGCATAGGCATTTTTCTCACCACACAGGGAGAGCCAACGGGAGATCTCTTCATGAATATCGGAAGGAATGTTTATCCCTTCGACACTGCTGCGAAGTTCAGCGCTGAGTTTACCGATCTTAACCCGGTCTTCCACCTTTAGAAGTGATAGCTGATCCAGTAAACCATTAATCGATGGCATTTCCCCAATGATTCTTTTAAACGCATCCGTAGAAATACAAAAGCCATCCGGTACGCGGATCCCTTCAATCCTGGTAAGTTCTCCCAGGTTTGCACCTTTCCCTCCTACAAGACTGAGTTTTGTCTTGTCGATGTCCTGAAAACCTAACACATATGAACTCTTATTGGCCATATTCATGCTATTTAGATTTTTTGCAATTATTTTTCGCTGAGCTTATTTGTTGTTTCACTCATTACCTCAATTGCTTTTAAAAAGTAGGTTTCTATTACTTTGAGGTCCTTAGCTGAAAATGAAGCGATAATGTTTTCTGACTCCTTCCGGAATTCCCTATAAAGCGGCTCAAAGAGAGCCATTATATTATCAATGTTTGGCTCAATGATCACCTTCCGTCTGTCATCTTCTGCAAATCGTCTTTTCACCAGCTTTTTCTTTTCAAATCTGTCTATTAAACCGGTAATAGCACCGGTAGTAAGACCAGTTAAATTCGCCAGCTCGCCGGCAGTCATTTGCCCTTTTTCTATTAAGAATCCCAGGTATTTGTGATCAGTTCCGGAAAACCCGGCCTTTCGGGCAATGGTTTCATGCATATGAATAGAAGTATATGCATGTTGCTGGCTCAGTTTCCTTATTCGTCTGATTAGCTCGGTATCCATTTTTTATCTTATTAAGTAAATATCTTAGTTACTAAGATAATATTAATTTAGCGAAGTATCCAAATAATTTTGGTCGTATTGGGGCGTAAGACGCAACAGCGGAAGGTGAATTTCATGAGGCTAAGTGTATTGGCGGAGAGACACTGAATTAATAAAAAGTATTATATTAGCATGGCACATAAAAGATATTCCTGCATTCCCTGAATTGCCAATACCTATGAATTATCAGATCATAAGAGATGAAAATATCCTCAAAGAATTTATTGCATGGCTGCCAGACCTTGAAGAAGGAGAAACCTACTATGTAGGGTTATTGGCAAGAGGCAAGTATGCAGAGGGGAATACTATTAAATCCGACAAGCAGCAGCTAAAAAGATTCACCAGCCGGAAGGAAGACCTTTTTTATAAGATCTGGCAACTGGAATGTCCTGTAGGAGCTTATACGCAGAAAGGCACTCCTGTTCCGCAGGAATCTCTGGCCATCTACATTACGCCTAATCCCCGTAGTATGTATGATGCTACGTTTAGTGGCCTTACCACACTTGCCAAATGCATACAACATCAGAAGAAAACACACAATCCTCACCAGGAAGTGATGAATGAGATACAACGCTCAAAAAGCAGAAGTTGTTTTGTCGATTTCGATATCGACTATAAGGAAGCTGATTATGAACAATTTCTGAAGCCTTGGGTCTTTGAAAGAGTAGGCAATACTGCTAATGTAAGGTTCATTGAAACAAGGGGTGGTTACCATGTACTTGTTGACCCTTCAACGGTAGAAGAGCCGTTTAAAAAGAACTGGTACCAGGAACTGGCGAAACACCCACATACAGACCAGACAGGAGATCAGCTGATACCGATCCCGGGATGTACGCAGGGAGATTTTATGCCAAGGTTTGTGTAGGAGATATTCTATACGCTGAATTTCTTCGGATTAACGGTAGAGTAGCCCTTAAGTTGCCCTTTTTTGCGATCTCAACTATTCAAAAAAATCAACTATTGTCCATCCTACAAAGATTATATATTCTAAATAATATATATTTGATCCTTATTTCAAACTCCTATGGACACTTTAGACATCGTGAAGATTTTAGGCACGGGGATCGCCGGATTTGGTTTTTTGCTGATGTATCTCGCGTATAAACTGATTGCCAGCCTGGTTACGCTGCCAAAAGTTAACCCAGCCATTCTTAAAATGATCAACCGCTATATGGTGGTTTGTTTCGTCATGACCGTAACAGTGGGCGTATTTACGTTTATGTCCACCTCTTACAAGAATGATTTGATTTCCAGCCAGGAAGCCGTGATCAAAAGCAAGGATACCGCACTGAACATCCTGACCACATCTCAGAAAAGTAAACTGCTTTCCGACAGCGTATCAAAAGCTACTGACAGCCAGACTATCGCTCAGGTACAGTCCAGGCAAAACAGCTATCTCGACACACTGCAGAAGTACATCGAAAGCCGGCACAATCCCACGCAGCGTGACAGGTTTAACCATTACAAGAATTCACTTTCCACCATCGCTGACTCATTGACTATGTCAACTGTGGATCATAAAAGGAGGGAATTCCTGAAAGAGAAGTACGTAACGCTCAACGATTCGATTAGCAGATTATCGCTGAAAGTAGTGGACAACCAACAACCCGCCAGCAAAAATTAAGCTATAACATACATGGATAAAGCCTGCTGCATTATTTGGCAGCAGGCTTTATTTCCATTACTTGCTAAAGGCGGTCGGTCCTCTCAATGCTTCACCACCAGTCCCTGCCCGGGCACATACTTATCATATTCCATGTGCCTGGCAATACGCATCGCTTCAGCCTCTCCCTTCAACCTCGCCACCAGGTGCAGCGCACCGTCTATGCCTGCGGAGATACCTGCAGTGGTAATGATACGTCCATTATCTACATAACGTACATTAGCCAGTACTTTGGCGGATGGCACAGCCTTCTGCAATGATTGGATGCTATTATGAAAGGTTGTCACCGTGAGACTGTCCAGCAAACCGGCACGTCCCAGCACGAATGCACCTGTACACACAGAGAAGTAGCCTTTCGTGCTGCCATCACGGCTTTTGATCCAACTGATCACTTCCGGATCACCAGCGGCAACATCATCATCTCCACCGAATATGGCAAAAATATCTGCCGGTGGCGCATCCTGTATACTGTAGTCGGGATTCACTTTTAATATGCCCTGTATGGTTACAGGCGCCTTGGTTTTACCTACGGTAAATATTTTAAACCCGGCATAGGAAAACACTTCCAACGGCCCAGCAAAATCAAGCACTTCTGTACCGTCGTACAGGTAGAAGCAGATGCTGGATAGCTGCTGCCCTGGTACCAGGGCGGTATCACGGAGCACCAATGTCATGCCACAATGCGGGCATACACCTGGCTTATGATATACGATAGCGTCGCATTGGCCACAAGGTGGACAAACATAATCGGGTTCTTTTTGTTGTGCCATTCCCCATAAAGGCATGCACAACAGTAAAATAAACAGATGTTTCATATACTATTATTATACACGCAAATTACGGCAGGGCATCGTGCAAAGAAGGACAACGAACCTGCTAATCAGGCCATTTTAGCTGTTACACCCGCCTTCTTTGCCAGCTGGCTCAGTTGCCGGGTACTGCCAATGCCGCAGGTCCTGGCAACCCATGCCAGTTTCTGGCCATCCTTCAGCAATTGTGTGGCCTTTTCTTCCCGCAGATTACGGATGTAATCTCCAATGGTAATGCCCGTCGTAGACTTGAACAGGCGGGTGAGATTCCGCGACGACATAAACACCATTGCCGCCAGTTCGGTGATTGTCAGTTTTGTGTGCAGATGATGAGTAATGTAATCCTGTACTTCATGTACCTGGTGATTGATATGCTGCCGGTGCTGCAGATGGATACTATGCTGGGATGCCTCCCCGTCGCGACGGATGTATACCACCATGTCTTTGGCTACCGTATATGCGAAAGTAGGACCATAATGTTCTTCCACCAGGAACAATGCCAGGTCTATACCCGTAGAGATGCCCGCGCTGGTGTAAATATTATCGCTCTTTACGAACAACCTGTTTTCTATTACCTGCAACTTTGGAAAGTGTTGCTGTAAAGCGACGGTATAGCCCCAATGCGTAGTGCAGCTACGCCCATCGAGCAGCCCGGCCACCGCCAGCGCAAATGCAGCCGTGCAAACAGAACATACGGTAGCGCCTACCGCAGCAGCGTGTTGCAGCCATGGTATCCATACGCTGTCATCTGTATGGTCCCACTTTGAAATGTCCATTCCAGCTACAATCACTATATCGTCGGATCGAATGCTGATGGCATCCAGTGGCTCTACACGGGTGAACCCCAATCCTGAAGAAGTACCAGGCGCAGTATAGGGCGACACATATCGCAATTCATACGGATGTCCGCAACATCCTGCTTCGTAAAAAACCGTGACTGCCCCCGCCAGATCCAGCAGATGCACATGGTCAAACAGAAAAAATACGACTCGCTTCTTTTCCATGATACTAAGATAGGCAATGAATCGCCTATAATTGGGGCATACTCCAGGGGCCTGGTATCCATGCCAGCAATTTTGATCCGGATCAAGCTAGGAAAAGCTGGCGCCCTTGCCGATGTTACCGACGCCCTTGCCGTGGCTCCCTCCTGGCAAGTTTAATCTTACAAAACACGCCAGCTTGAAAATTGTTGATTCGCAGGGTATCTGATAATGACAAACGCCAGTCTAAAAGGGAATGCTCTTAATGGCATACGTAACTATTTACATCACAACCAATTAAGAAAACTGTAGTCGTTTTGTATACACATTTATACCGGAAAGTAGACATTCCGTAGCCACCTGAAGTTTGCTGTTGAAGAGATGCCTGTTCACCTTTGTGCCGGTAATAACACCACATGTAAACCATCTCACCATGAGCACAAAAACACTATCTATTCTCTCTTATGTAACATTGATCGGCTGGGCAATTGCCTATTATTCAGGTAAAGACAGGGCCGACAAGCTGCTCAGATACCATTTACGGCAGTCACTGGGATTGGCCATTATCAGTATTCTTCTCAGCATTGTGTTGAACATTATTGCAAGTATTATTCCTGCATTGGCCTTTCTGAGTTTGCTTAGCCTTGTAATCACTATCTTTTGGGTGCTGGGGATCATAAACGCAGTCAATGGAGCGCTAAAACCTGTTCCGGTTTTCGGGAGAGCATTCGAGAATAAGTTTTCTTTTATTGGTTAATTTGGCTTTGCCGATAAGCTTCGCTTCTTCAGATGGAGGAAGCGAAGCATTAGACAACTGTAGGAAAAATGAGTACAGGAAAAATTAAAGAATTTATTGCCCCAACCGGCGTGAGCCAGTTTAGTAGTCTATTTCTTGCGATTACCAGAATAGTATTGGGCATTTATGTGTTACGTACCGACCCCTTATCTTCCGGATTCGGATATCTCCTGATACTTTTATTTTCCATTTCGGTAGCAAGGCATCTCCTTTTTTACTTTAGTAAACCAATGCCCGATAATATATATAATTTTTCCCTTGACCTGCTCACTCCATGCTTATTTGGATTCATACTGTATCATGTCTTCTCCATATATCAGGCAGATCTTTTATCGCTTTTAGTCAGCTTTTTTTTACCTGCCATAATTTATTGCTTTCTATTTGCAGGTGCCCCTCATCAAGGAATGGGTAAAAGCACCTTTTGGGGAGGACTGTTTTGCTATGTATTGTCTTTTCTTCTCGTGTTAAATTATTCGTTTGATTCTTCAGCCCCTGTAGTTGAGAAATATTTTTTAGCAAATAAATACGTAGTATCTGTCGGGTCTGATGATGAGGGGTATGCAGGAGAGGCTTACTACTTTGACCTTATCCATCCCGATAGTATTTCTACACCTGCCTATTGGGTAGATATAGATCAGAAAACCTGTAAGTACTATCATCATAGCTGGAAGTATAAAATGATAAAACTTGAAAATGAAACTTTTATGATACTGGACAAAAAGACCTCTTCCAACCTTAAACATCAGTGTTATTTTCTGTTGCAAAAAACCAATGGCCCTATTCATAAAAGAATCACTACAGAACTGCAATACGCTCAATTTGAAAAAGGAGATACTTTCAATATTGAAAAACATAGAGGGCTTTGGGGGATAGAATGGTTGACTTACCGGTAATAAAACGGATGAAGCTGAAAGTGCGCCATATCGCGAAATTTGATTAGACGAGCACAAATAAAAAAGCTTCAATTTTTGACCTTGATGATTTTCTGTGATCACAGGTATTGGAAACTCGAACCAGATTGTTAATGACTAAACTCAACTGCACAATATCTGATGCCGTGTGAGTTACATCGCAATACGAACAAAAAAGTAAAAGAATGATCAGAAAGATTCAGCAATTAGCAATCCCATTGCTACTATTATTGGCTGCTACCCCGATTCTCAAGGCCCAGTCCTCTCCCTCTCTATTAGTAGTATATGATGACTACTCGGGCAAAAGAACAGGCCTCACTTATTGGAAAAATGGGGAAACAATCCAGTTGACGGATGGTACAACGTATGCAGGGGCATCAGCAATTGCTATGTCTGGCAATGATGTGTATGTCGCCGGTTATCAAAATAACCTTGCAGGAGAGCCTGTTGCAACCTATTGGAAAAATAAGGAAGCGATCAAACTCTCTGATGGGAAAACATATGCAAAAGCAAATGGAATAAGTATATCCGGTCCAGATGTACATGTGATTGGAAATGATGGCAGCCAGGCGGTATATTGGAAAAATGGAGCGGCTACCTCATTTGGTGAAGGCACTAAATTATATGCCCTTTCCGTCAGCGGGAACGATGTTTATATAGCCGGTTGCCGGGCAAATGATCAGGGAGAATATGTTGCCACCTACTGGAAAAATGGGAACGAAAAAGCGCTGACCGATGGTAAGAAGAGTGCAGAAGCGAATGCTATTGCCATATCCGGCAATGATGTTTATGTGGCGGGTTTTACAATTGATTCGGCCGGGAGAGAAATTGCCATGTATTGGAAAAATGGTAAGCCTGTCGTTCTTCCGGATGGATGCAGGGCAAATGCAATTGCCATATCCGGCAATGACATATACGTAGCTGGGATTGACAGAAATGAAGCAGGTGCCAATATCGTTGTTTGCTGGAAGAATGGGACAGCCGTCCGGCTAACCAGTGGGAATGAAGCCGCAGGCGCTGGCGTAAAGGTCATCACTGTAGCCGGAAATGACGTTTATTTGGCGGGCTATCTTGATGGCATAGCCACATACTGGAAAAATGAAAAGCCGGTAAGTCTAAATGATATAACGGGGGGAATAACCGGGATGGTGGTTAGATAGGGAGATTAAATTTTACAATAATTATAATATTCGTGCTCTTTATCTCATTTAATATGAGAAAAAGAGCACTTCTTTTTGTAATTTAAGCCTGCGCGGGGCGTTGATCCAGGTCAGTGTCGGTATTATGAGAAAACATCCTAAAAGGTACCGGCGAACGGCTAACAGTGCCCTTGTAATAATTCCATGGAATATGAAGAAGATATGGCAGCAGCCCTTGAGGTAGGGATAAACCATGGACGATGAAAGAACCGGATGCTAAACCTTAAATTTTTTATTATCCTCCAAAACCACGTATATGCAAAACATTCAAACCAATAAGTTATTCTGGGCAAGCTGCCTGGCATTATTAGTAACTTCTCTTTCCTTCGGTATCCGCGCAGGAATGATGAACCAATTAGGGGTAGATTTCCACCTGAACGCGACTCAACTGGGTTCCATTACGGCTACCGCTTTCTGGGGTTTTCCACTGGCTATGGTCATCGGCGGTGTTATAGTCGACATCATCGGCATGAAACGCCTGCTGGTCATCGCTTTTCTTTTTCACCTGGCCGGCATTGCACTCACTATTTTTGCACAGGGTTACTGGACGCTGTTTTTCTCCACCCTGCTGATTGGTATTGCCAATGGCACAGTAGAAGCGGCCTGCAATCCACTGGTGGCTGCACTTTACCCTAAGGAAAAGACAACGAGACTAAACTATTTTCACCTTTGGTTTCCGGGAGGTATCGTGATCGGTACATTGGTGGTTACCTTGTTTGTCAACCTAAACCTGGGCTGGCAGTTGCAGGTGGCTACCATGCTGATTCCTACCCTGATCTATGGTTTCTTGTTTTCGCGGCTTGATTTTCCGCTCACTGAAAGGGTTTCATCTGGTTATTCCAGCGGTGACATGTACAGGGCAGTACTTACGCCACTGTTCATCTTCATGCTTATTTGTATGTTAATGACTGCGATCACTGAACTTTTCACCGGTCAGTGGATAGGCCTCCTGCTAAAAAACGTGACCGACAATGCGCTGCTGCTGCTAACGCTAACGACTGGTATTATGGTCGTTGGCCGGGCCTTCGCCAAGCCGATCGTTAAAAAGCTGGCACCGCAGGGTGTTCTCCTGTTTTCAGCCATTTTCGCCGCTGCAGGGCTTTATATGCTGAGCACATTTACAGGAAACTCGGTGTTCCTTGCCGCCCTGATCTTCGGTATCGGAGTATGTTACTTCTGGCCAACCATGATCGGTTTTGTTGCCGAGAATATCCCGCAGTCCGGTGCATTGGGGCTTAACCTGCTGGGTGGTGCCGGAATGTTCGCCGTATCCATATACACTATGTTCATGGGGGGATTTTATGACGGTTTGATTGTTAAGTACCTTCCTGCAGGTGCTAGTCTGGGTACTTATGCGGCCGCGGCCGAAGGAACTCCCGAAGCTGCCGCGCTGAACGAGGCAAAGAACCTTGCAGGCCCTGAAGTATTACAGGTCACTTTAGTGCTGCCCATTATCCTGATTGTCGCTTTTACATGTCTGGTAGTTTACATGAGATATAGAAAATCCAGGCAACTCGCCGCTGCCTAAGCTATTTGATAGACGGATCGCTTAACCATAAGAAAAGCCATTAAATGTAGTTATTTCTATGTTTAATGGCTTTTCAGCTTTCACAGAACCCCGCTTTAAAATCATATACTCTGATTCTATATGATGACGATATTACCATAAGGCAAACAGTGACCTTTAAAAACGACATGGAGCAGAAATAGCTACTATTCACGGGCGACTGCATGTCCGTTACAGGTGTGTCTGCTTATCTTTTCAATGATATTCTGTCACCCCTTTTACAATAACCCTTTTGTTGACTTAAAACTTTCCCACATGAACAAACATCTATACCTGGCTATTATTGCCTGGCTTATTGGTTTGAGCACTACCCAGGCACAAAATGCGGATCAGCTGTATTACAACACCTTCGCATTGCAATTCCACTACAAAGCAGCAAGTTTCGTCGTAGACACGCCATTGGTAGCTTCTGCTCCACAAGCCTTTCTGTTATGGAGCGCCAACGTGTACCAGGATTCCACGAAAAGTTCTTTATCGCTCGATCAGTTTGATGCCAACGGCAACTTCATCTCAGAGCATGTGGTACCACAACCCGGCAAGCTGTTACCTTCCCTACTGCCAAAGAAAATCTTTCGCATGAAAAGCGGTAAAGGTTACTATCTCTTAGGCTACGTGATCCAGTCCACTAACCTGATCAATGGCATCCCTGTGTACTCCACACCAGTACTCATCCGCCTGGATCAGCTGCTGAACCCTATCTGGGTACAGAAGCTGCACTTCTCTGCGGTTACCACTGCCAACGCCAACGCGCTCATTGAGTACAATGATCTTATTGAAGCTATTAACGGCGATGTGATCATTGCAGGCCGCTACAGCCCCTCGCCAGCAGGTCAGCAGATCAACATACTGGTAACCCGCCTCACCAACGCCGGCGCCATCGTGTGGAACTACCAGTACTCCACCAACTTCACCTGTAACGCTAACGCGCTGGCCCTGACAGAAGCCACCGATAACAACATCATCCTGACTGGTTATGTAGAGCTGTGTACTAGTGGCTTTGGTGGCCCACGCCAGGTACTCTTCCTCCGTCTCCAACCTACCGGTATCCCTGTTACTGGTTTCGCTTATCTCGGTGCCACCACTGAATCTGCCGGCACCAAGATCGTGAAACGTACCAACATTGCCGGCAACGATGCCTTCTTCATATCCGGCTTCACCGATGTCACAGCCGCCACCGGCGCAGCTAACAGACAGGTACTGATACTGGACGTAAGAGAAAGCGGCACCATCGTAGGCTCCTTCCATGTTGGCGATGCCGGCACAGAAGAGTCCAACGACCTCGTTATCCGCAACCTGGGCAACGAAAACTACTACCTATATCTCACCGGTTTCACCACCAGCTACTACACTGCCGTGAGTAAAGAAGTATTCTACCTGCAACTGCGCTACCTGCCTGGTTCCCTGGGTCTCGTGGAGTTCAGCACCTTCCCGCAGACGGCCAACTACACCGAAAGGTATGGCCTTGAAATAAAAGCTGCCGGCAAAGACAAGTTCGCGATACTGGCCAACGCCAACTACATCACCAGCAGCACCAGCAGCACAAGTACGTTTACCAACGTGCTTCTCCGCGATCTCAGCACCACCAACCAGCAGTGTATCAAATTACACCAGCCACCGGTAGGTAGCATCAACTTCAGTCCTAAACAGCTCACGGTATCACCGACAGCACTCTCTTTCAAACCTTATGCGGAGAAATATATCGTGTTCCAGAAAGTATTTCCCAAACTGCTCTGTGGTCAGTTCACCGTCAACGCATACGATGCACTCAACAGCGGCGTGATAGAACAACGGATAGCCGCGCCAACTATGCCACTCAACAAAGTGGCGCCGGTAACCAAACTGGAAACCGTGAACATCTATCCTAACCCGGCCAGCAACTACGTCTTTATCGAATACAACAAACCTATTACCTCCAAAGTGCTGGTGAAAGTGTTTGGTCCCGATATGCGCTTGCTGAAAACTATTGATATCAATGACAACAACAGGAAAACGTTGTCACTCGACGGCCTCCCATCCGGCTTGTATTTCATACAGGTGGGCGATAATAATAAAAACGAAACATTTAAGATAATGAAAAACTAAGGACTACTTGATCACATAAAAAGAGGGTGTCTTTCAAAAGGCACCCTCTTTTTATGTCGCAAATCTTAGCGGTGTCTTTTTTCGGCATGAATGCCATCAATTGTGCGGCGGGTTGAGATGGGAGCCCTGTCGTCTCTTGTAATCCCAGGTATCGGAACCTCGAACCGGATTATGCAGAATTTATAACCAATTACAATATTTAAACAGCAGTATTTCTGGTGAAATGAAGGCAATTCAGCTCTTCCAGCAGGGAATTTGTGTACAAACTACGGGATAAAAGAGTGATTACAAAATATAAAAAAAGAATGCGAATTTTGTAATAATCACAAGTTAGCGGTCATTGTGTAGCAACACCTTACAAAATTTTGAGCAAATAATATGCAGGAACAAAAAGGGAAATATGAAGGCTTACAGCATGATGAGCTGGGGATAAAGATTCGATCAAACGACAATCCTTATCTGTCAGTTGATCCTCAAAAAAATTTGCTGCAACCCCGCAGATTATCTTCTTATTTTATTGTATTAATTGAAAGCGGTTCAATTACATACAATTTAGAATCACAAGACTATACGCTTACTGACGGGCACCTGCTTTTTGCGATGCCCAATCAAATTTTTACGCCACCCGCTAAAACAGACAATCTTAAATATTGCAAATTGCTGTTTGATGAAAATACATTGGCCTTGTTGCCACAACAATTTCCCTTTTTAGTCAACCCTTTAAACGCACCAACCATAGCTCTTGACAGTGCTGCAAAAGAAAGAGTAATAAAGGTTTTTGGAATTTTAAACCAGATACTGTACTTAGATAAATATGAGACCGACACTGAAATAATATTAGCTTATTTGAACTCATTGCTATCAGAATTAAACAGCGCCTATTTCAAAAACAAAGAACCCGCCAATATCTTAAACGCTAACCTTTCAAAGTTTATTGAGTTCAAATTAGTTGTGGAAACGTCCCTTACAGAGCAACCTTCTATCAACGCAATTGCAGAAAAATTAGCTTTATCTACCAACAGTTTATACCGGATTGTAAAAGAATACGCCGGCACATCGCCCAAAGACTATTTTATTAACCGCTTGATAGCGGAAGCTCAGAGAAAATTGCGCTATTCTAATATTTCTATCAAAGAATTGGCCTATGAATTAGGCTTTAATGACCCAGATTATTTTTCAAGGCTCTTCAAAAAAAGTACAGGAAAAAGCGCCAGTGAATTTTTACCCAAGCAAGATTTGTCGGGAGAATAAACAGATTTGTCCATTCCCGCAATTTTTGGCTCCCCTACTTTTGCTTTATAAAATTCACGCACAAAATGAAATTTGCATTAGTAACAGGAGCCAACAAAAGCATTGGCTTTGAAGTTGCCCAGCAACTTGCTCAAGAAGGAATGTATGTTTACCTCGGCAGTCGTAATTTAGAAAACGGCGTTGAAGCCGTTGGTAAATTAAAAGCAAAGGGACTAAACGATGTAGAAGTTATTCAGCTTGACATTACGGACGACGAATCAGTAATTAAAGCCCGTAAAGAAATAGGTAAAAAAACAAACGTGTTGGACATACTTATTAATAATGCGGGTATTTATGGTGGTTACCCGCAAACGGCACTTGACGCCACTATTGACCAGTTTAAAGCAGCTTATGATGCAAATGTTTACGGCGCGGTGCGGGTTACACAGGCATTTATTGATTTATTGAAAAATTCGTCAGCACCTCGTATAGTAAATGTAAGTTCAAGTCAAGGCTCAATTACACTACACAGCGACCCGACATATAAATACTACGACTACAAAGGCGCTGTATATCTTTCTTCCAAATCAGCCTTGAATATGTACACTGTGGTTTTAGCATACGAGTTTAAAAACACTCCCTTCAAAATAAATGCCGTTTGCCCGGGATATACAAAAACAGATTTCAACGGACATCGTGGGCCCGGAACTATTAAAGATGCCGGAAAACGGATCGTAAAATATGCACTGATTGACGATGATGGCCCAACAGGGAAATTTTTTAGTGAGGAAAATAATCCTGAAACAGGAGAAATACCCTGGTAGTGCAGATAAGTTAACCTAAATGAAACCCGGTAAGCAGACATAAGTCTATTTATAAAAATGGAGAAAGGCAAACCATCGTGGTCCATTTAAGGACCCTCAAGTTTAGCCTTCCTCCTGGGATTGTTATAGAGGATCATGGATCACACAACTACAGGTTGGTCGACCTGAAATGTGCGCGGGTTATGTTTATTTCTCAAAATGGTAACCGCCGAAGTATTTCACGGGCGACCATGACGGTAGCGGATCCGCGATCTTTGGTGAGAGATCACTGTATTTATCTGAGCCGTAAACTACTCTTCCGCCTACTACGGTCAGCACAGATTGCAGGTTTTTGATCTGGTCGTCAGTCACAGAAAAGTAATCATCACTCAGCAGCACGAAGTCTGCAAGATTTCCAGGTGCGATGCGTCCCTTATCACTTTCCTGATACTCGAACCAGGCGGCACCGATGGTGTATAATTTCAGGGCTTCTTCACGTGTCAGGCGGTTATCCTCAGCCAGAATGACGTTACCAGAAACAGCTTTGCCAGTTACTGCCCAACTGATCCCTATCCAGGGGTTACCGGGAGAGACGCGGAAAGCATCCGATGTCAACGACAAAGGAATGCCGCTTTTCATCAGAGCGCTGAATCTTGGTGTGTACAAAGCTTTTTCTCTGCCATGGGTCTTTGCAAAAGCTTCTCCGTGCAGCGCCATTTTTGCGTCAAGTGCGATACCGCCGCCTAACCTTTTTATCCTTGCGATATTTTCATCGCTGATCGTTTCTGCATGTTCTATACTCCAGCGCATGCCGTCCAGTGGCGTGGTCTTGACCACTTCTTCCATTGCGTCCAGGAAAGGCGTCAGATTTTCGTTGTAGGTTATGTGCATACGGAAAGGGATCCTCTTTTGTATGAGTTTACGTACATCTTCTTCCGCGTATTGCCTCATTTTCTCTTTTGGAATGATCACAGTTGGCCTGTCAAAATTCTCATGGTCATGGATCTCGGCACGGAGTACCTCGCCGGTCCCTTCATACTCATAGCCATGCTCCAGATTGGGGTGCAAATTTTGTCCCGGGCTCAAAGGTGAGATCTTCGTGATCCTGTCTATCTCGGTATCTACCCAATTTTTTTCAGGATCATAACTGAACCCGAGGTCAGCGAACGGAAATCGGATATTTAGCCTATTTTCATTAATAAGGGTTTGAAGGGGTGCGTGACCTTCAGGGTAACCAATGAGGCTGGAGTTGTCAATGACAGAGGTTATCCCGAAACGATTCAGGTCTTTGATCAGATATTCAAGGGAGCTAACCTGCTCCTCCGGTGTCGCTGTCGGCAACATGGCATCCATTGCCAGAAATACGAAAGTATATCCTTCGATCACCCCCGTATAATTGCCTTTATCGTCCTTTTGGAGTTCAGTGCCGGGTAGCATCGGGAATTTTGACGTGCCGATGCAGAAGAATTTCATGGCCGGCTTGTTGAGCCATACCCTGTTGTAAGCATACTGAACATAAAGAGGTTTGTTTGGCACCGCTTTGTTCAATTCTTCAATTGTCGGATAACGTTGTTCCTTAAATTGATAAGGGGACCATGCGCCGTGCACCTTTACCCAATGGCCATCCGGCGTTCTCGCCGCTTGCTCGGTCAGCATTTCAAGCGCCCTTTTAAGCGTCGGCACATTATCCCATCTTACCTTATGATTAAAATTCTTCTCGTTCAGCGGATGCATATGAGAATCTTCCAGTCCGGGGATCAGGCGTCTGCCGTCTGCGTCGATCAGGCGGGTGTGCCCATCTTTAAGGGCAAGGATCTCGTCATCGTTGCCGACTGCATAGATCCTGCCGGCACTTACGGCAAGCGCCGTGGCCTGCGGCTGTGCTTCCGTCAGGGTCGTGATCTTAGCATGATAAACTATCAGGTCCGCACCGGCTGAAGAATTTCTCGTTTGCGCATGTGATCCTAAACCGATAAGTGCTGTTGTGAGTAATGCAATGGTTCTTTTCATAATTTTACGTTAGTGATATAATAGAATTCCCAATGTTATAGCGCCTTTTTGCCCTAATCCGACCAACACCAAAAAGATTGGATAGGCAATACGTATCTTTTATGTGAGCATGACCAGCAACATCACCACAAATAAAAGAGCCAGGATCAAAAGCAGGTTTTCATATATTTCTGATCAAAATTTAAAACCTAAGAGTGAACTGATAAAAACCCCATCTTTATGCTGGGGTATCACGTCATTGATAAAATCCCCGGTCTTAAAATATTGTACGCCGGCATTGTAGCTCAGAAACTTGCTGATCTGCCAGGATACCGTAGCAATGTAAGCTGTGCCAATATACTGGCTGTCTGAATTTGAGGAACCTAGCCTGAGCGTACCATCCGGGAGGTAAATACCGTCCTGCGGGGATTGCCGCCAGGAGAAGACCGTCTCTAAGGACAATAGCACATTCCCGACCGGGTTCCAGCTCAGGTTGGGATGAATAGACAGCAGGTTTGCCGGACCGGCCTGTGGGTTCATACCGAAATAACCGCCGTTCGGATATAAAGCGTTAAATGTGCCCAGTTTACCGTCGCCCTTTGCATCGTCGCCAGAAATAAAATCGCTTCGGAGCTTTACTGTCGGAGCCCCGTTCAGATTAGCGAAGCGATAAGCGACATCCATCGAACCGCCCCAGGCGCGGATATCTGCCGCACCAAACTTGCCCAACTGATAACCGATCTCAAAGTTGTAGAGCAGTTCATTTCCGATCGCCCACAACCGGGTACCTACGGTATGACGGGTTTCAGCGGCAACACCATCATCAAACCTGGTTTCACCTCGGTTGATACCCATATAATAAAGGTCGATATTGAGCATTTTAGCCGCATTATGTGTGCTGTAAATACCCCAAAGGCTCGATTTTCGGCTAATAATGGGATTATCAAACACACCGGTCTTTACACGGCCGGCCGCCATGAGGAAAGCATCAACATTCCATTTTGAGGAAGTATATGCCACCTTGGCTCCGTCGAAATACAAGCGAAGGTTGGGGCCTTCGCGGACATCGAGCAGCCGTCCGCTACCGTACTGCAATTCCTGGCGTCCTAACCGGATGGTCATCCTATCATCCATTCCCTTGTAAGGGATCAGGTCTATGAAAAGGTTTTGAACGTTCAGCTGATCTTCATCGATGGGCCGCGGTCCATTCTTTCGCCCGTTCTCCAAGCCACTTCGTAGCTGACCGAAGATCCTGATCCTGCTACTTAGATGCAGATCAGCATGCAGCTGGTACCGCTGTAGCAAGAAAATATTTCTGCCAACATTACTTGCGCCCCAGTCTTCGTGCTCTGCCCGGTCCAGTTCCCCCCGTAGCTCACCACCGAAGGAAACATAGGTTCTTCCGCTTTCCGAAAGCGGCAGGTATTTCAACCTGTTGTAAAAGGTCCGGCTGCTATCCTTCAAAGCTGAATAATCTTCATCAAAACGTAACAGTTTGAAATTTTGGGCATAGGAAAATTTTGCCAACATTAAGAGACTTATTAGTAATACAGTTTTTGGTTTCATCAGCCGTGCATATTTATTGATTGATCTCCCGACCCGTTTTGGTTGGGGCCGTTTTCCTTTCATCGTACATCGTTTTTTGGTTCCCAAAGGAGGGTTCCCCCCGTTCGCATATTTATATATTTCCATTCCGTTCGAATCATTTTTTGCAGCTTTTTAGAACGATAGTCAATGGAAATATGGATCCCCTGTACTACATGAACATCGTTATAAGAAATCATGCAAATCTCTGCAATCGGAATGCAACGGAACGAAGATGTTTGTCGGAAAAGTAAGTAGACAAATGTCTACTGTTTTAATTGAGGCAGGAAAATAGACTGGTTTAAACAACTCTTGCCGGCGATTGTCACGGCCTAAGCTATCTCTACAGATGCCTGGTTAAGAAGCAATGACAATGTTGAGGAAAACAATCGGCAAGCTCGGGATAGCGTACTATTATTCCGCATAATGCTTACCTGTAGCAGAACTTATGGCGTATGTTACCGCGCCCGATAACTGGCCCTGATGTTACTTCCTTAGGGGATATTCATTATTGGGCGATAGGCAGAAAAATGTTCTGCCTGTTAAGACAAGAAATAACAATGTTATTTTAAATTATGCCGGCGTTTGACACGGCTTAACGTATCTTTATTGATACCTAGATAAGAAGCAATGACATGCTGAGGAAAACGATCAACAAGCTCGGGATAACAATCAGCAAAATCTATATAACGCTTTTCAGCAGTGAAACTTATTGCAGCTGTGAGGCGTCGTTCATTGGCCATGATGTTACGTTCGTCGAGCTTGTTCATCATTTGCCGAAAGGCTGGAACCTTTTTCTCCAACTCCTTAGCGTTATCTAAAGTCATACAAAGCAAGTCGCATTGCTCCAAAGCATCGATATGGAATCGGCTTGGCGTTTGATTTATAAAACTTTCACGGTCGCCCATCCACCAATCCTTGATCCCAAGCCTCACAGTATGTTCCAGCCCCTTATCATCAACGAAATACATCCGCATCGCACCTTTTACAATAAATGCAAATTTCTTACAAACGTCTCCATTCTGCAAAATGTATTTCCTTTTCCCTAATCTGACTGGCGTAAAGTTCTGCCTTATCAATTCCTTATCCTCCTCTGTTAGTGGTCGAGAGCTAAATTTTTGCAGATAATTAATGTAAGCGTCGTACATATAACCCTTGCGTCTATTTTAAATATTGAAAGAATGTTTACGTTGTGCTAATATACAATAATTGAAATTTATTGCTAGATCCGTCGCAAAAATCATAATCCAATCAATTGACCTACTGATCGTTACAACGTGTGGCTTCAATGCATTACGGCTGACTTTCTCATTGATAGAAAAGTGGACGTTTGGAGCTTGACGCGAAGGCTTGTTTGGTCAAACCCGTATAAAGACGGGAAACATGAAATAGTTAAAATCGTAAAAGAGTCAGCATATGTTACGCGTCGATTTTTTCTAACCTCACAATTTACCAATTCGGAGTATCGGTTATTAGGTGATGAAATAGTGAAACAAGGTGGCTATTGGCAAGTTGACTTTGGAGGTATTGCGACAATAAACTTACCAGAACACTGTGCTCTCGATATCGACGCAATTTTCAAGATTTTTGATTTTAAACCAACTGAGATAATAGACGATTTGAGATAAATATGGAAGCCTAGTTACGTGTAAAGAAGGAAATGCAACTGGATGCAATGGAATTTATCTGTAAAAGACTGAATTTGATCTTGCAATGGTTAAATAGCCGCTAAGATTTAATCTTACAATTGTCATCTGATCACAGTGATATCAGGACGATAGAATTTCGACAAAATCGCACACCCAGATGTACGTTTTCGAACGATACGCCCAATGCGAAAATGCATGAAATGCTTATTGTCAATCTATTATGAAATTGGCATGTATTTTAGGTGATTGATAACCAATATAGTACAATATCAAACATACCATACGCGCATGTTTAAAACTTATTTCAAACTCGCCTACAGGAATGTCATCAGGGATAAAGCTTATTCCATTATTAATATATCAGGTTTAGCAATAGGCCTGGCATCGAGTATCCTGATCTTGCTTTGGGTGCAAAATGAACTGAGTTACGACAAGTTTCATAAAAATGCCGGCCAGATATATCGTATCAGCGGCGATTTCGGTGATTATAAAGCCGCGGTAAACGCGGAAGCCATGCCCGCCGGGTTAAAAGCACAAATACCGGTTGTTGAAAATACCGTCAGGTTTAGCAAGATCTCCACAGTGCTGTTTGAAGCAGGCAAAAGGAAATTTGAAGAAAAACGTGTATTCTACGCTGACCCGAGTTTCATGGATGTATTTTCTTTTCCCCTTGTACAGGGTGATCGTGCTACGGCATTAAAACAAGAAAATGGCGTTTTAATAACGCAGGAAATGGCTGCAAAATATTTTGGGAACCAAAATCCGATCGGTAAGATCTTACGAAAAGACAATCGTGAATATGTGATGGTAACAGGTGTTTTGGCCAACGTTCCGGCCAATTCAGACCTGCAGTTTGATTTTATACTGCCAATGGTTATTTTACAAAAAACGGATAAATATCCGGACAATAATAAATGGGAGGACTTTAATTTTTACACCTATATTCAACTAGCTCAAAGTTTTGACCCTTCTACCGCCAATTTATCCAGGCTGGTAAAGCAAATGACGCAGCTATTTCAAAGTCATAGTTCAATGGAGGTTGTATTCCAATTGCAGCCTTTAACCAAAATCCATCTGGCACCTGCAAGACTGGGGGATTTTCCGGGCCATGGGAATGCACAATATGTAAATATCTTTTTTATCGTCGCTATTTTGATACTTATAGTAGCTTGTATCAATTTTATGAACCTGGCTACGGCACGCTCGGCCCGGAGGGCGAAAGAAATTGGCTTGCGTAAAGTGGCGGGAGCCATGCGCGGACAACTGATCCTCCAGTTTTTAAGCGAGGCTGTTTTTATTTCATTTCTTTCGCTATTCCTTACGCTTGCGGTTGTCTGGTTATTTTTGCCAGCATTTAATGAAATAGCCGATAGAAAATTGTCCATTCCTTATTCAGATGTCAGATTTTGGTTAAGCCTCCTGGGTATAGCACTGCTAGCCGGATTGGTTTCAGGTAGCTACCCTGCCTTATTTCTCTCCGGCTTTAACCCGGTTAAAGTACTCAAAGGAAACGTAAGATCAATGGGCAGCAATTTGCTGTTTCGTAATGCCCTGGTCGTCATCCAATTCACGACATCTATCATATTGCTGATAGGTACTGCGGTTATTTATAACCAGCTTAAATTCATAAAAGACCGTAACCCCGGCTTTGAAAAGGCTAACCTTTTGTATATGCCCACCAAAGGGGAACTCTGGAATAAGCAGCAGACCTTAAAAAATGAGTTAAAACAAAATCCGCTTACCAGTGATTTCGCCATTACTTCTGACCTACCCACCAATCTGCTTTCCGGAAATGGAAGTGCAAACTGGGAAGGCAAAGATCCCAACTTACAAATAGTTTATCAATTGATGGATGTCAATGAGGATTTTATAGATGTATTTAAGCTGAAGCTTGTAAATGGGAGAAGCTTTTCGAGATCATTTCCGGCAGATTCAAATAATTTCATGGTCAACGAAAAAATGTTGAGCATTATGGGCTTAAATGCAGCCACTGCAGTTGGTAAGGCGTTTGAATTTACCGGTTATAAGGGTACGATCATTGGTGTTGTAAAGGACTTTAATTTCAAACCGGTGCAACAGGCTATAGAGCCACTGATCTTGCGCTATAATAAAGACGGCGGTTTTTTAGTGGTGAGAACATTGCCAGGCAAAACTGACGCAACTATACAGGCGTTGTCAAAGATAAGCCAGCAGCTTAACCCGGCCTACCCCTTCAAATTCGATTTCATCGACCAGGATATGGCCAATCTTTATAAAGGAGAACAAAATATGGGTAACATCTTTAACCTTTTTGCTCTTCTGGGCATCTTTATCTCTTGTCTCGGTTTATATGGCTTATCCGCCTTTATGGCCGAACAGCGTACCAAAGAAATTGGCGTGCGTAAGGTGTTGGGCGCCTCTGTGTTAAACCTCGTTTATTTATTATCCTCCGGTATCACCAGGTTGATCCTGGTTGCCATAGTTATATCAATACCGCTTTCATATTATGCAGTTAATAGTTGGCTGGCTGGTTTCGCATATCATATAAATGTTGGTTGGGTAGTATATTTCACGGCATCCCTGGCAGCTTTGGGAATTGCCTGGCTAACTGTTAGCTATGAATCTATAAAAGCAGCAATTGTTAATCCTATAAAGAGTTTAAGAGCAGAGTGATCCTCGTTATTCAAGCCGAAGGCTATTGCAATACAGGATAAGTGTAAGTTGAAGGTTTGACTATTATTTCTTAAGTGTCTGTTCAAGTATTGCCTATTACAATTTATCTGCCGGTTTTCAATGCATATCCTGCCCAAATGTTTTGTGCGATACGGCATTATGGTATCTGATATAAACCTCAACACGAGCTCTTCCAAGTAAAGTTCATCCATTTGCTCTCTACTCACATCTATTAATTGTACAAACTTCTCATTGTTAGCCAATCTTTTCAGAAAATTGTTAAACTCCGATGAAATTTCTCGAAACAATGAATTTCTAATTTCTTGATTAGTTAACGGAGAGCCTCCCGTATTCAATCTATTGAAGAGTCCAATGTAATATCAATCTTAAGGGTCATGTATTCTTCAAGGTCGTCAAAATCGTTTATCCGTTGGTTATGACTATCCAAGAATGAGAGAAAAGCCTCATCATTGCCACTTCCCCCAATTTTCTATTGAGATGGCCTCCCTTGTGATCCCGCAGGGGCAATTCTAATATTTTCAAATCTGCTACGGTTCAACCTAAGCGTATTTGTCTCTGGCACATAAACAAGCAACACATTTACGGCAGTCTGGGCTCAAAGGTTTCAAATCAAAGTCGTGCGCTTCGATTTAGCGGTTTAAATGGTTTGGAATTCTTAAATTTTAGAAGCATCTGATTTTCCAAACGCATATACAATGCGTGTCTAATTGCTTTCTTTGTTCAGCGGTGGGGTGACTAATATCGCAACTACGTTACTACGCTCAAACGAATGTGTTATGTGTTTTTTCATATCGTTTTGTGATCTTTGACTTTAGTTAAAGTTTTATGTTGCCCACTAGCCGTTGTGGTTTCCTATACTTTGTTCGTATTAATTCAGAATTTTCAGTTTAGATCTTAGCCTATACATGTGAATAGTTGGATTATTGTAGCATCTTATAATAGATCTGTCATTCGAGTACGCCAAGTTCACCTTTTGTAATATTTTCTTAAAGTCTACCTAAATTCAAATGAAGCAAGCATTTTTTTTTCCTTTCATTCTAAGATTTGGTATTGTTTCTATTACTTCCGTTGTACATGCACAGCCTGGACGGAGATTGGGGCAACTAACAACGGATCATCTTTACCTACTATAAACTATTGCAGGTGAACGGTTCCGCTCATCAATATTCCACTCTAATTGAGATAAGCGTATAGGCAAATCATAATTTTTATAATATGCAGGGTGCCTACACTATTTGTGTAGATAAATCCGCAGGAACCAAATGCAATGTCGTTATAGGGGTGTGGCATTATTAGTTCCAGCGCACTTAAAGACATAGGTAGATGCGTTTGGAATATAAACATTACAAGTAATTTCTAACTATATATTATGAAAGGACAGCTTTTCGTACTTCAATGTTTTTGCTTTTTATTATGTTTTGGTTTTAATACGTTCGGGCAGTCAAATATTGGTGATCCACAGTTTGATTATTCTCCAAAAACACCAGCCGTTGCGTCGATGCAACAGGCGATTGATGTTCCGGTAAGTAATTTTACAGGTTCCGGTTGTTTTACGATTCCTTTGCATACAGTCCGATCAAAGGATATAATTGTGCCTGTTACGATAGCATATCAGGCAGGCGGTATAAAGGTAGACCAGGATGCTACAATGGTTGGTCTGGGTTGGGAGTTTAAAGGTGGAGGAATGATTTCGCGTACTGTGAGAGGAAATCCTGATGAGGGTTTGATTACTAAAGTATGGAAGGATACAATTATTACGGTGGTGGGAACACGGATTGATACAACTATTCGCTATCATAGCAAGGTGGAGGAGTATGTACTCATGAAGGGCAAGCATGGTGGTTTTTATGTCGATAATGGCAATTCGCCTGATATCCCGGCTTTGTCTACTGTTATGCAGCAACATAATGACGCCATTAAAAATGGACAGATACCTGCACCTTCAGATATGGATTGGACATTTTACGGACTGAATGACGCTTCCCCGGATTTGTTTTATTATGATTGTGGGAACTACTCAGGAAAATTCTTTTTTGGGAATAACAGAGTGCCGGTGCTTGTTCCTTATAATAAGGATATCAAAATTGTGCCTGTTTTCTCCCAACAAAATCTGAATGGCTGGACTAACTATTATTTTGATACCTGGTCTGTTACTACTCCCGATGGAATCACTTATTTTTTTGGGGAAACAGATAACTCAAAAATTTATGCCACATATCAAGGGGCGCGTCGCCCCAATGCGTGGGCATTGACCAAAATAGTTAACAATCTCACAAAAGACAGTGTCATGTTTACTTATGACAAGGTGATTTCTTATCATACTGGTACATCTAATAGAGAGGACTTCGTAACGCAAGAACAATTGGATTCATGTAACTGGCCATCTTCCACAAGGGCTGTTGAAATAAACGGCATGGAGGAGTGTCAGCTTGCTACTATTACTACCAGAAACGAACAATTGAATTTTTATTATTCCACTACTGACAGTAATTATTATAAGGAATCATCCGTCTCAACACATTTTAACAGACTCGACTCTTTCATTGTAAAGGATGTCAATAGTGCTGTGCCATATAAGAAGATTCAATTTACATATGGAAGTTTTCTTTCCCAAAAACTGAAATTGAAAGAAGTGCTGGTAATGAACTACCAGCGTACCCAAATCATGCCTTACACCTTCAATTACTACGATACGGCATTCAGAAAAGTGAAGGTGAATTTAGATTCAATACCATTTTTTAGCTACTACTCTCAGGATTACTGGGGATATTACAATGATGCGCGTAATGATCTGAAAACAACATTGTATATAAATGGCTGTAACGGTGAAGGTATGGTGTCCCGGAAAGCAGCATGGCCGCAGATGCAAAGAGATGCATTGACTGAAATATTGTATCCTACAGGAGGGAAAGTAAGGCTTGTTTATGAGCCCCACAGTGCATCTGGCGGCAGGCTTATGAACGGTTTGGTTGGAGATTATGAGACTTTTTTCTGCGATTCTCATCACAATTTTTCCATTACTGATACCATCGGTGGATTAAGAATAAAAAGAATTGAACAGATTGACCCTGTAAACAATGATACCCTGATTAAAACATTTGAGTATAATATTTTTGGAACTGCATTATCTTCCGGTTTTTTAAACAGTACTCCATCGATAGTGACCGATGTGAGCAATTTCCAATATTGCGGTAATACGATAAGTAAGCCCAAATACCTGGTCAGTACACAAAATCAGCAGTCTGGTGCTGGTGCAGGGCCGTTCATCTCTTACAAAAATGTCAGCGTCGCTCAGGAGCGGCGTGGTGTACAAAACGGTTATACGCAATATGAATATTATGATGACACCAATACAGATTCATCGTTTTATTTTAATATTTGCACCAACACAGATTATTGTTTCCCTGGTAGTTACGATGTGTTAGCGAACTGGCAGGTACGAAAACCGTTTGAAAACCTATTGGCAGGTTCTGCTAAAAGTACAAGAACTTATAATAATGCGGGACAGCTGTTAAAAGAAGAAAAGACAGAGTATGAGGCTGTCAGATATCCTGTTATAGCAAGGATAATTGAGTTCAGCAGTTTGTTAAGTACAAAAATCTGTGATCGTCCGACGCTCCCAACCGTTGTTGATTATGGCAATCATCCCGGTGTTCATTATATGAATAAACCAGAAGACTCATATATGTTCCTTAGAACATATGCACTTGGCAAGATGGCCGTATTGACACGGAAAACAATAACAGATGTCTATGATGCCAACGGTAGCAAAATGACCGATACAACAACTTTGTATTACGAAAGTCCATATCATATCAATCCGACCGCTTCTAAAAGTATTGCAAGTAATGGTGATACGCTTCGTACTGAGATAATTTTCTCTATGGACCTTCCGGACGTTAATGGAACAGATTCTTTGGGGTTACATATGCGTAATGCATATCTGAATATTCCGGTAGCATCTTTTACAAAAAAGAATAATCTGGTTTATGGAGGTGGATACGCTTTGTACAGAAGAACATCACCACAGGATCCTAAAAGCATTCTAAAAAGAGAGGAGTTTAAACTGACGACAAATACAGGACTCGAACCTTCGGCACTGAACCTTAGCGGTACTTATCCTAAAATACTAAATTTCCCGCCTTCCCAGTTTAAGCGGCAGGCGGCCCTGAGTTATGATAATGATAATAATCCTATACAGATAGTGACGAAAGATCAGGAAGTGCGAGGGCTTGTATGGGGATATAACAATACGCTTCTGATAGCTAATGTGATTAATGCAGGTGCCGGTGAGATCGCTTTCACGGGATTTGAGGGTAGCGATAAAGGCAATTGGGTAATACCCTCCACGACAAGAAGTAATCTAGCTTTTGCAGGTTCAAGATCGTATGTCTTAAGCGCTGGAAATATCAGTCTTACCAGGATTGCAACCAACAGGAAAGTTGTTGTTTCCTATTGGGCAAGGAGTGGAACTGCGCAGGTAAATGGAATTGCAGTTGCAGGGGGACCGCTTAGAAATGGCTGGACCTATTACGAACATCTTCTACCCGAAACAACAACTACTGTTACAGTAAGTGGTACTGCCACCATTGACGAACTTAGGATGTATCCCGTAGGAAGTCTTGTAACAACCTATAACTACGATCCCATACTCGGACTGACGTCTGGTACTTCTCCTGAAAACACTACAACTTATTATGAATACGATACGCTATATGGACTCACAACTACCAGAGATGCTGACAGAAACGTTGTCAAGAAAACAGAGTATTACGCGGTTGGGTTCAATACGACAGCCCCAGTATGGCGTTCCACAGGTCAGTCGAGATGTAAGCCATGTGCGGCAAATGCCGCTTATATGACCGACACGCTACAGTTGTTGTATGCGGACTATAACCAGAGCAGTACTACATGGAAATCTCTTAAATGGGAGGACGTAGGCAAATCTACTACCTGCCCTATTGTAGCTGGGTGGAGTAACACTGCAACACCTGCACGTTGCCAGTTGACAACTGAAGGGCAACCAAACGGTAACCAGGAACAGGAACAAATAGACGCCAATCCCTGCAGTCCGACATACAATACAAAACGATGGGTGGTTGTTGGTGTGCCCAATACCGTTTGTGTTGCTTGTATCGGTATTGATAAAAAGGTAATTGGTGGTGTTTGTCAGACTGGAAACAGGGTGAATACTTCCTCCCAAGCTATTCTACAGCCAGGTGGAGGTGTGTTGTATAAATGTACTTACCATTTCGAATGGAGTGATTGCAGCAAGAGCGCTGATTTTATCCAGAATAATACAGCACCCTGTACGATTAATTTAAGTTGCAGCGATTGGTAACCTTTAACTGAACAGACAATACTGGATCAGGACGGAAATATTTTGAAACAGATTGAATACCAGTATAAGGCTTCAACTATTAAATAGCAGCAAACCTATGAAGTTTAATAAAAACGCAATTCATACAATAACACTGAGTACTTTTCTTATTGTGCCAGTTTTTTTGTCAGCCCAAAACAGGCCTGGGGGAACACGTAGTGCAGCCACGGCTGTAACTGTTCCTTCTGCTTATGCCAACACGCAGATCAATTTTATCAGGACCTGGCAGGCGAATATGCCTCTGACAGATGCTGCCGCTGTCGAATCGGCAGCCCGGAAAGTAAGAGAGATAAAACAGACCTCTCAGTATCTTGATGGCCTTGGGCGTCCAATACAGACCGTTTCAAAGGCAATAAGCCCTAACGGGAAAGATCTCGTGGCTCCCGTTGCATATGATCAGTATGGCAGGGAAGAATATAATTATCTTCCCTATGTGCAGCAGACATCTAGTGATGGCAAGTTCAAAACAGCTCCTTTTTCTTCCCAGAAAGATTTTTATCAGAATGGTATACTCAATCCGGGAGTCGTGGGTGAAAATATCTATTATAGCCGTACAGAATACGAGGCATCGCCTCTCAATAGACCATTGAAAGGATATGCCGCAGGTAATAGCTGGGCAACCAGGCCTTCGGAGAACCGTTACCTTGTCAATACATTAAGTGATTCTGTCAGGATATGGAATATGGGCACTGTAGTTCCGGTCACTACTTCCAATTATGGTACTGGACAATTGCAAAAGAATGTGGTTCTGGATGAAAAAGGTGGTCAGGTAGTTGAGTATAAGAATAAGGATGGGCAGGTAGTATTAAAGAAGGTACAAATCTCCAATAGTCCAGGTACCGCCCACATAGGATGGTTATGTACTTACTATGTGTATGATAACCTAGGGAACCTTCGTTTTGCTATTCCCCCCTTGGCTGTTGACGCGATAAAGGGCCCATGGACCATAAGTACAGTCATTGCTAATGAATTATGCTTTCAGTATCAGTATGATAACCGCCAGCGTATGATTGTAAAACGGTTGCCAGGCGCTGGACGCGTTTTAATGGTTTATGATGTTCGAGATAGGCTTGTATTTACTCAGGATTCCCTTCAGCGTGCTAAAGCTCCCATGGAATGGTTGGTTACATTTTATGATGATATTAACCGCCCAACAATGACGGCCATCTATAGCGGAACAGCAACAAGAGATACGATGCAGGCCAGAATGAACCGAGCCACGTCATCAGAGTCTATATCATATGTCGCCCCCGCAAAGGCTGATCTAGGTCTATACAGTCATGACGGCACTGCCAGGTATATCGCCAGAAACAGCATTAGCATACTGGACGGATTTGATTCTGGAGTGGCAGGCGAAACCGAAGCAACAATTGATTCTACTGCCACCGGTGATATAACTGTTATCACAGCTAGTAATCCGCTACCTTCTGTCTCTGTGTCGGCCCTAACACCTTTGACATATACATTTTACGATGACTATAATTATTCCGGGAAACTGACCTTTGCAGGTACGGATACCTCCAAATTGGCAGCTGCGGATACGCTTTATCCTGAGAGGCTTCCAGTGAGCAGCATGACCACGGGACTTATCACCGGGAATAAAGTAAGGGTGCTCGGCACAGACAAATGGCTGACTACGACTACTTACTATAATGACAAAGGCCGTCCTATACAAGTGATAAGTGAGAATAATTTGGGAGGCAAGGATGTGCTAACTACCCTTTATAGCTTTAATGGGCTGATTTTAAGTACCTATATTCGTCACCAGAACCCCAAAAGCGTTACGCCGCAAAGCACCTTACTTACTACTATGACCTACGATCACAGTGGCAGGCTGTTGACCGTGAGAAAACGATTGAACGACAACGTAAGCCAGGAGAAGATAATTGCGTCAAATAGCTATGATGAACTGGGGCAATTGAGGTTGAAGCGTTTAGGTGTGAATTCTTCAGGAGACCTGATTGATACTTTGGGCTATACCTACAATATTCGTGGTTGGTTGCAGGGGATCAATAAAAACTTTGTAAATAGCGGAACAAGTACATTAAACTGGTTTGGCCAAGAGTTGAGCTACGATTATGGTTTTGATTCCAGCGAGTTAAATGGTAATATCTCCGGCGTTAAGTGGAAGACACGTGCGGATAGTGCCTGGGCTTATGGCTATAGCTACGATAAGGCCAACCGCCTTACAGGAGCTTACTTTACACAAAGGAATGGAGTAAGCTGGGCACAGGATAAGAAGGACTTTACGGTTAGTAACCTTACTTATGATGCCAATGGCAATATCAGATCTATGTGGCAAAAGGGCATGATCGGCACAGCGAGTGACACGATCGATCAATTGACCTATTCCTATGATGCTACCAGTAACAAATTAATATCGGTAACAGATGCGAAATCGGGTAAAACTGTCACGGCTAAACTTGGCGACTTCAGGGACGGCACCAATGCGGGGAATGATTATTCCTATGATATAAACGGCAACCTCACTGTCGATTTAAATAAGGGTATCAGCTCAATAACCTATAATCATCTAAACCTTCCTTCCGTGATCACAATTACGGGTAAGGGCACCATTGCTTATCAATATGATGCCGTTGGCAACAAGCTAAGCAAAACCGTTCTGGATAATACAGGTAATTCACCTACAACAACGGTGACTGATTATGCTGGTACATTTGTTTATAGGCAGGATAGTCTTGAATTGATAAGCCATGAGGAGGGGCGCATTCGGCCAGTGTATAAGAGTGGACAGCCGATTCAATACGCCTACGACTACTTCGAGAAAGATCATTTAGGCAATGTTAGAACAGTGTTGACCGATCAGACAGATTTTACGATGTATGCGGCCACTATGGAAACTGAAGCGGCAGCCCGGGAAGTGGCATTGTTTAGTAACATTGAGGATACCCGTGCGGAAAAGCCGTCTGGATATCCCGAAGACCAGGCTACTGAGGAGAATAAATTTGTAGCCAAACTGAACGCAAAAGATGGTGGAAAGAAGATCGGACCTTCATTGGTACTCCGTGTTATGGCTGGTGATACAGTGCAGATTAACGCAAAGGCCTTCTATAAATCACAAGGTCCCGCGGATAACAGTCAAAAAGCTCCGGTAGAGGATATGGTTGCAGGACTGATGCAGGCTTTTGGTGGTAGTCCAGGTGAAAGTGGCTCTCATGCTTCGGAAGTTGTTTCTAATAATACTCCTTTTAGTACGGATTTTTATAATACTGATTATCAGCGTTTAAAGGAGAAAGGCCAACAGGATGGCTTACCTGGACGTCCGAAAGCTTATTTAAACTTTGTTTTGTTCGATTATGATTTTAAATTAGTGGAAGATAATAGTGGGGTAAGGCAGGTGAAAGAGCGTCCGGATGAGTTGCAGGAACTGAGAGTAGAGAAGATGGCGGTTGAAAAGAGTGGATTTTTATATGTTTATACCAGTAACGAGAGTCAGCAAGATGTGTTCTTTGATAATTTAACTTTGGCCTTAGCGAGCGGGCCGCTGCTGGAGGAGACACATTATTATCCATTTGGATTGACAATGGCGGGGATTTCTACAAGTGCTTTGAAGGGAGCCAACTATGCTAAAAACAGAAAGGAGTATAACGGAATAGAGCATACAACAGATTTTGATCTTAATACATATGATGCATTTTATAGAACACTTGATCCGCAAATTGGAAGATGGTGGCAGATAGATCCTCAAACAGAAGCAATGGAGATGTGGAGTCCTTTTGCAAGTAACTATAATAATCCAATAAGATGGAATGATTTTCTAGGTAATTCTCCTACAGACCCACCAAGTGGTTTAAGAGGTTTTTTAATTAGTACCGGTGGACTTCTTAATGGTTTTAATCATGTTTTAACAATGGGATATTGGGATGTTCCAGCAAAGCGGTTTAACTTAGAAGGAGAGGATGCTAAACAATATAATAAAGCAACTGAGGTAGGTGAAATTGTAAGCATGCTGCTTAGTTCAAAACGTGGTGTGCAGGAACAACCTCAGGTTGCTCCTGCAGCAGGTATTTCGCCCGTTGCTTTACCCGTAGAAATGCCATTAAGTACTCCATTACCGGAAATTAGTCCAGAAAGTTCTAAACGAGATGCAAGAGAGGACAATAAATTGGACATCGACCCGAAAGCAGAAGGAGATCATGTCGTTTTTAAAAGAGATAATAACAACAATATATTTAAATATCAGGAGTGGTGGAAGAATGAGTTCAACCCTAGGGGATATGAAGACGCGAAGAGATTTGATGGAGGTACCGTTGATGGTCAACCCGGAGAACCGCATGTAAATAAGAATACTAAAGTTCCGATGCCCACGCCTCATGTTAATGGTAGGGAGTACATTCCGGAAACGGGAAAAATGCAAAAAATTCCCGGAGGAGTGAGAGCTCCGGAATCATATGAAATTCCTGATAACAGTAGGTTTTTAAGACCTGGAGGTATATAATGTAATAATATTTTAGTGTATGAATAATATATTTGAATGGCTTGTTAATTGGTTCAACTCGAATTGCGATGGCGATTGGGAGCATGAGAATGGAATAAAAATTTATACTGTTAGTAATCCTGGGTGGTTTATTTCCATTGGCTTAAGAGATACACCATTGGAAGATAAGATAATTGAATCCGAGCTTATTGAAAAAAGCGATGACGACTGGTATTTCTATGGAATAAAAAGTGCAAAGTTTGAAGCTAGTGGTGACACTAATAAACTGATATTTCTCTTAACAAAGTTTAAAGAATTAGTAGAAGCAGCCGCGACAGAGAGACTATAAAACATATTATCTGGTACTAGCTTTCTGCTTAGTTCATGCAGCAATGCTTTTCACCGACCAGTAAATGGAATATATAGTCTTTCCATTATTGATATTCCATTTTCTCTTATTCAGAAATATTTTGAAGTAAATAGTTCCTGTAAGGGAAAGTGGCGAAAATTATCCGATGATACTCTTCTTTTAAGGTCTGGGGATGCTGATATATCATTCCAACTTCAAAGTGGGTATCTTTCTGAGAGAAAAGAAAGTGACAATACGCAATGGGAATTGGATACAGACCGGTGGGGTTATTTTAAAACGTGCAAAATGGAAAAGAGTTGGTCTGGAATAGTAATGTATAAATCAGCCGAGGCAAATTGCCTCGGCTGATTTATAACTAAAAAGAGTTCAGATTGACTTCATCTCAACAACTATTGGAAGGTTAAAATTCCGAACGAACAAGGACAAATTTGCTGTTTTTATTTATGTAGCACGACATTAAACCATCTAATTAAGTATGGAATGCAGGATCACTTTTAAGTATTCACAAATAATTTCTCTAGGGAAGTTTGCATCCGTTAGCCGAAATCGGAAGTTGGTTTAAACTACACTTGCGCAAGCATATTTAGCCATCGCATTTATTTAAACACCCTGTATGACTCGAACTCAATTAAGCCTTGATAATGAAATAAGTATGTAAATCGGCAAAAAACAAAAACGCTTCAAGTCTTTCAACCTGAAGCGTTTCATTTAGTGTGACCCCAGGTTCGAAAACTCGAACCAAATTATTGATGAATTAACTATTCTCAATAGAAATTGGCATCAATGAGCTAAAATAATATGAAAAAAGTTCGAGGTCTGTGCTTAGGGTAGTATTTAATCCTTTGTGTAAATAGTATAATACGCAACTGTATACGAGTTAATACCACCCAGCAGGTGGAGTGAAGTGAGGCGAAGCGTAGCGGAGCCGAACGAAACGACACCTGCTGGGTACGGCGGCTGGATTTGCCCCCGATATTTTTTAACTTTGAATACAGTACTATGGACAATCAACAACCACAATTCCCAAAGGACTTCTTTAAACAGTTCAAGAGTAAAGAAGAGTTTCACACCTTCTTTAATGGCCTCTTTAAGCAAGGGGTGGAGGAAATGCTGAAAGCAGAACTGGATGATCACCTCGGTTATGAGAAACATAGCCCTGAAGGCCGCAATTC
>NZ_FRCN01000024.1 GCF_900142925.1 Chitinophaga sp. CF418
AATCGACCTTCCACAGGCGGGCCTTCATTTTCTTTTCCTGTTTAAGTAAACGGCTCAATGCCTTGTCAGCACGCTTATTTACCTGCTGTTCCACACGCATTGACTTATGCTTTACCTGGGATAAATATTTCGCAGGTAATTCTGGTGCTTTCATAGAACTGCTATCCCGGGCTGCAACTGCCGTATCAGTACGATAGGTATCAACAGGGTTATTCCTTTGTTCGTAATTAATGATAACAACGAGCTCAGAGACTGCTATTCCCACCACTTCCTATCTCATCTCAATACCTTCAATAATTCTTTCAAAGACGTGATCGCCCACCACTTTTTCTTCCTTCGTATTGTAGCCATAAAACATATTTAAACCAACAAGTCCTGCAGATGTATTAAACACCACACGCTTTGCAATATATTTTTCTAATCTGGTACCCGGACGAGTAAATTCACAAGATATAAGCAATACCGTTCTCTTCTTAGTGAAACGAACCTCCTCTTTAGTGATTTTTTTGTCTATACCACTAGCTCTAAATAGCAATTCTTCTTTTTCCGATTTCATATATGAGCGCAACTGAATATATTGCTCATAGTGAACTTTCATTTGGACTTCAAGAGTTGAATCTTTAGTCAGAAAGTACTTGCTATATTTAAAGTTATCCCGAAAATAGGTTGCCGCTCTGTCTTCCTTCATATTCTTTGGAATTGTAAAAACTAATCTACCATCGAACAGCGTTATTTTTTGAAATTCGGCTTCTTTACGGTCCTGCAATATCACTGCAAATAAAAGAATAATATATTTTACCATTTTACTGTTTTAATAGTGCCGGATTAGGAACTGCGATATGATTACCAAATCGCTGGAGGTAATATTCCTTGATTAATCCCTGATTACTAGGTGCTGCAATTAAATCATGTATTTGATTCAAAGGTCGACCCAAACGATCTTGCGAAGGATATGGTGCATTTCGGAAGAACAGAACGTCATTGGCATCATACATAACATTTCTATCTCTTGGTATTTGTTCTCGTTCTAAGGTCTTCTGGCGCAACGAGCTGCCATATTGGAGATCATGCCAGATGAAAAATAAAATTGATACATTAATAAGCTCCCAGATCTCTCTCGGGATCTCCCCCTTGCTTTAGAAAGAATTGTTTGCAATTTTCACTGCTGCAGCCGAAAATATAGGTTGTGTCATTGCCAAATAATTTGAAATATGAACCAGCATTTATCACAATCTTATAAGGAACATTATTAATTGCGATTTTCCCTGTCAATTCACACTCAAGTACATTATATAAATACATGAAGTCATGTGAATTTATCGGATAAGAGTTTCTGATCATTTTAACTATTGATGCAGAATCTAGTGTCCAATCCTTGCACTTGGAAATAATTGGCTCACCTTTGCCATTTATTCCTGTAACCTTTTCCATTGATTTAATTAAGATTGAAGTTGTGTCATTAATGACAACACTTGTATCACGTATGTGTGCTGCACTTACGTGCATAGAGGTATCAACATTGCCACTACTTGATCCCACTGAAGATCTTGAGATAGAATCTGACTCAATCTCACTCGAATGATCGTGTGAGTTAGTGCACTGAAGACTTACTAGTGAAAGTAAGAGTAAAAGATTTTTAACAGGCGATTTAATCATGTTTTGTATTGAATGTATAAATTTATGCCACCAGTCGGAGTCGTTTTCATCCAAAGGATATACTAAGTATGGGCTGATGGCTTGACGTACAATAGTTCCTTCTCCTGGCTCCTTTTTTGAAATCTGATCGTGCGAGTATATATCATCGAATCCCAAACCATATCGATTTAAAAGATTATTTGTCAACCAGGCTGTAGAAATAATCTGTTCAGGAGTTACTGGCTCCCACTCTTCCGTCTCATCGTTAAAGGCGCCAACAACCTCAATGCCAATAGAATTAGAGTTCGTCGGATAGCTCTTATCTTTAACCTCGCCAACATGCCATGTCATTTGGTCTAAATGAGCCGTTTGCCAAACTTGACCGTCCTTACCTATGACAAAATGAGTTCCATACTGTACACCATTACGACCATTTGCAAAAGCACTAAAAACACTTTCTGTTGTGGAAGATGCTGTTCTATGGAGTACTACTGCTCTAACGCCACCTAAATACTCACTATTAGCGTTCCCCCCCTTTTCAAGTCAACTAATAAAGTTTTGGATAATTCTTGGACTCGATGCGGTTCTCCCAAAATCACCCGTATATTGAATACCTTTATTAGTTGTCGTCTTATAGGTATCATAATACGCCTGCAACGCCCGTCTATTGACAAAAGGACCGTAAATAACCTGCGGCTTATTATTACCACCGTGAATGGAAAACTTCTCCAATCCTTCTAACTCTATATGTGTCGTAACATGACTTTCGGAAAAGGCATAAGGAGAATTGTACACATATGTAGTAGAAAGGATGTCTCAAGTATTTTTGAGACATCCCTTAATCAAGTCCAAAATATCTTGGGACAAGTCCTAATAGTTTCATGTATTTCCAGTCGCTCAATAATAATTTCTTGATAGAAACAACAAAACCAAAATTGTGAGCAAATTTATGTGCGCTGATGTTTGAGCTTATTTATCGGACAGCTATTGGAAAACTTATAAGCTGTACAATCAATATCTAAGATGCTCCCTTATCAAATTTGTCAGGCGTCTAAATGTTTTTTCATCTCCCTTTGATGAAATCTCGATACTAAAAACACGCTCACCTTTCTGGAACACAATACTTTCCGAATAGTAGGTATAATCATATCCCTTGGTATAATAGTCAAAAAATGCCAGTTGATATGGCATTGTTGAATCTATTACTTTCAACTCCATTAAATGAACGCCTGTATCAGCCGACCTAATATCCGTCAATTCACTTTCTATCAACCCCTTTAAATTTTGCTTCTCAATAGATTTACGCACGTCTACAACGAGTTGTTGGCTGGTGTCTTTGTTACCATAGGCAGAAAGTAACAGAATATTATCCTCACCGAAATTCGGCACATCATATTTTTTCCAGTCGTTGGGCATTATGGTTTCTACTTTTACGTCTGTAGTGTCGGAATATAAAATAACCTTATTCCCGAGCTCTGTCGATCCGGTACAGGAGACACAAAAGACTATCAAAACTAATGTAGCTCTAATCATATACTACTACTTTGGTAATGGAAATACTGGCAATTTCGGTGAAGGAGTATTCTGCCCAAATCTGTCAATATATTTCTGATGAATAATACCCTGTTTGTTATCAGGGCTATTTACAAAATCCTGCAGTTTTTTAAAGCTTCTTGTGGGGCTTCTTTCAAGAACAATCTGACGATACAGATCGGGCGCCCCCGTCATAATACTATTTGCTGGAATAGGAATGTATTCCAATGCAGCAACTCTGTAGACATCTCCCCCATGGTTGAGCCCCGCATTATGCCCAGCCCCGTGGACAATAGAAGTCGCGGCCGCCTCCTCCATATCGCTGGCTTTCATAGTTTCACCAAAGGCGGCGACGCCCTTTGATTCAATCGCAATCACATTATTATTGAGATTAACAGAAGGATTCTCACTGGTTTCTGGTTTTTCGCCTGTACCCCATTTTTTATCATCTTCTAATTCGTCTCCAAATTGCTTGTCCAACTGCTTAACTGTTTTTATCACATCATTCCTTAAACCAATAACAGCTACAGCGTCAGTCGCATCCAATTTTTTCATATCAATTTTGCTTCCAGCGAACAGACGAACCTGCGTATTTAACTTCATTTTAGCAAACGTCTCATTAGCCTTTTTAACAATTGCTTGTTTTTGCTCAAAGGTTAGATTAGCGCTATTCAATACCTGTAAATAAATTACATTATCGCGTCCATCTGCGTCTAAGACCAAAACCGGATTGTCAAAGGCATACTTATATGGACTATGTGAACTATATTTATCCACATAGGGATCTACTACCTGCCACCTCCCGATTTGATAATCGTACATCCTAGCTCCATAGTCATACAAATCTAACCCTCCGTCGCCGAACTCTTTGCTCTGTTGCTCTTTCCCATTATACTTAACTTTATTCGCTGCATAATTTGTTCCGTTCAGTGCATTAGTAGAAATCCCCTCCATTGTCAGCCCATATGGATAATAATGCGTCTCCTCCAACAATGGCCCACTATTCACACCCAAAACAACATTATCAAAGAACACATCCTGTTGACTTTCATTACTAGTATAAACATATAAAAATCCACTCTTCTCCACCGCCATTTTCTCCACGCCCAATTCCTGCAGCTCATCAGGATTCGCCTTCACCTGCCTCACCCCACTATTATCCTCCACTAATTTAAAATCATCATCGAATAAAACAAAGTTTAAATAAGCCTTCGGACGATCCGGCTGACTATTTTCCTTATCCTTCTCCTTCAAACGCTGATAATTATTATTATAAAAATCAGCATTAAAAGGAGTATTGTTAGATACTACCTCCGAAGCATGCGATCCCTTCTCACCTCCACTCCCACCAAACGCCTCTACTAAACCTGCCAGTATATCCTCCACAGGAGCCTTTGCACTATTATCTGTCGGTCCCTGGGACTTATAGAATGCCCGTGCCTTGATCTGTACGGTATCCCCCGCCATTACACGTAATACCAGCGAAGGACCGATCTTCTTTCCGCCCTCCTTTGCATTCAGTTTGGCGACGGACTTGTTTTCTTCTGTAGTCTGACCCTCCGGATAGCCAGATGGTTTCTCCGCACGGGTTTCTTCTATATTACTAAATAACGCTGTTTCCTGAGCTGCCGCCTCAGTCTCCATTGTCGCCGCATACATGGTAAAATCAGTCTGATCTGTCAGAACAGTTCTAACATTCCCCAGATGATCTTTCTCAAAATAGTCATACGCATAACGTATAGAATCACCCGTTTTGTATACCGGACGGATACGCCCCTCTTCATGACTTATCAGCTCAAGGCTATCTTGCGTATAAACAAACGCTCCTGCATAATCTGTCACAGTTGTTTTTGAAGGACTGCCAGTGTTGTCTAAAACTGTCTTGGACAGTTTATTCCCTGTAGCATCATATTGATAAGTAATTGTCCCCTTGCCTGCAATGCTAATCACCGAAGGCAGATTCAGGTGATTGTAGACAATAGAACTGATATGCTTATTAGAATCCGCTACCATATTACCATTTCCATCATAGAAATAGTCATTTCCACTATTAGTACCATCAATGAAATCTCCCAGCTTGGCTGATGCAGTCTTGGCAGGATTAGGATCTAATACGGCTGCAAGTTTATTGCTATTAGCTAAATAGGTATAAGCTAACCTGTCTATCGTATCGATCTTTGTTCCAATCATCCCTTTCTGCCACATGGATTTAATATTGCCATTGGCGTCATAGGTCAGGTTGCTAACGGTAAAGTCTTTCTTATCCTGTGCCCAACTACCCCCATTTTTTTGGGTAAAGTATGCCCCTGCCAGACGATTAGCCTTATCATAACTATAGCCATAAGCCCAGGCACTATCCGCACGCGTCTTCCATTTAACACCCGAGATATTACCATTATACTGGCTGGAATCAAACCCATAGTCATAACTTAATTCCTGACCGAACCAGTTGGTAGTACTATTGCCGCTATTTACAAAGTTTTTGTTGATCCCCTGTAGCCAGCCACGGATATTATAAGTGTAATTCAGGCTGTCTAGCACACTTCCGGAAGTGGTTACTCCCAGACGTTTAAGCTTCAATTGCCCCAGCTCATCATAACTATTTGCCACTATTAGCTTTTCCTGGCTGACATCATCATTCAATCGCTTCCTGATCGAAAGCAATCTGCTTCCATGATCATAGGTCATGCTTGTCAGCAAGGTGCTTTGCAAAGTAGCACTTTGCGGATTCTGATGACGAAGATAAGTAGCCAGGATAGCTCCCTTGAAATTATACAGGCTTGTCAATACGTCCTTCCCTCCCAGGTTATTCTCACTTATGACTTGTATCGCACGTCCTTTATCATTATAATACGTCGTAGTTGTCAACCATTTCTCTGTTCCCAGTACCCGTACTTTAGATCCAGTCACCAGCCCTTTAGTCATATTACTCACTGGTAATTTCTCCAGATATAATGTATCAGCAGCCTGTAACTTCCCTGTATCCGTACCAACGACAGCCAGCTTACCGGTATAGTTATACTCGTCGTAAAATGTATAGGTAAGCGGCGTTAAGGCCGAAGCAAGTATATTAGGCAGTGGATTACTGGCAGTTATAAGCATCGTATCTCCTGCTGCAGCGGGATCGACCTTTACCTCTGTTGCGCCACCGACGCCGGAATCAAATCCGTCGAAGATGGTCACACTATTAGTTGCCGTATACGAGCTGCTGCCATCATGATTATAAACGGCCAGATCGGCTTCTGCCGGCGCTACATAAGAAATAGACTGTGAAGTCGTTGCCGAATTCATACTTGCCTGCAAAGCATCCCTGGTAGATGTACCCTTATAGATAGCCGTCATAGTTGGACGGTTCAACTCATCGTAGAAAGTTACCAGCCATTCCATCGGAGATTTCGTCCGCTGAACGGAGTCCTGAGTAAATACAAGCCTATCCCGCACATCATACACCATAAATACTCTCCCGGCACCTGGTACCTTTTTCACCACGATGCGTTGCCGTGCATCGTATTGATACTGGAAACACAACTCATCAGCGATAGCAGTACTTATTGTCCAGGGACCTTTTATAGCCTCTACAGCCAATGGCGGTATAACAAAGCGAAGGCTTCCAAAATCGTCGTACACGTAGTACGTACATAACCAGCCTACATGTCCTGTACCAGGAGTAGCAGCTATCTGCACCTTTTTTAATACAACCTGTCCTTGCTTGTCCTTATACTCAACCACCTGGCTTCCTTGTTCGTCAACAGTCACATTCTTTTGTAACTGGCCAGCGGCATAACTACCTGTGCTCGTCGGTATCCCTGTCCCGATATTCCACAACCTCACGGAATCAGCAACAGTATTAACCTGATACCGCATCTCTACAGGGTGACTAACCCAACTGTTGCCCGGCGCGTAGGATTTAAGTGGTCTATTAAGTGGCGATTGCTCAAACTCCTCCTGACTGTAGTAAATATTTTCACCCACAACTCCCGGGTTAAGCACCCCGTTCTGATAAAATACTTTCTGTGCATTAAAAGGATCAGTTTTAAACTTCCCATCATTCAGATTCCCGGATTGCTGTACATAAGGAAGATATTTATACTGCACTCTTCCATAACTATCATATATTACGGGCACCACCACATCCTTTCCTCCACTACTGGTTCCCTTCGAAACTGTCTGTATTGGACGACCCAAACCATCAATATACTGGGTAGTCTGTTTCACTTCCCTTACCAGCCTGCTGGTTGATGTAACTGCAGCTGTATCTGTCAAAGGCTTATCTGGCTCCCAGGTCCGGACATAATTGATCGAGGTAGTATTGTAGGCTGCCCGAACGGATACTGCCGTTGCAGAGCCGCGCGTTCCACCTGGTTTGTTACTTTGAGCAAAGGCCTCATCAGAGCAAAGCAAAGTTGCTCCCAATGCGCCTGTATATATCGCATATTTTATAAACTTCATAGGTACGCTGTTATTTAGTGAGAGGCGCCTGATACTGGTAATCGATTTGTTTCAGGACATTTCCATCCTGGTCCCTGATCACTTTCAATCTACCCAGGCCATCATATTCATATTTCAACATATGATTCTGATCGTCTGACTTGCTGGTCACCCCTATCAAAGGCAGATAAGTAAAACTGTTCATCTGAGATAAAGACGGGCGCAGCTTGATATCGTCAAACCAAACCTTTCCGGTTCCATTATTATCTAATCTTATACTCATGCTCTTAACATCTGCCGGTACTAAATACTCCTTTTCAACATATATCCATTTACCTGACTGCGAAACAGAAATATTGTCTATATATGAATATGCTCCTGTCTCCCCGCTACGTTTCATCAGCAGATTAATAATCGCACCAGGGCCATTACTATAGACCCAACCGGAATACTTAAATTTCGTTGCTGCCGTCAATGATATACTTGTCCAACGCGGATTAACATAAGAACCTGTATTTGTGATCAATCCTGCATAGCCCCCGGTCCGGGCTTGTCCATTATCTCGGACAACGCCAGTCCAGCTGCCAGCATCCTCAAATCCATCATATAATACAGAAGCACTCGCGGCTCCAATTGTCTGAGATACAGGATAAGAATTATTTGCATTCCAGCTATAGCTACTGGTAATTCCATTTCGCTCAGTCAACTGCAGAATATTGCCGTATTTATCATACCCCTGATAAGCCACAGCAAGCTCCGGTTGTGTACTGCCCAAACTCCATATACTATCTGCCTTTGGCATGATCAGGCTGTCATTAGCACTCCACTGATCGCTGAACAGTGTTCGGTTATACTTTAGCAGGATATTCTTTGAATAACTTCCCTGCCAGTAAGGCTGACGAACCATATTTCGTTTCACCATCCTAGTTAGCACAGCGGCATCGCTAACCGTTGAGGCATGCTCTCCAGGGAAATACATTACAGCCGATAATGTATCATTCCTGCTATTAGTTCTTTTAATGGTCTTCGGGTAACCAAGCTTGTTATATTCGTATAAAACTGTATTTTTCTGAATATTCCCGTTTTCATCAAAGATAGTCTCCTCCGTACTACCTATTCTGCTTCCTCCTGTTTTAATACTAAATGTCATATACCCGAATTCATCAAGCAGAGGCGCAGGACACCAACCACCTTCAACCATATACCTGTGCCACATGATAGCTGCGCTTACTGCAGGAGTAGTAATCGCCGTATAGTTATTGATTGTTTGCTTTAATAAGGTATAACTGCCATCCACATTTGCTCTGTAAATATGTTCCGACTGAAGATTTACGTCAGACATCGAATTATCGATAATTTCTTTTCCTCCAATAGAACCAGGTGCTGGCAGGCTTATATAATCCTTGGGCATTTCATATTGTAACAGCGTTTTCCCATTAGGCTTACCATTGCCCATTTCATAACGGGTAACGGATGAATAAATAACGGGAGATCCCTGGAAATTAACGGTCGGATAGGAATTATTAGCTGTATACGTAATTCTCACTCCATGAGCATACGCACATCCGATAGGATCTGTCTTAAAGTAAAGAAATGACATAGCAGAATAGCTATTATATATAATATCGTCACCGGTGACAGGCATATATCCAATACCATCCTCATTAATGCCGTAAGTATACCTATCCTCTTTTTGAAGAGAGTTATCAATATTATAGGAGGAAACGCTATTAACTCTTATGCCACCACCCGATTTTATAAGTGTTGAAGTATCCGGCATTGTTGCGACAACACCAACGGTAATTTTTGTGGTGGACACGTCATTGATTACGCCAATTATCCTGTATATATGCGTTACATCAAATTGATAATTCTGTTCAATTGTATGGGGATTCTGGTAATCCGGATAAAGATCAGAAGTCCATACCTGTAAGTCTCTTCCCTCTGTTACATCCCTTAAAGTGACTTTTTGAGCTACATCTTTGGCGTTAGGAGAATACGGAGTCAAGGTAATCCTGACCGTTGCCGGATGAGTTGAAGAGTTTAAGGGAGAAGTTACTGTAAATGAAGTGCTATCCCAGGCGTATGCAGTAACACCTTTTCCCATCATTTGAAAAGAACCTAAAGTAACCTCTTTGTCTGACACCTGACTAGTAATCCATTGATTAGGTTCATAACTCAAAATGCTATATCCCCCTGTCGGATAGATTATTTTCTCTAGCATACCTGCCATCATATATGCGGTCGATGGCTCCCGATTAGCATAACCAAGAGTACCGAACGTCTTTAGATTCTCCTGTACCGGCAGTATATTAGGCATAAGATCACCATTAATCGCGCCGTTATAAAATCCAAAATAATCCACTGAAAAAGAATATGCACTGGGAGGTTGTATGCTGTTATACTCAAATTTATACATCTCGGGTTGTTCACCTGATATACCTTCTTTACTGAAAGAGAGTAACTTCAAACGGTAATCGCTAGCTGACGGAAATTGACTTCCGCTAAAAAAATAGCCATATTGGAAACTGACCTTCTTTAAACGCTTGTAAGCACTGCCCTCCTTAGTGTAAACAACTACACTATCCAATGAAGTACCCTGATCATTTCTCACTCCCTTTGAATAAAAGGTAACCTTCCCCTGACGAAATAGAATTTCACTAAGCATTGCCGGACTATAGATTACCGACGAACCCGCTGTCTCCACCGCCCCTTTTTGCATGTCTCCGTTATATACATCATCTCGCGAGTTGAACACTACCGTAGAAGATGCTGTACTCATTTCAGATAAATCACTGCCTGAAACGCTGTTATCATTGTACTTAAGAAAAACAGTATCCTGGCTGTCATTTGATATTATCTGTGTCAGAAACCATGATTGTACGTTTGTCCTTATGCCGAAATTGTCGTCAGTGACAGACTGCGTTTGCCCGAAGATGTATTTGGTACCGTCATCGTCTGTAATCTCAAAATTGTTGGCATCCGAAATTCTCTTTATCTGAACCGGCTGATATGGGAAATTTAAAAAAGAACCACTCTCTCGTGAAAAAATAAACTTGCCTGATTTGCCAGGTATATTGTAGCTAAAAAAATCAGGTTGACGGTCCGGACTGTTAGTATACCAGGCATTCATGGTCCAGTAGTCCTTAATCAGCCCCAATGTATCAACTGAGGAATGGTGGTTAAACCATCCATAAGTCTCTTTTTCATCTTCAATTCCCCGCACTGCTCGGGAAATGTTGGCCCCAGGCATTAATGACCATCCTAATCCCACCCAGGTAGCACGTTGACTGACTTTAATGCCAGACGCGTGATAGCTTAAAGTAACAGGGAGTTTTATTTTCCCTGTGTTGATTTCATATATAGGATAGCTGATATCGGGAACTCCCGTCATTGGCGACACCGGTATACTGTTATATTTAAATAATTCGGCAGCATTAGGCGGCAATGGTATAACTGGATTTTTTTCCTGGGCCACCGTTATATTCACTCTCGTAAACGAGAGAACTATTATGGCGAATATTATCTTCTTCATATGTAGCAAACATGCGCCATTTATTACGCGCCGACAATTAATTCCAAAAAAATTCAAGCTCAAAAACACCAGTATATAAATATTATTTAGAAATCAATCGCTCAATCTTTTCATTCAACGCTTGTATCTGGGCTTTCTGGTCCTTGATAGATTTGTCCTGCTCTATCAAATGCAGCGTCAACTCCTCTATCTGCTGCAACAAAATCTTATTCATCTCCCCTACATCAATTCCTTCTTTCGAAACTTCTTCTGCAGATGGCACATCCGGCAGATGCTTATTCGCCTTAATATATGCCTCCAATTCTGCCAACGATGGCAATTTATACGCTGGTTCAAATACAAAGTCCGCCCATGCTGATTGTGTTACCTTGACCTTCCGTGCACCTATCGTACCTTCAACAGCCAGCATATATGTACCCGGAGTCAGCGTTCCAATACCGACACTACCCGCTCCCGTTACAATCATTTTGGGGCTTGGTGTCGCTCCTGTGACAAATAGAATATCTCTGTTTTGTATTCCAGCCTGGAATATCAGATTATCATAATTATTAAAAGGATATGCTCCTGCTCTTGTGCCGCTTCTATATATTGTCGGCTGATTTGCATCTGTACCAGTCGTATAGGCAGTGCTGTAGCTTATTAGTTTCAGCTTACCGGATAAATTCAGACCATTCTCCGTTACTGAAGCATCCGGAGCCATCCCAATCCAGACATTCTTTGTTGTATAGTTACCAGCACTTACTACAGATTCTAAGTTCTGACCATGTGAAATGATAGCAGTAAGAGCACATAAAGCAGTTAATAGAAAAAATTTCATCTTCTTTTATTTAAAAATTATATCCTATTCTCAATTTAATCGGGCTCGTCGAAGGCATATTCCTCTTCGCTAAAAAATCATACAGCACCATAATATTCCCCTTCATTTTCGCGCTCACCTTATATTTCTTGCTAATCCCCAGCAACGCACTCCCCTGCCAGCCACTCCAATCTTTCAACTGATCCGCATGAGTAATAGTCGATACATAATTCTGCTCAAAGCCTCCATTCACAAAAAACGTCCCTTTCAGCTTCCAGTCAACAAAAGACCGCAGCCCCACGCCCTGGTGACTGATCGCTATATCATTCCATCCCGTCCCCATTCCCAGTTTATAAGACGCGCCAATACCAGCAGTCCCATTTTTGTGAAACTTATAACCCACCTGACCAGCTATATCACTAGTCGTAGGAAAATAACGGCTGGACTTCTGGAACTGAATATTTCCACCAAACTCCAATCGTTGAAGGAAGCTCTTAGTCTTCATAGGATTCGGCTTAAAATCCGGCATGTCTCCTGCATTGTCCAGATCCGGGAATTTGTTCTTCAGCTCATTCAACTGTGACTTCGCCTGATCCATCTGCTGACTTACCGCCTGTCTGGCGCCCGGGTCATTCCCCAGTCGTTGCTGTATCATTTGCTCCACCTGTGTACGGGTCTGCAAGCCCTCCAGGCTTTGTGCAGTATTATTCCCGGCAGCGCCAAGGTTAAATAAACTGGCTATCTGGGAGTTTTTACGGAGAAAATCATTATAGGCGGGCATTTTTTTCAGCAGCTCCATCGCCTTGGCCTCCGCTTTCTTTTTATCTTTCAGTACAGATTTGTACTCATTGATCTGCTGACCATAGTAATAAGCCTCTTTATTAATCTTCTGAAG
>NZ_FRCN01000025.1:0-2995 GCF_900142925.1 Chitinophaga sp. CF418
CCAACAGTGCCGACTATAACTACCGCTCAAACACTGACTTCTGATAACACGCCAACTGTAACCGGTACAGCGGAAGCTAACAGCACTGTAACTATATATGTAGATGGTTCAGCAGTAGGTACAACCACCGCTAACGCTGGTGGTAACTACACCTTCACAGTGCCAACACCACTGTCCGACGGTACACATGCATTCACCGCTACATCTACCGATGCAGTAGGTAATACCAGTGCACCAAGTGCTACGCTGAATATCACTATCGATACGCAGGTGCCAACTGTACCAACTATCACTACCGCTCAGACCTTAACATCTGATAATACGCCAACTGTAACCGGTACAGCAGAAGCTAACAGCACTGTAACTATCTATGTAGACGGTACTGCAGTAGGTACTACCACCGCTAACGCTGGTGGTAACTACACCTTCACAGTGCCAACACCACTGTCTGATGGCACACATGCATTCACTGCTACAGCTACCGATGCAGTAGGTAACACCAGTGCACCAAGTGCTACGCTGAATATCACTATTGATACGCAGGTACCAACTGTGCCAACTATCACTACCGCTCAGACCTTAACATCTGATAACACACCAACCGTAACAGGTACAGCAGAAGCCAACAGCACTGTAACTATCTATGTAGATGGTTCAGCAGTAGGCACAACCACCGCTAACGCTGGTGGCAACTATACCTTCACAGTGCCAACACCACTGTCTGATGGCACACATGCATTCACAGCTACAGCTACCGATGCAGTAGGTAATACCAGTGCACCAAGTGCTACCCTGAATATCACTATCGACACCCAGGTGCCAACTGTACCGACAATTACCACCGCTCAGACCTTAACATCTGATAATACACCGACCGTAACAGGTACAGCGGAAGCTAATAGCACTGTAACTATCTATGTAGACGGTACTGCAGTAGGCACAACTACTGCTAATGCTGGTGGTAACTACACCTTCACAGTGCCAACAGCACTGTCAGATGGTACCCATGCATTCACTGCTACAGCTACCGATGCAGTAGGTAATACCAGTGCACCAAGTGCCACCCTTAATATCACTATCGATACGCAGGTGCCAACTGTACCGACTATTACCACCGCTCAGACCTTAACATCCGATAATACACCAACTGTAACTGGTACAGCAGAGGCTAACAGCATCGTAACTATCTATGTAGATGGTTCAGCAGTAGGTACAACCACCGCTAATGCTGGTGGTAACTATACCTTCACAGTGCCAACACCACTGTCTGATGGCACACATGCATTCACTGCTACAGCTACCGATGCAGTAGGTAACACCAGTGCACCAAGTGCTACGCTGAATATCACTATTGATACCCAGGTGCCAACTGTGCCGACGATTACTACCGCTCAGACCTTAACATCTGATAATACACCAACTGTAACAGGTACAGCAGAAGCCAACAGCACTGTAACTATTTATGTAGATGGTTCAGCAGTTGGTACAACTACAGCTAATGCCGGTGGTAACTATACCTTCACAGTGCCAACAGCACTGTCTGATGGCACACATGCATTCACTGCTACATCAACCGATGCAGTAGGTAATACCAGTGCACCAAGTGCTACCCTTAATATCACTATCGATACGCAGGTGCCAACAGTGCCGACTATAACTACCGCCCAAACACTGACTTCTGATAACACGCCGACCGTAACAGGTACAGCGGAAGCTAATAGCACTGTAACTATCTATGTAGACGGTTCAGCAGTAGGCACAACCACCGCTAATGCCGGTGGTAACTATACCTTCACAGTGCCAACACCACTGTCAGACGGTACCCATGCATTCACTGCTACAGCTACCGATGCAGTGGGTAATACCAGTGCACCAAGTGCTACGCTGAATATCACTATTGATACGCAGGTGCCAACTGTACCGACTATCACCACCGCTCAGACCTTAACTTCTGATAACACACCAACAGTAACCGGTACAGCGGAAGCTAACAGCACTGTAACTATCTATGTAGATGGTTCAGTAGTAGGTACAACTACCACTAACGCCGGTGGTAACTACACTTTCACAGTGCCAACAGCACTGTCAGATGGTACGCATGCATTCACAGCTACAGCTACTGATGCAGTAGGTAATACCAGTGCACCAAGTGCTACGCTGAATATCACTATCGATACGCAGGTGCCAACAGTACCGACTATTACTACGGCTCAGACCTTAACTTCTGATAACACACCAACCGTAACAGGTACAGCAGAAGCTAACAGCACTGTCACTATCTATGTAGATGGTTCAGCAGTAGGTACAACTACTGCTAATGCTGGTGGTAACTACACCTTCACAGTGCCAACACCACTGTCAGACGGTACACATGCATTCACAGCTACATCTACTGATGCAGTAGGTAATACCAGTGCACCAAGTGCTACGCTGAATATCACTATTGATACCCAGGTGCCAACTGTACCGACTATCACTACGGCTCAAACACCGACTAGTGATAACACGCCAACCGTAAACGGTACAGCAGAGGCTAACAGCACTGTCACTATCTATGTAGACGGTATTGCAGTAGGCACAACCACCGCTAATGCCGGTGGTAACTATACCTTCACAGTGCCAACACCACTGCCTGATGGCACCCATGCATTCACTGCTACATCAACAGACGCAGTAGGTAACACCAGTGCACCAAGCGCTACCCTGAATATCATTATCGATACGCAGGTGCCAACTGTGCCAACTATCACCACCGCTCAGACCTTAACATCTGATAACACACCAACTGTAACCGGTACAGCAGAAGCTAACAGCACCGTAACTATCTATGTAGATGGTTCAGCAGTAGGTACTACTACCGCTAACGCTGGTGGTAACTATACCTTCACAGTGCCAACACCACTGTCAGACGGTACCCATGCATTCACTGCTACATCAACTGACGCAGTAGGTAATACCAGTGCACCAAGTGCGGGTCTGAATATCACTATCGATA
>NZ_FRCN01000025.1:3575-4948 GCF_900142925.1 Chitinophaga sp. CF418
GTAACTATCTATGTAGACGGTACTGCAGTAGGTACTACCACCGCTAACGCTGGTGGTAACTATACCTTCACAGTGCCAACACCACTGTCAGACGGTACCCATGCATTCACTGCTACAGCTACTGATGCAGTAGGTAATACCAGTGCACCAAGTGCTACCCTGAATATCACTATCGATACGCAGGTGCCAACAGTACCCACTATTACTACGGCTCAGACATTGACCGCTGATAATACGCCAACTGTAACCGGTACAGCGGAAGCTAACAGCACCGTGACTATTTATGTAGACGGTTCAGCAGTAGGTACAACCACCGCTAATGCTGGTGGTAACTACACCTTCACAGTGCCAACACCACTGTCAGACGGTACACATGCATTCACCGCTACAGCTACCGATGCAGTGAGTAATACCAGTGCACCAAGTGCTACGCTGAATATCACTATTGATACGCAGGTGCCAACTGTACCGACTATCACCACCGCTCAGACATTAACTAACGATAACACACCAACTGTAACCGGTACAGCAGAAGCTAACAGCACCGTGACTATTTATGTAGACGGTACTGCAGTAGGCACAACTACAGGTAACGCCGGTGGTAACTACACCTTCACAGTGCCAACACCACTGCCTGATGGCACACATGCATTCACTGCTACAGCTACCGATGCAGTAGGTAATACCAGTGCACCAAGTGCTACGCTGAATATCACTATCGATACGCAGGTGCCAACAGTGCCGACTATAACTACCGCTCAAACACTGACTTCTGATAACACGCCAACTGTAACCGGTACAGCAGAAGCTAACAGCACTGTAACTATATATGTAGATGGTACTGCAGTAGGTACAACCACCGCTAACGCTGGTGGTAATTACACCTTCACAGTGCCAGCAGCACTGTCTGATGGTACGCATGCATTCACTGCTACATCAACTGACGCAGTAGGTAATACCAGTGCGCCAAGTGCTACGCTGAATATCACTATCGATACGCAGGTGCCAACTGTACCGACTATCACCACCGCTCAAACACCGACTAGTGATAACACGCCAACTGTAAACGGTACAGCAGAAGCTAACAGCACTGTAACTATATATGTAGATGGTTCTGCAGTTGGTACAACTACCGCTAACGCTGGTGGTAATTACACCTTCACAGTGCCAACACCACTGTCAGATGGTACGCATGCATTCACAGCTACATCTACTGATGCAGTAGGTAATACCAGTGCACCAAGTGCTACGCTGAATATCACTATTGATACGCAGGTGCCAACAGTGCCGACTATAACTACCGCTCAAACACTGACTTCTGATAACACGCCAACTGTAACCGGTACAGCGGAAGCTAACAGCACTGTAACTAT
>NZ_FRCN01000026.1 GCF_900142925.1 Chitinophaga sp. CF418
GAAGCCGTCTCAATAATAATTGAGGCGGTTTTTTCTTTTGTATAGCGCTATACACATGGGCATATATGCAGAGCCTTAATTTTATTCAGTAAAAATATATGAAGGGCCTAGGGAGGTGGGAACAAGTTTTTGGGCTCTTTCAGCTCTTTCTCATGCAGTTTTCTTTCTTAAATTGTGAGCCAGAGCCAATAATCCAGCCTCAATTGTCACTTTTTCAATGCCTCGTAGCATAAAACGTTTAAAGTGATGATTGTGCTTGATATTACCAAACACAGGTTCAACATCATAACAACGCTGTTTACGTTTAGCGATTCCTCGGCTGGTCTTTAGGCGCTTATCGGCCTTAGTTCGCAGATAATTTAGATGATGGTTAATTGTTATGACCCGGTTGCCTTTTCCTTGATGACATTGTTCTTTTAATGGGCAACCTTTGCATTTGCTGGCTTGGTAGCGTGTAAGTATTTGTTCAAAACCTGTTGATGTTGTGGATCTATAAGAACCAATGTTCTTCATTCTTTTCCCGGAGGGGCATATGTAATGATCTTTTGCTTCATTATATGCCAGTTTATCAGCCCTGTACGGATTTTTATTTCTTGTGCGTTTGTGTTGATCCCTATCAAAATTTTGATGCTTTACATAGGCTGTAATTTTTTTGCTTGCTAGCCATTCGTAGTTCTGTTCACTGCCGTAACCTGCATCTGCCGTTACATTATTGGGTTTGATTTTCGTTTGTTTTATATATCCGCTCAGATGGTCTATCAGCGTATTGGTATCAGTAGTGTTTTGGTGGATACTATAGTGTGCAATGTATTGGCTATTAGTACTTATCTGTAAATTATAAGCAGGCTTTAATTGACCATTTTTCATATGATCTTCCTTCATACGCATGAATGTAGCATCGGGATCTGTCTTGCTGCAGCTGCTTCGCTGAATGCCGATAATGGCCTCTTGTTGCTCATATCTGTCTAGCGCAGCCGGCCAATGTTTCCTCCCGTAGTTTAGCTTCTGTTTCACCTCCTTACTGACTGGCTTATCCTTCAATGCTTCGTTTATTTTATCGATAGTGGCATTCACTTTCTCTTTATCTATTTTATCAAAACCTGAAGGGTCTGTATCATCCATTTCTGCTGCCGCGACCGATTGAGCATACTGCCATAATTCGTTTAGCTGATGCTTTATTTTCTCCCGATTCTTTTTAATGGCGTTCCCCCACACAAAACTATATCGATTGGCATTGGCTTCTATCTTAGTGCCATCTGTATAAAGTTCTTTAAGACTGAGCAGCCCTTCCTCACATAGTAATAACACTACCTGGGTGAAAATTGGCTGTAAAGTCTTCTGGAGACGCTTACCCCTAAAGCGGTTGATCGTATTATGATCAGGCGTACTCATGCCACTTAACCACATATAATGTATGTGTTGATTAACAACCTCCTCTATTTTACGACTGCTATATATATTATTAATGTAGGAATAGACCAGGACCTTTAACAACATACGTGGGTGATAGCTACTGGTTCCCCCTGGCTTATATTGTTGGATTAACTTTGTGATATCAACTTTATCCAAAATATCGTTGACTGTTCTGACTGGATGATTAGCTG